>CP074573.1:0-2400000 GCA_018394295.1 Mycoplasmatota bacterium
CAACAGTAATACTATTGGACTTGATTGCAGTGACAATGTTTTTTCTTTGGTGTGAGTATTTAAGTAATATAATTTTAACTTTTTCTATCATATATAGAAAGTATTTTTATTGATATAGAAGAATATGGTATACTATATGTTGAGTATTATAATGGAAGTGAATTAAAAGAATATTATTGGTATGAAAAGGGGAAATGATGTTTAATTTTTTTAAAGAGAAATTTAATAAACATATTAGAAAGATAACAGATGAGAATAAAGAAATGATATTAAATATAATATTTAATGAATCACTTGAGTGGGGGAGGAAAAGGATGAGACCCATTAATGAATTAACGATAAAAAAATTCCCCAAACTTAATAGTAATGATATTACCAAAATATCTAAATATATAGAATCTGCAAGGAATGATATTTTTGGACAAATAGAAAAAAATTATTTAATTAATTTAAATAATCTTAAAGAGATTGAAACTTATATTAAAAAAGAAGCTGAATTTCATATTAAAAATAATTATCCATGGATGAATAGTGAAAATATAAAAAGAGTAATCAATCAAGGCTTTTATTATGCATGGCACGGTTAATATTAAATCTTACATAAATGATTTTAGAATAAATAATTGCATATTCGGACTCCAAAACCATATATACAACATGAAGTCTTTTTTAGGCTTCTTTTTTATAGTATAATGTAGTGTAAGGAGTAGGTGGTTAAATGGTTAATTTTTTTAGGGCAAGAAAAATAAAAAATGAATTGCCAAGTATAGAGAATAGCAAAAAATTCTTAAAAGATATGTTAATATTCTTAGGTTCTGAATATGATGTTCAATGCTCAATGATTGAAGAATTTGCACTATGGAATTTATCAGATGATATTGCAAGTGAATGGTATTGGGATTATTTTAGCATCTTTGTAAATGTACTGTTAGAAGATAACATAATTACTGATAAGATTGCTGATGAATTTAAAACAATTGCTGATGAGTTTGATTTGAGGTCTAGAGGCGGAGATTTGTTTGATGAATATATTTGGACTCATGAAGGACTAAAAAATCATGTGTTTTGGTCTGAACAGAGACAAAGAGCAATGGCATTATATAAGTACATGGATAAATTATAATGATATTTAAGCGTTTTCGGTCTCCAAAACCGTTTTATTAGAAAAAGGATTTTGCACAAGTATATAAAAATCTTGTTATTTTATATTTGTTTAAAAGGGAGATGATTTAGATGAAAGGATTTTACGGTGATAAGGTTAATAATAAGTATGGTGTTAAGCAACTTGATGGAAAAATAGAAAGTGTATTCTTTGGAACTTATAGTTTTATGAATCTAATATTATTTTTGTATCTTTGTATTTTTTATCAAATCAAAGTTATTGATATTATAATTTTTATTATAATTATAATTATGAGTTCATTAGTTTCATATATATACAGAAATGTTTATATAAATCAAAAGAAAAGAAAACCTAAAAAAACAGATCAATGGATACCGATTACTTCATTTGTGTTAATTTTGTTTTTTTCATTTATTACTATGTATATGGGGGTTCATATCAGTGAACTAACAAATATAAATCTTTATAAGAATATTGGATTAGCACTTGCGTTTGTTATTGTAATTTTTAGTACATTATTTTTAATCATTAAAGAATAGATACATTGAAAGGGAAAACGCTGTATTTTCGGTCTCTAAAACCGTCAGTTCGGTTTCAATTAACTGAAATAAGCAGTTGTTCATATTAAATATAAGTTATCCAACCTAAATGAGATAAAAGTTCTGGACAAAACTACATTGTTATCAATTTTAATACTCTTTAAATTTCAAAATCATTGCCACTGAAATCAAGTCTCATATCACAGACTCAGTTGCTCATTTACTTGCAATGGTTTTTCTATTGTATATACTAGGTCTACTTCCTACACATCCTATTGATGAAGTGTGAAGCTCCTTGACCTCTCTGTAATGTAGATACTGATTATGCCTTTCACCTTTCAACATAAAAAAACATTGCCACTCTTGAGCAACTGAGTCAATAGTAGTAGCGTTACTATTGTACTTGGTTGCAGTGGCAATGTTATATCAAAATTTTGCAAGAAAATTAGTTTCTATATTAACCAAGGGAGTAATATTAAATTCTATTCCAATAAGTTAAGTAGTCTTATCTTCTTAGGATAGATTTAACTACCAGTTACGATGTTCTTCTGTGATATCATAATCAAAGATAAATCCTAGATTGTTTCCAGTTAAATTGATAAATTCATAAATTAGTTCTCTTTCATTTGTTGGTAGTGTAAAAGTTTTTCTTAAAACCAATACAAAACCTTATATATATTTTGTTTTTATTCTATAATAAGTATCCCCCCCTGTATTTTGGAGGTTGCTCGTTATATTTTTTTATCATATAAATACAAAAAGATAGATACCCCTGATATAATTAAGTCACCACAACCAACCATACAGGGGGTATCTATCATGGTTAAAATTATATCAGTTCTTTCAGTATTTTTAAAGTATTTAAACAAACTACTTTATAAATTTATTCTTTTTCTAGATTCGCACATTATTTCTACACATAGTTCTAAGTCATCTGGCACTTATTATGAACCTTTTAGGAAGTTCACTGTTGATGGTGAACCTATTATTCAGAAGGTTGAAAAGCTAGATTATCAAGAATTGTTTAATGTGTATTTTTTAAAGTACAATAAGCAATTAAAACCTGTTTCTAGAAGAAATCCATCAAAACTTGATTTCAAAGGAAATTGCCCTATTTGTGGTGCTCCTCATGATTACATATATGAAAATAATATTAAATCAAAACAGTTACTTTGTAAGGTATGTAGTCATACATTTACCTTGAATAATGATTTTCTTGAAAAGATTATTTTAAAATGTCCTCATTGTTCAAAGAACCTTGAAAGAATTAAAGACCGTAATAGTTATATTATTTATAAATGTAGACATAAGAATTGTTCCTTCTATTTAGATAAATTAAAGAAATTAACACCAGATCAATTAAAACAATTCAAAAAGAAACCAGGTAAATTTAAACTTCATTATAACTATCGTGCTTTCGATATTAACTTTGATTCCCTAGAACGTGACTCTATGTCTAATTTAAATATGAAGGTTGATTTAGCCAATATCAGACATTCTAAGCATACTCTAGGCTTAATCTTAACGTATTACGTTAACTACGGTTTGTCGAGTAGGAAAACTGCAGCTATCATGTATGATATTCACCAAGTTAAGATTTCCCATCAAACCGTGATGAATTATGCAAATAGTGTTTCTACAATGATTCGTCCCTTACTTGAAAATTACCCATATGATTTATCATCTGACCTTTGTGGGGATGAAACATATGTTAGGGTTAAGGGGAAGAAGCATTATATCTTCTTCTTCTCAGATAAAATTAAAAAGATTATTACTTCTTATCAAGTTTTTAGTAAACGTGATACTTTTTCAGCAGTCGTTTCACTATATCAAACATTCAAAAAATACACTGAACTACCTAAGAATTTGAAAGTAGTTGTGGATGGTAATCCTATTTACAACGTTGCATGGTCATACTTTAAAAGCATGAACATAAATTTCGATTTATTTCAAGTTATAGGACTCACTAATAACACGAAAACAGACAAGGATTACCGTCCATTTAAACAAGTAACTGAGCGTTTAAATAGAACTTTCAAAGACGATTATATCCAAATGAACGGATTTGGTAATATCAAGAGCGCTAATGCTTATATGGTCTTGTTTACAACGTTTTTTAACTTTCTAAGACCACATAAATCGTTAGGTTATAACCCACCTGTTAAATTAGAAGAGTTTGATGATTTACCTCATATGCCAAGCAAATGGCTTTCTCTAATAGATATGAGTTACTCTTATATAAACTAATTCTTAACTAAGGAGTATCTCTATTTAAGCGTATTTGAATATGCTTTTTTTTATTTACATAAAATGCATAGTACGATTAAACTGAGTATTGTAGTCCAACACACTACAAATTCAGTTCTTTTTATTTTTGATTATAGAGTTTTTATGTGTTTTCATAATTTATTTGACACTACCCATTTGTTTCTATTAATTGATAATCAGAATCTTCATTCAGATTATTTAATTCAACTACATATTCTTTTACTATTTTTAAAAAGTCTTCTTTTGTCTTCCACGCTCTAGCATTAAAGTCAAATTCATATGAACATAATCTAAAAGACTCAATATTTTTCTTTATGTTTCGATTCAATGTTTCATTGAATTCATGAAATTCTTTCATTAAATTTACTATTTCTTCTATACTTGAAATTTCTTTATTAATTTTGATTGTTTTTTTCTTTCTTTTCAATTTCTTTTTTTCTTCAATTACATATCCATCATCTAAAACATCAGGATTCATAATTAATGCTCTTGCAATATCATAGATAATACCCAAACCTTCTGATTTAGTAGATCCATAGTACTTGGGTACATAGTTAATTTTATCTCCTTCTATATTGCAATAATCCTTAATTTCTTTTTTAGTTGTTTTCATTTCCTTAGTTTCTTCATCAAATTTACTAGAAGTTACAGAACATCCATATAAAAAGCCAATATCAAAATTTCTTTCTTCTTCTGATAGAGGAATGTTACCAATAACTTTCGCAAAACCAGAGTTGAAGAAATAACCTATTGTTAAGTATGGTCGCATCAACAAATTATTTAAGTCTAGTGGTTTATCAGGCATTTTAACATCATTAGTTGCAATCTTATAAAAAAGAATAACATAATCAGGTTTTCTTTGGTTATCCTTGTCCATTATATTTACAGAAGTACTTAGTACTTTACCATAAATATAACATCCTTTCTGAACCTGAACTACAAAAATATCACCTTCTCTTATTTCACCATCGTAACCTTTAAAAAACAAACCCTTATCTAATAGATTCAACTTCTTAGATAATATATCTAATTTCTTTTTTATTTCCTTTGGTTGTGTTTCATAGGTTTCTAAATACTGCTTTGTAAAATAGTCAATTTGTTGAGTAAAAAACATTTTAATATCCCCCCTATTATTCTAAAAATAGTATTCATTTAATACTTTCACTAATCTTACTCAAATCCCATAAACTCAACAACAATTATACCATATTATTACAGTGCTTATGTAAAAAATAATTATGTGGGGTATTTTGAATCGAATTATTCATTTTATCCATATGATTTTTGCACAGATAAACATCGTAATTTAATAACAGACTTTAAGGTGATTGCATTTGATAAAGAAGGTAAAACTGTAGCACTATCTGAAAAAATGAATTTTAATATTAAGAATGAGTTATACACAAATATATACGGGAGAATAACTTATAATCAAGAGGATAATGAATTTGTAAAAGATACACATACAAGAGATCTTGGTGTAATAGGTTTTATACTTGTGCTGGTTTTATCTCCGATTGCATACTTTAAGTATTTTCTAGTATCTATTTTAATAGAGTATTTTACTGCATTTTTTATGAAATTCAAAAGAAAGTTTACTGCTTTTGTAATATTAGTTAATGCTATTTCTAAAGCTTTGATGTATGCAAGTTACTCACTTAGTAGTATAAATTATTTAAGATTTTTACTTATATCTGAAATTATAATTTATATAACTGAAGGTATTGTGTATTTACTTTTCTTTAATAACGAAGATAAGAAATAAATAATTATTTATACAATAGTTGCAAATACTCTATCTTTATTAGTTGGATTAATTATGTTATGGTTTTTTAAGGATTTTAGATTCTCTTTAATTTTATTCTAATGTTATCAACAATTTTTTAGTAAGCGTCAAATATAACACACATAAAAAATCCTCATTAACTAAAATGAGGATTTTTCTTATGTGTTTAATTTACAATTTTCAGGTAGTTCATCGTAAGCGTCAAATAGGTTCTTTCCAAAGTTATTGGAATTTTATGTAAAAATATGTTATAATAAAGGTATCAAAAGTGGAGGTACCTTATGGACGAAATAATTAAAATGCTTGACGAAAGTCTTGATTACATATCACATGAGTTAATTGATGATACTTTATACATTAATGTAAAATCAAATAAGGAGTCACTCCCATGTCCTCTATGCGGAGAGGAAAGTACAAAAGTACATTCTAGATACAATAAAAGCTTTCAGGACTTGCCATTACAGGGGAAAAAAGTTGTTATTGCACTAAAAAATAAAAATATGTTCTGTACAAATCCAAATTGTAAGAAGTATACATTCTCAGAAAGCTTTGGTTTTATTGATCAAAAAGGCAAGAAAACGAAAAGATTAATTGATGAAATTATACGAGTTTCTTTGACACAAAGTTCTATATCGGCGGCAAAATACCTTTCAGATACGACCGTTGAAATCAAGAAAAGCTCAATTTGTAATTACCTAAAAAAAAACTCTAGTCATAAACAAGAGTGAAGTTAAATATGTCTGTATAGATGACTTTGCGATAAAAAAGAGAAAATCATATGGAACAATTATGGTAGATATTGAAACTAAATGTATTATAGACTTATTAGAATCAAGAGATAGTATGAAAGTTACGGAATGGCTTACTACGTTTCCAAATATTAAACTCGTCTCACGTGACGGCTCAACAACTTATCGCTCGGCTATTGCAGACGCTCATCCTAAAGCCACTCAGGTAAGTGATCGTTTTCATTTAGTTAAAAATTTAGTGAAATCCATATCAAAGTATATGAAACGAATAATTACAGGTCGCATTGAAATACCACTCATATCACAAGATGGAAAGAAACGTTATGATTATCTTTGTGGTTTAAGCCGTAGAGAAAAAATTATTGAAGCCAGGCGTTTATATGCAAAGGAAGGAAATAGCTATGATACGATTGGAAATAAGTTAGGTGTTTCACCAACAACAGTTGCTAAATATATAAAAATGAAGGAAGAAGATATACCTAAAGAGAAAATAACTGTACGTGGAAAAGAGCACATCAACGCCATTTCGAAAGTGGAACAGAAAAGAAATAAGGTGCTAGAATTATGGAATAAAGGGTATACAAAAAGAGACATATCAAAGAAAACAGGATATAGCACTACAAGCATTGATACTTATCTCAAAGGTGAATTCAATCCTGTGCACGGACAATATGGAACAGGCCGAAATGGTAAATTAATGCCATTTAGAGATGAAGTTATTGATATGCGTGCTAATGGGATAACATATAAGAAGATTACAGAACATATAAGGGAAAAAGGATACACAGGAACTGTAGATGGATTGAGATTTTTTATCTCAAAAGAAAAGCGTTTAGCTAAAGACACCTCATCTACAAAAGAACCTACAGAATTTTTAGACAAACGTTTGATCAATAAATTATTATATAAACCACTTGAAAAGGTAAAAGGGATCACGGAGAATCAATTGAATGAATTTTTCAAAAAATATCCAGACATAAAAGTACTCTTTGAAAGACTAAAAGAATTCAGACTTTTGTTACTTGAAGATACAGAAGACAGTTTAAGTAAATGGATTAAACGGGCAAGAGAATCTGAAATTCAGGAAATTGATAGTTTCATTAATGGTATACAAAATGACCAAGATGCCGTAGAAAATGCCATAAAGTATAGTTATAATAACGGTCTAGCAGAAGGAAGTGTTAATAAACTAAAATCTATAAAAAGGATTATGTATGGCAGAAATAAATTTGATCTACTGAGGTCTAAAGTATTATTATTGGAATCATTAAAATGATAGATTTAAGTAAAGTAGGCAAATAAAGTCTACTATTAATTTTTACTATAAATTCAATAACTTTGGAAAGAACCGTCAAATATAACACACATAAAAAATCCTCATTAACTAAAATGAGGATTTCTTATGTGTTTAATTTACAATTTTCAGGTAGTTCATCTGACCAAGGTAATAATGTGTCTAGAATTTGTTCATCATTCAAATCTACATTTGGTAATCTATCAAATAAATAGGTTAGATATTCAATTGGTTTTATATTATTCTCCTTCGCGGTTTCAATAACACTATATATGATGGCACTTGATTTTGCTCCTTTAGGAGTATTAGAGAATAACCAGTTTTTTCTTCCAATCACGAAAGGTTTAATTGATCTTTCAGCTCTATTATTATCAATTTCTAATCTTCCATCAAGTAGGTATCTTCCAAGATTATCCCATTGATTGAGACAATATTTAATAGCTTTACCAAGTTTACAATTAGGTAAAATTTCTTCTGCTTGATTTTTAAGCCATACTAAAAAATCATCCAAAATCTCTCGACTGTCATTATTTCTTATTTCATACTTTTCTTCAGGTGTTAAGTCCATTATTTTATGCTCAATTGAGTATAACTGATTACAGAAAGTTAATCCCTCTTTCGCAATGGACACATCATCACTCGATAGAGCTTTTACTATTTCGGCAAATCCTCTCCTCGCATGTGCCCAGCACCCAACAAGTATTACATTAGGAATATTATGATATCCAGTATATGCATCCACCTGAAGATATCCTTTAAATCCTTCAAGAAACTCTTCGGGATGTTTACCTGCTCTTGTCGTCTGATAATCATATAAAACAATTGCTTTCCCCTCTGAACCTGTTCGATAAAGCCACATGTAGGACTTTGATTTTGCTTCTCTCCCGTTTTCCTTCAATACTTGGGTAGTTGTCTCATCTGCATGTAGGATATCTTTTTGAAGTAATAATTTATGCATACGATTATATAAGATTTCCAACCAAGCAGCACCTTTAATTACCCAGTTAGAAAGATTTTGTCGCGGTAAAAATATTCCCAATCTTTCAAATTGTTTCTCTTGTCTGTAAAGAGGTAACCCATTTGTATATTTTTGATCCATTATATACGCAATTAAAGATGATGAAGCTAAGCTTCCTGGTATTGCAGGATAAGGCATATTAGCTTTTATTATAGGCGTTCTAATTTCACTTTTCTCACATAATCGACAGGATACTATATGACGGATATGTTTCTTGATTTTTACTTTAGGCGGAATAACTACAATTTCAGTTCTTTCTTCAGTACTCATTTCATGAAGTAGAAAACCACATTGTGGACAATCTTTTTCTTCAGGATAATAATGTATTTCTTCAACAGGAAGAGTTTTTAAATAATCAGTACTTTTTTTCGTCCTTTTTTATTTCTAGTATAGGTAATTTTTTCAAGTTTAGGTTCTTCGCGATTTAAATTTGATTCCTTTTCAGCTTCATTAAATAATTCTAGACTTTGTTGATTAGGATCAATTTTCTCGCTAGAAGATCCAAAACGCTTTTGTTGATATAATTTAAAGAACTCTTCATAATTTTTCACTTTATTTTGAAGTTCTACTATTTCAGAATCTTGTGATGAGATATATTCAATTAATTCTTCTTTAGTTAGTTTATTTAAGTCTACTTTTTTCATTGCTTTTCTCACCTTTTTTTGATACTTTATTTTACCATAAAATTAGAAAAAAGTCTAATTATATAAAGAAAAGGGGACTATACAATTCCCCTTTGCTTAACCTCTTTAAAGGCCTTTCCATTACGTATTTCATAACCATCTAAAAACCAATAAAATTCTTTTAAAGTCGCACTTGTAATCTCCTGTTCACTTTTAGGCCAATTAAATTTACCACTTTCTAATCGTTTTTTATATATCCAAAACCCATTATAATCCCAATGTAAAATTTTTAAAATTTGTCTACTTTTATTACAGAAAACAAATAAGTTATTTGAAAATGGATCTAAATCAAACTGTTTTTTTACAATAAGAGATAGTCCATCAATTGATTTTCTTAAATCAGTATATCCTGTCGCGAAATAAACTGTTTTTACGTCCTTGAGGCTAATCATAATTCTGATAACACCTTTACCACATCTTTTAAATGATTCCCGTTGAACCCTGGTTCAACCTTTATATTACATTTTCCTATTTTAATCGTTATACATTTTTCTTCATTCATTTCAACCATTTCATGATTAACAGGAATGGGTATCCAATTAATTTCTTGTGCTTGATTTTCATTTTGATTATTCTTTTTAATCCAATATAGAAGTTGATGTAATTTATACCCATTTTCCCTACACCATTTTGATTTTGATAATCCACTTTTTTGATATTCTTCAATTCTTTCTTTCCATTCAGATCTTAACTTATTATAATTCATTATAAAATCCTCCTAACATATTAGCTAAGAGGATTATCTCATATTATTTTCATAAATTAAATGTGTGCTATATTGTACGCTTACATTTTTTATAACAGCGCCTTATTAATCTTTCTTCAACTGTTTTCTAAAAATGGAGGTTATATTTTAATAAATGATAAGTCAATTTGACCTTTTTGTTTTCCAAGTATCTCCTTCACTTCACAAACTTTTAACCTTGATCAACAATCTGATAAATTCAAGTTATATGAAAGTTCATTGAATTCAGTATGTGCAGAGATTAATAAGATAGTTTCAAAATAATGTTATGATATTAAATCATGTGATTTAACAGAAAACCAACAAAAGTTCATTGATCATTAATAAAAATTTATTCGATTCTAATCAATATGAATTTTTATATAGAATATTCAAAGCAAATGATACTGAATACTTGAGATATATAATTATAGATACAATCTAGTGATAATTTTAGAACAAAAGGAAATTTACTAACGGATTTTAATAATTTTAATAAAAGTAAAAGAAATAAGGAGTATATACATGAATGTTGTAAGAGAGATATTTAACAATTTAAATAATAGGAATGTAAATGATGCCATAGCTATTTTAACTAAAAACTTAGAATTAATTGAAGAACAGCAAAGAGTTAAAATTGATAATTCATCTATTGAGCATGCTGTTAAACTTTTACACAAAAATAAGTATGAAAGTATGTTTTGGGAATCGATAATTTTTTCACTTGATATTGAATCAATAACAGATGAATTAATTTTATATTTAATTAAATATAATATTGCTACTTCAGAATTAGCGCACTCAGATATTGGTGATAAATGGTTACTTATTTTAGGAAAGGAATATATAGAAGCATACCAAACATTAATTGTAAGATATTTTACTAATGGTAATATATATTATAAAAGTAAACATGCTACAGTTATTGAATTTGAAGAACTTCTAGGTGAAATAGGTGTTAATGAGTATTTAATGGATTGGGTAGTAGGTAGCCACTATTTAACTCCAGATGATATCAAGAAATTAGATTTACTGTATAAATATATAATTAATAATACTAATTTTGATAAAGAACTAAAAGATAAAACTGAAAAATACTATTTAAATAAAATCAATATTTTCCAGTCATAGTAAAGTTCAGCATTTATATTATTTCAAGTAAACCATTGCAACTGTAATCTAGTCTAACATCACAGACTTAGTCGCTCATTATAGGCAATGGTTTTTTTGTTGTTATAACATAGGTCAACTTGCTACACATGTTATTGATCAAAAGTTAGGCTATAACACCTATTAATAGGATGTAAAGCAATTTGTCCTCAAATCAAGTCTTTCACTGTGAAGTGAACATTATTGTGACATTTTTGATTGTTAATATTAAATACTATTTTATTATACATTTTTTAAGTATAATGTAATTATAAATATTATCTTAAAATTTAGGGGGGAACTATGATTACATTTGATGATATCATGAAGGAAATAGCTAAGAAAGAAGCAGAATATAAGAAACTTAGAAAAAGTGAGGTAGCTTCAATACCTGATTATGAGTTAAGAGAAGCGGTAATATACTGGATGAGAGGGATGTTTAAAAAGGATTGGTCTGATGAATATGAGGTAATTAAAAAATTGCCTAAATCTTGTCAATATGTTTATTCTTGTTGTGCTATTATGGATGAAGTATTAAATGGGGGATTTGAACAACTATACGTTAACTCAACAGCAAGAGATATAGAAACAGCTTTACACGGATTTATAGATATTGGAACTGAAGATATTTTTAACTACTAGCAGAATCTCTTAATATTTACAATCAAAATACAGATATTATTGAAGGACATGATGATGGAACAGTTGAAAATTTTTCTAAGTTATATGAAGAAGAACTCTTTGATAAATAAAACAATGAATTCAGCGATGTAGAAGTGAACTTTGAACAAAAGCTAATTGCATATATAATAAGTAATGGAACTTCTTTCGGGTTCTAAGCGTTATAACATAATCTGTCTTTATGCAACCATATAGGAACAATCTATTGTCCCAATACAATATAACATCAAAAAGAGCGATATCATATTAATCGCTCTTTGTTATTGAACTTTATCAAATTGCCTTACCTTTCACCATTGTAAATACTAACAATAACATGTTTACTTAGGTGTAAATACTTTTGAGTTGTTCTTAAGGTATTGTTACCTAATAATAATCTTAGTATATCTAAATCTTCACCCTTTCTTATAATATTTGTAGGAAATGTATGTCACCATTTACTTAGGGGGAGTACAATGCATATATATTCTAAAAAGAACAATATTAAAAGAAAGAAATTAAAATATGCTCAGGTCTCTCCTTTTGTAGTAGAAAAATATATACCGGATAAATAATAATTAGAAGTCTTTGTAATCTCAATTTTGGAGCGAAAATCCTTGTGTCGGCAATTCGATTCTGCCCCGAACCACCATTTTAAATTATTGTATCTATGTTTTTATATTTATAGATAACTATTATCAATCATTAATTATTATCTGAATCTGTAGAAATTTGTCATTTTTATCAAGAAGTTACTACAGTTATATTTACAATTACACGCTTACATTATATAATTAATATATTATGATTTAGGAGGAATATTTATGAAATGTAAGCTATTTTTGGTAGCATTCGTAGCATTATCTTTACTAACTGCATGTAGTAGTAAAGAAAAAACAGAATATGAGATTTTCAATGAACTATTTAGTAAAGCTGTAGAAAAAATAAATGATAGTGACAGCTATACATTACATGAAAATTCATATTATAACTTTGAAATTAATTCAAAGACTGTAAGAACATCACTAAAAACAACATCCGATGTGATAAGTGATCCTTACTATTATAAAGGATTAATTACACAAAATATTAGTAATGTTGGAAAAGTAGATTCTCATGTCTTAGTTTTACAAGATGGTGAAAACTATAAAATGTATACTAAGGTTAATGGTTACGTTGCCGAGAATACACAAACAAAAAAAGAATTTGAGAAAAATCATGTAAATAATGAATTAAATATCACTTTAAAAAGAATACCTGAAACAGTAGAAAAGATAGAAGAAAAATCGGTAAATGATGAAAAAATCGTAACTTATGAAACGAAATTTACATTAAATGACATAGAGTCAGAAGATCAGATATTATTTGACCAACTTCTTGAATTTTATATTAGTGATACTTCAACTAATACAGATTTATTGGATATTGAGATAACTGAAACAATCGTATTAAATCATACAACTGAAGAATTTGTTTCTATTTCGTATGATATGACAGATTTTTTAACTAAAGCATTTAATGATTACTTAAATATACACAACCTAGATTGGGATATATTAAATCCTATAAGTGGTTATTCATTTCAATTTAGTAATTTAAACAATGTTAGTAAAGATACAACATATATCAATCAAATGACCAAATAAAAATAGAATGAAATTTCGAGGCTGCTGAAAAAGTCTCATCAAATTATGAATTGGGAAGAGTATATTAATTACTCTTCCTTTTTTCATATAAATACAACGAAAAGAAAGTGAAAAATGATATAATGAAGGTAGAAAATAATTTGAAATTGGTGATAGTATGCTACCTAATAAAGAACTTGTCTTAAGTCCATACAGTAAGTTGTATGATATTGTGGTTCTAAAGAATCATATATTAAGAAAATTTAAAGAATTAGTGGATTTTGAATTTGTTTATGAAGAATTAAAAGATAAATATACAAAGGATAATGGAGCGACAGCGAAATGTCCTATTTTTATGTTTAAATTATTATTATTAAAAGTAATGTATCCAATGTCTGACCGAGATTTAGTTGAGCAAGCACAATTAAATATGGCATATAAGTATTTTTTAGAAATAGCTCCAGAAGAAACAGATATTATCCATCCAACAAGTTTAACAAAGTTTAGAAAGTTACGATTAAAAGATGGAGAATTATTAGATAAACTAATTTCAAAAACAGTAGAGCTAGCACTAAACTTAGGATTAATAAAATCAAAACAAATAATAGTAGACTCAACACATACAAATAGTATGTTTAATTATAAATCACCACTTGAAATCTTAGAAGAGAAATCAAAAAATTTACGAAAAGTAGTATATAAGACTGATGAAAGTTATAAAGATAAGATGCCTGAAAAGCCAATATCAAAGAATATAGACGATCATATAAAATACTGTAATGAATTAGTTGAATTAATTAGAAATGATGAAAATTTACTAATCAGAGAAAATATTAGATTAAAAACAAACTTATTAGAAGAAATAGTAAATGATAATATTGAAGAAATAAATTCAATGGTAGAAAAGGATGCAAAAGTAGGACATAAATCAGCTAATACATCATTCTTTGGATATAAAACACATATCGCGATGGTGCCAGAACGAATTATCACAGCGGCAGTTGTGACAAGTGGAGATAAACACGATGGAAAGCAAGCAAGAGAATTATATGTGAAATCAAAAGAAAATGGAATTGAAGTTGATGCTTTTATAGGGGATGGAGCGTATTCAGAAAAAGAACTAATAGAATATGCGAAAAAAATGAATTTAAATTAGTTTCAAAATTGAGTAAAACAGTATCTAAAGGAAATAAAAGAAAATGTGAGGATTTTGAATATAATAAAGATGCGAAAAGATATGTATGTAAAGCAGGTCATATGGGAGTTAGAGTTGCACTACATGGTAAAAAGAAACATGAGATAGAAGGAACTCCATTGCGAGAAACGCATTATTTTGATGTAGAAAAATGTAAAACGTGTCCATTTAAAGAAGAATGTGGATATAAAGAAGGACAAGATAGTAGATCTTATACAGTTACATTAAAGAAGGATAATGTTCATGCAGAACATGAAAAATTTCAAGAAAGTAAAGAATTCAAAGAATTAGCAAAAGAAAGGTATAAGATAGAAGCTAAAAATTCTGAATTGAAAAATAGTCATGGATATAAAAGATGTCAATCCCATGGCCTTTTAGGTATGCAGATACAATCAACAATGACAATATTCGCAGTAAACTTGAAAAGAATTGTAACACTAATGGGATAGAATATATCTCATTCTTTAATAGAAACAATAAAAAAGTTAGAAAATGAAGTTAAATCATTTCTAACTTTTTTTATTTAATATTAGTTATCTGAAAATAGACTAGATTTTCAGCACCCTCGAAATTTCATTCTATTTTTTTATATCAATTGGATTGTAAATTATTTCCTAGTTCTTTTTGTGAATGATCTTTTCCACTGCTGATAAAAGTTACCCTTTCAGCGATTAAATCAGGATAATTTATTTTTTTATTGGTATCTATTTCTATTGACTTAGTAATAAGTCGTCCTTTTATACCGATAATACTCCCTTTTTTACAATGATTAGCTGTTGCTTGAGCGACTCCTTCCCATAATGTACAATAAATAAAATCAGTATCATATTTACCTGTTTCATTATTTTTGTAACTTCTATTTACTGCAAGAGTAATGTGAGACACTTTTTTTTCATCACTAGTTGTTTTAACTTCAGGATCTTTTACTAAACGTCCCACGATAATCACTTGATTTAACATCATATCCACCTCATTTTTATTATTTTATTAATACTGCATATATTATTACGATTAAGTTTCATATTTTTCCCTTTTTTTCACAAAAAAAGTGTTAAATTAGTTTATAATAAAACAAGTGAGGGTGATAATAATGTCACGGAAATATTTTAGTAGTTCAAGTTTAAAAATTATCGCGATTAGTTTGATGTTAATCGATCATATAGCTGCATCAAATTTATATAAAATATTGGCTAATGCACACTATTTTCAATTACCTGGGTATCAATATTCTATATATGTTTTCATGAGATTAATTGGTAGATTAGCATTTCCAATTTTCGCATTCCTAATCGCAGAAGGTTTTTATTATACCAAAAATTTTAATCGTTATCTTACAAGATTGTTTATATTTGCGTTAATTTCAGAAATACCATTTGACTTAGTATATAATCATACTCTTTTTTCGTTTGATTATCAAAACGTCTTTTTCACACTAACAATTGGACTTATTGCGATTTATTTATTCAATTTATTCAAAGATAAAAGTATTTATATAGGATATATCACTTTATTTTTATGTGGCATATTATCAATTATTTTAAGGACTGATTATAGTTTTGCGGGTATTCTTATGATTTTTTGTTTTTATTATTTCCGTGGACATTTTATTAAAATAGTGATGAGTATATTTTTTATTAATTTTATATTAATCTATGATTCACTTTATCATTTTGATATAATGGGTATTATTCAAATATTTTCTGTATTATCACTAATCTTTATCTATTACTATAATCATAAAAGAGGATATCGTTTAAAATACTTATTCTATTTATTTTATCCTGTGCATTTATTAGTGTTGTATTTTTTAATTAATTATTGTAAGTAAAGTTAATGAGATTTAGGGTGTTTTATAAGGGAGTTAAAAGCAGATGAATAAAAATATAGAAAAGACAATAAAAAACTTAGAAAAAAATAATATTCATAGTATATTTATTGATAATAAGGAAGATGTCTTAAATTATCTTGATAGGTTTATTAGAGATAAAGATAAGGTTTCTGTTGGAGGTTCAATCACTTTATTTGAACTAGGAATTATTGATTATTTAAGAAATAGAGACATTATGTTTTTTGATCGTTATGAGGAGGGATTATCTAGTTTAGCTTTAAAAGAAATCTTTCGAAATTCTTTTTTTTCTGATGTATATTTAACCAGTTCTAATGCGATTACAGAAGATGGCTATTTATATAATGTTGATGGAAGAGGTAATCGTTGTGCAGCGATGATTTATGGCCCAGATAAGGTGTTAGTGATTGTAGGTGTAAATAAAATTGTTAGAAATGTTGAAGAAGCAATTAAACGTGTTGAAAAATTTTCAGCACCATTAAATGCTAGACGTATAAATAAAAAAACACCATGTGTTAAAACAGGTGTATGTTCTCATTGTGATAGTAAAGAAAAGATATGTAGGGATTATGTGTTAATCAAAAATTCAATTCCCAATCGAATATTTGTATTGATTGTAAATGATAATTTAGGTTATTAAAAAACTCGTTAATTAACGAGCTTTTTTTAACATGTTTATTATTGAATACCGTGATGTTCTTTTTCAATCATTTTAATAAGCATATGAGTAAGGGAATGTCTTTCTTCTTGTGTTCCCACTTCCCATAGTTGTTTTAATAGTTTTTGTTCTTTATTTTCTGTCTCGACATTGTTCATTAAAAAGTCACCAACTTTTTTACCAATATCAGTAATTGTATCTTCTGATAGATTCAATTTTTCTGAAAAATGGATTACCTTATGAAGAGTACTTTTCCATTTGTCAAAATCTTTTATTGTTTCAACATTTCCTATATCCATTTAATAACCTCCTAATACTATTTTTAGAATTTTAAAAAAAGTTATGAGTATTAATTTAGAAAATAATAAAAAAATAGTATTAGGTGAATGTGTATGTTTAAATTTGTTAAAAAAAATAAAATTGTAAATAAAATAAAAAATAAATATCCTAGGAAAACGAAATTTATAAGAGAGGTTTTTAATATCTTAGGGGAAAAAGAAGTGCGATTATTAGCACCATATATTGCGTTTTTTATTTTATTATGCTTTATCCCTATTATCACATTAATATTTGAGGTTGTATACTTAACAGTTAATAATAATCGTGAGGTATTAAGTACTTTAAAAGATGTTTTACCTAGTCATGTTTATACGGTTTTAGATAAATTAATTGGGCATAATAGTGGTCATATTAGTATTTTAACAATCACAAATATTATTTTATTATTTGTTGCTTCACAAATTTATTTATCTTTTTATACAAGTTATTTATTAATTTATGATGTCAAAGCAAGACCACATTATATAAAAGATCGTATTATTGCTATGATTAATACCATTCTATTAATTTTACTAATTTTCTTTTTATCAATGATTACTGTATTTAATAATTATTTATATAAGTTTTTAGAAATATATATAGTTAACTTTACTGTGATTTCATATTTGTTTAATTATATAAATTTAGTTTTAAGTATCATGATTATTAGTTCGATTGTAACTTTTATGATGTATTCTATTCCTGATATTAGACAAAGAGTGAAAGATGTAATTCAAGGGGCATTATTTGTCACCTTTGGTTGGATACTTGTTTCATTCGGTTTTAAAATTTATACAGACCAATTTGTTAATTATCAAACGGTTTATAAAACATTTGCATCAGTAATTGTATTTGTTACTTGGATTTATTTATTAAGTTATGTACTAATTATTGGAATTGTGATAAATAGGGCTAAAATTACCACTTATGAAATGAATGAAACAACCAAAAATATTAATGAATACACCGGAGGGAGTGAATATTGATGACGATAAAAATCAAAAAAACAATCGGTGTATTTTTCTTATCACTTGTTATTAGTCTATTTCTAAATCAAATTGTTAGTGCGAATACTACAACTTATGGATGGGGTATGAAACCCGGAAGAAATGGAGAAAAACCAGATGTAGGACAGTTATATGAGTCTATTATTTCAAGACATAATGCGTTTTACATTGATAAAACAACTTCAAAAAGAATTTATTTAACTTTCGATGCAGGCTACGAAAATGGATATACTTCGCAAATTCTTGATGTCTTGAAAAAACAAAAGGTAAGTGCTACATTTTTTCTTGTAGGGGATTACTTGAATAAAGAAGAAGAGTTAGTCAAACGGATGGTCAAAGAAGGACATTATATTGGTAATCATACTTGGTCACATCCAGACTTAACAAAATTAAGTAAAGAGCAGTATGCTGAACAATTAAAAAAATTCGAAGATCGTTATACTGAAATCACTAACAAAAAGCTAATGAAAATTATGCGACCACCATCAGGCACATTTAGTGAAAAATCACTTAAAATAGCCGATGAATTAGGTTATTGTAATATATTCTGGTCATTAGCATATAGAGATTGGGAAATAGATAGACAACATGGATGGAAGTATGCTTATAATCAAGTGATGAATAGAATTCATCCTGGCGCGATTATCTTGATGCATCCAGTATCAAAAGATAACGCAGAAGCTTTAGAGAAAATCATCATTGATTTAAGAAAGCAAGGTTATGATTTCGTACCTATTACGTCGTTATTTATGCCTAAAACATTATATGTAAATGGTTTTTAAAACCCAAAAAGGTATGGATTTTGTCCATATCTTTTTGTTTAAATAATATTTTTTAAATTAAGAAAAAGATAAAAAATATTCAATATATATTTAATTAAAATAAATATTATAGTATAATAATATAATAGATATTAATTAAGTCATAAACTAAGAATATTAATCAAATAAATACAATTAATTTACAAATAATGGTATAATAATTATAGATAAAACGATTTGTTTATGGAATAATCAATTCATATAATATGAAATAGATGGGGAAGTCAAGTTAAATAATTTTATTTTTGCTTAAGTTATAATCTGGGGGCTTTTTCGGCTCCTTTTATACTTAATGATATTGTGGAATGGAGGCGATATAGATGAGAGTTAACACAGGGCAATTTAGTGAGTCATATTTACCTATCTTAGATGGCGTTAGTACGATTGTGACAAATTATGCTGACTTACTAAATAAGAAATACGGAAAAACAATAGTTGTTGCACCAAATTATCCTGATTATGTGGATGATAAATCATATGATGTCATTCGATATAAATCAATCGCAATACCCAAACGTCCACCTTATCGGTTAGGATTACCTAAATTAGATAATCAATTAAAAGAAAAATTGAAACAACAAAATTTAGATATTCTCCATGTTCATTCGCCTTTTAGCTCTGGTAAAATCGCTTTGAAAATCGCAAAAGAAAGAAATATTCCAATTGTTGCGACATTCCATTCTAAATTTTATATGGACTTTAAAGAGTCTTTTAAAGTTGATTTTTTGGCGAAACATTTTGTTAATAAAATTATCCATTTTTATAATCAAGTAGACCGTGTTTATACAGTCAATTATTCTACGATAGATACATTAAGATCTTATGGATATAAGGGTGATGTTGAAATAATTAAAAACGGTTCTGATTTTGTTTATGATGAAACGAACTTAATTAAAGATAGAGAGTATATCAATCATCTATATGAGATTGAATCAGATACAAATGTATTATTATTTGTTGGGCAACATATCTGGCCTAAAAATATTAAATTAATAATAGAAGCATTAGCGAATCTAAAAAAACTAAGACAAAAATTTAAAATGTTTTTTATTGGAGACGGATATGCTCGTGAAGAAATGATTAAACTAGTAGAAGAGAATAAATTAAACCGATATGTTGTATTTGTTGGGGAAATAAATGATAGAGATCAATTAAAGAAATACTATAATCGAGCGAATTTGTTTTTATTTCCATCTGTTTATGATACATCAGGTATTGTTATTAGAGAAGCAGCTAGTTTTCGTTGTCCTTCTTTAGTATTAAAGGGTACCAATGTTTCAGAAGTGATTAAAGATAATTACAATGGATATTTATCTGATAATAATAGTTTATCTTATGCTCAACGTATTATATCAGCATTAAATGATCGAAATAAAGAAAAGGTAGGGTTAACTGCACAAGAAACATTAGCCACTAATTATGAAGAAATTATCGATGAAGTTTATGAAATGTATTGTGAAATAATAAAAGCAAGCAAACAATATTGATGAGGTGAAGCAAATGAAAGATAATTTTCAGACATTACTTACAATAAAACGACTAGGAATCAATGGTGAAGGAATCGGTTATTATAAACGCAAAGCAGTTTTTGTTGATGGTGCACTTCCTAATGAAAAGGTTATTTGTCAATTTACGAAAGAGCACCGTAATTATTTAGAAGGAAAAACAATTAAAATTATAAAACGTTCAGAAAATCGTGTGGATGCACCATGTCCCTATTTTGGAAGATGTGGTGGTTGTCAACTTCAACATTTAGATTATAAAGAACAATTAAAAATGAAAAAAGATATTGTTATTCAAGCATTAGAACGTTATTTACCGAATTATGAAAATTTAAATATTAATATTAAAGATACAATTGGAATGGATAATCCTTATAATTATCGTAATAAAGCCCAAATGCCAGTTGCTTTTGATGGAGACAAAGTCGTTACAGGATTATACGAAGCGAATTCTAATCGTTTGGTTCATATTAATAAATGTATCATTCAAGATGAGATGGTAAATAAAGTTGTTAATACAATTAAACAACTTTTAATTAAATATCATATTATGGTATTTAATCGTCGTTTTAAAAGTGGTATTTTAAGATATATATCAGTTCGCTATATTGAAAATACCAAACAGTGTCAAGTGGTTCTTGTATTAAAGGAAAAAGATTTACAATATATGAGTAAAATAGCTCATGATTTAATGCAAGAAATACCTGAGGTTACTTCTTTTTACGTTAATATTAATCCTGAAGTAAGAACCTTTGAAATTTATGGAAAAGAATATATTCATATTACTGGTAGAAAAACAATTGAGGCTAAAATTGGTGAATCTAAGTTTATTTTATCACCACAATCTTTTTATCAGCTAAATACAGAACAAACAAAAGTCTTATATGATGTTGTAAAAAATACAATTGCCTTTAAGAAAACAGATAAAATCATTGATGCTTATTGTGGAGCAGGAACGATTGGTATTTATCTAGCAAATGATGTAGAAGAAGTTCGTGGTGTTGATAAAACAACGCAAGCAATCAATGATGCCAAAAATAATGCCGCATTAAATGAATTAAAAAATACCCGTTTTGAAGCAGGTGAATCAGAAAAAATAATTCCAAAATGGATTGAAGAAGGGTTTAAACCAGATATTTTAATCATGGACCCACCAAGAACAGGAATTGATGATAAATTACTAGGTGTTTTACGTAAAGTAAAAACCAAAAAGGTAATCTATATTTCATGTAATCCATCTACTTTAGCAAAAGACTTAAATGAATTAAGAAAAGTATATCATATAAAATCTATACAACCAGTTGATATGTTTCCACAAACGTCACACATCGAGAGTGTGGTATTGCTAGTAAGGAAATAGTGTTATATATAAGGTTTTTTAAATATAAGGTGTTTATTTAAAGTTGTAATTATGTTCCCTCATACTGAGAGTATGGGGGACTTTTTTATTATGGGGGTCGTACTAGCGATTCAATAACTATAATTAAGGTAATACATTAACTAAATCAGAACATAAAAATGGTGATGAATTGCAGACTTTTGATTATATATCTCAAATCCCCCTTTTAAAACTGATTTTAGTGATATGATAGAAAAGCTAAAAACAGATAGATTTAATAGATTTTTTGCAGGATTACCTAAAATTCCTAAAAAAATAAGAATAAATGCCTATTTATGAAACATTCTTACAACATGTATTTAGTTCATTAAAAGATGGTGGAAAAGCAGCTGTGGTTGTTCCAACAGGATTTGTTACGGCAACTGGGGGGATACCTGAATTAGGGCTTCTTGCATTATTTTCAAAAATACTCATAACTGGTGGAGTAATGCTCGGTATAAGTGCGGCTATATCTGGATACCAATCCTATAGGCAAGGATATGGGTTTGGACGTGGTTTTTCAAGTTATATAAATCATGAATGGGCTCTGAGTGTAGCTATAGATTCAGTTTTGTTTTTGGGCATAGTAGGATTTAGCAAAGGTGTGGCATTTGTTAAAGCTGGTAGTAAACACGAACTACCAAATGTCAATTGTGCAAGTGAATGTTTTATTGAAGGTACACTAGTTAAAACAGAAGATGGAGATAAACCAATTGAAGAAATAGTATGTACACCTGAACATCCATTTTATATACTTAATGCTACGGATGATACTCCAGTAGTTAAATTTGAAGGTAAAGAAAATGTAAATGGAAATTGGGTAGCAGCTAAAGATTTAAAATCGGGTATGCAAGTATTGTTAGTAAATGGGACTTATGCTACAATAAAATCATTAGATGTTGAACATCTTGAAACACCAGAAACAACATATAATTTTGAGGTAGAAGATTATCATACTTATTATGTTGGTAGTGAAGGAATACTTGTTCATAATGCTTGTTACTTAGACCCAAGCGATATTAGATATACACAAGATTCTATCGGTAATACATTTGGCAAGAAAACCAGTCATCCTGGTCAGAGTATTGACAATTTAATTGATTCACTAAAAGCAGGAACAGTTTCGCCTGATGATATTCCAGCATTAAGAGTATTTGAAAATGACGGATATATTTACTCAATGTATAATCGAAGACTGTTTGCTTATAAAACTGCCAGTATTAAAAGTGTTCCTGTGGAATGGGCAAGTAGAAGTAGTATGACCCATGAATGGACTGGTGACGGAATAGATATAGTGGTAAGAGGAGGATGTAGATATCAATGAAAACAAAGATAGTTTATAAAGATTTTCAAATAAACACTGTGCCGTTGGAAACTATTATTCTTGATGAAAGTGGAAAACAAGAAAGTTGTATATTATTGGATGATGTTAATGAGAAACGATGGAAAATTGTTTTTAAGGTGTATCAAGCATTAAAAATAACAACAATGGATTGCGCAAATCTCAATTTCTTTAAGGGTGGAGACTTTGATGATGCCTGTTTTGTAGATGGCGAATCTCATTCTGTCTTTCGTAAATTTATTATGGAAGTTGAAGACTCTAAATGGATTAAAGAGTTAAAAGCAATATTAAAAAAATCTGATCCGAGTGCTGATTTTATGGACAAAGCAAGGCATTTTCTTTTACCATTATATGATAATGTAATTGAAATCATTGCATGGAATCTTGAATTGGAAGAAATGAAATAAAATTTAGAAAGTAGAATGTTTAAGATTATCTTTCTACTTTTTTAATAAATTATTATTTAAAGAGGCGAAAATATGAATGAAATAGAATTAAGTAAATTTATTAGTTTAATTTTAAGGCATAAACCTGAAATAATTAATATAAAGTTAGATGATAATGGTTGGGCAGATGTCGAAGTATTAATAAATGGTATTAATAAAAAAGATTTTAATATTAATATGGGAATACTAGAACGCATTGTTGAAACAAATAATAAGCAACGTTTTGCATTTAATGACAATAAAACGAAAATCAGAGCTAATCAAGGTCATTCAATAGCTGTTGATGTTGAATTAGAAGAATTAATTCCACCTGATATTTTATATCATGGAACAAGTAAACGTTTTTTAGAAAATATATTAAAAGATGGAATAACTAAGCAAAATAGAAATCATGTTCATTTATCTGCGAATGTAGATACTGCTTTAATTGTTGGTAAAAGACATGGCAACCCAATTGTGTTAAAAATAAATTCAAAACAAATGTCAAATGACGGAATTAAGTTTTACAAATCAAAAAACAATGTTTGGTTAACAGATTATGTAAATTCTAAATATTTTATAAATTATTTGCTGTGAACATTACCAAAGTTTAATTTGCGTAAAGGATATTTTTCTATATAAAAACGACCCCATTCACTATAAATTCTTAGTAGAGGGGGGCGTACTTTTACGCAAAATCTCTTATTTACGCGTAATATTAGTAATACCACAGTTTAAACACACGTCGAGAGTGTGGTAATGATAGTAAGAAAATAGTGTTATATTTAAGGTTTTTTAAATATAAGGCGTTTATTTAAAGATAAAAGTATGTTCCCTAAATGGAGAGGAGAAAGGAAATGTCCTTAAATCTAGAAAAGAAAAAAAAGCTTATTAGAGAAATAATTCAGATGTGTGAAACAGCAATTACTGAATGGGAAAAATGTATTTGCACTGGTATTATTAGTGACATCTCATGTGATAGTAGAAATGGACTTGAGTTTTACTATAATCAAGTTAAAAACATGATTTTACCAGAAATGAAGCAATTACTGATTTGTGCAGAAGAAAAAGGAACCCTTAAAGAACATAGCGATAAAGGAGCGAAATATATTCATATACTAATTGATTGCTGGGAACTCAAAGCACCCTTATCCAAAAAGATTTTAGAACTTTCACAACAGTTAAACCAGTAAAGAACATAGTTATTGAATATATGAAAAAGTTATAATCCAATTAATTTAATATAACCTTAATAATAAGTAAAAATTAAAGTTTTTCATATAGGGAGTGATTTCGCTTCTGTTTCAAAAAACTAAATAATATCAAGTATTTTTAGATATTTATAGTATACATAATTCTTAAACAATTTTCATCAGTAATTGACAGTTATGTTCATATATAATTCTTTTTTTGAAGGTGAAAAACAATGAATGGAAATAACTTAGTAAAACTATTAAAATACATAAAAAAGTATATTGTAGTGATTACTATTTAAATCAATTAAGATATAAAAGACTAGATCCAAGTAACAAAAAGTGATGTTTTCACATTGTTGTTACTTGGATTTTTGCTTAGTATAAATAGTTTAAAATTAATTTTGCTAAAAGGTTATTTTCTTTTAAAAAACGACCCCCTTACTAAAAATATCAAAGTGGGGGGTACATCTTTACGCAAAAGTAATTGTATTCGCGTACTATTAGCAACACTACAATCTAAACACACGTCGAGAGTGTGGTATTACTAGTAAAGAAATAGTGTTATATATAAGATTTTTTAAATATAAGGTGCTATTTTGAGGTTTTAAATATGTTCCCTCATACCTAGAGTATGGGGGACTTTTTTATTATTGGGGCTTACTAGCAAATCAATAACTACAGTTTTGTTAATATACTATTATGCAAAAATGTATAAGGTTTTTAGTGAAAAGCACCCCCTCTGCCTTAAATAAAGCATTAGATTAGGTAGATAAATTAACTTGCGTAGTGAATGTTAAAACAATAGGAAAGATATTAAGGGTGAAATAAATATTGTTAAATAAAGATATCTAAGAAAAAGATAGACATTGAAAAATAAATGACTTATGATATAATAATAAAAGCATTTTAACTTATGTTTTTTGTCTTGAAAAAAAGAGAGGCATGGATATAATGAACGATAAAAAGCAAACTCTACGCAACACAGTAAGAGCAACTAAATATATGCTCAGCTTTGTTTGGAAAGAAAAAAGTGGGAAACATTTTATATTTATAAAAGGAATAATGGCTCTTCTTAACGCTCTCTTTCCGCTTGTTTATACCATTATGCCTGGGTTAATCATCAACGAGTTGATGAACGAACAAAAGATAAATACCTTGATAATATACGTTGGTATTTTGATAACAACGCCTGTTGTAAGTCAGATTATAAACTTTGTTGCGAATAAAAATTTATCAAAACTCAGTTTAGAATTAAACTTAAAATTTGATACGGATTTTTTTGACCATGTTGCAATGATGGATTATGAAACGCTTGAAAAACCCGATATACAGATTTTAAAAGAACGCGCACAGAAAACATTATCTGATGTTGTTGGTGTTGTCAATCAGTTTAGTAGTCTGATGTTGGCAGTTTTCACTCTAATTGCTATTTCGTCTATTGTTATAACACTTAATCCTTTAATTTTAGTTCTGATAATTTGTATCATGTATGTAAACTCGTTGATTACAAAGCGAGTAAATTACAAAAAACATCTTCTCAGTCAGGAATTAAGTAAGTATGAGAGGTATCAAGGCGCATATACATATATGTTAGATCATTTCTCTTACGCCAAAGAGGTTCGTTTATTTAGCATAAATTCATTATTAATTAACATGCTTACTGGGAGCAAAAAAGAATCCAATAAACTTGAATTAAAGTATCAAGTTAATCAAGGTATACCAGCTACATTTCAATCTGTTACAAATTTTATACTGCAACTTGCTCTGTATGCGTATCTAATATACTGCGTAATAGATTGGGGGCTTTCTATAGGTAGCATGACGATTTATTTGGCAGCAGTAGGGCAGTTTTCAGGGTCTCTAGGTAATGTTTTCAACTCATACCTCAGAATTGCAAACAGCAGTCTGAAAGCACGAGAATTAATGGAATTTTTAAATCTCCCATTAAGACAGTATAAAACAGGAAACAAAACGCCGAATTATGATGGAAATTTAGAAATTGAATTCAAAAACGTATCGTTCAAATATCCTGGCAGTGAAATTTATGCCTTGAAAAATATGAACATCACTATTCGCAGAAATGAAAAATTGTGCATAGTCGGAGCTAATGGTTCTGGCAAGTCGACATTTATAAAGCTTTTAACAAGACTCTACTTTCCGACAGAAGGAGAAATATTGTTTAATGGCATTAATATAAATGAATATGATTATAAAAAATATCAACGGTTGTTTGCTCCGGTATTTCAAGATTTTGCTAGATATTATATGACACTCGGAAAAAACATCGTATTAGCGAATAAATATGACCGTGAACAACTTGATAAAGTTTGCTCCGAGTGCGGTCTTTTATCATTGGTAAAAAAAATACCAAAAGGTTATGATACTCAGGTTGGTAAATGGATTGACGAGGAAGGATTTAATCCATCTGGTGGCGAAGAGCAAAGAATGGCTATTGCAAGAGCATGTTATCACGGAGGAGAGATCTTTTTACTTGATGAGCCGACTGCGTCTCTCGATCCAGAGGCTGAGTATGAAATTTACACACAATTTAACAATATGATAACTAATAAAACTGCAGTATTAATTACACATAGATTGTCTGCGGTGCAATTGGCTGATAAAGTCGCAGTTTTTGACAACGGAAGCCTGATTGAATATGGAACACATAAGCAGCTTTATCGCATTGGAGGTGTGTATACTAAAATGTTCGACAAGCAAGCGGAGTTTTATCGAGATAGTGCACAACATTTAGTGAAAAAGTAAAAGGATGTGATGATCTGCTTAATGTGTTGTTCATTGCCCTTGATTTGGAAGCAAATATGAGATTTGCCAACTTTACGAATATATCGAATGATGAAAGGTAATGTTTTTTAAATATAAGGTACTTATATAAAGATAAAAATATGTTTCCTGATACTGAGAGTATAAGGGGGACATTAATGTTACAATAGGATTTTTATGTTTATTGATGAATTAGGTAACATATCATATCTATGTGAAAGGGAATGGAGAAATTTTATGAAGAAGATTAAATTTATAGCTTTAATTTCAATTGTTATTTTATGGAGTGGAAATTATATTCTTAATAGTTTTGATTTTTATAAGGTAAATAAATTAGAGAAGAAATACAATCAATGCAATGTAACGTTAATAAAGGAAGAAAACATAAAAAAAAGTAAATATATATTATATAAATCTGAATGTCCTTATGAAACTATATATTCAGCTGACATGGCAAAACGGAATTTCTTTGGAGGTTATAATTTTATAGCTCTTAATGCTAACTCTGGAAGTATTCTAGATGATGAAGCAAGTTTTATTATTGACCCAGATAATGAGTTAATTTTTATATTTAGTGAAGCAAATAAAATAAAAACAAAAATTGAGTACTATTATATTGACGAAGGAGAACATTATAATCAGTCGGATATAAATGAAAAAGAGATTATTATAAATTTCTCTGACTCAGATGCACGTATTAATGGAGATGATGATCAATATTATTATAAGATCTTAACGTATGATGATCTAAATATAAGATTAGAAGATTCAAAGAAAGTCATAATCTCTAGAACATTCATATTCCCTGTACTTGAATAGTTTACTTATCTTTAAAAGCACTAAAAAACACTTTTGTTGGATTTCTAAGTGAGTAAATGAAAAAATCTATCGGTGTTACCACAAAATGTACAGAAGTAATATAAATCTCACTTTATTCACAAGAATATATTTCTTTACAAGAGATTTATTTATATAAAAGAAAACAGGTATTTTAGTTTTAACCCACTGGGTGAAGTAAAAAACCTGTTTTTTAGTTTTATAAACATAAAAAAGCAATTTTTTTGTATAATTTCTTTGCATAAAAACAAACCAAAAAGGAGCTTTCAAATAGCAAGTATATCATGATTATTTCATGCCAAAAAGGGAATTAAAGAATATTTGAATATCAGTGAAAAATTGCCTTACTAATAAATACAACTTAAGTTAAAAATCTAGATAGGGAATTTCAATAATAATATTAAAAACTATCTTAAGATAGTTTTTAAGTGACCAAATGATATGAAATAACTAATAATAGAATGATTATAAGTAATAAAGTTGTAGAATCAGCTATTCTATACAAAAAGAAGCAAATAAAATTACATTATAGGAAAACTTAAAATAAAATAATTTGCTTAATATTCATATATAAAGTATAATGTAGATATAGCATAAATATTTTAGGATAGGTGAAATCATTATGAAAAAAATGAGAAAAATATTTAAAATTATCAGAAAAGCATTAATAATATTTATTGGAGTTTTAATCCTGTTTTTATTAGGACTTTTTATTTGGAATAAAATTCAAATAAAAAAAGAGATAAAAAGATATCCTGTTATAGGTGAAATGGTTGAGGTCAATAATCATAAGATACATGTTTACACCGAAGGCTCAGGAGATGAAACTTTAGTTTTTATGTCAGGAAGTGGAACTTCCAGTCCATTTTATGACTTTAAACCATTATGGTCACAACTAGTAAAAGACTATCGAATAGTGGTTATTGAAAAAGCAGGCTATGGTTGGAGTGATGTATCTAATGTCTCTAGAGACATTGATTATATTCTTGAGGAAACACGCTTAGCTCTAAGTATATCAAATATTGAAGGACCATTTGTTCTTGTTCCACATTCAATGTCAGGATTAGAGGCTATTAGATGGGCTCAAAAATATCCACTTGAAGTTAAAGCAATAATTGGTTTAGATCCTGCAATACCAGCTAGTTATGATGAAATAAAAGTTCCATCACAAGCTAATCTAAAAATAATTAAATTTGTGGCTGACATAGGTATTTTAAGATTAATACCAAGCATTATTGAAAATTCTGATGCTGGTAAATCTGGACTTTTATCTGATGAAGATATAAATGCATTTCGTAGTATTTTATATCGGAGAACAACGACTACTGATATGATAAATGAAGCAAAATTAGTTTTTGAAAACGCACAAAAGGTAAGAGAATCAGGAATCCCTAAAAGTACACCAATGTATTTCTTTATTTCTAATGGTAAAGAAGTTGGAGTAAGCAATTGGAAAGAAATATTATCCAGTTATGTTAATGAACTTGAAAATGGAAAATATGCATATTTAGATTGTGGACATTATGTACATAACATTGAAACTGAATATATTAAAAATGAAATAATTAATTATCTTAATGACCTTGATAATAATAATTAATCAGTATTTACACTAGGTTTTTTCCTATCCACTGCCTTAACCGCTGGTAGTGTTCTAGGTTGCACCTATTGTTTCAATAAATATTATAAAAGGAAAAAAATAATATGTGGTAAACAATCCGTTTCATTTGGAGATTCATATTTATACAATTATCATAATTCTTATATTCGTGTAAAACTAGGCATACATTATTCAAAACACATGTCGAGAGTGTAGTATTGCTAGTTAGAAAATAACAAGATATATTAATATATATTATAAAATTCATGTAAAATATTTGTTCCCTTAAACATCCTAGTTTAAGGGGATTTTTTTATTAAGGGCGTCAGAGATACGTATTTGCGTAGTTGTACTTTATTATGTTAAGATTATAAATATAATAGAATGTAATAAATAATGAACTATTGAAATAATTAATGCAGAGTGGTACTATTCTAATTGTATAGCGGTAAAATATAGCTGAATTACATATAATTTAATGATTATGAAACTGTAACAATGAGTTAAGTCAATTGGCCTTTTTTAATCTTGTTATTCATAAATTGTAGCATCAGTGATATGAGTTATTATCTTGTGATGTATTAGTAATATAGTTAAAAAGACACCCTAAATTTACTTAAAAACACAATTTATTTTGGATTGTAATAATAATATAAGTAAATTATAATAATAATTAATTTATATAACATGTGGGAGGAATAGTGATGGGAGCTTGGGGACCAAAATTATATGAAGATGATGTAGCTATAGATATTAAAGATGAGTTTAGAAATTTATTAGAAAGAGGGAAAACTACAGAAGAAGCCACTGAAATACTAATAAGAGATAACCAAGATACAATCGATGATATGGATGAAGGACCTATTTTCTGGTTTGCATTATCAGACACTCAATGGAATTTAGGAAATTTATTACCATTTGTAAAAGAAAAAGCAATAGAGCATTTTAGAAATGGTAGTGACTTAAGAAGATAGGAAAAAGAAAATCCAAAACAAGCTATAATAAGGAAAAAGGTATTAGAAGAATTGGAATTGAAATTAAATTCACCTAAGCGTGAGGTTAAAAATAAGAAAACTCGTAAAATGAGAAAGAAAAAAATTAATTTGGGAGATATATTTAGTATTCCATTACCAAATGGTAAATTTGCATTTGCAAGATTATTTAAAGAGAATGTAATCGCAGTATATAAGAAAACTTATACAGATATAATAAAATTACCATTATCAGAAGATTATCAATTTATAGTGGGTGTTTATCAGGATTTGCTTCAAGATGGTATTTGGAAAGTAGTGGATAATAGACCATTTGAATCCGAAGAAGATGCATGGGTTAGAGGGTTTATAAAAGATCCTATAAATGGTAAATACTCTATGTATTATAAGGGTAAAATCATTCCTTCTACAGAAGAAGAATGTAAAGGATTAGAACAGGTGGCAGCTTGGGATAGACATCATGTAGTAGATAGGATAATGGGTGATAATAAATGGAATATATCTTAAATATTTACTTTGCCAATTTAAATGGTAAAAATAATATAACCAACTAAACCACTAACACTTTTAACAGTTGGGTTTCATATTTTTACATAATTGCATCTGTATTTAATTTGAAGTAAAAAATTATTATAAATTACTTAAAACTAGAGAGACTATAGTCCAAACACACATCAAGAGTATAGTATGTTGAAAGAAAATAACAAGATATATTTTAATAATCTCGCTAAATTCAATTTAAGTGTTGATATTTTTTTATTGTTACATCTATGATGTAATAAGTCACTTTATAATGAAATTATAAAGTGAGGTAATTAAAATGATAAATAAAATAGATTTAATTAATGAATTAAATAAACTATCTACAAAGAATTATGAAGATGTTTTTAGTTTCATTATGTCTTTCAATAACCCTATAGAATCTAAAAGCGATATTTGTTTGAATTGTCCACATTGTGGTTCAGTTGAGTTTGTTAAAAATGGAAAAACAAACAAAGGAATTCAAAGATACATTTGTCGCGAGTGTAATAAATCATTTTGTGATACATCTAACACTCTTCTTTATAGAAGTAGATGTACTGAAGATATATGGCTAAAATTTATTGATTGTGAAATATCAGGATTATCTTTAAAAGAAACTGCTTATTATACTAATTTAAGTGTCACAACTTGTTTTTATATGCGACATAAGCTTTATAAAGCAATCAGAAACTTAAAGATGAAGGAAACTTTATCTAGTAAAGTTGAATTAGATTGTATTTATACAAAGATAAATCTTAAAGGAACCAAACCATCAAATATGCCTAGACATAGTAAAAAGAGAGGTAATACATCTGCATATTCAGGTATATCTCATCACAAAGTATGTATTGTCGCTGCAATCGATGAAAATGATAATATGTTGCTTGAGATAGCTGGAGTTGGATCGGAATCAATGGAAAAATACACTAAATATACCGATAAATTTATGGATACAACTTTAATTATTTCTGACAGTAAACCATGTATTCAACAATTTGCGAATAATTTAGGTGTTAAGAATGATAAAGTTCCTGTGATAGCCAATAAAAAACGTTATACTACTAATCTGGGTAATAGTTTAGGTGATTTTAATCAATTGGCTACCGGGATTACTAAGATTATAAAAAATAGTCATGGTGTATCTATAAGACATTTACAAGATTACTTATCGTTTTACCTATATAAAAAACAATTACATTATAGAACTAATCGAAAAGATCATGCAAATATAATGTATAACTTATTAAAATACAATCATCATTTATCTAATAAGGATACGTTAAATTTTGATTATCCAATATCTTTAAAAGATGTTTTTATGAATATCGATATGGGATTTTTGCATAATCATCAACACTTAAATTGAAAAGAACGAAAAAAATCAAAAAAAGATAATCGATTTGATGATAATTTTATGTTAAATAATAGTTTACATGAAATATTACTAAGGATTGTTATGAAACAATGTGATGTAATTGAAAGTATTAGTGCAACAATATTACAATTTTTTAAAGAAATTAAGCAGGATATTCGTTATTTCATAAGTGCAATAAAAATTATACAATTCATGGAAATAAATAAATTAAATTATTGTTTTCCAAACTTTGTAAATTCGCATAAACCGACTATAAATGCATTAGGATTATATGATATTGGTTTAGCCACTTATATTAATTGTAATCAAATTAAAAACACTGTAATTGAGAATGACTTTAATTATAATAGTTCAAATATATTTTTTGTTTCGGGTATTAATCAAGGTGGAAAAACGACGTTCTTAAGAAGTATTGGGGTATCTCAGCTATTTGCTCAAGCAGGTTTAGTTGTACCAGCAAATGAATACTCATGTACTGTTTTTAATACGATCATCTCATATTTTAATAAATCAGAAGACACAACATTAGAAAAAGGTAAATTTAAGGAAGAATTAATAAGATTAAAAGACAATTTAAAGCTTCTTGACAAAAGCAATTTAATTTTATTTAATGAACCTTTCTCTAGTACAACTACAATGATAAGGGTAGATTTATCACTAGATATTATAAAAGCTTTATCACATACAAATTCAATTATAATATTTGTAACACATTTATATGAATTGACGAGAAGAGTAAATGAGCTAAATGATTTTATGAAGGACAATGCAAAAATTACTAATTTAGTTTCATTAATAAAAGAAGATAATCGTAATATTGTAAGGCATTTTAAAATTGTTCCTGGTGAACCAACTAAATATATTGATATTCATCAGTTTGAGGAAAGTATTACAATAAAAAATTAAAATCCATTGATTATAGACAAAAAATGAAATTTAAAAGAAAAAACAACAGTATGTAGGTTTTGAAAAAAAAGGTCCTACTGAAGGAGTTTCAAAACATAAACCAGGTATTAGGTTCATTTATAAGTATAATGGTGCACGATATAGAAACAAGTCGATTGCATCTTACAAAGAAACAAATATACTAAACCCGTTTGTGGATTTGCCAGATAAATAAAATAAAACCTTTATACTAGGGGTTCTACTATTTCGCAAAACTCAGTCTAAACACATGTCGAAACTTTTGTTTACTAGAGCGAGGATAAAAATTTAAGTCATCAAAATTATAGAACGATGACTTTTTTAATTTGTAGTTGTTAAGAAAAATTATAATTGCTATAATTAAAATTATGAATAGTATTTTATTAGGAGATAATGTTATGTATGTTAGAGTTTATGACTTAAAAAATAATAGATATTATAAATCTATAGTTTATGGAATAGTTGATGGTTATATTAAACAATTTATTGTTTTAAATCCTTTTCTTAATGCATTTGAACTTGTTGATTATATTGATAAACGAAATAAAGAATGTAATACGTTCATAAATATGATTAATCCTGATAAAAGTGAGTGGGTTAGTTTAAAAAACGCTTATCTTTTAAAATATAAAAAGTACTGTAAAGAAAAGAATGTTAAATTTTCTCTTGAAGCATTCAACGGATATGAAGATATTTATAACAACTTTGAGTTTATGGAAAAACTGATAAGAGATAAATTAGTTCCAGTTGAAAATTTGAATGTTGAATTAAGAAACCTTGATGATGAAAATGAATGGCATTATATTAGAACACAAGATGATGCTAATGAGTTTTTAAAATTATTTGCTAACTTTCATGATTCTACATTAGAAAGTTTAAATTACACTGAAGATAATAACACTCGTAAGTTAAATGTGATTTTTAATAATACTTGTTGGTATGGAATTGTTGAATTATGCTTCGAAGGCTTAATTGCGATGAATTTAAGACCTGCTGGTGACAATTGTTTTAGATACTTGTATTCAGGATGTTTAATCGTAAAAGATGAATGCGTGTTTTGGGCAGATGAATACCTTGAAGATGAGGATTTAAACTACGAATATAACTTTATAAAAGCATTTAATGTTAAATGGAAAGATATCGAAGGTACTAAACAGTAGATTTCAATTTAGTTTTAACTGTTGAAAAATTTATACTCCATATGTATCACTATAAAACTATGCACGTATCAGTAATTTTGTAGCTAAGAAATCTCATGTTGAGAGTGTGTTCTGGTTAATAAGAAATAAATAAATATATCTTAATGAAATTATGTTCCATCAAATAAAAGAACTGAGGGAGTTTTTCTATTAAAGAGGATTGCACTAGTGAAACAATAAGTACAGTTTTCCGTATTGTATATTATTTTGCGTTCCTGCTTTTCTCTTTATCTGCGTAGACTCCGACAAATATCCAACCTGGATTGTTAAAAGGTACGTTGTCTAAGTAGAATAACCACACTTTTCAATCCTTAATTTAAAAATTATATTAAAATCAAATAGATTATGTCTCGTTTTATTGTTATAATGAGTTATGTTAGATGAATAAGAATATATTTCCATTCTTGTGATTTAAGTATTGAATGAGCTGAAGTAATAGGGGGGATTATAAATGAAAAAATGTTACTTACTATTTGTTTTATTTTTATCAATTTTTATTCTTAGTGGTTGTGTTAATGAGACGCACAAAGAACGAAGTACGGAACAAGGACAAATTACAACACAAGTACAAATGACAGATGAACAAAAACAACTAAACACTTTATTACAAAATGTGGAAACACTTATTAATGAACAAACCAATTATACCTTGTCTACATCGGTTGCGATTCGCTATTACAAACAAAGAGATGCCATTACCTATACCGAGAATACCTTAAACATAATCGAAAAATTTGATTTTGAACATATGTCTTATGAATATGGATATTATCAAAAGGTAGGTTATGAGAAAATTGAAGAAGGTAAAGAAGCTTATCGAATAGTTGATGATCGTCGGGTTTCCTTTCAACTGTTAGATGGTACAACTAAGGTTGATGAGATAACCCCTTATGGTGGAAACTTTTCGAATGATGCACTAATGAACCTGAAAATTTTGATGAAGAATTTACCACAAAGTACTGTTACCATCGACAATGTGGGGAGGTTAGTCGTACAACAATCGTTATTTAACATGACTGATGAGTTGAAAGAGTCAAAACTCTATGAACTGGGGCTTACATATTCAGAATTAGAAAAGAAACTTCATTTTATCTTTGATTATGATACGGAAGTAAATGCATTAACAATTACAGTTCAAGAAGATCATTTCCCATTAAGCGAGATGGCTTACAGTCATGCTGAATTGAAGTATGTCATGACTTTCAATGATTTTGGGTCTACAGAGATTATTTCTTCAGTTGTAGATTATAATGGTAAAGTTGGATCAAGTGAAGAAAGTGTTTTGTTATACAGTGATTTTGAGGATCTATTTACTATTTCACATACAAACTATAACTATTATAAAATTCGTGTGAACAAACCCTCTATCTATCGCTTAGAATGGGTTAATGGTCGTAAAAAACCTTATATTGTATATAAGAGTGTTTATAGTAATCATGAATGGATCGATGATGAAGCAATCTACATTGAACCAGGTGATTATATAATCAAGGTATATGACCCATTTAGGTTAAAGAAGGAAGACTATATTAAACATAGTGATTACCAAATCGATTATACCCAAACGTTCACCTTCCAACCTCAGGGGCCATTTGACTATACAAAACTGTACATTCACACCGGAACTAATTATCGAAAGTATGCAAAAATAAAATTAAGCGATAATGGTCAGTTTTATGATTCATTACTGAACAAGGAGCAATACCAAGTTGTTAAAGATGAAAATGGCTATTACTATACAAATGGTGATCTATTCTACTTAATGAGTAGTGATGGCAATCCAGTTACAGTAGAAGTTACTTATTATGAAATTCATGAAAAAGACCAGGCTCCGACTATCACCACTACCTATAGTGACTATTACTATTCTAATAGAGAATATCGTGATATCATTACCTATCATGTTCTAAAAATCAATCAAGCAGGCGATTATATGATTAGCGCAAATTACCTAGACAATCATCCTTCAGCGAATTTGGTCATCACCGATCAATATGGAGACTTGCTGTTTGAAGGTGAAAATCATCCGGTTGTTCACTTAGAATCAGGTATGTATTATGTTTACCTCAATACAGATGATGACTGCTTCTATCAGATGAAATATACGAATATATCTGAATTTGAGTAACATTTTAATTAATTATTAAGAAGGATATGTGTTCCCTCATAACAAGAGTATGAGGGATTTTTTTGTCGAGCGACGATATTAGTCAACTGAAAGTATTTTTAAATGTAATGATAATAATTATATTTGTTTCTTTATATAGGAAATAATGTTTAGAATACATTTGATTAATAAGTTTCGATAAAATTATGATGAATTATTTGCTGGATAAAACATATAGATATAATTGTTTAAAGATAATAAAGAATTATAATAAATGTTCTCTATAAGTGATTTATAAAATGAAAAGGTGATATAATTGACAAAAGGTATTTTAAAATAATAAATTTTCTGAGTTTGTCAAGGGAGATGTAGTAAAATAGTTAACCTCTAATATTATTTATAATTTAGGGGTTTTTCTTTTGAAAAAAATTGACTTATACTGTTGACTTTAACCTAAGGGGAAGGTTTAAACTGAAAAAAGAAAGGAGTGATAATTATGTGTAAAACAGTTTTATCAGTAAAGCATCTAACTAAGAAATATAAGAACTTTTGTGCAGTAAATGACTTAAGTTTGAATGTAAAAGAAGGACAGATTTTTGGATTGCTAGGTCCTAATGGAGCAGGTAAGTCAACAACTATAGAATGCATTATTGGAACAAAAAAATATGACATAGGTAGTGTTGAAATATTAGAAAAGACAATGGAAGAATCAAAGAAAGAAATATGTCAAGAAATTGGTGTGCAATTTCAAGCAAATTTTTTTCCTGATCGAATTCGAGTGGGAGAAATGTGTGAACTCATTGCATCTCTTTATAATGAAACAGTTGATTGGAAGGAATTACTCAAACAATTTGGACTTAGTGATAAGATTAATCAAGATGTTGAGAAATTATCAGGAGGAGAAAGACAAAAGTTATCAGTCTTACTAGCTCTAATTAACCAACCTAAACTTGTTTTTCTAGATGAATTAACAACGGGACTAGACCCTATAGCTAGGAGAGAAATATGGAAGTTATTAAAAACTTTACATGAAAATGGGCTAACCATCTTTTTAACATCGCATTATATGGATGAAGTAGAGTATTTGTGTGATGAAATAATAATTCTAAATAAAGGAAAACAAGTGGTTAAGGGAACTCCAAAAGAAGTGATCATAATGTCAGGAATGGATAATCTTGATGAAGCTTATATGAAATATATTAGAGAGGAGAATGAAGATGAATGCTTATAAAACCTTGTTCAAAACAGAGTTTAAGTTAGCTATCAGAGAGTTTTCTGGAGTCTTTTTTGGAATAATTTTACCAGTGGGGATTATTATCTTACTAGGTTCAATATATAAGGATAAACTTGTTCATGAAAACTCGAATATTACATTAATTCAACAAGCAGTCCCAGCAGTTGTAACTATTGGAATATGTGCTTTTGGCTTAATGGGAATCCCGATTACTGTATCAGGTTATCGAGAAAAAAAGATTCTTAAAAGGTTTCAAGTAACACCTACATCACCATTTATTCTATTGTGTGTACAGTTTTTTACCAATCTTGTTAATGCATTAGTTTCTTCAGCTCTAGTATTAATAACTGCAATTTTTTTATTTAAATATCATATGGAAGGGAACTTTTTGAGTTTCATATTGATTTATTTCTTAGTCACTTTCGCTATCTTCTCCATAGGCATTTTAATAGCAAGTGTAGCAAATTCAATGAAAACTGCCAATCTATTATGTACTTTAATATATTTTCCAATGTTTTTACTTTCTGGTGCAACTATTCCATTTGAACTCATGCCAAAAACATTACAAAATGGTGCAAGTATTATGCCTTTAACCCAGGGAATAAAGGTATTAAAAGAAGTATCTTTAGGTAATTCACTAACAGAATTTTTTGGAGAAGTAATATTCTTGTTTATTGTAGGTTTAATATGTATTATAATATCAATAAAGACTTTTCGTTATGACTACAATCAATAATATATTATACATGGGTAATTGCCCTAAAAGAAGGTGTATAAATGTATCAAATAGGAATATTTTCAAAAATGAACCGTATTACTACCAAAACATTACGTCACTATGATGAAATTGGGTTATTAAAACCAGCATATATCGATGATTTTACTGGATATCGCTATTATTCAAGTAATCAATTACCAAGATTGAATAAAATACTTACACTCAAACAAATGGGAGTAAGTTTATCTGAAATTTTAGAAATTATTGATGAGCCAAAAGGTGTGGAAGTTTTTCTGAAATTAAAAGAACAAGAGCTAAAAGAAAAGATAAAACAAGAACAAAAAAAACTTCTTCATGTAAAAAACTATCAAAAAAGAATTAGAGGTGAATTAATTATGAAATATAATCCTGTTATAAAATCTCTACCTGAAGTAATTGTCGCATCTATGCGTATGATTTCACCAAGTTATAATTACTATTTTGAAGTAATCCCAAAGATGGGAGAAGAAATGAGAAGACTTGGGGCAGTATGTGCTATGCCAGAATACTGTTTTAATATTTATCATGACAGTGAATATAAGGAAACAGATATCGATGTAGAAGTGTGCGAGGCAGTAGTAGAATTTTGTGACGATTCTGAAATGGTAAAATTCAAAAAGATTAATTATGTAGAGACAGCAGTTTGTGTCTTGCACAAAGGTCCTTACTCCCTCTTACGTGAGGCTTATAATTTTGTATTTGAATGGATTAAAGATAATGGATATGAAGTAATAGGAGAACCTCGAGAATCCTATATTGATGGAATTTGGAATACAGAAGATGAAAGTGAATGGCTTACTGAGATTCAGATTCCAATTGCTAAGAGATAATTATCAAAATTACCGAAAATAATTCGACCAAAGATTTTTCGTTTATATAGGTAACTATCGTTCTCTTAAGAAATTTTTGATTTTATGATGTAGGTATTAATTTGAAAGTTAGAGAGGTCTTCTTTTTTTATAGAGATACCTCTCTTCTTTAAGTTATCTAATACTTTGAACATATTTTTTTACTCATCATTGTACACTTCAAACTTATATTTAGGTGTATTACTACTTTGATAAACTATTATTTCGTGAAAAATTAGGGAATAACATTACAAACACACGAGGAGAGTGTTATTTTATTTTCCCTAATACCAATGAGTATCGGTTTATTTAATTGGATTGTATTAGTGAAGTAACAGTAACACCCTTGTGTAAGGGTATCCTTATGCACAATTTAAATAAAATATATTCTCAAAAAATTATACATTGATATAATTCGTTTCACCAATTATAATAATAATTATGTTGGACATTAGGAAGGGGAATTAATGGAATATATTTCAACTCAAGAAACTACACGATAATAGCCAATTATTTATCATGATATAAATTCAAAGAAATACTGGCTAATTTTTGAAGTATGTAAGGAGAAAATTGAAGAAAAATAAGAAAATAATTAAGTTAATAATAAGATATAGGAAACAATATAATTGTATGTTGCTTTTTTTTATGTCCATATGGGCATGTTTTAATAAAAATCATGACAGTTCAATAATATAATGCAAGAAAGGAATATATATGAATAAAAGTTTATCGAAATTGGAAGTATTTTCTATTGTATTAGGTGCTATTATAGGATGGGGTGCATTCATGTTGCCTGGTACTAAATTTTTATCTACTGGTGGTGTAATTAATACAGGAATTGGATTATTTCTTGGGGCACTTTGTATCATTGGTATAGAGCCTAGTTATCACATTATGATACAAAACACTAATGAAGGTGGTGGAGAATTCAGTTATGTTAATAAACATATGGGATCTAATCATGGTTTTATTGTAGGATGGTTTTTATCTTTAGCTTATTTAACGATGATTCCTCTAAATGCTTCAGCATTTCCTCTTGTAATTAATAAATTATTTTATGGTGTTTTAAATTTTGGTTATCTTTATACAGTAGCAGGAGATCCTGTTTATGTAGGAGAAATTTTAGTATCTTTTATAATTGTCATCATTTTTATGTCTATTAATTTAAAAGGGATAAAAGAAACAGGCAGAGTTCAAATGTTTATTATTCTAGGACTGATAAGTTGTGTTCTCATTATTTTTATAGGAATGATATTTAATACAGATGGTTATCAATTTAAGGAAACTTATATCTCAAATTACCAATTTGATTTAAGCCAAATCTTAAAAGTTTTAGCCATTACTCCATTCTTATATGTAGGATTTGATGCCATTCCTCAATTAGTCAATAATTTACATTTCGATAGAAAAAAAGCAACCATTCTTGCAGTAGTGTCACTATTAATGGGAATGCTAATTTATAATATACTTAATATAACAACTGCATTGGCATATACACCCAAACAAATATTAACACTAGATTGGGCTTTAGGTAGTGGGGTTTTAACCAATATTGGAATGATAGGATTTATTTTATTAATCTTAGCTTTAAGTGCTGCGGTATCAAGCGGGATAAATGGATTTATGATTTGTTCTACTAAGTTAATTGGTGCTATGGGTAAACACAAAGTATTACCCTATGAGTTCAGTCAAACGAATAAGAATGGTTCCTTAAATATTGCGATTATTTTTGTAACTATAATCAGTTTTTTTGCTACATTGTTTGGAAGAGAAGTTATTATATGGATTGTTGATATGTCATCTTTGGGTGCAGCAATCGCGTATTTTTATGTTTGCTATGTAACCATAAAAATATATAATAATAAGCCAAGTATTAAAATAAAAGGGATAATAGGAATGGTAATCAGTTTATTTTTTATTTTTCTCTTACTTGCACCATTTTCAACAGCCCATTTAAGTATGCCATCTCTAATAGCTTTAATTACTTGGAGTATTATTGGGTTAATTTTTTGGTATAGAAGAAAAACACGAGTCTATTAAAAAGTAGTATCATATGTTTTATGTAAATATTTTCTAATAAAAATCATGGTAGTTATATATGGTTTATTCAAACTGTAAATAATTACCATGATTTTTTTATTGAACAATATTTGTGTATTATGCTATTCTTGCTAGGGATAATTTAATTAATTATTTCACAAAGTGTAGAGGAGGATTAGGGATGAACAAAAAAATACTTATCGTAGGTGGTGTAGCTGGTGGCGCATCTACTGCAGCTAGAATCCGTCGATTAGATGAAAGCGCTGAAATAATAATGTTTGAAAAAGGACCACATGTTTCTTTTTCTAATTGTTGTTTACCATATCACCTAAATGGGCTTATACCAGAACATGAACAACTTGTGTTAATGTGTCCTGAACAATTTTATAATCAATATCGCATTAATGCTAGAGTTAATAATGAGGTATTAAGCGTTAACCGTGAGAAGAAAGAACTAACAGTAAAAAATGTAGTTACTAACGAAGTTTATATTGAAAATTATGACAAATTAGTTTTATCACCAGGAGCTGATGCGATTGTTCCACCGATTAGTGGAATCAAAAATGCTGATGTATTTGTTGTTAAAAACGTCGTTGACATTGCAAAACTAAAAGGATTTATCGTTTCTAAGAAAGCAAAAAATATTTCAGTTATTGGTGCAGGATTTATTGGTCTAGAAGTTGCTGAAAATTTAAAAGAAGCAGGATATAATGTAACACTAATTGAAGCAGCTAATCAAGTAATGAGAAATCTTGATGAAGATATAGTTCAAATTCTTCATAAAGAAATTTATGATCAAGGTATTCATTTGATTTTACATGATAAAGTTGTTGGTTTTAATGGAAATAATATAACCTTAGAATCAGGACAAATTGTTGAATCCGATGCAATTGTTATGGCAATAGGGGTAAAACCAAGTATTAAACTTGCAAAAGAATGTGGGCTTGCAATTAGTGAAAGAGGCTGTATTAAAGTAGATCAAAATTACCGTACAGAAGATAAAGATATTTATGCTGTAGGTGATGCAATTGAAGTAACAAATGCTATTTCAGGAAAGAAAGTACACTTGCCACTTGCAGGACCTGCTCAAAAACAAGCAAGAGCTGTAGCAGATCATATATATAATATTCCAGTTAATAATACAGGTTATATCGGTTCATCATGTATTAAAGTCTTTGATTATAACGCAGCTTCAACAGGTTTAACATCTAAAAGTTGCGATGCTTTAGGAATTCAGTATGATACTGTGTATATTATTCCACAAGATAAAGTTGGATTAATGCCTGGTAATCATCAACTTCATTTTAAATTAATTTATGAAGTTCCAACAGGAAGAGTAATAGGTGCACAAGCTGTAGGAAAAGGTAATGTTGATAAGCGTGTGGATATTGTTGCTACACTTATTAAAATGAATGGGACAATTGATGATTTAAGAGATTTAGAACTTTGCTATGCACCACCATTTAGTACAGCTAAAGATGTTGTTAACCATGCAGCTCTTGTAGCACTTAATCTAATGAAAGGTACATTTAAACAAGTACATGTTAGTGAAGTGCGTAATCTTGTAGAAAACAATGCTTATATCATTGATGTAAGAGAAAAACATGAGTTTGAACGAGGTCATATAATTGGAGCAGTAAATATTCCACTTAGTGAACTTCGTGATCGTATTGCAGAGATTCCAAAGGATAAGCTAGTATATGTTCACTGTCGTAGTGCACAAAGAAGTTACAATGCTGCTTTAGCATTAGGACATTTAGGTTTTGATAATATCTATAATATTTCTGGAAGCTATTTAGGAATAAGTTTCTATGAATATTTTAATGATCAAACAACAGATCGTAAGCCAATTGTTACAAAATATAACTTTAATTAATGTGATGGAAGGAGAAATTTGTTATGAAAAAAACTGTGGAGTACTTTTTAGGATTTGTTTTATTAACAGCAATTGTTCTATGGGGACGCTTTGGTTTAAGTAATTCAATGTTATTCTTTAGACTACTTGCAGGACTAGGATTAGGTTATGCACTTACTCGTTCGCTTTATGGATTTGCAGGTAGTGTTAATCGTATGTGTCATACAGGTTCAACAAAACTTATGCGTGTTTTAGTAGGTATGTTTTTAGGATCAGCTATTGTTACAGCAGGTATTTTATTAATGCAAGACCCAGCTGGATATGATCTTTGGGTAAATCCGATTAACTTAGGTCTAATATTAGGTGGTCTATTATTTGGATTTGGTATGGCATTTTGTTTCTGTTGTGCATCAGGTGTACTAACTGATCTTGTTACCGGTTTACCAAGAGCGCTTATTACTCTAATATTCTTTGGATTAGGGGTATTTCTTGGTTTCCCAGTGCAATCGACTGCAGGATGGGTAAAAAATTCTTGGTTCACAACAGCTGTAGGGGAAAAATTATATGGTGGAGTTTACCTTCCAGACTTATTTAAATGGGATGGTTTAAATGGATATCTAGGTGCGATTATACTAACTGCCATTTTATCAGGTATTGTTGTTTTAATTGCTAAAATATATGAAGATAGAAGAAAAGCAAGAAAAACTTACACAGGTACAGAAAGTGAAATAATTCAATATCAGACTTATCAAGATGATGAAGAACCATTTAAATTATTTAGTAAAAAAACATATGAGAAATTATTCGTAAGACCTTGGACACTTGGAGTAGGGGCAACAGTTATTGGAGCAATCTTTGTACTTCTTATGAATGTAACAAAAGCTGGTTGGGGAGCTTCTACACCTTATGGTTTCTGGTTTGGTAGACTGCTTACTTTATTTGGAGCTTCTCCTGAAAAATTAGCTTCTTTTACAAATAAACCAGTTGGTGTTTATACAATGCCATTCTTTGATCATCCGATTAATGTTCAAAATGTGGGTATTATCTTAGGAACACTTATTGCATTACTTCTTGCAGGTAATTTTGTTAAATCATTTAAAGGTGGTCTGTCAATCACATTTAAAGATGGTATTATCTTTGCTATTGGTGGACTTTGTATGGGATTTGGAACAAGACTTTCAAATGGTTGTAACGTAGGTGCATTATATACACCAATTGCTAATTTCTCTTTATCAGGATGGATATTCTTCATTTTCCTAATTGGTGGAGGAATTATTGGTTATAAAGTAAATAAAAAACTTGTAGTAAAAAAATAATATGTTAGTTTTAAAGAAGCTATGGTAAATCATAGTTTCTTTTTTTTGTTTAAATAAGGATTCATGACATTCTATACAGGAGATATGAACAGAGCAGAAAATTCTTATAGAATTTAACCCAAGTTTACAACTTTGAAAATCGAAACAATTTAAACATATCACAATGTATTCTTGACCACCTATATAAAAAGTATTAATATAAAAGTACTAAATATACGGGGAGGATTTCATGGACGCGATTAAAATTAATAAGAAAACTTTTACATCGACACTTTTAATTCTATTTCTTTTATTAATAGGCTCAGGCATTCTAACACAAATTATACCCATGGGTAGTTTTGATTATAGGGAAGTTGATGGAACGATAATAGAGGGTAGTTTTAATTATCTAGATGGTGAAAGATTACCTATTATTAAATGGTTTACAGCTCCGTTTGAAGTTTTAGGAACTAGTGATGGACTCATAATAATAGTCATCATCGTATTTTTACTAATTGTGGGTGGCGCACTTTCTATCCTTAATAAAGCAAATGTTTTGAGTTCAATAATTAATATAATAATCAATAAATACGCAAAAAACAAATACTTTTTACTTCGAGTTATAATTCTTTTATTTATGTCGCTTGGAGCTTTTGTAGGAATTTTTGAAGAAGTTATTCCTCTTGTTCCACTGATTATTTCTCTTGCGATAGCACTTGGTTTTGATGTGATGGTGGGATTAGGGATAAGTTTAATGGCAGCTGGTTTTGGTTTTACCGCAGGTGTTTCAAACCCATTTACTATCTTGGTTGCGCAAGAACTTGCAGATTTACCTCTTTTTTCTGGCGCTTTCTATCGTATCATAATATTTTTAATCACTTATGTTGTGGTATCGCAACTCATCATTATGTATGCAAGAAAAGTTGAAAAACCAATAGAGAAAATTGAAAATGCTGAGGTAAATATTAATAAGAGAACATTATATTTTTTTACTGTAAGTATCAGCTTAATGTTTGTTGTCGTAATTACTTCACCGTTTATACCGATGTTAAGTGACTATAATTTACCTATTATCGGATTTTTATTTTTATTAATTGGGATAGGTTCAGGTCTGACTTCCACATTAGGAATTAAAAAGACATTTAATGCATTTATAAATGGTGCTTTAATGATGTTACCTGGAGCAGTATTAATTTTATTAGCTAATGGTGTTAAACATATTATTGTGACTGGGAAAATAATGGACACAATTTTATATGAAATATCAGAACGAATTATTCATTTGTCACCTTTTAACGCCATCTTAATGATATACCTTGTTGTTTTTATTCTTAATTTTTTCATTGGTTCTGGTAGTGCTAAGGCATTTTTAGTAATGCCACTCATCGTACCTATAATGGATATGATGAAAATATCAAGACAGATGTCAGTACTGGCATTTCAATTTGGTGATGGTTTTTCTAATATTCTCTATCCAACTAACGCAGTATTATTGATTGGGATTGGACTCGCTAATGTTAGTTATGTGAAATGGTTTAAATGGGTATTGAAGTATCAAATTGTAATGCTCATTATTTCAATTATTTTCTTATGGATAGGGTTAAAGGTGGGATATTAGAATGATAACTTACAAAAATGCAAGAGATAATTTTCTAAATTTGTATGAAGAACTGTCTAGTAAACATAATATATTATTAAAAAACTATCCAATTGTTGATGATCTAACGATGGATAGTATCGAGTTTGTTCCTGAAAATAAAGAAAAACTACTGTGTATAACGACAGGACTACATGGAATAGAAGGCTATTTAGGTAGTCTATTGATTGAAGAATTTATTAATAAGTATATTAAACAAATAGATTTAAAAACAACACATATTGTTTTAATCCATAGTATTAATCCCTATGGAATGAAATATAGAAGAAAAGTTAATGAAAACAATGTTGACCTCAATCGAAATTTTCTAAAATCTTTTCAAGATTTACCAATAAATAAAGGATATGAGAAAAATAAGACCTTTCTACTACCTAAGAAGTTAGGATCTAATCTTATTGAAAAATTCAAATTCTATTTTGGTGTTATAAAACTGATGTTAACTTCTAATAAAACTGATATTAAAGAAGCAGTATTACTTGGACAGTATCAGTATCAAAAAGGTTTTTATTACGGGGGAAATAAAAAAGAGAAATCTACTAGTATTCTTTCAGATTTATTTAATCAATTTGTGAATGAAGATTATCAGCAAAGAATATTCATAGATATCCATACAGGTTATGGACCGAAAAATCAAATGTCAATTGTTAATTCACCACTTGAGAAAAGAACAGTTACTGAAATGATAAGTGACTTTAATTATCCACTGATACAAAAAACTGATGGAGATGATTTCTATAAAATTAATGGTGATATGGTGGATTATTTAAATGCATTAATTAAAAATGATGATTATGCTACTTGTTTTGAATTTGGAACACTTGGTGATAGTACCTATGCCCAAATTGAATCACTTAGATTGATGATACACGAGAATTGTGTATTCCATATGAAAACAAATGAAAAAATGACAAAGAAAATAAAAAATGAATTCATCAAATTATATTCTCCAAATGATGAAGATTGGTTACAAAAAGCTAAGCAAGATTTTCATCAAGCGACAGATGGGATATTAAAACATTATCATTATATTAAATAAAAAAGAGACTAAGGATAACATATCACAGAAGATTAAGCTAGTTAGATAAACGGAGGTAAATGATGATTTATATCGCATTATTACAAGGAATTAATGTAGGTAAACACAACAGAATTAAAATGACAGATTTAAAGCATATGTTTGAATCAAGAGGATTAAAAAATGTACAAACCTATGGTCAAAGTGGGAATGTCCTTTTTGAATCTGAAAAAGACGAATTATATATACGTAAAATGATTGAAAAAGAGATTATGATCATATTTAAATACGTTGTTCCTGTTGTTTTAAGAACGTCAGAGGAAATGGAACAAGTTATTTTAAATTGTCCGTTCTCTAAAGAAAAAATACGAAAAGCAGAATTAGCTACAGGTGAAAGTACGTATGTATCCTTTTTAAAACAGGTTCCCTCACCTGAAAAGGTTGAAATAATAAAACCATATAATGATGAGGGTGATGAGTTTCAAATTATTGGTCGGGATGTATATCTTTTGTTTTTGCATCAAAGTATTAGAAACTCAAAACTTGGAAGAAATCTAATAAAGCTAGATATTCACGCAACAGTACGTAATTGGAATACAGTAATGAAACTTAATGTATTAGCGAAAAATATGTTGTTAAAATAAATACTTTGAATTAAGCTCTTGTTACATCTAAGTAGTGGGATTTTATAAGTTTATTATAGAATAAGATAATAGATTAAACATGAGAAAACAAAAATGAATAAAATCGCTATAATTTTTTAATTAATTACCATAAGTTATTTACTAATATAGAGTTGACTTATTTATGTATAATTGGTAATATTTAGATAAAGAGTGGGGAGGTGTGATTTTATGTTTATTTTTTTAACTGGTGAAGTAAATCAACTAGCAGTTTTTATTGGTGCAATAGGTATAGGTGTTATAATGGGATTAATTCCTTTATTAGTTGGAATATCTAAGGATCAAAAAGGATTAGGTATTGCTGGATTTATTTCATGTATTATAGGTGGATTCCTATTAGGTATTTTCTTAGCACTACCAGTAGCTATAGTGTTTTTAATTACTATTTTAGTTCATGCAAAAAAAGTATAAGGTAAAATTATTATATTGAACATCTAATCCATCGAAATTTTCCAATTTGGAAGATATGCTTTAAGGATTAGATGTAATCTTTATCAGAATAAAAGTTGTTGAAATAGGTTTTTATTTTGTTGGAGAAAAGAATCTTTGAATAGAAATGAGAAAATTAAAAAGGAGTGAAAATCATTAGGTTTTCACTTTTTTTATACTACAATATTTGTACTAACAATTTTATGACTTCCATTTTAAATCCTCACCGGGGTTGAAAAGAAAAGGGGCTGTAAAAAAATAGTTTTTTAAAACTATGGAGCGATACAGGAGGGTGCTGAAAATCTAGTCTATTTTCAGATAACTAATATTAAATAAAAAAAGTTAGAAATGATTTAACTTCATTTTCTAACTTTTTTATTGTTTCTATTAAAGAATGAGATATATTCTATCCCATTAGTGTTACAATTCTTTTCAAGTTTACTGCGAATATTGTCATTGCTGATTGTATCTGCATACCTAAAAGGCCATGGGATTGACATCTTTTATATCCATGACTATTTTTCAATTCAGAATTTTTAGCTTCTATCTTATACCTTTCTTTTGCTAATTCTTTGAATTCTTTACTTTCTTGAAATTTTTCATGTTCTGCATGAACATTATCCTTCTTTAATGTAACTGTATAAGATCTACTATCTTGTCCTTCTTTATATCCACATTCTTCTTTAAATGGACACGTTTTACATTTTTCTACATCAAAATAATGCGTTTCTCGCAATGGAGTTCCTTCTATCTCATGTTTCTTTTTACCATGTAGTGCAACTCTAACTCCCATATGACCTGCTTTACATACATATCTTTTCGCATCTTTATTATATTCAAAATCCTCACATTTTCTTTTATTTCCTTTAGATACTGTTTTACTCAATTTTGAAACTAATTTAAATTCATTTTTTTTCGCATATTCTATTAGTTCTTTTTCTGAATACGCTCCATCCCCTATAAAAGCATCAACTTCAATTCCATTTTCTTTTGATTTCACATATAATTCTCTTGCTTGCTTTCCATCGTGTTTATCTCCACTTGTCACAACTGCCGCTGTGATAATTCGTTCTGGCACCATCGCGATATGTGTTTTATATCCAAAGAATGATGTATCAGCTGATTTATGTCCTACTTTTGCATCCTTTTCTACCATTGAATTTATTTCTTCAATATTATCATTTACTATTTCTTCTAATAAGTTTGTTTTTAATCTAATATTTTCTCTGATTAGTAAATTTTCATCATTTCTAATTAATTCAACTAATTCATTACAGTATTTTATATGATCGTCTATATTCTTTGATATTGGCTTTTCAGGCATCTTATCTTTATAACTTTCATCAGTCTTATATACTACTTTTCGTAAATTTTTTGATTTCTCTTCTAAGATTTCAAGTGGTGATTTATAATTAAACATACTATTTGTATGTGTTGAGTCTACTATTATTTGTTTTGATTTTATTAATCCTAAGTTTAGTGCTAGCTCTACTGTTTTTGAAATTAGTTTATCTAATAATTCTCCATCTTTTAATCGTAACTTTCTAAACTTTGTTAAACTTGTTGGATGGATAATATCTGTTTCTTCTGGAGCTATTTCTAAAAAATACTTATATGCCATATTTAATTGTGCTTGCTCAACTAAATCTCGGTCAGACATTGGATACATTACTTTTAATAATAATAATTTAAACATAAAAATAGGACATTTCGCTGTCGCTCCATTATCCTTTGTATATTTATCTTTTAATTCTTCATAAACAAATTCAAAATCCACTAATTCTTTAAATTTTCTTAATATATGATTCTTTGGAACCACAATATCATACAACTTACTGTATGGACTTAAGACAAGTTCTTTATTAGGTAGCATACTATCACCAATTTCAAATTATTTTCTACCTTCATTATATCATTTTTCACTTTCTTTTCGTTGTATTTATATGAAAAAAGGAAGAATAATTAATATACTCTTCCCAATTCATAATTTGATGAGACTTTTTCAGCAGCCTCCGATACAGCTCCTTTTTCTTTTTATAAAATATTGGTAAATATAGAAAAATGCTCATTATGAGCATGTTTAAAAGGATTTTCAATGAAAACCCTATTTTCAATATTTAATTGTTTCATTTATTGAATTAATCTTTTTTTCTTATTGTGATATTTGTACAAGTTATATCCAGTAGAAACTAATAATAATTCTAATCTTACAGAATCCATACCTCTTCTTACTATTCTTTTGTACCAACGGTCGTATTTTATTACTCCAAAGGTACCTTCAGATTGAATAGATCTATTCTTTCTTAATTCAATTCCTAATTCACTTTTTAAGTTATTCATAACCTCTTGGTGTAATGATGTTAATTCCTCATTTAGTTTGATAATTCTATTCCCTTTTGATCTATGACATTCTGACCTAAGTGGACAATCAGTACAATCTTCACACTGATACAATTCTTCTGTTCGTCCATATTTATTCCCACGTACAGGTCTTGTTTTTAAAAATGAAATCTTTTATTATTAGGACAGACTAGTTGTCCGTTCTCATCTTGTTTAAAATTAAAAGGTTTAAAAGGATTATTTATATATTTCTTATCTTCTGTTGACTTCTTATAAGTAGAGAATTTTTGATACAATTCTATACCATTTTCTTTACAATATAAGTAATTATTATAGCTCCCATATCCAGCATCACCAACAGGATAGGTGGGATATTTATAATAATGAGTTTTGAAACTTTCTATTAAAGGTTTGAAACAATCTGAATCTGAAGCATATTGAAATGCATCACAGACACTTATATATTCATCTGAAATACCTAATTGTATATTATAAGCAGGTATTAGTTGATCATTTCCCATATAATCTCTTTTTACTCGCATAAATGTGGCATCTTTATCCGTTTTTGAATAACTATTTCGTTTATCACCACATGTTTGAATATGTTCTGCATATTCTTTTAATTTACTTAAATACCGCTCTAATTTTTCATAATACCTTTGAGTATCACTCTTTCTTTTCCCTTTCCCATGAACAAATGTAGATAGATCTATTTTAAATCTATTCTTGAAATCATAAAATATTGATTCGAAATATTCTATCTCATATTCTTCACGAGTAGAATAACTAGTCATTTCATAATTTAGAAAAGTACTGTTTATTTCATCTAATAAAATAGTTATCTTTCTATATAATTTTTCTCTATTCGTTGTACAAGCTTTCTTCCATATCCAAGTATATTTATTGGCATTCGCTTCAAACTTCGAACCATCTATGTATACAATATCAGTATTTACATTATCTTTGTCAAAGATATATTCATTAATATCATAAAATATTTCTTCAATACTACATTTTAAGTAATTATTAATAAAATTAGAGAACGTCATATGAGTAGGAGTACTATTCTCGTCTCTTAATAAATGCATAAATCTAATATCTGTTTTACATAAAGACTCTAGTTCTCTTAAAGATGTGTAACCTTTTAACATAAAACCAAATAGTGTTACCTCTAACAAAGTGACTAAATTATAACCGATGCGACCTCTAGATTCTATTTTATCGGTTATTAGGTACTTTTTTAAATTACATCCCTTCATTACCTCATCAAATGTATAGATAGGATCATCAAACGGAATAATTGTTTGAATTTCCAGTGGTAAAACTAGTTGTTTTAGTGTATAATTATTTGTATAATTTAGTACTTCAGACATACTTAAATTATACTAAAAAAAGGAACTTCATTCCAGATTTATTAATCTAGAATTTAGTTCCTTTTTTGTTTATTGAGAGCTATTTATTTTTTACAGCCCCTTTTTTTGTTTCAGTTATATTTTTTGTAAACTAAAGAACTGAGTTTATTCCCTGTGTAATCAATAAACTCATTTCTTTTGATAAGTCCTCTAAATCATCTGTTCTATCAGAATTAAACCATTGTTGATAGGTATCAATAACTCCTGATGTTATAAAAGTCAAAGCATATGATAATTTATCAGGTCTTTTTTTAGTATCTTCTTGATATATTTTGATTAATTCGTTTTTGAAAAGGATTTTTAATTTATTTAATAATTTGCTTGATGTTGTTGAAGATAATAAAAATTTACGGAAGCTTATTTCTTCATTTAATTCATCTGTAATTGCTTTTAAGAAAATATAGGGATTAGTTTTAATAACTTTAAGATCAAATTGATTCATTAAAAGGTATAACTTTTCAATAATTTCATTTTCGATAGTTTCTAAAACATCATATATATCATAAAAATGTAAATAAAATGTTTTTCTATTTATATCAGCTTCATCAGTTATTTGTTTTATTGTAATTTTTTCAATATCATTTTCTAGCATTAAGTTCATAAAAGCTAGTTTTATTGCTTTTTCTGTTCTTCTACTTCGACGATCATTTTTATTCACAATTTTCCACCTTCTGTTACATAATACACACTATCTATAGTATATGGGTATTAAGCAATAATCAAGACTTTTTTGGTTATTGAATCTTACTATCCTTATATTATATTATATTTAATGTGTTTAATCAACATATGTCTATAATGATGGAGGTGTCAAAAATAAAATATGAATATAAGATCATCGTAAAAGCTTTGTTTAGTAAACTAAGAGGAAAATTAGTAGTAGATATAAGCAATAACATTATGAGTGGTTATTTTTACTTGTTTAGAAAAAAGCAGATTATCAAAGAAATACATTTAGTGGATAATCACTTTAGATATAATGACTATGTATTAACACCAATTGGAAAAATTCCCTATTTGTGTGAAGGTGTAATTGATGAAATGCAAATAAATGGAACTATATCTACCAAGATAAGTAAAATGAAAATTGAAGGTTATAGAATAAAGGAGAAATAAGTTATGAAGAAATTAGCTGATGGAATTGTTAAAAGCAGATATGTATTGATGTTAATATTTGCTGTTTTAGTTGGGGTATCAATTATATTAATACCTAAAGTAAAAACAAATTATGATATGACAAAATATTTGGATGAAGATTCAAAAATTGTTGAAGCATATGAAAAAATGGAAGAAGATTTTGGTAAAAACGGTAGTGCTCAGATAATGATTAATGATATTACTATCGACGAAGCAGAAATTGTTAAACAAAAAATTGAAAAAATCGATGGTGTTGATACAGTTGTTTTTGATAGCACAAGCGAAAAGAGTTATAAAGATGGAAAAGCATTATTTCAAGTATTTTTAAAGGACGGAGATTTTGATATTGAAGTTTATGATACTGTTGATGCTATTGAAAAGGCGTTGGATGGATATTCACCATCATATTATGGAGCAGCGGTTGTTTCTAAATATATGAGTGAAGCTGCACATGAAGATATGGCTAAAATATTAGCAATTGCGTGTGTTATTGTATTTGCAATTTTACTTCTTACTTCTACATCATGGGTAGATCCAATCATGTTTACAGTAGTAGTAGCAACTTCTATTTTTATAAATTTAGGGACGAACTATTTCCTTGAAGAAATATCATTTGTTACGGGTTCAATCTGTGCGGTAATGCAGCTTGCACTAGCAATGGATTATTCAATTATTTTACTTCAAAAGTTTAATGAAAATGTTAAAAAAGGAATGGATAATAAAAAAGCAATATCTGATGCATTAAAAAGTTGTTTCTCACCTATTTCAAGTAGTAGTTTAACAACGATTGCTGGTTTAGTAGCATTAATGTTCATGCAGTTTACCATTGGTTTAGATGTTGGAATAGTTCTTTCAAAAGGAATCGTTATCAGTATACTTACTGTATTTTTGTTAATGCCAGGCGTATTATTATTATTTGCTCCATTAATTGAAAAGACAAGACATAAAAGTATTTTCAATGTTATTACAGAAAGAAAAGAAGCTAGCAATAAACATTTAATTGTTAAATTTCAATATAAGACAAGATATATTATCCCAGTTATTTTATTAGTATTAATTATTTGTGCTGGTATCTTAACAGCAAATTCTGATTACAGATATTCTCTTGATACTGCAAGAGATAAAAATGCTCAAATAAACGTAGATGATAGAAAAATAGAAGAGGCCTTTGGTATTCAAAATTCACTAGTTGTTTTAGTTCCAAAGGGTGATCATAATAAAGAAAAAGAAGTTATTGATGTTATTTCAAATTATAAAATTAATGGTAAAAATATCATTAATAATAGTCAAGGAATGGTTTCTACTGGATTATATGATGAGTTAACTGCAGCTCAAATCGCAAATGTATTTCATGTAAGTGAAGATATTGTAAATTCAGCTTTTCTTGCAATGGATAAAAAAGTGACTGATAAAGTTATAGTAAATGATTTCTTAAATTATATTAGTACAGAAGAGTATGCCATTGGACTTGCTAATAGTAAGCAAACAGAATTAGATGTAAAATATGAACAATTAAAGCCATACTTTACTAATATTTCAAGTACTGAAATTGAAGAACAATATTTAATAAATAAAGAAGTTATTCAATTAGTATATCAAGGTTTAGGTAAAGATGTAACAAAAGATAAAATATCTATGTACGAATTTCTAAAATATATTAATGAAAATCAATTAATTAATAATATATTCGTTGCTAAGGAAAATACATTAACTGAAAAATATAATTCAATTAATACAGAATTAAATATGGCTACAGTTAAAGGTCTTTATTCATTAACTGATGAACAAGTACAAGGTATATTCTTTCAAATAACAGGTGCTGTACCAACAGTTGATACTATCATTTACAATTATCAACTCGTACAATATTTTTATAATGGATTGGATCAATTGCCATTTAATGCTGAACAAAAAGCACAGATAATTGGTGCTTATCAACAAATGTTTACTGAATTAACTGCAACACAAATAAGTGTTTCCTATCCAGTGTTTAATGATGAAACAATGGGATTGATGTTTAGTGCTTACTCAAAAAATTATGAAACTGATACATTACCTGTTTATCAACTAGTCAACTTTATGCATATGAATAACATATTAACTAAATATGGACAACTTGCACAAACAGAAATGGATGGAAAATATGCACAATTAGCACCAGCGGGTCTTGAGTTGACAAAAGCTAATATTATAGAAAATTATGGGATTAGTGATGAATTAGTTCAAGATGTATTTACTAAATTAAATGTTACTGACAAAGTTAGAACGTATGAACTAGTAGAATATTTATCTCAAAATAATTTAGTTGCAACAACAGGTGTTGAACTTCAAAATATAATTGATGAAAAGTATGACCAATCACTGCTTGCTGATAAAATGTTTAATGGAAATCATTATACACGTTTACTATTCAATATGAATTTAGATGTAACTGGTGATGAGGCATTTGAAGCAATTGAAAAATTAGAAAAAGAAATCAATAAAATATATGATGAAAGTTATATTCTATCAGAAAGTGCTAACTTCTTAGAAATTAAAGATATATTCTCTTCAGATTCAACAGTAGTTAGTCTCATCTCATTCTTTAGTATTCTATTAATAGTTATGCTTACCTTTAAATCAGTTAGTATTCCGGTTATTTTAACATTAATAATCCAAGGATCAATTTGGATAGGGATGTCATTTAGTATCTTAAACGATAACCCAGCCTTCTTTGTAACCTATATGGTAGTAACATGTATTCAAATGGCAGCAACCGTTGATTATGGAATTCTATATACAAGTAGATATCTAGAGTATAGAGAAACAATGGGTAAACAAGAAAGTGCTAATGAAGCATTAAGAACATCACTACCTACTATCATTACTTCAGGAAGTATTCTTGTTATCGCTTCATTTATTGTTGGATTAGTAAGTTCTGTATCTGTAATATCTGACTTAGGATTAATATTAAGTAGAGGATGTTTAGTATCAGTAATAGTAGTAATATTTACATTACCACAAATATTATTATTATTTGATAAATTGATTGCTAAAACAACTTTGAAAAAGAAATTCTATTGTAATACAGAAAAAAATTAATATAAATATGTACTGCATTTAGAAAAAAACATTAATTAATAATAACATAAAAATAAAAGGAATATCATTGAGGTATTCCTTTTATTACTTTATCTGATTTAGATTAATTAATCATTTAGTTTGACGATACAATGTAATTGTATTCTGGCCTTCCTATATTACCATAATTTTGTCTAGATGACACATATTTACTGTTTTCTAAATAGTCCATATATTTTTTAATTGTGACGTTACTAATTCCGACTTTAGTAGATATTTCTTTAATTGTCCATACTTTTTCTTTTTCTGAATTTAATAAATCTAATATTGTTTTTAGGGTTGTTGTTTGTAGTCCTTTTGGTAAATTATAATCTTCTTTCATTTTACAACAAATAACATCTATTCCATTTTGTTCAACTTTTCGATTTTTACTTAAAACATCTGTCTTTTCTAGATATTTATCTAGCGCTTCTTTAAATCTTGAAAATTCAAAGGGTTTAATTAAATAATCTATTACTCCATATGCAAAAGCTGTTTTAACTTCTTCAACTGTATTAGCAGCTGTAACCATGATTACATCAACAAAACATTTATTATTACGTAAGTTTTTTAAAATTTCAAGACCACTTTTTTCTGGAAGGTAGACATCTAGAATAATTAAATTCACTTTTTCTTTATTTAAAATATCAAAAATTTCCTTTTCTTTTGTCACACATCCAACTACTTTAAAACCATCTATCATTTCAGTATATCGTTTGTTAATTGATGCTACCATAGGGTCATCTTCTACAATTAAAACTTTTTTCATATAATTTCTCCTTTGCCCAGTGTAATAATGAATTTTTTTTGATGTTTGTTTGTTTCAATATGAATTTTTCCATTATATAATTCAACCCTAGTCTTAATTAGATGTAATCCAGTTCCTCTATTTTCACCTTTAGATGAGACACCTCTTTCAAATATTTGATCTCTGATTTTGGGGGGGATAGGTGTGCCATTATCCTCTACTTCTATAATAATTAATTCTTCATTTTCTTTTAAAGATATTTCAACTTTTTTTTCTTGATTAATATTATGATTAAATGATTCATAAGCATTTTCAATTAAATTTCCAATAACAGTAATTAAATCATTTGAACTAATTAAATTGTGGTTTTGATAAAGAAAAGAATCCTCTGTTATATTAAAAAAAATGTGTTTTTCTCTAGATATTAGTTCATAACTAATAAGCATTGCTTTTACATAATAATCATCAATCATTTTAAACTTTTCTGATGTATCATCATCGTTTCCTTGCATCTCAATAATGTATTTCTTGGTTTCTTCATATTCATTTAACTGAATTAATCCTAAAATAACGTGTAGCTTATTTTTAAACTCATGCACTTTTGCTCTTAGGGTTTTTATTAATTGATCAACTCCAGTAATTTCTTTAGCGATTTGATTAATTTCGTTCTTATCAATTAAAGTGATAACTGTTCCTAAATATTTATTATTTTCAAAAATAGGATTTGAATTCACAAAAAGTCGTTTGTTTAATATAATCATTTCCTTCATTTTGATTTCTTTATGATCCTTTATATAAGGATTTAGTCTTAATAAAATTATATCTTTAGAAAATGGATCAAATAGCTCATTACATACATTATTTACTTCTACAATTTCATCTTCATGATTTAATGCAATAATGCCATTACTTATACTATTAAAAATAACTTCTTTCTCGATATATAACTTGGCAATTTCTTCAGGTTCCTTATTTAATATTTTCTTTTTAATTTTTTTTGAAAAAGTTAATGAAAAAAAGATAGTAAAGATTATTGATAGTGCTAACAAGGTACTATACAATATTTTTACCCTATTAGTTATTAAATGAATACTATCATAATATTTTCCGACCATTACAAACCCAACTTGCTCGCCATTATAAAAGATAGGTTCAAATCTTCGATAGGTTAATCCTTGAGACCCTCTCATTAAAGAGTAATAGCCGACACCTTCTTCTAATACTTGGGCATCATCTGGATTGACAAATGTTTGACCAATTTGACTGATATCTAGATGAGAATACTTTCTCGCTGTCATATCAGCGACAACAACTATATCAACATTATCTAAGTTATGAACATACGTCATAACATGATCTTGTATTGTAAAATCATACTCATGATTATGAAGTTTTTCTTGTATGAATGGGGTTTGACTAATATTAAATGCAGAATCCTTAAGCGATGCTTTAATTGTTGTATTAATAGATGTTAATTTATCGTATAAAAAAATACCATATGAAAACAAAAGAGGAATAAGTGCTATTAGTATAGCATAAAAGACAATCATACGTTGAAATTTACTTTTCATAGGATTTCACTTTCTTTCATAAGAAGTTAATTTGACCCTCAAAGACCGCTATCCCATATTTATAGAATTTTTCATAATTATTACATAGTCAAGGTCAATTATCTGTCTAGATGTCACAATGATACCTTGCAGAAACCATTATATCATATTTTGTGAAAGTATACACGAGCGATTGTTTATTAATTGTTGGTAATTTTTGAATTAAAAAAAGTTGCCGCATAGCGACAACTTTTAATTTATTAAGCAAGTTGATTTTTTGATTTACCTTCTGTTAAAAACTCATTCATATTTTGGTAAGATATTTCAATCATATTTGTTAAAGCTTGATCTGTGTAAGAACCTATATGTGGTGTAATTAAAACCTTAGGATACATTTGGACAAGTTCTTCTACAGTTTCATCGGTTACTTTCGTTCCCTTTAAATTTTTGAAGAAGAAACTAGATTCACCTTCAAATACATCTGTACCAAATCCAGCAAGTTTTCCTGATTTAAGTGCTTTAAGAATAGCTTCATTATCTTGTAATTGCCCTCTAGCGGTATTAACTAAGATTGCTCCATCTTTCATTTTAGATAAAAAATCATCGTTAATTATATGATAATTTTGATCTTTAAAGAATGGGAGATGAACTGAAATAATATCAGATTCTGCAAGCACATCATCCATACTCTTGAAGTCAACTATTTTTTTAGCTTCTTCATTTTGGTACACATCAAATCCTAAAACTTTTGCTCCTAGGCCATGAAATAATTTAGCAGTTGTGTAACCAATTCTACCTACGCCTAGTACACCAACTGTACAATTTCTTACTTCTTTACTGAACATTTTTGCATCAACAGTAAAATCTCTTTCACTGGTCTTTTTAACAGTATAAGCGGTATGACGAAGTAACATCATGGCTAGAGTAACAGCAAGTTCTGAAATAGCATTTGGAGAGTAAGAAGGTACTCTTGCAACTTTCATTCCTAATTCTTTTGCTGCCTCTAAATCAACATGGTTAAATCCTACTGTTCTTGTAAGAACAATTTTTACACCTTTTTTAGCTAAGTATTCTAAATTTTTTCTATTTGCTTGACAATTACCTCTAACCATAACCGCAGAGGCATTTTCAACTTTTAATACGCTTTGATCATTGAGACCACTAGATACAAGTTCTAACTCATATCCAAAGTTATTTAACTTATGAAAATATTCTATTTCAACATCTCTTACACCAAAGCAAACAATTTTTTCTGACATAATCACCACTCCTTAATTAATTAAAAAATATTTGCATTTTTAATAATTTCTAAGATGATGATCCATATTGGCATACAAATTACACTTACTACTGTAGACAATAAAGAACTATTTGATGTTAAAAGGGCTTCTTTATCAGCACTAATAGCAAACGCTGCTGCAACTGTTGCTGTTGGTGTTGCCATCATTATGATTACTGTAGCAACTGCTACGAATGATAGTGGAAGAATTCCTGTAACAGTTAAAAGAATTAACAAAAGAATATTTATTGTTGGAACAGCGATAACTTTCATTATACTGTAATGCCAAGATGCTTTTGATTCTACAGCTTGTTTTAAAGAGATTTCTGCTAATTTTGTACCAATAGCTAACCATGCAAGTGGAGAACATAAACGAGCAAGATAAACCATTGGTTGATATAACCATGTTGCTGTTTGGTCAATACGAGCAAATGCGTATGAAGCACCATTGACTTTAACTTGAGGTAAATATCCTTGGAACATCCATACAAAGATACCTAAGAATGTCGCAATAATAATTGGGTTTATAAACATTTTTTTAGCATTTTCTTTACTAATTTGAATACCTGTTAATTTAATATATCCAAATGAGTATAAGAAGACACGGTAAGCAATATTAAAGATTGAAGCGTACATTACGCCTTCTGCTCCATAGAATGCACCAACAATTGGAATTCCAAAGAATGTTGTAGAACCAAACACGGTTAACACTTCTAATACTTCTTTCTTGCTTCCTTCGTATTTTACATAAAATAATTTTGAAACAAAAATTAAAAGAATATAAATGATAAATCCCCAGATTAAAACATTTATTCCGTTTGATAAACTTTCTTTGTTGATATCAACCATAAATGCTTTATAAGCTAAAGCTGGAATAGCTACCATTAATACAACTTTACTTAAAATTTTTGATGTTTTTGGATCAAAAATCTCTTTCTTTCTTAAATAGAATCCTAGTAAAATAATTAAAATAGATGAAGACACTGCAGCAAGCATTTTTGGATCGCCGAGTGTTTTTACAATAATTTCAGTTATATTCATTTCCTTAATCCTTTCTCTCTTGTGTATTATTTCACACAGTGCGTGCACCAAATATGTTACACAATTCACAAGGAACTGTATAGTTTATTAAATTATTTTAAGAGTTTTTTAAGTTTTTTAAGTTAATTAAATTTGCTCAGTTAAAATACCAAAAGATCTATCATAACAGCTGTAATCATTTTTAGTTTATTAATTAATGTCTATTGTTACAGCTTCATGCAAGTTTGCTTTAAACAAACATAATTAGCTTACACATGTTTTAGGAATTATTAATTATGATTATACGTAGGATATAGATTAAATTATTATTAAAATTTAATTCTTAATTCAACTTATTATCGAAAAGTATAAAAAAATAAATATAAAATATAAATTAACAATTAAATATTTTATAGACTAAAAAAAGCTAAACAAATTAAATTATTTAGCTAGAAGATGAATACTATCTAGAAAGAACAGTTTTGCATATTTTGAGATGACCTCTTTCTTTATTTATATATAAAAAAAGCATTGTCAGTCATGGATTCATATACAATTATTGATATAATAATATTATAAATTACAGGAGGGGATGATTTAATGAAAGCTATAGACTCTATAAAAAGGGCAATCGATTATATTGAAGAACACTTGAAAGAAGATATTAAAATTGGTGAGGTTGCTTCAAATTCTTATCTTTCAGTTTTTTATTTTCAAAGGTTATTTCATGAGACGACTGGCTACAGCATAGAGAAATATATTAAATTCCGTAGATTAGCACATTCTACAGAATTGCTTCTGAAAGATATACCTATGAAAGAAGTCGCAATAAATAGCGGATTTAAAAGTCCAGAACATTTTTCAAGGGTATTTAAAGAAACTTATAAAATGACACCTAGTGAATATAAAAAAGAAAAGTTTCCATTATTTCATGTGTATAAGCCTGATGTTATCTTGCAAAATGCTAAATTAAGTTTGGGTGATAGATATATAGCGGATAATATGGTACTAGAAATAAAATTATGTGAGAAAGAAGAAATAAAAATGATAGGCCTAGACATATTTTGTCCTTTTGGAATAGAGACACCTGGTATAGATAATCCAGGAATTGCTTGGAATAGATTTCATAAAATGAAACATACAATCTTAGATAAAACTTGTCCAACCCAAGAATTTGGTATCTCCTATAATCATGGTGAAAAAGGGTTTCATTATCTTGCATCTACAGCTGTCAATCAAATTGAAGATATTCCTAAAGACATGATTTCATTTATACTACCTAAAGGACTTTATGCTTGTTGTATATATGAAAATGAGAGTTTTGAAGATGGTACTGGACAAAATTTGAAGAGTGCAATGGATTATTTCTTTAATTGGTTTAATGAAAACAATTATCGTCCTGCTAATAATTATGCGATAGAATACTATCATGAAGAAGCATTAAAGAAACCTCATAAAATAGAAATGTGGGTAAATATAAAACGATAAAATATTTATTATAACTAGGTTAACTAACCTTTGTACAAAGGTTAATTATGAACAAAAGACAATCCAATGGAAGAATTTTTTAACAACTAAGGTAATAGGACAACAATCAATTGGATGTAATTTTTAGAATTCGACAAAAAAAGTCATAATACTACATTTTAATACAAGAAGTGCAAAATTTTATTAAATCCATTAAATTATTTAAGTAATTAAGACAAATTAAGAGTTGAAATAATAAGAATTATTCATTTATGTAGTAAAGAATGATAAAATAAAATTGTAATGTTTATTAAAGAATTAGGGGAGGATATGAATATGAAAACAAACAAGATATTAACTATTATTTTTTTACTTCTTAGTTTAGTTTTATTTAATAGTTGCTCACCAAATAATAAAGAAAATGATGAATTAATTTATGAATTTACAGATAAAGAACAATTACCTGAAAGAATATTACTAACTGGAAATGAAGAGAATAAAAATTATACATTCTTATTATCAAATTATACAAATAAATATAATAAAATAGCATTTGGAAATTCTTTAGAAGAGATGAATATAATCTATACAGCTAGTGGGGATAGTGATATTGAAGAAATTGTTAATAATTTTAAATATATATCATGGTTTGAAACAATAAAAAAAAGTGATGAATCTATAATTAATCAAATTAAAGTTTATAATAAAGAAACTAAATCTATTAATACAATATTTGAGAAAATAGCCGATGAAAGTTCACCATATCAATTTAATTTTATTGGATTATCAGGCAATAATATCTTGTATATTGAACTTGATTATGAAAATTCTAAAGGAAAAATAGTTCAATATAATATTTTAGAAGATAAATCGAGTGTATTTCTTGAATTACCGTTTACGAATAATGAATTAACAAGAAACTGCCCATTATATTTTATAAATGTTAAGGATAATTTATTGATTACTAGTACAATAAATAATCAAACAGTTGATCTTCGAGTTTACAATATTGAAACAAAGGAACTAATTCATACGATAACACTTCCTGAATATATTGGACTAGTTTACTATGCAGATTTTGATATGGATACTAAAACTTTTGCGATTTATTATTATAAAATTGAAACCAATGATATTAAATCAGGTGAGGGCGTAGGAATTATAAATATTGTAGATAATGAATTAAAAGAAATTTTTACTCCAAGTTCAACTACATATTTATATCATGAAAAAATATCTATTTCTGGTAATTTAATTTACTTTGTTTTACAAAAAGTAGTGACAGGAGCTGTTTACGACCATTATATTGGAATACAATATAATATAAGTAATCATCACTATGAAGAAGTAAAAGGTGCAATTTATTTAGAATTACATGAGGAACTTTATGCGGTTTGTTTTGATAAAAAAGAGGCAATACAAAAAATAAATTATTATAAATATCCAAGTATAAAATAATAAATTTAAAAGCTTTGTATTTTTTAAATACAAAACTTTTTTTATTAGGATCATGATACGCTTGCTCATTCCAATGAATATAGGGTATATATACTAGGAGACTTTACTAAAAACGAAAAAATACACATAATGTGTTCACAGGAGTAAATAGTAGAATTTATATTAGAATATTTTTTATTAATATTATGTATATAGAAATATAATATGATAAAATAATACAGAAGGAGGATGTTTATCATGAAAAAATTAATTACAATATTATTAACACTATCTTTTATATTTGGAATAGCAGCATGTGCATCTACAAATAAGGATGTAGAGGATAAACCTATAGCTCCAACTGTAAATGAGTTTACGGCAGAAGGTAATAAGGATCTTGAAAATGTGTTTGATCCAATTTTTACTATTAAGTTTAATAATCCTGATGAAGTTAGAATTTCTCAAATTACTATAAATGGTGAAGTTGCGACTATTTTAGAATCTGAACAAACTACTGAAAATGGTGTTACTACAGTTACTGTCAGCGATGTAGTTGGTACTCTTCATACAGATTTAACGAAAGAAAAGATTTATATGTTAGATGCATTTAAATGGCGTGATGATTTTGAAGATTATTCTGTTAATGTAACTAGTGTAATATGGACTTATGAAGCTCCAGCTCAATAAATGAAACATATAAAGTATTAAAGGTTATGTTCAATAGGATATTATACCTATAGAGTAGATTTTAAGTTAAAAAGATGTATAACTAAGTTTTATAGTTATAAAAATATAAAACCGGAATTATCAAATGATATAATGATAATTCCGGTTTTTTTTTTTTTTTTTGTTCCAATATTTTTTACCATAGTTTCTTATTGTCTCTAGCGGACATATTCCATCATAAAAAATTGTATGATTTAATTTTGAATTATGTTATTTATGTCTGTTAGAATGTTAATATTTTGACCAATAGGTTGGGCGAATTAGCATTACTGGTAACTTTGTATGAGAATCACCTTTAGCTGTGTTAAGTTGGGCTTGGGTAAGGAAGATGCATTTTGTGAGATCAGCTCCACTAATATCGGCGTCTCTCAAATCAGCTCCTATGAGATCAGCTCCAGTTAAATCGACTCCTCTGAGGTTGGCTGCAATAAGACATGCACCTCTTAGATCGGCACCTCTAAGATTGGTTTTTCTCAAGTCAACTCCAAAATAATCTAATTGGTGAGGGTTGTCGCTTCGATTTTTTGAAGGAGTGTTCTTTCCATTGCGGACATTAGAACGAACTAGCTCACTAGTATTTTTAAGTAACCTATTAACCTTGGTTCTATGAGCTACTATATCCAGTGCTAATAGAGAATCAGTGTCAAGATGAGTAAGTTCTTCAGTATCGTTCAGTAATGAATAAATCTCATCTTTGATACCTTGGTCTGTTTGAAGGAGAGTTGCTTGAGTAAGATACCATATCATTTCATGAAGTTGCCTCATAATCAGGAATGCTTCAAACATTTGCTTAGAAGATTTGGGCGCTTGTCTCCAGTCATGTCCACCAAAAGTGACTTGAGATACCTTTTGACCAGCACCAAAGCAGTCATATGCGCTACATCCCCTAAGACCCTTATTTCTAAGATTTTTATGAACAGAACAGGTAAAGTCAGATTGTAAGTTAATACAAGGCTTACCTGCTTCTTTATTCGTTGGGAATCCTTCAGAAGCTGAAAAGTATAATGCTACACAGAATAGTCCGAAACATTTCTTACAGTCAACTCTCAATTCTTTAATACGTTTATCTTCATGTGTGTCTATCATTTTCGTTTACCTCATAATAGAAAAATACAATAATTTTTTCTTTTAAAGTATATCATATATAGGGTGTATTTCAATATCTATATAATACTTGTTGTATCTACTATAATGACCTTACTTCATTATAGTGGAAATTTTTATAAATCACTAATTTGTAATTATCCTTTGATTTTATTCACAATGAGATGTATGCAACTGAACGAAAAGGTCTATTATATAGCTTTAAAATATTTACTTAATAATATAAGATATTGTTAGGTAATGTTGTAAATGTATGTATTAATCAACAGCTACAAATTGATAGTCAACATCTTGATAATGCATAAAAAAATTATCAAGTACCTTGTCCTTAATAATATCAACTAATGACACATGAACCATATCAAAATTTACATTTTTTGCTTTATCTACACTAATACCACTGCTTAAATAATTTATTCCATCCATAAAGCAATCAAAAATGAGTACTACATTTTTATAATCATCAAAGTTAATTTGCTTCTCTTCATTAAATTTATAAATTTTTGAAAGTTTCTTCTTTGGGAAGCATTGAATATGAAAATGTGAAACAGATGGATTACTACTTTCATATACAACTATATTTTTAAAATCAATCTGAATACCATACTTCCATGCAAAAGTGTTATAAACCAATTCATTAAATAAGTTTTCCGAAATATTATCCCAACTATCATATGCATGAGCTATGACTTTAATAAGATTGGGATAAATTTTAGTTAAAACTTCTTTGAAATTTAATAAAATACTACTATCGTCTAAATTTTTAAGGTCTTTTTCTACTTCATAAGTTTTGTTTTTAATACTCCTTCTATCAATCATTATGGTCCTCCATAAAAATAAATTTATATGATTTAGCTCTATAAGTTTAGTATATTATTTAGTGAATTTTTCGCAGAATATGTGTCACACTGCAAAGAGTATATAATCTATTACCTCATAATTACAAATGTATTTATATACACCTATTACCTATTATACAATAACCTCTTTATTATATAATAACATTTGATGGCTTAAATGTATATTTATCTGGTATGATTTATTAATTTTAGCTTTTAGAGGGATTTAGATAGATTTTGTAGATTGGTTTTTATAGATATTTTAGATGTAGTTCAAAAAGCAATACAAAACTATATCAATAGATTAATTCATGTTTAGATAACATGAAATAAATGCTATTGATTTTATCTAGTATTTCTAATAAAATGATAGTGTAGTTAAAGTATGGAAAGAACAACTGGTTTAATAATATTTATTTAAGCACTGTTAATATCAAGAAAATAAACAAATTGTCATTGAACAAATGAAATAAAGCTTAGATTATCTTATACAATAGACATGAAAAAGGGAGCAATTGTCATGAAATCAGGAGTTTTTAATGCACAATACAAGTATATGATTTTAAAACATGCCTTGAAAGAAAACAATGTTTCTGAGACATGTAAGTTGTTTGGTATTTCAAGAACGACATTTTACAATTGGAGTAGGGCTTATCAAAAGAAGGGCATGATTGGACTAGAAATCAAAGAGCCTAAAAAGCCTCAAATGTCAAATAAAGTGAATAAAACGGTTGAGCGTAAAATTTTATCATATGTAGGGAGACGCCCTGAAGATGGACCTAAAAGAATTTACTATGAGTTAAAAACAGAAGGGGTTAATATTGGGGTTTCAGGCATTTACAATGTCTTAAAGAGGCACAATCTGTCAAAGAAAACTCAACGAATAGAATATTCGAAAAATAAAGTGTTTCATTTCAACAAGAAACAAAAAAATAAAAAGTTTATATCATGCTTTGAATACACAGAAGAAGCTTATCCAGGATATTTGGTTATTCAACGAGTTGATTATATAGGTAAATTTGAGGGAATTGGTAAAATATATCAATATAGTCTTTATGACACCTATTCAAAATGGGGTTCTGTTAAATTATATAATAAAAAACTAGATATAGATATTTGGTATTATTTTGAACTAAAACTTGTCTATTTGATGAAAACTTTAAATTTGAACATAAAGAATTTAATCACTGAAAAAACAAGAGAGTTTGTACCTTTTTATGTTAAAAGCAACAAGTATAAGGAGATTTTGGAAAATCTTCACATCAACCATCGGTTCATTGAACATGAAGAAGATATTATTTTGGATGATATGGGTGACTTTAATAAGTTCTTAGTTCAAGAATTTTTTAATAAAATTCCTATGAATAAGAATCTCGACTCTTTTACTAAGGTTGAACACGCGCTTCACAAATTTTTAAGGCATTACAATTTCTCTAGAAAAATCTCTAGTGGATGTAATGTAGGTAAAGTACCGGCTAAAGTCATCCTTGAAAGAGCTATTCATAATAATGTAGACTTAGATACATTACCACTTTGGATTTTGGCTTTAATTGATCTACTTAAACGAGGTGATCAAAATGATTAAACAAAACGATAGGGTGGCTATTATTGGTGGGGGACTTTCTGGACTTGTAATAGCAGAAGGTTTACAAAAAAAAGGGTATAAGAATGTTACTGTTTTTGAAAGAAGCAATCGGGTAGGCGGTAAATTGGATACGATTTGGTATAAAGGTAAATCTTATGAATTTGGTGCTAATTTTGGACTACCTCCTCAGAAACATTTAAAAACGCTTATGAAAGCATTCAATATCAAAATTGATGGACCTAGTTTATCCCGTGTTAATTATGATACAGATGGTAATAAAATTATGCAAATACCAAAAGAGGCATTGGGTGCTTTTGTCGAAGAACTCGATAGACTTCCAGATGTTTTGGCGAAGTATAAATCACTAGAAAAGGTTAATATTCAAAATGTAGAGGCTTCTTTGATGCTTCCTTTTTCAAAGTGGTGTGATATAAATCAGTTTAGTACTTTGAAAACAATTTATGCTCATTATTTCACCTGTTACGGCTTAGGGGATATAGATGATGTACCAGCACTTTATGTTCTTAGGATATTGAATTATGATAATTTAATGTCTTTTATGGAGTTACCAGAATTCTGTACGTGGAAAAGGGGTGTTTCCTCGTTAATTGAATGCTTAACGCAGGAAATAAAAGATATTAGGTTGACACAAAACGTAAAAAAGATTTCTTTCTCAAAGGATGAGAAACTATATGTTCAAACGGAATTTGAAGTGCTTGAATTTGATAGAGTAGTCATTACCGCACCTTTAAATCAATTTTCTGATATTTATGGAGAAAATCATGAAATAAAACAATTTTTGAGTTGTTTAAAATATCAAGATTTTAACGTATATGCATTCATAGTGGATAAGGTCCCAAAAAGATGTGGGTGTGTGCTTGATAACTTGTCTATAAAAAAGAGAGGACATATCATATTCTGGAATTCTAGGTGGGATTCATGTGATGGTGAAGCGTTGATTATGGTTTATGCTTATGACCATCCTGAAAAATCTAAATCAGAATCTTTAAAAATTATTGAAAGTGATTTATTGAAACTGGGTTTTCACAATCCAAGGCTCTATCAGTTTAAACGTTGGAAACAGTGTCCATATGTAGAAACCAGTGTTTTACAAAATGGCTTTTATGAAAAGCTGGAAGAGATGCAAGGGAGACACAATATATTTTTAGCGGGTGAAATCATGAGTACTGTGTTAATGGAAAACTGTATTCGATATTCAAACTATTTAATCAATAAGTATTTTTAATAAACTAAGCTAATGCTTGGATGATTGTGAATCATCCAAGCATTTTTTACTTTCAAGTTCACTTTACACTTTATATTCATATATCTTCTAAATAAACAAGAAATATATAGACTATTTCATTTTTTATATGTAAATTATACTTAAAACATATTTTAAAAAAACCTATATATAGCATAATTATTCCTTATTTGACAAAAGTACCTTTATTAAATATACTGAGATTGATAAAACTTTCACAATCTAATACTAGAATGCACTAAGGACTGTAATCTTTTTTAGATGTGAAAAACAAAGTTTAAGATTAAAAGGAGGTATAGATGATATGGATACATATAAAGTTCTTGAGATTAAGCAAAGTGTTTTTGAAGATAATGATCGACAAGCGGATTTACTTAGGAAAGAATTGAAAAAAGACAAGACCTTTTTATTGAATTTGATGTCATCACCAGGTTCTGGTAAAACAACAACTGTTTTAAGAACAATTGAGGTTTTAAAAGATGAAATGAGCATTGGAGTTTTAGAGGCAGATATTGATTCAGATGTAGACGCTCATACTGTTGCACAGACTGGTGCAAAAGTAATCCAATTGCACACAGGCGGGATGTGTCATCTTGATTCAGATATGACCAAACAAGGTCTGTTGGGGCTAGGAACAGAGGGAATTGACTTCGCTATTTTAGAAAATGTAGGGAATTTGGTATGTCCTGCTGAGTTTGATACTGGTGCATCAAAAAATGCGATGATTTTAAGTGTACCAGAGGGAGATGACAAGCCTTTAAAATATCCATTAATGTTTTCGATTGTTGATGTTTTATTAATTAATAAGATGGATGCAGTAGAATATTTCAATTTTGATCTAGAGGCAGTAAAAGAACGTGTAAAAAAATTGAATCCTAATATTAAAGTTATCCCAATTTCAGCGAAAACAGGTGAGGGAATTAATGAGTGGGCTGATTGGATTCGTACTGAAGTAAAAGAATGGAATAAAGAGTAGGACTTAAGTAAAGGTGGAGGAGATTAGATGGTAAAACAAAAGTTATTGGATCTTGCGAATAAGATTAGTGGAACTAAACCTGGTTCAAAATTAGAAATTAAACCAGAACATCCTGAATATAGGATTTTAGTACCTGTTGTAACAGAAGAGATGGCAGAAGTAGCACTTTGTCTGGGATTACGTGAACCCATGAGTGCTGAAGAGATTGCTCCTTTATGTGGTAAACCTGTAGAGGAAACAGAGAAGCTTTTATGGGAGTTGGCAGTTGCTGGGGTTGCTTTTGTCAATAAAATTGATGGTGTTGATAAATACTGGCATGAAGTTTGGGTTCCTGGTCATATGGAAATGATGGTTAACAACAAAGAAAATGTTGAAAAGTATCCAGAAATTGCGATATGCTTTGATGACTATGGAAGAAAAAAAGGACCGATGGCAGCTGGTAATATTCCAATGGGTGTAGGTCCGATGCGTGTTATCCCTATTGAACAATCCATTTCTGGTGAAACTAGAAGAGCCTCTTATGAGGAAGTTTCGAAATATCTCGATGAAAACACCATTTTTTCAGTTTCAGATTGTGCCTGCCGTACATCCAGAGAGGCTATGGGCGAAGGGTGCGGTCATTTGAAGGAAGATATGTGTATTCAGTTGGGACATGCGGCTGAGTACTATATCCGTACAGGTAGAGGTAGAGAGATTACCCGTGAAGAAGCCTATGATATTATTAAAAAAGCCGAAGAAAACGGACTGATGCATAATATACCGAATTTAGATGGTGCTGGAAAAACGCATGCTATTTGTAACTGTTGTGAATGTTCATGTTTTGCCTTAAGACTTGCTAATATGTGGACAAATCCTGATATGATACGTTCAAACTATGTTTCTCATGTTGATAAAGATAAATGTGTTGCTTGTGGAGAATGTGTTGAAAATTGTCCTACTAATGCATTGAAATTAGGTCAGAAACTTTGTACAAAAACACCGATTATAGAGAAGAAAAGAGATCTTCCTTATGATACAGAATGGGGTCCAGATAAGTGGAATCCTGATTATCGTATTAACAAAAAAGTTGTTGTTGATACAGGGACAAGTCCATGTAAATCAGAATGTCCTGCCCATATAGGTATTCAGGGATACATCAAACTGGCTTCTCAGGGAAGATATACTGAGGCACTTGAGCTTATAAAACATGAAAATCCGTTCCCAGCAGTATGTGGACGTGTCTGTCCAAGATATTGTGAATCAGCTTGTACAAGAAGTGATATTGATGATCCAATTGCGATCGATGATATAAAGAAATTCATTGCTGAACAAGATTTGAATAAGGATGTTCGCTATGTACCTAAACATAGACATGAATATGGAAAGAAAATTGCGGTTATTGGTGCAGGTCCTGCAGGACTTTCTTGTGCTTATTACTTAGCTATTGACGGTTATAAGGTTACAGTATTTGAAAAACAAAAGGTACTTGGTGGTATGTTGACACTTGGAATTCCATCATTTAGACTTGAAAAAGATGTAGTAAATGCAGAAATCGACATTTTAAGAGAATTAGGTGTTGAGTTTAAAACAGGTGTTGAAGTTGGAAAAGATGTTAGCTTAAAGGATTTAAGAAGTCAAGGATATGAAGCATTCTATCTTGCAATAGGTGCTGGGGCTGGTAGAAGTCTTGGTATTGAAGGAGAAGATGCTAAGGGCGTTATCACAGGTGTTGATTTCCTAAGAAATGTAAATCTTAACGAGACTTCAAAACTTGAAGGTTCAGTCGTTGTAATCGGTGGTGGTAATGTTGCTATCGACGTTGCAAGAACTGCTACAAGATTAAGTGTTTCAAAAGTTGAAATGTTCTGTCTTGAAAGTCGTGAGCAAATGCCTGCTCTTGAAGAAGAAATTGATGAAGCAATTGCAGAAGATATCACAATCAATAATTCTTGGGGACCAAAACGTATTATTACAGAAAACGGTCGTGTTGTTGGTGTAGAATTCAACAAATGTATTTCTGTATTTGATGAGAATAAAAAGTTTAATCCTAAATTCGATGAAAATGAAACAAAGATAGTCAAAGCTGATAATGTTCTGATTTCAGTAGGTCAAGCAATGGATTGGGGTAACTTGATTGAGAATAGTAAGATAGAATTGAATCCTAACAAGACAATCAAAGCTGATTCGGTTACTTATCAAACTGGAGAGCCTGATGTATTTGCAGGAGGGGATGCTTTAACTGGTCCTAAGTTTGCAATCGACGCAATTGCTTTAGGTAAAGAAGGTGCAATTTCAATCCATCGTTATGTTCAACCGGGTCAAAGTTTAATTCTTGGTCGCATTAAGAGAGATTATCGTTCCTTTGATAAAGAAAATCTTGTTCTAGAAGGATATGATTGTATTCCAAGACAAAAAATAAGCCATAATGACGGAAATAAATCAAAAGAAACGTTCAAGGATTTACGTGGTACATTTACAGAAGAGCAAGTTAAGAAAGAAACTGACCGTTGCTTAGGTTGCGGGGCTACAGTTGTAGATGAATTCATGTGTGTAGGATGTGGATCCTGTACAACAAAATGTAAGTTTGATGCAATTTCACTTGTCAGAAAATATGATAAAGTTGGTGTAGAATTAAAAGATTTGAAACCTACAGTAGTTAAATATGTATTAAAACGTAAAGGGAAAATTGCAATTAAAAAGGTTAAAAATCTTTTTACAAGAAAGTAATTCTTAAAGACTTTACGTATAAAAAGGTAGGTGAGTTATTTTGCATGAATTGGGAGTTGTAATTGAAGTAGTTAAGAATGTAGAGATTTTTGCGAAAAAAAATGATATAAAAAAAATCGACACATTAGTTTTGCAAATTGGTGAATTCTCATCAATGGTTCCAAGATATGTTGAAGCCTGTTATCCAGCTGCAGTAGAAGGTACCTTATTGCAAGAGACCAAATTAAAAATTGAAATATTACCAGGTAATGCTATTTGCAGAAAGTGTAATAAAGTTTTCAATCTAATTGAGTATAAAAATAAGTGTCCAAAATGCGAAAGTGATGAATGGGAGTTATTATGTGGAAAAGAGTTTATGATTAAGGAAATCATTGCTTGCTAAAATGAAGCTAGAATCTACATCTAGTTAAAATTAAAGTAAAATAAAAGAGGTGGTTAATAAAATTAATCACCTCTTCTTTATATTTTTATCATGCTATATCTTCTTATTGAATTTTATAAATTTCATAAAATAGTATTCATAACTTTTTACTAGGTAATAGAATATTTAAATTCCCATATTGATTAACCATGAAGAGAGTAGTGCTTCACGTTGTTTTATATCATCATTTTCTTTTACATATTTACCTAAGTGTTTATCTTCAACAATATTTCCATCTACCATTAATAATACACGTTCTGATTTTGCAGCTACTTTAACATCATGTGTAACAAGAAGAATAGTGGTACCTGTTTCATTGATGGTTTGTAGTAATTCCATAATCTCATTAGATGCTTTTGAGTTTAATGCTCCTGTTGGTTCATCACCAAAAATAATTTTAGGTTGGTTAATAAGTGATCTACAAATACCGACTCTTTGAAGTTGGCCACCAGAAGCTTGTGTAATATCTTTATTAGCAAGTTCAGATATCCCTGTTTTTTCCATTAATTCAACAGCTCTTTTATTGATATCTTTACGGCTATCACTTTTTTCTAAGTAAGCAGATAGAATGATATTATCAAAAATACTTAAATTTTTCAGAAGATGAGCTTGTTGAAAAATAAATCCCATTTTTCTTAGACGTAAATTAGAAAGTTCTTTTTCAGATAATGAAGATAGGTCCTCTCCATCAAATGTAACACTTCCTGAGGTCATTTTATCCATACCACTTATATTGTAGAGAAAAGTTGATTTTCCACTACCAGAAGCCCCCATAACAGTAACAAATTCGCCTTCTTTAATTTTTACATTGACACCTTTAAGCACAATTTGGGAGTTGCCTTTACCAATATAATAAACTTTTTTCAAATCATTTGTTTCTAATATAATATTATTCATCATTGAATCCCTCCTATTCTGAAATCATTTTAGTTACATCAATTTTCTTGATAGATAAAGTACAGATTAGTGTAGTAATCGTTACAATAAGTATCAATATAAAAGGACATAAAAGATAAGATACAATCGGATTGATCACAAACTCAATTTTTGAAGCACCCATAAATGACATTAGTATACTAACTAAGCCTTGGCCGATTGTATTAGAGAAAATAGTTCCAACTATTATTCCTATTCCTAACACAAGCAGTGTTCTTACAATATACTGAACTTGTATTTTTCCAAAAGTGAAGCCTAAACTTCTCATTATCGCTATTTGAGATGTGTCTTTAGCAATTAACATTTTAAGGAATAAGGATGTTATTAAAATAGCAATTAATCCAGCAATCACAATTGCTAATGTAGTTATTAGTTGTAATTGTTTTATGTTCGTACCAAATGTTTGTGATAAGTAATCCTCTATGTATGTAACCTTAGCATCTGGAAAATTCTTAGAATATTCAGTAATTTTATTACTAATACTAACATCCTCTTTTACATCTACATTAATGGTATACCTAATTACTGTTTCAGGATTGTGAGGTAGTAAAGCTTTTGCTGTCTTACCACCATTAGTAATATCTTGATAAATACCACTCACTAACATTTCTTTTTCCTCGCCATTAACAATTAATATAAGTGTATCACCAACCTCTTTTCCTAGTCCATCAGCATTTAAGAGCGAAAGAGCTATTTCATTATCAACTTTTGGTACCGTTCCTTTTAAATATTTCAAAGGAAAAATTGAAAAATCTCCTGTTTCTATATCCATATTTTCATAAACGCCCTCATCATTTAATACTTCGTATCGACAAGTGATATGTGGAGAAAGTTTTTCTATGTCTTCATCCTCTTTTATATAGTCAACCATATCTGTAAACTCTTGCATTGTGTTATTTGATTGTTGTATATCAATACGAATATCACTTCTACCTACTCCCATATAAGAGATGAAACTTGGTGATTGAATGGTGTTTAAGAAATTTATAGGTACTATAATGATAAAAGAACAGATTACGAAGATAGTTAGTAGCAATAAATACATTTTTGTTCTACCAAATACATCTTTTATACCTAAAAATATGTTCGTATTCAGTAATCTACTTTTTCTAAGTGTAAACAATTTTGTATTCACTCTTGTAGTTCCCATTGTTCCAGAGCGTAATGCTTCAACTGCAGTAATCTTTTTGAATCTTCTAAGAACAATAATACAAAATAAAATGACTACAAAAAATAGTATAACAGTTGTAAGAAAAGGAATGATAATTTGTATAATATTTTTACTAGCTGTCCCTAAGTATAATGAGATATTAGAAGTAAATAATTTACTTACAATTAATGATAATAAATAACCACTTATACAAGCTAATGAGGTCATGGCTATGTATTTGATAAGATATATTTTTCTAATATCTTTTTGTGTAATTCCTATTGCTTTCATTACCCCTATTTCTTTGAAATCTTCTTCCATTGTTGTTAATATAATAAATCGCAAACATAGTAGAGCAATAATTATAAGTAAAATACTTACTAAAAAGATAACTGCTGCAACAATACCAGTTGTTATCGCATTCAATGTTACAAATAATGAATGATCGATAGTAGGACCTCTTTGAGGTAAATCTGAAGATAGGTAATCATTTGTAAACTTACCTATATTGTTTAAATCATTAAGTTGAAACTCAATTAAATAATCTACTTTATCAATTTTTTGAATAAGAAAATCAAAATCTTCTTCGTTTATTACATACCTTTTTGAGGTAACAATGGATGGATTCATCTGCGCGTCACGAACAAAATCAGTAATGGTAAAGACTTTTTCAAATGAACCATCGGATATTTTGATAGAGTCACCTACTTTTAGGTTTTTTTGTTCCATAAAGTAGATAGGGACTGCTATCTCTCCCTTTGAAACTTCTATTACTTCATTCTTTAAATTAAGTAATAAATCAAATGAATTGTTTTGTTTGATAAAATAATTATCCATAACACTGTTGTCATCTGTTGTTAGGATATCTTTAAAGAATATATCTCTCCCATCAACAGCTATCATTTCAACAATTTGATGATCTTCTATAAGGTCATTTTCAGATACAAAAGTATTAATTTTAGATTCATCTATATCCCCAGAATGCATTTGAACAAAATGAGGGATTTTTGCTTTATCAAATAAATTATCTATAGAACCGAATAACTCTGTAATAACATTAGTTCCACTTGAAACAAGTAGTGAAGAGATCATTATAAAAATAAATAATGCGATTGCAATAACTTTATTTCTAAAAAAATCTTTTTTTAATATTTTCAATAACATAACTCATCTTTCCTCCTTCTATTTAAAATATTATTTTTCTAAAGTTTTTATAGATTTTATGTTCAATATAATAAGAGATAAAATCACTATAAATAGTCCTGAAATAATAAATAATAATCCTATCCCTCTACCTTGACCTGTCCCGATTACTTTTCCAATGTTTGAAGCAAGAAGTCCATTTTCTGATAATAGGGGGTTAAATATATGGTCCACTAATATACCAGCTAAACCATAAGCAAATACATAACCTAATTGCGAGATGACACCAATAATTCCCCATGCTCTCCCTTGAGCTTCATTTGCTATATTTTTTCTAATTAATACATCTGCACTCATATTGATAAATGGAAGTGTAGAGAAAAATAAAAATCCTGCGCCTGTAATTAAATAAATATTTGTTGTTAGTCCTATTAGAGAATAGAAAATTCCTGCCAATCCTAATCCCATAACTAAAACATGTGTATAACTTTTTTTGATAGTAAAAGCACTAATAAATAAGCTACCTAATAGCATCCCCACAGCACTAATAGACTCTATCATACCTAATGTCTTAGTATCTGCTAATGGTAATATCAATGGCGTGAACAAAGTTTGTAAAAAACCAATATAGAATGTAACAATTGTAAGTAATACTGTGAGATGTATAATACCTTTTGTAGAAATATTTTTCCATCCTTCATTCAAATCTTTAATAAAATTAGGACATTCTTTTATTATTTGTTGAGACTTCAAAGTTTTTCTTACCATTGCAACGGCGAAAATAGTTACAAAGAAGGTACATATATCAATTACTAGAATCGTCTTTACAGTTGTTATAACGAGTAAAAATCCTGCTATGATAGGTGATAGTAAATACTTAGAAGAACCCGCAAGTTGTACTAGTCCGCTGGCTTTTGAAAATTCTTCTTTTGTCAATAAATCTGTAATGGTTGCTTTATAAGCAGGTTCTGTAAGCGAGAAAAAAATAGCACTAAACAAAACACCAATACATATTTGCCAAACTTGAATATCTCCTATCATCATAATAACAAAAATATAAATTAGTCCAAAGGTAGAACTGCCATCACCAATAATCATCATAAGTCGTCTATCAAAACGGTCAGCTAATACACCACCAATGGGGCTTAGTAAAATAGTAGGTAGAAATGCACATAATGTTACTAGTGATACATAAGTAACTGAATGTGTTGTTTTATAAACAAAAACCCCTAAAGCAAAAGCAGTTAATCCACTTCCAACACTTGAAATAAATTGCCCTAACCATATAATTAAAAATTTTCTAAAAGATTTATTTTTCCCTTTCTCCATTACATATTCTCTATCTCCTCTCCTTCAATTGGTACTTCACCAAATGCTTTAATTAAATAAGCAAAACTCCCTATTTCAGCCCCTGAAATAACTTCCATAATATAAATGAATGCTTGTATTTTATGATTTATTTCATCTTCCTGCCAATCAAATAATTCATCATCAAATAAGAATGTTGAAGCTACAAGAAAAAATTCTATAGCCTCTTTGGGATAGGGGGTATGAAATAGTCCTTCTTTTTTTCCTTGTAGTAGTACTTCTACTAAGACAGGTGTCAGTTGTTTGATTGTTTCGACAAGACTTTTATGGTGCATTTCTGCATTTTTGATTTGATGTAATTGATTAATCATTTCTTTTTTTACATTAGTTGTTGGTTTTTGTGCCATAATAATCTTCAAAAATTTTTCGTGTACGGTAAGATTGTTATTATTAGCAATTTCTTTAGCAGCTGCTACACCACTAGATACAATGCGTAGTACAATTGCATTCATTACTTCTTCTTTAGATTTAAAGTAATAATAAAAAGTTCCTTTAGCTATACCAACTCCTTTTAAAATATCATTTACGGTTGTTTTTAAATAACCCTTAGTAATAAACAATGTTTCAGCTTCATCTAAGATCTCATTTCTTCGTTCTTCATGTGTTTTTGTAATTCTCATTATTGTATCTCCTTTTCAATCGACCGACCGTCGGTCTATAAAAGATTATAGAATATCTTTTTTGTGATGTCAACAGTTTTATGGAAATTATTTCCAACAAATATCTTTATATAAGAATAACTGTACTAGATGAACCTATTTAGAGCTCTTTTATAAATTTTAGGTGATTATGAACATTTATAATCACTTTGAATGGATTAAAAAAATGATTAACATATTGAATTATCTGATTGTTGATGTTATAATTATTTTCAATAACGATGATATAATTAAGATTTGATTAATCAAGATTAGAATATCAAGCATATGAGAGAGTGATTTATATGGAGTGGAATAAATTTGATAAAGATTTTTGGGAAGTCTTAGACAAATTAACTAAAGAGTCAGAGATAGAAATTGATCGACCAAAAGGAAGTCATCATCCTAAATATTCTCAAATCACTTATCCAGTAGATTATGGGTTTTTAAAAGAAACTTCTTCTATGGATGGTGGAGGAATAGATATTTGGAAGGGAAGTTTGTCAAACGGTAAGTTGGATGCTGTTATTTGTACGGTTGACTTACTAAAACGAGATTCAGAAATAAAGTTACTGATTGGTTGTACAGAGGCCGAAAAAGAACTTGTTTATTTGTTTCATAATGTTAGTGAATATATGAAAGGAATCATGATTAGAAGAGTTTAGGAAATTATTAATTAAACCAAAAAAGTTCTTTACTTAAATAAAGAACTTTTTTATATATTGCTATAACTAATTAATTATTTTTCTTTTAAATACTCAGAAAGAAATTCAATATTCCACTTGAAACAAGGTCCCTCGTAATGGTGAAACTTGTTTGGTAGATCATATACTTTTAATTTATGAGATTCAGACATATTATTTTTTACTAGTGATATGAAGGATTCAATATACTCAATTTGTTCAGCGACTTTTTCCTTTCCACATATAGGACCATGTCCTGGGATAAAGTACTGTATGTCACAGTTTAATAGTTTACTTAACTCATTTTTAAGAAGATAAGGGTCTCCTGCCCCAAGATAAGGATGTTCATCAACAAACAACAAATCTCCAACAAAAGCAACCTTACTGTTTTTACAATTTCCAATTATATCTCCATGAGAATGAGCTGTAGGGATAACATTTAGTTCAAAATTGTCTAATGTACCGTGAATAGAAAGTTTATCATTAAATGTTAGATTAGGGTTGATGAATTTGCATCCTTCCATATTTAAATTTTGATGAATGATTAGACTGTTTTTTGTATCTAATATTTCATCAGGATCTTTTAACGTAGTGAGTTTATTTTGTAAATGGTTTATTTGTTCAGTATACAAATTAGCCTCTAATTTTATTTTTTTACTAGTTTCTATAAATTTAGGATAAGCAATTTCAGAACAAATAATAGTCGTTTTTTCAGGAAACATACAATTACCTATATAGTGATCTAAATGAGAATGACTATTGACAATGATAAAATTATCATTATTTGTGATATCAATTATTACTCGCTTTAAATCTTTTGCAGCTTCAATTGAAAGAAATGTATCAAAAACAACGACCTTATCACCTAAATTAATAAAACCAGCATTACTCATACATAAATCATTGGTCTTAATGGCAGCGAATACATTCTCCGAAACCTCATATAACTCAAAGTAATCAGATGTTATACTATGCTTAATCAACCCAATCATCTCCCTTTTTAATTTTCCATTTTTAGTGATTATTCAAGATAAAATATAAATCCTAAAAATTAATAAAATAATGTAATAATAGAATGAATATATAAACATTATACTATTTTTATTGTCATAAGGTCAATATTTTAGTATTATAAGATAATAGGAAGACATGAAAAAATTATAAAGAATAGGTGGTAAGAAAATGAATAATATAATAAACAGTCCAATTAAAGTAAATAAGCATATAGTTAAAAACAGAATTATCATGCCAGCTCTAGTTTGTTTCAATTGGGGAAATTCTGATGGAGTTGAAACAATAGATCGTAGTGCCCATTATGGAAAACGAGCTAAAGGTGGAACGGGTCTAATTGTCGTTGAAGCAACTGCAATATCAAAAGATGGTCGCTTAACTGATTCCCAACTTGGACTTTGGGATGATAAGCATATCCCACAGTTTGAAAAAGTTGCGAAAAGTTGTCATGATGAGGGTTCTATGGTAATCATTCAATTAGTCCATGCAGGTATGAAAGCTATTAGTAATCCTGTGTACTCTTCTTCTATCGTTGAGATGAAAGATAAAAGCTGTTTAGAAATGTCAGTTGAAAAAATAGAAGAGATAAAAAAAGATTTTGTTTCGGCAGCTTTAAGGGCGAAAAAAGCGGGACTAGATGGGGTTGAAATTCATGGCGCCCATGGCTATTTATTAAGTCAGTTTGCTTCTAAAGAAGTGAATAAGAGAACAGATATTTATGGGGGTTCATTAGATAATAGATTAAGATTATCAATTGAAATAATTCAATCAGTTAGACAAGCGGTAGGAGAGGATTTTATCATCTCTTATCGTCTTGGTGTAAATGATTCAACAATGGAAGAAGATAAATATTTCGCTAAAGAATTAGAAAACTTGGGTGTTGATTTATTAGATGTATCATCTGGGATAGGTGCAAATAGTATTGTTGTACCAGCTGAATTTCCCTTTTCAAATATTACCTATATGGGAACTAGCATTTATAAAGAAGTAAATATTCCTGTTGCTTGTGTCTATGGAATTAGAGAACCAAAAGAAGCACAATATTTACTTGAAAATAATATGGTAGATATGGTAGCAGTTGGTAGAGGGTTACTAGCTGATTCAGAGTGGACAAATAAAGCCATAAGTGGTGAAAGTGTCAATAAATGTTATCATTGTAAACCATGTAAATATCGATTGGATGGAAGAACTTGTCCAAGAAATAATCTATAACTAATATAACCACCAATAGACTGTTAGTTCAGTAATTGGTGGTTTTATATTATTAAAAAATAGAAAAATGTATTAAATCGTTATTGACATATGTCATAAATAGAGTATAATGGAATTGAAAATGACATATGTCAAAAACTAAAGGTGGTGATTATATGCCAGGAAGAGACGGGACTGGACCTATGATCAGAAGAGGTTTTGGTAATACTGATGGTTGTTTAGGGTTAAGACTCGGACGTGGATATGGTTGTAGACGTGGTTTTAGAAGAATTTTATCTGTTTCAACAAAGCAAAAAGAATGGTTGAAAAGCCAAAAAAAATTACTTGAAGAAAGACTTAATGCTGTAAATAAGCAGCTAGAAAATTGTTAAAGGGGAAAAGAAGTTACAGCTGTACTCTTTTGCTGTTAAAAAATGAGGTGAATGAATATGCCAAGGCCTAAAAAATGGAGAAAAGTTTGTTGTTTGCCTGAAAGTGATCGATTTGGACCGCTAAATGCCCCAATTAATGAAGAATATTTTGTGACAATGACTGTTGATGAATATGAAACGATACGTTTGATTGATTTAGAAGGTTTTACACAAGAAACATGCGCTAAACAAATGAATATTGCACGTACAACGGTACAAGGAATTTATAATGATGCAAGGAAAAAACTTGCTGAGTCTTTAGTGAACGGAAAAGTGTTAAGAATTGAGGGTGGAGATTATAAACTTTGTGAGGGGATAGAAAAATCTTGTAATGGCTGCTACAGACATAGATGTAATAGAAAAATGATAGAAGAGTAATATAGGTTTTATTAGATGAAAAGCTTAAACACAGGGGTTAAATTGTAGGGTATTTTACTATATATTAAAAGGAATAAAAGGAGGATGTTAAATGAAAATCGCAATTCCAGTAGATGATAAATCAATTCTAACGAGTGTATGTATGTCATTTGGACGTACACCATATTTTTTAATCTATGATACAGAATCAAAAGAAAGTGTTTTTTTAGATAATAGTGCAGTAGCTAGTCAAGGTGGTGCAGGAATTAAGGCAGCACAAACCATTGTGGATAATAAAGTCAGTGTTTTACTCACACCTAGATGCGGTCAAAATGCTGCAGAAGTATTAAAAGCTGCTAATATTGAGATATACAAAACAATGAATGATTGTATTAAAGATAATATTAATGCTTTTATTGAAGGTAAGTTAACAATGTTGAAAGAAATACATGCCGGATTTCATAACCATGGTGCTAAGTAATAAAAAAATAGCAGTCCTAAGCGGTAAGGGGGGTACTGGTAAAACTTTAGTATCAGTAAATTTGGCAGCTTCAGCTAAAGATGCAGTCTATATAGATTGTGATGTTGAAGAACCAAATGGACACCTTTTTTTAAAACCAAAAGATATTGAGTCAGAACCAATATCAATCAAGATTCCATCTGTGGATAAAAGTCTTTGTGATGGTTGTCGTAAGTGTGTTGACTTTTGTAAATTTAATGCTTTAGCTTATATTTATAATAGACTCATTGTCTTTGAAGAGGTCTGTCACTCTTGTGGAGGATGTGCATTATTTTGTCCAAAGAATGCTTTATCAGAAAAAGAGAAAACAATTGGAGAAGTTCAAAAAGGTGTTTCTGAAAATGTTTCTGTCATTACAGGAATATTAAATACTGGTGAAGCATCAGGGACTCCAATTATAAAAAAACTTATGAATGAAGCATCTACACTTAAAGAACCTACTTTCATTGACTGTCCACCAGGTAGTGCTTGTATTGTTATGGATAGTATTAAGGATGCTGATTATTGTGTATTAGTAGCTGAACCAACTTTGTTTGGTGTTCATAATCTGAATATGGTTTATGAACTTGTTAAGTTATTTAATAAACCACATGGTGTCATATTGAATAAATGTCTAGAAAGTGAAAATCCTGCAGAAAAATTTTGCATTGAAAAAGGAATCAAGATTTTGGGGAAAATCCCTTTTGATAATCAATTAGGAATCCTAAATTCAAATGCAAAAGTTGCTGTTAGAGAAAATGAAGAGTATAAAGATATTTTTTCTACACTGCTTCAGAAGATAACTAAGGAGGTTTTAGTATGAAACAACTATTAATCCTTAGTGGTAAAGGTGGAACAGGAAAAACAACTATTGCAAGTGCGTTTATTAAATTATCAGAAGCAAAAGCATTCGCTGATTGTGATGTCGATGCACCTAATTTGCACCTAATCATGAGTCAATCACAAGACTATAAAAGAACAGATTATTTTGGGTTACCAAAAGCTAATATAAATACTGATTTATGTATACAATGTGATCAATGCAGGCAAAATTGCCGCTTTGATGCAATTAATGTGGATAACTTTTATACGGTTAGTGATCACGCTTGTGAAGGCTGTGGAGTATGTGAAGTCATTTGCCCTGAAGGTGCTATTTCTCTTAAACCAGCTGTTGCTGGAGATTTAATGTTGTATATAGATAATGCTGTTTTTTCCACAGCTAAATTAAGAATGGGAAGTGGCACATCAGGAATGCTTGTTACTGAAGTAAAGAAACAGATGAAATCATACGCTGTAGATACAGAACTAGCAATAATTGACGGTTCTCCTGGAATAGGATGTCCAGTTATTGCTTCATTAAGCGGCGTTGATATGGTTTTAATTGTAGCTGAGCCTTCTATTTCAGGTATTAATGATATGGAGCGTATTATAAATACTGCAGAAAAATTTAAAACAAAAACAGCTGTCTGTATTAATAAATATGATACCAATATTGAAAATACAGAAAAAATAATGGCTTATTGTCATCGGTTAAACCTACCTTTCATTGGGAAAATCCCCTTTGATAAAAAGGCAGTAGAAGCAATTAACAATGGTTTAAGTATTGTTGATATTGATTGTATCGCAGGTAATGAAACAAAAAAAGTTTTTGAAGCCACCCTTAATCTACTTTCGGAGGATTAGCGTATGATAATTAAAACACTAGTAGAAAATACTTCAAAATCAGAAGAATTTAATTGTGAACATGGATTAAGTTTATATATTGAAACGAAAAAGCATAAACTTCTATTTGATTTGGGGGTAAGTGATTTATTTATTGAAAATGCACAAAAATTAGGTGTTGACCTTTCTTTAGTTGATTCAGTTGTAATCTCTCATGGACATTATGATCATGGTGGTGGACTAAAAGAGTTTTTGAAGATAAATTCCAAAGCGATAATATATCTTCATCAAGAAGCATTTAAAGAACATTATTCAATTAGGTCTAAAGGTGAAAAGGTATATATTGGCTTAGATAAAGAGTTAATGGATAATAAGCGTATTATATTTGTTAATGATAATCTAAAAATTGATGATGAATTAGAAATAATCTCTAATATTAAGGGCAAGAAATTACTTCCATTAAGTAATCAAAATTTATTGATGAAAGTAGATTCATCATATGTTCAGGATGATTTCAAGCATGAACAAAACTTGATTATAAGGGAAGATGAATTGACCGTGTTATTAGCAGGATGTTGCCATAAAGGTATAGTAAATATTATAGAAAGCATTAGTAAAATATATAAAAAGCCATTAGATTATGTGATTGGTGGATTTCATTTACATAAACTGCTTTCGAATAAACCCGAAGAGTTAGAATTATTGAAAAAAATAGGACAATACTTGAAAAATACGGAATCAATGTATTATACATGTCATTGTACAGGTATCGAACCTTATGAAATATTAAAAGGAATCATGGAAGATAAAATCGAGTATTTATCAACAGGTAATATATTAACCATATAGATTAGAAGGAGAAAGTAAAATGAGTGAATTATGTGATCAAAATTGTAACACTTGTAGCGATGATTGTGCTGACAGAAAAGAACCTAAAACTGATTTTTCTGAAAAACCGCATGAATTGAGTAAAATCAAAAAAGTGATTGGTGTTGTTAGTGGTAAAGGGGGAGTTGGTAAATCCCTTGTTACCTCTATGCTAGCTGTCATGATGAACAGAAGAGATTATAAAACAGCCATCCTTGATGCTGATGTAACAGGTCCATCAATCCCTAAAGCATTTGGCATTAATGAGAAAGCAACACACAATGAATTAGGTTTATTCCCTGTGAAAAGTAAAACAGGTATTGATATTATGTCAATTAACCTACTTCTAGAAAATGAAACAGATCCTGTAGTTTGGAGAGGACCGATTATCGCAAATACTGTTAAGCAGTTTTGGAAAGAGGTCATCTGGAATGATGTAGATTATATGTTTATTGATATGCCACCAGGCACAGGAGATGTACCACTTACAGTATTTCAATCAATCCCAGTAGATGGAATTGTCATTGTAACCTCACCTCAAGAATTAGTTTCAATGATTGTATCTAAGGCAGTTAGAATGGCAAAAATGATGAATATACCAATCATCGGGATTGTTGAAAACATGTCATATTTCAAATGCCCAGACTGTGACAAGGAATACAATATATTTGGGCAAAGTCATATTGAAGAGATTGCTAAAAAGCATAACGTTGATGTTTTAGCTAAGTTACCAATTGATTCAAAAATAGCTTCAGCTTGTGATAAAGGTTTAATAGAACTTTTCATTGGAGATTGGTTAGAACATACAGCGGATATTTTAGAAAAAAATGGAGGAAAGAAAATGAAAATTGCTGTAGCGAGTGAAAATGGATTTGTAACTCAACATTTTGGACATTGTGAAAGTTTCAGTGTTTTTGAAACGGAAAATAATCAAATCGTAAAAAGTGAATCAATACCTAACCCAGGGCATAGACCTGGCTTCTTACCTAACTTTTTACATGACTTAGGAGTTAATGTTATTATTTCAGGTGGCATGGGTGGTGGTGCCATTGATATATTTAATTCACATGGAATAGAAGTTATAACTGGTGCAAGCGGAAATGCTAAGGTAGCTGCAGAAGAGTACTTAAAAGGTACTTTAAAATCTACAGGTTCTGTTTGTCATGAACATCAACATCAGGGTGAGTGTGGACATTAATTATTGAATAAAAAAATGAAACACGGTTAGATTTTACTCTTATGAGTTGTTCTAACCGTGTTTATTAATGATTATAATTTATTGTACATTATAGGCACCTTTACTTTTTAAGTACTTATATATTTCCTCTCCATGTTGTTGTTCTTCTTTTTGAATATGATTTAATGCAGTTCTTATGTTAGGATCATTGAATTCAAATATTGCAGTATCATATGTAGATGAAATATATTTTTCTGTTGCAAGTAAATCATAACATAAATCAATGTCTTGTTGATTACTTACACCAGTTTGAGAAGTGCTTTGTTGTTGAGATTGTTGTTGTCCCATTGTTGGAACCTGTCCACTTAAAATCTGATTAATTGTATTTAAGTGTTGTTGTTCATGTTGAGCGTGTTTTTTAAACATTTCTTTTAAAACAGGATCTTGTGCTTGATTTGCATAATTAGTATATTTTTTTACACAAAGCTCTTCATGAGATTTTTGATCATTAAGTAAAATTATTTCTTTTTGTGTTAAATTATTCATATTATCAACCTCCATTATTTATAGTTTGTCTTAAAACCTATAATATTCATTATTGAAAATAACTTTTTAAAAATATTATTTATAACATCAGGTAGTATTTCACATATACTAAAAATGAAAACTATCAGGAGAGATTTTTAAGTACTAACAAAGGATTTATTTAATTACTAAATGAGTAAGAGAATAAAAATAAAGCTTCTTATATCATGTTTGATATGATTGAATAAAAGAAATCTGATAGAAAAGAACAATCTAAACTATCAGGTATAATTTAATGATGGATATTATTGTAACCATTTGATAAAAAGTTTACCTAGACAAAATGTGATAGGACTTAATTTAAATTATAGCGCTCCGCTTTAGTTAATTGTATTTTGTGAATAATGATAGCTATATTTTGGATAGGTTATAATAAACTTTACAGATATTTTTATGTCATGTACAATAAAATATAAATAAAGGAGTGCTAATTTTGACTTTAATTGGAATTTCTTCTTTGAACAAAAAGATAAATCGGAAAACAAATATGAGATTGCCAATTAGTTATATTAATAGTGTTAAAAATTGTGGTGGAATACCCATTGGTATTCCTGTTGTAAATGATGAGACATATATAGGAGATATAGTAAATAAGATAGATGGATTAATCATACCTGGGGGAGATGATATTAATCCCAAGTTATTTCATGAAGAGACTAATTCTTACACCAAAGGAATAGATGATGAATTAGATGAATTTCAAATTAAATTGGTTCTTAAAGCTCTTGAAAAAGATATTCCTTTATTAGGAATATGTCGGGGACATCAAGTATTAAATGTTGCTTTATCTGGATCATTGTATCAAGATATTAGTGAATTAAAACGAGATATATTAATCGTTCATAATCAATTGAAATATGGATATGATGATAAACAAATCGTTCATCAAGTAAGATTTAAAAAAAATAGTATTTTAGAGAAGCTTTATGGTGAAAAAATAATGACCAATAGTTTTCATCATCAAATTATTAAACAATTAGGTGATGGATTAAAAGCCATTGGTCATACACGTGATGGTGTGGTAGAAGCAATGATTAGTAAAAATCATCGGTTTGTGGTAAGTGTTCAGTGGCATCCTGAAAGAAGTGAGGAACAATTTTCATTATTTAGGAAATTTATTGAAGCATGTAATAAATAAAGAAGGTGGGATTTAGATGAATTATCAAATGGTTAAAATGAATGAAAAATATGCTAGGGAAATCATAAATTGGCAATATGAAGGCAGCTTGTCAATTTATAATATGGAGGATAACCAGGAATCACTCGATGAATTGTTAAGTTTAGATTATTACTCAGTAATAGATGTAGAGGGGAATTTAATTGGTTTCTTTTGTACAAAAGAAGCAGCAATTGTTCCTTACGGGAATACATTTCATGTTTATGATAAAACAGATTATCTAGATATTGGTTTTGGAATGAATCCTAAACTAATAGGTAAAGGAAAAGGATATTCATTATTTCAGTTTGGATTAAACTATTTTAAGAAGAATTATAATGTAAATCAATTTCGATTAACGGTTTTAGATTTTAATCATAAAGCGATTCATATTTATAATAAATCTGGATTTGAATTTGAGAATCAATTTAAATCAAAAACGGGTCATACTTTTTTTGTTATGACATTAGTGGACTAGGAGTTTTATGATATTATACCTATATAGTAGACACGAAATAAAAAAGTGTTGGTTATGTAGGTATTTTATTTTATAATAGAGAAAGTTGAAGACGGGAGTAATAATAATGAGTAAAATAAGTATTAAAGAATATATTAAAGAACATCGTCAAGAATTGGAACAGAATCCTAATGTGCTTAAGGTAGGTAAGATACTTCAATATACCCCTAAATTTAAGATTAAGGCTGTAGAGATGAGAAAACAAGGATATCCAATGAGGGAAATATTCGAACTAAATAAACTACCATTTAATAAAGATAAAAATGATATGTATGTACTAAAGTGGATAAAGCAATATGATGAACAAGGAAAAGAATCCTTCTATAAGAAAAATAGAGGTCGTAATAAAAATGGCAAATCAGGACGACCAAAGAAAGAAATAGAATTATCTAGTGATGAAAAAGTACTGATCCAAGAGAAATTAATAGAAGTCCTAAGAAAAGAAAATGAAGAATTAAAAAAAGAATACAGGCTAGGAAAGGAAGTGAAACAAAGCGGAAATGAGTTTAAAATTAAGCCTACTCAAGATATTTTCCGTTATATACATAAAATAAAAGATCAAGTTAAAATATCCATTGAGTTATTATGTAAATATTATGAAGTATCTCGATCAGGTTATTATAAGTGGGTTAAAACAATACCTAATAGACAAAAAAGAGAAGAACAGGATTACGCTGATTTTGTAGTTATAAAAAAAACATGGTTAAAACATAATAAGAAGCATGGATACTTAAGAATAAATATGGATTTAAAAAACGATGAAGGCATTGTCATGAATCCTAAGAAGATTTATAGAAGATTTATAGACTAATGAAGAAATATGGAATACGAGCTGAAATACGTAAGGTTAGGGATTATGCAGGCAAATAAGGAACACAATTATTTTGAAAACAAATTAGATAGACAGTTTGATGTTAAAGAGCCAGATACTGTATTTGTGACCGACATAACTTATTTAATCTATGGTAACCAAAGATATTATTTATCTGTCGTTAAAGAGCTTTGTACGAGAGAAATAGTGGCTTGGAAGCTATCTAGAGGATTAAGTTTAAATTTATCACTTGAAATAATTGATCAACTTGTTAAAAAATACGGAAAGAAAAAGTTGAAAAACACCATGATTCATTCAGACCAAGGTGTTCATTATACAAATCCGTCATATGTAAATAAATTGAAAGAATTAAATATAATACAATCTATGTCTAGAAGAGGTAATTGCCTGGATAACGCTAAAATGGAAACATTCTTTGGTCATTTCAAAGATGAATGTGATTATCAACAGGCTAAAGACTTTTATGAGTTATATAAAATTGTTGATAACTATATGAGATATTATAACTGTAAGAGATATCAATGGACATTAAATAAGATGGCCCCTACTCAATATAGAAACCATCTTAAAGCAGCTTAATGAAATTTTTACTTTTTTTATTTCTGTCTACTTGACAGGTGTAAGTTCATTATACTCCTTTTTTTGTTTACGGAAGCCCATTATTAAACCGAAAAAGCTTTTAGTAATTAATATTTTGTTAATGTCAATATAAATTTCACCAATTTTGATTATGATAGATTCACCAATTATGGTAATTTACTCATAATCATTTTTTATTAGGTTCAATACTTTCTATTTTATCTTTAGTTCTGTATGATCTACCGACAATATTTATCACATGAGAATGGTGAAGTAATCGATCTAGAATGGCGTTAGCTAATACACTATCTCCAAATATTTCTCCCCATTTAGAGAGTGGTTTGTTTGTTGTTATAATTGTAGACTTTTTTTCATACCGTCTAGCGATTAATTGAAATAATAAATTAGATGATTCTGTATCAAGAGGTAAAAATCCAACTTCATCAATTACTAATACCCTGTATTTGGTGAAAAATTTTAATCTTGTTTCTAATCTGTTTTCTAAATGTGCTCGTTTAAGTTGTAAAATTATATCGTTACAACTTATAAAATAAGTACTTTTTCTTGATTTAGCTGCTTCAATTCCTATTGACGTAGCTAAATGAGTTTTACCAACCCCTGGAGATCCGATTAGAAGAATATTTTCATTATTCTCAATGAATTTTAAATATTTGAAATTTAATATTTCGTCTTTATTTATAGATGGTTGAAACCCAAAATCAAAATCATCTAATGTTTTAAGAAAGGGGAAATTAGCGACTTTAACACATGACGTTATTGCACGTTCTCGTTTAAAATTCATTTCATACTCTGTAAGTTCATATAACGAATCTACTATATTCTTTTCGCCTTTTGCGATAAGATTCAAATAAGAGTCGATATTGGCTCTAAAAAGGTTTAAATTTAGGGTTTCTAAGTTATTTAATAATTTATTATAATTATTTAACATCGCGTACTCCTCATCTTTCTACTATTATCGTGTTATTTGATCTAATAATGCTAGATTTTCTTTTGCGATTTGATCAATATCTAAATTATCATTTTTAATGGTGATACCAAGTGCAGCTTTATAATGGCTCTCATTATAATTAAATTTCTTGTTGGATATATTATGTATTATGATTAAATCAGTGTTATAATAGATATAGAGTTTATCATCAATGGGTATCAATTTAACTCTTTTGTTTATAAACTTACTGGGTACAGAATATCCATTTCCTTTATAATTTACAAGCAGTGTTTGCGGCACTGATTGTATATCTACGTTTTCTACGTAGGATTCTAACAGAATTTTGTTAGGTAAAGGATTTAGATATTCTTTTTCTTTTTCAAATAAGACACTCGGTGGTATATTGGTGGTTTGATTATTCTCTAGATTGACCTTGTTGTTTATCTTGTTCAATATATTGATCAGTTCCTCTTCATCTTCAAATTCACCATCATAAGGACGTAACCAAGCCAAGAATCGGTTAGCGGACTCATCTTTACCTTTTGTTTCTGGAGTCCTTGCCTTACATAATCTTATCGAAATTCCAAAATCCCGTTCAAATTGTTTTATTTTAGAATGTTTCTTTTTAGTTCCATTTGTGATGCTAACGACAGCTGACATATTATCCGTTAAAATATGTTTAGGGATACCCCTAGATGATTTAATGTATCGATTACACAACGGATGAAGTCTTCTGTCGTTTTTGTTTTTGAATAAACGAATTTATGATACCTTGAGAATCCTAGAGTAGAAGTTAATACATTAAACTCAAATACTTCTCCGTACTTACTTATTAGTTTCATACTTTCTTTCCAATCTACTTGTAGTTGGTCTCCTGGCCTGGTTTCATATCTAACATGTGGAGTGGTGCTTTTAGGTATGGTAATATGATTATTTTGAGTATAGTGTCTAAAGGTTGAATATGCCGGTATATTTTCATATTTATCTCTTAAATATTCATGAACTGCTTTCTTTGTTACGCCAGATTTATTCATCAAATGTGATATTTCTTCTTTATATTGATCAAATCCACTTTCGCGTTTTCTTGTAATCAATTTCTTTCCTCCATCTTCATAATATTTTTTAATAGTATGTCGGTCTAATCCATAGATTCTTGCTAATTCACTATAATTTGGTTTCATATCATACGTTCTCAATATATCTAACATTCCTAGTACATTTATTTCAGTCACTTTTTTTACCTCGCTTCAGTTCAACTGAAACTATTATACTAAAAAAGATAACCTAATTGATTATGTTATTACCAAAATTGGTAACTTTCTCATAATCAAGATTGGTTATCTTTATATTATCATTAATAATATTTAAGAGAGAAATATGTATGTTGTTTTATGAATTGAATATATCAGTTTACACAATTAAACACTGGTGATAAAATCAAAGTATGAATATTTTAATACATGGAGGGGAATATGGGTTGTAAATTATAACATTTTAAAAATATTGTTAAGATAGATAGTTTAGGGTTAACCTACCTTGATGAGCAACATAATAATTGTTTCATTAAATTTGATGAGTGCAGATTATTTTGGGTTAATTATGCCAAAGAAAAATATGATACAAATATTAGTTATGAAGAATCACGTTGTGTTGGTGAAAGAGATATAGCTGCAAATCCATCTTATATTGAATTATTTGGTGAAGAACATATTAGATTTATCTTTCCTAAGAAGAAAAAATGGTATGAAAAATTTGTTTCATTTGCCTTATCCTGACAAAGAATTTCATAAAATACAATTTAAATTAATGGAGGTTGGTTACTCTACAGTTGATTTATCATAACTTAAGAGATGGATTGAATCTATTTTTATAGATATTGTTGAAAGGGGAAGATAAATTGAAAAATTTCTTTCAAATAAGCTTTATAGTTGTATTTACTTTAAATATGTTAATAGATATGAATTTCTTAGATAGCATAATACTGTTATTAATTTCAATTATTATCTTATTAATGCTAAGTAATCTACATGTTTTTCTAGTATTAAAAACTATTTTTAATAGAGTATTAATTGTAAATAATACAATATTCTTAGTACTTATCTTATTATTAATTAGATATAGGAAAAATATCATCGATTTTGAAACTAATCAGAATATTCCATTTTGTGGAGCCTATCTGTATCTTACTTGGTTAATTATGATTATTTTCTTATCTATTTTTCTAAAAAAAAATATTTCTTCAAATAATTAACTGTGTATATATAAGTTGTTTATTATTATTTATCAGAGATGTATTTAAAGAAGCATTTTAGCATAAACCAAAAAGAGTGAGAAATAATGATCTCACTCTTTTTACGTTTTCATCCTCGGTAACGTATGGTGCAGGAAAAACAGAGATTGTTTATGAAGTAATATTAACACCATTAAAATAATACTGAAGAGCAAGAAAAAACTTGCTCTTTTTAGTCTCATTATTATACTTATTTTAGATGCCTGTTTAATGACTCTTGTTTTGTTGCTAATTGAGAATTATTTTCAATAATAGTTTGTAATTGATAGGTATTTTCAATTAGAGTGATTATTTACATAAAGTAGATTGGTTTTATTGATTTTAAAAATGGAAATAGTATAATTATTAATAATCATTGAAATAAATGAAGGGAGTTTTTATATGCAGCCAACTGTTGGAAGGGAAAAAGAAGCACAGAAAGTTACCCTGCTTGGAATGCTTGTGAATTTTATATTGGTTGTTTTTAAATTTTTAGCGGGTATCTTAGGAGGAAGTGCTGCGCTAGTTGCCGATGCTATCCATTCTTTATCCGATTTTATAAGTGATATTATTGTTATCATTGGGTTTAAGTTTACCTCTAAACCGGCTGATGAAGATCACAACTATGGTCATGGTAAAGTAGAAACAGTCTCAACTGTAATCATTGGATTATTACTCGTAATAATCAGTGTTGCATTATTTAGATCAAGTGGAACCACTATCTACAAGTTTTTCTTCGAAGGTGAAAAAATACTAGTTCCTAAATTCTATGTTTTATTTGCGGTGCTTGCTTCTATTATTTTAAAAGAAATTATCTTTCATATAACGAAGGCTGTGGGTAAAAAAATTAATAGTGAAGTCATTATCGCGAATGCTTGGCATCACAGAACGGATGCATTATCTTCTGTAGCTGCCTTTATTGGGATTGTATTAGCGATTAGTTTTGGTGAAGATTTTGCAGTATGTGACCCAATTGCTTCATTTGTCGTAAGTATTTTTATTTTTAAAGTTGGATTTGGCATCTTATTATCAAGTTATAAACAACTGATTGATACCTCTCTAACCGTTGATGAAGTGAAAAAAATTGAAGAAACAATTAAAAGTATTCCTCAAATAAAAGACTATCACAATATTAAAACAAGAAGAATTGGGTATTATGTGTCTATTGATGTGCATATCTTAGTTGATAAAGATTTAAATGTCGAACAAGCACATGATATTGCGACAACTTTAGAAGATAAAGTACATGATGAATTTGGTCAAGAAACATTTATCAGTGTTCATATTGAACCCTTTATTGAAAAATATATATTAAATAAATAAAAAATTAATATATTATTGAATAAAATTAATGTTTTGTCTATAATAGAGGTAATATAAAGGGGGATTTCACATGATTGTTTTAGATGAGTTAAAAGTGGTTGATGTTAGTTTCGCTTTAGATTTAATAGGAGGTAATGACCAAATATATCATAAAGTGGTTGCAGTTTTTTTAGAGAACCAAAGTCATTTAATTGAAGAGATTGAAAAAAAATTGGAAGAAGATATGGATGAGGTTCGAATTCTTGTTCATACATGTAAAGGTATTTCAAAAAATTTGGGTTCTGTTCAATTATATGAAGTTTCTCGTTTATTTGAAGATGCCATTATCAAAAGAAACCATGATTTAATTAGTCGCTATTTTAAACAATTTAGTAGTATTTTCTCTCAAGTTTTAAAAGAGTTAAAAATAATCCAAATGCAGAATAATTAGGAACTAATATAATATTATTTTACCTATTAATTATGAATTAGTAGTATTCTATTGTTTTTGTTTTTTAATGATGAAAATTCTATCAAAAATAGAGTTAAGTATTCATAATACAATATTATCATTGGATTAACGAAAAAGATATTGGAGTACTTCTTTTTCGTTTTTTTTTATGTTAAAATGTTTATACTATGATGTAAAGGTGATAATAATGGATTTTGAGAAATATGCCAATAGTAAAGCATATTCATTTTTTGATATACTTTATAAATTAATGGTAATCAATTGTTTATGGTTTTTTTCATTGATTATTGGGTTAGGATTTTTAACATTTTTACCAGCAACAATAAGTTTATTTATATTAGTTTATTCTTTGATGAAGGAATCAGAGTTTCCAGTTTTCAAATCATTTTGGACTATATTAAAAAAGAAATATTGGAAAGGTCAGATTGTATTTTTATTGATGCTTATAATGGGTTTGGGTCTTTATTTTAATTTTAGAATCTATTATATCAATCATCTTCAAAATTATGTTAGTAGTATAGGGTTTTGGTTAACATGCATTCTTATATTAGTTTATTTACTTACTTTTCTTCAGGTATTTATGATATTTATTTATTTCCCAAAATTTAATGCCTTTCAAATCATTAAATATGCTTTTCTTTTTGCATTAGCCTACCCATTTCGTTCGCTTTTTTTACTTTTAATCTATGGGTTAGTAACCCTAGTTCTTTTCATGTATCCTTTTATTATACCACTTATTTTCTTACTAGTTGTTTCATTACTTGCTTACCTCTCAATTAAAGTGATGAAACCTAGATATGATAAGGTTTTAAAAGATAAGACCCCTTTAGATATATATGACTACATTGATTAATTGTGATTTTTATTTACAAATCAAAATATTAATGATATAATACATAGTTGTGGGTTATCACCTAATAATATATTAGGCGTATAACGCATTCCTTGCTCATGTTATGTGGGCCATAGACCAAAAGGAGGTGTCAGAATGAGAAAATACGAAATTATGTTTATTATTCGTCCGAATTTAGATGATGAATCAAGAAAACAAGTAATTGAAAATTTCACTAATATTTTAACAGAGCGTAAAGCGGAAATCGTGAAAGTGGATAACTGGGGATTAAAAACTCTAGCTTATGAAATCAACGATTTACGTAAAGGACATTATGTTGTTATGCAAGTTAATGCGCCACTTGAAGCAGTTAATGAATTTGAGCGTTTAGCGCGTATTAGTGAAGATATCATCCGTTACATCATCATTAAAGATGAAGAATAAAAAGGATGTGGATTAAATGTTAAATAAAGTAGTATTAATCGGAAGATTAACAAAAGATCCTGAAATCAGGGTTACAACTACAGGCATATCTGTGGGAACTTTCTCACTAGCTGTAAACAGAAATTATACATCATCAAATGGAGAAAGAGAAACAGATTTCTTTAACTGTGTTTGTTATCGTAAATTAGCTGAAATCGTTGGACGTTATGTTAAAAAAGGTCAATTAATTAGTGTGGATGGTCGTATTCAAAATCGTTCTTATAATGCTCAAGATGGAACGAAACGTTATATTACAGAAATTATTTGTGAAAATGTTGTCTTTTTAGAATCATCTAGAAGTCAAAATACAAGTAATAATAGTTATCAACAACCACAACAACCACAACCAACTTTTAATATAAATAGAGAACAACCTAATTTTAACAATAACAATCATAATAATTATTCAAAACCAAAAGATAATTACTTTGAAGATAATCCTAATGTAGATATATCAGAGGATGATTTACCATTCTAAGAAGGAGGTAGTAAACAATGGCTGAAAGACCACGTCGTAATTTTAGAGGTAGAGGTCGCCGTCGTAAAGTTTGTAGTTTTTGTGTTCACAACAAAAATCATGACGCTAAAGACAGACATGTTTCTATAGATTATAAAAATTCTGATTTATTAAGAAAATATGTATCTGACCGTGGTAAAATTTTACCAAGACGTGTGACAGGAACTTGTGCAAAACATCAACGTGAATTAACAACTGCGATTAAACGCTCAAGACATGTTGCATTGTTACCATTTACAAGAGATTAATTATATGACCCCTTAAAAGGGGTTTTTTTTATTGCTTTTTTTAGATTTTTCTAAAATATTTCTTTTATTGTTTGATTTATTATTATAAAATAGAATTATCAGATACGATAGGAGAAATAAGATGGGGAGCTATATTTCTGTTGGTTTTGTATTTAGAAATAACAAGTTGAACTTAAAAGAAAAGATGTTTAAGTATCTTGTTGAAAGTTTACAATTAAATGATTATTCTGTACTAATTTATAAAATGTGTACGGAAATGGATGGTAAAGAATCTATTGAAAAGAAATTATTGTATCGGGATATCACAGATAAGGATTATCATATCATGACAAAATATGATTATGGAAATATCCTTTTAATGTGTCCTTTTTTAGGGATTTCGAATCAAATGATAAATATTATTTTTTATAAAGAAAATACCCATTTTGGTTTTTTAATAGAGTTATTTGAAGATGTCTTTAGAAAAAAGATAGCTTATGATAAACAAGAAGTGTTGTTAGTTGAATTCATAAAACGCTGTTATCATAATATGCCTTTTGATTATGCTATTTGTGAAAATGAAGGACAAATAGAGTTTTCACCTGATGATATTGATGCAGAAGATTTAAACTATAGTATTTTAATATTACCGGATAAAGAAGAAGGTTTCATTATTAAAAAAGGTGCGTATTTAATTGATGGTGTAACAAAAAGAGAACTATAGTAATATAGACAACATTTATTTTTATGTTGTCTTTTTTTTACCATAGATTAATTAGAAGATATTTCTAGGTTATCTAGATTTATGTTTTATAAATCCATGCTTAGGTAATTTCTTTTCACATATTTTAATTTTTTGGTTATACTATAGACGGATTGACATAAAATTGTTTTATCAAATAAAATATGCTATAATATGTTGAATGAAAAGGTGTAACCAACTTTTTGTGGTAAATAGACAAGAGGTGCTATTCTTATGGAAAATAAGTATAAAAAAAGGTTATCATTTGTGATAATGTTTTATATATTAGTATTTGCCTATATCATTTTAACTATTGTGATGAATCCTAGAACAGAAATTATATCACTTTGTATTCTTTTGGTCATTATGATGGTAACACAAGTTCTTTTTTTGTATCGATATTATACACATGATAGTAAAACAAAATCGATTGATGAATTAGGTTATCAAATTCGGAAAATCGGTTCAAGTACATTTAATAATTTTCCTGTAGCGATTATAGTATATAATGAAAAATTCATCGTTGAGTGGGTAAATTTCTTTACAAGAAAAGTACTTGGAACAAAGATTATAGGTAAACATTTAGGTGATTTAGATACAACACTTTATGAAAAATTAAGTTTAGAAAATTATGTCATTGAGATGAGTGGGAAAATATTTGAAGTCGTTCATGTCCCATCATACAGAACACTGTATTTAATTGACATTACTGAGCGAGAATCAAAAATAAGAAACTATGAAAGTAAACAATTAGCGGTTGGATACTTAGTTTTAGATAACATGGATGAAGCGATTAGAGATTTAACGGAACAGAAACGTTATTTGTTTATGGGTCGCGTTAATTCGATGTTAATTAAATATGCTAGTGAACAAAATATATTTATTAAAACATATTCTGAAGGTCGGTATTTATTATTAATTGAGTCAAATGTTTTGCATAAAATGATTGCGAATAAATTTGATATATTACAGAGAATCAAAAAGATTTCAGAACAATTTGATTCTAATTTAACGATAAGTATTGGGATTAGTTTCAATCAAAATAATTTAGTAACATTAAATGATAAAGCTTTAGAAGCGTTAGAATTAACACAAAGCCGTGGTGGTGACCAAGTCGCTGTCATTATTGGAGAAAAGGATATTCGTTTCTATGGTGGAAAATCTAATATTATAGAGAAAAGAAATCGTGTTAGATCACGGGTAGTTGCACAAGATTTATCAGAACTTGTTGATAAAGTGGATCAAGTCATTGTTATGGGTCATAAGATTCCTGATGTTGATAGCTTTGGTGCTTGTGTAGGAATCTATAATATTATTAAAAAAAGTGAAAAAGAATGTTTTGTGGTAATTGATACCAAAGAAATTGATAAAACTTTGGGAAAAGTTTTAACCTATCTGCATGAAAATGATAGTCCGATTTTAAATAAAATTATTACACCACAAATTGCGCTTGATTTAGTTACTTCAAGAACATTACTTATTGTGGTTGATACGCAAAATCCAAGTTTAGTTATTGAACCTAAATTATTAAATAAAGTGAAAAGTTTAGCGGTGATTGATCATCATCGTCGTGGTACTAAATTTATAGAATCACCGGATATTATTTATACAGAAATATATGCTTCATCAACCGTTGAGTTGATCTCTGAATTGATTGAATATTATCCTTCTAAAGTCCAAATTAGTGATTTAGATGCAACGGTGATGTTGGCAGGAATTATTGTTGATACGAATAACTTTACTTATCGTACAGGAAGTCGTACTTTTGAAGCGGCATCGTACTTACGTAAGCAAGGAGCAGATACATTATCAGTACAAACGATGCTTCGTGAAAGTTATGAAGAACATATGTTGCGTGCTGAATTATTTGAGAAAGTTGAAATCACCAAAGAAAATATGGCAATTGTCGTTGCGGATAATATTAACAATTTAACTAAGGTTAAATTAGCCCAAACAGCCGATTGGTTACTAATGATTGAGAATGTGAAAGCCTCTTTTGTCATTGGTAAAGTGGATGCAAATTTAATTGGAATTAGTTCTCGTTCGTTTGGTGAAGTAAACTGTCAAGTAATAATGGAGAAATTAGGTGGTGGAGGTCATTTTAATAATGCTGCCACGCAGTTAACTGATATGACCTTACAAGATGCGTATTACTTATTAACTGAGAAAATTGATGAATATTTAGAGGAGGAAGAAAATAATGAAAGTAATATTGTTGAATGACGTTAAAAATAAAGGAAAAAAAGGACAAGTTATTAATGTAGCTGATGGATATGCTAATTTCTTAATTAGTAAAAATCAAGCAGTTCCTGCTAGTGGTGGGAATATAAAGAAATTAGAAGAGGATAAAAAAGCTAAATTAGAAGCTGAAAGAAAAGCTTTAAAGGAAGCTAAAGAATTAAAAACAGTGGTAGATAATAAACAGTTAATCTTTAAAGTAACTGTTGGTGAAGATGGTCGATTATTTGGGTCTGTTAGTACCAAACAAATCGTTGAAGAATTTGAAAAGCAATTCGGTGTTAAATTAGATAAACGTAAAATAATGTTAGATGATAGTATTAAAACTTTAGGATATACAAAGGTTAAAGTTCAACTTCATCATGAAGTTGTCGCTGAATTTCAAGTATTATTAACGAATAAATAATAGTTTAGATAATTGTGGGTGGTAGTATGAATGCTGTTCCATTTAATAACGAAGCGGAACAATCCATCATCGGTTCGATTTTTCTAGATAATCGTGTGATGGTTCAAATTGGTGATAATATACAGCCAGAAGATTTTTATCAAATGCGTCATCAAATTTTATATAAAGCAATTGTTGAATTAACTGAAATTGGTAAACCAATTGATATTACGACAATTACAACCATATTAAAAAATAAAAATCAATATTTAGAAGTCGGTGGGATGGAGTACTTAATTGAGTTAACAGAAATTGTTCCAACAACAGCCAATATTGATTCCTATGTGGAGATTGTTCGAGAAAAAGCAATTGCTCGTAAATTAATTGATACCGCAAATCAAATTGCACAAAAAGCAACAAATGGTGATATTCATTTAGATGATTTGTTAGATGATGCTGAAAAGAAAATCATGTTGGTCGCTAGAAATCGAAGTGCTTCTGATTTTAAAGAAATTAGTAATGTCGTTCATGAAGTTTTTGAAAAGATTAAAGCACAATCAGAACATGGGATGGAAATTACAGGATTACAGACTGGATTTAGTCGTTTCGATGGATTAACATTAGGCTTACAAAATGAAGATTTATTTATTTTGGCAGCTCGTCCAGCGATGGGGAAAACTGCATTTGTATTAAATGTGGCTAAAAATGTCTCAAAGTATAATAATGATCCTGGAATCGCTATTTTTAGTTTAGAGATGAGTGCAGAACAGCTTGTCAATCGATTATTAACAAGTGAAGCCCAAATTGATGCTCAGAACTTAAGAAAAGGGCAATTAGATGGGAATGAAATCAATCGTTTATTAGTAGCTTGTGATACGTTAGCTCGTTATCATATTTATATAGATGATACACCAGGTATTAAGGTTAGTGAAGTAAGAGCGAAGTGCCGTAAATTAGTTCAGACAAAGGATAATCGTTTAGGACTCATTATTATCGATTATTTACAGTTATTAACAGGTAGTGCTAAAAATGGTGGGAATAGGGTTCAAGAAGTTTCTGAAATTTCAAGAACGCTAAAAGAAATCGCTCGTGAGTTCAAGGTACCAGTGGTAGCTTGTGCTCAATTATCTCGTCAAGTTGAAAATAGAGAAGATAAAAAACCAATTATGGCAGACTTGCGTGAATCAGGAAGTATTGAGCAAGATGCTGATATCGTATCCTTTTTATATCGTGATGACTACTATCATAAAGATTCACCTAGACCAGGTCAAGTGGATGTTATTTTCGCGAAGCATAGACATGGACCTACAGGTGAAGTATCTTTGTTTTTTAATAGACAATGTAGTTCATTTTCTGATATCGATAATTATCATAATGAATAAGAGCACAAATGTGCTCTTTTTTTATAATTAACAATAAATTTCACCTGCGAAATTAGTGGATTTAGTACAAAAAACACAAATTAATAAATGATATCATTAAAAGTATTGATAATAAACGTACTAGTGATAAAATATTATGTAGTAATTATGTTTACGTAATTATAGTATTTATACTATTATACAGGAGGATTTGTTATGAAAAAATTATTAGTAATTCTTTTTATTTGTTTTTTATCAACTATTATCGTTGGATGTGATAATTCAACAAGAATAACATTTAATAGTAACGGTGGAACAGAAGTATCATCTATAACTCAAGACTATAACACAAAAGTAACAAAGCCAACCGACCCAAGTAAAACAGGGTATGTTTTTGATGGATGGTACAGTGATAGGGATTTGTCAACAGTTTATGAGTTTAAAACAATGCCAAAAAGAAACATTACATTATATGCTAAATGGACCATAAAGCAATATACAATAACATTTAATAGTAATGGCGGATCAGGAGTATCATCAATAACACAAGATTATAACACAGAAGTAACAAAACCAAATGATCCAACTAAAATAGGATATACCTTTGATGGATGGTACAGTGATAGTGATTTGACAACAGTTTATGAGTTTACAACAATACCAAAAGAAGATATCACATTATATGCAAAGTGGATAGAATATTCAACTGAAGGTTTGAGGTATACCCTTTTAGAAGATAATACATATTCTGTAACTGGATATAGTGGGTCAGACCATAATGTTGTTATTCCTAGTGTTTACAATGGATGTTTAGTAACAGAAATAAATACTATGGCATTTTATGGGACAGGTTTGACAAGTATAACAATACCAAAAAGTGTAACAACAATAAGAAATTCAGCTTTTCATGGTATAACAAGTCTCACAACTGTTATATTTGAAGAAGGAAGTCAATTAACAACAATAGGAGATTACGCATTTTTTGGAACAAGTTTATCTAGTATAGCAATCCCAAAAAGTGTAGTAACAATAGGTGATAATGCTTTTTTAGATGTAACAAGTTTAACAACAGTAATATTTGAAGAAGGAAGTCAATTAACAACAATAGGTTATGCTGCATTTTCTGAAACAGGCTTAAAAAGTATAACATTACCTAATAATTTAACAACAATAGGATGGTTGGCATTTCATTGTACAAGAAATTTAACAAGTATAACAATACCAAAAAGTGTTACATCAATCGGAAGATCTGCATTTGCTGGTACGGTAAGTTTAACAACAGTAATATTTGAAGAAGAAAGTCAATTAACAACAATAGGACCAGGTTCATTTTCTTCTACAATAAGTTTAACAAGTATAACTATACCAAAAAGTGTAACTACAATAGGTGAATATGCTTTTCATGGAGCAAGAAGTCTATCAACAGTAATATTTGAAGAAGAAAGTCAATTAACAACAATAGGAGATTACGCATTTTCTGGAACATGTTTAACTAATATAACAATACCAAAAAGAATGACATCAATAAGAAATTATGCTTTCCATGGTATAACCAGTCTAACAAATGTTATATTTGAAGAAGGAAGTGAATTAACAACAATAGGAGATTACGCATTTTTTGGAACAAGTTTATCTAGTATAACAATACCAAAAAGTGTAGTAACAATAGGTGAAAATGCTTTTCGTGGTATAACAAGTCTAACAAATGTTATATTTGAAGAAGGAAGTCAATTAACAACAATAGGTTATGCTGCATTTTCTGAAACAGGTTTAAAAAGTATAACATTACCTAATAATTTAACAACAATAGGATGGTTCGCATTTAATTGTACAAGAAATTTAACAAGTATAACAATACCAAAAAGTGTTACATCAATCGGAGAAGCTGCATTTGCTGGCGCGGTAAGTTTAACAACAGTAATATTTGAAGAAGAAAGTCAATTAACAACAATAGGACCAGGTTCATTTTTTTCTACAATAAGTTTAACAAGTATAACTATACCAAAAAGTGTAACTACAATAGGTGAAAATGCTTTTAGTGGAGCAAGAAGTCTATCAACAGTAATATTTGAAGAAGAAAGTCAATTAACAACAATAGGAGATGATGCATTTTCAACAAGTTTAACAAGTATCATAATAACTGCTACAACACCACCAACAATAAATTATCCTGTAGTTAAACATAGTAACTTAAAAATCTATGTTCCAACTGATTCTGTTGATGATTATAAAGAAGCATGGTCATTTTATAGCAGTATTATTTACCCGATTTCAGAATCGTAATTATTCTAGTAATTAAATATAATTACGAATAATTTTATAGACGAGTATCGATTATTTTGTGGTTACTCCTACAAGTTAATTACTCAAGACATCTTTTACAAAAGGTTAGTGGAAGTATGGAAATTAATGGAGATAGAGTTACTTGATTATTAAGAAATCAAAAAAAATATATATTAGGAAGTTAATATAAATATAACAATAGATACGGAGGGTTTTATGAAAAAATTATTAGTAATTATTTTTGTTTGTTTTTTATCAACTATTATTGTAGGATGTGATAATTCAACAACAATAACATTTAATAGTAACGGTGGAACAGAAGTATCATCAATAACTCAAGATTATAACACAAAAGTAACTAAGCCGGATGATCCAACTAAAACAGGATACTTTTTTGATGGATGGTATAGTGATAGTGATATAACAACGATTTATGAGTTTACAAAAATACCAAAAAAAGATATCACCTTATATGCTAAATGGAATATCAAGCGATATACCATAACATTTAATAGTAATGGTGGAACAGAAGTATCATCAATAACTCAAGACTATAACACAAAAGTAACTAAACCAAATGATCCAACTAAAACAGGATATGCGTTTGGTGGATGGTATAGTGATAGTGATATAACAACAGTTTATGATTTTACATCAATACCAAAAGAAGATATCACATTATATGCAAAATGGATAGAACTTTCAACTGAAGGTTTGAAGTATACTCTTTTAGAAGATAATACTTATTCTGTAGAAGGATATAGCGGTTCATACCCTTATCTTTTGATTCCAAAAGTTTACAATGGGCGTGCAGTTACAGCAATAGATTCTTATGCATTTTCAGGAGTAACAAGTTTAAAAAGTGTAACTATTCCAAATAGTATAACAACCATAGGTGGTTTTGCATTTTATTTAGATTCAAATCTAACGACAGTCATATTTGAAGAAGGTAGTCAATTAACAACAATAGAATTTTCCTCATTTGCGGAAGCAAAAAATTTAACAAGTATAACAATTCCAAATAGTGTAACAACAATAGAACAGGGTGCATTTTCAGGAGTAAGAAGTTTAAAAAATATAACAATCCCAAGTAGTGTAACAACTATAGGATCGCGTGCATTTGACAATACAACAAGTTTAACTAATATAACTATTCCTAGTAGTGTAACATCAATAGGTAATAATGTATTTTCAGAAGCAACAAGTTTAAAAAGTATAAATGTTGATGTTGATAATCCTGTATATAGTTCTAAAGATGGAGTTTTATTAAATAAAAATCAAACTAAAATTATTTGTTATCCAGCAGGAAAAAATGAAACTACGTATACAATTCCAGATAGTGTAACATATATTAGTAATCAGGAATTTAAAGGAGCAACAAGTTTAGAAAGTATAAAAGTTGAAGTAGATAATCCTGTATATAGTTCTAAAGATGGAGTTTTATTAAATAAAAATCAAACTAAAATTATTTGTTATCCAGCAGGTAAAAATGAAGCTACCTATACAATTCCAGACAGTGTAACAAGAATAGGTAATTATGCATTTTATAAGGCAACAAATTTAGAGAGTATAACAATTCCAGACAGTGTAATAAGAATAGATGATTTTGCATTTTATAAAGCATCAAATTTAACAAGTTTCACAATTCCAAATAGTGTAACATCAATAGGTAATTATGCATTTAAAGGAGCAACAAGTATAACAAGTATAACAATTCCAAACAGTGTAGCAATAATTGGTATGGGTACATTTGAAGGAGCAACAAGTTTAAAAACCGTAATATTTGAAGAAGGAAGTCAATTAACAAGTATAGGTTACTATGTATTTAAAGGAGCAACAAGTTTAACAAATATAACAATTCCAGATGGTGTAACAACAATAGGTGAGGGTGCATTTGAAGGAGCAACAAGTTTAACGAGTATAACAATTCCAAATAGTGTAAAAGAAATAAAATCTAAAACGTTTAAAGGAGTAACAAGTTTAAGGACAATAATATTTGAAGAAGAAAGTCAATTGTCATACATTGGTTGGTCTGCATTTGAAGGAGCAACAAGTTTAACGAGTATAGCAATTCCAAATAGTGTAAAAGAAATAAAATCTAGAACGTTTAAAGGAGCAACAAGTTTAGCAAGTATTATAATTCCAGATAGTGTAGAAACAATAGAATCTTATGCATTTGAAGGAGCAAGAAGTTTAACGAGTATAACAATTCCAGATAGTGTAATATCGATAGAATCTTATGCATTTAAAGGAGCAACAACTTTAGTAAGTATAAATGTAGATGTTAATAATCCTGAATACAGTTCAAAAGATGGAGTTTTATTTAGTAAAAATCAAACAACAATAATTGCTTATCCAGCAGGAAAAAATGAAATAACTTATACAATTCCAGATAGTGTAACAATCATAAGTAATTATGCATTTGTTGGAGCAACAAGTTTAACAAGCATAAATGTAGGTGTTAATAATCCTGAATACAGTTCAAAAGATGGAGTTTTATTTAATAAAAATCAAACAACAATAATTGCTTATCCAGCAGGAAAAAATGAAATAATTTATACAATTCCGGACAGCGTAGAAACAATAGAATCTTATGCGTTTTATAAAGTAACAAGTTTAACTAGTATAACAATTTCATATAGTGTAACAACCATAGGATGGTCTGCATTTGAAGGTGCAGAAAGTTTAACAAGTATAAATGTAGATGTTGATAATCTTGAATACAGTTCTAAGGATGGAGTTTTATTTAATAAAAATCAAACAGCAATTATAACTTATCCAAAAGGAAAAAATGAAATAACCTTTACAATTCCAAACAGTGTAACAACCATTGGTAGTCATGCATTTGAAGGAGAAACAAGTTTAATGAATCTAACAATTTCAGACAGTGTAACAACAATAGGAAATCATGCATTTGAAGGAGCAACGAGTTTAACAAGTATTATAATAAATGCTACGACTCCACCATTAATAGAAAATATAGGAGTTTCGAATAGTAATTTAAAAATCTATGTTCCATCTGATTATATTAGTATTTATAAAGATGCATGGCCTAAATATGCTAGTATTATTTACACAATTGAGAATAATAATTAATTTACGCTAAATTCAATTTAAGTGTTGATATTTTTTTATTGTTACATCTATGATGTAATAAGTCACTTTATAATGAAATTATAAAGTGAGGTAATTAGAATGATAAATAAAATAGATTTAATTAATGAATTAAATAAACTATCTATAAAGAATTATGAAGATGTTTTTAGTTTCATTATGTCTTTCAATAACCCTATAGAATCTAAAAGCGATATTTGTTTGAATTGTCCACATTGTGGTTCAGTTGAGTTTGTTAAAAATGGAAAAACAAACAAAGGAATTCAAAGATACATTTGTCGCGAGTGTAATAAATCATTTTGTGATACATCTAACACTCTTCTTTATAGAAGTAGATGTACTGAAGATATATGGCTAAAATTTATTGATTGTGAAATATCAGGATTATCTTTAAAAGAAACTGCTTATTATAATAATTTAAGTATCACAACTTGTTTTTATATGCGACATAAGCTTTATAAAGCAATCAGAAACTTAAAGATGAAGGAAACTTTATCTAGTAAAGTTGAATTAGATTGTATTTATACAAAGATAAATCTTAAAGGAACCAAACCATCAAATATGCCTAGACATAGTAAAAAAAGAGGTAATACATCTGCTTATTCAGGAATATCTCATCATAAAGTTTGTATTGTTGCTGCAATCGATGAAAATGATAATATGTTGCTTGAGATAGCTGGAGTTGGATCGGAATCAATGGAAAAATACACTAAATATACCGATAAATTTATGGATACAACTTTAATTATTTCTGACAGTAAACCATGTATTCAACAATTTGCGAATAATTTAGGTGTTAAGAATGATAAAGTTCCTGTGATAGCTAATAAAAAACGTTATACTACTAATCTAGGTAATAGTTTAGGTGATATTAATCAATTGGCTACCGGGATTACTAAGATTATAAAAAATAGTCATGGTGTATCTATAAGACATTTACAAGATTACTTATCATTTTACCTATATAAAAAACAATTACATTATAGAACTAATCGAAAAGATCATGCAAATATAATGTATAACTTATTAAAATACAATCATCATTTATCTAATAAGGATACGTTAAATTTTGATTATCCAATATCTTTAAAAGATGCTTATTATGAATATCGATATGGGATCTTTGCATAATCATCAACACTTAAATTGAAAAGAACGTTAATTAATTAAATCTATATAATTTTTATTATAAAAGATAAACAGAAGTCATATTTTTGTGACTTCTTTCTTTTCGTATTTTTTCTAGATTATTAATGAATAGGATATCCATGAATAATTATTAAACCTTTTTTGTTTGATATTTATGTCTGGTTTGTAATCGATAATATTTGGTATAATAATTAAGAATAAAATGATGCAAATCCATTGTTGAATTAGCTGAAATTGGGTATAATAGATTAAGTTTTGTGAAGGAGAACTTATAGTATGACAAATAATAAATATAATCTCACCCGTGGAGATATATTACCTCAATTATTAAAAGTTTCATTACCAGTCATGTTAACATCATTGATGCAAATGGCTTATAACTTAACAGATTTGCTTTGGTTAGGTAGAGCTACAACAATTAAAGATATTAATACGGGTTATATTGCTAGTGCTGGTTTTGGAGGGTTTTTCACTTGGTTAGGTATCGCTATTGTTTTACTCGTTAAAATTGGAACAGAAGTTTATGTTTCTCAATCAGTTGGTCGTCAAGATGAAAATAGTGCCCGAATTTATGCGAGAACTGGTGTACAACTTGAAGTAATATTAGCGCTTATATATGCAATTATCATTTTTTCTTTTGCCCCTTTCTGGATGGGTTTATTTAATATTGAAGAAATAGATGTATTTAATAATGCAGTATTATATCTTAAGATAATTTCTTTTGGATTAGTGTTTTATTTAGTAAATCCTGTATTTAGTGCTACCCTTAATGGAACTGGAAATACAAAAATTCCATTCATTATAAGTGCAACAGGATTAGTTTTAAATATGATACTTGATCCAATTTTGATCAAAGTTTTTCATTTAGACATTACGGGAGCAGCTATTGCTACGGTCATTTCTCAATTTACTGTCTCATTAATTTTTGTCATTTATTTTTATAAGAAGAATACTTTATTAAGTAAAGCCCATTTTTTTAAAGGAATTGATAAAGAAAAAGCACTAGCTATTTTACGGTTAGGTTTTCCTGTTGCCATACAAAGTGCTTTATTTACTTTTATTTCTATGTATATTGCTGGTATGGTAAGCCCATATAATAAATCAGCCAATGCGGTTCAAAAGATTGGCTCTCAAATTGAATCATTATCGTGGCTTGTCGCTGGTGGTTTTCAAACAGCACTTGGTGCTTTTGTAGGACAAAATTATGGTGCTAATCAACCAAAACGGGTATTAAAAGGAATCAGATATTCACTTTTATCGATGACGATTTATGGTGTTATTATTTCTGTTATTATGTTTTTTCTAGCTGAAGGTATTTTTAGAATATTTACAGATGATAGTGAAGCGATTATTAGAGGAATTGATTATTTACATATTCTAGCATTTTCACAGTTATTTATGATAATTGAAGCTTTAATTGGTGGTGCCTTTAATGGTTTAGGAAAAACCATTCCACAGTCTATTGTTAGCTTGTTATTTAATGCTTTAAGAATTCCTTTAGCTTATTTCTTTATTAGGTTCTATGGATTAAATGGCATATGGATAGCAATATCAATTTCCTCTATTTTAAAAGGAGTAGTCATTTATATTTGGTTTAAACTATATATTAGAAATAGTACCTTATTTAAAAATATTGATTTGTCAAAAGCTTATTCAAGTGATAAAATAAAGGTATAAAAAAATAAGGGGTTGATTATATGTCACAAAAATATGAATATGATGAAAAAACCAAATCTTACATTCCAGTTGATGATGATAAACTAGATAATAATAGTAATAGTGATGATAAATTAATTGCTATTCTGATTTGGGCTGCCAATTTTGTAATTCCTCTAATCGCAGGTATTATTGCTTATCTTTATTATGAAAACAAAAATGATTTCTTAAGAGATACCGCAAAAGAATCATTAAATTATGGAATATCTCTACTGATATATGGTATGATTTCGACTGTCTTTACTTTTATACTTATTGGATTTTTACTTTATCCTGTAGTCTTCTGTTATTATGTGGCGATTCCAATTGTTGGTTTATTAAAAGCATCTGAAATGAATGTATATAAACCTCATTTTACCATTCGATTTATAAAATAATAAAGGAGAGGTGTTATGGCTACACGTGGAAGAAATAACACGTTGTCTATCATTGTCTGGTTTTTAGGTCTTTTAGGATGTGTTGGGTATATTGATTATTTTTATCCTTTAGGATTTTTTCCTTTAGTTGTGCCATTATTATTTTGGTTATTTGGTTCTAAATTTACAAAAATGCATTGTAAAGTTTATTTTAATGTATTGCTTACAGCGGTTATTATACATGTTGTTGGTACAGTCATTGACCAATTGCTTCTGTTATTTAAAGTAGATATATTTAGATTTATGTATTTAGGGTTGATCTATTTTTCCATTCTATGTTTATTTGGTTTAATTGCTGCTCTAAATAATAAAAAGTATCGACCTGAACTAGTTGTTCATGTATTTTAAAGATAAAAGATAGAACAGTCATGTTCTTTCTTTTAATTTAATTAAAAATGTAGTATAATATAGTGTCGGAATGAATCCCAAGGAGGAATTTGTATGTTTGAAAGATTAGACGCAATAGTTGAGCGTTATAATAAAGTAAATCATTTATTAGCGGACCCACAAATAGCAACTGATATTAAAAAATTAAAAGAATTATCAAAGGAATTAAGTTCATTAGATAAAGTTGTACAAAAATATAAAGAATATCAATCAATTGAAGATCAAGTAAAAGATTTGAAACAAATGTTAGATGATGATGAACCAGAAATTGTCGAGATGGCAGAAATGGAATTAGAAGAGTTAAAACCTAAATTACCAGAATTAGAAGAAGAACTAAAAATATTATTAATTCCAAAAGACCCGAATGATGAGAAAAACGTAATTGTTGAGATTCGTGGTGCAGCAGGTGGAGATGAAGCTAATATTTTCGCAGGTGATTTATATCGCATGTATTGTAAATATGCAGAAACCCATAATTGGAAAATTGAAATATTAAACGTTGAAGAAAGTGATGCTGGTGGGTTCTCACAAATTGAGTTCATGGTTTCAGGAGAATCTGTTTATTCCTATTTGAAATATGAATCAGGTGCTCATCGTGTCCAACGTGTTCCACAAACGGAAACACAAGGGCGTGTTCATACTTCAACAGCGGTTGTTTTAGTAATGCCAGAAGCAGAAGAAGTTGAAGTTGAATTAAATTTAGAGGATGTTAGAATTGATACGTTCTGTTCATCAGGTCCTGGTGGCCAATCTGTTAATACAACCAAGTCAGCCATTCGTGTGACGCATACGCCAACTGGTTTAGTTGTTTCATGTCAAGATGCAAAATCACAACATGAAAATAAAGCTAATGCCTTAAAGGTATTACGTGCACGTCTTTATGATTTAATTATGCGCGAAAAGAATGAAAAAGAAGGCGAAGAACGTCGCTCTAAGATTGGTTCAGGAGACCGTAGTGAAAAAATAAGAACGTATAATTATCCACAAAATCGTGTAACAGACCATCGTATTGGATTTACGATTCAACAATTAGATCGTGTAATGGAAGGAAAAGTTGGTCCTATTGTTGAGGCGTTGATAACTGAGGATCAAAAGCGTCAATTATCAGAAGATCCAAATCAACAATAAGTATTGTATCCTAAAAATCCACTCATAATATAATGAGGTGGATTTTTTTATGCATGGAATAGTAGTTTTAATTATAATAGGTGTTTTATATATTTTAATATTAAAAAATAAAATTAAAATAAATTTTATTACCTTATTTTTATTAGCGCTTATTGGTGTTTCTTCAGTTTACTTACTCACAAACATAAAAAAAACAAATGTGACCTATGTAAAAATGGAAACCCCAGAACAAATCAGTGAGATATGGAAAAATTATAGTAATCAGGTATTAGAAAATGATGTTCAATTAACACGGACATTAAATCCATACAAAGTATTAGATGAGAATTTAAGAGAACCTAATCAAGTCATTACAGATGATGAGAATATTTACAGTATTTCGGGTAGTAAAGTAGTGATAACGCAAGTTAAAGATTTAGATGTGATTCATGAAATTACTTATATAGGTCAACCTTTTAGACCGATGTTTTTATATGTTACTAATGAGAAGTTAATCGTTATTGGGGAGGCAGGAAAGAAAACACGAGGTTATATTTATAATAAGGGGGATTATAGTGAATTTAAAAATTTTCAGATGGATGCGACTTATATAACTAGTCGCTTAATAAATGATGAATTATTTATTGTATCGTCTAAAATACTTGATCATAAAATGAAAACAAAGGAACGACCTATCTATCGGTATAATGGAGTAACAAAATACGTACCTTATTCAAGTATTTATTATGTTAAAAATACCTATCCAAATAATTATGTGAATATAATGAAAACCAATATAAATAAAAAAGATGATCCAAAGATAATGAGTTATTTAGGATTAGGGCAAGTATTGTATTTTTCTCCAGCGCATATCTATATTGCTGAAGAACGGTATGCGAAAGACACAGGTAATTCCAATAAAACAATTTTAATAAAAATTAATAATCAAAATTTAAATATATCAGGGTTACAAGAAGTTTCTGGATATGTCTTAGATCAATATTCATTAAATGAATATAAAGGTAATTTACGGGTGGCAACCTCAACACATGATGAAAAGAATACAAAAGAGAGTAATCATGTGTATATTTTAAATGATGATATGAAGATTGTTGGTCGGTTAGAAAACTTTTCAGAAGGAAATGAAATTCAAGCAGCAGTTTTTATTAAAGATAAAGCCTATATAGAGACATTTAATATATTAGATCCGTTTTATGTGATTGATTTAAAAAATGAGAAAAAGCCAAAAATTATTAATGAATTAAAGTTTGAAGGGTATAATACAAATTTTGTACCATATGATGAGAATCATATTCTTGCTTTTGGTTTAGTGTTAAATAATAATAAACAATCGATTGGTTTAAAAGTTTCTTTATATGATGTAGAAGACCCACATAAGGTAACCATTATTTCCAAAGATACGATCATGTATAAAGATTACAACAGTGCCTATACCGATGTGTTATATGATTGTCAGTCATTATTATTAGATAGAGATAAAAATATTCTAGGATTTCCGATTGTCTATTGGATTAATGAAAAAGGAAAGGAAGTTGCCTATTATAAACAGTTTTACTCTATTTATCATGTGGATACGAAAGGGTTAAAAAAACTCGGTAAAATCAGTCATTATGAAAAAGCGATGTTTAATAATGTAGATGATGATATTAAACGTGGTTTAATTATTAATAATAAGATATATACAGTTTCTGATAAGTTGATTAAAGAAAATTCCTTAAATAAGTTGCGATTAATTAATGAAGTACATTTATAAAAGTTACTATTAAAGTAACTTTTTTAACTATGACTTTTCATTAATAATTTTTTTGTATATAATAAGGATATAGTGCAATAAATAGTAAATTAGATTCGTCTAATTGATGAGAGGAGTGGCATCTTGAGGGAACAGTCACAAATTGAAAAAGATATTGAACGATTAATTCAAGATTATGGAAATGATGTATTACGCCTGTCCTATATGTATTTAAAAGATAAACAGTTAGCAGAAGATGCCTTTCAAGAAGTATTTATCAAAATCTATCATAAGTGGGATAGTTTTCGACATGAAAGTAGTGAAAAGACTTGGATTATTAGAATTACAGTGAATGTCTGCAAAGACATGTTAAAAAACAATTGGATTAAAAAAGTATCTTTTTATGATACAGATGACATATTTACTAGAAATGAAGGAATAGATTATGTTGAAGAAGCGATAAATAAAAAAGAAATATATCAAGGGGTATTAACCTTACCTGATAAATATAAAGAAGTCATTTTATTATATTATTATAATGGATTTAGTGTTGCTGAGATTGCTTCTATTTTAGAGACGACAACAGGGACTGTTGGTAGTTTATTGTCTCGGGCAAGATCATTATTAAAACAAGTTTTGTGAGGTGAAAAGATGAATGAATTAGATGAATTAAAACAAATTATTGATGAAAATTTAGAACATATACAAGTAAGTAATCAATTAAAAAAGAGAACCTTAAAAGCAATTCAAAAGAGTGAAAATGGAATTTTAAACGAAAATAATATTTTCATTTTTATAAAAAGAAATTTTATGAAGACAGCAACCGTTTTTTCACTATTAGTGATTATATTTACGATAAGTATTAATTCCTATCTAAGTCAAAATAATCCTAAAAAGATTACACCCACAACAAATCCTAGATCACTTACACAATGTCCAGCAAAAAATGAATATGATTTCGATCAGTCATCAGAATCTGAATTGGAGTCGAATGATGATTGTCAAATAAATCCTTAAGGAGGTAGTATGAAAAAAATAGTATTGAGTTTTATGATTATGTTTTCTTTCTTGTTTTTATTTAGTTGTGAGGGACAATTAAATAAAAAGACAGAAACAGAAGTAAATATTTCTTCAAAAGAAGACTTGATTCGTTTATTAGAAAAATATCAAAAACATGATAGTAATATCGCGATATATGGAGATGCTGCAGAAGGTACTGAAAAAAGTAGTGATGAAAATAGTAGTAATCAAGACCGTGATTATTCTAAAACGAATACACAAGTCACAGGGGTTGATGAGGCCGATATTGTTAAAACAGATGGGACTTATATCTATTTACCAGTCCGTAATAAAGTTCTAATATCTAAAGCTTATCCAGTAAGTGAAATGAATCTTACTCATACAATAACTTATGAAGATGGTTTTTATCCAAATTCATTATATGTTGATAATGATTACCTTATTGTAATCGGAATAGATTATAATCGGGATGAAAACTACCGTTACTATTATGAGCCAACTTCTAGAATCATCATTTATGATAAAACAAATTATGAAACACCTAAAGATATTATTGATGTTGATGGTTATATAACAACAACACGTAAAGTAAATGGTGAATTATTAGTGATATCTAATCAGTATATCTATTATAATCCTAAAGATACTGATTCATTAAAATTACCTGAAGTAAGTATCAATGATACTAAGCACAACATGTCTTACGAAGATATCCATTATCAAGAAGGGACTTATCCAAATAGTTTTGTTTCTTTACTAAAATTTAATTTAGATAATCCTAATAATCATTTTGATCAATATACTTATTTAGGTTCAGCAAATAATGTTTATGTATCACAGGAAAATGTGTATGTTGCTCAATATATCTATCATTATGCATTCTTTATAGAGGATGACGCTGAGGAACCAGTTACAAGTGAAAGTAAATCAAGTGATGATGATGCAGTTTCTCCAGATGAAGAAGGTAATACAAATGGTAGTACAGGAGATGTAATCTCTTCGGATGAAGAAGTGGTGACTACTACAGAAGAAAAAGTAGTTGAAGAAAATCAAACGATTGTCACTAAAATTAATTATACTGATGAACAGTTCGGTGAAAGTAAGAGTGTAAAAGTGAAAGGTTATGTTAATAATCAGTTTTCAATGGATGAATATCAAAACACCTTTAGAATCGCAACGACAAGTGGTAATAGGTGGTGGGGTGATGGTTCATCAAATAACCTATACATTTATGATGAAAATTTAGAATTATTATCTAAGGTAGAAGGAATAGCGAAAAATGAGCGTATTCAATCAGCACGTTTTATGGGAGAACGAATTTATCTTGTGACCTTTAGACAAATTGACCCATTCTTTGTGATTGATGTAAAAGACCCTAGAAATCCAAAAATATTAGGAGAATTAAAAATACCTGGATATAGTACTTATCTACATCCATATGATGAAAATCACATCATAGGGTTTGGTTTTGATACAACAACCGTGATGTATGGTGATAATGAAGTGACCAGAATTACAGGAATTAAGATGTCCATGTTTGATGTGGAAGACCCTGAAAATCCAGTAGCTTTATTTAATGAAATCTTACCATTTGGTGAGGGTGGTTATGCTTATTCAGAATTAAGTTATAATCATAAAGCGATGTTATTTAGTAAAGCAAGAAATTTAATCGCCTTTCCACTGACTTTCTCATCCTATCATAATGAAGAGGGAAAATATCATTATTATCGTCATCAATCTTATAAAGTTTATCAAGTCGATTTAGAAAATGGATTTACTTTTAAAACAGATATAACGCATTTTGATACTGAAAAAGAAAATGGTTATCAATATGGATATCAAATTCTAAGAGGTATTTATATTGAGAATAATTTATATACTGTTTCATACTCAAAAATACAAGCACATAGTTTAACAACTTTTGAAGAACTAAATACATTAGATTTAGGATTTGATCCACATCATTATTATTATTGGTGGGGATATCCTGAAACAGATGAAGCAAAATAATAAGAAATAATATTTATACAAAAAAAGATACACAATATTAAACTGTACCCTATGTCAAGGACATATTGAAAAAAAGAATATATTATATTATGCTGCTTTAAGCTGATTCCTGAATTCAATAGGAGTCAGCTTATTTAGTTTCCACTGATATCTTTGGTGATTGTAATAGTACATATAATCATCTATTTTTAGTTCTACATCTTTTAATGTTTTACATTCTGAAAAGTCTATATAGTCTTTCATATGGCCAAAGAACGATTCTATAGGTGCATTATCCCAACAGTTACCTCTACGAGACATTGATTGAAGTAAGTTTCTTGACCTCACTTCTTTTGAGAATTTAGGACTTGTATAATGACTTCCTTGGTCCGAATGTATAATGGCATTTTCGGGTAAGTTTATATTGTCTAATTCTTTAACTGTATCCAATACAAAGTCAATTTTAAGATTATTTGATACCTTATAAGCAACTAATTCTTTCGTACTACCATCTAATATGGTAGATAAATATGCGAATCTATTATTATACCTTATATACGTAATATCAGTCAGTAACACCTTATATGGAGACTGCTGATCAAAGTTTCTATTTAAATGATTCTTGTGTACTCTATGGTTTTGATCTGCTTTTAACATCTGCTTATAAGGATCCTGTCTACGTATTTTACATACTAGACCATATTTACTCATAATTCTTCTAATGGACTTCAAATTCATGTTTTCCTTTAAATGCATCTTAATTTGTTTAGCACCATACTTTTTCTTTCCAACCTCAAATACTTCCTTGATGAGTTTAAATCTTTTCTTATCATTTTGTTCCTTTTTCATTCTATTCTTCTTTGATTTTTCTGAATGGTAGTTATAGTAACCACTTCTTGATACTTCTGCCACACTACATAAATAATCTTGTATTCCTGGTCTTCTAGATTTATGGATGACTTTTTTGATCATCTCAAATTTATCACTTTTTCTTATTTCTTTCCCATTCCTCCTTTCGCTTTCGTCGAGCTTTTTTAACATATCATTTTCCATTTCTATTAAAGCAATTTTAGCCTTTAATTTCTCAATCTCTTGTTCTTCGGTTTGAATTTCATGCTTATATCTTCCTCGATTATCTTTACGGGAATCATCAAGTGAAACAACGCCTCCGTCATTATAAAGTCTCTTCCATCTAGTTGCACATTGTTCTATTCGTTTCATCCCTATAATATCAACATCAAAACCATGTTCAATAAATATTTGACGTGGTAATTTTCCGCCTCTATATTCATGCATAAAGTCAATCTTGAATTCAAGGGTATAAGTAATAGATTTACTTGACACACGCTTAACATTTGGATTATTTTTTATTAGTTCAATTTCTGTTTCATTAAATACATTAATGCTCATATCCTCTTCTCCTTAATACACACTAAAACTATTATAACATACAAAAATACCCTATAGAGGGAACACTTTCTTTTTCAAAGTGTCCACACTATAGGGTATATTTTAATATTGTGTGTCTTTTTTCATCAATGAGGGTGTATACTCTTTTTTTATATTTCTTTAATTGCTTTTCATAAATATGTGCTTTATACTAAGACTATTAATAGTGTTTGAGGTGGATAAAAATGACAGTAAGAGAATTATTAAAGTATGGAGAGAAATTGGCAATTGATCATAATAAAGAAGGAAGTGCGATTAAGTTATTGTTAATGCATTTTTTAGAAAAAGAAAGTTATGAACTTATTATGAATATGGATAAAGCAGTGAATGAAACATTAGCCGCAAAGTATAAAGAAGGCGTTTCATTATATGTAATAGAGAATATCCCTGTTCAACATATTATCGGTTTTGAACATTTTTATGGTTATCAGTTTATTGTTGGACCTGAGGTACTTATTCCTCGCTTTGAAACTGAAGAATTAGTCGCAAAAGTTCTTTCATGTTATGATGAATATTTTCATAAAGAGCTAGTTGATGTGGTTGACGTTGGAACTGGTTCTGGAGCGATTGCGATCACATTAAGTTTAGAAGAAGAAATGATGAATGTTGATGCAACCGATATTAGCGAAGAAGCGTTAAAGGTTGCCAAAGAAAATGCGAAGAATTTAAACGCAAAGGTAAACTTTTTAAGTGGTGATATGTTAGAACCATTAATTGAATCAGGGAAAAAATATGATATTTTAGTTTCTAATCCTCCCTATATTCCTGAAGAAGAATATGTGGAATCATTAGTGAAAGATAATGAACCTCATCTTGCCTTATTTGGGGGAAATGATGGAATGGTTTTTTATGAGAAAATATTAAAGAACGCTCATCATATTTTAAAACCTAAAAGCATGATCGCTTTTGAACATGGGTGGAATCAAAAAGAAAAAATGGAAGTTTTGATTAAAAAATATTTTCCAAAATCAAAGTATGAGATTATTAAAGATATGAATGGTAAGGATAGAATAACGATTATATACAATTAGAGGTGATAAACATTAACGTTCTATTTGCTGTTTCAGAATAACCATTATATGCGAAAACTGGTGGTTTAGCTGATGTAGCGGGGTCTTTACCAAAAAGTTTAAGTTTAGCGGGATGTAATATAAGGGTTGTAATGCCAAAATATAAAAGTATATCTTTAAATTATCAAGAGGAATTTAAAAGAGAAAAAGAATTTACAATTGATTTGAATAATGATGAGATTAATTGTGTACTTGAAAGCTATCAGTATCAAGATATAAAGTATTATTTTATTGATCATGAATATTATAATCGAGATAAGATTTATGGATATTCTGATGACGGTGCTCGTTTTGCGCTTTTTTCTAAAGCTGTCTTAGAAATGATTAGTCATATTAAGTTTATACCTAAAATTATTCATATAAATGATTGGCATTTAGGATTATTACCTCTGTTTTTACAAGTTCAATACAAAAATAACAAGGATTATCAAAATATTAAAACCGTGTTAACGATTCATAATTTACAATATCAAGGTAGTTTTGATAGACCATTGTTAGATTATTGTATGCTAGGTGATGAGGTATTTGAGTTAACTAATCATCATAACTTAGTTAATTTCTTAAAAACAGGAATTACCTTAGTTGATTGCGTAACAACGGTCAGTAAAACATATTCTGAAGAAATCAAGACAAAGACTTATGGTGATGGATTAGAAAAAATCTTAAGTGAAAAAAAAGAGGTCATAGGGATTTTAAATGGTTTAGATATAAATGATTTTGATCCAAAGACAGATGAATTGATTAAAAAAAATTATGATTTAAGCAGAATGAGTCCAAAGAAAATAAACAAATCCTTTCTCCAAACCTTTTTTAGTTTACCTAAGAAAGATGTTCCCATAATAGTAATGATATCTCGACTAGTAACACAAAAGGGATTAGATATAATTTTGAAGGGATTTCATGATTTGATGAATTTAGATTGTCAATTCATTATTTTAGGTTGTGGAGAACCTCATTATGAACATACTTTAAAAGATTTAAGTAAAATATATCCTCATAAATTTAAAATCATGATTGATTTTAACCCAACATTGGCTAGATTTATGTATGCAGGTGGAGACTTCTTACTTATGCCATCTCTATTTGAACCCTGTGGATTAACTCAACTAATCGCAATGCGGTATGGTACGATTCCTATTGTAAGAGAAACAGGTGGCTTAAAGGATACTGTTGAGGTATATAATGAAATAACACAGAGTGGCTATGGATTTGGATTTCAATCCTTAAATGAAAGAGACATGATAAATGTGATAAAATATGCATTTGAAGTTTATCAAAATAAAAAGGTATTTAAAACATTAAGACAGAATGCGATGAAACAAGATTTTAGTTGGAGGGTATCAGCTAAAACTTATAAAACCCTATATGAAAAGTTATTAGATAAAAACACGTAGCAAGTGCTACGTGTTTATTGATATATAATAAAAGTAATATCAGTAAAAGTATAACGGTAATGAATATTTCTTTATCCGTATTTTACAACATTATGTTATTGTATTGATGGTTAAATATGGTAATATAATAGTTAAGTATCGTTATATAGTAACATTATTTAAGAATGAACAATTATACATTCATAGAACCTTTTTAGAAGGAACAGAGCGTGGATAGGTGATAGTTTATGATAATGTTAATAAAGGTTGGAGAGTAATAGGTTCTAAAACACCATCACGAATAGGTGGAGTTTTTCTAAGTCCAAGGCTAACACAGATAATTAAAAAATTATCTGGTATCTAAGAAATGGAGGTATATTCATGAGATTTATTGAGAAATTAATAAGTAAATATGCTATATATTGTCCTTATTGTAATGATGAGTTATATTGGAATGCTTCATTTAAAGATACAGATATATTAGAATGCAAAACATGTAAATTATATTTTAAGTATAAAGGAAACAAAAAGCAGTATAAATGATAAGATAGATATGTACAGAAGTGATCACTTTAAAATGTACAGTTAATATAGTATAATTTCATAGTTAATCAATGGGAGGACAACTAATGATACTAAACTATGAAATAGATACTAATATAGAAATACAGAAATTAACTGATTTGAAGGTATTAAAGAATTTAATGGAAACAACAAACTTAAAGGTAAATAAAAGTCGATTAGCAAGAGAGTTAAATGTTGATAGAAGAACGATAAGTAAGTACATTAATGGTTATGAGAAGTCTAAAAATAGAAAACGATCAAGTATAGTAGATGATTATTACTACTTAATTAAAGATTTACTCAATGATAAAATAAAAGTTTTTGAATATAAAAAAGTGCTTTGGCAGTATCTTAGTGATAATTATGGACTAAAATGTGCTGAATCATCATTTAGGCGATATATAAGTAAAACACCAGAATTTCAAGAGTACTTTGATCAAAAGAAAAAAAGTGCTATCAAAGCACCTTCAGTTATACGTTATGAAACAGATAAAGGTCACCAAGCACAGCTAGATTGGAAAGAATCAATGAATTTCGTGCTTGATACAGGAGAAGTCATCACAATCAATATATTCGTTTTATTATTGAGTTACTCAAGGTTTAGAGTTTATAGATTATCATTAACTAAATCTCAAGACATACTGTTTAACTTCATAGACGAAGCATTTCAAGCATTTGGTGGTGTACCTCATGAAATACTAACTGATAATATGAAAACAGTAATGGATGTACCAAGAACTGAATATTCAAAAGGAAAAGTAAATAATAAATTTCAACAATTCGCTAATGATTATGGATTTGAAGTTAAACCCTGTATCGCAGGCAGACCAAATACAAAAGCAAAGGTTGAATCCCCTATGAAAATTTTAGATGAATTAAAAGCATATAGTGGTGATTTAAATTATGAACAATTAGTAAAAAAGGTACAAGAAATAAACAACAGAGAAAACAGTAGGTTACATAGAGCTTATGATATGATTCCACTATTTGGCCTACAAAATGAAAAAGATTTCTTACAGTCCCCTCCACGAGACACGATAAGAAATCCATACTTGATTAAAACCATAACAGCGAAAGTAAACTCATCATCAATGATTAGTTATAAGGGTAATCAATATTCGGTACCACCTAAATATATGAACCGTACACTTCAACTGCAGGTATATGATAATCAAATTCACATATATTCTAACACAAATTTGGTGACAATACACTCGTTAAGTAGTAAAAAGTTGAATTATTTAGAGGAGCACTATATACAGATTGCCAGAATGACTCTATCTTTTGATGATGAAGACATTCAAAAATTCGCAAAAGAAAATCTTAACAAGATAGGAGAACGTTATAAATAATGACAACAGCACACGAGCAATTAATCTCAAATTTAGAATATTTAAAATTAAAAGAAATGAAAAATCATTTAGACGATACTATTAACTTTATTAATAAAAATAATCTATCGTTCGTTGATGGGCTTATTAAGTTAACAACATATGAAATTGATTATAAAGAGGCTAGTATGATCAAAGCTATGGTTAAAGTAGGGGCGTTCCCCCATTACAAAGAATTGAAGGATTTTGACTTCTCTTTCCAAGAAAATATAAACAAAGAACAAATATTAGATTTTGAGAGTCATAGATTCATCCATCAATGCGAGAACATCGTTTTTATGGGAACGAGTGGTGTTGGTAAAACCCACTTATCTACATCAATAGGTATATCCGCTGCGAAGAAGCGTATATCAACATACTTTATAAAATGTAATAATTTGATAGCCCAGTTAAAGAAAGCTAAGTTAGAAAATCGCTTAAACGATAGGCTCAAGCATTTTACCAAGTACAAATTATTGATTATTGACGAACTAGGTTATTTACCTATCGACAAAGAAGATTCTAAATTGTTCTTTCAGCTAATAGATAGACGATATGAAAAACGAAGTACGATAATTACAACCAACATTAACTTTTCTAATTGGGATGATATTTTTAAAGACCCTATAATAGCTAACGCCATTCTTGATCGAGTTCTTCATCATGCTCATGTAGTTAACATTACAGGTAAATCTTATCGACTTAAAAATTACTTTATCGAAGAAAATTAAAAATGTACATTATTAAATGATCAAAAATGTACATTCTTATCTTGACATTTATAAAGCAGTTAATAATAGATGAAAATCATATTAACATAATTAATAATTTAAAAGATAGTATGAAGGGGAATTATATAGAATCATATAATAAAACAAGTGAGTATTATTCTCCTGAATGGATAAAAAAATTAAGAAAGAAAAAATAATAATTTGAAATTAAACTTCAAAATGATTTGAAGTCTTTTTATTTAAACAAACCAAGAGATTGATTCTCTTTCATTTTATTTTTAACAAATATTATATATTAACTGAAATTAAGGTTTTAAGTATATCAAACCAATATAATGACAGTATATAAAGTTTTTTAAACTCTAAATCATATCAAGTAGATAATAATCATGATTATTTTCTATCAAAAGAACAATAAGAAGTACTATTAAAGCTTTAAGTATTTAAACAATAATGTATGATTCTTGAAAAATATTAGTCAAACCCTTTATAAATTTAATGCGAGGTATTAGGTTCATAAAAAACAAAATAAAATTATGAAAAAGGTTATATATGTAAGGTATAGCAGATTAAATCTTAGCGTGATATAATACATGATAGAAACAACTATTGCCCCTATAAAGAATCTTAAAATATAAACTAATGTATTTTATGATATATAACAAAATCTGTCAAGGAAATGAACTTTATACTTGATAAACAGTTCTTTGCCTCTGGTCCAATATCTACAGATAATGATGCTAATAAAGCTTAAAAAAGATAGGTCAAAATGGATTGGATGCTTTTAAAAAAGCTGTGATTAAGGGATTAAGTAATATTCCAAATGGATATATATATGAATTAAAATTGTTTAATAAACAATATGCTAATTATAGATTTTATAGAAATGTAAATGAATATGGTGACATTATATTTGATTACTTTGGTAAAGAATTACATTAAGGAGTAAATTACATGGAACTTGATGAATTGATAATAAAACATAATATTAAAAAAAGGTCATTTAAATGTTATGAAGAGTACATGAAAAATTATAAACTGGAAGATCCTAATGATTATGAAGACCTTTTTCTGTCAAAAAATATTAATGAAGTAGAGTTAAGGATTCACAGTATTGCTTATGTTATAAATTGTTATTTTGATAAAGATATTAGATATTTAGCTTCAACAATAAGATTGATATATGATGATATAGAATTCGCTGAATATAAAGTTTTTTTTAACTTACATGGGGAAATAGAAGATGATTATTTAATAGAGATATAAAATTATAACTATATAGAAATATTAAATATATCTTATATTATCGAAATAAAATTAAGGGAAAACTATGGATTATATGAGAAAATTAGTTATAATTTAAACTTTATTCTGAGGGGTGCAGTAATGCAATACCCGCAAGTGGTAAGTTTGCAAGGGTAATGCCAGCCGAATATGCAGATGACTTATTAAAAGGAACAGGCAAACTATCAGGAGGTCCTGAGGCATTCATTACAGCTGCAGATGATTTAGCGGGTATAAACACTATAGAAGGTGCTGCTAAAAGACTGACATTATTGGAGCCTTCTGGAGCATTAAGGTTAGATGGAAATGCAATAGTAGAGTTCCGATTAAAAAGCGTTAAAGGTATACGTTCACCATATAATAGAACATACCCAGGATTTATAAATGGTGGATTAACTGGTGGTGGAGCACGAGAGTGGATTGTAGATAGTGGCGTGCAAATATATGATGTTACGGTAAGATATTTAAGGTAGGTGTACTTATGGTTTGTAAATGTGATAATAATGATATAATTTCAAATGGAAAAGAAATTTTAGAATACAAAACTAATTTAAGTAAATTAGAAGTGAATTCATATAAATGGAGAATACTCTTTAGATGCCTAACATGTGGTACTTTTTGGGAACAACAACACTATGGCGGTACATATGATGAAGCACCGCATTTAGTTAAAGTATCACAAGAGTATGTAAATGAAAATTGGGGTAACAAGTATTTTAATAATTAGTTATGTAATTGCGCATTTGAAGAACTCAAGAGATTTCCCGTCTCTTGTGTTTTGTTTTTAACTGATATATTTTATTAAAACCAAGCAGACACAAAAGGTAAATGACATATTTGATGATATGTGTTTACCAGTTGAAAAAGAATATCCTGTTAATATTGAAATACAGAAAGTAATAGGCTTATAATTTTTCATACTTTAAGTTAAATAGTAATAGGAGAGAAACATGGAAGAATTAGGATTATTATATGAAATAAATGGTTATATTAATAATAAATATTCTTATGCGGATATAAAAAAAATAGTCGAAAGTCTAAATATTACTGAAGGTAAAATAAGATTATATAATCTAAATATTGAAAGTGATTATGAAGATATTATAAACTACAATGAGGAATTCTTAATGCTTGATTATGAAAATATTAGCATAATAAACATTGAAGTTTACTTAGTTCATGATATATATTTTAGATGTATTTGTTATAATAGAAGTTTAGATTGTAGAATCCTTGTTACATACTGTGAAGATAAATCATATTCCATTAGTTTATTATTTAATTATTCAAATTTTATTGAAATTGGTATAGACACCAATGAAATTAATAAAAGAAAAGAATATATAAATAAAGTTGAAAATTTTTTTTATTCGAGTAATTTATTTCTATATGGTTTTAGTGGTGTTGAAACGTATCCAGTTTATATTGAAAAAAACTGTGAATTTCATGTTTTCCCTTTAACAAATTGTTATTTTAGTAAACTTATTATTGATACTGAAATAATGGATATAATAAAAGATATCGATAAAAATTTAATAAATAATGTATATGCCAAAAACATTATTATCGGTCATCATTTTAATGTAAATAACTTATTACCGAATGAAGACAAAAAGAAAAGTTTTATTAAAGCATTGAAAATTATAGAGGATAAAACAAAAACATATTTATATAATTAAATGGTGGGTAGTCATAACATTTCGTTATGGCTGCTATTTTTATTCAAGTAAACAAACAGAGATCGAGTCTCTTGTGTTTTATTTTTAACTGATATAATTTGTTATCAATATGTTAAAAATCAAGCAGACACAAGAGATTTTATTTTAAATAAAATTATTAACATGATATACTAGCAAGTAGAAAATAAATTTGGTCCTAACGCTTTAGTAGATGAAGTTACATTAGCTAATACTCTAGCACATGAACTAATCCATGCGAGAAGTTTTCAAAGAGATGATTAGTTCCAGAATCAACAGCATATGCAGCTGAAGATGCTCTGGTATATTATATTAGAGGAATGAGGTAATAAAATGTTTATACCATATAATTCAATTCACGAGATTGAAGTACAAAATCTTATAGAAATAATTAATGAAAATAATATTATTTTTCCATATCAATGTCCTAATTGTAAAGAAATAGATACGCATATATATTTTCACAAAAATAATAATAGTGAAATTGGTGGAATATGGATTTGGTGTGGTTCATGTAAACATTATTTACACGGAAGTATAATTCCTCCTACTTGGTGGAAAAATTACTCATTAATTACTACCGAGGACTTGTATGCTGAACCATATAAACTAGATAGTGTTAAAAACGAATTGGATAAACATTTTAATGAATTATATAAAATGAATTTTTAAGCTTAAGGTAGTCATAACAATATGTTATGGCTTCTTTTTTATTTAAGCAAACAAACAGATATTGAGTCTATTGTGTTTTGTTTCTTAACTAATATATTTTATTAAAACCAAGCAGACACAAGAGAATTGAGTTTAAATATAAAAAATTTAACTTATTTTATTTTTCAAAAAAATCAATTTTATTATATACTAACTGAAATTAAAGTTTTAAGTTTATCAAATTAATATAAAGACAGTATATAAAGTATTTTAAATTGTAAATCATATCAAGTTAATTAAGATAATAATCATGATTATTTACTATCAAAACAACAATAAGAAGTACTATTAAAGTAAATGGATGGGTAGGTGATGCTATTGATGTAGTTAAAATGCTTGATGGAATGCTGACATCTCTTGATAATACAAGGTTGTTATCAGCAAAATATGCAGGAATAAATGTTAATGCAAGAGTTCATAATTTTAATGATGCTTTACCACTTGATTTGGTTGATAGATTTACAACAAAAGGAGGTATTCCAACCACATGGGGAGATGCAGTAAATTTAAAAATCGGTAATCAAAATTCTCTTTATAGAAATACATATCCAAGTGGATCTTGGATAACAGGATGGAATGGATGGTGATTTATTTGAATAATAAATTTTGTATTAAAAAAGAAGATTTACCTAATGGATTTGAATATCCACAATCTTATTATAGAATCATTAATCTTAATTTAGTTGATTTTGATGTGTGGTATTTATTGTGGGATGAAAGATTAATAAATAGATACAATGGCTTAAAGACAAGATATCCTAATCGGAGTCTAATACCTTTTGCAAAAAGAGATGATAATGATGACATTGCATGTTTTGAATTAGGAAAAGGTGAAGGTGTCTTTATTATTCATGATTTTGCTTCTCCAGGTTATGAAGAAAGACAAATTTTTGAGGATATCTTTGAGTGGTTAAAATATACGATTGTTGAGATGAAAAACTTTGATTAAGTAAATTAATTATAGAGCCATAAATAATTTAGCTAGGCTATGTGTTTTAATATTCATATATTTTTACCAAATATTTGAAATACTTGGGGCTTTCCTATATAATAAAAGAAGATAGAAGTTTAAAATACTATATAAAATTTCATGATTGAAAGGGGGGGGATTTAATGAAGAAACAATTAATTATTTTCACAGATATGGAAGGAGCATCAGGTATTTTTGATGAAAATTCTAAAACCATGATTCACGGAACTGAAGAATGGAGAAATGTAGGAAGAGAATATATGACAACTGATGTTTTAGCGGTGTGTGAGGCAGCTAATGAATTTGGTATTGATGAAATATTAATTTATGATGGACATTTTGCTGGAGATCCAGAACATAATATCATAATAGAGAAATTGCCCTCAAATGTGAAATTCTTTGATACACCAGATAGGTGCTTTGACTGGAGAAGAATTCGAGGACAAGCAGAATGGGAACCATATGGAATTATTACCGTTGGTCAACATGCAAGGTATGGTGAAGAAAATGCTTATTTTCCTCATACCATACAAAGTCCACCAATAAAAGAGTTAACTATAAATGGCATACATATTGCTGAAATTGGGACTGCAGTACTTAATTTTCAAGGTGTAAGATATATAGCTAATGTAGGTTGTCAAGCATCGATGAAAGAAGCAAGAGAATTAAGTGATACGGTTGCTACTATTCCAATAAAAGATAAAGCAAAAGGTTGGGAACCAGGAATTAAAGAAACATTTCCTATTATAAAAAATGGTGTTTTAGAAGCACTAAGAAATAGTGAAAATATAAAAGTTGTTAATATTAAAGAACCTTATGAGTTTTCAATGACATTAACTGAAGAGTTTAGATATAATATTCCTGATAGTATTAGTTGGAAAGGAAGTTTTGATAAAAGTAAATCCATCTGGGAAGCACCAAGCGTAGAGATAGGATTAGAGATATTTCATTATGTTAGAGAATATATTATAAAAGATAATTCATAGTATTTTACAGTAGATAAATTGATATCATATGAAGAACTTTTTGAAGTTAAAAATATATTAATAAAATTAAGAAATTAACGGGGGAGAATATGAGATTAATATTATTATTATCAAATTTAAGGTTAACAAAGTTTTTATTAGGTAATCAAAATAAACTGAAAACACATTTTGTGTATTTTCAGTTTCACTTTATCAGTTTTTTTCTATTGATTAGTCTATTTAATCTGGAATATAATCATTTATTTATCATTTTTATTATTTTTCTTGTTGGAGAAATCTTTTTAATTTTTAATTGCTTAAAAAATAAAAACAATCCAAATAAGTATTTATTAAATGCTAATTTCTTTTTATATGGAATTAGAATATCACTTATATATTTATCATTAGTATTTAATAATGGTAATTATATGATACTATTGTATATTTTATTAATTAGTATTAGTATCTATTTCTTTTTAAATGTAATTAGAAAATTACATAAATCTTTATCATTAGTATTTAATAATACAAGTAAATATATGATACTATTGTATATTTTATTAATTAGTATTGGTATCTATTTCTTTTTATATGTAAATAGAATACCACTTATATTTTTATCATTAGTATTTAATAATGAAAGTAATTATGTGATACTATTGTATATTTTATTAATTAGTATTAGTATCTATAAACCATTATTTAAAATTAATCTATTGACTAAAGAATTGAAATATAATAATTTTATAGGATTATATATCATCGTATTTATAACATTAATTTTTAATCAAATTTTATCTTTTCAAAACTACTTATTACTTTTAATAACCTTTTTAGTAACTATTTTTGCTAGTACTTACACCTTTGGTTTTAAAAGGTTGGTAAATAAGCCTAAATCTAAACTTTATAAGAAGGATTTAGAAGAAAGGAAATTATTTATTGATACAATAGAATATAATAACGATTTTATGGGAATTAAAGTTGATAAGGATTTCAAATTAATAACCTGTTATAATATGAGAAAAATTATAAAAAATATTTTATTTTATATGTTTTTATTTATTCTAACAGGATTAATTATTAATCGTACCTTTCTTTATTTTAATGGTGAGATATCTAATAAACTTGTTTTTCATATTATTAACATGATATTGCTTATGTTGTTTTTGGCATTAATAATCAGAATTTTTGTAGACAAAGATCAGTTTAAATATCAAATGTTAGAATCTCAAGATCATTTATATTTAATTATCAATAAGAATTTGAATCATGTTGATATTAAAAAGAAAAAAAACAATATATGTATTTCAGGATTAGATCTGTATAAAGTAAAGGTTAACGATAAAAAATATCATTTTCTTGTAAATTCTTAGGATGAATGATAAACTAGTTTATTTTACCACAACAATTTGTTGTGGTTTTTTTAATGTTAACTATCTTAAATGAGTGTGTCGATACATATATAATAATGTAGGATGTTTTATAAAGGGGAAGGTTGGATGAACAAAAAAGAAATGATTGCCATGCTTTTAGCGGGAGGTAAGGGAACAAGATTAGTTGATTTGACAAAAGAGATAGCGAAACCTGCCGTTTATTTTGGGGGAAAGTACCGTATTATAGATTTTTCATTAAGTAATTGTACAAATTCTGGGATAGATACAGTAGGGGTATTAACGCAGTATGAACCCCTTGTATTAAATTCATATATTGGAAATGGAAAAGCATGGGACTTAGATGTGATTAATGGGGGTGTGACGGTATTACCCCCCTATTCATCTGGTAGAGAGGTACAATGGTATAATGGGACAGCTAGTGCTGTAGCTTTAAACTGTAAATTTATTGATTATTATGAACCCTCTTATGTTTTAATATTATCAGGTGATCATATTTATAAAATGGATTATTCGAAGATGTTAGATTATCATATGAAGAATAAGGCAGATTTAACAATATCTGTGATTGAAGTTCCAATGAGTGAAGCGAGTCGATTTGGGATTATTAATACCTTTGAAAATAATTTAATCAATGAGTTCGAGGAGAAACCTAAGAAACCAAAGAGTAATTTGGCTTCAATGGGAATTTATATTTTTAATTGGTCAATTTTAAAACAGTTCTTAATGGATGATTTAAAAGAAATAAACTCAACACATGATTTTGGAAAGGACATTATTCCTAAGATATTGGCCTCTGGGTTAAGATGTTTTGCTTATCCATTTAAAGGCTATTGGAAAGATGTTGGAACAGTGAAGAGTTTTTGGGATGCGAATATGGACTTGTTAGATAGTAAGTGTGATTTAAATTTATATGATAATTCATGGCCAGTTTATTCAGTTAGTCAACATCTTCCTCCTCATTATATTAATGAAGTTAGTGATATTGATGAGGTACTAGTTAACAAAGGATGTATTGTGTATGGATCTGTTCAAAAGTCACTTTTATTTTATCAGGTATATATTGATGAGGATTCAGTCGTTAGGCATTCTGTTGTGATGCCGAATGCGAGAATTGAAAAAGGGGCTATATTAGAATATACGATTGTTCAAGAAGGAATTGTCGTACCAGCCAATACAGTGATTAAAGGGACAAAAGATAATATTATTTTGGTTTCTAAAGTGTATTTAGAAACTTTAAAGCAGGTGGGAAGATGAGTATAAAGTTTTTAGGGATTATCGATGATACCATTCAGTTTAAAGAATTAGGGGAATTGACTACTTATAGAACGGTTGGAGCGATTCCTTTTGGAGGACATTACCGGTTAATTGATTTTCCATTGTCCTGTTTTCAACAGGCAAATGTACGTAATGTTGCGATATTTTCAAGTGGTAAGTTTCGTTCTTTACAAGACCATATTGGTAATGGTGAAATATGGGACTTAAATCGTAAGCGGGATGGTTTGTTTTTTTTTCCTAAGATGAGTGATAAACCATCTGTGATGTTATCCTTTTATCATATTCATGACCATATAGAGTATTTATTAAAGAGTCATGAAGATTATGTAGTAATTACAAATTCTTATGTTGTGTCACTTCTTGATTATAAACAGTTGGTTAAAGAGCATGCGAGAATGAATGTGGATATTAGTGAACTATATTATCAAGATGAGCGATTAAATATTTTTATTTTAAGTCGTAAGTTATTAATTGAACTTGTATTAGAGGGAATAAATTTTGGATATAATAATATAATTCAGGTCATTGATTTATCGAATAGGTATCATATTGGAAAGATACATTTAGATAAGGAAATCTTACTCTTAAAGTCAGTGAATGATTATTTTAAAGCGCATATGCGTTTATTAGAACCAACCATATTTAATCGTTTGTTTGTTAAGAATAAACCAATCATCACCAAAATAAATGATGCTCCATCGACTTATTATAAAAGAGGTGCAAAAACCTTCAACTCAATCTTATCTAACGGTATAATTTCTGAAGGATTGGTAGAAAATAGTATTGTATTTGATTCAGTGATTATAGGTAAGAATACACACATTAATAATTCAATTATAAATGAGAAATGTATCATTGGTTCAGGAAGTCTATTAGAAAATGTTATATTAGATAAAGAATGTATTATTGCTCCAAATGTTTGTATTAAAGGAGAAATTAACCATCCTGTGATGTTTTCCAAGTATACAAAAATTGCCAAGTATAATTTATAGTTGAAGTAATCGCTTTCATATTTAAATGTCATTGAATTTTCCATAAAATAGGTTATAATTAAATTGTGAAAAAAAATGAAAACTAAAAGGAGTTGTCAAATATGCCATATATTACAGATGTATATGCACGCGAAGTAATTGATTCTCGTGGGAATCCTACAGTAGAGGTTGAAGTTTATACAGAAAGTGGTGCGTTTGGTCGTGGAATCGTGCCATCAGGAGCATCAACTGGTGAGAATGAAGCGGTAGAATTACGTGATAATGATAAAGGTAGATTTTTAGGAAAAGGTGTTTTACAAGCTGTACGTAATGTAAATGAAGTAATTGCGCCTGAAGTTATTGGTATGGATGTAACACAACAAGTTGCAATCGACCATTTAATGATTGATTTAGATGGAACTCCAAATAAAGGTAAATTAGGAGCAAATGCGATTTTAGCAGTATCTATTGCTTGTGCACATGCTGCAGCTGATTATGTTGGATTACCATTATACTTATATTTAGGTGGATTTAACGCAAAAGAATTACCAGTTCCAATGATGAATATCATCAATGGTGGAAAACATGCTGATTCTGGTGTTGATTTCCAAGAATTCATGGTTATGCCACTTGGTGCTAAATCATTTAGTGAAGCTGTAAGAATGGGAGCAGAAGTTTTCCACAATCTTAAAAAAGTATTAAAAGAAAAAGGTTATAATACTTCTGTTGGTGACGAAGGTGGATTTGCACCTCAAGTTGAAGGTGTTTATGAAGCATTAGATACAATTGTTGAAGCAATCAAAAAAGCTGGTTATAAACCAGGTGAAGATATCTATATCGCATTAGACTGTGCAGCAAGTGAATTCTATGATGCTAAAGCGAATGTTTACAACATGGAACGTCAAAATCAAATGAATTTCTCTTATGAAGATATGGTTAAATTCTTCGAAGAGTTAGTTGAAAAATATCCAATCATTTCAATTGAAGATGGTTTAGCTGAAACTGACTGGGAAGGTTGGGCTGAGTTAACTCGTCGTTTAGGTAAAAAAGTTCAATTAGTTGGTGATGATTTATTCGTTACAAATACTGAATTCTTAGCAAGAGGAATTGAAACAAATGTATCAAACTCTATCTTAATTAAAGTTAATCAAATTGGTACATTAACAGAAACTTTTGAAGCAATTGAAATGGCTAAAAAAGCTGGATTTACATCAGTTATTTCACATCGTTCTGGTGAAACTGAAGATACAACAATCGCTGATATCGCTGTTGCAACAAATGCTGGTCAAATTAAAACAGGTTCTATGTCTCGTACGGATAGAATTGCCAAATATAATCAATTATTACGTATTGAAGATGAGTTAGAAGATACAGCAAAATTCTTAGGGTTAAAAGCATTATATAATTTAAATAAGTAAGACAATTAATTAATGATAAAAAAGGCACCGATTTTGGTGCTTTTTCTATCACTGTCTAAAAAATGTTTACAATATGAGAAATATGGTTTATAATAGTAAGGGATTATATAAACTAAGGAGGCTACCTATGAATTTTCTAGATTGGTTTTTATTAATAGATGCTATGATTGTAATCACGTTTGTAGCTTTACAAGAATCTAAGGGTGGATTAGGCGAAGCATTAACAGGCGCTAATACCGAATTATTTAAGAATCAAAAAGAACGCGGTGTTGAATTATTTTTAAGTCGTGGGACATTGGTTTCGGTTATAATATTTATTGTATTGGCAGTTCTTACTAAGCAATTTTAATTGAAAATCCCGTAGATCTTCGGGATTTTTTTGTTTTAAATTATAATTTTATGTGATAAACTAAATGTAGAATGGAATAAGGGTGTGATAGTATGCCAAAAGGATTTGGAAAGATTATTGCGCAAAATAAAAAGGCTTATCATGATTATTTTATTGAAGATACTTATGAAGCTGGTATTGTGTTAGAAGGTACTGAAATAAAATCGATTAGACAAGGGAAAGCAAGTATTAAGGATGCTTATGCTCATATTGATAGTAATCAAGCATATATTAATAATATGCATATAACACAATATGATTTTGGGACAAAAGGTAATCATGAACCAACAAGAACAAGAAGATTGCTTTTACATAAAAAAGAAATTAGTCGTTTATTTGGATTACAACAACAGCAAGGGTATTCATTAATTCCTTTAAAGTTGTATTTAAAGGATGGATTTGCTAAGTTAGAGATTGCTTTAGCTAAGGGGAAAAAGCAGTATGATAAAAGAGAAGCGCTTAAGATAAAAGATTCAAATAGACAGATAGAAAGAGCGATGAAAGATAAATATAGGGGGTAATGGTTAATGGGAGAAGATATGTTTCCTAAAGAGTATACAGATGAGGAATTAGAAAAGATAGCGATAAGACGGATTAAGTTAAGAAGAAATATGTGTTCAAAAATCTTTTCTTATATCGTTGTAAATCTATTTCTTATTATAATCTACTTTTTGACAAAAGATCCTGATGATAAGGGAATGCCTTGGTTTGTTTGGCCATTATCAATTTGGGGTGTTGCGTTAATATTAAATATATCAAAGTCGATACAGGAATTAAGATTTACATATAATACAAAAGTATTAAATAAAGAAGTAGAAAAAATAAAAAGAAGTTTAAAAAATTAGGGAGGATATAAAATGGATAAATTTGATTTCTCAAAAAAAGAGTTTTCTGAAGAAGAGTTAATTAATCTAGCGAAAAAAAGAATTAAAATAAAAAGAGAATTGTATTCTCATATCGCAGCTTATGTTTTCGTCAATGCATTTTTACTTTTTATTTATTATTTTAGTTCTGATTTTGATTTTAATTTTGATGTTACTTTTTGGCCAGGTTGGGTTTTAGCTGGTTGGGGTCTAGGTTTATTGTTTCATATTTTTGAAACAATACAAGAACTTAATTTTAAATATAACGCTAATGTGATAAATAAAGAGATGGAAAAAATTAAAAAGCATATTAAGCCAGAATAACATTGACAATATATGTGAAAATGTTATAATTATTATCCGGGAGTAATCCCGGGTAATATATAAATATGGGGATGTTACGGATTCGACGGGGGCATTTGAACTTGATAAGCAGGTCGTGCTTAACATCACGTTAAACTGTAGAGGTTTAAATAACCGGAAAAAATAATTTACAATTCGCAGCTTAATTAAATAAGCTCGGCTCCATTCGACTATTGCCCATGTAGTTGTCTAGGGGCTCATTGATAGTGGGCTACGCTAACATCCGCCTCCTTAGGATGTTAGAAGAAGATGAATAAGGATCGCTAGCAAATAGCCTGTCTATCGGCAGTTTGTTCGTTAAATTTTAAAGATAGTCTAAACCTGTAGAAAGTCAAGTGTTCGGTGTTTTCGGACGCGGGTTCGACTCCCGCCATCTCCACCATGATATTTACGTACAAAATAATCAAATAATATAGATATAACTATTGAAATTAACATGTCTTTGATTTATGATATAATCAAGGACTTTTTTATTTGACAAAAATAGTCAATTTAGAAATACGTCAAAATCAAAATAAAATGAGGAAAATGGACGCGGATATGGTGGAGAGGGGTCCACCAAGTTAAATTAAATATAAAGGAGTGAAATAATGTCTGAAAGTAATGAAAAAGTTTCTAGTATATCAAATCTTATGCAAGAGCAAGGATTTAATTATCAATTCTTTTATTTCCTATATAAATTAATGAATAGTAAACGGGGAGAGACTATAAGATACGAAGAAGTAGATGATATATCAATTGTTAGAATAAATAAAATGGAGGTATATCAATTAAAATATCTAACTTCGAGTAATATATCTGATTTGTCTGAAGCTTTTTGGAAAACACTTTATAATTGGGGTAGTTTACAAGGAATTAATTTTAGTAATACAACATTTTTTATAGTTACAAACGCATTAATAACAAATAAACTAGTAAAATATATTGAAAAATATCAAGAAAACGTGTGTACTTTTTCCGATATAAAACGTAGAATAGAGGATTATAAAAATAATACTTCGAATGAGGATATTGAGAAATACATTAGTGATGTAATAGAAAATAAGAATATGAGTTCTATTCTCAAAAATATAAAATTTATTCAAGATATTAATATAATCGAAAAAATTTATGATAATCTTTATAGATTTCTAATTCCTGAAGAAAAACAAATATTATTTTTAAAAAAACTAATTGGGGAATTAAAATTAAGACAATTTAAAGATACAAATGAAAAGAAAAAATTTGAGGTTACATTTGAAGAGTATTTTAAATTTGGTTGTAAATTAGCTGATCGAATAAGATCTAATAAATTTGTTGAATCATTTTATGAATGTAATAATATTAAAGATTTTATAAAAAAGTTCTTTATTGTTCAAGCTCAAGATATTGGTGTAGTAAATGATGAAGACGACATTATAACACTATCAACAAATTATTTGAATTATATAAATAATATGATAGAAATAATGAAATATAAATTTGCAACAGATAAAGAAATAGATGATAGTTTAAAGTTTGTTATACAAAATTGGAAGAGTGTTTTTATGGAATGTAAAAGACTAATAGCTGATGATATATCTAAAGGTAAGAAGTGCTTTACAGATACATTAAATAAAAATATAAAAATTGGTAATATAAGTTTAGAGGATATTACTAGTAAGGGATGTTTTTTAAAATTATCTGATGAATTAAGAATAGGTTGGTTGCCAAAATGGGAGGAGAAATATAAAAATGAGGAGTAAGTATAAAAATTTTAACACAACAATAATTATTTTACTTACTTATTTAATTAAATTTGAAAAAATCGAAGTATTAAATGTTTATTTTATAGTAGCTTTTTACAGTAATAATACACTTTTAGATGAATTTGAGAAGAAGAAAAAAATTTACAGTAGTCTAGTAGATTATAGTATTGAATTTCCTGATTATATTGAAATAACCAAAAATAGAATAGATTATTATTATGAATCTATTGCGGAATCATTGTTGTTCTTATCTGAATGTTCTTTAATTGATTTAAAAGGTAATCAGATAATATTAAATAAGGATATTTATACAAAATATAATTTAAATAATATTTCTACTAAAAGAATGGAAATTTGTATTAAACTAACTGGTAACATATTTAAAATAAAGACACAAGAATTATTCTTGCGTACTGGGGTGATATTATGAAATTTCATATAAAAAAAATAGTGTTATGGAAAAAAGATGGAACAATTAAAACCCATAATTTTAAAAATAATAAAATAAATATAATAAAAGGTAGTAGTAATACTGGAAAAAGTAGTTTCTTTAGTGTATTAGACTATTGTTTTTTGTCATCTGGAAAGGATATACCAAGTGAAATAGATAGACAAGTTAATTGGTATGGTATTGAATTTAAATTAAATGATCAAAATTATTTTATTGGTAGGGAAAGCGGTGAAACTAATAAAGCTAGTAACAATGTATATTTTAGTAACTTTCTTCCAAAAAATGTAGATAAGAAAAATTCTAGTATAAAGAATATTAAAGAAATAATAAATAAAAAATTTAATTTAGATTCAGAAAAACATCGTGCTTATGGTGGCCCAGCAACTGTAAAAAATAGCAAATTATCATATAGGCCATTTTTACTTTTTAACACTATATCACAAGAAATAATAAGTAGTAAAGATCAATTTTTTGATAAACTGAATAATAGACAATATTTAGGAACTTTCCCTGCAGCAATGGATATAGCCTTGGGAATATATACTTTAGATAAATTAGAATTACTTGTACAGAAAAAAAAATTAGAAGATAAATTAAATAAAATAAATAATGATGATGATAATGAAAGTAACAAATATCATAAGTATATTGACAGCCTTTTTAAAGAAGCTTCAGAGTTAGGGGTCAATACATTATCATGTACATCTTTAGGTGATCTAAGAGAACAGTTTAATAATAATTTATATACTTCAAAGATATATAATAATGATATGTATAGGCTTAAAGAAAAAGAATTTAAATTAATTCAAAAGTTACGGAGTCTTGAAAGTTATAATAATGAACTAAATAAAAGTGAGAGATTATTTGATAAAGAGGAAGAGGAAAATAACGTTATAAAATATTTTGATAAATATAAACAAACAAGCCTTTTAGCCGAATATTTTATAGAAGCAATTACAGAAGAATTAATGAGATTAAAAAAAGATAAGAAATTAATAACAGAAATAAGAATAGATGTTAATGAGAGAATAAAAGTGATAAAAGAAAGTTTGGATAGTGTACAAAAAGATATAAAGAGAATTAGTAATCAAATATCTTTAGAAAATAATTATAAGGATTATATAGAGTTATTAGGGAAAATTAAAATAATAGATTTTATTAGTAAAAATGAAAAACAAGATATAGACGAAAATAATATCAAAAAAATTGAAAAAGAATTAAAAAAGTTAGAAAAAAAATTAGAAAAATATCCAAACAAAGATAGTGTTCTGTTTGATATAAATGAAATTTTAAATGAAAATTTAGAAAAATTAAAGGTATATATAAAGGGATATGAAAATAAAAACTTAAAAGCTTTCTTTAATATGTCTAAGAAAAAATTAGAATTTAAATTATATGATTATAAGGAAATCCTTGGTAGTGAATCTAATTTTATGATTGAACACTTACTATTATTTACATCATTACATCAATATGCAAAAGACTATTATGATAAATTTATCTTATCATTTTTAGTTATAGATTATTTAAGTAAACCATACAATGTGGAATTACCTGAAGATTTAAAAACATTTAAAGGAGTTTTATCTTATTTATGTATTTTTTTAAAGAACATAAAAGATTTTCAGTTAATAATAATTGATAAATTAGATTATCAACATTATGTAGATAAAGATAATAAACAGTTAATATATAATTTAAATTTTGATACATTAGTATAAGATTTTAAAAGAATTAATAGAAAACCTTTATTGAGTAAATAAGAATGAAATATATTATGTTTATAAGTTAAATAAAATTTATCATTATTAAGAATAAATGTTAAAAATATTTAATTAATCAATTATTTTTAGCAATATTTTGCAAAAAAATATAGAAAAATAGAATTGAATATTTTATGATTTAATAAAGGAAAAGGCTTTCTAAAATATAAATAATAATAATCGAATAATATATTTTTGGGGGAATATATGAAAAAAACGTTAATTATTTTAGTGTTTGGTATATCTGGGTCGGGTAAAAGTACGTTAAGAGATTATATTATAAAAAATACAGATGAAATATATAAATTAATAGCTGTAACTGATAGAAGTCCTAGAACTGGTGAGCAAGATAAAATCGATAAATATTTTTTAAGTGAAATGGATTTTTTTAAAAAAAAGAATCAAGGAGAATTATGTATAATTAATAGACTTTATAATACTAATTATGCATTTTTTAAAAATGATTTTACCTCAGGAAAAATTTTATTAGGGGAATTACATTATTCGGCTATAGATAGCTTCAAAGCATATCATCAAAATACGATCCTCTTATATATTAAAATTAAATCCAAAGAAAAAATTATAGATGCAATAGAACAGCGAGATAAAAATATTGTAAATAATAGTATTCGGATAAAATACATAGAAGAAGAAAAAAAAGCTTTATATAAATTAGAAAAACAAGGGATTTTTGATTATAGTTTTGAAAATAATTATGATGAAGAAAGCAAAATAAAATTTGTTGGGATAATTAAAAAAATTATTAAAGATTATGGGGAGAAATTTTAAATGATTGAAGAGATAATAAAGTTAATAAGTCAAAAAAATATAGATAATAATTTAATTAAAAAATTAGAAAATTTTGAACAAAAGAAGTTAGTTTATACATCATTCGACGGAGATTTTATGCAATTTCTTATGGACATGATGGAAATTACAATGAAAAGAGGTTATATTCCTATTAATCCTGAAGCAACTTTAGGATATTATGTCTCAACTACCACTCATGAAGGAAATAAAATACCTGTAATGATTGATTGCATAAAAACTGAATTAATGTGTGATGAAATGTGGATTTTTAACCCGCTTAATAATCATATTCCAGAAGGTGTTTTAGCAGAAATGATGGTTTGGAAAAATGAAAAAAAAAGTGATATTAATTTAATTACTATTTTTGATTCTGTTGAATTAATTAAAGAAATTAAATTTAACATTTTACATGAAAATGATATTAATCAGATCATCAATAAGCATAATAAAGTAGACATAGAATCTATTAAAAATAAATTAATTCTATCAAATCCTGAAAATGGATTATCTCATTCGTATATTGTAGCGAATTTTTATAATTTTAAACATATTGATTGGACAAGATTTTATTGTTATAAAAATGGAATTTGTCCAATTTCGCCTCATAATATTTTATCATATTACTTATATAGAAATATCTATGGTGAAAAGGCAAAAGAGAATTATATTATTGACAGAATTACTTTATTAAATAAAGCAGATAATTTATTATTTTTTACAAATATGAATAATTTATATATTGAGATAGAAAATTTAGATATTTATTCTTGTATGGAATTGCTATACTGGTATAAATATAAGGATAAATCAAAAATTAAAATAATAAACTGGTCTGATGCTAATGTTCCAAAATATAAAAATAGTGATAAATGGGCAATAACTAATACTGAAAAAAAAGAGGTAATCAATTATGTATAATGAAATTTTTAAATCCCTTCAAATATATGAAAAAGAAATTGTAAATAATTATAATATTTTTAAAGGTAATTTATTAGAAGATGAGGTAAAAAAATTTTTGATAACTAATCCTAATGCATTTCTATTTGGACTCATTTCGGATCAATCAATTAAAGCAGAATTAGCATGGTCATTGCCATTAAGATTAAAAGAAAGAATAGGATATTTCAATATAAAAAGAATAGCAAATGAGATTAATGAAGAAGAGATGGAAACTATTATTAAAAAAAAGCCATCATTACATAGATACCCCAAGAATATAGCAAAATATTTAATTTATGCTAGCAAAATTTTAGTTTATAAATATGATGGTAATGCAAGTAATATATGGAAAAATACATCAGCCAAAGAACTTATAATGAGGTTACAAGAATTTAAAGGTATTAGTCACAAAAAAGCATCATTAGGTTGTTTATTATTAGTAAGAGATTTTAACTTAGACTTGATAGATAAAGAAAATATAAATATAGTTTATGATATCCATATACGACGTATCTTTCTTAGAGCAGGATTATGTGAAAATGATAAAATCGAAGATATATATAATGCAGCTAAAAAAATTTATCCTCAGTTTCCGGGATATTTAACATCTATGTTTTGGGCTATTGGTAGAGATATATGTAGACCGAAAAATCCAGAATGTAATCTTTGTCCTATAGAAAAGCATTGTATGAAATATACTAATATAAACATAAAGTAAGGTGGGAGTTAGAAAATGCAAAATCTAATATATTACAATAATTTTAAAAGAATAATAAAAAGATCATATGAAATAAATAATTATTGGAAAAAATATAGAGAAAATAGGCAGTTAACTAAATTCGAAAAAGAGTCAATTGATAGTTTTATTATTAGTTTAAAATCACCAGTAAAAAAAGTATTAGATCTTGGTTGTGGAACAGGACTACCATATGATGATTATCTTGTTAAAAATGGCTGTTATCTTACAGGAATTGATTTTAGTAAAAAACATATCAGTATGGCAAAAAAAAATATCCCCAATGCAAAATTTATATATGATGATTTTTTAAGTTATAAATTTTCTAATAAATTTACTGGAATTCTCTTATTTTATTCTTTTTTTCATATTCATAGATCTAATCATAATTATTTGTTGAAAAAAATTTATAATTTATTATTAGATAATGGTATTGTTTTGATGAACGTACGTAGTGAGGATTCTGGGGATATTAAATATAAAGATAATTTTTGTGGAAAACCTATGTGTTGGAGTCATTTTAATTTCGAAAAATTTCATAGTATGGCTATCTCATGTGGGTTTTCTATTAAAGTATTAGGAGACGAAAAAGATTATGGAAGTGATGAAAGTCATATTTGGATAATAATGAAAAAATGTTTAAAATAATTTAATATTAAAGAGTTAAATTGTTAATTATTTCTTTATTTTTAAACTAATAGATGGATGTGGATACTATCCTATACGTGCTGGACTTTTGTATATGAAAAAAATAGTCAATTTTATGATTAAAATACACATTAAAAGAAATTATCTGTAAAATCACTAAATCTTATTAAATTTAGTAAGAATATTACCATAATAGTTAAAGAGAGAGGACAGGTATCACATATATTTTTGTACTTTATCAAAGTGTAAGGAAGTGTTCGTATGAAACATTGGTGTTATAAACAAATTTATTATCATGACTATACATTATGTAATATTAAAGGTGAAGTAAGACATCAAGATGAATGTAATACTGGTCAAAAAATTAATCATGAAGATTTTAAGTTAATTGATATATATCATATTTTCAAATTAAAAAATGGAAACTTAAGAATAGAACTTTCTGACAAATCTATTATAGTTGTGAAAAATAGTAAAGATAAATCTGCTACTATTGATTGGATAAATAAAACACTTTGTCAAGAGGAAAACATTTAAAGAGAATATTTTATATCATCTAAATGGAATTCTTCACTAACAGTAAACAATAAAGTCAAGTTTACGTTAACAAATCAAGAAAGCAAAGAAGATTATTCATTTTCAATTCTTATACTAAAATAAAACTTTCATATAAATGATGAAAGGATATAATTCATAGAACTTGCCTTGTTTCACATGTCGAATGTTGTGTAGCAATGGAGTATAACCCTAGATAATAAAAATATTGTATTAATATGTAGAAAAATCACTGAATTTTCAGTGTTTTTTTGATATAATGTAACTATATATATTATGAATTGAGGTTTAAGTATGAACGTCTATTTTTCAGATTTTTTTAATATCAATAGTAAAGATTTAGAAGAGTATGGTGCTTTTAATATTTCATTAATAGGAGATTTACCACTGTTTATTGATCCTTTTCTACTTTTCAATAGTAAAAAACAGGAATATCAGAAATTACATCAATGTATAATAAAATACTTAGGTTTTTTAAGAGATAAATCACTTGAGGGTAAAGTTAATAGAGGTTTATTAAAATCTTGGTTTGCTTTTAAAGAAGTTAAACAAAATTGGCTTGGATTTTCAAAGGTTGGTAATAGTGGTAGTGGTTTAGGTATGTCATTTGCTAATGCATTGAATAGAAACTTACATTCTGTTTTTTCTTCATTTGGGAATGAGAATATAACAAAAGAAAGTCATATGGAAAAACTTTGTCTAATTGATTCAGGAGTTGGTAAAGATAATTTAAGTGATTTTACTACAAATTTAATAAAAGATTATTTATTGGAATATACACAGGAGTTTACAAGAAAATATATTGACTCTAAGTTGGTAAATGAATTTACAGTTGAAAAGGTAAGATTTAATTATGTTACTGAATCATGGGAAAGTGATACTTATATACTACCTAATTTTTATGGGGATTATGTTATTTTAACACCCAGAGATATGTTAACAAAGGATGATAACTTTATTAATAGTATGGATATGATAAATAGCTTTACATATATAGTAAACACGATAGACAATGAATCATTAAGAGCACAAATTAATAACTATTTAAGTAAATCTTTGAAGGACGATATGAAGCAGGATGAGCGTAAAAAAGTTTATGCAGAATTAATTAAAGAGTTACCAATTATAATAGATTATTATATTAAAAGAAAGGAAAATAATAAGGATTCTGCAACATCTAATAGTGATGAAAAAGTAAAGTATTCTACAAAAGTTTATGTAGAACAATTTAGTGAAATAATTAATTTACTAGCAAATAAAACATCATTTTATGATATAAATCCAACAAGTTTTGATGAGGCATTAGAAAGAGTAAAATATCTAAAAACCGTTATCGAAGATATGGATGGATATAGAATATTCTATTTTAATGGCCAACCAATAAAAAAAGAAGAAGACTTACAAATCATGTATAAATTAACTTGGTATAGTTCTAAATCAGATATAAATGCAGAGGTAAATAATGGAAGAGGTCCAGTTGATTTTAAAACATCAATTGGATCAAATGATAAAACATTAATAGAGTTTAAGTTAGCAAGTAATACGCAACTAAAACATAATCTAGCAAAACAAGTTGAAGTTTATAAAAAGGCAAATAGAGAAGCAAAAACAATAAAGGTAATACTATGCTTTACTGAACAAGAACAAAATCACGTTCTTAATATTTTAAGGGAACTTAATTTAAATGATGAAGCGATAATTTTAATTGATGCAAGAAAAGATAACAAAAAATCAGCATCAAAAGTTCGAATTGATGAAGTAATTTAAATATTTATTTAATTTTCCAGTACAAATTAAAAATTCATAAACCCAAAAGTAAAACTATTGTACTGGAAATTTGATAATTATTTATTTTGATAAGGGGATAGGATTATGAAATACGTTAGACACCATTTTATACCACAATTTATTTTAAGAAACTTTAGTAAAGAAAATGACAGTGTTGGTGAAGCATTTATAAATGTATATCATAATTTTACAAATGAAGTAGAAACAATGAAAATATCTAATGCTTATATGGTACACAATTTATACGATTCTACTCAATTTGATGATATTAAACAATTAGAAAAAGATTTGGGTCAATATCTAGAAAGTAAAGTAGCACCAATTATAAAGAGAATATTTAATTCTAATAAAAATTTTGTGATGAATAGAGATGAGTTAAAATTAATAAAAAAATATTTACTTATAACTATTTATAGAACAGAAACCAACATGTCATATTATATAAAAGAAAATATTAAAGATAAAATAGAACTTTCAGATTTATCAATTAATGAAGGTGAATCAAAATTAGATTTTTGGAAAAGGGAAATGTTTACCATTATACATAATGAATGGGACTTCCTTTGTAGTCCTAAATGTCCAATTGAATCTGTTCGTCATTTTACAAGTGAAATTAATCAATCACACTTATGTATTTTTGAAAATGATGATGAAGAATTTATAATTAATGATATAGGTAGAGTATCTGAAATGATCCCTGTTCAAATCCCCGAAAATGAAGTAGAAAATTTTAAAGAAGCAGCAGAAATGGTATCAAAAAATTACTTATGTAAAGCTAAAGAAATTTTAGAATATGAACTAAAGAATAAGACAAGTAAAATAGAGACCTTTATGTTTTTCCCTATATCACCTAAAAAAGCAATAGTAGTTGCAAAGAAATCAAATGCAGTTGGTATTGAAATTAGGCATTATGAAATGAGTATTACTCTAAATCAAAGACGTTTTAGTCCTCCTTTTAATGATTATATTAATAAAGAAGTATATTCAATAAAGAAAGAAATTCAAGAATATTACAGAAAAAATATTCGGAAAATTCACTATATCTATATATCTAATAAATTAGAACAATTAAATACCTTATATAATAATGAGGACAAATTTATATATCCAATACAAAAACTTAATAATAGTGAAGTTATTTTAATTAATTGTTTAATGCTCAATGAGTCAAAAAAACATTTTTCTTTTTTGAATTCATCAAGAATTTGTAAATCAATACGGGCATATAACGATATGTACAGGGCTAATACGCCTAATATTAAAAATAATTTTTTAGGTAGTGAAGTTGTAATAAGGAAAAGTTAAAATAAAGTAATTGTCATTTTAATTTTAATTATACAAAATAAAAGTTAACTGCAATTGCAATTTATGTTAAGTAATGAATTTAAACCAATTATATACCATTATTTATTTGGATAAACCAAATATGTATAAGTATCAAATCTGTATTAGGGTGGCAGTTAGATGAACATAAACAATACAATCTCTTAGTAGATTGACCAGGTAGATTTATATGGTCACAAATTAAGTAGTACAATGGTTATTTGGTTAAAAGAATCTGTACCATTTTTAGAAGGTAAATTAATTAGAGATTATTTTTATTGGATTTATCTTTTCAGATCAACCTATAAAAGCAAAAATGGCTATATATTTATCTTTGAAAAGATAAGAAGAACTCAAAAATAATTTTTGGAGCTTATCAATCAATCCTTTCGATGATTGGAATAAATATGCAGATTTATATTTTTATTAAAAGAAAAAGAAAGCTTATTTACGGAAAAAGAACACGAACAGATGATTGAATGGATTACTTCCACATACTTTGGAGGAAAAAGAATAAATAATAAATAATGTATATAAATTCTAATAAATATGAAGCACTTAAACTTCTTGGTGTATTTAGTATAAAGGCTAAGAAAAAGGCATTATCTTTATATAAACCTGAATTTGATTCTTTAGATGTGTTTTCTGAGAAAAATTAGATTATAATAATATCTTCAAGTTTTGAAAGAATGAAAGAAGATATTTTAGACGAACTTAATGGATTAGAACCTTTAGAAGTTTTTAATATATTAAAAGAGAAAAAATTAAATTATAGACATGAAATTTATGATTATCAAAATGCTGTAACAACTTACTTACAAGATGACCATAATATATTAAATCTACTAAATAATATAGAATATTTAGATAGTGTACCAACATTATATTTATCATGCGAGATATTTTGTGGGAATATGCAACTAAGTTAGGTTCACAGTTTAAATCTTATTTTTCTGATGAAATAGCTGAAGCAATAAAAGATACTTATATTACAGATTGTCAACATGTTATTATATTCTTCAAAAGTATAGTAAAAAATGGTGATTTTTGGGTTTTTACTACAGAGGATGAACATATACAAAGTATAATTGATCTATAGAAGGATAAGGATTATGATTCTCAAGATATAGATTAAAATGTAAATGTATTAAGTAAATTTACAAGTAGTTTACTAAATAACATTACAAACATAATATTATGTAAAATAATGTCAGTATATGTTATAATTATTATAAACTAAAGGATGGATAAAAAATGTCAACTATGATAAAAAGAATAGAAAAATACTCAGAAAATATTGTGGAGGACAAAACTCTCTTTCCTTATGATGTTGAATTTTATAAAGAATACTTTTTAACTTTTTTAGATAATGAATCACATAATTTTAATAAGGTATTGTTAGTAAATGTAATAGAAAATATTACATGGTATAGACAATCACAAATAAACTCATTTTTTACTAGAACTATGACTGAAGAAATATTTGATTATGATTTCATACTTGCTTATAAGAACAAAATAAGTAGTAGTTCAAATAATATAATATCTAATTTAAGACAACAAGGTATAATTTATGATGAAATATTAGATTTATCTAAAATAAAACACACAGTTAAGAATAAAACTTTAATTATATTAGATGACTATGTAGGTAGTGGTAATACTATCATAAATAATGTCTTAATAAATAAATCTTTTCAAAATTGTAAATTTATAATTATTGCTTTTGTGTGGCAGGAATTAGCAATATCTAACTTAAAGAAATTTCTAAAATCTTATAAACAAAATAATGTTGAAATACATAAAAAAAATGTAATAGTAGAAAAAAATTTTGAACATAAAGTTAACGATATTAAAACTATTAATTATATTAAGAAAATATGTAATGGACTAATATATTCAAAGGAATATTATGGTTACAACAATACGGGGGCCATGATATCTCTAATGGGAATATCACCAAATAACAATATTTCTATGATTTGGAGAGATGATATTATAAAAGATGGTCAAAAATGGATACCTCTTCTTGACAGGGAAATTGGACTAAAAATGATAACAAGATATAGAATAGAGGTTTTTAAAAATAATAAAAAGCTATTATATGATTTTTATAAAAAAATTAGTAAAAAACTAGAAATAACTTTTGAGGAATATAAAGTAATTTATCTATTTTTTGTTAAAAAAAACATTCAATTCAATGAAATTAAAAAAATTTTAGGCTATGATAATCATAATCAAATCAATGAAATTATAGCTAATTTGAAATATAAAAAGATAATTACATTTATTGATGGTTATATAAATATTTTAAACCAATACCTAATAAAAAATATGAAAGATTTAACAAATCGAATTTTAGTAGTATTAAAAAAAGAGGGAATAGAGCGGAAGAAAAAAACAGATGTGTTTTTAGCTAATCAATCTAGTTAATAAGTTTCCCTTCTAGGAGGGCAAATGAGTCATTTGCATGGTAATTAGGTTTCTAGTAATCATCCGACTTCACAGACTGCGAAGTATACTCGTCTTGAAGTCTAATGTATTTGAGTGTGTATAAATACCTTTCGCACAGCTGTGCCAAAGAATATTTATATTTACACACAAACTCTTATAGCAAGGAGTTGGCTAGGAGGGAAATTTATTATGGAAAATAAAAATTTATATAGGAAAAAAATTGAAAATAGCGACATAAGTTTTAATGAAAAACAAAAATTATTATCTAATTTAGGTAATATTAAAGATGATTATCCAATCATTTTAAATGGATACCATATTTCCAATAAAGTTGGTATAAAATGGAATGATTATCTTAAATTATTGAAAAATACTAATAAATATTATCATGTATATTATATGGCTAAAAAAAGTGGTGGAAGAAGAAAAATAACTATACCTGATCAAATACTTATGGATATACAATATTTTATTAAAAATAATATTTTAGAAAATATTAAAATTGATGAAAGTGCATTTGGTTTTAGGAAACAAAAATCTATTTTAGCTAATGCAACCTACCATCGAGAAGGTGAAAAAGTATTAATTATGGATATAGAAAATTTCTTTCCCAGTATCCATAAAGGACGAGTCTATTATGTGTTTAATAAAATATGTGGTTATTCAAGAGAAGTGTCTTACGATTTAACAAGACTGGTTACTTATAATAATGGATTACCACAGGGTGCTCCGACTAGTCCAATTATTTCAAATATAGTAGCTTATAAATTAGATTTAAGATTGAAAGGTTTGTCTTATGTCATAGGTATAAAATACTCTAGATATGCTGATGATTTAACATTTTCTGGTGCTGAAAATAAAATTAATGATAAATTATTGTATACTGTATCTAACATTATTGAAGATGAAGGCTTTAAACTTAACCTGAAGAAAATTAGATTCTATGGAAAGAATAGCACAAAGATTATTAATGGGTTAGTAATAAATAATGGATATGTCACTATTCAAAAAAGATACATAGATAAAATAAAGCAAGAATTATACTATATTAGAAAATTTGGACTTGAATCACACCTTAATTATGTTGGGTTTAAAAATAAACATTATGCTGAACATCTTAAAGGGAAAATACTGTATGTTTATAGTATAGATAAAGAAAAAGGAAAACAATTATTTAGTCTTTATAATGAACTAAATATTGAAAATAAACCTAATCTTGTTAGAGGGGGATTTGATGAGATGCCCGTATTGTAATAGATGGGGATTTAAATTTATATTAAAATTGAATGAACATAACATGTGTCGTTTTTGTAAACGGTTAAAAATACGTCACTCGAACTATACAATTAATTCTATCAAAAATAATTGTACTAAAATTAATATGACTCTTGATGTTAATGAAGTTCAAGGCTTAATCATTACTCTAAACAAATTAATTGAAAATTTTAAAATAAATTTTCTAAATAAAGGATTTAAAATTAACTTTGATTTAAAAAAATTGTCTAATAGTATTATTTTTTTAAATGATATGATAACTAATCAAGAGGATTATCTTCTAAAAAGATTAAATTTGATAAAAGAAAGAAAAAAAGTAATTAATTTCTTTGAAAATAAAAAAAGAATAATTCCATTATTAGAAGAAATACACAGAACATATTTATTTTTAATTAATTATTATTATAAAATGAGAAAAATTTCTGAATTTAATGTTGAAAAAACTATTGAATATTGTATAAAAGATATTCAACTAATAGAGAGCAATTTAAATAAAATGAGAAAAATAATTCAAGATAGTTATAATGTTAGATCATTTACACAGTTGATAATAATATACACAAATAGACAACAATATGATAAAGCCCTTGAAATTTGTGATAAAGCATTAAAGTATAAAATACCACAAACTAAAGTGAAATATGGATATTATGGACGAAAAATTAAAATTTTAAAGTTAAAAGAAAAAAATTTACAAGTGCTATTATAATATTTAAAATATAACACTTTGGAAAATATGAAGTGGATATGTAATGGCACTGGCCATCTCCAGAACGTCATGAAAACAAAGAGACCAAGAGTTTCTTGTTTCATTTCTAGGGAATATTTCTCTAGATTTGTAAGCTGTTATCATATAATGAGTGCGAATCTCATCTAGTAAAGTCTAACCAACAACTAGTACTTAGTCTTGGAGATGAAGCAGTAATGTGAGGTTTAAGTGTAGTCAAAGGAACTTTCGAGCCGGAAGTGAATACTGAAGTTGTAGCCTCGAAAGACCGAGACTGGAAAGATTGATGTTTTTGTATAATTAGAAGAAGTATCGTAAAAGATGAGATATAATTAATTTTTTAGGGTTTATAAGCCCTAGAGATAGTACTTCCGATTTTATCAATGTTAGCACAACGTACAGGCAAAGGTATATATGCCTGTCTTTTCATTCTAGATAATAAATTATCAAGAATACTACTTGAAGAATATTGATACTCAACTTTACCTATTTTATCAATCCTCTTTGCTTTTGTTGAATCCATATCCCCATGACATTCAAGAAATTTACAGGTAGCACAAGAGAAAACCTAAATTATTGAGTTTGGTCGATTCGCTGAAATTAGTAAAAGAGTAAAGGAAAGAAAAGACCAGAAAGATTCAATTTTAAGGTTATTTATATTTAATAGAATATAATCAGAACAGGATATGAGAATGATTCAATTTGATTTAATATTTGTTCCCACTGACGGAAAAAGAGAAGTAGAACATTCAATTACCACAGAAAATTTAGAAGATTTACAAAAGTTTAAAGATGCTAGAACAATTAAAATTTGTTTTTAGACCAAACTGGATTTGAAGAATTTATAAAGTTTGTTCCTAAGACATTAGTAAGTTTATCATTATTTCAGTGTAAAGATATTAAAGATTTATCTCCACTTGAAAAATTAAATAATATAGAATATTTAAATTTTTATTGGAACAGAAAAGCAACAAAATTATGGAATATGACATTTACCCCTAAGTTGCAAACTTTACAAATGGTTGATTGTAATAAAATAATTGATTTTTCATATTTGAAAAATGCAAACATTAAGAAATTGAGGTTAATGGGATGCAATGGATTATCATCATTCACATCTAAACTTATGATTGACGATCTTTCCAATATATTTAATATGAAAATTTAGAGTCACTTGCTCTTGATATAGTAAAGAATTATGATGTGTTAGAGTTTCTTAAAAGTCTTGTCAAACTTATATATTTAAAGGAATTATATATTCCGGATAATTCCTTAACATTTGAACAATTTGCATGGTTAAAATCCAAACTACCAGACACTGAGGGTTTAGAGGGAGTAAGATTTTTTAGTATATCGGGAGTTGTTGATTCTAATGAAACAGTCTTAGAGTGTTATTCTATCATTGGAAAAAGAAAACCTAGGTGTTTGTCAGTAGATAAAATAGATCTTGTTAATAAATATAAAAATGATTATAACAAACTTGTAGAAAAATACGGGAATGAAATTGAACCACTGGAATAAATTAGTTTTTATCCACTAAATCGAATTTATAAAATATTCAATAATCTAGGAATGAGGGAAGTAACGTGATATTAACAATTACCTATGAAAAACAAAACGCAAGTGATTTGGGTTATCTTTTACATAAGAACCCGTATCGACCACAATCGGTTGATATTAGTAAAGGAAGAGCCTATATATTTTATCCTGAAATAAGTGATACATCGTGTACTATGTCAATGTTGTTAGACATTAACTCAGTGAATTTAGTTCGTAAATCAAAAAACAGTATTTTTGATTATGTAAATGACAGACCTTATACATCTTCGTCATTTTTAAGTGTCGCAATTGCTAAAGTTTTTAGTACTGCATTATCAGGAATATGTCAAAAGCGACCTGAACTAGTGGATGAAGAAGTACCGATACAAGCATCATTAACCATGGTACCTTGTAAAGGTGGAAAGAAAATAATTTATGATTTTTTCGCATCAGAACCTTTAAAGTACCAAGTGGAGGTTGAAGAATTTTTATTAGATGAAAATCATCCACATTGGGGTAAAGGGAATTACTACAACATCACAATTAAAAAGAAAACCACTATTAAAGAAGTTCTAAGACATATTTATATATTAGTTCCATCACTTGATATAGACAAGCATTATTTTGTGAGTGAGAATGAAATTGATAAGTTAGAACGATATGGAGAACCATGGATTCAGAGTCATCCTTTTAAAGAAGAAATTATATCAAGATATATGATTAAAATGAAGAGTTTATATAATCAGGCAGTAAAAAGATTGTTTGAAGACAGTGATGAAAAAGAAGAGGAACAAGATATTGAGAAATTAAATAAAAAATTAAAACTAAATAAACTAAGAATGAATGCAGTAGTAGAAGCAATTTTAAACACTAATGCAAGTAAAATTATCGATTTAGGTTGTGGTGAAGGTAAATTAATTGGAAAAATAATTAATAATAATCGTATAAACAAAATTACGGGTGTAGATATATCCTATTCTCAATTAGAACGAGCTAAACAAAGATTAAAATTAGATGAATTAGCACCTAACAGAAGAGATAAGGTGAAACTTATTCAAGGATCATTAACTTATATTGATGAACGATTTCTAGGTTATGACCTAGCAACTTTAATCGAAGTGATTGAACATATAGATTATGATCGTTTATGGATGTTAGAAAAGAATATATTTGAAAATGCAAGACCAAAATTCGTTATCGTTACAACACCAAATAAAGAGTATAACGAATATTATGGCATGAAAGAATCTAATTTAAGGCATCCTGATCACAGATTTGAATGGAGTAGAAATGAATTTGAAACTTGGTGTCTAAGGATGGCCAAAGAATATAGATATGATGTCACGTTTAAAGAAATTGGTGAAACCATTGATCAAATTGGTGCTCCAACACAAATGGGGGTGTTCGCACTATGCAAATAAAAGTACCTGATTTATCGTTAGTTGTGTTAATAGGTGCTTCGTCTTCAGGAAAGACTACGTTCTCAAAAGCACATTTTAATAGTAGTGAAGTTGTCTCATCTGATTATTGTAGAATGATTTTATCAGATGATGAAAATAATCAATCAGTTAATCAAGAAGCATTTGATTTATTACATACGATTGTAGATAAGCGTTTGAAATTAGGACGATTAACAGTTGTTGATGCTACTAATATTCAAAAATCAGCTAGAAAAAAACTCATTTCGATTGCTAAGAATAATGACTGTTTTCCGGTAGCGATTGTTTTAAATTTACCCGTAGCTCTTTTAAAAGAAAGAAATAGAGAACGAGAAGATCGCCAGATTGGTCAGTATGTTATAAAGCACCATGCTGATGAGGTTAGAAGAAGTATTCGTCATTTAAAACAAGAGGGGTTCCGGTTTATCTATGTTATTAAATCGTTAGAAGAATTAGAATTAGTGACAATTGAGCGGAAGAAGTCATGGAATAATAAAAAAGATGAAAAAGGTCCTTTTGATATTATAGGAGATGTACATGGTTGCTATGACGAACTGATTGAATTATTGACTCGACTAAACTATAAAGTTGAAACTGATTATACCAAAAAATATGGTGTAAAAATCACGGCACCGGAAAATAGAAGGTTAATTTTCCTTGGTGATTTAAATGACCGAGGACCGAAATCTGTAGAAACATTTAAATTAGTCATGACATGTGTTGAAGAAAAAATCGCCTTTTTCATTCCAGGTAATCATGAAATAAAACTCTTAAGGAAATTAAGTGGTAAAAATGTTTCTATTAATCATGGCCTTGATAGTACATTAAAACAATTAAAAAAAGAAACAGATGAATTTAAAGAGAAGCTACAAATATTTATTGATCAATCGGTAAGTCACTATGTACTAGATGATGGTAAATTAGTCGTAGCACATGCTGGTTTACCAGAACATTATCATGGACGAACATCGGGTAGAGTTCGAAGTTTTTCTATATTCGGTGATGTTACTGGAGAAAAGGATGAAGAGGGACTGCCAATTAGAAATGATTGGACCAGCGATTATCGTGGAGATGCTGTCGTAGTCTATGGACATGTCCCTCAAAAAAAGGTTTATCAATCCAATAATACCTTTTGTATTGATACCGGCTGTGTTTTTGGTGGAGAATTAACAGCCTTACGATATCCTGAATTAGAATGTGTAAGTGTTTTAGCTAATGACATTTACTGTGATGATAATGTTAATTTTAAGAATGATCAAGCTATTCGAATAGATAAGAATTTAATTTATGCTAAAGATGTTCTGGGTAATAAGGTGATTTATACTCGTTTATTAAATCAGATAAAGTTAAAAGAAGAAAACAACATAGCAGCCTTTGAAACAATGAGTCGTTTTGCTATTAATCCTAATTGGCTTGTTTATTTACCTCCAACAATGTCACCATCTGAAACCTCAAAAGATGATGCATACCTTGAGTATCCAACTGAAGCCTTTAATTATTACTTTAGTAATGGGATAGAAGAAATCGTATGTGAAGAAAAACATATGGGATCAAGAGCTATTATTGTTCTTTGTAAAAATCAAGCAACTGCGAAAGAAAAGTTTAATGCGATGAATGGAGAAATTGGTATTTGTTATACGCGAACAGGACGAAATTTCTTCAATGACCGCAGTCTTGAACAAGATTTCTTAAACAAAGTTAAAGGTATATTAGACAAGACAAATTTTTGGGATGATTTCAATACAGACTGGGTAGTATTGGATAATGAATTAATGCCATGGTCCATAAAGGCACAACATCTTATACATGATCAATATGCTCCTATAGGATTAGCAGGGAAAGTATCTTTGAAAAAGGCGAATGAATTATTAGAACAAGTCAAGGATGTACAAAATCAATATATTATGAATAACAAAAATGGAGGAGCTAGTTCTTTTGATATTAATCAATTGATAGAAAAAACAAAAGAGCGATATACAAAAATAAATAACTACATTAAAGCCTATCAAAATTATTGTTGGGATGTTGTAAGTATTGATGACTTGAAATTAGCTCCATTTCACATATTAGCAACTGAAGGTTTTGTTCATGCTGATAAAAATCATATCTGGCATATGAAAACAATTGAACAGTATTTTGATACTAAAGATTCCATTATTAAAAGAACTAATTATATTATAGTAAAAAATAACGAAGCAAGTATTCAAAAAGGAATCGATTGGTGGTTAGACCTTACTAAACAAGGTGGAGAAGGAATGGTCGTTAAACCAAAAGAGTTTATTAATTATGGCAAGAAAGGACCTCTCCAACCAGCCATTAAATGTAGAGGTAAAGAATATTTAAGAATAATTTATGGACCAGAATATGATTTCAAAGAAAACCTAGATACACTTAAAAAGCGTGGACTGAGTAAAAAGAGATCAATGGCAATTAAAGAATTCTCATTAGGATTAGAAGCATTAAAACGTTTTGTTCAAGGAGAACCATTATATCGAATACATGAGTGTGTATTTGGTGTTTTATCGATGGAAAGTGATGCTGTTGATCCAAGATTATAAAGTATATAAGAATTTAAATTCATTTTATAGATTATGGGAGAATGGTAGTAAATATATGATTTCTGAAATTAGAATTATTCCGATGAGCTCAAAAGATGATGATATGAAGAACAAGAGTACCATTGAGGTACAACACGACTTCTTTATGACAACTTTAATGAATAGAGCTAGAGGTAAGTATTATTATAAAACCAGAATAAAAGCTATACCTAATTCACTTTTTCTATTTCAATATAAAGGACAAATTATAGCTTCAGCTAACTTAATTAGTATTGATGAAGATAATATAAAATCTCCATATAAAGGTGCATTTTTGTTAAAGAAAGACAGTATCAAAATATTTAATCCTATTACATCTGATAAATTTAAAAAATAGTTAAAGAATTTAAAGGATTTAATCAATCCAAGCAAAAAATAGATACAAAGTATCTTATAGCTTTACTTACTCTAATAAGAAGTAAAATCTATAAATTTGTTCCTGAAGATCTTAATGAGGTTGGCAGTTTAAAAGAAGGCGCAAAAAAGCAAATAATTGTTAATAAAAATGAAAGAAACTTAAGTGCAAGAGAGGAATGTATTAAATTTTACGGCGCAAAATGTCAAATATGTGGATTTGATTTTGGATCTTTTTATGGAAAAGATTTTGAAGGAAAAATTCACGTACATCATAAAAAGCCAATTTCACAAATAAATGAAGAATATGAAGTAAATCCGATAAATGATTTAATACCCGTTTGTCCTAATTGTCACTTAATTATTCATAGCAAAACTGGCGAATCATTTTCTATTAATGAAGTTAAAGAATTTATTAATATTACCAAAGGTACTAGTAATTAATGTACGTATATCAGATTTACGAGACAGGTCTTTTAAAAATCTATTTAATAGATATAAAACTAGATGAATCCTTAAAAATAACTAATATTTCTAAATTCATATAAATTTAAATTATAAAGAACTTATTAATTTAGGAGAAGTATAAAAAGATGAATGTAAATAAAAACATGACGAAGATAAAAATTGTTAGAAAAATAGAATATGTAGATAAACTAAGAAAATACAAAGTAATATTGGATGATAGTTATATAGGGGATATTAATTCTGGTGAAATAAAGAATTTTGAAGTCATCCCAGGTAGGCATACAATTTATTTGAAGATTGATTGGTGTAGAAGTAATAAAATAGATTTTTATGTTTCGGAGAATGAAGTTATTAAATTTGATTGTGGTAGTTCTATCAGAGGATGGAGAATACTGATAAATCTTATTTATATAACTTTTCTAAAAAATAAGTATTTATGGATAAAAATAAAAGATAAAATCAGTTAATAACATTATTGTTTAATGCTTAAATAAAGAAATTACTTATACTTAATAAAAGAATATTATCAAAGTTATTCAGAGTAGAAGCAAAGAAGATTACTAAAATAAAGGAATCAAATTTTTAGGCTTTGGTTTTTACTAATAAGAGACTTTGTGGCAAATTTTATATTTTAATGGATAGAAAAAAGTATCATGAATAAAAAATTCATAATACTTTTTCCTTTTATAAATTAATATTTTAAATTTTCTAATGCTTCTTTAGCAACATTTTGTTCAGCTTCTTTTTTTCTTTTACCCGAACCACTCCCCATTAATTCACCGTCAATATATACATTAATTTCAAATGTCTTATTATGATCTGGACCATATTCTTTTAGGACTCTATATTCTATATATTTTTGTGGGAACTTTTCTTGCAACCAATTTTTATAGTAATAATTTACTTCTTCATTTGTATTAAATAGGCTATCAAACATATCTCTAGATATATTTTGTACTTTTTGTTTATTAGTAATATTATTAATTGCATCTCTAGCAGCTTTTCTTTCTGCTAGAATTCTTCTTTTACCAGAACCACTACCCATCTTTTTATTGTCAACATATACATCAACATAAAAAGTTTTATTATGGTCTAAACCTTCTTCATTTATAAGCTTATATTCTATTTCTTTATCGTAAATCATAAAATTTAATTCCTGTTTAGAATTATCAATTAAGTTTGCTTTATCAAAAATACTTGTCCTTGAAGTTTTATCATTATCTTTTTCATAAAGTGTTTTTTGATTCTGAATAACATGTGTGTTTTTTTGCAATGCATCTTTCGCAGCATTTTGTTCAGCATCTTTTTTTCTTTTACCCGAACCACTCCCAATTTTTACATCATTAATATAAATATCAACATAGAATGTTTTATCATGATCGAATCCACTTTCTTTTACAAGTATATATTCTATAGGACTTTGAGGGTATTTTTCTTGAAGTTCATTCTTATAACTATATTCATTATTACTAGCATAGGGTAATAACTTATTAACTAAAAAATTAAATACGTAATCGAAGCCTGAATCTAAGTATATAGCGCCAATTAAGGCTTCAAATGCATCCCCTAATATTGAATGATTATTAGGGTTTACACCATTTCCAACAAGTATATATTTATTTATTTCTAGTAATATAGCATAATTATAATTAGCGTTTTTATCAACATAATTTTCTTTTAATTTTGTCATATCTCCTTCAGTTGAAGTTTCATCATTGTTATATAAATAAGTTCTAACAACATTTTCTAATACAGAATCGCCTAAAAATTCTAATCGTTCATTACTTTCATTAATATAATTTTCATACGAATAAGATGAATGAGTAAATGCTGTTTTTAATAAAGATTTGTTTTTAAATGATAGATTATGTTTTTTACAAAACTCATTAAGTAATTCTTCATAATTAAATATGTCTTTCATATTAAGCTCTCCTCATAAATAAGTTTTTCATTAATTTAATAAATAAAAATCAATTATTTCAATGCATATAAAAGCATATGAATAATTGATTTAAATGGAAAATGATAATAATAAATTACTATAATTAAAGTACACTGAAAAAAGTACTTAAGATTAATTTCTTATAACGTACTAATTAATTATAGAATTTAGAATTAATCAATATATAGTACGTAATAGTCATCAATAATTCTGATGAATCACTTATATTTTCAACTTAAAATAAGTAACACTTGGCAAATGATTGCGTTATTTCGCGCGTTATAACGCAATCATTTGCCAAATAACATTTATAATATTTTGAAAATATATCTAATTGATCAAAATGAGTGATCATTAAGACGTATTATATGAACCTTAAATCAAAAAAAGTGTTAGATCCAATTATCAACCTCCTTGAACTTGTTTAGTAATATGAATTTCTAAATGTTATAGAAACAAAAGAAATAATAATTACACTTCAATGATAACGCTATCATTCAATAATAGCAAGGTTATTTATCTATATTTAGTTTTTTTACATGCTTATAAATTCTACTTTGTTAAGCAGGTCACATGTCAGTTATAGTTGCATTACATGGGAAAAAGAAACATGAGATAGAAGGAACTCCGTTGCGAGAAACTCATTATTTTGATGTAGAAAAATGTAAAACGTGTCCATTTAAAGAAGAATGTTGATATAAAGAAGGACAAGATAGTAAATCTTTATTAGAGTTGACAATTTAAGCGATTAATGTTGAAAGTGTCATAAATTCAATAATGGTAAATAATGTAAATATTGAGTAGATGGTAGAACTTGTCCAAGGTATCATAAATAATATATTTAGGTAAATAAAACCACCAATTAACTGTAATGAGCGGTAAAGTTGGTGGTTTTTGTATTTATACGGTTAGCTCACAAAAAGGTATCAAATAGAACAACCATTTATTTGTCTAACTGAATAAATTTTCTTTTTGATAATGAATAATTTTAACTGTATCCACTTGTCTATGTAATGAATTAATTGTGGAAATTGAGTTTTTTATTTTTAACAATTTAAATGCTTTTTAGACTACTGGTATTTCATTTATCTTCTTATCTAGTATATCTGAAAATGAACATATTTCATGGGTAAAGTCAAAAATATGTAATCTCTGCGAAAAAAAGTGAAAAACGTTTACAGTCATTTACCCCCTTTACAACAGTTTTAAATTAAAGTATAATGATAAAAATATTTTTTCGACAATATTCGACATTAATATTTCTTAATTAAGATGAACTAAATAGAGTTAAAACAAGCAGAACTAGATTAACTAAAATAGCTATTAAACTTGTAAAAACAGGAAGAGAAATTTATTAAAAGTTTAGTGTCCCTTTCCATACAGGGACTCATTTAAACAGGTTGTGGAAAACCTAAAAGAAATATCATCTTCCTTTTTCTATACCCAAAATATCATTTTGATAAATACTTTATAGGAAAAAATGTTGGAAAAGCTCATTTGTGGTTTAAATAGAAGAATTAATTAGTGAAAGGTATAAAAATCGAATCATTTTCAGAAAAATGATTCTAAATTATAACTTACATGATTAAGTGTCATCCTATAAAGTTTAATCGTGTTGTCTTCAGATTTAATACTTATTAATTTGATTAAATCTTCACAGAGTAATTCATATTAAGTATTGATTCTTAAAAGTTAAATAAATAGTAAAGTTAACAAAATTTAGTTGTGAGGAGAAGTGAGTATGAGTAAATACTATTTGAAAAAGGTCTTATCATCTATACTTACAGTGTTTATTATAGTAACAGTCGTTTTCTTTATGTTACGAATGATTCCAGGTGGACCATTTACAAGAGAAAAACCTTTACCACCTGCTACTCAAGAAAGACTGGAAAAAGCTTATGGATTGGATAAACCGATTATTGAACAATATTTTCATTATATGGGAAATTTAATGAAAGGTGACTTAGGGGTATCTTTTAATGATCCAGCTTACTCAGTTAATCAATTGCTTAAAGAAGGAATACCTCAAACTGCAAAGGTAGGAGTACTAGCAGTTATAGTAATTATAGCTGTCGGTATACCTATAGGAATAATCTCAGCTCTTAAATCAAATTCAGCAATTGATTACGGTACAATGATTTTAGCTACATTAGGTATAACCGTACCGAGTTTTGTTATTGGATCCTTATTTATATTGTTAGCTCAGCATGTTGAGTGGATACCTGTTGGAGGAATTGATAAACCAGTTGCTTATATAGGTCCTGTTATTGCTTTATCTGGTTACTCGTTAGCATTTGTGACAAGACTTACAAGATCAAGCATGCTTGAAGTTGTCAGACAAGATTATATTAGAACGGCAAGAGCAAATGGATTATCTAATTTTAAAGTCATTGGCAAACATGCCCTTAAAAATGGATTAATTCCTGTTGTAACGTATATTGGTCCAATGATTGCTGCATTATTAACAGGTTCATTTGTTGTTGAGAAAATATTCGTAATTAATGGTATTGGTAGATATTTTACAGAATCTGTTAGTGGTCGTGACTATACTCTAGTAATTGGAGTAACTGTTTTCTATGCAATATTTTATATAATAATGGTATTTTTGGTTGATATAATTTATTCAATTATTGACCCTCGAATTAAAGTTTCTTAGTAAGGAGGAGACAACAATATGACAGAACATGATTATTCTTTTGTTGAAAACAATGAAAAAATGGATAAAGAACAAATTAGACGAAGTCTAACTTATTGGCAAGATGTATGGCGACGATTGAAAAAAAATAAATTAGCATTGGTTGGATTAATTGGTGTAATATTTATATTATTATTTTCTACTGTTGGTCCTTTGATGGTAAATCATACATATAGTGAACAAAATAATAAATTTTATAATATTCCACCTAGAATTAAAATATACCATGTTCACGATGATTTATATGTTTATCTATCAAAAATGTACCATTTAATAATTGTAAGTGAAGATGGTGAACTATTGGGTACAATGCAAAACAGAGATGCTATTAAAGATAATATAAATAAAGTTTACATTTATCGATTGTTTAATGAAGAAAATGAGGTAATAGAATCAGTAACAATTGATTATTCGTATAAAGTCGATCCTTCAAAAGCAGATGAGGGAATTGAATACAGTGTAATTTATGATGGAGTAGAAAATAAAACACCTTATAAAACCGTATGGAATAAAACATTCTTACTTGGTACTGATGAACTAGGTAGAGATATATTATCACGATTAATGTACGGTATGGGGATTTCACTTATAATCGCAGTTATAGCTGCAATTATAAATGTGTTAATTGGTGTGTTATATGGTAGTATTTCAGGTTACTTAGGTGGACGAGCAGACAATATTATGATGAGAATTGTAGATATTATCAACTCAATTCCATTACTACTTTATGTAATATTATTGATGGTAGTGCTAAAAGACAGTTGGTTCGAAAGGAAAATTCTAATTGAAATTTTGCATTTAAATGGAGGTCTAGGTACTATTATAATTGCACTAATTAGTGTTTATTGGGTAGGAATGGCACGTTTGGTTCGAGGTCAAAATTTAAGTCTAAAAGAACAAGAATATGTACTAGCTGCTAAAACAATGGGAGTTTCTAATTTCAGAATAATTACTAAACATTTAATACCAAACACTTTAGGACCAATCATTGTAACATTAACAATGATGATTCCAACTGCTGTATTTACTGAAGCCTTTTTAAGTTTTATTGGTTTAGGTATCTCTGCTCCAAAGGCATCTTTAGGTACACTTGCAAACACTGGTGCTGATTTGATGCAAAAATATCCTTATCAACTAATAATTCCATCAATAGCAATTGCAACTATGATGTTATCATTTAACTTCTTAGGTGATGGTCTACGTGATGCATTAGATCCAAGATTGAGAAAAGGCTAGGTGAGTAGAATGTCTAAAAAAATAATTGAAATAAAAGATTTAGAAACATCATTTTTCACTCACTTGGGTGAAGTAAAAGCTGTTAGAGGAGTTAGTTATGATTTAGAAGAAGGCCAAGTATTAGGTATAGTTGGTGAATCTGGTTCTGGTAAATCAGTAACTTCTTTATCAATCATGAGACTTATTGATAAACCAGGAAAGATTAAGTCTGGAAAAATTATTTTTAATGGAAAAGTAATTTCAAGTCAGGAAGAAGTTTTAAATAAACAACTTAAACAAATAAAACAAAAATACAAAGAAGAATTGAAGAACCTAAAAATGTCTTTTAAAGTGGATAAAAATAAAGAGAAATATATAAATGATAAACAAATAGTAATAGAGAAATATAGTAATTTAGTAGAAGAAATCAAAGAAAAAATCAGATTAGATGTTTCAGAAAAAGATATGACTAATTATCGTGGTGAAGAAATCGCAATGATTTTCCAAGATCCAATGACTTCATTAAACCCTGTTTTTACAATACAAAATCAAATGATTGAAGTTATTAGAAAGCATGTTAGGATTACAAAAGAACGAGCATTAGAAGAAGCTAAATTAATTAATAATCCTATAATAAGAAAAAGACAAATTAAGATGATTGAATCAGGAAAACTAAGAAAATTAAATAAACGTGAAGCTTATGAGAGAGCTATTGAATATTTAAATTTAGTTGGAATTCCAGAACCTGAAACTAGAATTAACCAATACCCACATCAATTTTCCGGTGGGATGAGACAACGTGCACTTATAGCTCTTGCATTATCATGTGAACCAAAGTTATTAATTGCTGATGAACCGACAACAGCATTAGATGTAACCATCCAAGCTCAAATACTGGAATTATTAAAAAAATTACAAAAGGAAACCGGTACATCAATAATATTTATAACACATGATTTAGGAGTAATTGCAGAGTTATGTACAAATGTCGTAGTTATGTATGGTGGGATGTTAATGGAAAGAGGTACTGTAGATGAGATATTCTACTCTCCACAACATCCTTATACGAGAGGATTACATCAATCTATTCCAAAAGACATAGTAGGACAAAGGGAAAGATTAAGACCAATCGAAGGTTCACCACCTGATCTATTAAACCCACCAAAAGGATGTCCGTTTAGTTCAAGATGTCCACATGCTATGAAAGTATGTTTAGAGAAATCTGCTCCACTTTATAAAGTTTCTGATACACAAGCATCATCATGTTGGTTATTAGACAAAGATGCTCCTCAAGTAGAAGACTTTAAGAAGGCAAGGGGGACAGTGGAATGAATATAGAACAAAAACCATTATTAGAAATCAAAAATCTGAAGAAACATTTTTCGATAAAGAAAACTTTTTTTGGTAAAACAATTAAAGCAGTACATGCAGTAGATGATATTAGCTTTACTATTAATAAAGGTGAAACTTTCGGTCTAGTTGGTGAGTCTGGTTGTGGGAAATCTACTACTGGTAGAACAATTATAAAATTGTATGAAAATACTGAAGGTGAAGTTTTTCTTGATGGTGAAAAAATTTCTGTAGGAATTGAAGGATTAAGAAAAAAACTAAAACTTGAAAGAAAAAAACTAAGAACTGAATTAGGGTCCTTAATAGAAAGAAAACAATCAATCAATGAAAATGAATACCAAGCAGAACATACTAAAATAAAAGATAATTTTAAAAAGAATGTAAAAGCTATTAAAAAGCAAATAAAAGAAGGTAAGATCATTAATAAAAGAACTAAAAATTCTTGTAAAAAAATTCAAATGATTTTCCAAGACCCATACGCTTCTCTAAATCCAAGGATGACCGTTACGGAAATTATTGGAGAAGGTATTGATACACATAAACTTTTATTTGGAAAAGAGAAACAAGAAAGAATTTATAGTTTGCTTGAAAAAGTTGGTTTAAAACGTGAACATGCCTCACGTTATCCACATGAGTTTTCTGGCGGTCAACGTCAACGAATAGGTATTGCAAGGGCTTTAGCAATAAATCCAGAAATAATAATATGCGATGAGCCTATATCTGCTTTAGATGTTTCTATACAAGCACAAGTTGTTAATATGTTAGAAGACTTACAAAAAGATTATGGAATAACTTATTTATTCATTGCTCACGATTTATCAATGGTTAAATATATAAGTGATAGAATCGGAGTTATGTATTTAGGTAAGATGATGGAAATAGCAGAGAGTGATCCATTATATGAAAATCCTCTACACCCTTATACTAAGGCATTACTATCATCAATACCACTTCCAGATCCTAAAGCAAATAGAGTAAATAAACGAATTACCTTAAAGGGCGATGTTCCAAGTCCTATTAACCCTAAACCTGGATGTAGATTTGCTGCTAGATGTAAATATGCAAAAGCAAAATGTAAAGAAGTTGATCCTGTGTTAACTGAAGTATTACCAAAAAGATTAGTGGCTTGTCATTATGTTAAAGAAATTAATGGTTTAGAGTAACTTATTTGGATATAAATTCTATTTAATTAGATTTATATAAGTAACAATTCGAAAATTAAAAGGGAGGAATTTAAAGTGAAGAAATTATTATTATTATTAGTTGCATGTGCATTATTTGTTGGAATTTCAGGTTGTGAAAAAGAACAAAGTAATGATGATGCAGTATTTAACTGGAATATTGGTGCTGATCCTAAAACATTAGATCCAGGTCTAAATGGGGCTAGTGATGGTGGAGACGTAATTAATAATACGTTTGAAGGGCTTGTTAGAGAAAAAGAGGGTGAAGTTTTACCAGGTATAGCAGAAAGTTGGGTTACATCATCAGATGGTTTAACAGTAACATTCACAATTAGAGAAGATGCTAAGTGGAGTGATGGTACATCAATTACTGCAGATGATTTTGTTCGTTCTTGGTTAAGAGGAATGGACCCAAGAAACGCTAGTGAGTATTCTTGGTTATGGGATTATACTAATGTAGTAGGTGTAATGGATTTCGTTAATTCAAAATCTGAAGTTGATTCTGAATTAGATGCCTTAGCGGCCGCTGTAGGTATTAAATCTTTAGAAAATGGTAAAAAGTTTGAAGTTAAATTAACTACTCCAACTAACTGGTTTGTTAGTTTAATGTCATTCTATCATTTTATGCCAGTACCTGAAACTGCTACTATTGAGGGTAATGGTGCTTGGGCAAAAAATCCAGAAAAGGCAATTTCAAATGGTCCTTTCAAATTAGTTGAGTATACTAAAGGAAAAGGATTAAAACTTGTGAAAAATGAAAATTACTGGAATGCTGACGCAGTTAAAATTGATGTGATTAATGGATCTTTTATTGATAAAGAAACTACAGCATTTGCAAAATACTATGCTGGTGAATTAGATTTTATCCCATCAGTACCAACTTCAGAAGTTCCAGCATTAATCGCTGAATCAGATGAGTTCCATATTTTCCCATTATTAGGTACATATTACATTAACTTTAATTTATCAGGATGTACGATAGGTGGAAATAGAGATGTTGGAGATAGAGACAACACATTATGGTGTAATGCTAAATTAAGAGAATCATTAGCATTAGCAATTGATCGTGAAGCTTTAACTGAAGCATTAGGAGCAGGGCAAGTTCCAGCTGCAGGATTTATCTCTCCAGGATTCTCAGATAATGAAGGTAACGATTTCTTTGAGACTAGCAAAGATGATTCAAGTATTGTTACTGATGATAGTAAATACTCAGAAGCTGTAACATTATTTTCAGAGGCAGCTACTGAATTAGGAATGACAGTAGAAGAATTAAAAACTGTATTATCTACTAAAGAATACAGATACAACACATCTGAAAGTCATAAAAAAGTTGCAGAATTAGTTCAAGAAAACTGGAAAACTAATTTAGGTTTTGAAATTCAATTGGCTAATGAAGAATGGGCGTTATTCCAAACTGATAGAACAAATGGTAATTTTGACTTAGCTCGTGGTGGATGGTTAACAGACTTTATGGATCCATCTGGTATGTTAGGTATCTTCGTACAAGGTGTAGCATATAACGATGCTGATTACGATAATCCGCAATACGAAGCTAAAATAGAAGCTGCAAAAACTGCAACAACTGCAGCAGCTCATTTCCAAGCATTATATGAAGCACATGAAATCTTTATGGAAGATATGCCTGTAATTCCACTATATCACTATAATGATTCAATCTATGTAAAATCATATGTAACTGGTTGGTCAAGAAGTGTATTAGGTTCAATTGACTTCTCAACTGCAGAAGTTAGCAAGTAATTTAGGTACTTTGTAAAGTAGTGTGGGTAGAAAATATCCAATAAAATTAAGGATTAAGCAATTCATTTTGCTTGGTCCTTTTTTCATTTTACATATACTTTGTGTAATAAGTATTCTAGCCTTGAAATGGTATCATTTAATAAAAGAAATAATATTAATATATATAAATATATTTAGCTACTGCTTTAATCTATACAGCTTTACACAGATAATATGAACGGTAATTTGAGCCCTAATGAATTGATTTGTACATAAATGGAGAATTTGAATTAAAAGAAGTTCTAAGAAAATTATATTATACCATTTATGGTATAGGTAAGACATTGCCATTAATAAATGATTTGAAAAACCTTATCCTAAAAGAACAGCCCTAATTGATGAATTGAGTAATCTTATCCACAAAATAGATTTAGATAAAAATGATTAAGATAGAATAGAACCCGATTTCAATTAATGGAGGACGGGTTATTTTTATGTTTGAAATATAAAATGATTGTTTTAGATAATAAAGTAACTCTAATGAAATCATTAGTATTTACTATAACACTCAATATTAATAAATTTCATATTATATATTGGGAGGTAAAAGAAGTGACTTATTTAAATAGAAATAATGATCACATTTATTCAATTCCCTATCCTATTCAACCTAGATTTTATATGCCATATGAAATTGATTGGAGATATTTTGATCCTTATTACTCAAATCCAGAAGTAATAAAACAGATGATAGAGTCTATGGAAAAGGATATAAAGGTAGATACTGATGATATATTGGATGAAAAAGAAAAAGAAATAAGAACATTAACAACTGCAATTTATGACCTGAATAATAAAGTAAAAACTTATGTTTTAGATGGGAAAACAAAAGAGGAAATTAAAGAAGAAGTTGGGCTAACTAATGAATTTGTTCAAGAGGCATTAAAACTTGAACTTCAAGCAAAAGATTTAAATATATATGTAAATCTACTTGCTGATGTTTTTGGAATAATTGTTACAGTATTTAGTAAATTCTTACCAAAACTTTTTGACTATTTTAATTTTATAACATCTAAAGCGGCAACCTTATCTACTGATAATATATTAGATAGTGCAACTGTATTAAGAGAATTAGCAGAAGATAAAGCAAGAAGAGCTTATATAAAAATGAAACTACTAGGAAAAGATGAAGAGTGTAAAAAGAAATTAGAAGAAAAGGATAAAAAAATAGATGAGTTAAAAGAAAAAATAAAAGAATTAGAAGAGAAACTAAAAAAAAAACTCAAATAGAGTATGAAAAAAAAGAAATTTCAGATGATGAATACACTATTGCAGAATTAATAGAATACAAAGGAAAAGAGTATAAATTTGATGATGCTGACGTTTTTGTTATAAAAATATACTTCAAATTATATAATAATGGTGATATTGAGTTTACACCAGAATTTGAATACCTTGAAAATGAAGAAAAATGGGATTATTTTAAAGTTAATTTAACAGTAAATATAGATAATTGTTATATGGAAGATAATCGATATAAATTGAGGGTAATTTTTAACTATAGTTGGGATGGTTATAAACCTGATTGGGAATCTTCTTATAGTGGAAATAAAACAAAAGTAGAGGAAATATCTTTACTAGATGAATATGATTATGAACTAAGTCATCCTATATATGATTATCTTAATAAATTAGTAATAGATAAAAGTAAGGGTAAAAATCAAAGTTATGAGTTTTTAAAATAACAAGGAGTTAAAAAAACAAATGAAAAATCAAAAGACACATTAATGATTGATCTTTAGAACAATATGAAAGTAATGAATTAAACCCCAATTGAGTTAGGTACTCAAATGGGGTTTAAATATATACATCTATTTCAGAATAAGTGTTATATTGAATTAACTAATTGTATCAATTAATATATTATTTCTCATATTAAAAATTACTCCTGATATAAAGTAAGATTTTTGCTTACGCCTTTACATTTCGCGAATAATAATGCATTAAAGGCGCTATACACTGGGTAATTAAGATCAAAAACATCATGACCTGTATATATTAATACATATGACTCTCCCGAATCTTTGCCCTTTATAGAAGTTTCCCAAAAATCGCTATAACCCTCAAAAGTGTAACTATAATGAAAATTTATTCTATAGCTTGCTTTAGATTTATCATTAATGTTACAATCATTTATACTTATTTTTAAGTGAACATACTGATTGTCAAAATCGGTAGCATTTAATTCAGGATCTTCTTGAACTTCAATTTCTCCAGTATTATATAAAACAAAAATTACACTAAAGGATAAAGTCCGTGTATAATCCTTATATTTAGCGTGCGCTGGTGCTTTTATTTCTTTAGTAAAATCCCAACTAGTTGTATTAATTACTCTTTTTTCTATTCCCTCATTCCTAACATTATATATAATCTCATTGTCTTCTTGTAACTTCTTGCTAATATATGTTTTATAGTAAGTAGGATTTATAAATGGTTGTGTATAAGTAACCTGTTTTGGTATCATTTGATAATCATAATGTATAATGTATGGAGTTGAATGATAATTTTTCATAAAGTTTCTTAAAAAATAGTACAATGAATATCACCTCCTGTTGTATAATATGTTGTTTTATAACCTAGAGTACAGTTCTAAAAGAGTAACTTACTTAATCTTATAAAAGTCCAAATATTGAGACCTTTCACCCTTTAGCACATAGTTTTCTTTGTTGATTCTAATTTCTTTACTTTTTGAGTTGATTATATAGAAGGCATCAAATAAGAAGGTTCAAGGATTATTTACATATATAAATAATTATGCTAGTATTGATAGAAGTATTTTCTATATTTCACTGTATGGAACTAGAATTAAAATTGGAAGGGGATAATATGAAAAAAAATCAAGAAAAATTATTGAAGTAGCATTTATTATTGTTTTTTTACTCGGGGTATATTTATCAATTTCTTCACCACATTATATTGATGGTACTTCTTCATTAGAGAAAACAATAATTGTTCCATTGATGGGATTGCCAAAAACGATTCAAGGTATATCTCTAGCACTTATAGGAGGAATTGGAATAATAAAATTAAAAAGCATTTTTACTTCAAAAATATATATTGGATTTTTCTTATTACTGGTGATTTTAGGGTTGTGTTTATATTTAAATGCACCAACATATAAAGGTAATCTTCTTGATTCTAATTTGAATGACATAGAGATTATTGAGTCAATATTTAGTTCTACAATAATTTCGCTAAGAGGATTTATTTTTGTTTTGGTTGGAGGGTTAGGCATAATAAGTTATTTAAAAGACTAAAATTAGATGTAAAGAAATGTCAACATAAATGTTCCAATTTAAGTTGACAATAGTTGTAACATGGATACTTTTTTTAAAAATATTTATCAACATGAGCGTGACGATACATAATATTCTTGTACATAATGACCAATATTAAGTAAATATAATTATAGAATTAAGAGCTTCTGTAGTTTATAATAGAACTATAGGAGTTTTTGTTTATATATAAATAACTGTAACACTAAAAGAAGTGAAAATGTCTAAAATGGACCTAGGCCCGAGAGAGGATTCCCACCTTACTAGACTTATATAATATTGGAGTGGATAAATCATGTATTGTCCATATTGTAGTAATGAATTAAATAAGGTAAATGATCAATATTATTGTCAGACTGGAGACTGTTACTTTTCTATTAATATTAGTCAAGAGTTTGAAAAGAATACTAATAGTAAACAGAATTTAGATATTTTTCTCGTTTAAAAATGTAAGTTAATCATCAGTATTTAACTTGAACACAACAAAAATTATTAGAGAAGGAGCATATATGTGATAGAGATTAATAACTTAAAAAAAATTTATGGTTCTCAAAATAATACAAAAGTTATTGCAATAAATGATTTAAATTTGAACTTTGACAGTCGTGGATTAGTTTTTATAGTTGGAAGATCAGGAAGTGGTAAATCTACATTACTTAATCTATTAGGTGGACTAGATAATTATGATAATGGTGAAATAAGAATAAAAGGTATCTCAACAAAAGATTTTACACAAAGCGAACTAGACTTATATCGTAATAGAAACATAGGCTTTATTTTTCAAGAGTATAACCTATTAAATGAACTTAATGTTTATCAAAATATTGCTTTAGCCTTTGATATAAAAGGTATTAAGGTAGATTATTCTTTAATTGATTCAATACTAGAACAAGTCGGATTAGTAAACTTTGGAAAGAGAATGCCAAATGAATTATCTACAGGACAAAAGCAACGTGTTGCAATTGCACGAGCCCTTATTAAGTCACCAGATATTATTTTAGCAGATGAACCAACTGGTGCTTTGGATTCAGTGACAGGAACAAACTTGATTAATTTGTTAAAAGAGTTATCAAAAGAAAAACTAGTTATTGTAGTTAGCCATGATCGTTCGTTAGCTGATGAATATGGTGATCGAATTATTGAATTATCAGATGGGAGGCTAATTGGTGATTTTAATAAACAAAAATATGACAAGGAAAATACAAAAATAAATCTTTATTCGTCCACTAAAGATTTAAAAAAATATAAAGTATCTTATAAATTTTCCTTGCTCATGGCAGTTCTAAATTTTAAAAGAAAAAAGTTACGGTTTACTTTCGCTATAATGCTATCGACATTTGCATTTATTTTATTTGGAGTCATTGATACAACTAGATATTCTAAAGCTGATACGACATTAAAGTCATTTTATGATTCAGGTATAGATTACGTTAGTCTTAAAAAGACTTATTCAAGAACTGAAAATGATGAATTCTATACTATGAGTTCAAAAATATCAAATAGGGATATTAATGTGTTAGCTGAGAAATTTCCCAATTATCAATTTATTCCAGCTTTTGATCAATATAATGATGAATATCAGCAAACTTATTGTTATGAACAGCCTAGAGGTGGAGAAAAAGTATATTTTAACGGTGAAATTACAGGGACTGTAGAAATGAATAATTCATTCATTGAAGATTATAATCTAAAATTATTAGCGGGTAAATTTCCCGAGAAAAATAGTGAGGATAATGAAATTCTAATAACAGAATATACCTTTCAACATTTTAAAAAGTTTGGCTATAAAAATAGTGGAAATAAAATTGAAATCACAAACTATCAAGATATGCTTGGTAAGCAAATGATTCTGCGAGATAAACAATTTGTGATAACAGGTGTCATTAATACTCATTTTAATTTTGATAGGTATAATGTATTACTAAAAAAGAATCTCGTATTAGATGACTATATTGATTTAATAAATGAAATGAATGAATATGTAACTACAGGTCGACATAGTGTCATTTTTGTAAGGGATGGTTACTATAATGATAATTTAAATCCGATATATACAGGGTTAACTGATAATGCCCTTACAATGATATTTAATAAAGATGAATCTGGCAAAGATGTTGGAGCCAAATTCTTTTCAGTTTCAAAATTAGATAATTTAGATCAAGTGACTCTGTGGGAAGATGAAATTGAAAAAACAGAGTTAGCTGATAATGAAGTGTTAATTCCAATATCATCTATACCTACAACTCAAATAATTGTTAATATGCAAACATTTTCTGAATTAATATACCAAACTTCTAACATATTGATTAATGAGTTTACTGAATTGCACTTTAAAGAAATACAAATGGAATTTGAAAATGAGTATGGATCAGGAAGTCCAATAGATTATGCAAATTTTATAAGAAGAGGTTATGGTAACCCGTTTCACGAAGGTTTTGACAAGGATTATTTTAAGTCAGAAGCTGTGAAAAAGGTGTTAAATGAGATATTTTTTGACTTATTAAAATCTGTAGAGTTATTTAATTTTGAAAATAATTATGGACAATATAATTTTGAAGAAAACGTGAAAGTTGTGGGCTTTTATGGTACCACTGACAATTCTTCTTCATTTAATTTACCTATAATAGTTTCAGATAAATTGTTCAATGATTTTATTGAAGCCTCAGAGGGGGATTTTAATTTTGTATTTACTAAACTGACACACAATCCAAATGAGGATATTGAATTAGTTAAATACAATAATGAAACAGGTGTAGGAGTAAGATATCATATTGTCAATGAAGTAACATATGTGATTAAACAAGTCTCTTCTTGGTTAGAAATATTTTCTCGAATATCTTTTTACTTAGGGATTGGTCTTGCACTTTTTTCTATAGTGCTGTTTTTTAACTTTATTTCCACTAGTATTTCTAACAGAAAAAAAGAAATTGGAATTATTCGCGCTTTAGGTTCAACAGGAAAAGATATTTTTAGAATTTTTATCTGTGAAAGTGTAATCATAGCAATGGTTATTTTCGTTCTATCTTTAGTTGGAACGTACTCAATAAGTGTTTACTCTAATTACTTTTTAAGAAATAAATATTGTCTTATACTTACCCTATCATCGTTTAAACTACGACAAGTAATCTTATTAATAGCTTTAAGTATTTCTGTAGCGATAGTATCAACATATATACCAATAAAGAGATTTTCAAAACAAAAACCTATTGATGTAATTAATAATATGTAATTCTTTATAAGAGTACATCAATATCGGTTTCTTACAGTTATTTAGTAACATTAACCTGTATACTGATTTTTGGATTGTGTTTATATTTAAATGCACCAACATATAAAGGTAATCTTCTAGATTCTAATTTGAATGACATAGAGATTATTGAGTCAATATTTAGTTCTACAATAATTTCACTAAGAGGATTTATTTTTGTTTTAGTTGGAGGGTTGGGCATAATAAGTTATTTAAAAAATTAAAATTGAATACAAAGATATGTCAGTATTTATGTTCCAATTTAGATTGACAATAGTTGCACAGTTCATTTTAAAAAATATATCTACATATGGACGAGGAGACATAATATCCTTGTATATGGTGATCAATTATAGAATTAAATGCTCCTGCAGTTTATAATAGAACTACAGGAGTTTTTATTTACATATAAAAATAATCCTTTATTACATCAAAAGTATCGAAAACAGCTAAAATAGTTATGAGTTTGGAGTGGGTTAAATGTATTGTCCTTATTGTAGTAATGAATTAAGGTAAATGATCAATATTATTGTCAGACGGGAGACTGTTACTTTTCTATTAATATTAGTCAAGAGTTTGAAAAGATAACTAATAGTAATTACAAAAATGATAACTTAAAAGATTATGGTAATTTTTTTTGTGTTAAATGTGGAAAACAAATGTTAAAGAATGATGAAATTGAATATTGTGTTGACTGTTCATTTGAAATTAATAAAAGTTTAAATTTTAGAATTACTGAATTTGCTCCACATAAATGTTTAGTACTTAATATAAAAGATTTATATAAATGGATTATAGGTAAAGAATTAAAAAATATCACAATAATAAAAGAAAAACAAATTACTGAACAGTCTGGTTACATTAATCTTTTTACTAGTGACTTAGTTGGGAGAATTACATTAAATAGTAATGGTTTTGTAGATAAAAAAATTATATCAGCTGATACAAGTAAACAAGTTTACTATGATGTTTCGATTTATTATGAAATAAATAAATTTTTTGAATCAATTAATAATTTTATTACTTACTTAGATGAGTGAAATAATACTTTAATATGGTAAGTAGTAATTTTTTTTAGAACTGCAAGTTATTGTTAACAGAAAAAGTTAGAAAAATTAAACAGTTTTGCGTAGAGTCTAATTTATAATAAGTGTGAGCAGATTTACTACTATAGAATAAATTTTGTTTTATATAATGAAATATCATAAAAAAAATCAAAAGTTAGTTGAGGAATTATTTTATACTATTAATATCTAATGATTGGGGTGAAAATATGAGTAATAGGGAGTTAATTAGTAAAGTAACAGATTATGTTGATATCAATTTACTAGATGATATTCATATAGAGGATTTATTATCTATTAGTAACTATAAATTATCACAATTTTATATAATTTTTAATCATGTGACTGGACAGACACCAAAAGAATATATAAGAAATAGACGATTATCATTATCTTGTTATGATCTATTATTTTCTAAGTTAAGTATATTGGATATTGCAATAAAATATAAGTTTTCATCTCAAGAGGCTTATACAAGAGCATTTTCAAAGTTATTCAATATTAATCCAGGGAAATTTAGAAAGAGTAATATAACTAAAGGGATAACTAAAAAAAATGAAGGGGATAAAATTATGGAATATAAATTTCCAAGTGAAAAAATTCTGAGTAATGTTGAGAAAGTAGGATTTTGCGTTGAAGAAGGGAAAATGCCTGAAAATATAACATTTCCAAGTTGTTTAGCCTCAGTTATGAGATACTTAGGTGAAGATTTTCCAAAGATACCACAAACACAAAGCATACCATTTATCGCAAATTATGCATACATACATTTTTTAGGTGTCACTGGTATGGCATATAGTATGCTTTGGAGAGATGGTTGGCACTTAGATAATGTTGATTACATGTTTATAGAAAACCCACTAGAAATTATCAAAAAAGCATTTGATTCTATCGGATATGATTATAAAGTTTTAGTAAAGGACGAGGATGAAGCATCTAAGCAATACTATACTCAAGAAATCATAAAATCTATTAATAGAAATGTCCCAGTTTTAGCCTTCGGAGTAGTAGGTCAAAGTGATTGTTGTATTATAACCGGCTACGATAATATGGGTGATGAGTTAATAGGTTGGAGTTTTTATCAGGATGATCCTAAATATAATGATGACTTAAATTACACTGTAGAAGGGTATTTTCAAAAGAGTAATTGGTATGATAAGACCAAAAGTATAATAATTGTTGGAGAAAAGAATAATCATTTTAATCGTTCATTAGTGACCAAAGATATCTTATTATGGGCTATAAAAGTAATGGAAACAAAATCAATTTATGGTAGAAATAGTGGGATAAATGCGATAGAATCTTGGAAAGATCATTTACTAAATGAGAACTATTTTACAAAAGTAGATGATGAAATCCTAGAAAGAATGTTTTTAAGCCATACACTTGCCACTTTAATGTTTGCAGAGAGCCGTTATTATGGTAGCTTATTTTTACAGAGTATTGCTTCTCAGGATATAAAATTTGAAAATGAATTAACTGAGGCATCTTTCTACTGTAATAAAATTCATAATCTAGTGTATAAAATGTGGGGTATCTGTAACATTGAGTTAAGTGAAGATAATAAAAAGATATTTAAAAATCAAGAGACACGAGAGAAATTTGCGGAAATCTTGGATGAAGCAAAACAACTAGATATAAAAACACTTAACATCTTTAAGCAAATAGTGAAGTAATAATAAAAAAACAAATTATACATCTGGTCCACTAATCTATATACTAATGTTAGTTAGTAGAATAACAGTTAATAGCAATGGTTTTGTAGATAAAGAAATTATTTCAAATGATACGAGCAGGAGAATCGGATGAAAGCATTAATATAATAAATTAGTACTGATGTGGATACTATACGACACGCCCCATCTCCCTTGAATGAAAACACAATGATTAAATAATTAAGGTTAAATAAATAATAGATAAATAAATATAAAGGTGTATCTAAAACATGGTTTTGATACACCTTTTTAGGTGTTCTATAAAGCGCTATGGAGGAGAATATCCTATAATCTAACACAAGAAATAAGTTCATGAAAAAACTAAAAGAATTTGATGAACGACTAATAAATATTGGTTTTAGAATCTTGATTCTTGTTAATTTTCTTTCCAATAATTGACAAGTGAAATATAGAGTGAGATAATAAAATTAATTGACTGGTAGTGTCAAATAAATTATGAAAACACATAAAAACTCTATAATCAAAAATAAAAAGAACTGAATTTGTAGTGTGTTGGACTACAATACTCAGTTTAATCGTACTATGCATTTTATGTAAATAAAAAAAAGCATATTCAAATACGCTTAAATAGAGATACTCCTTAGTTAAGAATTAGTTTATATAAGAGTAACTCATATCTATTAGAGAAAGCCATTTGCTTGGCGTATGAGGTAAATCATCAAATTCTTCTAACTTAACAGGCGGATTATAACCTAACGATTTATGTGGTCTTAGAAAGTTAAAAAACGTTGTAAACAAGACCATATAAGCATTAGCGCTCTTGATATTACCAAATCCGTTCATTTGGATATAATCGTCTTTGAAAGTTCTATTTAAACGCTCAGTTACTTGTTTAAATGGACGGTAATCCTTGTCTGTTTTCGTGTTATTAGTGAGTCCTATAACTTGAAATAAATCGAAATTTATGTTCATGCTTTTAAAGTATGACCATGCAACGTTGTAAATAGGATTACCATCCACAACTACTTTCAAATTCTTAGGTAGTTCAGTGTATTTTTTGAATGTTTGATATAGTGAAACGACTGCTGAAAAAGTATCACGTTTACTAAAAACTTGATAAGAAGTAATAATCTTTTTAATTTTATCTGAGAAGAAGAAGATATAATGCTTCTTCCCCTTAACCCTAACATATGTTTCATCCCCACAAAGGTCAGATGATAAATCATATGGGTAATTTTCAAGTAAGGGACGAATCATTGTAGAAACACTATTTGCATAATTCATCACGGTTTGATGGGAAATCTTAACTTGGTGAATATCATACATGATAGCTGCAGTTTTCCTACTCGACAAACCGTAGTTAACGTAATACGTTAAGATTAAGCCTAGAGTATGCTTAGAATGTCTGATATTGGCTAAATCAACCTTCATATTTAAATTAGACATAGAGTCACGTTCTAGGGAATCAAAGTTAATATCGAAAGCACGATAGATATAATGAAGTTTAAATTTACCTGGTTTCTTTTTGAATTGTTTTAATTGATCTGGTGTTAATTTCTTTAATTTATCTAAATAAAAGGAACATTTCTTATGTCTACATTTATAAATAATATAACTATTACGGTCTTTAATTCTTTCAAGGTTCTTTGAACAATGAGGACATTTTAAAATAATCTTTTCAAGAAAATCATTATTCAAGGTAAATGTATGACTACATACCTTACAAAGTAACTGTTTTGATTTAATATTATTTTCATAGATGTAATCATGAGGAGCACCACAAATAGGGCAATTTCCTTTGAAATCAAGTTTTGATGGCCTTCGTCTAGTAACTGGTTTGAGATGCTTATTGTACTTTAAAAAATACACATTAAGCAATTCTTGATAATCTAGCTTTTCAACCTTCTGAATAATAGGTTCACCATCAACAGTGAACTTCCTAAAAGGTTCATAATAAGTGCCAGATGACTTAGAACTAGGTGTAGAAATAATGTGTGAATCTAGAAAAAGAATAAATTTATAAAGTAGTTTGTTTAAATACTTTAAAAATACTGAAAGAACTGATATAATTTTAACCATGATAGATACTCCTTATAGTTTTTTTGTGGTGATTAAATTATATCAGGTGTATCTATCTTTTTGTATTTATATGATAAAAAAATATAACGAGCAACCTCCAAAATACAGGGGGGGATACTTATTATAGAATAAAAACAAAATATATATAAGGTTTTGTATTGGTTTTAAGAAAAACTTTTACACTACCAATTGACTTAGGGGAGGATTTTTATGAAAAAGGTAGTATATTTTATTGTTATTATGGTATTTTCTATTTACTTATTTGTTTGTAAGAATAAAGATGAATTTAATAAAATTCCTGAATGCACAAATGGATCAGTAGAGGATGGATGTCTTATGGTAACAACTAGTAATCAACTTGAAGATAAAGATAGGCATCTTACTGTAACACCTGGTGTTCAGCTTGAAGTTAAAGATCTATCAGATGAATACTCAATTGATGCTAATACTTTAACGACATATACAAATAGTAATGATATAAATCGTTATGTTAATATTGAAGAATTCATCCAATTTTTTGAAGGTGCTATACATCCATTAAGTGTTGAGAAAGATAAGGATTTAACATTATCTTTAGAAGTTGAAACTGAAAATGAAATTGGGGAAAACGAAAAATATAATGCTAGAATAGTTTTTGATAGTGATGATGAGACGATTTATTTTAGTGACTTTCACTACTCAGAGTATTTAAATGTGGATGCAGAAACGGATTTTGGTGAAGGTTTAGTAGTTATTGATTATATCACTGAATCAAAGAGCCTTGAGAAAACAATGGATTTAAAACCCTATGGAATAAATATTGTTGAAAAAGATAACAAATACTACATTCCACTCTACTTAGCGAATTTATTATTAACAGGTGATTCTGCACATATTTATGATGTAAATTATACGTTATATTTGTTTGATAATTTCAGTGATGCAATGTTTACAGAAGATTTAACAACATATCAAAAAGTTAAAGCTACTAATAAGCTATTTTCAAATTCTAAGAATTTTTTAGCACTACTATTTGACTATTATTATGGATTAAAAGACTATAAACAAGTTGACTCTTATATTAAAGAATTTAATGATTATGAATTAGAAGAACAAGATAATTTCTTAGATTACTACAACGAATTAACTGAATTTTTAGTCGATAATGATGATTTACATACATGGTTAATTTCAACAGGTTATAATTTAGATATGGAATCTTATACACCAGATCTATCTAATCTAAAAAAGTCCAGTAATATTTACAGAAATGCAATTAGTTCATATGTGTCTCATCAGTGCTCTTTACAAACAGAAGAAATTACTTATGAAGAAATTGATGGTGTTATGTACATTAAAATTAATGCTTTTTCAGAACAGACTGATGAGTTATTGAAACCAGTAATGGAAATTGCATCTCAATATGATGATATTGTTTTTGATGTAAAATGTAATGGTGGTGGAATGGTTAGTGGTGTGATTCACTTATTATCTTATATGACAGATGAACCAATTGATATTCATTATCGTGATGAAGTGTTAGATATAAATAATAATCTTATCTTTGAAACAACTGAAAGTAATTATATGGATAAGAATTATTATGTGGTTACATCACCTGTAACATTTAGTGCTGCAAATTTATTTGTCTCTATTGTGAAAGAAAATGAACTTGGGGTTGTGATAGGTGAGCCTTCGTTAGGAGGTGCCTGCGCAATCAAAATGGTTGTATTACCAGATGGAAGTATCATTCAAATGTCAGGACCTATTGGTTTTACCAATTCAGATTATGAAACAATTGAAAATGGAGTTACTGTAGATTTTGAACTAATACCAAGTGATTATGATGAAACGTATGAAAGGCGTGCTGCCTTTTTTGCAACATCGAAGGATATTAATTCAAGTATTGACTATCAAAACTTTGATGATGAAATGACTATGGATGATCTGGTATTTTCCTGAAAAACCAATCATTTATTTTATAAATACTGAAGCTCAAACATAACATACATATAATTACGATACACAAGACCTTAATACAATTTCATTTGAATTTCCAGTAAAAACGATTGAATACTACAATAATGAAATCTATCTTACTTTATCCAAAGAAGCTGAAAATTCAACATCGAGCAATAAAGTATTTACCGTTGAAGAGAGCGGTAAGTATTTTGTTGAGATTAATACACCGACCTTATATGATATATTAATCTACAATGAAAATGGACAAATCATTAATAGCACAATTCAAGAAAACATACCACTTATATTAACTGAAGGAACATATTACTTCCAAGTAACTAATCTAGACACTATACCACTTTAATAGTTGGTGGGGTGATAACGATAGAAATAGAAGGTTATAAAGATAAAATATTTACACTATCAATACAGTAACAGGTCTTTTGTTGTCTTAGGATGTATAAGTGGAGGAAAATATATAACGTTAATGACCACCTCCACTAAATGTTTATAGATTTTTTAAAGTCTTTGATTTATAATGATATCAGGGACTTTTTTTTACAATAAATGTCATTTTTAGACACATATTTAATGAGTAAATGCCAATATACACTTTTATTAAGTCTTGATAGTAATTTAAAGTAAAAATCGGAGAAGATAAATGAAAATTTTTAATCAAAAAATCAATGTGATCCCTTTTATTATTCATAATTTATTGAAAAAGCTTTATTTTCTCGCAAATGCATTTTTTATAAAATATCTTTTTGATATGACATTAAATAATAAAAGTAATAACTTAATACAATTTTCAATATATTATCTGTTAGTTTTTATTTTTATTAATTTTCTATTAAGCATAATTAATTATTTAAACAATAAAAATAAAATGAAAAAAGCAGACAATGTTAAAATATATTTACATATAAAAGTGCTTGATTTAGAAGATACAACCCAAGGGTTTAATACAGTTGAAATAACTAAAAGAATTGATAAAGATTTAGATACTATTATTAGTACTAAAATAGATATAAATGCTGAAATTATAGGTAGTTTATTAATAACCCTTATATATTTATATATTTTATATAAAATTAATTTATTATTCTTGATTGTATTGTTAGTTTCTTCTCTTTTATTTTTCATATCACCATTAATCTTTAGTAACACTTTTAAATCAGATTATGAAAAACAAACAAAAATTGAAGAAACTTTAGAAAAAACTATTAAATCAAGTATTGATAACTTTTTAATTATAAAATTATACAATTTACAGAAATATTACTCTATGAGATATTCTATTAGTTCAAAAGATGTTACCAAAATTAGTTTTAATAATGAAAAAAATGATATTTTAAACAATGTATTACTAGACACAGTTAATATTTTTCTTAAAGTTATATTAGTAATGACGAGCTTTTACTTATTTACCAAAGGAAAAGTACCTCTTACAGATGCATTATTTTTACTATTCATCGCAAATTCCTTAAAAAATATTATATCATCGATGTTTAAATATATTAGTAAATTAAAAAGTCAGATAATTGCTAAATCAAGGATAGAAGAGTTATTTCATGAAAAAAGAGATAATTTAAATAATGTAGATTTTATTAGAGAAATTCAGTTTAAAGATGTTAGTTTATTTCATCAAATAAAAGATAAAAAAATATGCGTTTCTAAAAATATTAGTTTTAGAATAAGTAAAAAATCAGTTAACCTAGTTCATGGTGATAATGGAAGTGGTAAATCTACTTTAGTATCTACTTTATTAGGACTAAATAAATCTTATTCTGGTAATATTCTTTTGAATGGTATTAATTTAAGACAAATAGATGTTAGGTCTTTGAGAAGGAAAATTGCTTATATGCCACAAGAATCAACTTTATTGAATCAAACAGGTTATGAAAATATTTATGCAATTACTAATAATGAATATAACTTAGATAAGATGAATTATCTTATGAATGAATTAAATCTAACTGATGAAATACTGAAAATGAATATTAATGAAATATCAGGCGGAGAAAAAAGAAAAGTTGAACTCCTTAGCTTGTTACTTAAAAATTATGATGTATTAATCTTAGATGAATTTGAAAACAATCTTGATCTTGATACAATTAATAATATTAATAAATTATTATATAAGTTAGATAAAATAGTTATCATAATATCTCATAGAATATCTAATTTAGATGAATTTCAAAATAAAATACTAATAGGAGGAATGAATGAAAAAAATACTTAGAAAAGAATTTAGAAAAAAATTCTTACTTGCAATATTTATTACTGTAATTTCTGAATTAATTCTTGAATTAGTAAACATCAAATTAATTGAATTAATATCAGAAAGTATTGATAATTTTTTTATTCATTCTAATATAGATTATAGCTATTTTATAAAGTTAGGTGTAGTGTATTTAATTTTCATGTTATTAATAATTCCTCTCTCTGATTTATTTGGTAATTTAAAACTTCTAAAATCTGGAGAGGAGTTCTATAAATACATTTTTAACACCTATTTAATTCAAAAATATGAATATATTAATAGTAAAGATAAAGGGGAGTTGTATAATAACATTGATTGGCATCCTATTTCTTATACTTTAGGATCATTTGAAATATATACTAAAACAATAATAAAATTCACAACAGCAATAGTAATTATTGTGATGTTATTAACTATTCATCATGTATTATTCTTGGTTTTCTTTGGGATTACTATTTTACTAATTGTGATTCCTATTATTACTGGTAAAATAAAATCGAGATTATTTAAAGAAAATATTAATTTAAGTAATGTAGCAAAAGAGGTATCGCTTGAAACCATCGAATTAAGAGATTTTATAAGAATTAATCAACTTGAAAAATATCAAATTAATAGATTGAAAAATGTCTATTATAATTATTTCAAATCAAAAACAAAAAAAATGAGATTTAACATTTTATATGGAAATTTTAATTCAATGGTAGAATTATTTGTACATTCAATGTATTTTATAATTGGTGCATATTGTATTTCAAAATCAATTATAACGGTAGGAATTTTTATAACATTTTATGGATTATCAATTATTCTTAAGTCAACTTTAAAGAGTTTGTTTAGTCAATATTCAAGCTTCATTGAATTAAAAGTTGTTGAAGAAAAACTAATAGAACTACTCGGCAATATTGAAGTTAATAAAGGTATTGATGTTGGTCGAATAAAAAGTATTAGATGTAATAATTTTAACTTTGGCTATACGAAAGATCATGTTTTTTTGAGTAATATTAAATTAGATATAAGTGAGGCAGATAAAGTTTTAATTCAAGGTTCAAATGGAAGTGGTAAATCAACACTTGTCAAATTACTTCTAAAGACACATGAATTAGAGCGAAATAGTATTTATATAAATGATATCGATATTTGTGACTTGAATCCATATTCACTAAGAAAAGAGATTGTGTATGTACCACAAAAACCGTTATTGTTAGATGCGACTGTGTATGAGAATATCGCTATCAAATGTGATGATGAAAATAGAATTATAGAATACTTGAACAAATTTGATATTTTAAATAAAAAGGATGTTATGATATCTGAGAATCAAAGTAATCTTTCAGGTGGAGAAATTCAAAAAATATCCTTAATAAGAGCTTTAATGTTAAATCCTAGTGTTATAATTTTTGATGAAATTGACAATAATTTAGATAAAAATTCAATTGATAAATTACTTAATTATATCAACCAATTAGATTGTATTTGTATTTTAATAATGCATAAATTGAAACCTAGATTTATTAACAAAGTGTTTAGTTTAGGTGACCCGTATCCTACACAGATATAAATATTTTGTCAACAGGTTTTAAAACATGAAGAATTTTATAATTAAAACAATTCTTTTGAATATGCTAAAAGATATTTAGAGAATCAAACTTTGAGTTTTAATGAGAGAAGTATGCGAACTTTAGGTTTAATTAATGAAGACAAATATTATACTAACTTACGTCTTATTCTTTCAGACCAATCACCTTTTATACTATTTAAAATAAATGGGTTTATAATTTTATAAGTAAATTTTTCAAGTGATTTTATTATAAACTTACTTGAATAAATAAAATAAAGTCTTTGATTTATAGAATATCAAGGCTTTTTTTATTCAGTAATTGAATATTGACCAATAAATGTCCTAATATTATGCATTTAGTTGTTGAACCTTTATTAAAAATTAATGTATAAAAGGAGCAATTTGATATTATACCTATATAGTAGACACGAAATAAAAAAGTGTTGGTTATGTAGGTATTTTATTTTATAATAGAGAAAGTTGAAGACGGGAGTAATAATAATGAGTAAAATAAGTATTAAAGAATATATTAAAGAACATCGTCAAGAATTGGAACAGAATCCTAATGTGCTTAAGGTAGGTAAGATACTTCAATATACCCCTAAATTTAAGATTAAGGCTGTAGAGATGAGAAAACAAGGATATCCAATGAGGGAAATATTCGAACTAAATAAACTACCATTTAATAAAGATAAAAATGATATGTATGTACTAAAGTGGATAAAGCAATATGATGAACAAGGAAAAGAATCCTTCTATAAGAAAAATAGAGGTCGTAATAAAAATGGCAAATCAGGACGACCAAAGAAAGAAATAGAATTATCTAGTGATGAAAAAGTACTGATCCAAGAGAAATTAATAGAAGTCCTAAGAAAAGAAAATGAAGAATTAAAAAAAGAATACAGGCTAGGAAAGGAAGTGAAACAAAGCGGAAATGAGTTTAAAATTAAGCCTACTCAAGATATTTTCCGTTATATACATAAAATAAAAGATCAAGTTAAAATATCCATTGAGTTATTATGTAAATATTATGAAGTATCTCGATCAGGTTATTATAAGTGGGTTAAAACAATACCTAATAGACAAAAAAGAGAAGAACAGGATTACGCTGATTTTGTAGTTATAAAAAAAACATGGTTAAAACATAATAAGAAGCATGGATACTTAAGAATAAATATGGATTTAAAAAACGATGAAGGCATTGTCATGAATCCTAAGAAGATTTATAGACTAATGAAGAAATATGGAATACGAGCTGAAATACGTAAGGTAAACCCTTATTTAGGGATTATGCAGGCAAATAAGGAACACAATTATTTTGAAAACAAATTAGATAGACAGTTTGATGTTAAAGAGCCAGATACTGTATTTGTGACCGACATAACTTATTTAATCTATGGTAACCAAAGATATTATTTATCTGTCGTTAAAGAGCTTTGTACGAGAGAAATAGTGGCTTGGAAGCTATCTAGAGGATTAAGTTTAAATTTATCACTTGAAATAATTGATCAACTTGTTAAAAAATACGGAAAGAAAAAGTTGAAAAACACCATGATTCATTCAGACCAAGGTGTTCATTATACAAATCCGTCATATGTAAATAAATTGAAAGAATTAAATATAATACAATCTATGTCTAGAAGAGGTAATTGCCTGGATAACGCTAAAATGGAAACATTCTTTGGTCATTTCAAAGATGAATGTGATTATCAACAGGCTAAAGACTTTTATGAGTTATATAAAATTGTTGATAACTATATGAGATATTATAACTGTAAGAGATATCAATGGACATTAAATAAGATGGCCCCTACTCAATATAGAAACCATCTTAAAGCAGCTTAATGAAATTTTTACTTTTTTTGTTTCTGTCTACTTGACAGGTGTAAGTTCAATTTGCTCCTTTTAATTATTGGGTATTCGTTTTGTCATAAGCAATTAGAATATATTTTTCTCCTAATTCTTTTTCTAATTGTTGAATCTTTTTTAATTGTTCTGTATTTAAGTTAGAAACAGGATATTCCATAAAATCATCACTCCTTATTTTGTATTATGCCCAATAATAATAATATTTAGCCATTTTTTTAGAACAAACATAAGTAAATAAAATAAGTAGTATAATAGCATAATATTTGGCAAATAATAAAAAATATTATATAATTATGGTAGACATAAGGAGGAATATTAATGATTAGTGAAAAATTAGAAAAAGAGTTAAATTTACAAGTTAATCGTGAGATAGAATCAGCTTATATTTATCAAGCGATGGCTGCATATGCAAATGAGTTGGATTTACCTGGAGCTGTAAACTTCTTTGAAGTACAAGCTGAAGAGGAATTATTCCATGCTAAAAAAATGATGCACTTTATTATGGACCGTGGTGGAAGAGCTGAAATTACTGGATTTGAAACACCTAGAAAGGATTACTCATCTTTACTAGATGTATTAGAGAATGCATTAATTCATGAAAGAAAAGTAACTGGATGGATTAATGATATTATGGATATCGCGATTTCCGAAAAAGATCATGCTGCACGTTCATTTTTAAATTGGTATGTGGATGAACAAGTAGAAGAAGAAGCACAATTTGAAGAATTAATTGCGAAAGTAAAGAAATTAGATGTGGTTGGATTATATTTAATTGATCAAGAAATGGCAGCAAGAACTTTTACACCACCACAACAAGCTTAATTAAATTTCAATTTCTACCAGCCTTTCTTTATTATATAAAAAAGGCTCATTAGGATAATAAGGTTACTAGCTTAATCAAGTTGGTAACCTTTTATTTATTGAGAGAATATAATTACTAAAAAACCCATATAATTGGTTTCTTTATCTCTAAACTAAATTATTTAAGAATAATTCAAATTCATTTTTTTCTACTACAATCAAATACACATGTATGATTCAATATTTTATGATATTAGAATTTAAATTATCAGGTAATGAATGTAGTGTTTATTGTGGAGTCTATTTGTAATGTTATATGGATTGGTTGAAAGAAGTTCAAAGAAACAAGTTATGTTAACACAAATGGTGCTGTTCATTTATATAAATAGGGTTAAAAATATCGTCATATGTGAAAAAAAGAAAATAGAACCAACTAAGACTACTATATTTATAGTCGTTTTTTGTGATATAATAAACAGTATAGGATAAGTTCTTTTTTTATTTTTTTCTGTGTTTACAACTTAATTTAGAATATATGTGGGGAGGGAAAGATGAGAATAAAAGTCAATAAAGAATATTTGAGTAAGTACTATGTTGAAGACCATAAATTCTTTACATATGTTGGTCAAAATAGTATTATTCACTTCTATGATACTGAGGTTACAGATTTTAATGATGTATACAAGAATCAAGAAATTGATGTTCAAACAAGTGGAAGTGAGTATTACGTATTAATTAAGAAAAGTTATTTTGATTATACTTTAAGTGAAAATAAATCTGCGTTAGAAGAATTTGAAAGAATACTAAATTACAATAAAGGTATTGCTGGGTATTTCTTCTATCTTTTTCCGTTTATTATTTATGTGTGGCAATTTAACTTTTTACCAGGATTATGTTCATCCTTCATACTATATAGACTTCCTTTTGTACTTCAAGTATTAGGTGTTATTTTTATATATTTTATATTTTACGGAGTACCTATTTATCTCTTCTTAAAACTTAGAAAAAGTCGAATTCAAGCAGTGTGGTTTGGTAAGTATATTTTGCAGAATATTAAGAATAAAGAATATAGGTTAAAACGAGAAGAAATTGTCAATCCTAAGGTAAAGAAGGTTAATTTTTGGCATCAAAGACTATTTGGTTTTGTGGGTTTCTTTTTTCATCACTTTGGTAAAAAAGTTGCATTTATGTATATTGCTTTTATTTCATTCTTTGTAATTATTATTGGTATATTTTTTCAAATGTGTGACGAACCGATTGATTATTTACCAGTGTTAACTAGAGAATTATGGCTTTCTGATTTTGATAGACTAAGGTTTATTAAAACTAAATATGAGTTTGAAGAAATAATATATGACTTAGAAGTTGAGACTAATGTTGAACGGTGTGGAGAATATATCTGTAATTTTGGCTCAAACTCTAAATTATATGATAGGGATTTTAATGAAATTGAATTAGAGGTTTATCTAGGTGATACAGAAAAGTTTTATAGACTTGTTGGAGCTGGTGAAGGTAAAGCAGTAATAAGTTACAGATTAGAAAATAAACGCATGGCTAATTACAAAATTATCGATTTAGTAAATGAAAAAGTCATTATTAATATAGACAATTCATATCTGAATCTTAATGCTGATGATTTAATATTCTTTACAAAATGCGAGATGTTCAATGGAAGCATTTATCTAGTTGGTTCTCAATATATTGATGAAGAAAGAAATGGGATAATTTATAGAATAAATGAGAGTGAAGATACTCAAATATATACTTCAACTAATGATTTCCTATCGAGTATGGCTATTAAGAGTGATGCGATAATTATTTCAGAAATACAAAGGAAAATAACTGAAAATCCGATTATTAAAGAACTAGATTTAGATTTAAATGTGATCAAGCAAACCGTTTTAAATGATAATCATGTACTATATTCATGGGTAGTTCAAAATGAGGTTATCTTTTTGGATTATAAAGGTTCTATCTACAAATACTTCAAAATGAATGAAGACTTTGAGGTAGAGTACCTTTATACCTATGTATTAGATGCTTTTCAGCTGCATTTCTTTGAGGATACAATTATACAAGGTTATTCGCTTACAAGTTTTACTGAATTTGATAATGAGTTCAATAAAGTAAACAAAGGTTTAGAATGTTTCGGATGCTCTGATGAAGAATACTTTGCTTTTTATAATTTTATTCTTGTGGATGATAAACTTTATGCTGTAAATAATGATAGAGTTATTAAGTTCACATTAACAGATGATTATGATTACTCAATTTTAAGAGGTACAATAACAAATATAGGATTTATAGTTTTTCTTTCTATTTTGATTATTCCTTCAACTATAAGTTATTTAGTTTTAAATAAAAGACAAAAATCAGTAGATTCAATATTAAATTATTTTAATTATCAAAAAAAATTAAATTAGATATAATCTTTGATGTTGGATATCAGTGAGTTGTTTCTATACTTAGATTATTTATGCACAATAGAACTGATTTAATAAAAAATATATTAACAATTGGAAGTGTGAAAAATGAATGAAATATTAAAAAAGGTTTTAGTGACAACATTTATTATAGTCGCATTTACTTTATATGTTTTATTCATTTTTTTCACAGATAATGTTCCTGTAAAAGAATTGGAATATATAGGAATTCTATTGTGTTTTGGTTTTAGTTATATAATATATGATACCTTACTTGATACATGGACTGTGCGTATTGCCTTATTCTTTACAGCTATCGCAGATCTATTTTTACTCTTAATGGTTGGGTATGAGGTAATCGGTGTTATCGTATTCAGTATTGTTCAGCTTATTTATGGAATTAGGCTAATGTTTATGGTCAATCGTAAATTGACGCTTTATAAGTCAATTAAATTAAGACTCGTGTTCATTATAATATTTCAATTAATTGGTTTAATCATTGTTAAGAATTATAATCTATTAATCCTAATTACATTATTTTATTTAGCTAATCTAGTTACAAATGTCGTCTTAGCAATTTACCACTATAAGACAAATACAGTCTTTGCGATTGGTTTATTCCTCTTTCTGTGTTGTGATATTTTTGTTGGATTAAATAATAGTCAAGATTATCTGAATATATCAGGAAGTTCAATTTGGAATAAACTATTAAACTTGCCAATTGATTTAATATGGTTTTTCTATTTTCCATCTCAGGTACTCATTACAATTAGTATTTTAACTAATAAAGTGATTCTTACATCAAAGCACAGGTGTTAATTGTTGTAATATAAAATAGGATAAAAATTGAAAAATTATTAAGTATATGAAAAAAATTATAACTTATGAATTCTTAATTAATATAAGTAGCAATTGTTTTTGTACATAACATTTTTCAATGCTGCTAAGGCAATTAAAGGCACTAGAGAAAATTTATTAACAGAATTACCAAAATCCGCGATTGCAAATATAATTACAGAAGACAATGTTCAACATTAAGATGTATAACGACAGGTTGACTAGGACGTACATTGTTCTAGTCAATTTTTATCTAATCTGGAGGTAAAGTGTGAAAAAAGGAATTAAATTTTTAATTTTTCTTAACATTATTTGTTACATTAATTTATTTATATTGTCCTATAGAACATCACTAGTAGGTATGAACATTGTAAATCAGATTTGGCTAGTATCACCTTATTTGTTTGTTTTTATATTTTTATATTCTTTTTCACCATCTTATTCTACGATAAAAAAATATAGTGTTATCGATTATGTGATCAGAATATTAGCAATATTAATTTGTTATAAAGCAAGTAATTTTAATTTCAATTCAAAAACCTATATTATCTTAACCTCAATAGCAGTTTTAATTTTCATTATTAATTTTTTTCTAGAAGTAAGGATGTATAATAAAATTAAACAATACTGTGATAATAATGAAGATAAAAAGGGATTAAGTTTGAATGATGTAATGATTTTATCTAAAGATAAAGAAATTAATGAACAATTTAAAAAATCAGGAAAAAGAACACTCAGATCTTTATTTAATTGGTGGAATCTTATATTTGCATGGGTGATATTTATGTTTTCTATTGTTTTTTTGAAATCAGATATTTCATGTTTTATGATAATAGCTATAATTTTATTATTAATAGTTACCTATTTAGTAATTAAGAGTATTTTATCACACCTAATAGTTTTTCATTATGTAGATTATACAGATGATTATAAAAAGAAGAGAAAAATTATTAATGTGGGTGGAATAATATTAGCTTTTATCAGTGTATTTTTTATTACATTTCTTGGGGGTGAAGATTTAGCTTACTGTAATGGATTAGTAATAATATTTTTCTTACCTCTTTATAGAACTGAAAAGTACGCTATCATTAAAGAAAAAGAAGAACTAGATCAAATTGTTGAAAATAAAAAAGTTTAAATTTTAATAAAATCTATTGAGATTCATTTAATTTAAAAAGTGTGAACATCCACATCAGAGCAAGACATACTTTATACATAATATAATTATAGAAAAAAACTTCTATGGTTTTATAAAAACTATAGAAGTTTTTTTGAGAAAAAGCGGATTTTATTATAAAAAGTAGGAGAGATGTCTAAAATGTACCGTATATTCAATGAAATATATAATAAAAATGATGAATTTCATTAATAAGTTCAATTGTAATAATGTAAAATATGTTGTTCCTTTTTATTAATTTTGGATAGTTAACATTAAATTTTATTTCAATCTCTAGTAACAAATTGTGATATATCGACTAAATTTATCTCTTTTTTGTACAAAACATTTTTCAATAATGGTAAAACCACTTGAAGTAATTAATTCACTCATATCATCCATTGAAATAATAATTGCTTTTCTAGCAATTTTTTTTGTTTTTTCAATGATTAATGATTGCTCACTTAATGATGTTTTAGAGAATTTACCATATGGTAAATCAACAATAGCTACATCATAAGTATCAGTTATATCGCATATATTTTTCTTTTTTACATCATCTTTAAATCCAAAGAATTTAAGATTTTCATTACACTTATTAACAACAACTGGATTTAAATCAAATCCCTTAATATTTACACCCATATAGCGTCCTTCAATGATTACAGTACCAATACCACAACAAGGATCAACTAAATTTAAATTAAAGTTGTTACTAATTGCGATGTTAATAAGTGTTTTCGCTATTACAATATCAAGCGCATATGAGTAGTTAAATGGTTTTTGTTTTCGTTCTATCCAAGTACTATCATTTTTTATATAATGACCAAAGATCCATTGATTGTTTATTTTTGTTAATGCTAATTTAATTTTAGGATTGTGAAGTGCAAAATTACCCTCAATCGCAAACCCAATTGTTCTTAATGCTTTTAAGCTATCTTCGTATTTTACTTTATCATCTGTTTTTATAAATCGAATTTTATAATCTTCATAAAATAATTGATCTTTTTTTACTGCTCTTTCTAAGGCTTCTAAACTATTTTCTAGATATAGGATAACTATGCAACCTTTTATGAAAACACTTCTTGATGGATCAATATAATTTGAGGTTGTAAAGTATTTATTCTTTGGTATAAATCCAAAGATAGACTTCATTTCTATATCACATAGATCTTTAAGATTATCAGAATAATTTAAAAAATATTGGTATTTGATTATATTATCATAGTTATTTGTTTTATTTGAACTTCTCATAATATCATACCTTCACTCTAGAGATTAAATCTTTTTTAATTATATCATTAATAGTCTACTAAGTCATATCAGATGATGAATTATGAAAAGAAATAATACAATGACAATTTTAGTATTTTGATTTATATAATATATCATGTCATTGAGATAATTAAAGAAAAATATCTTAAACCAATTAATAACCTTACCTATTATATTGAACTCGATTATCAAAAGTTTTTATTAATTCCTTCGTTAGATGAACTATCAGAGACATATAAATTAAACAAATAAAAAACCCATATCTTACGTTTTCTAGGTGAGGATTTCTTGTTACAAGGTATGCTATAATTACGCGTACAATTATTGGTAATAATTGGTATATCAATTTGTCATAATATGGTATAATTTTTGTGAAATAAGAATACAAAGTATTGGTAAAATATTGGATATATCCTCCAATTTATAAAATTCTTATAATTTCATTAATAATAGGAGCATTGATACTTGTAATTGGGATTATAATTTAATTCAGTCTTAAGGGAAAAAGTGAATGTTTAAGTGTATTAAAAAGAAAAGGAGTAAGTATGGAGAAGTTAATAAATAATAATGATCACGTAATCAAAAAGGCTTTTAATAATAACGTGATGTTTACAGCAGCATTTATAACAGGACCAGTAATAATGACAATCATAACTGTGTTGAATATGCACAAATTAAAGGTTAAGAAAACGAAACAACTTGTATTATTAATAATAGGAATTATTTTTTGTTTATTGTATTTATATGCTTTCACTTTGGATAATTCAAAATATGTTTTCTTGACTATGTTTGCAACAGGTTCAATAATCTATTGGATTTATAATTTACTTGCAAGAATGGATATTATCATTTTTGAGAAATTAACACCCAAAACTAATGTTTTAGAAGTTTCAATTAATAAATATTACTATATGGCTCTTTTATTACATTTTGTAATTAGACGTTTGGCAGGTGCTTTGTTATGATACGAAACGATATTCGAAAGAACTTTGAACTTGCTAACCATTATTCCAATACAGGTAAATTTAAAGAAAGTGAAGAGTTATATAAATTAATAATTGAAGATGGTACAAATGACTATGGAGCTTATGTAAATTTAGCCAATCTTTATAGAAAATATGGAAAATCCCTTGAAGCTTATGAAGTATCATTAGCAGCAAGAGAAAAATATGGACCAGATTTACTAATAGATCAATTTATTTATTTTTATTTTTTAGATATTCATGACTATGTAGCAGCTGAAGATATGCTTTTAGATTGTTTAGAATTAGATCCCAATGATAGTAGTATGCTAATTCGGTATGCTGATTTATTAATTATAACAGGTTGTAAAGATAAAGATAAAATAAAGTATTTCATTGAAAAAGCAATTGAAAATGATCCAAATAATAATGTTGTTCTACAGAATTGTATCAATTTCTATTCATTAAAGCTTAAGTACCTAAAAGATCTAAATTTTTTACTAGAACAATTCTTCGAAAGTCAAATAGATGAGTTTAATAAATATTATACATTAGGCCTTGTTGAGTATGAAAAAAGAAATTATAAACAGTCATATGAATACTATTATAATGCTTTTATGATACGACCTAATAATCAAACAATTTTATATCTACTGAATGAATTAAAATTTAAAAAAAGTAAATTTTATATTCTACGAATGTTGGTTGAGAGATTTGGTGGTACCCATTTATATTACGGTTTATTGATAGTATTAAGTATTGTCTGTGATTTTATTGGGTTAAGTTCTTACAGTAAGTATTTTTTGATGATTACAGCATTCATTACAGTTTATTGGTTAATAACATATCTAATTATTAGTTTATCATATAAAAAATTATTGAAGGAGAATCATTAAATGTATGAATTAGAAGATTTATATGAAGAATTAAAGAATAGTGACAATAAAAGTGAAATCTACTATGAAATAGCCCTAATTTATATTAATAAAGGATTATTTCAAAAAGGATTATTTGAACTAAATAATTGCCTTAAATATGATAGTAAGGGAGTATTTAAGCGAAATATTATCGACTTAATTGATTATATTATTCCATTTTTACCAGAAAAAGTTAGTGGATCAAAAAGACAAGAAGAAATAGATCGAAGTATCACCTTTAAAGATGTTGGTGGGCTTGAAGAAGTAAAAAAAGCTGTTGAGATGAAGATAATCAAACCGTTTAAAAACCCAGAATTGTTTAAGAAATATAAAAAGAAATCAGGTGGAGGAGTACTGTTATATGGACCTCCGGGATGCGGAAAAACATTTATTGCTCGTGCAACAGCTGGTGAGTGTGGTGCTCATTTTATAAATGTTTTTATCTCAGATATTTTAGATCCTTATATTGGTGTTAGTGAAAAAAACATTAAAGAAGTATTTGATAATGCTCGTGCAAATAAACCATGTGTTCTCTTTTTTGATGAGATAGACAGTTTAGGTCATAAAAGATCTAATTTACGCGGTAGTAATGTTAGAACAACAATTGATGAATTTTTAACACAGCTTGAAGGATTTAATACGGATAATGATGGAATATTGATAATATCAGCGACTAATACACCTTGGGATGTGGATGATGCTTTTCTAAGACCTGGGCGTTTTGATAAAATGATTTTTGTAACCCCCCCTGATTTAGCAGCTAGAATGGAAATATTTAAAATTAAAACAACTGATCTAACGATTGACGATGTTAATTATTTAACCCTTGCGGAAATGACAGAACTTTATTCAGGAGCGGATATTCAAAATGTTGTTGAGCTTGCAAGTGAATATGTAATAAATGAAGTATTTGAAACAGAAAATGAACGAAATCTTAATATAAATGATTTTATTAAAGCAATTTCAACTACTCACCCGACTACACTCGAGTGGATTAAAACAGTTAAAAACATCATGAGATTTTCAAGACGATCATTATATGAAGAAGTAAGAAATTATATCAAAAGGAATAAATTATGATTTCAATATTAAATTTTATTCCTACTAATGAAAATTAAGTAATTAATAAAAAAAACTAAAAAAACTTTTAATTTTTCATTATATAAAAAGGGTGATATTTAAATGACAAATATAACTATTTTTAAGGGCGATATAACAAAAATAAAAGTTGATGCCATAGTAAATGCTGCTAATAGTAGTTTGCTTGGTGGAGGAGGTGTAGATGGAGCTATTCATAAAGCTGGAGGAAAGAAAATATTAGAGGAGTGTATGTTAATCAGGAATAAAAAGGGCAGTTGTAAGACTGGAGAAGCAGTGATTACAACCGCTGGACGATTAGAGGCAAAATATGTAATTCATACTGTTGGTCCAGTTTGGAATGGTGGTAATAATAATGAACAGTTATTATTAAAAAACTGTTACTTAATTTCTCTTAAGTTAGCAGTAGATAATGGTGTAAAGTCAATTGCTTTTCCTAATATAAGCACTGGAATATATAAATTTCCTAAACAGTTAGCAGCGAAAATCGCAATTAAAACTATACAAGATTTTGTTGAAACAGATGTAAATATAAACGAAATAATTTTAGTTTGCTATGATGAAGAGAATTATAAAATATATTTGAACATAATAGAAGACAATGAGTTGATAAATATCAGTTGAATTTACAGTTATCAATATTCTTTTATCAAGATATTAGAATAATGTACAATTATTCTTGTTTAAAATGAGATAGATTTCCTAAGAAATAAAACTTAGACATCTATCTCTTTATTTTTAAATCATATAATGATTAATATGAAGTTTACAACGTATTAGTTTACTCAAATCAATGCTTAGTTGAGTCATTCAATGAAGAAGTTATTGATTAAAATTGCTAATTGACTATAATGAAATGGAGGAGGAAAGTTATTATGGATTATCAAAAAATAGGGACTTTTATAAAAGAACTCAGAATGGAAAATAAGTTAACACAAAAAGAAGTAGCAGACATTTTAATTGTTACTCCACAAACAATATCAAAGTGGGAATTAGGACAAAGTTTACCTAGTATTGATTTGTTACAATCTTTAAGTCAAATTTATCATGTGACTGTTGATGAGATTATCAATTGTAAAATAAATGAATCTAATCAAAGAAATAAAAGTAGATTTGACTCAAGAAATATCCTTTCATACATTATTTACTTATTGTTATTAACTATCGGTATAACAATTTGTTTTGTCAATTATCTAGCAATAGATTCACGAATACTAGACTATGGATTGAATAGCTATCCATTTGAAGGTATCTATAATTTTACTCAGGTATCAGTAAAATTATCAAACTGGTTAGTCATAATTTTTACTATATTCTTACCAGTATTACTTGCAACACTTCATGTTCTAGATAAACGCAAAAAATTTCTTTTATCTATTACGATACTTGCTATACTCCTATTAATCACATTTCAAGTTCCAATTATTGCTTCACCAGGATTTATTACTGCTGAAATTGGATTAATGCTTCACTTTATATATACATTATTTTTAATTTTATCAACCATCATCAATTTATCTTACTTTAATATTGATGTCTATTGGTTGATAAATAAAAATAAAAAAGAATTTATTAGTTCTACTGTAATGTTTTTATTAACGATTATCTTACCATTTAATTATTATAATGGTTTCAACTATTTTGGTGTTTTTGAACAAATATTATTTTTCTTCATGTTGTTAGCACCATGTATCATAATTTATGAAACGGTAAATGGATTAAAACGATTCGCAACTTTATATTATGTTATTCTAGGAATTTCTTTAATTTTTAGTAGTTTAGTTAATATATTTAATTCAGAAATATTAATTGGTTCATTTATACAATTAATTTATATCTTATTTTTAGTTATTCCAAATTTTAAAGAAAATCGACTTAATATTAATTTGAAAAATTTAATGACCTCTAACTTTCTTTATATTGAAATAATATCCTTAGTAGTTTATTTATACTACTATATTAATCCAGGTGATTTATTTTTCTCAATTAAAAGTGCAGATATTATTTTTATAACAAATACATCAGTGGGTAAATTCTTTCATCTAAATATTATTATCCTTTTATTAGCTATGATATTAAGCGTTGCAAATCTTCGCATTATGACAAAAATATTTGATATAATGTGGATACTATGGGTGACTTATTTTACGCAAAGTATTTTATTTGATTATGTTTTAAATCCTAACTATAAAACAACAGATGGAATATATCTTTTTATTCCTCCTATATTAATTATTTTGTTTTTTATCTTTTATTTAGTTTTACCTAAAAATAAAACAAAATTAACAGAAAATATGAATTTAGAATAATCAAAAACTTCATTACATTCACAAGCAAACAAGGTATGGTTATACACTCATATTCATTAAGTGCGAATAAATAGGGTTTCTTTATGGAAAGGGAATAGTTGAAAAAATAGATTTTAATTAAACTGATGTAGACAACTAATAAAAATAAAACAGGTAACAATTTGATATCTGTTTTATTTTTTAAAAATTTTAAATGAATTTAAAGAAAATTATTCTTGTTATATTAAGATGAAATATATAGATATATTTATAGAAATCATAAAGTCTTTGGTTTATAATATAACTAAAGTCTTATTTCTTATTAATAAATGCTTTAAATCAAAATAATCAAAAAAGAGTTAATAAATAAAGGAAACTGACTTAAGTTGGTAGTAAGAGGATTTAATTTAATTTGGGAGGATTTTTTATGAGGAGATTATTAAAAAATTATTTATTTATAGTTTTACAATGTATTAATTTAATCTTTCTAATTTGTTTTTTACTTGCCTATAATTTATTAATTAATAATAGTAATGAAATCAAATTTTTATCAAATATCTTATTATTTGATTTTTCCAATGATGTTGGACTTGCTTTTTTCTTAGTATATATTGTATTTCCTATAATTTCTTTAATATTATGGATATTGGCAACTATATTTAATTTAAAGAATAAAGATTCGAAAATTAAACGAATTAATTTCTATGTTCCATTTCTAATAAATCTTGGATTTATTAATTTATACCATATCTGTAAATTTTACCAAGTGATGTGTATAAACATTTTTCATATATTTCTTATATTAACTCCTTTATTATCACTGATTTTAATTGTTAAGTTACTTAAAAACAAAAAGAATAATTTAAATTCAAAAATCAATTATATATTTAAAATCCTAGTAGTGTTACTAATATTTGTTGCTACTGACATCTGGTTAGGATTATTTTATTTGATGGTATACTATTATAGTTCACTTGGAGTGTAGAATTCTATATAAGTAATTTAGAACAATGAAGTCATATCGCCATGTTACTATAATATCTAGTTCAAAAAATTTAGGAGATGATGAAAATGGTAAGAAAATACATTGGTAAGGTGTTTAATAAATTTAAGAATAGTAATGAAACCAAAGATATGAACGATAAATTTGATAAATCCACATTTAAATCAGAATTCAGTTATTATGAAAGTCAAACGAAAAATATATTAGAATCAATTCAATCTGGTAATCAAATAAATCTATATCCAGCTTATATGTTATTATTAGGTACAAGAGATTTCAAAAAAGAAATAATAAAATATTTTTATAGGGTTATTGAAACAAATAATTTATTTAAAATAGAAGAGTCATTTAGATCGATTATAAATTATACATATAATCAAAATTACTGGTGTGAAATTAGTCCAACTAATCTTATTGATGAGCGTTTTTTTGATACGGATGAAAAATTACTTTTATTAGGATTAAGTTCATTTCATCGAAATGGCTATTTTCGTGAAAAAGCATTAAATGAATTAATTGAATGTAATACAGGTAAAGAATTAAAATTCATAATATTGCGATTACATGACTGGGTTGATAAGATAAATAAGATTGCTATGAAATATTGTATACAAAGGATTAATCAATCTAATGTTGAAGAAATTTATAATTGTCTTCCATATTTTCTGAAATTGTCTGAATTCAAAAGATATAATCATCAAATAGTTTTAGAAAAAGTTAATCAGCTTTTTAAACAAGATGTAAATTATCATTATATTTTAAGAGGATTACAAGACCAAAACATAAAAGTTAGAAAGTATTTCTATTATTTATATTTTGAAAAGGAAAACCCAAACTTAGATAGATTTGTAAATTATTTAAGCAAAGAAAAAGAACCTTATATTAAATTCATAGTTCTTATTAAATTATTTGAAATATTAAATAAAGAAGAAGTTATGGACTATTATAAGTATTTTATTCATGATAAATATAGTAGAATAAGATCGTTTATTATTTACAAACTTCATCAAATAAAAGTTGAACAATTAGAAAATATCATCTATCCTTTTATATTTGACCATAGTATATCGATAAGAATATATGTGAGACAGTTATTGTCAGAAATAGATAATTATAATTTTGTTGATGTATATCGATCTGAATTAATTAGAAATTCAAAAGAAGTTTATGGAAGCATATGTGGGTTAGGTGAGATAGGAAATAAAGATGATATTTCACTAATTGCTAATTATTTAGAAACTAGTAGTATAAAAATAGTTAAAGCATGTTTATATTCAATTGCTAAGTTAGATTATAAAAATAATAAAGAGATATACTTGAAATATATAGCGGATGAAAGAATTGGTATTTCAAAGTATGCTTATAAACAGATTAATGAACACATATATGATTATTCTGATAATGAAATATATAGTATCTATAATAATACCAATTTAGATCATGTAAAAATGTTTTCAGCTTCATTATTAACATGTTTTAGTAAATGGAAATCTTTAAGATATATACTTGAATTAATATCAGATAAAGATGAATATATCTATTCTTTATGTAAAGAATCACTTCAAAGTTGGATATATAACTTTAATAAATCTTTTATAACACCTAATAAAGCTGAAATTAATAAAATAAAAGAATTAATGATAATGAATCAAAATTTAATCTCGAAAGAACAAATTGAGTTTCTGTTATTTTCATTAAATGATTAGTAGAAATTAAATAGCAGCGTTGATATTATATCTAAAAAATTAAGTTTTTGATTTATTAAACACCAAGGACCTTTTTTCTTTGAAAATTATCTCAGATACTTTAGATGTATATGAGGGGATTCCATTGTACAGAGAATCAGTGAGTCCTGAAGTTAATGTTGGACAGTTATTCCTTAATGGTAAGCCTTTTAAAAGTGGTACGAAAATAACTGAAAATGGCATCTATACTTTGAAAGTTGCTGGAGTTCATTATTATAAAAATATATATTTTGTTATTGATAAACCCAATTATAAAATTTTATATATTGGAATAGGGTTACTTTTATTGGTAAGTATTAGTGGTATCTATGTGATAAGAAATTTTAAAAAAAATCAAATAATATAGAACAACTTAACTAAATGGTTGATGAAATACATATGATAATAAACTCATTTTTTTCTCCTACTCAAATAGATATAAAACAATATCCCATTTACTTGTATTGTATTAATATGATAATATTATTAATGAAAACTAATATACGAGGAGTGGAAATATGAGAAGCAAAATATTTAGTCTTTTAGCAATATTATTTTTAGTAAGTACTTTGTCAGGATGTAAAGGAGTAGAACAAAAAAAGGAAGAGAAGTTAGACGAGTTGACAAGTGAAACTACAACTGAAGATATAACTAGTAGTGAAACATCAACTAAAGAAGAAGAACCAATAGATCTAGGATTTGAAGTGGTTAACAGTGATTTTAATATGGATTGGAATTCAAGTAGATATGCCAGTATGTTATTTGAACTGACTCCAGAGTATTATTTAGCAAGTTTTTATGATAGTAATAATCAAAACTGGGTATTAAATTCACTTGATGAAACAGGTAATTTACTTGATACGTCAAATGTCAATTATTTAAGTATAATAAAGAATTATGGTGAAAAAGGTTTACTTTATTTGATGAGAGAAAATGATGAATATAAAACGAAAAAAGTGAATAAAGATGGAGAAGTTTGGGAAAAAGAGGGATACTTCAGACAGAGTGATGTACATTTCTCTACGCAAGATGGTGGTTATATCACCAAGCTTGTTCAATATGATAATAAAACAAATAAAAGCAATGCTTATTTAATAAAGTTAAATAGTGAAGGTAATTTTGTTTGGGAATTAGGTCCTTATAATCAAGTAAGAATGATTAAGGAGTATGAGGATGGAAGTTTCTTATTTCAATATTCAAACAAAGACTTGATTACTCATCTTGTTAGATATAACGCTGAGCTTGAACAAGTTATGGATATTGAGATACTAGAATTATTGGAAAATAAAAAGCTTAAGCTAACAGAGAATTACATTTTTGTTCACGTAGTTATTAACAATAAACAACGAATTCAATGTTATGACTTAGATGGTAATTTACAATCAGAATATACCAACTCTAATCAATTTAGTTTATTAACATATGATGATAATTTTGTTTATTTCTTAGAACATGAACTAAAGTACGACCCAAAACCTTATATGGTAAGTACTATTAATCGCTTGGATAATTTGGGTAATAAGGAGACGTTACCTAAATCATATGATAAGCTTAAGATTATGAAACACTATCAAGATGGTAGTATCTTGCTTTCCTATGAAGATCCAGATTTAAACTACTTAAAGTTAACAAGTGATGGTCAGGTTGTCTATGATAAAAAAATGGTTAATGAAGTTGATAATTCAAATTTCTTCTTCATTACTCAATTGATACCTAAGGATCAAGGAGTTATGTATCACTATCAAAAATCAGTTGGGAGCCTAATCGGAAAATTAGATGCTAATGGTGATAAAGAATGGGAAATCCAAGCACAATTAGATAGCTATTATTTAATGGATGGGATAAATGATGATATTTATATCTTCTATGATGAACCAGAAAGTAATATAGAATTTGCGCATCATAATAGTCAAGGAGAATTAATCAATAGTATAACACTTAATGGTAATATTGAATCGATTCAAAATTTTAAAGTATTAGAAAATGGCAATATTGTTTACACTTTACTAGGTCTTGATAAGGAGTATTTAGTAATTTTATCACCTAGTGGTCAGACACTTTATAATCAAGAGTTAAAAGGGTATATCTATAATAACTTCGGTGATCATAAAACTTTCTTTACTATTAATGATAAAGGTGAACAAGAACAAGTTACTTTAAAATACGATGCTATTGGTTTTATCAGTTTTCAAAGTAATTATTATTATTAAAATAAATTTTATAAAGTATTAATAAACCATACACTGTTTTTGCCTCTTGATTAACAAGGATTACTATTTTCTACATAATCCATATCATTTGTAAAAAAATGGTAATATATTTAACTATAAAGTAGATTTATTAAAGTCTTTGATTTATAATGAAATCAAGGACTTTTTTATGCAAAAATTGACAATTTCAGATAATGAAATTAGATACTGGTTTTGTAGTAATTATTCTAAAAATAGTCTTGATATAATATTTAATTTACAGGGGGAATATATGATGAAAAATAGTCTTAGAAGTTTAAGTTTTATCGTTATGGTTTTCTTGATTTTATTAATAACAGGGTGTAGTCTAATTGATAAAAATAATAAAGAAGACACAAGCGAAGTTAATACAGATTATAATACAAACGAAACTAATACAACTACAGATACTGATGAAGAAACAAAACTAATTAATAAATCTAAAAAATTGTATACTAAGGATATTGCATCTGAATATGTTATTAATGCAAAAACATTAGATACTTACAAATATAAAAATGATCAAGCTGTATCATATGTAAATATTTCTGAGTTTATTAAGTTTATGGATGGTGGAATTATCGATTTAAATATTACTAAAAGTGACGTAATGACAATTTCCTATACGTTTGATGTTCCAAGTGAATACCAACAAATCTATGGTGAAACATATTCATATGAAATGACTATAGATGCTGAAAATGAAGTCATATCATATAATGACTTTGATATGGTATCCAGTATAAATGCTCCAATGTTAACTCAATATAAAACTGAGTTAGTTGTTTCTGATATAGATTTAATAGAGGATGATCCTTCAGTAGAGATTGACTTAAAACTATATAATCTGGATATAGTACTTTTTGAAGATGGATATTATATCCCTTTATATCTCGCAAATTTATTTTTTACAGGATCATATATTAATGTTTATGAAATGAGTAATAACATTTATGTTATAGATGACTTTTCTGATTTTAATATGTTATTTAATGCTTTTAGGAATGATCGTACTAAAAAAGTTTCTGATATAAGTTCTCATACAAAGAATTATTTAGCTCTATACTTTGATTACTTTTATGGTTTAAAAGACTATAAAAATATTGAAACCTATAGAACTGTTTTAGATGATTATGACTTTGAAAAAAATACTTTTAAGTCACTACATAAAGAACTAGAAAGCTTTATCAAAAGTCAAAATGATTTACATACTGCGTTAATTTCAACTGGTTATTTAGATAAATTTTTTAGACCAAGTAGCACTCAAAGTAATAAATTATCTAACTATGTGACAGCTTACACTAACAATCAATGTATATTGAGAAAATCTGAGTTAGATTATAAGAATTATGGAGATACATTCGTGATTGAATTAAATCAATTTACACTAGACACTAAAGATCTTTTAAAACCAGCTATGGAAGAAGCAAAAAAATATGATGATATTGTTATTGATGTAAGTTGTAATCCAGGTGGTAATTTAATAGGTGTTGTTGAATTACTTAGTTACATGACAGATGAGAAAATACCTGTTTCCTATATAAATCCAGCAACAGGTGGAAAATTTATTGAATATTATGAAACAACAAACAATGTTTTTCTAGATAAAAATTTCTATGTTTACACATCGCCTGCAACTTTTAGTGCAGCTAATTTATTTACATCTATCGTAAAAGATCAAGAATTAGCAATAATTTTTGGGGAAAAAACAAGTGGCGGAGCCTCTGCGATTACCTATACAGTTTTACCTGATGGTGCATTAATTGTCAATTCAAGTAATTTGACTTTAATTAACAAAAATGATGAAGTAATTGAAGATGGAATAGATGTTGATATAAATTATAATAACCAATTCGATTGGTATGACTTGATTGGTGATTTAAATAATATGCTTCCATCATCATAAAACACAAAGATTAAAATATTGGGTTTGAATTTCTTAATTACACAACAAGAAATGTAATAACACATCACAGAAACTATGGAGGACTAGGAGGGTGTTATATCGGTTCAGTAAAAATTAGTTATTCAGGAATTTTGATGTCGTATTGTAGAATATTATGTATTTCTAAATGGAAAACCTTTTGAAAAGTACAAAACAATTTTAGAAGTATATTATATTGATTTTTTGTTTAATATTTAACAAAAATACTGATCAGTGATGATATCCTATCAGCTAATCAAAAAACGATAATATATTTAAATATAAAGTAGATTTATAAAAGTCGTTGACTTTCTAATGAAATCAAGGACTTTTCTGTGCATAAGATAATAATTTTAACAATATTCATGATATTATATTTTAATAATTTACAAGGTGGGAAAATATTTTGAAAAATAGTGTGAGAAGTTTAGGTCGAATAGTATTGGTAGTATTTATTTTTTTACTTTCAGGGTGTAGTTTGATTTATAAAACTAATACTGAAGAAACAAAGGTAGTAGATGTGACTACTGAAGACACAAAGGTAGATGATACAACTACAGAAGTTACAACAACAGAAACTGAGATTGTGGAAACAAAATTAATTTCAAAATCTAAAGAATTGACTGCTATTGATATTGCTTCTGAATATGTTATTAAGGCTAAGAAATTAGCAACATATACACATAAAGATGATTTAGCTGTTTCATATGTTAATATTTCTGAGTTCATTAAGTTTATGGATGGTGGAATTGTTGATTTAAACATATCTAAAAATGAGATTATGACAATTTCATATACTTTCGATATTCCAAGTGAACTTCAACCAAATTATGATATAACTTATACCTATGAAATGACGATAGATGCTGAAAATGAAGTCATCTCATATAATGACTTTGATATGGTCTCAAATTTAAATGTTCCTATGTTATCTCAATATGAAACTGATTTAATTATTTCTGATATAGAAGTATTTGATGATGATCCTTCAGTTGAGATTAACTTAGCATTATATAATATGGATATCGTTCTTTTTGAAGATGGATATTATATCCCTTTATACCTTGCAAATTTGTTTTTCACAGGAGCAACTATTAATGTATATGAAATGAATGATTATATTTATATAATAGATGACTTTTCTGATTTAAATGAGTTATTTGACGCTTTTGAGATAGATAACAGTAAAAATGTTTCTGATATAAGTCTTTATACGAAGAATTATTTAGCACTATATTTTGATTACTTTTATGGTTTAAAAGACTATAAAAATATTGAAACCTATAGAACTGTTTTAGATGATTATGACTTTGAAGAAAAAGATTCTTTTAATGAGTTATTCAATGAACTTGAAAGATTTATCATTAAGCAAAATGATTTACATACTTCATTAATTTCAGCGGGATATTTGGGTGAAGATTACACACCAATAAAGCCTAAAAGTAATAAACTATCAAAATACATAACAGCTTACAAAAACAACCAATGTTATTTGAGAGAATCTGAGATATCTTATAGATCTTATGAAAATATATTTGTTATTGAAGTAAATCAATTTACACTAGACACTAAAGATCTTTTAAAACCAGCGATGGAAGAAGCAAAAAAATATGATGATATTATTATTGATGTAAGGTGTAATCCAGGTGGTAATTTAATTGGTGTTGTTGAATTACTTAGTTATATGACAGATGAGAAGATACCTGTATCATATATAAATCCAGCAACAGGTGGGAAAATTATTGAATATTATGATACAACTAACAATGTTTTTTTAGATAAAAATTTCTATGTTTACACATCTCCTGCAACCTTTAGTGCTGCTAATTTATTTACATCAATTGTTAAAGATCAAGGGTTAGGTATAGTATTTGGTGGAAAGACAAGTGGGGGAGCCTCTGCGATTATTTATACAGTTTTACCTGATGGCGCACTAATTGTTAATTCAAGTAATTTCACTTTAATAAACAAAGATGGTGAAGTAATTGAAGATGGAATTGATGTTGATTTAAATTACAGTTATCCAATAAGATGGTATGACTTGATTGATGATCTAACTAATATCTTTGTTGACTCTTCAGAAGTTGTAGTTTATAAAAATACTGGGAAGAATTCTGTTGCTTATGATTTTGACATAGACAGAAGTTTAAATGGTTTTGATGTAATCAACTATATACTGTCAGTATATGACTATGAAACAAATGAATTATTACATAATGTGCTATTCACATCTGATGATTTTACATACAATATGTCTAAGGGAGAAGGTAATGTTGCCTATAAAGTTGAAGTTTCTGTTGAGTATAATATTACGAATCGTGAAATAGAAAAGGAAGAAATAATTTTTACTGATATTATTGATGACCATTCAAATACTTTTGATTTATATGCTACTGAAATTCCAATAGGTGAGAAATTTTATGCTTATTCCTACGGTGTTGATGATAAAGATGCATTTAAGTTTACAGTTTCTGAAAGTGGTTTATATAGAATTGAATTAAATGAAAATAAACTATATAGTCATAGTATATTTGATGAAAAGGGTAATTTAATTGGAGAGGGATGTGATTTTCAATTAGAACCAGGTGTTTATTATTTAGTGGCATCTATTCATGATGTTGGAGATTATTCTATACAAGTTAGAAAACGTATAATTAGTTAGATGTAAGATAAATAAGTTGCTAGTGAACAAATACATGATGTAAATTAATAATTTATGAATTTATTAAAAAATTTATATGAGGGGGATATTATATGTTAAACAAATCTTATCAAAAAATATTATCAATGAGTTTAGAAAAAAATATTTGGTTCTTATTATTAGGAACATTTTTATTGCCACTATCTAGTATTGTCATCTTAATATTAAAAGTTATTTATATTCTAAAAGTTGAGAATGATGAAAGTTCACATAGATGGATTTCTATAGATCCAAGTTCATCAATATTTTATATTGCATTATCACTAGTTCTTGTGATTTTATGGGGACTTATTAAAATGAATCTAAATAAACAAAAGGAAGCTTCATCAACATTTTTACATAGTCTGTTTAAAGTTATGTTGCTGGTTAATGTATTTTCATTTATAATAAAAATCTCTAATTTTTTACATTTCCATTTTGAAACATCTTTTAAGATGATGGGATTTAAGCGTTTATTCTTCCAATTGACTGACTTAGTTTGGTATCTTTATATAATAATATTTTTAATCGTTCTTGTTAGAAGCTATTCAAAAAAATATTCAATTGCAACATTATTAGTATTAAAAGAAATTGGTATAGTAACTTCAGCAATATATGTAATCACTAATATCATAATACCAGTTGCTGAGTTTAAGTTCATCAATTTTTCTAATGATCAACTGTTTTTCTATTTTGAATTAGAAAGTATTATTTCAATATTAATTTCGATACCACTATCTATTATCTGGATACTATGGATAAATAAATATGTTTATTTTCATAATATATTTATTAATGAGGATGAGGATATATCTATAGAACCTGATAAATCATCTATTTTTACTGATAACCAAAGATATTTAAATAATAGTTTAAGTAAATATGGAATTATCGCAATCGCTACTGGTGCTATCACATTAAGATTTGGTGTTATTATCTATCTATTGATACAATTACTAAAAAAACATTCTTCTTATACACATAGCATTTTTTATACCTTGAATAAACTTCTAATTGATCCATGTATGATGATCTTATTTTTTGAGATGATTATTTATATATGGATAACAATTCTTGTTTTCTTTAGTAAAAAGAAACTTACATTGACTCCATTAATAACTCTTTTCATTCTCTATTGTCATTCATTGTTAGTTTCTATTATTACATTTCTTTATATTCGCCTAAGATATATGAATTATTCATCATTAGATAGCCCATATAAATACCTTTACATTCAACTTATACTATTCTTATTCTACACAGGCTTTATAGGGATATTGGTTTGGCGTTATCACACTTATATTAAACCACGAGTAATGAAGATAGCTTGTGTTAGTTTTGTTATTACATTACTTGCTAACTTAATTTTTTCTATAACCACTCATCAAAATACTAATATGGGGATAGTTAATAATTTAATGAACTTACCTGGATTCAATATGAGTATAGTTATCGTTTCAATATCAAATGTAGTTATATTTTTATTTTGGATAGTATTTGTCATCTTCTATTATCGTGAAATTAATCTTAATAAGGATATTACTAATGAATCGGATACTCTAGGTAGTAGTGTTCCTTCAGAGTAAATTGAATATAACTTATAATCATAGAACAGATGTAGTTTAAGTGGTAATACACATCAAGTAGTGAGATAAAAGGAGTGTATATTATGAAGGCTCTAATAACAAAAAATACGATAAAGCATGATTTAAAGCAACTTGGGGTATGTCCTAATGATGTTTTAATTGTACATTCTTCACTAAAAAATATAGGTAATGTTGTAGGGGGTCCCGTATCTATTATCTTAGCTTTAGAAGAGATAATATCAGAACAAGGAACTTTGGTAATGCCTACATTTACTGAAAATTTATGTCTTCCTGATGATGAAAATGTCACAAAAGAAGAATTAGGTATAATCAAAGAAAATATGCCAATATTTCATAAGGATTTAACGCCTGTAGATAAAGTTAATGGATTTCTTACTGAAGTATTTAGAAAACAAGATGGGGTTTTTAGAAGCAATCATCCGCACTTATCCTTTGCATCTTGGGGAAAATTCGCTAAAGAAGTAGTTGAAAATCACAATTTTGATTATGCTATGGGTGAAGATTCGCCACTTGGTAAGATATATAAACTGAATGGAAAAGTCTTACTTTTAGGATCACCTAAAGATGCTGTAACAGCTTTACATTTATCAGAGTATAGTGTTAAAAAATTATATAATCCAGGAAAAAAATGGCAAGCAAAGGTTTTAAAGGATAATAGGGAGCAATGGATTGAGTATACAGATGTTGATAATAACAGTGATTATTTTCCAGATTTAATTGATAACTATATATTGAAAAACAATAACTATAAATATGGAAAAGTAGGTAATGCAGACTGCTTTTTGTTCCCTTTGGTAAGTTTGATTGATTTTGGGAAATTATGGCTTGAAAAAAATCGATAAAAGAGTATCATATTAAATATACTTATGTGAATAAATTGAGATAATGTAATGGAATAGAATTAAAACAAGAACAACTCAAATGGAATTTTAAATAAAAAGCATTTATTATATTAGGTAAAAAAATCAGCGAGCAACTCTTTCGCTGATTTTTATGATTATCTAATATTAATTACCTGACCTGCTTCTAAGAATTGTGGATTTAGTTCGATTAAACTTTTTAAATTTAAATTAAACTTTTTTAATATTGTATCTAATGTATCACCTTGTTGAATAGTGTATGTTTTAGCTAATGGAATATTTATATTTTGATTAGGAGCTAATAATAATGAATTAAAATCATTATAAGATTTAATCATTTCGGGTGTTACACCATAAGTTTGTGCAATGCTATTAAAACTATCATTTTTCTTTGTAGTATATGGAAAAAGTTGCATACCGTTAGGTGCTTGAGTAGGAATGAGTAAAACCTGACCTGGATAGATAGTTGTTGAATCTAAATTATTGTATGTAATAATATCATTGGGTGTTATATTATATTTTTGAGCGATTTGATATAAATTATCTCCTGACATTACAACATATTCTTCAGCTTGGTTTTGATTATACCGCTGATTGTTATACATAGATTCCCCCCTTAATTTCTTATATATTATCTTATGATTTTAGTTTATTTTTGCTTAGGCATTTGAGGAGGAACCCTTTAATTTAATAACAACAAAATCTTATAAAAATACATAAATTGTTTTTTGATGTTAGATGTTATAATTTTCTTATAATTGATTGTATTAACTGAGTAAATTTACTTTTTACCATATTAGCTACTTCTATTACTTCATCATGACATAATGGTTTATCTAAAATACCACAAGCCATATTAGTTAAACAAGATATTCCAATGACTTTTAATCCAGCATGAGTAGCTACTATAGCTTCTGGGACAGTTGACATACCAACTGCATCGGCACCCAATACTCTTATCATTCGTATTTCAGCTGGAGTTTCATACGTAGGACCACTCCACCAAGCATAAACACCTTGTTGAATCGGAATATGTTCCTCTTTTGCTATATTCTGAACAAGTTGTCTTAAATCTTTATCGTAGACATTAGATAAATCAGGAAATCTTGGTCCTAAATAATCATTATTTTTTCCAATCAATGGATTTGTTCCAACCAAGTTTATATGATCAGAGATTAACATTAAATCCCCAGGTTTGAAATCTGTATTTACAGCTCCACATGAATTAGTGATTATTAAATGGGAAACACCTAGTTCTTTCATAACTCGAACTGGAAATGACACCTCATCTAATGAATAGCCTTCGTAATAATGAAATCGTCCTTTCATTGCGATAACAGTTTTATCTTTAAACTTACCAATCACAAGTTCATTAGCATGCCCAATCGCAGCTGATTTAGCGAAATAAGGAGTATCACTATAAGGAATGACAATTGAATCGGTTATTTCATCTGCTAAATTACCTAATCCAGATCCTAATATCAATCCAATGGTTGGTTTGTGTGTTGTTTTACTAGAAATGAATTCTTTAGCTTTTAAGATTTGACCAATATTATGCATATTTTTACCTCCGTAAATTTAATAATATCATATATTTAATAATATATATTATAGCATTATTTTATATTTTTAAACATTCTTTGTTTAGGTGTTTAATAATTGTTATGATTTTTTGACAAAACAAAAAAAGATATACTTGATTTTCATCGGTATATCTTTATTAGATATAAATACTAGTTATTAATATAAGATAATTTCATGTATCATAATTAAAATAAAAATGATATTTATTATAGACATAAACCAAATTAAGAACCAAAATAATGCTTTAAATTGATTTTTTTTAAAATACAATGTTAATTTAATAAATAAATACATCAGTATTGGAAATAAAATAAAGATTATAACTTGCCCACTACTATAATCAATCATAACAACTAACCTCCTAATATATTTAGGGATTTCTATAATCGTCACCCTGTATTATATCATATGTAATCCCAACTGACCACAAAATATCTATTATATACTTCGAATAATTTAATTTCAAGTGAATAAATGATAATAATTGTTAAAAAGTGGATAAACTATTTTTGCAAATCTATTGACAACGTATATTCCAATTGGGTAATATAATGATGTAGAGCATTACCAAGCAGTAATATAGGAGGTTGTTATGAACGAAGTAGAAATTTTCAAATTATTATCTGATGAAAATAGATTCAAAATATTTACACTATTATTATTTGTAGAATTGTGTATTTGTGATTTAGAAAAATTCTTAAATATGAAACAAGCAAACGTTTCAAAACATATGATGAAATTTAAAAAACTTAATATTGTTAATACACGAAAAGAAGCACAATGGGTATACTATTGTTTAAGTGAAGAATTTATTAAGAAAAATTACCATTTAATAAACTTTATTAAAGATAAAGTATTAAAAAATAAAGAGTATTGTGTATTAATTAATTCATTGAATGAAAAACAGAATTGTAAAGTATAGGAGGACAAAATGAAAAAAGTAGCATTTGTATGTATTCATAATTCATGTCGTTCACAAATGGCTGAAGGTTGGGCAAATCAATTAGGTAAAGAAGTGATAGAAGCTTATTCAGCAGGAACAGAGAATTATCCTGAGGTTAAACCATTAGCTGTTAAGGTAATGGAAGAAGCAGGAGTTAATATGTCAAATTATCATACTAAATTACTCTCTGATATTCCAAATGATATCGATATATTAATTACGATGGGGTGTGGCGTTGAATGCCCATTTGTCCCATGTAAACATAGAGAAGATTGGGGATTAATAGATCCTTCTGGAGGACCAATTGAAAGGTTTAGAGAAACTAGAGATATAATTAAAAGTAAAGTTGTTGAATTAATTGAAAGAATTAATAAGGGTGAATTATAATAATGGAAAATAGAAAACAGGGCATTGGTTTTTTTGAAAAATATTTAACCCTTTGGGTTTTATTGTGTATGATTGTAGGTGTTTTAATCGGTAGATATATCACTATAATACCTAATTTCTTAGCACAGTTTGAATATGCTCATGTCTCAATTCCAATCGCTATTTTAATTTGGTTAATGATTTATCCCATGATGATGAAAGTGGATTTTCAAAGTGTTAAAAATATTAAGAAAAGTCCAAAAGGTCTATATATAACATGGGTCACAAATTGGTTAATTAAACCCTTTACTATGTTTGGTATTTCTGCATTGTTTTTCTATGTTATCTTTAGTGGATTTATTAGTCATGATTTAGCGACAGATTATTTGTCAGGGGCAGTATTACTAGGAGCAGCGCCTTGTACAGCAATGGTCTTTGTTTGGAGTCATTTAACAAAAGGTAATCCTGCCTATACAGTTGTTCAGGTTGCTACCAATGATTTAATAATCTTGATTGCATTTGTCCCAATTGTCAAATTTTTGTTAGGAGTGACTAATGTTATAGTACCATGGGAAACGTTAATCTTATCTGTTGTATTATTTGTAGTAATCCCTCTTATAGCTGGTATTCTAACGCGAATATTAGTAATTAAAAGTAAAGGTTTAGATTATTTCCAAAATAAATTTATTCCTAAATTTAATCATGTTACTATAATTGGTTTACTATTAACATTAATCATCATTTTCTTATTTCAAGGAGATGTAATCATTAATAATCCACTACATATTGTTTTAATCGCAGTTCCGCTTATTATACAAACATTTTTAATCTTCTTTATTGCATATTTAGCAAGTAAGAAAGCGAAGTTACCTCACAATATTGCAGCACCTGCTGGCATGATCGGTGCATCTAATTTTTTTGAATTATCAGTTGCAGTAGCAATTTCAATCTTTGGAGCAACTTCACCTGTGGCACTTGCTACTACAGTAGGTGTGTTAGTAGAAGTACCTGTCATGTTAACACTTGTTAAAATCGCAAATAAAACGATACATTGGTTTCCTAAAAATTCATAAGTTAAACATTTGTAATTATATTAAAAACGTTTATTATTTATTTTATCAAAACAAAAGGCTATCTACAGTTAATATGTAGATAGCCTAATTTATTTACCATTTATTAAATACTTTTTCAGCAAATCCTAATTTCTTATCAATTGTTATTTCTGTATTATCATCAAGGATTGCTTTCCCACTAAAGTAACCAAATACTTGATTCTGTTTTGAACAAAGAAGACCTAAATTAGTAATTGCTTTTCGATTTAGAATAGGTTCAAATGTCATATTTAACCGATTATCATCAGCTGTAAATGTCCATGGACTTAAAAAATCATCTTTACCTTGTTTTTTGGGAATATTAAACACAATATTATTTAATTTATGAGCTTTACCTTTATAGAAAATCATATTTTCAGTTGCAGAACTTGTATCACCAAAGCCATATCCAATATTAAATCCAAAGGGTTCACCATTAATATTTGTTGAAAGTGATCCCCAATACCATGTGTTTTTATAAGTCCATACACCACGACCCCAATCTAATGTCCCATAAGAGTCATCCGTATTAAATGAGTATGTTTTATCTCCTATCTTAGCAATTCCTTCTGCTTTCATACAGTTTATCTTTTGATTGTAGTAGAAGTGTTTTGGTTTATCAAATGGTGTAGCAATTACCATACTTTCCTGTGGAAAATCCTTTAGAATGATATTTACATTTAGTTCTTTATCTTGATAAAACTTTTTCATTTTACAATGTAAATGTCTTTCAATACCGTTATTTTTAAAAGCTATAGATACACGTTTGTTTTTAAAACTTACATCACCAATTTCACTTGTTTTAGGTAAATTAGTTTTCCCCATAGGTAGTATAGTCATAATGGATGTAGTATTCTGCCACTTTGATTTAAAATCAAGGAGTGATGCACTTATAAGTCCCATATATCCATTATCAGCTATAGTCAATGCAACCCCAAATTGACTATTCCCTATATAATAATAATCCCATTCCTTAATCTTTAGTTTACTGACTTTAATGTCATTACGATTATAGTTAAAGACAAGACTAGTAGAATAACCAGGTAAAGTTAAGTTACCTTGATCATTTAACAACTTATTTTTTTTATTAACAAAATTTTGTATACTTATCCCTCCCTAAAAATAGTATATCATACAACTGTTCTTTAGTCATAACTTATTTTTTACTCAAGTTAGTTATAAAAATTTATTTTACTCTTTTATTAATTATTGATAAAAGACTTTTTTCAAAATTAATATCATTTTCACGATTGCGTTTCTTCGGACCAGAAACTCGTTTATTTGCTTTCCTTTCTTTGGCTGATAGATATCTTCTTAGAAGTAATGTATCAATATTATGAGTTGTATATATTAATCCATCTGGACTTATCGCATAGGCATGTTTACTTAAAGACATACAGGCAACACCATAATCTTGGGTAATAACGATATCATTTTTGTTGATATATTTAATTAATTCATAATCAACACTATCCTTTCCTTTATCAACCATGATAACTTTAGCATAAGTATCATTAAATATATGACTAGTATCGAAAAACAAAATGACATCAATATTATAAGTTTTTGCAACTTTAATGATAATTTCTTTTACAGGGCAACTATCCGCATCCACTAGTATTTTCATTTATTTACCTCTTTAATATAATATTTATATTAAATATACCATACAAAACAGATTTTTTATATATGGCCTTACGCTGAATTTTGTAGATAATTAAAAATATATTCTAATTTAATTAATAGGTAAAAGAACAATTGATTGTTTTGAAGTGCTTTGTGTAGGATACCAATATTATTTTTTTTACTTTACAACTTTACCAAAGTAAAGAATAATGTTTTTATTGTACGTCAAATTGATTTAAAAAATCCATATTACCCAAGGAGGTGTTCTTATGGACAGTGACCATCATCATTTTAAAATAAGTTATCCACATACTAATGGCGTTTGCTATAGAGGTTTCTAATAGAATTGTTTTTATGAATGAGGGAGAAATTTTAGAAGAAGGAACACCTGAAAAAATATTTGAAAAACCTAGCCATCCACGGGTTCGAGATTTTTTAGATAAGATGATTTAATATTAAAAACGAAAGAGATAAAATTCTTTCGTTTTTTAATTGAATAAAGTTTAAATCAATATAACCTTACTGTTTAGTATTGGTTAATTTGAACTAGGTGATCTATAATTACTTAATTAAATTGATTATTCCTACATAATACTACAATTTCGTACGGTGTCGTTTGAGCAGGTATACTTTTGGTGCTAGGACCATATACCACAACCAAGTTTTTGTTTGTAATACTATTTGTAAAGTTTTGTCCGTTTTGCATTGTTATTTTGGTATTAGGAGCAATGTTTAATCGTAATGTACCATCACTACTAACTAGTTGTTCATCAAAATAGTCAACTTTAACATTTCGATTAGGTTTAACTTTTGTCATTACAATCGCTTCATATTGTGGTGGATAGATCATGACAGCTGGTGCCATTGCATCATAAAAACCTTCTACAATATCTCCCACTGAAATAGTTTCATAATCTACTAGAAATGTATATGGAGTCATAATGAAGTTTACAATATTTCCATTATTATCTTGAAGCGTTATAAATTTATAACATCCTTCAGTATTTTCTATTCCCGTTCTAAAATTGCTAATATTTGTTACTTTACCAATAAAAGAATTAAATTTCGTCATTAAATGTCCTCCTGTTTATATATTATTATTCTATCTAATATATGCTTTATAGTAGTAATTGTTCAATTAATAATAAATAATTATATATATAAAAGATTCTTGTTTATTTAGAAGAAATATATGGTAAAATATAATGTAAAGGAGCGATGAAAATGAAGATAGCTGTATTTGACTTTGATAGAACGCTATTTCCAAAGGATACAATACCATATTTAATGAAACAATGGTATAAACTTAAATACTCTAGATTTAAGGTAATACGTATCTATATATCTCTACTTCCAGCTTATGTTGTATACAAATTAGGAATTGGTAATAAGAAAACAAATGAACGATTAAGACTAATCGCTGTAAATGGATTTAATAATTTGTTTATGGGACTAAGTAAAGATAATATAGAGGAATTTTTTACTAGAGTTGGCGATAATATAATAGATATGTTAAATGAACAAGTCGTGAATGAGTTAAAAAATGCACAAAAGAATGGTTTTCATACGGTAATTATTTCTGGTGCATACTTACCATTACTTAATTATATCGCAAAGAATCTTAATGTTGATACTATTTTAGGAACAGAGATATGTTATACCCAAGATGGAATTTATGACCATAACAAAGGTATGAAAGTAATAAATGGGGACGAAAAAGCATTTCTAATAAAGGAAACTTTTCCTGATGGAGATATCGATTGGGATAATAGTTATGCTTATTCAGATAGTATTAGGGATATTGATTTATTAAATCTTGTTGGTAACCCAGTTGTCGTAAATCCAGATCAAGAATTATCTGAAATTGCTAAAAATTCAAAATGGAGAACAATATGATAGTTTTCATGTTCTAATTAAGAATTTTTAGTGTTATAACTCATTAAGTAATAAAATTATTTATAAAGTGGAATTAGTTGTAATTTATTTATGTAGAAGGTGAAGTAGAATGAAGGGGTTAAGTTACTTTAAATTTAGTGGTGATACTGAAGATTATAAAGATAATGTTAGAGAATTAATTTATGAATATGCAATAGAAACATATAAAGTTGATAAGGAGTTTTGTGACACATTTACTAAGGATTTTTTAGATGATATAAAAGCTTGGAACACATTAATGATACTAGTTATTTTCAATCAAGAAGTAATTGGATTTTGTAGTTATTATAGTTCTGTATTGTTTAAAAACCATAGAATACTTGTCCACATCTATATAAAGCCTGAATATAGAAATAAAGGTATCGCTAGAAATTTAGTTGATCAAGTAAGTGTTTATTTAAATACTGATAGGTTAGCTGTAATTAATAAGAGTGAATCATATCATTTTTGGCTTAATATAGGATTTGAAGATCCTATGATCAAAAACGAGGGAAACCTTGTTGTGTTATTAAAGAATAAAGAATATTTCTTGCATATTGCAACAGAAATTGATTTTGAAAAAGCTAAAGTAGAAGGTAGTTATAAAACCAATTCATTTATAGCGGATCAATTTATAAAGTGTACAATTAATGATTTAGTATTAAAAAATTTGAAACAATATAACAATTCAAATGAAAAATATGTCCTTTTAGTAATTAATTCAAATAAACTAAAATCTCATGTGAAGTGGAAAAGTTTTGATAATGATAATATACAATATCCTTGTGTCTATGGAGAAATAAATTTAGATTCAGTGGAACAAATAGTAAACCTAAATAAAAATAAAGATGGTGCTTTTTATCTTCCTGAGGATTTTGAATTGTATGGAAGAAATTATTATAAAAAAATTAGAAACTATTTTTTCAGGTATAAACTGTCATATATCACTCCGATTTTTATTTCAACTTTGTTAATATTTGTATTTGGTATTGCATTAATAACATCAATTAGTAATAATAATTTCAAAATTTTTACAAATATAATATTTATAATCATTATTGTTTTTATATGTATAATAATATGGGGTTTAATATTAAATCTGAAAAGAATTAAAAAAAGGGGACAAAATCATTTTGGGTTTAGCTATGACGCGAGTATGTTGAAATATGAGTTTAAATTTTCAAATTCGTTTAGAAACATAGAAGGAGCAGTGGCATATAATAACACTGATATTTACTTTTAAAAAACTTTTTTCAAATTTGTGTTACGATATTGTTAAGCATGGTCTTTGATGAGGATTTTTTTAAAAAGTATATACCATATATGTATTATTGTCTAGAACATTTTACGGTAAGTATAAAAGTTACAACTAGCACTACCAAGGTGATGTAAAACTAACAGTTATTTACTAGAATGACAATTAAAAATAGATATATATTATACTAGGTAAAGGTAATGAGTTGAATCATTACCTTGTTTGGATTCTGGAAATTAAAGGTTTCAATAATAAAAAATAAAAGATATTTTCATTAAGATTCAAGAGGGTAAGTCTAGTTTTTAAGGTATTTAAGCTTGACTTACTATTTATCAAGATTAAATTTATCGTGTACATATTGAAATGCTTTTTGAGAATTGTTTTGATTTATAATACAAGAAATTTTAATTTCTGAGGTGCTAATCATTTGGATATTAATACCCAATTCATAAAGTGATTTAAAAAAGGTTGAAGCTACTTCTGAACTTCCAGCAAACCCTGTTCCTACTATAGATAGTTTTGAAACAGACTCATCATATATTACAGTTTTACTACCAATTTGATTTTTAAATGCTTCAGTGATATTTAAAGCTTTATGTAAATCATCACTTTTCACAGTGAAAGAAATGTCATTTACAGATTCGCGGTTTATATTTTGGATTATTGTGTCAATATGAATATAGTTTGCTGCTAAAGAAGAAAAAAGTTTGAATGCAACTCCAGGCTCATCAGGGACTTCTAAAACTGAGATTTTTGCGATATTTTCATCTAGAGATATTCCTCTAACAGAGACTTTTTCCACAGCGTTCACCTCCACTATTTCTGTTCCAAGAGAATTTTCAAAACTTGATTTAACAACCAGGGGTATATTAAACTTTCTAGCTAATTCAACTGATCTAGGGTGTAAAACTTTAGCACCTAGACTTGCTAATTCAAGCATCTCATCATAGGAAATTTTATTTAATAATTTAGCATTTAATACAATTCTTGGGTCAGCAGTATATACGCCATTTACATCAGTGTAAATTTCACATTTACAGGCTTTGATTGAAGATGCGATAGCGACTGCTGTGGTATCTGAACCACCTCTTCCTAAGGTGGTTATATCTTTTTCCATACAGTATCCTTGAAACCCTGCAACAATAACAATCTTATTCATAGATAGTTCAGATTCCAGTCTTTCTGTATTTATTTTAATAATTCTTGCTTTATTATGGGTTGAATTTGTAATTATTCCACACTGAGGACCAGTTAGAGAAATAACCTCATGATTTAATTCTCGTATGGCCATAGCAAGAAGTGCGATAGAAACTTGTTCACCAGTTGCTAGTAGCATATCAAGCTCTCTATCAGGTGGATTTGAGCTTATAGCTTTTGCCTTTTCAAGCAATTTATTGGTTGTATCTCCAATAGCTGATACAACCACGATTACTTTATATCCTTTGTTTTTTGAGTCAATAATCTTCTTTGCAACTTTTTTTATTCGATCAATAGACCCTACAGATGTTCCACCATATTTTTGAACGATTATATGCTTCATTTATATCACTTCCCCTATTGATTACATTGCAACAACAGCTACATCATTAGTTTCAATTTCGTCTGTCAGTTCATCTTCGATTCTTAAACAACAATAATTAGGATAATTTATATTTAAGGTATCTATGACCTTATTCATATATTCAGCTGATATGGTTTTAGTAACTAAGATTAGATTTTCTTCTTTATCAAAAATATTATATTTTAGATTGTGTCTATCCAATAATTTGATGATTTCAGTAATTTGTTTTTTGTCTTCAGGAGTTATTCTAATATAGTATCGTCCTTTTAATAACTTAGCTCCTACGGGTTTAATGGTTTCTAAATCCTTAAATTCTAATGATTTATAATCATCATTTATGATGTCGATAATATCTGAGACGACTGCATTAGCTGTCGGATTTTTACCGGCGCCTTGACCATAAAATTGAAGTTCGCCAACAGTGCTTCCAATAATTGATACAATATTAAAAGAATTTTTGACAGTACTAAAAAATGAATGGTTTTGAACTAATATTGGTTCAACAGATGCGGAAAATTCATTATTTTTATTAATAGAACAGCCTATTAATTTAACAGTGAAGTATTTCTTTTTAAAGAACATAATATCAAGTGGTGAAATGGATCTAATCCCACGGCATAGAATATCATCTTCATCAATTTTGATTTTATATGCGATAGATGATAAGATAGCAATCTTTCTTCTAACATCAAAACCTTCGATATCATCAGTAGGGTCAGCTTCAGCGTACCCTAGTTTATAGGCTAAATTTAATGCTTCATCAAAACTAAGATTTTCATCAGACATTTTAGTTAATATAAAATTAGTTGTCCCATTTAAAATACCTTTAATCTCAGTAATTTCATTGGTCGCAATGCTTTGTGTTAGTGGTTTTATAACTGGAATGCCCCCTCCAACACTTGCTTCAAAAAGTAACCCTTTGTATTTTTCTTTTGCTAAAGCAGATAGTTCATCAATATATCTAGAAATTACAGCTTTATTTGCGGTTACTACATGTTTATCTTTTTTTAACGCAGAGGAGATAAATTCATAGGCAGTGTCGATTCCACCCATTGCCTCAACAACAATATCTATTTGTGGATTATTTAAAATATCAGAAAAGTTATCAGTTAGAATATCTTTAGGTAATGACAAATTTCTTTTTTTATTTATGTCATTAACAAGAATTTTAGATATTTCTATCTCTTCACCTAACAATTGATTAAGTTCATTTTTTCGATTGTTAATTATTTCATAGACACCAGACCCTACAGTTCCGATGCCAAGTAAGCCTATTTTTTTCATTTTAAACACCCTTTTTCACTTAATAATTCAAGAATTTGAATAGCGTTTAATGCAGCACCTTTTCTTAAGTTGTCTCCAACAACCCACATAGATAAAGCATTTTTAGATATTAATGCTTTTCTTATTCGTCCAACATATACATTATCTTTTCCATTGACATCTAAAGGAGTTGGATAGACTTCTTCTTTAAGGTTGTCCATAACTGTAATACCAGGCGCTTTTTCAAATAGATTTATGGCTATTTCCTTAGTAATTGTTTCTTTTGTTTCTATTGTAATTGCTTCTGAGTGACAATTTAAAACAGGTACTCTAACAGCTGTTGGTTCTATCTGTATATTAGGGTCTTGTAGAATTTTTTTTGTTTCATTAACCATCTTCATTTCTTCACGTGAATACCCATTATCTAAGAAAATATCGATGTGTGGTAAAAGATTAAATGAAATTGGTTTAGGATAAACCTCAGATTTTAAATCTTCTTTATTAAGTGATTTAAGAGACAATCTCCTTAATTCATCTATCCCTTTATAACCTGTCCCTGAAACTGACTGATAGGTTGATACCCAAATATTTTTAATTAAAGAAAAATCATAGAGGGGCTTTAAAGCCACAACCATTTGAATGGTTGAACAATTAGGATTCGCTATAATTCCTTTATGATTAAATGCAGCTTCTGGATTTACTTCTGGAACGACAAGTGGTACATCATTATCCATTCTAAATGCATTACTATTATCTATTACAATACAACTTCTTTTAACCGCTTCTTTTGCCAATAATTTACTAACATCTGATTCAGCACTGAATATTGCGACATTCACATCAGTAAAAGATTCAGGTTTAGCCTCTTCTACAATATATTTTTTCCCTCTAAAATCAATTTCTTTTCCTGCTGAACGTTTTGAAGCAAGTAGTTTTAATGAATCTATCTTAATTTTTCTTTGATCAAGTATTTTTAATATTTCTTGTCCTACTAATCCTGTTGATCCAACAATAGCTAGATTTATTTTCATAACATATACCTCCTTGTTTGTCCGTTTATAAAAAACACTTGTATTTTATACGAAAACATTATAACATATAAAATAGATTAAACAATAGTTTTTTAGAAAATTCTTGGAGGTTAACATGTTAGATGTGAAATATCAAAGTACACGAGGAGAAGAAGTGAATGTTTCTTCATCAGAGGCAATCATTAAAGGAATCGCAAATGATGGAGGTTTATATGTACCAACTAAATTTCCTGTTATTGACTTACCATTAGATGAACTAACTGAAATGAGTTATAAAGAATTAGCTTTTTATATTATGAAAAAATATTTTACTGATTTTGATGATAAAGAACTTAAAGAATGTATTAATAATGCCTATGATGGAAAGTTTGAATCAATAGATATAGCACCCTCAGTTAAAAAGCAAGGTGTTTATTTTCTAGAACTATATCATGGTCCAACCCTTGCTTTTAAAGATATGGCTTTATCAATACTTCCTTATTTATTAAAAACTGCATCTAAGAAATTAAATATAACTAAGGAGATAATTATACTTACCGCTACATCAGGAGATACAGGGAAAGCAGCGCTTGAAGGATTTTCTAATGTAGAAGGGGTTAAGGTTATCGTATTTTATCCTAAGAATGGAGTAAGTGATATACAAAAAAGACAAATGATTACACAAAATGGATTGAATACTTTTGTTGTGGGTATTGAAGGGAATTTTGATGATGCTCAAACTGGTGTTAAGGAGTTACTTAATAGTAAGGCATTTAATAAAAAGTTAGATGAAAATAATTATATATTCTCATCAGCTAATTCTATAAATATTGGAAGATTAATTCCACAAGTCGTTTATTATTTTTATACTTATTTGAAATTATTAAAGAATGGTAGCCTTAAGAAGGATGAAAAAATAAATATTGTTGTTCCTACAGGCAATTTTGGGAACATATTAGCAGCATTTTATGCTAAAAAAATGGGGTTGCCTGTAAATAAGCTTAGTTGTGCCTCTAATGAAAATAATATTCTTTATGATTTCATTAATACAGGAATCTATGATACAAGAAGAACTTTTAAAATGACGAGTTCACCTTCTATGGATATTCTTATTTCAAGTAATTTGGAAAGGCTCTTATATGAATTTAGTAATCATGATAGTAAATTAATAATAAGTTTAATGAAAAAAATGAAAGAAGAAGGAATCTATGAGTTACCTAAAAAGCATCAAAAAGGGTTAAAAGATTTTTATACTGGGTATGCTTGTGAGGATGAAGTATGTAAAACTATTAAAGAGGTATATGATGAAGCAAAATACCTTATAGATCCGCATACATCTGTTGGCTATTCTGTATACAAAAAATATAAAGAAGATACGAAAGACAATACTAAAACAATCATTGTATCAACTGCTAGTCCTTTTAAGTTCACTAGAAGTGTCTATCAAGCACTAAATGGAAGTGATGATAATCTTAATGATTTTGATTTAATTAATAAACTAGCTGATTATACAAGATTAGAGGTACCAAACGCTATTAAGGATATAGAAAATAGAGAAATTCTTCATAAGTGTACCTGTAATAAGGATGAAATGATGATGATAGTAAAAAAAATATTAAGTATATAGGTGATGGTAATGATAGAGATAAGAGTACCAGCTACAAGTGCAAATATAGGTCCAGGATTTGATTGTCTTGGTGTTGCTTTAAATTTATATAATCGTTATTATATAGAAGAAATTGAAGAAGGTTTAATAATTGAAGGTTGTGATAAAGAATACCAAAATGAAAATAATTTAATATACATCTCAATAATAAAATGCTTTAAAAAAGTCGGATATAAACATAAGGGAATAAAGATTAAAATAAAACAGGATATTCCTGTTTCAAGGGGATTAGGAAGCAGTGCTGCTTGTATCTTAGGGGGGATTATAGGCGCAAATAAGATAGCGGGAGGACTTTTAAGTAAAGAAGAGATTTTACAATTAGCGACTAAAATTGAAGGACATCCTGATAATGTAGCGCCTGCATTATTTGGTGGGATGAAGGTTTCTTTATTAGAAGATAGTAAAGTATACCATAGTAGGATAAAAATCGCTAAGGGATTAAAATTTATTGCTTTAATACCAAACTTCAAACTTTCAACAGATAAATCAAGAGCGATACTTCCAAATACAATACTTCGTAAAGATGGTGTTTTTAATGTGGGTAGAGTATCTTTACTGATATCATCATTAATCAATGGGCAATTTGATTTAATTAAAATTGCTTGTGAAGATAGCTTACATCAAAAATACAGAGGTAGTCTTATAGAAGACTATGATAGTATAATAAACTATTGTGAGAGCCTAGATAGTTTAGGTGTTTTTTTAAGTGGTGCTGGGCCTACTATTATGGTAATATTAGAAGAAAGTAATAAAAGTTTTTATAATGAAATAGTAAGTTATTTGAGTAGATTTAAAAAAAGTTGGATGGTTAAAGAATTAAATATAGATTTTGATGGAGCGATTATAAAAAAATATTGACAAATAGATGAATGTCTTTAAAGGAGAGATATTTATATGAATAGTAAATATTTAGTGATAGATAAGGAAATACTTCCAGATGTATTTGAAAAAGTTTTACAAGCTAAAGAATTATTACGAATGGAAAGAGTAAAGGAAGTAACTGAAGCAGTTAAAAGTGTTGGGATTAGTAGAAGTACATTTTATAAGTATAAGGATCGGGTATTTTCTCTATCTGAAAGTTCAAGAGGTAAGATGGTTAGTATATCTTTTTTACTTAAACATAAGACAGGATTATTATCAAAAGTAATTAATTTAATATCTGATAATAATGGAAATGTATTAACGATAAATCAAGATATACCCATTAATAATGTTGCTAATATATCTATTACATTTGACATAACAAATATAACAAAAAGACTCACAGATATTTTAAGTGATATAGAAAGATTAGAAGGTGTTGAAAAGTTCAATCTTATGTCGATGGAATAAAATAAATTTTATTTAGTTATAGTTAATAAAAAAGAGTAATTCAACTGCCAGTTGAATCACTCTTTTATTAGTTGATTGACTTATTTATTATTAAATTCTATAATTATATTAGAAATTAGGAGGTAAAGTATGGATAATAAAAAAATAGGTTTATTTTTACAGGGATTAAGAAAAGAAAAAAAGATGACACAACTAGATTTAGCGACTCAATTAAACGTTACCCATCAGACGGTTTCTAAATGGGAAAATGGTGATAGCATTCCTGATATTTCTACACTATCATCATTAGCGGAGTATTACCAAATTACAATAGATGAAATACTTCAGGGTGAAAGAAATATAAAAGAAGTTAAAGCTGATGATATATTACATACATGTAAAGTAAAATTAATTGCCCGTTTAGGAAGTGTTGTAATGATCTTCATTTCATTATTTTTATATTATTTAAGTGAGAAGCTAAAAATCGGTGATCACTTTGAACCGATAAACAACTTTGATCCGTTTAATATGGGAGATACCATTATCACATATAACCTTACAGGGTTTGATTTAGTATTTAAAGCGACTAGTTTAACTATTTATACAGGTGGTATATGGATTATCTTTTTATCAGTATTGGTATTACTGACTATATTTGGTTTAGAAGTATTTTCTGTTTTCAAAAGAAACGAATTATACGCATATATAGGAGAAGAGACCTACTTTATGATAAAAAAAATAACAGAAATTGTTATGTTAATAGGATTTTCATTTATTCTGATTGGCGCAATCTTTAACAGTTCTGTACAAGTGAATACAGGTTATATAATTGGTTTCTTATTTACAATAGGATTATTTGGGATAAACTTTTGGGAAAAGAAACAATCAATATAAGATAGAGGTAATCGTTATGAATAAAAATACATTTATTGTAATTATTGTACTCATTTTTCTTAGTGGATGCACAATGAAGGATATAAATGAAAAACCAACTATTAAAGGATTAAATACCATAAATTTAACTTATGAAATAGGAAGTCCAACACCCAGTTGGTTAGATGGGATAACTGCTAGTGATTCTGAAGATGGAAATTTAACAGAAGCAATTAATGTAGACTCTGTAAATGTTAATATGAACAAAATTGGAAGTTATCCAGTTACGTATTCTGTCACTGATAAATCAGGTAATACAACGACAGAAGAAGTAATGGTTCATATAAAGGATTTAAGAGCACCAACAATCCGTGGGTTCTCTGATTTATCAATCGATGTTGGTAGTAATACTAAACCTGATTGGATGAATCATGTGGATGCTAAAGATAATTATGATGGTATAATAACTGATTATATAACGATTGATGATTCACAGGTTGATTATACAACCCCAGGATATTATAAGGTTTATTATAATATAATGGATAGTAGTTATAATTTAACGCAAGCAGAGATAACTTTAAAAGTTCTCGGTGAAGAAGGAAGTATCACAAAACCTATTGAAATAGGAAGTAGTTCTATTATTTCTGGAGCAGATTTTTCATATGGAGAATATAAAATTGAAATCACGATTAATTCTATAAAAAGAGGTCAAGAAGTTGAAACCATTATCTTTGATGAAAATGAAGAACATTCGATTGATAAAAATAGTGAATACATTTTAACTAATATGACTATTAAGTTATTAGATATTAATGAAACTAATAATTATTATCAAACAAATGGCTTTTCTAAATGGGATGATTTTAAGATGGTTTCAATTGATGGTCAAACCTATAACCGTATTTATTCAGATAATATACAAAATAAATTAGAAGAGTGTTCATTAAATAAAGGACGCTCATGTTCTGTAAATATGATAAATGTAGTTGATAAAGATAAAGAGTTACTTATCAATTATAATACACAATGGTTTAGTATTCCGATAGAAACTATTGAAAATCCATGGGAACATGTAACCTATGGAATTGGATATGGAATAGATGTTGTTAGATCAAATTATGCTGACAGTGATGGGATAAAAACTTGTGCTGGTATATATTATTTAGATTGGTTAGATTCATTGCAGTTTGGAAAGACTAATATAAGAAATGATAGTAAACCGATAACTTATACTGCATATAGTTATGAGAGTCTCGTAAATCAATTGAATGGTTCTTATAGATTTTCTAATATTGTTTCAGAAAAAGATGGATTGTATATCACAGATAAATTAAATGGTTTTCCAGAAAAAGAACAGTATAATCAATATAAAAGAAATCTATACTACGCATTAGAACAGGATATTCCAAGATATTCACTTTCTTTACCAGATTATCAAACTAACCTGCTTCCATATGAATATTTAAGACCCAACTTTTTAAGCTATTTGGATAAATTGAGTGCAAATCAAATGAGTTATAATAGTTTTTTTAATTTATTTGGAACCCATGTCATCTCAAATGTTATAATTGGTGGAAGACTAGAGATGTATTGTATGATTCAATCAAATGATGAAGATGCAAATTTGAAATCAAAGTGTAGTCAAATTTCAGCTATAATAGAAGATGAGACAGCTTCTAGTAATCCATTTGAAATTGATTTTACTGCTAATAGGACTATATTAACAACATGTAGAGGCGGAGATACCAATTTTATTTTAGATAAAGCTGATTACCTTGATTGGATGAATTCATTTGATAATCAAAGTGATGAAAATACATATACCTTAATCGCATTTGGTGAGGATGGATTAATTCCAATATGGGAATTACTTCCTCCATCTTATGAGCATTTAAAAAACACTATGGAAGCCAAATTCATAGAATATGCATCAAATAGTAGTAATATCATGAAAAAATAAGTATAGTATTTAGTAAATAAAAAGTCTTTGACTAGTGAAGTCAAGGATTTTTTTAAGTGTGCCAGGCATGTCTATTAACTAGGTGGTGAAAGTCCACTACACGGGAAGATGACTAAAGTGTTAGCCAAGTACAAGGGCGCCTATTGCGAAGTAGGGTCTGAAGGAAGTAGGAGGCAAAATTTTGGCTCGAGGAACACGAATCACATCAGGCGGGTATTATGGATGAGTTTGCTTAACAAAACAAAGTCCGTAGTCATCAAAGCAATAATACACGTAAATGTGGCGAGTATATGAAATGAAAGTGAATAGACTTACCCTGGGAGATCTCATGGACACGTCACGAGCGTGGTTGAAAAAGATTTATCGTGAGAAGTCAGCAGAGCCATAGTAGGGTCCAAACCGAAGGGCGAAACAGTATGTTTAATTGTAAATGTAAATTATAAGACTATATGAACAGTAGAAAATCAGGATTACCTACCTAACTTCGATGGTATCGTAAGGAACCTAGGAGCCTTTAGGACAAACAGTATGGTCTTAACAATGAAAGGAGCAATTACTAATGGAAAATCTTCTAGAATTAATCTTAAGTAACTGCAATTTAAATGAAGCCATCGCTAGAGTAGTGAAGAATAAAGGTGCTGCTGGAATTGATGGGATGAATGTTGAACAAGGAAGATTACATTTTATGAAACATGGTGATGAAATTAAAAGAGCCATAAGAAATAGAAAGTATAAACCTAACCCCGTTAGGAGAGTAGAAATACCAAAACCTGATGGTGGGGTAAGACTACTAGGAATACCAACGGTTATAGATAGAATCATTCAACAAGCCATTAATCAAGTGCTATCACCAATTTTTGAGAAACAATTTAGTGACTCTAGTTTTGGATTTAGACCAAATCGAGGTTGTCATATGGCAATTGAGAGAAGTTTAATGTATTTAAATGATGGTTACAAAGTAATAGTTGATACGGATTTAGAGAAATTCTTTGATAAGGTTAACCATGATAAACTCATGCAAATATTATCTTTAACAATTAAAGATAGTGATTTAATGAGTTTGATAAGGAAATATCTAGTTAGTGGTATCATGATAAATGGAGTCGTAATAGATAGTGAGGAAGGAACACCACAAGGAGGACCATTAAGTCCATTATTATCAAATATCATGCTTAATGAACTAGATAAAGAGTTAACTAAAAGAGGATTAAGATTTGTACGATATGCCGATGACTGTAATATATATGTAAAAAGTATACGTGCAGGACAAAGAGTAATGGAGAGTATAACTAACTTTATTGAAAAGAAGTTAAAACTCAAAGTTAATCAGAGTAAAAGCAAAGTAGATTACTATAATAAAGGAATCAAATTTTTAGGCTTTGGCTTTTACTACAATCCCAGGCACAGACAAGTTAGAATCAAAGTACATCCAAAATCAATTAAAAGAATAAAAGAAAAGATTAAGAAATTAACATCTAGAAGATGGAGTATCAGTTTAGATTATCGGTTACTCAAAATAAAACAACTTATAACAGGTTGGGTTAATTATTATAAAGTAGCCGATATGAAATGGTTATTGATAAAATTAGATGAACAAATAAGATTTCGTGTAAGAATGTGTATTTGGAAAGCATGGAAAAAGATTGGGAAACGATTTAAATCCCTAAGGAAACTAGGCGCAAGTCGTCAAAAGGCTTGGGAATACGCAAACAGTAGAAAAAGCTATGCGCGAATCGCACATAGCTTTATCTTAACAACTACGATTACAAATAAAAGATTAGAACGTCGTGGTCTAATATCAATGACCGAATATTATTTATCTGTTAGATAACATATTGAACCGCCGTATACCGAACGGTACGTACGGTGGTGTGAGAGGTCTGAAATGAATAGAAAACTATTTATTTCTTCCTACTCGATTGTTTATTTGTTTTTAATATTATTATATTTGGTTATTAGTTTATTCCAACGACCAGGTATAAGAAATGTTAGAATAATTGCCGTTATCACAAATTGAGCAATTCCTCCGTAGATATAATACTTATGATCTGAAAAGTATTCTCTTTTAAGTATAATTGACATCGCCAATAAGTGCCCCAAAAAGAAATTGCAGATAAACCTAAATTAATATATTGTTGAATATAGAAACTTTTTTTCCCTTTTTTATAGATTTTAATTACTTTGCGTTCTTTCATAATCCCACCCCGTTTAATTATAAATTTAATAATTATATTACATATGTAAATGTTGTATCAAACAACTTCTTTTACATAACAAATATTATTGAATTATACGTTTACCTAAATATTATATTATTATTGAAGTTATCCTATTTATAATGATATAATTTACCTATATCAGAAAAAATGGAATGGTTTAACTGAGGAGGTAAATGATGGAATTTAAACTTAAAAATATTACACTTAGAACAGTAGTAGTTGATGATTTAAAAGAAGTTGCAAGAATATGGAACTTTGAAAAAGGAGAAATTACATTAGAAGAAGCAAAAGAAGCAATTGAGTGGATGAATAAAAATCATAAGTTAAATCAACTACATAAGATTGAACATCTGTGTTTTGCTATATTTGAAAATAATACCAGAAAAATAATTGGTTGGTGTGGTTTAGATGGCAGATATGAAAATACTGTTAAGATATTTTATTTAATTGATAAAGATTATAGAAGACGTGGTTATGCAACAGAGTGTTCGAAAAAGCTATTAGAGTATGGTTTTTTAAATATGGAAGTTGAAAGAATTGAGGGAGAATGTGCTATAGACAATATTGGATCACAAAAAGTACTTGAGAAATTAAAAATGAAAAAAGTTATCAATGAACAAAAAAAGGAGTCACATCATTATTTTATGACTTATAAAGACTATATAAATCTTTATTAGGTGTGTTGGTAGTGTCAAATAAATTATGAAAACTCATGATAACTCTATGACCCAAAATAAAAAAAACTGGAATTGTAGTATGTTAGATTACAATACTCAGTTTTATCTTACTATATCATTATATGCAAATAAAAAAGGCATATTTAAATACGCTTATATAGAGATACTCCTTAGTTAAAAATTAGTTTATATAAGAGTAACTCATATCTATTAGAGAAAGCCATTTGCTTGGCATATGAGGTAAATCCTCAAACTCTTCTAATTTAACAGGTGGGTTATAACCTAACGATTTATGTGGTCTTAGAAAGTTAAAAAACGTTGTAAACAAGACCATATAAGCATTAGCGCTCTTGATATTACCAAATCCGTTCATTTGGATATAATCGTCTTTGAAAGTTCTATTTAAACGCTCAGTTACTTGTTTAAATGGACGGTAATCCTTGTCTGTTTTCGTGTTATTAGTGAGTCCTATAACTTGAAATAAATCGAAATTTATGTTCATGCTTTTAAAGTATGACCATGCAACGTTGTAAATAGGATTACCATCCACAACTACTTTCAAATTCTTAGGTAGTTCAGTGTATTTTTTGAATGTTTGATATAGTGAAACGACTGCTGAAAAAGTATCACGTTTACTAAAAACTTGATAAGAAGTAATAATCTTTTTAATTTTATCTGAGAAGAAGAAGATATAATGCTTCTTCCCTTAACCCTAACATATGTTTCATCCCCACAAAGGTCAGATGATAAATCATATGGGTAATTTTCAAGTAAGGGACGAATCATTGTAGAAACACTATTTGCATAATTCATCACGGTTTGATGGGAAATCTTAACTTGGTGAATATCATACATGATAGCTGCAGTTTTCCTACTCGACAAACCGTAGTTAACGTAATACGTTAAGATTAAGCCTAGAGTATGCTTAGAATGTCTGATATTGGCTAAATCAACCTTCATATTTAAATTAGACATAGAGTCACGTTCTAGGGAATCAAAGTTAATATCGAAAGCACGATAGATATAATGAAGTTTAAATTTACCTGGTTTCTTTTTGAATTGTTTTAATTGATCTGGTGTTAATTTCTTTAATTTATCTAAATAAAAGGAACATTTCTTATGTCTACATTTATAAATAATATAACTATTACGGTCTTTAATTCTTTCAAGGTTCTTTGAACAATGAGGACATTTTAAAATAATCTTTTCAAGAAAATCATTATTCAAGGTAAATGTATGACTACATACCTTACAAAGTAACTGTTTTGATTTAATATTATTTTCATAGATGTAATCATGAGGAGCACCACAAATAGGGCAATTTCCTTTGAAATCAAGTTTTGATGGCCTTCGTCTAGTAACTGGTTTGAGATGCTTATTGTACTTTAAAAAATACACATTAAGCAATTCTTGATAATCTAGCTTTTCAACCTTCTGAATAATAGGTTCACCATCAACAGTGAACTTCCTAAAAGGTTCATAATAAGTGCCAGATGACTTAGAACTAGGTGTAGAAATAATGTGTGAATCTAGAAAAAGAATAAATTTATAAAGTAGTTTGTTTAAATACTTTAAAAATACTGAAAGAACTGATATAATTTTAACCATGATAGATACTCCTTATAGTTTTTTTGTGGTGATTAAATTATATCAGGTGTATCTATCTTTTTGTATATAAAGGGTTAAAAAAATATAACGAGAAACCTCCCAAACACAGGGGGGGAACTCATTATATAATAAAAAATAATATATATATAAGGTTTTGTATAGGGTTTAAGAAAAACTTTTACACTACCGGTGTGTTACAAGGGAGATATTTATGAATGAAAAAGAAGCAATTATAATAAACGAGTTAAACACGACTGGAGAATTATTTGGGATTGATAAATTTATATTTGAGAAAATAATACAAATGAGTAATTCATCTGTTTTAATAAAAGATATAAAACAGGTTGATTATATCAATAGAAATTATTATGGAGGTCGTGGAGAAAAGATCGTTTTAAAAATTAATTATAGTGAAAACAATAAGGATAAAGAAACTTCATTATTTATAAAAAAACATTGTCAAAAAAGTCCCAATGAAGCATTACACTATAAATACTTAACTAAGTTTAATGCTCCAATACCTAAGCTTTATGCTTATTATAGTAAATTAAGTCAACAAGACATTATTATTACGGAAGTTATAAAACCATTTTATGTAGATGATGACCCTATTTTTATGTTAAATAAGGATATATTAAAACCTTTTATAGAAACAACAGCCCTTTTTAATATGATAAAAATAAGTGATGAGTATAAAGAAATTATTTCTAGGGACTATGATATAATAAATGATAAATTGATACCGTTTGAAAATAAAATTCATGTGATGTTTAATAAAATAAGAACTGATTCAATATATTATAACTTAAAAAATAAAGTTTCTAAGAAAATGGAAGTTGAAATAATAAATATATTAAAAGAAAATATTGAAAGAATAAAAGTAATGGAAAAAGGGTTATATCATTGGGATCATAAACCACGGAATATGGGATGGAGTGAGATTCAACAAAAACATGTTCTTTTTGATTTAGAAGATACCTTGTGGGGACCTCGTTTTTATAATATTGGTATGTGGCTTGGAGGAGATGATAAATTTGAAGAGAAGTATACATCTAGAGAACAATTAGCAAAAATTTATTTAGATATATATAATGAGGAGAATAAAACAAAGGTTAGTGTTGATAGTTTATTACATGAATGTTATCCTTTATGGATTGTTTATAAAATAGAAACATTATTAATCTATTTTTATGAATCTGGTGAAAATCCTTATCGTTTAAGAAATCGAGAACCAAATGAATATAAAAAAGAGATGGAAGATAAATTTATCTATATATTAAATTTATTATGTAATTTGAAGAAAGAGATACATTAACTATAGTTAGTGTATCTTTTCTTATTTTCTCATTTAGAATAAATTCAGTGTCATATTTTATATTTATGGACAAACTATTATAAAAAGTAAAAAATATAATAATTTCATAAAAGAATGGTGTTAACTTAATGAGAAATTATGAGATAAAAAAAATATTAAGTAATAATGTAGTCCTTGTTAAAGAGGGAAAACATAATTATATCTTAGTAGGAAAAGGGATTGGATTTGGAAAAAAGAAAGGACAAACACTTGAAGATAACGATATAATTGAACAAAGTTTTATATCATTAGATAATTTAAATCAACACGAGCAAAAGACCTTTATTAATGAAGTTGATTCAGTGGTATTTGAGATATCAAAAGATATCGTTGAATTTGCAAACAAAAAGTTAGGTGAAACCCTAAATCCTAAGATACATCTGGGATTAATTGATCATATTAATTATGCGATGAAGCGTATTAATGAGGGAATTGAGATAGTTAATCCTTTCTTAAATGAAACAAAGGTTTTATATCCTGAAGAATACAAAATAGCAGAAAAAGCTATTGAGATGTTATCAAAACATTATAAAATTGAAATTCCTGAAGCTGAGATTGGTTTTATAACTTTACATATTTATGGGGGGAGAGATAATCGTTCAAAAACAGAGGCTTTAAAACATACAAAATTGATTAAAGATATTACTAAATATGTTGAAAGGCGTTTAGGAATTGATTTTTCTAAGAGTCCTTTTAATTATTCTCGCTTTATTATTCATTTAAAAGCTTTGATAAATCGCATCGAAATGGGAGAAACCGTAGATACCAATATTACTGATTCCTTAAAAAATGAATTCACTTTAGAATTCTCATTAGCAAAATCAATTGTGAAAATGATAGAACATTCATTAAAAAAAGAAGTATCAGCTAATGAAATAGGATATATCACATTACATTTAGGACGATTAAAACACTTAAAATAAAATCGTTGTTGGAGATGATTTAGTGAAAGCATTAAAGCAAAATATTAGTGGTTTATTTGGCATATTACAAAGAATTGGACGAGCGATTATGCTGCCTATAGCCTTATTACCAGCAGCAGGAATTTTATTAGGTGTAGGAATAGCCTTACAGGAGGAAGCTCTATTAGATTTATTACCATTTTTTAATACTTATTGGATAGAGAAGATAGCGACCATTATGTCTTCATCGGGTCAAATTGTATTTAATAACATACCCTTACTCTTCGCTGTTGGGATTGCAGTTGGTTTATCAAAAGGGGATGGTGTTGCAGCTCTTGCTGCTCTAATTGGTTATTTAATTATGAATACAACCATTGGAGTCATCCTTGATATTGACATGGAGATGGTACTTGATAAAAATAATCCATTGTATGCCTTAACCTTAGGGATTCCAACCATACAGACAGGGGTTTTTGGTGGAATTATTGTTGGTGTGTTAGCAGCATATCTATACAATCGATTTTATAAGATTGATTTACCTGTTTATCTAGGTTTTTTTTCTGGTAAACGATTTGTCCCAATTGTAACAGCAGTAGCAAGTGTTTTTTTAGGAATTGTTATGTCCTTTATTTGGCCAACCTTTCAAAATTGGTTAAACTTATTATCAAGGAATGTAATTGAGACGAATGAAACATTATCAGCATTCTTTTTTGGAATCTTTGAAAGAAGTCTTGTACCATTGGGGTTACATCATATTTTTTATTCACCATTTTGGTACGAATTTGGGTCTTATATAACTAGTACAGGTGAGATTGTTCGAGGCGATCAACGTATCTTTTTTGCTCAGTTAGCTGATAATGTTGAATTAACTGCTGGTACTTATATGACAGGAAAGTTTCCATTTATGATGTTTGGTTTACCAGCAGCAGCATTAGCGATGTATCATGAAGCAAAACCACAAAATAAAAAATTTGTTTCTGGCATCTATGTTTCAGCAGCTTTAACTTCATTTTTAACTGGAATTACTGAACCACTTGAATTTATCTTCTTGTTTGTCGCGCCATTTTTATATGTTATCCACATCTTGTTTGCAGGACTATCCTTTATGGTTATGCAACTATTAAATGTAAAGATTGGGATGACATTCTCTGGTGGGTTAATTGACTTTTTATTATTTGGTGTTATTCAAGGCAAAACCGACTGGTGGTGGGTGATTATTGTTGGATTAATTCTAGCAGTAATTTATTACTTTGGATTTCGTTTTGCGATTAGAAGATTTGATATTCAGGTTACAGGACGGGAGTCAAATCGTAAGAAGAAAAACAAAGATGTGGATAACACAACTTATCATCTAAATGCTGAACAAATTATTAATGCACTGGGTGGAGCTCAAAACATCGTTCATATTGATTCCTGTATTACCAGATTAAGAATTGAATTAAATGATATTAGTATCGTACAAAAAGAGAAAATTAAAGATTTAGGGGCTAGTGGATTATTAGTTATAGGAAATAATCTACAGATTGTCTTTGGAACAAAATCAAATATTATCAAAACAGAAATATGCAATATCATTGGTCATAAGAAAGAAGAATTGCGCTCATTTATTGCGCCTATGAGCGGGACTTTAATTCAACTAAAACATGTACCAGATGAAGTCTTTTCACAAAAACTAATGGGAGAAGGTTTTGCGATTATTCCAAATGATGGTGATGTGGTATCACCAATCAATGGTAAAGTCGAGAGTATTTTTCCTACAAAACACGCAATTGGATTAGTAGATGAGAATCAGAATAAAATTTTGATCCATATTGGAATAGATACGATTCATCTTAAGGGTGAAGGATTTGAATTGTTTGTTGAAGAGGGCTCAAATGTTAAAAAAGGCGATTTACTAGTAAGATTAGATTTATTTCGTATTCGTGATAAAGTCCCAACACTAATTACTCCAATTATAATTGAAAGTAAAGATGATACTCCCATAAATATTGAAGAAGGGATTGTTGTCACAAAAGGTGAAAAATTTTATTTTAAAACCTAATGAAATTTGAAAAACTAAAAAAATAATATAATATTTTTTTTAGTCATACATAAAAAACTTTATTTTGTATAATTTTGGCTAGAAAAAAGATATTGAAAACGCTTTTTACTTATGATATACTTTCCCTGTAATTAAATAACTGAAAACGTGTTACTAATTCGATTAGGCATGAGTGATTAAATAATAGGAGAAAAATCTCTTTCTATTATTGATTATTCATGCCTTTTTTGTGGTTTGTTTCAGTTATTAATTAAAATATTAAAATTAATAGGAGGAGAACATGAAAAAGATATTATCAATTTTTGCTGTTTTATTTGCAGTTGTAGCATTAACTGCATGTGGTAAAAAAGAAGATGTGAATATTGGGATTGTATTACCAACTAAAGAAGAACCAAGATGGGTTCAAGATGAGGCAAGATTTAAAGAAGCTTTAAAAGATACTGATTATTCAGTTGAAGTTTTATTTAGTCAAGGAAGTTCAGCAAAAGAAAAAGAAAATGTTGAAGCTTTATTAACTAAAGGAATAGATGTATTAATAATTTGTGCACATGATGGTTCTGCTGCAGCATCAGCTGTAGAATTAGCTAAAGAAGATGGTGTTAAAGTAATTGCTTATGACCGTTTAATCACAGATACAGATGCAGTTGATTACTATATTACTTTCGATAGTATTTCAGTAGGGGAAGCGCAAGCTCAATACTTAGTAGCTGCTGCTGGAGACGCATTAGTAGCTGATGCTTCATTACCATTATTCTTATATGCTGGTGCAGCTAGTGACAATAATGCTTTCTTATTCTTTGAAGGTGCTTTCAAAGTATTACAACCATACATTGAAAATGGAGCATTTGAAGTTCAAAACTACAAAGGAAGTGTAGATTTAACGAAAGAAACATTAACAAGATCTGAAATGGCTGATGTTTTAGGTGTTATCACAACAAATTGGGATTTCGCTGATGCAAAAGATTTAGCAGAAGCTAACCTAACAGGATATACTGGTGGTGCTGATACTTATATCTTAGCTCCAAATGATGGAACTTCTCGTTATATCGCAGATGTATTCGCTGCTGATGAAGCAATTGATAGCTATGTAATCACAGGACAAGATGCTGAAAAAGCTTCTATTCAATATATCATTGAAGGAAAACAAAGCATGACAGTATTTAAAGATGTTCGTGAGTTAGTTAAAGGTGCTATTAATATGGCGACTAATATTTTAGAAGGTAAAACAATTAACACAGATGGAACTTACAACAATAATGAAATCGATGTTCCAGCTGTACAAGTTGAAGTTGTTGTTGTTGAACAAAGTAATGTTAAAGCTAAATTAATCGATACAGGTTACTATGCTGAAACAGATTTTACTTGGCCTAAATCATAGTTAATTATATTAGTAATCTATTTTAATTAGTGATAGGGGTATTCCTATATCTCTATCACTATCTATTAAAACAATATTATTGGAGGTGAATTTCATGTCAAAAACACTTTTAGAGATGAAAAATATAACGAAAAAATTCCCAGGTGTCAAAGCTTTAGACAATGTTAATTTTAAAGTTAAAGAAGGAGAAATCCATTGTCTAGTTGGGGAAAATGGTGCTGGGAAGTCTACACTAATGAAAGTATTAAGTGGTGTCCATCCATATGGAAGTTATGATGGTGACATTATTTTAAATGGAGAAATTCAAAGGTTTGGACGAATTAGTGACAGTGAAAAAGTAGGGATAGCAATTATTTATCAGGAGCTAGCTTTAGTACCGGAGTTATCAGTTTATGAGAATATTTTTTTAGGACATGAAATCTGTTCTAATAAAATTGTCAATTGGAATGAAACGATTATCCGTGCAAAAGAAGAATTAGCAAAAGTAAAACTAAATATCAACCCGAATGTAAAAATAAAAGAATTAGGTGTTGGAAAACAGCAGCTAGTTGAAATCGCAAAAGCATTAAGTAAAGATGTTAAGTTATTAATTCTTGATGAACCAACCGCAGCACTTAATGAAGATGATAGTGAAAATCTACTACAATTATTAAAAGAACTTAAGAACCAAGGGGTTACATCAATTATGATTAGTCATAAGTTGAAAGAAGTATTAGCGATTGCTGATACAGTAACTGTACTAAGAGATGGACAAACAATTTGTTCTATGGATAAAGAAAAAGATGCCATTACTGAAAATGCCATCATTAAAAACATGGTAGGTCGAGAAATAAAAGATATTTATCCTAAACGTAAAGATGTCAAAATTGGTGAGATGAATTTAGAAGTGAAAAATTGGAATGTCTTTGATAAGACAGGAAGACAATTGATTAAAAACGCCAATTTAAATGTTAAAAAAGGTGAAATTATCGGTATTGCTGGTTTAATGGGAGCAGGAAGAACAGAGTTAGCACTTAGTTTATTCGGAAATCCTAATGGTTATAAAGTTTCTGGACAAACATTTATTGAAGGAAATGTAGTTAAACTTAAAAATCCAAATCAAGCAATTAAAGCTGGACTAGCTTATGTTTCAGAAGACCGTAAAGGTAATGGTTTAATTTTGATAAACGATATTAAAGAAAATATCTCTGTAGCGAATTTAAATGGATTAGCTAAATCAGGTATGATCAATAAAAATGAAGAAATTAAAGTTGCAGAATATTATAAAGAATCATTTAAAATTAAGACCCCATCAATTAATCAACAAGTTAATAATTTAAGTGGTGGGAATCAACAAAAGGTTTCCCTAAGTAAATGGTTATTTACTAATCCAAATATTTTAATCCTAGATGAACCAACTCGAGGAATTGATGTTGGAGCAAAATTTGAAATATATTCTATTATGAATGAACTTGTTCATAAGGGAATGAGTATAATAATGATTTCATCTGAATTACCTGAAGTGCTAGGTATGAGTGATCGCGTCTATGTTATGAGTGAAGGTAATATCACAGGTGAATTAACGATAGAAGAAGCTAATCAAGAAGTAATAATGGAATTAGCTACACAAGGAGGTTAAAAATATGAAAAATATAATAAATACAATTAAGCCTAATATACGTGAATATGGGATGTATATTGCGCTTATTACAATCTGGGTATTCTTTGATATGTTTACAGGTGGTTTATTCTTATCATCCAGAAATATGAATAATCTATTCTTGCAAACAGGTTACATCGCTGTATTAGGGATTGGTGTAACATTAGTTATTATCATTCGTCACATCGATTTATCAATTGGGTTTGGATCAGGATTTTTAGGTGCGATTGCAGTATCGTTACTTATTAACTCATTCTTTCCACTACCAATTTTTATTGTAATTCCTTTAGTATTAGTACTAGGGGTAGTTGTAGGGTTGTTTAATGGATTTTTAATCTCTTTTGTTAAGATTCCATCGTTTGTAGCAACCTTAGCAGGAATGTTAATCTTCCGTGGTGGATTATTACTTGTAACAAAAAGTGAGACACTATTACCAAAAAATGATGTCTTACAAGCAATTGGATCAGGTTATATTTGGTCATTTGGAAAAGTTGGGGAATACCATTTATTAACGCTTATAATTGGATTATTAGGAATTGGTCTGATATTTTTTATGAGTATGTTAACAAGAACGAAAAAACAACGATATGGATTTGAAGTAGCATCCTTACCATTATTTATTATAAAGATGGCAGTTATGTCTGGAGCTATTTTGTACATTACATTAAAATTAGCAGAATATAAAGGATTATCTTGGACAGTAGTTATCGTATTAATCGTAACGATTATCTATCACTTGATGACAAATCACACAGTAATTGGACGTCATATCTATGCTGTTGGTGGAAACCCTGAAGCTGCAAAATTATCTGGTATAAGTGTACAAAAGATTACATTGTATGTATTTGGATCAATGGGATTACTAACTGCTTTATCAGGTATCTTATTTACAGCCCGTCTTAATTCAGTTGGACCACAAGCGGGTGAAATGTTTGAATTAGATGCAATTGCTGCTGCCTACATTGGTGGGGTATCTGCTGCAGGTGGTGTTGGTAAAGTAACAGGTGCAATTATTGGAGCACTTGTAATGGCATCATTATCAAATGGGATGAACCTTATGAATGTGGGAATCAGTTGGCAATATGTCATTCGTGGATCAGTCTTAGTAACAGCAGTTATATTTGATGTTATGACAAGAAATATGAAAGTTTCTAATTAGTCCTTCCTATATTAATAATTAATATATTTATGAAAAATAGGTGAACCTGATAAACAGATTCACTTATTTTTTATGTATTTATACATTAAAAATTTGATTATGAGCGATGAGTTAGTTTATACAAGTGATCATGTTAAAGATTCAAAATCCAAAATACTATTGGATTTTAAACAGAAATAAGGTAAAGAGAAATTTGCAAAATATACAATGACATCCTACGCCTTTATTTATTTGATAGAGAAAGATAATTATTTAATTATAATTATAGAAATAAAGAAATCTATGATTTATAATAGAATTATAGATATTTTCCGTGTGAAGTAACAAAGAAATAGGACAAATTAAGAAAATGGAAACGAATATAAGATTACTACTAGATTAAAAAGACAAAATACTGATAATTTAAATTAAAGAAAAGTTTTTATATATAGGGGAGATGGTTTTACGGAGAGAATACTTGAAGAAGAATTTAATACAATAGGAGATATTAGAAAATATATAGAAAGTAAGGGAATTAATCATAGTAGTAATTATAGTCATTATACAAACATTGATTCACTCTTAAAGATATTGTCGAGTAAATCAATGCTTCTTTCAAGAATGGATAAAATGAATGATAAGGAAGAAATAACTAAAATCCTACCCAAGTCAGAGGTGTGGAAGAATGTATTTTCGCTTTGTATGAGTTGTAGTGATGGTGAAAATATGGCGCTTTGGGGATTATATTCAATACCATATGAAAAAGGAGTGAGAATTTCATTTAGTAAAAATGTGATGAATAAAATACTTAAATGGAATAGAAAATTTGTAGAAATATGTGGTGCTAATAATAAGAAAATTTTTCCACAGGAAATAAATCTTCTAGATGTTTTATATGTGTCAAAGAACAAAGCAGATTTAGAATATCCCTATATCTATAGAAGAAGAAATGATAACTTCATTTCCTATGACAATTTCAAATCAAATTCTGAAATTGAACTGTCCCAATTAATTGGATGTATAAAGAATGATGCATGGAGATATGAAAATGAAGTAAGATTAAGAGTTAATTTTATAAACAAAATTAATTGCGATAAGATAAAAATCAGTTTACCTGAAATTGATTATTCAGAAATAAACATTATGTTTAGCCCATTTGTTTCTAATGAAGATAGATTAAAGTATATTAATATAATAAATTCTATTAATGACGAATATAAAAAAATAGTTTATGAGGAAAGCATATTTTCTGGACTTGTGAATTTAAAAACATGATGTAATTTTTATGGAAATAAATAAATATTCAAATAGACGCAGTACAATTAAGACTAAAGATGATATTAGTGAAAAATAAAATTGTTGGGCAAATCAATATAATAGTAAGATTAAAAAGTATGAAAATGAGAATAAATCTTTTTAAACGATAAATGGAATTATAATCTATTTTAGAGAATTATTTTTTGAAAGAATAAATTAAAATTTCAGAGAGTGGATAATATTTTTAAATTATGGTTTTATAAAACCATAGCTCAATTCTTGTTGGTATTTACCATAAGAAAACATTATGATATTATTGTTATATAATTAAATAAAGGGAGGGTGTACTCTATGAAAAGAGAAGATTGGCATTTTCACTTAATTATCTTTTTAGGTTCGTTGTTAGTTTGTATAATTGGATACTCCAAAGCAATAGGTGCAGCACAGTCTAGTGATGTTGCAATAGCTATTGGAGGTTTAACACATGCAATTGTAGGATCAGCATTATTTATTGTAGGTGCATGCGGTATCTTACTACAATATTTTTTGAATATTAAATATGTAAATAAAGATGGCAGTGAATAGCATAGGCACTTTATATATCTTATACATTTATTTGAAATAAGATATTAAAGATTTAAGAAATTCATTGAAATATATATTTTTATATTTAGTAATTAGGAAGGTTCTTTTATTTGTGTAACTTATAATATCATAATAACAATTAGTGAATAAACCTTAATCATATATATATGCATGAAAAAATTACTACTAAATTTTTATATGAATAAATAAAAGTCTCTTTTCACAAGAGACTTTTTTGATTCATCCTTTAACATTTGAGGAACAATAAAAGTTGAAATTAATATACAAAAATGCTATAGTTAATCTTGTATTTTTAGATTGATAGTAAAAAAATAACTTATGGAATAAGAGGTGTACATATGCTTAAGTTAGAGAATATATCTAAATATTATACGAGAAATGGAACAGTCGCATTAGGGCTTAGAAAAATAAATTTAAGTTTTGGTATTGGTGAATTTGTCGCTATTGTAGGAGAAAGTGGTAGTGGGAAAAGTACCTTATTAAATGTTCTTTGTGGTCTTGATACCTATGAAGAAGGTGAATTATTCATTAATGGTGAGGAAACATCTCATTATACGGTTAATGATTGGGAAAAATATCGTAGAAAATATATTGGATTTGTATTTCAAAATTTTAATATTATTGAAAGTTATACAGTCTTACAGAATGTTGAAGTAGCTTTAACCTTAGCTTCCTATGATGAAAGCAAAAGACGAGAAAGAGCCTTAAGTATTATTAAAAGGGTTGGCTTAGAATCTCATGTAAATACAAAAGCCAGTAAATTAAGTGGTGGACAAAGACAAAGAATCGCAATAGCTAGAGCACTTGCAAAAGATTGTCAAATAATCGCTGCTGATGAACCAACGGGTAATCTTGATTCTAAAACAAGTAAAGAAATTATTGAATTACTATATGAAATTAGTCAAGATAAATTAGTTATTATTGTAACGCATAATTATGAGGAAACAAAAGATTATGTAACTAGAAAAGTTACTTTACATGATAATCAGGTCGTAGAAGATCAATCAATTAATTCAAAACAAAAAGTAGATCCAATTAAGACAAATGAAGAAATTGATCAAAAAGTTGGATTAAAAGATGGTTTTAAACTAGCCTTTAATCATTTATTATCAACCCCTATGAAGTCGTTAATTATGTTTGGTGTCCTCCTATTAATGACATTAGGGTCAGCGCTCATTTATGGGTCTATGCTCAACTTTAAGGATGAAAATGCACAAAAAAATCAAAATAATTATTTTAATAATAGTATAGAAGAACGAATTGTCGTTAGAAAAGATGATTTTTCTCCTTTTACTGAAGATGAACTGAGTCAGTTAAATCATATAAGTGGCGTACGTGATGTTGTTAAAGGTGATACAGCATTAGATCAAACACTAGATTCTATGTATACCTTATCATCTTATCAAATGCATGTAGTGAGAGCTAAAATAAATCCACAAACATTAGTGAAAAAAGAGGATTTAACAGAAGGAAGATTGCCTACTGAAGAAAATGAAATTGTGATTAACACTAATATGATTAGAGATGGGATTGAGGTTGATGCGATATTAAATAAAACATTTGACTATACCTATAAAGATCATCTTTATTCATTTAAAGTAGTGGGGATAAGTGAAAATAAAAAACTAGGAGAAGTTATCTATCTGGATAATGATAATTTAGAACGTATCTCTAGTGATATAAATGATCAATATATTAATTTCAGTTATTCTACAGATCAATTTAAGAAAATGCCTTTTGTTCCACAAATCTATGTAGGAGAATCAACTCTAAATGAAAATGAGATAATTGTTAATTCTTCTTTTACATACCTTTATGGAATGTTAGAAAACAATGATTTAACATCTTTTGAGGATGTAATTGGAAAATCAGTACAGATTGAATCTTCAAGTCTTTATGAAACAAAAGAAAAAAGTTTTACCATAAAAGGAATTGTTGATAATGAATACGAAGGTGAAGAAGCAAAAATTTATCTTAGTAAAGAAGCTTACCATAAGTTAACTAAAGATGATGATACTTATCAAGTTAGTTTAATTGTTAGTAGTAATACAATCGCTAAACGAGTTATTGGACAGTTAGATAGTGATACTTATAAAGTATTTTATCCATTTGGAACCTTAAATAAGATATCGTATTTATTAAGTATTCTTAAAATTATTTTATATGCGTTATATCTCGTGATATTTATTGGAATAATCTTTTTTGTTACTTACTTTATTTTAAGAAACATTATGCAAAGTAAAAAGAATGATTATATCATATTAAGATCTATTGGAGCTACACAACGATTAATTAAAAGAATGGTGTTTTTTGAACTTCTTATATTAATGACATTAACTTATGTCTTTACCCTACTTATTGTAAGTATTAATAAATTCGTTGAAATTAAATATGTCACAAAAGCGATTGATAAACTATTTAATTATTATCGTATTGTGGATTACGGTTATATCTATATCATTATGATTATATTAGTGTACCTATTAACGAAACGATTCAATAAGAAGATATATAATAACAGTGTTATGACAACATTTAAAGGTGAGGTTGGTGAGTAAAATGATTGAAATTCAACATATTAATAAAACATTTAATAAAGGAAAAACAAATCAAATTAATGCGATAAAAGAAACCAGTTTAACCTTTCCTAATAAGGGGTTTGTGGTTATTGTTGGACCATCAGGTAGCGGGAAAACAACCCTCCTTAATGTATTAGGTGGATTAGAATATATTGACTCAGGTAAAATAAAAATTGATGATATTGAAATAACTTCTAAGAATAACCGCAAATTAGATCAAGTCCGAAATAGTAAAATTGGTTATGTATTTCAAAATTATAATCTTTTGTCAAATCTTTCAGTATATGAAAATATAGAGTTAGTCTTAAAAATGTTAGGAATAACTGATAAAGAAGAAATAGACAACAGAATTCATTATGTTTTAAAAGCAGTTGGTATGTTTAATTTTAGAAAACGTAAGGTAGCTAGTTTATCTGGAGGTCAACAACAAAGAGTTGGGATTGCCCGAGCTATTTCAAAAAATCCTGAAATAATCATTGCAGATGAACCAACTGGTAATTTAGATAGTAAAAATACTGTTGAAATTATGAATATTATCAAAAAAATATCTAAAGAAAAACTAGTTATTATGGTTACGCATGAAAGAGATATCGCTAACTTTTATGCTGATAGAATCATTGAAATACGTGATGGTGTTGTTCAAAAAGACTATCTTAATAAAAACCAGAATGCATTAGATATTAAAAATCAAAATACGATATATTTAAAAGATTTACAAGAAGAAACTTTATCGAAAACGCCTATCAAAATTAAACATTATAAAAATCAAGAAGGACAATCAACAGAAAATATTGAAGTAACCTTAATTAGTCAGAATGATTCTTTGTATATTAAAGTAAACTCAAATAATAACCAAAAGGTTCGATTTATTGATGAAGAATCGGATGTATTAGTGTTAGATGAACATTATAAAGGGTTAGATCAAACCGATGTGGATAAAAATGAATTTGATTTTAATGAACTTAACCTTAAAGAACAAAAAGACTTAAAAAGAGGATCTGTTATTAAAACAAAAGATGCAATCATTTATGCTTTTAAGAAAATGCATGGTTATACCAAGTTACAAAAGCTAATGTATTTAGGGTTTGTGTTTTCTGCGATGATGATTGCTGTGGCGATTGCACTTATTGGTAAAGTGGTTTATGCTAATCCTGTTGAGTTTCTAACGGTTGATAGAAATTATCTTCAGATAAATGTGAAAGATGTTGATAATATAAGAAGTCAAGACCATATTGAAATTATCAATCCAATCGTTGAACCGTTTTATTTTGTAACTCACATTCATCAGTTCTATCAAGTAAATACCTATTTACCATTTTCAGCACATCCAACCCCACTTAATCTTCTTAAAGAAAATGATGTAATAATTGGTCATTATCCTAGAAATAAACTGGAAGTTGTGATTGATAAACGAGTAGCTGATGTAATCATAAATAATGATGCCTACAAGCAAGCGGGTATCAATAGCTATAAACAACTTTTAGGATTATCTTTAGACAATGAAAATATTGTAGATAAATTAATAATAGTGGGAATTAGTGACAAGTCATCTCCAACGATTTATCTAGATGAGGATACTGTTTTTGAAATGGCAATTAACTATGAAGCTCTAAGTCTCCCTAAACTTTCGGTTTTAGAAACAGAACAAGTAGAAATTATCGGTTCATTACCTAAAAATCCAGGTGAAATCTTATATCCTGAAAAATTAAAATCAATTAATGATTTAGAAATTGGGATGACAATTGTTAGAGGTGAAGTAAGTAGAAGCTATACCATTGTTGGATTTTATAAAGATAAGAGTAATGATTCATCAAATGATGAAATTGTATTAACCACAAAAGATTTACTTGAATCAAATTATTATCAATTAGTTAATGATGAAACACCAATATTAATATATTCTAATAATTTGAAACAAACGAAAGCTTATCTTAATGAAATGAATTACCAATATAAAGATATTTATAATGAGAATTTAAAAGAACATCAACAAGGTGTACGTACAGCTTTTTATTCATTATTAGTCTTTTCAATAATCCTATTAAGTGTTTCATTACTACAGTTATATTTTATTGTAAGATCTAGTTTAATGAATCGAATCTATGATATTGGAGTATATCGATCATTAGGAGCCACTAGATGGGATATTCATAAATTGTTTGTTACTGAAATTATTATAGTTACAACAACTACCTCATTAATTGGTTATATTCTTATGACTTTAATCATTAAAGAAATTGAGAAAGTGATTCCTTATCCATTTACCTTATTTTATTTTCCACTTTACTTAATCATTGGTGGAGTCATATTGTTGTATGCCATTAATATTTTCTCTGGACTATACCCAGTGTTCAGATTAACTCACAAGTCTCCTTCGCAAATATTAAAACACTATGATGCATAAATGTTTGATTGGTTTTAGATTGATGAAATCCTATTGGATTAAGTAGAATAAATATAATTTTATAAATCATATATATCACAATAATTTAATTAATATGAGGATTTTATTTAATATTGGTATAGAAAAGATAAAGTTATTGGTTTATAATTAAATCAATAACTTTTTTATTATTATAAATAATAATATAGTATAATTAATTGAAAGAACGTTTTTGTGATGAATAAATTATAAGATGGAGTCGTTATAAATGAAAAAAGAATGGATGAGGCTTGATAATGCCGCGAAAATATATCCTTTAGTAGAGTCAGAATATATCACAACGGTTTTTAGATTTAGTATCACACTAGATATGGAAATAAAGAAAGATGTTTTGTTAAAAGCTCTCAATAATATCATTTCACGTTTCCCATATTATAAAGTTACTTTGAAAAAAGGATTCTTTTGGTTTTATCTTGAGGAAAATAATAAAGATTTAAAGGTTTTTGAAGATATTAAAATGCCATGTAGAAGAATGGATAGAGTTGAAAATAATGGTTATTTATTTAGAGTTTTATATATTAATAATAAAATTTCTGTTGAATTTAATCATATATTAACTGATGGGACTGGGGGGTTAACCTTTCTAAATACCATTGTCTATGAATATTTAAAATTAGAAGGATATGAAGTTTCAGTAAATGATTGGATAAAAGATATTAAAAGTGAAGTAGATGAACAAGAATATGAGGACTCACATAGTATTATCGGTAAAAAGCATCTAAAAACACATAACAATAAGGTTGATAGTATAAGAGGTGTTTTTCATCTAAAAGATAGATTAATAAAAAGAGATCAATATATTGTTACTTATTCAATTATGGATTCAAACCTCTTATATACTACAGCGAAAAAATTCAACTGCAGTATTACTGTATTTTTAACAGCGATTTATTTAGAAAGTATGTTAGAAGTACAGAAGGAGCAAATAGCTAAAAAGAAAAAAAGAAAACCTATTGCTATTCAAGTTCCAATTAATATGAGAAAAAGACTTAATAGTGTAAGTATGCGAAATTTTTCATTGTTTATTATCCCTTATTTAATGCCTAATAAGGATTATACATTTGAAGATATCATTGAGTATGTTAACCAATTTTTCAAAGAAAAGACAGATATTAACTATCTTTTAAGTTTGATGGTTCAAAATTTAAAGACAGAAAGAACTCCTTTCGTCAGACTATTACCACTTAAACTAAAAACAGTGGTAACCCCATTTATTTATAAGTCTGTAGGAGTAGATACTTATTCTGGTACAATTTCAAATATCGGTAGAATTCAATTGCCTGAGTCTATTGAAGAGCATGTTAAGCGCATTGATTTTGTCTTAGGACCATGTCCATTGACAAAAAATTCATGTGCAGTATCAGGATATAAGGATAAAATATATATTACATTTGGAAGAAATATAAAAGAAGCAAGAGTTGAAAGAGAGTTTTTTAGAAAATTAGTAAAATTAGGTGTTGAAGTTCAAATAGAGAAATAAGGAGATGATATAAATGAAATATTGTATGAAATGTGGCGTTTCTATAGATGAAGAAAAAAATCGAGTTTGTCCTTTATGTCATACGATTATCTTAAGTGATGAAGAGATTAAGAAACTATCACTTGATGAAATTAATATTGAACAAGAGGTAAAGAAAGTTAAAAAAGTTAAAGTTAATAAAGATATGAACATCAAAACTGGGGTAATTCCTCTAATTATGCTTTTAGCTTCGTTTATATCAATATTTTCTTTAGTCGTAATTGATTTAGCTAGTGGATTTAATATTGAATGGTCTTTAATACCCATAATTTCTGTTATTCTATTTATTTTAACCGTATGTTTACCCTTTATGAAATTTAAAAAGACTATTTACTGGTATATAACATATGATACGATTGTACTCTGTGTTTATTTTCTTAGTCTTAATTATATAATTACTAAGGAAATAGCATGGTCATATTATGTTGTATTAGCAATTATTCTAGTTTGGGTATACCTATCATCAATTTTCATTAATAAAATAAAAGGGTTTGTCTTAAATATCGCAATCGATTTTATCGCAACCTCTATTTTTGTCCTTTTAGTAACATTAGGACTTGATGCAAGTTCTGGATTTTCAAGATTAGCACTCCCGATTAATGGACTAGTCTTTATACTAACTGTCATTACCTATTTGTTTATTAAAACATACAGATATAATTGGCGTGTTATAATATCAACAATATCTATAAACGTAAGTATCCTTTGTCTTGGAATTGATCTTCTAATACAAAGATATGTTAATCATCAATTATACTTGAAATGGTCATATATTGTTCTTTTTGTATTGATACCAGTTACTCTATTAATGATGTACCTTGATAATCGATATAAAGTTAACAAATATATTATAAGAAAATTTCATATTTGATTAATTATGTTCTTGAAACAATTACCTTTAAATATTTTTTAATTAATTCAACTCATGCAATAGGGAATACATATCTAAATTTTACAAAGTATGAATTCGTCTTTTAAATATAACTATAGAAAAGAAAAAGTCTTTGGTTTATAATAAAACTAAAGACTTTTTACATAATATTCCATATTTATAAAGAGAGAATATTTAGAAAAAATTCAATATAAGGGGAATATGTATATGAAAATAAGAAATATAGTAATTTTCATGGTGATAGTACTGCTATTTGTGTTTGGATTTTGTTGGTACAACAAATCGTATCGTAATCATTATTCTTTATATCCTGTATCTGGAGATATTTTTGAATTTACAACAACAGGTAAAAGAGGGTTGATTAATGTTAGTAATGGTGAAGTTATTGTAAGTCCTAAATATGAATATTTGGATTGCATGTCAGGCAAATATTGTATAACTAAATTAAGTAATAAGTGGGAGATTATCGACTTAAATGGGAACATTCTTGTAGGTCCTTTAGAAGAAGGGGTTGATTTTATATATATTATGTCGCAATATGTTATTATTAGGAAAGATCAACAAGTGAGCCTACTAGATATGCAAGGAAATATTGTTGTTGATTATTTACCATTAAATACCTATATATATAGTATTGATTCTACCAATCAAATTGTCTATTTATGTAATGGTGAACAAGATAAATATGGATTTATTAATTTAAAAGATAATATATCTGTTGAACTAGTATATAGAAATAAGTTAATGTTTTCTGATAAAATAAGTGTTGCTAAATTAGGTAATAAATATGGATTTATTAATGATAAAAATGAAGTTGTTGTCGATTTTCTATATGATTGGATAAGTAGTGATTTTCATGAAGGACTAGCTATTGTAAAAAGTTATTATAAGTATGGATATATCGATAAAATGGGAAATGTAGTGATAGATTTTAAATATGATGAAGCTAAAAATTTTTATAATGGATTAGCTATTGTAAAAAACAATTCCAAGTATGGATACATCGATAAAACAGGAAATGTAGTAATTGATTATCAATATGATGAAGCTACTAATTTTCATGAAGGATTAGCTGTTGTACAATATAATTCTAAGTATGGATACATTGATAAAACAGGAAATGTAGTGATTGATTACCAATATGATAGTGCTTTTAATTTTAACTATGGGGTTGCTCTTATTATGCTTGATGATTATGAGGGTTTTATTAATAAAAACAATGAAAGAATTATTCCTATTCATAAAAGTAGTAATGATTTTAAATATAAAATTATACATTCTACTCATAAAAAGACCTATTATATAAATGATGATGGAACTGTATATTGTAAAAATGGGAGTGGAGCTTACGGTTTAACAATTGATGGTAAAAAGATAATAAATCAAAAAGGTAAAGTCATCATAGATAAGAAATTTAAAGATATTCAGTACATAAATGATAATATGTTTTGTATAGAAGTTGGTAATTTGGAGTGCTATAACATGGATGGTGAAATATTATTTGCACATGACAAATTCTCTTACAGAAATTATTATAATTTTGATTTAGGTGAATTTGATTCGCGAAATGTAATTTTTGAAGATTATTATATTTATTACGTATATGATGTTAATGGTAATTTTATTTATAAGTCCAGTTTGGGAGATAAAAATTTACTAGTTTCTAAATCAAATAACTATATTGTATATACAAAAGGGAATAAAATTATATCATATAATATTAATAGTAAAGAGAAAAAAGTAATATATGAAAAGCCTTTGTATAATTGGTAACACTAATAGATAACTTTATCATACTTTGCTTATTGGATGAACATTTATTGTAATGATTTTGAAAGGGGAAGTAGTATTTATGGAAGCTAGGAATAAGGCAATTTTCATAATAATATGGATGTTTTTTGTGTTGTTAATTTGTTGGTATTCTACATCATATAGTAAACATTATTCTATTCATACTTTTCCAGTGACTGGGGATATCTTTAAATTTAGTATATCAGGAAAAACTGGCTTGATTGATGTTAGTAATGGTGAGGTCATAGTAAAACCAACCTATGAAGATATAAGATGGTGTAATCAAGTAAATGAAATTTGTAGAACAGAATTAAATAATAAGTATGGGATTATCGACTTTGATGGAAATGTCCTAATTAGTAATCAATATGATGAGATACATTTCGATAATAACCAAATCGTTTTAGTAAAAGATAAGAAATATAGTATTATTGATATTCATGGGAACTTACTTTTAGGACCTATGGAAGAAGGAATAGTAATAAAAAGAATCATCTCACAATACGTAATTATCACTAAAGATCAGCAAAATAGTGTGATTGATATACACGGAAATATAATTGTGGATTATTTACCATTTAATATAAGGATTTCTTATATTGATTCTACAAACCAGATTGTTTATATAGAAAATAGGTACAATAACAAGAATGGATTTATTAATCTAAAAGAAAATATAATTGTAGAACCAGTCTATGAACGTTTATGGGGATTTGTTGATGATATAGCCCTTGCAGAATTAAATAATAAATATGGATTTATTAATGATAAAAATGAAGTAAAAACAGAGTTCATTTATGATAAAGCACATGAGTTCAGTGAGGGATTAGCGCTTGTACAATATAATTCTAAGTTTGGATACATAGATCAATTAGGTAATGTGATGATTGATTATCAGTATGACCATGCTCTTGATTTTATAGATGGCGTAGCTCATGTTGAGTTTGGTAATTCAGATGCTTTTATTAATAAAAATAATGAAAAAATTATTCCTATTCATAATAGTAGTCATGAAATTGAGTATATAAATCAATATGATTCAACTGATAATACCAAATATTATTATGTAAATGATGATGGTTCTATTTTTTATAAAAATTGGGATGAAGATTATGGTTTAATAATTGATGAAAAAAAGATAATAAATCAAAAAGGAGATATTATACTTGATAAGCATTTTAAAAAGATTAGATATATAAATGATAATATGTTTTGTATAGAAACAACTGGCTGGCAATGTTATAACATGGAGGGGAAAAAATTACTTGAACATGATTTTTTTTACTATAACTCCTATGAAGATTCACCATTTATTCATTTTAGTGATCATTTTACTCATTACGTTTATGATAAAAATTGCAGTTTAATTTATAAAAGTAGTATAAGAGAAGGAAACGTATACTTTTCTCAATCTAATAATTTTATTGTAACTACAAAAGGTAATAAAATTATTTCCTATAATACCAAAACTAAAGAGAAAAAAGTAATCTATAAAAAGTCATTTACTATTGAGTCTTTATATAAGTGGAGGTAGGATATAATTTAGTTTTTAATGTTGTAAATGTTAATATAAAAAAAGAGTACTTTGTGTTAATTGATGAACTAATTAGACATTTATAGTAATCGGGGTAATGATTATAGAATATGGGGGGGTTATGTTTAGATATAGAATGAAGAAATTTATGAAAAAATTAAAGTTATTTCTTTTTAATATAATTATTGTTATACTAACATCATTATTTAGGTTTTTAACATGTGATAAAGAATTATTACATTTTTATAGATAGTAGGATATATTATAAAAATGATTAGACAAGATAATAGTCCTAGATTAAATTCTAATTAATTGGATTGTATTAATTATTTCTTGTTACCTAGACTAATTCATAAGATCATACTATCATTTTATTTTTTTTAAAAATTATATAACATATTTTAAGCCCATATCAAATTGAGATAGGGCTTTTTTGGTTTTTTATCAGCCGGTTGGGTAAGGAATTATCTTCCAAATTTAAGTACAGGAATTTTAGTCGTTTCGCTTTGATTTTTAATTCGATTAGGAAAGTGCTTACAAAAGGAAAAATTTTCATCTATTTAATTCAAGGTTTTTGCGTTAGAATTTAGTTAGATAACGATTTCAATCTATGCCTATTTTACCAATAATGTAACTGCTTTTTATTTAGAAATTATAAGAAATAAAATATTGAACACAGATTAGTTAAGTATCTTAGTATATCAAGGTATAATTGAATTTATTTAATTTTTGTAAATGATTTTTAAAGGTAAAAATATCTGTATATAAATACAATAAATTATTAGTTTAAAATATATTTTTATTGATAGATATTTTTCGACAAATTTTTTAAGTTTCTCATTTACAAATAGGGTCGATACTGTTAAAATAGAATTATACACCAAAAATGATTAAAAAAAATGGTGGATTATTTCAAAATTAAATATTTGGGGGCTATTTAATGATTTTAAACGAATATTTTAAAGCTTATTATAGTCAATTAACAAAATCAGAAAAAGAAATTGCGACATACATTGAAGAAAACATTGAAAATGTTATGTATTTCTCAATAGCTGATTTATCTAGAGAAATAGGTGTTGGTGAATCAACTATCGTTCGTTTCTGTAGAAAATTAGGGTATAGAGGTTTTTATCAATTCAAGATTGAATTAGCTAAACAATATGCATCTGAAACAAATGATGAATCGGAAGATTATGTCGATCTAATTGAGAAAAACATGATTAATGTTATAAAGTCAACGAAGTTAATTGTAAATAAAGAGAAATTACAAGAAGCAATTAATCTAATTTTAGGTGCTGGTTATATTTATTTGTATGGTGTAGGGGCATCAGGTTTAGCTGCTCTTGAAGGTGAAGGAAAATTCATGAGAGGTGGTCTTAAATGCAAAGCGGTTACTGATTCGCATTTTCAGACGATTCTTTCAGGAACACTAACAGAAAAAGATGTAATCATTGTTATCTCTTTATCAGGTAGTACCAAAGACCTATTTGAACCAATTGATATCGCTTATAAAAATGGTACGAAGATTATTGTCCTTACAAACAATGTTAATTCAAAACTAGCAAAATATGCACATGTAACAATGCAAACAGCAGGTTATGAAAAACCATTAGATGGGGGCTCATTTGTTGCTAAAATATCTCAATTATATATGTTGGATTTATTGTACACTGGAGTTGTATTGAGCGATAAGAATAAAATTTCAAATAACGAAAGAAAAGCCGCGGAAGCAATAAGTAGAAAAATAGATTAAGAAGTGAGTGATTATTTTGATTAGAAAAATACTGAAACCAGGTCTGATTGTTTCGTGTCAAGCATTAGAAGATGAACCATTACATAGTTCAAAGATTATGGCAAGAATGGCTGTTGCAGCTCAGATGGGAGGGGCGGTAGCTATTAGAGCTAATTCTGGTAAGGATATTAAAAAAATAAGAAAAGAAGTAAACATTCCAATCATAGGTCTTGTGAAGAAAGATTATCCTGATTCAGAAATTTACATAACCCCTACTATGAAAGAAGTTAAGGAAGTAGTAAAAGCTGGTGCTGACATTATCGCAGTTGATGCAACGGACAGATTAAGACCAAATTCCGTGACACTTGATGAGTTTTATAAAGAAATTAAAAAGAAATATCCAGACATTTATTTAATGGCAGATGTTTCTACATTTGAAGAAGGAATAAAAGCTGATGAACTAGGGTTTGATTTAATTTCAACGACTCTTAGTGGTTATACAAGTTATACAAGTGATGTGAATTTACCTAATATTCGACTTGTTGAACAACTATCAAAGGAAATAAAAAATGCAGTTTTAACTGCAGAAGGTGGAATCTGGAGTTCAGAAGATTTAAAAAAGTGTATGGAATTTAGTTATAGCGCAGTAATTGGGAGTGCAATTACGAGACCACAATTAATAACAAAACATTATGTAGATGGAATGAAAAAAATAAATTAGTGGAGGTAAGAGAATGAAAAAAATAAGTCTATTTCTTCTCGTTATATGTGTAAGCGTATTCATCACGGGTTGTACTGAAAAAAAAGTTGAGACAACTACAACAACTGAGTCTAAATCATGTGAAGAAGATCCAAATCAAGCGAAGTGTTCGGAAGACGGTAAAGAAGAGAATAATTATGATTTCCAAGGAAAAGATTTCATTATTATGGCAAATAATCCGAAAACAGCTGACCCTTTTAGTGATACCTATGAAGGGTTATACCAAAGAGAGAAACAAGAAAATCAAAAACGTGTAGAAGAAAAATATCATGTTAAAGTCAAATATGTTGGTTATCCAGCTAAGGCATCATGGGGAACACCACGTGATAACTATATCATTAACTCTGAGGTAACTGGGCAAGCAGCAGCACATATTTATAATATATCTGCATCTTCTATCCCTGTTCTTGCTTCAGCAGGAGCGATTGTACCAATTGGAGAGTATTATGATAAATATGCTCATGATCAATTCATGCAGTATAAAAAAGAATTTGTGAAGTTCAAGGACGAATATTATGGATATGATGATTCTTACCCATTTACAGATATTGGAATCTATTACAATCAAGAATTGTTAGAAGAGTTAGGTTATACACCAAATAAACCATCTCAAATGTGGCGTGATGGAGAATGGACATGGGACAATTTTGAAGCGTTTATTAAAGAACTTAACACTAAACTAGACAATCAAAATGGAGAATATCCAATGGGTGGTAAAGTATATGACTGGACAGATGGAATGGTTCCAGCTAATGGTGGATTTTATTTAGATGATTCATTGGAAATTGGTGTGGAAAACCCAGAAACAATTGAGGCTCTTGAGAAATTAGCTGAAATGTATGCAATTCCAGGAATGTGGATAAGTGAAGTCGATAATGCTTATTCAACAGAAGAAAACTTCAAACAAGGTAAAGTAGTTTTTAATCCTGGTGCACATTGGCATTTGTTTGATTCATCAAGAATGGGAGAAGCAAATTTTGATATAGGTTTTGTACCATTTCCTAAAGGGAAACATGTGGTTGATGGAACAGCTGAATACAAAACAATTACGCAAATTTGGGGAGCAGCAACCTATGTTTATAGTAGTAGTTATGATGATGTTCCTGAAGGATATGAACATATGATGTTGTCTACAGAAACTATTCATATGATTCATAGTGAACTATTATATTTTGGAGATCTTCAGGATACATTTATAGATTTATCAATAGACTTTTTAAAGTATTATGCTGATGAAGAATCAGTTAATGCGCATCTAGATGTACTAGACAAAGCACACAATGAGGTATTATACGGATTAGGAATAGATGCATTTGGATTAGAAGATGATAGTTGCATCGTGTTGCTTAATAAAGCAGTAAAAGAAAATAATGTTCGTGCAACAATGAAAATAATGTCAGAAAATATGAAAGAATCAATAGAGAACATGTTCAATAATTGATTATATTTTCAAAACTATAGTTCGTAATATGTGAAAACATATTATATATAAAGTAAATAGGAGGGAATAAAATGAAGAAATTATTTAGTATGATGTTAATTCTTTTGGTTTTTGGATTAACATTAGCAGGATGTAACAAGCCTAAAAGTACTACAACAACTGGAACAGAGACAGAAACAAGTACAGAAATAGAGACAGACACAATAAAACCATTATTAAAAGTAACTCCTACAGATGTAACAATTATGTTTGGAGAAAATTATGAGTTAATGACTGGTGTAGAAGCTACTGATAATAAAGATGGCGATATTACTGGTTCTGTTACTGTTGAAGAAGGTGATTTCAATAATGAAGTCCCAGGACAATATGTTATTACTTATCGTGTAGCAGACTCTTCAGGTAATGAAGAAACTGCAACAAGAAACTTAACTGTCCTTGAAAAAATGCCAGCAGTGGTTGTTGACGGTAATAAATATGGTATGGTTTACAATCCACTACTAAATCCAAAATTCTTAATGGGAAATTCATTTGATAAGAATGGTAACGAAGTTACTAACCCATGGCATTTTGATTTAACAAAAGTCAGTGTATTTAGTAAAGATTATTTTGACTGGTTATATGCAAACTATCCAAATCGTCTTTATGCAGGTTGGACAAATATTGCAGTTACAGATGCTGATGGTAAGATTGTTCTATTAAGAGATCATAACTGTAACCAGTACTCTGAAGAAAATGGAATTGAAGTATGTAGTATTTGGTCAAATGGTACTCAAGATAATGAGTACAAAAATCTACATGCTGGATTTGCTAATTTAACAGTTCCAGATGGTGGACATGTTATGGTATTTATCAATGATGGTTCAAACCAAGAAGGTTCACCTAGAGCATTTGGTGATGCATTAATGGCTGGTGGAGCAGGTCTTGGAAAAGAAATTGAAATTCAGTTTCCAGAAGTGATTGTTGATCATGCAAGTAATCAACTTCCTATTATTACAGTTCCTGAAGATGATTTCGTAAAAGAACTTATTGTAAATGATACATTTGATGTAATGGAAGGTGTTACTGTAACAGATAATGAAGACGGAAACGACGTTACATTAGAAACAAAGATTTTAAAATTTGATGATACTGAATATGTTGAAGTTTCTGAAGTAACTACAACTGAACCTAGTATCTATATAATTGAATATAGTGCAGATTATGATGGATTTAGAAAAGTTACTGCACGTCGTCAAGTAGTAGTAAACTCTGAAGTAGCTCCTGAAGAAAAATTCTTAACATTAGGAGATTCACAAATTGCTGTCGTTGAAAATCCAATTAATTGGACTGTTGATGGCGTTCATTTATACACAAAAGAATATTGGGATGCTAATGTAGCTGATTGGGCAACAAATTCTTATCAGTGGGCAGTAGTAGCCGTAACAGATCAATACGGAAGAATCGTTGAGGTAAGATCTGCATGGGGTGCTCCATTCGGACACTATACAGTAGATAACCCAAATGGTGCAGCACCAGACGAAAGTGTATGGGGTAGTATTGATGGAACAACTTGGGCTGTTGATATGATTACTAATTTAACAGTACCTGATGGTGGATTTGTTATTGGATTTGGACATGCAGCGGGTACAAATGAATATAGAACATGGGCTTATAAAAATTTACTTACTGATCAAGAATTTGATGGAACTAATGATTCATCAGACCCACAACAATATGCAAATTTAAGCCCAATTGGTAAAGTATTTGGAGGGGAATGGTTCCCTAATGTTATTACAGTTGGACAAGAAGACATTTTAGTAGTAGAAAACCCAGCAGATTGGGCAACTTATTACAATGTACATAATGGACATCTATATACAAAAGCATTCTGGGATGCAATTGATCAAAGCCAATTAGTAGATATTGGTGATGGATGTATGTATCAATGGAGTCTAGTAGTCGTTTTAGATGCATCAGGAAAAGTTGTAGAGATTAGAGATGGAGCAACTGCATTTGAATATACTGAAGCAAATCCTTCAGGTATTGCAGCTACATCATGGACAGGTCAAACTCCTACAGCTGGATTAAATGTACCAGAAAATGGTTATGTATTAGCATATTATCTTGATAAAGAAGTAGGTTATAAAGCATTTGTACACACTAGTGGAGCTCCTGCAGAGGGTGTTACAGATGTTAATGCGATTGGAACAATCGTTGAAGGTAAATGGTTCACTGAAGAAGTTGAAGAGGTTGAACAAGATTTTATTACAGTTGGAGATGAAGACATCCTTGTAGTTGTAGACCCAGCAGATTGGGCATCTTATCATACTGTACAAGGTTCACATCTTTATACAAAAGCATTTTGGGATGCAATTGATCAAAGTCAATTAAATGGTATTGAAGATGGATGTTTGTATCAATGGAGTCTATTAGTTATATTAGATGAATTTGGTAGAGTAGTAGAAATTAGAGATGGATTAACTGGAACTGAATTTACTGCTACTAATCCAGCAGGTGTAGCAGCTACAACTTGGACAGCACAAACACCAACCGCTGATTTAGTTGTACCTGAAAATGGTTATGTATTAGCTTTCACTAAAATTGGTGAAGATACTACATGGAGAACAGCTGGATATACAGCATTTGTTCATTCTAGTGGAGATCACAAAACAGCTCCAGGTACTACAGATGTAAATGCGCTTGGAACATTCGTTGAAGGTAAATGGTTCGCTGAATATGTTGAACAAGATTATATTACAGTTGGAAATGAAGACATTCTTGTAGTTGCAGACCCAGCAGATTGGGCATCTTATCATACTGTACAAGGTTCACATCTTTATACAAAAGCATTTTGGGATGCAGTTGATCAAAGTAAATTAAATGGTATTAATGATGGATGTTTTTATCAATGGAGTCTGTTAGTTATATTAGATGAATTTGGTAAAGTAGTTGAAATTAGAGATGGATTAACTGGAACTGAATTTACTGCTACTAATCCAGCAGGTGTAGCAGCAACAACTTGGACAGCACAAACACCAACCGCTGATTTAGTTGTACCTGAAAATGGTTATGTATTAGCTTTCACTAAAATTGGTGAAGATACTACATGGAGAACAGCTGGATATACAGCATTTGTTCATTCTAGTGGAGATCACAAAACAGCTCCAGGTACTACAGATGTAAATGCGCTTGGAACATTCGTTGAAGGTAAATGGTTTGCTGAAATAGTTCTTCCTCATATTACAGTTGGAACTGAAGACATTCTTGTAGTTGAAAATCCAGTAGATTGGGCATCTTATCATACTGTACAAGGTTCACATCTATATACAAAAGCATACTGGGATGCAGTTGACCAAAGTCAATTAAATGGTATTAATTATGGAAGTTTTTACCAATATAGTTTACTAGTTGTATTAGATGAAACAGGTAAAGTAGTAGAAATTAGAGATGGATTAGCTGGTGATGGTTTTGAATTTACTGAAACTAATCCTACAGGTGTAGCAGCAACAACTTGGACAAGAACTACACCAACAGCTGGATTAATTGTACCAGATAATGGTTATGTATTAGCTTTCACAGCTATTAATAATACCGACAAAACATGGAGAACAGCAGGTTATAAAGCATTTGTTCATACTAGTGGAGACCACGCTGTAGGTCTTGGTACTACAGATGTTAATGCGATTGGAACTACTGTCGTATTACCTAATTAATTTAATAATTACACTAACTAGTTATATGGGGATTTATCCCCATATAACTAAATCTATTAATATAGAGGTCTAATATGGGAAGAAAAATTAAACAAATATTTTTAGGAATCATATTAAGTTTTATATTTACTAACTCAATCTATGTGTCTGCAGATGAGGCACAGGATTTTAAACTAAATCTTGGTGATGTAACTAAATACGACCATGAACAAATAAGTGATATATTATATGAACGTTTCGAAATAGCTGGCAATGATGGGATAAAGAGAGTTGCATTTAAAGCAGCTTTTGATCAAAAATCTAGTAATGTTGATATGGTACTTTGGGATAATTATATTGATGCTAATCATTATAAAAAAGCTACTGTTATGGAGATTGCAAAGAATTTTGAAGAAGAAACTGGTAGAAAAGTATACGCTGCTGTAAATGGAGATTTCTTTTTGATGTCATATCCACAAGATAAAAATCTAGTGGGTAAGACTTTGCACACTTACATGAAAGATGGGAAAGAAATTGTTTATGGATGGGAAACTAAATTAACTAATTTCGGTTTTAATAATCAAGGTGAGTATAAGATTCAAACTGGGGTTCTAACACTGGATACTCAGAAAAAGAAGATATTACGCGTTTATCTTGATGATAACAATTATAAAGATTTTGACATTGATAAATTAGATAAAATGGTAATTGGAGGAGAAGTTGGTATTTATACACCAGCCTCTAAACAAATAAACGGAACATTTACAGGAAAGTATATTGCAAAAGTCGAAAACAATAATTATGATTATCCGATTAAAGCGAACATTGTTAGAGATAGTAATCAAGAACTATTAACGAATAGTTTAGTAGATATACCTTCAGGTCATATTGGAATAGCAGTTAATTCTTTCGGACAATACATAAGTGGTGAAGCACAATTTTTCTATGAAACATTACAAAATGGACAGAAAATTGAGATTTTAGAAAAAGAACATTATAGTGATTCAGGGTTTGAAAATTTAAATTATGTTGTTGGTGGAAGAACTAAATTAGTATTAAATAGAGAAATAACACCAGAAGGAACAAGTATAGCAGTAGGTCCAACTTCGACACATCCAAGAACAACTCTGGGAGTTACCGTTGATGGAGAATTCTTTATTCAAGTAATTGATGGAAGACAATCAGGATATAGTACAGGACTTACTACAAGAGCTCAAGCTCAACTTGCCTATGATTTAGGTGCTAAAGATGCGATAGAATTAGATGGTGGTGGTTCAACAACATTTATTTTAAGAGTAAATGATGAATTACAGGTAGTTAATCGACCATCGAATGATAATAGGGTTTTACGACCAGTTGGGAATGCTGTTTTATTTGTAGAAGCAGTAGGTAGTGAATTATCAGAAGAGGTGCCTAACTGCGAAGCTTATAGTAATTTAGAAGCATGTAAAACTACTACGACCGAAACTGAAACTACTACAGAAAATACTACTACTACTGATACTCCGATAGATAATAACAATGACAATGATAATGATAATAATAATACTAATATTTATATTATTTCTGCTATTGTTGGAGTTATGGTAATTGGAGCCCTTGGAGCCCTTGGAGTAACGATCAAAAGGAAGCGTTAGGTGATAAAATGAATTTTGAAAAATATATAGACAGTAAACTCTACCACTTCTTCGATAAGGCTTTTAATTTAATTGTAATAAACTTATTATTAATTTTAATAAGTATTTTAGGGTTAGGAGTGTTTACTTTATTCCCTGCCCTAGCTGCTACTTATGTTTTATTACAATGTGAAAGCAATGATATTGGTGTATCACTCATAAAGAGTTTCTATATAGTAATGAAAAAAGATTATATTAAATTACAGAAATTATTTATTATGATTGTACTTATTATAGGAATATTTGCGTTTAATACAATGTTTTTTTATGAGTACGCAATAAGTCAAAATGGGTCAATGTTTCATTTTGTTGGTTTATTTGTTATTTTATCGATAGATTTATTAATAATTGGTATGCTATTACATTTATTTCCTGTCTATATGTATTTCAATAAATTAAAACCCATTGGAATCATAAAATTCTCTACATTGATGGTATTTGCCTATCCGTTTAGAACCATCTTAGTGGTACTTATATCCTTTGGGTGGATTCTTTTAATATCATTTCAACCGCCTACTATTCCCTTTATTTCAGTTACTATTCCAATCTATATATATTTGAAACTATTTAATTCGACCTATAAAAAATTGACAAATAATGATACACCAATAGAAAATTATTATTTTAGCTAAAAAAATAATGTGGAGTGATGAGAGTATGCTTAAGAAACTACTATATATATCAGTATTTCTTGTTATAGTATTAATTACTGTATGTATGAGAACTGATGAAGATGCTTATGCTCTTAATATGAATGCGATACAAGAAAAAGACGTAGAAAACCATATTGAAAAGTTAGAGTATTTACTATTTAATGACAACAAATACAAAAAACTTAGTAATTTAGAGAATCCTGATGAAGAAATCGTAATAGATGGTTATGATTATTCATTGCTATCAGATGGGATTCCAAATTACGATGAAGATAATATTTTAACAAACCCTGCAGATGATTTAGAGGTAAACGTACTAAGTGATTATGAAGGGTTAGAAGGAGAAGCATTATTAACACCTGAAGAAGGGACAGTTACTTGGGATTTTAATGTTTCAGAATCAGGATATTACAATATTGAAATTTACTACTATCCTTATGAAGGTAAGAGTTCTAATCCTGAGCGTGAGATTGCAATAAACGGTGAAATACCTTTTACTGAAATGCGTAATGTGTCTTTTTATCGTCTATGGGGAAATGAAAGTCCAGTAAAACATATTGATGGTAAAAATGATGTAAGACCTTCAAGAATTGAAAAACCAGAATGGCATAAAAGAATTCTAGAAAATGAGGAAGGATATTTTGAACCTTACTTCTTTGAATTAACAGAAGGTAAAAATACCATTTCTTTAACAGCAATTCGTGAGCCATTATTGATTGATAAAATTATCATTCATAAAATAGATGAAAGAATATCTTATGAAGATTATTCACAACAATATAATTCTTTTAATCAAAGCGATAAGAAATTGACTATTCAAGGAGAAGATTCTGTCCTTCAGTCTTCACCAACATTGTATCCACAAATAGATAGAACAAGTATTAGAACAGAACCATTTCATAATACACAATTAAGATTAAATTGTATTGGTGGATACAATTGGAGAGCTGTCGGAGATTGGATTGAATGGGAAATTGATGTACCAGAAACTGGTCTATATAATATTTCAATGAAAGCTCTTCAGAATATGAAAGCTGGTTCATTCTCAACAAGAAGTTTATTTATTGATGGAGAAATACCATTTAAAGAAGCTGCTAATATTGAGATAGTTTATAAAAGTGATTGGCAAAATGTCACTTTTGGAGACGATGAAGGTGCCTATTTATTTTATTTAGAAGAAGGAACTAGAAAAATCACTTTAAAAAATACCTTAGGTAGATATGAACCTATTATCGAAACCGTAGAGCAAGAAATATATAATCTAAATACCTTATACCGTGAAATTATTATATTCACAGGTGTATCTCCAGACGTATATAGAGATTATCAGTTAGAAAAAAGAATTGAAAATTTACCTCAAAAACTTAAAGATAGTTCCGATAATTTGAAAAACGCGATTGATCAAATAGTTGAAATAACTGGTGAGTATAGTTCTAATATTTCTGTCATCCAAAAGACAGTAATGCAACTTGATATGTTTTCTAAAAATGTTAGAAAAATACAATCAAATTTAGCTTCCTTTAAAAATAATATTGTTTCTTTAGGGGCATGGACAATGACAGCAAGAGAACAGCCATTATCAATTGACTATCTAGTAATCCATAATGATAATTATGAATTACCAAGAGCCCATTCTAACTTTTTTGAAAAACTATGGTATCAAATCACATCTTTCTTTTCATCTTTCTTTGTTGATTATTCATTGATAGAAAATGATGAAGGTGATACAGAAGATTATGAAGAAATTACGGTTTGGCTTCAAGGGACTGGGCGAGATCAAGCAATGATCCTCAAGCAATTAGTTGATGAGACATTTACTCATCAACATAAGGTAAAAGTAAATCTTAAACTGGTTAATGCTGGTGTGTTATTACCTTCAACTTTAGCTGGTGTAGGCCCTGATGTTGCAATGTTTACAGGAGAATCATTACCTGTAGAGTATGCAATGAGAAATGCGATTTATGATATCAGCAAGTTTGAAGATTTTAAAGAAGTAACTAATAGATTTACTGAAAGTGCGATGACGCCTTATTATTATAATGAAGGTTGTTATGGTTTACCTGAAAGTCAAAATTTTATGGTTATGTTTTATCGAACTGACATTTTAGAAGAGTTAGGAATTACTCCACCAAAAACTTGGCAAGAAGTAATAGATATAGTTCCTGTTCTTCAAAGAAATCATTTAGAGTTCTATTTACCACAATATGAAGATTTAAATGCGCTTAACCCAGTATTTTATTCTCTGTTAAATCAATATGGAGGAAAATTATATGCTGAAGGTGGAGCGAGAACAGATTTATTATCAGATGAAGCATTAGATGCTTTTGTTGATTATACGAATTTCTTCAGTAAGTATAGTTTTTCAATACAGGCTAACTTTGTAAATCGATTTAGAAGTGGCGAAATGCCAATAGGAATTGATTATTATACTTTATATAACTCGTTAAGTGTATTCGCACCTGAAATTAGAGGCCAATGGGATTTTGTCCCTATACCAGGAACACCTCAAACGGATGAAAATGGAGATCCAATTTATGTAACAAATCCTGATACTGGTATGATTGAACAATTAATTGATAATACAACCACTTCCACTACATCTGCTGTTGTTATGCTCAAAAAGAATAATAGTCATGAAGCATCATGGGAATTTATGAAGTGGTGGACATCATCAGAAACTCAAATAAGATATTCAAGAGAGATGGAAGGTATTTTTGGGGAAGCAGGTAGACATTCTCCTGCAAACTTAGAAACACTTGATCAATTGCCTTGGCCTTAAAAATATCACACCATTTTAAAAGAACAAATACATAATACAGAAGGTATTCCTGTTGTTCCAGGTTCTTATATTGTGGGAAGATATGTGAATAATGCTTTCAGGGAGTCTTATAATATTGCAACGAACCCAAGAGATACGATGTATAAATATGATCGAAAAATTAATAACGAAATAGCCCGTAAACGAGAAGAATTTGGTTTAGATTAAAAGAGAGGGTTGTTAATATGCACGATAAATCAATTACAATGGAAAAACAATCAAAATTTCAGAAATTCAAGAAAAAAATATATAAAGATCGATACTCATATTATTTAATGGCTCCATATTTAATTATTTTTGGAACATTTACAGTTCTCTCAGTGTTCATGTCAATAGTATTAAGTTTCACAAACTTTAATTTATTAGAATTCCCTAAATTTGTGGGATTTGATAATTATATCCGTTTATTTTTAGAAGATGAATTATTTATCACTGCCATTAAGAATACATTAATTATTGCGATTATCACAGGTCCAATTTCATTTATTTTGGCCTTTGTGGTTGCTTGGTTAATCAATGAATTACCAAAAAAATGGCGATGGTTCATGACTTTAGTATTCTACGCACCATCTATATCTGGTAATGCATATTTATTGTGGAAACTAATTTTTTCAAGTGATATGTACGGATATGCTAATTCCTTTTTATTAAAGAATGGATTGATAACTGAGCCAATTACTTGGCTTCAAGATCCAAAATATGTTATATGGATTATTATACTTGTCCAATTTTGGTTAAGTTTAGGAGTATCGTTCTTAGCATTTATAGCTGGTTTACAAAATGTGAATACTTCATTATATGAAGCTGGTGCAATCGATGGTGTCAGAAATAGATGGCAAGAATTATGGTATATCACTTTACCACAAATGAGACCACAACTTCTATTTGGAGCAGTTATGCAAATTACAGCATCCTTTGGAGTCGCGGATGTATCAGCAGCAATTGCAGGATATCCATCAGTTGAGGATGCAGGTCATACAATCGTACTTCATTTAATGGATTATGGTGGTATGCGTTTTGAAATGGGGTATGCTTCCGCGATTGCAACCATATTATTTATGATTATGTTAGCTTCTAACATAGTTGTTCAAAAATTCTTAAGAAGAGTAGGTAGCTAGGATGGAAAAGATTGCAAAATTAAAGAAAATTGTGAAAAATATCTACAATAATTTACTCGTTCGCAGAAGAATAAAAAGAAAAAAACGTATTAATAGATCAAGATCAGGAAATATCGTAATATTTTTATTCTTGCTTATATTTAGTGTATTCAGCGCTTATCCTTTAATATTTATTATCGCGAATGCGTTTAAACCACTTCATGAATTATTTATATTTCCACCTAAATTATTTCCATCTGACCCAACATTTAAAAATTTCAGTGACTTATTAAATTTGATAGGTTCAACTTGGGTTCCTATGTCTCGATATATATTTAACACGATATTCATTACCTTTGTTGGTACAGTAGGGCATGTCCTTATTGCTTCAATGTGTGCCTATCCACTAGCTAAGCATCGATTTATGGGGAAAACACTTATTTTCACCCTAATAATCTATTCATTAATGTTTAGTGGTGCGGTTACAAGCACACCTGTATTTATGATAATGAGTTGGCTTGGACTAATTGATACTCATTTTGCAGTCATCATTCCTGCTTTCGCATTTCCATTAGGTTTATATTTAATGAAACAATTTATGGAAACCATACCCAATAGTTTGTTAGAGGCAGCAAAAATTGATGGCGCTCATGAGTTTAAGATATTTTGGAATGTTGTCATGCCTCTATCTAAACCAGCTTGGTTAACACTTGTTATTTTGTTATTCCAATCTCTATGGGGAACTAGTGGTGGTGGATACATATTCTCAGAACAATTAAAAACATTGAGTTATGCTTTAGGACAAATTGTTAGTGGAGGAATTGCTCGAGCAGGAACAGCAGCTGCTGTATCTGTTGTGATGTTAATCGTTCCAATCACAATATTTATCATTTCTCAAAGTAAAATTATTGACACAATGTCACATTCAGGTATGAAGTAGGTGAAAGTTATGAAGAAGTTTAGCTTAATAGTAGGAATTTTTATTGTCATGTTATTTACCTCTTTTAATGTCAAGGCAGGGTACTACTACTCTTATTGGGGAACTCCTATTGACTCAGTAGACCCTTACACACATGTTAAAACAATTACTCCACCTGAAATTGATGTTGAAATAGGCGAACTGACAGATATGTATGTACACAATGATAATATCTATTTATTGGATGGCAAATTAAATAAGATTGTAATCTTAGATGAAAATTATAAATTTGTTAAACAATTTCCTGAAAATTTGGAAATGGATCCAGTAAAGATGAACGGACCTAAAGGTATATTTGTAAGAGATGAATTAGATAAATCTGGTGAATTAAGAACATATATATATGTTGCTGATACAGGAAATGGTCGAGTTCTTAGAATAAAAGATAACTGGTTATATAAAGAATTTAAAACACCGGATGAATTGATTTTCCAAGGAGAAGAAGCCGTTGATTATAAACCGGAAAAAATAGTTGTTAACAATACTGGGAAAATGTATATTATTGCGACCGGTGTATATGAAGGAATATTAGAACTTGATCCAGATGGGACATTTAGTCGATTTGTAGGGACAAATAAAGTCGCTATCAATATTATTGATAGATTCTGGATGATGTTTATGTCTAAAGAACAAAGAGATAAAATCAATTTATATTTACCAACAACATTTTTGAATTTTCATGTCGATGAAGATGGATTCTTATATACGGTTACTCAAACAAGTGATGGAAGTGGTAATGATATGATAAAACGTATCAATACAAAAGGTGTTGATGTTTTATCAAGAACAGGTTACTTTTTTCCTAAAGGTGAAGTATCGTATACTTGGTGGGATAATGGAGATGTTCCAACAGGACCTTCACTATTATTAGATATTACAGCCAACGATTATGGATTATATTCTGTGGTTGATGTTAACCGAGGAAGAATATTTACTTATGACTTTGATGGTAATTTACTATATATATTTGGTGGGAATGGAAAGCAGGTAGGGAAATTTAGTAATGCGACAACCATTCAATATGTACATGATAATCTACTTGTAATGGATTCCACAAATAACACAATATCAGTATTTGAACCAACTAAATTTGGTGAACTAGTTAATGAAGCAACAAGGCTATATTATGAAGGTGATTATGAAGAATCAGCAGAAGTTTGGGAAAAAACTCTAAAATATAACACCAATTATTATTTAGCTTATCGTGGTATCGCAAGAACCCAATACATTAAAGGTGATTATAAAGCATCTATGGAGAATTTTAAACTAGCAAACGATAAAACGAATTATTCTTTAGCTTATAAAGAATATCGAAATGAGCAACTAAAAAAATACTTTCCTATTATCGTTGTTTTAATGTTCAGTTCTGTTGGATATTTACTTTATAAATCAATAAAAGATAATATCCGAGAAGCAAAAGAAACAGGAAGGGATGACTAATATGAAATGTAAAAAATATATGAAGATGATATTTGAAGACTTGGTAAAGTTTCCTTTGTATATCATTTCACACCCCTTTAAAGGATATGATGATTTTAAACTTCAAAAAAAGGGGAAAATGTATGTTGCTCTAATATTATTAGCATTGACTTCATTAATTACAATATTACGTTTTACATCAATAGGATTTATTATGAATCCTAATAACCCTAAAGATTTAAATAGTATTAAATTAATTTCATTTGTTTTATTCCCAGTTTTATTATTTTCAATTGCAAACTGGAATGTAACAACACTTTTTGATGGAAAAGGAAAATTAAAGGACATATTCATGATGGTTTGTTATTCCTTATTTCCTTATATAATCGTTTCATTTTTTGTCATTATTGCTAGTAATTATTTAACATATGAAGAACTTTTAATATTAAATGTTATTGATTATATAGGAATTTTGGGAATTGTGTATTTAATGTTTTTTGGAATGATTTGCATACATGAATATTCACCTACCAAAGTATTCATTACTACAGGTTTAACAATTGTTGCGATAGGGGTTATTCTGTTTATTGTGTTGCTAATATTTACGTTAATCAGACAATTTTATACATTTGTTTATGCTTTGCTAAAGGAAATATCTAAAAGATATTAAGGTGATTTTATGAAAACATTTATAATTAAATTAATCAGTTTATGTATAGTGATAACAGCAATTTATCTTTTGGTTACAACCGAATATAAAGATGATTTAAGAAAACCTCGAAAAGAATATGATAAAACAGGTTATAAACTTGTCTCTGATGGAAACTTAACTAACACAAATAAAAGTGTTGCAGAAAACTCTGAAACGGGATTATCTTTATATATTGATGAGACTACATCACATATTACATTAGAAAATACAAATACAGGTCAAACGTGGACCTCAAATGTTCAAGAAAAAGATAATTTTGAGGGAATTGTTAGAAGTACAAAAAAGTTACAACAAAGTACACTTAAAATTTGGTATTACAATAAACTTGAAGACCCAAAAGCGATGCTTAATTATGAATTTAGTATTGAAGAACAAAATTATTTAATTAGATACATACCAAATGGTGTTGAAGTGCTTTATATAATTTGTGATACGAATCATTCCGTGTATGATTTACCACTAAGAATTAGTATTGAAAGAATGCAATCATTAGTATTTGATAAACTAGATAAGTTAATCGATACAGGTGATATAAGCGCAGCAAGAGATAAAAGATTATTAAATAGTAACTATATGTACAATGAAAAATATGGTATTTATGTATTGAAAAACCCTGAAAATTTAGCTCAAAATATGATTGATATTATTTACGGAATTTTATATGAAAAAGGAGATTATACTGCACAGGAATTATTATATGATAATGAAGTACAAGGCGTTAGTGATGATAAGGGGAAACCTTATTTTGAAGTTGGTGTAAGATACACATTAACAGATAGTGGCTTTAAGGCAACTATAATAAATGAATCATTATTTGAGAATAAACATTACCTTATTTCCCATATTGATTTATTACCTTATTTTGGAGCTGGAAGTGTCAATGATAAGGGATATATTGTTGTACCAGATGGTTCAGGAGCTATTATGAATTTTAATAATGGTAAAACTTATGCTACTCAATATGAAAAAAAATTATATGGTAAAGACTATGGAAAAGCTGTTTATTCTGCTCCAGAAAAATCATATAATGCATCGATGCCAATATTTGGGATGAAGAAAAATGATGATGCTTTCTTAGCCATCATTACGGAAGGTGATGCTGCAGCATCAGTTATTGCTGATATCAGTGAAAAGTATGATTCATATAATAAGGTATATGCAAGATTTTATTGTCGTGAGAAGGATGTACTTCCTTTACTTGGAATTGGTAATAAAATAAATATGTGGAGTGTAGATTTAAATTCTACCGATTATTCAATTGAATTTAGATTCCCAGAAAAGAAAGACTACTTAGGTATGGCAGAAATATATAATAGTTACTTAAAGAGTCTGGGAATGAAAGAAAAAGAGAACAAGGGGTTAAGACTTAATTTAACTTTCCTTGGTGGATATAGTGATACAGAACATTTTCTAGGTATTCCTTATACTAAGGTAAAACCATTAACTACGACCAGTCAAGTTAAAAAAATTACCCAACAACTCCTTGATGATGGTATCAAAAATATTGATATATCTTATCGTGGTTGGATGAATGGTGGAATTACCCATTCATTACCAAATTCAATAGATATTGAAAATTCAATTGGTGGCGAAAAAGGAATTAATTCATTGATGAAGTTTTGCAAAAAAGAAGACATTAATTTATTCTTTGAAACAGATTTCTTAAAGATAAATACTACTGATCATTTTAAAAAAGGAAAAGAAGCAACTAGACTAATGTCTGGTGATGTTGCAACACATTATCCATTTAATGATGCAACATTATTACCTGATATTTCGAAAAATCCTTATTGGGTATTAAATCCATATTCAATCGAATCAAATATAAATCGTATGAATAAAGAATATAAGAAATATGGACTTAAAAATATTTCATTATCAGATTATGGAAATATCTTATCTGGTCATTATGATGAAAAAAAATTCTATTATAAAAATGAAACATTAGCTATCATTCAAGAGAATTTCAAAGAAATTGAAGATTCTTATAACCTAACCATGGCACACAGTCCTAATATTTATTCAACTCCTTACCTTGATCATATCGTGGATTTACCACTTGAAAGCTCATATTATAGTATCTTGGATGGAGATATACCATTTTATCAATTAGCTATTTCTGATAGCATTAATTACGCTGGAACCGCCATTAATTTAGATGAAAAACATGATATAAATTGGCATATGTTAAAGGCGATTGAGACTGGGTCAAATATTAATTTTACTTGGTCATATTCTGATACTTTTAATTTAATGACAACAGATTATAATCAATATTATTCTACAAAATACAGTGAGTGGTATGATGATGCGGTAAATTTATATAACGAACTAGATAATTTGGGAATATATAATGAAAAATTAGTTGAGCATGAAATTATTAATGAAATGGTTAGAAGAGTTAAATACAGCGATGGTACAGAAATTTATATTAATTATGGAAATACTGATTTTGATTTAGAAAATCTTACGATATTAGCGAATAGCTATACATTGGTTTAGGTGGTGATAATATGGCAAAAATACTAAAAAAAGCAAGTGTTTCTAAGGAAATGAAAAAAACAGCAAAGAAAATAAAAAAACCAATGTCTTTTAAAAATAAGAAAGTGATTTTAGGTGTAATATTTTTATCACCTTGGTTAATTGGGTTTTTAATGTTTTTTGCTTACCCATTTTTCACAACAATTTGGTATAGTTTTAATGAAGTTAGACCACGAGATGGCGCACTTCAATTCAAATTTCTTGGATTTTATAATTATCGTTATATTTTTAATGAACTTGTGTATTTTGAAAAAACATTTATTCGAGTTTTATGGGAATCATATAAAAAATTACTCATAGATTTACCAGTCATATTAATTTTTAGTTTATTAATTGCAACGTTACTGAACGGTAAATTTAGAGGTAGACCATTTATTAGAATGATGTTCTTCATACCAGTTATTCTAAATGCGAATATTATTGAAATCGTGATGAGAGGTTCATTCTCGAACATGTTTTCAGCATCAACCTATGGAAGTGTTTTTGATAACATTCAATTTGAAGCTTATCTAATAGAATTAGGTATTGGTCAAAAATATATCACGTTTTTACTATCATCCGTTACTAGAATATTGACGATTGTTAATCAGTCCGGTGTGCAAATATTAATATTCTTGGCAGCTATTCAAGCAATACCTAAGCATTTATATGAAGCTGCTGAAATTGAAGGCGCAACGAAGTACGAATCATTTTGGAAGATTACTTTTCCATTAGTGTCACCGTTATTCTTAACAATAATAATCTATACAATCGTAGATTCTTTTATAGATTCTCCTGTTATGGCTTTTATTGATTATGCAAGAGATCAAGATCGTTTTTATGGATTATCATCAGCTATCTCAATTGTATTCCTTATTACAAACTTGATTCTAATATTTATCATTTTCTTAACTATAAGAAAGGGTGTATTCTTATATGATGACAAAAAATAATAACATAGCAAAATTTCTTAAAAAAGAATATAATCGAGTAAAAAATGGCCTAGATTTTAGTAATCCAGTTAAGAATAAGGTAAAAATCTCGAAATCAAAAACTTTTGGATTGGCTGTAGTTAGAACAATTGTTTTATACGGATTAGCTTTTATGATCATTTATCCCTTGATACAACAGATTTCTGTTGCATTGAGGGAACCAAGTGAAATAAATAATCTATCAGTTATATGGTTACCAAAAAAGTTTTCATTAGATAATATTAGACTTGCAATAGCGTCACTTGACTATTGGAATGCATTAAAAAACACAGTAATTATATCTACGTTAGCAACAATCGCACAACTTGTTTCTTGTTCATTAGCAGGATATGCATTTGCAAGACTAAGATCTAAATTTAGTGATATTTTATTTATATTTGTCATTTTTACGATTGTTGTTCCAACATCAACTTTATCTTTACCTCAATTTATCTATTTTCAAAAAATAGGTTTATTAGGAAAAACATATTCAATTATTTTAATGAGTTTATTTGGACAAGGTATTAAATCAGGAATCTTTATATACATCTTTAGGCAATTCTTTATAGGTATTCCTAAGGAATTAGATGAAGCTGCACAAATGGATGGTGCAGGACCAACTAAAATATTCCTAAAAATTATGCTTCCAAGTGCCAAAGGTGCCATCGTAACAGTTGGATTATTTGCTTTTGTATGGCAGTGGAATGATGGATATTTTTCTTCATTATTCTTACGTGATACAACTAAAGTATTGACAACAGCAATGTATTCAATTCAATATGGTGTTCATGGTCACTTACAATCTCTAGGACTATGGAAATTAATTGGTGGAGACATTACTAAAAATCCATTATTCTTATCGATGATACTAAATACAGCAGCAATATTGATTATGGCTCCATTATTAATTATGTATTTCTTTGTACAAAAATTATTTGTTGAAGGTGTCGAAAGAACAGGAATCGTTGGATAATAAAAAGGTGAATAATATGAATGAAGATTTCAAACTATCATTAAGAATTGATGGTATAAATACAGTTAGAGGAACGAATCAAATTATTATATATACCTATGATAAGAGAAATGCAAATAACAAAACAGGGACCAACGAATACGGTTATGAAGTAGCTATTGACTTAAACAATCGTGTTTGTGAAAAAGGGACCCATGTTAGTTTTTGCGAGAACGGTATAATTATCTCAGCACATGGAGAAAATGGCGACATTTTTTCAGATAAAATCGAAATAGGTGATAGGTTATTCTACTCAACTGACACCAATAGTATTGTATTTACAAGAGAAATAAAAGATATTGCATTAAGATTAAAAAACAAGATAAAGTTTTTAAAAGAAAAGTTACACAGATTTGAGACTGGTTTATATGATCTAGATTTTGATAGTCTCAAAACAAAACTTTCAATTATTGAGAATTCTTATCAAAAGGTTGAAGCATTGATTATTGAAAATCAAGACATCTCCAAAGTAAAAATTAATGATCTTGAAAATAAACTACATGAACTAGAAATTCAGTTATTTCCATCAATCGTAATTGAGTCTCGAGGATGTTGGCATCGCCCAAATGTCCTTGGGACTGAACATACGCTTGAAGGAATTGAAGCTATATTATCAGAAATGAAAGAAGTTGGAATAAACTCAGTCTATGTAGAAACATTCTGGTGGGGAAGATCAATTAGTAATTCGAAGATTGCCTTCTACCATCCAAGAGTAATGAATGGAAACTACGGTGATTATGAGGATTATTTAAGTGCTTTTATAGATATTGCTCATAAGATGGATATGGAAGTTCATGCATGGACTGAAACATTTTTTATCGGTGGAGAAGTTAAAGAACAAGTACCACCATGGATTGAAGGTAGGGAACACTGGATGAATACAACTTATAAAGGAGGACATATTCAAACAGGTAAAGGAACTGAGGAAGGTTTTATCTTTTTAGATCCTACTAATCCAGAAGTTAAGGACTTTTTAATTAGTTATTATAAAGAATTATCAAAATATAATTTAGATGGTATTCAGCTAGATTATATTAGATATCCACATGAGGATAATCTAGAAACAAGTAGTGGCTATACAGAATATGCCATGAACAAATTTATGGAAGAAATTGGTCTTGAAAAGGCAGATAATTTAAAAGAATTATTATTAGATAATGACAAATTATTTACTGATTGGAAAAATTTTAGAAAAAAACATGTAAGTAATTTTGTTGAATTGGCAGTTAAAGAAATCAAAAAAGTTAATCCTAATATTCTAATTTCAATAGCAGTTGGTTCTGATCCTGAAATAGCAAAAAATATTCTTCTTCAAGATTGGCCAAGTTGGGTTAATAATGGATTGATTGATATCATTGCCCCAATGGCATACTCAAGAGATATTGATTACATTAAAGGTATTGTTAGAAAGATGAATGGAATTTCTAAAGGGATAACTTATAATTATACAGGTATAGGAACCTATATGGAATTTCCTGAGATTGAAAATGTTAGACAGATGATGGCAAGTAGAACCGAAATGGGACTAGGGTCTGTCATGTTTGCCTCACAATATTTAATCCATCAAGATAAATTGAAGAAAGTATTAAAAAATGGCATTTTCCAGAAAGAAGCGATTACGCCAAATACTGATATTGAGAAATTATTATCGGTTTCTTTTCAAGATATATTAGATAAAATAGATCGAATTTATTTAGTTAAAAAAGAAGTAACATTAGAATTTAGAAAGATGATTGAATCTGAATTTAATCGTATTAAAGAAACAGGAAATAACTTAAAAATTTGTATTAATCAAATTAGCAAGTTAGTTGATATCATTCCAAGATATGCAAATAACGAAGCAAAAGAGAGATTAATCGAAGATTTAATATATTTAAAATACATTTTAAACATCAAATTGAATAAGAAGGAGATGAAGAAATGAGAAAGAGTAAATATTTTGTACTACTATTATCATTATTTTTTTGTGTAATTGGTTTTTCTTTGAAAAGCTCTGCTGCAGAAAATTCAGTAACATTGAATTACACTGCTGAAAATCAAGTTAGAGGTGCTAATCAAGTTATCATTTATACATATGAGAACAGAACACCTAATAATAAATCTGGTGCTAATGAATGGGGCTATGAAGTTTCTGTAGATGAAGATAATATTATCGTTGAAATGGGTGTTAATGTTACATTTGCGCCTAATGGTTATATTATTTCTGCTCATGGTGATGACAACCTTGCGTTTATAAAGAATAATGTTTCAGTTGGTGATAAGGCAATCTATGATGAGACTAATAAAACCATCACATTTACTTTTTCAATTCTAGGAAGTATAGCTAATCTAGAAAAAGAAATTAAAAATTTAAAAAACACTAAAATTGAATTAGATTATGGTGCATATGACGTAGATATAAAATCATTAGAAAATGATATTTCAAGCATAGAACAAAAATATGATGAATTATTAATTCTATGTGATGAAGTAAAAAATATGCAGGATTCAGTAGAAAAGACAGAAAAAGAAGCATTAATAGAACAAAAATATGGTGAAATAATTGAAATAATAGGTCAAGCAAATTTAAAAACAATCATTTCACTTAACGTAGAATCTCGTGGTGTTTGGCATCGTCCCAATGTCTACGAGGGTGAAAAAACAATAGAGGGAATTACAAGTACAATTGATGAAATAAAAAGTGCTGGTTTCAATCAAATTTTTCTTGAAACTTTATGGTGGGGGCATACAATCGGTACCTCTGAATACATGGATTATCATCCAAATGTAAAAGATGGTGATTATGGTGAGTACAAAGATTATTTAAGTGCGTTTATAGATATTGCCCATCAAAAAGGGATTGAAGTTCATGCATGGACAGAACCATTCTTTGCAAGTCATTCGAAAAGTGATGGTACCCTTAATCATTATCCAAAATGGTTAACTAAGAATCCAGAATGGTTGAATTTAACTTTTAACGGAGATTTTGTTCAAACAGGAAAAGGAACTGAAGAAAATTTCATTTTTATTGACCCAGCAAATGAAGAAGTTAGAAATTTCTTAACTAATTTTTATAAAGAATTAGCCGATAATTATGATTTTGATGGGATTCAATTTGATTACATTAGATATCCGCATGAAGATAATTTAGAGTATAGTTCTGGGTACACTGAAGTTGCCATGAAGGCTTTTAAGGAAGAATATAATATTGACGCATCAAGTGATTTAAAAATATTATTAACTCAAGAAAAGAGTTATGGAAAAGATGGTTTATTTACTCAATGGAAAGAATGGAGAGCTGCACAAGTCACTAAATTTGTGGAAGAAACCGTTGGAAAAATAAGAGAAACTGATAAAGACATTCATTTTTCAATCGCAACAGGACCTGATTATGAAGGTGCTAAAACGCATCTAATGCAAGACTGGAAAACATGGGTTGAAAATGGTTGGATAGATATTATTGCACCAATGGCCTATACTTTTGATGTTAATTGGGTTGAAACTGTTGTTAAGAGAATGAATGACATATCAAATGGGTTAACTTATAACTATACAGGAATAGGTGCTTATATGGGAGGAAGTCCTTTATTGTATACTGATGAAATACTTGCTTCTAGAAAATTAAAGGGACTAGGTAGTATTCTTTTTGCATCACAAAATATTCTTGGACAGACTGAAATGAAAACTGTTCTTTCAGAAGGTTTATATAAACATGAAGCGATTTCACCTAATACTAACATAGAAAATTTAATTAGTACGGTGTTTGGAAATATTATAGATAAGGCTGAGAGAATATATATTCCAAAAGAACTAATGACCGAAGAACAAAAATTAGCTTTAAAAACAGAATTAGATAATATTAAAAAAATGCCAATGAATAATGCAGATGATTATAATAAAATCATTAAAGAAATTAAAACACTTATCTTTGATGTAAATAATTATGTGGATTCTGTTGGTGCTCAAAGAGTAAAAGAAGATTTATTTTCTTTAACGGATTTAATTGATTTAAAAATCTCTAGATATCTTATTAATAATGGTTATTGGGATCCTAAGACAGAAAGTGAAAGACCTGCAACTGATTCATTTGAGTATCCAGTAGAGAAAGAGGAACCAGGAGACAAAGAGGAACCAGACAATAAAGAAGTAAAAGAAGATAATAATTATATTCCTTATATAATAGCTGGAGGAGTTTTAGTTTGTGTTGCAGGTGCATCAGCTGTATTTGTTTTAAGAAAAAAGAAATAATATGGACTTAGAGATAAGAAGTTTATCTGATTATAATAACTATCAGGCAATGATTGATATTTGGAATCATACGATGGATGAGATGCATCAAGTATCCTATAACTTATTTATGCAAAACAGTATATTAGATGATAATATAGTAAGAAAAAGTAGTTATGTTGCAATTCATAAAGGAACTTTAGTTGGTTATATTATCTTAAAAACCAATAAAGATAGTTTATTAATAAATAATTCCCAAATGGAAGCTTTTATCAACGTTATTTTAGTTGATAAGAGCTTTCAAAAACAGGGTATTGGTTCAAAATTATTAGCCATGGTAGAGTCATATTCTCGTGTCATTGGGATTTCAACATTAACCCTTGGATGTTCAACCAAAACCTATGGACCTGGCGTTTTTGGTAGTGATAGCGAAAAGATAATTAGATGGTTTAAAACAAGAGGTTATAGACACACCTATGAAGCTTTTGATTTACACATGAAAGGTATTAATGGTAACCTTATCAAGTTAGAAAATCATCAAGATGTCTATTTTCGTAAAGGGATTTTAGAAGATAAAGAGAAGTTAATCACATTTTTAAAGAGCGAATTTCATGATGGATGGGCTCACGAAGCGATTGTTTATTTTAAACAAGGCGGAGATGGAAGTGAGTATGTCTTACTCTTTAACTCAAAAGATGAAATAATTGGTTTTTGTAAACTAAATGATTTGAATTCCATTACGTTAGGACATAGTGTAAGTTGGCATGTTTATTATCACAAAATTGGAGGAATTGGTCCATTAGGTGTAGGACAAGCATATCGCAAAAAGAACTTAGGCTTCTATATTACTGGTGCTGCGATAAATGAATTAATAACACAAGGTTGTGAAAATATTATTGTCAATTGGACAGGAATCGTTGATTTCTATAAAAAGTTCGGTTTTCAGATATCAGATAGATATTATGGATTTCAAAAAAAATTATTTTAATAAGTTGTCAAGTAAGGAGGCGTTTATATTGAAAATTATTTTTATACCATTAGATGAAAGACCTTGTAATTATAAATACCCAAAAATGATTGCTGAAACGAGAGATGATGTGGAATTATTAATTCCTCCTTATGATATTATGGGGAAAAAGAAAACAGCAGCAAATGTAGAAAAAGTGTGGGATTTTATATTTGAAAATATCCATGATTGTGATGCTGTGGTATTGTCAATTGAAACTCTTTTGTATGGAGGACTGATTCCCTCTCGACTTCACTATCTTACAAAAGAAAAAGCGAATGATTTGTTAGATAATATTAAAAAGATTAAAGAAATAAATAAAGACATTTCTGTTTATGCTTCAAATATGATTATGCGTACCCCTAGATATTCAAGTGATGATGAAGAACCAGACTATTATGGTATTTGTGGTTTAGAAATCTTCCAACGTGCTTATTATACTGATAAAAAAGCAAGAGTTGGTATATCTGAAGAGGAGCAAATCATATTAGATAAAGCAATTAAGAATGTAAAACAAGAATATATTGATGATTACGAAACAAGAAGAGAATTTAATTCGATGATTAATGGTAGAATTCTTGAATTAGTGAAAGAGGGATCTATTGATTTTCTTTCAATAACTCAAGATGATTCCGCAAGATTTGGTTATACAGCTAGAGATCAACAAAAGGTTGTAAAGAAACTTAAAGAATACAAATTATGGGAAAAAGTAATGATGTATCCTGGAGCTGATGAAGTTGGATGTACATTGATTTCAAGGGCATTAAATCATTTACTAAATAGAGAACCAGAAGTCTATTGTTTCTTTAGTTCAACGAATGGACCGATGATTATTCCAAATTATGAAGATAGACCGATGAATGAAACATTAAAATCTCATATTTTGGCTGCTGGATGTAAAATCACAGAGAATTTAGATAATGCGGATTTCATTTTAGCGATTAATTCACCAGGTCAGAAACAAGAAGAAGCGCCTTGGCAAGAAAATAAAGATGTGACGTATTCTTCATTTAGAAACTTACTAGATTTTTCTGTACGAATTAAAAATTATATTAAAGAAGGAAGACCTGTGGTTATTTCTGATAGCGCTTTTTCAAATGGTGGCGATATCGAACTTCTACAGATTCTTGATGAGATGAATGTTTGTGATAAATTAATATCATATAAAGGTTGGAATACTAACGCAAATACATTAGGTACTACAATAGCAGCTGGTGTCTATGGTTTTGAAAAGTTAAAAGAAGATAAAATTAAAGAAAATGTTTTATTCCATGTATTAGAAGATTGTATGTATCAGTCAATTGTTCGTCAATATTTTGTGGATCATGTCTTGCCTAAATATGATTGTAGCTATGGTGATTTAGGAGATAAAACAGAGATTATAACGAAACTTATAGCCGAAGAAATGAAAGAAAAGTTTAATGCACTTATTTTAAAATCATTTACTGGTTATAATGATGTTGTTTTAGAGGTTGATTCACCATGCAATAGAATGTTTGAAATAGATTTAAACATAGATGTTAAATAGGAGAAGTTAAAATGGAGAATACACTTAAAAATGCAATTAATGAATTAAGCAGATATTATGAGGAATTTAAAGACTTAAACTTAGAAATTAAACATTCTAATGAAACAAAAATAGAAAATGGTATTTTATATTTTAATCAAGTCAATAAAGCGTTACTCTGTTTGGTTAATTATATTAATGGACGAAGTGTTGAGATTAGTGATCACTTTGAGACATTTGGAACGATGATTGATTTATCTAGAAACGCTGTCTATACGCTTCAGTATATGAAGTCAACGATCCGAAAGAAAGCGTTAATGGGTGTTAACAGCATCATGCTTTATACTGAAGACACTTATGAAGTAAAAGATGAACCCTATTTTGGTTATATGCGTGGAAGATATACTAAGGAAGAAATAAAAGAAATTGTTAGATATGCGAAAATATTTGATATTGAAGTGATTCCATGTATACAAACATTAGGACATATGGAACAGTACCTAAAATGGGTTAGTAGTCACAATATAAAAGATAATGATCGTGTTTTAATGGTTGATTTACCAGAAACATATACATTTATTGAAAAACTCATCTCTTCTGTTTCCGAAATGTATGAAACAAGCAAGATACATATTGGAATGGATGAAGCCCAAGGATTAGGACTTGGAAAATATTTGAAAAAGAATGGTTATAAAGAACAATTTGAAATTTTTTCAAGACACTTAAATCAAGTGGTAGAAATTTGTCAGAAACATGGATTTGAAGATATCATGATTTGGTCTGATATGTACTTTAGAATGGCAAGTATTAGAGATGAATATTATGATTTCAATGTTACGTTTACTGATGAAGTTAAAAATAGCATCCCAGAAAATGTACAGTTAGTCTATTGGGACTATTATCAAACAGGGAAAGAACAGTATGATAATATGATCAATAAGCATAAAGATTTTCGTAAAGAGATTATTATGGCATCTGGGATTTGGACATGGACTAAATTGGTATATGACAAGAAGTTAACAGAAAACAGAGCATTAAAGTCAATCCAATCATGTATTGATAATAATATTAACTCAATATATTTTACAATGTGGGGCGATGATGGTGCCTATTGTGATATGGATTCATCACTACTAGGTGTTTTTGATATGGCAAATTATAGTTTTGTTCAAGATAAGATGGACAAGGTAGTATTTAATTATATTACTAAATATGATTATGATTTATTTAATACCCTATCAGATCTAAATGAGTCACCAATATGTCCTGTGGCTTTACTTTGGGATGATCCATTATTAGGAATTTATTTAAATAATGAAATGATTAAAGATGATAATATTCTTAATACTACAAAGGATTTTTTAACTGAGTATAGTGAGAAATTGAAGAAAACACAAAACCATTGTTTTTCATCAAAACACACATATTTGTTATCAGAAGTACTAAAATATAAACTATTGGTTAGAAAAGAGTTATTAGATTGTTATTTCAATAAAAAATCTATGACGAATGTTATTGAACTATGTGAAGAAGCAGTTCATTGGACCAAAGAGTTAACAGAATCATTTAGAACGATGTGGATGAGCCGTTATAAACCATTTGGTTTTGAAGTAATTCAATCTCGATTAGCAACTATTATGATTAGATTAGAAGAAACAAAAAGAAGAGTATACGAATATGAGAATAAAGAAACTTCAAATATTATTGAATTAGAGGAAAAAGCTAAGCATAGTCAATATATTTATGAACGTCATGAGCTTATAGCGTATTCAAGTTACTCTAAGCTAGTTGGTTAGGTGAGGAAAAAATGAAAAAGAAAATAATTTTAATACCATTAGATGAAAGACCTTGTAATCAAGAGTTTCAAAAACTTTTAACAATTGATACCGATTATGAAGTATTAACGCCACCTTTAGAATATTTAGGACTTCAAAAAAAACCAGGTGATATTGATAAAATATGGAATTGGTTACATAAAGAAGTAAAAAATGCCTTTGGTTTAATTCTATCTATTGACACGTTATTGTATGGTGGACTTGTTCCATCACGTCTTCATAATCAAGGTGTAGAAGAGTTATTAAAAAGAATCGATGATTTAAAGGCTATTAAAACAGATAATAAAGATTTAAAGATTTATGCTTTTGATACTATTATGCGTACACCAAGCTATTCATCAGATGACGAAGAACCTGATTATTATAATGTTTGGGGTAAAGATATTCATGATTTTGGTGCCCTTACTCATAAGGTTGAAGTTAATGTTGCATCAGAATCTGATAAGCAATTACTTAGTGAAATAAAATCTAGATTACCGATGGAGTTTTATCAAGATTATACTGACAGACGTAAAAAAAATGTTGAAGTCACAAAAAGAATCATTGATTTTGTTAAAGATGAAACAATTGACTTTATGGTTATTCCACAAGATGATGCAACGCCATTTGGATTAACCGCTAAAGATCAAATTGTCATTAGACAATATATTCACGATCAAAAAACACAGTTGAAAGCTTATATGTATCCTGATGCAGATGGTGTTGCCAATACCTTATTAGCTCGATTAATCAATGTGGATAAAGGAATTAGACCAAGTTTCTATGTGAAATATGCTAGTGAAGCAGGTAAATTGGTCATTCCTTGTTTAGAAGACCGTCATATTATAGAAACAATTAAATATCAAATATTAGCAGTTAATGGTGTTTTAACATCCTGTGTGGAAAACGCTGATGTGGTGTTAATGATAAATGTTGCACCTAAAATGTTTGATGTACGATTCTCTTATTTAAAAGGAATTGAACACGATGTATTTAGAAATTTAATTGAGTATATTGAGTATGCTGATTACGCTGTTAATACATTGAAAAAACCTGTTATTATCGGTGATGTTGCTTATGCGAATGGCTCTGATTTAGAGTTAGTTGACCTTATTTACCAAAAAGGTTTAACTTATAAATTAGCAGGTTATGCTGCTTGGAATAGTTCATCAAACTCATTAGCAACAGCTATTGCTCAAGGAATTATCTATAATATATATGGAAAAACAAAATCACATTTAGAATTCTTAGCGATGAGATTTATTGAAGATGCTGGGTATCAATCTATAGTTAGACAAATTGTTGTGGATCAATTACCTAGTATGGGTATGGACTTTTTTAACATTGATGGACCACGTGGAAAAGTTGCAACTATGGTTAAAGAGGGATTACAAAAATATATCAATGAGGAGCTACCAAAAGAGTATCCTGTAAAGATTGTAGAATGTTATCAACCTTGGTCAAGAATGTATGAGGTAGGCTTAAAGGTAAAAATCAAAGATTAGTGAATTATTAATATTAATATAATGATTATGAAAGATAGGGAGGATAAAATGAAAAAAAATTTACTATTATTATTGTTTATTTCAATTAGTTTGTGTTTAGTAGGTTGTAATAAAACTGAAACAAAAACAACAACTACATCAACAACAACATCAACATCAAAATCATGTGAAGAAGATCCTAATCAAGAAAAATGTGTTGAAGAAGTGAAATATGATTTTCAAGGAAAAGACTTTATTATTAGGGTAAATGATCCTAATAAAGCAGATCCATTTAGTGATTCATTTGAAGGACTTTATCAAAGAGAAAAACAAGAGAATCAACGTCGTGTAGAAGAAAAATACCATATAAAAGTTAAATACGTTAGTTATTCACCTAATCCAAGTTGGGGTGTTCCTCGTGATAATTGGATCATAAATTCTGAGATAACAGGACAACCAGGAGCACATGTTTATAACATCCCAGCATCTTCAATTCCTATTCTTGCAGCTGCTGGTGTTATTGCACCTTTAGGAGAATATTATGATAAATATGCAGATGCTCAATTTGTAGAAAATAAAAAAGAATTTGTTAAATTCAAAGATGAGTTCTATGGTTATGATGATTCCTATCCATTTACTAATTTTGGATTATATTATAATCAAGATCTATTAGTAGAACTTGGTTATGAACCTGATTATCCTACAAAGATGTGGGAAGAAGGAGAATGGACTTGGGAAAATTTTGAAGCTTTCGTAAAAGAATTAAATACAAAATTAGAACCTCAGGATGGAGAGTATCCTATGGGAGGAATACTATATGACTGGGCATACGGTATGGTACCAGCAAATGGTGGTTATTTTCTTAATGATGCATTAGAATCTGGTGTTAAAACGCCTGAAACTATTGAAGCACTTGAAAATTTAGCGGAATTATATGCTATTCCTGGAATGTGGATTAATGAAGTTGATTACTCTCTTGCGACTGAAGAAAATTTTAAACAAGGTAAAGTTGTGTTTAATCCTGGAGAGAGTTGGCATGCATTTGATCCATCACGAATGGGAGAAAGAAGTTTTACAGATTTAGGATTTGTGCCTTTTCCAATAGGAAACCATGTGGTTGATGGAACGGCAGAATATAAAACGCTTGTAAGTATTTGGGGTCCTGCAACTTTTGTTTATAGTTCTGGTTATGATGATGTTCCTGAGGGCTATGAACATATGATGTTCTCAACTGAAACCATTTTTATGATACATAGTGAATTATTATATTTTGGAGATTTACAAGATACATTTATTGATTTATCAATTAACTTCTTAAAGTACTATGCAGATGAAAAATCGGTTAATGCTCACCTAAATGTAATAGATAAGGCTTATAATGAATATCTATATGGGTTAGGTAAGGATTCTTTCGGATGGGAAGAAAGTAATTTTAATGTTCAAATAAATAGTGCGATAAGTAATAATAACGTTCGTGCTCAAATGACAATATTGGATGAAAATATGAAAAGTGCAATGGATTCTTTATTTGAATAGTTAAATAAAATTCTCCAATAAAAAGATTTAATTATTACAAGTAAAAAAGGTACTATTCATAAGAATGGTACCTTTATTTATTACTAAGAAATAGTATTAAGATTTTAATAAAAAGAATGGAGATAATGTATATGTGTAAAAAAAATATTGTTTTCCTTGGTGATTCTATAACAGCAGGATTTACCTTACTAGAAAATTATGATAATGTAGTAAACTTAGGTGTAAGTGGTGATAAAACAACTGAAGTATTAGATCGTATTCATGATGTGTTTCAATATAATCCTGAAAAATTAATAATTCTTATTGGAATAAATGATTTTTTAGTTAATAAGAAAGTTTGGTTTCATCCTACTGAAATTAATATTCCAGAGAATTTTCAAAAAATAATTGAAATATTAAGAGAGAATTTACCTGATACTAAGTTTTATAGTATCTCGACATTTCCATTAGGAAAAAATGAACTTTTTAGTAACGATTTATTACCACAATATAATCAAGAAATAGATGACTTAAATAATGAATATAAAAGAATATCTGAGAAATATCATGTAGAATTTTTAAATATTAGTCATATATTAAAAGATGATAATGGTATTTTGAAAGATGAATATACATTAGATGGTGTTCATTTAACGGAAGCTGGATACAAGAAATATTTAGAAGCAATTAAAGAATTATTATAAGAAATATGTTTATTTTTCATTCATGAGGTGAAAGGTATGAAAAAAAGAAAATATGATATTGTTATTATTGGTGGAAGTATAGGGGGTACCCTAGCAGCATTATCATGTGCTAAGATGGGGAAACGTGTTGTCTTAACGGAAGAAACGAAATGGATTGGTGGACAATTTACAAATCAAGCTGTTCCAGCTGATGAACATAGATGGGTAGAAGAATTTGGTTGCACAGCTACTTACCGACAATTTAGAGATGCTGTAAGAGATTATTATAAGAATCATCCTTATATTAAAGAAGGTATTAAATCAAAGAAAAATTTAAATCCTGGTGAGGGTTGGGTGAGTAGAATATGTCATGAACCTCGTGTATCGCTAAAGATTTTAGAAGATATGCTTTTACCTTATATAAACAAGGGTTCAATCACAATTTTAACTGAGACAAAAGCAATCTATTCTAAAAAAGTGGAAGATGATATTAAGAGTATTACTGTTAAAAGTTTACCCACTAATGAATTAATTGAATTAATAGGAAAATATTATCTAGATGCTACCGATACTGGTGAATTACTTCCCTTAACTAGTACAGAATACATTACTGGAGCTGAAAGTAAGGATGAGTTTAATGAACCCCATGCATTAGATACTGCTAATTGTGAAGATATGCAACCTACGACTTGGGTAGCTGCTCTTGAATATATAGAAAATGAAGATCACACGATTGAAAAACCGGAAATGTATGATTTCTTTAGAAATTATCAAATGAATTATGATGATGATGTCATTTTAAGTTGGTATGCCCCAGACCCAGATGAGCGAAAGAAGCGATTATATGGGATGTTTGACTGGATTACAACGAAAGATGGTCAACAAATTCCACCGTTATTTACCTATCGTCGAATTATTAATAAAAATTATTTTAAGGAAGAATTTAAGTTAAATGATGTGACATTATTAAATTGGCCTATGAATGATTATTATTTAGGTAATATTTTTGATAATGAAAATAGTGAATATCACAAATATATGGCAAAACAACAAACATTATCACTTGTTTATTGGTTGCAAACTGAGGCAGATAGACCAGATGGTGGTAAAGGTTTTAAAGGATTAAAACTTCGTGGTGATGTACTGGGGACTGAAGATGGATTAGCGATGGCACCTTATATTCGAGAATCCCGTCGAATAAAGGCAAAATTTACAGTGGTAGAACAGGATATAAATGCTGATATACAAAAAACCTTACCACATTTTTGGGATACCGTTGGAATAGGTTGTTATCATATTGACATCCATATGACAACCGTCTCAAACTCCTATTTTTATCATACGAGTTGGCCATTTGAAATTCCATTAGGATCAATGATCCCAATAAAGACCAAGAACTTAATTGCTTCTTGTAAGAATTTAGGAACAACTCATCTAACAAATGGTTGTTATCGATTACATCCAGTTGAATGGAATATTGGAGAAGTTGCAGGATATTTGGCTAGTTATTGTATCAATCATAATATTACTCCTGCAAAACTGTATGAAGATAAATATCTTGTTGAAGAATTTCAACAGTTATTAATAAAAAATGGGATAGAGTTACACTGGCCTGAAGATAAAGTGCATGCCATCTAAATCATTTAACAAAGTTCTGTATAATATATTTTTCTTAAATAAGCAATAAATAATTAAAAGGGTATTTGTTTGATGCAAATACCTTTTTTGATTATAAGAATCTTTTTTAATTTAATTAGTATATATATATATTTTGTGTATTTGATGATATAATAATGCTAAATTATGGGAAAATTATATTTGTTATAAGGGGGAATTATTTTGAAAATGAGAACTAAGGTCATTTTAATTTTGGGGAATCTTTTGATAATAACAGCTATTATTTTGCTCGTCATAAAGGGATTGTATTATCAAAATTATGTATATGTGTATCCTATTACAGGAGATGTCTTTGAATTTAAGCATGAAATTGATGGTAAAAAGGGATTAATTAATGTTAGTAATGGTGAAGTTATTGCTGATGAGATATATGAAGATATAGAATGTGACACTATCGGAGCAGTTTGTAAAACTAAATTGAATGGAAAGTATGGGATTATTGATCTAAATGGGAATGTTTTAGTGAACAACTTATATGATAACATGAAGTTTAATTCTAACTTTTACTATGTAGACAAAGATCAAAATTATAGCCTTATTTATCTTAGTGATCGCAATACTCTAAAGATTAACTTTTATGATATAATGGATTTAAAATCCAACTTATTGATTGTTGAGAAAGATTTAAAATATAGTATTATTGATATGGAAGGGAATACCATTTTAGGTCCTTTAGATGAAGGGATTGTCATTGAACATGTTAGTCATCAGTATGTTCTTATCACAAAAGATCAACAGTATAGTTTAATAGATATAGAAGGAAATATAATCGTTGATTACTTACCAAAGAATCAATTTATTTACCGTATAGATTCTACAAATCAAATTGTCTATACTCGTTATCTACATGATAAGTATGGATTCATTAATTTTAAAGAAAATATAGTCGTTGAACCAGTATATGAGGAATTATCATCATTTGTCGATAAAATAAGTTCTGTAAAATTAAATAATAAGTTTGGATTTATCAATGATAAAAATGAAGTTGTAATAGACTTCAAATATAGTGATACAAATAATTTTAGTGAAGGATTAGCTTGTGTAGAATATAATTCTAAGTATGGTTATATCGATAAATTAGGAAATATTGTAATAGATTTTCAATATTCTAATGCTCGTGATTTTAAAGATGGTGTAGCTATAGTTGATGAATATAAATTTATTAATAAAAATAATGAATTCATTATTCCTACCCATAATAGTAATCATGATATTGAATATAAAAATCTATATACTTCATATAGAAAAATGAAATATTATTATGTAAATGATGATGGTTCTGTTTTTTATAAAAATTGGAAAGAGGATTATGGTTCTTTAATTGAAGAAGGGACAAAAATTACTAATAAAGAAAGTAAGGTTATCCTTGATAAGGAATTTCACAATATTGAATATATTAATGATAATATGTTTTGCATAAGGTCAAATGAATCATATGAATGGGAATGCTACGACATGGAAGGTGAAAGGGTATTTAAAAAATATATGTATAATACTTATAATCACTATTTTATTGATTCCCCATATTTTTATTTACAGGATCACAATAATCATTATATATTTGATTATAATAGAAAATTAATTTATAAAAATGATAAAAGTGAAACTAATTTATACATTTCTAAATCTAATCAATTTATAGTAACTACAAAAGGAAATAAAATTTTATCTTATAATATAAACACTAAAGAAAAAAAGGTCATATACAACGTGTCATTTTTTAAGTCTTTATTCAGTGGCGAACTTTTCGATGAATAAGAAATAAATAATATTAAAGACAACTCTACTTATTCAATATTTATTAATTATAAAGGGAAACTGTGTGATGTTTCGTTTTTTCTGTTATCCTAATAGATATTTGATTTATAACAATATAGTTATAGAAAAGTAAAAATCTTTAGTATATAATAAAATTAAAGACTTTTTTGACAATACATGAATCGTACAAGTATGGATTTAGATATTGAAAGTAGAAATAGAGGGAGAATTATATGAATAAAATTAAGAAAATTTTTATAATAATATGGTTGCCTATTGTGATAGCAATCTGTTGGTATAATACGAGGTACCAAAAATATTATTTTGTAAGTGTTACTCCTGTATCTGGAGATATTTTTAAATTTGAAACATCTGGTAAAGATGGATTGATTAATGTTAGTACTGGTAAAATTATTGTTAAAGCTAAATATATTTATATGGAATGTAACAAATCTAGTGAATTTTGTGTAACTTATAATGGTGATTATGGAATTATCAATCTTAATGGAAAGAAATTAGTTGATAATGTATATGATAAGATGAAAATTCAAAACGACAAAATCATTGCAGTGAAAAATGAAAAATATAGTATCGTTGATGCTCACGGAAACATACTTTTAGGTCCTTTAGATAAAGGGGTAGAAATTAAATACAGTAAATCTCAATATGCCATTATTACTAAAGACCAACAATATAGCTTAATAGATATGGAAGGAAATAAAGTGATTGATTATTTACCTACAAATACATATATCTATCCAAGTTATTCTAACGATCAAATTGTCTATATCATAAATAAAAATAATAATAAGAGAGGATTTATTAATCTAGAAGAAAACGTGATTGTTGAACCAGTATATGATAGTCTTCCGCTTTTTGTTAATGAAATAGCTGTCGTAAAATTAAATAACAAATATGGATTTATCAATGATAAAAATGAAGTGATAATCGACTTTAAATATGAGGATGCAAATAATTTCAGTGAGGGATTAGCTAGTGTAGAATATAATTCTAAGTTTGGATATATCGATGAGTTAGGTAATGTTGTGATTGATTATCAATATGATAACGCTAGTGATTTTATAGATGGAGTTGCTCATATCGATTTTGGTGATTCAGATGGGTTCATTAATAAAAACAATGAAAGAATAATTCCTAATCATAATAGTAATCATGAAATTGAATACAAAAACTATTTTAACAATTCGAAATACTATTATGTAAATAATGATGGATCTATTTTTTATAAAAATTGGGGTGAAGATTATGGTTTAATTATCGATGAAACAAAAATTATCAATCGAAAAGGTAATATCATCATAGATAAGGATTTTCAAAAGATTGAATACATAAATGATAATATGTTTTGTATACGATCAAGAAATTGGGAGTGCTATGATATGGAAGGTGAAAAATTATTTGAATATGAACATTCTATATTTGATGCATATAACATTAATAAGGATTTAGAAAATGAAGGATTACCACTTTTTTATTTTTCAGAGGGAGAAACTTATTATGTATACAATGACAATGGAGATTTAATATATAGGAGCGGTAAAGGAGAAGGACAAGCATACATTTCTGGATCTAATAATTTTATAGTAACTACAAAAGGGAATAAAATTATAACCTATAACATTAACACTAAAGAGAAAAAAGAAATATATAAAGTGCCGTTTACAATTTAATTCAGTAATTAGTTAGACATAGTGTTAATAATATTAAAAATACAAAAAACATTCTGATGTATTTACGTATAAATAAGTTAATTGTTCTACAATAGAAAAATTATTAATATATATAGAAATAGTATGCTTAAGATGTTATAATAAAAAAATTAAATAAAGGAACAGAAACAATATAGAATCTAATCTTAGTAATATTTATATTTAAAGATTTTTCTAATCTAGACTTCAGTCAGGGTGACATCCTAAGATTAAGTAATATAGGTGCATAGTAAAAGGTAATACTTGAGAGAGTATTACCTTTATTACCAAGTAGATATTTCCTGTAAAATAAAGAATATAATTGTTAATCTTATAATTAAAGATAGAGAGGAATAATTATGAAAAAGAAAGTTGTGATTATATTTCTTATCGCTGTATTATGTGCTGGGGGGGTTGCTGCTTATAAATATTACAAATATAATTACTTTAACAATGAGGTTTTTTATACTGAAAGTAAGGTATCCTTTGAGAATAGTACTCACCATTTTAATGGAACATGGTGGGGATTTAACCAATCTAAGATTGTACGAATTAACGATATTATTTTTACCTATTATATAAATAATGACTTACAAATTGGCGAAGTAGCCAATAAGGATAACCCAAATCAGATGGTTTTTGTGATGATAAAGTCAAATGGTCAAACAGTTGAATTTGATCAACAGAAGACAAGTAGACCAGGAAATGTAGTAGCTGATCCTAACAGAAATTTAGTATATTATTTCATGTTAGAACCGACTTCTAGTCAAGATAGTGGAACATTAGGAAAATTGATGATGTACACCTATTCATTTGAAGATGACGATATAGAACTTATAAAAGAGGAAATAATAGTCGACCATGATGGGACTAATCCTGAAAAAGTAAATACTAGATTTTCTGCCACCATTGATAGTAGTGGAAATTTAGCGATAACCTATGCTGTTCATGACACCAACTATGTATTCTCAATGTATGTTTTAACTTATGATATAGATAATGGGAACTGGACTGAAAAATCAGTTTATATTGAAGGTTTACAACACCCTAATTTCTATCCCGAAGTTGCGATGAAAGACCTAGATCATTTTTTAGTCGTAGCTGTTCAAGATTATTGTCATCATGGTGATTGTTACTATCAATATGTTCGATATTTCTTATATGAAAATGGTGAATGGACTTATGATTACCTTGTCGACTATCAAAATGAAACGATTGCAAGCAAAAGACCTAATCTTGTAAGTCATACAGAAGTATATCTTGGCAGTAATGATAGCTATCACGTATTAACAGTCTCAAGAATTGAAAAAGATGAAAATGATAAATTAGTTAATCATTTTATTTTTGATAAAGATAAAACAGAGATAGTAAACTCAGAATTTGAAGGCTCTTATAACTTTGTAAGAATTGTTGAAGTAAATAATGAATTATACTATGTTGCAGTAGATAGTGATTTCTTATACATTTTACATGGTGAAAAATACGATATTATTCACAAAGCAAAGTTGATGGAGGGAGCATATCCTTATGTCATTAGCTCGAATGAGAATGACTATTTTGATTTATTATTGAGTCCTGGGTTTAGCGAAGCGTTTAATGATGTAGATAATTTATATTTGAGACTTGGTCTATGTAAAGAATGAAAAAGCAAAATTAAAGCATCCTGAAAGATGGTTTATAAACATACGTAATTGGGATGTGGATAAGGTAATTTGGTTAAACCTTGTAAAATCAAATCTTAAAATAATTATTTGCTACAACTACCTTGACATTAAGTGTTTATAATGCTTAAATACTGAAGTATGTCTTTCTAAGTATGTAATTGCTTAAAAATCTTGAAATTTATAGTAATGTTTATTTTTATAAAAGGAATGAATGATGAAAACAAAAAAGGGAATATTATGTTGAATATATGTATGCTTTAATTATTTTTTTGATAATATAATAAAAAATAATATAGAGATTCATAAAAGGTATTAGAGTTGAATTGCTATTTAGTGAAATAATATTAGCTATTGTAGAAGATGAAGAAAAAAATATCAAATTATACGAGGTGTAATAATGAAAAAAGTTAAAATTGAACTTAATAAACATTTAGATATTCCCTATCTATTATATTATTTAGAAAATTCAAAAAATTGTCCTTTAGTTATTATGGGACACGGATTTAATAATGATAAATATGAAGGTTCTGATATAGCGATTAAACTTGCTTCAAAAGAAGTTTGTGTACTTTCCTTTGATTTATATAAACAAGGAGAGCGATATGATGGTTTCTTAGATAAGGTTAAAAGTGATGCAGAATTTGGATATACATTATTTAATATTATAAAGAAATCAAATGAAGATCTATTAAAATTAATTGACTTTTTTAAACAAGATGATAAAGTTGATGCTTCAAAAATTGGCATGTTAGGCTTTTCTTTAGGTGCAAACCTGTGTTTTTATTCTTTCGCAAATAATAAGGATTTAAAATTTGCAGTACCTATATTAGGGAGTCCAGATTTTACAAACTTATTAATATATAGTATGGAAAAAGAAAATGAGTCAGATTTTAAAACCCAAGAAGAGATAAAATTACTTGAATTTATTAAAGGAATTGACCCATATGATAATTTAGTTCAAAATGAAAATCGTCACTTGTTTATAATTAATGGAACAAAAGATGATGATGTTCCATCTAGATTTTCAGAGAACTTTTATCAAGAAATAAAGAAAAGGTATGATTTAAATGATAGTAAGGTTGAATTATTGATAACAGATGACAATCATTACGTTTCAAATGAAATGAAAGATAATGCGATTGAGTGGATTATTAATAATATCTTATAGGAAACTTGGTTTCCTTTTTTTATTTTGATTTTATAAAAAGCTTATTCTAGCTAATCTATCATTAATTAAATAGATATTAGTATAGAAAAGAGTCAAACTATCGTTTATAATAAAAATGGATATAATAAACGAGTTAGGGGATGTAGAAAATGGATTTTAAATTTAAAGGTCAATGGAGACTTTATCAACAAAGAGTATTAGATGAACTAAATTTTCATTTAGATGATAAAAAATTACATGTAGTTGCTGCGCCTGGTTCTGGTAAGACAATATTAGGGTTAGAAGCGTTGTTTCGTTTGGGACAAAATACATTGATTCTTACACCGACTATTACGATTAGAGAACAATGGATCACCCGATTTGAAGAGTTTTATTTACCTGATGATAAAGATAAAGATGCTTTCATCACAAATGATTTGACATCGCCTAAGTTATTAACCGTCTCAACTTATCAAGCGCTTCATTCAGCTTATAAAAAACTTATTAATAAAGAAACAAGTGATGATATAGGACATGAAGTAATTGATTTTTCAAAGATAGACTTAATTAAAGAATTAAAACAGATTAATATAGGTACGATTGTTATTGATGAAGCTCATCATTTAAGAACTGAATGGTGGAAATCATTAACTGATGTCATTAGTAAACTAGGTAATATAAAAATTATCGCATTAACTGCTACGCCACCATATGATGTTTCAAAGTATGAATGGGATAAGTATCAAGAATTATGTGGTATGATTGATGCAGAGATATATGTGCCAGAATTAGTGAAAGCTAGGAACTTATGCCCACATCAAGATTACGTTTATTTTAACTATCCAACTGATAATGAATTAGAAAGTATCAATGAGTTTAGACATCAAGTTTACAAAATCGTTAATGAATTATTCAAAAATGAATCATTCATTAACGCAATTAAAGATGATAAATGGATTAAAGAACCTAAACAATATTTAGAAGATATTTTAAAAGATCCTGAATATTATACAAGTATGCTTGTATTTTTAAATGAGTTGGGTATTAAAATCACTAAAAATAAAATTAAGATTTTAGGACATTGTTCTAATTTACCTAACCTAAATTATATCTGGTTAGAAAAATTGTTGAATGGTTTTCTATACAACCACAATGAAAATTCTGATAATGAGGTATTAAGAAAAGAACTTAAATCTACATTAAAAAAACATGGTTGTATTGAGAGGAAAAAGGTTTATTTAAAGAGTACGAACAAAATAAATAAACTATTGATTAATAGTTTAGGTAAATTAAATAGTATTACAGAAATTGTTCATAGTGAATATTCAAATCTTAAAGAAGCATTACGTATGGTAATATTGACCGATTATATTCGTCAAGAGATATTGCTTAAAGAAAACGATGAAATGACACCAATAAATATGATTGGTGTTGTACCAATATTTGAAACTTTACGTAGAAATTTAAATGTTTCAAAACTAGGTGTTTTAAGTGGTTCAGTTATTATCATCCCTAAGGGTTCTATCAATAAATTTCATAATATTTTAGATAGTTATAATATCAATAGTGAACAGATTAAAATTACTGAACTAACACATGATGAAAATTATTGTCAAGTTCAGTTTAATGGGCAATCTAACAAACAAAAAGTGAATATAATATCTAGACTATTTTCTGAAGGTGAAATTAATGTCTTAATCGGGACAAAATCACTTTTAGGTGAAGGTTGGGATGAACCATCCATTAATTCATTAATTTTAGCGAGTTTTGTTGGGTCTTATATGTTGTCAAATCAAATGCGAGGAAGAGCGATTAGAATCGATAAAAATAATCTAAATAAAACCGCAAATATTTGGCATCTAGTTTGTATTGATAGAGATGATTATTACGAGGGTAATATCTTAAAGAAAACATACTTAAAATTAGAGCAAGCTGAACTTTATGGAAATAAAATAATGAATAGTGAGGATTTTACAACATTAAAAAGAAGGTTTAATAGTTTTGTTGGTATTTCTTATGATGGTTCTGTTATCGAAAACGGAATTGATCGTTTAAATATTATAAAACCTCCTTTCACAAAAAAACATATATCAGAAATAAATAAGATGATGCTTAAATTATCAAATCAACGTGAAGATTTAAGTGAAAAATGGTTTAATATCTTAAATGATATTGACGATTTTTCGCAAGTAACAGAAATAGTAGAAGCAGACAAGAACCTAATTCCAAATCGATTTATTTATCTTGATAAATATGCCTTACTTATTGCTGAATTAATGTCAATGTCAATCTTTTTACTTAATTATATAAAAGTAGGATTGCATAATTCGGTCCTGTCTACTACTATGTTTATTATTGTATTATTGCTCATAGTTCCTGCTTTTAAATCAGCTAAGATTGTATTGCGGTATGGTAACGTAAGAGGAAGAATTAAATTAATCGCAAAAATCATATTAGAAACATTACAGTATATTGATGTTGTTGAAACAGAAGGTATTAAGGTAAATTCCGAGGAATTAAATAAATACCTAGTTTCATGTTCACTATATGGCGCTACAAGTTATGAGAAAACAGTTTTTAATGATTGTTTAAAACAGTTTTTTAATCCGATTGATAATCCGAGATACTTGCTTATAAGAAAAAGTATGTTTGGTATACTGAAAAGAAAAGATTATCATGCAATTCCAGGCATTATTGGTATTAATAAAAAAGGTGCAGAGTTTTTTTGTGATAGATGGCACAAAAAAATTGGATCATGTGATTTAATTTATACGAGAAATTTTAAAGGTAGACAGATATTGTTGAAATCTAGAACAAATTCACTGTCATATTCCTTATTGTCTAAAACAGAAAAGAAACGGATATGGAAAAATAAATGGCATTGATATAAGTTGAATTTAATCATCAATAGAATATAGTTGATTATCAATTATTGGAGGTGATTGTGATGATTGAAATAGGAATTAACCAGTTGCGTAAATTTTATGGAGCTAATAAAATATTTGAAAATGTTTCATTTGAATTACAAACAAATGATATTATCGGGTTAATTGGTCAAAATGGAACTGGAAAAACAACATTAATGAAGGTTTTAATGGGAGAAGAAAATGCTGAAGGGGATATTTTTATAAGAAAGGGAATTAAATTAAGTTATTTACATCAAATTCCTATCTATGATAAAAATGATTCTGTTATTGATATATTATATAAGGCATTTATAAATATTCAATTATTAAAAAAAGAGATGAGTAAATTAGAAAAAGAGATGGCTATTCTAAAAGATAATGAACTAGATAAAATAATGAATCAGTATAGTCAAATGCAAACGGAGTTTGATATATTAGGTGGATATGAAATAGAAGAGAAACTTGGAAAAATTGTAACAGGACTTCAACTTGAAAAATTTATTAATATGCCATTTAATACACTAAGTGGTGGAGAAAAAACGAGAGTTATGTTAGGAAAAGTATTGTTAGAAAATCCTGATGTTTTATTACTTGATGAACCTACTAATCATTTAGATATAAAGATGGTAAGTTGGTTAGAAGGTTATCTTACAAGATATAAACTTACTGCGATTATTATTTCCCATGATAGATATTTTTTAGATAAAGTAGTTAATAAGATAATTGAACTACACTCAAAAGGAATAGAAGTTTATCACGGTAATTATAGTTATTATAAGGTAGAAAAGGTAAAAAGATATGAAGCGTTAATGAAAGAATTTCAGAATCAACAAAAAAAGATAAATAATATGGAAGAGCAGATTAAAAGGTATCGAATTTGGGGAAAAATGCGAGATAGCGACAAAATGTATAGAAAAGCGAAAGAACTAGAGAAACGATTAACAAAAATTGATAAATTAGATAAACCAAATAAAGATAAAGTTATAAAAATGAATTTTGACCAACAACATAGATCTAGTAAACGTGTCTATGAGCTTAAAAATATTAGTAAAAGTTATCAAAATAAACCAGTATTTAGTGATTTAAATCTTGAAATATTTTATCAAGATACTTTAACAATCATCGGTGATAATGGGAGTGGAAAATCAACCCTATTAAAAATTATGATGCAAGAAATAAGTCCTGATCAAGGAACAGTTCAAGTTGGGTCAAGAGTTAAGGTGGGGTATCTTCCTCAAGAAATAATCTTTAATGATGAATCCTTAACTATCTTGGAAACCTATCAAAAATTCTTTGAGTGTACGACTTTAAAAGCAAGGAATGCTCTTGCTGGAGTACTATTTACAAAGGAAGATGTATTTAAAAAAATAAATGTACTATCAGGTGGAGAAAAAATAAGATTAAAATTACTAATGCTTATGGACCAACAGGTCAATGTCTTATTATTAGATGAACCGACAAATCATTTAGATATTGATTCAAGAGAAATATTAGAAAATAGTTTATTGTCATTTAAAGGGACTTTAATTGTGATATCTCATGATAGATATCTAATAAATAAATTATCAAATAGAATTGCGGAAATTGAAAATAATAGATTAAAAGTTTATGAGGGTGACTTTGACTCATATTTGATAGAGAAACAAAAAGAAAGGGATAAACAAAAAGAAGCAGTAAATAAAGAGAAAATGAAAAGGTCTTTTAAGAAAAAAACTGAGAAAATAAATAAACAAGATAATATATCAGAAGAAAAAATATTAGAGGAAATAGAAAAGAAAGAAAATCAAATAACCGATATCATTCATCAGATGAATTTAAATTATAGAGATGGAGTACGTTTAAAAGAATTGAATAATGAGAAAGATGAGCTTGAAAAAGAAATTGAAGAACTGTATGAGTGTTTAGAAAATTAATATATTATTTATTGATGAAATTATCTTTGGTTAAAGTATTGAATAATATAATAAATATTGTGATAAATAAATAAAATTAAATAAAAACACCTATAATGAATAAATAATCAATATTATAGGTGTTTTTTGATTTATAAATAATACATTATTAGATTTTAGATTCGAAAATTCTTTATTAGAACTAATATAGTATAAAATGTCAACATATAATGCTATACATTATAATATGAGATTATTAACTAATATTATTGTAAAAAATGGTTCTATCTGATATTATAAAAAATAAGATATATTTAGACTGTGTTTAATTATTTTACTAAATTAGTATCTAAATATTAATGTTTTTATTATCATAAATTGAATATGAATATTAAAGGAGGATAAATATGCCTGGAATTCTTAGTTATCAAGTTATATTTTATATTTTATTCTTTTTGATTCTTGGTTTAGGTGTTTTATTTGGTTTCATGAAAGGATTAAAAAAATCATTATATGGTTTTTTTGTAAAACTTATTTTCTTTGTTATCTTTTTCTTAACCGTTGATTTACTTGCTAATAAATTATGGGGGATGAACTTACCTTTTCTTGGTAGTTTGTTAGGGAACTTTGTTCCTGAAGTATCAGATGCATCTAGCCTAAAAGAAGCGATGCCATCTATTTTAAATGTGTATCTAGGAGATTCACTTGAATCAAGTTTATTAAATGAGGAATTTATTGTGTTTATCACAAGTATTTCACTTTTAATCATAAAAATCGTTTATGCGGTACTTTATTTTACTGTATTCAATCTTATCTATAAACTTATCTGTTTAATCATCCGTACTATCACTTTACGAACTAAAAAAGATGGGAAAGAAGCAAAACGTCGTGGATTAGGAGCAGCTTGTGGATTATTAAGTGGTATGGTTACTTTGTATTTTGTATTAATCATATTAGGTGGGACTATAAGTGTAGCAGGTAGTGCTCAAAAATTATTACCTGATGAGTATAAAATTGAAACTATAGAGCAAGTCGTAGATGCTTATAATCAAAATGTGGTTGTAAGTACAGCGAACTTAATTGCTGTAGAGGATGAAACTAGTAATGAAAAAATAGCTTTAACTGATTATTTGTTTGATTCTGTCTTTTCGTTTAAATATCGTAAAAAACAAGTATCATTGAGAAAAGAACTTATGGTAGCTGCAGATGTCAATGACATATATAAGGAATCTACTTATAAAGAAACAGATGATTTAAGTGATATTACTGGTGAAGAGGTTAGAGAAGTCTTTATAGTTCTATCAGATTCTGACTTATTCACTGCTGTTTTACCACTTGGAATCGAAACTGCTTCGGATTATTTAGATACTGAAGTTACTTTTCCGAAAGAAGAGCTGTACGCGATTGATTGGGAGACCGAAATGATGCAATTAGGAGAAGTCGCTGCTGTTTCTTTTGATCTCGTTAATGCAGCGGGACTCATTGATGAGGATGTAGATATTGAGACAAGAACAATTAACGGAGATCATGTAAGAAGTTTATTTAATTCATTATCTGAATCAAAATTAGTAACTTTAGCTGCCTATGAGGCATTAGAACCAATTTTAGCAGAAGCAGGTTCAGATGTTGAAGCTATCATCACTGTACCAGAAGATTTAGTATGGGAAGATGAGTTTAAGGCCATGGGGTTAGTTGCTGGTGAAATAGTCGATACTGGTATAACGGTAGGTGACCTTAAATCTGGAGATCCATCACAATTAATCACTTCATTATCCCAACTTGACTTTACAGTTATATTAGATTCAGATATCATATCCAATGCCTTAATAAATGTTATATCAGGTAAAGGTGATATGGAAGGATTTGATGTGTTTGTTGTACCAGATGATATAGTTTGGATAGATGTTTGTGATGATGAAGGTAATATCATTGAAAATGGTGAATTAAGAAATATATTACTCGCCGTTAATGAAATATCTCAAAACGCTAGCAATATTGATTTTGATAATTTAGATATGAATGTCATTGCTGATTTTAGTGATGAGTCCATCGATGCTATTTTTGATTCAAGAGTATTAGTGGCAACTGTATCTACAAAAATCTTAGAGATGGAATTAGGAAATACACCACTTCTTATTGCTGATTCAGTATTTGATGATAATGATTATATATATAAAACAGAATTAACAGCGCTTGTTAAGTCTGCACGTTTAGTTGTTACCACCTTAGTTTGTGATGAGGGCGATAGTTGTGAAGAAACTGGATTTGATTTATCAAAAGCATTTGACCTTTCTAATGAGAATATCGATACCTTACTATCTTCTAAAATAATAGAAGCTACTATTGGAAATTTAATCATCGATCAAGGTGGAGAAGTTCTTACCATTCCTAATAAAGCTCTATCACAGATATATGTAGAAGAAGTAGAAAAAAATATTGTCTCAAAAGAAGAAATTAAAAAGGTGTTTAAAGCAGTTTCTGCTTTAGGTTTTACAGACCTAGAAAATATGACTTTTGATGCTTCAATTCTCCAAAATTTAGCTACAGCACCAGACAGTAAAGTATTAGATCAAACGAAAGCAGATAACCTGTTTAATTCAGATATAATCCATGCAACTTTATCAACCATGTTATTTGATTTAACGACTGGTGAGTCTAAGGTGCTAGTTGTACCTTATAAAGATGTAGATAATGCAGTAATACGATATATGGATGAAATTGAGTATGTTTCTACTGATGAATTAAATGCAGTATTAGAATCTGTTTTAGTATTAGATATTGCTGATTTTGCTGAAGTTGATACCCTTGATTTAAATTTAATTATTGATAATATTGATACCTTATTAGAATCAGCTATTCTTCATGCAACGATATCTGACCAACTATTTTCTCTTGGTGAAGAAACTGTCACTATTCCATATGTAGATGAAGAAGAAAATTTAATTAGAAAAAAAGTGGGAGAAGTTACTCAAGAAACAGAATTCATAGTTAAAGATGAATTAAATAATATATTAGATGCACTTGAATTATTAGGTATGACCGATATTAATAATTTTTCTGGAGATATTGATTTAGGAATATTGTATGATGACAATAATCAAGATATTCTTTTAGCATCATCTGTTATGCAAGCTACTATTTCTAAACAAATTCTAGATTTAGGTCCTTCAACTTTAAGTGTGCCATATAAAGATTCAAATGATATTGCGGTTAGAAAAACAGTCGGTGCTGTTGGTCAAGAAACAGAATATGTCGTTAAAAATGAAATTAAGGCAATTATTGAAAGTCTTGAAATTCTTGGAATTGCTGATATTAATAATTTCTCTGGAACAGTTAATTTAGATAATTTTTATGAAGAAACTAATCAAAATATCTTATTGACATCGGCATCACTTCATGCAACGGTTTCTAAACAAATACTTGATTTAGGATCAGGGATATTGAGTGTGCCATACTTAGATTCAACAGATAACACAATTCGTGTAACAATAGGGATTGTTGGACAAGAAACAGAATATGTTGTTAAAGATGAAATAAAAGCAATTATTGAAGGTCTTGAAATCCTTGAGATAGATGATATTAATAATTTTGCTGGTACAATTGATTTAACAAAGTTTTATGAAGTAGATACTAGAAATACACTGCTTGCTTCAGCATCACTTCATGCAACGGTTTCAAAACAATTGTTTGATTTAGGAACGGGTACTTTAGTTATTCCACAACAAGATGTGGATGGTATTGATATTCGATTATTAAAAGGCTTACCAGGTGAACAAACAGAGTATATTATAAAGAATGAGATACATGCTGTTTTTGAAGCCTTAGAAATATTAAATATTGGTGAAATTGGTAGTTTTACAGGAACAGTTAGTTTAGTAAATCTATATAATGAACCAAATCAAGATATCATGTTGACTTCTGCATCAATGCATGCTACTATCTCAAAACAAATGAATGATTTAGGTCCTGGTACATTACTTATTCCAGATAAGGATATTGAGGATAATGATGTACATGTGACCGTATCTAGTACTGATTATATCTATAAAACAGAGATCAAAGCACTTATTAATGCTTTAGAAGTATTAGAAATTAATGATATTACGACATTTTCAGGTGGGTTCAATTTAAATAAATTATCAGATGAAAACAAGCAAACTACTTTATTAACATCAGCATCAATCCATGCAACGATTTCAAAAAAATTATTTGATTTAAATGATGATGTTTTAATCGTTCCAATGTATTCACAAGCTGGTGAAGTTGAAGTTAATAGAATTCAAAAAGAAGTGAGTTTGACAAACTTTGTGGTTAAAAATGAAATTAAGTCTATCATTAATGCTTTTCTTGCCATGAATTACACCGACTTAGACAGTTTTGGTGGATCAATTGATTCAAGTAAATTCTTTAGTCAAAGGGATACGTTATTATTGTCTTCATCAATACAAGCAACACTGTCTAATAAAATGTTGAATGGTACCGGTGGAAAATTGGTTGTACCAAACCAAAATATAAATAATGCAGAGTTAATACGAATCGTATTAAGTGATGTAACCTATATAGAAGTTAATGAAATGAAGTCTATTCTAACTGCTTTAGAATTACTTAACTTAACTGATTTTACCGCAATTGACATGAATCCTGCGAATGTGTTCAATGTTGATTTTGATACCTTACTTCAATCAGCTTCAGTTCAAGCAACGTTATCAGATAATATTTTAGATAACGCCTTAGATGATAGCGCAGCTCCTGGTAGTGGCACTCTTCTTGTTCCACATTATTTCAGAGAAGCGATTGTTGTAGGTTTATCTTCAGAAACGCAGATAGAAAAAGTAGAATTAAAAGCAATATTAACATCACTTCAAACTTTGGATGTATCTGATTTTGGTGGCGCTATGAATGCTTCTACGATTACATCAATGAGTGATGCAGAACTTACTACGATGCTTGAAAGTGGTTCTACGCATGCAACCTTTGATAACATGCTAAAAGGTAATGCTAATATTAATACAAAGATTCCTGACCTTGCTAAAGAAGATGTTTATAATATGCTAGGTATTACAACAAAAACAGAAATTAAGGCCTTTATCAAAGCAGCTAATACACTTGCAGTAGGTAACTTCACAACCGTATCATTTAATGTCGCTGCTATTGCAGGTTTAACTCCAGCACAAAGAGACGTTGTATTAGATTCTATGATTGTTAGAAATTGTTTAACAGGAGAATTAGAACCAATCATTGATGCAGATCCATTCTTCTCAGTAGATAGTACCTATTATGAAAATAATGATGAAACAACATTCTTCACAAAACCAGGTATTATTCTAGTATTAACGCATTATGGACATATTTAAATCATCTTTACAAATTGTAATTATTATATGTAAATAAATAACTCTCCTATCTATTAAGATGGGAGAGTTTTTTTTAGGCTCTTTGTCAAGTAGTGTGGGTAGAGAATATCCAATAAACTGACATTAAATCAATTACGAGGATTAAGCTGAATGGCTTAGTCCTTTTTTCATTGTTCCCATTCCATGAGAAATGAGAATTCGTAGTTTAAAATGATGATAGCTTCTATAACCAAAAGCTATACGCTTGATAACTTTTATTTTATTATTTATACCTTCAATTACACCATTTGTATAATTAGTAGACATTAGATTTAGAATATAGGATTTATTCTTACGAATAGATTTAACTGATGTTTTCATATAAGCTGATATGTTTGGGTATTCTTGTTCAATTTGATCAAGAGTAGTTGTAAAGAGTTCTGGATTTTTGTTTTTAATACTATGTAAAAGGTCCTGATATAGTTCATATGTATCTCTAAGTTCCTTACTTTGATCTAGTAAATAATTTACAATATCTTCTTCACACATCATTTGTTTAAAACAATAAACTTTTCTATAATTTTTGATGTCTAATTTAGCCCGATCTTTCAATATAAGCTTCCAATAACGTTTAAACTTATTGTAGTTCTTTTTATCTTGATTCATAATTCTAACTCTAGTTTTATTTAATGAGCGAGAGATTAATTGAATAATATGGAATTTATCCATAACTATTTTAGCGTTAGGAAAGAGCATCTTTATAAGTTGAATGTAGGGCTTGTACATATCGATAACGATTAATTTTACACTTCTCCTTGCTTTTTTAGTGTATCGTTGGAAATATTTGATTAATGAATTTAAGCGTCTATCTTCAACGATATCAATTATGCTTCCATTATGAGCATCACAAAAAAGAAAAGACATAGCCCCTACTGATGATTTAACTGATTTAAATTCATCAAAACAAAGTTGTTCAGGTAAATAATTATAATTAGGCTTATGCACTTCATAGAAACTGTTTATAACACGATTTACAGTGGAATGTGATACATTATGTTCTTTGGCTAAATCACATTCAGAAATCTTATTAGAAGCTGCAAGAGCAACAGCTACTTTAGTATTATTAGATATATAACAATGCTGATTAACAATAGATGTCTTGAGAGTAAAGGTACTATTACAATGATGACATTTATAACGTTGTTTTTTAAGTTTTAAATAAGCATTCATATTAGATACTTTAGGTAAAGTTATTGTAGATGTCTTAAAGCCATGCTTTTCAAACTGGTTATCAAATACACAACCACATGAATAACAATATTGAGGCTGATATGTGAGAGTTCCATAATAGATTTGTGATCTAACACCCTTAATAATTTCTTCTGAGTAAAAGTTTTCATTAAAAGAAATATTTTCATCTTTTAAATTTAGTACTTTTACGATACAATTGTATTGAGACATATTTCCAATCCTTTCATTAGTGATTTCGTCGTTATTAATTGTATCAGGATATTGGAAATCTGTCTCATTTTTTTATGCAAATTAAATGGTGTGAGTTTATTACCCACACCAAATATTATAGAACCTTTTTTTATAAGAAATGGATGTACCTTTTGATAAAATAAAAAGAGATTGTTTATTTAGATTTTTATACCTGATTTTCATAAAATATAAGTTAATTAAATTAATTTTTTATGATAGATAATTTTGTTAAATATATTGTTATAAATTAACAATTTGATTAAACAACATTGACTATATTTCATGTATTTTAGTAGAAATTTGTGAATGGGTGGTTTATAATAAAATATTGGTTATAATAATGAAATTAAAAATGTATATTAGGAATATTTGAAGTAATAGAGGGTGATATTTTCAAAAGGAATAAATACTAATATGTCATAAAATAAGTAGTTTAACAAAAATGATATTACAAGGAGAATTAGAATGAACTATTTTAAAGAATCGTTAAAATTACATAAACAACTAAAAGGTAAGATAGAAGTTGTTTCTAGAATATCAAATTTAGATCAAGAAATGTTTTCACTCGCCTATACACCTGGTGTTGCAGAACCTTGTAGAGAAATTCAAAAAGATGTGAATAAAAGTTTTGAACTTACACGAAGATCAAATACAGTTGCTGTTGTTACAGATGGTACGGCCATTTTAGGACTTGGGGATATAGGACCTGAGGCTGGAATGCCTGTATTAGAAGGTAAAGCTCTTATTTTTAAAACCTTCGCTGATATTGATGCTATTCCCTTATGTATTCGTTCTAAAGACTCAGAGGAAATAATTCGTACCATTGAGCTTTTAGCAGGTAGTTTCGGTGGTGTTAATTTGGAAGATATTTCAGCACCTCGTTGTTTTGAAATTGAACGTCAGTTAAAAGAGCGTTGTGAAATTCCAATATTCCATGATGATCAACACGGAACGGCTATAGTAGTAGGTGCAGCTCTTATAAATGCCTTAAAATTGGTGACTAAAGAGATTGATAAAATCCGAGTTGTAATAAATGGAGCTGGTTCAGCAGGTATTGCAATCGCGAACTATCTCATGAAATTAGGGGTTGTAGATATTCTGATGTGTGACCGATTTGGGATTATCAGTGAAGGTATGAAAGAATTAAATTCTGCCCAAACAGAAATAAGCAAAAAAACAAATCATAATCATAAAAAAGGAATATTAAAGGATGCATTAGTTGATGCTGATGTGTTTATAGGTGTTTCAATTGGAAATGTGGTTACACAAGAGATGATTAAATTAATGGCTGATAAACCCATCGTATTTCCTCTAGCCAATCCAATACCTGAAATCTCTCGAGAAGATGCATTAGAAGCAGGTGCTGCAATTGTTGGTACCGGACGATCAGATTTTCCAAATCAAATTAATAATGCATTGGTATTTCCTGGGGTTTTCAGAGGTGCATTAGATGTACGAGCGAAAGATATTAATGATGAAATGATGCTAGCAGCAGGCTATGCTATCGCAAATTTTATTGATTCTGATGAATTAAGATCAGATTATATTATACCAAATGCTTTAAATAAAGACCTTCATCAGGCTATCGCAAAAGCAGTATCTGAAGCAGCTATAAAAAGTCAGGTGTCCCAAGTTAAATAAATGAATAATAATTATATTTTTTTAGAAGTATTTAGGTTAGTTTTTAGTATTGAGATATGGATAAATTATTAAAATCATCAAAATTGAATATAACATTAAACAACATGGTTCTTATTGAATCATGTTTTTTTCTAGATAATACTTAATAATTTTAAGGTTTATTGAAGATTATGTTTAGTATATAAACAAAAAGAAAGAGAATAAATGGATATCTAGTAATAATTAGTAAAGTATTCTATTCTTTATTATTTTACATAATTATGCAAATAATAAAAAATGAATATATATTTAAAATTAATATATTATTTGACAGAAATCGACAAAAAAATAAAAAAACGCTATCAATTTTATTGCATAGTAAAAATTAAAATGCTATAATACTATTACATTAGGCGTTACAAAATTTCATATGATGAGCATATGTAACATAGGAGGGGGTAAAATGAGTGCGAATAATCGAGAATTAATTAAGATTGCCTATTACTATTATAAAAAGGGATTAACCCAAGCAGAAATAGCAAAGAAAATGGTAATGTCTCGGCAACGAGTTAATAGATTACTGAAAAAAGCACTAAATGAAAATATTGTCCAAATTAACATTGTTGATGTCGATAAACATCATTTTGATTTAGAAACAAAACTAGAAGAGAAATACAATCTGAAACAAGCGATTGTTGTATCTTCAATCGATGAAAAAATGATTCCAGTGAGCCTAGGTGAAGCAACAGCTGAGTACTTAGATGATATTCTGGTTAAAGATGATGTAATTGGTGTAACTTGGGGAAGAACTTTATCTGAAGTTGCTAAAAAAATATCGTATAATCAACAATTGCAGTTACCTGTTATACAATTAGTGGGTGGTCTTGATATCGCATATTCATCATTAAGACCAGATGATATTACTCGAACGATTGCTGATAAATTAGGTGGAAAGCCTTATTTATTATATGCACCAGCTGTTGTTGAAAATAAAGAAACAAAAGAAGCAATGCTAAAAGATGAATCATTCAAAAAAATTATTAAAAATATGGAAAATTGTAATATTATACTTGCTGGTATTGGTGAGTTAAAGAGTGATACGACACTTTATGAAAGCAGATTTAATAACGAGCAATATAAAGAACATTTGATGCGTCATCAATGTGTTGGAGATATTGGATTTAGATGGTATGACATTGAAGGACGTGCAGTTGAACATGGTTTCAATGATCGAACCATTGGATACAATATTTTGAAAAACAAAGGTAATGCTTTAGTCATTGGAATTGCTGGAGGTCATAAAAAATATGAAGCAATCACAGGAGCTTTAAATGGGAAATATCTTGATGTCTTAATAACTGATAGTGAGATGGCAAATAAACTCATTGAAAAATAGCTTATAGGTTATAGAAATAATGTATGAAAGGAGGTAGTATATGTTGTTTCAAAAAGAACGAGAATTGGTAGTGGAATACGGTAAAAAGTTAATCGAAAAGAATTTAACCAAAGGTACTGGTGGTAATATAAGTGTGTTTATCAGAGATAAACAATTAATGGCAATATCACCAAGTGGAATCGATTATCTTAAAACACAACCCGAAGATGTTGTAATAATGGACCTTAAAGGAAATGTAGTAGATGGGAAACAAAAACCATCAAGTGAATATGATATGCATCGTATATTCTATGAAAATAGAGAAGACATAAATGCAGTTGTTCATTTACACGCAAATTATACAACCGTATTATCTTGTATGAACTGGGAATTACCCGCTGTTCATTACTTAGTTGCCATTTCTGGAGGAAAAAACGTAAGATGTGCTGAATACGCCACCTTTGGAACAAAAGAATTAGCTCAAAATGCATTTGAAGCAATGAAGGATCGTTATGCTGTTTTACTAGCTAATCATGGTCTTTTAACAGGAGCAAAGGATTTACCGAATGCCTTTAACAAAGCAGAAGAAATTGAGTATTGTGCAGAAATCTATTATAGAACGAAAACTTTAGGTGACCCTGTCATCCTATCAGATCAAGAAATGCATAAAATGTTAGGATTATTTCAAAGTTATGGACAAGTAAAAGAAAAAAATAAATAAAAGGAGCGAAAATAATGAAAAAAGGAAACTTCATCGGATTACTACCCTTAATCTTTTTCTTAGTACTGTATATGAGTACAGGAATCATTACAGGTAAATTTGATAGTATGCCATTGTTATTAGGATTTGTATTATCAGCTGGGTTTGCCTTATTACTTGATAAAAAAGGTGAAAAAACATCATTAAATGATAAGATTGATATCTTCGCTAAAGCAGGTGGAGATGGAACAATTATCTTAATGGTTGTTATCTTCTTATTAGCAGGTGCGTTTTATTCAATCGCAGATGCAATGGGTGCAGTTAATTCAACTGTAAATTTAGGATTAACATTCTTACCATCAAACATGATATTACCAGGATTATTCCTAGTTGGATGTGTATTATCATTCTCAATGGGAACATCAATGGGAACAATTACAGCATTAGGAACAATTGGTGTAGGAATCTCAACACAAACAGGAATTAGTTTACCATTAGTAATGGCTACAGTAGTAGGTAGTGCATTATTTGGTGATAACTTATCATTCATCTCAGATACTACAATCGCAGCAATTAGAACACAAGGTGTAGAATCAAGAGATAAGTTTAAAGCAAACTTAATGACAGTATTACCGGCAGTAATCATTACAGTAATCATCTTAACATTCTTATCAACTGGAAATGCAGAAGAGTTAGAAAGAGATTTCAACTTAGTAAGAACGCTTCCTTATGTAGCAATCATCGCTAGTGCATTACTTGGTGTAAACGTAATGGTAACATTAGGACTTGGAATTGGAACTGGAGCAGTTATCGGTTTAGCATATGGTGATTTCAATGTAGTAGAATTATTTGGTGTATTACAACGTGGTATGGGATGGATGGAAGACTTAGCAATCATCGCAATCATCGTTGGTGGATTAGTTGGACTAATGACTTATTATGGTGGAATTGATTTCTTATTAGAAAAAGTTACATCAAGAGTTAAGACGAAAAAAGGTGCGCAACTTGGAATGGCATCATTAGTAAGTTTAATTGACGTAGCAACAACAAATAATACAATAGCAATCCTTGCAGCAGGACCACTTGCAAAAGATTTATCAGAAGAATATGATATCGATCCAAAAAGAACAGCGAGTCTATTAGATGTATTCTCATCTGGTTTCCAAGGTATTACGCCTTATGCAGGACAATTATTAGTAGCAGCTGGAATTGCGGGAATTTCGCCAATGGAAATCGTACCATATTCATTCTATTCATTCTTAATGATTATATTTGGTTTAGTATTTATCTTCTTTGATATCTCAAAAATAACTAAAAAAAATAAATAATAAAATATAAAATAAATAATAAAATATAAAATAAATAATAAAATATAAAATAAATAATAAAATATAAAATAAATAATAAAATATAAAATATATAATAAAATATAAAATATATAATAAAATATAAAATATATAATAAAATACCCTCTTAGAATATTCTCAAACGTAAAAAATTATGTCTATAATAATTAAAAGGAGCGAGAAGGATGAAAAAAGGAAACTTCATCGGATTACTACCCTTAATCTTTTTCTTAGTACTGTATATGAGTACAGGAATCATTACAGGTAAATTTGATAGTATGCCATTATTATTAGGATTTGTATTATCAGCTGGATTTGCCTTATTACTTGATAAAAAAGGTGAAAAAACATCATTAAATGATAAGATTGATATCTTCGCTAAAGCAGGTGGAGATGGAACAATTATCTTAATGGTTGTTATCTTCTTATTAGCAGGTGCGTTTTATTCAATCGCAGATGCAATGGGTGCAGTTAATTCAACTGTAAATTTAGGATTAACATTCTTACCATCAAACATGATATTACCAGGATTATTCCTAGTTGGATGTGTATTATCATTCTCAATGGGAACATCAATGGGAACAATTACAGCATTAGGAACAATTGGTGTAGGAATCTCAACACAAACAGGAATTAGTTTACCATTAGTAATGGCAACAGTAGTAGGTAGTGCATTATTATTAACTGGTGATCACTTATCATCAGATACTACAATCGCAGCAATTAGAACACAAGGTGTAGAATCAAGAGATAAGTTTAAAGCAAACTTAATGACAGTATTACCGGCAGTAATCATTACAGTAATCATCTTAACATTCTTATCAACTGGAAATGCAGAAGAGTTAGAAAGAGATTTCAACTTAGTAAGAACGCTTCCTTATGTAGCTATCATCGCTAGTGCATTACTTGGTGTAAACGTAATGGTAACATTAGGACTTGGAATTGGAACTGGAGCAGTTATCGGTTTAGCATATGGTGATTTCAATGTAGTAGAATTATTTGGTGTATTACAACGTGGTATGGGATGGATGGAAGACTTAGCAATCATCGCAATCATCGTTGGTGGATTAGTTGGACTAATGACTTATTATGGTGGAATTGATTTCTTATTAGAAAAAGTTACATCAAGAGTTAAGACGAAAAAAGGTGCGCAACTTGGAATGGCATCATTAGTAAGTTTAATTGACGTAGCAACAACAAATAATACAATTGCAATCCTTGCAGCAGGACCACTTGCAAAAGATTTATCAGAAGAATATGATATCGATCCCAAAAGAACAGCGAGTCTATTAGATGTATTCTCATCTGGTTTCCAAGGTATTACGCCTTATGCAGGACAATTATTAGTAGCAGCTGGAATTGCGGGAATTTCGCCAATGGAAATCGTACCATATTCATTCTATTCATTCTTAATGATTATATTTGGTTTAGTATTTATCTTCTTTGATATCTCAAAAATAACTAAAAAAAAATAAGTAAACACAAAATAAATATTTAGGGTAAAGAGCTAGAAGTTATCGAGTTTCTAGCTCTTCCCCTTTAAATTTAAAGAAAGGATTGACAAAAATGATTCGACAAGATCAAAATTTAGCATTTATGCTTCAATATGAAAATGTTGCTTGGTATGAGAATGCTTCTGTAAGAATACTAGACAGAAGGGTTTATCCAACTGAAGTAAAATTCGTTACTTGTCATACACACCAAGAAGTAGCAAAGGCAATAACAGACATGGTTACACAAAGTGCAGGACCTTATACAGCAGCTGGAATGGGAATGGCCTTAGCTGCTTATGAGTGTAGAAATTTATCAAAACAAGACCAAGTGACATATTTAGAAAAAGCAGCCTATACATTAGCAAATGCAAGACCAACAACAGCAAATAGAATGACATTAGTAACAAAAGGATGTTTAAAAGCAGCTTATAATGCATTAGAAAAAGGTGAAAAAGTTGATTTAGCGATTTTTAATCATACGATTAATTCATTAAATAACCGCTATTCAAGAATTAACACTGTAGCAAAATATTTAGTTGATATGTTTCCACAAAATGGTCATGTTATGACTCAATGTTTTGGAGAAACTATTGTTGGTATGATGCTTAAAGAAGCAAATATACAAAATAAGAATATTAAATTATTCGTTCCAGAAACAAGACCTTATTTACAAGGAGCTAGACTAACGGCTAGTGTTGCTTATGACCAAGGAATTGATACAACAGTTATAACAGATAATATGGCAGCATTCACTATGAAAACAAAACACATAGATGTATTTACCTCAGCAGCAGATTCAATTTGTTTAGATGGACATATCGTTAATAAAATTGGAACATTACAAATCGCAATTGTAGCTAAGAATTTTGGGGTACCATATTTTGTAACAGGTATACCTGATAAAGATTATCAAACAATTTCACAAGTAAAAATAGAAGAAAGAGATCCTAACTTAGCATTAGAATGTAGAGGAATTAAAAATACGATGGAAGGTGTTAAAGGATATTATCCATCATTTGATATTACACCTCCTCATTTAATTAGTGGAGTCGTGACAGATAAGGGAATTTATAGTCCCTATGATTTACATAGATATTTTGATACAAAAGTAGAAGACTATTATTAAAATAAGATTTTTAAAGGAGTGTATAAAAATTGTCTAAATTTAATAAACACTTTCGCATGGAAATTGAAGATGCTATTCTTTATGCAAAAGAAAAATTATCTATCTTTAACCAAGATGCAAAATTAAACGCAGTTGAGATTGGTGATGGAAATATTAATTACGTTTTTAAGGTTTGGGATGAAAATACAAAGCAATCCGTTGTTATTAAACAAGCGGATACGCTTCTTCGTTCATCTGGTAGACCACTTGACGTTGATAGAAACCGAATTGAAGCAGAAGTATTGATGCTTCAAGAAAAGTTAGCTACAGGATTAGTTCCAAAAATATATAAATATGATCCAGTAATGTGTGCTGTATCTATGGAAGATATATCTGACCATAGTAATTTACGTAAAGTCTTACTAGAAAGAAAAACCTATCCAACTTTAGCTGATGATATTACCACATTTATTGTTAACACACTTCTACCAACAACTGATTTAGTCATGGATTCAGGAGAAAAAAAGGATAATGTTAAAAAATATATTAACAAAGACCTTTGTAAGATTTCAGAAGATTTAGTTTTTACTGAACCATATATTGACTATAAAGGTCGTAATATTGTCTTAGATGAAAATATGGAGTTTGTTCGTAAAGAATTATACGAAGATAAAAAGTTAATTCTTGAAGCTGGAAAATTGAAAAATCAATTTATGAACAATGCACAAGCGTTAGTTCATGGGGATTTACATTCAGGTTCAATCTTTGTAAAAGAAAATTCTACTATCGTACTAGATCCAGAGTTTGCTTTTTATGGTCCAATGGGTTATGACCTAGGAAATGTAATTGGTAATTTATTTTTCGCTTGGGCAAATGCTTGTGTAACAGCTGATGCAAATGAAACTTTAGAATTTACTAATTGGATTTCAGAAACAATTGACAATATTGTTACGCTATTTAAAGAAAAATTTATTAAACTTTACAAAGAGACTGTCACAGATGTAATGGCAAAAGAAGAATTATATATGCATTGGTATTTAGATACAATTCTAGCAGATACAGCAGGTCTTGCTGGTACTGAAATGCTTAGACGTGTTGTAGGTGATTCAAAAGTAGCTGACGTTACAAGTATTAAAGATATTGAGGCTAGAGTTAAAGCAGAACGTCTATTAATTCGTGCTGCGAAAACCTTTATTTTAGAAAGAGAAAACATTAAGTATGGAAAACAATATGTAGATATCTTTAAAAGTAACATTTAAGGAGAGATATAAATTGAATAGCTTTTATTACTATAATCCAACAAAACTTGTTTTTGGTACAGATTCTGTATCTAAAACAGTGGATAACTTTCAAAATTATAAAAAAATAGCATTGGTACACTATGGTGTAGATATTTTAAAAAAAGCAGGTCTATCAGGACTATACGATCAAGTTGTTGAATTATTAAAGAAAAACAATAAAGAATTTGTTGAAATATCTGGTGTTAAACCAAATCCAAGTATTGATCTTGTTCGTGAAGGGGTCAATATGTGTAAGGAACAAAATATTGACTTTATTCTTGCGATTGGTGGTGGAAGTGTTATTGACTCTGCAAAAGCAATCGCAGCAGGTGTTTTCTATGAAAATGATCCTTGGGATTTGTTCACACAAGATATTAATTTGGAAAAAGCTTTACCAATAGGTGTAATTCTTACAATTCCAGCAACAGGAAGCGAAAGTAGTTCAGCAACAATTATAGATAACGAAGAAACACAACAAAAACTAGGATTAGAAAGTGATCTATTAAGACCACAATTTGCGATATTAAATCCAGAACTAACCTTGACATTACCAAGTAGACATACTTTTGCTGGAATTGTTGATATCTTATCTCATGTAATTGAAAGATATTTTACAAATACAACAAATGTACATTTAACTGATCACTTATGTGAAGGAGCTATGAAATCAGTTATTGATAATGCTTATATATTACTTGATGAACCTAATAATCTTGCAGCAAGATCTGAAATTATGGTAAGTGGAACGATTGCTCATTCAGGAATTCTTGGATTAGGAAGAGAAGAAGATTGGGCAAGTCACCGTATTGGTCATGAATTAACTGCAATCTATGGAACTACTCATGGGGTGACTTTATCGATTATCATGCCTGCATGGATGAGATATGTGTACAAAAACAATATTATGCGTTTTGTTCGTTTTGCTCAAAAGGTATTTAATATAGAAAACACTACTTTAACAAATGAAGAAATTGCATTATTAGGAATTGAGAAATTTGAACAATTCTTAAAGGATGTTCATATGCCAACTACTTTAAAGGAAGAAAATATTCCTTATGATGAATTCAATAAAATGGCAGAAAAATGTTGCGGTTCAAATACAGTGGGTCGATTCACTAAACTATCACAAGAAGATGTGATAAAAATATTTGAACTTGCAAAATGATGAAATAACCTTTCCCTATTCCTTTCTCTCTCTATATATATTTTATTAAAATACCTACATTTATAGTGTAGGTATTTTAATCATATAGTCATTGTAAAATTTTAAAAAAGACAAATTGATTGAAATAAAATCGATTTGTCCCTTTTAATTTTGTTTATAATTAAATAATATTCCTAATGACATTTCCTTAAATATTATGTAAAAGAGTATAAATTTGACTGCTAATTAAGATAATATATTAAGAGGTGGATTATATGTTTAGGACAATATTTAGGAAATTTAATTATCTAAGATTGAATTCTATAAATAACTCTTCTAATAATGACGCCCCCAAAAAGGAAAATATTCCAAAATCTATAAAAGTGGTTAAAGAAAAATTAACTCAAACCTTTTCTGAATGTAGTGATTTTGTTATTCGAGAACTTGATATAGGTGAAAAAAGGGATTTAAGAGTTATTTTAGCCTATATAGATGGTCTAGTAAGAAAAGAAATAGTAGATACAGAACTCTTAAAAACAATACTAATAGACTCAAGACTCACGAACTTAAATCAAGAATTTAATAAGGAAAGCACACTTGTAATTTTAAAAGAAAATCTATTGGCCATAAGTGGGATTAGTGATATTGATGATTTTAATGAAAGTATCCAAAGTATTCTTTCTGGAGATACGATTCTTTATATAGACGGAAATAAAAAAGCATTAAAAGCAGATACAAGAGCTTTTGAATCTAGAGGAGTAGAGGAGCCAGATACTGAATCAGTTGTTCGAGGACCTCGTGAAGGGTTTACTGAATCAATTAGGTTAAATTCAGCATTGATCCGTAGGAAAGTAAAAAACGTCAATCTTAAATTTGAAACAATGACATTGGGGAAACAGACCAATACTGATGTCATGATATGTTATATAAAAGGGATTGCTCATGAAGATGTAATTGAAACAGTAAAAAGAAGATTAAAGAAGATTAATACTGATGCTATTCTTGAGTCAGGCTATATTGAAGAATTTATTGAAGATGCACCTTACTCTATTTTTCCAACAGTTGGTAATACAGAAAAACCTGATGTAACTGCTGGAAAATTATTGGAAGGTAGGGTGGCCATTTTATGTGATGGAACCCCTTTTGTCCTCACAGTTCCCTACTTGTTTGTTGAAACAATACAAGCAAGTGAAGACTATTACTCACGATTTATTTTCTCATCTTTCTTAAGAATTATAAGAGTATTAGCGTTGATATTATCAACATTAACTCCAGCAGTATATGTTGCTTTAATTTCTTTTCATCATGATATTATTCCTGAGAAATTGATGTTAACTATCGCTGCATCAAGAGAAGGTGTTCCTTTTTCTACCTTTGTTGAAGCACTATTAATGATTTTAGCATTTGAAATGTTAAGAGAAGCAGGTGTCAGAATGCCTAGACCAGTTGGTCAAGCAGTAAGTATAGTAGGTGCATTAGTACTAGGACAGCAAGCTGTTGAGGCAGGACTAGTAAGTAATTTGATGGTTATTGTAATTGCATTAACTGCTATTACTAGTTTTATTGTTCCTCCTATGGGTGGTACAATTCCTTTCTTAAGATATGCTTTGCTAGGAGCAGCTAATATATTAGGATTTATGGGTCTTTTTCTAGTAGGTGAAGTTATTTTAATCTATTTATGTTCATTAAGATCCTTTGGTGTACCCTACATGGCTCCATTTTCACCATTATATGGGATGGACTTAAAAGATACATTTATAAGAGTACCTACTTGGGCGATGTTTAAAAGACCAAAATCTTTAACAGCAAATAAAAATGGAGATAATTCATATAGGATGAAAGTTAATATTAGAAAGAAGGAAGATTAATACGTTTATGAAACATTGTATTAAAAGGTATCTATTATTACCAATTTTTTGTATGATTTTAATATGTCTAACGGGATGTTGGGATAACAGAGATATAACAGAATTAAGTGTTGTTTCTGCAGTAGGTATTGATAAAACGGATGACGATCAAATTGAAGTGACGATTCAAATAATCAAAATTGGAACTGTGAAAGCAAAAGAACAAGGTAGTAGTGATGAGGCATATTGGTCTATTTCTAAAACAGGTAATACTATCTTTGAAGCACTAAGAAATATATTAACTACTGTAGATCGTAAACCATTTTATACTTATAATGAATTGATTGTTATTGGTGAAGATATCGCAAAAGAAGGGATAATGGAAGTACTTGATTTCTTTGAGAGGGACCATGAAAATAGACGACAGGCACTCGTTCTAATAGCTAAAGGATTATCAGCGAAAGAAGTATTAAATGCTAAAACTGAGTTATCAACAATACCATCATTACATTTATTGGAAGTAATAAGAAACTCGCAAGCATCAACTAAAATAATTGAAGTCGAACTTTTTGATCTTTTAAGAGATGTTTGTCATCCAGGAAAAAATGCTGTTGTTGGTATTATTGAAAAAATAGATAATGAAAAAGAAGAGTTAAAAATAAAAAATTTAAGAGTTGCTGGTGGAGCAGTTTTTACGAAAGATAAATTACAAGCTTGGTTAAAACCAAAAGATACGATAGGTTATCTTATAATAACTAATGAATTGAAAAATGGTATTATCAATATACCGGATCCAACTGATGAAAATAAATTAGTATCTGTTGAATTGAAACGGGTAAAAAACAAAATAGAGGTAAAATTTAAGGATAACAAACCAACATTTTTATTGGAAATCAAGGCAGCAGGAAACATAGGTGAACAGCAAAGTACTAGTGATTTAACAACAAAAGAAATGGTCAAAAAATTAGATAAAGAAATAGAAAAATTGATTGAGGATGAATTAAAAAAAATAATAAAATTGGCACAAGAAGAGTTAGAAAATGATATTTTTGGTTTAGGTGCGATTGTCCATATGAAAAATTTAAATTATTGGAAGAAAGTTGAGAATGATTGGGATAGTGTATTTAGCGAAACACAAATTGAAATAAAGGTAGATGCAAAACTTAAAGCACCAGGAACAGTAAAGAAAGCTCTAGAACCAAAATAAAGAGGTGAACAAATATGGTTGTTGCTCTTATTGGCGTATTTTTATTAGTGATTATTATTGATATATCGGGATTAATGAAAACAAATCAACGACTGAAAACAATGATTGTTTATTTCACATTGTTAACTTTGGGATTTATTATTAGTTTATTACAGGTAATTGACAAAAAACCCGTAAGTCCATCAATAATTATTGAGAAGATTGTAAAATATTTTATAGCAAGGTGATAGGATGTTAGATAAAGTAAAGATATCTAGTACTCAACTATCTTTAGTAATCATCGGATTTATATTTAGTGAATCTATTATATCTAATCCTGCAATTGCTACAGGTTCGGATGCTTGGTTGGTTATTATACTTAGTTTAATTAGCGGAATTGTGTTGATTGCGATCTATTCTTATATATCTATTCTGAACCCTGGGAAAACACTTATCGATATTTTGATAGATGTGTTTGGTAAGATAGGGGGTAACATTATAGCTGTGCTTTATATATGGTATTTTATTCATCTTATGTCTTTAGTTTTAAGAAAATATTTGGATTTTATATCATCTACTATATATACTCAAACACCAATAGTTTTTGTAGCAATTATTTTAATGGTAATAACCGCTTATCGTGTAAAAAGTGGTATAGAAGTGATGGTAAGAGTTGCTGAAATTTGGACTCCAATCATGATTTTTATCGCAATTCTCTTGTTTTTTGCATTAATCAGTAAGTATGATATCAATTATTTTTTTCCTTTTTTAGAAAATGGAATTAAGCCAGTCCTAATGGCCTCTTTTAACATGATGGCTTTTCCTTATGGAGAATTGGTTGTGTTTTTAATGATTTTTCCTCATTTGAATAAACATAAGAATATCTTTAAGGTAGCTAGCATTTCCACCATTTTTGCTGCCTTTCTAATGTTGTTAGTGACAGTAAGAATTATCATGGTTTTAGGACCTATCATGATGGGAAGAATTTCTTACCCTAACTTTATAAGCGCAAAGTTTGTGCCAGATATTCATATAGAGGTTTTTATAGCGATAAACGTTCTATTAGGAGGGGCAACGAAAGCTTGTATAATATTATATTCTATAGTTATGGGAATATCTCAACTTTTCAAACTTGATGATTATAAACCACTTGTCATGCCTAGTACAGTCATCGTGATTGCTATAACATTATGGTTGTTCGATAGTATGTATGAACATCTAAGTTGGGGAAAAGAAATATATCCATACTATGCACTTCCTTTTCAAGTTATTATACCGATTTATATATTATTTATCATAATAATAAAAAACAAAATGAAGTTATCAAAATAACTTGATTCCATACTACTTTATATAAATATAAAGTATTTGGTTTAGTAAAGAAAATATTTATCTGTGGGATTTGTCGTTAGTTTATTACAGGTAATTGACAAATAACCTGTAAGTTCATCAGTAATTATTGAGAAGATGGTGAAATATTAATTAACAAGGTGATACTATGTTAGATAAAGTTAAGATTTCAAGTTTTCAATTATCTGTATTAATCATTGGATTTACGCTTGGTTCATCCACTATTTTTAATCCTGCTTTCATGGCAGGATCAGATGCTTGGATGGTTATTGTTCTTAGTTTATTAAGTGGTATTGTCTTGATTGCTATATTTTCTTATATATCTATTCTTAACCCTGGAAAAACACTAATAGGTATTTTGACGGATGTTTTTGGTAAGATAATAGGAAAATTTATAGCTGGTCTTTATATATGGTATTTTATTCATCTCTTATCGTTAGTTATAAGAAATTTTATGGAGTTTATCTCGGCTACAATCTACTACGAAACACCTATGCTTTTTATTTCATCTATTTTAGTATTAGTATGCGCTTATAAAATAAAAAAAGGTTTAGAGGTAATGGCTAGAGTTGCTGAATTACTGATTCCAATTATTATAATGATAATTTTCTTGTTACTTATTACATTAATAAGTAAGTATGATGTTAGTTATTTCTTCCCTGTTTTAGACAAGGGGTTAAAACCAGTTCTAAAGGCGTCTTTTTTAATGATGACTTTTCCCTATGGAGAATTGGTAGCTTTTTTAATGATATTTCCCCATTTAAATAAACAAAAGAATGTCTTTAAAATAGCTAGTATTTCCGTCATTCTAGCGGGCTTATTATTACTAGTAGTAACCCTTAGAACCTTATTGGTTTTAGGACCGATGATGGTAAGTAGGATTATCTATCCTAGTTTTATAAGTGTAAAGTTTGTTCCAGAAATTCATATAGAGGTTTTGTCAGCTATAAACCTACTAATAGGAGGTGCAACTAAAGGTTGTGTATTATTTTATTCTATTGTGATGGGAATAGCACAAATACTTAAACTTGATGATTATAAACCATTTGTTCTCCCTATTTCAACAATCTTAGTTGGTTTATCATTGTGGTTATATGAAAGTTTTTATGAACAACTGAGCTGGGCAGAAGAAATATATCCATTCTATGCACTTCCATTTCAAATCATTATACCTATATATGTATTGATTATTTCTTATAAAAGAAATAAAAAAAATCTTAATAATTGATGATTTTGGTTAATTTTTCTAATTAATAAATTTGTAAAAGAGAAATGAATTCAGAATTTGATAAAATATGTATAAACAAGGTGATATTATGCTAGATAAAGTAAGAATTTCTAGTTTTCAATTAGCTTTATTAATAATTGGATATATTCTTGGTTCAGCTACTATATTTAATCCTGCTTTTATTGTAGCTTCTGATTCTTGGATGGTTGTAATATTTAGTTCAATAAGCGGGATTGTATTGATTGGTATCTATTGTTACATATCTATACTTAACCCTGGGAAAACACTAATAGATATTTTAATAAGTGTTTTTGGTAAGACATTGGGTACAGTAATTGGTTTTCTCTATATATGGTATTTTATCCATCTTTTTTCTTTAATTGGAGATTCATTTATTGATTTTAATGCAACTGCTGTTTATGTTGAAACCCCAGCTTTATTTTTCGCAGTTGTTTTTGGTTTAGTGACTATTTATAGAGTAAAAAAAGGTTTAGAAGTTATTGCTAGATTTAGTGAAATAGTAATTCCATTAATGATTTCTTTTACTTTATTAATAGTTTTCGCATTAATAGGTGAATATGATGTTAATTATTTCTTTCCTGTTTTGGAAAATGGATTTAAACCAGTCCTAAAAGCTTCTTTTTTTATGATGACTTTTCCATTTGGAGAATTAGTTGTTTTTTTAATGATCTTTCCACATTTGAATAGACAAAAGAATATCTTTAAAATTTCTAGTGTTTCTGTTATTATTGCAAGTTTTCTATTACTTTTATTAACCATAAGTACCATAATGGTTATAGGACCAGCTATGATAGGTAGAATTACTTATCCAAGTTTTATTAGTGCAAAGTTTGTACCAGAAATTAATATAGAAGTGTTAACAAGTATTAATCTATTAATTGGCGGGGCTATCCAATTTTCCGTATTACTATATGCTACATGTATGGGAATTTCACAAATTTTGAAACTAGACGATTATAAACCATTTATAATACCAGTAATTATAATTGCGTATGCTTTATCTTTTTGGTTATTTGAAAACACTTTTGAACATACGGTTTGGTCAGAAAAGGTATTTCCATACTATTCACTTCCTTTTCAAGTCTTCATCCCCTTATATATATTGATTTTTTCCATTATAAAAAATAAGATGAAATCTTCTAATTAATTGTAAAAAGTTAGTAAAAAGGTTAATAAAAGGTACACTGTTTTTCAAAAAAGACAGTGTATCTTTTAATTTTGGATTATAGAAATATATAGTGACAATTTGTTGAATAATAAGCAATCTAGTGGGGAGGGATTCTTGTTTTTTATATACAGATATTAAATTTTTCCTACTATAAACTCATGTAAATTTATTTAATTTTATAAAAAAAAGATTTGACAACGCTTTCTTCAGTTGTTATAATAGGCTTAAATTATATGATAAAACGTTTTACTAAGGAGTTTGCTATGAAAATTGTAGAAAATACTTTAACTTCTCAAATATTTAGTGAACTGCGAAATACAGGTCCATTTATGCCTTATGAAGAAGAAGATATAATATATGCTTTAGAACATTCTTTGTTTAATGTGGTAATTTACGATGAGCAAAAAGCTGTTGGAATTGCCAGATTAATTGGAGATAATCGTTTGACTTTTATTATTAAAGACGTTGTGGTATTGCCTAGGTATCAAAAAATGGGCGTAGGTGATTTATTAATGAAACAACTGTTAAAATATATTGATGCTAATGCTTGTGCTAATGCTTATATTGGTCTAATGAGTACCCCACATAAGGAAGGATTTTATGAAAAGTATGGTTTTATTCGAAGACCAAATGAAAAGTATGGTGCAGGTATGGTGATGTTTTATGAAGGAGGAAAAAATAAGTGAATAAAATAATCGTCTTTGGTAGTGTCAACACTGATTTAGTGATATCATCCCCAAAGATTCCTATAGAAGGTGAAACATTAAAAGGACATGATTTTTTTACAAGTCCTGGTGGAAAAGGAGCTAATCAAGCAGTTACTGCTTCTTTACTTGGTGGTTGTGTGGAACTGATCGGTTGTGTTGGTAACGACTACTTTGGTATTAAATCATTAGAAGTATTAAAAAATAGTGGAATAGAAACTAGTCACATCCATCAAATTGATGGAGCCCAATCAGGAATTGCGATGATTATAACAGTTAATGGTGATAATCGCATCATCCTAGATAGTGGTGCTAACAAAAAATTAAAAGTACAACATTTACAACAATATATTAATCAAAACAAAGTATTCGGTGATGTATTTGTTACACAATTAGAAAATGATGTAGATGAAACAATTGAAGCACTTAAAGTAGCTAAGAAACATGGAATGAAAACTATATTTAATCCCGCACCAGCAGTCAAAATCAACCCAGTTGTATATCAAAGTGTTGATATGCTTGTACTCAATCAAAGTGAAGCTCAGATTTTAACTAATACATATCCTACTGATCAAAGTGGGTGTCAAGCTGTTTATAAGCATTTATCTACATTAGGTGTTAAGATGGTCATTATCACGCTGGGTTCACAAGGAAGTGTACTGGTAGATGAAAAAGGGATTAAAGAAATGAAGGGTTATCAAGTTCCTGTTGTTGATACAACAGGAGCAGGAGATGCATATATTGGAGCACTAGCGTATGCTATATCAAACGGAATCAGTGTTTATGATAGTATGAAACTTGCTAGTCAAGTTTCTGCACTTGTTGTGACGAAAAAAGGGGCACAAATTGCGATGCCGACATTGAATGAAGTAAAAAATTATTTCAAGAAGGAGGATAAAAATGAATAAACGTCCAATTATAATTGACACAGACCCTGGTATTGATGATGCCGTTGCCATTGCCATCGCGTTATTTAGTGATGAATTAGATGTAAAACTAATTACAACAGTTGCTGGCAATGTTAGTTTAGACAAGGTAACATCTAATGCGTTAAAATTATTGAAGTTTTGGAATAAAAAAATACCTGTTGCTAAAGGAGCTAATGAACCGCTCATTAGACCTTTAGAAGATGCAAGTAGCGTTCATGGAAATAGTGGAATGGATGGTTATGAATTTGAAACAGGAGATTCATCACTTCTTCTAAAAGATAATGCAGTTGAAGCAATGTATAAAACCATTATGTCTAGTGAAGAGAAAATTACCATTATGCCAATTGGTCCTTTAACAAATATCGCATTACTTTTAAAAGTATATCCACAAGTTAAAGAGAAAATTGAAGAAATTGTATTAATGGGTGGATCTGTCACTCGAGGAAATAAAGGGGTTATGTCAGAGTTTAACATAGCTATAGACCCAGAAGCAGCAAAAATTGTATTTTCAAGTGGTGTTCCAATTGTCATGGCAGGACTTGATGTAGGGTGGAAGGCTCTAGTATATCCAGAGGATAGCGCTAAAATAAAAACCTTTAATCGTACAGGAGAGATGATATACTCATTATTCCAACATTATCGTGGAAGAGGTTTAAGAAATGGCCTTAAAATGTATGATAGTTGTGCAGTTGCTTATTTACTAAAACCTGAGATGTTTGAAGTGGTTAATACATTTGTTGATGTAGAACTAAATGGTAGTCTAACCACAGGAACAACGGTTGTTGATTTGAAGGGATATTTAAAACAGCCAAATAATGCGAAAGTATGTGTAGATATTGATCAGGAAATTTTTAAAAATTGGTTGCTTAATGCATTGAAAAAGTGTATTTAAAGTGAATATATATTAAATTAAAGGGAGGAAAAATCGTGGAACAATTTATTATGTGGTCCGCTGCTTTTATTGCTGTAGCGTTAGTTGTTTATATGTTACTAATAAAAGCAGATATTAAAATGACATTATTAGGAGTTGGATTGGCATTATTATATGTTGCTACCATATTGTTGGGAAATTCTGTTGCAGAAACTGGAAATGCAATTCTAGATCCATTCCAAGTTGTTGTTGATCAGTTCAAAAAAATCTTACCAAAAGCAGGGCTAATTATTCTAATTTTAGGTGGTTACTCAAGTTATATGAGTGCAATTGGCGCAAATGAAGTGACTGTCGATGTATTAACCAAACCACTAAAAGGGATTAAATCAGCTTATGTTTTGGTACCATTTGTATTCTTACTAGGAAACCTATTATCACTTGTTGTGCCAAGTGCTTCAAACTTAGCAATTATTTTACTTGCTACTCTATATCCTGTATTAAAAAAATCAGGAATGTCTACATTAACAGCAGCTGCTGTCATCGCTACAACAGCAACTGTTATGCCAACACCATTAGGTGGGGACAATGTAGCAATCGCAGAAGAATTATCTCAATATTCTGATTTCACTGGATTAACTGCTTCTGAATATGTATTCAGTTATCATGCACTTGTATCAATTCCAACATTAATCTTAATGGCAGTTGTTCATTACTTCTGGCAAAAATATCAAGATAAGAAATTAATAGCTAAAGGAATCCAAATTGAAGAAGATGTAACAATAGATACAACAAAAGCAGTTGAAATTCAAGGTGGAGTGCTTTACAAAACAGTGTATGCATTATTACCTATATTCCCAATCATTTTATTACTTGTCTTCTATATCTTAGGTACAAGTAATGTAGTTAATGTTAATTTATCAGTTGGATTATCAGTATTAGTCAGCTTTTTAGTCGCAATTATTGCTGAATTAATCCGTAGACGTTTTAATGGTAAAGAAGTGTTTAAACATACTGAAACATTCTTTAAAGGGATGGGGAATGGTTTTGGAATCGTAGCGTTATTAGTAGCTGCCTCTGTATTTGTTTCAGGTCTAAAAGGAATTGGAATTGTTGATGCAATTAGAGAAATTATGCAAAATAATCAAGGTCAAGGATTTGTATTGCCATTAATATTAGTTCTATTCACTGCTTTAATTGTTATCTTAAGTGGTAGTGGAACAGCATTATTCTATTCAATGGTACCACTTATGTATCCACTAGCAGCTGCTGCAGGAATTAGTGCATTAGCAGTAACAATCCCAATGGGACTTGCAGGAAACTTATTACGCGCTGTATCTCCTGTTTCTGCCGTTGTAGTTATCGTTGCTGGTACAACAAAACAAAATCCATTTAATATCGTGAAACGTACGTCAGTTCCTATGATATCTGGTGTTATATTCATGTTTATATTATCAATGATCATGTTCTTATAATTAAAATATATATATTATAAATAATTTTAAAAACTGCGCCTTTAAAATTTATAAGGAGCAGTTTTTAATTTGCATATAATAACACTATTTATTAGAATTTTATTATTTATTTACTGAATTTTTATTCGATTTTTGATACAATTATAATTGAAGTGGGTGATGTTAAATGACAACTATTAAAGATGTTGCAAAAGAAGTGGGGGTATCTGTCACAACTGTTTCTTTGGTTTTAAATCATAAATCAGTTCGTGTATCAGAAGCAACAAGGAAAAAGATATTTGAAGTGGCAGAAAAACTTAAATATACTCCAAATTTCGCTGCTAGAAGTTTAGTATCGAAAGAATCAAAGACTATAGGTCTTATAATTCCTGATATTGAAAATGCATTTTTTTCAAGCTTATATAAGTCGATTGAGGATTATGCTCGTTCTCTTGGTTACATGGTATTATTAATGAATAATAATGATTCTCATCAAACCAACCTTGAAGTGATTGATTTATTATTAAATAGACATATTGATGGTTTATTACTTGTTATTTCTAATGAGTCTTATCAAGAGCAGTATCAGGAAGAAATGAAACGTGTCCTATTAAATTTATCAATTCCTTTAGTTATGGTTGACCGTGTATTTGATGATTCCTATGTAAATAAGGTTCATTTTGATAATCAATTAGGAGGGTATTTAGCTACCAGGCACCTTATTGATCATGGTCATAAAAAAATTGCTTGTATTACTGGTCCGAAAGATACGAAAAGTTCAGAAAAAAGGTTAAAGGGGTACTATCAAGCAATGAAAGAAGCTAATTTAACGATTAATGAGGACCTATTGCTAGAAGGTGATTATCACTTTGATAGTGGTAGAATACGAATGAATGAATTGTTAAATAAAGATTTAACTGGAATTTTTGCTTTTAATGATTTAATGGCTTATGGTGCGATTTTCTCTATATATGATGTAAATAAAGATATCCCAGATGACTATTCAATTATTGGGTATGACCATTTTTTACTGGCAACTCTACTTAACTCACAATTAGATTCAATTGAACAAAATAGTAAAATATTAGGTGAGGAAGCGTGTAAAATTTTATTTTCAGAGATTAAAAATAAAACCGAAGACCGACAAAATATTTGTTTAGAACCAGTATTGTTTAAAAGTGGTAGTGTAAAAGAAATATAGTTGATAAAAAGAAAAAGTGATAAATCTAATCATATGATTTATCACTTTTTTAAATGTATATAAAGTAAGGGTATATAATTTATGCTTTTGTTAAACGTTCTGTGAAGAATGTTAAACCTCTTTTAAAAGCTGTTAATCCATAAATCATGCTACTCCAATCAATTACTGTAATTACTAATGGGTACCAACGATTATTTTCTTTTAAATGAGACCAAGAATAACGATGTAATCCATACTGATAAGAAGAACGGAATTTAATTTCATCTTCTTTATCATGTGGATTTTTATAATGATTATAAGGGATATGTTGATATAGGGCATATAAATCATAAATCCCTTCAGGGTATACTGGTAGGAAACCAGCTACGATATAGGCTGAAGCTATATTTCTTTTAGAATCATTAATTCTATCTGCATGATATTCATCATATAGTCCTTTATTTGATCCAGCCCCATATCCCCAGACAAAAGATGGAACATCTAATTCCTTCCATTTTAATCTATCAGCCATACAAGCATTTTTAAAATACTTTCTATAGACTGAACTAGTAGTATATTCTGGAACTAGATAAAAGGGAAATTGATGAACAAATGAAGATAAAAAGTGATTTTCTCTATCGGTTAATACCTGAATATCACGATAAATTGATTTAGGAAGTTGATTTATTTTATCTAATGCAAAGGTATTATCCCATAGGTTGATGATATCTTCGCTATCAGGTTGACATAATTTTGCTAGATAAGAGACTAAAACATATTCATTATAAGCAGGAAGTGGTGCTATCCCCTTTCCTTCTTTTGAAATCATATTGATAACCCCTTTATCTTTATCATTAACAACAATACGCCAATCAATTGAATGTAATAAATCGTTGGCTAATTCCATTATTTCAGGATGTGTCTTTTTAAAGTGATTACCAGCAAAAAGAGCCCCTGCAACTAATAAAGAGGTATCGATGGTTGAAAATTCTGAATGGATATTTTCTCCTGTTTCACTATCAACAAAATGGGCAAAAAAACCTGATTTCAAATCACGTGAAACACAACATCCTTTCTTCTGTCCTAAAACAGTTTTCAGTGTGATTAGTACTTTTTGTGCTGCTTCACTATCCCAGCCTTCCATATCAGAAACACAAAGTCCTATTAATCCAACACCAGTTGCAGCGATTGAACATCTTGTATCAGGATTCTTGTCCATTGTCAGAAAAGAATCAGCATATAATCCTGTATTAGGATGTCTTGAAGCTTCTAGTAATCTAATAGAGTCTCGATATTGAGTATCGAAAAATTGTTTGACATTGTAGGGTAAATTATTATAATGATTAGTTGTTTGCATCATATAAACACTACTTTCTTTAAAAGGTTATCATTATTATAGATTTATTTTATGTAAAATTCAATCATTTTTTACTGAATTATTTTCAGTGAATCTGAAGATAACATAAAAACATTGTATACAAATTAAAAATTAGTCTTAACAGTATTAAATATATTTTTAACTAATGAGTTAATTAAATGTTAATTTGATTCTATAATACTTCTTTTCATATACATCAAAACAATAACATTGTATTATTTCATCAGAAAAACCTAAGAATAAAATAATTTTTATTAATAGGAAAAATTTGTAAAAATTAAAGTATTGGATTCATCTTGACAAAAAAAATGTCATATTGTATAATTGACTCAAACGTTTCAATAAAACGTTTACAAATCAATGTTGTTTATATAAATACTTATTTTGGTATTTATGGTTATTATTGGAATTATTTCTAATTAAAATAAAGATTTAAAATTATTTTTTTAGATGCAACTGAAACGTTTCAGTAAAGTGGAGGACATCATGATAGAGATTAAAAATCAGTGCGTATCTATTGATGGAGAACCTGTTATATTAAAGGGTGCTGAATTTCATTATTTTAGAAACGATGCTAGGAATTGGGAATCAATTTTAAATAAAATAAAAGCTTGTCACATAAATCTTGTTAGTACTTATATTCCATGGATGTGGCATGAACCTATTGAAGGAAAAATTGATTTAACCGGAAAACGTCGACCAGAAACTAATTTAGCTGCTTTTTTTCAAGCGGTTAAAGATGCTGGGATGTATTTACTCGTTCGACCAGGACCTTATATTATGTCAGAAACGATTAATTCCGGTGTTCCCATGTGGGTAAATGAGAAGTACCCAGAAGTGATTTCTAGAAAAGCAAATGGTGAGTTTTCACCTAGTCAAGTGGCAAATTATTTGCATCCTAAATTTGTTGAATTAACAACTAAGTGGTATCAAGCGGTTTGTCAGGTGATAAAACAATATAGTGTTGAAAATGGTGGTAATATCATCATGTTCCAATTAGATAATGAAGTTGGGATGTTACAATGGGTAACTAATCAACCAGATTTAAGTGATGAAGCCCTAGATCGGTTTAGCTTATACTTAGGAGAAAAGTTTAGTACCATTGAAAAGTTAAATAAATATTTAGATTTAGATTTAACACAATTTTCAGATGTTGCTAACTATATAAAATCACCTGTTGAAAGAAGTTGTTTAAAACTTCATGAATTGTTTGGTTATTTCTTGCGTGAAGATTATGCAAATTATATAAAATCCTTAAAAGGATTGGCTATTCAAAATGGATGTAATATGCCTTTTATCGTAAATGTTCATGGATTTGACCAACATGATTATTCAAAAAGAGGAAAACAATATCCTATTGGTCTATCTCAACTGTATGAGATAAGAAAAATTGAAGGTTGTCTTTATGCAGGGGATTATTATATAGGAAATATTGTTCCAGATAATTATTATGATGTTGTTTTGGCTAATGAATTTACAAAAGCGATTCAACCTAAAGAACAACCGCTATTCTCAGCTGAATTTCAAGGTGGATTTCAATATGGAATACCTAAATTACAGCCGACTACATACGATTTAAAAACAAGATTATGCTTCGCAAATGGTATGAATGCGATAAATTATTACATGTTTGTTGGTGGATATAATGATGAAGGGATTGGATTACTTGCCCCAAGACATGATTGGCAAGCGCCTATTTCAAGTGATGGAAGTTTAAAAATCCAGTATCATTATATTCATGACTTAATGAAAGTATTTAAAGCATATGAATCAGAATTAATTAAAACAAAACCACGTCACTCTGTTTGTTTAGGATTTAATCCTGACTATTATATGACTGAATTTGATAATCAATATACAAAACCTCGTAAAGACATGCTAGTGAATTATAGAAATGATTTTCTTTATGAAGGGGTAGGTAAAGCGATTGTTAATCAGAATATATATCCCAAAGGAATTGATTTACTTAGTTCTGACTTATCGAAGGAAAAACAACTAATTGTTTTTTCAACAGAATATATGAATCAATCCATTCAATTAAAATTAATAGAATTTATTAAATCTGGAGGTAGTTTGTTCATTTATCCGCAAATACCAACGAAGGATATGAATGGAGAAGTGTGTACCTACTTGAAAGACTATCTTGATATTGAGATTGTTGATAAAGAGTGGTGGAAATTAACTAATATTCTGGATTATAAAGAGGTCAATGTTGCTTTCACAGAACATTATCAGGTTAATGACGATTGGAAAGAATTAGGAAGTAATGAAAGCAGTAATTATCCACATACTTGTTTAAAGAAAATAGGCAAAGGACAAGTTCTAATCTTTGGATGTGCTATGAAAAATGATTACGCTTATAAAGATGACATTATTAAACGATTGCTTGAGTATATTCAGGTTTATCCATTATCAGAAGTAGATGAGTGGGTAACCATTAATATTAGAGAAGATAAAGATACATTATTATTCTTTATTAACAATCTTGATGAGTATGATAAAACCATCTGTATTAAAGAACTAGCTAATCATCCAATTCATATTCCGATGAGAAAAGGACTTATATTACCAAAACAAATGAAAATAACAGATGAGATTACAATTCTTTATTCAACCCTTGAAATAAAAGAAAAGAAGATTGAGGACAAAAAATGTACAATAGAGTTTGGTTCTGAGAACAAAAACGGATTTGTTAAACTCGAAATTTTAAATCCTGATCTTAATATTTCATCTATCGGTTTTGATCTTATTAAAAAAAATGATCAAACAATTTTATATAAAATCAAAGAAAATTCAAAAAATCTTACAATAATCATTGGTTAATACCAACAACTGTTGGATTAATAATAAATTGGGAGGAAGAAGAAACAATGAAGAAATTGGTTTACGTTTTAACACTATTTGTATTTGTTATGACTGTAGCAGCTTGTAATACTGAAAAGAAATCTACAACAACTACAGAAGAAACTACAACTACAGAGGGAACTACAACTACAGAAGCAACTTGTCCAGGTGGTGTTGTTACAATTAAATATGCTAACTGGAACTTAGGTACTGAAGAAGAAAACAATTTAGAAAGAAGAATGATTGCTGAATTCAATGCTCAAGATGAGTGTCGTCAAGTTGTTATCGATGAAAATATTGACCCAGGTGATTGGGCAGGTTCATTAAACGCAGCAGCAGCTGCTGGAACATTACCAGATGTATTTATGTTACAAACAGTTCCAGATGCAATCGCTAACGAATGGGTATTAGATATTTCATCATATGTTAAAGATGATGCTGAATGGGATGGTTTAGCAAGTGCTCTAACAGATTCAATTACTTATGATAATGAAACATATGCTATTCCATTTGCGATGTTTATCCAAGGTTATTGGATTAACAATGATTTATTCAGACAACATAATGCTTATGCTCCTGAATTCGGATTTACATGGGATGAATTTGATAGTGCAATTTCTGCAATGACAAAACCACTTGATGGTGTTGTTGGTCTATCTGAAGAAATATCAGTTGTGGACTATTATCCTGCACTTAAATCAGAAAATTTAGGTTGGTATTCATTTGATGGATCACAATATAATTTAAATTCATCTGTATTTATTGAAGGTGTAACTAAAGCCAAAAGTTATTTTGATAACGGATATGTACTAGATGCACAATCTCCTGAAACAAAAGAAAATTATTTTGATAGTCCAGGTTGGTGGGGAGAAGCATGGGACTCAGGTCATATTGCAATTGCTTGGGAAGCATCTTGGGCATTACCTCATATGATTAATGATTTAACATTTGATTGGGATTTCATTGGATTACCTGATGGTAAAGTTGTTTTAATTCCTGACTTTTTAGGAGTTTCAGCAGCGTCAGAGCATCCAGAAGTGGCTTATGAATTTGCTAAATGGATGAGTTTTTCAAAAGAAGGATATTTAAAACGTATTGAAATCGCTAACAACAATGAAGGAATAGTAGTCAATACATTACCATTAATTGATGATGAAGATGTAGTTGATGCTTACTTTGAAACTTTAGATGTTCGAGGATTACGTGCTGTTTATAATGATTTAGATGCATCAGCTATCGTTGAAGGTGTTAAAGTTATTCCTGGTTATCGTGATTCAAGATGGGATGCACCAACAGGTATCGCTATGGGAACTCCAGGCGAAGATGGTTATAAAGATAATGCAACAATAAATGACATTCTTTGGAATTCATTTAGAGGAAACTTAAACTATAGTGACCATGCTGACGCTATAAACACAATAGCAAACCAAAAATATACAGATGCAAATGCATCTTTAGGTAAGTAGATTAATTGGAGGAGAATTAAATGAAAAAGGTACTTAGTTTAGCATTAGTAACCTTTATAGTGATTATCACTTTGGTAGCCGCTATTAGAATCGCTAATGAAAAGAAACCTATTTCAACCTATTCTCCTTCCTTTTTATTAAAAGGAAGTCACGAAATATTACCAAGTTCATATGAATTGTTTTACCAAATCAATCAAGAAGATAATGTTGAGGGCTATCAAACAGAATTAAATCAATATGATTATGAAGGTAGTACTTTGTATTTGAATGATGGACAAACGGTTACATATGACTTGCATATTTTGGAAGAAGGAGAATATGAAATAGGTTTTGATTATATAACCCTAAATGATTCAATCGTTCCAATAGAAATTACTATCTTAATTAATGGTGAAAATCAATTGGATCGAAATCTAATTATTGATAAATATTGGGTTAAAAACGATAAAGAAAAAAGATTTGACAGAAATAACAATCAAGTTTTACCTCAACAAACACATTATGAAGCTTGGATGACAAACTTTTTTAAAGATTTAGATACATTAGAAGATGAAAATATAAAATTTCATTTAGATAAAGGAATAAATCAAATTGAAATCAAAGCAGTAAATGAAACAATTTTACTTGGAAATGTATATGTAGTAAAGAACAAAATGGTTAAAACATATGATGAATATCGTAACAAATTACCTGAAAAAAATAATGAACTCATCACAATAGAAGCAGAAGATGTTAGTTATAAAAATGATGTTGGTATAATTATGGGGGTTACTAGAGACCCAAATGTTTCACCTTCAAGCAGTAATTATAACTTATTAAATCATTTACCTGATTATTCATTTAGTCAACATGGAAGTGAAGTAAGTTATCATTTTGAGGTAGACCACTCTGGTTATTACAATATTAGTCTAAAATACCAGCAGAGAAAAAAAGTTCATTCAAATATATTTTTGGATATAAAAATAGACAATGAATTCCCGTTTAAAGAATTAAATAATTACTGTATCAATCCTGCATCTAGTTGGACAAATACTGTAATAGGAAATCAATTTGGAGGATATCAAATTTATTTAGAAGAAGGACTCCATACACTTACTATCCAAAATGATGTATCTAATTATCAAGAAGATTATAAATCGCTTCAACAAATATCAGAAGAGATTAATGATCTTACTTTAAAGATACGAAAAATCACAGGGAATCAAAATGATCCTTATCGTGAGTGGGACTTAGAAAAATACATTCCAAATATTAAAGATATATTAAGTGATTGGGAAAATGAAATAGCTGAAACCATTCAATCAATTAAGAGAATGAATCCCCAAGAAAAAAGTAATTATGAGATTAAAAATCTCCAATCTGCTTTAAGAAAAATCAAAGAATTAAAAAGTGATGTTGATAAAATACCGAATAAAATGACCTTATTATCAGAAGGTTCTAATTCGATTGCACAGACTTTAACCCTTGTTTCAAATTATATAATAGATCAACCTATCTCCATTGATAAAATCTATATTCATGGTAGTAAAGCTGAATTACCAAAGGCAAAACATAATTTCTTATACAATACCTATTTGAAATATGAAGGAATAATAGCGACGTTCTTTAAAAAAGGTGAGATTGAGAATCAAGAGGAAATTAATGTATGGGTAAATCGTCCACGACAAATTGTTAATATCATGCAGCAAATGGTTGATACGACTTTTACAAAAGAGACAGGAATAAAAGTTAATTTATCGGTTATGCCTGATGAACAAAAATTGATTTTAGCGAACGCTGCAAGTACACAACCAGATGTCGCCTTAGGTATCAGTAATTGGATACCATATGAACTTGCGATAAGGGGGGCCTCTGTTGACTTAAGACAATTTGAAGGTTTTGGAGAATTATTAAATAACTTTCAGTCTGGTGCTATTTTACCTTATGTATTAGATGATGGGGTTTATGGATTGCCAGAAACACAAGATTTTCAATTAACCTTATATCGTAAAGATATTATGGAGTCATTAAATTTAGAGATTCCAGAAACTTATGAAGAAATAAAATATATATTACCAACCTTACAACGATATGGGATGAATTTTTTCCTACCATTATCATCAGCAGGAGGATTAAAACCTTATGCAGCTACATCCCCGTTTATTTATCAGTATAGTGGAGATTTTTATTCTAGTGATGGATTAAATTCTACTATTAATACCGAGGAATCTTATAAAGCATTAAAGATGATGACTGATTTATATACCATTTACTCATTACCACAACAAGCACCAAGTTTCTATGAATACTTTAGAAATGGAAAACTTCCAATCGGAGTTGCTAATTTTTCAGAATATAAAAAACTTTTATTTGCTTCACCAGAATTAGCTGGAAAGTGGAATATAGCACTTCATCCAGGTGTTGAAAATGAAAATGGTGATATTGATAGATGGGCTACAGGTTCTGCTCAATCAGTCGTTATGTTTAAAAAATCTTATAAACAATTAGAGTCTTGGGAGTTTATTAAATGGTGGATGTCTAAAGAAACACAAGTTGATTTTATGCATACTCTCCAATCAGTTCTTGGCTCTGAATATTTATGGAATACTGCCAATGTTGAAGCCTTTAAAGAATTACCAATACCTGATGAACATAAGGAAGTAATCTTACAACAATGGCAACATCTAAGAGAAGTTCCACGTGTACCAGGTGGCTATATGGTAGAGCGTGAAGTAAGTAATATATGGAATAAAGTTGTATTTGATGGCGTTAATTTACGTTTAGCAATTGATGATGCAACCTTGACTATAAATCGTGAACTTAGAAGAAAGCAAAAAGAATTTGGTTATATAGAAGGTGATAAAGTGGTCAACAAATACATTGTTCCGACTATTGAACAAGTCGAGTCTTGGAAAGTGAAACCAAAATATAATGAATAGATTAAAAAAAATAAATTCAGCTTATTTATTTATATTACCTTATGTAACCATGTTTTTAATCTTTATTGTCTTACCAGTATTTATTGCTTTCATATTAAGTTTCACCTATTTTAACGCAGTAGAAGCACCTGAGTTTAATGGTGTACAAAATTATATTTATATCTTGACACAAGATAAAGTATTCATGCAAACAATATTGCCTAATACCATTAAGTTTTCTTTAATCGTTGGTCCTGGTGGGTATATCTTATCTTTTCTCCTTGCTTGGATTTTAGCACAAGTTCCTCATAAGCCAAGAACAATCTTAGCTTTAATGATATACTCACCTTCTATGACCGCTGGAGTTGCCATAACTGTTTTATGGCAAATCATCTTCAGTGGTGATGAAAAAGGATTAATTAATGGATTTTTAATAAATTATAATTTCATAAGTGAACCCATTCAGTGGTTACAATCTCCTGATCATTTGATGATGGTAATGATTATTGTCTCCTTGTGGAGTAGTATGGGCGTTGGATTTTTGGCAATGCTTGCAGGTGTATTAAATATTAACACTGAAGTATATGAAGCAGCTTATATTGATGGGTTAAGAAATAAATTTCAAGAAATATTTTATATTACCATGCCATCAATGAAACCACAAATGCTTTTTGGAGCAGTAATGTCAATTGTGGGTACCTTTAGTGCAGGAGCGATTGGGGTTCAGTTATCAGGAGCTAATCCTACCCCACAAAATTCAGGACAATTAATTGTTAACCATATTGAAGACTATGGTATCTTAAGGTCTGAAATGGGGCTCGCTGCAGCATTTTCAGTTGTTTTATTAATTATTATTTATGGTATTTCAAAATATGTCAATAAATTATTAAATGATTAGGAGGGAAAAGGCATGTCTTATTTTGGAACAAAAATAAACCCTAAATATCATCATAGAAGTCAAATTAAATTTTACCTATTTGTCTTACCCTTAGCCATCTTTATGGTTTTACCAATTATCTATATTTTTGTAACAGCATTTAAACCAATTGATGAACTATTCGCCTTCCCACCTCGGTTTTATGTGATTAACCCAACATTAGATAATTTTAGAGATTTAGCTTATATGAGTGATAGTAGTGGGTTACCGATGGGGCGTTATATTTTAAATAGTATCTTAGTGACTGGTTTTGTATTAGTTCTATCATTATTATTCAGTACAATGGCAGGTTTTGCCTTATCAAAAAAACATTTTAAAGGGAAATCTTTATTATTTGAAATTAATACACTAGCGATTATGTTTGTGCCTATTGCCGTTACAATTCCAAGATTTTTAATCATTAGTAAATTGGGTATTATCAATACCTTTTCAGCACATATTCTACCATTACTAGCTGTTCCTGTTGGATTGTTTTTGGTTAAACAATTTATTGATCAAATACCAAATGAATTAATTGAAGCAGCCTATGTGGATGGTGCTAATGATTTTTATATTTATAAAAAGATCATTATTCCTTTAATTAAACCAGCGATTGCAACCGTTGCAATTTTAGCGTTTCAGTCTACTTGGAATAATGTAGAAACCTCAACTTTGTTTGTAAATAATTCAGAGTTAAAAACATTTGCGTTTTATTTAAACACATTTGTGACCCAATCAAATGCGGTTGCAGGAGCTGGGATAGCAGCAGCTTCTTCAATGATCATGTTTTTACCTAATTTAATTATATTTATCTTTTTACAAAGTAAAATTATGAATACAATGGCTCATTCAGGAATTAAGTAAGGGGGAGAATAATGAAAAAATTTACAGAAATCTTAATTATATTTTTCCTCTTATTTACCCCTTTAGTAAAAGTAAAGGGAGAATCTGCTTACGATACATTTACAATTGATGCAAAAGGGAATTTTGTACCAACCCAAGAAGCTTTTACAGCGATTGATATTATAAATCTTGATTTAAAAAATCCCAGTGACTTATTTATAGATCAAAACAATAATTTTTATATAGCTGATACAGACAATCATCGGATTGTTAAATATGATCAGTCAAGTGAAGAAATTACCTATTTAGGTGATTCTGTTTTAGAAAGTCCTACAGGGGTTCATGTAACACAGGATAATCTTATATATGTAGCTGATTTTATAAAAGAAGAGATTGTTGTACTTGATACAAAAGGAAATTTAATAAAATCTTTAGCACGACCAGATGAAATCTATTATGGTGAAGATATTAAATTTAAACCTCGAAAAGTTGTTGTTGATGAAAATGAAAACATTTATGTAATAACAGAAGGGGGAGTTAACGGGATTGTTCAATTGAACAGTAATGGAGATTTCCTAGGTTACTTTGGAGCGAATTCAACAAAACCAACCTTAAAGATGATTATTCAACGGGCAATATTTTCTGAAAAACAATTATCCCAATTAGCTCAATTAATTCCACCTTCTCCTACGAATATCGCAATAGATAAAGAGTCCATTGTTTATCCAATCTATAAAGGTCAATCAAGTGAAGCACTTAGAAAATTAAACTTAAATGGGACAAATGTATTGTTTATGGATTATAATTCTGACTCATTAATTGATATTACAGTTGATAACGATGGGAATATCTATACTATTGATGAAAATGAGGAAGGAAATATTAGCATTCATGATAGTTTTGGAAACTTATTGTTTCGTTTCGGTGAAAAAAATACCTTGTCGATGCGATTAGGTCAATTTATTAATCCTAGTAGTATCGCTGTTGATACAAATGGTAATATTTCAGTACTTGATTATCGTACCGGTTCTATTCAGATTTTTACAAAGACTGAATTTGGTGATTTGGTATTTCAAGGTGTCAAACTATTTAAAGATGGAAAATATACGGAAAGCCAAGGTATATGGGAAGATGTACTAAAACAAAATCCCCGTTTTGCTTTAGCCCATGTAGGATTAGGAAAAGCGTATTTGAAAAATTCTTTATATCATGATGCCTTAAGAGAATTCAGATTAGGAAATTCAATGAGCGATTATTCTGAAACTTATTGGGAAATTAGAAATATATGGTTACAACATAATATCATGTATTTTATTGGAATCCTTATCATATTTATTTTTATCAAAAAATGGTTTAATCGTCATAAACAATCATATGAGCTTTATAAGAAATATCTGAAAACAAGAAATAAGATTCTAAATACTACTTTATTTAAGGAATTATTTTATCTTAAACATATATTGAAACATCCTGTGGATACATTTTATGATATAAAGAATAAACGTAAGGTATCGGTAAAAACAGGTCTGCTATTGTATGTGGTTTTATCACTAGTAGTCGTTCTTTCTACGGTAATAAAAGGGTATCTATTTAGAGGTGAACTTGAACAATTATCCTTACTCAATTTAGCACTATCCTTTACAGCTCCTCTCCTAATTTTTACAGTGGCAAATCACTTAATGAGTTCTTTACAAAATGGGGAAGGATTTTATCGTGATATTTTTATTGGAGCAATCATTAGTTTTTCACCAATTATTTTGTTTAGTTTACCGCTTTCGTTGATCACAAATTTCTTAACATTAAATGAAGGATTTATCTATACATTTGCTTATAATATTTTATTTATTTGGTCAGTAATAAATCTTATTTTAATGGTCAAAGAGATCCATAACTATAAAATGAAGACATTGATATTAAATCTATTACTAACATTGTTTACAATCATCATTTTAATTGTTTTATTTGTGATAATTAATATTTTAACAACACAAATGATTCAATTCTTTGAAGGGATTATAAAGGAGGTAAGGCTCAATGCGTAAAGGTTTCAAAATTGGTTTAACATTGTTTATTCTATTTATTACAATAACAACTTTTAGAACATTTGCTTACACTGAACCAGTTGTTCATGATAATTTACCAAATCAATCCCAAAACAATTTGTTGAAATCGAGCTTCTTTACTCATCCTTTAGATCATCTTGTTTATAATCAACCAGAAGTAGAATTATCTAATTATGATATTTTACTCGAAAATGATAGTTTAAGGGTCTATATTGATGATGAATCATTGGCATTAAGAGTACTTAATAAGGAAACACAATATGTTTGGATGTCTGATTTAGACAATATATACGATGAACGATTGAATAGAGACTGGGTTAATTTTGTTCGCTCAGCTGTATCATTTAGCTATTTTAATAGTAAAGAAGTCGTTAAATACGATGATCTCATTAAATCTAAACGAGACATTACAATAGAGAAAACAGTTCAATCTGATCAAGTACGTTTTGACCTTGATTTTACCTATACTAAAATCAAATTAAGCTTAATCATCAAATTAGATGGTAATGCCTTAAGTATAAAGATTCCAAAAGAATCAATTGAAGAATATGGAAAAAATAAATTATTTAAATTACAATTATACCCATTTTTAGGAGCAACAAAATTTGATGAAATACCAGGATATTCTTTTATTCCTGATGGTAGTGGCGCTTTAGTTCGCTTTCAAAAAAATAATATCATGAAATCAAGTTTTAAGACTCGTTTCTTTGGTAACGACATCTATTTAAATCCTGTGAATAATGATATTTTACCATTTAATTTACCTGTTTATGGGATGGTTCATGGACATAATCAAAACGCTATTTTTTCAGAAGTCACCAGTGGTGCTCAATTTGGTGAGTTTATCATGCAGTTTGCTGGAAATACCACTGACTTTAATTTTAATTATGTTAATTTTCTATTAAGAGAAAAATACTTTCATCGTTTAATAGATGATCAAGGAATATCAAAGATAACAGAAGATAGATATCTTTATGATATTGAGGTTATACATAATTTTTTGAGTAATGAAAAAGCGAATTATATTGGTATGGCACAAACTTACCAAGATAGTTTATTCTATAATGATGAAAAACTGAAAACTGATACAAAAGACATACCTATGCATTTAGATGTAATCGCAGCGGATTCTTATCAATCAATTTTGTTTCAAAAATATGTCAAAATGACAACATTAGATGAATTGGTTTCAATTAATAATGAATTAAAAGATGAAAACATCAATGAGTTATTATTCACTTATAAAGGATATAATAAGGGCGGATTGTCTAAAATCAATTTAAACAACTATCAATTTGATAGAAGACTAAGAAATCAATCTAGTTTAGATAAATTAGATAATATGTATCTATATTATGAACCTTCTTTAGTCTATGAGAAAGAAGCAGATAAGAAATATCTATTACAACAAATTAATCAAAATTATGTATTGATAGATGACTATTATTATTATAATAACAATAAAAGTATCTTAAAAGGAATTCAACATGCTAAAGAATATGCTACTGATATAGGCACAAATATTGCACTTGATGGCGTGAGCAACCTCTTGTATTCTGATTTAAAAAATAACATCACAAGAGAAGAAATGATTAAACGTCTCAATGAAAAAATTGTTGATGATATCCCAATGTATAAACCAGCGAGTTATTTATTAAATAAAACCAGTGATTATTTAAATACTGCGAATAGTTCGAATCAATATCTTTTTATCACCGATTCAGTTCCATTTGTTCAGACCCTTTTACGAGGATATGTTAATTATTATTCAGAAAACATTAATAATAGTGGTAACAGAACATCAGAAATATTAAGATGCGTCGAATATGGAACCTATCCATCTTATCTGATTTCCAATAAATCAAGCTATTATTTAAAGAATGAAATATTTAATGACATATTTGGGATTGAATATGATTTGTATCGAAATTTGATTGCTGATGAATATCATTATGTGAATGAAGCTTTAAAACATGTTATAGATAGTAAAATTATTTCACATCACATCGTACATGAAGGATTAGTCGAAGTGACTTATGATAATGGGATAATAATCATCGTGAATTATAATAATCAAGAAATGAATTACCTAGGAAAGGTAATTGAAGGAAAAAATTATATTGTGATAGGTGATCAAAATGAATAGAAGAAAAAGTAGGGTAGGTTTATTATTTATTTCACCTTGGATTATCGGATTTAGTATCTTTACACTCTATCCATTATTATATTCCTTATACTTAAGTTTTCATAAAGTAAAAATTACAGCTCATGGAATTGTACTAACTAAAGTTGGATTTCAAAACTACAGTGACATGTTTATAACTGATGTATTATTTCTTGATTACTTAACTGATGAATTAATAACAATGGTTATTATGACAATTGTAATAACGGTATTTTCACTAATATTTGCTTTAATATTAAATATGAAAATCCGTTTTAAAGGACTGATTAGAACCATTTTCTTTATCCCTGTTGTTATTATTTCAGGTCCTGTTATTTCAGAATTAATCGAACAAGGGGCAACACAAGTTATTGATATTTCTAATTTCAATATTATAACCTTAATTACAAATGCTCTTGGTGATAAATTTTCACTTATTATCACTACGATATTTGATAAATTAATTTTAATTACTTGGTATTCAGGAATTCAAATTCTAATCTTTCTTGCTGCTTTACAGAAGTTAAATGGTGAATTATATGAAGCAGCAGCAATAGATGGTTCTAGTCCTTGGGAATCCTTTTGGAAAATTACGTTACCTTCATTAAAACCAATGATATTAGTTAATATGATTTATACTTTCATTTTCTTATCAACATTTTCATTAAATAAAGTAGTCAATCTTATTATAGAAAAGAGATTCAAGCTAGGTGCAGGATTTGGTTATGCATCAGCTATGTCATGGTTATACTTTGTCATTATCTTTCTAATGGTTTTAATATTAGTTCTTATTTTTAGAATCGATGTCAAATTTTCAATTAATAAACATAAACAATTTGGAACATTTAGTTTATTGCATCCAGAGCGATATGAAAATAAGGAGTTCTTATTTTTACAAAAACCTAAGGCTCGAAAAGTTAAGAGAATTGTATTTGGAAAATTAGGTACCGATGGATGGTTGTTTAAAATATTTATCTACATTTTAGTCTTAAGTATCTTATTTGTTTATCTTTACCCATTAATATTTATGTTACTAACAAGTTTACAATCAATGTCTGACTTGAGAAATCCAGGGGTAAATTTGATACCAAGCTCACTTTATTGGGATAATTTTGCGAAAAGTCTTGAAGTTCTCGATTATTTTAATACTTTAAAATCGTCCTTCTTTATTTCAGTTGTCCCATCAATCTTATTGGTATTTTCATGTAATTTAGTAGGATACGGGCTAGCGAGATTTAACTTTAAAGGTAAAAATATTGTATTTGCTTTAATCTTAATGACCTTTATTGTTCCTTCACAAGTCTTAACAATACCGACCTACCTAATGCTTAAAAAAATTGGTTTATTAGGAAATGTTTTAGCGATTATATTACCTGCAACATTTGCCCAAGGGTTAAAACATAGTATTTTCATCTTAATCGCCTACCAATTTTATAAATCAATTCCAAAAGTGTTAGATGAGGCAGCAGAAATTGATGGTGCTTCTCCACTTAAGATATTCCTTAGAATTGCCTTACCATTATCAGTTCCAGCATTACTTGTCTCATTCCTATTCTCATTTGTTTGGTACTGGAATGAAACATCTACAATATCACAATACTTAGAAAATTATAAAACACTTCCGATTCAATTATCCAAATTTGCTGCAACATTTGAAAAACTTTATCCTATGAGTGATTATGTTGATCAAGCAAACAGAAGTATTAAAATGGCAGGAACACTACTTACAATACTACCCGTTCTAGGTGTATACTTCATTCTACAAAGATGGTTTGTAGAAGGTATCGACAGAACAGGGATAACAGGAGAATAAAAATGAAGCGATTTTCAATAGTATGTATATCTATTATCACAATGATTTTATTAGTAGGATGCACAGAAAAAAAAGTTACAACTAAAACTACAACGACAACCACAACAACGACAAATACACCATTAGATGATGTTTTATCTTATGAAATGAAAGGATCATTTGATTTTTTCTGGAATGAAACGATGACAACAGAAAGTCTTAAAAGTTATGGGCTAACGAAGGATAGAACGAATGGACCAGTTGCCAGTATCGCATCAAGTGGTTTTGCCTTATCCGCTATTCCAATTGGGATTGAAAATGGGTATATCACTTATGATGAAGGATATGAACGGGCATTAAAGACATTAAAAAGTTTAAAAGAATTAGAACGTGAGCATGGTTTCTATTATCATTTCTATACCTATTTGACTGGTAAGAAAAGAGATGGTGTTGAACTTTCAAATATTGATACAGCAATTTTCATATCAGGTGCTTTATTTGCTGGTGAATATTTTGGTGGAGAAGTAACCACTGTCGCAAAAGAAATTTATGATGAAGTAAATTGGCAATGGTTTTATAATGATTCTAAAAATCAATTTTATATGGCATGGTATCCTGACAAAGGGTTTCAAGGTGCTTGGGATTTCTATGCTGAGCAGTTGATGATGTATGTTTTAGCTGCTGGGTCTGATACTTATCCAGTTGGAAAAGAGGCATATGATGGTTTTATAAAACATGTTGCAACTTATAAAGATCATACATTCATCCATTCTTGGTTTGGGTCATTGTTTACTTATCAATTCTCCCATGCTTGGATAGATTTTAGAAATATTACAGATAGTAAGGGAATTAATTGGTTTGATAATTCAGTAGAAGCATCGCTTGCCAATTATGAATATACCCAAAGTCAATCTAGTCGCTTTGAAACATTTAATGAAAATGTCTTTGGAATGACAGCATCTGATGGACCATTTGGTTATAGTGGTTATTATGGGGCTATGCCATCAGGATATGATAATAAAGCCCATAAAAATGATGGAACAATTCCACCATGTGGTGCCTTAGGATCAATTGTCTTTACCCCTGAATTATCAATAAACGCTGCAAATTATTTTTATAATGAAATTGGTGAAAAAATTAAAGGGAAATATGGCTTTACCGATGCTTATAATTTAGATGAAGATTGGTATGCCTCTAGTCATATTGGAATAGATAAAGGAATTACACTTCTTATGATTGAAAATTACCGCAATGAAACAATATGGACTCATTTTATGAAAAATGATCAAGTACAAAAAGGATTAGAAACCCTTGGTTTCACTGAAAGTGGGGAATAATATGTCCATCGTTATAAAAGGTAAGAAAATATATATAAATGGTGAGCCAACACTTATTCAAGCAGGAGAAATTCACTACTACAGATTAAAACAAAGTGAATGGCAAAAAAGAATTGATGATTTAAAAAGCACAGGGATGAATGCGGTAGCATCGTATATCCCTTGGCTTTGTCATGAAGAAGAAGAAAATCAATTTGACTTTGAAGGAAAAACACATGAAGAGTTAAATTTAATTAAATTCCTAAAAATGGTAGAAGAGAATGGATTATATTTTATCGCAAGACCAGGTCCATTTGTCATGGCAGAGATGAAAAATGATGGAATTCCTTATTGGGTAAGAGAAAAATATCCACATCTAATCCCAAAAACTTGGGATGGGAATAAGGCTACAACCGTTACCCTTGATTACTTAAATGAGGATTTTCTACACGTTGTAAAAAAATGGTATGGAAAAGTTATTCCTTTATTAAAAGAATATTCGATTAATGAAGGTGGAAATCTAATCGCTTGCCAATTAGATAATGAAATTGGAATGTTGTCATGGGTAAGTAATAATCCTGATTTAACTGATACTGTTTTACAAGCATTTAGAACATATCTTAGGGATAAATATGAAAATCCATGTCAATATTATGATTTTATTAATGAAGATTTTTCAATATTTGTTGAAAAAATCCGCAAACCTGAAGAGTCATATGTAACTAATTTACATGTTGATTTAGGGGAATATATGCGGATAAGAACGATACAGTATGTGAATATATTAAAAGAATATGCAGAAATGTTTGGTTTAAAGGATATTCCATTTTTAATAAATATTCATGGGACTGGTGGAGGTCGCGCAATGACCTACCCCATTGGAATATCCCAATTATATAAAACTTATCACCAAGATAATTCATTTATTGCTGGAAGCGATGTTTATTTTGATGATTTAACCGTGCCAAGACTTGTTGATAGTTATATGGCTAATATTTTAACTAATTGTGTAAATAATGAGGATCAACCGTTAACTTCATTAGAATTTAATGCAGGAAGTAATAATTTTGGTGATGATTATGGTGGAAGAGTAAGAGCTAGTTCAAATAATCTTCGTGTAAGATTATTCATTGCCCAAGGCAATCGCTTGCTTAATTATTATTTATTTAATGGAGGCACCAATTATCGTTTTAATAAAAAACGCAATGATGGAAATGACCGTATCGCAACAACAGGTGAAGAACATGGATATGCCGCTCCAATCGGACCAAAAGGTGAAAAGACGTATTTATTTGATAAACTAAGTCAAGCAACAAAACTTGTTAATACCTACAAAGACAAGTTAGCAAGTGCCGTTGTTTTACATGATACAATCAGTTTTGCATTTATTCCTGATTACTTTATGACGGAGTTTAGTTATCCTAAGAGTCAAAAAATACGAAAAATTCATGATAATATTGCTCGTAATCGAGCTAATTTTGCTTGGGATAGTGTGTGTCGAGCAATGTTATTGTTAAATTATCAATTTAATGCAGTTAATATTCAAGATAATGAAATTGATAGTAAGCATACAAAAGTCTTAATATTACCATCTAGTCTATATATGGCTAAAAAGATTCAAGAAAAAATAGTGAAATACTTAGCCTCAGGAGGAAAAGTTTTACTTTATGGAGAAGTTCCAATGTATGATTTAGAAGGTAATGCCTGCTCTATCTTAGCTAATGTATTAGGTGTTAAGTTTAACAAAGTCATCACAGATAACCAATCTCATTATATCCCATCGGTAGAATGTGCTAACTTTTTGAAAGGATTAAAAGCCTATCATGTCTATTATAATTTAGCTTATCATTTAACCAAGGGACATCCGATTCTAAAGTTATATGATACTGATGAAACAGTTGGATTTGAAATCAATAATTCAAGTGGTCATTTAATTGGTATTACTTGTCAATATCCTTGTCATTTAGATGCTTTCGAACGCATCTTTAACAGATTTGGTATTCAAAATAGAGTAAGACATACCGATTCCTATCATGGGGTATATATATTATCGACTAAAAATGAGATAGAAGAAAAATTCATCCATGTTTTAAATTTAGATGATGTTAAAAAGAAAGTCCAAATAATTGAAGACGATGAAGTTTTATTTGAAGGAAATAGAATTGAAATTGAAGAAAATGATGGGTTACTTTTACCAATGAATATGAAATTAAAACAAGCTCATATTTATTATTCAACCAATGAAATTATTGAATTTGATGAAGATACCATTACCTTTAGATTAACAGGTAGTCAATTAGTTTGTAAGTTAAAATCAAATCGTAGGATTATGCCGGGACCGTTTAAAATTCATTATGAAAATGATTATATTTATATATTTAAAGAATCTAGACTTTACAATGAACATACATTGGTTGTACAATTTAAATAATTAGGTATAATTATCACACAAGGAGGAGTAGATATGGCTACCTTAAAAGATATTGCTCAAAAATCCGGTTTTTCGATATCAACTGTATCATATGCACTAAATGATCATAGTAGTATACCTGAAGAAACGAAAAAGAAAATATGGGAAGTTGCGAAGGAAGTTAATTATTATCCAAATGCTTCTGCCCGAAACTTAAAAAAGAATCATACAGATGTAGTGGGCGTTTTTATTAGTGGTTTTGAAGGACCTGCTTATCATCAAGTGTTAGATGGAATCAATATTGCCCTAACGAATACACCTTATACGTTATTTGTATTAAATGGAAGAGAAGCAAAGAAAATGGCTTATCAACGTCAAGTTGATATCGCAATTACGTTTGATGATACAATATCAGATGAAGATTTAATAGGAATTGCTGATTCAGGGACACCAGTATTAACCTTAGACCGCATTTTAAATCATAAAAATATGTACCATCATATTATAAATAACCAATTGGGTATGTTACTTATCACGAATTATTTATTAGAACAAGGATATCAAAAATTTGCTTATTTAAGTGGGCCAGTCTTATCACATGATAGTAATAATCGTTATAAAAGTTTTTTAGATGTCTTAAAAAGTCATCATATCGATTTTGATGAAACAAAATATAAATTTATTGGTGAATTTACGATTCAAAGTGGTTACCAATCTTTTATGGATATTTATAAAAAAACAGGATTAGATTTTGAAGTATTAGTATGTGGTAATGATGAGATGGCAATTGGAGCCATTCAAGCAGCTAATGATTTAGGTATAAAAATTCCAGAAGATTTATCAATTACCGGTTTTGATAATATTTTATTAACAGAATATTTTTCTCCTAGAATTACAACCATAGCGATTGATAGGGTTAATTGGGGAAAAGAAGTAGCGAAACTCGCTATGAATATATTAAATAATAAATATGTAAACAATGATACTTATGAAGAAATTTCCTTAATAATTGGGGCAACAACGAAAAGCTGAAAGGAGTCTGGCATGAAATTGGGGAAGGATATAAAAACAATAGAAGTAAAAAAGGATGGAATCACTTTTAGATTATTAGAATCTGGTGATATCCTTTCTATTAATAAAGACAATATTCAGTTAAATCAATATAGAGGTAATTATATTGATGGAACAGTTACGAATATATATTTGCGAGTTAAAAAGAATAATCAGTATAAATATACACCCTTAATAGGGGTAAAATCACCGAGTGAGTTTAAAACTTCTGATAACGAAGTAATTTATCAGGGTGTATTTGAAGAGATAAAATACCAACTTAAATTAACTGTCTTCAATGCCTCTTGGTTTTATCAAATAACACTAAAGAATCAAACAAATGAAAAAAAGATAGTCGATGTATTTTATGGGCAAGATGTTAATTTAGCTCCAGCTGGTGGTAATGAAGCATATATTAGTCAATATATTGACCATCAAGTGTTTGATAATGAGAATGGTTTTGTCGTTTGTTCAAGACAGAATATGTTTCAACCAGCTTATTTACAAATTGGTTCAATGACAAAAAATATAGCTTATGCGACAGATGGTTTTCAATTTTTTGGAAAAGGTTTTAAAACAAAAAGACAACCTGCTGCACTTAATCAAAAAGAATTATCTAGTCAAGTATATCAATATGAGTTTGCCTATACTTGTTTACAATCAGAATCAATTGATTTAATTGATGAAGAGAATATAGTTTTTTATGGTTTATATAAAGACGATCATAAAGAAGCAGTCACTCAAATTGAATATACTGAAGAAGTGTTAAATGACTATCATCAATTGACCACCAATGATTTCATAGGTAACTTTTCAAAGGTCTCATTATCTATTGATGTAGATGATGTGATTAATGGTTGTGATTTACAACTTGAAGAGGTAAATACTTTATTTCCTAATCGTTATCATGAAGAGTGTGATGAAGGATTATTATCATTCTATCTAAATAATAAATCACATGTTGTATTAAAAAGAAAAGAACAACTTGTTGAACGTCCTCATGGTCACATCTTGTTAAATGGTAATGTAAATGAAATAAAAGATAATGTTTATTCAACAACAAATTTTATGTATGGTATTTTTAATTCACAAATTGTTTGTGGAAATACTTCATTTAATAAAATGATTTCAAATGCGAGAAATGCGCTTAATCTACTAAAGACAAGTGGACAAAGAATATATGTTAAATTAAATGGATGCTATCAAATCTTAAATATGCCATCCGCTTATGAAATGGGACTTAATTATACGAAATGGTATTACAAACTATCAAATGAGATGATTATTGTTACCGTTTATACAAACTTTAATGGGCAAACCATTGTAATGGATATCGAGTCAACTAATCAACATGATTTTATGATTACAAACCACATGGTCATGGGAGTAGATGAATACGCTCATCAGATTGAGTATCTTAAAGAAGGAAATAGCTTAACCTTTAAAGTTGATTCTGATACATTTACAGCGAATCAATATCCTAACTTAACTTTTAAACTAGAATCAACACAAGATTTTACTGTTGTCCATGATGAAATTTTTTATGAAGACAAGTTAGATAGATGTGAACCTTTAGTGAATTTACTATTTAATCAAACTAAAAAGATTAGTTTACAAATAAAAGGTGATGTACATGGACAAATTGATGATAATAAAGTTAGTGATTTAAGTAGTGAATTAACTCAATTTATTAACTATTATCAAGAAAATGTGAATCATTTTAATATCAGTATTAATAATGAATCTAGCCAAGAAATCGATAAATTTAATTATTTAATATATTGGTATACACATAATGCTTTAATTCATTATGCTTCACCTCATGGATTAGAACAATATGGTGGAGCAGCTTGGGGAACTCGTGATGTTTGTCAAGGTCCTTTTGAGTATTTCTTAGCGACACAAAAATTTAGTATTTGTAAAGCAATTTTAAAGAAAGTTTATGCCCATCAATTCTTAGAAAATGGCGACTGGCCACAATGGTTTATGTTTGATAAATACAGTAATGTACAAGCAAGTGAAAGCCATGGAGATATTATTGTTTGGCCACTTCGATCATTAGCATTGTACTTAAAAGCAACAAGTGATTATTCGATATTAGATGAAGAAATGCCTTATGTAACCCTAAAGAATATGACATTTACAGAAGAAAAAGAAACCTTATTAAGCCATGTCAAAAAACAAATTGAACATATGACTGATAATCTTATTCAAAATACCCATTTATCGATCTATGGTGATGGTGATTGGGATGATACTTTACAACCAGCTAATCCTGAATTGAGAAAAAATATGGTGTCTGGTTGGACGACTGCTTTGACCTATGAAGCATTTCATTTATTAAGTGAATACTTAAATGAAGAGAATCTAGAATTAAAACAACTGTTAAAAGAGTTATCGATAAAAATTAAAGAAGATTATTTAGCATATGTCATAAAAGATAAAGTACCAGCTGGTTTCTTATTATTTGATCAAGATAAAATTAAATACATTGTTCATCCTGAAGATAAAAAGACAGGTGTTAAGTATCGTTTATTACCGATTAATCGTTGTTTTATTAGTGGTTTATTTGATAAAGAAGATGTTAATCATTACTTTGAATTAGTAAAAGAACATTTATATCATCCAGATGGTGTAAGATTAATGGATACAACAGTAAACTATCAGGGTGGAGTGAATACTTATTTTAAAAGGGCTGAACAAGCAGCGAATTTCGGTCGTGAAATTGGTTTACAGTATGTTCATGCACATATCCGTTTTGTTGAAGCAATGGCTAAAATTGGTTATAAAGATGAAGTTTATAAAGGATTAATGCGAATAAATCCAATTAATATACAAAAACATGTACCTAATGCTGAAATAAGACAAAGTAATTGTTATTTCTCTAGTTCTGATGCTAAATTCAACAATCGATATGAGGCAATGAAGAATTTTGATAAATTAAGAACAGGTGATGTTGCAGTAAAAGGTGGATGGAGAGTTTATTCTTCAGGTCCTGGGATTTATTTATATCAATTGATATGTAATTTTCTAGGAATAAGAATTGAACAAGGTGATTTATTATTAGACCCGCAAATTCCAACGTATTTAAATGGTCTTACTTTCCAATATAGATATATGAATAAAATAATTAATTTCCATTATCAAATGAAAGAAAATCAAAAAATCAACCAAATAACTATCAATGGAAATGAAGTTAAGTTTTCTAATATAGTTAATCCTTATCGAGTTGGAGGAGCTATCATCAAAAAAGAAGTATTAGAGAAATATTTAACAGAAGATATCAATAAAATTAATATTATGTTGTAAGGTGGAAAGATGAAAGAATTACAGATTAAAGAGGAAATGAGATCAATTAAACGTGATCCATTACCAAAGCGCACAAATGAAGAAATTAATCAATTAGTTAATGATTTAATGTCAAAAATGACATTAAAAGAAAAAATTGGTCAACTTTATCAAACCACCCATGATGGAGCAGCGATAACTGGACCTAGTTATGATGCCTCACAAAATAAAAAATTAATCAATGAAGGATTGATTGGTTCTTTTCTAGGGTTGTATGATAATATGGAAATTTATCGATTACAAAAGGAAGCAGTAGAAAATACGAGATTAGGTATCCCACTTTTCTTTGCTAATGATATTATTCATGGTTGTAGAACAAGTTTTCCACATAACTTAGCGATGGCTTGTTCGTGGGATCCAAAATTAATCGAAGAAGCATCTTCTGTTGCTGCTTATGAATCTAGTCATAGTGGGATTAATATGACATTCTCCCCTATGTTAGATATTGTTAGAGATCCTAGATGGGGAAGAGTAATGGAGAGCTTTGGAGAAGACCCTTATTTAGGTCAGTTATATGCTAGAGCCTACGTAGATGGTTATCAACAAGATGATTTAACGAGTTATGATAGTGTCGGGGCTTGTGCTAAACATTTTGTTGGGTATGGTCAAATTGAAGGTGGACGAGATTATAATACCGTTGATATGTCAGAACGAGTACTACGACAATTTTATTTACCACCATTTGAGGCTGCAGTTGATGCTGGGTGTGAAGCAGTCATGTCTTCTTTTAATGTGTATGATAGTGTACCAGCAACAGCGAATAAATTTTTATTAAGAACTGTTTTAAAAGAAGGAATGAATTTCTCTGGATTTATAATTTCTGATTATACATCAAGTGGTGAAATCATTAATCATAAAATCGCAAGTGATATGAAAGAAGTTGCAAAAAAGTGTATTGAAGCAGGCCTAGATCATGAAATGGTTTCTAATTCTTATATTAATCATTTAGAAACATTAGTAAATGAAGGTAGTATTTCAGAGTCTTTAATTGATGATAGTTGTAGACGAATGTTAACATTTAAATATAAAATTGGATTATTTGATAATCCATATAAAAACATCTATTTAAATTTTGAAGATTATTGGTTAAAGGATGAAGATAGACAAAAAGCAAAAGAAGTAGCATTAAATTCTGTTGTATTATTAAAAAATGAAAAAGTTTTACCTCTAAAGACGAAAAAGATTGCCCTAATTGGACCTTTAGCGAAATCAAATCAGGTCATCGGTCCATGGTGTGGTAAGGCTAGAGATGAAGATTGTGTTTCATTGTATGATGGTCTAAAGAGAAAATTTGGAGACGCTATTGAAATTAATTATTCATTAGGTGTTGATTACAATTCTCATGATGAATCATTATTTAATGAAGCAATAGAAGCAGCAAAACTTTCAGATGTTATCGTACTTGCAATGGGAGAACAGCAATGGATGAGTGGGGAAGCTCAATCACGTGCTAGCATCGAGGTACCTGGTGGACAATTAAAATTATTAAAAGAATTACGTAAGCTAGGAAAAGAGATTGTTTTTGTCCTATTTACTGGCCGACCACTAGATTTACGTGAAGTAGAAAAAAATAGTGATGCCATTGTCTGTGCCTGGTTTTTAGGAAATGAAAGTGGGAATGCCCTAGCAGATATATTATATGGTGATTATAATCCATCTGGCAAATTAACAATGTCGTTTCCTTATGTGGTTGGACAAATACCAATTTATTATAATCATTTAAATACAGGTAGACCGTATGTTCCAGAAGATTTCTATCGAAGTAAATATAGTGATATTCCAAATAATCCGCTTTATCCATTTGGTTATGGATTAAGTTATACTGAGTTTTCCTATACCAATATTTCTTTTAATCAAGAAGAAGATGAGGTAAGCGTTCATTTTACCATAACAAATGAGGGAGATTTTGACGGAGTTGATATTCCTCAAGTCTATATTGAGGCAAAATCTTTTAGTGTTTCAAGACCGGTGAATGAATTAAAAGGCTTTAAGAAAGTTTTTCTTAAAGCAGGTGAGTCAAAAGAAATTATAATTAAGGTTAAAAAGAAAGAATTTGCTTACTATAATATTGAGATGAAAAAAGCTGTAGAATCTGGAGAATATTTAGTTAAATTAGCTAGAAATGCAGAAGATATCGTTTCAACAAAAACAATTTCATTTAGAGAGGAAATTAAATGAATCAATATATTTTAAAACAATTTGAAATGAAGACAAACCCTCAAGGAAATATTGAAAATATCATCCAAGGGAATAATTATCGCTTTACACTGTTAAATCACAAGGTAATCCGTATGGAGTATTCACAGAATAATCAATTTGAAGATAGAGCGTCACAAGTTGTTTTAAATCGATTTTTCCCAAAAGTTGATTTTAAACTAGTTGAAACGGATACTAGACTTGAAATTATTACGGATGATTTTCATTTATATTATCAAAAAGGAAAAGCATTTAATAAAGATACATTAAAGATTCGCTTACTAGAAAACAATGAATATTATCAATTCGGGATAAAAGATAACAATAATTTATTGTCAACATCAAGAACACTTGATGGGGTTGATGGTAAAATGGAACTTGAAGAGGGGTTAATTTCTCGAAGTGGTTATGCAGTGATTGATGATTCAAAAACTTTATTATTTAATGAAGATTCTTGGGTAGAGCCTAGACAAAATGATAATCTTGATTTTTATTATTTTGGATATGGACATAATTATAAGGCTTGTATTCAATTCTTTCATGAAATGAGTGGGAAGACACCTTTATTACCAAGGTATGTATTTGGTAATTGGTGGAGTCGATATTATGAATATACAGAAGATAGTTTAAAAGGTTTAATTGAATCATTTGAGAAGAATGATATTCCCTTATCAGTTTGTGTCATTGATATGGACTGGCATGTAACAGATATCCCTAAAGAATTAGGAAATGGATGGACAGGTTATACTTGGAATAATAATTTATTTCCAAATCCTAAAGGCATGTTAGATTATTTAAAAAATAAAAATTTAAAGGTGACACTAAATTTACATCCAGCACTTGGTATAAGAGCACATGAGGATTGTTATAATGATGTAACTGAGTTTATGGGTGTGGACCCTAAAACAAATGAAGCTATTGAATTTGATTGTGCTGATCCTAAATTTATGAATGCTTATTTTAATTTAGTCCATCACCCACATGAAACTATGGGAGTTGATTTTTGGTGGATTGATTGGCAACAAGGTGAAACGACTAAAATTGAAGGATTAGATCCTTTATGGATGTTAAATCATACTCATTATCTTGATATAACTCGTAATAATAATCGCTCGATAATCTTCTCACGCTGGGCAAAACTTGGCTCACATCGTTATCCAATTGGATTTTCAGGCGATACCCTTGTAACTTGGGATTCACTTGATTTTCAGCCTTATTTTACAGCGAATGCCGCGAATATTGGGTATAGTTATTGGTCCCATGATATAGGGGGACATTTCTTAGGTAAAGAAGAAGCAGAGTTATATACTAGATGGGTTCAATTTGGGGTATTCTCTCCAGTATTTAGACTGCATAGTTCGAAAAATCCTTTTACTAGAAGAGAACCATGGAACTGGAATGAAAAGACGTTTAAAATCGTTAAAGACTTTATGCAGTTAAGACATAAACTGGTTCCTTACTTGTATACAATGTCTTATAGAAACTATGAAGAGAACTTACCAATGATTGTCCCAAGTTATTATGAATGCGATGATTACCATGCCTATGTTTATAAAAATCAGTATTATTTTGGTACAGAGTTCTATGTTGCTCCTATCACTAAACCAATGAATAAAGATATTCAATATTCCCTTCATAATGTTTGGTTACCAAAAGGAAAATGGTATGATTTCTTTAATTATCAGGCATATGCTGGTGAGAAAGTATATCAATTACCTTATCAAGTAAATGATTATCCAGTATTCGCCAAAGCAGGAGCAATTATTCCATTATCAAACGATAAAGGAAATACTTATGATAATCCAAAAGATTTAGAAATAAAGATCTTTCCAGGAGAAAATAATACATTTACAATGTTTGAAGATGATTCAACTTCAAACGGCTATTTAAAAGGTGAATTTACGAAAACACAATTTGAACTAACATGTATAAAAAAATCAATGAATTTATCAATTATCTTTGATGAACATTATGAAAATTTTATTCAAGATAGAAACTATACCTTACATTTTGTGAATATAAATGATGATTTTACGATCAATTCGAATATATCATATGATTATCGTTATGAAGATCATCAATTATATCTAACATTTACAAAAGGTACAGATCAAATTAATTTTGAAATTGTACATGAGGATCAAATTGAATATAAACAAAAAATTGATATTAATCAATTGATTCATAAAGTATTGTTTGAAGCTGAAGTAGATATGTTATTTAAGGAACAAGTATATAGTGCAGTTTTATATTCTAAAGATGTAAATGAGCAGATCTCTAAGTTGATTTCAATAAGAAATAATGAAAATACTGAGTTTATTGATTTCGTTATCGCTATTTTAGTTAATTTAAATAATAATTAAGCAAATATCCTATAAGATAGACAATTATCTTATAGGATATTTTTTTATCAGCACCATTTCATTATTTGAATAAAAAAAGAAAAAAGATAAACATAGTATATTATCACTACAATATTTCCCAAATTATGGTAAAATAAAAAGATAAGGGGATTCTAAGTTAAAAATAAATTTTAACAAAATGATAGAAAACTAAGAAATGTAGGGGGATGATTTATTATGTCATTACCAATGTGTCAATATTGTTCTAATGAATTTACGTGGAAAATAATTATAAAAACGATATGGTGGAATAAACCAGTTTTATGTGTTAAATGTCATACTATGCATAAAATTACTTTTCCATCAAGAATGTTTTTATCTTTTTTTACGTTTTTACCAATCTATATATTTATATATTTTTATTGGAACTATTTTATTCCTAATTTAAATGCAATTTGTTTTGTATGGCTTTTCACCATTCTACTAGCCTTTATTTTAATGTGGAATACTGTATCTATATTTATTTCACCGTTTTATGTTAAATATAAAATAATAAGCAAGAATTGATGGATAGTAGTTATTTGATAATTAGTATTATGGGTAATCAAAATTGGTTTACATTTATTTGTTAACCCTAATTCACTTAAGGTATATAGACTTGACTATGTATAGATGTAATAAAATATGTTTTAATAGTTATTATTACAAATTCATTATAAGATAATTTAAAATAGATATTTGAGAGGGGATATAAATGATAAATTTAATAATTGATATGTTACTTATCTACTTAATTCAATTAGGTGGCGCATTATTCTATGCTCACTTAACCAAAATAAAAGTTTTTAATCCAATATTTATTGGCTGTGAAGTTTTTATCACAATAATATTTATAGGACTATTGGTTTATAACCTATTCAAAAAGTTACCTTCATACGCAATAGAACATTTTAGGAATAAATGTTTTTTAATATTCCTATTTGTATCTTTTATTCCGTTATTTTCTAATATATATATGAATTATAGAGTGGTTAATATTAATTCAATTGATGATTTTATGAAAATTAAATGGAATACACATGGGAAATATATTTTAAATAAAGATTTAGATTTTAAGGATTATTCAAATGATGAAGGATTTGTTATTGAATCATTTAGTGGAACATTAGATGGAAATGGGAAATCAGTAAATAATTTGAAGTTGCCTTTATTTAAAAATCATCAAGGTACCGTTAAAGATTTATACCTCGAAGATGTGAATATTAAATCTAGTGGGTCATTTGCATTTTATAATTCTGGAAAAATAAAAAATGTTCATGTAAGTGGAAAAATTGAAGGTGGATTTTGGGTTGGTGGATTAGTTATGGTTAATAACTCGACTATTGAATATTCTTCATTCAATGGAAGTATTATAGGTGATTATGTAGTTGGTGGACTAGTAGCTTTTAACAATTCAATGATAAAATCAAGTTATGCCCAAGGAGAAATTAGTGGCAACTTTAAAGTAGGAGGGATTGCTGGTCAGTTGGGTGAGGAAGCAATAATAAAAGATTGTTATACAAAACAAGAAATTAGTGGTAAGAAAATAATAGGTGGGATTGCTGGAGCAATTGATGATGGAGGTATTATAAAGACATCTTTTGTATTAGGTAATATAACAGGTGATGAAGTTATAGGTGTATTATCTGTTGATGATAAAAGAGCTTTTAAAAGTTTTATAGTAGGTGAAATACATTGCGATTCTTATATAGTCGAGTCAAATATTTTTTATTTATCGACTACTTACAATGAGGTAGAAAATGAACAGAGTATTAATTCTAAGATAATGACAAAAGAGTGGTTCATAAATATATTGAAATTTGATGAAACCATTTGGGACTTTTCTCCACTAAAAAATAATGAAGCACCTATTTTAAAAGGTATTACTGATCAACCTCGGGTTAAGCTTAATTAATATATTATAATAAATACTAAAATACCACCATCATTAACTGATACTGGAATTTCAGAAATTAACATAAAAATTTATGTCCCATCTAATTATGTTATTCTTTATAAAACTGAATGGCCACAGTATGCTAGTATTATTTATCCAATTCAATAATTGATTTGAAATGATTACTTTATAATTACATTTTTAGGGTAGAATGAAAACATGAGTAATATAATAATCATTTTATAATTCTAGATTAAATTTTCAAGAATATAAATTTAAAATCCTCAACTAAGATAATCTAATTGAGGATTTTTTTTCATTCTCGTAATGTCACTACGCCTACTTAAGAATAGTAATGATAGTAGAATTTAAACCAAGATATTTGTATTTTTTAATCCAAATTTGTCAAATTATGGTAGAAATTGTCAAACTTTTCATTTATAATTGAAAGTATAATTCATTATGAGGAGGATTTGATGGAGGAGAAGAAGAAATTTAAGCTTAAAACCCTATTTTTTATGATACGAAGTATTTTAAATGCTTCACCTATCCTTTTTCCACTGATGGTCATACTGAGTATTATTTCTATAGGGATTTCAGCATATGCACTCTTTGTTTTAAAAGATGCTACAAATGCGGTAGTTGATTTAGTAAGATTAAATACGACATTCAATCAAGTTATATTTTTTGTATTGTTGTATTTACTGATTGAAATACTTTTCAATCAATTTCTACAATATATCTCTGATATTACTGAAAGACATTATTATAAGCAAGCAGACAGATATTTTAGAACAGTATTATTGTATAAACTAGGCAAATTACCTCAAGTAAATATGTATGATAGTGAGGTCTATAATAAATATCAATATACATACACCTATTTATACATGTTTCAACAACTTCCTTGGCATTTAATACGTTTTTTAATTAATTTTTCATTATCCAAACTTCTTTATTTAGGGATTATATTTTCCTTTAATCCAATAGTTGGATTATATTGTACGTTTTTATTTGCGATAAACATTATGACAAGTATATTTGTGACAAGTAAGCAAGCAGAGGTTGATAAGGAACAAGTCTTACCAACTAGAACTAAAAATTATTACCATTCTTTAGTATCAACTAAAGCAACAATCAAAGAAACTAAAATTAATCGGTTAGAATCTTATTTTTTTAAGCGATTTAAAGAACTTTATTTATCTGTTAGAAATGCTCACTTTAAAGTGAATAAAACTGATACTTGGATCAATCAAATCATTAGTACGTTTAATTTTCTTTTTAATAATGGATTAACCTTTTTACTGTTATACATGGTTTTTAAAGATAAGATTAATATTGGTGAAGTGACATTGATTCAAGCAGCAGGGACTTCTTTAATTTATGCTGCTTGGCAATTTAAACGTCCAACTAAATATATTGTTCAATTTGTTAAATATGCACCAACCATGTTAGAAATGTTGTATCCTTTAACTAAAGAAGAAAGAAAGGATATGAAAGAAAAAGATTATCCTCCATTTGAATTAAAATATGGGGAATTAAAAAATATTGTTTTAGATAATGTTAGTTATCAATATCCATCGAGTGAAGAAAATGTGGTTAAAAGTATTTCTTTGTCAGTTAATCAAGGTGAAGTGATTTCTATTTTAGGTTACAACGGTAGTGGTAAAACAACAACATGTAAATTAATTAGTGGAATTTTAACACCTACAGAAGGTAAGGTATACTTTAATAATCAAGATATTGAAACATTAGATAAAGATGACTATTACAATTATTTTGGAATTGGCTTTCAAGATTATGCAAAATACAGTTTATCGTTAAAAGATAACATAGGTTTTGGAAGAATTGAGGATTTAGATAATAAAGATATGCTTGAATCTGCCGTTAAGAAAACGAATCTTACGAATATTATTGATAAACTTCCAAATGGTATCGACACATTTTTGGGGAAAGAGTATGACCATCAAGGGCAAGACTTGAGTGGTGGACAGTGGCAAAGAATTATTTTAGCTAGGGCCTATATGGGAAGTCCTGAAATCTTAATTTTAGATGAACCAACAGCTTCTATTGACCCATTTGAAGAAGAAAGAATGCTTGATGAGTTTCGTTTAGCATTAGAAAATAAAACTGCCATTTTGATTTCTCATCGAATTTCATTTGCACGATTAGCTGATAAAATAGTGATGATGAAAGAGGGGGAAATTGTTGAGATGGGAAGTCATGAAGAATTAATTTTGAAAAAAGGTTATTACTATGAACTCTTCTCTTCACAACAAGAGCTTTATCAAAGTGAGCTAACTATTTAGAATGCAAGTGTTTTTTAATAAAAATTTTAAAAAATATTTTCTAAATAAATAAGTATGCTAAAAAGAACTCAAGGAACTTTGAGTTTTAGATCTTTGATAATTTAATATGTTAATGATTAGTTACATAAGCTGTATTATATTTCAATATAGAATATATGGTTCTTATAACTTTCTTTCCTACATGGCTTAATGCAACAAAATGGTGTTTACCTTCATTAATCTTTTTTTGATAATATTTAGAGAATTTTTCATCTGAATGAATGATTCTATTAGATACATGATGTATTGCATAACGCATGTATTTTGAGCCTCGTTTTGACATTTTCGAATTACTAGATTCAAATTCACCAGATTGATAAATAGATGGTTCAGCACCAATAAAAGCAACTAGTTTATCTTCACTAGAAAATAATGAAATATCGCCAATACCGGCAATTAATATTGCTCCTGTTGTATATCCAACGCCAGGAATAGAAAGAATTATAGAAAAGTGTTTATCCATTATTTCTTTTATGTAGTTATCGTATTGATCTAGTTGTGAATTTAAAAACTGAATTTTCTCAACAATTAATCGGATTTCAAAAGCATAATATGAAGCATCATCGCCAATAGATTCTTTCGCTAATTGTTTAATTAATTTCGCAGTGGTTAAATAGTGATGGCCCTTAGAATGCTTAAGAAGATTAGATAACGCATCTATACGTGTGTTTTTGATTACAGAAGGAATAGAGTAGGTTTTTAATAATTCTAATGAACAATTTATATATAAGTTACTAAATACAGTTTTATATTCTGGAAAAGCATAGTCAATTAGATTAGATAATTGAATTTTAGTTTGAGAAATCTCTTTAGTTAATCTAATTCTGTGACGTGTTAATGACTTTAGTTCTTCGGCATGGTATAATTTTCTTGTATAGGGTTGGAAGTCTTTCCAATTTCCTTGTAGAAATTTACAGATGGCTTTTGCATCGGTTTTATCTGTTTTAGTTTTACGAACAGATGAAGCTTTCTTAGCCATACTGGTTAAAAGTGGATTAAATAAGTAAACATCAAATTGTTGGTCAAAAAGATAATTCAGTATGTTCTTAGAATAATGCCCTGTAGACTCTAATCCTATACGCACATAATTATCATTAACTAACTCTTTAAAGTCATTAATAACTTTAGAGAGTTTTTTAAAACCCTCAATATCATTAGTAATCGTAAATACATCACAGGGAACTACTCCGTTGTGATCAGTAATAAAGCAATCATGTTTTTTCGAAGCAACATCAATACCTACATAAATCATGATATATAAATCCTCCCATATAAATAGCTATTACTAGTAGCGTGTCACTACAAACTTTATAAATGTAACCTCGCTATTGATAAACAGTCTATTCGCTGTAACTAACTAATTAACATATTAAATAAAGCTGTAGCTATAAACTCACTAAAACAGTCTTATAAGCTGTAAGGTGACAGAAAATAGTCTACTAGTTATTAAATATAATTATAATATAAAAAATGTAGTTACAGCAAATTATGACTGTAATTACATTATACGAGGTGATAGATGATGAAAAATAAAAAATCCAATTTTTTGAAACTATTACCAATGGTTTTTAAACAAGGAATTAAAGATGGTAAAACAGGATTTGTTCTTTTACATCTATTAGGAATAATTGTTAGTGCTTCCTGGTATTTTAGTTTAAGAGTACCAGAAATTACCACAAACATTGCCTACAAGTTCATTACTAAAGAAAACCTAGACTTTGTTGAAACCATAAAGCCTTTATTTATATTAATTAACATCCTATTAAGTTTTCATTTTGTATCAATTATTAAGCGATTGCTTAGTATTTATGTTACACGAAATATAAAAACAAATTATGAGCTTGGCCTAGCAAGAAAATTATCTAAAATGACTTGGGAAAGTTATGAAACACATGAAGTCAACTTGAAAATTGAAATGGTTAAAAGAGATGGTGTTAATTCCTATATGGCTATCTCACTTGATTTAATCACTTGGCTTATAAATACAGTTTGTGCTTTTATTATTTATGTGTTAGTTGTTATTCGAATTAGTTGGTTAATCGGTTTTCTTTTTCTTTTAGCTTCAATCATTTATATAATAATAGGCGTATACTGCGGAAATATAGTTTATAAAACCCATCGTAATAATGATGGAATCTATAAAAGAAGATCTTATTTATATGGATGTAGTAAAAGTAAAGAGGCTCATCAAGATGGGATTGTTAATAGACTTTATCACCATTTATCAAAAAGATGGCGTAAAATGAACGATGACTGGATGAATGATACAATAAAAGCACAATCAAAAATTGAAATTTATAATTTAATCCCAAGTTTTATATTTGCTTTAATCGCTGGTAGCTTACTGTTTATTGTTGTTAAAGAAATTCAAGCAGGAAGACAAGAAATAGGTTATTTCACTTTGATTATCACAACTATAATAAACTTTCGAGGGACACTTTACAGTTTATCCACAAATATTCAGTGGTATCAAAAATATTTTAATGTATTTCAAGATTATTTAACGCTTATGAAAGTTGAAGAAGAATTACCAAATACTAATAAATTATTAAGGAATAATTTTGAAATAACTTTTAATAATGTATCGTATGTTTACCCACAATCTGAACATAAAGCATTAAATCATCTTAATATTGATATTAATTCTCATGAAACAATCGCAATTGTTGGTGTTAATGGAAGTGGGAAAACAACCTTTGTAAATATATTGATGGAATTATCTAAAAAATATCAGGGGGATATTTTTGTTAATGATCAAAATATTAATGACACAATTGGTATTTTACGAAATAGTTGTAGTTGTATTTTCCAAGATTTTTTAGAGTATCAGTTTAGTATTAAAGAAAATATTGCTCTTGGTGATCTATCTAGAGACTTAACTGATGAAGAAGTATGGCGTATTTTAAATGATGTTGGTTTAGCTGAATCTGTTAAGAAATTACCAGATGGTATTCATTCAATGTTAGGTCAAATTAATAAAGGAACGGAATTATCTAAAGGACAGTGGCAACGTTTAGCTGTTGCAAGATTATTAGCTAACAAAAATTCAAAGATTTGGATACTCGATGAACCAACAGCTTATCTAGACCCAATTGGAGAAATTGAGATGTATAATTTCATCTATAAACTTAAAGGTAATAGAACGGTCATTTTTATTTCACACCGTTTAGGATTTGCGAAGAAAGCTAACAGAATTATTGTATTTAAAGATGGATCTGTGATAGAAGATGGAACACATAGTGAATTAATGAAAGATTCAACTAGTGAATATGCGATAATGTATGACAAACAAAAGAAATGGTATGAATAATGGCTAATAAAACCCTCATTTAGAAATCTAAATGAGGGTTTCTTATAAGAAATAATTTATTTAAACAATAAATTGAATTATTTACTGCATGATAATTAAAACTAGTGTATAATGTAACTATATGGTAGATATTTTTGATTAGAAAAGATTTGAATAACATCAAAAATAGATGTTAACAAATATAATAATAAAAGAAAGGTGGGGGAATCTGTTATCAATTTAAGTATAAAAAAGTAAATAGTTGAATAGGGAATATAATAAGAGTTGATGTCTTTTTGGTAACGGATACAATGAATATGATTAACAAATTAAATATTTTTTTAAAGAAAGCTTTTATATATATACTTTATATTATTATTGCTATTATTTCTATTGTAATGATAAAGGTAAAATATAATCAGGGGGATTGGCAATACCCATTTAATATATTTACTGATGCAACAGTGGGAGCAGCTTTATTGTTATTTTCGTTAGTAGGTATTTTAATTGAATTATACATATCTAAGAAATTATCACTAATTATATCCAAAACAAAGATTTTGATATCAAGATTTCGATTCGAATTAGTAGTTTTATGTATTTATATATTATTGTTTTATTTGACTTTCAAATTTTCATTCTTAGTAAATTTGATAGTAGTCGGAATTGTTTTGATTAGTAGAGTTACATTTATTGGAATCAAGGAAAAGGAGAAAATTTATTTTTTTCTTCCAATCGTTATCATTGTTTTATTGATTAATACCTCGTGGCTTTTTCCTACAGTTGAAGTTGATTCAAGTGTTCAAAGTTTTGAAACTATTTTATTCACTATACTCATGATGATTTCTATTTATGGACTGATTATATACAGTATTTATATTGTTATAAGAACGATTATTATTAAAAAATCTATATTAAAGAAAATTATAGTCTTTTCACATATTTTTCTTTTAATTATCTCATTAGATACTTTGACAAATCAGACTACATATCACTGTTCAAATTTTAATAATAATTGTGAAGTTGTATATGACAATTCATTTAATTATGTAATTTTAATGATATACATGATTGATTATACATTTATGATACTAAAGAGTGTAATTTATTCAAGAAAAGTGTTGAAAAAATCTTAAACAGTAAGAAATTGCAACAATATAAAAAGTTGTTAGAGGTAGAAATCACAAAAAGAATACGATAAGAAAAAGAAAGAATAATTAGAATAAATATAAAGTTAAAAAAACCTCATTTAGAAACTTAAATTAGTTTCTTTTTGAGGTCTTTTAATTTTGGATAGAAGTTATATATACAATAAATTGAATAATAAACTACATATCAATTCCATAGAATGCTGCTTTATAAATAGCTTTAACATCTTCTACAGTAGGGTTTCCTGGATTTGTTAATGTACATGGATCAGCTAATGCATTTTTAGACATACGATCTAATACTTCAACAAATTTTTCTTCAGTAATTTCAACTTCAGTTACTTCTTTGAAAGTTAAAGGAATATTTAATTTAGTGTTTAAAGCTTTTAATGCTGTAGGTAAATCTTCAACACCTAATTGTTTTTCAATATCTTTATATTTATCAGTGTATTTACGGTTGTATTGGATAATATATGGCATTAAGATAGCGTTAGCTAATCCATGAGTAACACCAAACTCTCCACCGATTTTATGAGCTAAACTATGAACTAATCCTAAAGAAGCATTAGTGAATGCCATTCCTGCTAATGCAGATGCATTATGCATAGCAAATCTTGCATCCATGTCATCTCCGTTTTCAAATGCAACAGGTAATTTTTCATAAACTAATTTGATTGCTTCCATAGCATATGGGTCTGTATAACTTGAAGCATTAGTAGAAGCATAAGCTTCACATGCATGAGCCATTACATCCATACCAGTATTTGCTGTGATATGAGCTGGCATTTTTTGAGGTAATGCTGGATCTATAATCGCAATATCAGGTGTAATTTCACCAGATACAATTGGATATTTAATATGGTTTTTAGTATCAGTAATAACAGAGAAAGCTGTAATTTCTGATGCTGTACCACTAGTAGAAGGAATAGCAATAAATTTAGCTTTATTTCTTAACTCAGGTAAAGATCCTGGAGTAATAATTTCTTCAAATTTTAATTCAGGATATTCATAGAATGCCCACATAATTTTAGCTGCGTCTAATGCAGATCCACCACCGATTGCTACAATCCAATCAGGTTCAAAATCTTGCATTGCTTTTGCACCGTTTTCTACTGTTTCAACAGATGGGTTAGGCTCAACTCCATCAAATAACGCAACTTCCATTCCTGCTTTTTCTAAATAACCCTTTGCTTGGTCTAAAAATCCGAAACGTTTCATTGAGCTTCCACCAGTAACAAGCATTGCTTTTGTTCCTTTAAGTGTAGATAGATACTCTAATGTTCCTTCTCCAAATACTATATCTTTTGGTACTCTAAACCATTGTAAATTCATATGAAGTCCTCCTTATATGTTTGTTATTTTTTTCACAAGTACATGATACCACATTGTGAAATAATTAGCAACGATTTTGATAACAATTTTCGACGTTTTTTGACATAAAAATAAGGTGGAAAAATTATCAAAATATGACTACATATATTTATAGTATATCCTCAATTTGTTTTTGCTAAATCAAAAATGTTTTAATTTGATGATAGTTAAAAAAAGGAAATTAATCATTAACAGATTTATAAATTTAATTGAATTATTGATGTTTTAGATTTATAATAATTACAAGGAAAATGAAAGAAGAAGTAATTAAATATAAGATTATTCTTAAAGATGGCTGATAAAATGTTAGGGAAAAAGATGAAATCTACAAGAAACATTCTGTTAACCATTTTTTGATTTTTACCTATTTAATAATATGCGAAATGGATGATAAATAAATATATTGTAGAATTTATAGATTATGATAATACCATTATTGACACAATAGAAGTGGAGTATGGGGAGAGTGTAGATGCACCTGATAATTTACAAAGAGAAGGTTATATTTTTACTGGTTGGGATAAATCCCTTAAAAATGTCTATACAAATACTAAAGTACATGCAACCTATATTCCAAATAATCTATTACAAGCGATTGAAGCCTTTGAATTTATTTTTGAAGAAGGAGATACAGCTTTAGGAGTTAAGGGTCAAGTAATAAAGTTTAATCAATCATATAGTGAATATATTAAGTATCATTGTATTAGTAGTGATGATTCAATCATTAGCTTTAATCCATTAGAAAATGAAGGCGTAGTAAACCATACTAGCGAAGATCAAGTCGTAAAAGTAACGGTATATGCTTCTATTGATTTAGGTAATGATTCTTATTATGAATTATCAAAAGAGATTAATATTACCGTTTTAAAAAATGAATCAATTGATTTAAAAGTTGATAAAGACCAGTTAATAGTAGAAGTAGATGAATCAATGCAAGATGCAGTTGATAAAATGTATCATTATTATGGAGAATCAGAAACGTCCTATTTATTACCATCTAAAGGAAATGTGAATTTATTAGTTATCCCAATACAGTTTCCAAATGATAAATTTACAAATAATGAACTAGCTAGAATTAATTATGGATTTTTCGGTGATGGGGACCGCTATGAAACCTTGAAATCATATTATTATAAAAGTTCATATGGTACACTTAATTTATCAGGTGATGTTCTAAAGCCTTATACAGCCCAATATAACTATAATTATTATCAGAACTATACTAGTCAAGCCAATGAAGATGCCAGTGGCGTTGACTTATTAATTGAAGAATCAGTTAGGTATTATTTACAAAATAATCCCAATCTTGATTTATCGATTTATGATTCTGAAGGTGATGGCTATATTGATGGAATTCATTTAGTTTATTCAGCGCCAATTGATTACAATTCTGAGGATATATTTTTCTGGGCAATTCAATATTACTACTTTGCGACGGCTGGTTATGAAGATTCAGATTATGTATCTTGGGATAACTATGAGATTAATTCTTATGTATTTTCTAGTGTGGATTTTTTCTATGAAGGGCATACAGAAAATGCATGGACGATTATTCATGAAACAGGACATTTATTAGGATTAGAAGATTATTATGACTATACACCTAATGAGGACCTTAATGAAGGGGGATTAGGGAGTGCTGATATGATGGATTCAAATAGTGGAGACCATAATCCATTTAGTAAGTTAATTTTAGATTGGATTGACCCAATTGTTGTTACTAAATCATGTACTGTTACGATAGATAAATTTGATACATCAGGAGATACGATAATCGTTTCAAACCAATTTGACAGTATTTTTGATGAGTACTTTATCATGAGTTTTTATACCCCAACTGGACTAAATGAGGAAAATCAATATTTAACTAAAAATGGATTGTTAATGTATCATGTGGATGCTAAACTTCCAACAAATTATGATGATTTATCAGAATACTCTTTGTATTTAGAATATAATAATTCAGACTCTGTTCATAAGTTAATTAAGATTGAAGAAGCAGATGGAAATAACAGTATTTCAAATCAATTATCAACAGCATCAAATCGTGATTTATTACAAATTGGTGATTCTTACAACTTAAAAATGTATAATGAAACGTCTTTTTGTGAAGTTAAAGTACTTTATATAACAGATGATACAATTACTCTATCATTCACTTTTCAGTAATAAATCTTAGGATTATTCACCTAACTCAGTAATGAACCAAGTTACAAATTGCAATTAATAAATATCAAATACAATAGTCACATAAATCAGAATAAACCCAGGGTTGTGCCTTTGTCTTCTGGAATTTGAAGTGATTATCTCAAGGCACACTGAGTTAAAAGGACAATTATAATACATATTATTACCAAAAATTATATAATACATTTTTTACTTTTTCTCCAGTCTATAAGTATATTAAAAAAACCATTAAATATAATTGAATTCGCTGCTTTTTATGTTAATATATATTTAATAGTATTGTACGAGGAGATTTATTATGAGAAAAATTTTAGTAATTATTTTTGTTAGTTTTTTATTCACGATTATTGTTGGGTGTAATGATTCAACAGACAATCAATACACTATAACATTTAATAGTAACGGTGGAACAGAAGTGTCTTCAATCACTCAAGATTATAATACTCAAGTAACAAAACCGGATGACCCAACTAAAGCAGGATATGATTTTGGTGGATGGTACAGCGATAGTGATTTAACACAAGAATATTCATTCACAATAATACCAAAAGAAAATATCACATTATATGCAAAGTGGATAGAATTTTCTACTGAAGGTTTTGAATTTACTGTAGCAGGTAATTATTCATTTTCAGTAAGTGGATATAACGGATCAGACACTAATATTGTGATTCCTAAATATTACAAAGGCTATATAGTGGATTCAATAGGTTCTTATGCATTTAATGAAGCAACAAGTTTAACAAGTATAACAATACCAAATAGCGTAACAAAAATAGGTTCTTATGCATTTAATGAAGCAACAAGTTTAACAAGTATAACAATACCAAATAGTGTAAAAACAATAGGTGATTATGCATTTAGCGAAGCAACAAGTTTAACAAGTATAACAATTCCAAACAGTGTTGAAAGAATTGGACATAACGCATTTTCAATGGCCGAGAATTTAACAAGCATAAATGTTGATATTGACAACTCTCAATATAGTTCTAAAGATGGAGTTTTATTTAATAAAAATCAAACATTAATTATTAAATATCCAGAAGGTAAAAAAGAAGACACCTATGTAATTCCTGACAGTGTAACAATAATAGGTCTTTATTCATTTTCCATAGCAACAAGTTTAAAAAGTATAACAATTCCAAATAGTGTAATAAAAATAGATCATGGCACATTTGCATTTGTAGAAAGTCTATCGACGGTAATATTTGAAAAAAACAGTCAATTAATAACAATACGTGATCTAGCATTTTTAGGTACGAAAAATTTAACAAGCATAATATTAACTGCTACGACTCCACCATCCATAGATGGTCTTTGTGTTTACAAAGATAAGTTAAAAATCTATGTTCCATCTGATTATGTTAGCCTTTATAAAACTGAGTGGAAATCTTATGCTAGTATTATTTATCCAATTTCAGAATCTTAATGAGTTACAATTGATGTTTCATTTAACTTAAAATTGTTTAATGAAACGTCTTTTTGTGAAGTTAAAGTGTTTGATGTAACAGATGATACGATTAGCTATCGTTCACTTTTTACTAATAAAATATTCACTAAATCTAACAATAAACCATGGAGTCAGCCTTTTGAGGGAGATGACATGGTTTATTTTATTAATTCAAAAAAACAAATGATGATGATTTAATTGGATTAAGAACAAATTAATTTTTATGGTTTGATCTACATCACACTACCCGGATAATTATTGGTTTAGTGTTGAAAATATAAATAAATTAGGTAAGATTGCCATATAACAATTTCTTAGTTTACAACGAATATCACTTTTCAAAAAAATGTATTTACAGTTAGTTCAATTTTGTTTATTATATTAAGGGTGTATAAAAAGATAAGGAGTTAAAAGTATGAGCGTTTTAACAGTAAAAAATGTAACCCATGGATATGGAGCACGATCAATTTTAGAAGATGTTTCTTTTAGATTATTAAGGGGGGAGCATGTTGCCTTAGTTGGTGCGAATGGAGAAGGAAAATCAACATTTTTAAATATTATCATTGGTAATTTAGTACCAGATGAAGGTATGATTGAGTGGTCTAGTCGAGTTAGTGTTGGTTATTTAGATCAACAATCTAGTTTAAAATCTGGGACAACGATAATGGATAATTTACGTTTAGCCTTTGATCATCTATATAAATTAGAAAAAGAAATGTTTGAATTATATGAGAAGATGGCTGAATTAGATGACATGGATAAGGCTTTAGAGGATGCTGCTGAAATTCAAAATATATTAGATAGTAGTGGATTTTATATAATCGATTCCAAAATAGAAACCATAGCTCGTGGTTTAGGATTAAGTGAAATTGGTCTTCAGACACTTGTAGATGAATTAAGTGGTGGTCAAAGAACAAAAGTATTGTTAACAAAATTATTACTTAAAAATCCAACCATCTTAATATTAGATGAGCCAACAAACTATCTAGATGTTAATCATATTGAGTGGTTAAAAAACTATTTAAAAAATTATGAAAATGCGTTTATTTTGGTTTCACATGATATTCCTTTTGTAAATGAAGTTTGTAATCTTATTTATCATATTGAAAATTGTGAATTAACTCGTTATGTTGGTAATTATGATGAATTTCTACGTTTATATGAACTGAAGAAACGTCAAATAGAAAAGGATTATAATCGTCAACAAAAAGAAATTGAGCGTTTAGAAGATTTTATCGCAAGAAATAAAGCAAGGGTCGCTACTAGAGGAATGGCAAATAGTCGTGCAAAACAATTGGCTAAAATGGATATAATAGAGAAACCACGTCAAAAACCAAAGCCTATATTTTCCTTTAAAGAAGCAAGAACACCAAGTAGAGTTTTAATTGAAGCGAATGATTTAGTGATAGGTTATGATTCACCAAGTAGAGTTTTAATTGAAGCGAATGATTTAAAAGGAAAAAAAATAGCGATTTGTGGTGTGAACGGATTAGGAAAGTCCACATTATTAAAGACAATTCTTGGGATTATTCCACCTATTGAAGGATCAGTTGTATTTGGAGATCATGTTATCTATGGTTATTTTGAACAAGAAGATCACAAAGATAACGCCAAAACAGCATTAGATGAAATATGGGATCTGTACCCATCACTAACCAATCATGAAGTTCGTCAAGAATTAGCTAAATGTGGTTTAACAACTGATAATATTTTAAGTCCTATGAAAGTACTATCGGGTGGAGAAAATGCGAAAGTACGTCTTTGTAAATTGCTTTTACGAGAGTTAAATTTACTTATATTGGATGAACCTACCAATCATTTAGATGTCGATGCTAAAGATGAACTAAAAAAAGCAATTAGCGAATTTAATGGAACGGTTATAATTGTAAGTCATGAGCCTCATTTTTATGAAAGTTTTGTAACTGATATATGGAATGTAGAAAACTGGACCACAAAGGTTGTATAAAAATAATTAAAAGCCCTGCTTCTTTGCAAGGCTTTAATTATTCTTAATTAAGAAATAATGGATTATCAGTATAAAATAATGGTGCTGAGCAATAAAAGTTTACACGATTATCACTTACATTTTCATAATCAAAATCATTAGTATGAACGATATCATTTAAACAATAACAATAAGATATATTTGAACGTTCATCAGCATCTAAAATTCTTCCCCATACATTACGTTCATAAGAATAATGTTTAACTAGGTAACCATAGTCAGTATAAGTAAAGATATTTTTATATAATAGTTTTTCATTGATATAATGATCGATTGAAGCAATTTTTGTTTCAACGGTATTATAATTAATAGAAAAACGATGAAAAGTATTATCTACAATCATACTTGTAATAACTGGTGTTTTATAGTAGGTTACAACCTTCTTTATGGGGCTAATATAAGTTTGATATTCAATGGATTTTACTTCTAATTCATCTGCGTGTGAAAACCTATTATAATAGGTTTCTTTTACCGTATCATTTGGCCATTTTTGAACGGAATAAAGGTTATGTAAAATAAATTGGTTTTCAGTATCATCATGTTTTTGTAAGCGAAATAATTCAGATGAGTCTTTCTTTACCACAATTTCTTTATTTTCGATTAAATTAGCAACAAGGTTATTTTCTTTGTTTATTTGCCTTATACCATCTTCATTAAAGACTTCATTAATATGGTTTGATGAAAATTCGATTTCATTATAAATGTTTTCAATCGTGTCTTTTTCTAGTATTGGGAGTAATGATAAATCTATATCAGTGATAGATTTAATATCTTGTTTAGTTAATACATAAGTTGTTTTTTGCCGTTTTAATAATTGATTATTTTCATAGAAATATTTATGGTCAATATAAACAATTTGATTATCTTCTTCATTAATGACACCAAAAGTAATATTTTTATCTTTTTTAGTAGTTATGTTTAGAAGTTTTGGACAGGTTCCAATATCTTGATGTTGATAGATTTTATTACCATACCAATCATAAAAAGAACAGGTTTCAAGACTTGGAGTTAAGAAATGATTGATATAGAAAATTTGTATATTTGCGATTATGACAACAATAATGATAAAAATAAACGTGATTACTGTTTTCATTAAACGATTAAACTCTAAGAAGCTTCGTTCAAAATAATAAAAATATTCCTGAGAGATATTTTTATAAAAAGTAATTAAAAAATGAATGATAAATACTGATAATAATACGAGTGCTAATACTTGATAAAAATATATTTCATAGTTTTTTGGAGCTCTATTTATAGGTCTGGAAAAGATAAAAATAGTTAAGATAATTAATAGGATCGTAACTTTAGTGCTTTTCATTGTTTCATATAATATTGACAATATTTTTTTTCCAGAAAATAAAGATTCTCTTTTTATCTTTCGATAATGTTTTAAATTATTTTTTACTGTTTTAATGTTTTTAAAAATAATAATCCCTCCCAACTTAGATTTATTCTGTTGTTTATTACAATATTTTTATTGAGATATTTAGTAATAATAATATAAAAATAGAAATCAACATAATAAATTCCTTAACTAGTATTTATCTTAAGGGGTTTTTCTTTATATGTCAACATAATTTAATAAAAATTGAATGGGATATATACCTTTTACAGATCATAATATCGACATTTTTTAAGATTCAATAAAATATAAAGATCTTATTGTTTGAAAGTTAATTAGACACAGGACTATTCAAATTATAAATGGATTTGTGAAGTATTCGTTTAAAACTATTTGTTATTGGGTAAAGTAATGTTAGTAATAAAGAAAAACAACATGCAAGCATTATTTATAATCAAAATAATTTGTTTTAATAAGATATTTGTTTTATAATGGTAATAAGGGAAAAATACAAAAATATGATTAGGAGAGAGACGATGGAAAGAATATCAATCGCTATTTACATAGACTTAGAAAATATCAATAAAAATGTTGATATTAAAGAATTAATGAATGATATCAGTTTACAGTATTCTAAAGAGGAATCAAAACCAGTATTCGCTGTTAAAATAGCATGTGGTAGAACACAAGCAATCACAAATTACAGAAGTCAGCTAGCTGAATTAAATTATGAAATAAGAGAAACACCGCATATTGCAAATAAAAAAAATCGAGCTGATTTGATCATTTCATTAGATGCATTTGAAAAGTTTTATATTGATCAACCAGATATATCATTATTTGTTTTTCTAACAAATGATTCAGATTATTCTGTTATTATGGACTTACTTAGAAAATATGGAAAAGATGTTTGGTTAGTCACAAGAGAAGAGGATGCGAAAAGAGATATATTCCAAAATAGTACAGATAATATATTAATAATTACTGAATATACATTAGAAGATAAAGCACCGTTACAACAAAAATTATTTGGTGTAACAACTGAAATTGATAGAAGAGCTGTTTTAACCATGTTAAAAGTATTTAATACATTAGACCCAGATAAAGAATATGAATTAGGTTATTTAAATAACCAATTTAATAAGCGGGATAACAGTATTAAAATGAAAAACACACAGTTTAAATCATTTAAAAGATTATATAAATTTTTAGAAGATCAATCTGTCATTAAAATTAAAAAAGAGAAAGGTGGAGATAAAGTTACTGATATAGATACTTCTAAAATAAAGGAAAATTTATAGAGATATTCATTTATATTAGATTAGTGAAGGGGCTGTAAAAAAATAGTTTTTTAAAACTATGGAGCGATACTGAACTTACACCTGTCAAGTAGACAGAAACAAAAAAAGTAAAAATTTCATTAAGCTGCTTTAAGATGGTTTCTATATTGAGTAGGGGCCATCTTATTTAATGTCCATTGATATCTCTTACAGTTATAATATCTCATATAGTTATCAACAATTTTATATAACTCATAAAAGTCTTTAGCCTGTTGATAATCACATTCATCTTTGAAATGACCAAAGAATGTTTCCATTTTAGCGTTATCAAGGCAATTACCTCTTCTAGACATAGATTGTATTATATTTAATTCTTTCAATTTATTTACATATGACGGATTTGTATAATGAACACCTTGGTCTGAATGAATCATGGTGTTTTTCAACTTTTTCTTTCCGTATTTCTTAACAAGTTGATCAATTATTTCAAGTGATAAATTTAAACTTAATCCTCTAGATAGCTTCCAAGCCACTATTTCTCTCGTACAAAGCTCTTTAACGACAGATAAATAATATCTTTGGTTACCATAGATTAAATAAGTTATGTCGGTCACAAATACAGTATCTGGCTCTTTAACATCAAACTGTCTATCTAATTTGTTTTCAAAATAATTGTGTTCCTTATTTGCCTGCATAATCCCTAAATAAGGGTTTACCTTACGTATTTCAGCTCGTATTCCATATTTCTTCATTAGTCTATAAATCTTCTTAGGATTCATGACAATGCCTTCATCGTTTTTTAAATCCATATTTATTCTTAAGTATCCATGCTTCTTATTATGTTTTAACCATGTTTTTTTTATAACTACAAAATCAGCGTAATCCTGTTCTTCTCTTTTTTGTCTATTAGGTATTGTTTTAACCCACTTATAATAACCTGATCGAGATACTTCATAATATTTACATAATAACTCAATGGATATTTTAACTTGATCTTTTAATTTATGTATATAACGGAAAATATCTTGAGTAGGCTTAATTTTAAACTCATTTCCGCTTTGTTTCACTTCCTTTCCTAGCCTGTATTCTTTTTTTAATTCTTCATTTTCTTTTCTTAGGACTTCTATTAATTTCTCTTGGATCAGTACTTTTTCATCACTAGATAATTCTATTTCTTTCTTTGGTCGTCCTGATTTGCCATTTTTATTACGACCTCTATTTTTCTTATAGAAGGATTCTTTTCCTTGTTCATCATATTGCTTTATCCACTTTAGTACATACATATCATTTTTATCTTTATTAAATGGTAGTTTATTTATTTCTGTTAATGTCAATATAAATTTCACCAATTTTGATTATGATAGATTCACCAATTATGGTAATTTACTCATAATCATTTTTTATTAGGTTCAATACTTTCTATTTTATCTTTAGTTCTGTATGATCTACCGACAATATTTATCACATGAGAATGGTGAAGTAATCGATCTAGAATGGCGTTAGCTAATACACTATCTCCAAATATTTCTCCCCATTTAGAGAGTGGTTTGTTTGTTGTTATAATTGTAGACTTTTTTTCATACCGTCTAGCGATTAATTGAAATAATAAATTAGATGATTCTGTATCAAGAGGTAAAAATCCAACTTCATCAATTACTAATACCCTGTATTTGGTGAAAAATTTTAATCTTGTTTCTAATCTGTTTTCTAAATGTGCTCGTTTAAGTTGTAAAATTATATCGTTACAACTTATAAAATAAGTACTTTTTCTTGATTTAGCTGCTTCAATTCCTATTGACGTAGCTAAATGAGTTTTACCAACCCCTGGAGATCCGATTAGAAGAATATTTTCATTATTCTCAATGAATTTTAAATATTTGAAATTTAATATTTCGTCTTTATTTATAGATGGTTGAAACCCAAAATCAAAATCATCTAATGTTTTAAGAAAGGGGAAATTAGCGACTTTAACACATGACGTTATTGCACGTTCTCGTTTAAAATTCATTTCATACTCTGTAAGTTCATATAACGAATCTACTATATTCTTTTCGCCTTTTGCGATAAGATTCAAATAAGAGTCGATATTGGCTCTAAAAAGGTTTAAATTTAGGGTTTCTAAGTTATTTAATAATTTATTATAATTATTTAACATCGCGTACTCCTCATCTTTCTACTATTATCGTGTTATTTGATCTAATAATGCTAGATTTTCTTTTGCGATTTGATCAATATCTAAATTATCATTTTTAATGGTGATACCAAGTGCAGCTTTATAATGGCTCTCATTATAATTAAATTTCTTGTTGGATATATTATGTATTATGATTAAATCAGTGTTATAATAGATATAGAGTTTATCATCAATGGGTATCAATTTAACTCTTTTGTTTATAAACTTACTGGGTACAGAATATCCATTTCCTTTATAATTTACAAGCAGTGTTTGCGGCACTGATTGTATATCTACGTTTTCTACGTAGGATTCTAACAGAATTTTGTTAGGTAAAGGATTTAGATATTCTTTTTCTTTTTCAAATAAGACACTCGGTGGTATATTGGTGGTTTGATTATTCTCTAGATTGACCTTGTTGTTTATCTTGTTCAATATATTGATCAGTTCCTCTTCATCTTCAAATTCACCATCATAAGGACGTAACCAAGCCAAGAATCGGTTAGCGGACTCATCTTTACCTTTTGTTTCTGGAGTCCTTGCCTTACATAATCTTATCGAAATTCCAAAATCCCGTTCAAATTGTTTTATTTTAGAATGTTTCTTTTTAGTTCCATTTGTGATGCTAACGACAGCTGACATATTATCCGTTAAAATATGTTTAGGGATACCCCTAGATGATTTAATGTATCGATTACACAACGGATGAAGTCTTCTGTCGTTTTTGTTTTTGAATAAACGAATTTATGATACCTTGAGAATCCTAGAGTAGAAGTTAATACATTAAACTCAAATACTTCTCCGTACTTACTTATTAGTTTCATACTTTCTTTCCAATCTACTTGTAGTTGGTCTCCTGGCCTGGTTTCATATCTAACATGTGGAGTGGTGCTTTTAGGTATGGTAATATGATTATTTTGAGTATAGTGTCTAAAGGTTGAATATGCCGGTATATTTTCATATTTATCTCTTAAATATTCATGAACTGCTTTCTTTGTTACGCCAGATTTATTCATCAAATGTGATATTTCTTCTTTATATTGATCAAATCCACTTTCGCGTTTTCTTGTAATCAATTTCTTTCCTCCATCTTCATAATATTTTTTAATAGTATGTCGGTCTAATCCATAGATTCTTGCTAATTCACTATAATTTGGTTTCATATCATACGTTCTCAATATATCTAACATTCCTAGTACATTTATTTCAGTCACTTTTTTTACCTCGCTTCAGTTCAACTGAAACTATTATACTAAAAAAGATAACCTAATTGATTATGTTATTACCAAAATTGGTAACTTTCTCATAATCAAGATTGGTTATCTTTATATTATCATTAATAATTTCGAATATTTCCCTCATTGGATATCCTTGTTTTCTCATCTCTACAGCCTTAATCTTAAATTTAGGGGTATATTGAAGTATCTTACCTACCTTAAGCACATTAGGATTCTGTTCCAATTCTTGACGATGTTCTTTAATATATTCTTTAATACTTATTTTACTCATTATTATTACTCCCGTCTTCAACTTTCTCTATTATAAAATAAAATACCTACATAACCAACACTTTTTTATTTCGTGTCTACTATATAGGTATAATATCAATACAGCTCCTTTTTCTTTTTATAAAATATTGGTAAATATAGAAAAATGCCCATTATGAGCATGTTTAAAAGGATTTTCAATGAAAACCCTATTTTCAATATTTAATTGTTTCATTTATTGAATTAATCTTTTTTTCTTATTGTGATATTTGTACAAGTTATATCCAGTAGAAACTAATAATAATTCTAATCTTACAGAATCCATACCTCTTCTTACTATTCTTTTGTACCAACGGTCGTATTTTATTACTCCAAAGGTACCTTCAGATTGAATAGATCTATTCTTTCTTAATTCAATTCCTAATTCACTTTTTAAGTTATTCATAACCTCTTGGTGTAATGATGTTAATTCCTCATTTAGTTTGATAATTCTATTCCCTTTTGATCTATGACATTCTGACCTAAGTGGACAATCAGTACAATCTTCACACTGATACAATTCTTCTGTTCGTCCATATTTATTCCCACGTACAGGTCTTGTTTTTAAAAAATGAAATCTTTTATTATTAGGACAGACTAGTTGTCCGTTCTCATCTTGTTTAAAATTAAAAGGTTTAAAAGGATTATTTATATATTTCTTATCTTCTGTTGACTTCTTATAAGTAGAGAATTTTTGATACAATTCTATACCATTTTCTTTACAATATAAGTAATTATTATAGCTCCCATATCCAGCATCACCAACAGGATAGGTGGGATATTTATAATAATGAGTTTTGAAACTTTCTATTAAAGGTTTGAAACAATCTGAATCTGAAGCATATTGAAATGCATCACAGACACTTATATATTCATCTGAAATACCTAATTGTATATTATAAGCAGGTATTAGTTGATCATTTCCCATATAATCTCTTTTTACTCGCATAAATGTGGCATCTTTATCCGTTTTTGAATAACTATTTCGTTTATCACCACATGTTTGAATATGTTCTGCATATTCTTTTAATTTACTTAAATACCGCTCTAATTTTTCATAATACCTTTGAGTATCACTCTTTCTTTTCCCTTTCCCATGAACAAATGTAGATAGATCTATTTTAAATCTATTCTTGAAATCATAAAATATTGATTCGAAATATTCTATCTCATATTCTTCACGAGTAGAATAACTAGTCATTTCATAATTTAGAAAAGTACTGTTTATTTCATCTAATAAAATAGTTATCTTTCTATATAATTTTTCTCTATTCGTTGTACAAGCTTTCTTCCATATCCAAGTATATTTATTGGCATTCGCTTCAAACTTAGAACCATCTATGTATACAATATCAGTATTTACATTATCTTTGTCAAAGATATATTCATTAATATCATAAAATATTTCTTCAATACTACATTTTAAGTAATTATTAATAAAATTAGAGAACGTCATATGAGTAGGAGTACTATTCTCGTCTCTTAATAAATGCATAAATCTAATATCTGTTTTACATAAAGACTCTAGTTCTCTTAAAGATGTGTAACCTTTTAACATAAAACCAAATAGTGTTACCTCTAACAAAGTGACTAAATTATAACCGATGCGACCTCTAGATTCTATTTTATCGGTTATTAGGTACTTTTTTAAATTACATCCCTTCATTACCTCATCAAATGTATAGATAGGATCATCAAACGGAATAATTGTTTGAATTTCCAGTGGTAAAACTAGTTGTTTTAGTGTATAATTATTTGTATAATTTAGTACTTCAGACATACTTAAATTATACTAAAAAAAGGAACTTCATTCCAGATTTATTAATCTAGAATTTAGTTCCTTTTTTGTTTATTGAGAGCTATTTATTTTTTACAGCCCCTTTTTTGTTATACTAAAAGTTATTAATATGGAATAATTACAAAACTATTTGCAGTTATCATATACATTAGCTGAAATAAGTATAAGGATTTAACTTAGAAACATGTAGTAACTTTTTTTTATCTGAAAGTCTATTTTGTTAGGAGTAATGAAATTCTATACTATGATTAATATTTATCATATATAACTATAATATTTAATACAAAATTTGACAAAAATACTTAAAAGTTTATAATATAAGTATAATAATGAAAAGGGTGGTAATATTGATATGAAAGTGGAAAAATTGATTATTAAAGGTAAAATCAATATTTTAAAAGGATTTTCAGAAGATGATTTTGAAAATTTAAAAAAATATTATATACCTATAATTAATATTCAGAAAAATGAATTTAAACAATATTTATATTACATTAACGATAATTGTAATGAAATTGTAATGAATTTACTAAAAGCCATGAGTGACAAGAATAATACATATATAATGCGATATGAAGAATTATCTTCAGTAATTAATAATATTGGTATTAATATGTTTACTAAGGTAGAAAATCAAAAAAAATTTAGAATTATAAACAATTCTTTAACTCCAAATCAATATTTTTATTTTTCTAATGAATTTGTATCTAATAATCGAACTCTATTAGAAGAATATATAGAGAAAGATATCTATAGAGATATAAATAATGAAGATGAATACAAATTAATTAGTAACATTTATAGTGATATAACCTATTATAAGAATTCTTATTTTTATGCGTTTTCAAATTTAGAAGATATGTTTTCTGATATGGAAAAAATATATATTATTGATCAAGTTGATGAAAGTAAATTAGAGAAGACAAGTATCTATACAGATTTTATTGAATTAGCTAATGATACAAACAGTTACTTTATATTAATGGATAAAATTTTATCAAAATCCACAAATCTAATATATATAAGTTTTAAAGATAAGAAAGCAAGAAATGTATATGAAAAATATGTGAGAAAATTACCGAAAATATTTAGCGATATAAAAATTATGGTAGTAGATGATACAGAAAAAATTAATGAAATAAAATATAGATTAGACATACTGGATATTTTTAGAAATTATTGGGGATCAAATTTTAATTTTAGAGAACTTGATTTTTATGATAATCCAGACGATGATGAAAACTATAAAACAACAAAAAAAATATCTCAAGGAATGATTATTGAGGATATTATCAAACAAGCGGAAAGAGCATATTCAGGTGATGAGTCTTATAAAGATATTTTCATAACAGCACCAACTGGGGCAGGAAAATCAGTATTATTTCAAATTTCTGCATTATATTTAGCAGAAAAATATCATAAAGTTACAATTGTTATTTCTCCACTTATCGCTTTAATGCAAGATCAATTAGATGATATGAGAAATAAAGGGATTTATAATTCAACATATATTAATTCATCATTAACACAAATTGAAAAGGAAGATAGAATTGATTGCATAAAAAAAGGTGAGATTGATATAATTTATTTAGCACCAGAAACTTTATTAGCTTACAATATCAAAAATATTATTGGAGATAGAGAATTAGGATTATTTATTATAGATGAAGCCCATATTGTTACTACTTGGGGGAAAAACTTTAGACCAGATTATTGGTATTTAGGTAGTTATATTAGTAGTATACGTAAGAACCAAAATCAATTCCCAATTTGTACATTGACTGCTACTGCAGTTTACTATGGACGAGAGGATATGTATGAAGAAATAACTTTGAGTCTGAATATGAAAAGAACAAGTACTTATTTAGGAAAAGTTGTAAGAAATAATATTTCATTTAATTATAATATAGATAAACATTTACTTGGAAGAGAAGAATACGAAAAAAATAAATTAATTCATATGTTAAAAAAAGTCGAAATCTCAAATAAAGAAAATAAAAAAATTTTAATATATTTTCCGTTCGCAACTCAGGTAGAAAAATATTATAATAAATTAAGATTGAAATTTCCAGGAAAAGTGACTAAATATCATGGAAAATTAAAAAAAGAAGAGAAAGAATTAAATGCAGAAGATTTTAAAAAAGGAAACAAGTTAATTATGCTTTGTACAAAGGCATTTGGAATGGGTATAAATGTTCCTGATTTTTCCAATGCTTATCATTTTGCATTAACAGGTAATTTAAATGATTACGTCCAGGAGTTTGGACGTTTAGCTCGGGATTATAATATTCAAGGTCAAGTTATGATGAATTTCTTTGATAATGATTTTAAATATATAAATCAGTTATTCGGAATGAGTATAATACAAGATTATCAAATAAAAGCTGTACTAAAAAGATTATATGATTTATACTTAATTAACAAACGTGAACGCAATTTCTTGGTTACACCTAAAGATTTTGCACAAATTTTTATTAGGAATAATAAAATAGATGATGAAGATATTGAAAGGAAATTAAAAACAACATTACTTTTAATAGAAAAAGATTCTCGAAATAGGTCTATTTTTCCTATGGTAATTTCACGACCAAGAAGTCTATTTACAACAATATTTTTGAGTATAATTAAAGAATATGAAAATGATTTGTTGGATAGTAAATATGGTAGATATTTTAAAAGAGTATCAGATGGTAGAAAAAATTCCAAAGAATATAGAGGAAGATATAATCAAGAATGTTTTGTAAGTGATTTGGGAGATACATTCATATTTAATGCTAAAGAATGCTGGATTAATGAATATCCAGAATATAGTTTTGCTAAATTTAAATATCTATTATTGTCTGAAAAGGAAAAACTAGAAGGATTTATTCTAAAAGAAAAAATCAGTCAAAAGTACAGATTAGAAATAATATCTTTTACTCATGAAGTGTCTAAATTAAAAAATATACTATCAGATCATTTAGAAAAAGTTAATTCTATATTAGATGACTTTAAGGATAAAGGCAAAATGTTCACTATTGAGCAATTTAGACAAAATTTAATTTCTAAAGGTTATTCTAATGAAATATCCTATTCAATTGCAAACTCATATATACCTTTTGTTAATATGAGCACAAATACACAAATGAATTTTGGAACATCAATATCTTTTAATAGAGACTATGAAAAATATCAAATTAAGAATAGAAAATATAATACTCTATTAAGAAATTTATTAACCAATAATGTTATTAAATCTCGATTAGATAATTGTAATAATAAAGAAATAATAATTTACTTTAATATATCATCAAATAAAAATGAGATAAGGTTTTTATACCTTTTAGAAATGTTCGGTTTAATTAACTTTAAAATAAAAGGAGGAGATCAACCAGAGATATTTATACGTATAAATGAACCATTTAAATTAGAAAGATTAATTCAACCTAATTCTAACTATAGAAATGAATTATTGGAAAATGTTAAAACTAGACATAAAAATTCTGCTTTAATAATTAAGAAATTTATAAAAGAATTAGATAATGATTATTTACGTTGGGATTTTATTGAAGATTATTATTTAGGTAAAGATGTATTAACAATAGCTTATAATAATGATAAATAAATATTTCTAATTGATAATAGGAGTTATTGATGAAAAATTTGAGAAATAGAGACCATATTAGTGAACATAATATTTCTAATTATTTAGATAAATATTTTTATACAAAGATTAAGGAAATTGGTACTAATATAGAGCAAATTAAACGAGTATATACTAAGGAAGAACAACTAAAAGGTATAGATGTTAAAATAATACAACAATCTGGTAATATTATTTCAATTGACGAAAAAGTCGCGACTAATTACAATACAAAATTATCTAAGTTTGCTTTTGAATTAGATTCATATCAGTTTAATAGACTTGTACCAGGATGGTTAGTATCTGAAAACAATACTGATTATTATTTGCTTGGTTGGATAGATGTGATTGAAGACTTAGTTGAAAGTGGTATAAAAATAAAATCAGATACAGTTATTAACGAAGAAGATATTAATTATTTAGAGTTATTATTAGTAACAAAGGAAACGATAATTGATTTTTTGTCTGATAATGGGTATGATGTTAATTATCTAATTGAACTTACTAAGGATATTAGACATGGTAAAAGGAAATTAGACCGAAATAGATATTTGTATAAAAATGAATATGATAATGGAATTAGGGATTTTCACTTCACTATGTCTGGAACAAAAGTAGAAAATCCATTAATGGTTAATATTAGAAAAGAAAAGTTAATAGAGTTAGGTAATAAACGACTATTTATAGTTGATAAAAATGGTGTTAAAGTTAAGAAATTTGAATAAAAATCCGCGATTTTTTTTCGCGGATTTTGTTAATTAACCTTTCATTAAAACAATTCTTTATCTATAGATTAATCGATTATTACTCATTATTCTCATTTTCAATTATATCATTTAATGTTAAAGATAATTTATTTACTATACCAACAACTAATGCATTTCCCATAAAGAAGAACCTTTTTCTATCAGTTATATTAACTGCACATTTAGATGGATTAGTCCAATTGTCAGGGAATCCATTTAACCTTTCACATTCAATTGGAGTTAATAAACGTAATTTACCGTTTTTTATATCTTTAATAACGTGGGTACTTCTATTAACAGATGCTTCGCTAGTTAATATTGTTCTTGCAGGTAAATCTACTTTATCAGGGAATGACATACCACCCTCTGAATAGAAATATTCAAAGCCATTAGCGTCTACTCTTTTCTCTTTTTTTGCACCTTTCATAAACTTAAAACGTTCAAGTTTATTGGAATCTTTATCAATAAAGTATTTATTATCAACTTCTGTCTCTAAAATATCCCTTAATGGAGTTATCTCCCTCTCAACGGGTTTTGTATCAATTGTTACAACTTTTCCACTAATCATAATACCTGAATTATAAAATTGTGATTTAAAATTATCTGATACATCTACTAAATCCTTATAATATGAAATATCAAATTGTATAGGTTTCTTTTTTGAGTTATAGGATGAGTTTAATTTAAATTGATTATTAAAGAAACCTGTTTCCACAATAATCTCTTTACGTTCTGATGTAGCTATTTTTTTATAATAATTAGTTGAATTGAGTGATGCAAACATAAAAACTCTACGTCTTCTTTGAGGAAAACCATATTCTGCAGCATTTATTACTCTCCATTCTAAAGAGTAGCCTAAATCATAAAATGTTCTAAGCATAATCCCAAAATCTCTTCCCCGTTGTTTAGATGGAGATTTAATTAATCTATCTACATTTTCAAGTAAAACGAATTTAGGTTTTTTAACTTCAAGTATTTTTGCAATATTCCACCATAAGACACCCTTTTTACCTTGTATTCCTTCAGCTTTTGTTCTTGCAACGGAGTAATCTTGACATGGAAATCCTCCTACAAGTAATGTATGATCTGGAATTAAAGATTTATCTACTTTATTTATGTCTTCATTAATAACATTTTCATGACCAAAATTTGATATATATACTTCATAAGCATGTTGAGCTTTTGTAGCTGGTTCCCATTGATTTGCCCAAAGGGTTTTCCATCCATTTTTTTCAAGACCAAGTCTAAATCCACCTACTCCAGCAAATAACTCTATCATAGTTCTTTCCATTGATACTCCTCCAATATTTGTCAAAAATAATCATATATTGTATACTATTGTTACATGTTATTATACTATAAATCTTGTTTAAGATCAAGGAAAATAATTATATTTTAGGGGTGGTAAAATTGTTATATGATAAGAATGATATTCAGTCTATATTTAGTTATGCCAAAAGCCTTGAAGGAAAAAAATTTAAAGATGTTGGATCAAATCCAGTTCTTTTTAATAATACAAAAGGTGGATTAGGACAATTTATTGAAGAGGAGTATTTTGGGTATAAAGTTAATTCTCGATCAGAAGCAGATTTTTTTGAAGCTGGATTAGAATTAAAAGTTACCCCTTACAAAACTAATAAAAATGGTACAAAATCTGCTAAGGAACGTTTAGTTTTAAATATTATTAATTATATGGACGAAGTAGAGAAGTCCTTTGATGAAAGTTCATTTTGGACTAAAAGCAATAAAATTCTATTAGTTTTTTATGAATGGCTAAAAGATGTCTCAAAAGAAGAATATGAAATAAGAAAGGTACTATTATTTCAATATCCTGAAGAAGATCTAATTATAATTAAAAGAGATTGGGAAGAAATTAACGAGAAAATAAAAAATGGACTAGCCCATACAATTTCAGAAGGAGACACCCTTTATTTAGGTGCGTGTACTAAAGGTGCCAATAAAAATAGTTTACGACAACAACCAAATTCCAATATCTTAGCAAAACAAAGAGCCTATAGTCTGAAACAATCTTATATGACATCAGTATTAAATAAATATGCTTTTGGAAGTAATACATCTGAAAAAATAATTAAAGATTATAAAGATATTCAATATATATCACTAGAACAATACATTTTAGGTAAATATAGTAAATATTACAATAAAAGAATTGATGATTTAAAGCAACAATTTAATATTAAAGGTAATCCGAAACAGTATGTTTACATGATTGCTAGTAAAATACTGGGTGTAAATAATATATCCAAAACTGAAGAAATAGAAAAAGCAAATATAAAGATTAAAACAGTGAGATTGGAAAAAGATGGTCATATAGAACAAAGTATGTCGTTTCCAGGTTTTAAATTTAAAGATTTGGTAAAGGAAGAATGGGAAGAATCAACATTAAGAACAATGTTTTACGAAACTAAATTCTTAATTTTCGTAACACAAAAAAATTGTAAGGGTGATTTAATATTCAAAAAAGCACTATTTTGGAATATGCCAATCGAGGTTTTAGATGGACAGATTAAGGATACATGGCTTGAAACGGTTAGGATAATTCAAGAGGGTGTTAAATTAGTGAATAAAAATGGGATGATATATAACAACCTGCCAGGTATAAAATTTAATGGTATATGTCATGTGCGTCCGCATACTAGTGTATCATCATATGAAAAAGGTAATCCTAATGCTGATGAACTACCAGATGGTAGATGGATGACAAAGCAGTGTTTCTGGTTAGATAGAAAATATGTAAGAAAGTTTTTATTACATGAATAAAATCAAATTGATTTTTTGGAAAAAGTGATTTTTGGAACAATACCAATTTTATGAAAAATATATTCCTAATACTGGGAAAATATTAGATATAGGTTTTGGATCTGGAAGAGATAGTATATATTAGAATAAGTACTAAGTAAAAACAGTGATACTGTAAACCACAGTATCATTTTTTTATTAATCACTAATGATTGTAAAAATATGACATATTATGTTGTTTGTTATAATTATTAAAAAATTTAAATATATGGATATTTATTTGCTTTTATTATATAATAAAAGTAAATAAGGGAAGTATAGTTAAAAGGGGAGAAAACATATGGATGTGGGAAATCGTGATTTTCATTTTTTAATAAATAACCTCTTTTGTGAGTATACAGAGAACTTAAATGATGCAAATGATTACTTAGAAGAAATAAATGGTTTAGAAACAAGTAGTTTGTTAGAAGAATTTTATAAAAAATATATCGTTAATTTAATTTGTTTAAATCTTGAAGAATATGAAATAGTATATGAAAATGCGAAAGCATGTTTATCTATTTATAAAAAATTAAATCAATCAGATAGAGATAGTTATAGTAGTGAATACTTATTTTCATACTATTATGTAATTTTTCTTAAAGAATATTTTGAGAAAAATGATCAGATTGAAAATGAATTATTAAATTTAAAAAAAGAAATTCAAAAAGAAGAAAAAAATGAAATATTAGATGATTTATTAAGGAAAATTAATCTATATCTCTTAACTATTTCAAAAGAAAATGAATTTATTACAGATGATAATATTAAGGACTTTAGTTTTGATGATTTTACATTTTTATGTGAAAAAACAGCTTCTAATATAGTAGGTCAAAATAATAATCATGATATTGATTTTCTAAGTCATTATACGAGTATTGGGAATTCTTTTAATATTTTGGAACACAAAGAATTATGGGTCACAAGATACGATTTCTTAAATGATAAATCTGAATTTAAATATATCAAGAATGTTTTATCAGAATTACGTGATGATTTTAGTCTACAAGAATTATTTGATGATATTGAAAAACGATTTATAATAAACTCAATTGATATTATAATAAGAATTATTTCTTATTTTCATGGAGAACTGCCTTACAATAAACTAAATGAAGATGAAAAGAATCTTATTGAGAATTATAAAAACAAATACTATTTTGTTTTATCGTTTTCTAAAAACCAAGATTCTCTCCCTTTATGGGGAAATTACACTGATTTTAATGGTGTTAATCTTTTATTAGACAATAAAAAACTAACAGATACTTTCAATAATCAAAATCAAGAAGATTATGATCTATTGTATTTTATTAATACAAACTCAAAGAAAGAGCTATATTCAACCTTTTATTCTGGTGAAGTATTATATGATTTAAAAGAAATAAAGCGTATTTTACTTAAAGATTTTAGGAAAGCATTAGACTTACATAAGAAAAAGGCGAACTTTATTAGAGAATCGGTAATGACGCGTATACTCATTGAAATAACACTATTAAGAAGATTACTTGTAAAGATTAACTATTTTTCTAGCGAAGAAGAATATAGATTTGTATTTGCATTAGATGAAGCGTTATATCATCAAAAAGTTAATTTTAGATGTGGAAAAGACAGCTACATTCCTTATATAAAGATTCCAATAACATTAGATAATATAGAAAAAATAGTTGTTGGACCAAGAAATAATTCTGATTTAGTTGTAAAAGGATTTGAAGAATATAAGACGCATAATAAACTAAATTTTAAGGTTGTTAATTCTGAAATTCCTTTTAGATAATATAAATAAATAATTTATCACTTGGTATACTAATATAGAGGTGTTTTTATGAGTGATAACAATAAGGAGGACAAACCTATGACAGCCAACACAGTAGAAAAAATTCTAAAACAAGATCAGGATATTGTAAAAGCCTTAAAAGAAAAACCAAAGAGTAATTATGCACAAATGTATAAGAAAATAATAAAAAATAAAAATAGTGATTCTATTAAGAAATAATATAAAAAGGGTCTTTAGTATAATTAGGTTACTAACTTAAGTTGGTAATCTTTTTTTATTATGATTAAATTAAAACAAAATACTATTTAGATGGGGATAAAGTAAAATGGGACGAATACTCTTATTTATTACTATGGAACATAATGGATTTAGGTATAACAAAAATGATTATTTCTACACAAGAAATAACTTTGAGGATATAATTGAAATAAGTAATAGATTTGTAGAATGAAATCAACTTATGAATATGATGCTTGAGGTAATTTGTTGTTAAGCATATTGAATAACTCAAATGGAGTTATGGGTTAACAGACTATAAACTTTATGGCAAAATTGAGACATGTTAAGAAAACAATACTAAAAGAGGTGATATTATATGATTTTACAAATTTTTGCTAATGTACCAGAGGATGTTGATTTATACTTTAGAATTAATAATCATGAGGAGCTATTGAATATTGATAATCCCTTAGAAACTGTAACTTTAGAAAAAAATGGTGAATATCAAATATATTTTTATCAAAAGAAAGCATCAAATAAGTTTTCTATATTTAGATTTTTCCTCTTTTTTTTACTTCTGTTATCCAAGGGGTTTTTCACATTTTACTTCTGAACACTGATTCAAATTGGTGGAATCGTATTAATCCTTATTGTATAAGGGCAGAAATAACTACTAAATTGGTTAATGATACGAAAATAATTGTAAAATACAAGAAATCCTATTACAACGAGTCTTCTGATACATGGATAAAGCCAACGTTTATAGTAAATTCTGATGATCAAGCAAATATCGAGTACTTGCCAAATCCCTTTGATTTTAGAAAACAGTATTTTAATTTTGTAAAAAAGTATGTATCAATAGCTAGTATTGGATTTATATTATTTTTAATATTGTTATATTCTGCAATAATGAAGAATGACTTCATATTCATTTGCATAATGGTATCATTCATTTTAATTTTAATATTTATTATTTTTTTGATTTTTTTAAAAGAACATAAAAGAATGAACAAACTTTACAAGTCTTTTATGAAAAAAAATCAAAGCTAGATAATAAACAATAATCTAACCTCATTAACCTTGAGTTGGCTTTGGTCAGGCTCTTACTTTTGTGCAATTCAAGTCGATTACTTGGTGATTATAAAGTGGGTACATACGTTTTATGATTGGAGGATATAAATGTTGAATAAGCATCCTAAATTTCGATTACTTTTCACATTGCCTTACTTATTTATCGCAGTAATATTCTATTATCAAAATCCTTCATCTTTGTCAGTTAAAATATTTATTATATTTATTATGCTTTATGCATGTTATATTTCTTTAGTAAAAAGTGGTCTGTTAAAAGATAAATATGCTTATTCAATAGATAACTATAGATTCGATACATTTATGATCTTTTATGGATTTTTAGTAACAAATAAAAATGGTGGGAGTGATTACTCATACTAAATAATATAGAACCAATGAAGACTAAATCTACAATCTGAGATTTAGTTTTTTTATTATAGATTGACTAAACAATTAAAAACATGTCATTTTTTAGCGAAAATTGGTAAATAAAAGAGATTTTTGATAGAAAAAAACTAATTATTCGTTTATAATCAAATTATAATAAATAAAAGGAGAGATAATATGTTAGTTGAATTACTTCAAAATGGTTATGGAAATGAACAGAAATTAAATTGTGCACAGAAAATTTTATTTGCATCAAATGAAGCATTTCAATTAGGGTTAAGTGATGATGCACTTAGTTTAGCTGGTGGTTTTGGTGGCGGTATGGCAATTGAAAATAGTTGTGGCGCTTTAACAGCAGGTGTAATGGTCTTAAGTAAACTATTTCCTGGTACTGATGAAGACAGTAAAACCCGTCTACGTTCTTTAACTAAAGAATTATTAACAACTTATGAAGCTAAAATGGGACATATTGACTGTGCTCCATTAAAAAAAGAGTATAGAAATGACGAAATTGGATGTAAGAATATAATTATTGAAGCAGCTAAAATACTAGAATCAATTGTTGAAAGAGAATTAAAATAATATGTTGAAAAGGATGTAAATTAATCGATGGTTATTTACATCCTTTTTTCTTACCATATATATAATTTGATTAATTATAAATATTGTCTATTTTTATATTATAACAAGCTACTTCTGGAAAATTAAATTCAGTTATTGCTTATATTGATCTTTAGGATTGATTGGTGAAAAATTAAAGTTTCTTGATAAGAAATTAGATGCTATTGATTATCATTAATAAGGCGAAGTTCTTTCAATGAAAAGGTTAACCAATCTAATCATTTTGAAGTATTAAAAGAAGACCAAACGGATGCTCCATAATATCAATGGTGGACATCATGCCTGATAATAATTACTCTATGATATAAATAACTGGAAATTATAATTAATTAGCGCTATCATATTGAAAATGATAAGATTATTAGGTAAAATAAGAGAGTACTCGTATATCATCGATGATAAGGATCGAAAGTCTCTACCCTAAAACCGTAAATTTTAGGACTACGATTATGACTTTTTTGTCATTTTTGTAAGTTAGAGCATTCGATTGAATGCTTTTTTTGTTTTAAAAGAGCTTTATCGTCTAAATGAAAGGAGATTAGGTTTAGTAGTTAAACTATTAAAATTCTAATTAAATTTACTTATTCATATTTTTTCTCATATAATATCGGAAATATGGTCCGAAAGTTTCTACCTGCATACCACAAATAAGCAGACTATGAGAGAAGTTTTTTAAGCATTGATGCGTAAACTTCTTGTAGGTTTACGCTATTTTTATTTTAGGAGGAAAACATGATAGGAATTGTAATGGGTAGTTCTTCTGATTTACCAACAATGGTTAAGACAAAAGAAATATTAAATCAATTTGGTGTTAAATATGAAATGAAAATTATCTCAGCTCATCGAACACCTGAGTTACTCTTTGATTACGCTAAAAGTGCATTAGAAAGAGGAATTAAAGTTATTATTGCCGGTGCTGGTGGCGCTGCGCATTTACCAGGTATGTTAGCATCTCTAACAACCGTCCCTGTCATTGGTGTACCAATTCAATCTAAAACGTTGAATGGAATAGATTCACTTCTATCCATTGTACAAATGCCTAGAGGAGTTCCTGTTGCTACTGTTGCGATTGGAGAACATGGCGCAGTTAATGCAGGACTATTGGCTGTTGAAATCCTAAGTATAACAGATGATTCACTTAGTGAAAAATTAACCTTATATAAAAATGAAATGAGAGAAAAAGTATTAAAGGAAAGTGACTTAGATGAGTAAAGTTATTTTACCAGGGAGTACCATTGGGATTATTGGTGGTGGTCAATTAGGAAGGATGCTTGCTATTGCGGCCAAACAAATGGGTTATAAAATCGCAGTATTAGAACCAACTAAAAATGGACCTTGCGCACAGGTTGCTGATTTAGAAATCAATGCTTCCTATGATGATCCTTCAGCACTTAAACAATTAGCTGAAAAAACTGATGTAATTACTTATGAATTTGAGAATATCCCAGTGAAAGCTATATGTAATCTAGAAAAATGTGCGTATATTCCTCAAGGGTATAGACTTCTTGAAATCTCACAAAATCGAGTAATTGAAAAAACGATTTTGAATGAGAAAGGATTTAAAACCGTTGATTTTGAAATTGTTAGTAATCAAGAACAACTTAAAGAAAAAATAGAGATTTTAAAATACCCTTGTGTTCTAAAGACAGCAACCGGTGGTTATGATGGAAAAGGACAAGTTGTTTTAAAAAATAAGAGTGATTTAGATAAAGCGTATACTCTGCTTACAAATTCCTGTGTATTAGAAAAATACATGAATTTTAAAGGAGAAATATCTGCGATAGTGACCCGGTCAACAAATGGAGAAATCAAGGTCTTCCCAATTTCAGAAAACATTCATGTTAATAATATATTGTCTAAAACGATTGTACCGGCTAGAGTAAGTGCTATTGTTGAGAAAAAAGCAAAAGAAATAGCGATTAACTTTATGAAGACCTTTGATTTTTATGGGACAGTTGCGATTGAAATGTTTGTCTTAGAAAATGATGAAATTTTAATCAATGAGATTGCGCCACGTGTCCATAATTCAGGTCATTATTCAATCGAAGCTTGTTTTACGTCCCAATTTGAAGAACATATTAGAGCGATTTGTGGGTTGAAATTAGGAAGCACTGAGTTAGTTCAAAAAGCAGTGATGGTTAATCTATTAGGTAAAGATTTAGAGAAAGTGACTGAGTTACTACAAATAGCTAATTGTAAGGTTCATTTATACGGCAAAACCGGTGTAAAAACAAATCGGAAAATGGGTCATGTAACTTTTATCGGAACGAATCAAGAAAAAATAATAAACCAAGTAAAAGAAATCTTTGGATAAGGAGAATAAAATGGGAGAATTTCGTGTTTATGTTGAGAAAAAAAGTGATTTTCAGACTGAAAAAGAAGCACTGTTAATTGATTTAAACGAAAATTTACACCTCAATTTAAAAGATATCCGTCTATTAAATATTTATGATATTTTTCATGTGACTAAAGATGAACTAGTGATTATTCAAAATCAGGTTTTATCAGAAAAAGTTACTGATCAAGTATATCATGAGATTAAATTACCAAAACAATATCTTGCGCTAGAATATTTACCAGGTCAATATGATTTACGTCAAGATTCAGCGGAACAATGTATTAAATTATTAATTTCCAATCAAGAAGTTATTGTGAAAACAGGAACGCTCATTTTATTTTATGAAGATGTAGATTTAAATAAAATTAAGAAATATCTAATTAACCCTATAGAAAAAAGAGAAAAAGATTTACTAATTCCTTTGTATTTAGATGAAAATATTGAAGTTAAAGACATAAATAGTTATGATCAGTTTATTAATTATACGTTTGATGAATTAAGTTTATTTTATGAAAATAAAAAGCTAGCGATGTCTATAAAAGATTTAGCGTTTATTCAAAGTTATTTCAAGGATGTTGAAAGAAGAAATCCAACCGAAGTTGAACTTGCTGTGATAGACACCTATTGGTCAGACCATTGTCGCCATACAACTTTTGAAACGATTATTAATAAAGTCACCTTTCCTAAAAATGATATGGGTTATTTTATTGAAGAAGTATTTAATGACTATATAAAAACAAAGAAAAATATAAATGAAGAAAAAAAACCTATCACATTAATGGACTTAGCAACGATTTATGGAAAACAATTAAAAAAAATTGGAAAGTTAAATGATTTAGAAGTTTCAGATGAAAATAATGCTTGTAGTCTTTATGTTGATGTAAATGTTAATGGAAAGATGGAAAAATGGTTGTTGATGTTTAAAAATGAAACCCACAATCATCCAACTGAAATTGAACCATTTGGAGGGGCTTCAACCTGTATAGGTGGTGCAATTAGAGACCCACTTTCTGGACGTGCCTATGTTTATCAAGCAATGCGAATAACAGGGGCAGGGAATATTTTAGAGCCGGTTGATAATACAATCGAAGGGAAATTACCACAAAAGTTGATTTCAAAAAATTCGGCATTAGGGTATAGTTCCTATGGTAATCAAATTGGGTTAGCAACGACTTTTGTACGAGAAATATATCATGAGGGGTATAAAGCTAAGCGAATGGAAGTTGGCGCTGTTGTTGGGGCTGCGCCTTTAGAAAATGTTCGTAGAGATAAACCAGTTAGTGGCGACTGTATTATTTTATTAGGCGGAAGAACAGGACGTGATGGCATAGGGGGCGCAACTGGGTCAAGTCAAAAACATGATGAAACCTCAATTCAATCTGCTTCACAAGAAGTTCAAAAAGGTAATGCACCAACTGAGCGTAAAATTCAAAGATTGTTTAGAAAGAAAGAAGTAACTCAGTTAATTAAGAAGAGTAATGATTTTGGGGCAGGAGGAGTTGCTGTTGCAATAGGAGAGTTAGCACCTGGGGTTGAAATCTATCTTGATCAAGTGATCCTTAAATATAAGGGATTAAATCCGTTAGAGATTGCGATATCAGAGTCACAAGAGCGAATGGCTGTTGTCGTTAGTGAACAGGATGTTAAATCATTTATTGAATATGCAAATGAAGAGAACCTTGAAGCAACCGTTGTAGCTAAAGTGACCAACTCAAATTATTTAGTGATGAAATATCATGAGAAAACAGTTGTAAATATTAGTCGTGATTTCTTAAATACAAATGGGGTAAGAAATGAAGTTGATGTAATCATTCCTGAAATGAAGGATAAAAACATTTTTGATATAAAACAGAAGGGTTCTTTTAAAGAACAATTTTTAAATAATTTAAAACAAGATAACATTGCTAGTCAAAAAGGCTTGGTTGAAATGTTTGATTCTACAATCGGGGCAACAACCATTCTTCTACCATTTGGGGGAAAATATCAATTGACAGAATCAGATGCCTCCGTTCAAAAAATACCAGTATTAAATGGAGAGACCACGACCTGTAGTATTATGAGTTATGGATTTAATCCTTTTATTTCAAGTCAATCACCTTTTCATGGCGCAGTTTATGCAGTGATTGAGTCGATTGCGAAAGTGGTCGCAGTTGGTGGGGATTATCGTAAAATTCGTTTTTCTTTTCAAGAATATTTTAAAAAATTAGGAACTGACCCTAGAAACTGGTCACAACCTTTTCTTGCTCTTCTTGGAGCGTTTTATACACAAGATGCATTCTCTTTACCAAGTATTGGTGGGAAAGACAGTATGAGTGGTAGTTTTAATGAATTACATGTACCACCAACCTTAATATCATTTGCGGTTTCAGTTGAAGAGGTAGACCAAATCATCTCACAAGAGTTTAGGGCACCAAATCATTATATTTATTTATTTGACTATGAGCAGGATAATAATCAATTGCCAATGATTGATGAGTTAAAAACAAATTATAAATATATTTATCAAGGAATAAAAATGAAAAAGATTGTATCTGCTTGTTCCATAAAAATGGGTGGTTTAGCAGAAGCACTAGCGAAAATGAGTTTTGGGAATAAAATTGGGGTTGATGTAATAGCTGATATGGATCTATTTAAACCAAAATATGGGTCAATTGTGGTTGAAAGTACAGAAGAATTAACTGATTGTCAGGCGATTTATCTTGGAAAAACAACAGATGCTGAGATTCAAATTAACCAAAACTTAATCTCAATTGATGAAGCGATTCAAGTAAATCAGAGTACTTATGATGGGATATATCCAAGGGTTAAACAAAGTAATAATAAAGACGTTGAAAATAGTGTGTTCAATTCTCCTATCATCAAAAAAAGTAAATCACAAGCTAAACCAAAGGTTTTTATTCCAGTATTCCCAGGGACAAACTGTGAATATGAAACAGGGCGTGCTTTTCAAAGGGCAGGGGCTCTTGCAGAAACATTTGTATTTAAAAATCTAAATCAAGAAATGATTCATACTTCTCTAACTGAGATGGTAAAGCATATTAACCAATCACAAATTTTAATGTTTTCTGGTGGGTTTAGTGCTGGGGATGAACCTGATGGTTCTGGTAAGTTTATCACAACAGTTTTAAATAATGAAATGGTTAAAGAAGCCATTGAACGTTTCTTAGATAAAGATGGATTAATACTAGGTATATGTAATGGTTTTCAAGCACTAATTAAATCAGGTTTATTACCTTACGGGAAAATTGGTGTTGTTTCCTCTGATTCCCCAACTCTTACTAAAAATGATATTAATCGACATGTAGCGAAAATAGTAAACACAAAAATTACTTCAAATAAATCACCTTGGCTTATGAATATGTCTGTTAATAAGACTTATCAAGTGGCGATGTCTCATGGTGAGGGAAAATTTGTCGCAAGTGATGAAATGATTAAACAATTATTTAATAATGGTCAAGTCGCAACACAATATGTTGATTTAAAAGGACAACCTACGATGGATGCTAGGTTTAATCCAAATGGGTCTTATCACGCGATTGAAGGAATCACAAGTCCTTGTGGAAAAATATTAGGTAAAATGGGTCATTCTGAGCGAATGGTCAAAGGATTGTATAAAAATATGACAATTGATAAGGTTCAAGATATATTCACAAATGGTGTAGGTTATTTTAAATAATGGAGGATATAAATGAATAAAGAAAATTTAATTTATGAAGGTAAGGCGAAGCAAGTTTATTGTACATGTAATCCTAATCAAGTCATTATCCATTATAAGGATGATGCAACAGCTTATAATGGAATTAAAAAATCAATTATTGACAACAAAGGTATTTTAAATAATGAAATTTCATCGATTATTTATAAACTTTTAGAAAATCATGGGATCAAAACGCATCTTATAGAGAGATTAAATGAACGTGAACAATTATGTGAAAAAGTTGACATCATTAAACTTGAAGTGATTGTACGAAATATTGTAGCGGGAAGTATGGCAAAACGATTAGGGATTAAAGAAGGAACAGTGCTTGATGATGAAACCTATGAGTTATGTTATAAGAATGATTATTTTGGTGATCCACTAATCAATGAAGACCATGCGCTCGCTTTAAAACTAGCTACTAAACAAGAATTAAATTTTATTAGAATTACTTCATTAAAAATTAACCATATTTTAAAAATGATATTTAAAGAAATGAATATTAATATTGTTGATTTTAAACTTGAATTTGGTCGAAATGAAGCAGGTGAAATCATACTTGCAGATGAAATATCACCGGATACCTGCAGATTATGGGATATGGAAACAAATGAAAAATTAGATAAAGATCGTTTTAGACGTGATTTAGGGAATGTAGAGGGCGCTTATAAGGAGATATTAAATCGATTTAAAAGGAATGAGTTAAATGTCAGAAATTGATTTATTTTATGAAAATAAAATGAACGAGGAATGTGGTGTATTTGGTATTTTCAATCATGAAAATGCTGGTGAATTAACTTATTATGCTTTACAAACATTACAACACAGAGGACAAGAAGGAACAGGGATTTTATCAAGTAATGGGAATGTTTTAACGCAAGTTAAAGGTGAAGGTTTAGTAAACCATGTCTATAAATCTGAAGATATTAAACGTCTTAAAGGCATTCATGCAATCGGTCATGTTCGTTATTCAACAAGTGGTGGAGGAGGTTTATTAAATGTACAACCTTTCTTGTTTCACTCACAAACAGGACAACTTGGTCTTTGTCATAATGGAAATTTAGTTAATACAAAAAATCTAAAAGGGTATTTGGAAAAAGAAGGAAGTATCTTCCAAACAACATCGGATACAGAAGTATTAGCACATTTATTAAAGAGACAAAAAGGAACCTTTATGGAAAGGTTGAAGGAATCACTTCTATATTTAGAAGGTGCATTTGCTTTCTTAGTTCTTTTAGAAAATGAATTATATATTGCTTTAGATAAACTTGGATTAAGACCACTATCCATTGGAAAAATTGGTGATGGCTATGTGGTTGCTAGTGAGACCTGTGCCTTTGAAACGATAGGAGCCACCTATATTAGAGATGTACAACCAGGAGAAGTCATTAAAATAAGTGATTCTGGAATGGAATCTCAGTTTTATTCATTAAACAATGAAACGCATATGTGTGCGATGGAGTATATTTATTTTTCAAGACCGGATAGTGATATATTAAATGTAAATGTTCATACCGCTAGAAAAAGATGTGGAATTGAATTAGCGAAAGAAAACCCTGTTTTAGCTGATATCGTCATTGGTGTACCTGATTCAGGAATGAGTGCTGCCATCGGTTATTCAGAAGCAACACGGATTCCTTTTGAGATGGGGATAATTAAAAATAAATATGTGGGGAGAACATTCATTGAAGCATCACAAGCCCTTCGTGATCAAGGGGTGAAGATGAAACTAAGTGCTGTTCGTTCAATCGTAAAAGATAAACGAGTGGTTCTAATTGATGATTCAATTGTACGGGGAACAACAAGCAAAAAGATAGTTAATATGTTACGACAAGCAGGTGCTAAAGAAGTTCATGTTAGAATTGCTTCTCCTGAGATTAAATATCCTTGTTTTTATGGCGTAGACTTTTCAACCTATCAAGAGCTAATATGTGCACAGAAAAAAACTGAAGAGATAGCACAATTAATTAATGCGGATTCACTTTCGTTTCTATCAATAGAAGGTTTATTAAATGCAGTGGGTAAAAAGGGATTATGTAAAGCATGCTTTAACGGTGATTATCCAACCCATTTATATGAAAGACTAGAAGATGCGAATGTGGAATAAATTTTAGAAGGAGTATGACTTATGAGTGAAGTTTATAAGAATTCTGGTGTTGATATTCATAAAGGCTATGAAGTGGTAAAGCGAATAAAAAATGATGTGGATAAGACAAAATGCCTTGGTACAATGGGAAGTATTGGTGGCTTTGGAGGCTTATTTGATTTATCAAAATTGAATATAAAAGAACCTGTTTTAGTATCAGGGACAGATGGGGTAGGAACTAAATTACTCCTAGCCATTATGTTAGATAAACATGATACCATTGGTGAGGATTTAGTGGCAATGTGTGTGAATGATGTATTAACCCAAGGGGCTAAACCATTATTTTTCTTAGATTATGTGGCGGTAGGTAAGAATGAACCTGAGAAAATTGCCTCGATTGTAAAAGGAGTAAGTAATGGGTGTCTTAAAGCAGGTTGTGCTTTAATTGGTGGCGAAACAGCAGAGATGCCTGATGTGTATGAAAAAGATCATTATGATTTAGCTGGTTTTACCGTTGGAGTTGTGGAAAAAAGCAAGATGATTACAGGAGAAAAATGTGAAGTCGGTGATGTACTCATTGGGTTAACCTCAAGTGGGATTCACTCAAACGGGTATTCATTAGTAAGAAAAATCTTATTAAAAGACCATCATTTAGATTTAAATCAACAGGATGAAAAATTAAATCAAACGCTTGGAGAGGCCTTATTAACTCCTACTAAAATTTATGTTAAGCCTGTTTTAGAGGTATTAAAGAATATAGATGTTCATTCAATGACACATATTACCGGTGGTGGCTTTGATGAAAATATCATTAGAGGACTTAAAAGTGGATATGGTGTTACAATTGATTGTGAGTCATTTAAAACACCAGAAATTTTTTCTTTAATTGAGCGCTTAGGTGAGATTCCTAAGCGGGAAATGTATCAGATATTTAATATGGGAATTGGGTTTATCTTAATGGTAAGTCCAAATGATGTAGAAGAAACACTACGTATTTTAAAGGAAAATAATGAAGAGGCGTGTGTCATTGGGAAGGTAATTAAAGGCGAAGGAGTTAATCTAGTATGAAACGTTTAGCGGTATTTGCTTCCGGAAATGGTAGTAATTTTGAAGCCATCGCTAAATATAAAAATGAGGTATATGAGGTTAAGTTATTAATATGTGATCAAAAAGATGCTTATGCATTTAGAAGAGCTGAACGCTTAAATATTCCTTTTTATGTCGTTAATTTCAAAGATTATAAAGATAAGGCAAGTTATGAAACAGAAATATTAAAGTATTTAAAAGAATATGAAATAGATTTTATTGCTTTAGCAGGTTATATGAGATTAATTGGGGATGTTTTATTAAGTGAATATGATAATAAAATAGTTAATATTCATCCATCCTTACTTCCTGCTTTCCCAGGACTTCATGCAATTGAGCAAGCAATTAACTATGGGGTTAAAGTAACTGGTGTTACGATTCATTATATTGATGAAGCGATGGATAGAGGTAAAATTATTGCCCAAAAAAGTTTATCTATAAATAATGAGATGTCAATAGATGATGTTGAAAAGAAAATTCATAAGATTGAACATTTATTATATAAAAAAGTATTAGAAGAAATCTTAAGAGGAGATAATAAAGATGAAAAAAGCATTGATTAGTGTTTCTGATAAAACAAATATCGTTGAATTTGTTTCTGGATTAATATCAAATGATTATGAAATAATTTCAACGGGCGGTACCTATAAAATATTATGTGAGGCAAATCTTCCGGTAACTAAAATTGAAGATTATACCCAGTTTAAAGAAATATTAGATGGAAGAGTTAAAACCTTACATCCGAAAATTCATGGTGGTATTTTAGCGATTAGAGATAATGATGTTCATAAAAAAGAAGTAAGTGAACAAGCCATTGATTATATTGATTTGGTTTGTGTTAATTTATATCCTTTTAAAGAAACAATCTCAAATGATAATTGCACATTAGAAGATGCGATTGAAAATATTGATATCGGTGGACCATCAATGTTACGTGCAGCCGCTAAAAATTATCCTTATGTGACAGTTGTTGTGGATAATAGTGATTATGATCTAGTTCTAAATGAAATTAAAACACAAAATAATACATCTCTTCAAACGCGTTTTGCGCTTGCAAGTAAGGTTTTCCGTCATACAGCTAGTTATGATGCAGTAGTCGCTGACTATTTAACAAATAAAGAAGGTCTAGAATTTCCTGAACAATTAACTTTAACTTATGATTTAAAACAAAACCTTCGATATGGAGAAAATCCACATCAAAAAGCAGCCTTTTATGCAGCAAATGAAAATGCATATACCCTAACAAATGCGAAACAACTTCACGGGAAAGCTTTATCTTATAATAATTTACAAGATGCTAATGCAGCCCTACAAATCGTGAAAGAATTTGATGAAGTTGTCGTTGTTGCACTTAAACATTTAAACCCATGTGGTGTTGGTGTTGGTAAAGATGTTCATCAGGCATTCTTAAAAGCATATGAAGGAGATTCGGTGAGTATCTTTGGAGGAATTGTTGCCACAAATCAAGTCATAAATAAAGAGGTAGCGTTAGAGTTAGTTAAAATTTTCCTTGAGATTATAATTGCGCCAGGTTTCACAGATGAAGCTTTAGAAGTATTAAAACAAAAGAAAAATTTACGTTTATTAGAAGTTAATATGAATGAAAAGAAATCAAGTGAAATGCAGTATGTATCAATCAATGGTGGCTTATTAGTTCAAGAACAGGATTCATTATTATTAAGCGATGAATTAACGGTTCCAACAAAGCGTAAACCAACTGAAAAAGAACTGGAATCCTTATTATTTGGTAATAAGATTGTTAAGCATGTAAAATCAAATGCGATTGTTTTAGTAAAAGATAATATGACAATTGGGGTTGGTGCTGGTCAAATGAATCGTGTTGGGGCAGCTAATATCGCAATTGAACAAGCTAAAGAAAAAGCACTTGGGTCAGTGCTAGCATCAGATGCCTTCTTTCCAATGAGTGATACGGTTGAAGTAGCTGCGAAGGCTGGTGTTACTGCCATTATTCAACCAGGAGGTTCTATTAGAGATCAAGAATCAATTGATGCTTGTGATAAGCATAATATCGCAATGGTATTTACACAAATGCGACATTTTAAACATTAGTAGGTGAGGATATGAAAGTATTAATTATTGGTAGTGGTGGGAGAGAACATGCCCTTGCATGGAAGTTATCACAAAGTGACCAGGTATCAGAAATTTTTGTAGCCCCTGGTAATTGTGGAATGAGTGATGTTAGTAAATGTGTTGATATCAAAGTGACTGATGTTGATCAACTAGTTTTGTTTGCGAAAACAAATCAAATTGATCTAACGATTGTAGGACCTGAACAAGCATTAGAAAAAGGGATTGTTAATGCGTTTAATAAAGCGAGTTTAAGAATATTTGGGCCTACAAAAGAGGCAGCATTAATAGAAACATCAAAAGATTTTTCTAAACAGTTAATGAAAAAATATGGGATTCCAACAGCAGCGTATGAGACTTTATCTGATTATGATGAGGCTTTAAATTATATAGAAAAAAAAGGTTATCCGATTGTTATTAAGGTGGATAATCTAGCATCGGGTAAAGGCGTTATAATTGTACATAATAAAGAAGAAGCAGTTACTGCCTTAAATGAAACACTGAAACAACATAAATTTGGTTGTAAAAAAGTTATAATTGAGGATTTTTTAGAGGGAGAAGAATTTTCATTAATGGCTTTTGTAAGTGGTGATAAAGTATATCCTATGGTCCTAGCACAAGATCATAAAAAAGCATTTGAGGGTGATTTAGGACCTAATACAGGAGGAATGGGCGCTTATTCTCCTGTTCCACAAATATCGCAAAAGGTAATTGATGAAGCAATCAATACTATTATGATTCCCTGTGCTAAAGCATTAGTAGAAGAAAATCGTAGTTTTGAAGGGGTATTGTATGGTGGCTTAATATTAACTAAAACAGGTCCTAAAGTGATTGAATTTAATGCTCGCTTTGGTGACCCTGAAACAGAAGTTGTATTACCACGGTTAAAAAATGATTTATTTGTCTTAATAAATGATTTATTAGATCAAAAAGACATTACACTAAATTGGGATGAAGAACAAACCATTGGTGTGGTACTTTCATCTATCGGTTATCCTCAAAAATATGAAGTTGGTTATGAAATAAAAGGGCTAGAATCATTAGAAAATGTCACGGTGTTTCACATGGGAACAAAAGAAATTGATGGTAAAATCGTCACAAATGGTGGTCGTGTGTTATTTGTCGTCGGAAAAGATAAATCAGTTACAAAAGCACAAACTATTGTTTATCAAGAAATAAAAAAAATTAATTGTAAGAATCTTTTTTATCGTAAGGATATTGGTTTTAAATTAATAGGAGGCACAAATGATTAATCGTTATGCAAGAGATGAAATGAAGAATATCTGGAGTGATGAAAATAAATTTAAAACATGGTTAAAGGTAGAATTGTTAGCTTGTGAAGCTTGGTCACAATTAGGACATATTCCAAAAGAAGATGTGTTAGTTTTGTGGGATAAAGCTAAATTTGAAATGAAAAGAATAAGTGAGATTGAACAAGATACAAGACATGATGTCATCGCATTTACTAGAGCAGTAAGTGAGTCACTTGGTAATGAAAAAAAATGGGTTCATTATGGACTTACCTCAACTGATGTTGTTGATACCGCGTATGGTTATCAAATTAAGCAAGCTAATGATATTTTAAGAAAAGACTTAGAAACATTTATTAAGGTATTAAAAGAAAAAGCGATTCAATATAAACATACAGTGCAAATGGGAAGAACACATGGGATTCATGCAGAATTAACCACGTTTGGGTTAAAACTTGCTTTGTGGTATGAGGAAATGAATCGTAATTTTACTCGTTTTGAGCAAGCATGTAGTGATATTGAAGTAGGGAAAATGTCTGGAGCTGTTGGAACATTTGCGAATATTCCCCCCTTTGTTCAACAGTATGTTTGTGAGAAATTAGGCATAGAGGCAAGTAAAATTTCAACGCAAGTGTTACAGCGTGATCGCCATGCTTTCTATTTAAATGTTTTAGGATTAATCGCATCATCTTTAGAAAAAATGGCAGTAGAAATAAGACATTTACAACGAACGGAAGTAAAAGAAGTCGAGGAATTTTTTAATAAGAACCAAAAAGGTTCATCTGCCATGCCTCATAAACGTAACCCAATTGGTTCAGAAAATATCGTTGGTTGTGCTAGAGTAATGCATGGCTATGCTTTAACAAGTTATGAAAATGTTCCATTATGGCATGAACGAGATATATCTCATTCTTCAGCTGAACGGATTATTATTCCTGATGCTACGATATTACTTGATTATATGTTAAATCGATTTACTAAAATTATTAAAAATTTAGTTGTTTATGAAGATAAGATGTTAAAAAATATTGAATTAACTAATGGAGTTATTTTTTCACAACAGGTTTTGTTAAAGCTCATTGAAAAAGGATTAACACGAGAAGAAGCATATGATTTAGTCCAAAGTAAGGCAATGATAGCTTATCACAACAATCATGCATTTTTAGAAATATTAAAAGAAGATAATAAAATCACAAAACTACTTACCTTAGATGAAATTGATGATTGTTTTAATACCAACTACCATTTAAAAGCAGTTGATGAGATATATACTAGTCTAGGATTAGATTAATATATAAGAGGCCTAGTTTCTAAATCCATTGATAATCTTCATTGGAAACAGTATAATTTACTTGGAATATTTTAAAGGGAAGAATTTTTTTGATGGATTATACTAGTGGCTGGGTTTGTTTTTTGTCTTGTTTTCAAATTAATGTATTTTTTTATTAAATTAACATTGTATTTTAAGAAAAATAATTTACAAATTATTTTGGTTTGTGATATGGTTTATGACTATCACTAACATTATTTTAATTTTACACATAATATTCACTATAGTATAAAAGTAATGTGTAATAGTAGGCTAAAACTTAATATTTTAAAGGAAACTGATATCAATTTATAAGTTGTTCTGCTGAAAATTAATTTATAAATTAAAAAAGTAGATTTAAAATTATCTTTGATTTAAGTAAGTTATTCAGCAGAAAAAAGCTGATTAATCAAGTTGATTTCATCAGCTATGTATTGGCCTGTCCTTTATGGATTAAATGGATAGTTTCAATCCTTGGATTATAGAACAGGTGGATTAAAAAATCTGAATTCAAAGATTATATTGTTTATCCTCTTGATGTATCAATGATTATTTAAAAAATGTTATTAAATATTATATTTACTGTGCTGGATTCTTGAATCCAGCCTTTTCAATTTTATTTCACTTTGAATTGTTGCTTGAATTATATAAGTTACATATTCCAAACAGAACAAAAAGGTTTCCTGGTATTTTTTGACAATAAACTACAAAAATCGACATAATTCGACAAATATAAAACTACATACAAGATATAATTATAATGAACTGGCCAGTTCTTCCTAAATGCTGATGGGTTAATTGGTGAAACAGGTGATATATTAGGGCATAATATGTATGCATATGGGAAGAATAACCCGGTTATGATGGTTGATCCGAGTGGATGTTGGCCTAGTTGGGTGAAGAAAGCAGCTAAAGTAGCAGCTATAGTAGTTGTAGCAGCAGTAGTAACAGCAGCAGTTGTTGCATCAGCAGGAACAGCAGCTTGTGCAGTAGGAATAATAGCGTCATCGTTAGGAGCTTCAGCTACGGTTGCAGCTGCAGCATCAACTGCAACAATAATAGGTGCTTATGTTGTGGCTGGTGGAATTGCAGCAGCAGGAGTGAGTGATGCTGGTGAAGTAGTGACTGGTACAAATGTTATAAAAGAAGGTATTTTTGGAGGTGATGAAGATACTTATAATGATGTAAAAGCAGGATTATATATATTAGCTGCTGGAATAATAACTGCTGGAAGTATGGAAACTGGGAATTGTTTTGTTGAAGGTACACTTATTAAAACAGTTGATGGTGATAAACCAATTGAAGACATCGAAGTTGGTGATTTAGTTTATGCAGAAAGTCCTGAAACTGGCGAAAAAGGATTAAAACAAGTAGTAAGATTATTTAGAAATCAAACAACGGAATTAGTTCATATTAAAGTAAAAGGTGAGCAAATAACAACAACTAATGAGCATCCTTTCTATGTACCTGAAAAAGGTTGGACAGCTGCCGTAGAACTTAGAGCAGGAGATAAACTAGTTCTTTTATCTGGGGAAATTGTTGTAATTGAGTTTGTAAAACATGAAATATTAGAAAATCCTGTCACTGTATATAACTTTGAAGTTGAAGATTTTCATACATATTATGTTAGTGAATTAGGTGTACTTGTACATAATACTTGTACACCAGGAAAATCTAAGAGATATTCACCAGAAAAAATTGCAAAAAAATATAATATTTCGGAAAATGACTTTCACACACAGGTTAAACCAAATATACTAAATCAAGTTAAACCAAAAGAATATTTAGTAGGAAGAAATCCAGATATTGCATTAAATAAATCAGGAGATATAGCTTACCAAGGAGCAAATGGAAGAGGGTTTCAAGACACAGGGCTTAATATATATGATATAATAAGTCAAATTTATAAATAGAGGTTTAAAAAAATGGTTATATCAGATTTAAATATTATATGTTTAAGGCAAAATGAAAAGCAAATGTTTAACAACTCAAAAGTTGGTATTGATGTTTTGGATTTAAAAAATACTGAAAAAAGTTTTTATGGAGATCATTGGAAATTATTAACCGCATTACAAGGGATCTGGTATTTTATATATCCACTCGATGAATTGAAAGAATATGATTATGAACATGGTTTTTTTAATATTGAACCTAGTAAAAAAACAAAATTTAAGTATTATATATCTTTATGTAATATGAACAAGGAATTACTTTCTTCATTACTAGATTTTTATCTAAGTTGCTCTCCAATAAAACAAGTTTGTTTTTTAGTTAGATTAGACTGGAATCCAGAAAATATTATATGTGGTACTATAAGAAAAAAAGACTTTTTAAGAAAATTAGATCAAGGAAAATTACTCTTTAACAAAGCTTATATTTTACAAGAATAAATTTAGAGATTAGAAATGGATAATATTTTATCTTCTATGTTGTACTAGTTCAACTGTTATTGTTGAATCTAAGTTCAAAAAAGGGATAGATAATTAATTGTCATCTTTTAGTTAAAATATGAAGTTAAAAATAAGAAAGATCCAATTATATGAACAATATTGGATCTTTCAAAATTTTATTGATATAAGTCTTATGTTTGGGGTCTCTTTTACAAGGATGTCGAAACAGGATGGTACTATCTGAATAGCTGTTATTATAATTCTGAGATAGGTCGCTTCATCAATGCGGATGATACATCAATATTATCAGTGACTCAAGGTGAAATATTAGGAGCTAACTAATATTCTTATGGTATGAATAATCCAGTGATGAATGTTGATGATAATGGTTATTGGCCTCACTTAAACAATTGGCAAAAGATTGCTATAGGAGCAGTTGCTTTGACTGCAGCTGTTGCAATAACTGTTGCTACTGGTGGAGCTGCTGCACCACTATTAATTGGAGTTGCTGTTTCAACACTGTCAGGTGCAGCCATTGAAGGGGCAATCGGGTATGCAACCGGAGGAGAAGAAGGACTTAAAGAAGGCCTTGTTAATGGAGCTAGCGATGGATTCATGTGGGGTGGAATATTTGCATTAGGATCATCTGCCGTAAGCGCAGTAAAGGTAGTTAATCAAGCAAGGCAAGGAGTTACAATTGGGCGGAATATGAACAAGGTAAGGAGAGCAGCTATAGTATCTGAGACTAGTACGTATAAAGGGTTAAATTCCAAAATACATAATGGAATTAAGAAAGTTTTGGGTAAAGATATGGCAGATGATATAAGTTATTTACATAATAAAGCGTGGATAAATAACATGATGAAACTTAATGCAAACATATATGATAATGGGCTTTCCGGTGCTGCTCAAGCTGGAAGATATTACTCAATGGAACTTAGAATGGTTAGAAATTATGCAAATTATATTAAGATGTGGTAAAAAAGTTATCTCCAATGTTATTTTTACATATTGAAGGAGTACTATATGGATAGGAAACAAATTATATTAAAAGAGTTTAGTTTTCTTAAAGAATATAACTTTAATTTTACATATGAAAATATTTCAAGCATTATGGATGTTTATAGGTTTGTATGTAATTATTCAATAATTGAAATTGAATATGATATTCGTGAAAACTATATTAATTTTAAAATTAGAAATTCAGAACTTAAAACTATCTTGTCAATTTCATATGAGAGTTTAATGGTTAATGATTCAATGGTTTATATAAGTAAATTTGAAGACGAACTAAACGAAAATTATAGTGAATTACACAAAATTGGTTACTACTCATACAAATTATTTTTAAAACATATTAAAATATTAACGGAGTTTACTAAAAGGAATTTACACCTAATTATTTAATTGCGTAAAAGTTTATTTCCCATTTCAGAACTACTTCCTCATCTGATGGGGGTCTACTATTACGCAAAAACTCTATTTTCGCGTAACAGTAGCAACACGATAGTCCAAACACATCTTGTTTGTGGAAACAAGAGATTTGAGATAGCAGCAATGTTGGTTACAGCAACATAATAAATATTCCCTGCTTTTGTATAAGAATTATTAAAATTGAGTCAATTTCAGTATTACATTAGCATCAACATGATTATTTAATATAAAAATATGTATCAACATGGGTATGACAATAGTAGCAACATGGGAATGTAACTTAATATCTTGGGTTCTGTTGCATAAAAATAATATAAAAATGTAATTTCAAAAAATAGATATAAAAGTACCTTTGACTGAAGTAAGTTACACAACAGAAAAAAGCTGATTAATCAATTTGATTTTATCAGCTACACTAAATGTATTAGTTTGTCCTTATGGATCATATGCATAGTTTCAATTCCTTAGATTACAGAATAAGTATATAAATGTCAAGATAAGAATGTACATTTTTGATCATTTAATAATGTACATTTTTAATTTTCTTCGATAAAGTAATTTTTAAGTCGATAAGATTTACCTGTAATGTTAACTACATGAGCATGATGAAGAACTCGATCAAGGATAGCGTTAGCTATTACAGGGTCTTTAAAAATATCATCCCAATTAGAAAAGTTAATGTTGGTTGTAATTATCGTACTTCGTTTTTCATATCGTCTATCTATTAGCTGAAAGAACAATTTAGAATCTTCTTTGTCGATAGGTAAATAGCCTAGTTCATCAATAATCAATAATTTGTACTTGGTAAAATGCTTGAGTCTATCGTTTAAGCGATTTTCTAACTTAGCTTTCTTTAACTGGGCTATCAAATCATGACATTTTATAAAGTAAGTTGATATACGCTTCTTCGCAGCGGATATACCTATTGATGTAGATAAGTGGGTTTTACCAACACCACTCGTTCCCATAAAAACGATGTTCTCGCATTGATGGATGAATCTATGACTCTCAAAATCTAATATTTGTTCTTTGTTTATATTTTCTTGGAAAGAGAAGTCAAAATCCTTCAATTCTTTGTAATGGGGGAATGCCCCTACTTTAACCATAGCTTTGATCATACTAGCCTCTTTATAATCAATTTCATATGTTGTTAATTTAATAAGCCCATCAACGAAAGATAGATTATTTTTATTAATAAAGTTAATAGTATCGTCTAAATGATTTTTCATTTCTTTTAATTTTAAATATTCTAAATTTGCGATTAATTGCTCGTGTGCTGTTGTCATTATTTATAACGTTCTCCTATCTTATTAAGATTTTCTTTTGCGAATTTTTGAATATCTTCATCATCAAAAGATAGAGTCATTCTGGCAATCTGTATATAGTGCTCCTCTAAATAATTCAACTTTTTACTACTTAACGAGTGTATTGTCACCAAATTTGTGTTAGAATATATGTGAATTTGATTATCATATACCTGCAGTTGAAGTGTACGGTTCATATATTTAGGTGGTACTGAATATTGATTACCCTTATAACTAATCATTGATGATGAGTTTACTTTCGCTGTTATGGTTTTAATCAAGTATAGATTTCTTATCGTGTCTCGTGGAGGGGACTGTAAGAAATCTTTTTCATTTTGTAGGCCAAATAGTGGAATCATATCATAAGCTCTATGTAACCTACTGTTTTCTCTGTTGTTTATTTCTTGTACCTTTTTCACTAATTGTTCATAATTTAAATCACCACTATATGCTTTTAATTCATCTAGAATTTTCATAGGGGATTCAACCTTTGCTTTTGTATTTGGTCTGCCTGCGATACAGGGTTTAACTTCAAATCCATAATCATTAGCGAATTGTTGAAATTTATTATTTACTTTTCCTTTTGAATATTCAGTTCTTGGTACATCCATTACTGTTTTCATATTATCAGTTAGTATTTCATGAGGTACACCACCAAATGCTTGAAATGCTTCGTCTATGAAGTTAAACAGTATGTCTTGAGATTTAGTTAATGATAATCTATAAACTCTAAACCTTGAGTAACTCAGTAATAAAACGAATATATTGATTGTGATGACTTCTCCTGTATCAAGCACGAAATTCATTGATTCTTTCCAATCTAGCTGTGCTTGTTGACCTTTATCTGTTTCATAACGTATAACTGAAGGTGCTTTGATAGCACTTTTTTCTTTTGATCAAAGTACTCTTGAAATTCTGGTGTTTTACTTATATATCGCCTAAATGATGATTCAGCACATTTTAGTCCATAATTATCACTAAGATACTGCCAAAGCACTTTTTTATATTCAAAAACTTTTATTTTATCATTGAGTAAATCTTTAATTAAGTAGTAATAATCATCTACTATACTTGATCGTTTTCTATTTTTAGACTTCTCATAACCATTAATGTACTTACTTATCGTTCTTCTATCAACATTTAACTCTCTTGCTAATCGACTTTTATTTACCTTTAAGTTTGTTGTTTCCATTAAATTCTTTAATACCTTCAAATCATTTAATTTCTGTATTTCTATATTAGTATCTATTTCATAGTTTAGTATCATAAGTTGTCCTCCCATTGATTAACTATGAAATTATACTATATTAACTGTACATTTTAAAGTGATCACTTCTGTACATATCTATCTTATCATTTATATAAGTATCTTATCATTAATAGTTAGGCAATTAAGTATCATATTACAGCAATATAGATAATAAAAGTTTTAAGCATAAACATGGTAATGACGACACAACAATGGTAGGGTGTGTTCAACTACTAAAAATACCATTAAAATTGTATCAACATGGGTATGACAATGGTAGCAACTTGGATACGTAACTCGAAATATGTATCAACTTGGAAATGACGGCACAACAAAGGTAGGGTGTGTCGAACTATTAAAATAAGAATAAGCCATTATTTATATCTATTCTAAGTTATGCAGTTTGAAAAACATATATAAGTCTAGATTATTACCTTATACAATAACAGGCAATTAATGATGTCAATTGCCTGTTTTTTTTATATAAAACTTCAATTGAAGCTACTTACCTATACGGTTTGTTATTGTAGTATTTATAAATTTTCAGTAATTATATCTGTCTTATAGGGCTTGGCACATACAATGATATCTATTTCCTAGTTTCTTGTTTCGTTTTTACATCTTTCTGTAAATAAAATTTAGTATCCCTACTTATTTTTCATTGAATTTTTGATTTAAATTACATTAGTTGATTGAATTAACTTACACTTAAATTTAATATCATTTATCAACATAATGTTGAATTTCTTTTGTCGTTTGCGTATAGAACAATGAACAGTATGTAGTTAGTGGATAAAAACTTAGTATAAGATTTAAATTACTGAAACTAGGACCTTAGATCTTAAATTCAAATTTTATATATAAGTAATTTGATAGTATTGATTTATTTGTAGTTGTATAGGAGATAAACTTATTATCTATAAAGGTGTGATAGAATGAAATGTTTTACTATCTCTGTATAAATATCATGTATAATAACTTAAATTATATTGATTAATATATCTAATATAATATAAAGGGGAAAGATTTATGACAATTCAATTAAAGAAAGCACAAAGATTAATACAGTGGAATGTTCGGAAAATGTACTTACATTCTAAAAGAGTTCATCAAAAAAAGTGGATTGTAAAAAGAGGTGAAGTTTTCTTTGTTGATTTAGGTGAAAATGTAGGGAGTGAAGAAAATTAGATTAGACCATGTGTTATAGTTCAGTCAGATTCATATAATATTAAATCTCCTGTAACTGTTGTAGCTATAATATCAAATAGTAATTTAACTATTCCTGATATTCAAGTTCCTATTTCAGGAACATATTATTATACAGAAAATAGTATTCATAAACAATTAACTGGAACAGTAGATTTGGGTCAAATAAAAACAGTAGGAAAAGAAAGATTAGTCAGTAAAAATATCGCTACATTAACTTCTGAAATAGATGAAATTAATAAGAAATTATTAAATGCAGTTGGTTTAACCTCAATTATAATAGCATATGAAAATAGAATTAAATCTCTTGAAGGAAAAGTACAATATTTACAGAAAAAAGAATAATCTATTGACACATTTCATATTATATATTAGAATATAATTACAGTTATGATAGGTTTGGCAACCTATCGGTAGATATATATTCAGTTATGACAAATTTGGCAATTTGTCGGTAAACCACCTTTTTAAGGTGGTTTTTTTATATAGCATTGGATTCAATTTACTGGAATGTAAGTCGTAATGACTAATAAAATTATCCATTTGATAGATATTTTTATACTATTTGATAATTTAGTTTAAAAAGTATAAAATAGGGTTAATAAAATTAATGGAGGAGGGTTGGCATATGATCAATCAAACCGTTTTAATTGCTTTTGGACTTACACTAATTGCTGGATTATCAACAGGTATTGGGAGTTTATTAGCTTTATTCGCTAAAAAAACGAACACCAAATTTTTAGCTGTAAGTTTAGGATTTTCTGCAGGGGTTATGATATATGTTTCTTTTGTTGAAATCTTTTTTGAAGCACAAGATGCCTTAGTTATGGATTTAGGAGAAAGATTAGGTTCTTGGATTACAGTTATATCCTTTTTTGGTGGGATGGCATTTATCGCTATTATTGATAAATTAATTCCATCTGCTGAAAATCCTCATGAATTATCTAAGTTGGAAGATTTGGATGAACAAGATACTGAGAAAGCCCGTCATTCTAAACTTTTACGAATGGGTTTATTTACCGCATTAGCGATTGGAATTCATAATTTTCCTGAAGGGATTGCCACTTTTTTATCAGCATTAGAAAATCCTTCTATAGCGATTCCAATCACTGTTGCCATTGCGCTACATAATATCCCAGAAGGTATTTCAATATTTGTCCCAATTTATTATGCGACAGGGAATAAAAGAAAAGCATTTATCTATTCATTTCTATCAGGCATATCAGAACCAGTCGGTGCTATCATTGGTTATTTAATTTTATATCCATTCTTATCAGATACTGTATTTGGTATTTTATTTGCTGGAGTCGCTGGTATTATGGTATTTATCTCATTAGATGAATTACTACCATCAGCGAGAGAATATGGAGAAACGCATTTATCTATCTATGGTTTAGTCGCAGGACAAATTGTAATGGCAATTAGTTTATTGTTATTTATATAATGACGTATAGTTATCTGGGTATCGTAAATGATAATTAAATATAGAAATGGTTTCTAAGGAGTTTTAAATATGCGATTAATATTTTATACAGGAAAAGATGGTGTAGGGAAAACGAGTGTTGCTAGTATAGCATCAGTTCATTTATCATCACTTAAGTTAAAAACATTACTCATTAGTACGGATACTAATCACAGTTTATCACAGGTATTTGGTTTTCCAATTTATAATAAACCTACTCAGGTAAAAGAAAATCTATGGGCATTAGAAATAGATAATAAAAATAAAGATTGGGATATTATTCATAATTGGTTAAGAAGACTTATGAAATGGGAAAAATTAAAGGGTATCGCTACAGATGAAATCCCAATTATTCCGGGAATTAATCAAATACTCTATTTATTAGAAATAAAAAAATATCTATCATCTAATTTATATGATGTAATAATTGTTGATTGTGAGCTTATGGGAGAAGTGTTACGTTTACTAAGTTACCCTGAATTACTAGAGTGGTGGATAAAGAAGTTATTTCGAAACGAACGCTATTTATTAAAAATGGTTAGACCACTATCTAAAATTGTATCGTTTGGTTTTGAGGTACCGAATGAACAGGTAATGCATAGTAGTGAATATCTTATGAAGGAATTTATAGATTTACAAGAAATCATTTTAAATCAATCAATGACTTCATTTAGAATCGTATTAACACCAGATAAAATGGGTATATATGATGCAAGACGTGCTTTTACTTATTTAAATATGTTAGGTTTTAATATAGATAGTATTATAATCAATAAAATACTTCCTAAAGAATTGGAAACAGGATTTTTTTCAAAGTGGTATAAAAGCCAAGAACAAAATATTATAGAAATACAATCTAGTTTTAATCCACTTCCAATTTATCAAATTAAATTGATGGATTGTGAAATACAAGGAATTAAGCAACTAAATCAAATTTTAAATGAAGTATTTAATGATACTGACCTTTCACATGTTCTTTATAAAGATGATATACAAAAGATATATAAAGAAAATGGGAAATATATTTTAGCGATTAATATTCCAGGTTTTGATAATGATGCCTTTCAAATAAGCAAAAACGATGAAGTGTTAACGATAGAAGTAGGGTCATTTGAGCGTCTTGTATATTTACCAAGAATATTAAGAGGACGTTTAATTGAACAATCATTTTATAAAAATCAACAACTATATATACAGTTTAGAAATTTATAAAAATGAATAAGAAATATTGTGTTGTTTAAGATTGTATTTTGTGGTTAAATGTAATACAATTAATATAAATTAAAAAAACTGTTTTGGCGTCATAAAGACTTAATAGGGAAGCAGGTTAAAATCCTGAGCTGTCCCAGCAACTGTAAACGAGTACGAAAAGATAACAACCACTGTAGATGATACGGGAAGGTATCTTAGTAGGATAATCCGTGAGCCAGAAGACCTACCAAATAGTTTGATTTAGTTTCTCCTGGGGATGGGAATATTGAATGATACTAGGTTAGGTATCATGAGTTTAATCGTATTTTCTATCCTCCAGAAATTATATTTTGGAGGTTTTTTTTATGTTTCAATCTGTAAGAAAAAGATCAGGAACCATTCAACCCTTTGATCAATCAAAAATTACATTGGCGATTATGAAAGCCATAGATGCAACGCATCTAAATTTAAATAAAGAGGAAGTAGAAGAATATAGTCAAATTGCTACGCAAATTGTTTTAATTAAACTTAAGAAATCAAATTCTTCTGATATCCTTGAACTAGAAACGATTCAAAACTGTGTTGAAGATGCACTAATGGATTTAGGTCTTAAAGATGTTGTTAGAAACTATATTCGTTATCGCTATCAACATGAAAACATGCGTAAAAATAAAAGTACCTATGTTAATGTCACAAAAATAGTCGGTGAATATATCTCTAAAGAAGATTGGAAAGTATATGAAAATTCAAATATGGATTATTCTTTACAAGGTTTAAATAACCATATCGTCTCAGAAGTCACAAAGGATTTTTGGTTAAATCATATTTTAACAGAACAACAAAGAAAAGCACACTTAAATGGTGATATACATATTCATGATTTAGGGTTATTATCGACCTATTGTTGTGGATGGGATTTAGAACAGTTGTTATTACATGGTTTTACCGGGGTTAAAAATAAAGTTCAAAGTAGTCCTCCAAAGCATTTTAGAACAGTATTAGGTCAATTAGTTAATTTCTTTTACACCTTACAAGGAGAGGCTGCTGGTGCTCAAGCAGTATCATCTTTTGATACCTATTTAGCTCCTTTTATTCGCTTTGATAAACTATCTTATCAGCAAGTTAAACAAGCGATGCAAGAATTTATTTTTAATTTAAATGTTCCTACAAGGGTAGGGTTTCAAACACCTTTTGTAAATCTAACCATGGATTTATCACCTTCATCTATCTTAAAAGATAAGCCAGTTATTATAGGAGGAAAATATTTAGAAAATACCACCTATGGTGAGTTTAGACATGAGATGGACCTCATTAATAAGGCTTTTTGTGAAGTGATGACAGAAGGCGATGCTTCTGGTAGAATATTTACTTTCCCAATTCCAACCTATAATATTGACAATAATATCGATTGGAATGATGAAGTCGTTGATTTAATTATGGAAATGACGAGTAAATATGGGATCCCTTATTTTTCTAATTTCATTAATTCTGATATGTCACCAGAAGATGCTAGAAGTATGTGTTGTCGTTTAAGACTTGATAATCGTGTCTTAAGAAAAAGAGGTGGGGGATTATTTGGTGCTAATCCTTTAACTGGAAGTATTGGTGTTGTTACGATAAATCTACCTCGTATAGGTTATCTAGCAGATGATGAAGAAACATTTTACCGTCATCTAGATCAAATGATGGACATTGCTAAATCCGTATTAGAAATAAAGCGAAAAGTGATAGAAAAAAATACTTGTGATGGGTTGTATCCATATTCTAAGTATTATTTACAAGATGTGTATAATCACTTTGGTGAATATTGGAAAAATCATTTTAATACAATAGGTATAAATGGAATGAATGAATGTATTAGAAATTTTTATGCTGATTTAGAAGATATTACAACTAAAAAAGGACAGGCTTTTGCTAATAAAGTATTAGATTATATGCGAGATAAAATGGTAGCTTATCAAGAAACGGGAGACATTTATAACCTTGAAGCAACGCCTGCTGAAGGGACAGGGTATCGTTTAGCGAAACTTGATAAAGAAAAATATCCAATGATTATTACTGCTTCTGATAAAACGCCATATTACACTAATAGTACACATTTACCAGTAGGCTATAGTGATGACTTATTTGAAGTACTTGATTTGCAAGATTCACTTCAAAGTAAGTATACTGGTGGAACTGTTTTACATGCCTTTTTAGGAGAACGAATTGATGACCCAAATCAAGTGAAAAAGGTTCTTCAATTAGTTTTTAATAAATACAAACTACCTTATTTATCAATAACGCCAACCTTCTCTATCTGCCAAGAACATGGTTATCTAAAAGGAGAACACTTTAATTGTCCACACTGTCATAAACCAGCTGAAGTTTGGACTAGGGTAGTCGGATTTTATCGACCAGTTCAAAATTTTAATAAAGGTAAAAAAGAAGAATATAAAGATCGTTTTGAGTATAGGTTGAATTAACGATGATTGGTGGAATTGTTAAATTTAGTCTCATTGATTATCCAGATAAAATTAGTTGTGTCTTGTTTTTATCTGGTTGTAACTTTAGATGCCCCTATTGTCATAACCGTCCACTTGTTTTAAATCAAACTGATGGTGTTAGTTATGAAGAATTAAAACAATTTTTAGAAAGTAGAAAACAACAATTAGAAGGAGTTGTCATTACAGGTGGAGAACCAACCATCAATCCTAATTTTATGAAAGTTATCACTTTAGCCAAATCATTAGGATATAGTATCAAATTAGATACCAATGGTACAAGGCCAGATGTACTTAAGGAATTAATAGATAAAGCATTAGTTGATTATATTGCGATGGATATTAAAACAACAACAAATTATTATCAACAGTTAACAAAATATAACAAGTCTCTTAATGGTATTTTAGAATCTATAGACCTTTTACTTCATTCAACTATTGATTATGAATTTAGAACAACGGTTGTTAATAATTATCATCATTCATTAGATTTTAATGAAATTGGTTGCATGATAAAGGGTGCTAAGAAATACGTTTTACAAAACTATCGTTATTCAAAAAACCAAATTAAAGAAGAACAGTTATTGCCATTTACTAAGCAGAAACTAGAAAAAGCTAAAACAATTATGAATAACTATGTAAGTGATATCATAATAAAATGACAAGACATAAATATTTGGGCAATATCATCCATCAAGTGGTAAATTTTTCATTTTTTAAAAATAATAAAAAGTAGCGTTTTCATCTTGAAATTAGATGAATAATAATATAGAATAGAGTAAATATTCGTATATACTCGATAATATGGTTCGAAAGTCTCTACCCTAAAACCGTAAATTTTAGGACTACGAAATATTTAAAATGACATGTTTGTTTTTAATATGACATTTTAAATATTTCAAAAAGAGCATTCGTACTTTATGCTCTTTTTTTATATTGAATTTTAACAAATTTATCTGATTTAGGAGGAAAAATGGATTATAATAAAATCATTGTTTTGGATTATGGAAGTCAATACAACCAGCTCATTGCACGAAGGATTAGGGAGTTTGGTGTTTACAGTGAATTATTTCCACATACTATAAAAGCTGATGAAATAAAATCGATGAAGAATGTAAAAGGAATCATATTAAGTGGTGGTCCTAATAGTGTTTATGAAAAAGATTCATTTGGGATTGATGAAGCAATCTATCAATGTGGAATTCCCATTTTAGGCATTTGTTATGGGATGCAGTTAACGACTCATAAATTTGGGGCAACAATCAAACGTTCAGTTCATCGTGAGTATGGAAAAAAATCAATAAACGTTGTTAATGAAGATTCTAAGTTATTTCATCATTTACCGAAAACACAAACAGTTTGGATGTCACATGGTGACCAAGTGGAATCATTACCAGATGGTTTTAAAATTGAAGCTTCAAGCGACACTTGTCCTTACGCAGCGATTAGTTGTGAAGAAAAACAAGTTTATGCCGTTCAGTTTCACCCTGAAGTTCGTAATACAGAGTATGGAAATCAAATATTAAGAAATTTTGTTTTTAATATTTGTGAAGCTGAAGCCAATTGGAGTATAGAGAATTTTATTGATAGACAAATCAAAGAAATAAGAAACCGTGTTGGTGATAAGAAAGTTTTATGTGGTTTAAGTGGTGGTGTTGATTCTTCTGTTGTTGCCATGTTATTACATAAAGCGATTGGAGATCAACTAGTATGTTTATTTGTTGATCATGGGTTATTACGTAAAGGTGAATCAGATCAAGTAATGGATACCTTTAGTGAAGGATTTCATATGAATGTCATCCGAGTTGATGCTAGTGAGCGTTTCTTATCTAAACTAGAAAATGTTTCTGACCCAGAGAAAAAACGGAAAATTATTGGTAACGAATTTATTTATGTCTTCGATGAAGAATCTAAAAAATTAGGAGAATTTGATTTTCTAGCCCAAGGAACACTATATACTGATATTATCGAATCTGGAACGAAAACAGCTCAGACAATTAAATCACATCATAATGTTGGTGGCTTACCAGAAGACATGAAGTTTCAATTAATAGAGCCTTTAAATACATTGTTTAAAGATGAGGTTCGTGTTCTAGGAGAGAAATTAGGACTCGCAAAAGAAATTGTATGGAGACAACCCTTCCCAGGACCTGGACTAGCCATTCGTATTATTGGTGAAATTACCGAAGAAAAATTAACCATTGTTAGAGAATCAGATGAAATATTACGTTATGAAATTAAAAAAGCGAATTTAGATAAAGATATTTGGCAGTATTTTACCGTGTTATCAAATATGAAAACAGTTGGCGTTATGGGAGATGTACGCTCTTATGACTATGCCCTAGGTATTCGAGCGATTACATCAATTGATGGAATGACTGGAGAATGGGCAAGAATTCCATGGGAAGTACTTGATCTTATATCTAGAAGAATTGTTAATGAAGTAAATGGTGTCAATCGAATAGTTTATGATATCACATCAAAACCACCAGCAACGATTGAGTGGGAATAAGAAAAGAAATGAGGTTAAAGAATGAATAATTTAAATGGAAAACTAATGATTGAAGGTTATACTTTTGATGATTTATTATTAATACCTCAAAAGTCTTCAGTTGTTCCTTCTGAAGTTAGTCTGGTTACCCAGTTAACTAATACAATAAAGTTAAATATACCGATTGTTAGTGCTGCGATGGATACTGTTACAGAGGCTGAAATGGCTATTTCACTAGCTAGACAAGGTGGAATAGGATTCATTCATAAAAACATGTCCATTGAGGACCAAGCACAACAAGTAAAAAAAGTTAAATTAAGTGAAAATGGAATGATTACATCACCAGTAACGTTAAAAAGAAATCAAACGTTAAAGGATGCAGATTACTTATTAGGGTACTATCGTATATCCGGTTTACCAGTCGTTGAAGATGATGGAACATTGGTTGGTATCCTAACTAATAGAGATTTAAAATATCGTGATGACCTTAGCTTGTCAGTTGAATCTACAATGACAAAACAGGGACTTATTACTGCACCAGTTGGTACTTCTTTAGAAGAAGCGAAAGACATTTTACTTGAAAATAGAATTGAAAAACTTCCTATTGTTGATGAACAATTTAAGTTAAGAGGATTAATCACGATTAAAGATATTGATAAAGCGAAAGTATTTCCTAATGCAGCTAAAGATTCACAAGGGAGATTACTTTGTGGGGCTGCTGTTGGTGTTGCTCCTAATACATTAGAAAGAGTAGCCGCTTTAGTAGAATCAGATATAGATATTATTACAGTTGATTCAGCACATGGTCATTCTGAAGGCGTTATTCAAACTGTAAAAGCGATTAAAGAGAAGTTTCCTCAACTACAGGTGATTGGTGGAAATATCGTCACTAAAGAAGCAGCTTCTGATTTAATTGATGCTGGTGCTGATTGTGTAAAGGTTGGTGTTGGACCGGGTTCTATTTGTACAACACGTATAGTAGCCGGTGTAGGTGTACCACAAATAACTGCAGTTAACGAAGTATATCAAGTGTGTAAAGAGCGTGGTGTGACACTTATCGCCGATGGAGGCATTAAATATAGCGGGGATATTTGTAAAGCAATTGCTGCAGGTTGTGATGTCGTTATGATTGGAAATTTATTAGCGGGAACAGAAGAATCACCAGGTGAAGAAATCATCTATAATGGTCGTCGCTACAAAGTATATCAAGGAATGGGATCTTTATCAGCGATGAAACGTGGTTCTAGTGATCGTTATTTCCAAGGTAATATGAAACAAGCTAAAAAATTAGTTCCAGAAGGAATCGAAGGACGAGTTCCTTTTAAGGGTAAATTAGAAGATCTGATTTATCAATTATGTGGAGGTCTTCGTTCAGGGATGGGATACTGTGGTACAGGAACCATTCAAGATTTAAAAGAAAATGGTAAATTTGTTAAAATCACAGGCGCAGGTTTAACAGAATCACATACTCATGATGTAGATATTACCGTTGAATCTCCTAATTATACGAAATAAGTATATTAACAGATTTCTATGAAATCAGTTTCTGATTTTTAGAAATCTGTTTTTTTATTTTTCTTTTTTTCTTATTATGTTATGATGTAAAAGATAAATAAATAAGATTATACAGGTAAATAATAAGTAACAGAAAAATATGAAATGGAGAGATTATACATGCAACAAAAATGGTGGCATAAATCAGTAGTTTATCAAATATATCCTAGAAGTTTTAATGATACAACAGGTAATGGTGTCGGTGATATAAAAGGAATTATTGAAAAGTTAGATTATTTAAAGAATTTAGGGATTGATGTGATATGGTTAAGTCCTGTTTATCAGTCACCTATGGAAGACAATGGATATGATATTTCTGATTATCAAGCGATTGATCCCTTATTTGGTACATTAGAGGATATGGATTTATTAATAGCTGAAGGAAAAATGAGAGATATTAAAATTGTTATGGATTTAGTTGTTAACCATACATCAGATAAGCATAAATGGTTTGAAGAATCAAGAAAAAGCAAAGATAATCCATATAGAGATTATTATATATGGCGTGATCAACCAAATGATTTAAGAAGTGTATTTGGTGGGTCTGCTTGGACTTATGATGAAAATACAAATCAATATTATTTTCATAATTTCGCAAAAGGACAACCAGATTTAAACTGGGAAAATCCTACGGTTCAAAAAGAGATACATCAGATGATAAATTGGTGGTTAGAACGAGGGATTGGTGGCTTTAGAATGGATGTTATCGATTTGATTGGTAAAGAAATCGATAAAAAAATTATTGGTAATGGACCAAGATTACATCCATTATTAAAAAGTATGAATCAAGAAACATTTGGAAATTATGATGTTTTAATGGTAGGTGAAACATGGGGAGCTAATCCAGAAATCGCTGAGATGTTTAGTGACCCTGAAAGAGAAGAATTAAGTATGATTTTTCAATTTGAACATATGACAATTGATTGGGGACATTTAGGGAAATGGACACCAAAAGAATTAGATTTCAACTTATTGAAACAAATTTTATCCAAATGGCAAACAGATTTAGTTAAAGGATGGAATTCACTTTTTTGGAATAATCATGATCTTCCAAGAATTGTTTCTCGTTGGGGAGATGATAAAAATTTTCGAGTAGAAAGTGCTAAGATGTTAGCTATCATACTACATATGATGAAGGGAACCCCATATATATATCAAGGTGAAGAAATTGGAATGGTGAATGTTAAATATGATCAGTTAAGTGATTATAATGATGTTGAAATACATGGGACTTATAAAGATATTGTAGAAGAACAACATAAACTTTCATATGATGAATTTATGCAAGGAGTTTATGCAATGGGGCGTGATAATGCCCGTACGCCAATCCAGTGGTCTGATGAATCTCAAGCTGGATTTACAATAGGGACTCCTTGGTTAAAAGTTAATCCAAATTATAAAGAAATAAATGTAGAAAATACATTAAAGGATAAAAACTCTATCTTCTACACTTATAATAAGTTAATTGATTTACGTAAAAATAGTGAATATAGCCAGACAATTATTCACGGTCAGTATGAGCTTCTATTAGAAAATGATCAAAATATATTTGCCTATAGACGATTTGATGAAAATCATGAATTATTAGTTGTCGCAAACTTTACAGGTAATGAAGTTTCAATCCAACTTAATAATAGAGCACAAGAAATAATCCTATCTAACTACGAAGATTCAAATATAAATCCACATAGCTTAAGACCTTATGAAACATGTGTCTATAAAATTAAATAGGATATCCTTATGATTCCTTTACTTAGATAAAGGAATCATTTTTTATTTAACCTGAACAAAATCGTATGATATTGCTAGCATAGTTTAATCATATGGTAATATTAAACTATCAATTATATGAGTGTCCAAGCTAAGTTTGGTAATTTCATTATTAGTGAAGTTTTGTTAAAAACTAATTTTTGTAGTCATTGCAAATACAAGTTGTTTTGCTTTCTTAAAAATCTCTAATCGATGTTTGATAAAGTTCTATGATAGCGTTATTATAGCACTATATAAAGCAATAAAGTATTTCGATTTTTTACATATTTTGCCATTTATCTTGCAATATGAGTTTTTTATAGTATAATTTGAATTATATAAGCGTTTTTATTTGAAAGGAGAAATTTATGTCAAAAAGAATTTTAATTGTTGGAGGCGTTGCTGGTGGGGCTTCAGTTGCTGCGAGAGTCAGAAGACTTGATGAACATGCTGAAGTGACAATGTTTGAAAGAGGACCTCATGTATCTTTTTCTAACTGTGCACTACCTTTTTTTCTAAGTAGAACAGTTAAACAAAGTGATAACTTAGTTTTGATGAGTCCTGCTCAATTTGAAAAGCAATACAATATTAACGCTAAAGTTAATAGTGAAGTTGTCAAAATTTCACCTGAAGAACATAAAGTTGTTGTCAAAGACTTAATATCGGGTGAAACTTATGAAGAGGAATATGATAAGTTATTCCTATCACCAGGTGCAAATCCTATTTTACCTAATTCAATTAAAGGAATTAATTCAAAACATGTATTCCCTGTAAGAAATGTTGTGGATATTGTGCACATCGATAACTATATTAAAGAAAATAACGTTAAAGATGTAGCAGTAATTGGTGGAGGTTTCATAGGCCTTGAAATCATGGAAAACTTAAAAATGTCAGGGATAAATGTAACACTTATTGAAGCTGTTGATCAAGTTATGAGACCGCTTGATAAAGATATGGTTCAAATTATTCAAAAAGAAATCATTGATAACGGTGTTGAATTAATTGTAAATGATCCATTATGTAATATAGAAGAAGACAAAGTCATTCTTCAAAGTGGTAAAGAAGTCGAAGCTCAAATGGTTGTTGTCGCTATTGGAGTTAAACCTGAAATTAGTTTAGCTGTAGAAGCTGGAGTAGAATTAGGTGAAACTGGCGCAATCAAAGTGGATGCGAACTACCAAACAAATGTTAAAGACATCTATGCTGTTGGTGATGCAATTGAAGTATATTCTTCATTACTTCATAAACCTACAAGATTAACTCTTGCAGGCCCTGCACAAAGACAAGCTAGAGGAGCTGCTGATCATATGTATGGTCGTACAGTTCAAAACAAAGGTGTTATTGGTTCAAGTTGTGTAAAAGTATTTGAATTAAATGCAGCTAATACTGGTTTAAATGAGCGTGATTGTATTAAAAACAACATTAAATATGATTTTGTATATTTAATTCCTGGTGATAGAGTTGGTATTCTTCCTACTGCTAATCCTATGCATTTAAAACTCATATTTGAAGTACCTACAGGAAAAATCTTAGGATGTCAAGCAATTGGCAAAGGAAATATCGTTAAAAGAGTTGACGTTATTGCAACTATGATTACCATGGGCGGAACATTAGAAGACTTAAAAGAATTAGAGTTGTGTTATTCTCCAATGTTCTCAACTGCTAAAGATCCACTTAACCATGCAGCTTTAGTTGCTTTAAATATATTAAATGGTGAATTCAAACAAGTTAAAGTATCTAAAATTAGAAAAATTGTTGAGAATGGTGGATTTATTATCGACGTTAGAGAACCTCATGAATGGGAAAAAGGTCACATTAAAAATGCAGTGAATATTCCAATGAGTATGTTTAGACAAAGATTAGATGAAATTCCAACAGATCGCCCTGTTTATGTACATTGTAGATCAGCTCAAAGATCGTATAATGTAGCAAGAGCATTGGGGCAATTAGGATTTGATAATATCTATAACATCTCTGGATCATTCATGGGAATATGTTATAATCAATATTTTGAAGATGTTTCATTAGAAAGGGATAAAATTGTAACAGAATACAATTTTAAATAAAATTTTTAAGGAGGAAATATGAGAGGATTAAGTAAAAAGCAATTGATTGAGGTATTTGTTGGATTTGCGTTAATTGCGTTAGTGTTAGTTTTAGGTTATTTAGATGTTTTTGCATCTACAACCGTACTTGTTAAATGTTTAATCGGTATGGGATTAGGTTATGCATTAACAAGAGGTGACTTCGGTTTTGCAGGTTTATCAAACAGAGCTTGTAGAAAAGGATCAACAAAATTAATAAGAGCTTTAATGTTAATGTTCGTAATCTCGTCAATAATTGTTGGTTCATTTATAGTAAGTGGAGCAAGCCCAAGCTTGTGGGTTAATCCAATTACTTGGGGATTATTATGTGGTGGTATCTTATTTGGTATCGGTATGGCTTTCTCAAGCTGCTGTGCAACTGGTGTTTTACAAGACTTTCCGATTGGTCTTAGCCGTGCATTTATCACATTAATTTTCTTTGGAATCGGTGTGTTCTTAGGATTCCCATTAATGAAATCTGATTTTGCACAAAACTCTTTATTCACCTCTGGGGATACTTATAAAGGTGTATGGTTCGTTGATTGGTTCACTTGGGATGGAGCTAATGGTGTAATAGGTGCTATTCTTTTAACAGTTTTATTAGCTGCTATAGTTGGTTCTTTAGCAAAATGGTATGAAAAGAAAATTTCTAAAAAATTCCCTAATGAAGAAATCCAAGTAGAAGAAAAAGAATACACAACTTACCAAAGATTCTTAGTTAAAAAATGGTCAATGACTCAAACAGCTCTTGTAATCTCATTATTATTCGGTTTATTATATGTTGTTACAAGTAAAGGATGGGGAGCTTCAACAGTTTATGGTAACTGGTTCGGATCTATTTTAGTTAAATTTGGTGTCAGTGCTCAATCATTAGTTGATTTTACTGGTAGATCAGAAGCATCATTCACTACTCCTTTATTCTCACACGCTGGATATATGCAAAACATTGGTATTATTGTTGGTGCCTTTGTAGGGTTATTATTAGCGGGTAATTTCGGTAAGATGTTCAAAGCTGGTTTAAAAATTAAACCTATGGAAATTTTATTATTTGCTGTTGGTGGTTTATTAATGGGATTTGGTACTAGATTATCTCTAGGATGTAACGTTGGTGCGTTATATACTCCAATCGCTAACTTCTCACTAGCTGGATGGTTATATTTCTTCTTCTTATTTGGTGGAGGTTACTTAGGAAATATGATTAGAAAAGCATTCTACAAAAAAGTAGATTCAAGCAAACTTTAATAATATTTCAATAATCTAAAAATACAAGCAAACCTTTGTATATTAAAAGGTTTGCTTTTTCTTAAAAAATATTTCTTAAAAAATTGAAACAAAAAAAAACACTGAATTTAACATTAAAAAATTCAGTATTGTCTAAAAAAAAGGAAAAAACCACTAAATTATGGTATAATTTAATTTAGAGTACATCCTGTGAATGTAAAATATTCCACTTTACTCATTAGAGTAATCTATTAATATATAGTGGGTTGAAATCCACACAAAAAAGGGAGTAAGATGCTTTTTTTATTATTTTTTGAATTAATGTTTTGTGTCAGAAGGTGACTGTATGTGGTTTAAGAAATTAATTGTTTGGTTGGTGGTTATATTCATTTGGTTCATCATAACCATTCCAAGTTTAAATTTAGTAAGTGACGTTATTGTTCCTCCACCAAATAAAGTGTTTTTATCATTTGTTGAATTCTTAACTGATGGATATGATAGTAAATCATTTTTGAGTCATATAGTCGCTAGTTTTGGTCGATTGTTTTTAGCAATTGCTTTTGCTGTTATCACAGCTGTACCTTTAGGGCTTCTATGTGGTTATATTAAAAAAATTGAAATTGTTGTTTCAACTATTGTTGAGTTTGTTAGACCATTACCTCCACTAGCATATTATATGGTCCTTGTGTTATGGTTAGGAATTGGTAATACATCAAAAGTTGTTCTATTGTTTATTGCTGCATTCGCACCAGTCTATATTGCTTGTGTTCAAGCAGTCAAACTTGTTAAGCAAGATCATATTTTATCAGCTCAAACATTGGGTGCTAATAAACTGCAGTTATTTACACATGTTGTATTCCCAAGTTCATTGCCAAATATCTTTACAGGTATAAGGACTGCTACAGGTGTTGCCTTTACAACACTTGTAAGTGCTGAAATGGTTGCGGCTGTATCTGGGATTGGTTGGGTAATCCTTGATGCATCTGGAAAATTAAATTCAGAAATAGTATTTGTAGGAATTATTGTCATAGGAATTTCTGCTATATTAATTGATAAATTTTTAATGTTTGTTGAAAATAAAGTTATATTTTGGAAAGGACAAGCGTAATGAAAAAAATTCAAGTTTTACTGTTACTCGCATTATTAACATTATTAGTAAGTTGTAAAGGAAATAAGCATGAAGTTAATATAGGTATATTAAAAGTGCCTAACGATGCTATGCTTGCTAAACAAATGGGATTATTTGAGGAAAAATTTGGTGATTTAGGATATGAAGTTAATTATTTTATTTTTGATTCAGGGGTTGATGCAAATAAAGCCATCGTTTCAGGAGATATCGACTTTGCTACTATGGGAAATATTAATGGATTAGTTGCTTTAGGAAGCAACTTAGATGCTGAACTTGTTTGGATTCATGAAACTTTAGGTGAGGTTGAAGCCTTAGCTGTAAGAGAAAGTGTTGGTATTACTTCAGTTGAAGATTTAAGAGGAAAGAAAATTGCCACAACTTTTGTTTCTACAGCTCATTATGTTTTACTTAACGTCTTAAAAGAGGCTGGAATTGAAGATGAAGTTGAATTATTAAATATGAAGACTAGTGAACTAACTGCTGCTTGGTTACGTGGTGATATCGATGCAGCTTATACTTGGCAACCATCTTTAGGAACGCTTCTAGATAATGGTGGAAGTATCATAGTTTCATCAGAAGATATGATTGAAAAAGGTTATATGACTGCGAATGTTGAATTAGCTAGAAAATCATTTGCTGAAGAACATCCAGAATTAGTTACTACTTACATCGAATGCATGGTTGAAGCATTTGAATACTTCAATACAAATAAAAGTGATGCGATTGATAAATTAGCTACTGAATTAGAGTTAGATGTAGAAGAAATCACAATCGAAGTCAGTGGATCCATTTGGACAAGTTTGGAAGAAATGCAAGGGGATGAGTTCATCACTGAATACATAGATACCATGTATTCACAATCAGATTTCTTATTAAATCAAGACTTCGTTGACAGAATTATCTCAAGAGATGAAATAGCTGTATTTATAAACAACTCCTATGCTTTGGATGTAAATAATGAAGAAAATAATTGAAATTGATCATATTAGTGTTGATTATGATTTGAATGAAGAAACAATAGGAGCTATTAATAATGTTTCTTTAGATATAAACGAAAATGAATTCGTTTGTATCTTAGGTCCTTCTGGATGTGGGAAAAGTACATTATTAAAAACCATTGCTGGATTTATTATTCCTAATAAAGGCCATATTTATATGAATAATAAGGAAATACAGAAGCCTGATAAATCAAGAGGAGTTGTTTTTCAAGAACCTAACCTATTTCCATGGTATACTGTTTTTCAAAATGTAGCAATTGGACCTAAATTTGACAATCGTTCCAAAAAAGAGATTAATAATATCTGTGATAAATACTTGTCTCAAGTTGAATTAGAAGGATATAAAGATTCTAAAGTATTTGAACTTTCGGGTGGACAAAAACAAAGAGTCGCAATCGCTAGAACCCTTGCCAATAATCCTGAGGTCATTCTAATGGATGAACCATTTGGAGCGTTGGATAGCTTCACAAGAAAGAAAATGCAGATTATGATTAGAAATCTTTGGAACAAAAATAAGTCTAATATTTTCTTTGTAACTCATGATATTGATGAAGCATTATTGCTAGGAACTAAGATTTATGTTATGAGAAAAGGAGAAAAGAGTATCATTAAGAGTTATGATATAGACTATACATATAGATTACTTAACAATCCTAAAGAGCATGTAGTAGAGGAAGAAGGGTTCATAAAACTTAAAGAAGAAATAATAAGTTTATTAGAAGAATAAAATATGATTCTGTTAAATGTTATTATTTAAATATTTAGATTTTCTGTGCTGGGTCTTAAGATCCAGCCTTTTGAATCTCATTTATAACTGTTGCTTAGTAGCGGTGTACATATCTGTAGTTATAACTCTAAGGGTTACTATCATGTGGTGAGAGTAATGATTTTCTAAAAACCCTCCAGTAGCTATGTTTTCTACAAAGGAAAGATAGTTAATATATTGACACAAAATACCATTAAAAATAAGATTCTTTTATTATCGTGTTATACCAATAAAGTATATATTAATAAACAATGATATCTTAAAAAATTTAGATAATTATATAAAAAATTTCGGTATTTATGGTACAATTATAATGACCTATTTTAAGTAGAAATTTTTAAATGCTTAAGCATTCTTATATCATAATAAAAAGCTTTAGTTTTATTTTTTTAATATGATAACCATGTTATAATAATATGGTTATTAATAGATTTTGGGAGGTTATTATATATGCAAAAGAAGGCGATACTCTATATAATTGTTAGAATCATTATGGGATTAATGTTTATTCTTAATGTGGTTGGTATTTTTATCATTAAAGATGATGGTCAACAAAGTAGATTGGCATTTAATGCATTTCAATCATTATCATTAGTACTTGCTTCAACAATTCCAGAATTAATTGAAAAAAAGGGAAAATTAAATATCCCTGATTTCATGGAAGTTATCTTTATTATCATGTGTATATGTCATTTTGTATTAGGAGAAATAGGAAGTTTCTATATTAAATTTTCTTGGTGGGATTCAATGCTTCATACTCTTTCAGGGTCAATGATTGCTATTTTGGGATTTTCGATAGTAAACTCAGTTAATCAAGAAAAAAATAATATGATTGTTTTTCCTATTTTTGTTGCTATCTTTGCTGTATGTTTTTCAGTTACAATTGGCGTTTTATGGGAAGTTGTAGAGTTTACAATTGACCATTTGACTGGTTCTAATATGCAGCGGTATATGAATTCTACAACACTTGTACCATTTGAAGGAAGAATAGCTTTACTTGATACAATGAAAGATTTAATGCTAGATACAATTGGAGCTTGTGTCATTTCTATTATTGGTTATCTCAGCATGAAAAAAGATAAACATGCATTTCAAAGATGGACGATAAAAAGAGATCAAATTATTGATGAAATGAATAAAGCTAGTTAATTAAAAATAAATGTACTTTTAGAATAAGCATCGAAAAATGTTTAAAACTAAAAGTACTTTTTTATAATATAAATAAGATTTGATTCCTCTTTGTCAAAATCTTAGGGATGTAGTATAATATAAAAAATGATTGGAGGCGTTTTCATGGAAAAATACATCATGTCAATCGATCAAGGAACGACAAGTAGTAGAGCCATTATCTTTAATAAAAAAGGAGATATTATCTCTAAAGCACAAAAAGAATTTAAACAGATATTCCCAAAACCAGGCTGGGTTGAACACAATGCCAATGAGATTTGGTTATCTGTCTTAGCTGTCATTGCTGAAAGTTTAGTAAATGGGAATGTAGATCCTAAACAAATAGAGGCTATTGGAATAACTAATCAACGTGAAACAACTATCGTTTGGGATAAATTAACAGGACTACCAATTTATAATGCGATTGTTTGGCAGTCTAGACAAACCTCAAGTATTTGTGAGGAACTAAAAGCACAAGGGCATAGTGACTTATTTAGAAATAAAACAGGCTTATTAATTGATGCATATTTTTCAGGTACTAAAGTTAAATGGATATTAGACCATGTGGAAGGTGCAAGAGAAAAAGCAAACAAAGGTGAGTTATTATTTGGTACGATAGACACTTGGTTAATATGGAAGTTATCAGGTGGAAAAGCCCATGTAACTGATTATTCGAATGCCTCAAGAACCCTTATGTATAATATCTTTAACTTATGTTGGGATGATGAATTACTAAATATTCTTCAAGTACCTAAACAAATGTTGCCAGAAGTGAAACCATCCTCATGTGTATTTGCTCATACCGTTACCCATCACTTCTTTGGTGAAGAAATACCAATTGCTGGTGTTGCTGGGGACCAACAAGCTGCCCTTTTTGGTCAAGCATGTTTTGATAAGGGAATGGCTAAAAACACCTATGGAACTGGATGCTTTATGTTAATGAATACAGGAGAAAAAGCAATCAAATCAAATAATGGTTTATTAACAACGATTGCTTGGGGACTAGATGGTAAAGTTGAGTATGCATTAGAAGGAAGTATATTTGTTGCTGGGTCTAGTATTCAATGGTTAAGGGATGGTTTACGGATGTTTAATGAAGCATCTGATAGTGAAGCCTATGCTCAAAAGGTAAGTAGTACAGAAGGTGTTTATGTTGTACCTGCTTTTGTTGGTCTTGGAACCCCTTACTGGGATAGCGATGCTCGTGGTGCTGTTTTTGGTTTAACAAGAGGAACAACAAAGGAACATTTTATTCGAGCAACCTTAGAATCCATTGCTTATCAATCAAAAGACGTTTTGACTGCAATGGAAGAAGATTCAAATATAACATTAAAATCATTGCGAGTAGATGGTGGAGCTGTTAAGAATAATTTCTTAATGCAGTTTCAGGCAGACATTTTAGGAACCCCTGTTTTCCGACCAGTTGTGAATGAGACCACAGCATTAGGAACAGCTTATTTAGCGGGTCTAGCGGTAGGTTATTGGAATTGTAAAGAAAATATTGCTAGTTCTTGGAAAGTTGATCAAACCTTTAAATCACAAATTGAAGAGGATTCAAGAGAGAAACTGTATAATGGATGGAAAAAAGCTGTCAAAGCTACGATGATGTATAAATAAAATATAATATAAGGAGTTAATGAGATGGTTAAACAAACCATAATACCAGTGTTAAAAAGCATCAAAGATTGTGAGCGGGCAGGAGAGTATACGGATGAGTTTGTTATTGTAATGGATGTACATCTATCTCAGTTAGGTCATTGTTGCCAACTAGTTAAGCAAAATGGGAAGAAGGTTATTATCCATTTAGATCTCATTAAGGGACTTAAAAGTGATGGTTATGCTGTTGAATTTCTTATCAATGACTTAAATGTTGATGGTGTCATTTCTGTTAAAAGCTCTGTAATCGACAAAGTAAAAAAACTTGGGAAAATAGCCATTCAACGAATTTTTATTATCGATACCCAATCTTACAAAAAAAGTATTGGTTTAATAAATAGTTCTAAACCAGATTATATTGAAATGTTACCAGGGTGTTTGTTTAAGATGATTAGAAGAGTAAAAGAGGATTTAGGGGTAAATGTGATTGCTGGTGGATTAATTGAAACAGAAGACGAATATGAAGAAGCCATTAAAAGTGGTGCAACTTCAATCACTACTTCTAAGAAGCTTTTATTAAAAAAGTGTAAAAATAGAAAATAAGCATTTTCTTTTGTAGATGCATATGATATAATATAAATACAAAGTTAATAAAAAGGCGAGAGAATTTTAGAGAAGAGCCAAAAAAGATCTGTAATAGGTCTTTTTTGGCTCTTTTTTCTTAGAAAGGAAGATTAATATGTATGATGTGACGATTATAGGATCAGGAATAACAGGGTCATTTATTGCCCATAACTTAGCTAAATATCAGCTAAAAGTATTAGTTTTAGAAAAAGATGTTGAAGTAGGAGATGGGGTAACAAAAGCAAACAGTGCGATTATCCATTCAGGTTATGATCCAAAACCAGGTACTTTAAAAGCAAAATTAAATGTCTTAGGAAATAAAATGTATGAACAAGTCACAAAGGAATTAAATGTAGATTATAAAAGAATCGGCTCTTATACTTTAGCATTTAATGAATTAGAAGAAAAAGAGCTAAGAAAATTATATCAACATGGAATTGAAAATGGTGTAGAAACTTATTTAGTTGAAAAAGAAGAAATCTTGAAAAAAGAACCAAATATTAAAGATACGGTTCGTTTAGGGCTTTATGCACCAACAACAGGTATTTTAGCACCTTGGGATATGATTTATGCATTATTAGATAATGCGTTATATAATGGTGTTGAAATAAAGACAAGTAATGAAGTACTTAACATCGATAAGAAAGAAGATCATTTTGTAGTTAAAACTAATCAATCAACCTATAAGACACGTTATGTGATTAATGCTGCTGGATTATATGCTGAACATATTACACGAATGGTTACAGATAATCCTGGATTTAAAATGAATTTTACTAGAGGAGAATATTATGTATTAGATAGAGGATATGATGATTATGTGCATCATGTTATTTATCCGACGCCAACCGCTAAAGGAAAAGGGGTCTTAATTGTTCCTACGATTCATGGAAATGTGTTGTTAGGACCTACTAGCGAAAGAATTGAGGATGCTGATAGTACAGAAGTTACAAAAGTAGGACTAGAATTTGTTAAAAATCATGTCAATCAAATGATTAATAATACCCCATACAAAGGAATTATTAGAACATTCTCTGGTATAAGACCTAAAACAGATCGATTAGATTTTATTATCGAAGAATTAAATGATACACCTCAGTTTATTCAAGTCGCAGGAATTGAATCTCCAGGTCTAGCATCTGCCCCAGCAATTGCGAAAATGGTAGAAGAGATGATTTTAAATAAAGAATCATTAGAAACAAAACATGATTATAAAATTTATCCACAAAAACAAGTGAAAATAAATGAAAAACCAATTGATGAAATCAATCGCTTAATTAAACAAAATCCTAAATACGGGACAATTATCTGTCGATGTGAATCTATTACAGAAGGTGAAATCATCGATGCAATTCATAGTCCATTAGGGATAAGAACAATCGATGGCATTAAAAGAAGAGTAAGACCAGGGTCAGGACGTTGTCAAGGTGGATTTTGTCAACCTTTAATTCTAGAGATTTTAGCAAGAGAACTTAAGGTTAGTAAAACAGATATATTACTTGATAAAGAAGGTTCAAATATTTTAACCGAAGAAACGAAAATCAATGGAGGTGATGGAAATGAATAAACAATACGATGTATGTGTCATTGGTGGTGGAGCTGCTGGGATGTCTAGTGCACTTGGTGCAGTAAAAAATGGTGCCAAAAAAGTGCTATTAGTCGAAAGAGATATTGAATTAGGAGGAATCCTACAACAATGTATTCATAATGGTTTTGGTTTACATCATTTTCATGAAGAATTAACAGGTCCAGCTTATGCTGAAAGATTAAAAACTGAACTATTAGAGACAAATGTTGAAATAAAATTAGAAACAACTGTTTTAGAAATCACAAAAGATAAAACCGTACATTTAATGAATAAAGTAGATGGTTACCAAATAATCGAAGCAAAATCAATTGTTGTTGCGATTGGATGTCGTGAGCGTACAAGACATCAAATTGGAATTCCAGGAAAAAGATTTAATGGAATTATGACTGCTGGATTAGCCCAACGTTATTTGAATATTGATGGTTACTTAGTTGGAAAGAATGTATTTATCTTAGGTTCAGGTGATATTGGTTTAATTATGGCTAGACGTATGAGACTTGAAGGAGCGAATGTCTTAGGAGTTGCTGAACTGATGCCTTATTCAAATGGGTTAAATCGTAATATCGTTCAATGTTTGCATGATTACAATATCCCACTATACTTAAGTCATACAGTGACAGGCGTTAGCGGGAAAGATAGATTAGAAAAAGTAACGATATCAGAAGTGGATGAGAATTTCCAAGTTAAAGAAGGAACAAGTAAAACCTTTGAAGTAGATACCTTATTATTATCGGTTGGATTAATTCCTGAAAATAAATTATTAACAGATATTCAAGTTGAAGTAAACCCAATCACAAACGGTGCTTATGTAGATGATCAATTTCAAACGAATATCCCAGGAATCTTTGCCTGTGGAAACTCTTTACACGTTCATGATTTAGTAGATTTCGTCGCAGAAGAAAGTTTTGAAAGCGGAAAAAATGCAGCGAAATATGCCTTAAATCAAGAGAATAATCATATAAGTATTCCTGTAAAACCAGCAAGTAACGTTCGTTATGTTATTCCAAATAAAATTAAGATAAGTGATGATGAAGTAACATTTAAGTTTAGAGTAACAAAACCAATGAATAAAGGATTAATCATTGTAAAACAAGGAGATTCAGTTATAAAGGAAATTAAAAAAAGTCATCTCCTACCAGCTGAAATGGAAAGTGTCAAATTAAATAAATCATTATTTAAGCCTAATAGTCAAGATGAAATCTTTGTTGAAGTGAAAGGGGTTGAGTAATATGTTTAAAAAAGAAATGATTTGTATCGTATGTCCTAGAGGGTGTAAACTAACGGTTACTAAAGAGAATGAAGAATATCAAGTGAATGGAAATTTCTGTAAACGTGGTATTAAGTATGGAATTAGTGAGATAGTTAATCCTGTAAGACAAGTCACCTCAACTGTAAAAATAGATGGAGCAACACATAGAAGATTACCTGTTATTACAGATAGAGAAATACCAAAAGATTTAATATTTAAAGTAATGAATGAAATTAATCAAGTATCTATACAAGCACCAGTTAAATGTGGTGAGATAATTATTAAAAATGTTTTAAATACAGATGCAAATATTATCGCATCAAGAAGTATGGAAGAACTATAAAACTATTAGAGGGTGAATTGAGGTTACTCAACTCACTCTTTTATATATTTATAATTTATTTAATTTCTAGCTCCATAATATGGTATAATAATGTAATTAAGTATAAAATAAATATATATGAATCTAATTGGAGGTAAAAATGTCTATTTTCTTACACTATGGTGATATAAAAACAATCATAAAAAGATGTCCTGTGACAAGTTTATTAATATTAGTAAATTCGTTCTTTTTATTAATAACTATTATATCTGGTGGTATAGTAGAAGGTTTTAAATTTGGAAATCTAGTTCGTTTAGGAGGACTTGTTCCATCTTATGTATTTGCTGGTGAATATTATCGGTTATTTATTACTATGTTTTTACATGGTTCTGTTATTCATTATCTTTTTAATACATTTTTTGGTCTATTAATATTAGGAGCTGGTTTAGAAAAACTTATTGGTTCAATTAAATTTCTGATTATTTACCTATTCTCTGGATTAGTTTCAAGTTTATTTGTCTTAGTTTTCTCATATTCGGAAGATTTAACAATTGGAGCCTCAGGTGCAGTTTTTGGAGTACTTGGTGCATTTCTATTTATAATTTTATTTAAGAAAAATTTATTATCGTTTTCTGATAGAACTTATATTAGGAATTTACTGATTGTTAATCTAATTTTTACTTTCGTTACTCCATTTATTAGTAAATCAGGTCATTTAGGTGGCTTAATCACTGGATTTATACTTGGCTTTGTATTACTCATTAATAAAAATAATTATTATTATTAAAAGTCGATCGTTTTGATAGAGGATGTTTCAATTATTGACAAAATTTACCAAAATGTTAGAATATAATTAAGAGGGAGGGGATTTGATGATAGACAAAGAAAAAGAAAGGCTTATTTCTGATATGACTGCAAATGGTAGTAGAAGAGTTGTTTCTCGAATTATTGATTTTATTTTTCAATTAATTTTAATGTCACCAATTTTCATATGGTTACTTTTAACTGGTAAGGAGATAACTCAGTTATTAAATTATATATGCATAGGAATTATCATTTTTGCTGAATTCATTATTCCAGTTCTAACCAAAGGAAAATCTGTGGGGAAATTTGTCTGCAGATTAAGAATAATATCTATTAGTGGATATGATGCAAGTGTTAAACAATTATTTGTTAGAAGTTTGTTTTATATTATATTAATTATTGTTGATATTTTTGCTTTTGGTATCTTTAAGTTCACTGTTAATTTAATGCTGTCAATTGTATTTATCTTTTCTATTGCTTCAATATTTTTAGATATTTATAACCGTACTGCTTGGGACAAGCTTGCTGGGGTTTATGTAGTTTTAGATCATGATTATAGAAGAATTGATATCTATTAATAATTATTAAATAAGTATATGGAGGAGAGTATGGATCATATTGTTTATTTAGATGCTAAGGCTAAAGAACTAGAAAATTTATTAAATCATAAAAAATCAATGGTTATTAGAGGTGCAGCAGGAAGAAAGTTACCTTATGGAAGAGTCCGTGAGGGAGATGTTTTATATTTCATCAATAATAATGCTGAGGGCTATATAAGGGCGAAAGGAACCGTTAAATATGTCTTTCATTCAGAAAAAATGGATAAGGAAACATCCATTAAATTAATAGAAGATAACCAAGATAAACTTCTTTTGTCAGATAAACAGTATAAAAGATGGGCTGGGAAGAGATATATTGTCTTAATTGATGTTGATAATATTTGTGAAGTTGAACCGTTCAAAATCAATAAAACGAATTATAGTAATATGGATGATTGGTTACTTGTTGAAGATATTAATACTTTGAAAATAAACTAAGTTCTAAAAAATAACAAAATATAGTTGACAAATCGTATAAAAGGTAATATATTACATAAGTAGGTAATATATTACCTAAATTTATTTTGGGAGAGAAAAATGAAATATAAAAAAACAATTAATTTTTTAGTTTTGATGATTGCTTTCTTATCAATTATAGCTGCATCAATCGGTTTATTTTCAAATAGTGGAGAGGGTCAATTTGAATTTACCTCTATCTATGGAGAGAAGATCTTGATTTATGGAAAAGGATTATATCAACATGAAACAGCTAAGTTAGGTCTAATGGCTAGGGGACAGGATGCTGTAACATTATTTATATGTATACCATTATTATTATTATCATTATATATAACGAATAAAGGTTCTTTAAAAGGTAAGTTATTATTATCAGGTGTACAGGGTTATTTTTTATACACTTATACACAATTTACACAAATTGCTTATAATCCTTTATTTTTAGTGTATATTTTGTTAATGACATTAAGTTTATATGCCTTTATTCTCATTATGTTATCATTTGATATGAATGAACTTAAAAGAAAATTTGACGGGAACTTTCCAGTTAAAACAAGTGCTATTTATGGAATTATATCTGCTTTGTGTTTATCAATTCTTTGGTTAAGTGACATAATTAATGCTTTAATTAATCAGGTACCTATAAGTGTATTAGATCATTATTCAGCAAATCCTGTTTATTCAATGGATTTAGGACTTGTTGTTCCAACATTTTTAGTCGCTGCGTTTTTAACATTAAAAAAGAAACCAATAGGTTATCTAATATCAACGATAATGATCATTAAAGCAATAACCATGTGGACAGCATTAACAGCGATGAATGTTGCGATATCTTTTGAAGGAGAGACTCTCGATATCAGTGATTGGATGATGACACCAATATTTACTGTTATATCAATACTTATTTTAATTAAAATATTTATAAACATAAAAACAGATGGAGTACAAGAATGAAATCATTAGATACATTAGGAAAAAAAACCTATATTTTTGGTTATTTATTTTTATTATCAAATAAATTACAAGCAGTGATAGACCGTGACTTTAGTAAATATGATTTAACTGCGAAACAGTGGTTTCTTATGATTATTTTAGAAGAGTTTTTTAAAACACCACCTACTTTAAAAGAAGTTAGTGACTTTATGGGAAGTTCACATCAAAATGTAAAGCAAATAGTAACTAAATTAGTTAATAAAGAATTTATGACAATTGAAAAAGATAAAGATGATAAAAGAGCTTTAAGATTATCATTAACAGATAAGTGCGACCAATTTTGGGGTGGACGTAAAGAAATTGATTTAGAGTTTTTCGAAAATTTATTTTCTTCGTTTACAGAAGAAGAAATTGATTTATTTTATAGCTTCATTAATAAGTTGTATGATAAAGTTAAAAGTTTATAATAATTATTACGATTATTAGTATTTGTTTTGTTAATGATTATGGAATTAATTAAAACTAAATAAAAGATTCATATTTTACTCCTATTTTTTTAACATTTAAATATGGTTATATTGTAACTTATGTTTTATTTATAATTTATAATTAAATAATCCAAATATAATATTAATAAAAGATAATTGGAGATAAATAAAAATTAAGTAAGTGGTAAAACAAAAAATCTATTATCAAAAATGAATAATAGATTTTTTGTTAGTTGTTATAGTTAATCTTCAATTTTTCTAATTGCTTTGATGCGATATGCAATTGGTGGATGAGAATATTTCATTGTAACATATATAGGATGAGGGGTTAAGTTTGTAAATTTTTCTCTTGCTAATATTATTAGGGCTTCTTGAATTTCATCTTTAAAGCCATTTACTGCAGCATAATAATCTGCTTCGTATTCAAATTTACGAGAAAAACTATTTTTGATGGCTTGTAGTATAATGGAAATTGGTGACAGCAATAAAAGAAAGATAATCATTCCAAATCCTAAATTCGCATTATTAAATCCGAAAGCAATACTTATAGAATCTGATCTTACAGAAAACAATAATATGACAAAAAATAAAGTAATATAAACTATTTTTATAATTATATTATATATATTATGCTTATATTCTGTATGGCCAATTTGGTGGGCTAGAACGCTGACAACTTGATCTGAATTCATATTTTCAATTAATGTATTAGATAAAACAAGCTTTTTAAATTTACCAAATCCATAGAAATAAGCAAACATTCTAGTTGAACGTTTTGAGGAATCGATGACACTTATTTTAGTTATTTCATACTCTTCTTTTTCTACAAAATGAATAATTTTATTTTTTAGTTCTCCATCTTCTAGGGGGGTCAATTTATTAAAGATAGGTACAAATAGTTTTACGTAGAATAAATGAACGAATAATACGATAATAACGATTAATAACCATGTATAAAAGTAAAATATATTTTTATCATGATAGTATAGTAATGATAATAGATAAATAATCACTCCACCTAAAACAATTGTAAGGAATAATTTTTTAAATTTGTCATACACAATTGTTTTATTAGTCGATTTCTTAAGACCATATTTTTCTTCAAAACTAAAATGTTTATAGATAGAAAAGAATAAAGCAATTATAAATTCGATTAAAAAATAACTTCCAAACAATAGGACTGCTTGTAAATGAACTGAACTGGTTGATTTAAGTATAATACGATTGAAAATTGGAAATACACTAAAAATTAATAAAGTTATAATGGTGATGATTCGAACAGTCCTTGATAATATACTTAATCTGAAGTTTTTCATGTCATATTGTAACCATTTTTGATATGCCTCTTGGTCATAAACATCAAGTATTTCTTCAGGGATTTCCCCATCTCTGTGTTTATAATTTAAAATAGATAACCAGGTATTAAAAATAAAAGCTAGGATAATTATACTTAAAACATAAATTCTCACATTAACAGGATGATAATTATCATCATTATACACCTCAAATATAAGGTCTGAATCGATAATGGATAATACAGTTTTCGAATAATTTTTTTCAGTAAAAAAATTGATGTTTAAAGGATTAATAATCTGATCATTTGATATTGTTTTATAATTGTTTTTAAAAAAATGCAATTGTGAGATAAGATTATCGTATGTAATTGATGTATCATTTAATTGTATACCATGTTGATGTAAAGTGACTATATCAGCGTTTAATTCTTCTTGTATAAAATCTTTTTCCGCATATATTGCGGATTGATAAAGATATCTATTAATTTTATATCCATCTAGTATGTTTTCATCATCTTTATATACACTATTATTTTCTGAGTTATGTTCATATATTTGAGCATAATCCCAACCTGTGGTGTCAACTAAATTCCATTTTAAAGTTATCCATTCATCGGATGTATCACTATCTGTATATAAAAAAATCTGTCCATTTAAATTATAAAAACTTAAAATCTCTGAACTAATAGTATTATTTTCTAAAAGTTCTAATGAATGATATATATTTGTTTCTGGATTAAACCATCTTATTTTTCCTTCCGTTTTTGTTCCACTATATCTATAAAATTCATAACTGTTATCAGGATAATACTCGTAATCTACATAATTTTGAATAGCCCTAATATACACTTTATATTGCTCTTCACTAAATTCCGTATAGAATATTCTAGAATTATCTTCGGTTGATTCTAAAACTTTTATTGTGAGTTTATTATCTTCAGTAATTGATAATTTAACTGATTTTTTCCAAATTTCAAAAATATCCATTCTTTTTATAATCATATATTCTTCAGATAAAGAAATCATATATTTATCATATTTATATTCTTCTTTATTCATTGAGAAGTAAGTATTCAATTTAAAACTCGTTTCATCTTTTAAATAATTGATAAGTGGATTAAGGAATCTACTAGTTAGAATGATAATATTATCATCTGATAATGTTCTTTTAGATCTTTTATTAGAATAAAATGAAAAGTCTTCAGGGTAATAAATCGATTCATTTGCTTCAGTAAATACTGTGGATATTTCATCCTGCTCATTATACATGGATGATAATTTTTCTGTGTAAATTGTCAATCTATTGATGACATCTTCTTTTGTGTATTGAACTAAGTCATCTGTTGTGCTTTCGATAGAAGTAGTTGTATTTACTAAATCACTATTTGATTGCGCATGACAACTCGTGATTATCATTAAAATAATAATGACTAGGCCTAAATAAAATCCCTTTTTAAAAACCATAAAAACCCTCCTATATAATGAATAATAGGTAATTTCCTGTCCTATATTTGTAGTATAAACTATAATGAAAGATATGACAACCTTTGATGAGTGAAATTAATTTATTTATAAAAAAAATCGCTAAATTCAATTTAAGTGTTGATATTTTTTTATTGTTACATCTATGATGTAATAAGTCACTTTATAATGAAATTATAAAGTGAGGTAATTAGAATGATAAATAAAATAGATTTAATTAATGAATTAAATAAACTATCTATAAAGAATTATGAAGATGTTTTTAGTTTCATTATGTCTTTCAATAACCCTATAGAATCTAAAAGCGATATTTGTTTGAATTGTCCACATTGTGGTTCAGTTGAGTTTGTTAAAAATGGAAAAACAAACAAAGGAATTCAAAGATACATTTGTCGCGAGTGTAATAAATCATTTTGTGATACATCTAACACTTTTCTTTATAGAAGTAGATGTACTGAAGATATATGGTTAAAATTTATTGATTGTGAAATATCAGGATTATCTTTAAAAGAAACTGCTTATTATAATAATTTAAGTGTCACAACTTGTTTTTATATGCGACATAAGCTTTATAAAGCAATCAGAAACTTAAAGATGAAAGAAACTTTATCTAGTAAAGTTGAATTAGATTGTATTTATACAAAGATAAATCTTAAAGGAACCAAACCATCAAATATGCCTAGACATAGTAAAAAGAGAGGTAATACATCTGCATATTCAGGTATATCTCATCACAAAGTATGTATTGTCGCTGCAATCGATGAAAATGATAATATGTTGCTTGAGATAGCTGGAGTTGGATCGGAATCAATGGAAAAATACACTAAATATACCGATAAATTTATGGATACAACTTTAATTATTTCTGACAGTAAACCATGTATTCAACAATTTGTGAATAATTTAGGTGTTAAGAATGATAAAGTTCCTGTGATAGCTAATAAAAAACGTTATACTACTAATCTAGGTAATAGTTTAGGTGATATTAATCAATTGGCTACCGGGATTACTAAGATTATAAAAAATAGTCATGGTGTATCTATAAGACATTTACAAGATTACTTATCATTTTACCTATATAAAAAACAATTACATTATAGAACTAATCGAAAAGATCATGCAAATATAATGTATTCTTATTAAAATACAATCATCATTTATCTAATAAGGATACGTTAAATTTTGATTATCCAATATCTTTAAAAGATGCTTATTATGAATATCGATATGGGATTTTTGCATAATCATCAACACTTAAATTGAAAAGAACGAAAAAAATCTATTATTATATATAATAATAGATTTTTCAGTTAATATTTTTAGTCTTCAATTTTTCTAATTGCTCTAATACGATATGCAATTGGTGGATGAGAATATTTCAATGCAACAAATAAAGGATGAGGAGTTAAATTATCATAATTTTCTCTTCCTAATATTTTAAGTGCTTCTTGCATTTCAACTTTATAGCCATTTACTGAGGCATAATGATCTGCTACATACTCAAATTTACGAGAGATTCTACTTACAATGGCTTCAAGTATAATCGATATAGGTGATATTAATAACATAAAGATAATTAGTCCAAATCCAAAATGGGCATTATCAAATCCAAATGCGGTACTTACAGAGTCTGATTTTACAGAAAACAATAAAACGGCTAGATATAAGGAGATAGTAATCATCATAATAAATATATTTTTTATAATATGTTTATGTTTTGCATGACCTATTTCATGAGCAAGTACACTGACAATTTGATCTGAGTTCATTTTCTCAATCAATGTGTCATATAAAACTACCTGTTTGAATTTTCCAAATCCTGAGAAAAAGGCATTTAGTTTTGTTGAACGTTTTGAAGCATCTATGATACTAATTTTTGTTATCTCATAACCCACTTTATTGGCAAAATTAATAATTTTATCTTTAAGTTCACCCTCATCTAATGGTCTTAATTTATTAAAGATTGGAACAATTAATTTAACATATAATAGGTTAATAATTAATATGATAACAACAATTGATATCCATGCATAGATATAAAATAAATCACCAACGTTATGATATAATAATGATAATAGGTAAATTAATCCTCCACCAAAAATAATTGAAAGGATTAAGACTTTGATTTTGTCAAAAACAAAGGTCTTTTTGGTTGATTTATTAAAACCATATTTTTCTTCGATTGTAAATTGTTTATAGTATGAAAAGAAAATACCAATAACAAAATCAATTATGAAATAGATACCTAAAAATATTAAGGTTTGTAAATGAATAGAATTTGTTAAATCTATTGCGATATCATTGAAAATAGGAAAAACTCTAAAAATTAATAAAGAAATAATAATGATTAATCTAATTGTCCTTGATATCATTGATAACCTAAAGTTTTCCATATTATATTGCAACCATTTTTGGTAGGCATCTTGGTCATAAACATCCTTTACTTCTTCAGGAATTTCAGCGTCCTTATTTCGATAATTGAGAATAGATAACCAAGCATCAAATAAAAACGTTAGAACAATTAAACTTAAAATGACAAGTTTCATACATTTCCTCCTAGAAAATTAGTTAATTATATTTTAACATATTAATAAAATGATATTATGGAAAAAAGCTCAGATGAGCTTTTAATAAAATTATTTTGTATGGGCGATTCTACTTGCAGCAGCGGCGGCGATTGCACCAATGATATCGTCCAAAAATGTATTACATTTTCCTTTTTCTTTTCCTTCTTTATCAATCTCTCCGATTTTCCCTAATTTAACTTTGTCAACATAACCGAAATTAGTCAATCCTATTGAACCATACACATTTACAATGGAATAAGCTAATACTTCATCAATTCCATATAATGAGTAATCATTTAATAAAATTGAACGAAGTGGTTCTTGTATATGTCCACTTTCAGCTAATGTATCGATTGCGATTCCTGTCAAAACAGTATTAGTTACCTCTCTTTTACTTAATACTAATCTAACGTTTTCTAAACATTCTTCTACTGTCAAGTCTTCATAGTATTCACGTTGTAATTCAAATGTTATTTTAGCAATATCTAGAAGTGTTACCCCTCTTTCTTCTAAAAGCTCTATTGCTCGTTTATTCAATAACTCATAATCAACTTCCATCATATTTCACCTCTCTAATTAAAAAAATGTAGGATATTCATTATATCACATTATTAGAAATAATCAACTATAATAAACATTTTTTTAAGATATGATATATTAGATTATTATGTATATTAAAAAATATGATGTGTGAACCACAAATATTAGTCTTTATATATGATTTATGATTAAAAATTAACAAAGGGATAGTATCTAGTAATTAAATTAGGTTATTATGCATTGTTTTGTTGAATCACATCTAACCATTCCATCTTAGCTATATATTTTTTAATTGGAAGATAGGTAAGTAAAAAGATAATTACAGATAAGAATATAGAAAAATAAATGACACCCGGTTCAAATATACGATAAGGAATTCCATTATCTACACAATATAAATAATAGAATAAGGTCATAATCAATTGTCCTAGTAAAGTTCCTCCAATGAGTCCGATTAAAATAATAATGCTAAGTTCTTTTAACATTCGGGTTAATATAAATCGACGTGAATAGCCAATAGCTTGTAATATCGCGAACTCTCCTAGTCGCTCAGTAAAATAGACTTTATTTAAATTACTTACAGAAATGGTAACTTCAAACGCAGTAATGATAAGAATTATGATTCCTACAATTTTTAATAAATAAAATATATTGTCCATTATATTATAAATTTCATCTCTATACGTATTTATGATGATTTCATCGTATGTTTTAAAATTTTGATAAAATTGATCAATGTTTTTTTTTTCTATTTTGAAAATATAATCATTTGGTGTTGGATTATAACTAATAAAAGTATTACTACCACCTTCATAAATACCGGTTATTATATAACGTTTAGGTAACATCTGTTCTTGACCAATTGTATCACCTACTGATTTATTCATCCCTTTACTCAATTCGTTTGAAATTAGGATTTCATTTTCTCTCTGAGGGTAAATTCCATCAATTAATTTTCCATCAATACTATTAAGAACGTAAGATATATTTTCATTATCAATTTCAAATATCCAAGCGAAGGAATTAAAGATGATCAATTTTCCCATTCCTTCTGAAGTAATACTTCCCCTGAATTCTTTTTCAATCCCCTCACTCATTCTGATTTCATTTAATAGTTCATTTCTCCTATCTTCTTGAACGTCGTTTTTAAATGAAAATGATGCATAGTTATCTAGTATCATATTTGAACTTTTATCTAATCCATAGCTAACAGCAAAACCAATAGAACATAAAAAGGTAAATAAGGCAATTTTAATAATGAGCAAAATAATTTGTGGGGATACTTGTTTCATACGTATTAAAATATAATTCCTTAAATTTAAAGGTTTCATATTAATCACCTATTTCCTTATTTATTTTAACTTCGCCATCCCATATGTGAATCACTTCATCAGCACCTTTTAAAATACTTGAATCATGTGTTACAACAATTAGTAGAGCATCATCACGATATTTATTGACTACTTTCATCGCATTTATTGCGCTTTTATGATCTAGAGAAGCAGTGATTTCATCTGCAAAGATAACTTTAGGTTTGTGAATTAAAGCCCTAGCAATTGCAACTCTTTGGCACTGACCACCACTAAGTTGATATGGCTTTTTATGATAATGATTCTCAAGACCAAGTTCAGTAAGGATGGTTTTTGCACGCTGAACATATTTATCATCATACGAATTAACAGGGACTAAAACATTTTGTAAAACAGATAAATAGTTTATTAGAAAATGTTTTTGAAAAATAAAACCAAAATCACGTTTTCTTAGGTTAGCTAATTTTTCATTTCCCATTTCATTTAATATTAAATTGTTGTAGTAAACCTTTCCACTTGTTGGTTTTTTTAAAGCACTGAGAACATACAGCAATGAACTTTTACCACTACCTGAAGGTCCTAATATACCATAAAACTTGTTATTTTCTAATTTTAGAGTTATATTTTTCAATGCATATGTCTTTGTTTCCTTCTTTAAATCATATACTAAATTTATTTTTTCTATCTCAAACATTTTATATCTCTCCTTCTATAATAGATACACAATCAATTTTTCTTAATAAAATCCAAGTAGGTACTAATGAAAATACCGAAGTAAATAATGGAATAACAATGATTCTCATAAATAGTTGTACATTTAGTTCAAATCCAGGTATACCTTTCGGATTTAACAAGAATATATTTATTAAAGATTTTTCTAATAATAAGAGTAATAAACTGATTAATAATGCTGAAAGTGATGTATAATAGATTTCTTTATTAATTCTAAACAATATTTTTTTATCACTATAGCCTAAGGAGCTTAACACACCAAATTCTTTTCGTCTTTGAAAATAGTGAACATAAGTAGAAATTCCTAATCCCACACCTATACTGATTAAAACAATGAAGGTTACTATATTGAACAAATTTTCAACATCATCAGTAACATTTTCAACAATACTATCATAATAATTTTTATCGACTACATTAAAATTACTATTTACATTTTCTTTTAAATATTGATTGACTTCATCAAATTTACTTTTTTTAGGGACAATTATATATCCTTTATTTCGGGTATCATCTTTTGAAGTAAAATGTATATTTAACTCTACTTCACTAACAGGTAAAAATCCAATTAAGTAATTTGATTTAAAACCAATATTCATTATCAATGGTTGTTTACTATCTATACTGCTCCCTGTTTTAAAATCATTATTTTTGATTAGTTTTTCATCTAGTATTAATTGATTTAAATCATTTTCAGGAACGAATTTCTCTTTGAAATCAATTTTTAAAATATGCATTAAATAAATAATGTCTTCTCTATCCATAAGAAGGATTTCTCCGTTTGAATTAATTGCCATCCCCTGAAATGGGACAACATCTATTATTACAGGAATGATTCTTTCAATATCAGGATTTTGATAAACCTTTTCATCTATTGTATTTCCCTCTGTATCAATAAATGTGTAGAAATGATACTGATTTGATACCATTTTGGCAAGGTCAATAGAATTAATCAAAAACATATGGATGCTACCAATTAATAAAATTGAAAAAATAATTGATATAATTAAAGATGAAACTTTTTTGATATTGCCTTTAAAATATTGATGGAAACTTAATGGTTCTTTCATTTTAATACCGCCTTTCTACTAAATTAATTTTATTATATAAAAAATATAGTCATAAAAGTAAGTAACCCTTAGTCATATTTTTATATGACTAAGGGTTAAACCTTTAATATAATTTATTTTTTATAAACTCAATTAGGGATTCACGGTCATTCATATTTGTCTTACTATAAATGCTTGAAATATAATTCTTTACTGTTCCTTCAGATATATATAATACACTAGCAATATGTTTATTACTAAATCCCTCTCTTATTAAATCAATAATTTCTAATTCACGTGCAGTAATATTATAATTTTTCATTTCATTTTTTCTTTTTTCTTGATTCATTAATTTATTGGCTAATACTTGTGCCACTTTAGCAGGCATAACATATTGACCAGAATAAACATCTCTAATATTAGATACTAGTTTGTCGTATTCTATATCTTTAAATAAATAGCCACTAGCACCATAGCTAATTCCTTCAATAATATAGTCTTCATCATCAAATGTCGTTAGCAGAATTATTTTTGTTTCTGAATTAAATTTCCTAATTTCTTTTACAGCCATCACGCCATTTAAATTAGGCATTCTAATATCCATGAGTAATACATCAATAGGATATTTTCTGCATATATCAATCGCATCAAATCCATCTTTACCAAGAGCAACAACATGGATATCATCATATTGACTTAAAATAACCTTTAATCCTTCACGCATTAAGTTTTGATCATCTATTATCGCTATTTCAATCATTTTTTCTTCTTCCTTCCAAAGGTATAAAAACCTGTATTCCAAACCCTTTTTCTATACCATAGTGAAACTTAATTGTCCCATTTAATTCTTTAACGCGTTCTTCCATCGCATTTACGCCAAATCCTTTATTTAAAAAAGAGGTACCATCCCCATTGTTATCTAAGTTTAATTCTAAAAATGTATTATCGATGGATACATTAAATAAAAAGGTGCTAGCATTTCCATGCTTAATCCCATTGGTTATTCCTTCTTGTAATATTCTGTAGATACAGCTTAAAATCGGATTGTTTAGTTGATTTAATTTATTATCTATTTGATAATTAATTTTCACGCCGGTATGGTTTATTGTATTATCGATTAAATCATTTATTTCTTTTAAATAATTAATGTTATCCTTTAATGTTTTTACAGATGTTCTTAAGTCATACAAGCCTTTACGTACTAGTTCGATGGCTCCTTTTATTTTCTCGTTACCCTCATATTTTTGTTGTGTAAGCATCAACTTTCCTACTTCTAATTCTACTAAAGCAGTTGTAAGTGTATGGCCAACTGTATCATGCATGTCTCTTGCGATTTTATTTCGTTCCTGGATTATTGTTAAATTCTCTAATTGATTATAAGCTTTTAATAGACTATTATGCGTATGCTCAATATCTAGATTTTTTAAGGTTAACTCAGTTTGCATCTCTTCTAACTTGGTATTTTGGTCAATTATATTAATAATTAACATAATAATAACTACAATGAGTAAAAAGATACTCACCTCAGATGATATGGTTTGAATCAGGATTGTAGCATTACTCAAGTGAGAAGTTTTAATAACTATATTAAGGACTAATAAGAAAAAGAAAAGAATAAGTGATAAGTATTTAGTATAAACTCTAAAGATTTGGTATAAAACAATAAAATAGAAATTTCTTATACTATTACCGACATCATAAATATTGATATAAGTGATTAATAGGATAGTAGTGAGTGTTAATAAACTAAAGAAATAGATTTTTTCTTTGTTTCTAACTAGAAATAATTCACTGTAAATGATAAAACCTGTCACTATACTTGTTATAACTAAAATCCATCCCATATTTTCAATATTTTCCCAAACAGTAAATAGTTGGTTTGTAAATAAAATCCCAATGATAATATATAAAATTCGCTCATCTACTTTGTTCATAACTACACCTTTATAATTTTTTAATCACTTAATTATAAAACTTTTTACAAAACTTAGCAAATACTCTTTTTAAACTTACTAGACACGTCAAAAAGAAATATTAAATAAACCAAATATAATTATGTAATATTAGTTGCATCTATGGTTTTTTGTATATAAAATGGTAATATAAAGGTATAAATCTTTTGGAGGTCATATAATGATTGAGTTACAGGAAAGATTAAATAAAATTAACCAGGAGTTAATGATTAAACAATCAAAAAGATTAAATAATCAAATCCCAATTAGTGTGATTGAAACAGCGATTAAAATTGCTGGAAGTGCTCCATCAGGTGCTAATCAACAGCCTTGGACGTATGTATTGATAAATGATACATCAGTTAAACAAAAACTAGTTGATAGATTAGAAAATGAAGCATTAAGGGATTATACTTTTATCATTCTATTATTTAAACAAAATCATGGAGTAAAAATAAATGAAGATGGGACTATAGAAATTGTTAAACATTATTATGCACATGATTCAGTTTGTTTATCAGCTGGAATGTTGGTAGGTGCCTTTCATTACGCAAATATTACTTATGATTTATTACCGATTAACAAAAAGATAAATGATATTTTATCAAGACCCAATCATGAAACAGCTATCTTATCCTTTTCAATAAAAGGAATAAGTGATAATTCAGATGAAGTGACTTGTAAGATAATGGATTTTTATGAAATTATAAAGGGGAGAAGAAGTATAAGACGCTACAGTAATCATAAGTTTAATGAAGAAATAATCAGACATTCAATTAAACTTGTTGATAATATACTAAGTAGTCAATCTCATTACTTTGAACTTGTTTCTGACAGTTCATTAAAACATAAAATAAGAAAGGCATCAGAAGAAAATGAGAAGCGACTATATGAAGAATTGATTTCAGAAGAATGGAAGAATGCGTTGAATCCATTGAAAACCAATTGGCAAAAATCCCATTTAACAGAAGCACCTTATCTCATTATTGCTTTTAGTAGAAAACATGATAATGTTTCAAGTAGAAAACAACAGAATCAACAAATCATGGATTCGAAAACAATGACAGGGATTGCAACGGGTCTTTTAATTCAGATATTACACTATATTGGATTATCAACACTCACTTATACGCCTAGTCCAATGAGGTTTTTAAATAGTATATTAGATATACCAAGTCATTTAACACCAATGATGGTTTTACCTATCGGGTACAAAGACAAAAGTTATCAACTACCTGACATAAAAAGAAAAGAATTAGAAGATATCCTAATAAAATTTAAAAGATAACTACAAAAAAGTGAGTTAAATTATATTTGATATTTTTGTTAATATACAATATAATTATAAGAAATAAGGAAAGAGAGTGTAGTTATGAATATTGAGACAATATTGGCAGATGATAAAACATCAAACATTATTAGAAATTTATATCCGTTATACTTATATGATTTATCAGAATTTAATGGTACGCTTCCTAATGAATATGGGATTTATGAAGATGAACCCGTTAAAACATTAGAAGAACAATATCATGTACAAGACTTATGGTTTCAAGAACCAGGTCTATTGTATCCTTTTATCATCTTTAAGGATAAGCTACCAGTAGGTTTTGCTTTAGTTTCTACCGGCAAGTATTCACCTAAAACGACGGATTATTATTTGTATGAGTTTTTCTTACTTCGACCATACCGTGGGGAAAATATCGCTGAAATAGCGGCAAAACAAGTATTTGATAAATTTAAAGGGAAGTGGGAACTTTTTACTCATCCTACCCCATCAAATATAAGAGCACAATCATTTTGGCAGAAAACGATTAATCATTATACATCAGGAAATTTCACGAGAGAAAATGGTCCAACTTTTGATGGTGAAAAGATAATATTTAGATTTAGTAATAATATTGATTAATATATACCATAATGAATAATAAAAGGAAGTCCATATGATATTATACCTATATAGTAGACACTAAATAAAAAGGTGTTGGCTATGTAGGTATTTTATTTTATAATAAATTTAGATAACTAAGGGAGATGTACTAATGAAGAAGAAATTAAGAATTAAAGATTATATAAAAAAACATAGAGATGAATTAGAAAAGAATCCCTATGTTAGGAAAGTTGGTAAGACAATCCAATATGCACCTGAATTTAAAATTAAAGCAGTTGAGTTAAAGAAAAAGGGAGTATCTATAAGAGAAATATTTGAAAGTCATGGATTACCCTATAAAGAACCTAAAAGTAATACTTACATAACAAACTGGACTAAACAATATGAAGAAAAGGGAAAAGAATCATTTTTTAATGAATCAAGAGGTCGTAATATAAATGGTAAATCAGGAAGACCAAAGAAAGAAGCAATAACAGCTGATGAAAAAGTATTAATACAGGAGAAAATAATAGAAGCGCAAAGGCAGGAGATTGAAGCATTAAAAAAGCAATTATGGCAAGGAAGGAAGGTGAAAATAAAAGAAAATAAATATGTTCCAACTCAATTAGTATTTCAATTTATCGATGATTTAAAAACTAAAATTAATGTACCAATACAAACATTATGTAAATATTTTAATGTATCAAGATCTGGTTATTATAAATGGATTAAATCTGCTAACAAGAGAAGACAAAGAGAGTTACAAGACAAATCAGATTTTAAATTAATAAGTGATTTGTGGGTAAAAAATAAAGAATTTGGATATCAAAGAATTACAATGCATCTAAGAAATGATTTAGGTGTAGTAATGAACCCTAAAAAAGTTTATCGTTTAATGAAAAAGAATGGTATACGTTCTACAGTAAGGATTAAAGATCCCTATAAACATTTAAAAGACTCATATAAAAATCATCATACATTTGAAAATGTATTAGATAGAAATTTTGATGTTGATGAACCTGGTACAGTATTCGCGACTGATATCACATACTTAATTTTTAATGGTTATCGATATTATTTATCTGTAATTAAGGATCTTTGTACACGTGAAATTGTAGCTTGGAAAGTATCTCAAAATCTAAGTCTAGATTTATCGTTAGATGTAATTAATCAACTTGTTGAAAGATATGGAGAAGAAAATCTAAAAAATACCTTAATCCATTCAGACCAGGGTTTACATTATACTAATTCAATGTATGTAAATAAACTAAAGGAATTAAATATTATTCAATCTATGTCACGTAAAGGTAATTGTCTAGATAACGCAAAAATGGAGACATTTTTTGGACATTTCAAAGACGAGTGTGAGTATTATGATGCTACTGATATTAAATCATTGAGGTTTATATTAAATGATTATATGAATTATTATAATCATAAGCGTTATCAATGGACATTAAAAAAGATGGCCCCTGCGCAATACAGAAGCCATCTACTAGCAGCATAAAATATTAATATATTAACTTTTTTGTTTCTGTCTACTTGACAGGTATAAGTTCAATATGGATTTCCTTTTTAAAATATAAGTATGATTAAGTTATTTAAATATCATAACAATAAAATCTATTATGGAATATAACATGAGTGCAATTCCACTACCGATTAAAGGACCTGATGCAACACCCTTAAAAATTATCATTCCAATAATGATACCTACTAAAACAAAGGTAACAACATCAGGTGAAGAACTCATCATCTCAATACCAAATTTCGCAAAATGAGTTACTAAAACACCAGCGAAAATCGCTACCCATGCTCGCCATGTGGTAATTGCTTTTAATAGATCGTGATAAGTAATATCACCTTTTGCTATTGGAATAAATGCATAGATAGTAATTAAAATAATTCCATATTTAATACTAAATTTCTTGATGGTTGTTAAAGTCTCATTATTTAATTTTAATAATACCATTCCGATTAAAACTAAAACAGCGATAATAATCGTTTGATTTTTACTAAATATTCCTAATAGTAGTAAAACAGCTAATAAAATTAATTTTTCATACATTTTAATCTATTTTCCTTTCTATAAATAAGTTTTATTTAACGAAGTTTATTTTTTAATCAATAATAACGAAAAAGAATAAATTTCTAATATAATCATATTGAAACAACTTTGATTTTGATGTAATATTGTATTGTTAAGCACAATTTAAATATTAAAAGGGGAACTTATGAATTATTTAAGAGAGAACAAAAAGTCAATCATATTAAGATTATTTATTACAGCAACTTTATTATTAGCGATAAGACTCATTTTCTTTTTACAAGATGGTACGAGCGATTTAGTCGAAAGTATCTTGATATACATGATTGCTTTCATTAGTTTAGGCATTGTTTTCATGATTTTATTACCAGTAAAACAAAGCCCTAAAGAATTTTTTATGAAATATAGAGATATATTCATTTTATCAATCTTTATTTTTTATTCAGAAATGTTGTTTCTATATGACAATCAATTAGAATATTCTGCTGTTACTATATTTATTATAATTCTTATCATTTGTCTTATTGATATCATTGCTTTATTATTACCCAATAGAGGTAAAATGATATTTATTATTTATATTTGTATCTCATTACCATTATATTTAATTGCTCAAGATATTTATTTTGAAATATTTAATGATTTCTTTTCATTTAAAGAAATTGTCTCAGTTGGAGCTGGATTAGAATATACAAATGGTGTTTTACATTTCCGCTTTATTCATTTTTTACTGATTATTTCTGCGGTTTTTTCAATTTGTATATTAATGATGTATAAATCAAAAAATCAGATTAAGTTAAATAAACAAACAGTTACAATATTTAATATTCCGTTACTATTTTTTCTGTTAGTGAATTTAAATGCAGAATATCCTGTTAAAACAGCACGCCTTTATTTATCAGATCATTATTTGTATACTAGTGTATATAGTAATAAAAAATTTGTTTCACGATTTGGTGCAGTAAACTATTGTGTAAGGGATTTTTTCAATTCAATTTTCCCAGAACGTGTAAATAAACAAGATGTTAAAGATATTGACAATTATTTTAAAAATAATCCTAAAATTCATTTAGAAAATGATTATAGTGGTATTTTTGAAAATAAAAATTTAGTTTTCGTTGTAGCTGAATCATTTGATAGTATCGCAATAAATGAGACCTTAACACCTAATATTGTCAAATTAAAGAATGAAGGGATTAATTTTAACAACCATTATGTTCCTGTGTATCCAAGAACCACTTCTGATAGTGAAATTATTTTTAATACCAGTGTCATTCCTTCAATTGTAGATGGTCCTACTTGTTATAATTTTAATGAAAATTCTTTTTCTCATTCACTCGCAAATTTATTTACTAATAAAGGATATCAAGCAGATGCATTTCATAGTAATGAAAAAGAATTCTATACAAGATATAAGGTTTACGACGGATTAGGATATGATAATTTCTATGGTCAATACGAATTGGGACTTAGTATGTCTGATAAAAGATATGATTCCATTTTTATGAAGAAAAGTCAAGACTTAATCTTAAAAGAGGATGGAAAATTTTTCAGTTTTATTACAACATTAAGTGGTCATAGTCCTTATAATTTAGATAATCTAGCGGTTAGAAAACATTATGTTGAAGTAAATAAATATTATGGAAATACAATACCAACAGAAGTAAAAAATTTTATCGCAGCTCAAATGGAAGTAGACTTATTTATAGGTGAATTATTCAAGGATTTAGAAAATAAAGGAATCCTTGATGACACGGTGATTGTCTTTACTGGTGATCACTATCCGTATACAATGGAAAGTTCAACTTACGAAAACTATAAAAATGTTAAGGGTGAATATTTAAAAAATCAGACGCCATTATTTATATGGTCTAGTGATATAGAACATAAGACCATAAATAAATTATCATCTTCATTTGATGTTTTGCCAACACTAGCCAATATGTTTAATTTAGATGCTAATTATACTTACTATTTTGGGAACGATATCTTTAGTAGTAATTATCAACCTATTGTATATTATAAAGATTATTCTTGGTATGATGGAGAAAACTATGTGCGTGATGGAAAACTAAAAAGTGGAAATGGTGATCCTGAGTATATTCAAAAAACTACAGATATGATTTATGAATATTTTGATATCGCTAAGAAAATTTTGAGAACAAATTATTTTAAAAAATAAATATTAGTTACTATTAAAATAGTTATTAATTAGGTAAAAAAGAGATGTCTCTTTTAGTATGAGACAATCTCTTTTTTTCATCTAATAAACAAAATTTCCATTATCAAATATTGGAATTTCTTTATTATCATGGGTTATACCAGTGATTTTTAAATCAGCAGTACCAAACATGAAATCTTCATGGTTAATTGAGTGATTTACACCATGTTTTTCTAATTCTTCCTCAGTCATGTTATCACCATTTTTTATACAAGATGGGTAAGCTCTACCGATTGCTAAATGACAAGATGCATTTTCATCATATAAAGTATTATAAAATAATATATTAGATTTAGATATAGGTGAATCATATGGCACAAGTGCTACCTCACCTAAATAATGAGAACCTTCATCAGTTTCAATTAATTCTTTAAGTGAATCATATCCTTTTTTTGCATTATAGTCAATTATTTTACCATCTTTAAAGGTAATCGAAAACTCATCGATTAATTTTCCATTAAAATTAAGTGGTTTTGAGCTGTAAACAATACCATTGACACCGGTTTTTTTAGGTAATGTGAACACTTCTTCTGTTGGCATATTTGCGATAAATTCAATTCCTTCTGGTGTAAATTCAGATCCAGCTAACCAAATATGTTCTTCTGGTAATTCTACTTCTAAGTCAGTTCCTAAGTTATTTTTAAACTTAAGCATTTTAAAATTATTAGAATTTAAGAAATCCATGCTTTTTTTCAAATTAGTTTTGTGCTCTTCCCAAGCTTTAACAGGATCTTCTTGGTTAACACGCATTGCATTTAAGATTGCATCCCATAATTTAGAGACAGCTTCTTCTTCATTAACATCTGGGAAAACTTTTTTTGCCCAAGATACCGTTGGAATAGATGCGATACACCATACATTTTTATTGCTCATTAAACGGTCGCGGTATTCTTTTACTGCCTTATTGGCTACTTTTTGATAACGAACCATTTTAGATGGATTTACTTCTTTAAGTAATTCTGGGTCGCTAGCATCGATTGTAAGAAATGCAGCCCCCTTACGAGCATATGAAAGATGAAACTCTTTTAACCACTCAGGAAATTCATCAAATATCTCATCATTAGCACTTAAATACTTCATTTTTGTTGATAAATCATCTTCCCATCTCATAATAACTTCTCTTGCACCTTCATCATAAGCAACTTGTGCTACAATTCGAGCAAATTCAGCACATTCAATGGGAGCTCTAACAATGAGCGTTTGGTTTTTTTGAATATTAATTCCCATTTTAATTAAGAGTTGTGCATATTTTTTTAAAGTTAGATTATCCATATTAATCTCCTTTCATTTTACTATCCATAGTATAACATATTTTCCCATTTATTAACGAAAAACCTTGATACTTATTAAATATTATTTATAATTAATGATGTAGATAGGAGATTATTATGGATAATAAAATTGATTTAGATGTAGTTGACTTTATTGAAGACAAATTATTGATAAAGATTAATGATAGTGAAATAATTAATCGTGGATTATTAAATTTAAAATGGAAGGTGTCAACAGATCAAGGGATTTTATTCCTTAAAATATATCATCCCTTACGTTATAATGAAAAAAAACTTGAAGAGGTTAATGTTGCTTTATTTTATTACAATAAAATAAATTCATTAGGATTTAAATGTCCCAAACTATTTAATTATAATGGTAATCACTTATTGAAGACAAACTTAGGAAATAATTTTATCCTAACAGAGTATTCAACAGGATATTTAATTACTCCTGGTAAAATAAATGAAAACCAAGCTTATTGTCTTGGAGAAGAAATCGGTAAAATGCATGATTATACGAATAGATTCGATATTTATTTTGAAAAAGAAAGTTGGAAAATCCCAACTAAAGAAACCCTGTTGGAAAAATGGAAATACAACTGGAGTAAGTTAAATCAAACAGTTAATAAAGAATTTAAAGAGGTACTAAAAAAACAAAAACAAATTTTTGAAAAATTTGATTTATCCCAGTTTGCTAAATTGAAACCAACCCTTGCCCATAATGATTTGTGGTGTGATAATATTTTATTTCATGAGAATAGTGTAAGTTCAATTCTTGATTTTGACAGGTTTAATTTAACTTATATGGAGTTAGATATTGCGCGCGCGATTCTATCATTTGGTTTAGACCAAATGACACTAAGAAAGGATATCGTACAAGCTTTTCTTAAAGGATATAATAAGATTAAGTTGTTATCTAAGAGGGAATTAATCTTAGCTATTCGATTATGTTTTATTCGAGAAAGTCTTGGTTGGTTGGGTCCGAATATCAAAATAAATAATGGTCCTCCAGAACGTTTCAAATATGAAATGATTTGGATTGCTAATAATTGGAATAAATTAGAAGAAGTGATTGGATAAGTCGTATTGATATACGACTTTTTTTAATATTTTTTTAAAATCATTGACAAATTAATCTGAATATTATATATTATTAGTGTAGTTACTAGCACTCGTCAATAGCGAGTGCTAACAATGATTAACCAAATTCAAGGAGGATTTATATGATACTATTAACACCTAACAATAAAAATTTATTTAAAACAAATAAATCATATTTTGATATGGTTGATGGTTTCTTTAATACTACTTTTTTAACAACTCAAAATTTATTTAAAATAGATGTAAAAGAAAATGATTATGCATTCTTATTTGATGTAGAATTACCAGGTATCAAGAAAGAGGAAATTAAATTAGAATATAATGATGAAAGATTAATGATTTCAATTGAAAAAGGTGAAAAAGTAGAAGATGAGAAAGAAAACTATATTCATCGAGAAAGAAGAATGTCATCAATGAAAAGAAGTTTCTATCTAAAAGATATTGATTCTGAGAAAATTGAAGCAAAACTTCAGGATGGGATATTAAAAATTTTGGCGCCAAAGAAAGAAAATTTAATGAATAAACGTCAAATAGAAATTAAATAATTGTAGGATGAGAAAAAAGAGTTCTTTCATTAAGGACTCTTTTTTGATAACACATATTTTTGATTAAAAAGAAATACATAAAAAGGTACTTATAAAATAGATGATTTTGCACATACTAGTATAAGGAGTTGAGGCTATTTTGTTAGTTGGAAAAAAATTTGGCGATTTAACTGTCATTGAAAATGTTGGAAAAAGACGAATATCAAATATTAGTAAATACGATACGACACATTACTTATGTGAATGTGGATGTGGAAATGAAATCATTGTTAGTGAACCAAGTCTTGAGTACAATATCGTTAAAGACTGTGGTTGCACTAAATTTAAAAGAAAAATTAGTAAATAAGGTTATTATTAACCTTTTTTTCTTTATATATATAGAATTAACTATAATAAAAATTATAATATGTTACAATAGATAAGAAACTAATTTATAATTAATTGGTGAGATTGATGGAAAATATAACATGTTATAAAAACAATATTAAATTAGATTATACTTTTACATTCTTAAGAAATCTAAATTTTACCCATGGAATATGGATGATTTATCTAGCATCAAAAGGATTTAGTTTAGGTCAACTAGGAATCTTTGAAAGTGTGTTTCATATTACATCACTATTAATGGAGACACCAACTGGTGCGTTTGCTGATATTTTGGGAAGAAAAACTAGTAGAATCATAGGTGTAATATCAAGTTTAATTTATATTTTGCTAATATTACTTTCATCTAATTTTGGATTAATTTGTCTAGCATTTGTATTTCTAGCATTATCCTATAATTTTGAATCAGGTTCAGGAGAAGCATTAGTTTACGATTCACTAAAGAAAATAGATAAGGAAGAAACTTATATAAAAGTATCAGGAAATAAAGAAGTTTTTTTTCAACTTGCTCAAGCTATCGGTATTATTATTGGTGGATATATAGCACTTAATAGTTTTTCAATGACATTTAAATTATTCTGTATATTTTTAATATTTTCTCTCATCTCCCTTTTTTTAATGAAAGAACCAATAATGGGTAAAAAAAAGAAAGAAAAATCATGGATTAAAAACATTATTAATCAATATAAAAATAGCTTTAATATTACACATACGAATAAGCAATTGTTATTATTACTCATATTTCCTAATGCGATTTTAACATTAGTAACCATATCATTCTTTTATTTACAGAATTACTGGAATATTCAAGGCTATTCAACGAGTATTATTGGAATATTTTTAGCTTCACATGCGATTGCAGGTGCTTTTGGAGGTTATTTTGCCCATTATCTAGATAAAAAATATAAAAAAAGAGGGATTTTACTATTTGCGCCTATACTCATTGTTTTATGTATATTTGGATTAAGTCTTAATATCATCTCTTTTATTTCAATGATTATTTTAGGAGCACTTGATAGTATATTTTATATTGTTATTTCAGCTTATATCAATCAATTAATTTCAAGTGAACAAAGAGCAACAATATTATCATTTTCAAGTTTCTTTTTTAGTTTGTTTATGATTATTGGATTTCCTACTTTTGGGTATATTGGAGATCATTTGGGATTAACATCAGCATTTAGAGTATTAGGATTTGTGGGAGTAATTTATGTTGTGGTTTATTATTTCATTTTAGAACACTTTATCACAAATGAATAATTTCCTCATTTTTCAACGTTTTATTTAAAAGATAATTGGTATCATATTATATAATTGCCTTAACTATATTTGATATATTAAAAATTAAGGTACCACTTAGAAAAATATTAATATAATAAAGGTATAATGAGAAATTTGGAGGGATTGTATGAAAAAAAATTTGTTGGTTTTGTTTTTCTTTATGGCAACGTTTTTATTAACTTCCTGTGAAGAGGTGTTAAAAGCGAAAGAATTATCTGATGAAACAATTTCCGAACAAATCGATGCAGTGATTAACGCAAAAAGTTATGAAGCCAAAATTCATTTTAGAATAAAGACTGATGAAATGGAACTATCAGTAAATCCATTATTGAGTTTACAAAAATATACCGATGATCATGAAAAAGAAGTCTATCGAGTGCACTATTATAATAAATTGATGGAAGCTAATGGATTAGAAGCCTTTGAGTTTATAATTGATGAAAGAGATGAAGCAGTTTATATTAATAATTCAAATGCTTGGTTTAAAAGTACTTTTGATGAAATTGAAGATGAAGCTAATCTTCCGATATTTGCTTATTTGTTTGATATAGATAGTGAAGAAATAGATGATGAAATACAAACAGATATAGAAAATATTCAAGATATCATATTTACTGGAATGAAAAATTTTAATGAGGCTACCTATATAGATGTTATTAAAGAAGATGAACGTCAGTTAATCCATTATGAACTTGAATATAATGTTTATAACATACTAGAAGAAGTTTTTGATTATTTTAATGAAAAAGATGAAGAACTAGAATATAATAAATTTTCTGAGTTTCTTGATGAAATAGGTATTCAAGATGTCATTGATATATTTAATGAATTTACTATTGATGTATATTTTGATTCAGAGGATAATAGTATAGGACGTATCGAATTAGATTTAGTCAATATCTTAGATAATGATATTATATTAGATAAATTAGAAGAAGAGATAGACAATGAAGATATTAATATTCATACCGCATTTGATTATTTGAATGATTTTGAAATAGGAATTAACCTTTATGAAATCAACTCTTTAGATGAAATTACTGTGCCAGATGAAGCAAAAACAGGATATTCACTTCATTTCCTTGGTGCAGATTTTAATCCAGAAGATTTAATTGACATAAATGTTGGAGACACCATTCAAGGAAATTTCGATGATACTGATGAAATCTGGTATACTTTTACAATTGAAGATACTCAAACGCTTATTATTTCCTTAACAAATGATGAAAATGATGCATATAGTACATTATATGATAGTGAATTTGATCATTTAAGTTATTTAGCTTATAGTAATGATGTGAAGACTTATGAAAATCTTCCTGATGGTACATATTATTTAAAAATTGTATGTAGTAGTGGTAATGTTGAACTTACAATAGAATAAAAGTTAAAAGGCATCAAATTGTTGCCTTTTTCTCTTTTATATAAATATTATCATGATTAAAAAAAACATATGACCTAAGTATTCTTAATTGGCTTGTTTAGTGGAAGTTTTATTAAATTACTTTTAGAAGCCCCGATTAATTGAGTAGGATAGATACTACGATGTCCTGCGATGATATAACTGATGATACAACTTATTGCGGCATAGGGTAAGATTTCTTGGCCAAACATTTCAACAGACATTACAATTGAAGCAATTGGGGTATTTGTTGCGCCTGCAAGTAAAGCTACTAGTCCAATGGCGGCCATTACAGATAAATCAAGATTTAATATTAATCCAAAACTAATACCTGCAGAAGTTCCTATGAAAAATAGTGGGGTAATAACACCTCCACTACCACCAAAACTTAAGGTGATAGCCACAAATACGATTTTGAGTAAGAATGCATAAAGTGGGAGTCTATTACCTTGTAAGGCAGTATTAATTGTATCACTCCCTAATCCAAGGAACATGGTTGAATGAAATAAGTAAACAAGGAGGATTAAGATACTGCCGCCAATAAATCCCTTTAAAGGTTTAGAAATATTAATACGATTTGCTAGTTTATTTCCTATAGATAGTATTTCAATAAATAATAAAGCAATTATACCAAAATAGAATCCACTTAAGGCGACTTTTGAATAAAACAATAAATTTTCTGATTGATTGACAACAATATGATAATGATGATAATCAATCCCAAAATAACTTGTTATTTTATAAGCAACTAAAGAAGAGATGAGTACAGGGAATAAATAATTATTTAAAACCCTACCTAATACAAGGACTTCAATCGCAAATATAGCACCAGCAATAGGTGTTCCAAATACAGAAGAAAAACCAGCACTGATTCCACATATAATTAACATTCGTCTATCGTCCTTTTTTAATTTTAATGTTTCGCCTATACTTGATGCCATTCCAGCCCCCATTTGGGCACAAGGACCAACTTTCCCAGCCGAACCACCAAACGCTAAAGTAACAATTGCAGCGATAAAACGAATGGGGACAATAACAAGACTAATTTTTTCAGCGTTTTTATGAACCTTTTCTATTACTTTTCCTTGTCCTTCTAAATCATCAGGTAAAGCTTGTATTATTAAACCACTAATAAAAAAAACTAGTGGTAGTAATAAAAAATAGTATGCATAAGACTGTAGGTATGATGTTGAAATGCTCAATGTTTTTAAAAATAATGTGGTTAATAATCCTGTTACTCCACCGATTAATGATGCGAGTAATCCCCATCTAAAGATACTAAGAATTAATAAATATTGTTCTTTAATTGCTTTATGCATTTTGTTCTCTCCCTTGGTTTAATACAATACATTTAATTCTATTACTTCAATAAGAAAAAATCAATGATTATATTTTATCAAATTCATATTGTGATAAGATATAAAAATATAATTGTTATGTTATAATTGAAGAAGAAAATAAAGTAGGTGATATTTGTGAAGAAATATTATGAAGCATATGATGAAAGGTATAAAGAGATTCATAAGCATAATATTAAATGGTTTGGTGAAGATGTAACACCAGAATTATTAAAATGGATAAGTGATAATGCTGTATCTAAAACAGATGAAATATGTGAAGTTGGATGTGGAGAAGGAAGAGATGTTTTACATCTAGCAAAAATGGGATATAAAGTGACTGGGATTGATATATCTCAAGAAGCGATACGTTTCGCAAGACAACTTGCTCATGAAAAACAGATTTCAATTAATTTAGAGTGTTTAGATGCAACTAAATTAATAAATTTCACTAAAAAGTATAAATATGTTTACTCAATTGGGACACTACATATGCTTGTTTTAGAAGAAGACCGATTAAGATTTCTACACTCTTTACATCATTTATTAGAAGATGATGGGAAGTGTTTATTAGTGAATATGGGAGATGGAATCAGAAATCATTCAAGTGATATAACAGAAGCATTTCAATTAACTAATAGAACACATATGGAGAGTAGAAAAGAATTTAATGTGGCTACAACATCTTTCCGTTGTATAGATTTTAGAGGTCATCTACAAGAACTTGATAAAGCAAGATTTAAAGTGTTATCAAAAGAAATAACCTATAATAAGGAATACAATTCATGTATGACTATGTATTTGGTTAAAAAGTAAAATAATGATTTAGGAGTATTTAAATGAAAATTATTTTAAGCAGAAAAGGTTTTGATTCAGTAGCTGGTGGATATCCTAGTCCTTATTTTATTGAAGAAAGACGTTTAGTTTCATTTCCCATTCCTGAAGAAAATAATAAGAATGAAATCAACACAGGTTGTACTTATAGTGACTTATATTTTGATGAAAAAATAACGTATTTAGATATAATGAAACAATTAGGGATTCATAAATATAGTAATAAGTATGTCCATTTTGACCCGGATGTTAATCCTCTAGTATTATCTAATAGAAGCGATAATTGGAAAGGTTTATTTGGACAATGTAGTAGTGCCCAATCACATTTAAGAAATAAAGGGGTTGAAAAAGGAGATTTATTCTTATTTTTTGGCTGGTTTCGTGATGTAGTAAAAACAGATGATGGTTATCAGTATATTGCTGGTACTGACAAGCATATCATATGGGGCTATCTTCAATGAGATTGAAGGGATAGAAGAAATAAAAACCTACGAACCGTGGAAAGTAACGCATCCTCATTATTACTATCGTAATAGAAAACAAAATACAGCCTACATTGCAAGAAAGCAACTAGATTTTAAGCCATCACTACCAGGTTACGGTATATTTAACTTCCATAATAAATTAGTGTTAACAAACCCCGATGAGAAAAAACGTTCTGTATGGAAATTACCTCAATATTTTCACCCTCATTTTGGAACTAGAATGAGTTATCATGAAAAAAATTTGGATAGTTGGCAATTATATGATTCTTACTGTATTTTAAACACGGTGGTAGAGGTCAAGAATTTGTGATTGACGGAAATGATGAAGTCATTAATTGGGCTAAATCTTTATTTTAGGAGAGAATAATGGAATATAAATTCAAGGATACGATAACACCAAATAAATGGGGGGACTCTTTCAATCCATTGAAGCATTTAAGGATTTGATTAATACAATATTTAAAAACGAACATTTATCAACTCCTAAAACCATAACGAATTTAACACCAGGAACAAATGCTGTTTTTAGAGTGGATGACTATGTGATTAAACTATTTGCTCCAAAAGAATCTGGATTTATCACAGAGCGTGATTACAAAGTGGAATTAGAATCGCTAATATGGGCCAAAAAATGTGGAGTTAATTGTCCAACGATTGTTACAACGAATGTTATTTCTGATAAGTATATATTTCGGTATATAATTATGGAATATATTGATGGATATGAAATAGGTAATAAGTTAAAAGATTATTCAGAAGAAAAACAAATATTATTAGCGAAAGAGATACGTTCTATCACAAAAAAACTTAATCAAATAGTTGATAAATCATTATTTAAGAAAGATATTGTACATACAGTCCTTCATAATAAGAAGTGGGATAAATATCAAAATCGAGTTAAACAACAAATCTTCGATCACGTACAAAAGCTTGATTTTAATAATCAAGTATTTGTTCATGGTGATTTAACAAAAGAAAATGTATTAATTAATCATGATAACCAATTAGTTGTGATTGATTTTGCAGATAGTCTTTTAGCTCCTTATTATTATGAATATTCACCTATTTTATTTGATTTATTTGATTTTAATCCTATCCTTATAAAATCACTCTTTAAAGATGTAAATCCATCTACTGTGGATGATATTTTTAATAGTTTATTAGTTCATGAGTATGGTGCTGATTTTATACATTTGATTTATAAACGATGTTATCAATCAATTAATCAAATAAATGATATAAAAGAAATAAAATCAATCATTGAAAATATGATTTTAAGTTAGGATGTTTAAAATGACACAAAATTATTATAATGAAAAATCTTATGTTTTTATTGAAAATACTTTAAATGTAGATATGTCTCATCAGTATCAGTTATTTGAACAATACTTACCTACAAAAGGGAAAATATTAGATTTAGGGTTTGGTTCAGGAAGAGATAGTTTATATTTTTCTAAAAAATATCATGTTTTAAGTATAGATAATTGTAAATCTTTTGTTGATGAAGCAAAGAAAATACTAAAAAATCCAGTGTTGTTAATGGATGTTAATAATATGTCTTATGAAGATGAATTTGATGGAATTTGGGCCTGTGCATCATTACTACATGTTACATATAGAGACTTACCAGGTACATTAAATAAATGTTTTAATGCCCTTAAAATTGATGGTATTATGTATATGTCATTTAAATATGGTACTTTTGAAGGAAAGCGAAAAGGAAGACACTTTACTGATTTAAATGAAAAAAGATTAAATGAGATATTATCTATGACAGAATTTAAATTAATGGAGATGAAAATTACTAAAGATGTTAGAGTAAATAAAAATGATAAATGGTTGAATGTGATAATTAAAAAAGTAAAAGGGAAGTAAGAGCGAGACTGCTGAAAAAGTCTCTATATGTAGTCTTAATAAAAGGAAGATTAAACGGCTCTTTGTCAAGTAGTGTGGGTAGAGAATACCCAATAAACTGACATTAAATCAATTACGAGGATTAAGCTGAATGGCTTAGTCCTTTTTTCATTTTTCCCATTCCATGAGAAATGAGAATTCGTAGTTTAAAATGATGATAGCTTCTATAACCAAAAGCTATACGCTTGATAACTTTTATTTTATTATTTATACCTTCAATTACACCATTTGTATAATTAGTAGACATTAGATTTAGAATATAGGATTTATTCTTACGAATAGATTTAACTGATGTTTTCATATAAGCTGATATGTTTGGGTATTCTTGTTCAATTTGATCAAGAGTAGTTGTAAAGAGTTCTGGATTTTTGTTTTTAATACTATGTAAAAGGTCCTGATATAGTTCATATGTATCTCTAAGTTCCTTACTTTGATCTAGTAAATAATTTACAATATCTTCTTCACACATCATTTGTTTAAAACAATAAACTTTTCTATAATTTTTGATGTCTAATTTAGCCCGATCTTTCAATATAAGCTTCCAATAACGTTTAAACTTATTGTAGTTCTTTTTATCTTGATTCATAATTCTAACTCTAGTTTTATTTAATGAGCGAGAGATTAATTGAATAATATGGAATTTATCCATAACTATTTTAGCGTTAGGAAAGAGCATCTTTATAAGTTGAATGTAGGGCTTGTACATGTCGATAACGATTAATTTTACACTTCTCCTTGCTTTTTAGTGTATCGTTGGAAATATTTGATTAATGAATTTAAGCGTCTATCTTCAACGATATCAATTATGCTTCCATTATGAGCATCACAAAAAAGAAAAGACATAGCCCCTACTGATGATTTAACTGATTTAAATTCATCAAAACAAAGTTGTTCAGGTAAATAATTATAATTAGGCTTATGCACTTCATAGAAACTGTTTATAACACGATTTACAGTGGAATGTGATACATTATGTTCTTTGGCTAAATCACACTCAGAAATCTTATTAGAAGCTGCAAGAGCAACAGCTACTTTAGTATTATTAGATATATAACAATGCTGATTAACAATAGATGTCTTGAGAGTAAAGGTACTATTACAATGATGACATTTATAACGTTGTTTTTTAAGTTTTAAATAAGCATTCATATTAGATACTTTAGGTAAAGTTATTGTAGATGTCTTAAAGCCATGCTTTTCAAACTGGTTATCAAATACACAACCACATGAATAACAATATTGAGGCTGATATGTGAGAGTTCCATAATAGATTTGTGATCTAACACCCTTAATAATTTCTTCTGAGTAAAAGTTTTCATTAAAAGAAATATTTTCATCTTTTAAATTTAGTACTTTTACGATACAATTGTATTGAGACATATTTCCAATCCTTTCATTAGTGATTTCGTCGTTATTAATTGTATCAGGATATTGGAAATCTGTCTCATTTTTTTATGCAAATTAAATGGTGTGAGTTTATTACCCACACCAAATATTATAGAACCGATTAAACTCTTCCTTTTTTTATACTCATTATTCAGTTAATATGATAAAAATGGTATAATAGAGATAGAAAAATTGTAGAAAATTGATGAATATATGCTACCTAAAAAAGAACTAGTACTAAGTCCATACAGTGAACTTTATGACATATTAATACCGAAGGATCATTTCTTAAGAAAATTTAATGATCTAGTTGAACTACATTTTTTGTAGTTAATATGAAACGAATAATAAACCTGATAGGCTAGAAATATTTGATTTCATTTGTATTTACTGATATTCGAGTAGAAAAAAGTTAGAAAATGAATAAAATCATTTCCTAACTTTTTGATTTTAATATAACTTTTGAAAAACACTTATATTTTCTGCAGTCTCAGTAAGAGCTTCCCTGATTTTTTATTTTTCCATTAATCTTTGTTTTAATACTTTGTCAAACTTCTCTAAGGCATATCTGTATGAAATTCTTGGCATTGTTTTTTTGTTTTTCATTAAATAATCATAGACATTATCTGGTTCAACTTCGGATAAAACTTTTAACATCCAACCATATCCTTTTAGCACAAGATAGTGGCTATCATTCATTAAATCATCAGAGATAATAAATGGGTTAATGTTTTCATATTTATTATGTTTAATTGGATAGATTAAAATTACGGCTGCTGCTCGTCTTACAGTAAAATTTGGATGCTGGATCCATTTAAGAACATGGGTAAATAACTCGTTATTTTGACTCAATAACTCTCCAAAGGCATGGGTACAAAAATCATCACAATCACCCCATCCAGTAATATATGTTTTAAGCCAATGTTCAAATATAGAGAAAGTTTTATGATTATACTGTTTTTTAACTCTATAAGCCCAATCATAAGCGATAACACCTAGTGCCCATTCACGCTCGCGAAGTAAATCTTCACAAATTGATAGTACATTAGTAATACTTTTATCTTCTAACATTTTATATAATGTTGATGAAATGGACCTAACTTTCCCTGTTTGTAAACCATTTCCTTTCGATGAATTTTCAAGCTGTTTTCTTGCCTCTGAAACAAAATTAATCATTATATTCCTACTCTCTTATTTTCATTTTTATCAGTACATTACTTATAAATTATACAGATAAATAATTGAATTTCAATCTATTAATATATTTTTTTGTTTAACTAGCTTATAGTTATTATATATCACTATTGATTTAGTCAAATTATAATAGAATCTATTAAAAAATTTTCTTATCAACTCATTTTGAAAGAGATGGTAAAATAAGGTATAATTAATAATGTTTAATAAAAACGACTAAGTAATAATTATTTTAGGTTTTGATAGGGGGGCTTATGGAGAGAAAGATTTTAGTAATTGATGATGATATTGAATTATGTAGATTACTTAAAAAATGTATGGAAACAGAAGGGTATAAAACTGATGTTGTCTATTCAGGAGCTGATGGTTTAAAATTGATAAATAAAAGGACTATCATTTAATTATTTTAGATGTAATGATGGCAAGAATGGATGGAATTACTACCCTTACCCATATAAGAAAAGTTAAAAATACTCCTGTTTTAATGCTTAGCGCAAAGGGTGAGGAAATGGATAAAGTTTTAGGTTTAAAATTAGGAGCTGATGATTATATTACCAAGCCATTCAGTTTATCAGAATTAACCGCTAGAGTACAATCGTTAATTCGTCGATATGTTGAATTAGGTACTGTAGTAAATAAATCCAGTAAGTTAGTGTTTGGGAAATTGGAAATTGATCCTTCTTATATGAAGGTTTCTTATGATGGAGAAGATCTTAAGCTTACTGGAAAGGAATTCGATTTACTTTACTTTTTGGCAACAAATCCTAATCGTATTTTTACTAAAAAACAAATCTATCAAAATGTATGGTGTGATGATTATGCTTATGATGATAATAATATTATGGTTCACATTAGAAGGTTACGTAAGAAAATAGAACCAAACCCTAATTATCCAATGTATATTTTAACTGCATGGGGAATGGGGTATAAATTTAATGGAGATGCTTTCTATGAGTAATGGGGAAATTATCTTATTAATATTTATTGTTTTAATCTTATTATATTTTATAAATCGTGAAAGAAAACAAAGAATCTTAATAAAAAACACATTAGTAAGTTTAGAAGAAATACTTGAGGGAAATAAGAATCTAAAGATTTTAGTTGGAAAAAATGAGTTGGTTGCACCACTGATTTTTAAAATAAATCAATTAGTTGAATCTTATCAAATTGATCAAATTGAAATGAAAAAAACAATACAAGATAGAAAAGAATTAATGTCAAATTTATCTCATGATGTTCGTACACCGCTAACCTCAATTTTGGGCTATTTGGATGCAATCTGTGATGGGATTGCAGGAGATGAAACGTTAGAGTACATTCACATTGTCAAAGACAAGGCATATGCATTAAAAGATTATATTGATGAATTATTTATGATTGCTCAACTAGATGCGAATGAAATACAGTTTAAGATAGAACAAATTGATATATTAACACATTAGTGATAACGATGATAAATGTATTAATTGTAAAATCAGAGTATGTTGTTTTATATCCGTGGTCCGCTGTATATATAATCATAACAAAAGATTTTATTCCTAAGTATTTGCCACTTTACTCTTATCTATCAATTTTATTAACTTTTATTATTGGTTTAGTCGGTTCAATTTTGTATTTTTTAAGTGAAGATATCAATAAATAAAGATCTAGTATTAATATTATACCTATCTAGTAGACATGAAATTAAAATTCATGTCTACTAGATAGGTATTTTTAACTTTAATAATTTAGTAAAATTTCAAATTCATTCTATCCTTATCTTAATTAACTATTCGAGGGATACAAGCAGTAATAATATTAATATGTTGAATTTTATTATATATCTATAGTAAAATTAAGGAAAAGAAAAAAACAATAAAAAAAGGTGGGATGAATTTGGCTAAAATTAATATTGGAGATGTAAACATTTATTATGAATTAAAAGGTCATCTTGAAAGCGATGAAACAGTTGTGTTTTTAAATGGTGTCATGGCTTCAACTAGTAGTTGGAATAATCAGGTTCCTATATTCGAGAATGATTTTAAAATCTTACTTCATGATTTTAAGGGACAATTACGCTCTGACAAACCTGTTGGACCTTATACTTTTAAGGAACATGCATATGATTTAAAAGTGTTACTCGATTATCTGGATATTAAAAAAGCACATTTTATTGGAACATCATATGGGGGAGAAGTTGGAATGCGATTTGCGATTGATTTTCCTGAATTTGTAAAGACCTTATCTATAATAGATTCTGTTAGTGAGTTAGATGAAGTACTAAAAGGGATGGTAAGTAATTGGAAAACACTTGCTTTAAAAGACCCAAGTGATTTTTTCTCGGGAATGGTACCTACAATTTATGGAAATGAGTTTATGAAAAAAAATCATCAATTCTTAGAAGTGAGAGCGAAAGGAATAAGTACAATCAAAGAGGATTACTTTACAGGTCAAATATATTTATATGATACATTTCTTAATGATGTAAATATGACAGATGAATTAAATAATATTAAATGTAAGACCTTAGTTATTTGTGGTGAAAATGATATTTTAAAACCAAGAAAGTTTTCAGATATAATTGTGAGTAAAATTAATCAATGTGAGTATGCGCTTATACCTAATTGTGGTCATGTGACTATTTTTGAACAACCTGATGTGTTAAATAGCCTTTTATTAGGTTTTATTGTTAAAAATAAATAAATAACTAGATAGATATAATTTAAGACGACTTGTCGTCTTTTTCTTTTATAAACTTGAATAGACAAGTATTTTTGGTATAATGAGTTCATAAACGATAAAAGGAGAGATAGTAGTGAGTTTAGCTAAAGGAATAAAGATTTTAGAAGATTGCATGAAAGAAGAAATTAAAAAACAATCATTTCCCGGTATCTCTTATGTGATAGCAACAGATAAGAATCAATTTTTTGGATATTTGGGAGATAAAGCATGGTTTCCAGAAAAAGAAGTTTTAACCGATGATACTATTTATGATTTAGCGTCATTATCTAAAGTAATATCAACAACAACTTCTATTTTAATCCTTCTAGAAAAAGGAAAATTAAGATTAGTAGATCCTATTTCAAAATATTTAAGTGAATTCAAGCATGAAAACGTAAGAATACATCATTTATTAACTCATACTTCTGGTTTAGCTGCTGATATTCCAAGAGCGTCAACTTTAAAAAATAGAGATGAGGTTATAAATAAAGTATTTAATCAAGAATTAATTAATCCTATTGGTGAAAAGATTGTCTACTCTGATATTGGTTATATTTTATTAGGTCTTGTTATTGAAAAAATATCAGGAAAGTCTTTAGCGGATTTTGCACGAGAAAACATTTTTGAACCATTAGATATGAAAGATACAAGTTATAATCCTATAAACATTGACCGTTGTGCTAAAACTGAGTTACGACAAGATAATGTTTTTAATGGATATTTACAAGGAAAAGTTCATGATGAAAAAGCTTTTGCCTTAGGTGGTGTAGCAGGACATGCTGGTGTATTTTCAACCACAAAAGATTTAGCTCATTTTATACAAATGATTTTAAATGATGGTTTCTACAAAAATCAACAAATTATTTCAAAAGTAACAATCGATAATCTATATAAACCTTATGTAGTTCAAGAAAAATCGATGTTTAATTATCCATATCAACGCTCTTTAGGGTGGGAATTAAGTAGTTTTGGATTTTCATGTGGTGATTTAGTAAGTAATGAGACTATTTTACATACTGGATTTACTGGTACTAATTTATTTATTGATAGAAAAAATAAAATAGGAATGGCTTTCTTAACCAATCATGTACACCCAAAACGAGGAAAATCAGCATTATTTAGTGCACGACCACGATTTTCAAATATTGCGATGAGCCAAATATTACCCTATTTAAAATAAATAAATAAATTATAAGAGTTTTTTATATATAATTTATAGGATTCGAATTAGGTTAATAATGTTTTAATTGTAAGTAAACTAAATTTAATAAATATAAAAGGTATAATAAACGACGATAAGGTTGATTTTATACCTTTTTATTTACTAATTATTTTTATTAGGTCAATTGAATTTGAATCTCATGTAATTAATTTTTGTTTAGAATTTTTTTGTTAATTATTATTAGTATAATTGAAAAATGGATATAATTTTCATAAAAATATAAAAATTATGGAAAATATTACTTGATAAGTACAGATAATTATTGTAGAATTAATGTAAAGCGATTACATTGTCGCAAATTTAAGGCAGAGGAGATATGATATGAAAAAATTATTAACAGCCTTACTAGTATGTGTTATGGCAGTGACTGTAGCTACTGGTTTTAAAGTAGCTGCTGCTAGTGATGGCTACACATGGTTAGATACACATGAAACAAATGCTAAGAAAATTATGTATCCGAAAAAAGATCGTGCTAATTTAGGCGTTTACGGTTATTCTGGTACAGATGTTATCTTAGGTGACTGGGTTTTTCCAGTAACTACGGGTAATGTATTAGTTCCAGGAGATGACATGGCAATTCCAGGTGCACATTGGGGTTCATTTGGTCAGTTATATGTTAATACTTCAAATGAAGATTGGTATATCCCAAGATCTGTAGAAGCTTCTTTTGTTGAATTATTTATTGATGAAAATGGACAAGTTTATCAAATAGATAATAGTTATTTATCATTTGATTTTGGTCAATGTGAAGCACTTGATGGTAGTGTTATCATACCAACTGATGCAGCAACTGAATGTAAACAAGCAACAGGTGATGTACAATTAAGATACATAGATAGTAGCTTAACTGGTACATTAAGCAAAGCTGATATTGATGCTGAAAAAGTAGCTGATATCACATTTGCTGATGATGATTTAGTTTATGTTGATGCTGATGGAAAATATACAAATGTAGCTACTGATAATTCACCTGTAATGAAACAACAACAATCAGTATTCGCTGCTGATAATCCTTTAGTAGCTGATGGAACTGTTCTTGCAGGAGATTTAATGTATTCTTATGTAGATGCTGATGATATTTTAGTTTATACAAATCAAGCAACAGTAGATGGTTTTGAGGTTTCTCCAGTAATGGAAAATGTTGTTGGTAACCTTTGGTCAGACGGAACTAGTAACACTGCATTAGATGCTGAATATGATGCTGATGCTAATGGAATAAATGCATTCACTAATTTTGTTCCTCAATCTGCAGCAGGTCAATTCGACATATGGTGGGATACAACTGCTAATGAAATGGCATTTGCTAAAACTAGTTGGTTAGGTCATAAACCTCATGAAGTACATCAATTAACTTATGCTGAACTTCAAGGTGGAACTGATGGATCATACTATTGGTTAAGTAAAGATAAAGTTGATGGAAAAACAGTTGAGGGTATCACATTTGTTGATGCTGATAAATTATATAAAGATGAAGATGGAAACTATACAAATGTAGCTGATGGAAATACAGCAGTTATGAATGATGATTTAGGATTTGTTATTCCTGCTGGTCATTCAGTATTAGCATTTGAATATTTAGATCGTTCAAATTTTAATAACACTGATTATTTAAAATCATTTTATACATTAGTTAATGGTACAGATGGAACAGCTCAAATCGTTGAACATGATATTACAGCTCCAACAATTAAAGGCTATAATGCAGAAGAAAACGTATTATTAGGAAAAGTGTTTGAATATCCTGAATTATCTGGTATTACAGCTTCAGATATTGGATTAATTACTGATAATGACGATGATGAAACACCAGCTGTTACTAGAACTACATATGCTTTCAATAAAGATACAGGTGAATTTGATACTGAAGTTACTGAAATTAATACTGATTTAGCTGGTGTAGAATATCACATTGTTTATACAGCAACTGATACTGCAGGTAATACAGCAACTGCTACAACAGTTGTAAAAGTAATGGCGGGATACTCACCAATCTTTGATGGAATAGCTAATAAAACAATCGGTGAAGGTACAGCGATTGATTTATTAGATGGTATCACTGCTGAAGATGGATATGGAAATGATATCACTGATAAAATTATTGTATTTAAAGGTGGTCTAGTTACAACAAAACCACTTCCAGGAATTTATGAAATTTTATATTCTGTAACAAATGCTAATAATATTACTACATTTGCTTTAGCAACAGTTACTGTAATGGATACTACAAAACCAGTTGTTGAACCTATAGAGGATATTACAATTGTACAAGGTACTGAATTTGACCCTGAATCACTTGTAATAGTAAGTGATAATGTTGATTCTTCATTCGATATTATAATAGATGATGATGGATTTGATCCTGAATTCACAGGAACTTATAATATTACAGTTGATGTTTATGACGTAGCTGGAAATGTTGCTTCTGTATCTTATAGTATTGAAGTAATCGCACCAGAAGAGACAACTCAATCTCAAATTGATGAATTAGAATCTGAATTAGATGCTACAAAATCTGAATTAGATGCTACAAAATCTGATTTAGAAGATACTAAATCTGATTTAGATGCTGCAAATGCTAATGCAGATGATTTACAATCTCAATTAGATGCTGAAAAAGCTAAGAATGAAGATCTTACTACAAAATATGATGAATTAAAAACACAATTAGACGAACTTCAAAATAGTCAAACTGATCTTAAAAAAGAGTCTGAATCTGAAGATCAAAATGGTACAATATTTACAGCGATTGTTGCTCTATTTGCTGTAGGTGGATTAACAGTAGGTTTAACTTCTTTATTCAAAAGAAACTAATTAATAATTAATTTATCCTAAAAGATTAAGGAGCAAAGTTAACTTTGTTCCTTAATTTATTCTTTAAATAATAAAAGAGAGGACATATGATGATTGAATTTAAAAACCTTCTACAATTTACTGAATATCAAGCACTAAGAAACTGTTGGAATCAAGAAGTGGGATATATTTTTCCAATTTCAGAAAATTTATTTGAAAGCAGTGTCATTAATAATAAAGACTTGTTGAAAAAAGGGTCATATGTCGCACTTCATCAAAATGAAGTTGTTGGTTTTATATTAGCGAAAACATGGAAAGACTCTTTCCAACTTGGACCATATAAGAATATTGGTTGGATAAGTTTATTTTATGTTAGAAACAAGTTTAGAAATCAGGGAATAGGATCTAAATTGCTTGAATTAGTAGAAGAAGCATTTAAAATTGAAAACAAACAACATATTGTATTAGGAAGAGAAACATTCAACTTCTTCCCAGGATTACCTGTTGATTTCGTAAATCATAGAAAATGGTTTATCAAAAGAGGTTATGAGTTGGGTGAAGCATCGTATGATATGATTCGTGATTTAAAACAAATTAAAGAAAAATTACCAATGCCAGCGACACCTTATGAAATTAGAGTTTCAAATATTTCAGATAAGGAAAAAATAATCGATTTCTTTGAACGTTGTTTTCCAGGAAGATGGGAATTTGAAGCTAAAAACTATTTTTCATCTGGTGGTCAGGGTAGAGAGTTTGTTATTGCTTTAGATAGTGATAAGGTGATTGGTTTTGCAAGAATTAATGATCAACAATCTCCACAAATTTTATATAATATAAATTGGTCTAGTAGATTCGATAATTTAGGTGGTGTTGGACCACTGGGTGTTGATAGAGATTATCGAAAACAAAAACTAGGTTATATGGTAACAGCTTATGCAGTTAATGAGGCTATAGATCGTGGTTGTACGACCTGTATTATCGATTGGACTGGTCTTGTTAATTTTTATCATATATTTAAGTTTGATGTTTGGAAAAGTTATGACAAATTTGAGAAAAAAATAAATTAAAAGCGTTTTAATTTTTGTTGACTTATTGGTCAAAGTGGTGTAACATAATATTATGGAAATAAATTTCTTATAGGAGGGAAAAATATGAAAGTTTTGTTCAAAAATGTATTTAGTTTGTTTACGATTGTCGTATTTGCCTTAGCTATCGCTGCTTGTGGTAAAACTACTGATACTACAACTACCATTAAAGATAATGGTACAACTACAACTGAAAAGGGAACTACTACAGAAGGTGAAACAACTACAGAAGGTGAGACTACTACAGAAGGTGAGACTACTACAGAAGGTGAGACTACCACAGATTCTGGTGCAGATTACCCGAATCTAAATGGAGCAACAATTAGAATTTTACATGGTGCTCCTAATGAAGTTGACCCATTCCACGACAATTATAGTGGTCAATTCCAAGCTGAAAAGCAAGCGATTCAACGTCAAGTTGAACAAAGATACAATTGTAAAGTTAAATATCAAATGTATCCAGATGGTGCTGGTTGGGGACCAGATCGTGTAAATGCGATAATTCAAGGTGTCTTATCAGGTGACCCAATTGGGGAAATATATGCAATATCTTCTATGTGGATGGGAGAATTAGCTGAGGCTGATGCAATTGCTTCTGTTAAAAGACCACTTAGACAATATGCAAATGAAAATTATGATGATACGATGAAAGATTTTGGTACTTATAGAAATGAAGTTTATGGATTTGATACAGGATATGTTCTTAATGATTCTACTGGAATTTATTATAACTTAGATTTAGTTAACGAATTAGGTTTAGAAAATCCAGCAACAAAATGGTTAGATGGAGAATGGACATGGACTGATTTTGAAGCCTTTATAGATAGTGCTCAAGCAGCTTTAAATGCTAAAGGTGAAGGATATTATGCTATGGGTGGTGTTCCATCTGTATGGGCTCAACATATGATTCCTGCTAATGGTGGATATTTAGTTAACCCAGATACTAAAAAAGTTGCATTTGATCAATCAGCAGGTTTACAAACATTCAATAAATTAACAGAATTATATAATAAAGGTGTATGGGAACCAGCTGCAGAATTTGATGCAGGTAGTGCAAATTGGAAAACAGGTAAAGTTGTTCTACATCCAGGTGAATTATGGTTCCTTAATGCTGATAATCGTTGGGGATTATTAGATTTTGATTTAGGATATGTTCCTTATCCATTAGGAAATGGTAAAGTTATAGATGATTATAAATCTGGTAAAGATTCTATGCAGTTATATGCTATCAGCAGTGGATATGATAGTGAAAATGGATTGAATACTGAAAATATTTTTAGAGTATGGAATGATTTACAATATTGGCAAACATATGATGAAGTTAAAGATAATTTTGAATCTACATTAGAATCACGTTATGATGATATCGATTCAATTGAAGCACATTTACAAGTTTTAGATAAAATATATGTTGAACAAATATTTAATTTAGGTATTTCTGGTCATAACAATGATAATGGTTGGTATGTAATTGGTAATAAAGCGATTAGAGAAGGGGATGCAAACACTTATCTAAGTGCGATTAAACAAGTTTATCAAAAAGAATTAGATGACTTATTCGGTGATAATTAAGCTAAAGAATGATAAGAAGTAAGACAAATGGCCTCTTAGTTTTCAATAAGCTAAGAGGCTTAAAATAAGAGGTGAGACTATGAAGAAGAAGTTATTATTCACTCTTGTTTTATTAATTAATCTTTTGTTCATCACTCATTACCAAGAAAAGTTGGTCTTAGCTAATGAAATTGAAACTGAGAGAAGTTATGAATTTTTAAAACAAGATTATGAAGAACATCTTGCATCAAAAGATATGATAACTCCAGATATTAGTCCTGTACGTATTGAAGGTGAAGAGTACATACAAGATGATGCACCAGCAGATGTAGATGTTTATGATGATTATGAAGGTGCACAACAAGTTGTCTTTACCCCAGAGTCTGGAACAGTATCTTGGTTAGTAAACATACCTGAAACTGGTTATTATAACATTTTTATTAAATACTTCCCGATTGAAGGAAAAAGTTCTGCTATTGAGAGAAGTGTTTTTATTAATCAAACATCACAATTTGAAGGTTCAAAAAATATCGTTTTAAACAGAGTTTGGACAAGCAAAAATGAAATTGAACGTGATAATAATGGAAATGATATAAAACCTAATCAAATTGAAGCTCCTAGATGGAAGGAAGCATATTTTGAAGATGATCGAGGATATGTAATAGAACCTTATCTTTTTTACTTTGATAAAGGAGTTAATACTCTTTCGTTAGAAAGTATTAAGGAACCAATGGTAATTGATTATATAGAAATTCGATCAGAACAAGTATTACCAACTTACGAAGAAACTTTACAAAACTATAAAACACAAGGTTATACCGAAGTAAAAGGTGTATTAGAGAAAGTTCAAGCAGAGGATGCTGTAGAAACCTCTTCACCTACCTTGTATCCAATCGCAGACCGTTCAAGTTCTTTTACAGAACCATATCATTATACCAAGATTCGTCTAAATGCAATTGGTGGTGAACGTTGGAAATTAAATGGTGATTCAATTACTTGGGAAGTTGATGTTCCTAAGTCTGGATTGTATAATATTAGTTTCCGAGCAAAACAGAACTTTGTTAGAGGAATGTATGTTAATCGAAAATTGATGATAAATGATAAAGTACCTTTTAGAGAAGCAAATAATTTAGAATTTGTATATGACAACAAATGGCAAATGGTTACTTTAGGTCATGATGGTGAAGATTTTCTGTTCTATTTAGAAGAAGGAAAGCAGAAATTATCTTTATCAGTATCATTAGGTGAATTTGGAACTTTAATTAAAGATGTTGAAACATCGATTACTAATTTAAATGAACTATATCGAGAAATCATTAAATATACAGGGCCATCGCCTGACCCTTATCGTGATTATTATCAACTAGACACAAGAATTCCTAATCTAAAAGGTCGTTTTGATAGTGAAGCAAGACGTCTTAAGAGAGTTGTAAATGGTATTATTAATGTCTCTGGTGAACAGAATGACCGTACTGCGTTGATTAATAAAGTTATTATCCAGCTTGAAGATTTTGCTGATAATCCACGACATGTAATTAAACGATTAAAAGAATTCAATCAAAACATCTCTGCATTAGGTACTTGGATATTAACAGTTAGTGAACAACCATTAACAATAGATTATATTTTACTACATTCAGAAGATGCTAAATTACCAAAAGTAAATGAAAATTTCTTTCAGAAAATTTGGCATATGATTCGAGTATTTATCGCATCATTCACAACTGATTATTCAACAATTGGTACCGTAGGTGAAGAAGGAAGTAAGGGAAGAATAGAAGTTTGGTTGCCAGTTCCTTTAAAATCGCGAGATCATGCTAATGTGTTAAGGCAATTAATCGATGAAGATTTTACACCTAATACAGGAATCAATGTAGATTTGAAATTAGTTAAACAAGAAGTATTATTACCTGCAACTTTAACTGATCAAGGGCCAGATGTAGCCTTGTCATTGAGTCAAACATTGCCTGTAAACTATGCAATGAGAAATGCAGTTTATGATTTATCAAAATTTGAAGATTATGATGAGGTATCTAATCGATTCCATCCTAGTGCACTAGTACCTTATGAATTTGAGGGAGGGGCTTATGCCTTGCCTGAAGAACAATATTTTTTGATGATGTTCTATCGAACTGATATTTTTGAAGAATTAAGTATCGGAGTGCCAGATACTTGGGATGATGTAATTGATATTACAAAAGATTTACAAAAACATTATTTAGATTTTTATTTACCAGTAGGTACTGCAACTGAGACAACTGCTGCAGTTAATCAAATTTATGCAACCTTACTATACCAACATGGTGGTCAATTCTATATAAATGATAACAAACAAAGTGGATTTACTGAAAAAGCAGCATTAGATGCCTTTGTCGATTGGACAAACTTCTTTACAGCTTATAAGTTTCCAGTAGAAGCTAGTTTTGTTAACCGTTTTAGAAGTGGAGAAATGCCAATTGGTATTGCCCCTTATAACATGTACAATACATTGAGTGTATTTGCTCCAGAGATTAGGGGAGATTGGGATTTTGCTCCAGTGCCTGCTACAGTAACTTATGATGAAAATGGAAATCCAGAATATCATCGTGATGCTGCAGGATCTGGTTTAGGAATGGTTTTATTAAATCAATCAAAAAACAAAGATGAAGCTTGGGAATTTATGAAATGGTTAACAGATAAAGACACTCAAGTAAGATATGGTCGTGAATTAGAAGGAGTTTTAGGTGCAGGTGCACGTTATCCAACAGCTAATATGGCAGCTTTACAAGAATTACCTTGGCCTACAAAAGACTTTAAAAAACTTCATGAACAATGGAATAATGTTAGAGGTATCCCACAAGTTCCAGGAAGTTATATGACAGCTCGTAACTTAGCAAATGCCTTTTTCGAAACTTATAATAATGGTACTAATCCAAGAGAGGCATTAATTGATTACACTGTCTACATTAATGATGAAATAACCCGAAAACGTAAAGAGTTCGGATTGGAGTAGGATGATGTAAATGGAAGAAAGAAAAAAAGATTGTATAATGAAAAAAAATAAAAATTTCATAGGTAAAAAAGCTGCTAGATTTAAGAAAAAGATTAAAAGCGTAGGAAAAGAAATATATGTAAAAAGAGAACTTTATTATTTAATGGCACCATATCTTGTTTTATTTGCTGTATTTACAATCCTACCAGTTATTATGTCTATTGTTTTAAGTTTTACAAACTTTAATATGCTTGAATTACCAGACTTTGTTGGTTGGAGTAATTATAAACGTTTATTTATTGCTGACCGCGAATTTATTATTGCGATAAAGAATACGCTGATTTTAGCTTTGGTAACAGGACCAGTCAGTTATATTCTTGCATTTGTAATTGCTTGGCTAATTAATGAGTTACCAAAAAAGATGAGATCAATAATGACATTGGTGTTTTATGCACCATCAATCTCTGGGAATGCCTTTCTTATATGGACTATCATCTTTTCAGGGGATGTTTATGGTTATGCTAATGCCTATTTGATGGAATTTGGAATAACAAGTGAAGCAATACAATGGTTAAAAGACCCTCAATATATTTTACTTATCGTAATTATCGTTCAATTATGGATGAGTTTAGGGGTAAGTTTCCTAGCATTTATCGCTGGACTTCAAGGAGTTGATAAGTCACTCTATGAAGCAGGAGCAATTGATGGTATTAAAAATAGATGGCAAGAATTATGGTATATAACATTACCTTCTATGAAACCATTATTACTTTTTGGGGCAGTTATGCAAATAACAAGTTCCTTTGCTACATGTGCGGTTTCAATACAACTCGTAGGATTCCCTTCGGTACAATACGCCGGACATACAATTGTTATTCACTTAATGGATTATAGTGGATTTAGATATGAAATGGGTTATGCATCAGCGATAGCAACAGTACTATTCTTAACAACATTAGGTGCTAACTTAATCATTCAAAAACTATTAAGAAGGGTGGGTTCATAGAATGTTTAAGAAAATATTAACATTTCTACAATGTAATATTAAAAAAATATGTTTTTCTCTACTATGTATATCTAAAAAGACATTTACATCTCTACTACATAGTATTAAAAAGATAAATACATATCTACAACGTAGAAGAAAAATCAAAAAGAAAAAACGTTTGAACCGCTCTCTATGGGGAGATATTCTACTCTTCCTCTTCTTGGGAATATTTGGTTTATTTAGTGCTTGGCCTTTAATATTTAATATTAACCATGCTTTTAAGCCATTAGATGAAATCTTTTTATTCCCACCGAAGTTATTTGTTAGAAACCCAACTTTTGATAATTTCTCAGATTTATTTAATTTAATGGGGGAATCATGGATTCCTTTTACAAGACATTTCTTTAATACAATATTTATCACAGTGATAGGAACGGTAGGGCATGTAATTATTGCATCGATGGCAGCATATCCAATTGCTAAACATCAATTCCCAGGTAAGAATATTATCTTTAAAACGATTGTCTTATCACTAATGTTTGTGCCTACTGTAACAGCTATCTCAAACTACATTATATTAGGTAAAATTGGTTTGATTGATACTTATTGGGCAATTATTTTACCTGCCTTCGCTTATTCATTAGGGCTATATTTAATGAAACAATTTATGGAGATTGTTCCTTATGACATGATAGAGTCTGCTAAATTAGATGGAGCGAATGAGTTTAAGATATTCTGGAAAGTTATTATGCCAAATGTTAAACCTGCTTGGTTAACACTTGTCATTCTCTTATTTCAAAGTTTATGGGTTACAGATGGTGGAATGTTCTTATATAGTGAAGAATTAAAACCAGTTAGTTTTGCATTACGACAATTAATTAGTGCATCTATTGCTTCTAGACAAGGAACAGTTGCGGCTGTCACCTTTATAATGATGAGTGTTCCAGTAACAATCTTCATCATTACAAGAAGTAAGATTATTGAAACAATGGCGCACTCTGGTATGAAGTAGGTGATGAAAGTATGAAAAAGAAAATATTTTTAATAAGTTTCATAGTTCTTTCGCTGTTTACCTCCTTTAGTGTCGTAAAGGCAGAGGATTATGAAAAAGATGGTTATATCTATTCTTATTGGGGAAAAGCGATTCCATCCGCTTATGGAATGTCGCATATTCATACATATGACCCATACACACTTGGATTAGATCAACTTGGAATTGATACAAAGAATCCAGATGATATATATGAAAGCGATTGGTTAAAATATTGGTATGATCATAGTTTTCTTGATGAAATAGCACGTCTAAAATTAGACGTTGGTATTAAAGAAGCTAATAGTATATTTCACCCACAAGATTTATTTAGTTATAATAATAAGTTATATATTGTAGATTCAAAAAATAATGCATTACTTGTATTAAACCAATATTATCAATTAGAAGCATATCTTCAGTTATTTACAGATGCTAATATGGAAGATGTGTATGATTTAAAAGAACCTAGTGGAATTGCGGTAACAGATGATTCTATCTATATTGCTGATACAGATAATGAAAGAATTATGGTCTTAGATCATGAATATAAGGTAAAGAAAATTTTTGGTACGCCTGAAGATAAAACATTTGATGAATTAGCATTCAAACCATTAAAAATATCTGTTGATAAAACAGGAAGAATCTATGTCATCGTTCGTGATGTTTTTGAAGGTATTATTGAATTAAACAGTGATGGTTCTTTCAATCGTTATACAGGGGTTAATCCAATTTCAATGAATGTAATTGAAGCAATTTGGCGAAGATTTTATACAGAAGAACAATTAAAGCAGATGAAATTATATCTTCCTACTTCTTTTACAAATATGATTATTGATGATTTAGGTTTTATCTATGCAACCTCTAAAGCAGATTCAAGTGGTAATGATCAAAATATGATAAAAAAAATCAATACTAAAGGAATAGATGTTTTAAAGCGTAATGGATATGATGTTCCTAAAGGTGATTTAACCTATATACAAGTCAAAACAGGTAATCTACAGAAAGGTCCATCTGAATTAGTTGATATTGCCATAAATGATATTGGTATGTATACGGTATTAGATCAAAAACGAGGCAGATTATTTACTTATGATAACGAAGGTAGATTATTATATATATCAGCTGATAAAGGTGACCAAGAAGGTAAATTAGGTAATCCTGTGGCTGTAACTTATTTCAATGGTGATTTAGTTGTATTAGATCAAGATAATAAATCGTTAGAAGTATATGGATTAACCGAATTTGGTGAATTAATCAATGAAGCGATTAAATACCATTATGAGGGTGATTTTGAAAAAGCTGCTGAAGTATGGACAGAAGTAGCGAAACTAAATACCAATTATGAAATTGCATATGTTGGAATTGGTAAGTCTTTATTAAGACAAGGAAAATACAAAGAAGCATTAGAGAATTTTAAATTAGGAAAAGATAAGTATTATTATGGTAAAGCATATGAAGGTTATCGTAAAGAATTCTTAAATAATAATTTTTCAATCATCATGACAGTAACAACAATAGTGATTCTCTATTTGTTTAGAAAACCATTGATTGATATTTTTAAGAAAGACAGGGAGGATGAAGAATAATGAACAAAATGCATTTAATTATCAATAATTATCTAAAATTTCCTGCATATATCCTCACACATCCGATCGATGGATTTGAACAAATGAAACGCGAGAAAAAAGGGAAATTAAGCGTTGCATTTGCATTACTATTTTTTACTTGTTTACTCCAAATCATGAACTATCAATACCTAGGTTTTCTAGTAAATGATAGCAATCCACAAGAATTAAATAGTATTAAATTAACCTCATTTATTATCATATTTGTTCTTTTATTTACAATAGGAAATTGGTCTATCACAACATTATTAGATGGAAAAGGTAAATTCAAAGATATCTTTATGATGGTTTGTTATTCATTATTTCCTATTGTATTAATTGGTTACCCAAACATTTTATTAAGTCACATATATACAGGAGATGAAGTAAGTTTTTATTATATTGCTCAAGGAATTGGATCATTCTTGTTGGTGTTTTTAATCTTTTTGGGATTATTAGTCGTACATGAATATTCGTTACTGAGAACAGTTGCTACGGTAATTCTTACATTACTAGCAATGAGTGTAATTTTATTTATTTCCTTATTGTTATTTAGTTTAGCGCAACAAATATTAGGTTTTATAATGGGATTATATCAAGAAATTACATGGAGATATTTTTAGATGAAGAAATTATTGAAAAACAAAAAAATAGTACTACTTATTATTCTTGTAGCGCTAGCAGGAATTATAAGTATTTATACATTTGCTGGTAAATTAAAACCAATCAATGTTAATGCAGAAAACATTTCATTTACTAAAGATGATTTTATTGATGCTTCCAAGTTATCAAATAGTGATGTTATAGTTGAAAGTAATGATCGTTATGAATTTCATTTTGATGAAAAAACAACTCACTTTTATATAAAAGATATCCTAAATGATAAAATTTGGCACTCTAATCCACAAGTGATTGATGATTTCCCTGTTATTAGTAAATCAACAAAAATAGAACAAAAATCAACTTTAGTGGTTCATTACAATTGTGGGCAAATTATCAAAAGCTATAATAACTATTCATATAGTATTTATCATGAAGATAGAAATCAAACCTATTCATATAAATATATAGATAATGGTGTTCAAGTCCTTTATAGAATTGAGGATACGAAAATTAATTATACTTATTTCCCTCAATTTCTATCAAAACAACGGATGAATGAGTTATTTTTAGACAAAGATCTATTGAGTGATAGAGAGAAAGAAAAATTAAGTGAAGATTATTATGAATTAAATTTAGATGATGTTTATGAATTAAAACCCTACGAGGATATGTCTAAAGTATACATAAAAAATTTAAATAAATGGATGTATGAAAAAAGTGGTTACACATTAGAAGATTGTATCCAAGATAACGCTGAATTTGGAAAAGTTGTAAATTTTGAAAAACCATATTTTGAAGTAGCTGTTGAGTATAAGTTAACTGATTCAGGGTTTAAAGCAACAGTTATTAATGAATCAATTGTTGAAAATTCAAAATTTCCAATAACTTCTATAGAATTTCTACCATATTTTGGAGCAACAACTATAGATGATGATGGATACTTTGTGATACCAGATGGTTCTGGTGCTCTGATGAATTTTAACAATGGTAAAACTTACGCAACTCAATATTCTAAAAAGTATTATGGTAATGATTTAGCATTACAGTCAAATGTAAAACCAGAAACTAGTCAAGACTTACTATTACCAATCTATGGTATTGTAAAAACAAATACAGAAAATGCAATGTTAGGGATTATTGAAAAAGGTGCGCCAATGACATCGTTGTACGCTGGTGTCAGCGAGCGAATTGATTCTTATAATCGAATTAACCTTGAGTTTAAACTACGGGATTTTGAAAAAGTTGTATTTTCTAATGCAGGAGAAGTATATGAACTAGATATGTATACGAAGAAACACGTCAAAAATGATTTTGTGATTCGTTATGAATTATTAGATAATGAGGATGCAAATTATTTTGGACTAGCGAAAAGATATCAACAATATTTAGTTGAAAATCAAGGCTTCGAGAAAACAGATAATACTCAAAATACCGTATTAAATCTAAAATTACTTGGTATGTATGAAAAACGAGAGTTTTTCTTAGGAGTACCTTATAATACAACGAAGACACTAACTACTTTTGATGAAGCTAAAAAGATTTTAGCTGAACTCAATACATTAAACGTTAATGATATTAACCTTATATATGATGGTTGGTTTAATAATGGTATGGATCATAAAATTCCAACAAATATCAATATAAATAGTGTTATGGGTGGAAAAGGTGATTTTAAATCACTTTCAGATTATACAAAAAAACATCAAATTGGGTTCTATCCTAGTGTTAATATTATGAAAGTAAATCAGTTTGATAAAGCGATTGATTCGCTTCGCTATACAACACGACATATTAATGGAAAAACATCCGTTGTAAATAACTATGATTTAGCTACAAAACTAATACTAGCCACACAAACACAAGACTATGTATTAAAACCTGAATTATATCATAGTTTAGTTTCTAAAATGCTATCAAATTATGGAAGTCTTAATGTTAGTGGTATCACTCTTAATGATTTAGGTAGTGAAATAAGTGGAGATTACAGAAAGTATCAGGAATTATTTAGAGATGAAAATCAATATTATCAAGTAGATTCTCTTAATTTAATTGATAAAGAATATGATATGATGATGTATGCTCCTTATGGTTATGCGGTAAATTATGCAACAGATATAGTTAATTTACCACAAGAAAGTTCACAATATCCTATATTAGATAGTAGTATTCCATTTTATCAAATTGTTTTAAATGGTTATAAAGATTATACAGGAATTAGTATTAATGAAAATGTTGAACGTAATGTAATGTATTATAAATTAAAAGCAATTGAGACTGGTGCAAATATTAATTATATTTGGTCTTACAAAGACTCATCAGTTTTATTAGAAACAGAATATAACTATTATTATTCAACAAATTATCGAAACTGGATTAATGGTGCTGCAGATTTAGTACATGAGTTAGATAATTTAGGCATTCATGAAGGTGCTATAACAAATCATGAAGTATTGACAAATGGAGTCTATAAAGTTACTTATGAGAATGGCTCTACATTTATTATTAATTACAATCAAACTCCTTATCTCTATACCAATAATGATGTCAACATAGAGGTAGCAGGCAATAATTATCAAATGATAGGGGGGAGAGCTTCGTGAATTATAAATTAGAAAAGAAATTTTGGGGCTTTATTTTCACTATCCCTTGGCTAATAGGATTCTTGTTATTCTTCCTAAAACCATTTATTGAGTCATTTTACTTTAGTTTTCATATCGTTGAACCAACTAAAAATGGTTTAGAAATGACTTTTGTTGGTTTAGGACGCTATATAAATGCCCTAACAGTACATGTTGATTTTCTTCGGGTACTATTACAATCACTATTAGATATTTTTATTAACTTATGGGTTATTTTAATCTTTAGTTTATTAATGGCTGTATTGCTTAACACCAAGTTTAGAGGAAGAACATTTGCTAGAGCTGTCTTCTTTATTCCAGTAATATTTAACTCAGCTGCGATTGAATCTGCTTTAGGTGGTGGAGAAGCCTTAAGAACTCTAATGAATGAATCAGGTTTAGGAATCATGAGTGTATTTGATTTAAAAGCTTATTTATTAGAAGCAGATATGGCACCTTGGTTAATTGGCTTTTTAGTTAGCTCAATTGATCGAATATATTTAATCATCTCTTACTCAGGTGTTCAAATACTAATATTCTTAGCTGGATTACAATCAATTCCAATTCATTTATATGAAGCAGCGAAAATTGAAGGAGCAACACAATATGAAATTTTTTGGAAAATTACTTTACCAATGGTTTCACCACTCATTTTAACTGCTGCAGTTTATACAATTGTTAATTCATTCTTAAGATCTCCAATAACAGAAGTGATGCAATCGGTGTATAACGATCAACAATATGGTTTATATGCTGCAATGAGTTGGATGTATTTTGGAGTCTCTGCCATTTTACTAACAGTTGTGTTATTCTTCTTATCTAAGGCGGTGTTCTACTATGACAAATAATCGATTTGTAAGTTATATAAAAAACAAATTTAATAACATTAAAGATAATTTTAGTGATGAACGAAAAAAAGTCGTTTTAGAAAATAAAATATCACATATTTTCACCACTTTAATCCGTGGGCTAATTATATTCGGGTTATCATTTATCGTCTTATTTCCATTATTTCAACAATTGTCATTAGCTTTTAGAGAACCTGGCGATTTGAATAATCCACTAGTTATTTTTATCCCAGATAATTGGACATGGTTAAACATAAAGATAGCTTCATCGATGTTAGATTATCAACATGCTGTAATCAATAACTTCAAAGTGGCATCAGTTGTCATGATATTTCAAATATTAGTCACATCTGTGACCGGGTATGCCTTTGCGCGTTTAAAATTTCCAGGGAGTGGATTATTATTCATATTAGTTTTAGCAACCATTATGATTCCACCTCAAACTTTAAGTTTAAACCGATATTTGTTTTTTAAAGATTTTGGTATCCCAAAAATCTTTTCAATAAACCTTTTAGGTAATCGAGGGTCACTATATATGATGACTGCACTTGGTATGGGAATTAATTCAGGATTATTTATCTATATCTTCAGACAGTTTTTCCGAAATGTTCCAATTGAATTAGAAGAATCCGCCCAAGTGGATGGAGCTAGTGTTATTAGAACTTTCTGGAGTGTTATGTTACCAAATGCACGTCCTGCAATGTTAACAGTTGGATTATTTTCATTTGTTTGGCAATGGAATGATGTATACTATACACGTCTTTTAAGTTTAAGTAGCGAAAAATTTCCATTATTGCCAATGCGTCTAGCCAATGCAGCAGATAATATCTATCAAGCATTATTTTATGAAGGCGCGTTAAACTTAGTTGGTGAGGATGTCCTAAAAAATCCATTTTACTTTTCATTAGTATCAAATACGGCTGCATTTTTAATGATGTTGCCAGTACTAATTATATTTATCTTCTTACAACGTTATTTTGTTGAAAGTATTGAAAGAACCGGAATTGTCGGTTAAATAATTATAATTTGGGAGTGGTTCTATGTTTAATTTTGAAAAATTAGTTAACAGTTCAATATTTAAATATGCCGATTTACTATATAAGATCATCTTTGTAAATATAATGGTAGTGTTATTATCACTCCCAATTATAACTTTTGTTCCAGCGCTAATTGCTGGGTTCTCGGTAGTTAAATTCTACATTGAGGATAATGAAGCTCCATTATTTAAGTCATTCATAAATGAATTTAAAAAAAATTTCTTCCGAAATTTTAAAGTTGGAATAATTTTGATTGTCATCGCATTTTTACTGTTAAATAATATAAATTTTTTCTATAAAAATATTGAATTAGGATTATTTTATACAGCAGGACTTTACTTATCATTAATTCTATTATTTTTCCTTATTTTAACGGGGATACATATCCCCTTAACAAGTATGTATTTTGATAAGTTAGATACGATGAAAATTATTAAATTATCATTATACATTGGAATTAAATATATTTTCAAAACATTACTTATGGTCTTACCATTAATCAGTACAGTTTTATTAATGATGTATATGTTTCCAGTGTTTACCTTTTTAGGATTTGGTATTCCAATCTATGCTAATTTAAAAATATCAAATCAACTTTATAAAAGAATTAAATTAGAAGAATAGAGAGATGATTATGGTTAAATTAGGAATTGACAATATTACAAATTATCTAGAATATTTTAAGGGTAAAAATGTCGGTTTAATCACCAATCCAACTGGTATTAATTCTAAATTTGAAAGTACAATTGACATTTTAAAGAAACATACGAATTTAATTGCCTTATTTTCCCCAGAACATGGGGTAAGAGGTAATATACAAGCAGGAGAAAAGTTAGAAACTTATATTGATAGTAAAACAAATGTACCAGTGTATAGTTTATACAGTAGTACAAAAAAACCAACGAAAGAGACATTAAAAAATATTGATATCTTATGTTATGATATCCAAGACGTTGGTTCAAGGTTTTATACTTTTATTTATACAATGGCTTACTCTATGATTGCTTGTAGTGAACATAAAATTCCATTTGTTGTTTTTGATAGACCTAATCCAATAAATGGGGTAACCGTTGAAGGAAATATGCTTGATTTAAATTATCGATCATTTATCGGTTATTATCCAATTACTCAACGTTATGGATTAACGATTGGTGAAACAGCAAAATTATTTAATGAAGAATACGATATAAACTGTGAATTATTAGTAATAGAAATGACAGGTTGGAAAAGAGAAATGATGTGGGAGGATACATCAATTTCTTGGGTTTTTCCATCGCCAAATATACCAACAGTTGATACGACACTAGTTTATAATGCAACCTGTGTATTTGAAGGAACGAATATATCAGAAGGTAGAGGAACAACAAAGCCTTTTGAGATAGTTGGGGCTCCTTGGTTAGACCCTGACATCCTATCAGAACGATTAAATAAACATGGATTAAAAGGGGTGTATTTCAGACCACTTTATTTTACACCTACGTTTGCAAAACATAAAGACAAGATGTGTGGTGGCGTAGAACTTGTCATAACCGATAAAGATGCTTTTGAGACTGTTAAAACTGGTTGGACAATGTTATATGAGATTAAAGACTTATCAAATGACGAGTTTAAATTTACGGCTCCTTATACAAGTGGTGGGCACCCAATGATTGATTTAAATAATGGAAATTCATTTTTAAGAGAACAGACTTATTCTTTAGAAGAATTAAATCAAATATTAGTTAAAGATAGTACTAAATTTAAACAAATAAAAGAAAAATATCATTTATACAAATAGGGTAATTTTCAGAAAGGTTGATTAGATGAAGCGAATAGAAGAGATGACTTTAAGAGAAAAAATTGGCCAGTTATTAATGATAGGGTTTCAGGAAGATGATTTTGACGGAATAATGGAAATGATTGAAAAATATAAGGTTGGAAATATTATTCTGTTTACTCGCAATGTAAAAGATGCTAATCGTTTAATGCGTCAAAATCAAGCATTACAAAAAAAAGCATTAGAAACACTCGGTGTTCCATTATTCATTAGTATTGACCAAGAAGGTGGAATGGTCACTCGAATAATGCAAGATGCTACATTTTTCCCAGGTAATATGACATTAGGGGCAACAGAAAATGATAATAATGCTTATCATATTGGACAAATGATGGGAGAGGAAATGAAAACATTAGGGGTTAACCTCAATCTTGCACCTGTATTAGATGTTAACAATAATGTAAAAAATCCTGTCATTGGTGTTAGAAGTTATAGTGATAATCCAGAAGTTGTTGCAAAATTTGGAACACAATTTATAAAAGGGTTACAAGAAAATGGTGTTTTAGCAACAGGAAAACATTTTCCAGGTCATGGGGATACAAGTGTTGATTCTCATTTAGATTTAACAAAGGTTAGTCATGATAAAAAAAGATTAAACGAAGTAGAACTAGTTCCCTTTAAACAAGCAATCAAATCAGGTATTAATGCGATAATGAGTGCTCATGTTCTATTTCCTTCTTATGAAGATGAATTCTTACCAGCTACATTATCAAGAAAAGTTTTAACAAACTTACTTAGAAATGAGTTAGGATTTAAAGGGCTTATTGTGACTGATTGTATGGAAATGAAGGCGATTGACAATTATTTTACGACAGAAAAAGCAGTGGTAAAAGCTGTAGGAGCTGGTGCTAATTTAGTTTGTATTTCTCATACGAGAAATAGACAAATTGGAGCCATTGAAGAATTAGTCAAAGCAGTAGAAGAAAAAAGACTTGATGAGGCAATAATTGATCAAGCAGTGCAAAGAGTTTTAGCACATAAAGAGAAAATAGCAAATGATACATTGGATTTAATCAATAGAAGCACTGTCTCATTAAATATTAAAGATCATAATCAATTTGCTCAACATATGAATGATATTGCCCTAACTTTAGTGAGTGGGAAAAGATTTATTCAAAAAGGTAAAGTGCTGTTTGTAGCACCAAATCCGGTTGCAACAACAATTGCTGATGATTCTTTAGATCAACAGAGCTTACTAGAAAAGGTAAAAAAATCATTTACCGATTGGAATACAATTGAACTCAAAATAAAACCTTCAAAAGAAAATCAAGACGCAATATTAAAAGCAGTAACTGAGGTAGATCAGGTTGTGTTCTGTTCATACAATGCCCATATATATAAAACGCAGTATGAATTAATAAAACAAATCAAAGAAAAAACTAAAAATATTCACTTAATTGCTTTAAGAAATCCTTATGATGTAATGGATTTTTCTGATATAGATTGTATTTGTGCTTATGAATATACACCACATTCCATTCAAAGTATCCTTAAATATTTAAAATCTGAAATTGAGCCAGTTGGTTCAATACCAGTTGAAATCTAGGATACTTTTATGAAAAATAAATGCATCATCTGTGTTGATGGTGGTGGAACCAAAACAGAGGCTGTTGCTTTTACCCCTTCAGGTGAAGCAATCAGTCGACATATTGGTGGAAGTGGTAACTTCTCTTTTGAAAAAGAACAAGCAATAGAGAATGTAATAAATACAATTCAAGCAGTGTTTAATGAGGTTAAAGAATTATACCATTGTGAAATGATTCAAATGGGAATCTCTGGCTATGGAGCCTTTCAAGAAAAATCAGCATATATTGAACAAGTTAAATTACGGTTTAATACTGATGTTAAGATTGTTGATGATGCAAGATTAGCTTTATACACCGTTTTAAAAGAAACATATAATGAAGGTATATTAGTTCTATCAGGGACTGGTAGTGCTTGTTATGGTTATTGTGATGGAAACACCTTATTAGTAGGTGGATGGGGATATTTGTTAGGTGATGAGGGTTCAAGTTACGATTTAGTAATGCGTACTTTTAAATTAATGATTGAAGATGAAGAAAATGGACTAGCACTTAATGGATTAACAATAAATATGTTAAAGCATTTAGATCTTAATCATGTTACCGAACTAAAGAAATATGTTTATAAGAAAACTAAATCTGAAATCGCATCAAATGCTAAATTTATTAATGATTGTGCACTTTTAGGCGATGAAAGAGCAATTACCCTATTAAAACAATCAGGAATTGATTTAGCAAGACAAGCCATAAAAATTTATGAACGTATGAAGTTATCTAGTCATGTACGAATAGGTTGTCAAGGGAGTTTTATTTTAAACGCTAAATATGTCAATGTTAGTTTCAAAGAAGTAATAAAAAAAGTGATTCCTCATGCCTGTTTTGTTGAAACGTTAGATAGACCTGTTAAAGGGGCTTATTATCTAGCGATAAGAGAACATTTAAAGATAGATGGTGGTAGATAATGTATGCTATCGGATTAATGAGTGGGACTTCACTTGATGGAGTAGATGCCTGCTTAATCGATATTGAATCAATTAATGGTAAAATCAATTATCAATTAATAGAGTTTATAACCAAACCCTTTAGTGAGACATTATTAAAAGAAATTGAAACATGTATTGCCTTAGAAAAATCTCATGTGCAAGCAATTTGTAGTCTTAATTTTAAATTAGGTCATGAATTTTCTGAAGCATGTAAACTCGTTTGTCTTGAAGCAAACGTTTCATTATCTGAAATTGAGTTTATCGCAAGTCATGGACAAACTATCTGGCATCAACCAACTGAAAGTGGTTCTTATGTCAAATCGACTCTACAAATTGGTGAAAGTGCAGTTATCGCATATGAGACCAATTGTCAAGTAATCTCTAATTTTAGAGTGATGGACATGGCTGCAGGTGGACAGGGGGCTCCTCTTGTTGCGTATACAGATTACTTATTGTATAAAAATGATCATAAAAATATTGTGTTACAAAATATTGGTGGAATAGGTAATATGACTTATTTACCAAAAGGCTGTTCAATCGATGATGTCATATCGTTTGATACAGGACCAGGTAATATGATGATTGATTACATCATGCAAAAATATTTTAATAAACCCTATGATAAAGATGGGTTAACCGCAAGAAGTGGGCATGTTGTAGAGCCATTATTAAATGAATTAATGTCTCATCCATTCATAAATGAAAAGCCACCAAAAACAACTGGTCGAGAGATGTTTGGTAAGGAATTTGTCGAACAAATTTTAACAAAATATCATGAAGTTGATAAATTAGATCTTATCACCACATTTACTACATTTGTTAGTTTATCTATTGTTAATAATTATAAGCAGTATTTAAATGACATTGATGAAGTAATTATATCCGGTGGTGGAAGTTATAATACTTATTTAGTAGATTTAATTAAGCAACAATTATCTTGTGAAGTAAAAACATTAGAAGAAATAGGAGAGAATGCAAGTGCTAAAGAAGCAATCGCATTTGCATTACTTGGCTATCAAACACTTCACCATCAAAATAATAATGTAAAAAATTCCACAGGAGCATCTAGAGATGTAATTTTAGGTAATATTACACCTAAACCTTGGAGATAGGAGAGATATAATGGTAGATATTAGAAAAATTACAACCGAAAAACGTAATAAAAATACAATGGAGTTAGATGCTCAAGATACTTATAATTTAGTAAAATTGTTAAATGAAGAGGATAAAACAGTACCGTTTGCAGTTGAAAAAGCATTACCTCAAATTGCTAAAGTTGTTGATTTAATTAATGAAAAATTTATTAATGGTGGTCGATTGGTTTATATGGGAGCTGGAACAAGTGGTCGTATTGGGATTCTAGATGCAAGTGAATGTCCACCTACCTATGGAACAGACCCATCAATGGTGGTTGCTTTAATAGCAGGTGGAAAAAAGGCAATGACTGTTGCGATTGAAGGTGCTGAAGATAATGAGCAGCTGGCTGCAGAAGATTTAAAACAAATTGGATTGAATCCGAAAGATATCATAATTGGGATTGCAGCAAGTGGAAGAACGCCATATGTCATTGGTGGTATAAAATATGCAAAATCAATCGGTGTTACGACTTCATGTATTACAACAAGTGAGAACTCTATTTTAGCTTCATTAGTAGACTGTCCAATTGAGGTTATAACAGGTGCTGAACCGGTAACCGGTTCAACAAGGATGAAATCAGGTACAGCGCAAAAATTGGTGTGTAACATGTTGACAACAGCTGCAATGATTAAAATGGGTAAAGTGTATGAAAATTTAATGATAGATGTTCAACCAACCAATAAAAAGTTAATTAGTCGTGCAAATATGATCGTTTCCGAAGTTACAGGTATATCAGAAGAAGAAGCTTTTGAATATATCAAACGTTATAACTCAGTTAAAAAAGCAATATTTTCAATTTTAACAGGGGTTACAGAAGAAGAATCAATCGACTATTATTTATCTATTGAACATGGACATTTAAGAAAAGCGATAACTAATTTTAACCAAAAATAAACACCTTTAATAAGGTTAAAAGTAGGAGGAACTATGTATCAAGGAAAAATCATTAGTAAAATACAGTCATTAGATGGTTCATATACAAAAAGTGAACAAAAAATTATTAAATATTTAATTAAAAATTTAAAAGAAACCGTTCATTTATCTGTTACTGAGTTTTCTGATGAAACTGGTGTAGGAGAAACAACGATTGTCCGATTTTGTAAGAAATTAGGATATAAGGGATATCATGATTTTAAACTAGCGATTGCACAAGATTTCACCATTACTAAAAAGATTAAAAGTAATCAACAGACAGCAATATGTGATAGAGTATTTCAAAATATGATGACAGTATTAGAAGATTCAAAAAATCTTCTAGATCATAATTCTATCGATAAAACAGTGAAAATGATTGAAGAAGCAAGAAGTGTATATTTTTATGGGGTAGGAGCATCTGGAATAACCGCACAAGAAGCGCAAAGTAAATTTTTTAGAATTGCTCATAAATTTCATGTGGTAACTGATAATCATTTTCAAATGATGGCATCTCAAATTATGAGTAAAGAGGATTTAATCATTGTTATAACAATTTCTGGTAGTACAAAAGATATCGTTGATGCTGTCGCTTCAGCTAAACAACGAGGGGCGAAAGTTATCGCAATAACGAATTTTCAAAAATCACCAATCACTAAATACTCTGACATCGTGCTTTTAACATCTGGAAAAATGAGTTTATCTAGTGGGGGGTCTTTAGTTGAAAAAATATCACAATTATTCGTAATAGACATTTTATTTATGGAATATATTGCACAAAATGAAGATTACTTAGAAAATCGTAAATTAACTGCAATGTCTGTTTCGTCAAAACGTTATTAAGAAAAGAAAGAAGAGAGAGGATGTAAATAAATATGAAGCAATTAATTATCTTTTTAAGTATTAGTTTCCTTATATTTTTAAGTACTACAGCTGCTAATGTTAAAGCTGAATCAAATATAGTTCATAATAAACATGAATTCAGAGGTGTTTGGGTAGCAACAGTTGCAAGTATTGATATTGGTTATCATATTTCTGAAGATCAATATAAAGAAGAGTTTACAAAAATATTAGATACAGTAGAAGAATATAATTTTAACGCTATTATTTTCCAAGTGAGACCAACAAATGATGCATTCTATCCATCAAGTTTAAATCCATGGAGCCGTTATTTAACTGGAATTGAAGGAAAATCACCAGGATGGGATCCACTTACTTGGATGGTTGAAGAATCTCACAAACGAGGGATTGAGTTTCATGCTTGGTTAAATCCATATCGTGTTTCTCTAGAAAAAGTAGGAGATCATTATGATACAAAAGAAGATATCATAAGTTCACTTACAGACAAAAATTATGCTAAAAAGCACCCTGAATATGTTTTAGAAGGTGGAGATGGTCGTCTAATTTTAAATCCAGGTGAGCCTGCAGTTAAACAATTTATTAAAGATACAATTGAAGAGATTATTACAAATTATGATGTAGATGCAATTCATTTCGATGATTATTTTTATCCATATAGTGGGGTAAAAGGTAATCTTGATATGGAAACTTATGATACTTATAAAAATGAATATGAATCATTAGCAGATTGGCGAAGAAGAAATGTTGATGAAGTAATTGAAGGTATTAGTGGGTTAATTCGTACCTATGATCGTGAAAATGACAAAGCGGTACAATTTGGTATCTCACCATTTGGTGTTTGGAGAAATAAATCAACTGATCCATTAGGGTCTGATACAAGAGCTAGTCAAAGTTATGATATGCAATATGCTGATACTAGAAAATGGGTTAAAGAAGAGTGGCTTGATTATATTGCTCCACAATTATATTGGGAAATTGGACATAATTTAGCTGATTATGAAACATTAGCTTCTTGGTGGGCAGATGTTGTTCATGGTACCAAAGTTAATTTATATACTGGAAATGCAATCTATCGTTATGGTTCAAATTCAGCTTGGAATAAATATGATGAATTACCAAAACAATTACTATATAATAATCAATTTGAAGAAATAAATGGAAGTATTTTCTTTTCTTATAAACATTTAAGATCATCTGCTTCATCTGCACTAATTGCAGGAAGAACCTATATTAAAGAACGTATGTGGGATACAATCGCACTTCAACCAACTTTACCATTGATTAATGAAACAATTCCTGGTCAAATTGAAAATGTTTCAACAACAACAGGAAACATTAATTCTAGTGTAGATATTAGTTGGGATAAAGTTGAAAATAGTAAATATTATCTTGTTTATCGTTTTGAGAATGATCAAACAGTAGATTTAAGTGATCCTGCAAATATCTATTCGTTAGTAACGAATGATGCACATGGTGATACAGTGACTTTTACAGATACAAACTTAGTAGCAGATACAGAATATGTTTATCATATCACTGTTGTAAGTAATAGTGTTCTTGAAGGCGATGCAAAAATTGTTAGATATAGTTATTCTGATGATACAGGTAGTACAACCACAACAGAAGAAACTACAACGACAGAAGAAACTACAACAACAGAAGAAACTACAACAACTACAAAAGATACCACTACAACAGATGATACGACAACAACAACCGAAGAAGTAGATACAAATAATGATAGTGATAATTCTAATAAAAATTTATATGTACTAGCGATAGCAGCATCAGCTCTTATCGTAATAGGGTCAATTACCTTTGCATTTCGTAAAGTTAGACGAGCATAAGTAGTTAGGAGAGATTAAATTGAAAATAGCAGTCTGTATTAAACAAGTCCCTGCATCAACTGATGTAAAAGTAGACCCGATTACAGGGGTTTTAATCAGAGATGGAGCTAAAAGTAAAATGAATCCTTATGACTTATATGCGATTGAAACGGCTCTACATATTAAAGAAATTTGTGCAGATGCATCTATTGTAGCGATTACGATGGGTCCACCTCAAGCGAAAGAAGTTTTGAAAGAAGCAATTTGGATGGGGTGCGATGATGCTGTTTTAATCAGTGATCGTAAGTTTGCTGGAGCTGATGTGCTTGCAACTTCACGGACTTTAAGTCAAGGGATCGAGCAATTAGGAGATGTAGATCTTGTTATTTGTGGAAAACAAACAACAGATGGTGATACTGCCCAAGTGGGTCCTGAAATTGCAGAATTTTTGAATTTACCTCAAGCAACTTTTGTTAATGAGATTAAAGAAGTAAAAGATAAATCAATTATTGTAAGTTCAAATTACGAAAATCATTATGAAGTTTTAGAAGTTCTATTTCCTTGTTTAATTACTATTGATAAAGATATCTTTACACCACGTTTACCTTCGTATAAACGTGGCGTAAGTTATCAAAATTTAGAAATAAATACAGTTATGTTAAAGGACTTACCATTAAAAGATGAAACGATGTATGGTTTAAATGGCTCTCCAACACAAGTAGAGAAAATCTTTTCTCCGGATAAAAATACTGAACAAAAGGTCATTGAAGGTTGTGCGCTAGATGTGGCAGACGCATTATTTAAGAAACTGAAAGATAGTAAGTTTATTTAGTAAGGAGAGAGATAAAGTGAGTGAAATAAAGATAAATCATAGCCTATTAGATGATGGAAAAATTAAGCAGTTATTGAACATATGTCCTTTTAATGCATTTACCTATGAAAATAATGTCCTTTCAATTAGTTCAGCTTGTAAAATGTGTAAATTATGTGTAAAAAAAGGGCCAGCTGGTGTTTGTGAATTTATTGAAACTGTTAAAGAATCGATTAATAAAGATGATTGGAAAGGGATTTGTGTTTATGTTGAACATGATGAGGAAAGAATTCATCCTGTAACGTTTGAATTAATCGGTAAAGCACAAGAACTAGCTAAAAAAATTAATCATCCAGTTCATGCGATTATTATCGGCGATGATATTGATGATATGGTAGAAGAGATTCTACATTATGGTGTAGATGAAGTAATTAAAGTAAAAAATAATGAATTAAAACAGTTTAATATTGAATTATATACAACTGTCTTAACACAGTATGTGAAACAATATAAACCTAGTTCAATTTTAATTGGTGCAACACCATTAGGACGTTCATACGCTCCACGTGTTGCCGCAAGATTAAAAACTGGACTTACAGCTGATTGTACTTTTCTTGATGTGAAAGAGAATACCGACTTAATTCAAATTCGTCCAGCGTTTGGTGGAAATATTATGGCTTCTATTATCACACCGAATAATAGACCACAAATCGCTACTGTTAGATATAAAGTATTTAATAAACCAGAAGTAGGTAAGAAGATAGGTAAGGTCTCTTCATTATCACTAGAAGGAATTAATTTAGATACGAAAATTAAACTTCATGAAATTAAACAGAAAGAAAAAGGAATTGACATCGCTGAAGCACCTGTAATTATAAGTTGCGGAAGAAGTTTTAAATCAAAAGAAGATTTAAAAATGGTTTATGAACTGGCTAATTTGTTAGGTGCTGAAGTAGCTTGTACACGTCCATTAATTGAGAACGGCTGGTTTGACCCAAGAAGACAAATTGGTTTAAGTGGTCGTACAGTTGCACCTAAATTATTGATTAATTTAGGAATATCTGGTGCTGTTCAATATGTTGCTGGAATCAAAAATAGTGAAACGATTATTTCAGTTAATATTGACAAAAATGCTTCAATCATGGATGTATCTCATCTAGGAATTATTGGTGATATCTATGAAGTAATACCAAATCTAATTAAAAAAATCAAAGAAGATGGTGAGATTAATGGCATATAAACAAATAGAAGAACAAGATATATTATATTTTAAAGAAGTTATTTCAGATGATCGTGTATTTTCTCATGATGAAATTAATGAAGATTATGGAAAAGATGAATTAGGGACCATTGAAAAAATGCCAGATGTTCTCATTCAAGTACAATCTACAGAAGAAGTATCGAAAGTGATGCGTTATGCTTATCAAAAAGTTATCCCTGTTGTCGTTCGTGGAGCTGGAACAGGGTTAGTAGGTGGCTGCGTCCCTTTATATGGGGGTATTGTTTTAGATACTTCGAAAATGAATCAAATAGTAGACCTTGATGAAAATAATCTTACCTTAACCGTTGAACCAGGTGTATTACTAATGGATATATATGATTATGTTGAACCAAAAGGTTACTTTTATGCACCAGATCCTGGTGAAAAAAGTGCAACCATTGGAGGAAACATTAGTACGAATGCAGGTGGTATGCGAGCAGTAAAATATGGCGTAACTAGAGATTGGGTTCGTGCATTAGAAGTTGTTTTACCAAATGGTGATGTGGTTACATTAGGAAGTAAAGTGGTAAAAGATAGTACAGGTTACCCTTTAAAACAGCTGATGATTGGTTCTGAAGGAACCTTAGGTATCATCACTAAAGCTGTCTTAAAATTGATGGCACTTCCTAAGTATAATATGAGTTTATTAGTTCCATTTGAAAATATTGAAAAAGCGGTCAATGCGGTAACAAATATTACTAAATCTGAAACAATTCCAACAGCTATTGAATTTTTCGAAAGAAAAACAATAGAATTTTCAGAAATCTTTTTAGGAAAGAAATTTCCTGATACTAAACATGATGCTTATATTTTATTGACTTTTGATGGTAATAATCAGAGTCAAATAGATCATGACTATAAGACAGTTGCAAATTTATGTCTAGATGAATTAGAAGCGAAAGATGTATTTATTGTTGATACAGATGAACGTAAAGATTCAGTTTGGAAAGCAAGAGGCGCATTTTTAGAAGCGATTAAAGCATCCACTACTGAAATGGATGAATGTGATGTTGTTGTACCTAGAGATAAGGTAGCTGAGTTTATTTTATTTACCCATCAAATATCTAAAGACTTAAATATTAGAATTCCTAGTTTTGGTCATGCAGGTGATGGAAATTTACATATTTATGTTTGTAAAGATGATTTAAGTGATGAAGAATGGGAAACTAAGTTAAACCAAACATTTGCATTAATGTATCAAAAATCAATTGAATTAAAAGGTTTAGTTTCAGGTGAGCATGGGATTGGATATGCGAAAAAATCTTTCTTAAAAAGTCATTTAGGAGAATCTCAAATGCAGTTAATGCAAGGAATTAAACGTGTGTTTGATGAAAAGAATATTTTAAATCCAGGTAAAATAGTTGAATAGAAAAGATAAAGAGTAAATAGTTTCAAGACTATTTACTCTTTTTTTTCTAAGTATAGTACTAGATAACAAGACAACCACCTTCCTTTTGGAATTCGCCAGAGACGGTGATGTATCAGCATTTAGTATGGTTGATGAAAATGAAAACTCAAGAATTACTGTATTATATATGACAGAGTTTAAGTATTTAATTAGTGAAGATAGTGAATCTAAGTTAGCGCTTAAATATGCGCTAGATGACACTTCAAATGAATTTGAAGCGAGTTTAGGTTATTTTACAGAGTTTCGAGATGACTTTATTTTTGAAGAGAAAACAGAGAATGTAGCTGTTGGTGATATCAATACAACATGTTATGAATATACTTATCAAGGGATAAGTTATAAGAACTATGTAACAGATGAGGATAAAATAATTAAAATAGAGTATGAAGATGAAACAGGTTTTACTACAGTAGAGATTAAGAATTTAAAATTAACAGATATTGATACTAGTCTTTTAACAGAACCAACTGAAGAAGCAGGCTATAACATTACAGATCTAACAGACATGTCATAATTGAATAAAAAGGGCCTTTAATATAAACCTATAAGGCTCTTTTTGTTATAATAAAAGGGATGTATGATATAATATGATTATATAGATGAATTGAGGGATAAGATGAAATATTTTATTATGAGTGATATCCATGGTCATTATAAGGAAATGATGGAAGCTTTAAGTAAGACAGATTTTGATATGAACAATGAAAAACACAAACTCATTATTAATGGAGATATGTTTGATAGAGGTAATCAAAGTAAAGAAGTATTTGAATTTTTATACCCTTTAAGTTTAGATGGAAAAGCAATCATATTAAAAGGAAATCACGAATTTTTTTTAGAAGAGTTTTTAGAGGGAAATAAGGAGAGGGTTGAATTTAACTGTACTTATAATGGTTTTAAAAAGACTTTATTATCATTTATCCCTAATTATGATAAGATTTCATTTGAAAATGCAAGTAGAATTTTACACAAACAATATCCTTACCTAAAGAAGTGGCTTTCTAATCTACCATATTATTTTGAAACTAAACAATATGTTATCACTCATGCAGGATTAGATTTTAGTCATGGGGATTATAGATTAGGTAATTTTAAGCGAGCAGTTTGGACTAAACCAGAGGAATTTTTTGAAATTGATTTAGAAAAAGAGTTTAATTTTAAAAAGATTGTAGTGGTAGGTCACAGGTTTACTAGTAAAATAAGAAGTTATTTTAATTTGATTGATGAAGATAAACATTCAATATATTATCATAAGGATAAGCAAAAGATTGGTATAGATGGAGGATGCTATCATTCTAAACGGATTAATGTATTTGAAATTATCGAAAATTGATGAGGTACAGCACAAAGTTTTATCGGAATCGGTGCTGGTGCTTTAACAATATCACATTCAAATGACAGTTATTTCTGGTTTGTTCTCAATTTACTGGTATGGATGTAAAAACAGCTTATAAAACACATACTATGGCAACACTTATTCAGGGAACAGTCACAATCATCGTAGTAAGTATTTTAGCAATAATATTATAATTAGATTAATTTTGGAGAAGGGTGAAAATTATGAAAATAGTAATCGCAATTGATTCCTTCAAAGGATGTATGACAACAAATGAAGTAAGTCAAGCAGTTGAAAAAGGAATTAAGCAAGTTTATGAAGATGCAAATATCATCAAGGTTCCGATAGCTGATGGTGGTGAAGGAACAGTTGATATTTTAATCGAAGGATTAGGTGGACATTTCGTATATAAAGAAGTAAATAATCCTTTGATGAAACCAGTGTTAGCTAAATATGGTATACTAAATGATCAAACCGCTATTATTGAAATGGCAACTTGTTCAGGATTACCACTGTTAAAAGAGAGTGAACGTAATCCTTTAAAAACTACAACCTATGGTGTTGGTGAATTAATAAAAGATGCGATTAACAAAGGGTGTCGTGATTTTATCATTGGAATTGGTGGTAGTGCGACAAACGATGCTGGAATGGGTATGTTAGAAGCGCTTGGTTATAAATTTTATGATGAGAATCATCAACTCCTTAAAGGTATTGGTGAATCATTGAATTATGTACATCATATGGATGATTCAGGTAAGTTAAAAACATTGGATGAATGTCGTTTTTCTGTATTATGTGATGTGGATAATCCCTTCTTTGGTCCAAAGGGTGCCTCTTATGTTTATGCAAAACAAAAAGGGGCAGATAAGGTTATGGTTGAAGAATTAGATCAAGGATTGAAACATTTTGCATCATTTATAGAAGAAACCCTTGGTAAAAATATCAGTTCATTTAAAGGTGCAGGTGCTGCTGGTGGGTTAGGTGGCGGAATTCATGCTTTCTTAAATGGAGAATTATTACCAGGTATAGAAATTATCTTTAATAAACTTGATTTAGAAATTAAAGTTAAAGATGCAGATATTTTTATCACAGGTGAAGGTAAAATGGATTTCCAATCAGTGATGGGTAAAGCACCAATGGGTGTATCTCAATTAGGAAAAAAACATCATATTCCTGTCATTGGAATCAGTGGTTCATTAATGGATGATGCTTATAAATTACATCAAGAGGGGATGACCTCACTATTTTCTATTATGAATTATCCAATGTCTTTAGAGGAAGCAATGGACAAAGAAAAAGCAATGAACTTTGTTGAAAAGAATACGAAAGAGTTATTTAGATTAATTAAGAGTATTAAATAAAATAAAGAACATTTTCCCAAGGAAAATGTTCTTTTAATTTGTTTTTAGATACTTTCTAAAGCTTGTTTTAAATCATCAATAATATCTTCTACATCTTCTAATCCCACTGAAATACGAATGAGTTCATCAGATATTCCAGCTTTTAAACGTTCTTCTTTTGTATATGGAGAATGTGTCATACTAGCAGGATGTTGTATTAATGATTCTAAGTCTCCTAATGAAACAGCTAATTTACATAGTTTTGTTGAATTGATAAGTTTTTTACCTTCTTCTAATCCACCTTTTAATTCAAATGAGATAATACCACCAGGTAATTTCATTTGTCTTTTTGCTAGTTCATGTTGTGGATGAGATTCTAATCCAGGATAGTAAACGCGTTTAATTTTTGGATGGCTTTCTAAATATTTTGCTACTTCTAAAGCATTTTGACAATGTTTTTCCATACGAACACTGAGTGTTTTAATTCCTCTAAGTACTAAGTAAGAATCAAATGGTGACATAACAGCACCTGTCATATCTTTTAATCCAAAATAACGGATATCATTTAATAATTCTTTTTTAGCACAAATTAGTCCAGAGATAACATCACCATGTCCATTTAAATATTTTGTTCCAGAGTGAATAACAATATCAGCACCTAAATCCATTGGTTTTGTTAGATAAGGTGTTGAGAATGTATTATCAACCATGAGATATGCATTAGCTTCTTTCGCAATATCTCCTAATGCTTTTATATCAATTAATTTTAATGATGGATTGGTTGGCGTTTCACAATAAATAACTTTTGTATTCGGTTTAATCGCATTTTTTACGTTTTCAGGATTACTTGCATCAACAAATGTAACTTCAACCCCAAAACGTGTTAAACCATGTGAGAAATAAGCGAAGGTACAACCATATAAATTAGTGTCACTAACCATGTGGTCACCTTGTTTTAGAACACTCCATAGTGGAGTAGACACGGCACTAATGCCTGAAGCGGTTGCGATACAACCATCAGCATTTTCTAAAGCAGCCACTTTTTCTTCTAATACTTTAGTGGTTGGATTTCCAAGTCTTGTATAAATGTAGCCTTCTTCCTCTAAATTAAAACGTCTTCCACCTTGTTCTGCACTATCAAATACGAAAGTAGATGTTTGATAGATTGGTGTAGCGAGTGTGCCATGAGGATTATTATCATGTCCTACATGGATTGCTTTTGTAGAAAAACCTTTATGTTTCAAATTAATCCCTCCTATAATAATATAATAGCACTAAATGATAGCGTTTTCAATATTAAATGCATTTTTATGTCGATAATTTAGAGATGTATTGATATCAGACTTTCCTATTAATATGTGGATATGTTATAATGGATTTATTATTGTAGGTGATGTAGTATGAATTGTCAATTTAGTAATAAAAAATTTTCTGATGCGTTAATTGATTGGTATAAAAAAAATAAAAGAGTGTTACCTTTTAGAGAAAATCAAGAGCCTTATCGAATATGGATTAGTGAAATTATGCTCCAACAAACACAAATGAAAACCGTAATTCCATATTATACACGTTTTATAAAAAGGTTTCCGACAATAAAAGAACTGGCTAGTAGTTGTGAAGAAGAAGTTTTAAAGTATTGGGAAGGATTAGGATATTATTCACGCGCAAAAAACATTTATAAAACGGCTCAAGATATTGTTTCAAAATATCATGGTGTTTTTCCTAGTGATTATAAGACAATTCTATCTTTAAAAGGAATTGGGTCTTATACAGCTGGTGCCATTAGTTCAATCGCATTTAATAAACCTTATCCTGCTGTAGATGGGAATGTTATGCGTGTTTTAAGTCGTGTATTAGATATATGGGATGATATTCGTTTATCAAAAACGAAATCAATATTTGAATCAATTGTTAAAGAATTAATCTCTAAGGATGACCCTTCATCTTTCACGCAAGGTCTAATGGAGTTAGGAGCACTTATTTGTACACCAAAAGGTCAAAAATGCCATTTATGTCCAGTTAATTTTTGTTGTAAAGCATATCATGAAGGTTATGATGATGAGTTACCTGTTAAAGGAGAGAAAACGAAACAGACTAAAGTTAAATTAGTCATGGTCATTATCGAAAATGATAAAAATCAGTTCTTAGTGAGGAAAAGAAGTGCTAGTGGACTCCTTGCTAACTTTTGGGAATTCATACAATTTGAATCAAAAACTTTTGAGGAGTTTCAACAAAATTTATTCGACCATGATGGAATTGAAATTAAAGAAGAATCTTATTTAGGTGAGTTTAAACATGTTTTCACACATCGTATTTGGGAGATAAAAGCCTATTTAGCGACCCTTTATGATTCATCAGATTTGCCACATCATTTTAAGTTGGTCACAAAAGATGAAATTGAGAAAATTTCATTTTCAACAATACATAAAAAAATATTGCATCAGTTTAAGTAAAGAAAAGGGTGATTTGTTATGAAAAAGATTAGTTTAAAGGAATTATTAAAACAGAAAAGGGAGTCTCGAAGGGATTTTGAATTATACGATACCTTTAGTATATTAGCATCACTTGATATATATTCTATAGAGAGATACTCTGATGAGTTATTACTAAAGAAATATTTAGAGAATGTTACCCATAATAAAAGCCTAACATTTTTAGAAATACTACGTCGTATATATCATATTAAAGATGAAATTGCTGAATTATTATTTAATCAATTTAATGTTAATCCTCATAATCCATATTTAAATGAACTCATAATCGCATTAAATAATCGAGCGAATGGATTAAAAATTGATGATCATAAAATGAAAGAACCTCTAGATAATACTGATATAACTCTCGCAGATTTAGGAATTATTTTGTTTAAGGAATTACGTTTTGTAAATCCAGACCAACCTGGGAATGAAGATATTATTTGGGATGCATTAAAAGAAGATAATGTGCAAATGGTAAAAGCTTTTTATACGAATGCTGAATTGAATATTAAAGTAAGAAATTATTATAATGAAACCTTACTTCATTTAGTTTCAAATGAAAATGCAGAAAAAAATCTTAGGTTGCTTATTGAACTTGGAATACCTATCAATGAACAAAGTGATGAAGGGAAGACTGCTTTACATAACGCTCTGTATCAAAAAGCAGATGATTGTGCAAAGACATTAATTGAACTAGGTGCATCTATCAATATTAAAGATATTTACGGTAATACACCGCTTCATATTGCGTGCTATCATCAAAATAAGGAATTAATCGGATTGCTTATTTCACATCAAGCTAAATTATCAGTATTTAATCAAAATAATGAAACGCCATTATCTTTATCGATAGGTCATGATAATGTTGATATTATTAAGTTATTAATTGATAGTGGACTAAATCTAAACCAATATAATAAAAATAACCATGTTTATTTTAATGTTGCTACTTATAATTCCCTTCATGCTTTTCAATATTTCTTAGAATTAGGAATTTCTCCAAATATAAAAGATAATGATGGATATACCCCTCTTCATGTCTCGACTTACTGTAATCATATAGAAATTACGAAACTTTTCATCGCAGAAGGAATCTCTGTAAATGAAAAAAGTAAGCAAGGAATTACACCTTTACATCATGCTGTTTTATCAGGTTCATTAGAAATGACAGAATTACTGATTAATTATGGAACTAAAGTTAATGTAGAAAATGATGAAAGGGTAACCCCTCTTCATTTAGCAGTTGAAAAACAAAATATACCTATTGTTGAATTACTGATTAAATATCATGCAAATTTAGACGTAAAAACAAAACAGTATTTAACCCCTTTTTATTATTCGATTTTCACAGGTAATATCGAATTAATCAAACTTTTAATTGAAAAAGGAGCTAATATAAATATTGGTGCTGATGATAATAAAGCAATTCCCCTTCATGAAACAGCTCATTTAGGACGATGTGATATTGCTCAATTACTTGTCGAGAATGGAGCACTGATTAATGCTCAATCAAAAACAGGAATAACCCCACTACATAATGCGGTAATATATAATGAAATAGATCTTGTCAAATTATTCATCGAAGAAGGGGCTGATATTGAATTAAGTAATGAAACAAATATATCACCTCTACAAACGGCTGCTCGAAATGGATTTATTGATATTGTACAACTATTGATAGAGAACGGGGCTTATATAAACACCCACACTAATAAAGGGATAACGCCACTCATGAGTGCTATTAGCAATAATCAATTTGAGACAGCAAAATTATTAGTTGAACATCATGCTGAAATCAATGTTAGAAACAAATTAAAACGATATCCAATTCATTATGCTGCGGAATCAGGTAATATAGAAATTGTAGATTTGTTAATCAAAAATGGAGCTGATGTAGATGTACGGGCTGAAAAAGGGATGACAGCACTACATTTTGCGGTCACAAAAAATCATAAAGAAATTGTACAACTTTTATTAAATGCAAACGCAAATATGAATTGTTATGGAGCATTTACACTTTCTTTCCAATCGCCCCTATTAATGGCTAGATTCAAAAGAAAAAAAGAAATTATAAAGTTATTTAAATCTCAAGAAGATTATCACTTTATTAAGCATGAACTAGTCCCAATATTATACCACTTGATTTTCATTTTGATTTATCTTTGTACCTTTATTATCTGTGGTATCATCATATACTATTTTGAGAGATAGTCTGATTAATTTGACTATATAAAAAACCATCTTATCATATTGACAAGATGGTTTTATTATTATTTATTTTCTTTTTGTTTAATATATTCATCAATTGATTGAGCGGCAGTTTTTCCTGCACCCATTGCTAATATAACGGTTGCTGCACCAGTTACTGCATCTCCACCAGCATAGATACATTCACGAGTAGTTGCCATTCCTTCGTTTACAACTAAGCAACCCCATTTGTTTGTTTCAATTCCTGGTGTGGTTTGACGGATTAATGGATTTGGTGATGTTCCAATTGACATAATTACTGTATCAACATCAATGGTATGGTTTGATCCTTCTATAGACATCGGACGTCTTCTACCAGAAGCATCAGCTTCTCCTAATTTCATCTCAATACACTCTATTTTAGTTACTTCATTATTTTCATCGCCAAGAATTTTAACTGGATTATTGAGTAACTTGAAGATGATACCTTCTTCCATTGCATGATGGACTTCTTCTTTACGTGCTGGTAATTCATCTAACGAACGACGATAGATAATATAAACATTTTCAGCACCTAATCGTTTAGCACTTCTAGCGGCATCCATCGCAACATTTCCACCACCGATAACCGCAACAGATTTACTTTTTCTAATTGGGGTATCGTAGCCTTCTATATAAGCTTTCATTAGATTAATACGTGTTAAATATTCATTTGCTGAATACACACCGATTAATGATTCACCTTCAATATTCATAAAGTTTGGTGTTCCAGCACCTGTTCCTACAAAGATGGCTTCATAACCCATTTCTTGTAACTCATCAATGGTTAATATTTTTCCAATAACCATATTTGTCATGATTTTAACACCAAGGTCTTTTAAATTATCAATTTCTTTTTGTACAATGCTTTTTGGTAAACGAAATTCAGGAATACCATAGACTAATACACCACCTGGTGTGTGGAAAGCCTCAAATATAGTAACTTCATAACCTAATTTCGCTAAATCAGAAGCACATGCAAGTCCACTAGGTCCAGAACCAACAACAGCGACTTTATGTCCATTAGTTTCTGGCTGAACTTGTTTTTCTGTACTATGTTTCATATGATAATCAGCAACAAAACGCTCTAAACGACCAATCGCTACTGGTTCTCCTTTTATTCCTCGTACACATTTTTGTTCACATTGTGTTTCTTGTGGACAAACTCGTCCACAAATAGCAGGAAGTAGATTTGATTCAGTAATACTTTTATAAGCTTCTTCAAAGTCTTTATTTGCAACATGCTGTATGAAATCAGGTATATTTACTGAAACAGGACATCCAGATATACAAGGTTTGTGTTTACAGTTTAAGCAACGTTGTGCTTCTTCAACTGCCATATCTTCAGTATAACCTAAGGTAACTTCTTTGTAATTCTTATTTCTTATATTTGGGTCTTGTTCTGGGATAGCGACCTTTTTTAATGACATGTTAGGCATTGTGAACCCCCTTAAATAATCTACATTTATGATTTCTAGCTTCTTTTTCTTCATTTTTGTAAAATTTATTTCGAGTAATTAATTCATCAAAATCAACTTGATGACCATCAAAGTCCGGTCCATCTACACAAGCAAATTTAGTTTCTCCATTCACTGTGACGCGACATCCACCACACATACCAGTTCCGTCAATCATAATTGGGTTTAAACTTACTAATGTTTTAATGTTATATGGTTTAGTTACAAGTGACACATATTTCATCATCACTAAAGGTCCAATAGTGATTACTAGATCATATTCATTTCCTTCATCAATTAAACGTTGAAGAATATTTGTAACTAATCCTTTTTCTTTATAACTACCATCATCAGTACAAATAAATAGGCGATTAGATACTTTTTCCATTTCTTTTTCTAAAATAACTAATTCTTTATTTCTAAAACCTGCAATGACATCAACTTCAACACCCATATTAAATAATGCTTTAGCTTGTGGAAAAGCAATTGCACAACCAACGCCACCACCAACAACAGCGACTTTTTTCACATGTTCTAAGTGAGTTGGTACACCAAGTGGTCCAACAAAGTCAAGAATTTCATCGCCAACTTCTAAACTCCCTAGTAATTTAGTTGATTTTCCTACTTCTTGAAAGATAATAGTAACAGATCCCTTTTTACGATCATAATCGGCAATCGTAAGTGGGACACGTTCACCTTGTTCATCTACACGAAAAATAATAAACTGTCCTGCTTGTGCTTTTTTCGCTACAAACGGCGCATTAACTTCTAGTAGAGTAACAAATGGATTTAATTTTTCTTTTCTTATAATATTATACATTGTAATCCTCCTTATTCTAATACTTGATATAAAAAAGACATGTTCATTATATCACAAGTTTAGATACATCTAAATATAATTTTTTTAGTAAACTAGAAATTATTATATAAAAATGTAAAAATTTATGGTTTTACATATATATTAAAGCTAATTTTTAATATGTATGTAAATTCTCTTTTGATAAATAGGTTATTTATAAAAAAATATAACCATTGTATGATATAATTTTATTAAGAAAAAGAGGGAGAGACGACAATATGGAAATAATTTCAATTATTGAAAAAATGACTTTAGAAGAAAAAGCATCATTATGTTCTGGGAAGAATGTATGGGAAACACAAGAGATTAACAGATTAAGTATTCCATCTATAATGATGGCTGATGGACCTCATGGGTTAAGAAAACAATATGATAAGTCTGATAATTTAGGGAATGAACCTAGTTATCCTTCTACTTGTTTCCCACCAGCTGCAACTACTGCCTGTTCTTTCGATAGAAAATTAATTAAACAAATGGGAGAAGCAATTGCTTTTGAGTGTAGGTATCATGATATTGATATAATATTGGGTCCTGGAGTTAATATCAAACGTTCTCCTTTATGTGGTCGTAATTTTGAATATTTTTCTGAGGACCCCTACTTATCAGGAGAATTAGGTGCTTCCTTTGTAAGTGGCGTTCAGGAGAATGGAATAGGTGTTTCTCTTAAGCATTTTGTTGCGAATAATCAAGAAAAATTACGACAAGTAATTAGTTCAGAAATTGATGAAAGAGCATTAAGAGAGATTTATTTAACTAGTTTCGAACGAATTATGAAAGAAAAACCATATACTGTGATGTGTTCTTATAACCGAATAAACGGAGAATACGCTAGTGAAAATAAATATTTATTAAATGATATTTTGCGTGATGAATGGGGGTTTGATGGCGTTGTTGTGACAGATTGGGGTGCTTGTAATGACCGTGTATTAGGTCTTGAAAATGGACAAGATCTAGAAATGCCTACAAGTTTTGGGATAAATGATCAATTAATTATTGACGCAGTAAAAAATGGTACCTTAGATGAAAGGGTACTTAATAAAACAGTAGAAAGGCTACTAAACCTAATATATAATTGTAAAAAAAGTCAAAAAGTAATCATAAAAAAAGACCATCATTTATTAGCGAAAGAAGTAGCAGATCAATCGATGGTTCTATTAAAAAATGAAATGTCTATCTTACCAATCAAACCAAATCAATCCATTGGGATAATTGGTGAAATGGCATATATACCACGTTATCAAGGGAGTGGGAGTTCAAAAATTAATCCTATTAAATTAGAAAATGTATGTGATGTTTTATCTAAAAAAAATATAGATTTTACTTATGCTAGAGGGTATTCAATTGATAGTGATGATATAAATCATGAATTATTAATAGAAGCAATTGAAGTAGCTAAAAGTGTAGATGTTCCTATTATTTTTATCGGATTAACAGAAAAATATGAATCAGAAGGATTTGATAGAGAACATATGGACTTACCACAGGCCCATAATCATTTAGTAGAAGAAATCACAAAAATTAATCCCAATGTAGTGATTATTTTATCAGGGGGGTCTCCAGTTACAATGCCTTGGATTAATCATGTAAAAGGGATATTAAATGCTTATTTAGGTGGTGAAAGTGGCGCTTTATCAATCGTTGATATATTGTATGGTAATGTCAATCCTAGCGGGAAATTAGCAGAAACATATCCATTAAAACTAGAACATACGCCTACATTCAATTACTTTCCTGGAGGTAATAATTCTGTATACTATGTAGAAAGTATATATGTTGGTTACAGGTATTATGAAAAGAAAGAACAAGAAGTTTTATTTCCATTTGGCCATGGGTTAAGTTATACAACTTTCTCATATCAAAATCTTAGGTTAAATAAATCTGAGATATTAGAAAATAAATTATTAGAAGTTTCATTTACCATTAAAAATACAGGAATAGTAGCGGGAAAAGAAATTTGTCAATTATATGTAAGAGATATAGAGTCTTCAGTGTTTAAACCAGTGAAAGAACTTAAAGGTTTTGAAAAAATAAATTTATTAGTTGGAGAAGAAAAAAAAATCACCTTTAAATTAGATAAACGTACCTTTGCTTATTATCATATTACCCTTAAAGATTGGGTTGTAGAATCAGGTGACTATGAAATCTGTATAGGTTCTTCATCAAAAGATATTCATTTAAAAACAATTGTTAATATTAAACCTTTAGAAAAAGTTGTTTCACCCTATCAAAACATAGATTTGCATCATTATGAATCTTTAAAACATGGATTTAATAGTGAAACATATGAAATATTATTATCTAGAAAATTACCACCATTAAATAAAAAATTAAAAAGACCTTACACATTTAATTCAACACTAGGTGATGTTTCTCATACTTTTGTAGGGAGAATTATTTTATGGATGGTTAAGAAACAAATAAAAAAAATATCAAAGGATGAATCTACCCGTTTGATGAGAGAACGATCACTTATTGATTTACCATTTAGATCATTAGTTAGTTTCAGTGGTGGGACCTTTAAAAAAGAAATGGCAGATGGATTACTTGAACTAATAAATAGGAGATATATTAAAGTGTTAAGAAAATTATTAAAGCTAAGTAAAAATAAGTTGAGGAGAAAAAGGGATGAATGAGAAAATAAAGATTAAGGAAATAGCATCCTATGGATTAGCGGGAATGGGACAAAACATGGTCTATATTTTGTCTTCATCATTTCTAATGATATTTTATACGGATGTTTTTGGTATTAATGCTCGTACGGTAGGTACATTATTTTTAGTTGCTAGAGTTTGGGATGCCATAAACGATTTTATTATGGGGAGTGTTGTTGATAACACAAGAACTAGATGGGGAAAATTACGGCCTTATCTATTAATTGCACCAATCCCTATCGCAGTACTAACAATATTAACCTTTCTATTAATTAATTATACCTACTCTCTAAAAATTGTATATATATTTGTTACTTACATCTTATGGGGAATGGTATATACCATTGGAGATGTACCATATTGGGGGTTATCTGCTTCAATGAGTAGTGATACAAGTGAAAGAACTAGATTAATCACTTTTACCCGGTTTATGACGATGGTTGGTTCTGGAGCTAGTATAGTAGGGATACCTTTGTTGGTAGAAAACTTAGGAAATGGATCAGAAAAACAAGGTTATTTACTTACAGCTATTATTGTCTCTATAATCGGGTGTAGTTTATTTTCTCTAGCTTATTTTAATACTAAAGAAAGAGTGATACCACAGAAAGAAAAAGTAACATTAATCGAAAATATGAAACTGTTTTTAAAAAATACACCACTTCTCATTATTTTATTTTCAAGTATTTTGGGTTTTAGCCGATTTATGTCACAGTCAGCCGGAACCTATGTTACAAAATATAATTTGCATGATTCTGAATTATATTCTTTACTTGGTGGTGTATTAATTACTTCTGTTTTATTCGCGATTATTATAACGCCGTTATTGCTTAAATTCTTTACGAAAAGAAATCTATATATTTTGACAAGTATATTTGGTGCGATTATGTATTTCTTAATGTATTTAACTGGATATGATAGTTTAATTGATGTGTTAACTTTTGTATTTTTTAGTTCTTTATCCATGGGATTTTTCAATGTTTTACAAACCTCAATGATTGCTGATTCTGTTGATTATTTAGAATGGAAAACAGGCAAACGTGCAGAAGGATTATGTTATGCTTCCCAAACATTTTTCTTTAAATTAAGTGGTGGTTTAACGAATTTTACGATGGGTATGGTTTTGTATTATACAGGGTTTGTTAAAGATTCACCAAATCAATTACCACAAGTCTATCATGGAATATTTAGTTTAGTTTCACTTATTCCTGGTATTGGATGTATTTTGAGTATAATTCCAATGTTCTTTTATAAATATACAGATAAAGATCAGAGGTACTGGGTGGAAGAAATAAAACATCGAAAAGATAAAATGAAAGAAAAGGGGAATCAAATTGAAGAAAGCATGGTATAAAGAAGGCGTTGTTTATCAAATCTATCCTCGGAGTTTTAAAGATAGTAATGGAGATGGAATTGGAGATATTCGTGGGATTATTGAGAAGTTGGATTATTTGAAAGAATTAGGTATTTCTATTGTTTGGTTATCACCAGTCTATCAATCTCCTAATGATGATAATGGTTATGATATAAGTGATTATAGAGATATTATGGATGATTTTGGGAAATTAGATGATTGGAAAGAGATGATTAAAGGACTTCATGATAGAAATATTAAACTGGTGATGGATTTAGTTGTAAATCATACGAGTGATGAACATCCTTGGTTTATAGAAAGTAAAAAAAGTAAGGATAATCCTTTCCGTAATTACTATATTTGGCGTAAAGGTAATGGGAGAAAGAAACCGAATAATTGGACATCCTTTTTTACTGGAAGTGTATGGGAATATGATCAAACAACTGATGAATATTATATGCATTTATTCAGTAAGAAACAACCTGACTTAAATTGGGATAATCCTAAAGTTAGACATGAAGTAAAGGACATTATTAAATATTGGTTAGATTTAGGCGTTGATGGATTTAGATGTGATGTGATTAATATTATATCTAAAAAAGAAGGATTACCTGATGGAAAATTCTCTTTAGGTTTAATTGGATCTGAACATTACATGAACGGACCACATGTTCATGAGTATCTTAGAGAAATCAATAAGGGCGTTTTATCTAAATACGATTGTTTTACCGTGGGTGAAGCTGTTTTTGTTAGTACAAAAGATGCATTGTCATACGTTGATGAAAAAAGAAACGAATTAAGTATGATATTTCATTTTGATCATATGAATGTTGATAATATTTTTAAATGGTTTATTCGTCCTTTTAAATTACCTAAATTAAAAAAAGTATTATCTAAGTGGCAAAATGATATCAATGGGAAAGGGTGGAATTCCTTATACTTAGAAAATCATGATCAACCACGTATTGTATCAAGGTGGGGCGATGATAAAAAATATAGAGTTGAAAGTGCTAAAATGCTTTCTACAATGATTTATTTCCAACAAGGAACTCCCTATATTTATCAGGGACAGGAAATAGGAATGACGAATGCTTATTTTTCTGAATTATCACAATATAAAGATGTTGAAACACATAATATTTATAAACTTGGAAGAGAAAAATTACATATATCCCACAGAAGGATGATGAAGAAGTTTCAATATATGAGTAGAGATAATGCAAGAACACCAATGCAGTGGAGTGATAAAATATATGCAGGATTTTCTACAAATAAACCTTGGATTGAAGTAAACACCAATTATAAGACAATCAATGTTGAAAATGCGATAGTTGACAAATGTTCAATTTATCATTATTATAAAAAAATTATTGCCTTAAGAAAAGAGTATGAAATAATCATTTATGGAGATTATAAAGAACATGATATTAAGAATAAATACTTATATATTTATGAAAGAAATTTAAATGATGAAAAATTATTGGTAATAACAAGTTTTACTTCTAAAAAAATATTGTTTTCACTTCCAAAGTCAATTAAGTATAAAAGAGCTACTTTGTTATTATCAAATTATGAAGTTATGGATGATTTAAATAAATTCAAAACAAGACCATATGAAGCACGGGTTTATTTATTAAAATAATGTAATTATTCCAAATAATTATAAAAAAGAAATAATTCAATTGAAAATTAAATGATTTTTATTTATAATGATACTATGAAGATAGGAGTTGGATAAAATGAAAAGTATGATTACAAAAGTTGAGGAAAAAAAATATTATAAACGCATTTATTTTTTATTACCAATATATGTTGGGTTAGTGTTTTCAGTTATTATTTTTTTATTGTATAATTTGGTATCACTTGTTTTCTTAGGGACAGGTTTTGAATTAAATTGGTACTATATACTTATCGGATTTGTATTTGGATTTATAGAGGGATTATCAACTGTTTATTTCACCTTAAAATTCAATAAAAAGAAAAATACTTATTTCTCAAATTATCATAAAAAATTCAAATTGAATGTGTTTATTCCGGTTATATTTAGAAATGGTTTGTTCAATAATTCAAAGGGTGTATTATTAATAACAAAGGATACAATTGATTATAAAGTATATCAAATGTTTGAGAAAAAAACATTGTTTTTTGTACCGTATAAAGATGCAAAGTTCACCATTGAAAGACAAGAGAATAATTGGTTTAAAAAAATATTGACACTTACGAAATACTCAAATATATTAAAATTAATAACTAATGAAAAAGAATATGAATTCATCGTTCCTTGTTTAGAGGATGTTACACATCGCATTGAAAATTATCATTTATAATACTTAAAGAAGTTAGTTATCGTATTTTTATAACTAACTTTTTCTTTTTTTTGATATAATCTGATGAACTAGACTATACTAATTAATAGAAATATATTAGGAGTTATCTATGGAATCAATTCAATTTCATTATAAAATAACAGAAAAGGATTTTATCGATTATTATCAAATTCACTTCTATGAAGAAAAGTTAAAATCAGTTGTAAATAAAATTCCCTTTCTCTTCGTCCTTTCTTTTATCTTATTTTTATTAGTATTAATACAACCAACGATCGCTAATATCAGTATCATGGTTTTACTTGTTACTCTTTCTTTAACTTTATTGGTCCTAATACCGCTCTTAACTATTTGTTTCGCTAAAAAAGTATATCGAGAAAATCAACAGGTACACCATATTAATGAATATTTTATTAATCATGATAAAATTACGATTACTACGAATCATAAAACTTCAGTTTTTCAGTGGTGTGATGTAAATTCAGTATTTGAAAGTTCACGAAACATTTATTGTATCTTTAATAATTCTCAAGTATTAATTATACCCAAAAATAAAATCGATGTTAATAATCTTATTAATTCTTTACAAGAAGCACTACCACTAATAAAATATCACTTGAAAAAACATAAACAATCAATTTGATTGTTTTTTTATTTGTGTATTAGTCATAATGATTAAAGGATTCAATATATTTTAGTAATGATGATATTGGGAGGTTATGAATGATTGAATCAAATCAGTATGTGAGAGAAGTCTTCTCGATGTTAGGTAATTTGTGTATTCCAACTATAAATCATGTGATAAAAGAAGAATTAAATCACTTATTAAATGATACAGAAGAAGTTCTTGATGATAAAGATTTAACCTATTTAATTCAATTACTAATTAAATTTGATATAAATGCATTAGAAAATAAACATGATCAATTAAATATTAATTTTGTAGAAATGATCTTTGCATTATATGAAGTATGGATTAAGTATATTGAATCAGAAATAGATAATGAATTTGAAGTAAATTACCATATTGATAAACAGTTTTCAGAAAACATGAGTGAAAAATTTTTTATGTGTATATTAGATCAAAAATTTTTATCTATTTATAAGAAACTTTATGATTATGATTTCTTAAAAGAGAAGTTAATTAATACCAAAATAGAAAATAAATACATAGAGAGTAAGATTAAGGGAAGTAAGAAAAATAATTGTGAAATGCTTTTGCGTATTAAACATGTATTTAAAGTGATAAAAGATTATTTAATTCAGCTTGATGCTGATTTATACTTATTTAAATTTATAGAAGGTTATGAACAATATTGTTTGATGATTTTAGAGAGTATAAATGATATTGATCAAATAATGATAGACTGTAAAGAAAAATATATCAATATGTGTATTGAAGTGTTTGGAGAAAAAATTGAGTTATTGTATCAAGATTTAGAAAAAAGAAATATATACATAAGTATGATTAAATTGAAAGTACATATCCTAGAATTTTTAAAAATGATGGTTAAATAACAAAATTTATTATTCCTTATTTTTAGGGAATCTGAATAAATTAGTTCATTCTAAGTTTAAAAATGCCAATTGTATTTAGAAAATTGGCATTTTTTGTTGGTAATTAAAAATTTTTAAGCTATAATTAGATTAATATAAGAAAGAGAGGGATGCTAGGTGAAAAAGAGAGATAGTAGTGTTACAAAACAATTATTTTGACTGATTAGACTATTTCCTAAAAAAGGATTATTATCAATAGGAATCTTTACAACCATTTGTCTGTCAGTAATTACTGTGTTACTTTCAGTATCACTCAAAAATTTGACTGATTATGCGATAGAAAAAAATGAACTTGGATTTTTTAATGTATTATATTTTATAGTCAGTCTTGCATTAATTAACATTGTATTTAGTTATATACAAACAAAAACTATTGGATACTACACAGAATATGGACTTGCAAAATTACGAGGAAAAGTTGGGAAAAAGTTGAGTATAATTCCCTTTAGTCATTTAACTGAATCACATACAGGGGATTATGTTTCACGAGCAACGAATGATATGGCAAATGTAAAAACTTTTACGACATTGAATCTTCCCTATCTGATTAGTATTCCATTAACTGCGATAGGTGCTTTGACTTGTTTATTTATATTAAGTTGGAAGTTAACATTATTTAGTTTAGTTTTAATTCCTGTATTAATTGTTGTGTCATCTTTATTATCACTTCCTATGGGTCCTATTAGTAAAAAGATGCAAGCTACATTAGGAAAAGTCAATTCAATTGTGACTGATTTTATCAAAGGAATAGAAGTTTCAAAAGCTTATCTATTAGAAAGACCAATTAATGAAAAACATGATAAGAGTGTTTTAGAATCGGTGAAACATGCTAAAAATTTAGCCAAAAGAGAATCCATTCTTGATTCAGTTTCTTCTTTAATGAGTATTATTCCATTTGTTGTTTCCATGATTTTAGGTGGGTATTTAGCAAGTAAAGGTGAAATATCTGCAGGGGGGTTACTGGCGTTTATTGCTTTACTTAATGCAGTGACTTTTCCAATTAGTTATTTTCCAACACTTATTGGTCAATCAAAAATTCAATTAGTATCTGCTGAAAGAATATTTGAGATTATTGATGATGTAGAAGAACGAAAAACAGGAACTGATTTTAATTTTAATTTAAATAACCATAAGCGTATAATTGAATTTAGAGATGTTACGTTTACATATCCTAATCAAAATGAAACCTTATTTAAAGGGTTAAGTTTTAAAGTTGATTATGGTGAATCAGTTGCTTTTGTTGGTGCATCTGGATGCGGAAAAAGTACAATCATGAAGCTAATTCTAGGGTACTATGAAGATTATGAGGGAGAAATCTTCATTGGTGGACATGAATTAAAAGAATGGGATTTAGATGGGTTACGAAATAAGATGGCTTTAGTTAGTCAGGATACGTTTTTATTTCCTGTAACCATTGAAGAGAATATTCGTTATGGAAGTTTAGATGCTACAGATGATGAGTTGATTTATAGTACTAAACAGGCGAATGCTGATTGTTTTATAACTGGTTTTAAAAAGGGTTATTTATCTGAGGTCGGAGAATTAGGAAATAGTCTATCAGGTGGTCAAAAACAAAGATTAACAATTGCAAGAGCAATATTAAAAAACGCACCAATTTTTTTACTTGATGAAGCGACTTCAAGTTTAGATACAGAATCAGAACAACTCATTACAGAGGCGCTTGATCGATTCATGTCAGAAAAAACAAGTATTGTTGTTGCTCACCGATTACAAACAATTAAACAAGTTGATAGAATATACGTTATGCAGAATGGAAAAATTATTGAAGAAGGTAAACATGATGTGTTAATCGCAAAAAATAGTGTGTATACAAGCTTATACAAAAAACAAATGAAATCTGAAGTCGACTCTTCTTTAAAGGAGGGATTATGTGATGAATAGTACATTATTTAGATTGTTTGGATTTATGAAAAAAGCATTTTGGCCTTATTTTATTGGACTAATATTTATCGGTTTATTGACAATGGCTATTGATGTTAGTTTGGCTTTATTAATAAAAGAAATGTTTGATGTATTAGAACATAATCAAATTTTATTTAGTAAAATCCTAATACCTTTAAAACGTTATATGTGGATTGTCTTATTGATTTTAGTTATTAGACCAATATTTTATTATATTGTGAATAAATCAGCAGCAATTACAACCGGTAATATAAGAACAACACTTTTTAATAAGTTGACTAAATTGCCCTTGTTATTTTACAGAGAAAAACATAGTGGTGAAGTGATTTCACGGATGACTAATGATATTGTAGAAGCTGAAAAAGTTTATAAAACCCATTTAGTGAGATTTTTATCTTTTCTTATCGCAGGAATAGGTACAACAACTGTTGCTTTTATTATTCAATGGCGAATGGGTATTATTATGATTATAAGTGCTAGTATTACTATTTTGATTAATTTCTACTTTGCGAAAAAATTACGCTTTATAAGTCGTGATGTTCAACAAAAATTGGCAAACTTAACAAAAAGTTTAACAAATATTTTAGATGGAATGCATGTAATTCGTTGTTTTAATATACATAAAATCATACTAGGTAAATTCTATAATGATAATAAGGATGTATTAAACCGTTCAAATGATCGGGTTGATACGCAATCGATTATATCGGGATTAAATATGCTTGTTGAAATGGTTAGTTTTTTTGGAGTTGCTACATTTGGAGCTTTTCTAGTTTTAAAAGGAATTACAACAATTGGTGTAATTATCGCAACCGTTCAACTACAAAATTCGTTAGTTCAATTAATACAAGTATTATCTAGATTTATAACTAATATACAAGGTTCACTCGCTGCAGCTGATCGTATAATGGAAATTATTGATGAGGAAGAAGAACCTGAATATTATATTACTGAAGAAACCGATAAAGAGAACCTAAATTCTGCGATTTTATTTGACCAAGTGAGTTTTGGGTATGATGCAAATTTAGTATTAAAACAGTTATCTTTTATATTACCTAAAGATAAAGTGTATGCAATTGTTGGTTCTAGTGGTGGAGGGAAGAGTACAATATTTAAGTTGGCGCTTAATTTTTATCCACCATTGATGGGTAATATTGCGATTGACGGAGGATCTATTTCTCATCAATCTATTCAAAAGTTAAGACAGATGATTGCTTATGTTCCACAGGATGCCCATTTATTTACGGGAACAATTAAAGAGAATATCGCCTATGGAAGATTAGATGCTAGTTTTGAAGAAATTCAAGAAGCTGCTAAACTAGCAAATGCAGATAACTTTATTAATGAGTTTAAAGAAGGTTATCATACTCATATCGGTGAAAATGGTGCTCAGCTTTCAGGAGGACAACGTCAAAGAATTGCGATTGCACGAGCTATTTTAAAAAATGCTCCTATTTTATTATTAGATGAAGCTACATCAAGTTTAGATAGTGAATCAGAACAACTCGTTCAAGATGCATTAGATAAACTCATGAAAAACAAGTCAACGCTGATTATTGCTCACAGATTATCAACAATCGAACATGCTGATCTAATACTGGTTGTACAAGATGGTATTGTTAAAGAACAAGGGACTCATGAATCATTAATGCAAAGCGAAAAAGGAATTTATAAGATTTTGTATCAAACACAATATAACATGAGTGAAGCTACATAAAACAAAATAGAAATAAAAAAAGCATGATGATTCATGCTTTTTAATATCCAAGAGATTGAGTTTGTTCTTCAACAAATTGATTCGTATATAAACGGTAATAATAACCCTTTTGTTTGATTAATTCATCGTGGTTTCCTTGCTCAATAATTTTTCCACTTCTAATAACTAGTATCTTATCAGCACTCACTATCGTTGATAGTCTGTGAGCTATGATAAAACTAGTTCGTCCATGAAGCAATTTATTAATTGCTTTTTGAATTTTTTGTTCGGTTTCTGTATCGATAGAAGAAGTTGCCTCATCTAAAACAAAGATAGATGGGTTGGCTAATATCGCACGAGCGAAAGAGATTAATTGTTTTTGACCTGTTGATAGTCTTCCTCCACCTTCTCCAACTTGTGTATCATATCCATCTTCAAATTCTTGAATAAAATGATGAGCGTCTACAAGTTTAGCTGCTTCAATAACTTCTTCATCGGTGGCATCAAGTCGACCATAACGAATGTTTTGCATAATGGTTCCACTGAAAAGATGTGGGCTTTGTAAAACATAGCCAAGGTTTGAGTGTAACCAGCCTAAAGACCGTTTACGATAATCAACCTCATCTATAAGAATATTCCCTTCGGTTGGTTCAAAAAAGCGACAAATTAGATTGACAACAGTACTTTTACCAGCTCCTGTTTCACCAACTAAGGCAATTGTTTCACCAGCTTTTACGGTTAGATTAAAGTTTTCTAAAATGTTTTCACCATCAGGATAGGAGAAGGTAACATCTTTGAATTCAATCTTTCCTTCAATTTCTTCCCAATTTTCTTCTTTAAAGTGTAGAAAATCACCATATTGTCTGATTACTTCATCACTATCTACGATTTCAGCTTCTGTTTCTAATAATGCGATAATCCGTTCAGCAGATGCTTGTGCTTGTTGTAATTCTGCTAAAACACGAGCAAGTTGTAGGATTGGATCGAAAAATTGAGTGGAATAGGAAATGTAGAGTTGAAGGGTACCGATGGTTATAATCCCTTGAAGTACATAATTACCACCATTATAAATGGTTAATGCTGTTCCGACAAATCCTAAAACTAAAACTGCTGGAAAGAATAAAGATGAAATTACTGCAGCCTTAATGGATTTAGAACGCATAGAGGTTGTTAAATGATCAAATTCATGTAGATTTTTTTCTTCTAAAACGAGTGTTTTTGAAGTTTTAGCACCAGTAATTCCTTCATTAAAAGAACCTGTAATTTTAGAGTTTATTTTTCTAACTTCACGAAATAGTCGAAGCATCAGTTGTCTAAAGATAATACTAACAATAATAATAATTGGTGTTACAGCTAATGTGATTAGGGCAAGTTTAATATTAATGAAGAACATAACAATGATAATTGAAACCATCATCATAAAGCCCCAACTCATATCAATAAGTCCCCAAGAGATGATTTCACTTAAGCGTCTAGCATCACTTGTGAGTCTAGCCATAATCCAACCAACCGGTGTATTATTGAAATAGTTAAATGATAAGGATTGAAGTTTCTCAAAGGCAGCTTTTCTTAGACTATAGGATAACTCAACTTCAATCGTTCCTGCATGTCTGATAAATTTATAAATAAAGAATGTTTGTATTAATGCAAATATTAAGAATGCTGCTCCAAATAAATATAAGTAATTATAATTTAAAACTTCACCTTTATCAGTTACATCATATACATAATCAATGACTTCTCTTGTGATAAGAGGAAAGACAGCATCTAAAACGGCAATTAATACAACAAATACAATCCCCAATATAGCGTGTTTCTTTAGGGGTTTTAAATAAGTAAAGATCTTTTTCCAAGTCTTCAAATCTAGATTATTAGTAAAATCCTGTTCTTGAAATTTATCCATCCTATATCACCTCTTCCTTGTTTAATTTTTCCTCTAGTGTTGATTGAATACTCCAAATTTTCTTATATACTTTATCATTTTCAACTAATTCTTGATGAGATCCCATTTCAAGAATTTTCCCATCTTCTAAAACGATTATTTTATCAGCTTCCATCGCAGTTGAAATTCGATGGGTAATAATGATTTTTGTTAAGTCATTAGATCTATCAGATAATGCTTTTCTAATAGATAAATCTGTTTCTGTATCGACAGCGCTTAATGAGTCATCAAAGATAATGATTGGTAAGTTTTTAACTAACATTCTCGCAATTGCGACACGTTGTCTTTGTCCACCTGATAAGGTAACCCCACGCTCTCCAATTAAGGTTTTATAACCTTTATCAAAATGTAAGATATCTTCATGAATAGAGGCGCTTGATGCAGCTTTATAAACCGCTTCATCATCAGGATTATCTGATATGATACCAATATTTTCATATATTGTTTTTGAGAATAAGAATGGTTCTTGTAATACAATACCAATATTCTTTCTTATCCAATGTTTATCGATACTGTTAAGTTCAACACCGTCAATTTTAATAGAACCTGATGTATAATCATATAAACGAACAAGTAAATGAGCTAGTGTTGATTTACCACTTCCTGTTTTACCAATAATGGAAATGGTCTCTCCTTTTTTAATATTAAAGGAAATATCTTCTAAAGTTGGTACAGATGCATCATCAAATGTGAAACTCACATGATCAAATGTTATATCACCATTTATTTCTGGTTTTTCTAAGTCTTTTTCTTGGTATTCAGTTTCTTCATCTAAAACTTCTTGAATCCGTTTAACTGATACTGTACTTTTTCCTAATTCGACAATAATACGTGCTAATTGACGTATTGGCCATAAAATAAAGTTAATAAATCCAGAGAAAGCAACTAAATCACCAACTGTAATAAGTCCTCTTACAGCGAATAATGAACCCAATACGATTGTTGAACCGATTTGAAGCATACAAATGATATCTGAACTTGACCAATAATAAGCCATATTATTAATTATTTTTTGTACATTATTAGAGTATTTACGGTTAAATTTATTAAATCTTTCGATTTCATATTTTTCTCTTGCGAATGCTTTTACAACACGTATACCTGTTAGGTTTTCTTGTAAAGCCGTTGACATTTTACCTTCTGATTCATCTGTTTCAGTAAATACTTTCTGAATTCTTTTGAAAAAGATAAATGCAAAACTAAAGATGATTGGTACAACGATTAGAGAAATCAAAGTTAATTCCACATTAATCGCAAACATTTGAATTAGTACGAAGATAAATAAAAATACAATTCTAAATATTTCTGGAAATTGGGTACCGATAAAGCGTCTAACAGTATCAACATCCGAAGTACTTCTTTGTATTAAATCTCCTGTTTCAGCTTGCGTATGATACGAATAAGGTAAGTTTTGTATGTGATTATATAATCTTACTCGTAGTTTATAAGCAACTTTTTCAGAGAATACTGCGTTAGACCGTCCTGATAAGAACATTAAGGAAGCACGTAGTAGCTGTAAAGCAACTAAAGCAATCCCTAAATAAAGTAACTTATCTAATGGAGATTGTCCGTTATTAATAAAATTGACAAATAAATCAGGAAGTCTTGTTGGCTTATCTGCTTCAAAAACAATAATTTTATCATATGCATGTTGATAAAATAATGGAACGATTGTTAGTGTGTAAGTCACTATGATTAATGAAATGATGGAAATGAATAGATAAAAAATCTCTTCTTTAACCCAACCTAAGAGGATTTTAATATACTTCATGAGAATCACCCCTTTTAAAATTTATTATAATTAACTCAGTATATTAGTGATGTGATTTTTTTGCTTGTAAAAATAAAAAATAGGAGAAATGTCGTCCACTTCTCCTATATCATGATTAAACGCAAAAAAATAGGAATCTCTTGAGAGATTCCATAATAATAACAATGTAAATAAGGATAAACTAATTAATTATCCGAATGAAAAGAATCTCTAGTGAAGACAATGACTGTTTGATATTTAGTTTTATTTTTTGTAATAAACATATTTTTTAATTTAATCATTTTCTTCACCTCCGTTTTTTTTATTTTTTACTTCACAAGTTTACCAGTTTAATTTTTAATTGTCAATGATTTCCTTGTTTTTTTTGTAAAAAGTTAATTAATTAACTTATTTTACAACTTATGTTATTCTATTAAGTGTTAAAATGTGAAAGATATCATAATTTTTTATATAAATCAAATAATACAGATAGTATTTGTAAAAGGAGATAACATGAAAGAAATCAAAAATATATTAGATATAAATTCTATTATTCAAAAAGATTTAGTAATTATAATCGCGAAAGCTAAAAACTGTTCAGTTTGTATTCCAGTAGGAAATAGATTAGAAATGCTTTTGAAAGATTACCCAAACATTCCCATCTATCAAGTGTATATTGATGAGGTAGAGGCTTTTAGAGGAGAATTTCTTGTTTTTACAGTTCCAACTGTTCTAATCTTTTCCTCAGGTAAAGAAATATTACGTGAATCTCGTTTTGTTGCGTTTAATAAGATTAAACGTTTGTTAGATTTATATGTATCTTAAGTATATTCTAGACATGTTTTCATGTCTTTTTATATACCTGAATTGTCAATACAAATCCGACAAATAATTATGATACTTAAGCAACTGGTAGTAGTGTATCTACACCGGTTGTTTTTTTCAACACCTCTACAGGTGTTAAATAATTTAAAAACTTACGTGGAATGCTATTCCACTTATTTGCTATTAGGTTTAATTCTTCCTGGGTATAAACTGATAAATTAGTGGATTTAGGTAAATCTTTTCTTACAATACCATTGGAGTTTTCATTCAATCCTCTTTGTCCTGGAGAGCCAGGGTCACCAAAATAGATACCCGTATCTACTAAACTCTCCTGCTCAATTTCTTTCCATTTTGAGAATTCTTTTCCACGATCAAAGGTAATTGTTATAATACAGTTATTAGGTAGTTCATTGAGCCAATTACATGTTGCTAATTTCACATCTTCACTTTTTCTACTTGCCTTTAACAAGATAATGTATTTAGTTTGTTTTTCAACTAATGTTACAATTGCAGACTTACGTTTCTCGCCCACAATTGTATCGCCTTCAAAGTGTCCATATTCCTAATTACTACTAGACATAGGGTACTTTTCATTGCGCTCATGAATCGTCTTACAGACGTTTATTTTACCTCTAGTTTCGTTATGCCCTTTAGGATTTCTTTTACCTTTGCGTCTTAGTTTATTCTTGTCTATTAAATCTCTTTTAACCATGTTGTATAAAGTTTTAATTGAACATCTTTCTTCTACTTGATCTACTTTATCTCTACCAGCTATGGCATCTAGTGACCAATCAGAATCTAACCTATAATCAATTTCTTTTAGTTTTTCTTCAGATAACTTAATATGTTTTCTTCCACATCTTTTTCTATTTTTTAGGTACTGATTATAAATTTGAATTACTGTAAGTCCTTGAATAAACAACTTATAATACGTATAAACTTTATCTTTTCCTATTTGCATTCTGAGTGCACATTCTCTAGCTTTTATACCTAATCTATAATTTGCCTCTATATTTGTTAATTCATTTATGGTAATATGTTTATATGACATGTATGATACTCCTTTATTTGTTTGGCGATGAATTAAGTGTATCATACATGTCTTTTTTTGACACTTTATTTGTCTGATTTAATTATACAATTTGGGATATATAAAAAATTATTGTAGATATAGTGTTAAAAATAATGTATAATAAAATATATTTGTTTATGGGAGGTAAGTATGAAAGAGAAAATTATTGAATTACTACATGAGTTTCAAGAAACTTACGATAAAAAAGATGTAAATAATGTTGATCAGTTTATGAAGAAACTTTTTATCGATAAGGAAAATATTTCGATTTTAGGGACAAGTTTTGGTGAGTTATGTTTAGGTTATGATGAATGTAAGAAGTTATTTACAGATGATTGGGAATATTGGAGTTTTGAGCATTTAGATTTTGACCATCTTATTATTAAAGATTATGAGGATGCTGTTTTAGTTTATGCTCCTGCTTATTTTTCTTTTACTTTTAAACATAATAATTATGGAGATTATATTGATGAACTTAAAGATCAATTAAATGATTCAAAAAATCTACAAAAAGATTTAACAGAAATTAATTGGATTATAGCTCATTTTCTCCATGAAAGAGAAATAAAGGATAGAAAATATATGTTAGATTTAAGGTTATGTTTTATTTTTGTTAAAACAAACAATGAGTTTAAAGTAAAACAAATTCAATTTTCTGTCCCTGAGGATTATTCAGATACTAGATTAGCGCTACCTGAAATCAAAAGTGCTTATGAAAGTGAGATAGAAAAATATTTAGCACATAAGACTGCTGAAAACATTGAAATACAGGATGTATTAAAACCATTTAGTCATGATTTTATGAATCTTGATATTGATGAGATGATACACAAGTATTTTGATTTAGAAAATCTTCTAATATTACATGTTGATAATCAAATCGCAGAAAATTTAGAAGACTTAAAATTACTTATCAAAGATATTCGGAAAAATTGGCAGTCAATAGAGATAAATAGTGATGTGGCATATATAAAAAATAATGGAAAATGTGTCTCTATACTATCTAATGGTTTAGGAAAAAGTTATATTGATGAAGAAACTTTTTATAAAAATACTAAAGATAAAATTATTAAAATCGCTAATGGAAATCTTCATGAAAAAGAAAAATTATTTGTTATTAGAAAAGAAATTAGTACTGCAATGAGAGATGTTTCTGTTTCAAATGAATATGATTGGCCAATTCGTGTACACATGTTAATGAAAAAACATGAAAATCGTTGGTTAATTCAATATTTACAATTTTCCTATCCTTTTTACTACATATTAGAAAATAAGAATCAGTTTATGAAATTAGTTTAATATTGGATAAATACGGAGGATTTATGAATCTTGAATTAATTATTAATAATTTAAAAAGTAATTATTTTAAAAACAAAAAAATTATAAAAGTTGAACCAATTTTAAAGGGTTATTCTTTTGATAAAAAAGTATATCTAGAAGATGATAAAAATAATCAGTATGTTTTAAGAGTATCTGATTTCTCTGAATATGATAAGAAGCAAAAAGAATTTGAAGTGATGAAACAAGTTGAAAAGTTAAATGTAAAAATGAGTAAGCCACTATATATTGGAGTTAATGAAGATGAGGATGTATGTTTTCAATTAGTAAGTTATCTAAGTGGTCAGGATGCATCTGAAACATTATCACTTTATAGTGAAGATGAACAATATAATATAGGGTTTGAAGCTGGAATTGAGTTAAAAAAGATGCATAAATTAGTAGCTCCTAAAAATTATCCTGATTGGTTTTTGGTAAAAAGTAAAAAGAATAATAGATATATAAATGCTTATAAAGAATTAGGAATTTATATAAAAGGCGAAGAAAAAATCTTTAATTATATGAATGAAAATATGGATCTAATGAAAAATAGACCCAATCACTTTCAGCATGATGATTTTCATGTAGGTAATATTATTGTTGAAGATAAAAGTTATAAAGGAGTGATTGATTTTAATCGATATGATTATGGAGATCCTATTCATGATTTTTATAAAGTTCCTATGTTTAGTACTGAAATAAGTATTCCTTTTTCAGTAGGACAAATTGATGGTTATTTTAATCATCAAGTCCCAAAATCATTTTGGGAATTATATACACTTTATCTATCAATGAGTTTTATTCCTTCTATTGTCTGGTCAAAGAAATATTATCCTGAAGATTTAGAAGAGATGACAGAACGTGTTTATAGAATATATGATGAACATAAAGGATTTGAAACAATTATTCCTAATTGGTATAAATAATATATTATTAAGAACTAATATCTAACTATTATTTTTATATACACGTTTAAGTCAGTATTTACAATAAACACTACAGAGACTATTTATATAGGGGGTGGGAAATATGTTATTCAATGATTTAGAAACAGAAAGATTATTTCTTAAAAATATAACTATTGACGATAGAGATTTTATATTTAGTCAGTTTTCAGATGATGTAGTGAACAGGTACCTATTTGATGCAGAACCAGTAACTGATATGCAAGGAGCAGATGAAATCATTTCATTTTATATACAACCTGAACCACGATTGCAACACCGATGGATTATTGTACGAAAGTCAGATGGGATGAAAATGGGTACCTGTGGATTTCATTGTTGGAATCAGACAGATTGTAAAGTTGAAGTCGGATATGACCTCAAAGAAGAGTTTTGGGGAAGGGGTTATATGCAAGAAGCCATGAAAAAAATTATCTTATTTGCCATCAATGATATGCATGTAAAAGAGGTAAATGCATGTATTTATATTGATAATCAAAAGTCGATTCGTCTTGTGGAAAATCTTGGTTTTGTTTTATCGGGTTCAAGTTATGAGATGTTTAGAGATAAAGAATACTTACATAATAACTACTCGTTTTATTTCACTAATTAACATAATCTATAATTGCATAACTTATAAAATATAAATTAAAGGAAGTCTAAATTGGCTTCCTTTAATAAATTATTATATTATCGACATCAAGTCAACAATTAAGATAACTATGACGAAAATGACAAAATGCTCGTAATATGTATATAATTTTGTTATCATTATATTATCTAAGAAAAGAGAGAAGTGATTGTATGAATAAAATTAGGGTGGTTTATTTTTCGGGTACCGGAGGGACAAAGATAGTTGCCAATTGTTTTGAAACTTTATTAAAAGAAAAGGGTTAATTGTTAATAAGACTGAAATTGATGCTAAAATGGAGATATTAGATGAAAAAGAGGACTTATTAGTATTGTTGTATCCTGTTTTTTCTGGTAATTCTCCTAGAATTGTTAATGAGTGGATTCAATTACAAAATAAGGTTGATAATACTTCAGCTGTTATAATTTCAGTATCAGGTGGAGGAGAAATTAGTCCGAATACAGCTTCTAGAGTAAAGTGTAAAAAACAATTAAAAAGAAAAGGTTATAATATTTTTTATGAGAATATGTTAATTATGCCAAGTAATTGTATTGTAAGAACCAAAGAAGATTTGGCAATCAGGTTACTGAAAGTTTTACCTGAAAAGGTCAATAATATTATAAATCAAATTATGAAGGTCAATAAACATATTATGAAACCCTTGTTAATAGATCGATTTTTATCATTGATTTTTATACTAGAAAGTATTGGAGCCAAAAGGTTTGGAAGAAAGATTAAGATTACCGATAGTTGTATAAGTTGTTCACTGTGTGAAAAAAATTGTCCTACTGAAAATATTAAAATGATAGACGGTAAACCTTCTTTTGGTAATAAATGCATTATGTGTTTAAAGTGTATATATAGTTGCCCTAAAAATGCGTTAAAATCAGGAGTATTTAAATCAATGGTATTTGAAGAAGGTTTTAATTTAAAAAGAATCGAAGATAAGTTAGATAAAAAAGACTTACAACCAGTCAGTGATTTAGCTAAAGGATATATATGGAAAGGTGTAAAAGAATATTTAAAAGATTACGATTAATTTTAATAGTGAAGAATAACCCCCTTTTCTTCAAGTAATCCTGGTATTTTTTAAAACTAGGAGACTTACTAGAAATGTAATACTCACCTATAATACAATCATCTATGTTGACGTAGTCACAAAGAGCTAGTAATTTCTTAATCTTTCTTTTATCATCTTTATGAAATGTTCCTCTATATATTACTTCCATTTCTTTTCACCATTCTTATAATAATCTTAATATGTGGACATAACTTGAGTTTGTTGTTCAATAAAATACTTCTCTAAATGTTTCAGCATAAATACAATTCTTTCTTCCAATTCTTCTGTTTGTTTATGAGGGAGTATTTCATACATATCATTTACTCCATCTAAAGAAACTAATCTTATTAGATCACTATCAAAATGAATAACAAAAGCATTTAAACAATCATCTAGTATTACTGAATCTATATACTCATTATTGTTCACTTCATCAAGTATTGAATTGTAGTCAAAGGTGTAATACATTGTTAGAACTAACCCTTTTTTATTATGGTTTGTAACCAATCTTTTTCATATAAATTAACTTCTAAATTATTTTGATAATTATCAAATAATCTACGAGTTGCGACTAAAGGTAAATATCTAATAATTATTTCTTTATCAATCTTCTTGAAATTACAATAATGTTTTAAATAATTTTCTGAAAATATTTTAACTATATTATATACTTCTTCACCATATACATTATTAATGTATGGTGAAATCATTGTTAAATAAGTCCATCCAACATCTAAAATGTAACTACCGATATTCGCACCATTCCAGTCAATAATTGAGTATTTATCTGTTTTATTATCAACAATAACATTTAACGGATGAAAGTCGCCGTGACATAGCGTATAATCGTCAGTTAAGGTTTGAAGAAGGTCATTCATATTAAAAGCGATATTTTCCATTGATTCGTTTGTTTTATCAATATACCATTTATATATATTTTTTTGGACAGGTAATCCATCAATCTTATTTTGATGAATACTATAATGAATATTCGCAAATATATATGAGTAATCATTTTCTAAATCTTCAAAAAGAAAATCAGCAAGTAATTTACCTTCTGCTTTTTCATAAATTAACGCAGTTTTATTATTATATATTATCTTTCCTTTATATAAAGGATTAAAGAGCATTAAGTTATTTAAAGTTAAATTGATACTTTCTTCTTTATCAATTGCGTAATCTGAAACGTGATTTTTAAAGATTTTTATTACTTCATTGTCCCCGTATTCATAAACTTTTGCAGTTCCTCCATCACCAATTAATTTACCAATTACTTTCATAGATGTTCCTCCTATTAATTTCTATTTATCTGCTTATTTTAAATTGATCATATAATTTTACTATTATTTAAGTTATATGAATCTACTAATGTATAAAATCATATTCTATTTTTCTACCCTTTTTTTTAAATGTTATATGGATATACTAATTCATACAGATTTTTTCCTAGTGTTTTCAATTCTTATATGATTTTATCAGTATATTTCAAAACTCCTTTATGATATACTTCAACAATTATCTACTTAGGTCCAGATACATCATATCTATTCAATGTTACATAGTTCGAATCCGGAGTAAAGAAAGGTATGTTTTGATCATTATAATAATTAGTATATCTCCATTTCGAGATTTTCTTTTGAAATAGAACCTTCTAACACCTTATCAATTCCTGAAATATCAATGTCAATTTATTTATCATAGTATGTATTGTCTATATTCATGTCTACAAAAGAATAAATACTAAGTTTATTATCTTCTTCAATTGAATTTGAGACGAAATAATAACGATTAATACGACTGACGAAACAACTAAGACCGAAAATGATAATTGTACACGTGGTAGTTTATAGGTTTTTTTGATTGTATGAAGCGATTTTTATTGCGATGGTAAAGGTAATTATATAAAATTATTAAAATTAACAACACAATAATTGTTGGATAAACACAGGGTGTAATAATGAATGGAACTGTTGCATTATATGTCAAGGCTTCATATGTGATTTCGCTTTCAAAACTATACAATTGATCAAAAACAAAAGTGGTTTCATAAAGAGGCTGATTACCCTTGAGTGGGTAACTATTTACAGACACTTTAATATTTTCCCTATTTTTACAATATTTGTCAACCTTTGTGTTAGATATTCCGCTAACTCCAGCTAACCTTTATCATTGCAACTTAGTCTGAAAATAATATCCTCATACGGCACAATTTGACATCTATAAATCCTCTCAGATCCCATAGGCTCGTATTATCAAATCAAATTCATCACTAACATAATCAATAAAGGGTGTACATTCTATACTCTCTAAAATCTCGCTATTTGGCGATAAAAAAGGTACTATAGTGAAAATATCACTTATAGCACCTGGTATACTAAACCTAGTTGTCTTTTTGAACCTGCTAAGGTAGAGTTGTCTTGGCTAAGGCGCAATGGTTTTGTATGGAGTTACAATATTAATTTTGATTAGAATAGGACTCTTGAACCTAATCAACAAAGTACCTTTCGTGATTGTAAAAAAAATTGATTATTCTCTAAAACTCCTAAAGGAACAAAATCAAGTGCAACCATATATAGTGTTATTGAAACCGCGAAGGAGAATAATATAAAACCAATTGAATATCTAACCTATTTATTTGATAGATTACCAAATGTAGATTTGAATATGAACAAATTCTAGACACATTATTACCTTGGTCAGATGGACTCCCTGAAAATTGTAAATTAAATACATAAAAAAATTCCTCGTTTTGAAGAATTTTTTATGTGTGTTATATTTGACTATTTGACGCTTACAAACTTTAAATTCAGGAATAATCGATATAACATGATTCTTATTTACAACATAGGATTTGTGAATTCTAATGAAACCATATTGCTCAAACATACCATGTATTTCATAGAACTTTAATCAATATAATAATCACCTTTAGTAGTGTGACAAATAATGTCATGTCCTTAACTCTCAACATATATGATATTCCTGTATTCAATAATAAAAAACTTATCGTCTCTTCTTCCGATAATCGTTGTACAATTTTTTGAGGATTTAGTTAATTGGTAATCTTCACCACTTAATACAAACTCAAAATCCCCTTGATTTAATCGTTGTTTAACGAGTTCTAAATCTTCTATATTCCCTTTAAACAGTATTTTCATCATATCACCTTATTAATATAATATCATAAATATATAAAGAGTTTTACTAATATATCATAAGATGCATTATTATATTCTTAATGTACACAAAAAAAGAACTAATTTTATAGTTCTCTAAATATATGAATCATTATTTGGATAACCCTACTTGTTTTTATGGTGATACGATAGTATCACCAATTACATGATTTCTTATAGTGTTCATTTAATTACTTTATAATGTGTTATTGACTCAAAATGTATTTGGACTATCCCAAAATACATGAAATGATGTATAATCAAAATTCAGTTGAACTTTAATTAATTCAGACTGATAATACAATTTAGAAATTTCTACATCTCCTTTAGTTATAAATAATCCAGCAATTTCAAAATCGTTACAATTTTTTTGATATTTATCTACAGATGTGCCATTATCATCATTTTCAGCAATAACATCAAAATTCATGTGTGGATTTTGTTTATATATTTCTTCAAATACACTAATAATTCTATCAAAGAGGTTATAAGCGGTTTCAAGCGAAATAAACACATTTCTTAAAAAATAGTTCAATTCATAAAATGTATTTACTTCATAATCAAAGCGATATGATTCAATTACAATATGAGGAAATGACAATTTTAACATCTCATGTATATTTCTCATTTCAGCATCATTTATTTTATTCTTTGATAGAACTGATATATCTAAATTCATAAAATTATTACTTATTTCATCAGTTATTAAATTTCTATAAAATAAATCATCAAGCTTGGAGTAACCAACAAATAACTTAATACCGAATACTTTGATTAACAATTTCTGAACTAATGGCAACTCATTGTGATAGTCTTTTTTCACTTTCAAACTTAAACCATCTAAATACAGTTTATCCCATGGAATGAATCTAACTGGAGCAATGAATATAAAAGCTAGAAATATTCCACCTATATTTGTATTATATACACCATTATCATCTATTGTTACTGGGGCTTTAACAATGAATCTTTGATAGCACAAAACAATAAATGAAACTGTCCAAGTTAATCCGACTATTGACGCCGGAATCAAAAACTTCAACTTATCATGATTACTATGTAATTCACCAGTTTCTCCATCTATAACTGCAATTATAGAAATTCTTATTATGGCAAACCAAATAAATACAACAGCGATAAACAAGAAAAACATTGCAACGTAAAACATCCCACTAAAATTGTATTTCTTCATATTATTATTAGTCATATTCATAATCACTTCCTTTTATTTCTAGTATCATTGTAGCATAATTATGGTAGGTTTATAACTATATATTATAAAAAAGGCACTATCACCTAAAAATAGTGATAGCGCCTTGGTATAATCAAATTGTCTTGTCCGTACCGACTTTATCTCGATTTTGGACCCTGCAGTACCGAGTTGCTTTCACCTGACGTACCGACTTTATTTTAAATAGGCTCTAAGCGTTTTTTCAGCAGTTCAAATCCAGACGGTTCTATAGAATACCATCTACTTTCTAATCCTATCAACGCCTTTGAGATGTTTTACTCAAAAAATTGTAAGAATTCCTATTTTTTATCAGAACATTCTCTAAATACCAATCATAATTATATTGTGAATTTTTGTCTTCTCTAATTCTAGCTTTTAATGGGATATCATCTTCTTGCATAAATTGTTTATGTGATTCCACAGCGAAAAAATGACAATCTAGTTGCTCAAGTTCACCTGAACGGTTTTCATAAACTATATATTTAAATACTTTCTCTTTAATAACAGTCTCAATTATTGCTTTGGAAACTGTTATTTTAGAAACATAGAGATTATAGCCTTCTTTGGTTGTCATTTCAGATACTTCATTTACTAAATTTATTTTATAAAATAGTCTAGCAATTGATAAAATAATTTCATTAATTGAACCTCCAAATTAATACAACCTATATAAATTACATGTAAAATTTCCCGAATATCATTATAACATATTTATATTATTTAAAAAACTTAGACCTTAAATAGTTAATGTAATAATTTATAAACATGTTCTTATGTGCTGTCCAATTCCGGCAGGAACCACGATCTCCCTTAAAAATTGCATTAAATTGGCGAGTTCAAACGCTTTAAGCTTTCAATTATTGCTGAAACAGAGAAAAAAGGTAGTATTTGAGCGAAGTTTTGCTAAAGTTCAAATCCGGACGGAACCACACTGTATGTAATAAATTAAAAAGTTTATTTCATTTGACCGCTAAACTAGGCCGTCTAAGGCGTGTTGCGATATTAGAAATAAACTCTGTATGATTTTAATGTCTTGTCCGTACCGACTTTATTTTTTTGACACGCTAAGAGCGTGTTTTTTTGTAGTTTAAATCCGGTTGGATACATATTAAATTATTTCAAACTTCTAGGCAATTTACATCTTTGCAGATATACTCCCTGATAACTGGTCCCCCATCGGTTTATAATCAGCAACTAATTTAAATTTCTCCATGATTTCACCTGTTTCTTTAAGCTATCTAATATTTGATACTTTTCCTCATAATTAAAAATCTTAATAACTTCCACCTCAGGATAACGCCCAATTGTCTCTAAAACCCTAGGATAACTTTCCTTCTTAAAATTTTTAATGAATGAAAAGAAATCAGGATCGTAAATTGTATGATCAAATCCATGATTCATATCATCTCGCTTGGTATTATCTTCCATTCTTTCCCTAGCATTATCTAAACAAACTTCAGTCGGAATATCAAACAAAAAGACCGTATCACAAAACTGAAGACGATATTCCATTGTTCCTAAATAATTCCCATCAATAATGAAGTTATCATTTTTTAAGGCAAAGTCCTTAATTTGCGCTTTAAGTTTATCTTTTGTAATTTGTATATAATTATTGATGTGATATATTTTATCAAGATGAAGAACCGGATAATCAAGTACTTTGGCTAACTCCCTAGCAAAGACACTCTTCCCGCTTCCCGGACTTCCAATAATCATAATTCTTTTCATACTTATCACCGCATTTATTTTACCACACTACTGGAAATATGTTAAGATTAATCAGGTGCTTACAATGAAAGTTCTCTTAATCAGTATTAATGCCAAATACATCCATACTAATAACGCTGTCAGACTTCTTAAAGCTAACAGTTCTTTTAATCCCATGATCAAAGAGTACACTATTAAAGATAACTACTTAAAAATTATTAATGATATTAAAGAAGAAACTCCAAATGTTGTTGCTTTTAGTGTTTATATTTGGAATGTTTCAATCATCACTAAGATTATTAATGATTTAAATATCCCCAAAACGAGAATTGCGACAATGTCGCAACTTATCCCTTACATAGCATGAGCGAGCACAAGCTCGCACATCCCCTTCCTTAAGACTGCATAGATGCAGGCTTTTTTATTACACCAATTTCGTTAAAAGTTGTCTATACGCCTAAATAAAGCCATTTTATTTTGTTACATAACACAAGTTCAAATCTGGCACGTTCTAGAGGATGCTTTAAGCGTATTCAAATTTGAAAAAACACTATTTTATTAAAAAAATGGACCTATAAAAGGTCCAAATATCCTTATAAAAGTAAAGAGTTCATTTCTAAGAAATAAACTCAGTATTATTAATATGGAGGTCCCGACCAGATTCAAACTGGTGATTATGGAATTGTAGTTTTAGGGAAAACTATTAGAATGCAGAAATTAATAGAATTTACTGTTCGATATAAACTAGTGTATGAATGAGGAAAAAGGTATATAAACATGATTTGTAAACAGCCTTTATAATTAAAATGATACATGTTATACTAGTATATATTGTTTTAGAAGGAGATTAAAATGAATATTTTAGTTGTTAATGATGATGGATATCAATCTAAAGGAATTGAGATTTTAGCGAATGCTTTTAGAAAAATAGGAAATGTTTATGTTGTTGGTCCACATTTAGGACAAAGTGGTGCCTCTAGTTCAATTACAGTAGATAGAGGGTTAACAATTCATGAACATGGAAATCAGATATGGAGTGTTGAAGGAACCCCAAGTGATTGTGTTAAGTTCGCTTTGTATGGTTTAAAATTAGATGTTAATTTGGTTGTCTCAGGAGTAAATAATGGATTTAATATTGGAATAGATACCATTTATTCTGGTACAATCGGTGCAACAATGGAAGCTTTATTTCATGGATATAAAGCGATTGCTTTTTCAACAGATTGGAATTATTATGATGTTGTAGTAAAAGAAATTGATTCTGTTATCAAATATGTATTTGATTATGATTTGTTGTCGAATGAATATCTTTTAAATGTTAACTTTCCTAAAATAGGATTTAATGAATCAAAAGGAATTATGATAACAGATTTAGCGATTAGAGGCTTTGATGTTAATTACTCTTTAAATGAAAATAAAATGGTTTCTAGTAGAACTTTTAAACCTTATGAGTATATTGAACAAACAGACTTATGGGCATTTAAACATGGGTATACTTCAATTACTCCTTTAAAATTAGGAAATGGTGATTCAGTAAACGTAAAAAAATTAAATGAAAAAATTAAGATGAAATAAAAAGTCACAGAATTCTGTGATTTTTTATTTTTTATATATGTTTACGTAAACAAAATAGTAGAAATAGATATATTTTTCTTTATCTATGCATATGTTTTTGATAAATATAGCGCTTTTTATTAAGAATAACATACACTAGTATAGAGATAATTATTAGGAGGGGATAACTTGCAAATTCATGTTGTGAAACCAGGAGAAACATTAAATTCAATTGCGAAAGAGTACAATACAACACCTAATGTGATTATAGAGGCTAATAAAATACCTCATCCTTATACACTTGCTGTTGGGCAAGCACTTGTCATTCCGATTGATGGTAGTTTTTATTATGTAAAACCTGGTGATACACTGTTTAAAATCGCACAATTATATGGTTTAAATTATCAACAATTAGTAAACTCGTATGGAATACTACCAAATCAAATGTTGACTGAAGGGCAAAAAATATATATTCCACCATTACCAAAAAGAGAAGCAGAAATTAATGCTTATATAGAACCGTTTGGAGATGAAGTAAATCCTAAGTTAATTTTGGCTGCGCAAGAGGCAGCACCAAATTTAACTTATTTAGCACCTTTTAGTTTTCAGATTTTAAGAGATGGTACTTTAAAAGCCCCACTTTTAAATGATTTTGCCAACATCGCTAAAGATAATCGAGCTGTATTAATGATGGTTATATCAAATTTAGAAAATGGACAATTCAGTGCTGAATTAGGGAAAATAATTTTAAATGATGAAGCACTACAAGATAAGTTACTTGATAATATAATTAAAACTGCGAAGGAATTAGGTTTTAAAGATATTCATTTTGATATGGAATTTTTACCACCGGAAGAAAAGGATAATTATTTAAAATTTCTACGAAAAGCTAAACAACGTTTATCAGAAGAAGGGTTTTTAATGAGTGTTGCTTTAGCTCCAAAGATAAGTGGTGAACAAAAAGGGCCTTGGTATGAAGCACATGATTATCAAGGAATTGGTGAAATCGCTGATTTTGTTATACCGATGACTTATGAATGGGGATATAGTGGCGGACCGCCTCGAGCAGTTTCACCAATAGATGAAGTAACAAAAGTTGTTGATTATGCAGTTAGTGTAATTCCACCATCTAAAATATTGTTAGGACAAAATCTTTATGGCTATGATTGGACTTTACCTTATGTTCCAGGAGGAGAATACGCAAAAGCTATTAGTCCACAACAAGCAATTGAATTAGCAAAAACTTATCAAGTTCCAATTGAATATGATATTAAGTCACAAGCACCTTATTTCAATTATACAGATGAAGAAGGGAAAGAACATACGGTTTGGTTTGAAGATGCTAGATCTATTCAGGCTAAATTTGATTTGGTAAAAAAATATGGATTAAGAGGGGTTAGTTATTGGAAATTAGGCTTACCATTCCCACAAAATTGGTTATTAATTGAAGATAATTTTAATGTCATAAAAAATATATAAATAAAATAATACGCTCCAAGCTGATTAAGGAGTGTATTATTTTTTTATTAAACAAAAGAGATTAATTATGATTAGTTGTACTAATACAATGTAAATATAAAAAATAACTAATCCATGGTATAATAGATGTAATATAATTCAAATTAATAATAAATGAGATACCATGTAAACGTTAACTTAAATTATTATTTGACATAAATCCTTATTATTCTTTACAAACAATAAGGGGTTATATATAATAAATTGGTGCTAAAAAAACGGAGGTGAACATAATGATTGGATTACTTAATAAAATGAATATAGAATTTAAAAAACAATTTAAAGATTATTTCTATATTACTCTAGGGTTATTTTTAGTTGCACTTGAAATACATCTGTTTATGGTGCCTAATAATTTTGTTACAGGTGGTGTTAGTGGGTTAGCCATCGTTTTAAAAAATGCTGCGAGTCATATTCCTGAACAATATCAAACGATTCATTTATTTGGACAAGCAATTAATATTTCCTTTTTATTTTCTTTATCAGGAATTATGTTTATTTTAAATACCATTCTCTATATTCTTGGGACGATTTTTATCGGATTTAAATTTGGCGTTAGAACAGTTTATTCTGGGTATATGTTAAATTTTCTGTATTATCTAATGGTAAAAATATACCCAATAAAGGAACCTTTAATAGACGATTTATTACTTCAGTTAATTATTTTATCAGTGATGAGTGCTGCAGGATTAGCCATCGTCTTTAGACATCATGCTTCTACAGGTGGAACTGATATTACAGGTAAAATACTTAATAAATACTTTCATATTGATTTAGGAAAAGCAGTTTTATTATCTGACTTAGTTATCACAATATCAGCCTTTTCTATTAATGGGTTTAGTTCTTTTATTTATGGACTATTTGGTATCTTTTTAAATGGGTTGATTATTGATTACCTTCTTCGTAAATTTAGTGAAACAAAAGAAGTAGTGATAATTAGTGAAGAATGTGATAAAGTAAAAGAATTTATAATGTATTCTTTGGAAAAGGGAGCAACCATTTACGAAGCAAAAGGAGCTTATACAAATGATAAGAAAGAAATCATTCGTTCTGTCGTTACCAAAAGAGAGTTCTTTAAATTAAAGGATTATATTATGTCGATAGATGCAAATGCATTTATTACTGTTAATGATATTCACGCGACATTTGGTTTGGGATTTAGGGATATTACAGATTAATAATATACTGTTAATCTAGTAAGTTTTTGTTTAAAATGAGATTAGGAGGATACAATGAAAAAAATAGAATTGTTGTTTAATGAATTATCCAAGATTAAAAATAAAAATAGAGTCAAGTTATTTATAATGGAGATTATCATTCTCCTACTTGTTTTTGGAAGTTTTTTGATGGATATAAGTTTTCAATATAAAATTATTATATTAGTCGTTCTTTCAATTATTTTTCTTATGATACTTGTATTATATCTAAAAAAACAAAAAATGATTTCTTATTCTAGAAACCATTATCAAAATCATCCTTTAGATGTAATTCAAATATTAGAAAAACGTAAAACTTATTTTCTTGATATATTTGATTTTACCAATGAAACATTAATATTTAAAGAAATCATAAGAACCTTAAAGACTTATAGAAAATATCAAGATAAATTTACCATTGGTCCTTGGGATATTATCTACAATCATCATAAAACTAAGGTGTTTAGTGAAAATCTTATTTTAAAAAATAAATCTTCAATTAATCAATTAAATCAAAAGATAGAAAATATTGCACCTGAAGTAAAAACATTACTTAAGAGTTTAGGAATTGATTATCATAAAATATATAATACATGGGAAAGAAAAATTGGTGGTAAATCAAATTGTTTTGAACTAATGTATCCTGTATATGGATTAATTTTAAATGATTCTCAAGTATTAAGTCATGGTTTAAAATATAAAATCTATCAAATAAATGATGTAACTTCACTAAAACCATATGAAACTCAAATTGAAAATGAAGATGTTATTATGTTACATATTAAAGTTCAATTTTAGTAAATAAAAACGTATAATAATTATTTAGGATTTAGTATAGCTTAGTATTACTAAATCCTTTTTATATATAAAAAAACCTTTATATAGAACATATAAAGGTTATTTTGATTTTGTAAACATACCATTTTCTAAAATGTCCATCACTTGATCAACAATATTATCGAATGGTTTACCATCTTCAAAAATCACATATTTTAATCCAATAAAATTAGAGACTCCCATTAACATAAACGATAGTACAGTTGGGTTTATGTCTTTTACTTCATTATTATGCTGAGCAACACAAAGGCCTTTGGTGTAACGTAATCCAAAATTAATATAATATTCTTTAAATAATTCATAATCAATATAAAGGGATTCCCAAATGATATGGTAAGCATTTTTATGAGTGCGAATATATTCTAGAAAGGTTTTTAAACCAACTCTTTCTTTTTCATATCTGGTGTCACACTTTTCTATCGCTACCCCAATTGTTTTTCGAATGTCATGGCTATACTGAAGTAATAAATATTTATATAAGTTGATCTTATCATTAAAATAGATATAAAAAGTGCCTGGTGCAATATTAGCACCATCCGTAATATCATTAATGGAAGTATTATAATATCCCTTTTCATAAAATAATTTTCGGGCACTATCACAAATCCGGTTTAATGTATTAAGTCCTCTTTTTGTTTTAGGTTCTTTAACTAATAAATTCATGATTTTTAACTTCCTTACATTTAAGATTAAGTATGAAATTTCATCAAAAAATTTTTAAATCCTTAAAAATTCTATCATACTTTTTTTGAAATATCAAAGCAATTTGGTTAAGTATGTGAAAAAAATAATTAAAAAAAGTTATTGACAAATAAAAAATGTAGAATTATACTAAACATGAAGACATCTTCATGTGAAAGTATCTTCACGTTAAGTATAAAGTATTTTATCAAAAAAGGCAATACAGATTTTATATTTATTATGTTGTTTTTAAATTTTTTTAAATCGTTATAAAAGCGCTTTTATCAAAATATAATATAAAAAAATAGGAGGTAAGTATGAGCAGAGTGTTTATAGTAGCAGCTAAAAGAACAGCGATAGGTAGTTATCTTGGTACGATCAAAGATGTTCACGCAGCTGATTTAGGAGCTACATTAGTAAAAAATATTTTAGAAGAAGCAAAATTAGATAAAACAATGATTGATGAAGTTATAGTAGGGAATATACTCTCAGCAGGACTTGGTCAAGGGGTTGGAAGACAAGTAGCTATTAAAAGTGGTCTACCAGTAGAAGTTCCTGGATATAGTTTAAACATGGTTTGTGGTAGTGGTATGAAAACAGTTATGAATGCCTTTGCCAATATCCAAGTGGGACTGCATCAACTAGTTTTAGCTGGCGGTGTTGAATCAATGAGTAAAGCCCCATTTTTAATTCCAGATAAAACAAGAAGTGGTTATAAAATGGGTGATATGAAGATTAAAGATCATATGGTCTATGATGCTTTAACGGATGTTTATAATGGGTATCATATGGGGATAACCGCAGAGAATATCGCAGAAAAATATCAAATAACACGTGAAGCCCAAGATGGATTTGCCTATCAATCACAACAAAAGGCGATAAACGCAATTGATTGTAGTAGATTTAAGGATGAAATTGTCCCTATTGAAGTAAAAACACGTAAAGAGACGATTATATTTAATCAAGATGAATATCCAAATAGAAAAACAAATTTAGAAAAATTAGCTAAATTAAGACCAGTGTTTAAAAAAGAGGGTACGGTAACTGCTGGAAATGCATCAGGGATTAACGACGGAGCTAGTATGATTTTACTAGCAAGTGAAGAGGCTATTGAAAAGTATCAATTAACGCCACTTGTTGAAGTAGTTGGTATTGGTCAAAGTGGAGTAGACCCTAGTGTAATGGGATTAGGACCTGTACCGGCGATAAATCAGGTACTAAAACAGACAGGATTATCGTTAACAGATATAGATTTGATGGAATTAAATGAAGCCTTCGCATCACAAAGTCTTGGTGTTATTCAAGAATTAAGTGATACTTATGGTGTAACTCATGATTGGATTTTAGAGAGAACCAATGTTAATGGTGGCGCAATTGCCTTAGGTCATCCAGTAGGAGCAAGTGGTAATCGTATTATGGTTACATTATTGCATGAAATGAAAAAACGCGAATGTTCATATGGTCTTGCGTCTTTATGTATCGGTGGTGGAATGGGTACAGCAGTAATTTTAAAAAACATAAATAAATAAAAAAAATGAGGTGAAGAGAATGAGATTAGAAGGGAAAATAGCGGTTGTGACCGGTGGAGCTCGAGGGTTAGGAGCTGAAATGGCAAAACTATTTGCGATAGAAGGAGCAAAAGTAATCGCTGCAGATATGAATGAGTTATCTTTTGAACAAGAAAATGTGGAGTATTATAAATTAAATGTTACAGATGTAGATAATTGTCAACAACTAGTTAACGATATATGTGAAAAATACGGAAGAATTGATATCTTAGTAAATAACGCAGGAATTACACGAGATGCATTAACGCATAAAATAACTGATGATATGTGGAATCTTGTAATTGATGTGAATTTAAAAGGTGTATTTAATTTAACAAGATTAATTGGACCAAAAATGATGGAACAAGGTAGTGGGTCAATCATTAATATCTCTTCAATTGTTGGTGAGTATGGAAATATTGGTCAAGCGAATTATTCAGCAACTAAAGCTGGGGTTATTGGTTTAGCAAAAACATGGGCAAAAGAATTTGCCCGCAAAGGAGCGAATGTTAGGGTCAATGTGATCGCACCAGGATATATAATGACTGACATATTGAAAACTGTACCTCAGGATTTACTTGAGAAATTCGCAAAACTTACGATGCTAAAACGTTTAGGACAAGCAGAAGAAATCGCAAAAGCAGCATTATTCTTGGCTAGTGATGAAGCTTCATATGTTACAGGTCATGTACTTGATGTCAATGGTGGAATGAGATTATAGATTTTTTTAAAGATAGGAGAGATTGGTATGTTAAGAGAAATTCCTGTATCTTATGTATCGTTGTCAAATGGTGAGAAATTAGCCTATAGGAAAATAGGTGATAAAGGAGAGACACTATTATTAATTCATGGGAATATGTCATCATCTATATTTTTTGATACCTTAATGGAAAATTTAGAAGATGATTATATCATTTATGCAGTAGATATGCGTGGATTTGGTGATAGTAGTTATCATAAACCAATTGAGTCCTTAGCTGATTTTGCTTATGATATTAAGTTATTTATTGAAGTATTAGGACTAAATAATCTAATTATAGCTGGATGGTCAACTGGTGGAGGCGTTGCTTTAGAATTGGCTGCTGATTTGAAAGAAAAAGTGAAAAAAGTCATGTTAATAGAATCAGTAGGTATAAAAGGTTACCCAATATTTAAAAAAGATGCTGAAGGGAAACCAATTCTAACTGAATTATTAAGTTCATATGAAGATATTGCAAATGATCCAATTCAAGTTAAACCAGCAGTCACAGCGTTAGAAACAAAAAATAAGGAATTTTTTAGAAATATTTATAATTTATTGATTTATAATAAGCGACAACCAGAATCTCTTCGTTATGAGAGATATTTAGAAGCGATTGTAAAACAAAGAAACTTAATTGATGTAGATTATGCATTAGTACATTTTAATTTAACTAATGAATCTAATGGTGTTTGTGAGGGGAATAATCGTAAAACATCTATTAAAGCTCCTATTTTAATTATACAAGGTGAAGATGATTTAGTTGTACCAGCTGTCTTTGCCCATGAAACCAAAAAACAACTTGGCGATATCGCAGATTTAGTTATATTTAAAGACAGTGGACATTCGCCTTTAACTGATCAATTAGAAAAATTGATAAAAGTGATAAATACATTTATAAAAGAAGGAAGGAAATAAGGACTGATTTCCTAATAATATAAAAGCAATAGATAGGAGGATGATGATGCAAGGGATAAATGTTGGGATTGTAGGTACAGGGATATATATTCCTGAAAGACATATGACCGCAAAAGAAGTTGCTGAAAAAACAAATGGTGTTTGGGCAGAAAGTGCTATTGTTGAAAAATTAGGAATAATTAAAAAACCAATTCCTAGTGAAAATGATGGAACCCAAGAAATGGCGGTCCATGCAGCATTAGATTGTTTAAAGAATACACGAGTAGATCCGAAAGAAATTGATGTCATTTTATGTATGGGTGAAGAGTGGAAGGAATACCCGCTAACCACTTCTGCTTTATATATTCAAGATAAAATTGGTGCAGTTAATGCTTGGGGAATTGATGTACAAAATCGTTGTTGTACGACAGTATCAGCGATGAAAATGGCAAAAGATATGTTGATTGCAGATGAAGATATTAAGACAGTCATGGTCGTTGGAGGCTATCGAAATGTAGATTTTGTTGATTATAGTGATAAATTAATGTCGATGATGTATAATTTATCAGCTGGAGCGGGAGCAATTATACTAAAGAAAAATTATAATAAGAATTTATTATTAGGTTCACATATAATTGCTGATGGATCTTTATCAAGAGATGCTGGTGTAGAAATCGGTGGAATAAATTGTCCTATTACTTGTGAAAACATTGATAAAGCCTATCAATCACTTAAATTATTAAATCCAGTTCATATGAAAGAACGTTTAAACGAAGTGTCACTTAAAAATTGGTATCAGTGCATTGATAAAGCACTTAAAAAGTCTAATTTAACAAGAGATGATTTAGGATATTTAGCAATACTACACTTTAAACGTTCACAACATTTAACTATGTTAAAAGATCTTGGTTTAAGAGAAAACCAAACGATTTATTTAGAAAATTATGGACACATGGGACAGGTCGATCAAATATTATCATTACATTTAGCTTTAGAACAAGGAAAAGTTAAAACTGGTACGGTGGTTAGTATGATTGCTGCTGGTATTGGTTATGTATGGGCAGCTAATGTAATAAGGTGGGGAGAGATTTAAATGGATTCCTTTTTAAGAATACTTTTTAGTAGTTTAGAAACTGGTAGTTTTTATGCCTTAGCAGCCTTAGGAATTATCATTATATTTAGAACATCTGTTATTCAAAACTTCTCTATAGGAGCAATTGGAATGTTCAATGCTTTTATTGCTACCTATATTTTGATGGAGTGGGGGGTTCCTACATGGGTTGCTGCAATTATTGCTATGTTAGTGGCAATTATTGTTGGGATTGTCATAGATTTTGCGATTATGAGACCTTCAAAAAAAGTGACGAGAATCAATAAAGAAATAATGACCTTAGGTTTAATCATTATATTTATTGGAATATCCCCAATGATTTTTGGTGTCCTACCATTAAAATTTGGTAGATTTATCGAAGGGTCTATGAAAATTTTAGGTATTCATGTTGATTACAACACGATTTTAAATATTTCGATTGGAATTATTGTGATGGTTTTATTTGTTTTGTTTCTTCAAAAAACCAAATGTGGATTAGCTGTACGGGTAACCGCATCAAATGAAACAGCTGCAAGATTGATGGGTGTTCCATCTAAAAATATCACAACAGCAGCCTGGGCTGTTGGTGCTGCATTATCAACGCTTGCAGCATTAATGCTAGCTCCACGAATAACAGTCAATACAGCAATGATGAATGGCGTACAGGTCAACGCCTTGATAGCATGCGTTTTAGGTGGATTTCAAACATTTTATGGTCCTGTAATTGGAGCATATGTGATTAGTTTAGGAAGAAACGTTTTAATATATTATCTTCCTCATCTAGGAATTGAATGGTTAGATTCTTCTTGGGCTGATCCTATTTTATATCTACTTATATTATTATTTATTGTTATTAGACCTAATGGAATTATTGGCAAGAAAATCATTAAGAAAGTTTAAGGGAGGTATTTAAATGAAAACAAGAGAAATTAACAGTTATACGAGCAATCGTAAAACAAATATCAATTACATGATATTTGGAGCAGTCATCGCTATATTACCTCTTCTTAATGGATTCGGTATTATTCAAAGTAGTACGATGACGATATTAGGGACTGTAATGTTTTATTCAATTGTTGCGATGGGACTTACTATATTATTAGGCTTTTCTGGACTAGTGTCATTAGGAACTGCTGGATTTATGGGGTTAGGGTCATATATGGCTGCTTACTTTACAGAAGATATGAAACTACCCTTTCTTCTCTCTCTTCTAATTTCTGTTTTGGTTCCAGTTATTATTGGTGTCTTAGTAGGACTCGTTTCATTGAGAATAGAAGGTTATTATTTAGCGATAGCAACACTTGCAGTATCTGAGATTATTCGTCGATTATTTGATATTGATAAATTTACACATGGATACTCAGGTAAAAATGGGAATTACCCGATTATCTTTGGTTTAGAACTAGATAAGAGCTATACTTTTATCTTAATCACAATTGTTTTGGTATTAATTATGATACTGTCAAATAATTTTCTCAATGCTCAAACAGGCCGCGCACTACTTGCTATGAAGGGCAGTGAAGCGGCTGCTCAAGCAATGGGAATTAACCTTTTAAAATATAAATTAACTGCATTTGGGATTGCAACATTGTATGCAAGTTTAGGTGGGGTATTATATAACCATTTTGTCAATTATACTTATCCTGATACTTGGAACTTACTACTTTCACTTAATTTCATCGGTATAATTATTATTGGTGGTATGAGATCTTTATCTGGAGCAGTATTAGGAACATTTATTGTCTTTGGATTCCCAGAACTAGTGTTAAAAGAAATCCCAGGTATTGCGAATATTGATGGATTACAGTATGTAATGAGTGGGGTATTCCTTATCATAATTATCTTATTTTATCCTGGTGGTGCAATCAATATTTTTAAAGATATTAAGGATACATCTAAAAAAGTACTTCAAAAAATATTGAAAAAGCCTCAAGAAGCAGAGGTGGGATCGTAATGTCTAAAGTAGATAAAAAAATTGATGCAATACAAAAAGATACAGTACTAGAAATTAAAAATCTCTCAATTGCATTTGGTGGATTAAAAGCAGTTGATAATTTAAATTTAGAAATAAAGAAAAATGAAATATTTGGCTTGATTGGTCCAAATGGAGCAGGAAAGACTACGGTTTTTAACTGCATAACTCAATTCTACCGTTCTGATCAAGGAGAAGTTATTTTCAGAACAAATAAAAATAAAATGGTTAACTTAGTTGGGTTGAAAGTGCACAATGTCATCCGTTTAGGACTTGTTCGAACATTTCAAAACGTAGAATTAATCAAGGAATTATCGATTGTTGATAACTTGTTAATAGGAGCGCATATCAATTTTAACACAGGTATTTTTTCTCAAGCATTAAGATTACCGTGGGCAAATAGAGAAGAAAAAAATTTACGTGCTAAGGCCTTAGAAATATTACAGTTTTTAGGAATCGCTGATATTAAAGATGCTTATGTAGGAGGGCAACCATACGGTGTACTTAAAAAAGTTGAATTAGGAAGAACGTTAATGAGTAATCCTAAATTAATTATATTAGATGAACCAGCTGCTGGATTAAACGATTTAGAGACTGAAAAATTAGCTGAAATTATTAAAACGATTCGTGATAAATATAACTGTTCAATTCTTCTTGTTGAACATGATATGCGTTTAGTGATGTCAATATGTGATCGTATATGTGCAATTTCATTTGGTAAAAAATTAGCGATAGGTACTGCAGAAGAAATTCAAAATAACAAAGATGTACAAGAAGCTTACCTTGGAAAGGATGATGGTAACATTGGATAAAATAGCTCTTTCCATAAAAAGTTTAGTCGTAAGATATGGTAGTATTGAAGCTTTAAAGGGAATAAATTTAAAAGTTCCAGAAGGGAAAATTGTTGCTTTACTAGGATCAAATGGTGCAGGTAAAACAACAACATTAAAAACGATATCAGGGTTAGTGGAGTCAGTGAGCGGAAATATTGATTTATATGATTTAGATATAACGAAATATCCAGCGGAAAAAATCGCTTCATTAGGAATTGTACAATCACCTGAAGGAAGACAGATTTTTAGAGACTTAACAGTTGAAGAAAATTTAAAAATAGGTGCCTTTACTGTAAAAAAACGAAGTGAAGTTAAAGATAATCTAGAGAGAGTTTATCGATATTTTCCAAATCTATTAGAGAGAAAAAAACAAATCGCAGCAACTTTATCAGGTGGAGAACAGCAAATGTTAGCGATAGGTAGAGCATTAATGGCGAAACCTAAAATATTATTAATGGATGAACCTTCACTAGGTCTTGCGCCAATTATTGTTCAAAATATATTCAAAATAATTAAAGAAATAAATAAAGAAGGGACCACTGTATTAATTGTAGAACAGAATGCATTGCAGACATTAAAAATATCTGATTATGCCTATGTTCTTGAAGTGGGAGAAGTTAAAATGGAAGGCCCTGCTAAAGTTTTGATTAATGATAATAAATTAGTTGAAGCTTATCTAGGTAGTCATTAATAGTCAATAACAATTAGCAATTGCTGATGTTATTAATAGATGTGATTAAAAAAATGGAGGAGAAATATGAAAAAATTGTTTACGTTGTTATTACTTGTTGTTGTAGCTGTATTAATAACCGGATGTAAGAAAGATGATGATGGTCAGCAAGGTGTTACAGACAAAGAAGTTAAAGTTGGTAACTGTGTTGCTACATCAGGGATTTTAGCACCAGTTGGTGTACCATTCAAAACTGGAATTGAAGCTTATTTTAAAATGATCAACGATGAAGGTGGCGTTAATGGACGTATGATTAAATACGTTCATCAAGATGCTGAGTGGGATACAACAAAAGCAAAAGCATGTGTTGAAAAAATGATTGAAGACGAAAAAATCTTTTCATTTGTAGGACATTTTGGAACACCACTTGTTGGCGCTACATTAAATGATATTAAAAAAGCTGGAATTCCATCAGTTTACTTTGCAACAGGAACTGGTATATTATATAATGAAAATGCATTCGGTCAAGATCGTGGTATTTATCCAGTGCAACCAGTATATCCAATGGAAGGTCGTATCATGGCTGCATGGGCAAAAGGTCAATTCGAAGGTAGTAAAATAGGTGTTATCTATACAAATGATGATGCTGGAAAAGATTTATTAAGTGGTATTAATAATCAAGCAGCTATATCTGGTGGAATGACTGTCGTATCATCACAAGTAGCTCCTGCTGCTGAAGATGTATCTGCAGCAGTTCAATCAATACTTGACATGAATGTCGATGTGATTATTATCGCTGCGATTCAAGGGACATTCCCACAAATAGCTAAAGAATTAGCTTCTCAAGGGAATGAAAGTCCAGTAATTACTACTTATGTAAATGCTAGTATTGAAATGACAAATGCTGTAAAAGATGAAGTTGGAACATCATTTGACATTTATGCTAATTCATGGGTAGATGTAGTGAGCGACCCTCAAGCGGTAGCTGATTATGTAGAATGGATTGGAAAAGTTGATGGCGATGAAGACTATAGCGCTAATGCATATGCCATGACAGGTTGGATTGCAGGACATTTCTTCGTTGAAGGATTAAAAGCAATTCCTGAAGATGATGAAGTAACTTGGGCAAGTTATATGGATGCAATTGAATCTGCTCCAATTAAAAATCCATTTGGTGGATTAATTGATTACTCTGATGGTAAACGTTTAGGAACTCAAGAGATGTCTCTATCAAAAATGGATCCAACAAGTCCTATTGGATGGGCACCATTCCAACCAATGCAATCAATTGATGATATTTTAGATCAATAGTAAAAAATATAGTCTAATTAATTGGGGGAGAATATTTTTCCCCAATTAATAAATTAACAAATAATAGTTAGGGAGTGAGAATATGTCTTATAAAAATAAAATTATTACAGTTGAAAAAGCACTTTCTATGATTAAAACAAATGATGTTATAGTCACTGGATTAGGGGCAGCAGAAGCGCGTGAGACATTATCAAAATTACACACAATAGCTGATAAAGTAAGAAATGTGAAAACAACTACTTGTTTACCGATGATTAATGCAGACTATTTTGTAAAGGCAGAATACAAGGAATCTTTTGCAATGGATGGATGGTTCTATACAGGACCGTTAAGAAAAGCGCATAAAAATGGAAATATTTCATTTATTCCCAATCATTTACACTTGTCTGGTACTAAAAGGTTAGACCATGTTAAACCAAATATATATATTGGAAATGCTACCCCACCGGATAAGCATGGGTATGTTTCCTTATCATTAAGTAATACTTATGAGAAAAGAATGATAGAAGCTGCTGACTTAGTTATTTTAGAAATTAATCCAAAATTACCTCGTACATTTGGAGATGTTGAGGTATCTGTTGATGAGATAGATTATTTCATAGAAGTAAATTATGATATCCCTGAGTTGCAAGATACAGAACCAAATGAAAGAGATTTAAAAATTGGGTCTTTTATCGCAGAATATATTAATGATGGCGATTGTATTCAATTGGGAATAGGTGGTATTCCTAATGCAGTTGCAGCATCATTAATGGATAAAAAAGATTTAGGTGTTCATACTGAAATGTTAACGACAGGATTGATGAAATTGGCTAAAGCAGGTGTTGTTACAGGTAAGAAAAAGACAATGCACAAAGGTAAAATGGTTGCTACATTTGCTTTAGGTACAAAAGAATTATATGATTTTATCGATGATAATCCATCATGTTTAATATTAGATGGAAATTATGTGAATGATCCTTATGTTATCGGAAAAAATGATAATCAAGTTTCGATTAATACGACCATTGAAGTCGACTTAACAGGACAATGTGCATCAGAATCAATTGGATCAGTTCAATTTAGTGGGACAGGTGGCCAAGCAGATACTGCTATTGGTGCACAAAATGCGAGAAATGGTCGTTCATTTATTGCTTTATATTCAACTACTATGGTTAAAAATCCACAAACTGGTGAAAGAGAAGAAATTTCTAAAATCGTTCCACAATTAAAACAAGGAGCAGCAGTCACTTTATCACGTAATGATGTGGATTATGTTGTTACTGAATATGGTGTTGCAGCATTAAGAGGGACAAATATACAAGAACGAGTTGAACGATTAATCAATATCGCTCATCCAAAATTCAAAGCACAATTATTAAAAGAAGCAAAAGAGATTGGGTTGATTTATTAAAGAGGTGATAAGGTGTCTTTTTTTGAGTTAGATGGGAAAAAAGTATATTATGAAGTACATGGAACAGGAAAACCAATTCTATTATTAAATGGCATCATGATGTCAACATTAAGTTGGAAATTATTTTTAAATGCTTTTAAAGGTAATCAGATAATATTAGTTGACTTTTTTGATCAAGGAAATAGTGAAAAATTAATTGATGAAGATTATAAGCAAGACCTACAAGTTGAATTAGTCTACAATTTAATTAAGCATTTAAAGTTAGATAAAATAAATGTCGTTGGAATCTCCTATGGTGGAGAAGTGGCACTACAATTTGCGGTGAAGTATCAAGCTTATATCGATAAGTTAATCGTATTTAATACGGCAAGTTATACCTCACCATGGCTTGAAGATATCGGTAGGGGTTGGATTGCAACTGCTGAAACAAATGATGCAAACGCATTTTATAAAGTGACAATTCCTGTTATTTATTCACCAGATTTTTATACAAAAAATATTGATTGGATGAAAAATAGAGAGAAATTATTACATCAAGTTTTTAAAAAACCATTTTTAGATGCAATGATTCGTTTAATTAAGAGTGCGGAAGGTTATGATGTAAGAAATGTGTTGAATACAATATTTATTCCTACACTACTTGTAGGCGCTGAAAATGATTATTTAACCCCACTACCAGAACAGCGATTTTTACATACAGAAATCACAAACTCTAAATTAGTCATCATTCCAGGTTGTGGTCATGCTTCTATGTATGAAAATCCAACGGTTTTTATTTGTTTAATCAATGGATTTGTTAATTCAGATACAACGGTAAGTGTTTTAATTTAGATAAAGGACCTTAATAGGTTCTTTATTTAAATATCATAATATATTTAAAGAAATTTCTATTATTATTGACAAATAATAGGGGTTCTATTATACTAAAAATATAACTGTTTACATATTTTTGTAAAATAATTCGAGGGGAATTATTTTTTTTAGTGCCAAATATGTAAGCGCTTTATTATGAGGGAGGAAAAAAAGTATGAGTAAAGTATTTATAGTAGGCGCAAAAAGAACAGCAATTGGTAGTTTCCTGGGGACGTTAAAAACGGTTCATCCTGCTACTTTAGGAGCATCATTAATCAAAAATATTGTGGATGAAACAAAAATTGATGTCAACTTAATTGATGAAGTCATTATTGGTAATGTATTGTCAGCAGGATTAGGACAAGGTGTCGGTAGACAAGTTGCCATAAATGCCGGAATACCAAAAGAAGTTGTAGGATTATCATTAAATATGGTATGTGGTAGTGGAATGAAAGCAGTAATGAATGGATATGCCAATATTAAAGCAGGTTTAAGTGATTTAATTTTTGCTGGTGGCGTTGAGTCGATGAGTCAAACACCATTTTTAATTCCTAATAGTTCTCGTAGTGGGTATAAAATGGGGAATATGGTTGCTAAAGATCATATGATTTATGATGCGTTAACTGATGTTTATAATCAATATCATATGGGAATTACTGCTGAAAATATTGTAGATAAATATAATATTTCACGAGAAGAACAAGATGCATTTGCGATTAAATCACAAGAGAAAGCAATTAAAGCAGTTGATAGTGGACGTTTTAAAGATGAGATTGTACCGATAGAAGTGAAAACAAGAAAAGAAACGATAGTATTTGCTGATGATGAGTATCCAAATCGTAGATCCAATTTAGAAAAATTAGCAAAATTACGTCCAGCATTTAAAAAAGATGGATCGGTTACTGCTGGTAATGCATCAGGGATAAATGATGGGGCTAGTATGGTCTTATTAGCGAGCGAAGAAGCTGTAGAGAAATATCAATTAAAACCACTTGCTGAAATTGTTGGAATTGGACAAGGTGGTGTAGACCCATCTGTTATGGGATTAGGACCAGTACCAGCAATTAAAAAAGCATTAAATCATGCTTCTTTATCATTTAACCAGATGGAATTAATTGAGTTAAATGAAGCCTTTGCTTCTCAAAGTTTAGGTGTTGTTCATGAATTGTGTGAAGCTTATAATGAAACAAAAGAATCTATCTTTGAAAGAACGAATGTTAATGGGGGAGCAATTGCATTAGGACATCCTGTTGGTGTGAGTGGAAATAGAATTATTGTCACATTAATTCATGAAATGAAAAAAAGAAATGTTACCTATGGATTAGCTTCTTTATGTATCGGAGGCGGTATGGGAACTGCAGTTGTATTAAAACTTGTATAATGAGGGAAGGTGTCAAATGAGTAAAATATTATCAGTAAATGCAGGGAGTTCATCCTTAAAATTTAAATTAACTGATATGCCTAAAGAAATTACTTTAGTAGAAGGGAATTTTGAGCGTATTGGGAAAAATGATGCCATTTTTAACTTTAAAATAGAAGATAAAAAAGAAAAAAACATAATGCCTATAAAAAATCATGAAATAGCCGTTAAATTATTGGTTGATAGTTTGACAGAATTTGGTGTGATTAATGACTTATCAGAAATAAAAGGGGTAGGTCATCGTGTGGTACATGGTGGGGAGAAATTTTCAGATTCTGTGGTTATAAATGATGAAGTAATCAATGAAATTGATAGGCTGTCTGATTTAGCACCTTTGCATAATCCTGCAAATTTAACAGGAATAAAACTATTCCAAAAATTATTGCCAAATATTCCATCGGTAAGTGTTTTTGATACTTCATTTCATCAATCGATGCCAAAGGAAGCTTTTATCTATGGTGTACCATATAATTGGTATGAACAATATGGTGTAAGAAAATATGGCTTTCATGGTACATCTCACAAGTATGTTTCAAACCGAGTAGAAAAACTGTTGGGTAAAAAAGAAGTAAATATTATTGTCTGTCATCTAGGGAATGGTGGAAGTATATGTGCTGTTAAAAATGGGAAATCAGTTGATACGACCATGGGATTTACCCCATTAACAGGACTAATTATGGGAACACGTTGTGGAGACATAGACCCAGCTATAATTTCATTTATAATGAATAAAACAAACAGAACTTTATCAGAAATTGAAAGTGATTTAAATAAAAAATCTGGATTATTAGGGATTAGTGGCTTAAGTAATGATTCTCGTGATATTGAAGATGGAATTAAAAAGGGAAATAATCGTTGTCAATTGGCTCAAGACATGTTTACGAGAAAAATAGCATCTTATATCGCTAGTTATCATGTTTTATTAGGTGGTGCTGATGCAATTGCATTCACAGGTGGAATTGGTGAAAATTCAGCATTAACACGACAAGAAATAGTAGATAGATTGGATGTTTTAGGGGTCAAATTAGATAAATCATTAAATAATGTACGTGGAGTTGAACGATTAATATCAACTAAAAATTCTTCGATAAAATGTTTTATTGTTCCGACAAACGAAGAAGTGATGATAGCTCGTGATGTCATACGATTAATTAACGATTAGTATTAAGTGTGAAAGTTGGTAAGATAAAATGAAGAATATAATTACTATTCAACATACTCAATCTATACACCATACAAATGGGATGATTGGCGCTTGGACAGATTGGGAATTAACTGAGTTAGGTAAACAACAAGCTGATTCCATTGGTAGAGCACTAAAAAAACAATTATCTGATACAACAAACTATACCATGTACGCTTCAGATTTATTGAGAACCAAACAAACGGCGGAAATTGTATCAAAATATTTAAACCTAAGGCCTATTTATAGAACTGAATTAAGAGAAATAAATTTAGGGAGTGCGACTGGGAAAAGTATCAAATGGTTACATAAGAACCAACAAGAATATAATAGTAATACTTCACTACTTGATTTTAAGTGTTTACCTGATGCTGAATCAAAAAGAGATTTTTATCATCGACTTTTACCTTTTATAAATGAAATTGAAAATTCACCAGAAGAAAATATAATTATTGTATCACATGGTGGAACATTAAGTATGCTCTTTACAATGTGGATATATGGTGATATTAGTGGTACAAAGGACATTGCTTTTCAAGGAATATCTGGGGGAGTTTCATTTCTGAAAAAAAATGATCAAGGGATGAAAATCATCCAAAAACTAAATGATTTATCTTATCTAATAAATCACGCTTGATTAAGTATTAATATTTTTTAAATACAAATTAAGGGAAGCCTGAGAGGGCTTCCCTGTTCAAAAACGTAGTATTGTAAAAAAATGTCTAAATAAATATAATTTTCTTATGTTTTGTAAGTGATATTTATTTACTTTATTTACCAAATATATTATAATAAAAATACATATTATTGGTAATAGAGGTTAAAGAAAAAATGGTGATAGTTATGTGTCAGAGTTTAACTAATTTATTAATTAATTGTAAAATACAAATTATCCGAACAATTCGCACCTCTTTTTAGTATTGCATTTTTAACATTATAGGACTTTAAAATTGAATATAAAGTCCTTTTTATTATCTTTAATTTTAAGGATTAACAAAATATTAAATGAGATTTTACATTTATATATTATGAAAAATTTTTTAGAATGGTAGTAATTAAAGAAAAATTTTTTTAAAGATTAGTAAATGTAAAAAATTGTAGAATTTTGTTGTGTGTTCCTTTATAATTAAAAAGGTATGCTCATTATAATTTAAGAAGGAGAAAAGACTAATGGAAGTTAGGTTAGAAGGATTAACTAAAAAGTTTACTGAAACAGTTGCAGTAGATAATATGACAGTTACTTTCCCATCAGGTAAATTAACAGGTTTATTAGGACCATCTGGTTGTGGGAAATCAACTACATTATTTATGTTAGCAGGTTTACATAATCCAACAGATGGAAAAATTTTCTTTGGAGAGGAAGATGTAACAGATTTACCTCCTGAAAAAAGAGGAATTGGATTGGTGTTCCAAAATTATGCACTATATCCTCATATGACAGTAGAGCAAAATATCATGTTTCCTTTAGAAAATTTAAAAGTCCCAAGAAAGGAAGCAAAACAAATTGCTTTTGAAATGGCAAAATTAGTACATATAGAAATGTTGATGAATAGAAAGCCATCTCAACTATCTGGTGGTCAACAACAACGTGTAGCAATTGCTCGAGCTTTGGCAAAGAAACCAAGAATACTATTATTAGATGAACCTTTATCAAACTTAGATGCTCGTTTACGTTTAGAAACACGTGAAGAAATAAAACGTATTCAACAAGAAACAGGAATTACAACGATCTTTGTTACACATGACCAAGAGGAAGCGATGAGTATATCAGACCAAATTATAGTCATGAAAGAAGGAATCGTTCAACAAGTTGAGGAACCTCAAGAATTATATAATGAACCAATTAATAAATTTGTGGCAAAATTCTTAGGAAACCCTCCAATTAATGTACTTCAAGGTGTTGTTAAAAATAGAAATTTAACAATTGATGGTCATAATATTTACCAACTTAATGTACCAGATAATGAAATAGAGGTTGGTATTAGACCTGAAGCATTCATGATAGATGGTAATGGATTTGAGATTCATATTGAAAATGTGGAAACGATTGGTAGAGATACGTTAATTCGTTTCAAACTTGGTAAACAACAAGTTCGTGCATTTATTGACTCTGAATATCGCTTGGTTCCTGGACAAAATGTTAAAATTAGTTTAAAACGCAGAGGCGTTCATATATTTAATCCTGAGACTGGAGAAAGAATTAAGTATGAAAAGTAATTTAATACAAACTAGCCCTCAGGAAACAGGCAAAATGACCAATCTATTGATAAAAATACTTGTTTGGCCATTTAAAAAAATCTATCATATTATTACTAATTTAGTTATCAATTTATATAAATTAATTGTTAAATTGTTTAGATTTATCTTTTTTGTATCTTTATTTATCTTATCACTACCAGTATTATTAGTAGATATAATCATTCAAGTTGTTAATTTATTTGTTAAAAAAGATATTACATTTATAGAAGAATCAACTACGAATGAATATTTAAATTTTTATCAAAAATCAGTAAGAAATCCGGTAATGTTTATTTTTGCAGTAATTATCGATATGATAAAAATGATATTTACTGGAATTGGTAATATATTTTTTTGGATTTATAATCTGAAGTTTTTAAGTTTTTTGACAAAACCTTTATATAAATATGTTTTACAATATGTTTTTAACTTTGTTAAGAAGTTTGTGATTAATCCATTATTATATGTTAAAAACTTAATTACTTTGGAACCTTACAAAAAATATTATATGAAAAACAAAACAGATATTCATGATGTAGCTCATGCTTACATCTATTTATCTCCAGCACTTGTTTTAATCTTAATATTCTTAGTTTACCCTTTATATAATACATTCATAATGTCATTTAAAGTTGACTTAAATTACTTAACGGGTGAATATAAGGGAATAGGATTAAATTATTATCTTGATATATTTAAAATTGATCCTAGATATGTTGAAAGATATGGCGGAACTTTTCAAGCAATGTGGCAGAATACTCGTGGTTTCTGGAGACCATTCTTTAATACATTTATAATTGTTTTTGTATCAGTTCCAATTTCTGTTTTAATTTCTTTATTGATTGCTGTTGCATTAAATTCAATAAAAAAATTGCAAGGATTTTTCCAAACAATCTTCTTTTTACCATATGTAACAAACGTTATTGCGATTGGTATGGTATTTAGTATGTTGTTTAATCAAAAATATGGACTAATTAATTTAGTAACAGGACTTGATACAAATTGGATGGCACCTAAAGCTGATAATTTACATATCTTAATTTCACTTATGATTTATACAATTTGGTCAGCTTTACCATTTAAAATTATGGTATTTTTATCAGGTATCCAAGGGATAGATAAACAATATTATCAAGCAGCTCAAGTTGATGCAACTTCAAAATTTAGAGTATTTTGGAGAATTACTGTTCCACTGCTTTCACCATTTATTCTTTATATTACGATTACATCATGTATAGGTGCATTTAAAGCATATGCTTCTGTTATCGCAATGTTTGGTGATAAAGCAGGTCCAACAGGTAATTATGGAGCTGCAGGAACAATCGTTTGGTATGTGTACGGTTTCCTTAATAATTATGGAACACCAGGTAACATAGCAAGGGCATCAGCTGGGTCAGTTATTCTGTTCATGATAATTCTTGCATTTACTTATGTTCAAATGAAGGTAAGTCGCAAGAGAGTACATTATTAAGGTGATGAATATGGAAAAAAATAAAAATTATAAAATTTGGCATATAGTATCTAAAGTATTGATTTATCTATTTCTTATTGCATTAGCAATATTTATTATAATTCCATTTTATTGGATGATTGTAACTGCTTTAAAGACTAAAGCTGAAGTTGAATTAATTCCACCAACATTATTTCCAAAAGATATTGCTTGGTCTAATTTCTTCAGTAAAACTAAATCAGCTTTTACTTATAATCCACAAGCTCGTTTTGATATATTCTTTAAAAACACAATCATTGTAGCGTTCTTCTCTACATTAGGTACATTAATAACTACAATATTAGCAGCATTTGCCTTTTCTCGCTTATCTTTTAAAGGAAGAGATTTCTTATTTGGTGCATTATTATCAACGATGATGATTCCAGGAGAAATGCTTATCATTACTAACTTCGTTACGGTATCAAACTTTGGTTGGATTAACCAATTTCAAGCGTTGATTATACCATTTATGACAAGTGTGTTCTATATCTTCTTTTTAAGACAAACATTTAAACAAATACCTGATGAACTGTATTATGCTGCGAAAGTAGATGGAACAAGTGACTTTAAATATTTATGGAGAATTATGATACCAATTGGTTCTCCAACAATTGTTACGATTTCAATTCTGAATGCATTAGGTTCATGGAATGCTTATATTTGGCCTAATTTAGTTACAAATGAAGTATCTATGCGTTTAATTACAAATGGTTTAAATACAGCATTTAGTGTTGATGGACGTCCTGCTAGAAATATGCAAATGGCAGCAAGTGCGATTGTAACAATCCCAATATTAATTCTATTTTTACTCTTAAGAAAACAAATTATGCGTGGTGTATCACGAAGTGGTATTAAAGGGTAATAAGTTTTACGAGTATCTCTTGTAGATATTCGTAAACTTATCTATAAATAAGTTATAAATAAATAGGAGGAAAAAATGAAAAAAATTTTTATGATATTAGCAGTGTCATTTGGTTTTATACTTGTTGGTTGTAATGTAACTGTTGATACTGAAGAGACAACAAAACAAACTACAACGACTAAAGATAATACTTCAACAACTGAGGAGACAACAACAGAAGAAACAATGGATACAACCATCACTGGTCCAGTAACTATTTCATTCTGGCATGCTTTTGGTGGAACTAAGGAAGAAATCTTACTTGAGTTAGTGACTGAATTTGTAGAAGAATATCCACAAGTTACAGTAGAACTTTTTAGCCAAGGTGATTATAATGGTCTAAGAGATAAAACAATTCAATCAATTGTTACTGGTAATACACCAACTATGTTACTAGCTTATCCAGATCATATTGCTGATTATTTAACAGGTAATGGTGTTGTTTCGTTAGATTCATATATCAATAACTCTGAAATTGGATTTACCCAAGAAGAAATGGATGATTTCGTTCCAGCTTATTTACAAGAAAATAGACAATTTGATGGTGCAACTTATGGGTTACCATTTAACAAATCAACTGAGGTATTAATTTACAATAAAACATATTTTGATACAAATGGAATTACTGTTCCACAAACTTGGGATGAAGTTAAAACCATATCAGAACAAATTCATACTGATACAAATAAATGGGGATTTGCTTATGATTCATCAGCAAACTTATTTATCACATTGACTCGTCAATGGGGTGGACAATATACTGGTGCTAATGGAGAACTATTATTTAATAATCCACAAACTATAGAAATGTTAGATTATTATTATGATCAACATGAAGCAGGATTATTTACAATTCCAGCTGAATGGGAGCAAAATTATGCTTCTGAACCATTTAAAAACCAAGAAGTTTATATGACAGTTGGTTCAACAGCTGGTATTAAATATAATGTACCTGCAAATGGAGCATTCGAAATTGGTGTAGCGCCTATCCCACAAAAAGATCTTGATAATAAAGCAGTAATCCAACAAGGTACAAATATTTCGATTATGTCTAATGCAACTGATCAAGAAAAATTAGCTGCATGGTTATTAACCAAACATTTAACAAGTAAAGAATCTACAATATCTTGGGCAGAACAAACTGGATATTTACCAGTTAGAATATCTGCTTTAGAAGATGCTGATTATCAAGATTTCTTAAATAATCCAAGTGATGAAGAAAAATATGTTGCATTAGCAGAAAAAGCAGCATTTGAACAAGTAAGTTATATGTTCTATGACCCAGCATTCACTGGTTCATCAAATGCTCGTAATGAAGTAGAAATGGTAGTAGGTAATGTATTATTTGGTGGAATCACTCCAGAAACTGCACTTGAAGATGCAATTTGGAATTTAGAAGGATAATAAAAGATAACCTAAATACAAAATACTTATTTTACATAGGTGGTTAAGATGTTTAATAGAAGAAAATTTTTCATGGCGTTTAGTTCATTAGTATTAGTTGTTTTATTGTATGGTTGTCAAGTAGATAAAAACCAAACAACAACAACTGAACAAACGACAACAACAGAACAAACAACAACAACAGAACAAACAACAACAACAGAGGATAATACCCCTGTAGAGTTGACAACAGATTATACAGATGATTTTAAACTTGAAGCAAGTTATGAAGGTAAGGAATTTATTAAAGATGGTATAGGTGAAGTTACCCTAGACCGATGTGTTGATGGTGATACAGCACATTTTAATAGTAATGGAGAAATATTTAAGGTGCGATTTATTGGAATTGATACACCAGAATCAACTGCAAAATTAGATCCATGGGGAAAAGCCGCTTCACGTTTCACTTGTGAAAAGTTAACCAATGCAGAAACAATTGTTTTACAAAGAGAAGACCAAGTATTAGATTCAACAGGGACTCGTTATTTAGGTTTTGTATGGTATGATGGTAGATTACTTAATCTAGAATTAGTAGAACAAGCTTTCACATCAACAAAAGGTTTATCAGGATCTCCTTATGCGAATGTGTTTTATACAGCTGAATTAGAAACACAACAAACAGGTAGAAGAATTTGGGGAGAAAAAGATCCTGAATATGACTATAGTAATACAGCAGTTCAAGTTACTATTAAAGAATTAAGAGAAAATCAAGAATCTTATTTAGGTAAAAACGTAATGCTATCGGGTGTTATAACGAGGGTACTTGCGACAAATACTTATTGTGCCTTTATAGAACAAGACGGATATGCTGCTTATATTTTTGCAGGATATACACCGATTTACAGTTTGAAAGCAGGCAATGAAGTAAGAATTATCGCAAATGTATCTCAATATAATGGTCTGCTAGAATTATCGAATATAACTAGTAAAAAAATTGAAGTCATTTCAAAAGACAATGTATCTACTCCGAATGTAATTACAATTGATACTATTGTTGAAAATTTAGAATCTACATTAGTTCAAATTAATGATTTAACAGTTAAACGTGTCTATACTTCTAAGAACGGATCATTTAGTGTATATGCAGAAGATACTAATGGTCAAGAAATAAAAATTAGAGTTGATTCAAACTTATATCCAAAGGTAGAAGAATCACAATTTCCAGTAGGTAAGAATTTTGATATTATTGGTAATATTTCTGAATTTACTAATTTAGGAGAAACACCTAATTATCAAATAGCTTTATCTAGTATAAATGATTTAACTTTTAAAAATTAAGTAAGTTCAAATTTAGAAGGAGGAGAAATATGTTTAGAGCCTTAAAAAAATATTCATTTGTTCTTGTCATCGTCTTTTTGTTAGTTCTAACAGCTTGTCAAAATGATGAAAAAACAACTACAACTGAAGAAACTACGACAACAGAACAAACAACAACTGAAGACACAACAACAACAACTGAAGACCCTGAAGTAGCAAAAGTTGCAGAAGCAAAAGCAGCTTTAATACTAGGTGATTTAAGTCAAGTAAAATCTAACTTAACATTACCTACAGCAGGTAGACATGAAACTACAATTACTTGGGTGTCAAGTAATCCAGATGTATTAAGTAATGAAGGTGTTGTTACTAGACCTGAAAATGGTTCTGGTAATGTTCATTTAACATTAACAGCAACAATTACTTTAAATGATGTTACTGATACTAAAGAATTTGACGTTAGAGTAATTGAAGAAGATGCAAAAGTTGGTGGAACAATTGCCAGCGTATTAGATCAATCTAAAGATACAGTTGTAACGATAGATTCAGGTATCGTATTTGCATTAAGAGATAAAGGATACTATGTTTACGATGAAACTGGATTTATGTATATTTATACTGGTGATGCTCCAACGGTTACTGTTGGTGATGCGTTATTAATTCAAGGTACTTTAGATATTTATTATGATCAACCTGAAATTAAAAACGTTACTAAAGCAGATGTAATCAGTTCTGATAATGCAATGCCAACTCCAGTTGAATCTACAATTGCTGATATCGTTGCATTTGATACAAAAGTTAAAACTAATTATTCACAATATTTAACTGTAGTAGGTACAGTTACATTAGATGAAACTAAAGTATATATTACTGATGATAATTCAAATAAAATTAGAGTTTTAGGTGACCCTGAAACTGTAAGTGCATTTGAAGGTAAGAAAGTATCTATCAATGTTGTAATTGATAGTTATCATAGTACTGCTTTAGAATGGCGTATTACATTCGCAAATAATGCAGGTGATATTACAGAAATCAATGTTTCAGATCAAGAAGCTCTTACTAGTGCTGTAAGTAATTTAACACTTGATGATTTAGTATATGGTGATTTATCACTAGCTACAACTTCTGGTGATGTTGCAATTGCATGGACAACTGATAATGCTGATGTTATTACAACTGATGGAACTGTAACTCGCCCTGCACAAGGTGAAAGTGATGTAACAGTTAAATTAACTGCTACGCTTACAATTGGTGATTTAACAGAAACTAAAGAGTTTACTTTAACAGTAAAAGCTTTAAATGTAATCACACTTAATGATGTTATTTCATCAGATTCTGTAGATTATATAGTAGATGTTGAAGGTATTGTATATGGAGTAATTCAACAAGGTTACTTCTTATATGATGGAACAGCAACAATTTATGTATATACAGGTTCAGCTCCAACAGTTGTTAAAGGTGACGAAGTAAGAATAACTGGTGAATATACAATTTACAATGATCAAACAGAAATAATGAATATTGAAAGTACAGTTGCTTTAACAAGTTGTACATACTCATTACCAACTGCTCAAGCTTCTTCAATTGCTGATATAGTAAACTACTTATCTACAGACAAAACTGTCTATGGTAGTTATCTTACTGTAGAAGGTATCGTTACTAAAGAAATATCAGGATCTTATACAAATTGGTATCTTGTTGACGGACAAGGTAACAAAATCATGGTTTATTATAAATCTGAAGTAGATGAAGTAAAAGCGTTTGAAGGTAAAAATATTAGTATCAATGTTATTGTATATAGATATAACAATGATGAATGGCAAGTATCTTTCATCAAAGGTGATACAATTAGTGAAGTTGCTTTAACAGATCAACAACTATTAGATTCAGCTAAACAAAACTTAACATTACCTAGTGAAGATATTACATCTAACGATTTAGTTAATGAATTGGGTGGCGTAACAATTTCATGGGCATCATCAGATGCATCAGTGATAACTATTGATGAAACAACTGGTGTTGTAACTATTAATCGTCCTGCAGCTGGCACACCGAATGCAACGGTTACATTAACTGCTACTCTAACAATTAATGGTTTAACAGATACAAAAGAGTTTACTGTAGTAGTAAAAGCTTTAGATATCCTTACAATTGCAGAAGCAAGAGATGCAGCAGTTGACACAAATATAACTATAAAAGGTATTGTAATTGGTCTTATTGGAAATAACATTTTCTTACAAGACGGAACTGCAGGTATCTATGTTTATGTAGGCGGTACTGCTCAAACAGATTTTGTAGTAGGTAATGAAGTTATAATTTCTGGTACACGCGATGAATACAAAGGATTAATTCAACTAGGTGATGTTACTTCTGTTGAAAAATTTTCTGAAGGAAATACACTTCCTACAGCTACTGAATACACAACGATAGCTGAGTTAATAGCAGCAGACTTACAAAGTCAATTAGTAACATTAAAAGAAGTTACAATTACTGAACTTCCTACAGATTTAACTTATGGTGGAAATATCGTTGTATCTGATGGTACTGATACATATACATTACGTATTGATAAATATTTAAATCCTAAAATTGATGTTACATTATTGAATGTTAAAGATGTGATTACAGTAACTGCACCACTTGGATGCTATAACACATCACAAATTATGTTAAGAACAGATGCTGACATCACAGTTGTTACTGCATATGTTCCAACAGATGCTGAAGTAGTTCAAGCAGCTATTGATTCAGTTTCTATAAGTGCTGAAACAACATCTGATTTATCATTACCAACTGATATTGAAGGTGTTACAGTAGTTTGGTCATCAGATAATGCAGCAATCGATGCATCTGGTGTTGTTACTAGACCTGCAAATGGTGTTGGTGATGTGACAGTTACTTTAACTGCTACATTTACATTAAATGATGAAACTCAAACAATTACATACACTGTTGTTGTTAAAGAAGAAGCTCCAGCTGGTGGTACTGTAGCAACTGATTTATTCTTCTCAGAAATCATTGAAGGTGGAAGTAATAATAAAGCAATTGAAATCTATAATGGGACTGGAAAAAATATTACTGATTTATCAGTATATACAGTAGAACTTTATAGTAATGGTGGAACAACTCCATCACAAACTCTAACATTATCAGGTAGTTTAGCAGCTGGTCAAGTATTTATAATTGGTAATAGTTCTGCTGTTGCAGCAATTAAAGATATCGCAGATGTAGAATCTAATGTTACTTGGTTTAATGGTGACGATGCTTTAGTTTTAAAGAATGATGGAGCAGTTATCGATTCATTTGGTCAATTAGGGGTAGATCCAGGTTCTTCTTGGACAAGTGGTGATGTATCTACTGCTAATATGACATTAGTTAGAAAATCAACTATTTCAAGTGGAGATACAGTAACTGATGATGCATTTGATCCAAGTGTTGAATGGGTAGCTCATCCACAAGATACATTCACAGAATTAGGATCTCATACAATGGAATAAAAAATTAAAACTTAGAAGTCTCTTCGGAGGCTTCTTTTTTTATTATTTATATTAATTTTACTAATCTGATCTATATTTAGAAGTAATTGATAAACAACTGAAAAACTAAATGATAATGATATAAGAAATATAAAGGAAGTTAGCTTTTTGTTGATATTTGACGGATTTCACAATATTGGATATAATTAACAAGCAAATATAAATAAGAGGTAGAAGATATGAAGAAGATTTGTTTAACAATTATATTATCTTTATTACTATTAATATCAGGTTGTACGATTAGTCAAAATACAACCACTAATAGTAGTACTACTACTACTGAAAGTAGTATGACAACAAGTGAACAGACAACAACTACGATACAAGATGATACTATTTCTAATGTGATTAATGTAATTGATTATAATGATAATAGAAGTGTAATTGTAGTAGGAGTGATTACCGCAATTGATGAATGGGGTAACTTCTTTGTACAGGATAGTACAGGAGGAATTTATGTCTCTGGAAGTAATCAACTTGGTTTAACATTAGATAAATCCTTTATTGGAAATGAAGTGAAAATATTAGGTGTTAAAAAAGTTGTAAATGAGATTATCCAAATTGAATTGCAGTCGCTTGATAGTATTGAAACTCTAAATCAACAAGGTGTTATGCCTAATCCACTAATTGTCTCTGATTTTAGTACATTAAACTTATATGAAGGTCGTTTAATTACCTTGATAAATGTTAATATTGGAGAAAAATTAGAAAATGCAACACAGATAAAAAATCAAAATCGATCTGTAATCGCAAGATTTTTTGGTGGTCCTAATGTTTCAAATCGTGATTTTGTTGATGTGACAGGGGTATTTTATCATTCTAGTACAGCTGGTGATTTAATCATTATTAATAATAATGGTGATGTAGTTGAAAGTGTTTATATTACAGATGAAAATAAATTAAATAAAGCTTATAATCAATTTACGATTCCTAATGAAATTACTTTGGATTATTTATTACCAAATAGATACGATGATGAAATTATGATTTCATGGACAACTGACTCTAAAGATGTGTTAATTAAGGATAATTATATAGAAAAACTCAATAATCTAACCACTAATCTTACGATTAACTTGGTTGCTAGAATGTCAATTGGTAGTGAATTATCAATTGAAAAAGAATTTACTGTAAAATTAGTTGAAGAAACTTATTGGAGTTTAGCTTTAACTGAAAACTTCTATTATGATGGTCCTCAATTTCCTACAGAAGACTTAAGTGTTGATTTCTGGAATAGAGGTGGGGGCCTACTAAAAGTTGACTTTATTGGATGTGTAGATGGAGATACTGCCTATTTTTATGTTACTCAACCAGAGGGTTCTAAAGAGCGTGAGACTGTTCGATTCTTCGCAGTTGATACTGAAGAGACCCATCATCCTAAATTAGGAGCTGAAGAATGGGGGTATCCAGCAAGTGATTATACATGTCATATATTAACTAACGGAAGTAATTTTTATCTAGAATCTGATACAGTAGATGGTCCACGAGGTGTTCATGGCAGATTATTAGGATGGATATGGGTAGATGGACAATTACTACAATATAATCTAATTTCTTTAGGTTTAGCTGAAGCAAAATATACCCGTTTTACAGGAGAACCTGCAACCTATGATATTTTACTCGAAGAAGAAGAAGCTGATGCCAAGGCACGTCATGTTGGTAAATGGAGCAATTTACTAGATCCTTACTGGGATTATGAAGAAAATGCTCCAAAAGGTTGGTAAAATTTCTTAATACATGGTATTATATAGTGTTAATAGGATATTTATTTTATTAACACTATATTTATATAAATGGAGGAATTATGGTACAGAAACAAATACTTGATAAAATAAAAGAATATAAGACTATTATTATTCATCATCATGTGAATCCTGACCCGGATTGTATCGGTTCACAATTAGGATTAAAATATATCTTAGAAGCATCATTTGAAGATAAGAATATTTATGCAGTAGGGAAAAACACAGAAAGAACAAAATTCATGGGTTCAATGGATACGATTTCTGATGATCTATACAAAGATGCATTAGTGATTATTGTTGATGTTGGGGATAAAAGAAGAATTGATGATGAGAGATTTATACAAGGAAAAGAAGTGATAAAAATCGACCATCATCCACTTTCAGAAGAATTTTGTGTTATTGAATGGGTAGATACAACTTATGCTGCAGCAACAGAAATGATTATTGATTTATATATTAATAATAAAGAAAAGTTAGTTATGACAGAAGATGCTGCTAAAGTATTATATGCTGGCATGCTAACAGATACAGGACGTTTCTATTACAATAGTGTATCAGAAAGAACATTAAGATATGGTGCTGAAGTTTATCAATTTGGATTCGATAAACAAGACTTATATGCTAACTTATATTATAAATCAATTGAAGAGTTAAAATTCACAGGTTATTTGATGGCTAATTTTCAAGTAACAGAAAATGGACTTGGCTATATGAAAATTACCCAAGAAATATTAGATGAATTTAAAGTACCAACTGATTTTGCATCAGGTATGGTAAATACCCTTGCTAATATTAAAGAAATCATAATGTGGATGTTTTTTACTGATGATAAAGAATTAGGGAAAATTAGAACTAGTTTTCGCTCAAGAGGACCTATTGTTAATAAATTAGCAGCGAAATATGGCGGTGGTGGTCATATTTGGGCGAGCGGAACATTAGCTGATAGTTGGGAAACAGTGGATCAAATTATTCAAGAAGCTGATTTATTGTGTATAGAATTTAAAAAACAGTAAAACTTTAGGGAGAGATAAAATGATTCAAAAACAAATAATTAAGTTAATTGAAGAATATGATACAATTATTATTCATCATCACATTAATCCAGACCCTGATTGTATAGGTTCCCAATTAGGATTAAAATATATGATTAATCATACCTATCCTAATAAATTAGTGTATGCCGTAGGAAATCATGCAGAGAGAACGGAATTTTTAGGGGATTTAGATGATGTATCAGATGATACATATTCTGAGGCTTTAGTAATCATTGTTGATGTAGGTGACAAAGCAAGAATTGATGATAATCGCTTTTTAAATGGGAAAGCACTGATTAAAATTGATCATCATCCACAAACTGAAGTTTTCGCTGATATTGAATGGGTAGATACCTCATTTGCTTCTGTCACTGAAATGATAATTGATCTCTATCTTCGTAGCAATAAAAAACTAAAAATGACGGAAGAAGCTGCTAGAGTACTATATGCTGGTACATTAACTGATACTGGAAGATTTTATCATAGTAATGTAACAGCTCGTTCACTTAAATACGGTGCTGAATTATACCAATACAACTTTGATAAACAAGCTTTATATGCTGATATCTATTATCAATCAATTGAAGAATTAAAGTTTAAAGGCTATATATTAAATCGTTTTAGTCATACAACAAATGGATTAGGTTTTATGAAACTAAATGATGAATTATTAGAAACGTTTAATATCAAACCAGAATATGCTTCATCAGAAGTAAATGTTTTAGCGAACATTAAAGAAATTATTACCTGGATTTTCTTTATTGAATATAAAGAAACAGGTAAAATTAGAGTTGAATTTCGCTCAAGAGGACCAATTGTTAATGGTCTTGCTAAAAAATATGGTGGCGGTGGTCACAATTGGGCAAGTGGTGCTCTAGTTGATTCTTGGGAAAAAGTCGATAATATTATTAAAGATGCTGATGAAATTTGTTTTGATTTTACCCATTCTGGGGAATAATTGTTTATTAATAAAAAAGAGAGTGATTTTTAGTAATCACTCTCTTTATTTATGCATAAACTTATATATATAACGATTAATTTGTTGAACATGTTCTATAGGAGGGAAATATGAAAATAAAAGAGATTTGTGAAATAAGTTCTCGTGGTATTTTATTTACTTATGAATTTGGAGATTCAGTGTATTTAATAAATACACAAGATAAACTCATTTTATGTGATACTAGTGAAGGTAAAAAGGAAATGGAGTATGTCAAACAATATATTAAAGATAAAGAAATTTCTCATAAACCACTCTTCATTTTTAATTCACATTCTGATTGGGATCATATTAGGGGAAACGACTCATTTATAAATCCTTATATTATTGGTCATACTACTTGTCGAGAACGAATAAAAGAAAGAGCTGATTTAGATTTAGAAATATTTCCTCATTCTCCTGATAACAATATTGAAATTAAATTACCTAATATTACGTTTCAAGAGAGATTAGTTTTTGAAGAAGATGATATTGAATTTATTTATACACCAGGGCATACCGTTTGTTCTGCTACTTGTTATGACCATAAAGACAAAGTGATGTATGTAGGTGATTTAATGGAATATCCAATACCAGTTATAAATAGTTTATACCTAGAAGCATACATTCAATCATTAGAAACCATTAAACGATTAAGTCCTCAAATCATAATTACCAGTCATTCTAAAATTGTTTCAAATGATTTAATTGATAAACATATAAATTATTTACAGGATGTTTTGTCTGGAAAATACTTAACCTCCATAAGTGAAATTGCTCCCATTAGACATGGACTTAATCTCAAAAATTTGTTAATATTAAAATACGATGAAAAAGTGAAAGAAAAATTAGGGTATCAATTTGAATATAAATCATATAAATTGCATTTATGGGACTATATAAGTACTAAACACAAATTTCAGTATAAACAACTGTGGGATATTTCAGATATAAGTATACATGATTTAAAACAAGATTTAGAAGAGTACCTAGAAAATATCCAGGAAAATTCTGAATTATATTATAGAAAGAGTAATCAACAAGACCAATGGTCTTAATTTAAATAGCTTAAACGAAGAGTGGAATTGATATGAATTGGATTAATGTAATTTTTTTATTAATAATTATATTTCTATTAATGTTTTTATATACATTTATTGAACGGTATTGGATACAAATAAAGCATTATAAGATTAAGATGAGGAAGAAATCATTTGCTGGGTTCAAAATCGTTTTTTTAAGTGATATCCATCATTCTAAAATCGTGACAAAAAGATATATCAAAAATATTGTTGAAAAAGTAAATGAACTAAAACCTGATATAATTATATTAGGTGGCGATTATGTAAGTAGTGAATTAAAATATGTTGGACCTGTATTTGATGAATTAAAGCGATTGAATGCTTCAAAAGGTGTTTATGGAGTCTTAGGTAATCATGATATTTATGTGTCTAAAGATAAGGTTTTAACTGCGATGAAAAACGCCAATATTAAACCATTAGATAATCAGTCTTATTGGATTAATCATCTAAATGATCACATTAAATTAGGTGGGGTTTCAGATTTTTTATATGATAAACCTGATATATCTAATACGATTAGTGATGTTTCATCAGATGATTTTGTTATTTTAGTTTCACATAATCCTGATTATATAGAAGAAATTAAAAATTATCCAATTGATTTAATGTTAAGTGGGCACACACATGGTGGGCAAGTTACTATTTTTGGAATGTATGCTCCTTATATTCCTTCGAATTATCATCAAAAATTTCGTTCTGGTTTAAAGACAATAAATGAGATAAAACTCATCATTACCAACGGAGTAGGGGTTGTGGGGTTACCAATTCGTTTTTTTGCCAGACCCCAAATTGTGATGATTGAATTAAAAAATTAATTTTATATCCTTTCATAATCCAAAAAATAATACACATGAATTCATGTGTATTATTTTTTTAGATTGAGGATGAAATATAGAGATATAACATTTATATTTAAATAATATAATAATCATTAAACTCATCTATGGTGTTGATTGAATTGACCAATCTTGTTTAATAAATGATTCATAATTTCTGTCTTCATTTCATCAATTGAAGCATCTAAATCTATATCTGATAAAATCATGTGTCTAATCATTTCTTGTCTTTCAACAGATAATCTATTCCAAATCTCAAGATCTAATTCAGAGACGACATTATTGAATAAGTCAATCACTTCTTGTTCAATGATAAATTCATGATCATCTTTATGTTGGTGACTACGTTCTTGATATCGGTCTTTATATTGATTTAGGTTATCAAATAAATCTGCATGTTCTTTCCCTAACTCTTCTTTTATTACATCAGTAATTTGTTTAAGAATTTCATCATATTCTTCTATGTCAAATTCGCCATTTTCAATTTGTTCATTAATTCTAGTTTGTATAATTTCAATTTGTTCATCAGTTAAAGTAATACCAATAAATTGTAGTCTTTGAATAACTTTATCGATTGTTACATTAACAGTTTCTTGTGGATTTCCTAATAAGCAACTTATTACTTCAATGGTTTCTTCACTTAATTGACTAGTATCTATAAGTGATAGGTCTATAGAAACTAATTTATCTTGTAACTCTGTTTTAATGTATTTTGTTATTTCTAATTTCATTTGTTCGTAGTCATTTCGATTTAATTCATTTTCTTCAATTTTAGTAATAATAGCTTCTTTCATATCATTGACTTGTGATACTATTGTTTCTTTGTCTTCAATGGAAATAAATTCTTGTTCAACAAGTATATCTAAAACTTCTAGATGAAGAGTTGTTTTATTGTTAATTAGTACTATGATTTCATTTTTTCTTTCTTCTAGTCGATTGTTAATATTTTCTTTAACTCTGTTTTGGATTTCTTCTCGTCGTTGTTGAACTTGTTCTTTGATTTCATCTTTACGATCTTGTATCATATCTATAATACGAGTTCTCATTTCATCTCTTACAGTGTCGCGATATTCTTTTATCTGTGTCATAACCTCTTCTTCTGTTATATATAACTCAGTTGCTAGTTTAGAAAAGTCTATTTCACCTAAATCATTATAAATATCTAACATTTTTAAATCTTCAATTGTTTTCCCAGTTATTGTTGATATACAGTTTAATTTTAAAATCTCTCCATAACCATAACCTTGCTCTTTTAAAGCATCAATCTCATCATTTGTTAATCCTGATGCTATAGCAGTTAAATACGTTTTATTTTTAATCTCACTTATCTTAGCTTTTATTTCAGTGCTTATTTTTTCTTTTACTTTGTTTTTTAAAGCTTCGTCAGTATCTACTGTATGATTTAAACGGTCATGTAATTTTAACTTAGTTTTTTCAGATATTTTATTTTTAAAAATTAAGGTATTCATTTTTTTGTTTGCCTGATTTATTTTATCACTATAATCATCAAGAAGTTTATCTACATATTTAGTTACCTTATCTTCTGGTAGATCATTTAATTCACTCATTCTTTCTTCAGCGAACTTTAATAATAAATCAGCTTTTTTTGCTTCGTCTTTTGTTAACCATAATCGGATATTTTCAAAACCCCTATCTAGAAAATAAATTGGACTATCAGGATTTATTCCTGCTTCAATCTCTATTTTTATCTCGCTATTATTTTCTGAATCTTGTGTTTCAGTTGTTGATTCTTGATTAGCACTAACACTTAACCCACCAGTTAAAAATAAACTACCGATTAGTAGACTAATAAATAATTTTTTCATGATTATTCCTCCACTCTATTTTATAGTTTCATTTTAGTGAATAAGAGTGATGATTAGGTGATGAAATAGTGTTTATTTTGTGATAAATAAATTGTGTATTAATATAATAATAATTGAAGGAGATAATTGGAGGGATTATTATCGATTACTATCAATATGGTAATACAGGTAAAGAAGTAAAGAAAATTCAATCTTTATTAGATAAATTAGATTATGAACTTAAAGTTGATGGTATTTATGGAAAAAAAACAAAAGATGCGGTAATTCTATATCAAGTGAATAAGCAGTTAACAATTGATGGAATAGTTGGACCTGAAACATTAGAGCATTTGTTAATTGATAATGGAGTAAAAAAGGATGTAGCATATATTAATAGTCGTGATTTTTATAGTCAAACAGATTATCTAATTTATTCTAATTTAGAGAAACATTTAGTATCAATTTTTAAAGGCTCTAATAAAAGTTGGGAACTTATTAAAACATATTTAGCAACCATCGGGAAACCTTCTACACCAACAATTAAAGGGATATTTACAATAAAAGCAAAAGGTCCTGGATATGGAGGGATTAAAAACGGATTTAAAGTGAAATGGTATACACAATTTTATCGTAATTATTTATTTCATTCGATATTATTTAATTTAAATGGGACAGTTTTTGATGATAGATTGGGGATGGATTTATCTGATGGATGTATTCGTTTAAAAGCAGAAGATGCTAAATATATATATGATAAAATACCCTATGGTACTTTAGTCATCATACAATAGAAACTTGTGATGACAACTCAAGTCACAAAATTAATAGCTACATTTCTCTTAATGCATTTAAAATCTCACTTAAAATTTTGGATTCTACGTAGCTTTTTATTATATATTTATATTCTAAATTCTCTTATTTTTACTATTATAAATTCAAACATTCCGTTAATAAAAAACAGTGTAGTACAAAATCGGAAGTGAAAAATGGATTAATCAAAGTCTAGCAATTTGCTGAGTATTAACTTTAAAACATCTATTAATAATAGTAAAAAAAATAATAGGATGGCTCAATTGTCATCCTATTTTAACTAGTATAATTTTATATTCTGTTATTGAATTAATATTTATCGGTGCTATATATTCTTTATTAAAGCCCATTTTTACTAGTTTTATAATTATATTAGTAATTAATCTAATTAAAACTGGCTCTCTTATAGATAATACTAAAAAATAGTTGTTGTTTTGATTTAACTTTTTTATTTACCTTAATTAAATAAAAAAGCTCATTGAAATTAATTAGATTTCATATGAGTTTTATAAGTGTTAATTATCCAATTTGAGTAATAAAGATTTTCAACTAAAGTATGGTGTTAAAAATACTAATTTATAAACGATTTATCTTTGTTCTAATGTTTGTCTAGCATCAATTATGACGAATAATTCATATATTGTAATAATATATATTAATATACTATAGATAATGGTTGGTAAAACCATAATGGCAGGAACTGAAGTAATAATCGTATAAAATAGGATTAAAAAACAAAGATTTTTGCTTCTTTCAGCTAATCCATTATAACCAAACTTCGAAGCATTTTCGTGAATTCCATAATATAATAATAAAGCAAAAATTGAGTAAATGATAGAATAATCCTTAAACGGAAGTAAAAATAAAATATAGTTAAAGTTAGATGTCAGTATGTGAATGAGAATTGAATCTTTATTAATCAAGTAAAAGATAGAATCAATAAATAGAAATGATGAAAAGAGTAATAAAATAAAAACAGGAATCATCGCTAGCTTAAATTTAAAATTAAATTGCCGTATGAGGTATAATCCATAAATAATAAATGCATATCCTAAAAAATCTGGTAAAATATCTAATCCAAAAATATTAATCGGTAGTAAAAATATTAATCCAATTAAAATCCATTTAAATTCCATGTATTTGCTCCTTTATTTTTATAATATTATAACATATTTTTTTTGTTTTTTATCTTTTTTAATAAATAATTTTGAAATGAGGAAAGATATGAAACGTCCATTAATTCTAGCCCTAATATTACTTTCTATTGATCAATGCTTAAAAACATTTTTTCAATTATCAGGCGTAGAGTATGTATCTTCAATTAATTTTGGTTTCACTTATGCTGTTAATTATGCTTTATGGATAAATCCTAATATAACAAGTGATTTAATTTTTCTCCTTTTTGTTTATGCAGTTATAATATGGTGTTTAGTAATTAGTTTATTAAAGAGATATCAAAAAAGATATAGAAAAAGTATAATTGTTGATTTAGCTTTTGCATTTTATACGGTTGGAATATTAGGGAATATGATTGATAAAATTATATTTGGATATATTAGAGATTTTATATTAACACCTGTTGCAATCTGTAATTTAGCTGATATATGTGGATTCATTGGATTATTTACATTTTTATTAGAATTTCTATTTTATCCTAAGTCGAGGGAATTATTGAAATTTAAATAATATATTTTAATAAGTTGAAAACGAGAATAATTCTCGTTTTTTTTTATATTTGATTGAAAATCAGTTTATAATATTGTCGAAATATATTAATAATTGAAAATATATCTTATATAGTTTTAATATTTATGGTAAAATTACAATGAAATGATAAAGAGGGTAGGAGGTTTTAAAAATTGAAGGATACATTATGTATTAAGGACGTTAATAAATATTATGGTAATTTTCAGGCATTAAATAACATTAATTTAAAAATTGATGAGGGTGAGTTTGTTGCTATTTTAGGAGAGTCTGGTAGTGGGAAATCAACTTTATTAAATGTTATCAGTGGATTAGATAAATTAGATTCTGGTGAAATTACGATAAACGGCATTACAACAAGAGATTTTTCACAAAAAGAATGGGCTATTTATCGAAATCATTATGTTGGTTTTATATTTCAAGAATACAATTTAATTGACCATTTATCAGTTGTTGAAAATGTTGAATTACCTCTATTACTACAAGGTGAAAATGCCTCAGAGGCACGTAAAAAAGCAATTGAAAAATGTAAATTATTAGGCTTAGGAAATCATACGCATAAATTACCAAAAAAAATATCTGGTGGGCAACAACAAAGAACCGCAATCGCTCGAGCACTTGTCACAGAACCAAAAGTAATTTTAGCGGACGAACCGACTGGGGCCTTAGATAGTGAGAATGCGACAATTATTTTAGATATTTTAAAAGTATTATCAAAAGACCACATTGTTTTACTAGTAACACATGATGAGGAATTTGCTCAAAAATATGCAACGAGAATCGTTACATTAGAAGATGGAGAAATTATTTCTGATTCACAATTTAAAGAAATGAATTATGAAAATACTTCAAATTTAGATTTAAAACGACCAAATATGAAATTGAAAGTATCTTGGAAATTTGCTCGTAATAATTTAAAGAAAAGGGTAATTAGAACGTTATTTACCTCACTGACCATGTCATTTGGGTTAATCGCTATTTTCTTAATTATGTTCTTAGTTAATGGTATTCGTACAGAAGTTACGGATATAATTGAAAAAATTATACCTAAGGATCAATACTATGTTAAATCTGAAATTAAAAGTGCTGAAATAACTAACGAAGAGGTTTTAACTGTTCAAGATCAATCAATTGTTAGTGAGGCTTTCTTCCAAACATCTTTAAGACCTTTGGTAAATGTTCCAATTAGTGATGAAAATTCTTATTATCCGGTAGAAAATTATACATTAAATTCGATTCCGACATTAGAGAAAAACTTTTATTATCGTCGTAATCTAATTGGCAATTATCCTAAACATGAGAATGAAATTATCATTACTTCAGAACTTGCCGAACAAATATTAGGATTTTCTATCAATGAAAAAGATTTGAAAAAAGCATTATTTCATATTCAATCAAAGAACAAAAACTTATTAGTTGAAAGAATATCAACTGACTCTACAATTAATGAATCATTTTCTATAGTGGGTATTGTTTATAGTAATCAACGGATAGCTTATGTTTTACATACTAAAATAGATAAATTAAAAGAGGATATCTCTGAAGATGATATTAACCTTTATTATGGTTATTCTCTAGAGAATAAGACAAGTTTAACAGTTTATTTAAACACAGATGATAATAAGAAAATAGATCACTTAGATGAACTACTAAGGAATAATGGACTTGTTTTAAGTAACCCTGTGAAAATGATTTATCGTTCAATTAACAATTTCTTTGATACTGTTTTATATATTTTATTAGGTACTGCATCTGTCTCATTAGTCGTTTCAGGTATTTTGGTGGGGTTAATGATTTATATCTCAGTAATTGAAAGAATAAAAGAAATTGGTATTTTAACTTCACTTGGAGCTAGAAGGTCAAATATACGACATTTGTTTATTTTTGAATCAGCATTTATTGGCTTCTTAAGTTCATTAATTGCAGGTGCTTTTTCAGTATTAATAACTTTGATAATTAATGAGATATTTAATAGAACTATAGGAAGTCTATTTAGATTGTTTAAAGTAGAAATATTTGATACATTTAAATTACTTCATATTAATGTCCTATCGATAGTGATTGTATTTGGTATTTCTATTATTTATTCAATTCTATGTGGATTGATTCCTGCCTATTTAGCTTCTAGATTGAATGCCGTAGAAGCACTAAGAAGAGAATAAGGGGTGATATTATGATTAAATTAGTTGGAATACATAAAATATATGAAGATAATAACATTGGTTTTTTAGCATTAAAAGATGTGAGTTTAGATTTTAAGGATGATCATTTTGTTTGTGTATTAGGAAAATCTGGTTCAGGAAAAACAACTTTATTAAATATTATTGGTGGATTAGACACTCCTAGTACTGGGCATATGGTCATTAATGGTGAACTGACCACTAAGTTTAATAAAACACAATGGGATTATTTCAGAAATTATAAGATAGGGTTTATCTTTCAGAATTTTAGTTTGATTGAGCATTTAACGGTTTTAGATAATGTAATGTTATCAATTAAACTACAAGGAGTTAAGGAAGAGGAAGCAAGAAATAGAGCAAAAGATATGTTAAAACGTGTTCATATATTGGACCAAGCAGATAAATTACCAAAAAAATTATCCGGTGGACAAAGACAACGAGTTGCTATTGCTAGAGCTTTAGTGAATAATCCAGATGTAATATTAGCGGATGAACCAACTGGTAATTTAGATAAGAAAACATCAAAAGAAGTATTAGAATTATTAAAAGAAATAAGTCAAGATAAATTAGTTATTATGGTAACACATAGTAAAAAAATTGCTAATAAATATGCTGATAGAATTATTGAATTAAAAGATGGTATTGTATTAAGTGATACGAAACCGTATTTAAATGAACGAGTACATATTTTAAAGCCTAATATAAAGCATACAACTTTTAGATTTACTGATAAAATAAAACACGCGATAAAAAATATAAGAATGAAGAAGTGGCGTTCATTTTTACTTGCATTAGGATTAGCTATAGGTGTTACTAGTTACGTTTTAATAGATGGCATATCTAATGGGATTAAAATTAATGTTAAAAAGCATTTAGTAGGTCAAGTTAGTTCTCCAGATTTAAGTTTTCATGTTGATGGAACACAATTAAACAGTTTAGATAAAGATGCAGATGAGTATGTTGATTACCTATTAGCAAATGATGATATTAAAGCAGTTCGATATGATAAAAACCTATATGCTAATATAATAGAAGTTAATGGAAAGAAGCTTTCATTTCAACAAGATTCATTAACCTATAAATTCACTAATTTAAAAGATGAAGAATTAAGATTAATAGGAAAACCTTATGGTGATGGTACTTGGCCATCAAAAAATAATGAAATCTTATTATCTTATTCATATGCATCTAGTCTATATGAAATAGACAATATTAAGACTTTATGGAGTAAATTAAAAGGAGCTAATATTACAATCGCAAGTGATTATTATTATCAATTTCCTTATGAGATATATGATTTTAATAGTGAAATTTTTCAGTCCTATCCTTATATAGATGAAGAAACAGAACCAATGGGTTATGATCAAGAAAAATTTGGTAGTTATTCACAGCAAGTTGCTACCCAAATGAATTACTATAATCAGTTACTCATTCGTGATAATAATATATACTTTTGTACTGATTATGATTTGTTGAAAAATTATTATTCAAGTGAAGTTAAAGATTCAAAAGTATATTATGTCGTAGGTATAAATGATTCTACCCAAATTAATAGTTCTATTATTACAAAAGAAGAATACTGGAATTTACCTAGTTCATATAGGGGTCATGGTGAAAATATTCTACATATTTTCGATGTTTATTTAACTGAACATGGCAAAAATCATACTTTTGAAATGAATGTAAAATATCCTGAGGCAAGGATTGTAGGTGTTCCAAATAACCTAAATAATACATCCATGGCGATTGATATATTCGTTGGTATAGTACAATTTATTATTAGTTTAATTCTTATTGTATCTGTTGTCACTGCCAGTTTTATGTTACTAATGGTTTTATTAATTTCTGTCATGGAACGTAGTCGTGAAATAGGAATATTACGGTCTCTAGGGGCTACACGAAGTGATATTCTTGCTGTATTTGTTTCTGAGAGTGCCGTTATTGGCTTCTATGCAGGGATATTAGGTATTATATTATCCATAGTCCTTACATTCGGTGGTAATCTATTTATTAGATATCAATATAAAAATATTTTAGAAGAAACGTTTAATCACTCAAATATCAATCTCATTGTATTAAAACCAATTTCTTGTATAATTGCTGTTATAATATGTATTTTATTAGCAATGATATTTGGTTTATTTCCTGCGATTAAAGCAAGTAAAAAAACGCCAATCAATGCTTTAAAACGATTATAAGAAGAAAAGAAACGCATCAATTGATGCGTTTTAGTCTTTATTATTTAATATTTCAATTTGGTCCCCATTATTATTATAATTTATATTTTCATCACTTTGGATAGGGTTTGAATCTTCAAATATAGCCCAATCCATCTGACTTCTTTCTAAAGCATTGGCTTGATTAATTTTATCAATATCGAACTGTCTACTTACGACACATGTTTTTGCGATATAATCATGTAATCCTCTTTCATCTTCTGTTGAGATAATCATAATGAACATCGCAACGTTGATGCCTAAACAAATTAATCCTGTTAATAAAGTTAAGACGACACTTAGTGACCCCCCTAGCATTGTGAGTGTAATAAACGTGATAGGGACATTAAATAATAGAATTTCAAAGAAGAAGATATTTCTAAGGAATAAATGTTTAAAAGAAGGTGCTTTGTAATCAAGTGATACTACTTTAATTCCTACAATTAATTTACCTATTGTACTTCCTTTTGTCAAATAAGGAAGGCAAGTATAGTAAATAAAATAAATTAAAAGTGGTAATATAGCATTCGATAGTATAATAATTAATCTTATATTAATTGCGGAATAGACATGTGTTGAATATGTTAGAAGTGAAACTAGTGTATATATAATACTAATTCCAGAACTAATAATAATACCATCAATAATGGCAGCTCCTATTCGTTTTCCTTTCATATATGGTCGTTTCCCCTTTCAAAGATTTTTCTCATATTACTATTATACTATATTTTTAAAAAGATTAAATATAATTTTGTAATTATAAGTTATTGTTTGGTGTTTAAATAAGATATTTAATGAAAAAAGAGAGTTCTTTTTGAACTCTCAATTACTTTGTGATATATAAAATACCTATTGTTCCTCTGCCACAATGACTTGATATGACACAACCTGCGGTTGTTTCATAAAGGTTTGTAATCTCTAGATTTTGAGATAGTTTTTCTTTTAAGTACTTAGCAGCTTTAAAATTTAAAGAATGTGTAACCATGACAAAATCAGGATCTAATTTATCCTTATCATTAAATATTTTATTGAGTAATAGGTCATATGCTTTATTAATTCCTCGTGGTTTTGCGCCAACTAGCATACCACCATCTACGACATGAATGATCGGTTTTATTTTTAAAACAGTTCCAACAAAATGGGCAATACCAGAACATCTTCCTCCTTTGTATAAATACTCCATAGTATCAATCACAAAAGCAGTTTCAACTTTTGGAACAATTTCTCTAACTTTTTCAGCAACCTCTTTAGCACATAAACCCATTTGGGCAAATTTAGCCGCTTTTAAGGCAACTAGCCCAACACCAGTAGATAAGTTTAATGAGTCAACGATATGTACTCTTCCTTCTTCAAATTCAGAAGCAGCAATTTTCGCACTCTGTATCGTAGAAGAAAATTTAGAAGATATTCCTACAAAAACAATATCATAGCCCTCATCTATATAGGGTTTAAAGAAATCATAAAATTCTCCTGATGATGCAGCTGCAGTTTTAGGTAGTTTATTTTTTCTATTTACTAAATCATATAATTTTTCCGTTGTGATATTTACTCTATCATAATAGACTTCATCATCAAAAATAACATGTAAAGGGATTAATTTTATATTATTTTCCTCCAAAAGGCTATTTGATAGATCACATGTACTATCTGTTGTAATAAGAACTTTATTCACATCTATTCCTCCATATCATAATACCTAACCTTATTTTACTTAAAAAACCAATTTCTGTAAACATTATTTGACAAAAATCAATAAATTAAATAATTATCTATGGATAATCATATTGTTTCATTGTATAATAATCATTAATAAATCGTCAAGGAGGTATAAGATGGAATCTCTAAAAAAATTACCAACATTAATCAGTGAACGGATTATTTTAAGACCTATTAATATGATTGATTGTAGTGATATGTATGATTATTCTAAAAGAGAAAATGTCGGTCCTAAAGCAGGTTGGATGCCACATCAATCAATAGATGAGACAAAAAAAATTATTGAAATGATGACAAGTGAAATGTTAACTGAAGATAATATTGGAGTATTTTCTATAGTGGAGAAAAAGAGTTTAAAAATGATTGGGACCGTGGGGTTACATCGTTTAAATAAACATAAAGGTTGTGTAGAACTAGGTTATGTTTTAAATCCTGATTTTTGGGGATGTGGGATAACCTTAGAAGCAGTAACTACAATTATCCCTTGGATATTTGAGGATTTAAATTTATATCGCTTAGAATGTAATCATTATGATTTTAATCATCAATCAAAAAGAGTAATTGAAAAAGCTGGTTTTACACTTGAAGGTGTTTCTAGAAAGAAGATTGTTTTACAAGATGGAAAACGTTGCGACTTATTGAATTATTCTATATTAAAGGATGAATATGATAATAGAGAATTACCTTGGCAAAAAAAGTTGGACAAGACAGATTGTGATCAAACAATTTAAAAAATATAAGAAATCTAATAAATAGGGAATTAACCCTATTTTTTTATAATAATATAAAAATCTTTTCAATTTTACTAATGAACTTAAAGATATTAATCCACTGTTATTACTTGACAAGGGATTAGAAAAACAATATGATGATTATGGAAATAACTACCATTTGGTAGTATTTAATAAAGGGATGTAGGTGGAAGTAGATGGAAAAACATTTAATATTGATTGATTTAGATGGAACATTATTAAATAGTAAAAGTCAAGTTAGTGAAATGAATAAAATTATTTTAGGGGAAGTACAAAAACAAGGTCATGAAATTATTATTACAACAGGAAGAGCTTATTACCGTTCACACATGTTTTATGATGAATTAAATTTGCGGTCGTTAATTGTGAATCGTAATGCAAGCATTATTCATGGGCCCTATGATAATCAATTTAAACACATTTATGAGTGGATAGACCCAGATACAGTTGAAAATATTTTAACTTGTGAAATAGCACATTTTATGAGAAAAATGTATATTGAACATTTAAATGAAGTATACGTTGTAAAGGGTGAAAGAGATTTTTATGAACCATATCCACTATGTAAATTAATTGATTACAATAATCAAGCATTATTTAATTGTACCAACTTATTATCTATATCAGTTGAAAAAAAGGATGTAGAAAAGACGAAAACAATTTTAGAGCGTTATTCAATGGTTAAATATGAAAAATATTCAATGGGAGAAGAGTTGACTTTATTTAATGTTTATCCAATACAATCGGATAAAGCGAATGCTTTTTCTTATTTAAGTGATTATTATGGAGTACCTCAACATCGTATTATCGCTTTTGGTGATGGGGGAAATGATGTCAGAATGATTAAAGAAGCAGGCATAGGAATTGCGATGAAAAACGCAATTGATGTAGTAAAGAAAAATGCTCAGTTAATCACCGATTATTCAAACAATGAATCAGGAGTAGGTTTATTTTTAAAAAAATATTTTGAATTAAATATTTAGATTTTTTTGTTAAAGAAAAAGACACCAACGCCACCAATTCCTATATGGGTACCCATTGCACTACCAATTTGATCAATTATAAAATCTTTGTGGCCAAGTCTTTCTATTAATTTTTGTTTGATTACTAAAGCGACTTCTAAATCGTTCGCGTGCATAATCGCTATGGTTTGGTCTGGATAATTTTTAATTCTTTCTTCAACAAGATCAACCATTTTGTTGAAGGCTTTGTTTTGTCCTCTGACCTTTTGGAGTAGTTTTATTTCACCATGTTCAATATGAAGGATGGGTTTAAAATGTAATAGGTTTCCAATTAAAGCGGTTGATTTTTTTAATCGTCCACTTTTAAATAAATATTTTAGGTCTTTTACAGTAAAAATATGTTCACTATGGTTTGTCATCTCTTCTAATACTTGAATGATATTAGGAAAAGGTGTATTATTTTCAATTAGTTGAGCTGCTTTTATCGCCATGAGTCCTGGAATACCAGAGCCTCCTTTAGAGTCGATGATTTTAATTTTTATATCAGGATATTTTTCTTTTAGTTCCTCGACTACCATAAAAACAGTTTGATAGGTTCCTGATAATTTTGAAGAGATACTTATAAAAATGATGTCATGATTATTTTTAGCTTCTTTTTCAATGGCTTCATAGACATCAAATGGATTAGGTTGACTTGTTTTTACATCATCACCTTTTTTTAATGATTGATATAATTCATCAACCGCAATGGTTTTTTTATCTTTGTATTCTTTATTATTAATGTTTACAATAAGTGGAACTACACCAATTTGATAGTTGTCAAAATAATCACTTGGTAAGTCTGCTGTGCTATCAACAATTAATTTAATCAAATTATCTACCTCACTTTTAATCTTTTATTATATTTTATCACTAAAAGAAATAATTAATCAATAAAATAATTAATGTATAGATTATAAAATAGTATAATAAAATAAAATGATGAAAGGATATTATATGAAAGAGAAGACGTTATATTTATGTTTAGTAATAATACATTCGTTTGTAGGAATTGGTGGTTTATGTGGTGGATTTGGGATTATTTTAGATCCTAGTGGAGAATGTAATGGTGTCACAACTGATCTTTTAAAAAACGCACCATTTGATGATTTCTTTATTCCAGGATTAATTTTATTCTTCTTAATTGGTTTTTGTGATCTAATTGTAGCAGTTTTTGCTTATAATCACTATAAATATCAACCTTGTTTAAGTGGTTTTATGGGTATAACACTTATGATATGGATTATTGTTCAATGCTTCATGATTGAATCTGTAAATGGGTTACATGTTCTATTCTTTTTATTTGGATTAATAGAAGCATTACTTGCTTTTGTCTTGGCATATAAAAAAGATACCTTTCCATTGCCTTATATTAAAAAGAAATTATTACGAAAATGAGATATAAATTTATCTCATTTTTTTCTTTTTGGTGGTTAAGAATGAAAGAAAAAAACATAATAAGAATAAGAAGGGTGATGTTCATGCTTAATTTAAATGGATATCTTGCAACAGAAATAAATAAGACAAAAGAAAAAAATTATAAAGAAAATCAAGCATTATTTGATTTGTGTATAGAAATCAATCAATTTTGTCAAATATTTAAGTATGAGTTAAAAGTAGATGATACAGATAATATTGGAATTGTTTCAACACTTCTTTTTTTTAAACTATTGGATACTTATCAGAGTGTTATATTATTATATCGTTATGGTCTAGATACACAAGCACGAACGGTGAATAGAACGATATTAGAAGGACTGTGGGTAATTAAAAATTTGTATTTAAATCCTAATGAAACTTTTCAACTACTAATAGAAGATGAATATTACAAAAAAATTAATATGCTTCATGATATAAAAAATAATCAAGATAGTTTTTATGAATATATCACCAAAAATAATATTCTTAACGTAGAAGAAGAGATGAAAAAACTAGAAGAAAGTATGAAAAAATATGGTGTAAAGAAAATACGGAAAATTAATGTGAAAGAAATGGCTTTAAAATCAGAATCAGCATTAGAATATTATTATATTTATAAATTACTATGTCGTGATGTTCATGTCGACTCAGGTCAATTAACTAACTATTTTATGAGTGGGGTAGATGGAAGTATTCAAGGATTTGATGACTCACCAAGTACGAATAACATTGAAGAAGTATTAATAACTACTTCAGATTTAATTCTAAAAGCAGTTATTTTCGTAAGTAAGATTTTAAAGATTGATAAAAAGGAAGATATCAAGTATTATATAAATAGAGTACATACTTTTTAAGAGGTGATATAATGGAAGCAGGAAAGATGACTCAATTTACAGTTGAACGAGAAACTGATATTGGCTATATATTAAGTGATGGTCATAAGGAAAATGAGATTTTCCTTCATTATAATGATTGTGATGGAAGAAATCTTCAAGATGGAGAAGTAGTAGATGCCTTTTTATATTTTGATCACAAAAATAGAATTGCAGCTACCCTACAAAAACCTAAAATTACTGTTTTTGATTGTGATTGGGTTGAAGTAGTGGATGTTGTTTACTTTGGGGTATATGTTAACATCGGTATTAGAAAGGATATTTTACTATCTAGTGATGATTTACCACTTGATGCGAACCTTTGGCCTCAAATTGGGGATTTATTGTATGCAAATTTATATAACGATAATGATAAAGGATTATTATTAGAACTTGCTAGTAAAGATGATTTTCTTGAAATTAAAGTAAATGCTCCTAGTGAAATCTATGGAAATAAAATTCAGGCACGTGTATTTAATTTAGGTAAACATGGCGTAAATGTTATTACGAATGAAGGATATTTAGGTTTTATTCATCATTCTGAATATAAAGAAGAACCTCGATTAGGAGGTCTAGTCGAAGGTAGAATTATTAATGTTAAAGCCAATGGTGAAATTAATTTATCCTTAATTCCACAAAAGGAAATCGCTATTAATGATGATACAGAGCTTATTATGGATTATTTGAATTCAAATTCAGGGAACATGCCTTTAGGAGATGCATCTAGTCCTGATGAGATTAAATCATTATTAGGTATCAGTAAATCAGCCTTTAAACGGGCTATGGGAAAATTAATTAAAGATAATAAAATTATCCAAAATCAGGAAAAAAAAATAACAAGTTTAAAATAATTATAATAATAAAAAATACACATCAGTTCAGTTTGATGTGTATTTTTTTTTCTAGTTTTCACTTATCCATCTATTTATAAAAGCATTGTCCACAAATTCTTGTTTAGGTAAATAAATTTTTAAAACATCTCTTATATATTCTACATGATAATTAGGATTAATATTATTATTTAATGGGGTATAGACTTGGTTACGTTGTAAGTAATCACTACTACCCACGGTGTAATATTTCTCTTCATTTAATTCTTCATTTCCAATTAATATTTTATTTATGGTTTGGTTTTTATAAATAATAGTCATGCCAGAAACGTGAAGTCTACCTAATGCAATTCCTCTAAACCCCGGTCCTTTTCCATTATGTAAACAGTTTTGCGGGTCTAATGAAATTTGTAAAGCAGCTTTTATATCTTTTCCTTTTACTTCAAATGAGGTAGCATTTAATGGAGAAGGAGCGATTTCAATTAATTTTAAATCAGTTACAAATCCTTTTTTTATTCCCCCATTAATAATTCCACTATTAATAAGTCCAATATCACATTTAAGTAAATCTCTTAAACTGTCAGCTAGTAAATTACCAATCGGACATTCTTCTAAATAATCATGATATAAGGTTTGATTTAATGGATATAGAGCTTGACTTAAATAATTAATCGCTTCAATTTTATTTTCAGCTAATATTTTTATAATACCAGTGTCTTTTTGAATAGTATTTGTGCTTATAACCTTTGAATTACTTAAGGATAGTTTATTGTCTTGTAGTTCAAATTCTATCACACCTAGGTTTTCTCCATATTGTCCGGCACTATGATTTATGACTCCATTAATGATTTTGGCTTCAGGATATAATTTGTGATCATGGCTAGAAATTATAATGTCAATCCCATCGATTGAATTTGCTAGTAGTTCATCGTTTTTAGTACCAATATGATTGACTAAGATACAGACATCATGTTTGTTTTCTTGTATTATTTTTGTTATTTCTTCTCTATAGTCAATGAAAGAGAATCCCATTAATTCATTAAAAATTGGGATATTAGGGCTTGTTCCTATGATTAAAAACCGAACATTTTGTTTTATTAGGAAAATAAATGGATTAACATCATTTAAGGGTTTTCCACTTTTTAATAAATTACAACTTAAAAACGGGATAGGAGAAAGATTGGTCATAGATTCAAGCATTTTTATTCCTTGAAAAGTCTCGTTATTTCCGATAGTAATCGCGTCATAACCAGCCTTTTCTAATAATTGTCCTGCTAGTTTCCCTTTAGTCCCCATTAATTCTACTCTTTTAAAATCTGCAAAATCACCAGCATCTAAAATAATCGTATTTTCATCTTTGTTTAAATTAATCAATGTTTTGATTTTCGCAAAGTTTTCATAATTACTATGAATATCATTGGTGTGTAAAATTTTAAATTTCATTTTCCCCTCCACATGCATTTATAAATTAAAATAAATTCTTTTTACGCATAAATATCGCAACGATTAGTGCGACTGTAAATGATAAAATGACTATAATTAATAGTCCGATAGAATTATCACTAAAAGGTAAAGGCACGTTCATTCCAAATAGACTCGCAATTAAAGTTGGTATCGCTAAAACGATGGTTATTGATGTTAAAGTTTTCATGACCATATTTAAATTATTAGAAATAACAGAAGCAAAGGCATCCATCATTCCACTTAGGATTCCACTATAGATGTTTGACATTTCAATTGCCTGTTTATTTTCAATAATAACATCTTCTAGTAATTCTTCATCTTCTGGGTAATGTTTTATATGTTCTACACGGTGTAATTTATCTAATACCACTTCGTTAGAACGTAATGAGGTGCTAAAGAAAACAAGTGATTTTTCTAAATCTAATAATTGAATAAGTTCTTTATTTTTTAATGATTTATGTAATTCTTTTTCTATACGACTTGATTGTCTATCAATTAATCGTAGATATTGTAAAAATAGAGCTGCATTTTTAAATAGAATCTGATAAATAAATCGTGTTCTTTTATAGGTAAAAAAACCTTTTACTTTATTTTCTATAAAATAATTCAATATTTGTAACTCATTAAGGCAAACTGTTATGATATGATTACTTGTTGTTACGATAATCGCTAAGGGGATTGTCATATAAAATTCTGAATTTTCTTCTCTTTCAATGGTTGGCACATCGACAATTATTAACGTGTAATCATCTTCTGTTTCTATACGAGCTGTTTCCTCAGCATCGAGTACAGACTTGATATCATTTTCATCAATATTAAGTTTCGTAGATATTGTTTCAATTTCTTCTTGCGTTGGTTTGACTAAATTAATCCAAGCACCATCTTGAATATCATCTAATTGTTCTAGTTGGTTTTGTTCATTTGTTTTATAATAGGTTAACATAGTATCACTCCTGTACTTCTCTCATCCTTTTTAATTCATGTTATTTTATGTAAAGAAGTCAAAAATACACTTTAACAATAAAAAAAAGAAGGAATGAATGGCTTCTTTATACATCTGATTAACATATTTAAAGGGATGTTGCTAATTCTATTTTAAGTATATTTTATTAAAGATAGTATGTCAATAAGTTTAATCTCAACGTAACTATTAAATAAAAGGATATTCTTCAATTTTCTTTTATTTTTTTACAATTTTTATTTAAATAATAGTAAAATCACGCTATAATAGAAGAAAATGAGGATAGGGAGGTTTAAATGAAACCTACAATTGAAATTAAAAATTTTACAAAGTATTATGGTGATTTTAAAGCAGTAGATATGAAGTATCTAAGCGTGTATCCTGGTGAAATTCTTGCTTTACTAGGTCCAAATGGTGCAGGTAAAACAACAACATTAGAAACATTAGAAGGATTACGTGAGGCTAGTAGTGGGGAATTAACTCTAAAAGGTTTAAATGTTAGGACTGATTATCATAAAATACGTAAGTTAATTGGTGTCCAACTTCAATCACAAAGTTTACCACCATCTATAACGATTAAAGAAGCGATGGAACTATTTTGTGGTTATTATCAGGTTAAACCTAGAGTTGATTTATTAGAGCGTTTTGGTTTAAAAGAAATTGAAAATAGACAATTTGGTAATCTATCGGTTGGTCAACAAAGAAAATTAGCACTAGCAATCGCAATGGCACATGAACCTGAAATATTAATCTTAGATGAACCAACAGCAGGACTTGATGTGAATATCAAGGCTGAGTTACATGAAGTGTTAAAAGAATTAAGAAATAAGGGTTGTTCTATTATTTTATCAAGTCATGATATGTTTGAAATAGAAAAATTAGCTGATCGCATTGCGATTTTATTAAAAGGTGAAATTATCACAATCGCAACACCGACTGAAATAAAAAATACTTATAATTTAATTAAGATAAATGTTAAAACAGAAAAAAGTACGCTTCTTAATGGTTTTAGTAGTGAATTTCTAATTAATCCTATCAATAATCAAGAATACATAGAATTTTACATCGATATTAAAAATGTTCATCAATTATTAAATGAAATCATGGGTTACTTAGATGAACATCATGATGAGATTGTTGATATTAATATTGAAAAATCTTCATTAGAAGAGCGATTTATCGCACTAACAAATAAGTTGGAGGAGGGAGCAGAATGAAAAATTTTTTGAAACATCTAAAAATAGACTATAAAATTAGCATACGTGATAGAACTTTATTTTTAATGAGTTATTTATTCCCACTTACCTTTTTCTTTTTCATGGGACTTGTGATGACCTCAGTAAATCCATCATATAAAGCTATTTTATTTCCAAGCATGTTGATGTTTTCAATACTAACTTCAACGGTTTTAATTGTCCCAAATGTCATTGTTTCTAATCGAGAAACAGGGATTTATCGTAGCTTTAAAATTTATGGAATTCAAAAACGCTCAATCATAGCCCTGACTATTATTAGTAATTTAATTAATATCTTAATTGTTAGTTTAGTAATTGGCTTCGCATCAGCTTTTGTATTCAAAGTATCAATGCCTAATGGGTTAAAAGAGTGGGGATTATTGTTAGTATCAGTTTTTCTTGTTTGGTTTTCATCAATCACAATTGCGATATTATTAGGGAATGTGGTTAAAAATAGTAAACACACAGTGATGTATACACAACTTATTTTTCTACCATCTATATTATTAGGTGGGGTAATGATTGAAGTGAAAACATTACCTACTATCATGCAATCGATTGCCATGATTTTTCCAACAACACATGCGATGAATATGATTAGTGTTTGGAGTTATCATCAAGAAACAACGATACAAGCCATTGTCAGTATGATTATTTTAATCATATTAGGATTACTCTTTCTAGTATTAGATTTTGTTTTATTCAGATATGATCATAAAAATAAGTAAAATAGATTCATTAAAAATACTACAATATTGTGTATTTTTATTTCTTGTTTGATAATAGTAATTTGACTGGTATTAAGTATGAGGTGATTAAATGACTGGAGATAAGGTAATATCTGTTTCACGAAGGACCGATATACCAGCATTTTATACTGACTGGTTTATTAATGGTATTAAAAGAGGATATGTTGATTCCATTAATCCTTTTAACCGAAAGTATGTTAGTAGGGTTAGTTTATTACCTGAAGATGTGACATGTTTCGTCTTTTGGACAAAAAACCCTAAGCCAATATTTAAGTTTCTTCCAACTTTAGATAGATTAGGATACAAATATTATTTTCAATATACTTTAACTTCATATAGTAATGATATAGAGAAATTGGTTCCTAATAAGTCTAATGATTTAATTAATACATTTAAAATGTTATCTGATCTCATAGGAAAAGATAAAGTTATATGGCGTTATGATCCAATTATTCTAACTGAAAAATATAATAAAGAATATCATTATAAATATTTCGAAGAAATAATGAAAAGACTTAAAGACTGTACGAATAGAGTTGTTATTAGCTTTGTTGATTTGTATAATAAAACCGAAATCAATACTAGACATTTGAATATAAAGAATTGGACGCCTTCTTTAATGAGAGAGGTTGGATATGAACTTGCTAAAATATCTAAAAGGTACAATTTAGAGATACAAACATGTTCTGAAGAAGTTGATTTAAGTGAATTTGGAATAGAACATGGAAAGTGTATTGATGATAGGATTATTAGCAAAATAACGAATAAAAAAATAACTAAGCTTAACAAAGATAAAGGACAACGAAAAGCTTGTGGTTGTGTAGAAAGTATTGATATTGGATCAAACAACACATGTAAACATTTATGTTTTTATTGTTATGCAAATATTAGTGAAAAAACTGTATTAAATAATGTATTAAAGCATAATCCCAATTCAGCATTATTAGTGGGAGAATTAGTAGGTGATGAAACAATTCATTGGAGAAATGGTATAAAATACTTAAAATCAAAAGAACAAATTAAAAACAAAAGTGACGATTTATTAAATCTATAAAAATTTAATATAAAAGTTTTAAATTTATATAATGTTACTTTGAAACAACTACAAAAAAAGGAGGGGGATGCATGATAAAAATTATTCCATATAGCCCTATATATTTAGAGGAAATGACAGAACTTTTTATTAAAAAATATCAAAATGTTGTAAAAAAAATTCCATTGCTCCCAAATAAATACTCGATGGTTGAAGAGATTAAACCTAAAATTGAGAAGATTAGTTCTACTTATGATACAGTTGTCGCGGTGAAGGATAATCATGTTGTAGGTTATTTATCAGGGTTTTTGATTGATTCATTTAAAAGCTCTCATTCAGGGATATATACACCAGAGTGGTCACATGCTACATTAAATAATGATGTAAATATTTTTAATGAAATGTATCAGAGATTTTTTTCGATAGTATCTAAAAAGGGTTGCAAGGCACATGCAATCACGATTTTAGGTGATGAACTGGAATTAAAAGAAAATCTAAATTGGAATGGTCATGGTTTATTAGTTATTGATGCCATTAGAAAAGCACAATTAATTAATGAAAGAAATCAAAACATTAAGATTCGTTTTGCTTGTTTAGACGATATACCTAAATTAATCAATATCATAGAAGAAAATCATGGTTATATGTCAGGGTCACCAACATTTTTACATATAGATAAAGGTAAGAATATCAGTGAGATGTTAAATACGTGGTTAACCGATGTGAAAACAAAAATATTAATCGCTTTTGAAAAAGAGAAAATTATAGGGATGATGAAAGTAGTGATTAATAGTTGCAATTCTGCAACCATTGTTCATGATAAGAAAATTTTAAAAATTTCAACAACCCATGTTCTAGAAGCTTATCAAAATCAAGGGATAGCTAAAGCTTTGTTAAATGAAGCCAATCGTTATGCATTAGATAATAATTTAGAAAGTGTTGCCGTTGATTTTGAATCAACCAATTTTAAGGCAAGACGTTTTTGGTTAAAACATTTTGACATTGTTTGTTACTCATTAATCCGTTATATTGATGATAGAATCCTAGAAATTAATTAATAGATTCCTTCTTTTTTACGTTTATTATTAAGTATTATTTTCCTATTAATGGTAAATAATAAAACGAAAAAAGGAGGTAACATGATGATTGTTAAGCATAAAATTATCGTTGAAAATAATGAAAAAGTATTAGTGGTTTACTTAGATAATAATTTAGAAGAATTTGCGAGTGAATTAGGAGATAATGCGGAAGAGAGTGAAAAAAACTTAAAGGAACAAATACAAGATTATATTAAAAAACATAATATTAAATTTAGTGGGAAGGTAGTTAAAGTATTGGCAGGGGCTCTTTTAGTAGCGACTCTAGCTTTTGCGCCTGGAGGAGATTATAGAGCAAGCGCAGCCTCTTTAACTCAAGCAAATAATCAATCATATGTTGTAGAACCTGGTGATTCTTTATGGAGAATTGCAAATAATTATGGGATTAGTGTTGATGATCTAAAAGAGATGAATGATTTAACTACCGATACCATTCAACCAGGGCAAACACTTATTGTTAATAAAACAACCGCATTAAGTAGTGTTTATATTGTTTCAGAAAATGATTCTTTATATAAAATAGCACAAGTAAGTGGTTTAAGTATTTCTGATTTAAAATCTTATAATCATTTAACCAGTGATACCATCCATCCAGGACAAAAACTTTTGTTAATTCCTGATGCTGAGGTTGGAACTTATACGGTTAAATCTGGTGATTCCTTATGGCATATCGCTAAAAATTATAGTATGAGTGTTGAGGATTTAAAACGATTGAATGATATTTCAGAAACTATATTTCCAGGTCAAGAATTGAAAGTTATACAAGCAGCCTCTCCTGATACTTATACCGTTCAACCAGGAGATTCATTGTGGGGACTTGCAAGAGGATTTAATACAACTGTAGATGAGTTAAAATCAATTAATAATTTATCAGGTGATACCATTTATCTAGGTCAAACGTTATATATTCCAAATGTTTCTGAAACGCCTCCAATAACGGAGATACCATCTGAGACTAAGATGACTGTAACAATAAAGCGGTATAATGGCACAATTCAATATATTTCACTAGAAGAGTATGTAACTGGGGTAGTAGCTGCTGAATTAGGTGCTGGTTTTAATGATGCTTCGTATAAAGCGCAAGCACTTGCAGCTAGGACTTATGCTGCGAAACGGGTTGTAGAAGGTAAAATTATAACAGATACCGATAGTCATCAGGTTTATAAGGATGAAAGTCAAATAAGACAATTATGGGGAGAAAATGATTATAATACCTATTATCCACAAGTTGAAAAAGCGGTTAATGATACAAGAGGAGAAGTGATTAAATATAATGGAGATTTTATTGATGCTTTATTCTTTTCAACGAGTAATGGAAAAACAGAAAATCCTGTTTATGTTTGGGGTGGAGAATTAGATTATTTACAATCGGTTGATAGTCATTGGGATACCAAATCACCCTATTTTTATCGGGTAAATACCTTTACAACTAGCGAATTCGCCGCTAGATTAGGTGTTTCTTCCTCAAACTTATACGCTAATGTGTTATTTAGAACGGCCAATGGTAGTGTAAATACCATTAATATATCAGGAAGATCCTTTTCTGGGAATTATGTTAAAAGTCGTTTGGGATTACGTTCAACAGATTTTGATATCAGGATTTCTGGTGGAAAAGTAACCATTGAACAACGTGGCTGGGGACATTCAGTGGGAATGAGTCAATACGGTGCATATTTTATGGGAGAAGAAGGATATACTTATGATCAAATCATCCATCACTATTATCAGGGTGTTGATATTAATAGAATATAGAAGAACTCAGCTGAGTTCTTTTTTTATGTAAAAAAGTATGATGAAACCATCATACTTAGGGATTTATTAATTCTATTAAATTTTCTAAATTATCGATTTTTTCTTGTATTTCTTCATAAGCTATTTTTATATCATTGATTGTTGTCTCTTTTGTATTTGTTATTTGTGAAAGTGGATGAACAAAAATATCATGATATTCTTGTTCTGTTAAATCAGCTTTTTCCATAATATAATTTTTTCTAAATTCTTCTCTTTTTTCATAATCTAAGATTTCAGCACTTTTTTCTTTTAAATCAATGGGATCTATTCCATGGGCTATCATTAATTTATCATTATATATTTCTTCTAGTGACAGTAATTGTTCATAAAGTTTATTAGAATTTTCTTTAGTGTTCGTCTGATTAGGAAAAATCAATTTTTGAATATCGTCTTTAACGTCTGTTAAATGATTAGATTGAAAGAGATATAGACATAATAATACGAATAGATATTTTTTCATTATGATCCTCCTTTGTCACTTTTTAGTATTTCCTATAGTTTGTGATTCATTAGAATATTTCATAAAAAGGTTGACAGATTAACAGTTTAGGATTATTATAAAATATATTGTAGGTTAGAAGCATGGTGATATAGATGAAATCAAGTAGTTTAGAGATTTCTAAGGCTGCTATTTTAGTGGCAATGACGAGTTCTCGAGAAGAAGAACATCAAAAAATTGAATTATTGAAAAAAGAAGGCGTAAGAGCAGTTGCGGTTGATATTGGTGGTAATTTATTGGATTCAATTCCAAAAATTGTAGAACGCGCTGTTATTGCCGCAAGAAGAAAAAATGTCATAAAGGAATGTCATGTTAGTGATGGTGCTGTTGCTGGGGCAACAAGGGATGCTATTATGCAAGTTGCAAGTAGAGCAACCGGTTTAAATGTAGGTGGCAAAATAGGGATTGCTAGATTAGGTGAACATTTAAGTGTTTGTATATTTATGAGTATTGGTTTACTTCATTTAAATGAAGTCTCTATTGGTTTAGCACATCGCTCAATTCCTGAATAAAAATGTAGAATGGTAGAATAGTAGTTTATAATCGTGTTTTTTGTCGCACAATAAACTCCTAACTATTAGGAGTTTTTTATTTTTTGAAATTTATGGAGGATGGAAGAATGGTAGGAAAAAAAGTAGTTATTTTTGGTATTTGTGCATTCTTTATATTATTAATGGTAGGGTGTACAAAAGTTGATGGAAAAATTCGAATAGGTATCACACAATATGTAAGTCATGTTGCTTTAGACAGTAATCGTAAAGGTTTTATGGATGGACTTGCTAGTCAAGGATTTGATGATAAAAAAGTTCATTTTATTTTTTCTAATGCCCAAGGTGATGTGGCAACAACTAATATTATTGCCAATGATTTAATCTCAAAGAAAGTAGATTTAATTATGGCGATTGCAACACCTTCTGCTCAAGCAGTTAAAAATGTGGCAGAAGATGTGAAAATTCCAATTTTATTTTCTGCAGTTACTGATCCTGTTGAATCAGGACTTGTTGAATCAATAGATCATCCAGGAGGGAATGTGACAGGTACAAGTGATATGGCACCAATTGATAAACAATTGGCTTTGATTAAGGAATTGCTTCCTGAAGCAAAGAGAATAGGATTTGTCTATAGTTTAGGTGAAACGAATTCAATCATTCAACTTGCACAAGTTCAAGACGAAAGTGATAAATTAGGACTTTCAATTGTTTCTAAGGGTGTGACAACATCAACAGAATTAGCGGATGTACTTGATCTATTACTTAAAGAAGTGGATGTTTTATATATACCAACTGATAATTTAGTTGCATCATCAATGCCTATTGTTGTTTCTAAAGCAATTGAGAAACAAATTCCTGTCATTGGAAGTGAAAAGGCACATGTTGAAAATGGGGCACTGTTAACTAGTGGAATTGACTATTATAAATTAGGATTTCAAACTGGCTTAATGGCAGCTCGTATATTAAATGGTGAAGTACCAAATGATATTCCAGTAGAGAGTCTAAATGAAACAGAAATAGTTATAAATATGAATACAGTAAAAGCACTTGGTTTAACTATTCCACAAGATTTATTAGATCAAGCAACGATAATAGACTAATGATTATTATTAATGTATTAGAACAAGGATTCATATTTGCCTTACTTGCTTTAGGTGTTTATATTACTTATAAAATTTTAGACTTTCCTGATTTAACAGTGGATGGTAGTATCGTTTTAGGAGCAAGTGTAACAGGGATGTTAATAACGAAAAATTTTGATCCACTGACATTAACCGTTTTTTCTGTATTCAGCGGTTTAATTGCGGGATTTCTAACAGGTATAATCCATGTTTATTTAAAAATCAGTCACTTACTTTCAGGAATTCTTATTATGATTAGTTTATATTCAATTAATTTGCGAATAATGAATAGTCCTAATATTAATTTTTTTCAATATGATACTATTTTTAATCACTTTTGGATTAAAAATAAACTAATCATATTAGGGGTAGTTGTTTTACTTGTTAAATTACTTTTAGATTTATTTTTAAAAACGAAATTAGGGATGCTTTTAAAAATAACAGGTGATAATCCACAATTAATAACTTCATTAGGAATTGATATTGGTAAGATGAAAATATTTGGATTAATGATTTCGAATGGTTTAGTCGCTTTATCTGGTTCGCTTTTAGCACAATATCAACGATTTAGCGATATTAATTCAGGTGCAGGAACCATTGTTATTGGGTTAGCAGCTGTTATTATTGGGCAAGCACTTTTTAAATTCAAGTTTATTTTTATTAAGGACACAACAGCCGTTATACTTGGGGCGATTACTTATAAACTAATACAAGCCTATACTTTACAGCTTGGTTTACTCGCAAATGATTTTAAATTAATTACAGCACTTATAATCATTTTAATTCTCGGACTTCATCACTTTAAATCGAATTTAAAAGGAAGTGATGTAAAATGTTAGAATTAAAAAATGTTAGTAAATCTTTTCAAGATAAAAAAGTTTTTGATAAGTTTAAATTAACTGTTGATAAAAATGATTTTATTACGATTATTGGTAGTAATGGTGCAGGTAAATCGACATTACTAAATCTTATCTCTGGAGAATTAAGTGTTGATCAAGGTGTAATTAGTTTAAACGGTGATGATATTACTCATTTAAAAGCATATAAAAAAGCAAAAAAAATGAGTCGTGTCTTTCAAAAACCACTTTTAGGAACGTCACCTTCTTTAACTATTATTGAAAATCTATCAATTATTTTAGCCAAAAGAACAGGTTTTGGATTAAGGTATGCGGTTAAAAAGAAAAATATAGATTATTTTAAATCTTTATTAAAACCATTAAATTTAGGATTAGAAAATCAGTTGAATACAAAAGTGGGTTTATTATCAGGTGGGCAAAAGCAAGCATTATCACTTATAATGGCTACTTTATCAAAGCCTCAGTTACTTTTATTAGATGAACATACAGCTGCGCTAGACCCAGAAACAGCAAAAATTATTTTAGAGTTAACTAAAAATTTAGTTGAAAAACAAGAAATTACCACCTTAATGATTACGCATAATTTAAATGATGCCATAACTTATGGTAACCGTCTAATTATGTTAGATAAAGGAAAAGCGTTACTTGATATACATGGTAAAGAAAAACAATCTTTAACAAGTAATGATTTATTAAATTTATTTAAACAAGCTAAAAGTAATATAAGTTCAGAAACATTTTTTAGTTAAAAAAACTATTTATTTTTAAGTATTTCTATAATTAATTAAAAATCTAGTAATCATTGGTTACTAGATTTTTTTATATCTGAGATTGATTGTTGTAAATATTGGAAAAAAATAGTTTTCAAAAAATTATTTACTTTTGAAAAGAAGAGACTTATTTAAGTAATTGTCAAAAAAAGCTAATTAAAAAAAATTATACTTTCTTAAAAAAAGTTAAAAATATAAATGTCATCAATATAATCAAATAGGAGGATTATTAATGCACAAAAATAACCAAAACCAAAATATGGCAGGTATGTCTAAAAAAGCTAAAGCAGCTAGTCAAGCAGCAGCTCAAGCTAGTCGTAACCAAAGTAATATGGCTAATCAAGGCCAAGCAGGTTCTTCACAATTTATGGCTGAATTTGGTGCAGGTTCTGGAGCAATGGGTTCACAAGGGTATAATGCATACTCAGCTGAAGCTAAAATTGGAACAGACGCAGCAAAAAAACAATATAAGAGCGCATCTTCAGCAAATGCTTCCTCTCCTACTGAATTTGGTATGGGTACAGGAGCAATGGGACAAAGCGCAATGAGTCAAGAAGCAAGAATGAAATCACAAGAAACAGCAAAACAATTGAAAAAAAGTAATATGCCAAACCAACAAACAAATAAATAATTCTATTTAGAAATAAATTATATAAAGACTTCTAATTGATGACCCTAATCTGTCAGTGTATACTGACAGATTTTTGGTTAATGTTGAATAATTGTTTGTAAATTACATAATATATGGTTGATATTTATTTCGGAGGCCTTGTATGAGTATAAAAATTGGTATTCCTAGAGGATTATTATATTATGAATATTCACCGATGTGGATTTCTTTTTTTAATGAATTAGGTACTGATGTTATTATTTCACCTAAAACAAATAAGAAAATATTAAATGATGGAACAATTTCTACCGTAGAAGATGCTTGTATTCCAGTAAAATTATATAATGGTCATGTCATCAATTTACAGAAAAAGGTTGATTATTTATTTGTTCCTAGAATTATGGGAGTCTATAAAAACGAATATATTTGCCCAAAATTTTGTGGGTTACCAGAAATGGTTAAGTATTCAGTGAAAGACCTTCCGAAAATGATTAATACAAAAATTGATTTAATGAAAAAAGATAAGCTGAAAGAGGCAATGATGGAAATTGGTTCTTTTATCACAAAAGATAAAAAGAAAATAATAAAGGCTTATCATTCTGCACAAGATAATTATCTAACACACAAAAAAAATCAAAAGAATAAATGGTCAGGTAGTAATAAAAATATTTTGTTAATGGGACATCCTTATGTTTTAGATGATGATTATCTAAATATGAATATAAAAAATAAATTATTAGATGAGGGTTATCAGTTTATAACTCCAGATATGATTGATGAAGAAATAATTAATGAATATGCCTTAAAATATCATGGGAAACTATTTTGGTTATTTTTTAGACAAATGATTGGTGCTTGTCTTTATATGATGGAAAAAAATGTGGTTGATGGTGTCATTTATATTTCTTCATTTGGATGTGGTATTGATTCTGTTGTTGCTGAAACAGTTGAAAGGAAAATAAGAAGAGAAAGTGATATTCCTTTTATGCTTTTAATAATTGATGAACATAGTGGAGAAGCGGGATTTAATACCCGCCTAGAAGCATTTATTGACATGTTGAAATGGAGGAATCAAAATGAAAATCACCTTTCCACACATGGGAACTACGTTTATTCCCATTAAAATGATATTAGATGAACTAAATATAGAGGTAATATTACCACCGAAAAGTAATAAAAGAGCCTTAGAATTAGGGGTAAAGTGCTCACCGGAGGCTATTTGTGTTCCTTTTAAAATAATTACTGGAAATATTTTAGAAGGCATTGAAAAGGGCGCAGATACAGTATTTATGTTAACGGGATGTGGACCATGTCGTTTTGGTATCTTCCATGCTTTACAAAGAGAAATAATTCATGATATGGGCCATGATGTTGAATTTCTAACGGCTGATCGATTTAGTAATTATGAGGGGTTAAGAGAATTCTCACAACGATTAAAAGAAGCTTCTCCTCAAAATAGTTATATAAAAATCATACGTACGATTAAAAAAGGATTAAAAGTTCTAGATGAAGTTGATACACTTTATGAACTTACTAATAAGTTAAGACCTAGAGAATTAAATAAGGGGGAAGTGGATTATATTTGGGCTCAGTTTGAAAATGATATTAGAACTTCTTATGGATATAAAGAAGTAATGCATGTGATAAAAAAATATCATCTACAGTTAAAAGAAATTGAGGTTGATTATAAGAAACCCTGTTTAAAAGTAGCGATTGTAGGAGAAATTTATACGATTCTAGAAAATTATATTAATCTTAATATTGAAAGAAAATTAGGAAATATGGGGATAGAGGCTATTCGAACAACATCAGCTAGCGAGTTTGTTCGTGAACAACTTGACTTTATCCCATTTATGCGTTCACAGAAGAAAAAGATATATAAAGCAGCTAGTAAATACTTAGATATACCGATAGGTGGACATGCGATTAATTCAATTGGAAATATCATGCGGGCAGTTAAAAATGATTATGATGGTGTTATTCATTTATTGCCATTTACTTGTATGCCAGAGATCGTTGTTCAAAGTATTTTACCAACCATTGAGAAAGAACAAAATATTCCGATAATGACATTAGTATTAGATGAAATGACAGGTGAAGGTGGTTATATTACACGCCTTGAAGCCTTTGTTGATTTAATACAAAAAAGGAGAGAAATGAAAAATGAAGGAAAAAGTTTTTCTTGGTATTGATGTTGGTTCTGTTAGTACCAATATCGTTTTAGTAAATGAAAATAAAGAAATCATTGAAAAATTATATCTACGGACGATGGGAAACCCCATCAAGGTCTTAAAAGAAGGTTTAAACAATATAAGAGAACAATATGCTGATGATATTCAGATTATGGGAGTTGGAACCACTGGAAGTGGGCGTACTTTGGCAAGTTTTATGGTAGGTGGTGATGTTGTTAAAAATGAGATTACATCCCATGCAGTTGCGAGTTCAACCTATGTACCTGATGTAAAGACAATTTTAGAGATTGGTGGACAAGATTCAAAAATCATTATTTTAAGAAATCATGTTGTTTGTGATTTTGCGATGAATACGGTATGTGCAGCTGGTACTGGTTCTTTTTTAGACCGACAAGCAGCACGTTTAGGTGTTCCAATTGAAGCATTTGGAGATTTGGCTTTAAAGTCACAGACACCTGTAAGAATCGCTGGAAGATGCGCTGTGTTTGCCGAATCAGATATGATTCATAAACAACAACTTGGTTATAGTCAAGAAGATATTATTAATGGGTTGTGTGAAGCATTAGTTCGTAATTATTTAAATAATGTTGGAAAAGGGAAGGAAATTTTATCTCCTGTTGTGTTTCAAGGTGGGGTAGCAGCGAATAAAGGTATCAAAAAAGCTTTTGAAAGGGCATTAGGATGCGAAGTTTATGTTCCTGAACATTATAATGTTATGGGGGCACTAGGTGCTGCGATTTTAGCTCAAAGGGAAGCTCAAAGAAAACATCAAACTAACTTTTTAGGTTTTGATATCGCTGATATCGATTTTCAGGTAAAAGGATTTGAATGTCAACATTGCCCAAATGCTTGTGAGGTAGTAGGAATCTATAAAGATGATTTATTAGCAGCAAGATGGGGAGATAAATGTGGACGATGGACAAATATAAATTTAGAAAGTCCAGTGGCTTAAATCGAGTGAAATAACATAATATTAATGTATTTATTTGGATAAATTGAATTTGAATATTGAAATTATAATTCTTTTCTTTTATAATTATAGTTAAATAAATAAGGTTATTTGGGAGTTTATTATGTTATTTAAATCAAAATTAAGAAAAATCCTTAAAAACGAAATACATAGTTTAATTGCTTTTTCATTTATACTTATACTGGGGAAATCTTTAATATGCTGGTACATCATTGAAAGTATTTTTTTTCATTATAATCCAACGCTAATATGGAACTTATTAGGAATATTCATTGTTTATTTTATATTCGGTGTTATAGGATATAAAAAAGCAAAAATAATAAAAAAATTAAAATGGTCACTTTTAAATTTTGAAGATTTTCCGCATGAAGTTCATAATATATTAAAAAATCGTAAAGCAACCTTAAAATCTTCAAATGGGTATATCAGTTTATATTCACTATATGATGAAGCGTTACAATTATTTCATCATTCAGAATTAAAGAAATGTGCTTAAATTATCAAAAAGAGTTTACAGATTATGTAAATTCTTTTTTATTTTGTAATAATAGAAAAAAATTTTAAGTATATATAATTAAGAATAATTTATGAGGTGAATGATTATGCAAGATATCTTATTTAAAAAAATCGCTGACACCTTATTTGAAATGTGTAAAGAAAATCAAATAGGGGTAATTACCTATTTTGAAGTAGAAATTCAAGTCAATTCACAAGTGAATAAACAGAGTTTACTTAATTATTTAATTGAAGAAATTCCTGAATTAGTAAATTATAATACAAAAATAAAGATTAATGAAAGTAAATTTAATGTACAAACAGTAATGAAAACTGTTGAGGGTGTTTAAGATGAAACGGTATGTGCTTAAAATTTATGGGGTGGATCAAAGAGATAGCTTTAGTCAATTGATTTATCAACAAGCAATAAAAAATCAGTTAAAAGGGTTTGTGAAAATATGTAGTGGTTATGTCCTTTTGGATTGTGAAGGGGATAAAAAGAATATCTGTTCATTTTTAATAGAAGTAATAAAGAAGCCAATGCTTTTAGTTAAGATTGAAAAGGTGAAGGCATTTTTACTAGTCCCTTATCACTATACGAAATTTACGATGATTGATCGTAAGAAGAATAAATGATTTGGTGATAAATTAGAAAAGGATGATTTTGATGGATGAAAGGAAACTGATTGATTATATTAATCAAAATGTGAAGCGTAAAATAAATATAATGGATGTATGTGGAAAGCACACAAATGTGATTAAAAGAATAGACTTAGAGTCTGTCTTATCAGATAAGATTAATCTTGTCTCAGGTCCTGGATGTCCTATTTGCATCACTAGTTCACAAATAGTAGATTTAGCTATTTCACTAGCTAAAAGTAAAAAAACAATCGTTACTTATGAAGATATGTTAAAAGTAAGAGGGAGTAAAAATAGTTTAAATGATTTATTACTAGATGGATACAAAATAAAATTGATTAAATCACCACTGGATTTATTTTTATTCATTGAACAAAATAAAAAGGATGAGATTGTTTTTTTAGGTGTTGGTTTTGAAACAATTGTACCTGTTTTATCATCTGTTGTGAAGACAATGAAAAGGTTAAAGATAGACAATGTATCTTTTCTATTATCTATAAAACGGATGGAACCCATTATAAGAAAACTATTAGTAGAAAATAAAAAAATAGATGGGATAATTGCTCCTGGTCATGTGGCATCAGTTACTGGTAGTGATTATTTTAAATTTATAACAGATCATTTTTCTTTATCATGTGCTATCTGTGGGTTTAAAGCACATGATATTTTATCAGCAATTTATTTTCTTATAAGACATGTTGATAAACCAAGTTTTATCAATTTGTATAGTCATTTTGTCCGTCCTTTAGGAAATAAAAAAGCATTAAATTTAATCAATCAGGTATTTGATATTAGGGATTCTTATTGTTTTGGGTTGGGGAATGTTTATCAATCAAGTTATCAATTAAAAGAAGAATTTAGTGCTTATAATGCTTTCAAAAAATACAAATTACGACTTCTTAATAAAAATGAAGAAATTAAAGAATGTTTATGCAAGCAGGTAATATTAGGTTTTAAAAAGCCAACCGACTGTCGTTCATATCAATCAGAATGTAACCCTACGAATCCAATAGGTTCTTGTATGGTATCATCTAATGGAACCTGTTTAGCGTATTTTAATTATAGAAAGCGTCGTAAAAAGTAGATTAGATTTTACTTGTATATATAGGGAAATGGAAATATTTGTCTATAAATATTATAAAAAAATATTGTGGTTTAAGACAGTATTTAATAGGTTTATGGTATAATAGTAGTCACATGTATTATTATTTATAATAAAATATATGTGTAGTATTTGTTGGCACAACTTAGATAAGAGAAAAGCGCCTGGACTTAATATTTTAAGTTGACGAGGAGAAGGTTATCGAAAGATTCGGCGGATGCCTTCTAGTGTCCATCTACGCTAAAAGTTATTTTCAAAACCATTTGGTAACAAATGAGACAAAAAAGTAGCAGGATGAAGTTGTGTCACACACATTAAATAAATAATTGGAAGGAGCGATTTTTTGTGTGTGGAATTGTAGGATATATCGGTAAAAAAGATGTGAAAAACATCTTACTTACGGGTCTACAAACATTAGAATACCGTGGTTATGATTCTGCGGGACTTGCTTTATATACGGATGAGGGGATTGCTGTGTATAAAGAAAAAGGAAGAATTGAGCAGTTACGTCAGATTGTTGGAAGTGAAGTAGCTTTTTTAGGGATAGGTCATACCCGTTGGGCAACCCATGGGGTACCGAATCAAGTGAATTCTCATCCACATCAAAGTTTAGATGGCAGATTTGTTTTGGTTCATAATGGTGTTATAGAAAATGATGATGAATTAAGAGAGAAATATTTTGTTGGTCATCCTTTTAGAAGTGAGACTGATACAGAAGTAATTGTTGAATTACTCAGTTATTATGTTAGAAAATATCAGGTAGTTGATGTTGCATTAAGACATTTAATGAATCAGTTACATGGATCCTATGCATTAGCTATTATAGATAATGATGATCCTGATACTTTTTATGTAGTTAAAAATAAATCACCTTTATTAATTGGTAAAGGTGAGGGATTTAATATGGTAGGATCTGATGCAATTGCGATGTTAAAGGAGACTAACCTATTTTATGAATTAGACGATTTAGAGTATGCGAAAATTACAAGAGATAAGATTGAAATATATGAGATTACTGGTGCGCTTATAGAAAGGGAACCATTTGAAACGAAGTTAGATGCAAATGATATTGAAAAAGGAACCTATTCTCATTTTATGTTAAAAGAAATTGATGAACAACCTTTTGTATTAAGACGTATTATTAAAGAATATGAAAAAGATGAAAAGTTATTTATTGATGAATGTATTATTAATGAGGTCAGAAATGCTGATCGTTTATATATTATCGCAGCGGGAACAAGTTTTCATGCCGGATTAATTGGCAAGCAATTATTTGAAACATTAGCGCAAATTCCAGTTGAAGTTCATATTTCAAGTGAATTTGTTTATAATATGCCTTTAATTAGTCAAAATCCATTGTTTATATTTATTTCTCAATCAGGTGAGACAGCGGATAGTAGAGCATCACTTGTTAGAATAAAAGCAATGGGTTATAAATCATTAGCGATTACAAATGTTGAAGGTTCAACATTGTATCGTGAGACAGATTATCAATTATTATTGCATGCAGGACCAGAAATTGCGGTAGCTTCAACAAAAGCTTATTCAGCTCAAATCGCGGTGTTATCTATTTTAGCGTACTTAGTAGCTGATGAGAAAAAATTTGATTTAAAACATGAATTATCATTAGTTGCTAATGTGATTGAAACCTTATGTGATGATAAAGAATTATTTGATAATCTTGCGAAAGAGTTATTTACGAAAAGAAATTGTTTCTATATTGGTAGAACAATGGATTATTATGTAGCCCTTGAAGCAGCATTAAAATTAAAAGAGATTTCTTATATTCAAACAGAAGGATTCGCATCAGGTGAATTAAAACATGGGACAATCGCCTTAATTGAAGAAGATACACCGGTTATCGCAATCATCTCACAAGAAAATACGAATTTAAATACACGTTCAAATATTAAGGAAGTCAAAGCAAGAGGTGCGAAAACCTTAATGATTTCATTAAAATCAATGAGTGCTGAAAAAGACCAAATCGTTATCGATGATGTCTATCCATTATTAACACCACTTGTGACGATTATTCCAACACAATTATTAGCATACTATGCAGCACTTCATAGATATCTTGATATTGATAAACCAAGAAATTTGGCTAAGAGTGTTACCGTAGAGTAGAATAGTTTAATATTAGTTTTGAGTTGTAAGTTTATAAAAAAGATTAGACAAAATGATTAAAATCACCTAAAGAGTAAATTATATTTTTAGGTGATTTTTTCATATAATATAACTTATTATTTATTTCCATTATTTAAACGAGGTGAGTTATTATGGCAAAGAGGAAAAGAATAGTAAATATTGAAAAGTTTATACACGAAGGTAGAGGTCATGGTATTCTTGAATGGAGAAGAAATATTTACTGATTCTACTCATGTTAAAGCGAATGGCAATAAGATAAAATTTGATGAAGTAATGGTTTAAGTACTCCATGAGAAAAAACAATCATTTGAGGATGAGATAAATCTCCAGCGAGAAAAATTAGGTAAAAAAAGAAAATTAGTATTAAAGAATAAAAAAGAGGGCAAAAAGATTAAGGTTAGTCGAACTGATCCAGAATCGGGATATTATTATCATGATGAAAAAGAAAAGGGATTTAAGTATTGCTATCATCGAACTGTTGATGGTAGACATAATATCATCATCGATACCTATGTAACTCATGGTAATGTACACGACAGTGTTCTATTAATTGATAGACTGAAATATATAGAAGAAAATGTCTTTAATTTTAATCAAATAGTTTTAGATTCAGGATACTTTAATTATGATATTATGAAATATTTAGAAGATAATGACAAGTTTAGTGTTATAGCTTACCGGAGATATCCTAGAAACAAAGATATTTATCCCAAAAGTAAGTTTATTTGGGATGTAGAAAAAATAGTTATATTTGTCCTAAGGGCTACGCTAAAGAGCAAAAACAGTAAATAAACAAGGTTATGTAGAATACCATTCAGATAAAAATAATTGTAAGAATTGTCCTTTAAAGAAGGAATGTATAGGAAAAAAATATAAGAAACGTGTCATTAGAAGACACATCTATGAAGACTATAGAAAAAGAAACCGTGAAAGAAGATTAAGTCCTCAAGGTAAAGGATTATATAGACGTCGAGCATGTACGGTTGAAAGGTCTTTCCCGGATTCTAAACAAAATCACGCATACCATTATGCTTATTTTCGAGGTTTAGCAAAGAACCAAGACTGGGCATGGCTACTTAGTTCTGCTCAGAATATGAAAAAGATAGCCCTTCTAGATTCAAGAAGGATATTTTAATACTAGTGAAAAGTTATTTTCTTAAAATAAGTTTGAAAAATCAATTAAAAAGGTGAAATTCTTTTATTAAATGAAAGTTTCACCTTTTTTAATATGTTAATTCAATAGACTTTGTCTACACTTTGAAGTAGCTAGTTATCTGGCTACTTTAAATTTATTATTCAATTATTGTTCCTGAATCGTTTATATTAAAATAATATCCTCCATTTTCCTTCCATGGAAACAAGATAACGGAGTGCAAGGTCTAATTCCTCCCCCAGTCTGTCCCGTGTATATATATCCTCTTGCTTTTTCGTGCTACCTTTATCGCCTGTCCGAAAGTCATGAAGTCAAAAACTTCTGTCGGTTTTCTCATAAATATATCACCCTATTACATTGTACAGCTCACTTTCCTTTATTTAAATGAATACACATATCATATACATGACCTAAATATAGCAAAATATTTACAAAAAGTTTCTTGCGATTATTCGGCTAGCCGTATATAATTATGATGAAAGAGTGTAGAGAGGACGGATTAGCTTATGGATTACATTTCTGTTCAAGAAGCTGCTATAAAATGGGGCATCTCTGAAAGGCGTATACAAAAGCTCTGTGAAGAAAATAGGATATCAGGTGTTGTTCGATTTAGCCGTATGTGGCTTATTCCTAAAGATGCAAAAAAGCCTGTTGATGGGCGAAAGAAAACAAAAGATTAACGGGAGGATTATATGGAATTTTGTGAGAAACTACAGCAGTTTAGAAAACAAAAGGATATGACACAGAAACAGCTTGCTGAACAACTATTTGTTTCCAGAACTGCCATTTCCAAATGGGAAAGCGGTAAAGGCTACCCGAATATTGAATCGCTAAAAAGCATATCGAAACTTTTTTCAGTATCTATTGATGATTTGCTATCAGGCGAAGAACTAATCAACCTCGCAGCATCTGAAAACCGTTCCAATATGGGCGAGGTGTTAAGCTTGATTTATGGTATACTTGATTTGATGGCTATTGTGTTTATCTTCCTGCCCTTTTATGGTCAACTAGACGGTGAATTTATTCGTTCGGTGACGCTATTTGCGTATCATGATGTTTCTGCAATGACCCGCACATTATATTTTGCATTGTTAATTATGATGTCGGTATTGGGGATAGCAGAACTAATCATACAATTTTTTGAGAACGAAAAAGGCTTAAACATCAGCAAAACCTGTTCTGTAATTTTACATGCTTTAGCGATAATGTTGTTTGTGCTGACCCGTCAGCCCTATGTAACCTCGTTCCTTTTTATGTTTTTTATGATAAAAATTGTACTTCTGATAAAGAGCAGCAAAATAAAGTGAAAAAGTTCATAAACACCTTGAAAACAGGCCTCTGACACGAAAAGTGTCGGGGCTTTTTTCTGTTGTGACGATAAGTTTCTTGATTATTTCCGCTTTTGGCTTAACAATAACACTGTGGTTGTAAGCAGATGGCAACCAGCAAAAAACGAAAGGAAAGATTTATATGGAATATATCATTGAAACAAAAAATCTCACCAAACAATACGGAACATCTACTGTTGTTGATAACATCAATATTCATGTTCCGAAAGGTAAAGTCTATTGTTTGCTCGGTAGAAACGGTGCTGGAAAAACCACCGCAATGAAAATGATGCTGAAACTTGTTCAGCCGACAGGAGGAACAATCCGATTGTTCGGAACAGATTACAGAGAAAATTCAAGTAAGCTTTTTTGTAAAATAGGCTCTATTATAGAAACACCGGGATTTTATGAAAATCTGACCGCCTATGAAAATTTACAGCTCTTGGGTTGTCTGCGAGGACAACGAAAAGAAGATGATATACACAGTGCTCTGGAAGTTGTCGGTCTTCAAAATGAATACAGTAAACCCTTTTCAAACTATTCTTTGGGAATGAAACAACGTCTTGGTATTGCAGCCGCTGTTATGCACGAACCAGAATTGCTTATCCTTGATGAGCCGATTAATGGGCTTGATCCTATCGGCATATCTGAAATTCGTTTGTTTCTATTAGAATTAAGTCGCAAAAAAGGAACAACTATTTTTATTTCAAGTCATGTTTTGAGTGAAATCGAGCAAATTGCAGATATTGTCGGTGTTATGCATAAAGGACATTTAATCGAAGAAGTTGATATGGCGGAATTGCATAAACGCAAGCACACATACATTGAATTTGACGTATCTGATATAAACGCTGCTGTGAAATTGCTGGAAAACAAGTATCATATTGCGGATTATACTGTGTGCAACGACAACACAATTCGGATTTATGAATGTAATCATAACCATGGTGATATCAATAGAACTTTTGTGGAAAATGGTCTGTTGGTAACAAAAGTTAATATAAGTGAAGAAAACTTAGAAGACTACTTTTCTGATTTGATTGGGGGTGGCGGTATTGCTTAATTTAATTTACTGTGAGTTGTTAAAACTAAAACGTTCAAAAATGCTCCCACTCAGCATGATAGGAGCATTGGCTACACCGATTATGATGCTCTTAGAAGCCTTGCAAACACATTTTGAATATCCGGAACGCATTTTTACCTTGAGTGATATATACGACAGCAGCCTGCTTTATGTGATGTTATTGATGAATATGATGGTCTATGTGGCTATTACTGCCTATTTATTTAGTCGGGAATATACGGAAAAGACTCTGAAAACCATACTGCCAGCGCCTGTTTCAAGAACGAAATTTATTGTTGGGAAGTTTTACACGTTGTTCCTTTGGATTATAATGTTGACTGTTGTCACATGGACAGGGATTCTCGTATTGTCTGCACTTTATCATTCCATTTTCGGTTTAGAGGGCTTTGACATTACAATTGCATTGCAATGGCTTTTGAAATTGCTCTTGGGAGGAGTGTTGATGTTTCTAACAATTTCTCCATTTGCTTTTTTAGCTGAAAGAACAAAAGGATTGGCCGCACCTATGATTATTGCGGCAGTTATGGTTATGGGAAGTGCTGCCCTTTGTAATCAAAAAATTGGTGCTTTATATCCGTGGACAGCAACATATTTTCTTATTAAAGGTAAGATGGCAAGTACGGGATACTCAATTCCATTAACAATTAGTATTATCATTTTGGTATCTGCTATTGGATATTTTGCGACATTTGCATATTTCAAAAAGGAAGACTTGAAATAATGGTATTAAATTTTATAAAATCCTGGTATAGTGGAGGGAATTACGGAGTGGTTGCCTACTAGCAGCACAGGACATATGTTATTAGTTGATGAGTTTTTACAGTTCAATATGAGCGAATCGTTCAAGGAAATGTTTTTTGTTGTCATTCAACTTGGGGCTATTTTAGCGGTTGTAGTGATGTTTTGGAACAAGATGTTTCCGTTCCAGTTCAAAGATTCAATATCTTTTCTTGTACTGGTATACCATCATTTATTAACTTTCTTATAGCATCACTTATGTCAATTACGTTATGTAGTATTACTGTATTTGCCAGTAAATCATTGTATTTTATAATTTTACTTTGTTCTTCCGGATCATTTTCACACATGATGCCTTCACCTCCAAAGAAGAACCATTTTGAAAATCCAATATAGGCTTCTGTCTTCTTAGTATCTTCAGTTATCTTTTCTCTTAATTGAAGGTTTGATATAAATTCTAATAGATATATAGTTCTTATAACATTGCCGAGTTCTCTAAATACCTGAAATAACTTGTTTTTTCTATTGTAGTTATTTAGCTTTCTAAGAAGTGTTGAAGGAAGAATTTTACCTAGCTTTATGGATAAAATAACTTGAAATAAGTCTTCATAATGTGTTTCTATAAGATTCCAATTGATTGCATCCTTGAACAAGACTTCTATATAATTATATGTCAGGCTATTATCAGCTTTATAAAATTTCAATTCTTACCACTTTCTAATTCGAGGCATAAATTCTATCCCTAACAGGTATGTTAGTGCAAATACTGGTGTAGACTGTCCTTGGGTGTCTGCGTGAATTTTATCAGGTTGGATATTTGATTTATCTGTCTTCAATAGCCTTAGATGAAAGTGCAAATACAAGGGACGTTCCTGATAAAGCTAATGAGCCACTAAGAACACTCAATGCCCCTGCTCCAGTGGTAGTAGCTAAGGTACCACCTCCAGCAGCAGCAAATACTGGCGCAGCGGCTCCTGCTGAAACCACAACAATAGCAACTACTGCTACAGCAGTAAATATTGTACTTAATTTAGGCCAATATCTACTAGGATCAATCATCATAACCGGATTATTCTTTGCATATCATACATGTTATGGTATAAAATATCACCAGTCTCGTCCTGATTTATCAACTATTTTTGTAATATCTCGTTGGATATTGCGAATTAATTAGTTAACTGTCTACCTTCCCATTCTATTGTAATATTCAAACCAATTGAAACAGGGTTGCCTAAATCATAATAGGAAATAATTTCACCATTAAAATCAGTTAATGATATTTTCAGTTATTTTCATAATTATAATCAGTTTCTTTTATAACTGCTCCAAATCAATATGGAGTATAAGGCTGTTTTGTAGTACATTGTGTCACCTGAATATTACTAGCAGAAAAATTACCATTTTCATCTGTTTTGACTCGTAGATAAATATATATTGTAGCTCATGTATGATGTTGGAATATGTATTTAAGTTGACGAATTAGCTTAATTATATCAAAACTTATCTCAAAATCAAATTTTGTTCAATCTTTTTTATAACCTTACATCTATTAAAAAATCTAAACATAATTGATTAAAATCACCTAAAGTAGTATATTATACTTATAGGTGATTTTTTACGTTTTATTGAATTATTTTATACTATCTAAGAAAACAATTAAGACAAATTAATAATTGATAGTTTTTACTTATATATAAAGAGTTCTTTATAACCTATCTTAGTCAGACATACTAAAGTTTTTTAGATAATTTGAATATAATATTAACGGTAAGGAACTTTGAAATAATTTTTAAACTAAGAGATAAATCTATTACAATAATAGTAAATAGGAGATATTATGTGGAGTAAAACAAAAAACAATTAGAAAGTTTTTTATGTGATTCATTAAAAGGAAGAATCCAGTTTCACTGTTCAAATTATAGAATGCAAGATGGAATAGGAAGAACTTATATAACTTTAGATGGAAAAGAAATCTTTAATATGTGTACATTAAAAAGTGATTATTATGGAAATCGTAAAGAAGGATTAGTATCTCAAGTTGAATTCATGGAAGTTTTAAGAGAATACTTCGATAGTTCAATAGAGAAATCCTTAAAATCAAATGATTTGATAATAAATATATTATTGATTTTTGACAGAAGGATTGGGAAAAGAACTTTATTGAGTATGAAAGAAAAATAGACAATAATGTGGATATAATTGAATATTTATATAAAATTAGATGTAATGTAGAAGGACTTAATATTTCATAATCCATTTTTTATGTGAATTTATAACATTTTTATTAAATATTTAAATATGATTGATAAAACTTACTTCAAGTTGTATAGTATACTCAATGAAGTGAGTTTTTTGGTTTATAGAAAAAAATGAAACCTTTTCAATTAAACTTAATATATTTAAATTTTTTTGAAACTATATTTAACTTTCTCTACGCTTATATAGTGAAAGGTGGTAAGTTATGGTCGACCAAAATGTTACAAACCTTTTCAATGATATATACGACTCCACAAATAGGAAGGTATTAATTTACATCACAACAAAATGTAATAATACTGCTGATATTAGCGATATTTTTCAGGAAACTTATATGGAACTTTATTCTGTGTTGATAAAACGAGGCGTGAACTATATTAAAAACTATGAAGCATTTGTTTTGAAGATAGCGAAGCAAAAGATTTATCGTTATTATTCAATTCTTGATCGGTTGAAAATGATGGTTTCACTTAGTGAGAAAGATAAAGCGTTTAATATCACAGATTTGAAAGCTGATTCGTTTATGATAGAGGATACTATATGTGAAAAAGATTTAGTGGAACAAGTGAATGAGTTTCTTTCAAAAAAGAGTGAGGATGTAAAGAAGATATTTTATCTGTTTTACTATTTCAATTTATCCATACGAGAGATTGCAAAGTTACTTCGTTTAAATGAGTCAAATGTCAAGAATAAACTATATCGGACACTTAAAGAGTTACGTGAAAGGTGGTCTATCAATTGAAAGAAAAAGATATAATCACTAAAGCGGTTAGTATGAATATGCCAGATATTGAGTCTATAAAAGAGATATGCGTTAATCAAACAATAATGATTAATAAAGATAAATATCAAAAATGTATTTGGATAAAAAGATTAACGCCTATCGTATTTATATTATTATTTGTTTTTATATTAGTATTAAGTGGTGGTACCATAAATCATCGATATAATCTTATCGCAACAACTACAGAAGAAATTTATATAGTACCTCATTGGGATGATTTGAGTATTGAAGAGAAATATGGTGAAATTGAGTATAACAATTCTAGATATACATCTGCGATAAGTGAAATAAACAACTCCGAAATTGTTAATTTATTAGGGGAGACAACCGCAAGTGGTTATGATGTATATAATGACAAGGAGTATACAATAAATTGTTCAGTATATTCAATAAAATCAATCGCATCAAATGCTGTTGTTGCGGTTAAATTCGATGAATATGAAGGGTATTATTCTTATATAAATAATAGTTATAATCCTGAAAGTCTTGGAAATCTAATAGATGATTTAAATTTGCATAAAAATCTTGGTTTTAATAAAATTTATTATAGTTATTGGAAAGATGGTATTTTAGAAAATGGTAACTATATTCAAATGGAATATACATTATCCGATACATCGGTGATTTGGGATATACTCCTATCTGATACTTCGCTTAAAAATGAGGGTGATACATATTATGGTGCTACTAAAATGGGTATATCTATTGATGTGAAAAATGTCGGTCATAAAAATATTTCTCTTGCGGTTAATGATGCGGGTTATTTACAGACAAATATTCTTAATACAGGAAAAACATTTTTTATTGGAAAAGATAAAGTAGAGTACTTTATTGATTATGTTTTAACGAATGGTACTGGTACAAGAATTCAAAGAGATTCAGAAACAGCTGATACAACCAAAAATGAATAAGGAATGATTATAAATATATTTATATAAGCACTTAAGTAAATTGGTAAAATGTTGTATAATAAGAGTATTAATTATTGTGCACTGGAGGGAAGGTAATGGATAAAATTGAAGAAACTAAAATTCAATTTTTAGGCTATTTTGTAAGAGAAATGAATTTTTTAAGAAATGATAACTTTAAGAGTGAAAAAATTAACTTGAATATGAAATTTTCTAAAAACACAACTTATTTAGAAAATAATAAAGTTAAACTAAATGTAAATGCGAAGTTATTTGAAGATGCAGTAACAAAGAACTATCCTTTTAGTTTATCCTTAGTTGTTACGGGTGTGTTTCAATACAATCATATCAATATAGATGAAGATAAGAAGAGAGAGATGTTAGAACAAAAATTATTAGATATTCTTTATCCTTATATAAGATCAATTGTATCAACAATCACCATGACTTCTAATTTACCACCATTATATCTGCCAACTTTAAATATTAATCAATTTATTAGTGTTAATAAATAAAGATGACAGCTCGTATGAGTTGTCTTTTTTACTTGGGTAAAGTTAAGGAAATTATTTTGATATTAGAAATATCTTGAAGATTGTCAAATTATGGTATATTATGTAGAAAATAAGAGGTGAAATGATGAAAAAATTTATAGCACTATTATTTAACATTTTAGTTTTAGTTATTATTTTCAACTTGTTTTTGTGTAGTAAAGTTAATGCTCAGATTATTAGCGATAATCATATACTTGGACAAGTAAATAATATGAAATTAGAATATATAAATGATAATTCAGAGTATTTATTTGTATCAACTAATTCTGGTATCTACTTAATAAATCCTGAAACTTTTAAAGTAGAGAAGTATATTAAAATTGAAGGAGATATTTCAGAATTCTTTTTAATTAATAATATTGAAGATTCTAAAAGTCCAAATAAAGATCTAGTAATTTTTATTGATGACGATAATTTACCAAGTGTTATCGTTTATAGTATGGATTCATTAGAAAAAATTTGGTCATTCACTGCGATTACGACAGGATATAATAATGAAAGTATTAAAATTGAAAAGAAAATGCCTATTTTTGATTATGATCTAAATGAAGATAGCATATTACTAGTTTCAGGATATAATTTGTATAGTCTTAACATAAAAACAGGAAAACAAAACTGGGTTTATAAACATGAAGACAATATTTGGGCTGTATCTTATATGAGTGATATTAATAGTGATAATAAAGATGATATCGCAATCAGTGTACAACCGTCTAATGTAATTGGTCTTAATGGAAAAGATGGAGAAAAACTATGGGAAAAAAAGATTGCGAAATCATATAAAGTAAAAAGAAATGATAAAGTTATTGGAACTACTAAACTAAATATATGGGATTTAATGTATGTTAATTCAAATTTGATTGCTACTGGGGAAGATGGCTATCTCTATCAAGTAAATCCTAATAATGGTCAGATATTAAAAGAGAAGAGTATTTTAGAAAATATACCAAATATTTTAGCGTTTCAAATATATTTAGAAGGAAATAAAGCCAAAGATTATAGTGAATTAGTAACTAATGGTAAAAGTGCATATCAAATTATCAATTCAAAAAAAGTGAATGATAGTGATATATTAGTTACAATATTTGAAAACAATCAATATGCTAATTATAGTGGGCTAACTCCAGAAATGTATTTAGTTGATGGAAAAACATTAGACATCATTTGGCAAGAAGAATATAGCGGGAAGCAATTACTGGATATTAATTATTATAATAATGGATCTATAAGTTTTTTTGATGGAAAAAAAATCAATATTTTTAGTATTAATAATCATAATAATGTTAAAGAAATTAATTTAGGAAGTAACTCAAATAAAGAAAGTAATCCTATATATTCAATATTAAAAAATGATACATTGATTGTAAGTGATCATGATATAAGTAAACTTGATATTAGTGATAATACTAATCCAAGTGTTGTAAATAAAATTACTAGTTTTAATGGATATGATACGATAGTTAATAATGATTATATTTATAAACTCTATTATCAATATGATATTAATAATAGAGTAATAAAAAATTACAGTGCAGTTGAATGTACAGATAAAGTAGGGAATGTAATTTGGAAATATAATTTAGATAACATAGATGATTATTTTAATTTTTATTTAATTAATGATGGATTTATTTTCATTACTAATAAATATGAATTATATAAGATTAATTATACAGATAAATTAACAATTGAAACTTATCAGTTACCAAGTGATATAGAAAATCAACCAAAAGACTATGATTATAATAAAATACATGCTTTAACAACTTGCTCGGATTTTAATAATGATAATACATTGGATCTATTAATCGTTTTAGAAAATGGTAATTTCTTTATTTTAAATAGTAAAGATTTTAATGATGTAATAATAAAGGATAATTTAAATTCCATTATTAACTTAGAAAATCAATGGTTTTCCTATGCATTTCCTATCTTTAATGAAAATGAAAAAAAATTATATGTTATGAGTGAAAATAAAATTGAAATCCTCTCATTTGATGATCAATTGACTACTTCAATAGAAAAAGAAGTTTCTTTAGAAAATTTTAATTTCTGGAATGATGGTCAAAGTATAAAAAACAATATTGATTTTGATAATGATGGGTATAAAGATTTTGTTTTAAGAATAAATAATAATGATTTTAATGAAGCATTAATATTATATAGCGATGGGACAATTGGAAAAATTAATATAGGATGGGATTTTACATTGTACCCTACTTATATAGACTTAAATGATGATAATAAATTTGAAATAATAGTTACTAGTAGTCAAGAAGATGGTGAAGGGAATTGGCAAAGTGTTTGTAAAATTGTCGACCCATATACAAGTATTAATGAAGAAGATAATGTATTATTTCATAAAGTCTTTTATGAAGGAAATGAAATTACAAGTAATTCAAAATATAAACCATTAGAAATAGTAGATGATATAACAGGTGATGGAATAAAAGATGTTGTTGTTTTAGTAGATAGATGGGGTGATAATTACTTTCAAGTTTATAATGTTAATGATGATACAAAAGTTGTTAAAGTAATTCCTATAAGTGTTCGATTTACTGAAAGGGAGGAGATGAAAGATTCTAAAATTGGAGCACCTGGTGCTTTTATAGATACTTTTACATATGACGATAATCAATTTATGTTTTTAACTTTTAATCAAAATGAAAATATGGTTACAAGTATGTTTAACATAAATGATTTTTACGATACTCAAAATCTATTAAATATAAATGGTAGAATTTTAAATTATTATATTGAAGATAGTTTTGTTTTATATAATTTATTTAATAAGAAAAATGAAGAAAATTTTATATCAAATACTTTGGATCTAAATTCTAAAATTAAAATAAATATTGATGAAAATACGGTATATAAACAATCTAATATAAACATAAATTGGGATAAAGATATTAGTGCTGTTTTTTACAGAATATATGTTGATAATAGATTAGTTGAAATTACATCCAAAAATGAAGTGAATGTTTTTTTGAAAGATGGCTTAAATAATGTAGGAATTGGGTCGGTTTTAGAAAATGGAACTGAGTTAATCACGAATTTCCATGTTAAAGTTGATTTAGATAATTCAAATAATTATATGTTTTATTTGTATTCAGTATCATCCTTATTTGTTGTATTTGTGCTTCCAGTTAAATTCTTTAGATATAGAAAGAGGGGGCATTAATATGATTGAATACATAATTCAAACCAAAAAATTAACTAAAAAATTTGGGAACTTTGTTGCTGTTAAAGATTTAAATTTAAAAATATCAAAAAATAAAATTCATGGATTTATAGGTCCCAATGGCGCTGGAAAAACAACAACAATTAAAATGTTAACTGGAGCAATTTATCCAAGTCAAGGTATTGGATTGATTGATAAATATGGAATTGGAACTAAAAGAGGACGTTCTCTAATAGGCTATGCACCTGCAGAATCCTTGTTTTATGATAATATGACAACGATTGAATATTTAGTGTACATTGGACAAATAAAAGGATTAAGAAGAAGAAAAGCAATTAATAAAGCATATGATTTAATTGATTATTTTGATTTAAATGATGCTATTAACAGGAAACCAATAACATTTTCATCAGGTATGAAGAAGAAAGTAACGGTTGCTCAAGCTTTAATAAATGATCCTAAAGTATTGATACTTGATGAACCAACCGCAAATTTAGACCCAACGGCAAGAATTCAAATAATAGATATACTTAGAAAATTAATTAGTGAAAATGATCTTAGTATATTCATTAGTTCACATATTTTATCTGAATTAGAAACTTTAGTTGATGAGGTTACATTAATTCGTAAAGGTGAAATTGTTTTAAGTGGTAACTTAAATACTGTAAAAAATAAATTTAATAAAGGTCAATATACAATAGATACATCTAATAATAAGGTATTTAAATATTATTTAGATAAGTATTGTCATTCATTTATTAATTCTATTGAAGAAAATGATAAAGGATATGTCATTGTAAATGTTGATAATGTGAATAAATATAAGTTAGAAAGTGTAGTTCCTCCGATATTATCAAATTATAAAATACGTTTATTAAAGTTTAATCAAGAAGAAATCTCACTTGATGAAATATATAAAAATATTTATGACCAAAAAAATAAATAGGAGGAAATGATGACAATTTTTATTAATACATTTAGAAGCTTACTAAAATGGAAATCTACACTTATTTTTATCGTAATAATGTCAATATTACCTATTATATTAGGGTTTGTTTTAAAAAATGAGATATATGGTAAAGATATGGCTTTTCAATCTCAATTAGATTTTACAATAGGAATATATTATATATTAGTTTTTATGTGGGGGTTAGGAATACCATTTTTAATTGTTATAAGCGCAAAAGGGATTAGTTTAATAGCGAATGAAATTACTGAGGGGACTTTAGGACTTTTAGTATCTATGAAAATATCACGATTTCAAATAGTATTATATAAGTGGTTAGCTTTATATTTTGTTGTTGTATTATTAGGAATATTAAGTATATATGAAAATATAAGTATCTTATCTTTGATTTCAGATATGGATAAAAATATTTTAAATAAATTAATTGAATCTATTCCTTTTTTAATTCAACATATATTGATAATGGGATTTATTTTTTCTAATATCGCAATCTTATTATCTTTATTAATTAAGTCAAAAATATTTGCGACCATTAGCATGACTTTCTTTATAGTGATTGTTTTTTTAATTATTCCATTATTTAAAAACTTTTTAACATCATATTATGAAAAATATAATCTATATCTCTATGATTTAAATTATCATTTTAGTTTAATATATTATCATTTTATTAGTAAAAGTAATATTAGTATTTCACCTACATTACAAACTGTGATGGGTACTTTTATTGGAATATTCGATATTAAGAAAATTACTGATAATGACATGTCTGTTTTATTAAAATCATCTCTTATGAAAGATGCAGCTATTTATTCATATCTTAGCTCAAATATTTTAATCTTATTTTGGTTATTTATAAGCATTATTTGTTTATTTTTATCAATGAGAATTCTGACAAAAAGGGATATTACATAAAAAATTTTATTTTATGATTATTTAATTTTTAAATTACATATATATAAAGTATGAAAACTCATGAAATTACACTAAAAAAGTGTATCATGAGTTTTTCAATATTTTTTATTGTGGATATCCTTTACTTACAAAGTAAGCGTCAAATAGGTTCTTTCCAAAGTTATTGGAATTTTATGTAAAAATATGTTATAATAAAGGTATCAAAAGTGGAGGTACCTTATGGACGAAATAATTAAAATGCTTGACGAAAGTCTTGATTACATATCACATGAGTTAATTGATGATACTTTATACATTAATGTAAAATCAAATAAGGAGTCACTCCCATGTCCTCTATGCGGAGAGGAAAGTACAAAAGTACATTCTAGATACAATAAAAGCTTTCAGGACTTGCCATTACAGGGGAAAAAAGTTGTTATTGCACTAAAAAATAAAAATATGTTCTGTACAAATCCAAATTGTAAGAAGTATACATTTTCAGAAAGCTTTGGTTTTATTGATCAAAAAGGCAAGAAAACGAAAAGATTAATTGATGAAATTATACGAGTTTCTTTGACTCAAAGTTCTATATCGGCGGCAAAATACCTTTCAGATACGACCGTTGAAATCAAGAAAAGCTCAATTTGTAATTACCTAAAAAAAAACTCTAGTCATAAACAAGAGTGAAGTTAAATATGTCTGTATAGATGACTTTGCGATAAAAAAGAGAAAATCATATGGAACAATTATGGTAGATATTGAAACTAAATGTATTATAGACTTATTAGAATCAAGAGATAGTATGAAAGTTACGGAATGGCTTACTACGTTTCCAAATATTAAACTCGTCTCACGTGACGGCTCAACAACTTATCGCTCGGCTATTGCAGACGCTCATCCTAAAGCCACTCAGGTAAGTGATCGTTTTCATTTAGTTAAAAATTTAGTGAAATCCATATCAAAGTATATGAAACGAATAATTACAGGTCGCATTGAAATACCACTCATATCACAAGATGGAAAGAAACGTTATGATTATCTTTGTGGTTTAAGCCGTAGAGAAAAAATTATTGAAGCCAGGCGTTTATATGCAAAGGAAGGAAATAGCTATGATACGATTGGAAATAAGTTAGGTGTTTCACCAACAACAGTTGCTAAATATATAAAAATGAAGGAAGAAGATATACCTAAAGAGAAAATAACTGTACGTGGAAAAGAGCACATCAACGCCATTTCGAAAGTGGAACAGAAAAGAAATAAGGTGCTAGAATTATGGAATAAAGGGTATACAAAAAGAGACATATCAAAGAAAACAGGATATAGCACTACAAGCATTGATACTTATCTCAAAGGTGAATTCAATCCTGTGCACGGACAATATGGAACAGGCCGAAATGGTAAACTAATGCCATTTAGAGATGAAGTTATTGATATGCGTGCTAATGGGATAACATATAAGAAGATTACAGAACATATAAGGGAAAAAGGATACACAGGAACTGTAGATGGATTGAGATTTTTTATCTCAAAAGAAAAGCGTTTAGCTAAAGACACCTCGTCTACAAAAGAACCTACAGAATTTTTAGACAAACGTTTGATCAATAAATTATTATATAAACCACTTGAAAAGGTAAAAGGGATCACGGAGAATCAATTGAATGAATTTTTCAAAAAATATCCAGACATAAAAGTACTCTTTGAAAGACTAAAAGAATTCAGACTTTTGTTACTTGAAGATACAGAAGACAGTTTAAGTAAATGGATTAAACGGGCAAGAGAATCTGAAATTCAGGAAATTGATAGTTTCATTAATGGTATACAAAATGACCAAGATGCCGTAGAAAATGCCATAAAGTATAGTTATAATAACGGTTTAGCAGAAGGAAGTGTTAATAAACTAAAATCTATAAAAAGGATTATGTATGGCAGAAATAAATTTGATCTACTGAGGTCTAAAGTATTATTATTGGAATCATTAAAATGATAGATTTAAGTAAAGTAGGCAAATAAAGTCTACTATTAATTTTTACTATAAATCCAATAACTTTGGAAAGAACCGTCAAATATAACACACATAAAAAATCCTCATTTACTAAAATGAGGGATTTTTTTATGTGTTCAATTTACAATTTTTAGGGAGTTCATCTGACCAAGGTAATAATGTGTCTAGAATTTGTTCATCATTCAAATCTACATTTGGTAATCTATCAAATAAATAGGTTAGATATTCAATTGGTTTTATATTATTCTCCTTCGCGGTTTCAATAACACTATATATGATGGCACTTGATTTTGCTCCTTTAGGAGTATTAGAGAATAACCAGTTTTTTCTTCCAATCACGAAAGGTTTAATTGATCTTTCAGCTCTATTATTATCAATTTCTAATCTCCCATCAAGTAGGTATCTTCCAAGATTATCCCATTGATTGAGACAATATTTAATAGCTTTACCAAGTTTACAATTAGGTAAAATTTCTTCTGCTTGATTTTTAAGCCATACTAAAAAATCATCCAAAATCTCTCGACTGTCATTATTTCTTATTTCATACTTTTCTTCAGGTGTTAAGTCCATTATTTTATGCTCAATTGAGTATAACTGATTACAGAAAGTTAATCCCTCTTTCGCAATGGACACATCATCACTCGATAGAGCTTTTACTATTTCGGCAAATCCTCTCCTCGCATGTGCCCAGCACCCAACAAGTATTACATTAGGAATATTATGATATCCAGTATATGCATCCACCTGAAGATATCCTTTAAATCCTTCAAGAAACTCTTCGGGATGTTTACCTGCTCTTGTCGTCTGATAATCATATAAAACAATTGCTTTCCCCTCTGAACCTGTTCGATAAAGCCACATGTAGGACTTTGATTTTGCTTCTCTCCCGTTTTCCTTCAATACTTGGGTAGTTGTCTCATCTGCATGTAGGATATCTTTTTGAAGTAATAATTTATGCATACGATTATATAAGATTTCCAACCAAGCAGCACCTTTAATTACCCAGTTAGAAAGATTTTGTCGCGGTAAAAATATTCCCAATCTTTCAAATTGTTTCTCTTGTCTGTAAAGAGGTAACCCATTTGTATATTTTTGATCCATTATATACGCAATTAAAGATGATGAAGCTAAGCTTCCTGGTATTGCAGGATAAGGCATATTAGCTTTTATTATAGGCGTTCTAATTTCACTTTTCTCACATAATCGACAGGATACTATATGACGGATATGTTTCTTGATTTTTACTTTAGGCGGAATAACTACAATTTCAGTTCTTTCTTCAGTACTCATTTCATGAAGTAGAAAACCACATTGTGGACAATCTTTTTCTTCAGGATAATAATGTATTTCTTCAACAGGAAGAGTTTTTAAATAATCAGTACTTTTTTTCGTCCTTTTTTATTTCTAGTATAGGTAATTTTTTCAAGTTTAGGTTCTTCGCGATTTAAATTTGATTCCTTTTCAGCTTCATTAAATAATTCTAGACTTTGTTGATTAGGATCAATTTTCTCGCTAGAAGATCCAAAACGCTTTTGTTGATATAATTTAAAGAACTCTTCATAATTTTTCACTTTATTTTGAAGTTCTACTATTTTAGAATCTTGTGATGAGATATATTCAATTAATTCTTCTTTAGTTAGTTTATTTAAGTCTACTTTTTTCATTGCTTTTCTTACCTTTTTTCGATACTTTATTTTACCATAAAATGAGAAAAAAGTCTAATTATATAAAGAAAAGGGACTATATAATCCCCCTTTGCTTAACCTCTTTAAAGGCCTTTCCATTACGTATTTCATAACCATCTAAAAACCAATAAAATTCTTTTAAAGACGAACTTGTAATCTCCTGTTCACTTTTAGGCCAATTAAATTTACCACTTTCTAATCGTTTTTTATATATCCAAAAACCATTATAATCCCAATGTAAAATTTTTAAAATTTGTCTACTTTTATTACAGAAAACAAATAAGTTATTTGAAAATGGATCTAAATCAAACTGTTTTTTTACAATAAGAGATAGTCCATCAATTGATTTTCTTAAATCAGTATATCCTGTCGCGAAATAAACTGTTTTTACATCCTTGAGTTTAATCATAATTCTGATAACACCTTTACCACATCTTTTAAATGATTCCCATTGAACCCTGGTTCAACCTTTATATTGCATTTTCCTATTTTAATCGTTATACATTTTTCTTCATTCATTTCAACCATTTCATGATTAACAGGAATGGGTATCCAATTAATTTCTTGTGCTTGATTTTCATTTTGATTATTCTTTTTAATCCAATATAGAAGTTGATGTAATTTATACCCATTTTCCCTACACCATTTTGATTTTGATAATCCACTTTTTTGATATTCTTCAATTCTTTCTTTCCATTCAGATCTTAACTTATTATAATTCATTATAAAATCCTCCTAACATATTAGCTAAGAGGATTATCTCATATTATTTTCATAAATTAAATGTGTGCTATATTGTACGCTTACCTTACAAACAGTATCAATAATATTATTAGAACTTTCTATTGAAATGAATCAAATAAAAGAAGTAAATGACAGACATTGACAAGATAAGTAGTAAAAATAAAAATACTAAAGTAAAATCAATAAAATAGTGTAATGAAAATAAGGCAAATACTAACCAAAAAGTTGTCCAAAATGCATAATATCCTGCTTTATCATTAATCATTACCCCACGTTCATCTTCTTTATTCTCCACTTTTTTGACAAAATCTTTGTTTTTATTTCCAATAGCATAAGTAATCAATAAGAGAATTCCAGTTGGTAAAAAAGCGGCTGATAATCCTATAAATACAGGGTGGAAATCAAAAATAAACATAAGCGTTAGAAATACGATCCCTAGTATAATATATAGAATTGAAAAATTAATTTGTTTTTTAATTGATTTATTCATTTTAGTCCTCCTCAAAAATAAATATTTCTTCAATGTGATAATTAAATATTTTAGCTATTTTATAAGCTAAAGTAATTGATGGATTGTACTTACCATTTTCTAGAGAGATAATGGTTTGTCGTGAGACATTGATTAAATCCGCTAAATCTTGTTGTGTCATATTCTGATGGGTTCTAAGTTCTTTAATTTTATTTTTCATGCAACCTCCTTCATATAATCGATGTAAAGTTAACTTTACATCGATTATATAATAGGGGATGTGCGATGTCAAGCTAACTTTACATTTATTTAAAAATTGTTTATTTTCATTATGAGTGATTAATTATAACATAGTAAATTGTATATTTAGCAACTCAAATCAAGATTTTATGATACGCTTCTTGTAAAATAGAATTAAATAAGGAGTGTGATAGAATATGAATATAGTGTTTGAAGAAAATGAACGGGAGGTTATATTTAGAGTTAAGGATTTTGAACCTAAATATGAACCTGTATTAAAAATGTGTTATTATGAAAAAGATGGAGATAGTTATATAAAGAAATACAGCGATCAAATAAACAATATTAAGATAATCCAGGAAAACTTTAAAAAGCATGCTGAAGTTATGTTTAATCAAGTTGGTTATTTTGAAGAAATTCCTTGGGAAAAAGCTTTATTAGCTTTTAGCGAAAGAATGAACAAATATCATATTGATTGGTGGCTTACAGGGAGTTGTGCTGCCTGTATAAGAGGGATTCCATTAAAGCCACATGATGTTGATATTATGGTGGATTCAAAAGATGTTGTTAAATTAAATCATCTATTTACTAATTGGATGATAGAACCTTTTATTGATACAGGTGGTTGGGTGACTAAAGATTTTGGTGTTTTATTTAAATATGCTAGAATAGATATAGCGTCTGATCCTAGTCCATCATTAGACCAACCAGAACCAGTTGATTGTGGACCTTATGCTAAGGATCATTTAGAAACTGTACAATTTAAAGGCTATCAAATAAAAGTACCACCACTACAGTTATTAATAAATGCAAACAAAAGACGGAATAGATTAGATCGAGTCAAATTACTTGGATCATATTTAAATAAATAATCTTGTTTAGAGGTGAGGAGACATGTTTGAATGGAATAAGAGTGTGCAAAAGATGATTGATATAATTGAAGAACATCTTACTAGTACAATTACACTTGATATGATTGCTGATAAATTAAATTATTCATCTTATTATTGTACAAGACAATTTCATCAATTTGTAGGAATTAGTTTAAGGAATTATATTCGTTTAAGAAAAGTAAGTGCAGCTGCGCTTGATTTAAGAGATACCGATGATAGAATTCTTGATATTGCATTTAAATATGGTTTTTCCTCACAAGAAGCATTTTCACGATCTTTTAGAAAAGAATATGGATTAAGTCCGTTTCAATATCGAAAGATGCTTAATCCATTACCTCTTTTTATCAAACGTAATACCTATAATCCTTATTTTTTAGGAATTGATATCCCTATAAAAGATATGAACAAGAAAGAAGTTAATATAAGTATTCAAGTGATTCCTAAACATCAATTCATTGGGATAAGAGACAATAACGTAGATAATTATTATGATTTCTGGGCTAGACAAGAAAAAGAATATAAGAGAGAATGTTATAAGGTGAGTGGATTACTTGAAAGTATTAAAAGTTATAATGGGGTTGTAGGTGGCTGGTTTTATGAAAATAAACAAAAAGGATACCTTTATGGAATAGAAGTTCCTTGTCCTGTGAGTCCTGTAATCCCAGTTTATTTTGAAAAATTAATAATACCTAAAAGTATATATGTTATTTTTCATTATCCACCTTATCAGTATAATGAAGAAGATAATATAGTGTATCATTTATTAAAAGAGAAAATGGATTCTTTTAATCCTAATGACTATGGATACGAGTATCATCTATCTAATCCTATTTATCAAAGACATAATCCAGAAAAATATGGTCAGGCTATCTGTGTACCGGTAAAAGTAAAGGAATAATTTTAAGTATAATTAGAATTCAATATATCTATTTAGAAGAAATGATTCTTTTAAATAGGTATTTCTTTAATTTTTTAGTATTAATTAAAGATTTTGTGGAAAAATACCATAATATGGAGAATATTCCAATATTATTACTGTACTTGTTGATAGAAATACTATATAATAAAGAAAATATAACAAAAAAGTGTAGATATACTGATATTAATTTGAAAGAGCATTTCAAAATGTACTGATTGTATGTTAATTAATGTTTGAATATAATTCATAAAATGGCTATTTAAGAGAGTTAATTATTCTTATATTCAAATTAGTTGCATATTTAAAACGTACTGTTATAATTATGCTGTATTTAAGAAAGAAAGAAAAAAATACAATAAAGAAAAATATAAAGGAGGAAAAAATGTATAAATGTGTAAAATGTGGATGTGAAGAATTTGAACAAGATCAAATGAGAGCTACAGGTGGGGCATTTGCTAAGATATTTGATATCCAAAATAAGAAATTTGTGACGGTATCATGTAAAAAGTGTGGCTATACTGAGATTTATAAGAAAAAAGGTAGAGCTATTTCTAATGTAGCTGATTGGTTTATTGGTTAATATTTGAATATATTACCAAAAATGGTGATTTAAAAGGTATTTTTTATTTTATATTCAAATATATTGCATTTTAAAAATGTATTGTTATAATTAGTTTGTGAAAAAAATAATTAATTGGAGGTTAAGGATGTTTTCTTTAAATTTTAAAAAGGATTGGCGAATGAACAAATCAATGTTAATTAGTTTCTTCGCTATAACACTTGTATTTTTTGCGGTAAATGCTATATTTTATGGATTATTGAAGTGGGGATCTTTCAGTGGTAGTACATTTAATATTTTACTTGGTATATGGGGAGTTCTAGCAAGTCTAGCAACATTATTAGGGACCATTCTAGTAATTGTTTTAATGTATTTTGTATTAAAAAATGACTTAGGTAAAACAAAAATTCAATACTCTATATTTACACCACAATCATTATTATCATGGTACTTACCAAAAGTCTTGTTTGTATTTATAGTTCAAGGATTATTTGGGCTTATCAATTTAGGATATACTTACTTTATCTTTGATATAACAAATCCTACTTTACCAGCTGCAGATCAAACTCATTTTAATGTATGGGATAATATAACTTCATTATTAACTCAAACATTCAACTTCGGATTCTTTGCGTTAATGGCATTATGTATGGCATTATATTATTCTTTTAGAAAAAAAGGTAGAGCATGGACGTTTATTGTTATTGCTGTATTAATTTATTTTGTTGGTAATATATCTTACCCAATTTATCAACAAATACAAGAACAAGTAAATCATGTTAAATTTGATAATATTCCAACAATGGTTATACCATATGTAATTAAAAATGTTATTGGTTTAATTTATGCGTTTATTTCACTTTATCTATTTGATAAGAAAATAGAATACTAACAGGAGGGAAAATAATGATAAAAATTGAAGGTTTATCTCAAAAATTTGGAAATAAAGTTGCTGTCGATAATGTAAATTTAGATATAGCTGATGGTGGAATTATTGGTTTAATTGGACCTAATGGTTCTGGAAAATCAACCATTATTCGCTCAGTTATGGGGATATTGAAACCAACTTCAGGTAGAGTATTAGTTGATGATCAATTAGTGGACCGTAAAATAAGTGAAAAAATCGCTTATATGTCAGATGTGAATGATTTATATTTACCTACAGTTCAAGATAATATAGATTACTTTACACAATTGTACAAAGATTATGATGTAGATTTAGTGATGAATATTATTTCTAGTCTTAATATTGATTTTAAAATGAATGTTAAAGGTTTATCTAAGGGTCAATGTGTCATTATTCGTTTCGCATTAACTGTAGGAAGAAAAGTTGATTATATCTTATTTGATGAACCATTAAGTGGTTTAGACCCAGTATTCCGCGAAAGTTTCATCGATCGTTTAATGAAATTCCGTAAGGATAATCCAAAAGTGACAATTATCATCACATCACATATGCTAAATGAAATTCAAGATTTATTAGACCATGTTATCGCAATTTATTTTGCGGAAATATTAGCTTATGATACTAAAGACAATATTTTAAAAGATAATACAGATTTAGAAACATGGTTTAAAGATCAATATGTAAAAGCAGGTATTACATTCTAGTAATCCTTTGCATAAAAATATCTCTATTTTTAATAGAGGTATTTTTTTATATAATGAAGTTTATTTTCATAAACTTAGTTATGAAAAGGTATTTTACTTATGATACTATAAGCAGGCTATCTATAGAATATCTATTGAAGGAACTTATTAATTAAGATATAATGAAATTAACCAATATAAAAAAATTTCAATTAGTTTGTTTATGTAAACAAAATAATCTATAATAACATTAATTTTTCATTTATCAGATTCAAGCAGTATATAAATATAACTAAGGAGGAAACAAAATGAATGTTATTGAAGTTAATCAATTAACAAAGTATTATGGGAGTGAAAGAGGGATTATTGATGTTAGTTTTAATGTCAAAGAAGGTGAAATATTTGGATTTATTGGACCTAATGGTGCTGGAAAATCCACTACGATTAGAACCTTATTATCTTTAATTTATCCAACTAGTGGTAGTGCCACTATATTTGGAAAAGATTGTGTTCTATATGCTCCTGAGATTAAAAATGAAATTGGCTACCTTCCATCAGAAGTTTTCTATTATGATAAAATGAAAGTTATTGATTTATTAAACTATTCTGCCAGTTTTTATAAGAAAGACTGTCGAAAAAGAATAAAGGATTTAGCGGAAAGTCTAGATTTAGATTTAAATAGAAAAATTGATGATTTATCATTTGGAAACAAAAAGAAAGTAGGGATTGTCCAAGGGCTATTACATGAACCAAAATTGATTATATTAGATGAACCAACCAGTGGTTTAGATCCACTGATGCAGGAAAAGTTTTTTCAAATATTGAAAGAAGAGAATAAAAAAGGCGCGACTATTCTTTTCTCATCACATATTTTAAGTGAGGTACAAAAATTATGTGATCGAGTTGCGATTATTAAAGATGGAACAATTATAAAAATAGAAGATATGAAAAAGTTAAAAGAAGATAATTATAAACGTATTAGATTAGAAACGAATATCACAATTAAAAAAGATTTCTTTAATATGGAAGGAATTACAGATTTCAATATTAAAGATAATATCATAAGTTTTCTTTTCAAAGGAGATATAAATTTAATCACAAAAAAAATTGCGGAAATAAATATTAATAATCTCTTAGTAGAAGAACCAAATCTTGAAGAAATCTTCATGCATTATTACAAGAAAGGAGAATAATATATGAATATTTTTCGCCAAGAGTTTAAGTCAAACTTAAAATCAACAATTATTTGGACTATTTCAATTGTTGGTCTAATTGTATTATATATGTCCTTATACCCAGGGTTTGCTAAAGATGCCCAGATGGTTAAAGATATGATGGCTAATTTACCAGAACCGGTTAGAAAAGGATTAGGATTTAATCCTGATTTATTTCTATCAATACTTGGCTTTTATTCATTTACCTTTTTGTATATCTTACTATTAGGATCAATTCAAGCAATGAATTTAGGGATATCTATGTTGTCAAAAGAAACTAGAGAAAAGACAGCTGATTTTCTTTTAACAAAACCTGTAACGAGGGAACAAATTGTTACTGCTAAGCTTTTATCTGCATTAACCTCTCTTATTATTACCAATATAGTATTTATTGTGGTATCTTATTTTACGATTGAACTCGTTAAAATAGATGATTACAAGTTCAATATTTTTCTGATGATTTCAGTAACCTTGTTTTTTGTACAATTATTATTTATGTCGCTTGGATTTATTTTGTCCGTCCTAATCTCTAAAATAAAATCAGTGATTTCAATTTCGTTGCCAATTGTATTTGGGTTTTTCATTATTAGTATGTTAGGGTCTGTAATTGGCGATGAACTAGTTAGTTATATTACACCTTTTAAATATTTTGATAGAGAACATATTATTTTTCATGGAACTTATGAAACTTCATATATCATTTTAGAGTTAGTTATCATCATTGTTTCAATAATAGCTACTTATATCGTCTATCACTTTAAAGACATTCATTCTATATAAAAAGGAGGGAAAATGATGAATATATTTTTAATAGAATTAAAAGCAATTCGTAAATCACTTATATTTTGGTGCTTAGGAATGGTTTTTATGGTATTTGCTGGAATGAGCAAATATAAAACCTTTGATTCAACCGGCGTATCAATTAATGAGATGATGAAAGATTTTCCTAAATCAGTCACAACCATTCTTGGATTAGGAAATTTTGATTTAACAAAGGCTAGTGGATTTTATGGTGTGTTATTTCTTTATTTAATTATTATGGCAACCATTCATGCTGTCATGCTAGGTGCGAATATTATTGCTAAAGAAGAACGTGATAAGACAGCAGAGTTTTTATTTGTTAAACCGATTTCAAGAACAGATGTGATTACCGCTAAATTATTAGCCTCTTTAGTGAGTATCTTTATTTTAAATATAACGACTTTATTATCATCAATCATTATTGTGAATAGTTATAGTAATGAAATTGGTGTTAATGGTGATATTACCATATTAATGTTTGGAATGTTCATTTTACAATTAATTTTTCTTTTTTTAGGAACTATGATTGCTGCTTATAGTAAAAATCCTAAACTTGCAATGTCAATTTCAACAGGAATCTTATTACTAACTTTTATCTTATCTGTTATTATTGATATGACAGAGAAAATTAATTTCTTGAAATATTTTACTCCATTTAAATATTTTGAAGCTAAAAATTTAATGGGTGGAGGGAATCTAGATATTATTTTTGTGTTAATATCTTTTATATTAGTAGGTATTTTCATTTATTTTACTTATGTTTTTTACAAAAAAAGAGATTTAACAATCTAAGAATAACTTAAAATAATAATATAAAGAATAATTTAAAGGAGTATCTATGATTTATATTACTGTAGGAATATTTGGAATAATTGGTGCATTAATTCGCTATTATTTAGGCGTTACAATTAATACATGGTGGGTCTATTCATTTCCTTTAGGAACCTTAATCATTAATTGTCTTGGAGCGTTAATTCTAGGTTGGTTTACTTATTCTATCACAAAATCAAAATGTCCTGAATGGTTTCGTTTAGGATTTGGTGTTGGTTTAATTGGTTCATTCACAACCTTTTCTACCTTTAGTGTTGAAACCCTTACTTTATTAAATAGTGGATTGATTTTTTATGCTTTTATGTATGTCTTATTAAGTTTATTAGGTGGTTTGTTCTTTTCTTTGCTAGGATATAAAATATCTTTGCACATGAGAAAAGGAGTGGGAATAAAACATGCTGATTAATGGTCTCTATATCGCAATAGGCGCTTTTTTCGGTGCAATTAGTCGCTTTGTTGTAAGTAAAAAAGTCAAACACAAAATACATTCAAAATTCCCTTTTGGAACGATATTAGTCAATTTACTTGGTTCATTTTTATTAGGTCTATTATTTTCCTTAAAAATGAATGATTCGATATCTTTACTGCTCGGAACTGGATTTATGGGTTCATTTACTACGTTTTCGACCTTTCAAGTCGAGAGTTTAAAACTTGGTCTTGAAAAAGAGTGGAGTTTATTGTCTAAGTACCTACTACTTAGTTATGTTTTGGGGATTACCTCTGCGTTCATGGGTTTTATAGTAGGAAAACAATTTTAATTATAATAAATTTTAGTGAAGGGTTGGAAATTAGATGGAGAAAATTTATCCAAATTGTTTTAATATAATTCCAGTACCAACAGAAGAAGGATATCTTGTCTTTCGTTGTAATGAATGCGGTGAAAACTGGCTTTATCAAGTTAAACAAAAAGAATTAGATGAAGTCAAATGTCCTTACTGTGGTAGACTAGATACATTGAATCATTATTATGAGTATGCTTATCAAGATAGTATGGAATATTACCATATGATAGCTTTAAAGAACCTTTTATCACTTATTAATGTTGAAGTAGATCTTAATGAAATAAAGAATGGAAGGTATAAAGTACAGTTTATGAATGTCAAAGAACCTAATGAAAGTGAAATGAATCATTATGTTACTCTAGCATATCAAGAACTAAAAAAACGTTTAGAAGAAAAAACAATTGAAATCAAAACGAAAATACCTATACAGGTTCAAGATATTGTTGATTTAGATGGATTTACTGAAATTAAAACCACTTGTTGTAATAAACCTTTAAAAGTAAAAGTAGATAAAAAAATCCATCATTGTATATATTGTAATAGTGATTTAAAGTAAAAGTTAGAATCTATATTAATGTTGTGGGCTAATACATTTAATTATTTATATTTGTATTAGCCTTTTTTTGCATGAATAAGTCATATTAATAATATATTTTATTATTGAGATTTGAGGTGAATATGTGTGAATAATACTTCATTTTATAAAAAATCATCATTACTGATTTTAGTTAATTTAACAACCGGTTTACTTAGTTTTTTATTTTCTGTCATCCTATCACGTAAGATAGGTGCCGAAGGGATGGGATTATATAGTTTAGTTTTACCGATTAGCAGTTTACTATTAAGTATAATATCTGGTGGGTTACTTGTTGCTGTATCTAAAGTTGTGGCTGAATATCATGCAAAAAAAGAAATGAATAACCTGCATAAATGTATAAAAATTACAATCATATTTAATTTAATATTCTCATTTATTATTATTTTTTTCGCTTATCTACTATCTTATCAAATTAGTATTTATATTGTTAAAGATTCAAGAACAGTGTATGCCTTAAGGTTTATTTTTATTTCCATTATTTGTATGACACTATCTAATACCTATAAAGGTTATTTTTATGGAAGGACAAATGTAGTTGTACCTGCATTTATTGATATTATTGAAAAAGCAACCCGGATAATATTATTACTTTTTTTATTTAAATTAAGAGTAATATCAACCATTACAGAATCTATAACAACTGCTTATTTAGTTTTTTTTATTGGTGAATTTGTTTCCTTAATATTACTTTATATATATTATCAGCTAGATCAGAAGGAAAAGCCCCAGAAGAAGGAAAAAACAGAAGATTTCATACAATTACTGTATAATATATTTTCAATTTCTTTGCCACTGATGATGACAGAATTAATTTCTTCTTCGCTTTTTACCATATCCTCACTCTTATTACCTAGAAGACTATTAAAAGCAGGATTTCCTTATAACGAAGCACTTTCTCTTATCGGTCGTTTTATAAGTATGTCCATGCAAATTGTCTTTTTTCCAATGATAATAATTTATTCTATTTCAGCGATATTAATTCCTGACCTATCAAGTAATATCAGTAAACAAGATTTTTATACTGTTGAAAAAAGGGCTTCTCAAGTCATTAAAATCTCCTTTATATTAGGAATATTTGTATGTATGGTTTGTTTGTTATTTGGTGATGGATTAGGAAGGATGGTATTTAAACGTAATGATTTAGGAAATTATATTCGGTTTATCGCATTTAGTGCACCATTTATTTATTCAGGACAAACAGCGAGAGGGATTTTAAACGGGTTAGGAAAACAAAAAGTAATCCTAAAATATTCGATTGTAATTTCATTTCTACAAGTAATTTTACTTTATTTTTTAGTAGCGATACCTAGTATTAATATTTATGGATTCGGAATCACATTGATATCAACAACATTTATCTCATTATTTATCTATATAAAGGAAATTAAAAAAGTTATTCATTTAAAATTATAATAAAAATAATAAATGCTTCAAATATTACTTTATTCGAAGCATTTATTTACTACAACATCTACATAGAAGAAGTAAAAGGCATATTCCAGTAATTACCCAACACCAAGGGAAAAAACAATATCGTCTACAAGTATAACATCTTCTTCTGTAAGGATATCCATACCATGGTCTAAAACGTCGGTAATATTGATATCTTTGAAAAACACAAAATCTTCTCCACATCGTACCACCTCTTTATTACTATTATATGTTTTAAATGGTATTTGAATTGTGTTTATTACTAGGATAAATGGGATTTAATATATAATCTTGTATTTATAATTAGGTGTTTAGGTAAGAATAAGCCGTTCTCTTTCTTCTAGATTATTTTAGATACATCCAAATAATATTCCTAATACTACACCAGCTGAAAATCCACGAAATCCATGGCAGCCACAAGGAAATCTACGATGAGGTCTATATCTATGGTGACATGGTCTACAACATATTGGACGACAAATACAACAATTTCTTCCATGTCCATAATAAGGCATCTTATCACCTCCAGTGTTTTTATATATTAATATATGTTCTATCTAATATTATAGCGTGTATACATCACCTTAAATATACGTAAATAATCTAAATATAACAGGTACATTCAGGGAGTTTGTAGTTTTTTATATGTTAATAAAAAAAAGGTAATCTTCATAATTACCTTAAAAGACTATCGCTTAAATAAATTTCTAAGCACATTTCCAAAATTAAATAAATTAGGTATTTGATTGTTAATTGGATTAAAATTAGGTTGATTTTGATAAGGATAATTGTAATAAGGGTTTTGAGGATTAAATTGATTTTGATTAGGATAATTATAATATGGATTTTGAGAATTAAATTGATTTTGATAAGGATAATTATAATAAGGATTTTGAGGATTATAATGGTTTTGATAATGATTATTATAATAAGGATTTTGAGGATTATAATGATTTTGATAAGGATTATTGTAGTAAGGATTTTGATTCATATATGGGCCTTGCTGATAGGGATTCAAGTAAGGATTATTTGGTTGATTAGGGAAAAAACCATTATTTCCACCCAAAAATTGTTTAACCATTCCAACACCACTTAATAATGATTGAATGGTTCCAATATTTTTTAGTCCAAATGAGAGTAAATTCATATTATCACCTTTTTCAATTATTCACCTAATATAAAGTATGAGAAATAAATTGAGATTGTAAGGACAATTGTATTGAATATTTTAGTGATTATTAAAAATATCAAGTTATTTTATATACAATTAACGGCATTTAAAATATAATTATCTTAGTATAATTTAGATTGGAGATTCACTATGTATAATAAAAAATCTATTGAAAAAGTTGAAAAATCAATTTTTGAAGGTCCATTTAAAAAAGTTGTAAATGATTATTGTTTATCGAATATACCAGGTACAATATTAAATAATTTTGGAATATCTAGTGAGAAGCAATTACCTGTAGATGTTTTTGGGAGTAAATATAAAAAATTTGATAAAGTGGTTTTATTTGTGGTCGATGCCTTAGGTTATTCTGCTTTTGAACGATATTATCATCACTCAAAGTTTTTAAGAAAAGTTGTGAAAGAGGGTGTTGTTTCAAAATTGACTACGCAATTTCCTTCAACAACAACAGCGAATGTGACAACATTTCATTCAGGGATTCCAGTAAGTCAAAGTGGTGTCATTGAATGGTTTTATTATGAACCATTAATTGATGCGGTTTATAGTCCCTTACTATTTAAAAAAGCAAAAGAGGATGATATATTAACCGTAGAAGCTAGTAGTCTATTACCAAATAAAAATCTGTATCAAAAGTTAAATGTCGCAAGTTATGTCTTTCAGTATCATTTATATAATGAAGGACCTTTTGGGAAACAGATGCAAAAAGGGAGTCAATCGATTGGATTTAAGAATTTAGAAGATGGATTAAATCAGTTAAAAAAGGTATTACAAAAAGATGAAAAATCGTATAGTTATTTTTATCATTCTGATTTCGATTCCATTTCACATCAATATGGACCAAATGCGTTAGAAACAGAAGAATCCTTCATTTCAATATTTAAGTCATTCGATCAATTTTTTGAAGATGTCTCAAAGATGGATTTTAAAAACACCCTTTTTTTATTGACAGCTGATCATGGTCAAACAACAGTTATTAAAGAAAATGCAGTTTATATAAACCTAGAATATCCTGAAATCTTACCCTATCTAAAAAAGAACAAAGCAGGTGAATATATTATCCCTTGCGGGTCATTTAGAGATTTATTTTTACATGTTGAAAAAGACCATATAGATTATGTCTGTGCTTTTCTTAAAGAAAAATTAGATGGGAAAGCAGAAGTTTATCCTGTAAAGGAAATCATTCAAGCAGGTATATTTGGTGAAGAAAAACCATCACAAAAGTTTTTAGAACGAGTAGGTGATATTGTTATCTTAGCCTATCAAGACCAAGCGATTTGGTGGTATGAGGAAGATAAATTTTATGTTCATCACTTAGGAATGCATGGAGGATTAACGAAAGAAGAATTAGAAATTCCTTTCTTAGTTTATCCTTGTGAATAAAGAGGAGAGATGAAATGAGTAAATTATTCGCTCTAATTGGTTTTATATTTTCGATTATCTTTTTTTCAATGGTTTTAGGAAGTGCTTTGAATAGACATGTTTGGACAGATTGGGTCAATGTTGTTTTGACTTTTATGATTACGCTATTTTTTGCTTATTTTTTAAGATATAGAAAATAAATTTTCCTTGTAGATTCTATATTATATATTAATTAAGATATAATGATTTATTCTTTATTGAATAACTTCTTTATATCTTTTTTATTCAAATAACAAAATTTGAAAAAGTGTTTTAAAATAACATTTAAGTAAAATAATAATGATGGAAAGGATGATTCCTATGAGTTCATATAAAAAAGTATCACGAATATTAACATTGGTTTTACTAGCTAATCTTTTTATAGCGATTATGAAATTGGTTGTGGGATATCTGGTTAAAAGTGAAAGTATATCCGCTGATGGATTACATTCACTGACAGATTCAACCTCAAATATTATTGGACTTATTGGAATTCGGATAGCTTCTAAACCAGCGGATACTAAACATCCTTATGGTTATAAAAAGTATGAATCCTTATCAGGCTTATTTATTGGAGTTATGCTTATTTTTGTAACTGTAAAAATAGTTTGGGGAGCTATACAATGGTTTTTTAATCCCTATCAACCAAATATTACAATTGTAAGTTTAATTGTGATGATAATTACTTTAATAATTAATATTACTATATCTTCGATTGAATATAAAAAAGCGAAAGAGTACAATAGTGCTATTTTATTATCAGATTCAATGAATACTCGAAGTGATATCTTAGTATCATCAAGTGTATTAATAACCATAATCGCAATCAAACTAGGCATATCACCTATAATTGACCCAATATCATCATTAATTGTCGCAGCAGTTATCGTCTATGCTTCAATTGAAATTTTTAAATCAACGACGGATGTACTTGTAGATAGAAGAGTTTTAAATCCTGAAAGAATAAAAGAAATTGTTTTGGCTTTTCCTGAAGTAAAATTTGTAGATAAAATAAGGAGTCGTGGAAGAAAAGATGAAATTTTTATCGATTTACATATAAAAATTGACCCTGATATGCATATAATGGAATCTCATCGATTAAATCATGAGATAGAAGAAAAATTAAAAAATGAATTTGATACTAATATTTCATTAATTGCGCATTTAGAACCAAGTGATAAATAAATGGTTGAAATAAAGTATTTAATTAAATGTTAATGCATAAAATATAAGCAAATGTCATATTTATAATATAATTTGGAGAAAGGATTGATAAAATGAAAGCTTTAGTAAATAAAGATACGTGTATAGGATGTGAACTATGTCCTTCTATTTGTCCTGACATATTTAGAATGGATGATGATGGCTTAGCTGTAGCTGAAGATACTGAAATTTCTGATGAATTAATGTCAGAAGTTAAAGAAGCAGAAGATTCTTGTCCTGTTGCTGCAATTACAATTGAAGATATGTAAAATTTATTACTATAAGTAAAAAAGATTTACGAAATTCGTAAATCTTTTTTATTATTCAAAATAAACTTTTCAATAACTTGTACAATTCCATCTTCATCATTAGAAGAAGTAATGTATTTAGCCTTATCTTTAACTGGCTTACATCCATTTCCCATTGCAACGCCTAAACCAACTGCCTCAATTAAAGAAATATCATTATATCCATCACCACAAGCAATTACTTCATTTTTATCAATATTGAGCTTTTTTAATAAAATAGATAAACAATTTCCTTTATTAATCCCTTTTGGCATGCATTCAATGAAGAAAGGCATAGACCTTGAAATAGATAATTGGTTTTGATACATGGCTTTAAGTTGTATTTCAACATTAGCTAAATGAGTTGGTTCTCCTGTCATTAAACATTTTACACTGGTTGTTTTAAGTGCATCTTTAAAATTATCAACTTGATTAATTACTAAGTCATTAATTTCAGATTCAATTTGAATGTATTGGTCATTATCTTCTGTTAAGATAGATTGATCATTATAGGCTAATAGAGAAGTATTGAGTAGTCTTGATTTATCATATAGTTCTAAAATCGTATTCATATCTAAATAGGAGTCAAAAATGAGTGAATCATCTTTCATATCAATAATTTGTCCTCCATTATACGCTAAAAGATAACCACCATATTTCTTTAATTGTAATATTTTGCTTGCTTTAAGTAATCCATGCATGGGTCTTCCTGAAGCTAAGATTACTTTTATTCCTTTTTCTTGAATTTTGATTAACATATTTTTTGTTTTATCAGGTATTTGATTTTTAGAGGTCATTAAGGTACCATCTAAATCTAATACAATGGCTTTATAAGTCATTATGATCACGTTCCCTTTCTACACATAAATCTTATCATATAACATTTTTACAAAAAAGAAAAGACATTTTATAAATTTACTATTATATTCTAATGATAAAATCCCAATGAACAATAAATAGTCAATAAAACCTATAATAGAAACACAAAATATGTTATTATAAATAAAAAATAAAGGGAGGAGAAGAAAATGATAAAAAAAGAACTTCCTATATTAGAATTCGATGAAAGTAAAGTAGCACATATAGAACCAAGAATTAAATCTAAGGTTTCTGTTCCTAATAGACTTGTTATCACTTTCTTTCGTGAAGTCATTGAGAAATTAGTAGAAGATAAAAAAATTTCTCCTTTAACAGGTTTGCAAGCAGAAGATGGAGAATTAGTGATTTATAAATATGTAGATTACGATTGTTTAATTATCCAAGGAAAACTAGGAGCACCTGCATCAGCGGGATTGAATATCGATTATATTAAAGGTAAGACCTGGACAACGGATGCCTTTTATAGAGAAACCAAAGAGAAAATAAAACTTAGAAAAGAAGAGGGATGTGTAATTGTTGAAATGGAACAATCAGCTCTCTTGGCTGTTTCGCAATTTAGAGGAATAGAATATGGAGCAATTATCTATGGTGGTGATGATTTATCTAGAGCAGTTTGGGATAATAGAGAGTGGCAATCAAGAACAGATGTAAGAACCAATTTAATAGATATTTGTCGTGAGATTGTTTTAAAAATGTAAATATTGTAAAATCCAAAGTTTTAAATAATTAAAAGATGTTATATAAGAAAAATATAACGTTTTTTTGATTTATTTAGATATTACAGGATGAAATCATTAAATTGTTTTAACACCTCATCATTTTCTTCAAAGAATACTACTAATTTACGAATTGCTTGCAAGGTATCTTGACTTAATGTGTGTTCGATTTTCTCTGCCTCTTCTATTAAATTTCCTTTAATATCTAATATTTTAAGAAAGTGTTCAACACAATTATGCCTATCTAGTAAAGCTTTTCCGAATTCTTCGCCTTGAATTGTTAGTTCAATCGTTCCATATTCAACATGTTTAATTAATTTTTTGTTAGATAATTTTTTCAACATATTGGATACAGAAGGAGGTTTAACATGAAGGGCATTTGATAAATCATTTACACGTGTGTATTTAGTGGATTGACAGAGTCTATAAATCATTTCTAGGTAATCTTCTTCATTAGCTGTTAATGCATTTTCTTTCATGTATTCGGAGAATGTATAAAAGCTATCTTTAACCATTTTTATCATTCCTTTATTTAAACTATTAAATACTATGCTAAATAATCTAGAAATATAGCAATAGCCTATACATTGTTTACAATACTACATATATTGATATTAGTATTTTAGCCAAGACTAACATAATTAGGCTAGGCTAACAATAAAGGAGATAAAAGAAAAATGCATTATTTAAGTCATATAGATGTTGGTAAGGTTGTTAAAGTTAATGCTTTACTGGCGAAGGATTTATTGAAAGAAAGGTTCTTAGCTTTAGGACTGACAAAAGGTGCTAAAGTAGAGGTCATTAGAAAAGGACCCAAAAATAATTTAACTGTTTTTGGAATTAGAGGAGCAATGATTGCTTTACGTAGGGAAGAATCTAATTTAATTATGGTAGAGAAGGAGGATTAGAGTGGGGTTAACAAAAGATTCGATTAAAAAAAATGCTCTTGTTGATTTGTTTAATATAGATTTAGCAGATAATGAACATTTAATCGCTTTAGCAGGTAATCCAAATACCGGTAAAAGTACGGTGTTTAACCAATTAACAGGTTTAAATCAGCATACAGGTAATTGGCCTGGAAAAACAGTGACGAATGCAAGAGGGAAATTTAAGCACAATAATCAAACCTATAGTTTAGTTGATGTGCCTGGTGCTTATTCGCTTTTTGCATCAAGCGAAGAGGAAATAGTAGCCAGAGATTTTATTTGTTTTGGAAATGCTGAGACAGTTATCGTTGTAACTGATGCAACTTGTTTAGAAAGGAATTTTAATTTAGTTTATCAGGTAATGGAGCTAACTGATAAGGTAATACTTGTCATTAACTTAATGGATGAAGCAAAGAAAAAAAATATCACAGTTAATCAATTAGGGATTGAACTCGATTTAGGAATTCCTGTTGTTTTAACTTCTGCTAGAAAAGGAGTTGGATTAGATAAATTAAAAGATACCCTTGATCAAGTGATTAATAATCAGTATAATTTTCATAATAAAGAAATTAAATATAATGAAGCATTAGAAGAGAAAATATCATGGGTACAATCTAGACTTGAAGGTAAAATTAATCATATTAAACTTCGTTTTTTGGCACTTCGCATCATCGATGGTGATGATCGTTTCTTTGCTTCAATGAATCGATTTTTATCAGATGATGAATTAAGTTTGATAAAAGAGATTAGAGATGAAATTAAACAAGAGATTAATCAAGAAGAAATTAGAGAATATATCAATGAAATTAATTACAAAGAAGCAGAAAAATTAAAAAATAAATATGTTAAAGAAAGTTCAAATAAGTTTCGAAGAGATCGAAAAATTGATGATATATTAACTTCAAGAAGATTTGGTATACCAATTATGTTATTACTATTAATTGGGGTTTTCTATATAACTGTTACAGGAGCCAATTATCCTTCTATGATGATAGGTAAAGCATTATTTAGTTTTGAATCGGTATTAACTCGTTGTTTAATTATATGAATGCTCCGAATTGGTTACATGGTGTATTGGTATTAGGACTATATCGAACTCTGGCTTGGGTTGTTGCGGTTATGTTACCTCCAATGGCAATCTTTTTTCCAATTTTTACTTTATTAGAAGACTTAGGGTACTTACCAAGAATTGCATTTAATTTAGATCATCTGTTTAAAAAAGCATGTGCGCATGGGAAACAATGTTTATCAATGTGCATGGGATTTGGATGTAATGCAGCAGGGGTAATTGGAACTCGAATTATTGAATCTAAACGGGAAAAAATGATTGCAATCTTAACAAATAATTTTGTGCCATGTAATGGACGATTTCCAACCTTAATTGCTATCGCAACGGTATTTTTTGCTTATGTTTCCTATGGAAATTATAATCGGGTAATACCAGCATTAGTAGTTACAGGACTTGTTGTAATTGGAATCATGGTTACACTGATGATATCTTACTTATTATCAAAAACAATTTTAAAGGGATTACCTTCCACTTTTACCCTTGAATTACCACCATATAGAAAACCACAACTTGGGAGAGTTGTCTATACCTCTATTATTGATCGAACCATATTTGTTTTAGGAAGAGCATTAGTAGTGGCTGCGCCTGCAGGAGTTATCACATGGATTTTGGGGAACACGTTTATTGGTGATATAAGTGTTATTCAATATATAGCTAACTTCTTAGATCCTTTTGCGAGTTTATTAGGGCTAGATGGTATCATCTTAATGGCATTTATTTTAGGATTACCTGCAAATGAAATCGTAATTCCTATATTAATAATGGCTTATATGTCTAGGGGAAGTATGGTTGAGTTTGAAAGTTTAGATTCCTTAAGACAACTCTTAATTAGTAATGGATGGACTTATCTTACTGCGATTAATTTACTATTGTTTAGTCTACTGCATTGGCCATGTACTACAACCTTATTAACAATTAAAAAAGAAACGGGTAGTTGGAAGTGGACATTTGCTGGATTTATCATTCCAACAGTTGTCGCAATTATTGTTTGTATGATGACAACTGGAATATATCATTTAATTATATAAATGTTTAAATTATACATAAAAAAACCTATAAGGTAATTAGTGGTTACTTTATAGGTTTTTTTGAACTGACTATATTTGTCTATATATATGATATGTTTAATTTATTAATTATATAATGAAACTTGTTAAGTAATTACATAATAACAATAATAATAATTGTGAGAAATTAAATAAAAAAACAAACGATGTACTAAATAAAAATCCTGTTGTAAATCTTTTTATGTTATTACTGTTGTATTTTGTTAGATGTTGTAAAGTGCCATCTATTATTAAGGGTAATCCCATTAATAAATAATAGATATAGTTATCAATAAAGTAGAAAATGAATGGACAAAAATAGATTCCCACTAATATTCCAGTACATCTAGCACAAATAATAAAATATTTATCTTTTATTCTAAAACTTCTCGTGACCTTTTGATGACAATTAAAAAAGATTGCTAAATAGTTCTTTTTTATGATAAAACTGAATATTAACAAAACACTCATTATGATAATAAGCGTAAAAACACCTATAAATAGATAGGTGTTTTTAATATAATTTATTCCATGTAAATAGAATATAACAACATTAATAAGCATGGGTAATATAAAAATCAATAGGTAAAGAAAAACTTTTTCTAATTTTGAAAGTTTTATATAAGATAAACACTTACATTCATTATTAATTTTTCTTCCACATGATGTGCAATACATAAAATCACCTAGTGTCATTTAACTATTTTATAAAGTTGATATAATTTAAGTTACATTTGAAATAATAAGCCACCTGAAATTAATATAAATACAAATATAATATAAATAATCATAATGAAAACTCCCAAAATAGCACTAATTAAAGCACCAATACCAGCAGCTTTTGCTGTTTTTGGTTTTTGATCCATCCATAATAAATAGATAACAAGACCAGCAACTGGAACCAAGAAACCTAATAGACCCCATAAAAAACCTCCATTATCTTTTCCAGTTCTTATCTGTTTTGTTGAAACACCACAATTTAAACAAACTGCTTGAATTCTATCAACTTCTTTACCACAATTTGAACAATAAGGCATTATATTTCACTCCCCTAAATTAATATAATATATTTTTTATTGAAAAAAAGACTCGTGTATAAACGAATCTTAAATTCTTAGATATTAAGCTGCTCCTGCAGCTGCAGCTAATAAGATAACATAGAAGAAAACCCCTAGAATAACACTTACTAAGGCACCAATACCAGCAGCTTTAGCTGTACGAGGTTTTGTTTCGTTCCAAACTAAGAATAAAACTAGACCAACAACTGGGATACAAAATCCTAATAACCCCCATCCAAATCCTCCATTATCAACTACATAAGTATCGGACGAATTAATAGATGCACCACAGTTTAAACAAACTGCTTGATTATCATTTACTTCTTTACCACAATTATTGCAAAATGCCATACCCACATCCCTTTCTAAATATTAATTAATTTTATAATAACAAAGAAGGAAATATTTGTCAATTTAATATCTAGTAAATTCCATCTATTTCGACAAAAAAATACAATTTCAATGTTAGTAAGTAATCAAAGTCAGTTTCATAAAAGTGATACAAACGGTTATCTATCAAATAGACATTAATTAATAATATGCATATCTACTAGATGAAAACTAATTTATATTTCTTATATATTAATTTTTTTAAGTGAAGACAATTATTTCGACAGATTTTTATATAATTATTCCGTACAATAAAGATAAGGAGTGACTGATAATGCTTAAAGAAATATGTAATATTATTAATTTAACTGACGATGAAAATCAAAGAATTATATCACCTAAAAAAATATATAATGAAAATTACTTATTAAGTTTAATAATGTATTGGTTTTCAAATAATAACCAATTAATCGTTAATTCTGATTCAGATCGTAAAATATGTAAAGCATTTCAATATATTGATGATGCAAAATATTATACCAATGCAACGATAGAAACTCCTTTTAAAGTTAGAGTTAAAGGTGAAAAAGATCCACTAGCTGAAAATAGTTCAACTGTTAGTGGTGTAGTGGGTCATTTTAAAGTTATCTATGGAAAGAAAAAAGAAAGACTTGTTTTATTACCCGATGCATCACAGTTTATTGTTTTAGAAGCAACGATGATAAAACCACTTAAAAAGGAAACCAAAAATTTCAAAAAATATCATCAGATTGCTCGAGATATTGGTTGTATGATTCAAACATTAAGTCATCTCGAAAATAAATTTCTCGAACATTTAGGTTTATATGTCATTGCTCCTGAAAAAACCTTAAAAATAGATTCGTTTAAAACATATACCTATAAACAAAATATTGAATCGTTAATAGAGGAAAGAGTATCTCCTTATGGTGAAGATGAAATTAAAATAAAATTTTTAGAAGTATTTAAAAAATTGTTTCAACGTATTGATATGGATTGCATTTCATTTGAAGACATTATTCGTTTTATAAAAAAGAACGATGGTGAATTTGGTGAAAAACTAGTAGATTTTTATAATCATTGTTTAAAATATCATGGGTTAAAGTAGCATTCTAAAGGGATGTTACTTTTTGTTTTAATTCTTAAATAATTATTTTTGTAATTTTCCTCGACAAAGCATTATTTAAAGAGTAAGATAAAAATGAATTAATAAAATAAAGGAAGGTTTTAAATGAGTTTTTTTGAAATTGGCATGTTAATTTGTTTTGGTTTTGCTTGGCCGGTATCTATTTATAAAAGTATTACAAGTAAAAGTGTTTCAGGTAAGAGTGTTTTCTTTTTATATGTAATATTGTTAGGTTATTTTTTTGGAATTGTTCATAAGATTTATTATGATTTTAATTCGGTAATTTATCTATACATCATAAATGCTTTAATGGTGTTTATTGATATCATATTATATTATCGTAATTTACATTTAATTAAAAAGAAAGAATTGAACTGATATAGTTCGATTTTTTTATTTATTAAATAAATATATAAAAAACTTTTAAATAATTGATTTTTTGCAGAAAATAATATGAACTAATATTATTTGTAATTCCAAAGCTATGATATTTTTTAGGAGTCAATTAACATGCAAAATAATAAACTAAAACTATATGGATTTAATAATTTAACCAAAACCTTGAGTTTTAATATTTATGATATTTGTTATACCAGGTCTGAAGAAGAAAGAATTAAATATATTGAATATATAGATGAACAGTATAATTCTGAACGTTTAACTAAAATATTAACCGATGTAACAAATATCATTGGTGCTCATGTGCTAAATGTAGCAAAACAGGATTATCATCCACAAGGTGCGAGTGTGACATTATTAATTTCAGAAGAGAAATTACCACTTTGCTTACTAGACGCTTCATGTAATGGAGGTATTTTAACAAGGACTCCAGAACATGTTGTTGCTCATTTAGATAAAAGCCATGTAACGGTTCATACTTATCCTGAAAGTCATCCTGATGGTAACATATCAACTTTTAGAGTTGATATTGATGTTAGCACATGTGGAACCATATCACCATTAAAAGCATTGGATTATTTGATTAACAGTTTTGACTCTGATATTATGACAATTGATTATAGAGTTAGAGGATTTACACGTAGTCTTGATGGAACAAAACATTTTATTGATCACAATATTATTTCTATTCAAGATTATATTCATCAAAATATATTAAGAAATTATACAACCATTGATGTTAATTTACATCATTCAAATATTTTCCATTCTAAAATGATGATTAATAATTTTAAATTAGATAATTATCTATTTGATATAAGTGAAAAAGACCTTTCTAATTCTGAGAAGACAGAAATTATTGGGAAATTAAATAGTGAGATGATTGAAATTTTTTACGGAATGAATTTGCCATTAATAAAATAATTGGAGGTAACTGATGGAACTTTGGTTTACAGAAGAACAAACAGATAATATTAGATTTTCAGTTAAGGTTAAAAATCATTTTTATACTGAAAAAAGTGATTTTCAACAAATTGATTTTTTTGAATCATTTGAATTAGGTAAATTTTTTACATTAGATGGCATTATCATGTTAACAGAAAAAGATGAATTCATTTACCACGAGATGATTACCCATATCCCACTAAGAACAAATCCATCAATTGAAAAAGTATTGGTTATAGGTGGTGGTGATGGTGGAACCGTTCGCGAATTAACCCGCTATCCACATATTAAACAAATTGATTTAGTTGAAATAGATGAGATGGTTGTAAGAACATGTAAAGAATTTTTACCTATTACTTCCTCAAAATTAGAAGATGAACGAGTTCATGTCTATTTTGAGGATGGATTGAAATTCGTTCAAACAAAAAGAAATGAATATGATTTAATTATTGTTGATTCAACTGATCCGATTGGTCCTGGTGAAGGGTTATTTTCCATGCTTTTTTATGAGAATTGTTTTAAAGCACTAAATGGAAATGGTATTTTAGTGAATCAACATGAAAGTCCTTATTATGATAAACAAGCGCATGAAATGAAACGTGTACATAGTAAAATTAAGAAGATTTTTCCAATCAGTAAAGTGTACCAAGCCCATATACCAACCTATGAGTCAGGGCATTGGTTATTTGGATTTGCTTCTAAAAAATATGATCCAATACAGAACTTTAGTAAAGAACAATGGGAAAGCTTCGGATTAAAAACAAAATATTATAATTCTGATTTACATTTAGGAGCATTTGCACTACCTACTTATGTGAAAGACATGTTAGAAAAAAGTTAGACTACAGAAAATTCTGTAGTTTTTTTTATGGATTTATAATTTCTTCAATTTAAATGGATATAAATTTATAATAAGTTTATAAAAATTTTTCATTGTTTTTTATTTTATTTTTTGTTTTCTATTTAAAATAAAACATGATATAATTTATATAATATAATTATTGATCATTTATTAAAATCAATTATTGCTTTTATGCATTAAAATCATCACATTTTTATCACAATATATTATTATAATAATGTAAAATATAGGAAATATTAATATTATAATAATAAGAAATGAAATCAAAATGAATGATAACAATGATTATTTATTTTAATAAGGAGATGAAATTATGCGAGCTTTACGAAGACTTATATTGTTATTTATTGTAGTTGTGATTGGTCTACCTATAGCAGTCGGGGGCGCAGCTCTTATCAAGGATGCTACACCACCAACATATTTAAAAGATGTGGATTTAGAGACTTATAATGTTGAAGACAAAGTTTTGGCTGAACTCGATAAATTTATGGTACAGTTTATAACTGGTGATCAAAGCATTTCTATTGATGAAAAAATGGTTAATGAGATGATTTATGCTTCTTTAGATGGATTTAATAATGAAAAGACACAACTTCTACTATCCGAAGGAGAAATAGTTTATATAGAAGGATTATGGACAAAATTTGATAATAATCAATTAACGACATATGCCCTTATGAAATATCGTGGTGTGAGCACAACGTTGACTTTATCAATTGGTATTGATAGTGCAGATGAAGATGTAAAACTATCTTTAAAGACATTTAAAGTTGGACAATTACCGCTTCCTAATTCGATATTCTCTTATGCATTAAACAATTTCGCAACTGAAATTGAAGAAGAATACACCTATGGTGAGGTTGATTTTGATGCATTATCTATCACAATTTTAAAAACTTATATTCAAGATGAAATTGATGCAAGTATGGATAGTGATATGATACTATTTGATAGTTTATCATTAGAAAATGGGAAGTTTGTTGTTAATTGTGAATTAAATGTAGAAAGTAATCCAGAAGCTGCTGTTTTACAAGAAACAATAGATGAATTCAAAGCAATTATTCAAGATGATTCATTAGTAAATAATGTTGATGGTGTATTAGATATGAATAATCCTGAAGAAAAAGCCTTTTCAGATGACTTAACAGAATTTACTGATATGTTAAAAGATAAAATAGATGATCCAACTGGAATTTCAGAACAAGATCAAGAGTTATTTAATTCATTACAACAAAACTTCCAAAATTTAACACCGGAAAAACAACAACAAGTTGCTCAAGCAATAGAAGGTAGCATAGATGAAGATGTTAAAAACGACTTAACTCAAACACTACAAGATCTAGATGTTGATGGATTTGATGAAATATCTGATTTATTATTAGGTGGTTCAACACCTCAAGAATAATCACAGATTAACTTAACAACCAACACAAACCAGTGTTGGTTGTTTTTTCTTTTTATGGGAAATAGATAATCATGACCTAAATATAAAATTGAATTGTCACAAAATGATTGGTGAAATGACTTATATCGAATACACTTGACAAAGATAGAGTTCGAAGGTAAAGTATCTAATATATTACATTAAAACTAGTTTATGTATACAGAAAGTACTATGAAAGGAGAGAAGTTATTTATCTATATAACTTCAAAATTACATAATGAAATACTTAGATAACCTATTAATCAAGGAGAATAAAAATAGTAGTCTTAAAATAGATATGGAAATAATTGATAAGACGATTGATTTGAGTAAAGATGTTGATAGTAGAATTGTTGTAAGAGGAATTGTTTTAATTGAAAACAAAATTTTAGTCGTCTACCCAAAGAATTCAAAAGTTTATGGAACACCAGGTGGTGGAGTAGATGAGGGAGAATCTTTTGAACAAGCTTTAAGACGTGAATTGAATGAAGAAGTAGGAGCAACAAATGTTGTTGTTAAAGAGTATATTGGGAATGTGAATGTTTATAGAAAAGGAAAATATAGTTCAGTTTTCAATCCAATTCATCATTATTACCTTGTTGATATATTAGAGTTTGGAGATAAAAATCTAGTTGATTATGAATTAGAATTAGAACTTGAATGTGACTTTTTAGATATAGACTATGTAATCAATGAAAATATGAAGAGTATTATAAAAGCAGAAGAACAGTGCCTAGATTTTTATCGTAATCAAATTGTTATCTTAAAAATTATAAAAGAACTATATATGCGTTAAATTGATATTGTAGACAGTTTACGAATTATGTTATTGACTAGGGATTAAATTATTGAGAATATCCAAGAGATATTGATTTAAATGATTTGAAATCAAAAATGTATATTGTATTAAAGTTAAAAGATCAAGTGAAAACTTGATTCTTTTTTATATTTATGGATGATTTATTACATATAAAACTATCTTTTTTGAGTAAATTCATTAAACTAAATATATCAAAATGAATATTGGAGATAAAAAACATATTAGAAATATGTAAAATATACGTCATATTCAAAAGGATTGTTTTTTTATGTATTTATGATATGCTCAAATTGTAGATGATAATTATCATTTATTTACTATGTTTTATGCTTATGGTATAATTTAGTAGACGATAAGGGGGTGAGTGCGTGTTTGATTATTTTAAGGATTTAACTAGTATACAATCAGCCTATTTTTACATCGCATTATTTAGTACTACATTATTTGTTTTTCAATCAATATTCACTTTTATTGATTTAGGAGATCATTTTGATTTTGATAGTGATTTCGATGGCGAAATTGATACTGATTGGACAGAAGGGATTAGCTTTCCATTTCATTTATTTACTATTCGTGGAATAATTGGCTTTTTTATGCTTTTTGGTTGGTCAGGTTTTATGTTTAGTAAAAATGGTATGAAATTTATTTGGGTGTTTATCATATCCTTTGTATGTGGATTTGCTATGATGTTTATCATAAGTTTAATCTATTATTATAGTAAAAAATTAGGTGAGAGTGGAAATGTATTTTTAACAAATGCGATAGGAAAAACTGGTGAAGTATATATTCCGATACCTAAGCAAAACACAGGAACTGGGAAAATTAGTATTATTCTAAATGATTCTTTAAAAGAGTTAGATGCAGTTACTTATAATGAAAGCCTAAAAAGTGGAGATGTAGTAAAAGTAGTTGATGTATTAAATGATAAGTTAGTTGTTGAAAAAAATAAATAATAAAGTGAAAAGGAGAAAAAAATTATGATTTTAAGTGTAAGTAGTACAATTGTTTCAATAGTAATAATTGCTGCGATTATTGCGATTAGTTTTTTCACATTTTTGATGAGTCGTTATCGCAGATGTCCTTCTGATAAGATCTTGGTAATCTATGGTCGCGTAGGAAAGGGTTCTGGAGGAGATAAAAGAAGTGCTCGTTGTATTCATGGTGGTGCTGATTTTGTGTGGCCAGTTATTCAAGATCATCAATATCTAGATTTAACACCAATGTCAATTGAAGTTAATCTTACAAATGCATTAAGTAAACAAAATATTCGTGTTGACGTTCCAAGTCGATTTACCGTAGCAATTTCAAATGAAGTTGGTACTATGCAAAATGCAGCTGAACGTTTATTAGGGTTAAATCATAATGATATTAAAGAACTTGCGAAAGATATTCTTTTTGGACAATTACGTCTTGTTATCGCAACTATGGATATTGAAGAAATAAATTCTGACCGTGATAAATTTTTAAGTTATGTTTCTAAAAATGTTGAACAAGAATTAAAGAAAATTGGTCTTAAATTAATTAACGTTAACGTAACAGATATTAAAGATGAATCTGGTTATATCGAAGCTCTAGGTAAAGAAGCAGCTGCAAAAGCAATTAACGATGCACGTAAATCAGTTGCTGAAAAGAACCGTGATGGATCTATCGGTGAAGCAAACGCTACTCAAGAACAACGTGTTAAAGTTGCTCAAGCTAACGCAACAGCTGTTGAAGGTGAAAATGAATCAAAAATATTAATTGCTAATTCAGAAGCAAATCGTCGTGAAAAAGCCGCTATAGCGGAAAGAGTTGCGATTGCTGCTGAAAAAGTTCAATCAGCAAAAGCGTTACAAGAATCTTATGCTGCTGAAGAAGAAGCAGAAAAAACACGTGCTAGTCGTGAACGTGCTACTCAAGAAGCAGATGCCATTGTAAAAGCTGAAATTGAAAAACAAAAAGTTGAAATTGCTGCAGAAGCTGAAGCAGAAAAAATTAGACGTCAAGCAAAAGGGGAAGCAGATGCTATTTTATTTAAAATGCAAGCGCAAGCTGATGGTGTTAATGCTATCTTAACGAAACAAGCGCATGGTTTTGCTGAATTAGTTAATGCTGCAGGTGGAAATCCACAACAAGCTATTTCAATGATGATTACTGATAAATTACCTGAACTTGTTAAAACACAAGTTGAAGCAATTAAAGGTATTAAAATCGATAAAGTTACTGTTTGGGATAATTTAGGAAAAGAAGGCGATGGAACAACATCAACTGCTAAATTCCTATCAGGTATGTTAAAATCACTTCCACCATTTGAAGATGTATTTAAAATGGCAGGTATGGATTTACCTAAATTCTTTAAAGGTGACAATAAAATAATAGATGTTGAAGAAGAAAATACGACTGAAGAAACAGAGTAAAATTAGACACCAGTGTGAAAACACTGGTGTTTTTTATAGATATGTTGCTTTTTTTAAAATAGTACATTAAAATAAAGTTATCTACAAAATGATATATTAATATTTGAATATACTATAATTAGTGTTAAAAGATTGGGATGATAAGATGTTACTACAGTTATCAGTTGAAAACTTTAAATCAATTCAAAAACAAATTGTATTTTCGATGTTAGCAACAGAAGATAAGTTACATGAAACCTTTATACGAAAAATAAAAGAGTATACAGTGTTGCCAAGTGCTATTATTATGGGGACTAATGGGGCAGGTAAATCAAATCTTTTTATGGCAATTAAGTATTTACAATCATTATTGACTATTGATGAGGATGGTATTCCTGTTTTTCCTCATCTATTAAGTGATGAAAAAGAGCCAACACAAATCGATGTTCATTTTTTGCTTGATGGAAAAAGGGTAGTGTATGGTATTGATGTTTGTAGTAATCAAGTTGTGAGTGAATTTTTATCTATTATTGAAAACAATCAAGTAGAGGTTATTTTTGAAAGAGATTATGAAAATTATAAATTCAATCCATCCTATGAAATAATCTTTAATGAGATTTCTCAAAAACAGGGTTCAAATCAAAAATTATTACTACCTATATTAAATCAATATTCTGACAATTTTTTGATTAAACAAATTTTTTGTTTTCTAACAAAGAATATTGTCATTGAATTAGTTAATACGACAGATGATAATAGATTTTTAAATAAAGCAATAGACCATTTTAAAGAATTAGAAAAGCAAAAACTTTTTAATCAATTATTGAAAAAAATTGATATAGGAATTAATAGTTTCGAGATTAAAGATGGTGAAATATTCCTTCAATATGAAAATATGGAAATTAACTTGTTAAATGAATCTACAGGGACAAAAAAACTGTTTTCTTTATTAGTTTTTTTAAGTGATGCTTTAATAGAAGGAAAAGTCATTATTTTTGATGAATTTGAGAAACATTTACATCAAGCGTTGGTTCAATACTTTATCCATTTATTTAATGACTCAAAAATAAATACTAAAAATGCACAATTAATTTTGTCAACGCATCATACTTCTTTACTTAACTTATCACAATTTCGACGTGATCAAGTTTGGTTTATTGAAAAAGATTTAAAAACGACGACTACTGAATGTTATTCGCTATATAACATAGAAGATGTTAAAAGTAATGAAAATATTGAACAAGGTTATATTCAAGGGAAGTATGGGGCTACTTATCATTTTAAGCATGGTGGGGTAAAAAAAGATGGAGAGTAGAATTACACGCAGATCGAATTTATTTAATAGGGAAAAAAAGATAAAAAGAAAAAAATTCAATATATTAATAAAGATGAACAAGAAATGATTGAAATATTCCGTGAAAATATAAAACAAATAAGAAATCGATTTGAAATTGTTGATTTATTAAATTCACAACAAAGAAAAGAAGAAGCATGTGATATTTTAAGATTTCAAATTGTCTATGCGATGAGTGCTTTAGATTTTTTTATGCATGAAATTTACAGTTATGCTTTATTAAAAATATTTCGCAATGAAAGTCCTAAAACTGATCGTTATAATGAGTATAAGATTCCCTTAAAACTCTTAGAACAAGCATTATATGATGCAGAAAATATAGATCATTATTTAAAAGAGACTTTTATTGATTTAAATCGAAACTATACTTTTATGTCACCTGGTAGAATAAGAGAATTACTTAATATTATTTCATCAGAAGATGAGTTTGCGATGGTAGAAAAATCTTTAAAGGCTAAGAATATTATCAGTAAACACAAACGATTAGATCGTATCCTAGATGAAATTTATGATAGAAGAAATAAAATAGCTCACCAAACAGATATTAATCATGGGAAAGATGATAAAAACGCGATTACTAAAGATGAGGTTGAGTTTTATATTAATATTATTTCTCATCTTGTAGAATCATTGTATCAAGTTATTTGCTTAAATAAATAAAAATCCCATTCATATGGGATTTTTATACTTTATTTATTAAGTTTTTTCATTAAATCATTATAGATTTTTTGTTTATATTTCTCTACTTGACGATCTATTTTGTTATCTATTTTTTCTTTTTCTTCCTCAGTTTTTCCATGGTAGATTTCATCAATAAGTTCTTTAATCTGATTTATATATTCTGTTAATTTTTGATTAGCTTCTTTTACTTTTTGATCTTTATATTTTGTTAAATCTTCAATTAATTGATTATTTTTATCATCAATATAATCGCCTGCGTCAAAATCATTTAAATCATCGTCAATAATATTTTCATCTTCAGGAGAAATAGTATCTACAATTTCTGAAATTCCATTTTGAATTAATGTGATGATATTACTATCTAAAACAGTAGAGGCATACGTTTGAACGCCTGCACCAATAACTAAAAATAAAAATAAAAGCGAAAACAATAATTTTTTCATTATATCCCTCCTTCAGTGACATTATATCTATTTGATAATAACTTTTCAATGAACAATTTTTGGAATTAATCTCATGAAAACGTTACTAATAATAATCTCATTTTTATGTATTAGGAATATACATGTAATGACGATTTTTTTAGAAGAGAAGTTAATAATGGAAATAAATGAACGTGAAAAACTTCCTTTAATTGGAGAAAAGTTTCCTAGTTTAGAAGTTAAAACAACCCAGGATTTTAAAAAAATCCCTGAAGATTATCAAGGGAAATGGTTTGTTTTATTTTCTCATCCTGGTGATTTCACACCTGTTTGTACGACTGAGTTCGTTGAGTTTGCGATTAACAACGAAAAATTTAAGAATCTTAATACAGAATTAATTGGTCTTTCAGTTGATTAAGTTTATGCCCATATGAAATGGATTGAATGGATTAATGAAAAGTTAAAAGTCCAAATTCCATTTCCTGTGATTGATGATTCTTTAGGTCTTGTCGCTAAAAAACTGGGTATGATTAGTCCCTATAAAGGAACGAATACAGTACGAGCAGTATTTATAGTTGATGATAAAGGTATTATACGTACCATTTTGTATTACCCACAAGAAGTAGGAAGAAATATTAATGAAATACTACGTACTGTAAAGGCATTACAAACTTCAGATCAATATAAAGTAGCAACACCAGCTAATTGGCCATTTAATTCTTTAATTGGTGATAAAGTCATTTTACCACCACCAAGTTCAATCCAAGAAGCACGTGAAAGACTACAAAATGCTCAGCAGGAAGGCTATACTTGTTATGATTGGTGGTTTTGTTTTAAGAGTATAAAATAATCTTTTGTTAACAAAGAGGCTCTAACTTCATCTAAATGTCTAGAAGAAGTTTAAAGCCTCTTTTTATATATTAACCTTTAATTATAAAAAACTTCGTGTTTGAATTTCGACATGATTTGACACAACTATCAAAAAAAATATATATAATTATATTATTACGATTGGAGGGAAATGTTATAAGAAAGAATTTAAATACTTTTATTATAAGTCATATGAAGTTTGTTAATTTAATTTTATCTATTTTTTTATTGATCACATTTGTGATAATGATTATGGTTGTAAAGTTTCCAATTGAAGATGGAATGAGTATGAGTATTGCTGATTCATTTTATCATTGGATTAGATATGATATATATAATAATAATTTAGAACAATGGTTATTATTTACTATTTATAGTATAGGATTACTAATAAATATGCTTTCACCATTTATATTAATAATAAGGGTTTTATTAAATAGAAGAATAACAAGGTTACTTCTAATATTACCATTATTTGGTGTTTTGCCTTTACTAATCCATTTTATATACGCAGTAGTAAATATATTTGTTCCATACTTAATTTTATATCCAACATTACTAATTCTCATTATTGTACAATTAATTGTAAATTTAAATTTTAACAAATATACGGGGGAGGATAAGAATGAATAAAATATGTAAATTATTTTTATTAATGATAACATTCTGTCTTCTTAGTTTTTCTTTAATTTCTGTTAATGCAAAAAATAAAAATTATTTTGAAGATGTTATTTATTTTGATAATTTTACAGAAAGTAATATTGAAGAATATGATTTATATCATCTTCTAAGTTACGATGAAGCAAATGTCTTTGTTAAATGGTTAGAAGATAGTTATAAATTAAAATTAGACAAGGATTATGATTTGATAAGCAATAATTTAAGTAAATTTGTTTTATTAGCCATGCAAAAAGGAATTGTAAAAAACTATTATGCAGAATACACAGTTTTGTGGTGGGGTTCAGAACACGAAGGCATAACTTCTCAAGGAATTAATATATTACAAAATGATGGAAAAACCAATGCATATAATTTCTTTTCTCAATATATATCAGTTTTAGAAGAATATTCTAAAAAACCAGATTTAGATGAGTCCATAGGTGGTACGCATTATTATGTATATGAAGGTACACCATCTACTTATGGTGAGTATTATAAAAATAATAATGGAAATTATTCAAGAAGCGCAAGAACACGATTTGAAGATCATTACAGTAGTGCGATGAATTGTTATAAAAATGGAAAACATACTCTTGCAATGCAATATTTAGGTAGAGCGTTACATTATATAGAAGATATAGGTACGACTCCTCATTCATATGGGATTGGTTATAATTATGATCCTATCTTGGTTTGGTTAAATCCACATAAAAAGTATGAATCTTGGGTAAATGATAATTATAATTCTTATTCAGAATTTAAGGCACATTCTTCATCTAAATATGATTATGTTCTTGATTCTAGTTTTCAAAATATAGCTAATGATTTAGCGCGAATTTCTAGTAGTTATAAAAATAATGTTGATAATTGTGGGGTCTATGAATGTTATATATCTGGTTATTATGATGCTGCACTAAATACCCTTCCTTTAACACAAGAAATAGTTGCTGGGATATTAAATAGATTTTATGAGGAAGTTACTAATAATAGTTCAATAAATTATATAAAAGATGGTACAACATATTTTATTAAAAATTATAAATCTACTTATTATTTAGATGTAGAAAATTCAGGCACAAGTGATGGTACTAATATTCAACAAAATAGCTATCAAGGTGGTCTAAATCAGCAATTTACAGTTGTAATGAATAGTGATGGTACATTTAGTTTTAGACCAAAAAATGCGCCTACTAAAGCTTTAACAATTAATAATGGTAACTTAGAACTAATTACATATGATTCTACTGATATTAATCAGAAATTTAAATTTACATACATAAAGTATGGATACTATCGTATAATGACAGGCAGTTCAGGTTTTGCTAGGGTATTAGGAGTTGGAAGTCCATATACTGATGTAGGAAATGATATTGAAGAATATATTTATAATCCTGATAATTTAGACCAACAATGGTATTTTGAAGAACATGCTGGTCATATATACAGGATAATATTACGTAATCTTTACTACCATAATACATTATGTGATATCTGTGGAGAATATTTTGCAGAATCACATGAATGGCATTATAATGGTTCTTACTATATTTGTCTAAAGTGTGGTATGGTTAGTGATGGACCAGTACCAGTAACTCAAAGTATTGTCTTAAATGAAAAATTATTTTATTAAATTTATGTATATATAGATAAAGGAGGAAATATTTTGAAACAAATTAGGATGATTAATTTATATATGGGATTATTACTGTTGATGTTATTATCTTATATGATATTTTTTGTAAAATATCCCATTGAAGACTCAAGGGAAGTTACTATGGCTAAGAATATTTATGATTCATATAAGCATAGTTTTAGTCTGTCTAGTGTTGATATAAATAATATAATAGGTTTTATTCTATTTTTAACGTTGATTTTAATGCCATTTCTTTTGCTAATTATGGCATTATTTAAAAAAATTTTTATGCTACTTCTGTCAATATTTACTTTATTAAGTTTATTAATTGTATTTATTATTTTAATTAATATAGGAAATCTCGGGAATATAGGATATATAGGAGATCCGTTTATTCCATATATCATATTATGTTCTTTGATATTTATTGTAATTATTGTTCAATTCATATTGAATTTTAAATACTATTTAGTTAATAAGAGAAATTTAAAAGAAATAATATAAAAAGGAAAGTGATATATAAGAATTTTAATTTATTTCATACCAAAAATTAAAGATATATTCCTAAATTTTATTTTTACGGGTTTTATTAATACACAACTGAGTTCGTTGAGTTTGCGATTAACAATGAAAAATTTAAGAATCTTAATACAGAGTTAATTGGTCTTTCAGTTGATCAAGTTTATTCTCATATGAAATGGATTGAATGGATTAATGAAAAGTTAAAAATTCAAATTCCATTTCCTGTCATTGATGATTCTTTAGGTCTTGTCGCTAAAAAACTTGGTATGATTAGTCCCTATAAAGGAACGAATACAGAACGAGCAGTATTTATAGTTGATGATAAAGGTATTATACGTGCCATTTTGTATTACCCACAAGATGTAGGAAGAAATATTAATGAAATACTACGTACTGTAAAGGCATTACAAACTTCAGATCAATATAAAGTAGCAACACCAGCTAATTGGCCATTTAATTCTTTAATTGGTGATAAAGTCATTTTACCACCACCAAGTTCGATCCAAGAAGCACTGAAAGATTACAAAATGCTCAGCAGGAAGGCTATACTTGTTATGATTGGTGGTTCTGTTTTAAAAGTATAAAATAATTTTTTGTTAACAAAGAGGCTCTAACTTCATCTAAATGTCTAGAAGAAGTTTAAAGCCTCTTTTTATATATTAACCTTTAATTATAAAAAACTTCGTGTTTGAATTTCGACATGATTTGACACAACTATCAAAAAAAATATATATAATTATATTATTACGATTGGAGGGAAATGTTAAGAGAAAGAATATCAATACTTTTATTATGAATCATATGCAGCTTATTAACTTTATTTTTTCAATTCTTTATTTAACTCTTTTTTTAATATTGTTAATTATTGTAAAGCATTCTATTGAAGATGGAATGAAAGCAAGTCTTGCTGATGGTTATTATCGTGGGATTAAATATAGTATATATAAATATCATTCTTTTCAAGTATGGGGATTTTTCATATTAGAAAGTTTAGGATTATTAGGAAATGTATTGTTGATATTATATTTAATTATAATTTCTTTATTTAATAAGAGAATTATAAAATTATTATCAATATTGTCACTTTTTAGTATTATTTTTCTAGCATTACCATTTATATATGGAATATTATATATATTTATACCATATTTAATATTATGTCCAATACCCTCTGTGTTAGAATAGTTGTCATGGAGCTCTAAAAATAGTATAGTAGACATAGTAAGTTATTTCAAGACAACTAGTTGTCTTGAAATAAAATTTAAAAACTTAGTAAGGAGAACAACTTTATGGCAAGATACTCAAAGGATTATAAGTTATCATTAATACAAAGAATGATGCCACCACATAATGAATCAGTCAAAGAATTATCAAGAGAATCAGGAATACCAGAAATAACACTTTTTACTTGGAAAAAGAAAGCGAAAGAAAATGGAATCCCTGTTAACGAACAACCTTTAAAATCAGAAGAATGGAGTACACAAGATAAGTTTCATATTGTCTTAGAAACTGCAACATTAAGTGAAGTAGAATTATCTAAGTATTGTAGAAATAAAGGACTATATGTTAATCAAGTTAAAGAATGGCGAGATGCATGTATGCAGGCTAATGGTGGTGTAGCTAAACAAGCAACAGAACTACAAAAGCAGTTAAGAGAAAAAAATCAAGAACTTAAGAAATTAAATAAAGAACTACAAAGAAAAGAATCAGCACTTGCAGAAGCAGCAGCCCTTCTTGTACTTAGAAAAAAGGCAAGTGCGATTTGGGGGAAGACGAGGAAGATTAATCAGTGCCACAGATCGCAAAAAAGCAATATCACTGATAAGAGAAGCTGTAGATAATGGAGCAAGACAAGAAAAAGCATGTGAAGAAATAGGAATTAGTTTACGAACACTTCAACGATGGAGAAGTGATTCATCACCAAATGAAGATCAAAGACCTATTAGTAAAAAAAAAGCACCCAAAAATAGATTAACTAAAAAAGAACGAGAAGAAATTTTAAAAGTCGTAAATCAGCCTGAATATAAAAACTTATCTCCTAATGAAATTGTGTCGCTCCTAGCTGATAAAGGAATATATTTAGCATCTGAATCAACAATATATAGAATCTTAAGAGAAGAAAAACAACTAAAACATAGAGGAAATACTAAAAAACCCCAAAATAGACCTATATCAACACATTATGCCACAGGTCCTAATCAAGTTTGGATGTGGGATATTACTTATCTAAAAGGACCAATAAAAGGGATGTATTATTACTTATATTTGATCCTAGATTTATTTAGTAGAAAAGTAGTAGGATGGGAAATATGGTCTGAACAATCTGCTCAACACGCTAGTGAATTAGTTAAAAGAGCAGTATTAGCAGAAAATATACTTTTACATAAAAAACCTTTAGTGCTTCATTCTGACAATGGAAGTCCGATGAAAGGAGCCACTCTTTTAGAGACCCTTTATCAACTAGGTATTACTCCATCAAATAGTAGACCTAGAGTAAGTAATGATAATCCTTATGCGGAGTCTATATTTAAAACATTCAAATATTGTCCAGGTTACCCAGATAAGGGCTTTGAGACTATTAAACAAGCAAGAACTTGGACATTACAGTTTATAAACTGGTATAACTATGAACATCTTCATAGTGGGATAAAATATTTAACTCCACACCAAAGGCATTCCGGTTTATCTAATAAAATATTAAAAAAGCGAATTAAAGTCTATGAACAAGCACAACTTAAACACCCAGAAAGATGGTCGAGAAACATAAGAAATTGGAGTGTGGAAAACATAGTTTGGTTAAACCCAGAAAAATCATCAATTTTGGAAAAAGAAGAAACAAAATCTTCTTAAAAAAATTAAAAATATGCGACAACTACCTTGACATTAAGCGAATATTATTTATTATTATTATTGTGCTATTATTTGTTAATTTAAAATATATAAAATACAAGGAGAAATATTTTGAAACAAATTAGGATAATTAATTTACATATGGGATTATTACTGTTGATGTTATTATCTTATATGATATTTTTTGTAAAATATCCCATTGAAGATTCAATGGAAGTTACCATGGCTAAAAATATCTATGATTCATATAAGAATAGTTTTAGTCTGTCTAGTATTGATATAAATAATATGATAGGTTTAATATTATTTTTAATATTGATTTCAATGCCATTTCTATTGCTAATTATGGCATTATTTAATAAAAATTTTATGCTACTTCTGTCAATATTTACTTTGTTAAGTTTATTAATGGTATTTATTATTTTAATTAATATAGGAAATATCGGGAATATAGGATATATAGGAGATCAGTTTAATCCACATATCATTTTATGTTCTTTGATATTCATTGTCATTATTGTTCAATTCATATTGAATTTAAAATACTATTTAATTAATAAGAGAAATTTAAAAGAAAATATATAAAAAGGAAATTGTATAAACCTTAATTATTATTAATCCGCGTTTGAATTCGACATGATTTGACACAACTTTCAAATATAATTAAATTATTACGATGGAAGGATATTTTATGAGAAATTTCAATACTTTTATTATAAATCATCTGAAGTTGTAAATTTTATTATATCAATTCTTATATTGACCACATTTTTAATAATGGATATAGTTGTAAAGTTTCCAATTGAAGATGGAATGAGAATTAGTATTGCTGATTCATTTTATCGTTGGATTAAATATGAAATATATAATAATAATTTAGGAAAATGGTTATTATTTATTATATATATTATAGGGTTATTATTAAATGTGCTTTCACCATTACTCTTACTAATAATAGTTTTATTTAATAAAAGAATAAGAATATTATTTTTAATACTACCAGTATTTGGTGTTTTACCTTTAATAATCTTTTTTGTAGGAGCAGTATTAGATATATTTGTTCCATACTTAGTTTTATACCCAATATTACGTATTCTCATTTTTGTTCAATTAATCATAAATTTAAACTTTAGTAAATATAGGGCTGATAAGAATACACATGTATTGAAATAACGATCAAAAAAAGAAATAATTATATCATTACAATTGGAGGGATATGTCATGAAAAAATATTTTGATTCTATTATTATGAATCATATGAAGCTTTTTAACTTTATTATTTCAATTCTCTTACTGACATTATTTTATATATTGGTTTTTATTATAAAATATCCAATTGAAGATGGGATGAGAGCAGGTCTTATTGATTATTACTATGGTTGGATAAAGTATAATATATATGATAGTAATCTATCCAATGAAACTTTCTTCTTTATCTTATTATTTCTAGGATTATTAGGAAGTATCTTATTGTCTATATATTTAATGATAATTGCTTTATTAAATGAAAGAATAATTAAATTATTATCAATATTCTCATTTTTAAGTATCATATTGGTAACATTAGTATTTATACGTGGCATAATATTTGTATTAATACCATTTTTAATGATATGCCCATTATTATTTATTATCATTATTGTACAATTAATGGTCAATATAAACTACAATAAATACAAGAATAATTAATGACTAATAAATATTTTAAATTTAAAATAAAGAAAATCATATCAAAATTAATCCATTATTTATGAATTCTATATCGATATGATTTGCCAGTACTATTAATAAAAAAGGTATTACTTTGATTGGAGTGATATGAAATATGAGTCATATGAAATTAGTTAACTTTATTTTATCAGTTCTTTTATTGATTATATTTTTAATAATGGTTATTGTTGTGAAAATTCCTATTGAAGATGGAATGAGTGAAAGTATTGCTGATTCATATTATAATATGATTAGATATCATATATATAATTACAATTTGGAACAATGGTTATTATTTATTATTTGTAGTATAGGATTATTAATAAATATGATTTCACCATTATTCTTACTAATAATAGTTTTATTTAATAAAAGAATAAGATTATTATTTTTAATACTACCAGTATTTGGTGTTTTGCCTTTATTAATCCATTTTATATACGCAGTTGTAAATATATTTTTTCCATACCTAATTTTATTTCCAACTCTAGTAATCCTTATAATTGCACAATTAATTTTTAATATAAAATATAATAAAGGTACTACCATATAGATAATTTTATATGAAACTAATGTCTTTTAAAATAAAGTACTTATTGAAGCATGTGTAAGGTCTGTATTATCCCTTTAAGTTAACATAAGCATCATAAACATCTTTTGCGTATCGTTCTATCTTTGTGATTCTAAAATTATCTTTTCTAACACAAATAGCGACACTTTCTCCTTTAGCTTTTATGTCGTTATCTGTGTTTTTTATTACGTGTTCATAGACTGTTTTTATAGATGAAAATTCCTTAACACGTGTTTCTACAATAATTTTTTCTCCATATCGACAGGGATGTAAATACTCAACCTTTACTTCTCTAATTGGGAATATTAAATTTTTATCTTCTAATGATTGATAAGAAAATCCCAAATCAGAAAGGAACTTAGTTCTTCCTAGTTCAAACCATACTAAATAGTTCGCATGATAAACAACCCCCATTTGGTCTGTTTCGCTATAGCGAACTTCAATTTCTTTTTTTGATATCATTACTGTCACCTCTCTTCTACCTATCATTATATAAACAAATAATTGATTTGTAAAATTAAATTATGTTTTATGTTTTATAATAAGCAGAAAAAACTATTGAATTTATTATATAGTTCATATATAATTTAAGAAATAAATAATAATAGGGGGAAGTCATGTTTGTTAAAGTAACTAATGAAAATTTAAATGTGATGATGGACTATGTTAAAAAAGAACCAGCAATTAATCTCTTTATCATAGGGGATATCGAACAATTTGGTTTAGATGTAGATTTCCAAGAAGTCTATCTACAGTACCAGGATAATAATATAACTGGATGTGTATTACGTTATTATCAAAGTGTTGTCATTTATAGTGATATAGATGATTTCAATGTTGATGAAGTAATGAATTTAATCAATACTTTCCAATACGAACGGATAAGTGGGAAGAAAACAATTATTGACCGCATTACTCCATATTTGACAGGTAATTATGAGGTTGATGAATGTTGTTTTTGTCAATTAAATGAAACTTCTCAACTTGATAAACCAAATAAACCCATTCACTCTGCAACAATAGAGGATTTAGATAAAATCATTCCCTTATTAAAAATGGTTGGGTTTTATCACAAAAGTTATAAACAATCAAATTCAAATAAAATAAAAAAGCAAGTTGGTAGAGTTTATTATATTGAACAGGATGGGATTGTTATTTCAAGTGCAGCAACCTCGATTGAAACAAGTGTATCAGCAATGATTGGTGGTGTATGTACGCATCTAGAGGAACGTAAACAGGGATTAGCCTCACAAGTTGTTTCAAAATTAAGTTTTGATCTATTAAATGAAAATAAAACCCCTTGTTTATTTTATTCAAATCCCGAAGCGGGAAAAATATATCATCGCCTAGGATTTAAGGCGATAAGTAATTGGACGATGATATGTTTTGAAACTGATGATATTTAAATCTAATATGCTATGAATTACTATATTAAAAAATGGACTTTAGTTTAAGTCCATTTTATATTTATTCCCAATTTTTATAGCTTCCCATATCATATATATTTTTATATCCTAAAGATTTGAGTGTATTAGCAGCTATTCGACTTTTATTTCCAGTATTACAATAAACAATGATGTGGGTATTTTTATCAGGATAATATTTTTTAATAACAGCTTCAATTTGATTATAAGGGATGACAATGCTTGAATCAATTCCATTTTCTTGATGTTCTTCTGATGATCTAACATCTATAAACACAGAATTATTAGGGTTTTCATCTAATATTTGTCTGACTTTATCGCCATCAACTGTTTTAATTGTTTGATCATTAAGGGATAATATAATAATTCCAGCGATTAACACTACAAAAATTGAACCTATAATTATAAAAAATTTCTTATTCATATAATACCTCCTGTGGGTATTATATCATATCTTATTAAGTGATGAAAACAGAAAAGATGAAATAATACTTAATATCGAGTATTTTATACTAAAATGAAATAAATTAATGTTTAATTTTGAATTTGTATGCTCAATTTCATTTTTAATCCGTATTTTTTTCATAATATTCATAGAATTTGCATTTTTTAGGAAAACTACTAAAATAAAGAATGTACTAATAAATGAGGTGAAAACATTGGAAAGAAGATTAAAAAAATTTAAATTTATATTTGTCTATGGATTTACAGTATTACTATTATTCTCTTTATTATATTTTGGATTATTACCAATATCCATTTATAGTAATCGATTTCGTTTTTGGTTAGTTGTAATCCCAGCATTAGTAGCAGTACCGTTTATTTTTCAATATCGATTGGTTTATAAAAGTCGATTAAGAAAAAATATTGATGTATCATTTTATAAAAAAGGTTTTCTTCAAGTTAAATATGTTTATTATGCTTTAGGTGTTGCAGTCTTAGTTTTTATTATATTGGGGGTTTCAACTTGGCCTATCTTTAATACAACACGTTATCGAGAATTAATACAGGTAACAGAAAGCGAAGGATTTACGCAAAATATTAAAGACTTTAGTGAAACAAAAGTACCAATTATTGATAAAGATTTAGCGATGCGACTTGGTGACAAAAAGCTAGGTGAATTAAATTTAGGTAGTCAATTTACTGTTAATAATTATACAATGATTAAAATGGAAGATGAATTGTACTGGGTAGGTGCCTTAGAGTATACAGGTTTTTTCAAATGGATCAATAAAAAAGATGAAGGGACACCAGGTTATATCAAAATTAATGCGACAGATACATCTGATGTTGAATTAGTTAGTGATTATAAATTAAAATATGTTCCATCTGCTTACTTTGGTCAGGATTTAATGCGAAGAATTTATTTTTCAGGAAATATGGATAAGGTATTTAGTGATTATACCGCATTTGAATTAGATGAAACTGGTCATCCTTATTATATTAAAACAGTTTTAAGCAAAAAGTTTGCTTATACAAAAGGACGAGATGCTATTGGTGTAGTAGTATGCGATGCAGTTAATGGTGATGTTCATTATTATGATATAAAAGATGTCCCAAGCTGGATAGACCGTATTCAACCAACTGATGTCATCATTGAACAATTAGGTTATTACGGAAAATATGTTCATGGATTTTTTAATACTTTGTTTGCTAAGAAAGAAGTCTTACAAGTATCAGAGGGATATAGTTATGTTTATAATGATGGTGTCTTTTATTTATATACTGGCTTAACCTCTGTTGGATCTGATGAATCTATTGTAGGATTTACCTTAACTAATATGAGAACAAAAGAAACTACCTTCTATCGAATTGGTGGTGCTACTGAGTATTCTGCACAAAATTCAGCACAAGGAGCTGTGCAAGATTTAGGGTATAAGGCAAATTGGCCGATATTAGTTAACTTTGAACAAACACCAACTTATTTTATGACCTTAAAAGATAAGGAAGGTCTAATTAAAAAATATGCTTATGTAAATGTAAAAGATTATTCTGTTTATGGGATAGGAGATTCTTTACAATCAGCACAAAGTAATTACCGTGAAAATTTAAGAACCTCTACAACTAATCCAAATAAAGGAATAGACTTAAAAGAAGTGACTTCTACAGTTGTCCGAATTGTTCCAGTTAATGGAACATCAAATTATTATTTTGTTTTAGAAAATGATTCAACAAATGGATATACTGTTGCCTATAATGTTAGTTTTGAAGTACCACTAACAAGTGTAGGTGATCGAGTAAACATCAAGTATTATGATAATCAAAGTCAATCACATGTTTATACAGTTGAAGAATTTGATAATTTAGAACTAACGATTACAGAATAAATTAAAGTTAAAAGCATCACAAGTTGTGATGCTTTTTGACTGTATATGGCAATATGCGACATTTCAATGTGCTATAATTTGTATGTCATGTTTTTTTGAAATCATAATACAATTACATAGAATGGTGGGGGTCATTAAGTGATAAAGACAAAAAAATACACAAATCATAATTATTCATCTGCATATGAATTAATTGATAATTTATATAAAAGAGATGAACCATTTGGTGATATCATCAAAGAAACCTTTGAAATTATGGGGAATCTATTAGACATAGATGTTTTAGAAATTAATATTTATAATCATAGTTACTCAGGGTTTATTAATAAACATGTTTGGAATAAACCAGGAATAAAGAGTAGACGTTTTAAGAATATGAAATCAATCTCAATTACTTCTTCAATGTTTGATTTATATAAAGATAATAAATATATATTATTTAATGACACAAGGAAATTAATGGGTGAAAATAAAGATTTTCAAAGATTATCTAAATTTCTTCATATTAGATCTATTTGTATTTTTCCAATTAGAGTAGGTAAAGAGGTAGTAGCAGAACTTGTTTTAAAATATCATCTTAAAAGAAGAAGATTTACAGAAGATCAAATTAATTTTACATCAAAATGTCATCAATTGATTGAATCACATTTTATTAAAAAATTTCAGGATATTATATTAGATTTAAATAAAAATTTTTATTTAGAATTAATTGATAATTTCTTATACCCTGTTGCATTACTTGATTATAATTTTAACTTAATCAAAGTTAATAGAGAATTTGAGAATTTTTTTGATATATCAAAAAAAGATATATTAAAATTAGATTTTGTTGATTTTATTTCAGAAAGCGAACGCAATAAGATTATAAAAATTTTAAAGAAAATATCTGTAAATAAAAAAGATTATCATGAGATATTTAAGATGATTAATAATGAAAAGAAAATTATCCAAATTATTCCCTTTCCTTTAGTGAATCATGATATTAAATTATTAGGAATCATGTTTAAAGATGTTACTAATTTAAAAATCAAAGAAAAAAAATTAATTAAAATGGCTTATTTTGATTCAACGACAAATTTATATAATAGAAATTATTATAAGGAGGTATGTCAAGAAGTAAATACCATGGATTATCAATCATTAGGGGTTATTTTGTTTGATATAGATAATTTAAATCAAATCAATAAACTTTACGGACATGAAAAAGGAGATAAAGTCATTAAAGAAGTTTCAGGGATTATAAGAGATGTATTTGAAGATGATTATCTCGTGTCACAGTTAGGTGGAGATGAGTTTATCGTTTTTATGCTAAATCAAACGGAAGAAGAATTGAAACAAAAAATAATGCGAGTGAATTCGATTATAGGAAAACAAGTTGTTGGTCATTGTATCTCTAATGGATACAGTTTCACTGGTAATAAAAACGATAAAATACAAGATTTGATTCATCAAGCAGATACTCAATTACATACTGAAAAACAAAATAAACAAAATTAAAAAGAAATGGTAACAATGATAAATAGACCGATACTGTAGTCGGTCTATTTTTTTTTGATTAGTTTTTTGAAATCATTTGGAAGGGGTACTTCAATAACAAAAGGTGATAGGGTAATTGGATGTAATAGCGTTACTTGATGGGCATGTAAGGCTTGTCTATTAATATAAGGAGATTGTTTACCATAAAGTTTATCACCTAATAAAGGGCAATTAATAGATGCCATGTGAACTCTAATTTGATGTGTTCTCCCTGTGAATAGTTCAAGTTTAATTAGTGTATATTGAGGATATCTCGTTATCACTTGATAATGTGTTTTCGCTATAACCCCTGTTTTAGAAACAATTCTTTTTTGTTTATGGTGACGGTCTTTGCCGATTCTTTGGTTAATAATGTCTTGATTCTGTGGAGGATAACTTTTTATTAACGCTAAGTAATAACGTTTGATTACTTTATTCATTAATAAATAATCATATAAATTATGTACAAAGTAATTTTTAACAAATATAATTGCGCCAGTTGTATCTTTATCTAAACGATGAATATAACGAACACGATGTTTCTGGTTGTTCTTTTGATAATAATATGCAACAGCATTAACTAAAGTATTTAGACCAGTTTTTGAACTGGGATGAACTTCAATATTAGCTTGTTTATTTACCACTAGTAAGAAGTCATCTTCATAAATAATATCAATAGGAATATTTTGCGGAATAAAATCAATCGATTCATCGATAAAAATAGGGATTTTGAGTTTATCATTTCGTTTTAAACGCAAGGTGAAATTTTGCATCACTAACTTATCATTTAAAATAACATCATGATTCATTCTTAGTGAGTGAATCATTTTTTTTGATAAATGGTAGTGATTTAAAAGTTCTTCAATGGTTTTATTATTAAATTCATGATTAATTGTAATTACTAAATATTGATTCATACGTTGGTAATCCATTTTATCACCTTAAATAGCTGTTTTTTTAGAATTTATTTGAATATTACTTCCATTTTTAGTAAAATGATTATTGAGGTAAAAAAATTCAAATTCATATTACTATTAGTTTACCATATGAAATGAAGATATTAAATAATGATTTGAATGCTTATAAGGTTATTCAAAATCATGATAAGAAAAATTATAAGGAAGTGATTGTATGTTTAAAGATTTTAAATTACCTGAGTTTAACTATGAACAATTTTACGATGTCGTGGTAGTCTATGGATTAAAAGTAATAATCTCGCTTATATTATTATTTGTTGGTTTAAAATTAATTAAATGGTTTATTAAGCGTATTAACCGACGTTTAGATAAATCTAAAATAGACCCATCATTAAAATCATTTCTATCACCATTAATTAGAGTTATTTTGAAAATAACTTTATTACTATCAATAATAAGTATGTTTGGGGTTGAAGTGACCTCATTTATCGCTTTACTTGGCTCATTTGGATTTGCGATAGGATTAGCGTTACAGGGAAGTTTATCAAACTTTGCTGGTGGTGTTTTAATTTTGTTATTTAAACCATTTAAAGTAGGCGATTATATCGAAGCACAAGGATTTAGTGGTACTGTTAAAGATATTCATATCTTCTATACTATATTATCTACTCCTGATAACAAAAAGATAGTTATTCCAAATTCAGGATTATCGAATGCAAGTTTAATCAATTACTCTGCCTATCCTACAAGACGTTTAGAATTAAAATTATCTTGCAGTTATGAAAATGATACTTTAATGGTTAAACAAATTCTTGAAAAATTAATTTCAGACCATCCACTCATTTTGAAAGATCCTAAACCTGTAGTATACTTAAATGAATATGTGAATAATTCCATTAATTTTATAGTCCGTGGTTGGGCAAAATCAAGTGATTATTGGAAAGCTTATTATGAATTAATGCTTTCAGTTAAAGGTGAATTTGACCGTCAAGGCATATCAATTCCATATCCACAATTAGATGTACATATGAAAAGTGAAAAATAGAGTGTTAAGCTCTATTTTTTTATATAATTTATTAATAAATGGTTAAGATTATATACACTCAAGAATTAAAGTGTTAATATATAATTAGTAAAAGTTAATGAAAAGGAGTGGTTTTTGTGAAAAGAAATTTATTGATATGTTTTATGTTTTTAATTAGCTTGATTTTACTTTCCTCATGTAGTTCTGACAAACATAATAATAATTATCAGGAAAATTATGTTTATACGACAACAACATCAATGAAAGGTGATTTTAATACTGAAGAATACAATATCATTGAGGAAAATCCCATTCAAGATGTGTTAAGTTCACCACTCTCTACTTTCTCAATTGATGTCGATACAGCCTCCTATGCTAATGTAAGACGTTTTTTGAATGAAGGTAGCATTCCACCTAAAGGTGCAATTAGAACTGAGGAAATGATCAACTACTTTACTTATGACTATCCATCGCCTGAAGATAAACCTCTGGCTATGTATACAGAAGTAGCACCTTGTCCATGGAATGATAAACGCAACTTAGCAATGATTACCATTCAAGGAGAAAAAATTGATACAACTAATTTTCCACAAAGTAATTTAGTATTTTTAATTGATGTATCTGGTTCAATGTCAGATTCTAATAAATTACCACTTGTTAAATCTTCATTGAGACTATTAGTAAATCATTTAAGAGAAGATGACCTGATTTCTATTGTTGTCTATGCGGGTTCATCTCGAGTTGTTTTAGAACCAACAAGAGGAAATGAAAAAGATACGATTAATCAAGCAATCGATAGTTTACAAGCCGGTGGTTCAACTGCTGGTGGATCTGGAATTCAATTAGCTTATGAACAAGCCAATAAATATTTTGCTGAAGGCGGTAATAATCGTGTTATATTAACAACAGATGGTGATTTTAATGTTGGTGTATCTTCTGATAGTGAACTGGAAGAATTAATTGAAGAAAAACGTGATGATGGAATCTTTTTAAGTGTATTGGGATTTGGAACAGGAAATTATAAAGATTCAAGAATGGAATTGTTAGCGGATAAAGGAAATGGAAACTATGCCTACATTGATAGTTTTATGGAAGCAAAAAAAGTATTGGTTGAACAAATGAGTTCAACGCTTTTAACAATTGCTAAAGATGTTAAAATCCAAATTGAATTTAATCCTGCAGTTATTAAAGGCTATCGATTAATTGGTTATGAAAATCGCATTTTAGATGACAGCGATTTTCAGGATGATAAGAAAGATGCAGGCGATATTGGTGCTGGTTTTACAGTTACAGCATTTTATGAATTGATTATGACCGATTCAAATGAAGAAATCGATAGTATTGATGATTTGAAATATCAGGAACGTCAGTTTACGAATTTTGATGATGTAATGACTATTAAACTACGATATAAAGAACCAACTGAAGATATCAGTCAATTAATGGAAGAAGTAATTAAGGTTACAGATATTGTAGATAATCCATCTCAAAACTTTTTATTCGCTAGTTCTGTTGCTGAATTTAGCTTATTATTAAGAGATTCTGAATATAAAGGGAATGCGAATTTCGATCAAATCATCCAAAGAGCAACCCTTTCTAAAGGCGAAGATGAGAAAGGCTATCGTTCTGAATTTATTCGTTTAGTAGGACTTGCGAAAAGTCTAATCAATCGAGAATAGTATAAGTTTAAATTGATATAAAAACTTGAATGTAAATTGTACTAATGAGTACTTTTACATTCAAGTTTTTTATTTATTATCAAATGATTTGATACACATAGAAGCTGATTCTAAACAAACTTGCTGTGTCATTTTTGTACAGACATCATTAAAGTTTTCACATTCTTTTGCGGTGACTTCTGCTAAATGGGCACAAATTAAGGCCATTTTTTTTGCGTGTTTCGATTTTCGTGTTAAAAAACCAACAGTCATCTGTGCATGTATTTCACATTCTACTAAATTTTTGATCAACTCACCACGATCTTTGAGGTCAGGTGCATTAAGGCATTCATCCAGGCATTCATTACAAGCTTGTGCACAATCATTTAAAAAATCAATACAGATTTGATATTCACTCTCAATAAAATCCATGCTTATCCTCCTTTGTTCATTATAGTATAGTAAACAAAGAGAAGTAAAATACATTATTTTGGATTTATTTGTAAAATATATAGTTTTAAATATAGTGATTCATCATATCCCCAAACAATAGGATGGTCTATATCTTGTGTTCTATAGTCTATTTCTCTGATGGTTTTATGCGCATCATGTGCTGCTTCTTCAAGCATTGTTTTAAATAATTCTGGTTTCATATAATGAGAACATGAAGCGGTTACTAGAAAACCACCAGGCTTTACTAATTTCATTCCTCTTAAATTTATTTCTTTGTACCCTCGATAAGCACTTTTAATTTTCTTTGCTGATTTGGTGAAGGCAGGTGGGTCTAATATGACTACATCATAAAGTTTAAATGCATCTGTATAAGCTTTAAGTAAATCAAAAGCATTTCCACAAATAAAATTAATTTTGTCTTCTACTTTGTTTAATTCTGCGTTCTTTTTAGCAAGTGCTAAAGCCATTTCTGATATGTCGATAGCGTCAACTTCTTTTGCTCCATAGCTAGCAGCATGTAAAGCAAAACCGCCTGTATGGGTAAAACAATCTAAAACTTTCGCATCTTTCACAATTGCTTTTATGGATGCGTGATTGGCTTTTTGATCTAAAAAACTACCTGTTTTTTGACCACCTGCGATGTCTACATAAAAATTAACACCATTTTCACTAATAATTGTGACTGGGTCAAATGTTTGATACAGGAATCCTTTTTTTTCTTCTAACCCTTCTAATAGACGAACGGAATTATCATTTCGTTCATATATTCCTTTCGGTTTAACTAGTTCAATTAGTAATTTCACAATTAAATCTTTATACTGATCAATCCCATAAGTTAATGTTTGAATGGATAAATAGTCATTGAATTTGTCAACAATTAATCCTGGTAATTGATCAGCTTCACCAAAAATGAGTCTGTAACTTTCGCTAGTCATCATTTTTTGTCTGTATAGATAGGCATTTTCAATTCTTTTCCGAAAAAATTCTTCATTGATTTCTTCATCAATATTTCGGGTCATCATTCGAACTAAAATAAGTGATTTTGGATTTATATATCCTTTACCTAAAAATCTTCCTTTATGATTATAAACTGATACGATATCGCCTGATTGATAATCTCCTTCGATATGGTCTACTTCATTTTTATATACCCAAGGATGATTTTTTTCTACTCTTTTTTTAATACCTAATTTTAATATTACTTTTATCATAAATGCTCCTTTTTTTATTCATTCCATACCATTATATACTGTTATTATTTGTTAATACAAGGTTTTTATGAAGATGAATGATAAATCTAACTTTTGAAAATAATAAAGAATGATATGAAGGAGTGATTTAAGTGAATAATGATAATAAAAATTCTAAAAATAAAGATGGAATCGAAGAAATACGTGCAAAGAGTGAAGTGTTGAATGATAATAAATATAATGTGGAAATTGCACAAGATTTTTCTATACCAAATGTATCTAGTCATATAATCGATGTCAATCAACCGATCATTGGTTATACTGCAGGACTAATTACACGAGATTTAGTTAGTCAAGGAGAAAAAATTGCAGCTGAGAAATATAAAAATAAAAAATAGGTTATAGAATAAAATCCACCAACTTTTAAGTTGGTGGGTTATTTTTTTTACAATTAGGACAAATTCCAAATAACTCTAGTTTATGATTTGTAATGGTGAAGTTTGTTTCATTTTCTATCGTTTTTTCAAAACCATTGAAAGGGCAGAAATCAATTTCAACCATCTTTTGACATTTATGACAAATTAAATAATGAGTGTGTTGATGGTGATTGAGTTTATAACAAGCTTTGGTATCTTCTTTAACAATGGGTTTAATCACAATTCCTTTTTCTAAAAAAGTATCTAAAATCCGATAAACAGTTGATAAATTGATAGAAAGATCATTTTGTTTACAATAATGATAAATCTCTTCTGCGGTTAAGGGATTTTCAGATGCAGTTAATAGTTTAAGTAAAAATAAACGATGTTTTGTTTTTTTAAGACCAATTTTACTTAATAGTGTTTCTTGAATCATACAGTCACCACCCTTTATTTAATTATATCATATAGATGGTATTAACCTAACTTTTTTTTGAGATAAAAAGCGATAAAGAAGAACCCGTTTACAACAACAATAGTAGAACCAGTAGGTGAATTGATTATAATTGATAATAATACACCTATTATAATGCTTAAAATCGAAACAATTAAGGATATTTTAATTGTGGATTTAAAACCTTTAGAAACTTGTAAAGCTGTTACAGTAGGAAAAATGATTAAACTAGAGATTAACATTGTTCCTACAACACGAATTCCTAAAACAATTGTGAGAGAAGTAAGAATTGAAATAATATAGTTTAGTCGTTTGGTGTTAAGTCCTAATACTTTTGAGAATTCTTCGTCATAGGTTAAAGCAAATAAACTATTATATAAAAATAAGACTGTAATAGTGACCACAATAGATAAGATAATTGATAAAATAACATCAAGATTGGTGACTAATAGAATACTTCCAAATAAGTAACTAGATAAATTGACGTTAAAACCACTTGAATAACTCGCGATTAAGTAACCTAAAGCTACTGAAAAAGATGCAACTAAGCCAATGGCAGCATCCCCATGAATTTCTGCTTTTTCATTTAATTTCAAAATTAAGATTGAAGCTAGGATAACAAGTGGAATAGAAACATAAAGAGGGGTTATTCCTAGAAATAGAGCGATAGCAATTGTCGCAAAACTAACATGTGCTAGACCATCCCCTATCATTGAGTACTTCTTTAAAACAAGAAAAATTCCTAAAAAAGAACTGCTGATGGCTACTAATATACCGACAAGTAGGGCTTTTAAAATGAAAGTTGAGGTAATCGCTTCTAATAATAATTGTATTGTTTCATTCATTTTTAAACCTCCAATTCTTGTTGTGAGATTGCATAATCAGCACTATTTCCAAAATAAATTAATTTTTGATTGATATAGAGTATTTTATTGTTTTCATTTTCTAAATCATTAATATCATGGGTAATATGTAAAATGGTCACTAATTCTTCTTTATTTAATCGTTGTAATATTTCATAAAATTGTTTTTTGAAATTGGGGTCTAGAGCACTTGTTGGTTCGTCAAGTATTAAGATACTAGGAGAATTAACAATCGCTCTAGCTAGTAAAACACGTTGTTGTTGCCCACCAGAGAGAAGACCAATCTTCCGATTTTTCAATTCATAGATGTGTAATTTTTTTAATGTTTCCTCAATTTTTTGATGATCAGTAGAAGTTATTAGTTTTGGATGCTTTTTAGTTCCTAATAAACCAAGTGAGACGATTTCTGAAACTGTTGCAGGAAAATGTTTTTCTGTTGTAAAAGCTTTTTGTGGAAGATATCCAATTGGTTGATTGTATCGTTTGATGGTTCCTTTATAATGGTCGATTAATCTTAGAATTGCTTTTACAAGCGTTGTTTTTCCTGCACCATTTGGTCCAATTATATTAATATAATCTCCTTTTTCAACGGAGAATGAAATATCATTAATCACATCAAAATTCCCATAGGATACATTTAGATGATCAATTGTTAAAACTTTATTCATCGTATATAAGCCCCTTTTTAAAATTTTCAATATTATGATACATTATAGAGAGATAGGTAACGTTTTGTTTGAAATCTTCCTTAGATACATTCCCTGCTCCATTTAAAGGTAACATCTGTGCTCCTGTTTCTAAAGAGATGATTTTTGCTACTTTAGGATTTATCAATTCTTCATAAAAAATGGTTTTAATACCGGTTGAATCAATTAAATTAATTAATTCTTGTATTTTCTTTGGAGTAGGTAAGGTATCAGGAGAAAATCCATTGTAAGGTGATTGATATTCTAGATTGAATTGATTCGCAAGATATCCAAAAATGAAATGTCCTCCAAAGATAATGGTATCGTGTTTTACATGACTAAATAAATCTTGATAAGCAGAATCAAGCGCTTGAAGTTGTTTTTTATAGTTTGAAGCATTATCTCGATAAAAACTTTCATTTTGTGGGTCTACTTGAATTAACCCTTTTACAATGTTGTCAACCATTATCATCGCATTATTGGGATCTAGCCAAATATGGGGATCATAAGTATGATGGTGGTGAAAAAGATTTTCCTCTTCTTCTCCTGATAATAAAGATACACCCTCACTAGATTTTATAATCATTACATTATCTTCATCTAATACGTTAATAATTTTAGTTGCCCACACTTCTAAAAAATCACCAGTATATATAAATAGATCTGAGTTCCGGATTTCAAAAATACCTCTTGGTTTTGGTTCATAAGAATGTGGTTCGAAACCAGGAGGTAAAATTAATTGAACATCAACTTTGTCTTGAACAATTTCTCTTGTGAAATCATATAATGGGAAAATAGTAGTAACCACTTTTAATTTATCCTCATTTTTATCATCAAATTGACAACTTGTCAATATTAAGAAAACGAATAATAATAGACTTAAAGATAAGCTATATTTAATGTATTTCATGACATCCTCCAAATCATTAATAGCATTATTATGATATTTTCTATGTAATATTATGCATCAAAATAAATGTAAATGCAAATCATTTGCATTTATTCTAAAAATATTTCTTTCGAAAATAAAAAAAAGAGAGGAATTATCCTCTCTTTAACCTCTTAAATCAATTAACGACGGTTTTGATTTCTTTGGTTTTTTCTTGCTCTACGGCAATCAGCACATCTTACAGGATCATTTTCAAATCCTTTTTCTTTGTAAAATGCTTGCTCACCTTCAGTGAAAACGAATTCATTTCCGCAATCTTTACATATAATTTTTTTGTCAGCCATGGGTTTACCTCCTTCTAAGATAGGTATAATATTTAGATTTACTGTCATTTATCTTAGACGAGGGTAAATTCAAATATTAGTTCCTAATGATTTCTTTTATATTCTAACACATTATAATTTTAAACACAACACTTTTTATTTAAAAGTTAACCTTATTTAATACATGTTGAAATTAAAATTATAATTTATTATATTTTTTTGTAAAATAATGTTTTTTTATACGTAAATGTAGAAAAATAATGATATAAAATATAAAATTTTATATAATTTGTAATATTATGGTAAAATAGATAATGGAGGTAAGAAACATGAAAGAAAAAATATTGAATTTAATGAACCATCCAGATTATAAACGATTATCAGTTGAGGAAATCGCAGGACAACTTTATATAGAAGATGCTGCATTATTTAAAGAAATGGTTAAGACGCTTGTACAACTTGAGGATGAATTTATACTTTATCGTGATAAAAAAGATCGTTATGATTTAATTGAACGTTTTGGCTTTAAACCAGGAATCTTACAAATCAATAAAAAAGGATATGGATTTGTAACCTTGTTAAATGAAGAGACAAATGACATTTTTATTCCTAAAACAGCTTTAAATGGCGCTATGAATCAAGATAAAGTACTGATAAAAGTCATGAAAAAAAAGACTGGTGCTCGATTTGAAGGTGAGATTTATAAGGTTGTTGAACGTGGAACTCATGATGTGATTGGCGTTTATTCTGAAGATAAAAATGCTGGTTATGTAATAAGTGACGATAAACGATTTAGAGGAAAGATTATCATTAATAAAAATAAATCCAAAGGAGCAATGCCAGATCATAAAGTTAAGGTTCACATTGTTAAGTATATTTCTGATGGATTATTAGAAGGTGAAATTGTTGAAATATTAGGACATAAAAATGATCCTGGAATTGATATATTATCAGTTGTATACAAGTATAATATTCCGACTCTTTTTTCTGAAAAAGTGTTAGACCAGGCAAAAATGATTCGTGATGAAGTAAATGAATCTGATTTAATAGGTAGAAGAGATTTAAGAGATCAATTAATTGTCACAATTGATGGAGAAGATGCGAAAGATTTAGATGATGCTGTGACAGTCAGTAAATTAGATAATGGAAATTATAAATTAGGTGTACATATTGCTGATGTCTCTTATTATGTAAGAGAAAATGATGAGATTGATAAAGAGGCTTTAAAAAGAGGAACAAGTGTCTATTTAGTTGATCGAGTGATTCCAATGATTCCTCATCGTCTCTCGAATGGTATTTGTTCTTTAAATCCTCAAGTTAATCGCTTGGTTATATCTTGTGAAATGGAGATTAATGCTTCAGGTGATGTGGTTAAATATGAACTATTTCCTGGTATAATTAAAACTGTAGAAAGAATGACGTATACAAATGTGAATAAAATACTAGTTTCACAGGATGAAGAAGTCATGAAACGTTATGAACCTTTACTACCATTGTTTAATAATATGTATGAATTATATAATATACTTAATAAAAGAAGAAAAGAACGTGGAGCAATTAATTTTGAAACCAATGAAGCAAGAATTATTGTTGATGAAGCTGGTAAACCACTTGATATAAAACTAAGACTTCGAGATGTTGCCGAAAAAATCATTGAGGAATTTATGCTTTGTGCAAATGAGACGGTTGCCGAACATTTCCATTGGTTAAACTATCCATTTATTTATCGTATCCATGAGAATCCAGATAGTGAAAAGATTAAAAGATTCTATCAACTATGTAATGCTTTAGGATATGTGATTAAAGGTAAAGAAAATAAAGTTCATCCTAAAGCCTTCCAAGAGATATTAGAAAAAGTAGAAAATACAAAAGAAGCAGCTGTTGTCAACACGATGTTAGTACGCTCAATGGCTAAAGCTCGTTATTCTGAACTTAGTCTAGGCCATTATGGTTTAGCAACAGATTTTTATACACACTTTACTTCTCCAATAAGACGGTATCCTGATACCATCGTCCATCGACTAATAAGGGAATTTGTTTTTGATTCAAAATGTGATGAAAAGAATTTTGAAAAATATTCTATTCTATTAAAAGATATTGCACTTCACACCTCTAAATGTGAACGTAACGCTGTAGATTGTGAGCGTGAAGTGGATGATATGAAAAAAGCTGAATTTATGGAAGATAAAGTAGGGGAAGTTTTTGAAGGAATCATTAGTTCAGTCACAAATTGGGGAATTTATGTAGAATTACCGAATACCGTTGAAGGATTAGTACATGTATTAGATATGACAGATGATTATTATGAAATTGATCAAAAGACAATGTCTTTAATTGGTGAACGTACGAAAAAGGTTTATCGGTTAGGAGATGATGTGAAAGTAAAAGTCATTAGTTCAAATAAAGAAGAACGCGAAATAGATTTTGAAATTGTTGGGGTTAAATCACGTAATCGAAATAAAGTAGTACTATCGAAGAAAAGAAGTCAAAAAGATAAATCAAAAAAAAATGACCGTAGCAAAAGTAAAAAAAATAACCATTAATCAAGGAATTTTTTAGGATGTGACCGAGTTATGAAAGAAAACGTTAGTCTATTACGACTATTTTGGAAATTTTTTAAAATCGGAATTTTCACCTTCGGAGGAGGATATGTGATGATTCCCTTAATTGAAAAGGAGATGGTAGAAAATAAATGGATTGATAAAAAGGATATTGCTGATATCGTAGCTGTTAGTCAGTCGATACCAGGGGCGGTAGCAGTAAATATGTCCCTCTTTGTTGGATTTAAAATAGCCAAAAAAAAAGGAGCAATAAGTGCTGTTTTTGGTTGTATTCTCCCATCATTTATAATTATATTAATTATTGCGACACTTTTAACGAATATTCAAGATGAAGTGATTGTTCAACATGCATTTGTGGGTATATTATCTGCCGTTGTTGCTTTAATTATTTTATCAGCCATAAAAATCGCTAAAGTAGCTATCCTAGATAAGGTAACTTTATTTATCACCATTATAACTGTTATCCTACTTTTATTAGGACAGTTTTTAACCCTATCAAAGGTACTCACTGGTATATTACCCATATTACTGATTATATCTGGTGCTTTAACTGGTTTATTAATCTATTTCTTTTACCCCAAAAAAGTTAGACAATTATTTAAAGCGGGTGAAGATAAATGACAGTGTTGTTATTGCGTTTATTTTTCACTTTCGCTAAGATTGCTTTGTTTAATTTTGGTGGTGGATTTGTCATGATTTCTTTAATAAGACAGGAAATTGTGGGTGCTAGCGGATTTGGATTAACAGATTTTGAGTTTAGTAATATTATTGCAATATCGCAAATGACTCCAGGTGCAATTGCGATAAACACCGCAACATATGTTGGGTATAAAATTGCTGGGGTTTTAGGGGCTGTTTTTGCGACCATCGCTATCCCTATTCCTTCATTTTTTATAGTAATATTTTTATCACCCATTTTAGTAAAATATAAAGAACACCATTTAAATAAAATGATATTTTATGGTATTCGTGCAGTAGTTGTCGGTCTTATTATCAATGCTGCAATAATTGTCAGTCGAACACCATTTTTTGCTTATGAAAATAAAGAAAAAGAGATATATAGTCGTTTTCAATTGATAAAAATATTTAAAAATGTTCACCTTCCCGATTTTATTAGTCATTTAAATGTTGGAAGTATTGGTATCTTTTTAATCAGTTTATTGTTACTTATTAAGTATAAAATGAATCCTATTTTAGTTATATTTATTTCAGCGTGTTTAGGAGTATTAATTTTTCATTTTAATGTTTAGGAAAGAAAGAGTGAAATTAATGAAAAAGTTATTTTCTCATTTTTTAAGTGCTTGTTTAGGTGCATTCTTGGTTGTTATAGTAATGATTGGCTTTGATAAACTCTCAACAATCTATCCAATTTATGTACCAAATATTTTTTATAAGGAACAAATTAATTATACTGTTAATGTCGATTCAAAAGTAAGTGAGGCAATTGATGAAACAGGAAAGAATGTTGTTCAAGTAAATAATTATTTAGGTAATAAATTACGTTCAGCTGGTTCTGGTGTCATTTATAAATTAACAAATAATAGAGCTTATATTGTTACCAATAATCATGTAGTGGAAGATGCATCTAAAATAGAAATTGAAACAACTCATGGGTATAGAGTAATGGGTCAAATTGTAGGAACAGATCCAGTTACAGATTTGGCAGTTATCTCAATTCCAAAAGGAACAATTGATTATTATATGGAATTTTCTGATTCACATGCGATAAAAGTAGGTGAGTATGTAATAGCGATTGGAAATCCATTAGGGTTATCAGGGAGTGCTACTTTAGGAATTGTATCTTCTAAAGAACGTTTAGTACCAATTGATACAGATAATGATGGTCAAGATGATTGGTATGCAAGCGTCCTACAAACAGATGCTCCGATAAATCCAGGAAATAGTGGAGGAGCACTGATTAATCTCGATGGTAAATTAGTGGGAATTAATTCTATGAAAATAGCGGAAAGCAATGTTGAAGGCATTGGATTTTCTATTCCTTCTAATTTAGTGAGCAGAGTGATATCAGAATTAGAGGTAAATGGTGTAGTCAATCGTCCCACTCGGTTACTTGGAATAACCATTCAAGGTATTAATTATGAGAACCAATTTGCCTTACAAATAGTTGAAGTAACACCAAACTCATTAGCTTCTACTATAGATTTAGAAGTAGATGATATAATTTTAGAAATAAACACACAAGAGATAATGCAATACTTTGATCTAAAATATTACTTATCAACCACAAAAGTTAATGAAAAAGTATCATTAACGATTATACGTGATAATAAGACAATTATAAAAGATATACCAATTACATAATAAAGAAATAATCCTAGTAATCTATAATTAAATAAGGAGTTTATTTAACTTGTGCAATATAAAAGAGCGAATAGATAAAAATTCATTCGTTCTTTTATTATATTTATTTTTATTATGAACATTTTTATTGCTATTGCATATATTATGTATTATAATGAACGTATGAACAGTCATTCATATGAGGTGATAAAAGATGAAAAAAGATAAGACAATTTGTGAATGTAATGTGATTCATTTAGATATTATTAAAAAAGTGAATAATGAACTTTCTAGTATAACTGAAATAGAAAAAATGTCTGTATTATTTAAAGTGTTAGGTGATCAAACACGTTTAAAAATAATAAGTACTTTATTAAAAGCAGAGATGTGTGTTTGTGATATTTCCTATTTATTAAATATGAGTCAATCACTAATTTCCCATCAATTACGAGTATTACGAGAAGCTCGTCTTGTGAAGTTTCGTAGAGAAGGAAAAGTTGTCTACTATTCTTTAGATGATGAGCATATTGAAATGATTGTTCAATATGGACTAGAACATATTAATGAAAGTGGTGAAATAAGTGAAAGAGATTAAGGATACAAAGAATACTTATAATATTAAAAATCTAAATTGTCCAGGTTGTGCACTTAAAATAGAGAAAAAGATTAAAGAATTAGATTGTGTTTCATTTGCGAGTATTGATTTGGTTAACAATAAATTGTCGATTACATCTTCAAGTGAAACTATTGATATTTTAAAAACCATAAATCAAATAGTTGATAGAATAGAACCTGGCACGAAAATAACTGAAGTTGTAGAAGAAACTGAAGAAGGTAGAAAGGTAAATTTGATTAGTATCATTAGTGGATTTATTTTATTTCTATTGGCCTATTTTAATCTTTTTACTGAAAATATAACAACTGTTTTGTTTATTGTTTCCTATGCCTTTGTAGGTTATAAAGTTATTTATAAGGCTTTTAAAAATATATCACGAGGTAACTTATTTGATGAAAACTTTTTAATGGTTATGGCAACATTTGCGGCAGTATATGTAAAATCATATCCAGAAGCAGTTGCAGTAATGTTATTTTATGAAATAGGAGAATTTTTTCAAGATTTAGCTCTAAATAGGAGTCGAAAATCAATTAAAGAATTAATTGATATACAGCCTAAATTTGCTCACTTAAAACAAGATAATCAACTAAGTAAAGTAGAACCCAGTGAAGTAAAAGTTAATGATATTATTATTGTAAAACCAGGTGAGAAAATACCTCTAGATGGAATAATTATCGAAGGACAGTCTTCTGTTGATTCATCTCAATTAACCGGGGAATCGATTCCTAAAAATGTGGAAGTAGATGATGAAGTTTTAGCTGGATTTATCAATTATAATGGTTTGTTGACAATTAAAGTCACTAAAAAATATGAAGATACAGCAGTTAATAAAATACTTGAACTTGTACAAAATGCTCAGAGTAAAAAAGCAAAAGTTGAAAAGTTTATTACCAAATTTGCTAAGATTTATACACCTATTGTAATTTTACTAGCAGTGCTTACAGTTTTATTACCGATGTTTTTTGTACCAACTTATCAATTTGACGAGTATTTATATCGTGGAGCAATCTTTTTAGTTGTTTCATGTCCGTGTGCCTTAGTAATTTCAATTCCTCTATCTATTTTTGGGGGTATTGGGGCATCTAGTAAACAAGGAATATTAATCAAAGGTGGTAATTATTTAGACGTCATTAGAAATGTAGGAATTGTTGTATTTGATAAGACAGGGACACTTACAAAAGGAAATTTTGTTGTGACTAAAGTCATACCTTTAAAAAATAATTTAGAAAAAATGGTCGAAAGAACAATATATGCTGAAAGTCTATCTAATCATGCAATCAGTAAAGCAATTGTTAAATACCAATCATTAACAATAGATCAATCTAAAATTAAATCATTTGAAGAAATTTTTGGACGAGGTGTCCATGCAGTTATTGAAAATGATGATGTGCTTGCTGGTAATGCTAAATTAATGATTGATAACCACATTTCTTTTTCAGAAGTTAATGAAGTTGGAACGATTGTCTATGTAGCGATTAACCACACTTATGTTGGTTATTTCGTTATTGAAGATGAAATAAAACAAGAAGCAAAAAATACTATTCATCAATTAAAAAAATTAGGGGTATCTAAAACCTTAATGCTAACAGGTGATAGTCAAAAGGTAGCAGAGCATGTTGGAAATGCTTTATCAATCGATAGAATACATGCAAATTTATTACCTGAAGATAAATTACAAATTCTTGAATCATTAAAAGCAGAAAATTCAAATACATGTGTTATGTTTGTTGGAGATGGTGTAAATGACACACCTGTTATGACTTTATCAGATGTAGGTGTTGCCATGGGAGCCTTAGGTAGCGATGCTGCGATTGAAACTAGTGATGTTGTGATTATGAATGATGATTTAAGTAAGCTTATTGACGCTAAAAAATTGGCTCATATCACACACAAAAAAGTTTGGCAAAATATAACGTTTGCCTTAGGCGTTAAATTCTTCGTTTTGGCCCTAAGTGCATTTGGACTTGCGAATATGTGGGAAGCGGTATTTGCTGATGTTGGCGTTACTTTATTAGCTGTATTAAATTCAATTTTGATTTTAAAATATAAAACAAAATAAATTTTATTAGTATAAAAAAACAAAGTAATATTTTGTATATTACTTTGTTTTTGTCATAAAACAGGTCCAATTTGCCTATTGACTCTAAAATTATTTCCTAAATTTTGTAATTTTTTCTCGTTTTTTGTTGACTAAGTTAGAAATTCATAATATATTTTATAATGTGGTATTATGTAATTTTATCACTTAAAATTTTTTCAATATAATAATAAATAAATTGATAAGTAAAGAATCATAATGAATATAAGAAATAAATAATTTGCTATATCAAATTGAAGTGGTATAATTAATAATATTAAAAAAAGAAAAAAATTGAAATTATTAATATAATTTTGGAATTTATGGTCAATTTCTAATGAGAGATGATCCTTAAAAATAAATAGTGAAGATATAGTCATTGATTAAATCAAGTTGTACTTGTAAAATAAACTTTATTAGAAAGATTAATTTTTGGTTTTTTCAATGCTGCTGTGTGGCTACGGATTGGAGTTAAATATGAGAGATTTTATTAAAAAATACAAAAAGAATTTTTTCATTGTCTTTTTAATTGGATTTGGAATTTATTTTTATATATTATCTAAACATAATGCTAAGGAAATTTTTATTAAAATAAAAAATATTCATATCAATTATATAATAATTGTATTTATTTTGTTGTTAGCTTATGTTGCTTTAGAATCGCTTGTTATTTTTTTATTCGCAAAGAAAAAAGTTAAAGGTATAGGTTTTTTTACTGCTTTTCGTTTAAATTTATCTACACAATTTTTTAATTCTATTACTCCTTTTGCAGCAGGTGGGCAACCTTTTCAGGTGTTTTATTTAAATGCTAGAGGAATTAAAACAAAAGATTCAACAAGTATTATTTTAATGAATTTTATTACTTATAATATCGCGTTTGTGATTGTAGGTTTTACTTGTTTACTATATCGATTTAATTATTTTAATAACCTTTTAAAAGGAGAAGGCTATAAATATATTTTATTAATTGGATTTGGCGTCAATTTGTCTGTTACCTTATTGACATTTGTATTAGCTTTTTCTAAAAAAATATATCATATTTTAATAGAAGTAATTTGGTTAAAAATTATTCATTGGCCAATTCTTAGAAAATTTAAATTAGAAACAAAGACAGAAAAAATTGAGAAAACAATTGATGATTTTAACCGTGAAATAAAAGAACTAAATCACCATAAATTATTATGGGTTCAAGCGGTGTTTTATCATATTCTTAGAATCGTTCTATTCTATGCCATTCCATTATTTATTTTTATGGCTCTAGGAGAAAGTGTCCATGGAAATGAAGCGAATTTAGTCGTTGGTGCTATCTTTGTTGCAATGGTAATGAGTTATATTCCATCACCTGGTGCTAGTGGTGGAGCTGAAGGATTATTTTATGTAATTTTTAGTTTCTTCTTTCAAAAAGGAGCCCTTGCCCCAGCTTTACTATTATGGCGTTTTATTACCTATTATTTTTATTTGTTATTAGGTTTTATCGCTTTGTTAACTTTAAACTATACCAAAAATTTGAGAGAGATAAATTATCCGGAAGAAACACTTGCCACAAAAGAAAGTATATAATTGAAAATGAACTCAAGTATGAGTTCATTTTTTCTTGTTTATGAATGATAGTTTTTAAAATCATATTCTAGTTGGTCTAATACATCATTAGCAGCAATGATACCATTGGACGTATAATAAATTTCTGGATTTACTGGATAGATTTTTTCTAATGTCGTCCCAGTTAAATTGGTAATAATAGGATTACTAAACCAGTTCATTTGTTGTGCTTTACTTTGTTCATCATAAGTGAAGTATAGTATGATAATTGAAGTTTCTGCAATTGTGAGAAAATCATCTTTTGTAATGGATACAAAATCTTGCATATTACTTTGCTTATTAATTTCTGTATGCTTTAAACCCAGTTCATCTAAAATATTACCAATGAAACTACTTTGCAGAAAAAGATAGGTTTCATCCGGGAAAAAGCCGATTACTGCTATTTTTTTATCTGTAAGTTTCTCCTCAATGGCGATATTTTTAACTCTAGTTAAACGACTATTGAAGTTTATAATTACTTCACTTCCTTGAGCCTCTTTATTTACACTTTCAGCATATTTACTAAAGTTACCACGTATATCACCACTTACATTTTCGGTAAAAATTGTCGGTGCTATATAAGATAATTTATCATAAATATCTTTATGTAAGCTTTTTGTACCGATAATTAAATCAGGTTTCAGTGAAGAGATTTTATCTATATCCACTTGGTTTTCATATCCTACTTCGGAAACACCAGACATTTGATTTTTAATATGTGTAAACCACCAAGGATCACCTGTCCATGATTTAACTGAGCCAACAGGTTGAATGTCTAAAACTAACATAGCTTCAGTTGCTTCATTTGTTAAGGTAACAATACGTGTAGGATTAATTGGCACGTTTGTTTTTCCCATAGCATGCATAATAATGCGTGGATTTGCTTCTACTAAGTTATTATTAATTCCTTCATTACAACTTGTTAAGATTACAAGTGATATAGCAATCATTATATATAATAGATAAGATTTTTCTCGCATGATTTACCTCCAATATTTAATAACTATTATTACTATTTGCATTTTTTAGTAGTTAATTCGGTAAGAAAATGATAGTTAAATTTTTACATAGTTATAATTATATTAACTACAATAGATCTTAATTTTTATCAGAAAATAAAACTGTTATATTCCATAATATAAGCATTGTATCTTATAATAATTTTTATTTAAAATTGATTGGATGTGTCAATTATTTGCATAAACATGATATAATAAAAGAAACAAAAATTAGAAGGAGAAATATATGAGAAGAGTAAGAAAAGCTGTTATACCTGCAGCTGGTTTTGGTACTCGTTTTTTACCAGCTACTAAAGCCCAACCAAAAGAAATGCTTCCAATTGTTGATAAACCAACTATTCAATATATAATTGAAGAAGCAGTGGCATCAGGTATAGAAGAAATATTAATTATTACAAGTGGTCAAAAACGGTCAATTGAGGACCATTTTGATAAATCTTATGAGTTAGAAGATACATTACGTAAAAAAGGTAAAGATGATTTACTTAAGATGGTAGAAAAAGTTTCAAATATGGTTAATATTCATTATATTCGTCAGAAAGAAGCAAAAGGGTTAGGACATGCTATTTTATGTGCGAAAGTTTTTATTAAAGATGAACCATTTGCTGTTTTATTAGGTGATGATGTTGTTGTTAATAAACAAGGAGAACCTGCTTTGAAACAACTGATAACTCAATATGGTAAAGTTGGATCTAGTGTTGTTGGTGTTCAAACAGTACCACAAGAAGATGTAAATAAATATGGGATTGTTGAAGTATCAAAATCTCATGAGCCTAAAGAAAGACTTTATCAATTAGCCAATATGGTAGAAAAACCAAAGGTTCAAGAAGCACCAAGTCAACTCGCTGTATTAGGGAGATATGTTTTAACACCTGAGATTTTTGAAATGCTTGAAACACAAACACCAGGAAGTGGCAATGAGATACAGTTAACTGATGCGATAAAACGATTAATGACTCGTCAAACGGTTTATGCTTATGATTTTATTGGTGATCGTTATGACGTGGGAGATAAATTTGGATTTATTAAAGCAACCATTGATTTTGCCTTAGATAGAGAAGATTTACATGAACAAGTATTAAATTATATTAAAGAAAAGGTAAATTAATAAGTGATACCCTATCAAACAACATTTGATAGGGTATTTTTTTTTAAAAATATATATTTATTTTTCAATAAATGTTATAATAATAATGACATTTTAGGAGGTAATAAAGTGACTGAGAAACTAAGAATACTTATTATTACTGCACCATATGGAAATGGTCATTTTGCTGTAGCAAATGGGTTAATTGATGAATTTAAAAAGTATGATAATATAGAATACAGCCTATATGACTTATATACAGAAGATTATCCAGCAACAACAAAATTTGTTAAGAAGTTTTATTTTAGTACCTATAAGAAAGGACTACAACAACAAGCGTATCGTTTCTTTTATTATGGTTCAGATAAATTATTAGATTTAAAAATTGCGAAACCTTATTTAAGATTTGGGATTAAGAAATTGGTTAAAAAAATTGAAGAAACTAAACCACATATTATTTTAAATACTTTTCCTGTTAACTGTACTTACAATTTAATAGATGAAGGAATTAATATTCCTGTCTATACAGTTATAACAGATTATTTTGCTAATTCAAATTGGATTAGTAAACATACACGTCTCCATTTTTTAGCGGTTAATAGTGTTTCAATGCAACTTAAGCAGCGAGGAATTAAGGATCATCAATATTCTGTTACAGGTATTCCAATAAAACCAATATTTTATAAAGAATACAGTGATGAAGAAATCCGAAATTTAAAAAAGAAGTTTAATATAGATGAAAACAAAAAGGTGATTTTATTAGTCGCAGGTGCTCACGGGGTTGTACCGAATGTTAATAAAATTGTTAATGACATTACTAGTGAAGATAATGTTCAATTAATCGTAGTGTGTGGTAAAAATCTTAGATTATATTATCGATTAAATCGTAGATTTTTTAAACACAAAAATTTAGTACTCTTTCAATTTGTTGATAACATGCATGAATTAATGCGAATTTCTGATCTTATGATTACTAAACCAGGTGGTATTACTATGACAGAAGCAGCTAATATCGGGATTCCTGTCATTTTATATCGCCCTGTATATGGACAAGAATTAGAAAATGCGATTTTCTTTAGTAGTAAACGCGCAGCAACAATTGCTTTACAAGAAGATGAATTGATATATAAAGCATTAACGATATTAAACGATGATGAATTACTAAATGATATGAAAAATAATATTAAAAAGATCGCAATTAAAAATTCAGCATTACTGATTATTGATCGTTTGATTAAAGATTATCAATTATTTTTAGAGGAAGAAAATGATAATTAGTCAAATAAAAAAAAACAAAAATAATTCATATGAACTAACGATTTCAGATGAGGACAAAGAACATCATATTCAATTATCTGAAGATTTAATTATTAAACATCATTTATATTTTAATAAAGAAATTAATAAAGAAGAATTTAAGTTTATTAAAACGTTAACTAATTATTCAAAAATATATGCTAAAACGTTGAACTATATTGCGTTTAAAATGCGTACAGAAGAAGAAGTTGTGACATATTTAAAAAAGCATGATTGCAGTGAACCGTATTTGACAGAAATTATTCAAAAATTAAAAAGATTAAATTATATTAATGATCAATTATTTAGTGACCTATATGTTAAAAATCAATTTGAGATGAATAAAAAAGGTCCACAATTAATTAAAAATGAATTATTAAAGAAACAAATTAAAGAAGAATTAATTAAAAAGAGTTTACAATACATTTCAAAGGATATGATTAATGATAATATTATCCATCTCATCTGTTCTTATGATAAATTAAATAAAAGTAAATCTATAAATAAATTAAAAGCCTCTATTTTACGTAGTTTGCTTTTAAAAGGATATGATTATGATATTGTTTCTTTTCAATTAAATAAATATCCATTTACGGATAATAATAATGATGAACTATTACTAAAAAAAGAAACGATAAAAATGTTTAAGAAATATCAAAAAAAGTATGAAGGTTATGAACTTAAAAATCGAGTCATTAAAACATTACTTAGTAAAGGCTTTTTATACGAAGATATTTTAAATGTACTTGCTTCAATTAATACGGAGGAATAGGTTTATGATAAATCAACCCACTGATTTTGTATCGTATTTGTTTCATAAAGGTGAATTAAAAGAAGCCTTTAAACATTTTGGTAGTCATTTAGTTTTTGATGAAGAAAAAAATGTCATTGGTGCATCTTTTTGTGTGTATGCACCACATGCGAAAGAGGTTAGTGTCATTGGTGATTTTAATAATTGGGATTATTCTGTAAATCCAATGAAAAAAATTTCTGAGGGTGGTATTTGGTATAGTTATATATCAGGTATCATGGAATATACGAGTTATAAATATGAGATAGTGACCTGGGAAAATAATCATTTACAAAAAGCAGATCCGTTTGCCTATCATCATGAAACAAGACCAAAAACAGCCAGTAAAGTATATCCTATTGATGGTTATAAGTGGAATGATGAAGACTATTTAGAAAAACAAAAAAGTATTAATTTGTATGAAAGTCCTATTTCAATCTATGAGTTTCATTTTGGTACATGGAAGAAAAAAGATAATAATATAAATTACTCTTATGTAGAAATGGTTGATGAAGTAATTCCTTATATCTTAGAACAAGGGTTTACTCATATTGAACTATTACCTTTGGTTGAGCATCCTTATGATGGTTCTTGGGGATATCAAGGAACAGGATATTATGCAGCTACTAGTCGATATGGTACGCCTAAAGATTTAATGTATTTTATTGACCGTTGCCATCAAGCAGGAATAGGTGTTATTTTAGATTTTGTTCCAGGACATTTTTGTCGAGATGCTCATGGTTTATATATGTTTGATGGTGAACCCACCTATGAGTATCCATTTGATGATGTCAGAGAAAATGTTGTATGGGGAACTGCTAATTTTGACTTAGGGAAAAACGAAGTAAGAAGTTTTTTGATTTCAAGTGTATTATTTTGGATGAAGTATTATCATTTAGATGGATTTAGAATGGATGCTATCGCTAATATCATTTATTGGTTAGGCGATAAAAGCCGAGGTTATAATTATAAAGCACTTGAATTTATTCGCTTAATGAATACAGCTGTATTTGAATATTATCCAAATGCTCTGATGATTGCTGAAGATTCAACTGATTTTCCGATGGTAACAAAACCTGTTTATATGGGTGGGTTAGGGTTTAATTATAAATGGAATATGGGTTGGATGAATGATGTATTAGAATATTTTGAAGAAGATTCATTGTTTAGAAAATATTTGCATAATAATATTACCTTTGGGCTTGTTTATGCATTTTCAGAGAATTTTATTTTACCATTTTCACATGATGAGGTTGTTCATGGAAAACGATCTCTCCTTAATAAAATGCCCGGTGATTACTGGCAAAAATTTGCTAATTTCAGGTTAATCATTGGATTTTTGATGACTCATCCTGGAAAAAAATTAATGTTCATGGGTGGAGAATTTGCTCATATGACTGAATGGAAAGATAAGGAACAACTTGATTGGAATTTATATCAATTCCCATCCCATGATTCTGCTAACTATTTCGTACGTGATATGATCAATTTATATAAATCTGAAAAAGCACTTTATGAAACAGATCATTTAGAACAAAGTTTTTTATGGATAGATGCTAATAATTCGGATCAAAGTATTTTTTCTTATGTAAGAAAAAGTAAGGATAATGAAGAAGTATTAATCATTATTATGAACTGTACACCACTTGTCTATCATGAGTATAAATTAGGGGTTCCTTATGAAGGGGTTTATCAAGAAATTGTTAATAGTGATAGAGATTATTACGGTGGTTCTAACCAATATAATGGAGAATTAATTCATACTACCGCAGAAAAAATGCATGGATTTGAACAACAGATTAAATTATTAATTCCTCCATTAGGGATATCAATATTAAAATTAGTCAATAAATAGATAATGAATAAAAGGTGGGAAAACTTTATGGTTTGACCCACTTTTTTTTATGAAAGGATGATCACTTTTGCATAAAGAGGTTGTTGCTATTTTACTTGCTGGAGGAAAAGGGTCTAGGTTAAAAGAATTAACCGATACCCATCCTAAACCAGCACTTCATTTTGGTGGTAAATATCGCATCATTGATTTTGCTTTAAGTAACTGTACAAATAGTGGTATTGATACAATTGGGATCATTACGCAATACGAACCAATTGAATTAACCTCTTATATTGGGAGTGGTAGTGCTTGGGATTTAGATGTTTTAAATGGTGGGGTTACTGTATTACCACCTTATACCTCTAAACAGCAGGGTTTTTATTGGCAAAAAGGAACAGCTCACGCGGTATATCAACATTTAAACTATTTAGATTTATATCAACCTAAGTATGTACTTATCTTATCAAGTGACCATGTTTATAAAATGGATTATAGTGAAATAATCGCATATCATATCGAAAAAAAAGCTGATCTAACCATCTCATCAGTGAAGGTTAATCATGAAGATGCGAAGCGTTTTGGTATTTTAACAATCAATGAAAACAACAAAGTCACTTCTTTTGAAGAAAAACCAGACAATCCCACATCTTTCCTTGCTTCTCAAGGAATATATGTGTTCAATTATCAAATATTAAAATCATTATTATATGATATGAGTTACCAATCAACTGCTGAGATAGATTTTGCCAAACATATTATTCCACATATGATAAAGCATTTTAATGTATATACATATTTATTCAATGGATATTGGCAAGATATTGGAACAATTTATTCCTTATGGAAAGCAAATATGGATTTGATTGATGATCCCCACTTGATTGAACTTGGCGATAATAAATGGCGAATTTTTTCTAATACAATTCATCTGCCAGGACATCATGTATATAAAAATGCAAAAATAAAAAACTCTCTTATAAGTGAAGGAAGTATTATTTATGGGAATGTTTATCATTCTGTACTATCTCACTCTGTAATAATAGGCGAAAATAGTACGATTGACAATACAGTAATTATGCCAAGGGTCAGAATAGGAGAAAATTGTTTAATTAAAAATGCGATTGTGAAAATGAATGTAAAAATCCCTAATAAAACGCACTTAGTTTATGATTCAGTTAAGATAATCTCTGAAGAGGTGATATCATGATTCCAAAAATGTTAGGAGTTATTGATGCTACTGTTTTTTATAAAGATTTACATAAACTCTTTATTCATCGATTACCAAGTGCCATTCAATTTGGTGGTCGTTACCGACTGATAGATTTTAGTTTATCTAATTTTAAAAACTCTGGAATCCGTAATGTAGCTATCTATCCAAATGGAAATTATCGTTCTTTGACTGACCATGTTTCATCAGGTAAAGTTTGGGATTTAGACCGGAAAAGAGATGGACTTTTTATCTTACCTCCTAAACGAATTATTGACCAAAGTGAAGAGATGATTTCATTTGCTCGTATGAAGGAACATATGGAATACTTTTTGCGAAGTAAACAAGATTATGTCGTTTTAACTAGTGGCGTTCTTGTTTGGAATATAAATTTTACAATCCCATTAAAAAATCATATTGATACCCAAGCAGATATTACTGAAATAAAAGTAAAAAATCAAAGAGTGAATACTTTTATATTAAAAAAAGCTTATTTAATTCAATTAATATTACAACATGAATATTTAGGATTTAAAAATTTAATTGAAGTTATTCAGTTTGCCCATAACATAAAGGTAAACGATTATGAACATCAAGGTTACACAAAGATGATTAAAAGTATACAAGACTTGTATGAGAGTCATATGGATATGCTAAATTTTGATATTGGAAAATCAATATTTAAAGAAGAAGAACCGATGTTATCCAAAACAAAAGATTCACCCCCTACTTTTTATAAAGATAAAGCAAAAGTTAAGAATACGATTGTTGCAAATGGGGCAAACATTAATGGTTATATAGAAAACAGCATTATTTCTCGTGATGTATTCATTGAAGAAGGCGTTAGTATTAATCACTCTATTATCATGCAGCAATCTAAGATATTAGCTAACGCGATTTTAGATTACTGTATAATAGATAAAAATACGATTATTGGCGAAAATGTTGTATTAAAGGGATCTAAGGAAAATCCTGTGATAGTTGAAAAAGAAGAAAAAATCATAACCAAATCAAAAATGAAGATATTTCATGTGGCAACAGAATGTGCACCATTTATAAAAACAGGTGGGTTGGCTGATGTTTTAGCAGCACTCCCTAAAAGTCAACGTGATTTAGGGATTGAAATCAGTGTATGTATTCCACTTTATCAACAAATTAAAAACAATTATCAAAAACAACTCCATCTTGAATATACTATTTTAATTGATGATCAAAACTGTTTAGTTTATTCTCTTAATCGTGAAGGGGTACGATATTATTTTATTAAAATAGAAGATTATTTTGAACAAAAAAAAATATACGGAAATGATAATGATCTTGTAAGGTATTATTATCTGAATAAATGTGTCCTTCAGTTAATAGAAAAATTTGAATATCCGCCTGATATTATTCATATTCATGACTATCATGTCTGTTTAATTCCTATTTTGATAAGGCACATATATAAGCAATATAATAGACCTAAGACATGTTTAACAATTCATAATATAAAGTATCAAGGAATCTATTATAATGAAAAATTTATAAATAAATACTTGAAAGATATCACAAGTGACGATTCAATTAATTTCTTAAAACTTGGATTATCATATACAGATATCATTACAACCGTCTCACCTACTTATAGTAAAGAATTACAATATGAATTCTTTAGTGAAAATTTACAGGATATAATAATCAAAAGGAAAAATGATTTATACGGTATATTAAATGGTTTAGATGATAATGTATTTCACCCAAAAACAGATATTTCTATTGCTTTAAATTATGACATAAACTCGATTGATAAGAAAAAAGAAAACAAACGATACTTACAACAACATTCAAATCTGACAGTTGACGAACACATTCCGATAATTGGGATGGTAACTAGACTTGTTGAACAAAAAGGGATAGATTTAGTTTTATCGATATTTGATAAATTAATGGAAACTGAGAAGGTACAATTCGTTTTACTTGGGACAGGTAATACGGTCTATGAAACAGAATTTAAATATTTTGAGAAAAAATATCCGAAACGTGTTAAAGCAAATATTGGTTATGATGCTTTTAATCCAAATCAAATTTATGCAGGTGCTGATCTTTTTTTAATGCCATCTAAGTTTGAACCATGTGGAATTTCACAAATGATTGCACTTAAGTATGGAACTATTCCAATTGTTAGGGAAACAGGTGGATTAAAAGACACGGTGTTTGCCTATAATGAGTTCACTAAAAACGGAAATGGTTTTACATTTACAAATTATAATGCGCAAGATATGTTACATACTATAAAAAGAGCAATCACTTTTTATAATCAGAAAAATGATTGGAATGAAATTGTAAAAAGTGCTATGAATTATGATTTTAATTATCATAAAACAGCCATGAAGTATTATCGTTTATATGAAATATTATTAAAATAAAATATAGAGGTGAACCTATGCCAACAGGAATTTTTAGAACTAAAAAAGTATTTACAGAAACTTATATAAAACGTATTGAAAATATGTATGGAAAAAGATATAATGAAACATCGATTCATCAAAAATATTATGCCTTAGCTACATTAGTACGTGAGCATGTAAGTAAAAATTGGATAGAATCAAAAGAAACGGTTATTAAAAACAAACAAAAACAAGTTTATTATTTCTCAATGGAATTTTTAATGGGGCGATTATTAACCAATAATTTAATTAATTTAGGCGTTCGCAATATTATTAACTCTTCATTTGCTGATATGAATTTAGATTTAAAGGAAATTGAAGATGTTGAAAGTGATGCTGGATTAGGAAATGGTGGTTTAGGTCGACTAGCTGCTTGTTTTTTAGATTCACTGGCTTCATTAAGTTATCCTGGTCATGGAAATTGTATACGATATCGTTATGGCTTTTTTAATCAAAAGATAATCAATGGTTATCAAGTTGAAATACCTGATCAGTGGTTACAAAGAGGGTATGTCTGGGAAGTTAGAAAATCTAATGAAAGTACAAATGTTCCTTTTTATGGATATATTAGAATGGAAAATGTGGATGGAAAACTACAATTCATTCATGAAAACTCGATTTGTGTAAAAGCAGTTCCCTATGATGTACCAATTGCTGGATTCGATACTAAAACAGTAAATAATTTAACTCTATGGTCAGCTGAACCTTGTGAACAATATCCAGAAGGAATTAATCCTGCTGATTATGAACGAGAAGTACGACAAATCTCTGAATTTTTATATCCAGATGATTCAACTGATGAAGGAAAAATATTACGATTAAAGCAACAATATTTCTTTGTCGCTGCTGGGTTAAGAAGAATTATCACTCAACATAAATCACTCTATCATACAATGGATAATTTCCATGAGAAAATTACACTACACATTAATGATACGCATCCTGCGCTTATCGTTCCAGAATTAATGCGTATTTTAATTGATGAAGAAGGATTTGATTGGGATAGTGCATGGGATATTACAACACATACTTGTGCGTATACAAATCATACTATTTTATCTGAAGCATTAGAAAAATGGCCCGTTCGATTATTTCAACCATTATTACCTAGAATTTATATGATTGTTGAAGAAATGAATCGTCGTTTATGTTTAACATTAATCAATAGATATGGTGATAATCATCCTAAAATAACTGATTTAGCAATTATCAGTCATGATTTAGTTCATATGGCGCATATTGCGATTGTTGGTTCATTTAGTGTGAATGGAGTTGCTGAATTACATACTAAAATTTTGAAGGATATTGAAATGAAAGACTTCAATGAATTATATCCACATAAATTTAATAATAAAACTAATGGTATTACACACAGAAGATGGGTCTATCAAGCTAATCCTGAATTAACCGCATTTTTAAATAAATATTGTGGAAAAGAATGGGTCAAAGAACCTGAATTGTTAAAAAATTTACTCCCCTTTGTAAATGATGAAAAAGTAAAAAAAGCGTTATATAAAATAAAACAAGCGCGTAAAAAAGCTTTAGCAAGTAAAATAGAAAAAACACAAAACATTAAATTAGATGTGAATTCTATCTTTGATATCCAAGTCAAACGTCTTCATGAATATAAAAGACAATTAATGAATGTTCTACATATTATGTATTTATATAACCGTCTCAAAAATGATCAGTCGTTTTATGACAATTTTTACCCACAATCATATATCTTTGGTGCTAAAGCTGCAAGTAGTTACTATTTAGCTAAAAAGGTAATTAAATTAATTAACTCTGTTAGTGAAATTGTCAATAATGATGAACTTGTTAATGAAAAAATGAAAGTAGTTTTTGTTGAAAATTATAATGTTTCTTACGCAGAGGATATTATGCCAGCAGCTAATTTATCTGAACAAATATCGACAGCTTCTAAAGAAGCATCGGGGACTGGAAATATGAAATTTATGATGAATGGTGCTTTAACAATAGGAACACTAGACGGGGCTAATATTGAGATATCTGAACTAACAGGAATAGATAATGAGTTTATATTTGGACTGACTGCTGATGAAGTTAACGAATTATATGAAGCAAAAACATATGACCCATGGGATATTTATCATCAAGATTTACATCTACAAGAAGTTCTAGATCAATTAGTTAATGGTTTCTTTAATGATGTTCAAGAAGATGAATTCAAAGATATTTATGACAATTTATTGTATCGTGGTGATCAATACTTTGTTTTGAAAGATTTTGATAGTTATAGAAGAGCACAAGAAAAAGCAAATCAAACCTATAAGAATCAAGATAAATGGTTAGAGATGGCTTTAATTAATATTGCTAAATCAGGTTATTTTTCAAGTGACCGAACAATAGAACAGTACGTTAATGAGATTTGGCATCTTGAAAAAAATATGTTTGATCAATAATATAATAAAAACGGGGTTTCCCCGTTTTTTAAAGTGATGACTCGGAGGTTTACATGAATCATTTATTTAATGCATACTTAGACGATTTTAATAAAGTTACGATTATACTTCCTAAAAATTATTTTCAAGGTAGAAGTCGATCTTTTATATTAATACATGAGAATGAAGAAATTGATTTATTTATTGAACAAGTTATTGATATAGGTGATTATAATAAGTATATATGTTTATTACCTACATTTGTAGAATTAGGAGTTTTATACTTTGTTAAAGATGAGTATGGTAATCAAACTGTGTTACAATCTGGTGCAATTGTTAGAAGTAGTCGTTTTGATACTTTATACTATTATGAGAAGAAAGATTTGGGGGTTACCTATCGAAAAGAAGCATCTACTTTTAAATTATGGGCTCCTACTGCGACAAAAGTATCTTTAATTATAAAAAGTGATGAACAAGAATACTTATATCCAATGAGAAGATGTAAAAAAGGAATATATGAAGTAATCATTAAAGGTGATTTAGATGGAAAGTTATATCGTTATTTGGTTACGAATAATAATAGAGAAAGAGAAATTATTGATGTATATGGAATTAGCTCTAATGCGAATTTACAATATAGTGCCATCATAAATCCTGAAAAATTGATTGATATAAAACCACTCAGTCAACCAATTAAAGAACCAACCGATGCCATCATTTATGAAATGAATATTCGTGATTTTTCAATTGATAAAAATAACGGAGTTAAATATAAGGGTAAATATTTAGGGTTAACTGAAAAAAATACAAAATCAACTAATAATAATCCAACGGGATTAGATTATTTAATTAATTTAGGGATTACTCATGTTCAAATTCTTCCATTTTTTGATTTCGGTGGCGTTGATGAACTAGATCCTGATAAAATGTATAACTGGGGATATAATCCAGAACAGTATAATACACCTGAGGGAAGTTATAGTTTATATCCAAATGATGTTTATTCTCGGTTAAATGAATTACGACAGATGATTAACGTTTTACATGAATATAATATTGGCGTTATTATGGATGTTGTCTATAATCATGTACATAATATGAACACTTTTCCATTTGATCATATGATACCAGGGTACTTTTTTCGTTATAACCAATATGGCATGCCAACTAATGGATCAGGCTGTGGCAATGATTTAGCGACTGAACGAGAGATGGTAAGAAAATTTATTATTGATTCAGTTAAATATTGGGCAAAAACTTATCAATTAGATGGATTTCGCTTTGATTTAATGGGCTTAATTGATATTGAGACAATGAATCGAATAAGACGAGAATTGAATGATATTAATCCTGGTTTTTTACTTTATGGTGAAGGTTGGAATTTGAATACCGCTCTTCCAAATGAGCTTAAATCGACTTTAACCAATGCTTATAAACTCCCAGGAATTTATTTCTTTAATGATCAATATCGTGATTTCATTAAAGGAAATACATTTGTGATTAATGATTTAGGTTATCCATTTGGTCATTTCGAATACTTAGAATCTGTTAAACAAATGTTAGCTGGAAGTGTTGGTTATGAGAAACAAAAAACACATATGTTTTTTGAACCCTATCAAACCATTAACTATATAGAATGCCATGATAATTTCACAATGTATGATAAAATCAAACTAGCTAAAGCATTTGAACCAAAAGAAAAGAGAATCAAAAGACAAAGGTTAGCCACTAGTATGTTATTACTATCACAAGGTATTCCCATGATTCATAGTGGTCAAGAATTTTACCGTACAAAGTATGGAGTAGAAAATAGTTATAACTCGCCTGATAAAATAAATATGATTAATTGGAAACGAATGGATGACCATATTCAGGACGTACATTATATCCAAGAATTGATTAAGGTTAGAAAAAGTCATCAGGCTTTTCATTTTAATTCAGCAGCAAAAATAAAAAAGCATCTCACTTTTCTTGAAAGTGATCAAGGCGTTATTATTATATTACTTCATAATGTAAAACAATATGGTTGTTTTAATGATATTCAAATTATCTTTAATTGTACAGAAGAGGATTTTGCTTATAGATTTGATGATGATTATAAACTACTTTTTGATGAAAAAGCTTATCTATTAGGTAAAGATATTCCTAACTATTTAATTATAAAAGCATTAAGTGTTATGATAATAGGAAAATAAAAAAAATCTTTCGAACATTTTCGAAAGATTTTTTTATATTAATTAATATCCCAAGAAACTGTAAAAGTTCCTCCATGATTATCAGCATATACTTTTACTTTATAAGATCCTTTTTTATCGATTGTCACTTCTGAATCATCTTCTATCATAGTAATTACTTTATCATTTAAAAGAAGTTTTGCTTTAATCGTCCCTTTCTTAGTTGTTTCTCTAAAATGAAAATGAATGACATCTCCTTCTTCTAATTTAACCGTTTTAAAGTAATTACCATCAAATGTTTTATAAGAACCTTGAATAGAATTTGAAGTAGTATCAAGGTTTCCAACAGTTATTTTATAGCTCCCACCAGAACAACCACTAATAATAAGTAATGAGATCATTAACATAAATGTCATTACCAATTTTTTCATATGCATACCTCCAGTATTTATTGTTATTGTTTTTAGTTCAAACTCATGTTTAAATATTAAAAATTATTTAATTTCCCAAGATACCTTAAAACTTCCACTATGATTATCTGCGATTACTGTTACTTCATAAGTTCCTGTTGTGTCAATTGTTACTTCACATTTATCTTGAATAGTTGAAATCAATTGGTCTTGAAAATATATTTCAGAAAGTATTGTTCCTTTATTTGTAGTTGATTCAAAATGAAATTGAACAATATCTCCTTCTTCTAATTTAATATTTTTATGGTAATCACCATCAAATGTTTTATAAGACCCTTCAATGTAATGTGAAGTTGCGCTAACATTTCCTCTTTCTATATAGTAACTATTATTAGAGCAACCACTAATAAACAGTAAAAAGAAGATCATGATAAATGATAAAAATACTTTTTTCATATATACCTCCTAATCTATATAGTAATTATAAATTTTTTTGAAACAAATGTCTATAAAATAAAAAAAATAATGGAAAAATATGGATTATTTGATAACTAATATAAGAAAGAAAGATAAAAACATCATCTAATAGAGATTAGGTGATGTTTTTTTAAATGATTATTAATTATCTTCAGGATTATATGTTTTTTGAAGTGTATTGATATTTTCATAGATTGATTGAATTTCAGGATCATTAAAATGGATGTTATTTAAATCACGTAATTCAGCAAGTATTTTATTTTCATAATCAGCCTGTTGCTTCTCTTTTTTTATACTTTGTTTGAAAGTCTCTCTATATGTTTTATAACTTTCAAAATTAGTGATTTTTGATTGAGTATATCTTTCATTAATATTAATATCAACATCATCTAAATCAGCGATATATTGTTTATAAGTTGCTAGTTCAAATACTTTAGCATTACTACTAGTTACATAAATAACACGGAACCCATGCTTTATTCCACTATATCGTTTTATGCATGATTCGATAGGAACTAATGTGAAGGGGGTACCCCCTCAAGGGTACGATCAGCGATTTCTTTAGCTGCATTTTCAAATTCATCCATGATATGATTAGGACTAAAGAATCCTAAATCACCACTATTTTTTTCAGCACTTGGGTCTTGACTATACATTTTTGCTAATGCTTCGAAAGCACTCTTATATTGAGAAGCTTTAATTTCATCTAACCCTGCAAAAGGTAACTCATCGTTTGTAGGATCTTCAGGATCATAATAGATATAACAAGTATCCTCAGTTATTCCATCTCTGAATTCTCCATTATCTGTACAACCATTAATAACTTGTTTACCTTTTTCAAGCGCTAACGCTTTTGAGGCTTCATCCTCTGGTTCAAATGTGAATAAGATATGATTTGCTTTAACACTAAACCATTCTTGATAAGCTTCGTAGATTTCTTCTTCTGTTATAACGCTAACACCTTTATAATCGTTATACCCAAACATATAACGTTCGATTAATTCTGGTGCTGCCAAGATATCAGCTAATTGTTGATCACTGAATGCACCAAACTGAAGGGCAATAAAGTCAGACCAACTATAAGGTGATGGTTGTTGTAAAAATTGTGTTTTATAAACTTTAATTTGGCTCATAAACTCATCTTTTTCAGATTCAGATAACCGAATATCTTTAATTGATTTTAATGCTTCAGTATTAATGTTATCTAATAATAATTGTATCGCATATTTTGTTTTCATTAAATCATATATATCATCAGTATAAACATATTTAGTTTTACCATCAATAATATGTGATGCTAAGATATGTTCACCATTTTTGATTTTTAATAATTTTTCTTCTATTTTAAATTTATCATCAAAATTTTCTTTATATTGTTTAGCTAAATCTTTATCAAAAATTCTTAAACTAATTGTGTTATGTAAGTCTTCAATTTCATTTGTAATATAACTACTTGTTAATTTATTTTCAACCAATTTATCTAAAATGTATTGATTAAATTCTTCAGATTGTCTAAAGTTTTCAATATATTTTGGTTGACTTACTTTATATACAAAATAGTAAGTTCTGTCATTGTGAATATATTTTGGTGCTTTATTATAATCTCCAATACCAAACGATTCACCACTTATTGTATCATTAAAGATGAAATCCTGTAAGTCTGAAGTTTCTAAATAATCTGTATAAACCACTCGATCATATTCACAGATAAATGGTTCTGTGATAAATGGAGGTTCTTCTACAGTTGTCACTTTATCATTTTTGTGTTGTTTTGCATTTTCATCTTTAAAAAATTGTAGAATATTGTTTTCTTGAGTCAACTTGTCTTTAATCTCATCAGCTTCATAGATACTATCATATTTTAAGGTAATAATACATAAATCTTCATGATAAGCATCTTTAGTTTTTTGTATAGCGTGGGTCTTTGATTCTTCATCAATTATTTCATTTCTTGCTACTTCTTTTGCATAAGCTTTTTGTAAGAAACTGAGTAAATAGAAATCTTTTATTTTTTCTTCAGCATCAGGGTCATCTTTTGATGAAATAACACCTTGGTATACCATACCTTGATAGAAAGTTTCTTCACCTTTTATTTTTTTGTCTTCTGAAATTTTATCCTCAAGTGCTTCTGTATCTACTTTATCTTTATAATCAGCGAGTAGATCTCTATCAACCTTGTCCATTAAAACAAGTAAACCATAATTTTTTTTCATCATTTCATATAAATCACCTTTAGTAATATCCAGTTTATTAAAATCTAATACTGTATCACTAGAATGTGTTACTTTAGGTTGTGACTTAATGGAAAAAGAGATTTTTGGAAAACAGCCACTTATAAACAGTAGAAAGATGATCATGATGAATGGTAAAAATATTTTTTTCATAAATATACCTCCTAATTTGACTATAGGTTTATTATAATTCTTTTGTTATATTTTGTCTACAAAGTAATTTTTTTTGATTTAATTTATTTTTAAAAGTAATGAGATTTAGTATTTGATAATTTGTTTAGATTATACTATACTATATAGAGGTATTAGTAATCGGAGGTTTAAAATGGATAATAAAAAAAATATATTACATCGTTTAAGTATTATAGAAGGGCAAATCAGAGGTATAAAAAAGATGATTGAAGAAGATCAACAATGCAAAGCAATTGTGACACAAGTCACTGCTGCTAAGTCAGCCTTTGAAAATACTTTAGCGTTAATTTTGACACAAAATCTAGAATCTTGTTTAGCAGAACGATTGAAAAATAATAAGAATGTAGATTCAGCCATTAAAGAAGCAATCGTCATGATTACAAAAACAATTTAAGATGTGATTACATGAAATTTCATATTATTGGTGTTCCAGAAAAAAATATACGGATTGCTTTACTAAAATTACTGAAAGCTTTTGAACCTCATCATGAAATTGTGTCTGATAAGTTTGATTATATGGTATATATCGCTACAATTATTTATGAAAAAGAAGTGAAGGTTTTTCTAAAATGTGATAATGTAATTATAGAACGTACAACAGAAATCATAAGTAATGTAGCTTATGATAAGAAATATTTAATTTTGGTTGTATTTTATCAACTACTTGTTAAATTGACTAATAAAAAGTTAAGTTATGGTGTATTAACGGGAATTAGACCAACAAAACTAGTTCATCATTATAAAAAAAGTTTCTCTGATGAAATTGTTCTTTCGATTTTACAAAATAAATATCTTATATCTCATGAAAAGGCAAAATTACTTCTTACTGTTGTCAATAACCAATATCATATGATTAAAGATTTTGAGGCTTTAACTAAGGATGTTAGTGTTTATATTAATATTCCTTTTTGTTTATCAAGATGTAGCTATTGTTCTTTTACATCCTATCCAAGTGATTACAAAAAGGTAACACGACAAGAATATTTAAAAACATTATTTAAAGAAATTGAAGAAATTGGTCATTTTTTACGGATGAAGAAGATCAATATTACTACGATATATATTGGTGGAGGAACACCAACCGTTCTAAATGACGAGGAATTATATGATTTACTTTACAAAATAGAGTCATCTTTAGTAGATGATTTAGTTTTGGAATATACTTTAGAATGTGGTAGACCTGATACGATAACGAAGTCTAAATTAGAAATAATAAATCAATTTTCTGTTTCAAGGATTAGTATTAATCCACAAACATTTAATGAAAATACTTTATTTGCGATTAATAGAAAACATACTATAAAAGATATACTAGATAATTATAAACAAGCAAGAGCATTAGGAATGGAAAATATCAACATGGATTTAATTATTGGACTCCCAAATGAGAATTTAGATGATTATATAAATTCAATTGATCAAACCATTCAATTATTACCTGAATCAATTACCATTCATTATTTAGCAAGAAAAAAAGGGTCTAAATTATATAATGAAGAAATAAATAATCATACAGACGATTATTTTAAATTGTTTGCATATGCGTATGAGATACTTAAAAGAGAAAATTATAATCCATATTATTTATATCGTCAAAAAAATATTTCTGGTAATTTAGAAAATATAGGGTATTGTCAAAAAGGATATGAAAGTTTATATAATATTTTAATGATTGAAGAAGCCCAGACTATTATTGGCTTAGGATGTGCCTCATCAAGTAAATTTTTAAATCATAAAATAATATTAAATCCTAAAGATTTAATTAGTTATATAAAAAGTCATGAAATATACTTAAATAAAAAGATTAAAGGCTTAGAAGAAACATTATTGAAAGTGGAGGAAAATAATTATGAGTGATTTGTTTAATTTGGATGATAAAAAAAAGATATGTGACGTTAAGAATAATGAAAAGATTTCAATATATGCGAAAATTGAAAATCTTAACGTTCAACAAGCAGTTAATCAAACCCATTTCTTAAGTTTGATGTTAATAGATGAAACTGGATATATATACGCTAAAAAATGGAATATCAAAGAAGAAGAAAAGAAGCTATTTAAAACTGGACAACTTGTTTTTATTACAGGTATTGGCAATGAATACAATAACAAAACACAATTAATCATTGATGAAATGCGTTTAATTGATGAAAATGATAAGATTAATATAAATGAGTTTTATCTATCATCGCCTATTTCAAAAGAGAAATTAAGAATTAACATCACTTCCTATATTGAAATGATTAATAATAAAAATTTAAAGCCGATAACTTCAACGCTTTATTATAAATATGAAAACCAATATTTAGTTTTTCCTGCTGCTTCAAAAAACCATCATGCTTATATTTCGGGACTTGCTCATCATGTTTCAACCATGCTAGATCTCGCAAAATCAATTGCAATGTCCTATCCTAACATTAATTTAGATTTACTTTATTCAGGGATTATACTACATGATATTGGGAAAGTGATAGAATTATCTGACTACTTAGCACCAGAGTATACAACCGTAGGAAAATTGATTGGGCATATTAATATTTGTTTTGAAGAGATTCGAGTAATCGCAAATGATTTAAATATTAAGGGTGAGGAAGTTATGCTTTTACAACATATGATCTTATCCCATCATGGTTTATTAGAGTATGGTTCTCCTAAACGTCCACTAATTTTAGAAGCAGAAGTACTTCATCTAATTGATATGATTGATTCAAGAATGAACATGATAGATTCTGAATTAGAAGAGATAAACAATAGTGATTTTACTAAAAGAATTTATGCCCTTGATGGACGTTCATTTTATAAACATAATTTATCATAAAAACAATTAACGCAAGATAAATCATAATGATTTTCTTGCGTTTTTATGTAAAAAAACATCTTCCAAGTTAAATTGGGAGATGTTTTTAAAAGTATTTAATTATTGTTCATCTTCAGGATCAAAAGCTTTTTGAAGTGTATTGATATTTTCATAGATTGCTTGAATTTCAGGATCGTTAAATTGAATATTTTTTAAATCACGTAATTCAGCAAGGATTCTATTTTCATTCTCAGGCTTTTGCTTTTCTTCTTTTATTGATTGTTCTAAAGTCTCTCTAAATGCTTTATAAGCATTAAATTTAGTAATTTGTGATTGAGTATATTCCTCATTAATATTAACATCAACATCATCTAAATCAGCGATATATTTTTCATATGTTGCTTGTTCATCTTCATCTATAGAAGCTTTATCTTTACTTCCAGTTACATAAATAACATGGAATCCATGAGTATCTCCATCAGGTCGTTCAATGGTAGACTCAACAGGAATTAATGTGAATGGTACGCCACCCTCTTCGATGCGGTTAGCGATTTCTTTAGCAGCATTTTCAAACTCCTCAACCATTTGGCCTGGACCAAAGTATCCTAATTCACCACTGTTTTTTTCAGCACTTGGGTCTTGACTATATTCTTTCGCTAATGCTTTAAATGCACTCTTATATTGAGAAGCTTTAATTTCATCTAACCCTGCAAATGGTAACTCTTCGTTTGTAGGATCTTCAGGATCATAAAAGATATAACAAGTATCTTCAGTTATTCCATCTCTATATTCCCCATTATCTGTACAACCATTAATAACTTGTTTACCTTTTTCAAGCGCTAATGCTTTTGACTCTTCATCTTCTGGGTCAAATGTGAATAAGATATGACTTGCTTCAATACTAAACCATTCTTTGTAAGCTTCGTTAATTTCTTCTTCTGTTATAACGCTAACACCTTTATGATCTTTATATCCAAACATATAACGTTCGATTAATTCTGGTGCTGCCAAGATATCAGCTAATTGTTGTTCACTGAATGCACCAAACTGAAGGGCAATGAAGTCAGACCAACTATAAGGTGATGGTTGGCTTAAATATTTTGTTTTATAATCTTTAATTTGACTCATAAACTCATCTTTTTCAGATTTAGATAACCGAATATCTTTAATTGATTTTAATGCTTCATTATTAATTTTATCTAATAATAACTGTATTGAATATTTTGTTTTCATTAAATTATATAAATCATCAGCTTTAACATATTTAGTTTCACCATCTATTTTATAAGATGCTAAGATCTGTTCACCATTTTTGATTTTTAATAATTTTAAATCCGTTTTAAATTTATCATCAAAATTTGCTTTATATTGTTTAGCTATCTCTGTATCATAAATTTTTAAATTAATTGTATCACGTAAGTCTTTAATTTCATTTGAAATATAAGTACCAGTTAATTTATTTTCAACTAATTTATCTAAAATATATTGTTTAAATTCTTCAGATTCTCTAAAGTTTTCAATATATTTTGGTTGACTTACTTTATATACAAAATAGTAAGTTTTGTCATTAGGAATATATTTTGGTGCTCTATTATAATCTCCAATACCAAACGATTCACCGCTTATTGTATCATTAAAGACGAAATTACGGAAGGCTGAAGTATTAGAATAATTTGTATAAACAACACGATCATATTCACAGTTAAATGGTTCTGTGATAAATGGAGGTTCTTCTACAGTTGTTTCATCATCAGTATCTATATCATTTTCATGTTGTTTTGCATATTCATCTTTAAAAAATTGTAGTATATTGCTTTCTTGAGTCAATTTGTCTTTAATCGCATCTGCTTCATTTTTACTATCATATTTTAAGGTAATAATACATAAATCTTCATGATAAGCATCTTTAGCTTCTTTTATAGCGTGGGTCTTTGATTCTTCATCAATTATTTCATTTTCTGCTAATTCTTTTGCATAAGCTTTTTGTAAGAAACTAAGTATATAGAAATCTTTTATTTTTTCCTCAGCATCAGGGTCTTCTTTAGATGAAATAACACCTTGGTATACCATACCTTGATAAAAGTCTTCTTCACCTTTTGCTTTGTCTTCTGAAATTTTATCCTCAAGTGCTTCTGTATCTACTTTATCTTTATAATCAGCGAGTAGATCTCTATCAACCTTGTCCATTAAAACAAGTAAACCATAATTTTTTTTCATCATATCATATAATTCACCTTTAGTAATATCCAGTTTATTAAAATCTAATACTGTATCCTCTGAATCTGTTACTTTAGGTTGTGGTTTAGGTCTACTAACAATTGCGGCTACTATTACAACCACAGCTGCAATTAAAAATACAGGTAAACCTTTATAAAGAATTTGTTTCCAATTCATTTTTGACACTCCTTTTTCGTTTTGTATAACGTTTTTATAATATCATTTTTAGACAATTTAAACAATAGTTTTATAAAAAATATCATGACTTAATAAGCTATTATAACATAATTTTTAATAAATTATTCTTGAATAGTTGCTAGGAGGAGGAATTATTTTGGACTATTGTACTAGCTTATTAGAATAAAATAATATTGTTAGTCATAATTTGTTTCAGTTTTAACTAAAGATGATACTTTTAAAGCTTATACCTTATAGTGATGCTACAGGTGATGAAAGGTATTTTGACTCAACCTACAAATTATAGACGAATGAAATGAATCTTTTATTGCATTATTTTGTAAAAAAAATGTTTGTTTTATTCAATTAATTGCTTAAAATAATAAAAATCTTTAATATAGATATGTTTTCTGTCATAAAATAAACGATTATTTTTTTGTAAATTATTTAATTCTCTAATTAATGATTGTCTCTCAACACCAATTAATTCAGCTAAATGGGTTTTAGTGTCAATTTCATACGTGAAATTATTTTCTGTTATATGAGCATAATAGATAAGGTAATAAGCCAATTTACAAACAATTGTTTTTTTCGTGATTAATTTTATATACTTATTTAAATTCATATAACTGTTTGATATATGATATAAAAATTTTTCTAATATATTTATATCCTCTTTAAATATTTTAAGCAAAATTGGTTTTGTTATAAATAAAACTTCACAATTGCTTACTGCAATTATCTCATAAGGATATGTAGGTTCATTTGCAAATAGTAATATTTCTCCAAAGATATCATATTCATTTAAAGTGTTAATAATATTTCTTTTTCCATTTGCGTGTAATTGTTCTATTTTAATTTGACCTTTCAAGACAATACCAATAGAAGAACAACAATCATCACTAAATGCAATGACCTGTTGTTTGCTAAAGTTTCTTACTGAATAAGGATATTTTTTTTGAAGAATAATGGATAATAGGTCTTGATAGAAAAGTGCATGGAAGTTTTTTAAGTATTCTTTGTTCATTTTTTCACCTCTTTTATAAAAGTGTAACATATGTGACATTTGAAATAAAGATAAAATTGTAAAATATAGATACAATAATTAGGAGGAAATGTATTGATGAAAAAAAATATTTTTGTGTTAAGTTTTATTTTTGTTTTAGTAATCTTATCTGGTTGTGCAAAAGAATCAAATGAAAAAGTAAAAGTGTTGATTCCTGCAGGGGCACCTACGTTAGGATTTGTACAAATGATTCATGATGATAAAGAAATTTTAGATTATGATATGACTTATGAGTCAGTTAGTGGACCAGACCTATTAGTGAGTGCAATTACAAGTAAATCACATCAAATAGTCGTTGCACCAACCAATATTGGTGCAAAATTATATGGGAAAAGTCCAGATTATGTTTACGCTGGAACGTTAACTTTTGGAAACTTATATTTAGTTAGTAGTGAAGAGATGACAATAGATGATTTAGAAAATGAAACAATTTATGCATTTGGTCAAGGCGGAACACCTGAGATTTTATTAAGAAAAGTATTAGGTGATAAAAATGTGGATATTCAATTTTTAAGTAGTGTCAATGATGTGAATGGTGGATTTAATGCTGGAAACTATAAAGTCGTTTTATTAGCTGAACCTATATTATCCGTTGTAAAAGCAAAGAAAGATGTTTATACAGTACTTGATTTACAAGAGGAGTATCAAAAATTAAGTGGTTCATCTTCTTACCCACAATCAGGTGTTTTTATCAACAAGGATTTTGCTTCTAAAAATGAAAAATTTGTTGAGAAATTTTTAGAAAAGTTACAAAGTAGCGTACAATATGTTAATTCTGAAAAAGAAAGCGCAAGTGATTATTATATTGAAGAAGAATTATTACCTCAACTACCAAAACAAGTACTTATTAATTCTATCCCAGGGTCTCATATTGAATTTTTAAATAGTGATGATTCTAAACCACTACTTGAGGACTATTTCAACATGATATTAACTTTCAAGAAAGAATTGATCGGTGGAAAATTACCAAATGATGATTTTTATTTAGGATAATAAAATGAAAAAATTAAATTGGTATTATGGATTAGCAATAGTAATATTAACAGTGGTTTATGTTATTTTAAGTGAAAAAGTCGATAATGAAATGATTTTACCAAAATTAGGATTAATCTTTAACTATTTTAAAAACCTTGATTTTACAGTTTTCGTTACACATACAGGTGCTACGGTATTAAAAGTAGTTATTAGTTATCTTTTGAGTTTGACGTTAGCCTTGCTATTAGCGATTATCGCCTATTACCGAAAATTCTTTCGAATGATTAATCCCTACATAAGTATATTAAAGACATTACCCACGATATCAATTATATTAATCGCATTAATTTGGTTAGGAAATGAAAAATCAATCTATCTAATCGCTAATTTAGTAATTCTTCCCATCTTATATGAAACATTTTTTTATCATTTGAAAAATATAGATCCTAAATTAGTAGATGTGAGTAAAATATATCAATTTAATTTTAGAAAGAAACTAAGGTTTCTCTATTATTATCCTTTATTAGAAGGACTAATGGTATCGTTAAAACAAACTTTTGGATTATGTTTTAAAGTCATTGTGATGGCTGAAGTTATTGGACAATCTCAGAGTGGAATTGGTGCCCAAATTCAAAATGAAAAAGTGAATTTAGAAATGGTAGGGGTGTTTTCTTGGACCATTATATTGATAATATTTGTTTTAATGATAGATTTTGCTTTAGATTATATTGCGAAAAAAATCATAAGATGGAAGTGTTATAATGAAAATTAATATCTCAAAATCATACAAAGATATAATAATCTTCAAAAACTTTGAAATCGAATTAAAAGACAATTTAATAAATGTTATAATAGGTCCATCCGGAAGTGGTAAAACAACTTTATTACGTTGTATTGCTCGCTTATGTGAGTATGAGGGAAGGATTGAATCAAAGGTCCAATCAATTGGTTATGTGTTTCAAGAAGACAGGTTATTCCCATATCTTAAAGTAATAACAAATTTATTAATTGTTGATAAAGACATTGATAAAGTGGAAACATTATTGAAACAATTTAATGTCTATGATTTAAAAGATAAGTATCCTCATCAATTAAGTGGTGGTGAAAAGCAAAGAATTTCTATTATTAGAGCATTCTTAGGTGAGAAAGAACTCATATTGATGGATGAACCGTTTAAATCACTTGATTACCATTTGAAAATGAATTTAGTTGAGATGATATATAAGATCCAAAAATTAACGAATAAAACAATCGTTTTAGTGACACATGACTTAGATATCGCTCTTTATTTAGGAGATTATATTCATGTGCTATCTAAAAAAGTCACTCGTTTAAAAGAGACCATTTTTAACCCCTATGTACATCAAGAATTAGATTCCCAAAGTGTAGTATTACGTAATAAATTAAAACATTTGATACCATTTTCTAATAATGAACTCCAAGAATGAAAATTTAGGAGTTCTTTTTTTGTGTGCGAGCAAAAGTCACGATTTTTTAAAAAATTTATCGAAAATTGTTGAAATTTTCTTTAAATATAATATAATAAGGTAGTATAGATTAAGAAATTGTTATTTTTTTCACAAATTGTTGAGAAAATAGTTATTTTTAATCATAATCTACATATTATAAAGCGAAATTATGAAATTTTTCACAAGAAGTGATGGGATGAAAATAATAGATATTGTTCAATTAATAGAAGGAAAGTTACTTACCTTTCCTAATCAAAATATTAACGAAAAAGAATACTTAAAGGCTTTTGCTTGTGATTTAATGAGTGATTGTTTGGCCTATGTAAATGTTGACAATTGTTTGTTAATAACAGGCCTCGCAAATCAACAAGCATTAAGAACAGCTGAGATGTTAGATATTGATTGTATTATATTTGCACGAGGGAAGAAATTAAGTAAAGAGATGCTTGAATTAGCAAAAGAAAATAATATGACGTTAATTGCAACTCAATATACCTTATTTGAAGTGAGTGGTTTATTATATCAAGCAGGGATTCTTGCTTTAAAAATATAGGTGATATTATGAATATTAAGTTTGAATTTGATATTTATCATGATGATTATCAAAGAGCAGGAAGTGCTTCTAGTGAAATTAAGAAGTATTTAGCACAGATAGGACTTTCTCCTAAATTAATACGAAAAATTGTGATTAGTTCCTATGAAGCTGAAATGAATGTGGTTATTCACTCTTTTGGAGGGAAATTGAAAATAGAAATTGAGGATAATCATATTAGTTTAACATCAGTAGATACAGGTCCAGGAATTGAGAATATAGATTTAGCTTTAACAGAAGGTTATTCAACAGCTTCTCAAAAAGTGAGAGAAATGGGATTTGGGGCTGGAATGGGATTACCTAATATGAAAAAAAACAGTGATACTTTTGAGATTGAGTCAAGTCCCAAAGGATCAATTGTTAAATTATCTTGGGTGATAGTATGAAACATATTGTTGATATTCATGTTGATAGATGTATTGGATGTACTAGATGCATGAGAGCATGTCCAACAGAAGCGATACGAATTAAAAATGGAAAAGCACATCTTTTAAATGAAAGGTGCATTTTTTGTGGAAATTGTATTATAAATTGCCACAAAAGCGCTTACAAGGTATCCGGTGATAGTTTTGCGAATTTAAATAAACATAAGATAAGTATTGTAATTCTTCCAATATCAATTTTTGGTATGGTGACATCTATGGAAGAATTAGGTGGGATATATCAGATTTTATATAATTATGGATTTGATGAAGTATATGATTTATCACTTGTAACAGCACTTTTAAAAGAAAAAATTAACGAATTTCTAAAGCGAGATGATAAAACTTATATCTTGTCTCAGTGTCCATCCGTTATTAGATTAATCCAATTAAAATATCCATCGTTATTACCTAATCTATTGCCTTTTGATTTTCCATTTGAAATTGGTGCCAAATTGGTTCGGAAAATTGCGAGTGAAAAGTATCAAGTGAAAGAAGAAGATATTGGTATTAGTTATGTCAGTGAATGTTTATCTAATTTTATAGCGATTAAAGAACAATTAGGAAAAAGTCAATCAAGTATAGATAATGTTTTCTTGTTAAATGATTTATTTAGAAACAGTATTGAATCAAAAGATATGGAGATTCAAGTGGCTAAAAAAGGGGTTCAATTTGCTAAAGTAGGAACCTTTGATTGTATGACAAGTCTTCATAAAGTAATATCAGTTGATGGAATCAAACAGGTTGATGAAGTATTGGAAAAAGTCTATTTAAATAAACTAACGAATATTAAGTTGATTGAGGCTTATTCTTGTATTGGAGGCTGTGTTGGTGGTAACTTCACTTTAGAAAATACTTATGTCTCTAAATGGAAAATTAATCAATTTTGTGACAAGATTGATGATGGTTCAAGTGATAAATTGGTAAAGAGATATCGAGGATTATTAAAAGATCAAGAATGGTTTTTCGAAAATGCATTAAAACCTCAAGCACCATATAAATTAAGTGATGATTTAAATCAATCAATAATAAAAATGAATAAAATTAATGAAATATTAAAACAGTTACCAAATATTGATTGTTGCGCATGTGGTTCTCCATCTTGTCGTGCTTTGGCAGAAGATGTGGTGAATCAAGTGAAAACAATTAATGATTGTTGCATGTTAAAAAAGGAGGAATAATATGAAGGTTCTTCATTTACTTCAAGATAAGTCATTTCAACTTGTTACAGGAAAAGATTTGGATAACGAAATTAATGGGATTTATAGTGGAGATTTACTAAGTTGGGTGATGAGTCATGCAAAAGCACAAGATGCTTGGTGTACTGTATTGACACATGTTAATATTGTTGCTATCGCCTCATTAGTCCAATTATCATGCATTATCATTTGTGAAAATGCACAAATCGACGTGGATACAATTGAAAAAGCAAAACAAGAAAATATTATAATAATTAAAACAAAGTTAAATAGTGTTGAAGTGATGAAAAAGTTGATGACAACTCATGCATAATTGTTATTATGATTTACATATTCACTCAGCGCTATCTCCTTGTTCAAGCAATGATATGACATTAAATAATATTATTAATATGTCCTATTTAAAAGGTTTAGACATAATTGCGATCACTGACCATAATAGTGCTAAGAATATTGAAGTAGCAATTAATATTTCACAAAATAAAGATTTGATTATCATTCCTGGGATTGAAGTAGAAACTTATGAAGGGATTCATATGGTATGTTATTTCAAAACATTAGAAGATATAAAACTGTTTGATGAACTTCTCTATCAAAATATCCCAGAAATTCCTAACAAGGAAGACTTATGGGGACAACAACTTATTTTAGATATAAATGATAATACGATTGATAAAGAAGCTAAAATGCTCATTAATTCAACAAGACTTAAATTAAATGAATTAATTGATTTGGTACGATCATTTAATGGTCTTATTTTCACAGCTCATATTAATCGATATTCAAATAGTATATTAACTGTTTTAGGTTTTATTCCTGAAAATATTGATATAGATGGTATTGAAATTAACGCAAATGATAGTATAGATAATTTCAAAAATAAAGACCTCTTTAGTAAGTTTCGAGTGATTCAAAACTCTGATGCGCATTATTTAGGTGATATTTCTGAAAAAACAAATAGCATAAATTTACGAGAAAAGTCTATTGATGCTTTTTTCGATTATTTTCGAGGTGAAAAATGAGAGATATCTCGATGCATGTTTTAGATATTGTGATGAATTCCATTCATGCAAAAGCGTCGTTAATTGAGATAACAATTACAGAAAAAAAAGAAACACTAACATTAGTAATTAAAGACAATGGTTCTGGTATGACAAAAGGAATGTTAGAAAATGTTAAAGACCCGTTTTGTACGACTAGAAAAACAAGACATGTTGGGTTAGGGATTCCCTTATTATATCAAAATGTTAAAAATACAGGTGGTGTATTTAATATAACATCAAATATAAACGAGGGGACAATTATTGAAGCTATTTTTAATAAAAATCATATTGATTGTATACCACTAGGTAATATGAACGAAACGATTTTATCTTTAATAGCACTTGAACCCGATATTGATTTTATTTATACTCGTATAAAAAATCAGAATCAATATGTACTTAATACACAAGAGATTAAAGGTGTATTGAGAGGGGTTTCTATTAATGAACCCGAAGTAATTAATTGGTTAAAAGAGGACTTATTACAACAATAATAAGAACTTTTTAATAAGAACAACTCAAGGGAGGTTAAAATGTCTATGTTAGAATTAACTCAAGAAAAGTATGCAAAACTTAAAAAATTCATTGATGAAAATCAAAATGAGACAAGTGGATTAATGCCTATTTTACATGAAGCACAAGATATCTTTGGTTGTATTCCATTAGAGGTTCAAAAATTTATTTCCAAAGAAACAAACATTTCTGTGGCTGAAATATATGGGGTTGTCACATTTTATTCCCGTTTCTCAACAGAGCCTGTTGGAGATCATGTCATCAGTGTATGTTTAGGAACTGCATGTTATGTGAAAGGTGCACAAAATATTTTAGATGAATTGGTAAAAAAATTATCAATTCAACCAGAAAGTACGACAAAAGATGGAAGATATACTTTAACTGCAACACGTTGTGTAGGGGCTTGTGGATTAGCACCAGTTATGATGATTGATGATGAAGTGTATGGTCGAGTAACTCCAGACAATATTCCAGAAATCTTATCGAAATATGATGAGAAGGAGGGTAAATAATGAAAAAATCAATTGCTGATTTAGCTAGAATTCGTCAAGAAGCATTAAAGAATATTCAGTTAAGAGATCAAAATGAAGCAAGTTGCCGAATTGTTGTTGGAATGGGAACTTGTGGAATTTCAGCAGGTGCTAGACCTTGTTTAACAGCTATAGTAGATGAGGTACATAAAAGAGGTTTAACAAATGTTCAAATCGTTCAAACAGGATGTGTTGGAATGTGCCGTTTAGAACCTATGTTTGATGTTTATTTAGGAAATGAAAAAGTAACCTATGTAGATATGACACCAGAAAAATCAAGACAAGTTGTTGTTGAACATGTTGTGAATAAGAGAGTTATTCATGAATATACAATTGGTGCAGTTGAAAATAAGTAAGGAGGGATAATTATGCAATTTTATCGTGCACATGTGCTGATTTGTGGAGGTACAGGATGTACATCTAGTAAATCAGTTGAAATAAAAGCTGAAATGGAGAAAGAGCTAAAAGCATTAGGGATTGACAACGAAGTTCAAGTCGTTATGACAGGTTGTTTCGGTCTATGTGAAGCAGGACCTATAATGATTGTCTATCCTGAAGGAACATTTTACTCACATATTAAAATATCAGATGTGAAGAGAATAGCTTCCGAACATTTATTAAAAGGTCGAGTTGTTAAAGATTTATTATATTATGAAGCAATACAACAAGATAAAATAAAATCTGTTAATGATGTAGATTTTTATGCAAAACAAAAACGTATTGCACTTGCAAATTGTGGTTTAATTGACCCAGAAAATATTGATGAATACATCGCTTTAGATGGATATCAAGCCTTAGTTAAAGTATTAACACAAATGAAGCCTGAAGATGTTATAGAAGAAGTCAAAATATCAGGACTTCGTGGAAGAGGTGGGGCTGGTTTCCCTACTGGATTAAAATGGCAATTTGCAGCTAATTATGAAGATGATATGAAATACGTTTGCTGTAATGCTGATGAAGGTGACCCTGGAGCATTTATGGACCGTTCTATTTTAGAAGGAACACCTCATTCATTGTTAGAAGCAATGACAATTGCAGGATATGCAACAAACGCTAAAAAAGGTTATATTTATGTAAGAGCTGAATATCCTATTGCGGTAAAAAGATTAGAAATTGCGATTAAACAAGCAAAAGAATATGGCTTATTAGGTGAAAGTATATTTGATACTAATTTTAGTTTTGATATAGAAATAAGATTAGGTGCAGGAGCATTTGTTTGTGGTGAAGAGACAGCACTTATTGAATCTATTGAAGGTAAAAGAGGAATGCCAAGAACAAAACCTCCTTTCCCAGCTGAAAAAGGGATTTGGGGAAAACCAACATTGATTAATAATGTTGAAACATTTGCGAATATTCCTGCAATTATTTTAAAAGGCGGGGAATGGTTCTCAAAAATTGGTACAGAGGATTCAAAAGGAACAAAAGTATTTGCCTTAGGAGGAAAAATTACTAATACAGGACTAGTTGAAATCCCAATGGGAACAACACTCCGTGAAGTAATTTACGATATCGGAGGCGGATGTCCTAATGGTAAGAAATTTAAAGCAGTTCAAACCGGTGGACCTTCAGGTGGTTGTTTAACAAGCGAACATCTTGATACGCCAATTGGCTATGATAATTTAGTTAAACTAGGTTCTATGATGGGATCAGGTGGTATGATTGTCATGGATGAAGATAATTGTATGGTTGATATAGCCCGATACTTCTTAGATTTTACTTGTGATGAATCATGTGGTAAATGTACCCCATGTAGAGAAGGGACAAAACGTCTGAAAGAATTATTAGATAAAATTTGTACAGGTAAGGGATCATTAGAAGATTTAGATCGCTTAGAAGCATTGGCTTATTATATTCAAGATAATTCATTATGTAATTTAGGTCAATCAGCTCCAAACCCTGTCATTTCAACTTTAGTACATTTCCGTGATGAGTACTTAGCACATGTTATCGATAAAAAATGTCCTACTGGTGTATGTAAAGATTTACTTCACTATACGATTACTGATAAATGTATAGGATGCGGAAGTTGTTCAAAAGTATGTCCTCAAGGGTGCATTGAACCTGTTGGAAAAGTAATAAATGAAAAAACAAATAGACGAGCTTATGTAATAGATAGTTCAAAATGCATTAAATGTGGTGCTTGTATGGACGCATGTCCACCTAAAGTTAGTGCAATTATAAGACAATAGGGAGGTTACAAATGAAGGTTAAAATCAAAATTGACGGGATAAATTATGAAGTACCTAGCCATTATACCGTTTTAGATGCTTGTAAAGAAGCTAATTTACAAATACCTACATTATGTTTTTTGAAAGATTTAAATGAAACTGGCGCTTGTAGAATGTGTGTTGTGGAAGTAGATGGTGCTAGAAGTTTACAAGCTTCATGCGTGTTAAAAGTTCGAGATGGAATGAATATTAAAACAAATACTAAAAGAGTTCAAAAATCTCGCGTACAAACTTTAGAATTGTTACTAGCTAATCATAATAAAGATTGTTTGAAATGTAACCGAAATGGAAAGTGTGAATTACAAGATTTAGCAGAGCGTTTCCATATTAAAGATATTTATTTTGATTCATTTGAAAAAAGAACACCACACTTTGATGATTCTTCTGTTTCTATTGTTCGAGATCAATCTAAATGTATATTATGTGGACGCTGTATTGCAGCTTGTCAAAAAACGGCAGGTATGTCTGTTTTAACTTATATTAATCGTGGATTTGAGGCAGTTGTTGGAACTGGATTTAATTATGAATTAGAAGATGCAGGATGTATTTACTGTGGTCAATGTATAAATGTTTGTCCAGTAGGTGCTCTAAAAGAAAAAACACATATTGAGCGAGTTTGGGATGCGATTAATAATCCAGCAAAACACGTGGTTGTTCAAACTGCACCAGCAGTTCGTGCTGCAATTGGAGAAGAATTTGGTTTTGAAATTGGAACACGCTGTACTGGAAAGATGGTTTCTGCAATAAGAAGATTAGGTGTTGATAAAGTCTTTGATACTAACTTTGCCGCTGATTTAACTATTATGGAAGAAGGAACTGAATTATTAGATCGTATTCAAAACGGAGGCGTTCTACCAATGTTAACTTCATGTTCACCTGGTTGGATTCGTTTAGTTGAACAATATTATCCAGAATTCATTCCAAACTTATCAACATGTAAATCACCTCAACAAATGTTTGGGGCAATTATTAAATCATATTATGCTGAAAAAATGAACTTAGATCCTGCAGATATTTTTGTAGTATCAGCAATGCCATGTTCAGCGAAAAAATATGAAATGAATCGTGAAGAAATGCAAAGAAATGGTATTAAAGATGTTGATGCTATCTTGACGACAAGAGAATTAGGAAACATGATAAGAGAAGTTGGTATTGATTTCAAAGCATTACCTGATGAAGATTTTGATCATCCGTTAGGTGAATATACCGGTGCTGGTGTTATTTTCGGTGCTACTGGTGGTGTTATGGAAGCTGCTTTAAGAACTGTTGCGGATATTTTAGAAAAGAAAGATTTAGATGAAATTGAATATAAAGCTGTTCGTGGCGTTGAAGGAATTAAAGAAGCAGTAGTAGAAATTGCTGGTAAAACAATTAAGGTTGCTGTAGCACATGGTGGAGAAAATGCCAAAAAGATTATGGATTTAATTAAGAGTGGTAAAAAAGAATATCACTTTGTTGAAGTAATGGGATGTAATGGTGGATGTGTAAATGGTGGTGGACAGCCATATGTTGATGCAAATGTACGTAATACTGGTATTGATGTAAGAAAATTACGTGCACAAGTATTATATGAAGAAGATGAGTCAAAAGCAGTACGTAAAAGTCATCTAAATAAAGAAATTCAAACATTATATAAAGAATATTTAGAAAAACCAAATAGTCATAAGTCTCATGAATTACTCCATACACATTATAAAAAACATGATTTATTCCCAAAAAGATAATGATTAAAATGGGGTGAGGGAAACCTTACCCTTTTTTAACGCATTACTATATACTAAAATTTATATGATAAAATCTCATAATTTACTTTAACTAGTATAAAATAAATATATGAATATACCTAATTTTAATGATATTAGTATTATTTATAAACATAATTAGGTTAGGAAAATTTAAAACAATTCCAAGTACTAAATAATCTTATAATTATATTATGAAAAATGAATATGTCTTATTGTAAGTTATTGTCATTTGATGTATAATAAACTTTGGTAAAAATTATAATTTACAAGGAGGAAGCTAAATGACTAAAAAATTCCAATCTATGGATGGAAACCAAGCGGCAGCTTATGCAGCTTATGCGTTTACGGAAGTAGCAGGTATATACCCAATTACACCTTCATCTCCAATGGCAGAATATGTAGACTTATGGGCTTCTCAAGGTAAGAAAAATATATTTGGTATACCCGTAAAAGTCGTTGAAATGCAATCAGAAGCAGGTGCAGCTGGTACAGTTCACGGGTCATTGCAAGCAGGAGCATTAACAACTACATTTACAGCATCACAAGGACTTTTATTAAAAGTCCCAAATATGTATAAAATTGCAGGGGAATTATTACCTGGTGTTATTCATGTTGCAGCTAGAAGTCTTGCAACTCAAGCTTTATCAATTTATGGTGACCATCAAGATGTTATGGCAGCTCGTCAAACAGGATTTGCTTTCTTAGCAACATCATCTGTTCAACAAGTTATGGACTTAGCTGGAGTTGCTCATTTATCAGCTATTAAATCAAAAATTCCATTCTTACATTTCTTTGATGGATTCCGTACTTCACATGAAATTCAAAAAGTTGAAGTAATGGATTACAGTGTATATGATCGTTTAATTGATCGAGAAGCTGTACAAGCTTTCAGAGATAATGCATTAAATTCAAGCCATCCTGTAACACGTGGTTCTGCACAAAATGATGATGTTTACTTCCAAGGTCGTGAAGTTCAAAACAAATATTATGATGCAGTTCCAGATATCGTAGCAGAATATATGAAAGAAATATCTCAAGCTTGCGGTCGTGAGTATAAACCATTTGTATATTATGGTGCAAAAGATGCGACAAATATCATTGTTGCAATGGGTTCTGTCAATGAAACTATTGAAGAAACGGTTGATTATTTAAATGCGAAAGATGAAAAAGTAGGTTTAATTCGTGTTCATTTATATCGCCCATTCTCTACTAAATATTTCTTTGAAGTATTACCAAAAACAGTTCAAAATATCGCTGTTTTAGATAGAACAAAAGAACCTGGTTCAACAGGAGAACCATTATATCTAGATGTTAAATCTATCTTCTATGGAAGAGAAAATGCCCCTCGTATTATTGGTGGACGTTATGGTTTATCTTCTAAAGATACAACACCAGCACAAATTGTTGCTGTGTATAATCACTTAGCACAAAATGGGCATGATAACTTCACAGTCGGTATTAATGATGATGTGACTCATTTATCATTACCATTAGATAACACAATTAGTGTTGCAGATAAAGCTACAACTGAAGCTTTATTCTTCGGATTAGGATCTGATGGTACTGTTGGTGCTAATAAAAATACAATTAAAATTATTGGTGACAACACAGACCATTATGCACAAGCTTATTTTGCGTATGATTCTAAAAAATCTGGTGGTGTAACACGTTCTCATTTACGTTTTGGTAAAAACCCTATTCGTTCAACTTATTTAGTAACAAAACCTTCTTTTGTTTCTTGTTCATTAGATTCATATTTAGATAAATATGATATGTTATCTGGTCTTAAACAAAAAGGTACATTCTTACTAAATACGATTTATAGTACTGAACAAATTGTTGAGAGAATGCCAAATAATGTTAAGCGTATGTTAGCTGAAAAAGAAGCTAAATTCTATATTATAGATGCAATTACTTTAGCTCGTGAAATTGGTTTAGGAAATCGTACAAATACAATTTTACAATCTGCTTTCTTTAAATTAAATGAACAAATCTTACCATTCGCTAAAGCAGAAGAGTTAATGAAAAAATATGTTGAAAAAGCTTATTCACGTAAAGGTGAAGCAATTGTAAAAATGAACTGGCGTGCAGTTGAATTAGGATATGAAGGATTAACTGAAGTAAAAGTAGATCCAGCATGGAAAGATTTAAAAGACGAAGAAAAAGTTATCGAAAAAGATCGTCCTGATTTTGTTAAAGATATTGCTGACCCTATCAATCATATACATGGTAATGATTTACCTGTTTCAGCATTCTTAAACTATGATGATGGAACAATGGAAAATGGTTCTACTCAATATGAAAAACGTGCTGTAGCTAATTTTGTACCTAGATGGATTGAAGAAAATTGTATTCAATGTAACCAATGTTCATTTGTTTGTCCACATGCAGTCATTCGTCCATTCTTAATGACAGAAGAGGAAATGAATGATGCGCCTGAGGGATTAATTACTTTAAAACCAGTTGGAAAAGGATTAGATGGATTACGATATCGTATCCAAGTATCTGTGCTTGACTGTACTGGATGTGAAGTATGTGTTAATGCTTGTCCAGGTAAAAAAGGCGTTAAAGCACTTGAAATGGTACCAATTGGTGAAGAAATCGAAAGAAATGAAGCAGAAAATACTGATTATTTATTCAACAACGTAACTTATAAAGATAACTTGATGTCTAAAAGTAATGTAAAAGGTTCACAATTTGCACAACCATTATTTGAATTCCATGGTGCATGTGCGGGTTGTGGTGAAACTGCATACATTAAATTAGTAACACAATTATTTGGAGACAGAATGATGATCGCTAATGCGACTGGATGTTCATCAATCTATGGTGGAACATATACTGCTACTCCTTATACAAAAAATGCTGATGGACGCGGTCCTGCTTGGTCAAATTCATTATTTGAAGATAACGCTGAGTATGGTTTTGGTATGAGAATCGCATCTGAAACAATTCGTGATCGTATTCAAAATATTATGGCATTAAATATTGACAAAGTAGAAGACAACCTAAAAGCATTATTTACAAAATGGATGGAAAATAGAAGTTCAGGTGTTGTTACGCATGAGATTGAAAAAGATTTAATCAAAGCTATCGAAGCAAGTAACAATGAAGAGGTTAAAGCCATCTTAGATTTAAAAGATAATATTGTAAAACAATCTCAATGGATCTTTGGTGGAGATGGATGGGCTTATGACATCGGTTATGGTGGATTAGACCATGTTATCGCTAATAATGAAGATGTTAACATTTTAGTTGTCGATACTGAAGTATATTCAAATACTGGTGGACAATCTTCAAAATCTTCTCAAACAGGTTCAATTGCGAAATTTACAGCTGCAGGAAAACCTGGTAAGAAGAAAGATCTTGCTGCAATAGCAATGAGTTATGGTCATGTTTATGTCGCTACAATTTCTTCAGGATATTCAAAAGCACAAATGATAAAAGCAATCGCTGAAGCAGAGGCTTATCCTGGTCCATCACTAATTATTGCTTATGCACCATGTATTGCTCATGGTATTAAAGGTGGATTATCTAATTCTCAATTCCAATCAGCTCTAGCAACTGAATGTGGATATTGGCCAACATTTAGATTTAATCCAGTATTAGCTAATGATGGAAAAAATCCATTTGCTATAGATTGTAAAGAACCTAATTGGGATAAATATCATCAATTCTTAATGAATGAAGCACGATATGCTCAATTAAACCAAATTAATCCAGAATTAGCACAAGATTTACTTGCTGCTAACATAAAAGAAGCTAAACGTCGTTATGCAATGTACAGACGATATGAAGCAATGGATTATTCAGTTGAAGAATAATAAAAAATATATAGTGGGTTGTAACTAAAGTTAACGAGTTATTACCTCATAAAAACAAGAGTTTTCCAAAAAGGATAACTCTTGTTTTTTTTATTATAATTTAATTGAAAAACAATGAAAAATACTTGTATTCTAACTCTCCTATTTGATGTATTTTATTGCTTTATCCCACTATTATTTAATAAAGAATAAATTTTATTGAAATTTTGTCGAATAATATAATTATTTGTATAAATACGATGTATTTTATATTTTTTTAGATTAGTAAAATAAACTAAATTAATTTAAATGAATAATTCGATAATTTCCTACAGTTTTTGCACTATGGTTTAGTTATTATTTAACTAACTTTATATATTGAATAAGACACAGCCTATTTATATTAGTCATTATAAAACTACTTCTTTTTGTGGTTTTATTTTTATTTTATAGGAGGGTAGAATTACATGCTTAAATTTACGATTAGAAGATTCCTATCAGTTATAATTACATTACTTGTAATATCATTTCTAACATTTGTCTTAATGCATCTTGCCCCAGGTAATCCTTTTTTAAGTGAAAAAGGACTTGATCCAGATGTTTTAGAAGCATTAAATAAACGTTATGGTTTAGATGATCATCTTATAGTACAATATTTTAATTATTTAAAAGGTTTAGTTCAATGGGATTTTGGAGTCTCTTTTAAGCTAAAAGGTATGACGGTAGAACGTATGATAAAAGATGGTTTTAAGCCAACTGCTTTAGTTGGATTCTACGGTTGTATATTAATCGTGCTGTTAGGTATACCATTAGGGATAATATCAGCATTAAAACACAATAAATTTATTGACAGATTTTCGATGTTTATTTCTGTTATTGGTGTTACAATACCAGGGTTTGTATTTGCGACATTATATCTATATGTTTTTAGTGCTAAGTTAGGATGGGCACCTCCTTTTGGTGTAGGTACATTCAAGCACTATATTGGTCCAGCTTTATGTATATCATTCTTTTCTCTAGCATTTGTTACTAGACTCACAAGAACTAGTATGTTAGAAGTGTTACAGCAAGATTACATAAGAACAGCTAGAGCAAAAGGGCTTAGTAATTTTAAAGTTCTGTACAAACATGCTTTAAGAAATGCTGTTATTCCGGTGGTAACTTATATAGGACCGATGATTGCAGCTATTTTAACAGGATCGTTTGTAATAGAAAAAGTATTTGCGATTCCTGGAATTGGTAGTTATTATACTGAAAGTGTTAGTAACAGGGATTATACATTAATCATGGGAATGACTATGTTTTATGCAGTATTTTTAGTAATCGCAGTTTTTATAGTAGATATATTATATGCTGTTATTGACCCAAGAATCAAATATGAAAAGTAGGTGAGGAAATGGATCACGAGAGAATAGAAGATATTAATTTTCAAGATAAATGGGCAAAACTAGACAAAGATATTATCAAGTCAGAAGAAATAAAACGACCAAGTTTAACCTATTGGAGAGATGCTTTCAGAAGATTAAAACAAAATAAATTGTCAATGATATCATTAATTTTCTTAATAATATTAATAATTGTGGTAATCGTTTTACCTATGAGATGGAAGTATACTTATGAGGAACAACATTTGGACTATAAAATGATTAAGCCTTATATTGATGTTTATGATATTGGTGATGGTGATTATGTACATGTTACAAATGACCATAAAGTAATTTCAGTTTCAAAAGATGGTAAATTGCTTGGAGCACCAGATCTTATTAGGAATAATATGATGGGCAGAGAAGCAATCTATGAAGATATAAATGGTAAATCAATTGTAGTTGATTATGGAGTCCTTATTAGAGCAAAGAAAGCTTTAAGAATTGAAGCAAGGAATGATCCTACAATTGATTACGAAGCAGAAGAGAAAAAATTAGAAGAAACGATAAATCCTGTTAGATTACTTGTTAATGATGTCGAAATGAAAGATTATAAAACTGTAAAAAATACTTCTTACTTACTTGGAACCGATTCTTTAGGACGAGATTTATTTATTCGTACAATATATGGAGGAAGAATTTCACTACTAATCGCATTTTTTGCCGCAACCATTAATTTCGTAATTGGTGTGACTTATGGTGGTATATCAGGATTTTTTGGTGGAAAAGTTGATAATGTGATGATGAGAATTGTTGATACGATTAGTACAATACCATTAATCTTATATGTTATTGTCTTAATGGTTGTTTTAACACCAAGTTTATCAACAATTATCATTGCTTTGAGTTTGACCTATTGGGTTGGAATGGCCAGAATTGTTAGAGGGCAGGTTCTTAGTTTAAAAGAACAAGAATTTGTTCTTGCTGCCAAGACAATTGGGGCAAAAACACCTAGAGTTTTATTTAGACATATCATCCCAAATACAATGGGACCAATTATGGTGGCACTAACGATGCAAATTCCAGCAGCTATTTTTACTGAAGCATTTTTAAGTTTTATTGGGTTAGGAGTTCCTGAACCAATTCCTTCATGGGGAACTTTAGCTAATAATGCTTTAAGAGGATTTACTATCTATCCATACCTTCTACTATGGCCAGCTCTATTGTTAAGTGTGACATTATTAGCATTTAATCTTCTAGGTGATGGATTAAGAGATGCTCTAGATCCAAGACTTAGAAAATAGAGGAGGAGATAAGATGAAGAAAACGATATTGAAAGTAGAAAATTTAAAAACTTCTTTTTATACACACTTAGGAGAAGTTCAAGCGATAAGAGGCATCTCTTTCTCATTAGATGAAGGAGAAATATTAGGAATAGTAGGTGAATCTGGTTCTGGTAAAAGCGTAACGGCTTTATCAATAATGAAATTAGTACAATATCCAGGAAAAGTAAAAGAAGGAAATATCTATTTTAACATTGGACATTTTAATGAAAATGAATTAGAGGATTTAACAGGTCTTAGTGATTCAGCTATGCGACATATAAGAGGAAATGATATATCAATGATATTTCAAGACCCCATGACTTCATTAAATCCTGTGTATACAATTGGAAATCAAATAATTGAAGTATTAAAAATACATACTGATTTATCGCATAAAAAAGCAAAAAAACGAGCTGTAGGATTACTTAAGATGGTTGGGATTCCATCACCTGTTCAAAGATTAAAGAATTACCCCCATGAGTTTTCAGGTGGGATGAGACAGAGGGTAATGATTGCTATGGCTTTAGCTTGTGAACCAAAATTATTGATAGCTGATGAACCAACTACAGCTTTAGACGTTACCATACAAGCTCAGATTTTACGTATTATTAAAAAATTAAATAAAGAAAAAACACTAAATAAAGAAAATGCAGTTATCCTTATAACCCATGATTTGGGGGTGGTTGCTGAAACATGTGATAAAGTTATTGTTATGTATGGTGGATTAATAATGGAAAAAGGGACGGTTCAGCATATATTTACCAACCCATCCCATCCGTATACGATTGGTTTAATGAGATCACTTCCTAAGATAGATAGCTCAACAAAGCAAAAATTAAAACCAATTAAAGGAACACCACCAGATTTATTATATCCTCCTAAAGGTTGTCCATTTGCAGCAAGATGTGAAAGTGCAATGAATATTTGTGCAAATGAAGCACCAGAGATGTATGAAATAGAAGAAGGACATAGTGCTTTCTGTTGGCTTCATCATCCTGATTGTCATAATCATATGGAAGAGGTGTAATGAATGGAGAATATTGATAATAATAATATACTAGAAGTCAAAAATTTAAAGAAATATTTTGTCAAGAATAAGGGGTTGTTTGGACAAAGAAAACAATATGTTCAAGCAGTCGATGATATTAGTTTCTATATAAAAAAAGGTGAAACATTTGGGCTAGTTGGTGAATCAGGATGTGGAAAAACAACCGTCGGTCGGTCACTAATTAAACTTTATGAATCAACTGGTGGTGAAGTTTATTATAAAGGGGAACGAATATCAGTTGGTAAGTTAGATATCTTTAAAATGAAAAAAGAAAAATGGAATAAGTGTAAAGAATATAAAATTAAAAAAGTCAAAATTAAAAAGAAGTTTGTATTAGATATACAAAAAATAAAAGGTATAAATCAAGATAAAATTGAAATCAAAAAGAAAATTAAATTAGCTAAGCAAGATTATAAAGTTGAAGTTAAATTACTTAAAGAAGATAAAACTAAAAAATTAAACATAATCAGAGAGAAAATTAAAGAAGCTAAACAAGATAATAAAGTAAAACCACAATTACGTAAATCAATGCAAATGATTTTTCAGGATCCTTATGCTTCTTTGAATTCAAGAATGACAGTTGCTGATATTATAAGTGAACCCATGAAAATTCATCAATTAATGCCATATCATATGCAAAAGCAAAAAATATATGAATTGTTAAATATGGTTGGTTTAAGTAAAGAACATGCTAGTCGTTATCCTCATGAATTCTCAGGAGGACAAAGACAAAGAATTGGAATTGCAAGGTCTCTTGCAGTTAATCCAGAATTTATTATTTGTGATGAGCCGATTTCAGCATTAGATGTTTCAATTCAAGCACAAATTATTAATTTACTTGAAGAATTACAAGAAAAATTAGGTTTAACCTATATGTTTGTCGCTCATGATTTGTCTATGGTAAAGCATATTTCAAATAGAATTGCCGTAATGTATTTAGGAAAGATAGTAGAAGTGACTACAAGCAACGAATTGTTTAAAAATCCATTGCATCCTTATACAAAAGCATTACTATCAGCGGTTCCGATTCCAAACGTAAATAACGATTTAAAGAGTGAGAAAATTGAACTTGAGGGAGATATCCCAAGTCCAATAAATCCTCCTTCTGGTTGTCGTTTTAGAACTAGATGTGAATTTGCTTCTGAACGCTGTAAGAAAGAAGAACCTGTTTTACAACAAATAGATGATGGGCATATTGTCGCTTGTCATTTAGTTGATTAAGCCCCCACTTACCTAAGTGGTAATTTAAATAAAAAAGAATAGGAGAGTGTTAAGATGAAAAAAATCTTATTTCTTGCATTACTGATTGTTGGGTTAACATTAGTAACTGGTTGTAAAGAAAAAGAAACGACAACAACCGAATCTGAAACAACAACAACTGAACAAACAACAACAACTACAGAAGAAACAACAACAACAACTACAGAAGCTATAGGTGACCCAAATAAGCAATATTTGGCTTATAACCTAGGAACAGATTCAGAAACTTGGGACCCTGGATTTAATTCCGCAAGTGATGGTGGACATATTGTAAATCATCTGTTTGAAGGTTTGTATAGAGCAACACCAACTGGTCAAGAACTAGCAGGAGCGGAATCAGTAACGATTAGTCCTGATAATCTTACCTATACTTATACATTACATGATGATCACTATTGGTCAAATGGTGAGCCAGTTACAGCTCATGATTATGTGTATGGTTGGTTAAGAGTAATAGACCATGATAATCCTTCAGATTATGCATATATTATGTATCCATTCATAGTAGGGGGAACAGAATATTTTGAAGGAACTGGAAGTGCTGAAGATGTTGGTATCAAAGCAATCGATGATACTACTCTACAAATTACGTTAGCTCAACCGATACCATTCTTTGAAGAATTATTATCATTCTATACATATATGCCAATTTATGACACTGGCTCAGAATTAGAAGATGGTTGGGAAAAAGATGGTTCAGCGATTTCTAATGGTCCATTCAAAATGGTTGAATATGTGATTGGTTCTCATGTATTAGTAGAGAAGAATGAACATTATTGGAACAAAGATAATATTAATATTGATGGAATTAAATTCTTAATCATTGATGATGCAACAACTGCATTAAATGCTTATGATGCTGGTGAAGTTCAAGTATTAGATGCAGTACCTATGGACAGAATTGCTGATTTATTAGAAAATGATTTAAACTATGAAATACAACCAGACATCGCAACTTATTTTTATGTAATTAATATGGATGATTTATATATTGGTACGCCTGCTGGAGAGAATGGGCATAAAATTCGTCTAGCTTTATCAAAGGCGATTGACCGTCAATCAATTGTTGAAAACGTAACAAGAGGTGGTCAAATACCAGCTGTTTCATTCGTTCCACCAACCTTAAGTTATTCTGATGGTAGCCCATGTGGAGAAGATATTTATGGAATCGAAGCAACTGCTACACAAGCATTAATTGATGAAGCTAATCAATTACTAGATGAGGCTGGCTATGATACTCCTGAAAAAAGAGCTATATTGGGTTCACGCATTACTTTAGGATTTAACCAAACAGCAACTGATGGCCATAGAGATGTTGCTTCTGCTGTCCAACAAATGTGGAAAGAAAATCTTGGAATTGAAGTTAAGTTAGAACAACAAGAGTGGGCTGTATTCCAAGAATCAAGAAGATTAGGTCAATTTCAAATGGCTAGACATGGTTGGGGAGGAGATTATCCAGATCCTAATACAATGTTAGACCTATTCACTTCATATTCAGGAACTAATGACGCACAATGGCGTCATGAAAATGGTAGTGCTTGGGATTTTGATACTGTATTAAACCCTGGTCAAGAAGCATATGATATTGCCATTCAAAATGCGATGAATTCTACAGGTGCACAACGTGATGAATATCTAAGAGAAGCTGAAAGAATCTTATTAGTAGATGAAACAGCAATTATTCCAGTTTATCACTACACTAGAGAATTATACATTAATGCTGACGTAGTTTCAGGTGTTGAAAGAACACTTATGGGTACTTGGTACTTTGGTAATGCAGAATTTTTAGACTAACAAATTTAAAAGTTCCTAGGAGCAATCTTAGGAACTTTTTTTATGGTTTGGAATGACTATCTCTAATTAGTTTTGATGTTTTTTGTATTAAAATAAATTAAGAATTATTTATTCATCAATAGGATTGATATTTAATAAAAGTATATTAGTTGTATTTTCATTTAGAATATGAAAAAATATAAATGTCTTTAATTTCGTTAATTTAAAATATTAACGCTTTTTTTGATTAAAATAATAATAATTAAAAAAATTATAATTTATTATTATATTATTGGAAATAAGTCACAATTTTTTGTATAATTAATATTAGTGAAATTTATGTAGTAGGAGGAAAAAATGAAACCTGTATTAAATATAAAAAATCTACATGTTAACGTTGAGGATAAAGAAATATTAAAGGGTGTTGATTTAAAAATGCAAGGTGGAGAAATCCACGTAATTATGGGTCCTAATGGAACGGGAAAATCAACCTTATCTTCTGCGATTATGGGGAACCCAAAGTATCATGTAACTGAAGGAGAAATTAGTTTAAATAATGAAAATGTAGTGGATATGCCAGTTGATGAACGAGCACGAAAAGGCTTGTTTTTAGCGATGCAATATCCATCAGAAGTCCCTGGTGTGACAAACTCTGATTTTATTAGAACAGCAATGCAATCAAAAACGGGAAAATCTATTCCATTATATAAATTTATTATGGATTATGATAAGGCAATTGAAAAACTTCAAATGCGTAGTGATTTACCACATCGTTATTTAAATGATGGTTTTTCCGGTGGAGAAAAGAAACGTAATGAAATCCTACAAATGTTAATGCTTAAGCCAAACTTTGCCATATTAGATGAAATAGATTCTGGTCTAGATGTAGATGCCTTAAGAATTGTTGGTGAAGCAGTTAATTCAATGCGTAGTGATTCATTTGGCTGTTTATTAATAACGCATTATCAAAGAATTCTTGATTACATTAAACCAGATATTATCCATGTTATGATGAAAGGTAAAATCGTTAAAACTGGTGGATTAGAGTTAATGGAAAGAATTGATAAAGAGGGTTATGACTGGATTAAAGAAGAACTTGGAATTGTTGATGAAAAAGTCATCCCTGAAGAAACGAATCAAAGACCAGTAATGATTGGGGAATGCGCAACTAAAAAATCATTGGATTTATAAACATCATAACAGATTGGAGGTATAATTATGTCAGAAGAAGTAATGCGTGAAGATTTAAAAATGCATTTCGATTATGATGATGATCAAATTATTGAGTTAAGACATAAAATAATTGAAGATATTGCTCATAAAAGTTACCCTAAAATAGGGAAAATAAAACTTGAAAATTTTCATTTTGATCAATTAAATGTTAAGTATATTAAAGAAGAAAAAGTTTCGGTATTACCAGATGAAATTAAACTTAAAATAGATGAAGAAGAAAATACCTTAGTTTTAAAAGACGGAAACATAATTTTTTCTAATTTAGATGATGAGTTTAAAAAAGTTAAAATTGTTAGTTATTATGATGCAGTTAACAATAATGATGAGGAAGCTTTAAGGATATTTAAGGAAAATTTTATTAAAGTAGATGATGATAAATTAAAGAGACTTAATAGTGCTTACCAAAATAGTGCTTTACTTATTCATATTCCTAAAAATGTTGTGGTAAATGAAGCACTTAAATTACACATTATTGGACAATATAGTGATTTAGTACATCATACAACCATAATAAGTGAAGCAAGTAGTGAATTTACTATTGTAGAAAAAATACATAATTTTAATTCAATTAAGGTAAATTATGTTAGTGAAGTTAGAGTTGATGAAAATGCTAAGTTAAATTATATCGGAATCGACCGATTAACAGAAGATACAGTTGCTTTTATTGATAGAAGTGGACTTGTAAAAGATGATGGGTCTTTAATTTATGCGTTGGGTCAATTAAATGATGGAAATACTGTATCAAATAATGTAATTAAATTAATTGGAAAAAATGCTTATTGTGAATCACGTAATGTATTATTTACTGATAAAGAAAGTATTCATGCAATTACCGTTAATGTTGAACACTTATCTCCATATAGTGTTGGGACAATTACTAATCATGGAATTGTAAAAGATAACGGTGTTTTACATGTTGATGGAATTGGAAAAATCCATCAAGGAATGAATAATTCTAATTCTCAACAGCAGACAAGTATTATTACTTTATCTGATAGCGCCAAAGTAAATGCAAATCCTTATTTATTGATTGATGAATATGATGTGCAAGCAGGACATGGTGCTGGGATTGGTAAAGTAGATGAGGAACAATTATATTACTTAATGAGTCGAGGGTTATCAAAGAAAGAAGCTGAAAAACTTATTATATTAGGTTTCTTATACCCAATCATTGAAATGATTTCATCAGATAAAATTAAAACAAATTTTATTCAAACAATAGAAAAAAAACTATCAATATAAATTGAAAGTGACTGATATTATGGATGTGAATAAGATAAGACAAGACTTTTATGTTCTTGCCAATAGTAATTTATCCTATTTAGATAATGCTGCTTCTACACTTAAGCCTAAATCAGTGATAGATATGTTAAACTATTATAATGAAAGATTAGGTGTTAATATTCACCGTGGAGTATATCGTATTAGTTATGAAGCAACAGAATTATATGAGAAATCTCGAAAAAAGACTGCCGATTTGCTAAACTGTCAATTTGAAGAGGTTGTTTTTACACGTGGTACTTCAAGTGCATTAAATTTAGTCGCATCTAGTTATGGAATGAATATGATTCAAGAAGGTGATGAAATCATTACCTCTGAACTAGAACATCATTCATCAATGTTACCATGGCAAAATGTCGCTAAAATCAAAAAAGCTAAATTAGTTTATGTCCCATTAGATGATGATAAGAGAATAACAATTGAAAATTTCAAAAAAGTCTTAAGTGATAAAACAAAGATTGTCGCATTAAACTATGTTTCAAATGCGATGGGATATATGACACCAATTGAAGAAATTATTGAACTCACCCATCAGAAAAACGCCTTAGTGATTGTTGATGCAGCGCAAGCTGTTCCACATATGAAAGTAGATGTAAAAGCACTTGATTGTGATTTTTTAGCTTTCTCAGGACATAAAATGTGTGGACCTACAGGAATTGGTGTCCTCTATGGAAAGTATCATTTACTTCAAGAAATGGAACCAATTGAATTTGGTGGCGATATGATTGATCACGTAGGACTTAACGAAGTAACTTATAAAGATGCACCTTATAAGTTTGAGACAGGAACACCATTAATTGCCTCTGCGATTGGATTAGGTGCAGCGATTGATTATATTCAATCAATTGGTTTTGATTTTATTGTTAAGCATGAACAAATGTTAAGAGATTATATGCTTAGTCAAATGAATAAATTAGATGGTGTTACAATTTATAATTTAAAAACAGATACTGGTATTGTTTCATTTAATATTGATGGTGTCCATCCTCATGACGCTGCAAGTGTTTTTGATGAAGAGAATGTGGCGATTCGTGCAGGACATCATTGTGCTCAGCCACTAATGCATTGTTTGAATCAAATCGCAACCGTCCGTGCATCTGTTTATTTTTACAATACAAAGGAAGATATTGATCAATTAATTGAAGTAATCAAAAAAGCTAAAGCCTTTTTTGATAACTTTATGTAGAGGGGAAAAAAAGATGTCAAATGGTAATTTAGAAACCTTATATCGTCAAGTAATTATGGATCATTATAAAAATCCACGAAATAAAGGATTAAAAGAGAATGAGTTATATTATACTGTCCATTTAAAAAATCCAACTTGTGGTGATGATTTAACTATTCAAATTAAAGTTGAAGATAATATAATAACGGAAGTTTTCCATGATGGGTCGGGTTGTTCTATATCGATGTCAGCTGCTTCTGTCATGAGCGAAACGATTAAAGGATTAAGTTTAGATGAAGCCCAAAAAATCATTGAAAATTATGTTCATATGGTTAAAGGTGAAACTTTCGATAGCGAAATGTTTATGGGTGATGCAATTGTTTATCAGGGTGTGTCTAAGTTTCCAGCTCGATTTAAATGTGCTACAATTGCATGGAAGGCTTTAGATAAAGCCATAAATAATCACAAAGATGGTACCCATGAAAAAAAATAGTATAAAGTAGGTGAAAAAAGTGGCAGAAAAAAAACATAACCAAGATTTAGAAAACATTGTTGGTGATTATAAATATGGTTTTAAGACAGAAACAAAAAATGTTTTTAATACAGGTAAAGGGTTGAATGAAAATGTCGTTCGACTCATTTCAGAAAGAAAACAAGAGCCAGAATGGATGTTAAATATACGTTTAAAAGCTTATAAACATTTTATTAAAACCCCTAATCCTGAATTTGGACCTGATTTATCTGACATTGATTTTGATGAATATACTTATTATATTAAATCAACAGAAAAATCAGAGAACAAATGGGAAGATGTCCCATCAGAAATTAAGGAAACTTTTGAGAAATTAGGGATACCAGAGGCTGAACAAAAATTTCTTGCAGGTGTATCAACCCAATTTGAATCAGAAGTTGTTTATCATAATACAATAAAAGAATTAGAAGACCAAGGGGTTATTTTCCTTGATACAGATAGCGCTTTACGTGAATATCCTGATATATTTAAAGAATACTTTGCAAAATGTGTACCAGCTACAGATAATAAGTTTGCCGCATTAAATACAGCAGTTTGGAGTGGCGGTTCTTTTATTTATATTCCTAAAGGGGTTAAAGTTGATAAACCACTTCAATCTTACTTCCGAATTAATTCAGAACAAATGGGTCAATTTGAAAGAACGTTGATTATTGTTGATGAAGGGGCATCTGTTCATTATGTGGAAGGGTGTACAGCACCTATTTATTCTAAAGAATCACTTCATGCAGCAGTCGTTGAGATATTTGTTCGTGAGGGTGGTTATTGTCGTTATTCAACTGTGCAAAATTGGGCGAACAATATCATTAACTTAGTTACTAAACGTACGATGGTTGATAAAAACGGTCATATGGAATGGATTGATGGTAATATTGGTTCAGGTATTAATATGAAATATCCGGCTTGTGTTCTTCGAGGAGAAGGGGCAAAGGGAACAACTGTATCAATTGCTTTTGCTGGAAGTGAACAATTTCAAGATACAGGAGCAAAGATGATTCATCTAGCACCTAACACCTCTTCGACAATCATTTCTAAATCGATTTCTCGAGGTGGTGGACGTGTGAATTATCGTGGACTAGTAAACATTGGTAAAAACGCTGAACATGCCAAATCACATGTTGAATGTGATACAATTATTTTAGATGGATTATCAAAATCAGATACTATTCCAACTAATATTATGAATAATGATAGTGCCTCACTTGAACATGAAGCTACTGTTTCTAAAGTATCTGAAGATCAATTATTTTATTTAATGAGTCGTGGACTCACAGTAGAACAAGCAACAGAAATGATTATTATGGGATTTATTGAACCATTCGCTAAAGAATTACCAATGGAATATGCAGTTGAACTAAATCAATTACTTAAATTAAACATGGAAGGTTCGATTGGCTAATAACTTATTCGCACATTGTAAAATGTGCGATTTAATCTATAAATGATTTGGAGAACTATCATGAATAATAAAGTTATAACGATTATCCTTCTCATGACAATGACAGTGTTTATCAATAATTTTGCTCATCCTGTTACGCCAGAATTAGTTAGTAATATTGGATATAATTCGGTTTTACTTGGAACTCTATTTGCTGCAATGGCATTATCAAATTTTTTGATGTCACCCGTTTGGGGTAGATTATCTGATAAATATGGACGTAAACCTTTTATGGTTATGGCACCAATCGGATATGGTTTAGCACAATTAGGTTTTGGTTATTCAACTAATCCTAATAGTATCATTATGTTTAGACTATTGGCTGGTGGGGTTACTTGTGCCTCGTTTGTTGCTGGTATGGCTTATTTAATTGATGTATCCGACATAAATAAGCGAACTAAAATTATGGCCTTATATACAGCGGTAATAGGATTTGCAGGGAAATTTGGAAATTTATTGGGTGGTTACATTGGTGATTCAGATTATCATCAAGCCTTTCTAGCACAAGGAGAGTTAAGTATTTTATCTAGTTTTGTGATTTTTATTTTTCTTAAAGAAAGTCATCAACAAAAGCAGCTTGTTTTGAAGAGTAATATCATGAAGGATTTTTATAAATATCGAAATACAATTGTTCCCTTTTTATTGATTATTACAGTAATTACAAGTTTTTTTGCGATTGGATTTAATAGTAGTTTTAATTCTTATATGAAATTTGAGATGGATTTAAGCCCTAAAGAAATTGGGCAAATCATGGCATTAACTGGTTTGATAGGAATCGTTATGAATATAATTATCTTACCAATTATTAAAAGAAAATTTAACGATTATTTTTTATTAATTCTTAGTCTTTTCTTTATGTTTACCACTTTGCCACTCGCTATGTTTTTTGAATCGATTAATTTTAATCTATTTATCGTGATGTTAATTCTCTTTTTTGCCTTTTTAGCTTTATATCGACCATTACTACAAAGTATATTATCTAAAGTGGGAAATGCTAATGGTGAAATTATGGGCTTAAATAACGCCTCTAATGCTTTGGGGATGATGGGAGGTTCATTTTATGCTGGTGTAATATTCATGCTAAATGTAAACCTTACATTTTATTCATTATCAGTAATTGGAATGTTAACTTTTGGATTATTAGTCTCAATGAGAAAGAAATTTGAACAATTTAGGTGATATTATGAAAGAATATTTAAGAAAAAAAGGATTGGCTTTAAGAAAACAAATGCATCAAGATGAAGTAAATGATTTATCAAAAAAAATTATAAAACAAATTAAAAAACAAATAGACCTTATGCCTTATCAAGTATTTGGGTTTTATATGCCATTAGGAAATGAAGTGGATTTAAGACCCTTAATGAGAGAATTAATCGATTTAAGGAAAACAATTGTAATTCCTAAAGTACATGATCAATATACAATGGATTTTTATCCTATTGAAACAATTAATGATGTTCATAAAGGTCATTTTGGTGTATTAGAACCAAATTGTAATAGAAAAATGCCAAAAAATAAGATTGATATTATCTTTATTCCTGGCATTTACTTTTCTTTTCAAAATTATCGTTTAGGATTTGGTGCAGGATATTATGATCGTTATTTAAAAGACTATTATCAAGAGAAAGTTGGAATTTGCTATTCCTTTCAGCATATTAATAATATCCCTTCACAAGATTATGATATCCCAATGGATTTTATTATAACGGAAAATCCATCACATCAACCCCATAATTAGGGTTAGATTTTATATCGGTTGATTTTAATGATATTTTTGATAATGCAACCCCTGCTTTTGTATCGTTTTCGGCAGTTGTTGAAATATCAGCCATTGCTAAAAAGCCAACTAATTTATCAAATTCATCTACAACCAGTAAACGACGGATTTGACGCTGACCCATAATATGAGTCGCTATACCCACTTCATCCTCTGGATTTACAGTAATTAAATTGGTTGTCATGATATCTTCTAAACGTGTATTCCCATCATTATTTTGAGCTAATCCTCGAATAATCATATCTCTATCTGTGATAATACCAACAGGATGATTATCATCATCGATGATAGGTATACAACCGATATTATGCTCTAACATTAAGATAGATGCATCTTTCATTGAATTATAAGGTTTTAAACTTATAACGCTTTTAGTCATTATTTCTTTTATTTTCATATTCATGCCTCCTTATAAATATTTTTTGTATCTTAAGTTTTTTATATACATCAGATATAAAAAATGGTTATACTTGCATATAATAAAAAATAGGGAGGGATTTTTATGTTTCGTGTTGATAGAATTAATCTGAATAATAAGGCATTTTTTACCTATACGATAAAATTGCCTAAAACTACTTTATTAGTTATTGCTAATGATATTGGTTATTTTACTTGTCGTGCGATTGATGTGGATGTTTTTGATTCAAAGCCACATTTAAAAGAACGAAAAGTTGTTTGCGGATGTGCAACAGGTGTTAAAACAATTGAAGAATTATTAAATGCGCCTTTAGTAAAGGTGACACAAGCTGCAAAAAATTTAGGAATATATGAAGGAATGATTGTTCGTGATGCCTTAACTAAACTAGAATAAAATGCATAGACATAGACGTAGAAGAAAATTTACAGTAAATAAGGTAATCTTATTTTTAGTACTCATTTTCCTTTTGTTTATGGTTTTATCAAAGATGTATTATCGTTCACCACTCATCGTCTATGCAAAACAAAAATCTTATTATTATGCGTCTGTTTTAATTAATGATTCGATAAGTAATCAAATTGTACCTAATATTGATACTAGTAAAATTATAAATATGGAAACAAAAAGTAATGGTTATGTTACAAGTGTGATTGTTGATGTTTATCAAATTAATATGTTAATTTCTAAAATGACTAAACAAATTCAGGACCAATTATTGATTTATCAAAAGGATTCTAACCATGAACTAAATCATTTATCAATTCCTATTGGCGTTATGTTTGATAATCCTATAATGAATAATATTGGACCAGAGTTAAACATTAAATTGAAAATTATTGGTAGTGTTTATACTGATATTGTATCATCCGTTAAACCTTATGGGATAAATAATAGTTTAATTGAAGTAGTGATTAAAACAAAAGTAAGGTTTCAAGTAGCTATTCCATTTCAGAAAGATGAAATAGAAGTTGAAACAAATACACCATTATTAATTAAAATTATTCAAGGGAGTGTTCCACATTATTATTATACTGGAGGAAATGGTAATTTTAGTAATCCTCCAAAAGATGATAATCCTCAACCTGATAGTGGTTTGTTAGAATAATAGTTATTTAAAATTGTATTCGTATATGATATAATTATTTTTGAGGTGTTAACATGATTAAAATCAAAAACAAAGTGTTTGAACTAGTTAAGGATTATAGAGATGCATTCAGTGAACAATTGTTTAAAGAAAAATACTTAGAATCATTTGATAAATATGATGTCATTGTAGGTGATATGTCATCTAATATTTTACGGTTAAAAGGTTTTACTTCAAGAAAATCAGATTCACCCTTTTATGTAAATAAGATACCAGATTATTTAAATGAATCATGTAATTATAATTGTCCTTACTTCATCGTTAAAAGAGTAAAAAATGTATAATGGTTATTTAATTGATTTAGATGGAATTGCTTATTTAGGTGAAAATGTGATTCCTTCATGCCGTGATTTCATTAACAGGTGCGTAGAAGAAAAGATTAAGTTTTGTTTTGTGACTAATAATTCAACCAGAACAACAAAAGAAGTCTATGAACATTTAAAACGAATTGGTTATAAAGTAAATCAGGAAAATATCATAACATCAAGTGAGGTTACAGCAAAATATATAAAAAAGGAAAATCCTTTAGCAAATGTCTATTTGATTGGAATGAATGGAATTAAGACTGAGTTTGAAAAAAATAAAATTTCAATGGTGTCTAAAAATGCAGATTATGTTGTCGTTGGTCTTGATTTCAATATCAATTATGAAAAGGTATCGATAGCTTGTGAAGAAGTATTTAATGGAGCAAAATTTATTTCAACAAATAGTGATTTAAGGCTATCAAGAACAAATGGTATAACACCTGGTAATGGCTCTCTTACGAAAGTAATAGAATTAGTGACAAATGTTGAACCAATCTATATGGGTAAACCTCAAATTGAAATGCTTGAATATGGATTAGAAAAACTTAATTTACCTAAAGAAGAAGTTGCGATGATTGGAGACAATTATTTTACTGATATAATGGGTGCTCATAATTTTGGAATGGATAGCATATTTGTTGAAACAGGTGTAATGAAAATTCAAGATTTAGAGGCGTTTACTAAGCAACCGACAATTATTGTAAGAGATTTGTCACAACTAAAGATAAAATAAAGATGTGAGTTTATCAATTGACCCACATCTTTTTTTGGTATATTAATTTAATCAAAAGCGATAATATGTGTGATGAAAGCACTATTTTTTTTAAAATCTCTTGAAAAATTATTTAGAAGTAGTATGATAGATATTGGACTTAAATTAACGAAAATGTTAAAGATAAATATTGTATCAAATTATTTCTTTAGTCTAGCGATATTTTAAATAATAATAGAACAAATAGATAGTGTTTTTTATTAAAGAGGTGTATTATTATGACTAATTATATTAATTTAGAAGCAAGTAAACATCAAATGAAACTGGTAATGATGGGTGCGGATGTAAAACAAATTTATTCAAAACTATGTTATGTTCGATTTGATTTAGACAGATGTAGAGTTTCTTATGTCTATAATATTAATAAAAGTAATCGTTATTTTTTAGAAAGAATTAAACCTTATCCATTACCCTATAGGGATTTCAATAACGAAGAAGATATTATAAATGAAATAAACTTTGACATCAAACAATTTCAAAACGCTGAATTAAGTCAAAATATATACAAGTTTATACAAATAAATAAAAATATACATAACTTAATGAAGGAGTTTGAGGATTTATTTTTATATTACAATGTACCAAAAGAGAAATTTGCATATTTATTGGATGAATTAAGTCAAATCTCTGACATGATAAAAAAGGTTCAAAATAATTCAGATAAAATATTTTTTGAAAGTGAACCATAGCAATCAAATAAAAGATCATATATAGATCATGGTATCTAAATATGAATAACAATCTATGTAAAATAATATTGTTTTAGGAGCAGGGAATTATGTATAACCATTTTTTAACTATTATATCAAATCAATCTTATATGATTACCGCAATTTTAATTTTTATCGTAACTTATATTTTTATTATTACTGAAAAAATTAATCGTACGGTTATTACCTTATTTGCCGCTATCGTCATGATAGTAATTCATATCATTGATGAAGAAAGTGCAATTAAAGCGATAGATTTTAATACAATCGGATTACTAGTAGGGATGATGATCATCGTTAATATATTAAAAAGAACTGGTGTATTTCAATTTATTGCGATTAAGGCAGCGAAATATGCTAAAGGTGATCCATGGAAAATTATTTTATTCTTTTCGGTTATTACCGCTTTATCATCTGCCTTTTTAGATAATGTGACAACAATCTTATTAATAGCACCAGTAACATTTGTTATTACCGATACTTTAAAAATTAATCCTATCCCCTTTCTAACAACAGAGATTTTAGCCGCAAATATAGGAGGTACTGCCACTTTAATTGGAGATCCACCTAATATCATGATTGGCGGAAAAACGGATTTAGGTTTTCTAGATTTTATAACTAATTTAGGACCTGTGATTATTGTTATTTTTATCATCACACTGTTTATATTAAAACTTCTTTATCGAAAGTCATTAAAAGTTGAAAAGGAAAACAAATTAAAAATAATGGATTTTGATGAATCAAAAACGATTAAAGACAAACCGCTTTTAATTAAAAGTCTTATTGTTTTAGGAATTACTATTATTGGTTTTACAATCCATGAAATCCCTTTTATTAATGTAGAAACTAGTATAGTAGCATTATTAGGTGCTAGTTTATTATTATTAATTAGTAAGGTAGATGTAGAAGAAATACTTTTAGAAATTGAATGGCCAACAATCTTTTTCTTTATCGGATTATTTATTATTGTTGGAGGTCTAGAACAACAACAGATAATTCATAAATTAGCTCATAATTTATTTACCTTTACTAAAGGAAATATGTTATTTACAGCGCTTGTTATATTATGGTTATCAGCGCTTGCTTCCTCATTTTTAGATAACATTCCATTTGTTAGTGTCATGATTCCATTAATTAAAAACTTTCCCGAATATGGTGGTAATATGGGAATAGATATTACACCACTTTGGTGGGCACTAGCATTAGGTGCATGCTTAGGTGGAAATGGAACCTTAATTGGTGCTTCATCTAATGTAATTGTAAGTGGGTTGCTTGAAAAGAATGGGAATAAATTATCGTTTCTTAAATATATGAAAATTGGATTCCCTCTTATGATTGTTTCAGTGGTCATCTCTATGATATATTTAGTTATCTTCTATTTATAAAAATTAGATTGATTTATTATTTTAGCGAGGTGTTTGTATGAAAAAATATATTGATTCACAGGCGAATCAACATGAAATGAAATTAATTCAAATGGGAGCAAAGGTTCTACAAATCAATAGTAAAATGTGTTTTATTAAATTTTGTATTGATGAATTTGAAGTATCTTATGTATATAGTATTAATAAGAAAAATCATTATTTTCTCGAGAGAATCAAGCCTTATCCGCTTCCAATTAAAGATTTTGAAAAAGAAGAGGATGTTATCAATATAATTGAAATTGATATTAAACAATTTAAAAATGCTAGTAAGAGTCGTAATATTAAAGAATTTATTCAGATAAATACTGCACTCAATAAAACTATAAAAGAATTCGAGGACTTATTTTTATATTATAACGTTCCGAATTTTGAAACTGAAATCATTGAGAATAAAATAAATGATATTCATAAAGAAATTATCAAAACAAAACAACAATCTGAACGTGTTTTCTTTGAAAAAGACCCTGATAATATTTAAGAAACTATAAAAAAAGTAGAAGAGATGGATATCCCTTCTACTTTTTTTATACATAATAAGTTCCTTTACAAACTAGCCTTGCTTTACCACAATATAAAACTTCATCATGAATGATTTGAACTGTTGTAAGACCACCTAAAGTTTCTACTTCAATCTCTTCATCTTCATTTATTTTATCTATTTCTTTTAACAACATGGTAGCACCACAAATATTACTTCCACAAGATAGGGTTAATTTTGATCCTTTTTCATAGGTGATAATTGAAAATGAATTTGGATTATTTGGAGTAATTAAACCTACATTACAATTAAAATGTTGACATAAATGTCTTCCTAAAGTCCGTTTAAAAAAATGATAACCTATATCTCCATTATTTATAAGATAAAGATGATTATTACCTATGTTTAAAAAATATAGGTGAAATTTCTTACCATAAAAATAATAATTTTCTTCTTTGAATGTATTTGATATTTTAACTTTGACAATAATATTATTTAGAGTATTCATTGTTTCATAAATTCCTGAATCTGTTTTAATTTTTAATTTCTGTTTTTCTTTATATTTTGTATCAAATAAATATTTACTAACGATTCTTAATCCATTAACGCATAGTGATGCCTTACTTCCATCGCTGTTGTATATTTTTACATATGGGATAGGTCTGTATTTATTACTTAATATTAATGCACCATCTGACCCAATACCAAAGTTTTTGTTAGACATTTTTTCGATTAAACGACCAATATGTAAATTTTTATTTACACATTCATCTAATATTAGAAGATAATTATTACCGTTTGCTTCAAACTTTACAAAAGGTATTTCCATCTTATCAGCTCCTATTAAGTTTTTTAGTGGACAATTAAAGATAAAAAATATATAATTGAATAAGTGTCAAAAAAAGGAGTGGCTTAAATGAACGATATAGAAAAACAAGTCGTTGAAATATTAGGAAAAATCCGACCATATATTCAAAGAGATGGTGGGGATGTTGAATTTATTAGATTTGAAGACGGCATTGTATTTGTCAAATTATTAGGGGCTTGTGTTGGTTGTTCAGCAGCAGATTCAACTATTAATGATGTGATTGAACAAATTTTAGTTGAAGAGGTACCAGGAGTTATCGCAGTAGAGCATATTTAATAAAAGTGTTTCCCATTTGGGAACACTTTTATTAAACTAGTTTACGAATTAAATTCAAATTATCTTCAATAATTGGAATATTCTTAAACAATAAATTAATTTCTTTTTCTTGATTATATTTTACATATTTTAGAAAAATTTCAAAAAAATATAGTGAAAAACCTACTAAGCTATAAAAAAGCTTTGTGTTTGGTCGATAATTTTTTAGAAACTGGTTTATTTCTGTTTCAGAATATGGTTTAATATATATATTCGGAACATTGACTATATCTAGCGCATATTTGTAGTTATAATTTAAATTTATTAATAATTGTAAACTATTTTCTGCCATATGTGAAAAATATAAATACAATGTTTGAATTTGTAATGGAAGTTTTGGAGATTTTAAGACATAATAATTATTGAATTCATTTAAAAGTTTTTCTAAATCGTAATTAAAATATTCAATTAAAGTGTTCTTACTAATTTCCATATAATCATCCCTTCAATAAAGTATATGCAAGAAATTTGAAAATTTGAAAGGAGGTTTCATAATGAAAGATGTTGATTATGAAATATTAAGAAATAAAGCCATTAAAATGCTTGAATTAAGAGGGGTTAAATTAGTTGATATTGCTAAAATTACTTTAGAAATACAAACACAATATTATGATGATTTAACGCTTGAGGAATGTTTGGATCATGTAAATAATGTTTTAACAAAAAGAGAAGTAATTAATACTGTTTTAACAGGTATTACAATTGATATTATGGCTGAGGAAGGTCATATTGAGGAACCATTAAGATCTTTACTCATGAATGATTATACTTTATATGGAATTGATGAAGTATTGGCATATTCAATTGTGAATGTATATGGTTCTATCGGATTAACGAATTTTGGTTATATTGATAAATTAAAAGTTGGTATTATTGGCGAAGTAGATAAAATAGGGAAACAACCTAATAAATGTAATACCTTTTTAGACGATATTGTTGGTGCAATAGCTGCTGCTGCTGCTAGTCGTATTGCACATACTAGATAATCATTGGAGGCTTAAAATGTTTTTTAATTTTCCTTTAGTTACATCTGTAATCGCTTTGGTAATAGCACAACTAATTAAATTACCTATTCATTATTTCCTTCATAAGGAATACATGCCAGAGATATTACTTAGTACAGGTGGTATGCCTAGTTCACATTCGGCTTTTGTTACTGCTTTAGTCATTTCAATTGGAATGGTAAATGGTATTTATACCACAGATTTTGCGATTGCTTTTGTTTTAGCTGGAGTTGTGATACATGATGCGACTGGAATAAGAAGGGAAGCAGGAAGACATGCTACTGTTTTAAATAAAATGGGGGAAGACATTCAATACTTGTTTAGTTCTATGATAAAAGAAAGAAATAAAGAAAAATATGATCAAAAATTCAAAGAATTATTAGGTCATGAACCAAGTGAGGCATTAGGAGGAATTATCTTAGGTATTTTAGTTGCTAGTATTTTATATTTTGTAGAATATGGATTATAATAATAAATCATTGATTTATTATTTGTAATCCTTTTTTTTATATAAAACTATCATTTTAATTATAAAATTATATTTTTAATTATTAAATATAGCCTACTATGGAAGACTAATAAATAGTTCAATGAAAGTAGGTAAATAAATGATTGAAAATACTTATGATGTAACGATAATTGGTGGTGGACCTGTTGGAATGTATGCTGCATTTTATGCTTCACTACGAAAATTGAAAGTAAAAATAATTGATGCACTACCTGAATTAGGTGGGCAACTACAAGCAGTCTATCCGGAAAAATTCATTTATGATATACCTGGATTTAAAGAAGTAAAAGCTAAAGATGTCATTTCTAATTTAAAAGAACAGATGGCTAGTGTTAATGAAAATATTGAAGTCGTTTTAAATGAACGTGTAGAATATGTTAGGAGACGATATGAAGATAATATTTTAGAAATATGTACAGGAAACGTTTGTCATTATACAAAAACGGTTTTAATAACAGCGGGAAAAGGTGCTTTTCAACCACGTACATTAGGCTTATCAAATGAAAAACAATTTTCTAATATACATTATTTCATTACTGATGTGAAGCACTTTGAAGATAAAGAGGTCATTATTTTTGGTGGTGGTGATTCCGCCGTTGATTGGGCTAATATGTTAAATGATATTGCCAAAAAAGTAACTATTGTTCACCGTCGTAATGATTTTAGAGCACATGAACATAATGTAGATAAAATGAAAACTTCAAAAATAAATGTCTTAACTCCCTATGTTGCTACAAAATTAGAAGGATCTAATGGATTGGTTAATAAAGTTCATATAAAAGACACATTAACTTCAGAACCAAAAGTGATTGAAGTCGATGATGTGATTGTTTTATTTGGCTTTTTAAGCTCTCTTGGACCTATTGGTACCTGGGACTTAACATTAGAAGATAGAGCTTTACTAGTTGATTCTCATAAACAAACTAATATTTTAGGTATTTATGCAGCTGGTGATGATTGTATTTATCCTGGTAAAGTTAAGATGATTACCTGTGGTTTTGGAGAAGCAGTAATTGCGGTTAACAGTATTTATCGATTTATATTTCCTAATCATAAGAATGCACCGATATATAGTTCTGGGTTAAAAAAGAATGAGAAATAGATTAAAAACACCTAATATTTTTGTAATATATATATTTTACCTAAAACAATGAAGAATATAAACCAATATTCTACATAAAACTTGTAAAAAATCCAATGGATGATTTTATCTTTAAATAGCTTTGTGATATAATAAGAAATGGATTTTTAGAATAGAGGTGTATTTTATGGCATTAAAAGAAGGGAGTGTCGTTCGAGGCAAAGTTACAGGTATTCAGCCTTATGGTGTTTTTGTCAAATTAAACCACGATATGAATGGTTTAATTCATATTTCAGAACTGACGGATGATTATGTAAAAGACATTAATGAATATGTCAAAATAGGTGATGTTGTTCGTGTTAAAGTTTTAGAATTAGATGAGAAAAATAAAAATGCTAAATTAAGTCTTAAACAAGCACACAATTACTATACGCGCTTTCAAGACAGACGGCAAAGTAAAAATAAAGTGATTGAGGAAACACCCAGTGGGTTTCTTAATTTGAAAAGAATGTTAGAAAAAATTACAAAATTCAAAAAATAGGAGATTGCAATGGAACAGATTTTACAATTTGATTACTCTAATATAAAAGATTATTTGTCTTCTGATGAATTAAATACTTATCAACCATATGTAGAAGTTGCTCATAAACTTTTACACGATAAAAGAGGACTTGGAAATGAATATTTAGGTTGGTTAGACTTACCAGAAAGTTATGACTTAGAAGAATTTACAGCAATATTAAATGCTGCTACTAAAATAAGAAACCACTCTAAAGTTTTAGTCGTTATCGGAATAGGTGGGTCATATTTAGGCGCTAAAGCAGCTATTGAATTATTAAACCATCATTTTTATCAAATGAAAAATGAGGTAAAAGTTTTATTTGCTGGACAAAATATTTCATCAAGTTATTTACATGATTTAATAGAAGTGTTAAAAGATACAGATTTTTCAATCAATGTCATTTCTAAGTCAGGTACTACAACAGAACCAGCCATTGCCTTTCGAATATTAAAAAAATTATTAGAGGAAAAATATGGAAAAGAAGCAAGTCGTGAAAGAATCTTTGTGACAACCGATAAATCTCGTGGTGCACTTAAGAAATTAGCATCCGCTGAAAATTATCAAACCTTTGTCGTACCAGATGATGTCGGAGGACGCTACTCGGTTCTAACAGCAGTGGGGTTATTACCAATTGGGGCTAGTGGAATTGATATTAAAAAAATGATGGATGGTGCCTATCAAGCGATGGTACAATATGCAACACCATATTTAGAAGAAAACGCAGCTTATCAATATGCAGTCATTCGAAATAGTCTTTATAATAAAGGCAAAACAATCGAGTTATTAGTAAATTATGAACCTGCTTTACAATATTTTGGAGAATGGTGGAAACAATTATATGGTGAATCAGAAGGAAAAGATAATAAGGGTATTTTCCCAACCTCAGCTAATTTTTCAACTGATTTACATTCATTAGGTCAATACATCCAAGAGGGTCGTCGAGATTTATTTGAAACGGTTATAAATGTTTTAGAACCTAAGCATGAAATCATTATAGAAAAAGACTCAAATAATTTAGATGGCTTAAATTATTTAGCGGGATTAACGATGGATGAAGTTAATAAAAATGCTTTTAAAGGAACATTACTTGCTCATTTAGATGGTGGAGTACCTAATCTTGTCATCAATCTAAGAAAATTGGATGCTTTTGAATTTGGGTATTTAGTTTATTTCTTTGAGAAAGCATGTGCAATATCTGGGTATTTACTTGGGGTTAATCCATTTGATCAGCCTGGAGTAGAGGCATACAAAAAAAATATGTTTGCACTACTTGGAAAACCTGGTTATGAAACATTATCTGAGGAGTTAAATCAAAGATTGAAGTTAAAATAACAATAAATAACAGTTTATATTGAGAAAGATAAGATAAACATTAACACATAATAATATTGGTGATAATATGAAAAAAGGATTCCCATTTATTTTTGTTTGTTTAATGTTTATCTTTTTTTTTACGGTTCAAGTTCAAACGAGTGCCCAAGTAAAAAAAGCTTATGATGAGTATACAATTTATATTGACCCAGGTCATGGTGGATATGATGGTGGAGCTAAAAGAAATAATGATTTAATTGAAAAAGAACTCAATTTATCAGTAGCTCTATATTTACGAAATTATTTAGAACAAGTGGGTATTAATGTTTTATTAACTCGGAATAAAGATATGGATTTTGTTTCTCCTGGAAAGGGATCAAAGAAAAAACGTGATTTAGATAAACGGATTGAGATGATTAATAATTCTAATTGTGATTTTTTTGTTTCTATCCATATGAATGCTTTAAGAAATCCAAGGTGGCATGGAGCACAAACCTTTTATTTTGATAATTTTGCAGAAAATAAGTTATTAGCTGAAAAGATTCAACAAACGTTAGTAGAAGTTTTACAGAATACACATAGAAAAGCAAAAACGGTAAACACATTATATCTGTTTAAAAAGGTTAAGAAACCAGGCGCTTTAATTGAAGTTGGGTTTTTATCGAATCCATATGAAGCAAATTTACTAAAACAAAGACAATATCAAGATAAAGTTGCTTTTGGGATTTATCTTGGGATTATCCATTTTTTAAATAAGGAAGATATTCTTATGGAATACTAAAGGATATTATTTGAAAAAATACTTTATTCATTGTAAAATAAAAGTGTAATCTAAAGATAAGAGGTGATGTCATGTTAAAGAAAATTAAAGATAACTTTTACTATTTAGGTGTTATTGATAAGGCTTTAAAAGTATTTGATGTAATTATGGAAACTAAGTATGGTACATCATATAATTCCTATTTGGTAAAAACCAAAAATCATAATATTTTGATTGAAACTGTAAAAGTTAGTTTTTTTGATGAATACATTAAAAATCTTAATGAAATCGTTGGGGTTGAAAATATCGATACCATTATTGTTAATCATACAGAACCTGACCATGCAGGTTCTATTGAAAAATTATTGATGTTAAATCCTAATATTACGATTATAGGTTCTAAATCAGCTATCCTATATTTGAAAAATATTACAAACAAATCGTTCAATAGTCAAGTAGTAAAGCCTAACCAAGAAATAATATTTGATGATAAAACTTTTCAATTTATAAGTGCACCATTTCTTCATTGGCCAGATTCTATCTATACTTACATTAAAGAGGATGAAGTTTTATTTACCTGTGATTCGTTAGGGACACATTATGCATTTGATGAAGTATTCTTATCAAAAATGAATAAAACACTATATAAAGATTATCTTGAATCATTTCAATATTATTATGATGCTATTTTTGCACCATATAAGAAGTTTGTATTACAAGCATTAGATAAAATAAAAGATTTGAAAATTAAGATGATTTGTAATGGTCATGGACCAATACTTGATGAAAATATTCAATTTTATTTAGATACCTATAAAAAGTGGTCTACTGTTTATAACCCATTTGATAAATTAATAGTGATTCCTTATGCAACTTCATATGGATATACAAAAATAATGGCAGAAAAGATTGCTCAGGGAATAAAAAATTATGATGATACAATCGATATTCATTTATATAATCTAAATGTAAGTAATTATAAAGCGCTTGAACAACAAATTGTTTCAGACATTTATTACGCTGATGGTGTATTATTTGGCTCAACAACAATTAATAAAGATGCAACACCAGTTATTTGGGATTTAGTTATTAATATGAATGCGATTATCCATCAAGGTAAATTTGTTACTACCTTTGGGTCTTATGGATGGAGTGGTGAAGGCGTTGACAATATCCAAACACGTTTAAAAAATGCTAGTTTAAAAGTATTGCCTTCCTTTAAATTAAAATTTAAACCATCATTAGAGAATGAAATAATGTTAGAAAAATATGGTGAAGAATTAGCTGAAGCCATATTTAGTAAAAAAATTCAGGTTCAATTAATCAATGATGAAAAAGTAACAATGAGTTAATAATTTCAAAAAGTCTAAATTTTTTAGACTTTTTTTCTTGATTTAATCACCAAATTTATTTTTTGACTTATGATATATTAGTTTAAAAAAATGGGTGATTGTCATGGGTATAAAGCAGTATAGATTATTGACTTTTTATCAAGATAAGAGTTTTAAAGATACAAAGAAGATCTTATATAACCAATTTTATCTATATATTGTGATATTATTGGGATTTACTGCGATGTCTGTCACATTTTTAAATAGATTAGATTTTTTATTTAACAATTCGAAAAATATTCTTATTACTTCATTTGTAATAGTTCCAATTATTTATTTCATCATAAAATCAATTTATGGATTAATTTTGTTACAAGAATCTTATCAATCATTTCACTATAAATTAATTAACGAATTCAGTTTATTATATATTTTAGGGTATCACATAATCTTATTGTCATTTTTTGAAAATAATTTGGTGTATTGTTATGAATCACTGCTTTTGATTTTAATTGGTTTTATTTTTCAACGTTTTAAAAATGAAATCATAATTTTGATTGCGATAGTACTGACTGTTTGTTCTCTCTATTTTTTATCATCATTTTGTGTATTTAATATTTATCTAATAATTATAACCTTTATTTTCACTTTATTTATGTTATATCCAATTGTATTTATTCTAGATAAAGAAATTGATAAAGAAATCGAATTAATTATGTTAGGTAATAAAAATAATCCAAATGGTAAAATTAAAGATTTTTTGAGAAAAATAAAATAGATATTAAAACACCTCAGATTGGGTTGATATATTCTCTATATTCGAGATATAATATAAGCAGTCTTAATGAATGGATGATGACAATGAAAAAGTATCAAGTTGAAGTAAATAATTTACGAGAAACACAGAATTTAGCAATTGAAATAGGTAAGCGATTATTTCCAGGTACTGTTATCACCTTAGAAGGTGATTTAGGCGCTGGAAAAACGACTTTTACTAAAGGAATCGCTTTAGCTCTAAATATTAATAAAACAGTAAATAGCCCAACTTTTACGATTATAAAAGAGTATGAAGGGGATTTACCTCTTTATCATATGGATACCTACCGAATAAGTGATGATTTAGAGGATTTAGGTTTTGATGAATATTTCTATGCAAATGGTGTAACATTAATTGAATGGGCAAGACATATTCAATCACAACTGCCTTCTGAAAGACTTGAAATTAATCTTTATGTAACTGGTGAAACAAAAAGGGTGTTTGAGTTTTTTCCATTAGGACAAAAATATGAACAACTTTGTGAGGTGTTAGTAAATGAAAAAATTATTGATTGATACATCAACTCAAGTATTAATGATTATTTTAGAAGAAGACGATAAGGTTAAGGATTATATTCTTGAAGTGGTTATTCGTGACCATTCTGTAAAATTAATGCCAAGTATTGAAACCCTTTTGAAAAGAAATCAAATTGATATTCAAGAAATTGATCAAATCATTGCTTCAGAAGGACCAGGAAGTTATACTGGTGTTAGAATTGGGGTTACTGTAGCGAAGACATTAAGTTATACTTTGAATATTCCATTAAAGAAAATATCTAGTTTAGAAGTAATTAGTGCTTCTTATATTAATCAAGCAAAATATATTGTTCCTTTAATTGATGCTAGAAGAGGCAATGTTTTTTCAGCTCTATATAACGTTATTGACCATAAACTTAATTGTATCTTCGAACCACAATTATATCATTTTACAGATTTTATCCAACAAATAATAGAAGTAGTAAAAGGAGATGTCATATTTGTTGGATATGATAACCACAAGTTTAAAATAGAAGATCCACAGTTCCATTTTCCATTTTCTTTGATTGAAGATTTTAATCCTGAGTTGGTGATGACACTAGATTTTGAAAGGGTAGCTAATATTCATCACCTTGTCCCTAATTATAAAAGATTAACTGAGGCAGAAATGAATTTAAAATGAAAAGTGAAAGTACTGTACAGAAAATAGATGATGTAAATGATTTTGTTGAGATTATGGAAATAGAAAAAAAAGCTTTTGTTGATCCATTTACTAAAGATTTATATCTTTCTGATTTTTTAAATCATCCGTATAGTGTTTATTATAAGTTAGTTTTAAAAGATAAAATCATTGGATATATTGGTTTATGGATAATGTATGAAGATGTTCAAATAACTACTTTCGCAATTGATCCTACCTATCAAGGGTTAGGATATGGAAGTGTGTTAATGGATTTTACAGTTAATCTTGTTAAAGAAAAAAAATGTCAAAATATTACCCTAGAAGTAAGAGTATCTAATGATAAAGCAATACAATTGTATGAAAAATATCATTTTAATAAAGTAGCAAAAAGGAAACGGTATTATCCAACTGGAGAAGATGCTTATTTAATGGAATTGGTAATGTAAAGAAATATAATAATCGTTATAATTTATCTTTTTCACATTAAGAATAAGAAAATAAGGGTAAAAACTTATAATTTGATAAACAGTGATTAAGGTTATAAGATTTTTATTGTATTTATTAAAAAATTCACTTTTAAATTGAAAAAAAAGTAAAATTTGTGTAATATTATAATTATAGAGATTGATTAAGTTAATCAAAGATTGACCTTTGATTGATAATATCTATCTTAGTTAATAAAAGTAGGTGAAATAATGATTGATACGAAAAAATTTGAAACAGAAGAGTTTAATCATCAATATTATTATAGTGGCAATGACTTAGGGTATGTTTATACAAAAGATACGACATCCTTTAGAGTATGGAGTCCTTTTGCGATAAAAGTATCATTGTTTTTATATGATAAAGGTTATAAAAGTAAACCTTACGATAAGATAAAAATGAATAAAGATATGAATGGGACCTGGTATATAGATATTAAAGAAGACTTACATGGTGTTTTTTATACATATGGAATAGAATTTCAAGATGAAAAATATGAGACTGTTGATATTTATGCGAAGGCATGTGGGGTTAATGGTGAAAGAGGGATGGTTGTTGATTTAGAGAAAACTAATCCAGATGGTTTTTCAGAAGATGTTCGACCTAAATTAATTAATACTACTGATTCAATCATTTATGAAGCGCACATTCGTGATTTAACGATTCATAAAACAGCAAATGTGCAAAACCCAGGAAAGTTTTTAGGGCTAGCCCAACACAATACTAGAAGTCCAGAAGCTTTAACAACTGGATTAGACCACTTAATAGAATTAGGTATAACGCATATTCATTTACTTCCTGTGTTTGATTTTGGTTCTATTGATGAGGCTAAACTTGATAAACCACAATATAATTGGGGATATGACCCAGTAAACTATAATTGTTTGGAGGGGTCTTATTCAACTAATCCAATTGATGGTGAGGCAAGAATAAGAGAATTTAAAACATTAGTACAAGAATTGCATCGAAGCAATATTCGCGTTGTTATGGACGTTGTTTATAATCATACCTATTTTCAAAAGAATTCTAATTTTCATAAAACATTTCCACATTATTATCATCGACAAACAGAAAATAATGAATTCGCTGAGGGGTCTGGTTGTGGTAATGAAGTTGCTTCAGAACGGTTGATGGTTCGTAAATTCATTATTGATTCTGTGACTTATCTAGCTAAAGAATATCATATTGATGGATTCCGTTTTGATTTAATGGGATTACATGATATTCAAACAATGAATGAAATTCGCCTAGCACTTGATAAAATTGATTCTACTATTCTGATATATGGTGAAGGATGGACTGCAGGAGAAACACCACTTCCTGTCAATAAAAGGGCACTTAAAGAAAACATGTCTAAAATGCCTAGAATTGCTGCCTTTAATGATGATTGTCGTGATGGGATTAAAGGGGATGTCTTTTATGCAAAACAGCCTGGATTTGTTAATGGTGGTATTGGGTTAGAAGAATCTGTGAAATTCGCGATTGTTGGTGCAACTGATCATCCACAAATTAACTTTGATAGAGTCATTTATTCAAAAAAACCATGGGCAACTCAACCTAATCAAACCATTAATTATGTCTCATGTCATGATAATTTATGTTTATTTGATAAAATTGTTGAAACAACAGAGGGCCTTGATATGACAACGCGTATTAAGATGGCTAAAATGGCTAATACTATTGTATTAATGAGTCAAGGAATTCCTTTCTTTTTATCTGGTGAAGAGATGTTAAGAACAAAAAATGGTGATGAGAATAGTTATAAATCACCTGATATGATTAATCAAATTATTTGGCATAGTAAATATGACCATATTGATTTATTTGAATATTATCGTGGGTTAATTGAATTAAGAAAAGCACATCCTGCATTTAGGATGACAACTACTGAAATGATACAAAAACATCTTAGATTTTTGGATACTCCAGTAACTAATACGATTGCTTACAATATAACTGATTCAGCCAATCATGATACATATGCAGATATTGTTGTTATATTTAACGCTAATATTACAGAAGTTAAATTTAAGTTACCACATTTTGGTGTATGGAATATCATTGTTGATAATAATAAAGCAGGGACAGAGGTTCTAAAGAAAATTACAGGTGATGAAATTGTTGTGCCTGAATTAACTTCTTTGGTACTATATTCTAATGAAAAACATGTCAATGAAGTAACTGTTGTTGGACAAGAAAAAACAGATCTTAAGAAATATGCAGGCTATGCAATTGGTGCGATTGGGCTAATTATGTTCTTAAGAAGAAGAAAAAAGAAACGTAAATAAATAGGGCATTAGCCCTTTTTATATGGAGAAAAGAGTGATTGTATGAAAGATATCATCGTATTAGCTGTTGAATCAAGTTGTGATGAAACAAGCGTAGCGATTGTAAAAAATGGTAAAGAAGTATTATCGAATATTGTTTCTTCACAAATTGATATTCATAAGAAATTTGGTGGAGTTGTACCAGAAGTGGCTAGTCGACATCATGTAGAGAATATAACACTTGTTTTAGATGAAGCCATAAAAAAAGCAAATATCAAGGTTAAAGATATCACTTGTGTAGCCGTAACAAAAGGTCCAGGATTAATCGGTTCTCTACTTGTTGGTATTAATGCTGCAAAAGCGTTTAGTTTTGCGAATCATTTACCTTTAATTGGCGTCCATCACATTGCAGGGCATATCTATGCAAATCATTTAGTTGAAGATTTACAATTTCCATTACTAGCCTTAGTTGTTTCAGGGGGTCATACAGAACTTGTTTATATGAAAGATCATTATCATTTTGATATTATTGGACAAACAAGAGATGATGCAGTTGGTGAAGCTTATGATAAAGTAGCGCGGGTGATTGGTTTACCTTATCCAGGTGGACCGCATATTGATAAGCTTGCTAATGAAGGAATCGATTTGTATAAACTTCCCCGAGTTATGTTGGATCAAGATAATTTTGATTTTAGTTTTTCGGGATTAAAATCAGCTGTTATTAATTTAGTTCATAATGCAACTCAAAGAAATGAAACGATTAATAGAGAGAATTTAGCTAGAAGTTTTCAAGAAAGTGTAGTTGATATTTTAGTAGGTAAAACAGTTAAAGCAATTAAAAAAAATCCTATTAAACAATTGATTATCGCTGGTGGTGTGGCTGCTAATAGCGGATTACGAAAAAGACTTCATGAAGAAATTAAAAGCTTTCCTGACATCAAACTTATTATACCTCCACTAAAATATTGTACAGATAATGCAGCTATGATTGCTGTAGCTGGAACTTTTAGTTATTTAAATGGACAAAAAGATGATTTAAGTCTTAATGGTAAAGCAAATTTAGATTTATAATATGACTTAAAATGTGTTGTCAATTCATATTGACAACACATTTTTTTATTTTTAAAGTATGTATAATTGTTTTTCGTTAGGTAGTTGTTAAAGGCTAATTAGTTATGGTATTATATTTAATAGATATATTTAAATAATAGGGGCATAGGAAAGGAGAAAAGATGGAAAATCGATTAATATTGGTAGAAGGAATACCAGGTTCTGGGAAAACAATGATTTCGAGAAAAATAAAACATGATTTAGAATCTAAGGGTGAAAAAGCAATTTTATATAATGAAGGTGATGTACACCCTGCAGATTTAGCGTGGCATGCTTATATTTCGCTAAATGAGTTTGAGAGAATTGTGAAAGAATATCCAAAATATAAAACTAGCTTAATCAAATATACCCAAATTGAAGAGAATTTTGCTTTAGTTGCGTACACAAAATTAGGTATTAGAGAAAAGGAATTATTTAAATATTTTGAAGAACACGAAGTATATGATGGGAGAGTACCATTTGAGGTTTTTAAAAAACTACATTTTAAAAGGTGGACAAAGTTCGTTGATCAAGTTAATTCTGATAGTATTATAATTTTTGAATGTGCGTACTTACAAAATCATATTAATGAATTATTCGCATTTCATAATAAAGATAGGGATAATATTATAAAATATATGCTTGAATTAATTAATATCGTAAAGAAATTAAAACCAATTCTTATTTACTTATCACAACCTGATGTAGGTGAGACAATCTCCCGTGTTGCTAAAGAAAGAGTGTCTCCTGATAAAAGCCAATATGAAGATTGGATTGATTTAGTGATCAGCTATGTTGAAAAATCAATGTATGGAAAACTAAATAATTTAAAGAATTTCGATGGTGCTATCAAATTTTTTGAACACAGAAAAAAACTTGAATTAGCTGTTATAGAACAATTACCTATAGACAAGGTGGTTATCGAAAATCCAGATTATAACTGGGAAAAAGTATTTAATAAAATTAAATCATTATGGTAAATTACTTAAAAATCTACATTTGAATATATGTAGATTTTTTTATAGGAGTTAATTTCCTTATATCATTAGTTTTTATGGCAATTAATTCCATAATTTCCTTAAAATGGTTGACATTGATATAAACTTTTGAGTACTATTAGGGTATGAAGTGAAGGGGAGGTAATATTAGATGAAAAATTTCAAAAATTTATTAAGTATTTTATTATTATTTATTGTTGTATTTACATTAACCTCATGTGATAATGAAGAAGAGATTAATTTATCTGTTTCTAACGAGTCATTATCCATTGTATTAAATGCAAAAATGACTTTAGATTTTGAAACCAATGATAAAGATGGAGTCGTTTTTAATTCTAGTGATGAAGCAGTTGTACTAGTTAATGAAGAGGGTGTAATTGAAGCGCTATCTCTAGGAACTGCAACTGTAACTATTACATCAAAAACTGATTCTAACGTGAGTGTATCAGTTAGTATCACAGTTATTAAGCAAAACCCTACAGAAATTAAGATAATTGGAGAAGATAAGGTTTTCTTAGGTAGTGGTACTCAACTTAATTTAGAAATAGTACCCAATCATGCAAAAGATGAAGTAATATGGTCATCAAGTGATGAAAGTATCGCAACAGTAGATGAAAATGGGTTAGTAACAACGGTTGGTGAAGGAGAAGTAACAATTATAGCAACATCTGCAGAGGATACAAATATTAAAGGAATCCATGAAATAACCGTATTATTGCCAAGCCCTACTAGTTTAGTAATTGAAGGTAAAACTAGTCTCTTATTAACAGAGACGATGAATTTAACTGTAACAGTTGATCCAATTCTAGCTAGTAATGAAGTTAAATGGTCATCAAGTGATGAAAATATCGTAACAGTAGATGACAATGGATTAGTAACACCAGTTGGTGAAGGACAAGTAACCATTACAGCAGTATCTATGCTTGATGAATCAATAGCTAATACCATGGAAATTACGGTTGCTAATAACATATTAGTTGATAAAAACGTTGTTAGTGGTGATACATTTGAGTATCTTGGTTATATGTTTACCTATGGTGTGAACCTATTTAATAACATTCAAGAAGCAATTGATGTTGCAACTAGTGATGTTAATATATATATTACCCCAGGTATTTATGAAGATAATTTCACGATAAACAAAAATGGAATTCATCTTCTTGGAGCGAACTATGATAAAGATTCAAATTTGGTAACACGTACAGAGGAAACGGTATTAAAGGGTGTTATAACAATTGGTGAATGTGAAGATATCATAATAAATGGTTTTAAATTTACTGATACAGCTCAAATAGTTTCAGAAAGTGATCATTTAATCAATAAACTTGAAATAAGTTATAATCTTATCGAAAATATAAATTATAGTACTAGTGAAATCAAAGGATTTATTCAATTTGTATCTTCAAGTATAGATACAGGTGTACAAAATATTAGTATAACTCATAACCAGTTTGATCATATTTATGCAACTGAAAATGAAGCTAAATTAGTTAGACCAATATGGATTAGTTATACCAAGTTAGTTAATATAACTAATAATGTTTTTAGTAACTATGACCGTGATGTATTTATTGAATATACATCAGGAACTATTTTAGTAAAAGAAAATAGTTTTGAAAACAATTCTGCTCGAGCATTACAAATTGTTGGTTTCCTAGATGGGGATATAAATGTATCTGAAAATAGTTTTAAAAATAGTAATGATTGGGCGATTGCGATTTGGGGAAAAAGTGAATATGAACACGGTATCCTTATTGAAGTAACCCATAATACAATTGATACAGCATTGAAGGGGATTATGATTGACCCAGAATACAAAAACTCACAGGGTTCTTGGGTAGCTGATAAAATAATTTTCGCTAATGCAAACTATAATATCATTAAAAATGTAACTTCTTATTACGGATATAGTTCTGATGTATATCCTGTTGATTTTACGAAAAATTACTGGGGTACTGAAACACCAATAATTGATCAATTTGGTAATCTAACAGAAAATGAATATAGAGATTATTATACAACCGAAGAAGAAGTGCCATCTTCAGAAGAAACAGCGATTGTTTATCCAAACGACATCATTATTTCTAATCCTATTGCTAATATGAATAGTGGAGATACTTATCAATTAAATCTTCAAGTGCTTCCTATAGATGCATCAATTAATCATGTCTATTGGTTAAGTTCAGATCAAACAATTGTTAGCGTTTCACAAGATGGATTATTAACAGCGATAAAAAGTGGAATTGCTGAAATTATGGTTACATCAGCTGATAATTCTAAAATAATTAAGGTATTTACAGTTGTAGTAGATGCTGAAGCAGGAATTAAATTATCATTCTCAAATACAGATAATAACCTTATTGTTGGAGATACATTAGAAATAGCAGAAAAAGCATTTCCAGTTAGTGAAATTGATCATGAAGTAATTTGGTCATCAAGTGATGAACAAGTGGCAACGGTTGATCAAAATGGTTTAGTGACAACTATTTCTGAAGGGGTGGTTACCATCACTGTTTCATTTGCTGATAATGAATTAATAAGAACATCTGTGACGTTGAATGTCTACAATCAATTAGATATGAATAACTTATTTGATTTAATAAGTATGTATCAAACGATTTCATCGAAAAGTTATTACTTTACCTCATATGGTGCCACTAATTACACAGTTAACACTAATAAGAGTATTGCTTCTTATTTCTATGATAGAAACGTTATCCAACAAGATATTATTGGAATCAGTGATTATACGAGAACTGGACGTTTAATGTCATCAATTCCTAATGAATATCCGTCTTATAATGAGGATAATATAAATTGGATTGTAGTTCATGACACAGCTAATACAAGTTCTTCAGCAACAGCAGCAATGCACGCTTTATATCTTCATAACTTAACCAATAATCCAAGTAACACTACCTATGTATCTTGGCATTATACTGTTGATGAAAATGAAATAATTCATCATATTCCTGATAATGAGCGTGCTTTTCACGCAGGAGATGGAAGTCGTTTAGTTGGTGAAGGAAATTATGAAGGTGGAGGTAATACTAATGGTATTGGGATTGAAATGGCTGTAAATAAAGGATCGGATATTTATAAAACATGGCATAAAACTGCTAAATTAGTCGCGATGTTATTAGTAAAATATAATCTTCCTATAGATAATTATAAATTCCATCATGATTTTAGTGGAAAAGATTGTCCAAGAACGTTAAGAAATGCTCGTTTAACAAGTGAATTTAGAAAAATGGTAGAAATTGAATATGAAATTAGATTAAACCATAAAGACGCTAAAATTACAATGAAATCTAATTACCCAGAATATCTAGATGATAGTGGTCGGATTATTAAACTACCTTTATTACCGATGACGGTAAGCTATGATGTGACTGTAACTGAAAATGGAGTTACTGAAACTCGTACATTCTATACCTATTTACCAGGTAGTAAATCTTAAATACCTATTGGAGGTAGTTAGATGGTTGAAAAATGTAAAAATCAATTTAATTTAGTTTTTTCAATGTTAGAGAAATTAATTGAAGAGAGTAGTGAGAAAATATGGAATCAAAAGATCGGTGGTCATATCTATTTTCAACAATTACTTCACACTTTGATGGGAATCAATTTCTGGTTTAGGGATAATAATGATCAATTTATTGAACCATTCAAGGAAAGGGGATTTTATCCTGAATTTGAAGAGGACCCTTTATCAGTTATGTCTAAAACTGAATTAATTAATTACAAAAATACCGTAAAAGGAATAATTAATCAATTCTTCTTTAATAGAAGTGATCAATGGTTGAATGAAAAATCCCTTGTTTATTCCAAATTATCTAATTTAGATATCATTTTTATGCAAGTAAGACATGTTCAATATCACATTGGTTATTGTAATGCATTATTACATGAAAATGAGGAAAATAAAATCTCTTGGATTGACTATTATGGTTAAAGATAATTATTTTAAATTGAGATTTTAAATAATAAGATGAAGTACTTATTTAATATTTATAAAAAATATATGTTATTTGATACTCAAATGATATAATTGAACAAAACGTTGTTATATCAAATAAATTAATCAGAAATTTTGATATATTCGACAGTTTTCGACAAATTTCTTTTAGATTTAAAGTTATATTTAGTACATACCGTTGTATATAATAGATTTTTAGTTTTCCATTACCTCCTCTCTCAAAAGATGAATTAGTCAATTCTGTTATATCAAAGAATCTAATGAATTTATTTTTTGATAGAGAGGATTTTAATGTGTTCAATTGAAAATTAAAATAACGGGGGATGATCTTTAGAAGTTTTGTATTTCTAAAATCATATATATTTAAAAAGAGAAAAGGAGAGAAGAGAAAATGAAAAAATTGTCAAGTTTTATCTTGATGTTCGCTATTGTTTTAACTGCTTTTACTTTAGCAAGTTGTGGCAAGAAGACTAATAAAAGTGAACAAGCACTTGTAGTTGGTTATGATGCATTTAGTGAAAAATTTAGTCCATTCTTTAGCGATACAGATATGGATACTGATGTAGTTGAAATGACTAGTGTTGAACTTATGACTACAGACAGAGATGGTGGAATTGTTTATAATGCTATCAACGGTGAAACAATTGCTCGTGGTGGTAAAAGTTACGAATATAAGGGCATCTCTGATATAACTGTTACTCAAGGTAATGGTAAAACAACTTATAATATAAAGATAAGAGATGATATTAAATTCTCAGATGGTCATGTTATGGACGCTGATGATATTATCTTCTCATATTATGTTAGGTTAGATCCATATTATACTGGTTCTTCTTCAATAGGTGCTATTGACATTGTCGGATATTCAAATTACAAATATAATTCGACTGCATCAGAGCAAGCAAGAACAATTGCTGAAGGAACATATGGTGACTTAATCGATGCAATTGGAACTGATACAGCTAATGCTGAATTAAACCAATATGTTTTAGATGAAATCCATGCATTACTTGACGAAGAATTTGATTGGGTTAAGAATGATGTTATAAATAATGAAATATATACTGGTTACTGGGTATTAGAAGATGGAAGTCCTTATGACAAAGATAATAATGTACCTGAAGACGCTTCAGCTGCTGCAACATTTGCTTCCTTCTATGCATTAGATGAAAATTATTCAGTTGTTGGAAAAACTCGTGAAACTATTGTAGATGAAATTGCAGCAATGTATGAATATGATTATCTTACACTTGATGCCTATTATGGTGGTGCAGTAGTAGCTCCTAAGGTTGAAAGAAAAGCATTGAACATAGCTATTAAAATTGCTGTAGAAGATTTAGATGGTGACCCTGTTCCTAATATCACTGGTATTAGAAAAATTAGTCAAACTGAAGTAGAAGTAGATGTTTACGGATTTGATGCTGCTGCTATATATGATATATGTGGTATAACAGTTGCACCTATGCATTACTATGGTGACGAGTCTCTATATAATTATGCAAATAATCAATTTGGCTTCAATAGTCGTACAGAAACTTCAATGGATGATATTCAAGCAAAAACAGATACCCCAATGGGTGCTGGTCCTTATAAGTTCGTTAAATTTGAAAATAATGTTGTATACTTTAAAGCAAACAAAAATTATTATAAAGGCGAACCTAAAATAAAATATGTTAACTTCCAAGTTGTAGATGAACCTAGCAAAGTAAGTGCAATTGGTACAGGAGATATTGATATTTCAAATCCTTCTGGATCAAGAGTTAAATTCCAAGAAATTGATTCTTATGGAGATAAAATTCATATTAGTTCAATTGATAATTTAGGTTATGGCTATATTGGACTTAGTGCAAAGAACGTTGCTGTTGGTGATGATATTGATAGTACTGCATCTAAAGCATTAAGAACTGCTTTTGCAACTGTTCTTTCATCTCAAAGATATACATCTATAAACAGTTATTACGGTGAAGCTGCATCTATTATAAATTATCCAATTTCTAATACAAGTTGGGCTGCACCAAAACCTGGTGAAGATGGATACGAAACTGCATTTAGTAGAAATCCTGATGGAACAACAGTTTATGATGGAGATCCTGCAGATTTAGCAGATTCAGTAAGAAATGAAGAAGCTAAATTAGCTGCTAAAGCATGGTTAGTTGAAGCTGGATATACATTTGTTGAAAAAGCAGGAGATGCTCAATTTGGTGATAGTCTTTACACAGCAACAGCACCTGATGGCGCTAAATTAGAGTATGAAATTATCGTTCCTGGTGATGGTGTTGGGGATCATCCTTCACATGGTATAGCTACTCAATTCAAAAATATTATGGCTGAGCTTGGTATCACAATTACTATTAATGACCCAACTAATTCAGGTGTATTATGGGACATATTAGATGCAGATGAACAAGAAATATGGTGTGCTGCATGGGTTGCTACAATTGACCCTGATATGTATCAAGTTTATCATAGTAGTAATGTTGTTGGTGAAGAAGGTTCAACAGAATCAAATCATTATTATATTCGTGATAATGATTTAGATACAAAAATTATTGACGCACGTTCATCTGATGATCAATCATTCCGTAAAGGTGTATATAAAGAGTGTCTAGATATAATTATTGATTGGGCTGTTGAAGTACCTATTTATCAAAGACAAAACATTATTGCATTTTCAACTGAAAGAGTAAATATAGATACAATTACACCAGATATTACGACTTATTGGGATTGGATGGAAGACATCGAAAAGTTAGAAATGAAATAAAATGTAAATAATAATTCAAATAAGACATACCCGACTTAAGTTTAATTTTAACTGGGTCGGGTTATTTTAATTTTAGGTAGGAGTTGATGAAATGAAAACATTTATAATAAGACGTCTACTAATCAGTATAATCGTTTTATTTGGTGTATCAATTATTTTATATACTATTATAAGATTATTACCAAGCAACTATGTTGACTCCATTATGCGTGGTAATCCTAAAATAACACCTGAGAGAATTGATCATATGAAAGATTTATATGGGCTCAATTCAGGGATTATTGAAGGATACTTTGACTGGATAGTTAAAGCATTAAAAGGTGATTTTGGTAATTCATTTATATCAGGAAGCCCAGTTATAGGTGATATTAAAGATAAAATGTGGACTTCTTTTTGGCTCGCATTAATTTCATTAATTTTAGAAGTTTTAATCGCTGTACCACTTGGTGTTATTGCTGCTACAAAACAGTATTCAAAAACAGATTATTCTGTAACTGTAATAGCACTTATGGGGATATCCCTTCCAAGTTTCTTTTTTGCGATTGTACTTCAACAAATTTTCGCTGTACATTTAGGAATACTTCCATTACAAGGGATGGTAGATGCACGATCTCATCAATTTATGTCCCAATTTGGGCAATATTATGATATATTTTGCCACTTTATTCTTCCAATCACTGTATTAACCATGGTTGGTATGGGAGGATTAATGCGTTACACACGTACAAACATGCTTGAGGTATTAAAATCTGATTATATTAGAACTGCACGTGCAAAAGGATTGAGTGAAAAAACTGTTTTCTATAAACATGCTTTTAGAAATACTTTAATTCCAATCGTTACAATTCTAGGAGGTACATTACCAGCATTATTTGCCGGTGCGATGATTACAGAAACAATATTCTCGATTCCTGGACTTGGAAGAGCCGGATTAAATGCTATTACTCAGGGGGATATTCCTTATATAATGACATTTAATATGTTCATAGCCATTCTAACTTTATTAGGAACGTTATTGGCTGATATAACTTATGCAATAGTTGATCCGCGTGTCAGATTATCGTAGAAAGGATAGGTTAAAATGAAGAAAAATGTAGATAAGACAAATCTTGATAATCAAGAGTTGAATAATTCTATCCAAGAGACAAAAGAAGAAATTTGTGTTGATAAAATAATTACTCCTGGACAATTAGTAATGAAACGTTTTATACGTAATAAACTTGCTATAATTGGTATCGTTGTCCTTGTTTGTATGTTTGTTTTTTCCTTTTTCGGACCTTTACTCATCAATTATTCCTATTCAGAAGTATTTGTAGATGATGAACTTTCACTCATTAGAATGTTTGAACGACCATCAGCAGAACATTTACTAGGACTTGATGGACATGGGATGGATGTTATGGTCAGATTAATGTATGGGGGTAGAATTTCGCTTACTGTTGGTTTTGTCGTAGTAGGGATTGAAATTTTAATTGGTACTATTGTTGGTGGTATCGCTGGATTTTATGGTCGTTGGGTGGACGGCTTATGTATGAGAATAGTTGACATTTTCTTATGTATTCCATATTTACCTGTTATGTTAATCGTTGGAGCGGTTATAGATACTTTAGAAATTGATAAAACAAAAAATATATATATATTGATGATTATGATGGGAGTTTTATATTGGCCAGGAGTTGCTAGGTTAATACGTGGACAAATTCTAACATTACGGGAACAAGAATTTATGGTAGCAACAGAAGCTTTAGGATTAAAAGCTAGAAGACGTATATTCAAACACCTTATCCCAAATATAATTCCTCAATTAATCGTTTATGCTACTATGGGACTTGGTGGTATCATATTGACAGAAGCTGCTCTATCATTCTTAGGATTTGGTGTTCGATATCCTGTTCCTAGTTGGGGAAATATGATTAATGCGGTTAACCAACCATATATATTGAAACAATATCTATTTCCATGGGTACCGCCAGGATTATGTATATTTTTAACCGTTTTAGCGTTCAACTTTGTTGGTGACGGATTAAGAGATGCATTTGATCCAAAAATGAAGAGGTGATAATATGGATAAACAACAAAATAAATTAAATAAAAAGAAATCTCGTAAATTATTAAAAGAAGCTTCTAGATATAGTTCTCAACAAATCAATAAGTATGAAAGACTTAAGAAAAGAGAAGTAACTAAAAAAGATGTTGTTACTGAGATGAAAGATGAAAACAATATCCTTGAGATAGAAGATTTAAACACCTATTTTTTCACAGATATAGGTGTTGTAAAAGCAGTAGACGGTGTATCTTTCAATGTCCCAAAAGGTGCTACTGTTGGCGTAGTAGGTGAATCTGGATGTGGAAAGAGTGTAACATCATTATCAATCATGCGATTGGTTCAAGGTCCAACTGGACAAATAGTTAAAGGTGATATCCGATTCCCATATGGCGATAAAATCATAAATCTTCGCACAGCACCAATGGAAGTCATAAGAAATATTCGCGGAAATGATATTGCGATGATATTTCAAGAACCGATGACATCTTTAAATCCAGTATTTACTACTGGATATCAAATTGATGAGGTAATTAAAAACCATCATCCTGAATTAACTAAAAAGCAAATTAGACAAAAATCTATTGATATGTTAGATTTAGTTGGTATTTCTCGACCTAAAGGCATTTATAAAGCTTACCCACATGAATTATCAGGTGGAATGAGACAACGTGCTCTAATTGCGATGGCACTCGCTTGTGATCCTAAACTCATTATTGCCGATGAACCAACAACTGCTCTTGATGTGACGATTCAAGCGCAGGTATTAGATATATTACGTGATTTAAAATCAAAAATAAATGCTTCTATTATCTTAATTACACATGATTTAGGTGTGGTCGCTGAAATGGCTGACTATGTAGTTGTTATGTATGCTGGAAGAATTATTGAACAAGGTACAGCAAGAGATATTTATAAAGATCCTAGACATCCTTATACGGTAGGTTTAATTAAGTCACGTCCAAATGCGATAGGGAAAGATGAAAAATTGTACTCAATTCCAGGACAAGTACCTAACCCAATTAATATGCCTAAATATTGTTACTTTAAAGATAGATGTAATCAATGTACTTCTAAGTGTAACGGGGATTATCCGGAGCTTACCCAAGTATCTCCAACACATTTTGTGGCATGTTGGAAGTATGAGGGAGGTAATGAGTAATGGAAAACAAAAAAAATATTTTAGAAGTTATTGATTTATACAAACATTTTCCTATTCGTGCAGGTGTTTTCCAACATGTTGTTGGGCAAGTAAAAGCAGTAGATGGAATCTCATTCTCAATAAAAGAAGGAGAAACCATGGGACTTGTTGGTGAATCTGGATGTGGTAAAACAACCATTGGAAGAACAATTTTAAGATTACACCAAGCAACAAAAGGAAAAGTTTTATATAAAGGAATCGATTTATTTAACTTAAAAAAGGAAGAATTACGAAAATTAAGACCTGAAATACAATTAATATTTCAAGATCCATATTCTTCATTATCACCAAGAATGCCAGTTGGTGAAATAATTGGTGAAGCTGTTAGAGAACATAATATAGTTCCTAGAGAAGAATATCGTAATTATATTATGAAAATTATGGCGGATTGTGGTTTACAACCACATCATATAGATAGATATCCGCATGAATTCTCTGGTGGACAAAGACAGAGAATTGGAATTGCAAGAGCATTAGCTTTAAAACCTAAATTTATTGTTTGTGATGAACCTGTATCAGCACTCGATGTTTCTATACAGGCACAAATTATTAATTTACTTAAGGATTTACAAAAAAAATATAACTTTACTTATTTATTCATATCTCATGACCTTTCTGTTGTAGAATATATTTCTGATTCTGTTGGTGTAATGTATTTAGGTAATATGGTTGAATATGGTCCTAAGGAAAAAGTGTTTGCTAATCCACTTCATCCTTATACAGAAGCCTTATTCAGTGCGATACCAGTACCAGACCCAGATAAAAAACCAGACAGAATTATATTAGAAGGTAATATTCCTAGTCCTGCAAACCCACCTAAGGGATGTAAGTTCCATACAAGATGTCAAAAAGCTATGGATATCTGTAAAACTGATATTCCAAAGAGTATTGAAATGGAAGATGGACACTTTGTTTTATGTCATTTATTTGATGAACAAAATAAAAAAACTATAGAATAATAGCGATATAAGTATTGTTTGAAGGAGAAAAAGCATATGGGAAAAGAAAGAAAGAAAAAGAAATTTGAAGATGACGGAAGAACAATTGCTAGTATGAATTTTGATTATATGGGAAATACTTATCGTACAAAAAATAAAAAAATAGACAATAAAAATCAAGCAAATAAAAGAGAGAATTTAAATATAACGAATAAAGAAAAATGGGCAATGATAAAAGCATTGTATCTTAAATTAATTCCAATTGTTTTGATTATATTCTTTTCTTTTTTCCTTGCGTTCTTTCTTTTAAGTTTGTTGTGGTAATAATTATTTAAGGAATCTGCAGAGCAGATTCTTTTTTTTATAATGACTGAATTAAATATTTTATTGAAATATACTTGAATGTTTTGTTATAATAAAAATAGATTAACTAGTCAATCAACTTTTAGGGGAGGTAAAAATGTCAAACAAAGTAATCGGTAAGAGTGTTAGTAGGCTTGATGCGTTAAGTAAGGTGACTGGTAAAGCGAAATACGCCGATGATTATTTTGAACGTGACATGCTAGTGGGGAAAGTATTAAGAAGCCCCCATGCTCATGCCATAATTAAAAATATTGATGTAAGTAAGGCAAAGGAATTAGCAGGTGTTGAGGCAGTTATTACACATAAAGATTTACCTAAAATTAAGTTCGCAACAGCAGGTCATCCTTGGTCATTAGATGAAAATCATAGAGATGTGGAGGATAGACTAATTTTAACAGATAAGGCGCGTCACGTTGGGGATAGTATTGCTGCAGTTGTCGCTATTAATCCGTTAATAGCGGAGAAAGCACTAAAATTAATTGAAGTCGAGTATGAAGTACTCCCTCATATTCTTGACCCAGAGAAAGCAATGGAGGAAGGTGCACCAGTAATACATGAGGAAAAACCAAATAATATCATCAGTTCTTTTAGTCAAGAATACGGTGATGTTGATTATGATTTTCAAAATGCATCATATATTTTTGATGGTATCTATGAAACAAGTATTGTTCAGCATTGTCATTTAGAAAACCATAGTGCCTATGCCTATAAGGATACTGATGGTCGTATTGTAATTGTTACTTCAACTCAAATTCCACATATTGTTAGAAGAATCGTAAGTCAAGCTTTGGGTATTTCATGGGGGAATGTAAGAGTCATTAAACCGTATATTGGTGGAGGATTTGGAAATAAACAAGATGTTGTTATTGAACCCTTAACTGTAGCCATGTCATTAGCTGTAAATGGAAGGCCTGTACGATATGCATTAACTCGTGAAGAATGTTTTATTGGGACAAGAACGCGACATGCGATAAAATTCTATTTCAAGACAGCATTATCAAAAGAGAATAAATTAAAAGCAATAAAGATTAAGGCAATTTCAAATAATGGTGCCTATGCTTCTCATGGACATTCGATTATTATGAGTGCTAGCAGTAAATTTAGACCATTATATAATTTTAAATCAGTTAAGGTAGAGCCAAAAACAGTGTATACAAATTTACCGACAGCAGGTGCTATGCGAGCATATGGTGTACCACAAATCTTTTTTGCCTTAGAAAGTCACTTAGATGATATCGCAAGAAAACTTAACTTAGATCCAATTGAACTTAGAAAGCAAAATTTAATTAGTGTAGGTCATGTGGATCCACTTACAAATATTACAGTTCGTTCATGTGGTATTCGAGAATGTATTCAAAAAGGAAAAGAATTAATAAAATGGGATGAGAAGAAAAAACAATATCAAAATCAAGAAGGAGAAGTAAAAAAAGGTTTAGGGATGGCTTGTTTTAGTTATTTTTCTGGCACACACCCTGTTGGTTTAGAACTTTCTGGTGCAAGAATAATTATGAATCAAGATGGTTCCATCCAACTACAAGTTGGTGCAACAGAAATTGGACAAGGAAGTGATACAGTTTTTGCACAAATGGCAGCTGAAGTAATCGGAATACCAATTAGTATGGTTCGAATTGTTTCAACGCAAGATACGGATATTACACCTTTTGATACGGGAGCTTATGCCTCTAGACAAACCTATATAACAGGGGCTGCAGTGAAAAAGGCAGCTTTAGAAATTAGGGAGAAGGTATTAAACATAGCTAGTAAATCCTCTGGACTAGCGAAAGATGCACTAGATATTGTCAACGCAAAGATAGTTGAGAAGAAATTAGGTACAATAATTTGTCCTTTACAAGATATTGCAATGGCATCTTATTATGACAGAATGAGTGCTGAACCGATAACAAGTGATATATCTGTTAATGTAAGAACAAATTCAGTCGCATATGGTGTCACCTTTGTTGAAGTATCTGTAGATATGATAACAGGTAAAATTGAAATTCTTGAAATATATAATGTTCATGATTCAGGTGTTATTATTAATCCTAAACTTGCTGAAGGGCAGGTACAAGGTGGTGTGAGTATGGCTTTAGGTTACGCTTTGTCAGAAAAGATGCTTTTTGATGAGAAAACAGGTAGACCACTTAATCATAACTTGTTAGATTATAAATTACAGACAATTTTAGATACACCTAAAATTGGTGTGGATTTTGTAGAGACTTACGAAGCAACCGGATCATTTGGCCAAAAATCATTAGGAGAAAACCCTACCATATCCCCTGCACCAGCCATACGTAATGCTGTTTTAGATGCAACAGGTGTAGCGTTTAATAAGATTCCGATGAATCCACAAGCAGTATTTGAAAAATTTAAAGATGAAGGATTACTATAAAGGAGAGGATAAAAATGTTTAATATTAAAAATATACTAGAACCAACAACACTAAGTGAAGCATTGAAAATGTATGGTAGTAATCCTAATTTAAAGATTATTGCTGGTGGAAGCGATGTGTTAATTCATCTTCATCATGGAAAACTAAGTGATGTAGAATTATTAAGTCTTAGAAATATAAAAAGCTTAGAAACTATAAAAGAATTAGATGATGGGTCTATTTCAATCGGTCCAATGGCTACATTTTCACATATTTTCAAATCAGAAATTATAAATTGTAACTTACCAATATTAGCAGAGGCTGCAGTTTCTATGGGAGGACCTCAAATTAGAAATATTGCGACAATAGGTGGAAATATTTGTAATGGTGCGGTATCAGCAGATAGTGTCCCTGCATTGTTTTCATTAAATGCCATGCTAAAATTAGAAAGTCCAGATGGGGTTAGAATCGTTTCAATTCATGATTTTTATGAGGGACCAGGAAAAGTTAAATTGCACCATAAAGAAATATTAACTAATATTATTATCACAAAAGATAATTATCATGAGATGCATGGAAAATATATTAAATTTAGTAACAGAAAAGCCATGGACATTGCGATGCTAAGTGTTGCAGTATTATGCAAGATAAAGGAAAATAAATTCATTGATTTAAGAATCGCATTAGGTGTTAGTGCACCAACTCCAATAAGATGTAAAGAAGCTGAAAAATTTGCGATAGGAAAATGTGTGGAAGAAGAAACTATTAAAGAAATAGGAAGTTATGCGTTAAAAGCAGCTAGCCCTAGAAATTCATGGCGTGGATCTAAAGCCTATAGAGAACACTTAATAAAAGTATTAACACAGCGTGCAATAAAAGAAGTAATTAAAGAATTGGAGGGGATCAATATTGAGTGAAGCAAATATGAAGAAAATTAAGATGAATGTGAATGAAAAATTATATGAAATAGAAGTTGATATTAGAGAATCTTTACTTGATGTCCTACGAAATAAACTCCATTTTACAGGTGTAAAACAGGGATGTTCGGTAGGAGAATGTGGGGCATGTACTGTTTTAGTAGATGGCATTGCGGTTGATTCTTGTATATATTTAGCTGTTTGGGCAGATGGTAAAACGATTAAAACGATAGAAGGTGTTGAAAAAGATGGAAAGATATCTAAAGTTCAACAAGCTTTTATTGATGAGGGCGCGATTCAATGTGGATTTTGTACGCCAGGACTTGTTATGACAACTACAGCACTAGTAGATAGTGATAAAGATTATAGTGATGAGGAAATTAAAAGAGAAATATCTGGGCATTTTTGTCGATGTACAGGTTATCAGAAAATATTTAATGCAGTTAAGAAATCATTAAAGGATAAATAAGAGTCATCATTGATGACTTTTTTTTGATGGTTTATAATAAAAAATTCTAAATATAGCGAAAACTTTTATACAAGTATTGACAATAAAAGGACCCTATAATAAAATTAGATTAACTAGTCAATCAAATTTTTAGTATGAGGTGATAATTATGAAGGAGTTAAAAAATTTAATTAGTCAATTAGAAAAATTAAATCATCAAAACATGTATAATAATGATTTTTTATTAACATGGGAAAAAACAGATGATGAAATTCAATCTGTATTTAAAGTAGCTGAAATACTACGTCATATGAGAGAAAATAATATTTCTCCGAAGATATTTGATAGTGGTTTAGGAATATCAGTATTCCGTGATAATTCTACAAGAACAAGATTTAGTTTTGCTAGTGCATGTAATTTATTAGGTTTAGAAGTTCAAGACCTAGATGAAAAAAAATCGCAAATTGCTCATGGAGAAACGGTTCGTGAAACAGCTAATATGATTTCTTTTATGGCTGATGTGATTGGGATTAGAGATGATATGTTTATTGGAAAAGGAAATGCTTATATGCGTAAGGTTTCGCAATCTGTACAGGAAGGTTTTGAGGATAATGTTTTAAATCAGCGACCTACCCTTGTTAACTTGCAATGTGATATAGATCATCCAACTCAGACAATGGCAGATATGCTTCATTTAATTAATCATTTTGGAGGAGTTGAAAATCTTAAAGGGAAAAAGATAGCTATGACATGGGCTTACTCGCCATCATATGGGAAACCATTATCTGTTCCTCAAGGAGTTATAGGACTAATGACAAGAATGGGGATGGAGGTAACACTAGCACATCCAAAGGGATATGATTTAATGCCAGAAGTTGAAGAAATAGCGAAGAAAAATGCAGAATCTACTGGAGGAAAATTTATTAAAACAAATTCAATGAAAGAGGCTTTTGTTAATGCTGATATTGTATATCCAAAAAGTTGGGCGCCTTTTGCAGCGATGGAAAAAAGAACTAGATTAAATGGTGAAGGTAAGTTTGATGAAATTAAGACACTTGAAAAAGAATTATTAGCACAAAATGCAAACCATTTAGATTGGGAATGTACCGAGGATTTAATGAAATGCACGAAAGATGGTCAAGCGTTATACTTACATTGCCTTCCTGCTGATATTACAGGTGTTAGTTGCGGACATGGAGAAGTAGCAGCATCGGTTTTTGAGCGTTATCGTACGCCATTATATCGTCAAGCAGGTTATAAGCCATATATTATAGCTGCTATGATATTTTTAAGTAAGGTGAAAAATCCAATTAAAACAGCAGAAATGATTTTAGATAGAAATAAAGAAAGATTTTCTGGAAAATAGAATTAATGTTTTTAAGGGTTATATGAACTATTTTGAGAGGATGATGATTATGAGTGATAAGATGCGTCCAATAAGTTTTGAGAAAATGGTTATATGGATTCTAAAAGAATTTAGTGAACAAGAAACAATTTTTGGAATTCATAAAAATAAGTTCTATAGATATAATAATGAAAAAAAGATTAAGTTGTTTGGTGATACATTAGCAACAATAATTGGTCCTGCCGCAGGTCCGAATTCTCAATTAGCACAAAATATTGTTGTTAGTTATTTAACAGGCTCACGGTTCATTGAACTAAAAACAGTTCAAATACTTGATGGAGAGGATTTACCAGTTTCAAAACCTTGTATTTTAGCATCAGATGAGTGCTATAATGTGGAATGGTCCACTGAATTAACTGTGCAAGGTGCATTTGATGAATATATAAAAGCTTGGTTTTTATTACATGTATTAATGAGAGAACTTAAAATAAGCCAAGAAAGAGACTTTATGTTTAATATGAGTGTTGGGTATGACTTAGAAGGAATCAAGAGTCCTAAAATTGATGGTTTTATTGAGGGAATGAAAAATGCTTCAGAGACAAAAATATGGAAAGAGTGTTATAATTTTCTTACTTCTCATATAGAGTTGTTTACTCATTTTACAATCGATGATTTGATGCATGTTTCACCGATTATTTCACCATCAATTACTTTATCAACGCTTCATGGTTGTCCTCCCCAAGAAATTGAAAGAATTGTAAATTATTTAATAAAAGACAAACATTTACATACTTTTATAAAAATGAATCCAACATTACTAGGTGAAAAATTTGTTCGAGATACATTAGATGAAATGGGCTATGATTACATCAAATTAAATGCTCATCATTTTCAAAACGACTTAAAATATAATGATGGGGTAGCGATGCTCAAACGTTTAATAGCTTTAGCGAAAGATATGGATTTAGAGGTAGGGGTTAAATTAACCAACACATTACCAGTTAAAGTGTTAAATGAAGAGTTACCAGGTGATGAAATGTATATGTCAGGTCGGTCACTTTATCCGCTCACAATCACATTAGCGAGTCTGTTAGCGAAAGATTTTGCTGGTATTCTTAGAATTTCTTATTCAGGTGGGGCTGATTATTTTAATATTGATAAAATACATGAAACTGGAATCGCTCCAATTACTTTCGCAACAACCATTTTAAAACCAGGTGGTTATGAAAGAATTACTCAATTGGTTTATAAATTAGAGGATATAGATAGTTACTCTTTAATTAATACAAAAAAGCTTGAACAATTAGCGAAACAGGCTTTAAATGATGTTCATCATCTGAAAACTTTTAGACCAGCTGAAAATCGATTGCTTGATTTAAAACTTCCATTGTATGATTGTTTTATTGCACCTTGTACAAATGGATGCCCAGTTAATCATCAAATTCCAGAATATATCGCTTTAGTGGGTGAAAAAAAATATGATGAAGCCTTTTCTATCATTGTAAAGGACAATGCTTCACCATTTATAACAGGTACAATTTGTGATCATCAGTGTCAGTATAAATGTAGTCGTCTAGATTATGATCAATCGGTTGAAATTCGAAATATGAAAAAGATGGCTGTTTTAAATGCTCAAGATGGGTTTATTGAAAAGCTTAAACCGGTTAATTTAAGAAGTAGTAAAAAAGTTGTGGTTATTGGTGCTGGTCCTGCTGGCCTTTCATGTGCTTTGTTTTTAAGAAGAAATGGATTAGATGTAACCGTTATGGAAAAAAGAGATAAACCTTATGGAATGGTTGAATACCTTATACCAAACTTTAGAATATCTCAAGAAGCCATTGATAAAGACTTTGAACTTGTAAAACGTCAGGGGGTTAAATTTTTATTCGGATGTAATGAAAACTATAACATTGAATCATTAAAAAATACTTACGATTATATTATATTAGCAACAGGTGCATGGATTCCTAGACAAATTGATTTAATTGAAGGTAAAGAAAAAGCAATCAGTGCGATTTCTTTCTTGGAAAAATTCAAGGCTGATAAGGAAAATATTCATTTAGGAAAACAGGTGTGTATTATCGGTGGTGGAGATGTTGCGATAGATGCAGCCAGATGTGCTAAGCGGGTTTCCGGTGTTAAAGGAGTTTCTATTGTTTATAGAAGAATAAAAGCCTTAATGCCAGCTAGTAAGGAAGAAATAAACTTAGCGTTATCAGATGGTATAGTGATAAAAGAGTTATTATCTCCTGTATCAATTAAAGAAGGAAAACTTGCGTGTTACCAAATGGTATTAGGTGAACCCGATGCTTCAGGAAGAAGAAGACCAGAGCCAACAGAAGAAAAGGTATTAATGGATGCAGATACAGTAATTGTAGCGATTGGAGAAAGTATTGATGGTAATATATTAAAATCTAATGGAATTGATTTAAATGGGTTAGGTTTTCCAAAAATCAATGAAAATAATGAAACAAATATAGCGAATGTATTTGTGGCTGGAGATATGAAAAAAGGACCAGCCACTGTTGTGAAATCAATCGCAGATGGAAAACTTGTTTCAAAAGTGATTTTAAATAAAGAAGGATTAACACATGACTTTTATAAGGTAAACATATCTGTAAATGAACAATTATTATATGAACGAAAAGGCATTTTATGTGACCCTATAAATAGTGAAACTGAATCAAAAAGGTGTTTATCATGTCAAAAGATTTGTGAATTATGCGTTGATGTTTGTCCTAATCGAGCAAATATCGTCATTCAGGTTGATGAGGTTTTTAATAAAAGACATCAGATTATACATATTGATGGAATGTGTAATGAGTGTGGTAATTGTGGTGTATTCTGTCCATATGAAGGTAATCCTTATCAAAATAAGATGACTGTTTTTTGGGATGAGTCAGATTTTAATACAAGTTCAAACTGTGGGTTTATCGTTATTAATCAAGAAATAGGCCAATGTAAAGTTAGAAAAGAAGATGGAAGGGTTGTAAATTATACACTTGGACAAGACGATGTTGTTTCAAAGGAAATGGAAAAAATAATTGATACTTGTATCAATTACTATCAATATATTTTGTAGGGAGGGTAAATAATGTTTTTAATTGGTAATGGTAAAATCATTACAAGAAATGAAAAAAATGAGATTATCGATAATGGTTGTATTGTGGTTGATGGAAATAAAATTATTGAAATTGGGATTACGACATCATTAAAAAGTAAGTATCAAAGAGCAAGATTTATTGATGCTAAAGGAAGACTTGTGATGCCGGGTTTTATTAATACACATATGCATTATTATAGTACTTTCGCTAGAGGAATAGAAAATGATAGCCCTCCTGCTAAGAAGTTTTCAGATATACTAAAAGGATTATGGTGGCGTCTTGATAAAGTGTTAACTTTAGAAGATGTATACTATAGTGCAATTGTACCGATGATTGATCAAGTTAAAAATGGTGTCACCACGGTTTTTGACCATCATGCCAGTCCTTATGCCATTACCGGTAGTTTATTTAAAATTGCTGAAGCGGCAGAAAAAATTGGAATTCGTAGTAATTTATGTTATGAAACATCAGATAGAGATGGTGAAAAAATCTCAAATGAAGGTATTTTAGAAAATGTCGAATTTATTAATTACTGTAATACTAAAGATGATGATATGATAAAAGGAATGTTTGGACTTCATGCATCAATGACGATTACAGATAAAACCTTAGATAAATGTTTAGATAAAATGGCATCATTAGATACTGGTTTTCATGTTCATACCGCAGAAGGCATTGAAGATGTAGAGGATGCAAAAAAGAAGTATGGAAAAGGCGTTGTTGAAAGATGGTATGAAAGTGGAGTCCTCTCAAATAAAACAATAGCGGTACATTGTATACATATTAGTGATAAAGAAATGGATATGTTAAAAGAAAAGAATGCCATGATTGTTCATAATCCAGAATCTAATATGGGGAATGCAGTTGGAGCTGCTTCAGTCTTAAAAATGTATGAGAAAGGAATACTGTTAGGTCTTGGTACTGATGGATATACAACGGATATGATGGAATCATATAAGGTTGCTAATCTTATTCATAAACATACAAGTGGTGATTCAACGGTCGCATGGCGTGAAATACCAGATATGTTATTTCACAATAATCGGAAAATTGCTGAAAGGTTCATTACTAATCCTGTGGGAATATTAAAAGAAGGGGCGCTTGCTGATATTATCATTGTAGACTATAATTCAGGAACCCCTATTAATGAAAATAATATAGATGCACATTTATTGTTTGGTATAAATGGACGACATGTTGATACAACGATAATTAATGGTAAAGTAATCATGGAAGAAAGAAAACTTACGACTATTGATGAAGAAAGGGTATTAATGAAAAGTCAAGAATTAGCTAGAAAAGTTTGGGGACGTTTTTAATACAGACATAAATTGACGTGTATAAATTTATCATGTATTATTTAATTAACAAGAAGAATTTATACAACAGATGAAAAGAGGATGTACTATGTCAAAAGATATAAATAAAAAAATACTTGATGCAACTTTAGAAGTTGTTGCAAGAGAAAAAATAAGTGGAACACGTATGCATTTGATCGCAAAAGAAGCCAAAATGAGTCAATCAAACTTACATTATTATTATCCAACAAAGAATGATTTATTAATGTCTTTAATGGATGAACTTCAGAAGCGATTTTCTGAAAAACGCATAGAGTCAGTTGATTTAAAAAATAAATCTCTTGGTGATAATTTAAATGGATTATTCAAAGAAAAGCATGATGATATATTAAATCATAAAAAGGTAGATTATGCTCAGTTTGATTTTTGGGTACAAGGTACTGTTAATCCTGAAATAAAGACAAAATTTCAAACAAGTTTTGATGAATGGAGACATAATATTACAGCAGTTTTAAAAAAAGATGAATCGTATGAGAGATTAAATGCAAAATTTCAAGAGATGTTACCATATATCATGGTCTCACTAATGATGGGTGCATCAATGCAGTATCTTATTGATGAAGGTAAATTTAATTTAGATAGTTATTTTGAAGTAGGAGAAAAATTAATTTTGGCTTATCTTCAAGTTTAAATCTACAGAAGATTGAATAGTATTGGTGATTATCAAGGAGTTAATTTGGTGGTGATTCAAATGGTTAATGCCATTATAATGGCTTCAGGTTTAAGTTTACGCATGGGAACAAATAAGCTGTTACTACCTTTTAAAGGAAAATATTTGATTGAACATGTTTTAGATAAAGTACAAATTTGTCCATTTTATCAAACTGTTCTTGTTTCTAATGATGAACAAATATTAGAGTTGGGTAGTGACAGAGGCTTTACTGTAATTAATAATAAACATGCAGAAGATGGACAAAGTAAATCCATTGAGCTAGGAATTCTCAATTGTTTAAAAGCAGATGGTTATGCATTTTTTACAGGTGACCAGCCCTTTTTAGATATTAATACTATCAATCGTTTACTAGCATCTTTTAATCAAAATCAAGAGTGTATCATTGTTCCTTGTTATCAAAGTAGAAGTGGAACCCCCGTAATATTTCCTAAGAAATATAAAAATGATCTATTAGCTTTAAAGGGAGATAAGGGAGGAAAAAGTATCATTCAACAAAATTTTGATGTCGTAAAGTTTATTGAAGTTTCTGAAGCGTCTATCCTTTGGGATATTGATTCAAAAGAGGATTATCAAAAATTAATCCTTGGTAATAGATAAATAATGAATTTATATATTGTATACTCATTTATCAAGACAATAAGATTGTTTTGATAAAAAAAATACTCTAATTTGATTAACTAATCAATATAATTTAATAAAGAATATTTGGAGGGATAAAAATGTCTATAAATAAAGATGAAATTTTAAGATTAGCCGAGAAATATAAACCTGAGATGACTCGATTTTTAAGAGATATGATTTGTATACCGAGTGAAAGTTGTGGGGAAAAAGAGGTAGTTCTAAGAATTAAGGAGGAGATGGAAAAGGTTGGTTTTGATAAAGTTACCATCGATCCTATGGGGAATATATTAGGTTATATCGGTCAAGGTAGTCATGTGATAGCGATGGATGCTCATATTGATACGGTTGGAATTGGTGATAGAAACTTATGGGATAAAGATCCATATGACGGTTTTGAAAATGATGAAGTAGTCTATGGTAGAGGGGGTTCTGACCAAGAAGGTGGAATGGCTTCAATGGTTTATGCAGGGAAAATTATAAAAGAGTTAGGACTACTTGATGATTATACATTAATAGTGACTGGGACTGTTCAAGAAGAAGACTGTGATGGTCTATGTTGGCAATATATTGTTAATGAAGATAAAATCAAACCAGAATTTGTAGTTATTACTGAACCAACTTCTTTAAATATTTATAGAGGTCATCGAGGAAGAATGGAAATTAAAGTAACAACGCCTGGTATAAGTTGTCATGGTTCAGCACCTGAAAGAGGGGACAATGCTATATTTAAAATGGCACCGATATTAAATGAGTTAAAAGCTTTAAATGAGAATTTGCATTATGATCCATTCTTAGGAAAAGGAACATTAACTGTTTCAGAAATATTTTTTTCATCCCCATCAAGATGTGCTGTAGCTGATCAATGTAGTATATCGGTAGATAGAAGATTAACAAACGGAGAAACTTGGGAAAAAGCCATTCAAGAGATTAAGAATTTACCAGCTGTTAAAGCTGCGAATGCAGTTGTTGAAATGTATACTTACGAAAGACCATCTTATACAGGTCTTGTTTATCCAACTGAGTGTTTTTTTCCAACATGGGTATTACCTGAAGAACATATCGCTTGTCAAACCCTTGTCAACTGTTATGAAGAGTTATTTAAAAAAGAACCTAAGGTTGATAAATGGACTTTCTCAACAAATGCAGTATCTATTATGGGGCGCTATGGGATTCCTTGTATTGGATTTGGACCAGGTCATGAAGATCAAGCCCATGCACCTAATGAGGTGACTTGGAAAGATGAATTAGTTAAATGTGCAGCCATGTATGCCCTTATTCCAATTACTTATGTTAATAAATGTTCAAAATAATCGCCTTATACAATTTAATGAGAGGTTGAAATCATGGATAAAATTAAACATTTAAAATGTTCAAAATGTGGGGCTACCTATAGTGAAGATGTTTTGTATCATTGTCCAAAATGTGGTACAGAAGGTACCTTAGATGTGGTTTTTGATTTAGGACTTGTGAAAAAAGTTATGATAAGAGAATATCTAAGTAATAATTCAAATCCTAATATCTGGCGATACTTCCCACTTCTTCCCTTAGAAAATTTAGTAGGTAAATCATCACTTACAATAGGTAATTCACCACTTTATAAATCAAAAAGATTAGAAGAATTATTAAATATAAAGAATATATATATTAAAGATGAGGGAAGAAATCCTACCGCTTCTTTAAAAGATAGAGCATCAGCTATCGGTGTTGCAAAAGCCATTGAGTTAAATAAAGATGTGATGTGCGCAGCCTCAACAGGGAATGCAGCCTCTTCTTTATCGGGTTTTGCTGCTTGTATGGGAATAAAAAATTATATATTTGTTCCTAAAACGATTCCTGAAGGAAAACTTGCACAATTATTAATTTTTGGTAGTCATGTTATATTAGTTGATGGGGATTATGATACAGCATTTGATTTTTGCTTAGAGGCAGTGGATCATTTCGGGTGGTACAACAGGAGTTGTGCAATTAATCCTTATCTAGTTGATGGTAAAAAGACAGTTGCTTTTGAACTACTAGAACAATTGGATTTTCAAGTACCAGATAAGGTCATCATGTCAGTCGGAGATGGTTGTTCAATTTCAGGAGCTTGGAAGGGCTTCAAAGAATTTTATGAACTGGGTTTAATCGATAAATTACCGGTTATGGTTTCAGTTCAAGCAGTAGGATCAAATCCAGTAAATCGGACATTTAGAAAGAAAACAAAACAATTTGATTATATACCACCAAAAACAATTGCTGATAGTATTTCAGTAGGGATTCCGAGAAATGGTTACAAAGCATTAAATACTTTAGAAGAAAGTAATGGATTGGCAGTTGATGTAAGTGATGAAGAAATATTACATGCAATGAGAATCTTGGCTAGATATACAGGTGTATTTGGAGAACCAGCTGGTGTAACAGGTTTTGCTGGGCTTATGAAACTTGTAAATGAGGGTGTAATTAATCAAGATGAAAGTATTGCATTGATTATTTCTGGTAGTGGATTAAAAGATGTAAAATCAGCTCAAAGAGCAATTTCTAAACCAGATGCGATAAAACCGGATTTAGATGTGCTTATTAATTTTCTTAATGATAAATAATCTATATAATATATCAATATAATTATAAGGGGAGATTTAAAGTGAAGAATTTAATCAACTTAGAAATTAATGAAGAACAGTTAAAGGTTGCTGTAGAACGAGCGAAAGAAAAAAATATTCTTATTCCAACTTTGGCACAAATGAAGGATCCTAAGCAGATACCTGCTAAAGTTAAAGAAAAATTAAAGAAAACAGGATTATGGGAGATTGACTCCATAAATCTTTTCAGAATTTCTTGGAAAAATGAGCCAGTAAGTAAAGGTGGATTATATCAAGATTTACCTAATTATGTTGAAATACCACCTGAAATTTCTGGAGTGAAAGCAAGAATAATTGCGATGGCAGGGAAATACTTTCCGATAGGAGCACATAAGGTTGGGGCAAGTTTTGCTTGTTTAGTACCTCGTTTAGTGACTGGACAATTTAATCCTAAATATCATGAAGCCGTTTGGCCATCTACTGGGAATTATTGTCGAGGTGGCGCTTATAATTCTACGTTATTAGGATGTAAGTCGATTGCAATTTTACCTGAAAATATGAGTAAAGAGCGTTTCGAGTGGTTAAGTAAAGTTGCTGGAGAAGTCATTACGACCCCAGGTTGTGAAAGTAATGTAAAAGAAATATATGATAAAACCTGGGAACTTCGAGAAACAAGGGATAATGTTGTGATATTTAATCAATTTGGAGAATTAGGTAATCATTTATGGCACTACGAAGTAACAGGAAATGCCATGGAAGAAATTATCAAAAAGGAAATAGGTTCAGATGGAAAAGTGGCTGGTGTTTGCTTGACATCTGGTTCTGCTGGTACTTTAGGAAGTGGAGATTATATTAAAAGTTTATATCCACAGGCTAAACTTGTTGTTGGTGAGGCTTTGCAATGTCCTACATTATATGTTAATGGTTTTGGTGATCATAGAATTGAAGGAATTGGAGATAAACATGTTCCTTGGATTCATAATGTAAGAAATACGGATATGGTTGTTGCTATTGATGATTATGATAGTCTTGCATTATTCCGTTTATTAAATGAAGAAGCTGGACAGATTTATTTGAAGCAACAAGGTGTTAAAGATGAAATCATTGAAAAACTTTCATGGGTAGGTATTTCTGGTGCTGCTAATATTATTACCGCAATTAAATTTGCGAAATACTATGAACTAACTGAAAATGATATTATTATGACTGTTTTAACAGATTCTAGTGAAATGTATCAATCAAGGTTAAAAGAAATGGAAGTTGAAAGAGGTAGAAAATACGAAATAATGGATGCAGCAATTGATCATCATCGAAGTGTTTTAGGTCTTCGAACAGATAGTATGGAAGAGTTAACATATCTAAGTAAGAAACGCATTCATAATCTTAAGTATTATACATGGATTGAACAACAAAAGTATGATGTTGAAGAGTTAAATGCACAGTGGTATGATTATGACAATTATTGGGGTAGATTACATCAAATGGGAAAAGAATTTGATGAATTAATTGAAGCATTTAATGAAAGAACGGGTTTATCAAAAGGTCTTTAATTAGGAGGGATTTCTAATGGGGATAATTTTAAAAGGTGGTTTAATAATCACAGAAAAAGAATCTATTGATTCTGATATTAGAATTGATGGAGAAAAGATTGTTTCTATTGGACAGGATTTATATCAAAGTGGAGATGAAATTATTGATGTGAAAGGGTGTTATGTTTTACCTGGAGGAATCGATACTCATACCCATTTTGATTTAGATGTAGGTTCAACCTTAACAGCTGATAATTTTATCAGTGGAACAAAAGCAGCTATTATTGGTGGGACAACAACAATCTTAGATTATGCTACCCAAAATAAGGGTGAATCATTAAAAATAGCTTTAAAAAATCAGTTTAGTAAAACAACAAATGGATGTTTTTGCGATTTTGGTTTTCATATGGGAATCACTGATTGGAATGATGATGTCTCAGAAGAAATAAGTGCGATGATTGAAGCGGGTGTTACTTCATTTAAGTTATATATGGCGTATAAAAATATCCTTCAGGTAGATGATGGTGTGATATATAAGGCACTGAAAAGATGTAATGATGTAAAAGGCTTAATCTGTTTTCATTGTGAAAATGGTGATATCATTGATGTATTAGTGGATGAAGCAAGAAAAAACAATCATCAAGCACCTATTTATCATGCTTTAACAAGACCTAGTTCGTTAGAAAAAGAAGCAATCACAAGACTCCTACAAATAGCTGAAATAGTAGACATACCCGTAAATATTGTCCATCTTAGTTCTAAAGCAGGATTAGAGAGTATTATAGAAGCTAAAAAAAGAGGGGTAAAAGTATATGTTGAAACCTGTCCTCAATACCTTTTATTAGATGATTCTTTTTATGGTGGGAAAGAGGGAAGCGGTTTTGAAGGTGCTAAATATGTCATGAGTCCTCCGCTTAGAAAAGTCTCAGACCAATTGGCATTATGGGAGGCAATAAGGGCTTCTGAGATTGATACAATTGGTACTGACCATTGTTCATTTAATTATAAAGGTCAAAAAGAGATTGGGTTAAATGATTTTAGTAAGATTCCAAATGGTGCACCAGGAGTAGAACATCGAATGACATTAATGTATACATCTGGTGTTGTTGAGAAGAAAATTAATTTGAATCAATTTGTCGCACTGACATCAACGAATGCTGCTAAATTGTTTGGACTATATCCGAATAAAGGAACCATTTCTGTGGGAAGTGATGCTGATATTGTCATTTGGGACCCAAACTTAATTACAGAAATCACTGCCAAAAACCAAACTCAAAATGTGGATTATACACCATATGAAGGATTTAAACAAATAGGAAGACCAATACATGTGTTTTTAAGAGGAAACAAAGTTGTGATTAATACAAAATTGATAAATCCTAAACCTCTAGGTAAATATTTACATAGAAATACATATTTAGAGAGAGGGAATTAAAATGTTTGAATTTAAATTAAATGGGAAAAAAATATCGATTGAAGAAGATATTAATTTTCTTGATTATCTGCGAGATTACGAAAATTTAACATCTGTAAAAAATGGTTGTAGTGAGGGATCTTGTGGTGTATGTATGATTTTGGTCGATGGAAAAAAACTTAGATCTTGTTTATTGACAACTAAAAAAGTTAGTGGGAAATCTATATTAACTATTGAAGGATTATCTTTATTTGAAAAAGAGGTTTATAGTTATTCTTTTTCTAAAGCAGGCGCAGTTCAATGCGGTTTTTGCACACCAGGGATGATTATTAGTGCGAAATCTTTATTAGATAGAACATTAAATCCAACAATAGAAGAAATACAGAAAGCCATTAAAGGTAATATTTGTCGTTGCACAGGTTACATAAAAATAATAGAGGCAATTAAATTAGCAGCAACTATCTTTAAAACAGGGAAATTACTGGTTGAAGATAATTATCAAGGGAAAATCGGAGAAAGTATTCCTAGAATTGATGGAAAAGAAAAAATACTTGGTCATGCTGAATATGTAGATGATATGAAAGTTGAGGGTATGATATATGGATCTGCTTTAAGAAGTCAATACCCAAGAGCCTTGGTGAAAAAAATAGATGTAAGTAAAGCATTAAAACATCCTGAAGTAGAAGCTATATTAACCGCAAAAGATATTCCAGGTAAAAGATTACTTGGTCATCTAGTGAAAGATTGGCCTGCGTTAATCGCTGAAGGTGAAATAACAAGATATGTTGGAGATGCTCTTGTACTAGTTGCTGCTAAAAGCAAAAATGCTTTACATGAGATAATAAATTCAATTCAGGTTGAATATGAAATATTAAACCCAGTGAGTTGTCCATCTGAGGCCATGAAAGACAATGCACCGAAAATACATTCAGATGGAAATATACTACGGGTTGAAAGAGTCAATAGAGGAAATGTTGATGAAGCAATTAACAAATCCAAATATGTTGTGACAAATACTTATTATACACCATTTACAGAACATGCCTTTTTAGAACCAGAAAGTGCATTAGGTATCTATGATAATGATGCTGTTACTATCTTCACTGGTTCACAAAGCGTTTATGATGAACAAAGAGAAATTGCTGACCTATTGGGGTTACCTAAAGATAAAGTTAGAACAATCAGTAAATATGTCGGAGGCGCTTTTGGTGGCAAAGAAGATATGTGTGTTCAACATCATGCTGCCCTTTTAGCATGGGCTTGTAAAAAACCAGTAAAAATAACTTTAAGTCGTAAAGAGAGTTTGATGATTCACCCTAAACGACATGCGATGGAAATTAAAGTGACTACCGCCTGTGATGAATTTGGAAATATTACAGCTTTTAAGGGAAAGATAATTGCTGATACTGGTGCTTATGCTTCATTAGGTGGACCCGTTCTCCAAAGAGCTTGTACACATGCGGCAGGTCCTTATAGATGTCAGAATGTAGAGATAGAAGGGACAGCTGTTTATACAAATAATCCACCAGGAGGTGCATTTAGAGGATTTGGGGTAACACAATCTGTTTTTGCATCAGAATGTAATTTGAACCTTCTTGCGGAAAAAGTCGGAATAACCCCTTGGGAAATAAGATTTAAAAATGCGATAGAACCAGGACAAGTGCTTCCTAATGGACAGATTGCTGATAAAGCAACCGCGATAAAGGAAACGTTACTCGCTGTAAAAGCTGAATATGAAAATAATCCCTATTCAGGTATTGCTTGTGCAATGAAAAATTCTGGGCTAGGGGTAGGTGTTCCTGATACTGGAAGATGTAAATTAATGATACAAGGTGGTTTTGTTCATGTTAGAACAAGTGCTGCTCGAGTTGGTCAGGGATTAGCGACAATTGCGATGCAAATCGTTTGTGAAACCACAGGTTTACAACCAGAATTAATTAAGATTGATGCACCTGATACCTGGCAAACACCTGATTCTGGTACCTCAACTGCTTCAAGACAGACTTTATTTACAGGGGAAGCTGTACGAATTGCTTCATTAAAATTAAAAGACCAATTATTAAAACATTCAATAATTGAATTAGAATCAAAAACATTTTATGGAGAATATCAAGCGATTACAGATCCAATCAACTCGAATAAAGAAAATCCAATCAGTCATGTAACGTATGGATACGCTAGTCAGGTGGTTATACTAGATGAAACTGGTAAGTTGAAAAAAGTAATTGCTGCACATGATGTTGGAAAAGCAATCAATCCAATTAGTGTGGAAGGACAAATTGAAGGTGGGGTTGTTATGGGATTAGGATATGCCTTAACTGAGGATTACCCACTTAAAAAGTCTGTCCCTACTGCTAAATTTGGTACATTAGGGTTATTTAGAGCAACAGATATTCCAGAAATAAAGCCAATAATTGTTGGGAAAAACCCATTAGATTTGGCTTATGGTGCAAAAGGAATTGGTGAGATAACAACCATTCCAACAGCTCCTGCAGTCCAAGGTGCTTATTATCAGCTAGATAGTAAGTTTAGAAAAAAACTACCACTTGAAGAAACATATTATAGACATAAAAAATAATCTGAACATATTTTTAGTTGATTGTGAGGGATAAGATGTTAGATTTATATGCGGTGAAGGGGAATATTATTTTTTCAAAGACCTTTGGGGAATATGAAATCATTAAAAATGGATATATAGTTGTATCAGGAAAGGTAGTCCAAGGTGTTTATCAGGAACTTGATGAAAATTTAAAAGATATTAAAGTATTTGATTATGGAGATCATTTAATTATTCCTGGATTTGTTGATTTACATGTTCATGCACCACAATTTGCTAATTTAGGATTAGGACTTGATAAGGAATTAATGCCATGGCTTAAGGCATATACTTTTCCTGAAGAGGCTAAGTATTGTGATGTAAATTATGCTAAAAAAGTATATTCCTCTTTTATTAAAGAATTGTGGAAACATGGCACAACAAGAGCTTGTGTTTTTGGAACAATTCATAAAAATGCAACTAAGTTATTAATGGATTTATTTGCTCAATCAGGGTTAGGGGCATATGTAGGAAAGGTGAATATGAACAGAAATTCACCTGATTATTTAACAGAAACAACAGAGGATTCCATTCGGGATACGATTGAAATATTAGATGAATATAAGGATAAATATGAACTTGTGAAACCAATTATAACTCCTAGATTTATACCAACCTGTAGTATAGATTTATTAAAAAGTCTAGGGAAGTTAGCCAAGGAATACAATGTTCCTGTACAGTCTCACTTATCTGAAAATTATGGTGAAATTAGTTTTGTTAGAGAACTACATCCTGATTCTCGTAACTATGCTAGTTTATATGATGAAGCTGGATTATTTGGTGATGTACCAACCATTATGGCTCACTGTATCTTAGTTGAAGAAGAAGAGATAGCCCTTATGGTTAAAAAACAGGTTTTTATTGCACATAGTCCTAATTCTAACTGTAATTTAGCAAGTGGATTAGCACCTATTAGAAGGTTGGTATCAAGAGGAGCTCTTGTAGGACTTGGAAGTGATGTTTCAGGAGGACATAGTTTATCGATGATGAATGTAATGATTAATACTGCTCAAGTATCTAATATTAAGTGGCTTGAAACAAATCGAGTTGATAAGCCTTTAAATACTGCTGAGATATTTTTTTTAGCAACCAAAGGTGGAGGAAAATTCTTTGGTCAAGTAGGTAGTTTTGAACCAGGTTATACCTTTGATGCCTTAATCATAGATGACAGCAGTTTACCAATTTTTAAATCACTATCAATAGAAGAAAGATTACAAAAATTTATATTTACAGGCGATGATAGAAATATAAAAGAAAGATATGTTGCTGGGAGAAGAGTAGAAGAGCCAAAATGTTAATATTTAATTTTAGCGTTAAAGGGAGTATGGTAGTACATCCCTTTCGTTATATATAAATGAGTTTTAGGGAGGAATATAATGGATAAGTTAAAAAATGATATAGATGTTGCTATGGCAAGAAGAAAAGCAGATATTGTATTAAAAAATGCATCCATTATTAATGTGTTTACGCAAACAATAGATAAAGGTGATATAGCCATTAGTCAAGATACTATTATAGGGATAGGTAAATACGAAGGTATTTGTGAAATGGATTGTGCGGGGTTGTTTGTTACACCAGGATTTATTGATGCTCATGTTCATATTGAATCTTCTATGGTAACACCTGAGATTTTTTCTCAAATTGTGATTAAACGAGGGGTAACGACAGTTGTCGCTGATCCTCATGAAATCGCAAATGTATTGGGGAATAAAGGAATTAAATTTATGCTTCATAATAGTTCTTATAGTGTTATAGATAATTATTTTATGCTTCCTTCATGTGTACCTGCTGTTGATTTCGAGGACAATGGAGCTACGCTTGATGCAAAAAAACTTGCGAAGTTCTGTCATAATCCTAGAATACTTGGACTTGGGGAAGTAATGGATGTTAATGCAGTTACTTCTGGAAAAAAGGATATGCTTGATAAAATAAAGATGATAAGAAAATTAAATAAAACCATCGATGGTCATTGTCCTAAAGTGAATCAAAAAGAGCTTAATGCCTATTTGTGTGCAGGGATTAAAACAGATCATGAATGTACAGATTCGAATGAGGCGTCAATGAAAGTGAAAAATGGAATGTATGTAATGATGAGAGAAGGGTCTCAAGCGAGGGATTTAATCAATTTATTACCTGCAGTCACAAAAGAAAATTATCATCGATTTTTATTCTGTACAGATGATAGACATATAGAAGATCTAATAGAAGAAGGAAGTATCGATAATAATATCAGAATTGCGATTAAAGAGGGATTAGATCCAGTTATGGCTTACACCATTGCTTCTTTAAATGCTGCTAAGTGTTATCAACTACATGATAGAGGGGTTATTGCCCCAGGGATGAAAGCAGACCTAGTCTTATTAGATGATTTAGAAAAGTGTGAGATAAATAAAGTCATGAAAAATGGTAAGTTTCATGATGGAAGTAATACATATTCAAAAGTAAAGGCAAAGAATTCAATCCATCTTAAAAAAGTAAATACGAATGTATTTAAGATTAAAGGTGAAGGAGAGTTTGTTCATGTTATAAAAGTTAATCCAGGTTCACTAAAGACAACAAAAGTTAAAAGAAATGTGAAAAATATTGGGAAATCAATCAACAAAATAGCCGTAATAGAAAGACATAAGAATACAGGGAAATATTTTACTGGATTCATAGAAGGCCTTTCTTTAGAGAAAGCAGCGATTGCTCAAACTATTGCCCATGACTCCCATAATATCATCGTTGTTGGTGATAATGATAAAGATATGGAAGTTGCAGTTAATCGTTTGATTGATATGAGTGGGGGGATAGTTTTTGTTTCTGAAGGGATGGTACTTGAGTTTATTAGTTTACCAATAGCAGGAATTATGACAGATGAAAATCCTAAAGAAGTATTTATCAAAGTAAAACGGTTAAATCACATCGCTAGAAAACATGGTATTAAAGAAGGAATCGACCCATTTATTACGTTGTCATTTATGGCGCTACCAGTCATTCCAGAGATTAAAATAACAGCGAGAGGCCTATTTGACTACAATCGTTTTGAATTTATTAGTTTATTTTGTAAAGATGAATGAGGGAAGGGAGGGATAAAATGTTTTTTCAACCAACAACCGTTTTAGAGGTTAAAGACTTACTTGCAGATTATAAGAATGCAAAGTTATTAGCAGGTGGAACAGATTTACTACTTGAAATAAAAAGAGATAAGATAAATCCTAAATACCTAATAGATATTAGTCATGTAGATTCACTTAAAGAAATAACGGATGGTGAAGATGAAATTACCATAGGTAGTATGGTTACATTTAGTCAATTACTAGAAAATCCATTAATTAAAACTCATTTCCATTCTCTTATTGAGTGTGCTAAAGGGATGGGGTCCCCTCAAATAAGAAATATGGCAACAATTGGGGGAAATATTATCAATGCGCAAGCAGCTGCTGATAGTATTCCTTGTATTATGAGTTTAGATGGCGTCCTGGTTATTGAATCTCAAAAAGGGATCAGAAAAGTAAGTTGTGAGAGTTATTTTGAATACTATTCACAAGAGAGAATTAAAGATGATGAAATATTAACGAAAGTAATCTTACCTAAATCAAATGGGCTAACAGGATTCTATAAATTAGGAAAAAGAAATTCATTAGCGATTGCTAGAATGATAACCTCCATTTATTTAAGTGTTGAAAATGAAATAATTAAAGAAATAGCACTTTGTTTAGGTGCTGTTGGTAAATTTCCATTTAGAGTTAAAGAAATTGAAAGAGAAGCTATAGGTAAAAGAATAGATTGGTTATATAGTGAGGAACCCTTAAACCTTCTTGAAAATAGTGTATATGAAAGCATTAAAGAAAGAAAATCAATGCCATTTAAAAAAGAAGCCATAAAAGGGGTTTATAAAGCTGCATTAAAGAATGTGGGGTGGGAAGATGATAGAAGTGACAATTAAAATAAATGATCAGGAGTATACAAGAAAAATACAACCATTACTTCGTTTAGTTGATTTTATTCGTGATGAAATTAATTTAAAAGGAACGAAAGAAGGTTGTGGAGAAGGTGAATGCGGTGCTTGTACAGTTATCATGAATGGACATACTGTCAATTCATGTTTAGTACTGGCAGCTCAAGCAAATGGAAGTAAAATAACAACAATTGAAGGCTTAGGTGATAAAACCCTTCATCCAATTCAAGAAGCTTTTTTAGAAGTGGGTGCTGTTCAGTGTGGATATTGCACACCAGGGATGATTTTAAGTGCGAAAGCTTTGCTTGATAAAAACATAGATGTTACAGAAGATGAAATTAAAGAAGGGATATCAGGTAATTTATGCCGATGTACAGGGTATGCAAAGATTGTAGAGGCAATCAAACTTGCCCAAGATAAGCTAAAAAATAAATAAGGAGGGAGAGATGATGAAAGCAGTTGGTAAAAATATTATTAGACCTGATGCCTATGAAAAAATAATAGGGAAGGCTAAATATCCTGATGATATAACGTTTGAAGAGATGCTTTATGCAAGTGTGAAAAGAAGTAGTATTCCATATGGAAAAGTATTAAGTGTTAATATTGATGAAATAAAACAATTGCCTGGTGTAGTAGCAGTGATAGATTATACCATGATACCAGGTGCAATCACTCATGGTGTAATATTTAAAGATACTCCGATTTTAGTTAAAGATATGGTTAAAAGAGTAGGAGATGCAATTGTCTTAGTAGTTGCAACGGATAAAGCATCCCTTCATGAGGCCATGAAACAAGTGAAAGTAGAATATGAAGAATATAAAGGTGTTTTTAGTGTTGAAGATGCTTTAAAAGAAGACGCTCCTATTTTAGGTGATGGAAGTAATGTATTGTATGATATTAAAATAAAGACTGGTGACATTGAAAATGGATTTGAAGAAGCAGAATTTGTTGCTGAAAATTGGTATAACACCCAAATGACAGAACATGCATTTTTGCAACCAGAAGCAGCCGTGGCAAAATATGATAACGATGTTTTAACGGTCTATGTTGCTACCCAGTATCCTCATTATGACCGTGAAGAGGTTGCTCGTTGTATGAATATCGATGAAGATAAAGTCGTGATAATCAATACTGCAATTGGTGGTGCTTTTGGAGGAAGAGAAGATATCAATCCTCAGTGTCATGCAGCAATCGCCGCTTATATCACAAAAAAACCAGTGAAGATATTATATTCAAGAGAAGAATCTACGATTTCTCATTGTAAACGCCATCCAATGAAGATGTATTATAAAACAGGAGTTAGAAAAGATGGTAAACTTTGTGCCTTAAAGGTGAGAATATATGGTGATACCGGGGCTTATGCATCCTGGGGAATGAATGTCTTAAGAAAAGCAGCTGTTCATGCATCTGGTCCATATGTCATTCCGAATGTAGATATAGAAGCTTTAGCTGTTTATACGAATAATCCTTATTGTGGTGCTATGAGAGGATTTGGCGCTACACAGGTTCCTTTGGCATATGAAAGTCAAATGGACATATTAGCTGAAAAATTAAATATACATCCCTTGATTTTTAGATTTATGAATGCTTTTGAAGTAGGGAGTATTACGGCTACAGGTCAAAAGCTAACAAGCAGTGTAGGGATGAAAAAGTGTATAGAAAAAATAGCTGATATAGATAAAATAGATCTTTAAGGAAGTGGAAAGATGAAACGAAGAGGCGTTGGTTATGCATCCATGTTTTATGGAACAGGTTATGGTAATGGTTTTCCAGATGAATCAAGAGCGACAGCCCTCATTAAACAAGAGGGTTGTATTATAATAAATGTAGGAGTTTCAGAAGTAGGTTCAGGTGGTCATAGTGTTATGTGGCAAATAGCAACTGAGGCGTTAGGTGTTAAAAAAGAGCTTATCAAAATTCAACATAATGATACGAGTAAGATGCATGATTCAGGAACAGCTGCAGCTAGTAGACAAACGTATAATACAGGAAATGCTGTGCTTGATGCCTGTAGAAAATTAAGAGAAAATATGATTAAAGCAATGGAAAATCAATCTATAAGTTTGATTGAAGATTCAGAGGTAATTATTCAAATATATCAACAAATGATTTTGAAAGGTATTGAAACAAAAATTGAGGGATATTTTAAAGCAACCTCATCAGAGGTTAATTTAGAAACAGGACAAGGCGATCCTTACTGGCCTTATACTTTTGGTTTACAAAAAGCGGTTGTTGAAGTAGATGATGAAACAGGAAAAGTGGATGTTGTTGATATTGTGGCAATATTTGATGCAGGGAAGATTGTTAATCCAGCCTTAGCTGAGGGTCAATCGATAGGTGGTACAGCGATGGGAATAGGTTATGCAATTATGGAAGAAATACAATTAGATAATGGTGTCATTAAAAATAGAAATTTTTCTGATTACATTATCCCTACAAGTAAGGATGTTCCTAATATAAAAACCTATTTTATTGAAGATTTAGAAGATACAGGTCCTTATGGTGCGAAAGGACTTGGTGAACCAGTCATGCTTCCTACAGCACCAGCTATTATTAATGCAATTTATGATGCGATTGGTGTTAGAATTTATGATTTTCCAGCAACTTGTGAGAGAGTCTTACAAGCCATTAAAAATAAAGAATCAAAAAAGTGAAGACATGAAAATTTGTCTTCATTTTTTGTTGACAAAAACACAAGCAGGGTATAATATATGTATATACGCATATGAGTATATAAGGAGTGATGAATAATGAATGAAATGATAAATTTCTTCAAAATATTATCAGATGAAACAAGGTTAAGAATATTAGTTTTGCTATATCATCAGAAACTGTGTGTTTGTCAATTAACAGGTATTATGAATGAATCACAACCAAAGATTTCTAAACATTTAGCAAAATTAAGAGATTTAGGATTTGTTAAAGTTGAAAGACAAGAACAATTTATATTTTACGAATTGAATTTAAACAATGACCTATATCTAAATATATTGCAAGGGATTATAACATCGATTGATCAGTATACACTCTTGAAACAAGATATGAAAAATTGTGAAAATGCTGAAAACTATCTAACAAGATGTTTAAGTAAATAACAGGAGGTAAGTTATGTCAGTATTTATTAATTCATGGTTCAATGATCAAATTCTAAAAATGGATTGGTTATCAGAACTTATAAAATTATTAGTTGAAAAAGTATTTAAATTATCTGTAGAAGATAAGGTAGGTGCTGGTGTTCATTTCTTTATTTACGATACAATTAAAATCATTATTTTGTTATCTATTATGATTTTTATGATCTCCTATATTAGAAGTTATTTTCCACCAGAAAAAACAAAGGTTATGTTAGAAAAAGTGAAAGGCATTCGAGGAAATATACTTGGTGCTTTACTTGGTGTTGTGACTCCATTCTGTTCTTGTTCAAGTGTTCCAATATTTATTGGTTTTGTCAGTTCAGGGGTAAATTTAGGTGCTACCTTTAGTTTTTTAATTGCCTCTCCTATTATAAATGAGGCAGCATTTATTTTGTTATTATCTAAATTTGGATGGAAAGTAACACTCATCTATGTAATCGCTGGTTTATTAATTGGGATTATTGGTGGGTATATAATTGATAAATTCCATCTTGAAAAGTATGTAGAAAGTTTTGTTTATGATATAGACGCTAAAGAGACTATTGTCCCAGATATGAGTCAAAAACAACGTTTTCATTTCGCATCAACTGAAACAAAAAGTATTTTCAAAAGAGTATACTTATGGATTTTAATTGGTATAGGAATCGGTGCATTTATGCATGGATGGTTACCTGACGATTATCTAGTAAAGGTTGCAGGACCAGAAAATCCATTGGCTGTCATAATCGCTACAATTATGGCTGTACCGCTATATTCTAATGCACTGAGTACCTTACCATTAGCTGAGGTTTTGGTAGATAAAGGAATGGCAATTGGGACGTCAATGTCATTTGTCATGGCAACAACTGCTCTATCTCTACCTGAGATGATGTTGTTACGAAGAGTCATCAAATCAAAATTAATTTGGATATTCATTGTTATAACGACTATTGGAATTATATTTATGGGTTATCTATTTAATGTCTTAGAATTATATAACTTAATCTAAGTAATATAAATTATATATAAGGAGGAATTTTAAATGATTATTAAAATTTTAGGTTCAGGATGTGCTAATTGTAAAAAATTAGAGGAAAACGCTAAGAAAGCTGTGGCTGAATTAGGAATTGAGGCTAATTTTGAAAAAGTTACAGACTATAAAGACATTGTTTCTTATGGTGTAATGAGAACGCCAGCACTTGTTGTTGATGAGGTACTAAAAGCATCAGGAAGTGTTTTATCAGTAGAAGATATTAAAAAATATTTGTAAAAAAGATATATCACCCTTAAATTAGTAAGGGTGATATTTTTTTTATTATATATATTTAATTATCATTAGAATGAATACATCTTAATAAGAAATATGTATGGAGTATTATGCAAGCAAATATTATCTAATTATGATATATTATAAATAGAAGAAGTGTAGGTGATAAAATGAATAATTTGAATATATTAAATCCTAAACGTTTAAAAGGTGGTGTATATAATGAAATCAGAATTTTTGATCAATTATCTGTTTTAGAATACTTAAAGTGTCAATTGATAGAGATTTATCATGAAGCAACTTTTGAAGGAAAACTAGAATCAAATAAGTTATTTATTTCTGGAATATCATCTTTTTATAAGCCGGTTATTGCCTTGGAAGTAATGATTTTAGGTTCAGCTTATTTTTATCAAGATATAAATACAAATCAACTCATTGTAAAAAATGAAATTAAAGTGAGAAACGGTAAATTAAATGCTAATCAAATTGAATTAAAAGGAGTCGCAGATATTGATTTTTTAGATACTGCTCAATTAATAGTCGATGGCACCATCTATTCATCTGGTACAATTCGTTCTCAAACAATTGATTTTAAGGATAGTTCAAATGGAAAATTAAATTAAGTGATAGGTTCTATGGTTAATATTAAGCCGAAAAATCATATTATACAAATTAATAGCGTATTAGCTTATGAGGTGCATTTAGACAATGCATTGATTAATTCTTTAAAAGCTAAAAACATTCATTTAGGTGAAAATTGTGTGGTTAAAAATATTGAATATTTATAAAGATATTTAGAGATATTTGAAATTAGAAAAATCGTCATTTTTATGGTATAATTAAGTATATGAAATAAAGGTGATGGTTATAATTAATTCATTACCTTAGGATTACTTAAATAATAATGATTAATTTATAAGAATATCTTATAAACTTGCATACAATACAACCAACATTTACCACAATAATCATTATATTGTGGATTTTTATTATTATAAGAGGTGATTAAATGAACCATTGTTTAGGTTATTACTTACTGCCACATCCCCCAATAGCGATACCTGAGATTGGTAAAGGAGAAGAACAAGAAATTCATAACACGATTGATGCATGTAAGTTTATTGGAAAAGAAATTAGTCAATTAGCGCCAGAAACGATTATTATGATTACTCCCCATGGACCAGTTTTTAGTGACGCCATTGCTTTAAGTCATGAGAAATTAATTGAAGGTAATTTATCACGATTTAATGCACCAAGTGTTAATATGAAGCTAGATATTGACTTAGTATTAACTGAAAAGATAATGAATTTAGCTAAATTGACTGATATTCAAACAGTAGGTACTACAGAGAAATTTTTAAATAATTATAATAGAAAATATGAACTAGACCATGGCAGTATTGTTCCGCTATATTATATTAACCAATTCTATAAAAATTATAAGATTGTTCATATTACTTATGGTATGCTTTCTTTTATTGAACTATATCATTTTGGGATGTTAATAAAAGAAGCCATCTCACAAACCAATCATAAAGCTGTTATCATCGCAAGTGGTGATTTATCCCATCGATTAAGTGATGAAGGACCTTATACATATTCAGCTAAAGGATCAATCTTCGATGATAAAATTCTCAACTATTTAGAAACTGGTGATTCATTAGAAATATTTAATATGGATAAAATTGATATTGAAGAAGCAGGAGAATGTGGGTTCCGTTCTATTTTAATGTTATTAGGAGCGATGGGTCAATTCAACGGGAAGAAGTTATCATATGAAGGACCTTTTGGTGTTGGATATGGTGTTATGTCTTTTCAAAAAAATAATCAAGATGATAACTATAGTGTGAATTTATTAGCTAAATTAAAGAAAAATGAAAAAAATAAATTTATTTTTAAAATGCAAAATTCTGATATTTATGTAAGACTAGCACGACACAGTCTTGTCTACTACTTTGAAAATGAAAAAATTATGGATATTCCAGAAGATATTCCTGAGGAATTAATAAATAAGCATGCTGGTGTATTTGTTTCTCTTAAGAAATATGGAAGTTTAAGAGGTTGTATTGGTACTTTTTTACCAACTAAATCAACTTTAGCTGAAGAAATAATACATAATGCGATTGAAGCAGCATTTGAAGATCCACGGTTTAGTCCACTTGAGGAGAAAGAATTAAAAGAGATTGATATATCGGTTGATGTATTAAGTGAACCAAAAAAAGCTAGTATAGAAGATCTTGACCCTAAGATTTATGGTGTTATAGTGAGTTTTGGAAGAAAAAGAGGACTATTGTTACCTAATTTAGAGGGTGTAAATACCGTTAGTGAACAATTAGAAATTGCTTGTCAAAAAGCAGGGATTGACCCTAATAATCATTTTGATATTGAGCGTTTTAAAGTAGTACGTCACATTGAAGGTGAAGTTTAATTGACTCGTAAAACCATGTTTTCGTCAGTAGAAAATAATAAAATTAGGTGTCAACTATGTCCACAGTTTTGTTTAATTAGTGAAGGACAGCTTGGATTATGTCAAACAAGAAAAAATATTGATCAACAGTTGTTTGCGATTAATTATGGGGAAACAACTTCAATTGCATTAGACCCTATTGAAAAAAAACCACTATATCATTTCAAACCAGGTAGTAAAATATTATCGATTGGGACGTTTGGGTGTAATATGAAATGTAGTTTTTGTCAGAATTATCAAATATCTCAAATTAGGGCAAAATCTGATTATATTAAGTGTGACGAACTATTAAGATTAGTTGATACTGTAGAAAATAATATTGGTATCGCATTTACTTATAATGAACCATTTATGTGGTATGAATATATTTATGATATGGCTTTGAATATGAAAGCAAAAGAAAATGATAAGTCAATTGTGATGGTGACAAATGGTTATATAAATCCTAAACCATTGGAAAAATTATTACCATTTATTGATGCCTTAAATATTGATTTAAAAGCATTTGATTCTAGGTTTTATCGTGAAATATGTAAAGCAGATTTAGAACCAGTTTTAAAAACAATTGAAATTGCTCAAAAATATTGTCATGTTGAAGTGACTACTTTGATGGTAACAGAAAAAAATGATTCAATTGAAGAAATTGAAATGATTGCGAAATATATTGGAAAAATAAATAAAAACATACCTTTACACTTAACAAGATATTATCCAAATTATAAAATGAACCAACAACCAACGAAACTAACAAAAATGTTTGAAGCAAAAGAAATAGCACAAGAGTATTTGAATTATGTCTATTTAGGTAATATTCCTAATGAAGACCAAAATACTTATTGTCCAAATTGTCATAAGTTAGTCCTAGATAGAAGGCAATTAAAAAAATCTATATTAGATGGAAATAAATGTTTACATTGTGGTGAAATAATACCAATTGTACTTTAATTTCTAAAATATTCAGTTGATTGGTATCAAATGATTTTACTCAATAAAAAACGTTTATTTTAAAAAAAGATATATGAGTATGGACTATATTTTTATTTATAAATTTAACTGTTTATTTAATAGGTCTTCAATTCTTTTAAGTTGATTTTTTATATCTTCAATTTCTTTTTTTTCTTTTTCTTTTTGATTTTTAATTTGTTCTCTAATGAGGGCTTCTTTACATTGTTCTTCAATTAATTTTTGTTCTTCTTGTGCTGTTTCTATTAAGAACTTTTGTGAATCAAGTAAAAATATATTACTTGCTAATGTGGATAAAAAAGAACCAATAACATCTTTTTCTTCATATGTAAAACAATTTGAAATAATTATTGCTAAAATAGTCGCAATTATAGTCAATTCCTCAGGTGTAAAAATTAATAAAAAAGAACAGATGTTTCTTAAATCAAGGGGTTCGCATTCTTCATCTTCAATCAGTTCTTCTAAATCTGGTATATTATTTGCGATAAAGTCATTTAAATTTCTTTTTTTATTATTAGTTTCTTTTTTATTCATTTGTTGTTTTTTTTTATTCTTGTAACTCATCACCTCACCTCATTTATTACACTAACTTATCATATGATAAGTTAAATTAAGTTGTGATTTGCATAAAATAAAACAGAAGGTAAAATTTAAACTTTTCAGATTTTAAAGAGAACTAGAAAGAGGGGATGTTCCTTATGAAAAATACAATTTTTAAATTAATTAAGGATATTGAAGTTTATGATCCTATTTATCAAGGTGTACAAGATATTTTAATTTGTGGTGATAAAATTGTTAAAATAGAACCTAACATTAATTATGCAGATGCACTAGTTATCGATAAAAAGGGCTTTAAAGCCATTCCTGGTATAATTGATCAACATATTCATATTACAGGGGGTGGTGGAGAAGGAGGTTTTCATACAAGAACACCTGAGGTTTCCTTTATTGATTTAATTAAAGGTGGTGTAACAACAGTCGTTGGCATGTTAGGAACGGATTCTTTAACACAAGGAATTGAAACATTAGTTGCTAAAACCAAGGCTTTAAAAACAGAAGGGGTTACAGCTTATTGCTTAACAGGTGCTTATCATTTTCCCTCGCCAACCTTAACAGGAGACTTAAGGAAGGATATCGCCTTCATCGATGAAATAATTGGTGTAAAATTAGCTTTATCTGATCATAGAGAACCTTTGATTAATCAAGATGAATTGAAAAAATTAGCATCCATTGTGAGGGTTTCAAGCATGATTGCTTCTAAACCTGGAATCATTACTGTGCATATGGGAAATGACAAAAAAGGTTTACAACCAATATTTGATATTCTTTCAGAAACTAGTCTCCCAATCAATCACTTTAGACCAACGCATGTAAACAGAAATGAAAGATTATTTTCAGATGCTTTAAAGTTTTTATCACTAGGTGGATACATTGACATTACAGTGGGTTCTTCATTTGAGAGATTAAAATCTGATTTGACTAAAATAGATGAACAAGATCTTCATCATGTCACATTTAGTTCCGATGGAAATGGAAGTAGATCAAAATATGACGCATCAGGTAAATTAGTAAAAATTGGTGTTCAAGGTTGTGATGGAATCCTAAAAACAATTAAATACCTTGTTAATAATGATGTATCGATTGAAAAAAGTATCAAATTTGCAACAAGTAATGTAAGTGATGCTTTGGATTTAACAAATAAAGGATATCTTAAAGAAAACAAAGATGCTGATATACTAATTATAGATGATAATTTTGATTTAGACAGTGTTATATCATTAGGAAGAGTGATGATGTTAGATAAAGAATTAAGGGTTAAAGGTATGTATGAAAGATGATATCTTCAATTAATTTTCTATATATTATTTATTATTATAATAATTATGTAGTATAATTATTATAATCCAAAAAAATGGAGTGATAGTATGGCTTATGAATTAACTAGTTATTTAGTTGTTGGCATTTCTTCAAGTGCATTATTTGATTTATCAGTTGAGAATAAGATTTTTGAAACAAAAGGGTTAGAAGAATATTTGAATTATCAAAGTGAACATGAAAAAGATATTTTAAAGCCTGGACCAGGTTTCCGCTTAGTTAAAAACTTATTACGACTTAATGAATTAATCCCAGATAAACGATTAGTTGAAGTCATTATAATGAGTAGAAATAGTGCAAACTCAAGCTTACGTTTTTTTAATTCAATAGAACATTATGGTTTAGATATTACTCGTGCAGCCTTAACATCTGGTATACCTATAAAACCATATGCTGAAGCCTTTAATGTCAATTTATTTTTATCAACAAATGTCGAAGATGTACAAGATGCGATAAATGGAAATATTGCCGCTGGTCTCATTTATAATTATGGGTATGAATATTCAGAAACAAATAATGATATAAGAATTGCTTTCGATGGAGATGCAGTATTATTTTCTGATGAATCTGAGAGAATTTATCAAAAAGAGGGATTAGAAGCATTTGCCAAACATGAAAAAATGAATGCCTCTAAACCTTTACCAGAAGGTCCATTCGCAAAATTATTGAAATCAATCTCCCATATTCAAAAATTATTTCCTATAGATGAAAAACCAATTAGAACAGCACTTGTGACTGCGAGGTCATCTCCAGCACATGAAAGAGTAATCAGAACACTTAAAGTTTGGGATGTTAAAATAGATGAAATGTTCTTTTTAGGCGGTGTACGTAAAGCTGAAATTTTAAATGCCTTTGGTGCTGATATTTTTTTTGATGATCAAGATTCACACTTGAAATATTCAGCTAATGTTGTTCCCTCAGCAAGGGTACCTTATAAAAATTTATCAGAACAAATCAGTCTATTTGAAGAAAATGGTGAACACAAAAACAATAAGAAAAAGCCTTGTAAATAAGGCTTTTTTTATTCTTTATCGATATAATGATCCCATATTACAACTTTTTTATGATTTGAGAACTCAAATCCCATCTTTTTAGCGAGTATATTAGATGCTTCATTAAAATCCCAACAAGACCACATAACTTGAAAGTTTCTTTTTAGGGACTCAGTAATCAAAGTCTGGCAAACAATACTTGCAAAACCTTGTTTTTGATAAGATTCAATTGTATCAATGCCAATTTCAATTAGGTTTTTGTGACGATAACAGGTTATGCACTTTGAAATAACTTGTTTTTCTTTAATGATACAATAACCTAATCCATGGTTTAAAAAGAAATCTTCATTCATCCAAGGCTTTATTGAAATATCGAATTCATTGATTAAATCTTTTGTAATTTTTTTTAATTGAAGATTAGGTTCTAGATTTTTTACGTTCACTTTTTTAAATGAATTTTCATTTAATTGATATTCATTACGATTTAACATGATATATTTCTTTTTTCCTAATATCGAGGACAAATCATTCATTAACTGTTCTGGGTAAATAAATAGTTCTAAAATATCAACCTTCCAATCTTCAAAAAATAATTGATTTAATGATTGGAAAAACGTAGTATGGTTTTCAGTTGAAAAAATATAATAAAAGCCATCCTTTGGATAAATTAAAGCTGATTTTGGTAAATTTATATCATCTACAAAAATAACACCTGGGCTCATTCCGTCTACCACAGCATTAACAACCACTTGATTATGACAAATATCTTTGGCTAAATGTTTAACTTTATGGTATTCTGTTTGATTTAATTGATAAAGCATATTTCCCCCCTTTGTATGTAATAAAAAATATTTTGTAACATTATTTATAATTATAGTAGTTTTACATAATCTCCTCCCAAATAAATAATTATCTATATTTTATATAAGAACAAAGAAAATGTCAATATATGGTAGAATTTATGCCTGTTAATAGAAAAAGACACCTATTTAGTGTCTTTTAGCTATTTCTAGAGTTGATCAATTTCTTCTATTAATTCTGTCCATGAATGGATTTTATCATCTAATTGTTTTTGCTTATGCTCTATTGTATCATGGACATCTTGTGCTTTTTGATAGTCAGAATAAACTTCTTCAGTTTGTTGATATATTTTTAGTTGATGTAATTCATCTTCTAGCTGAGCGATTTCTTCTTCTAAATTATCGATTTTTTTTTGTCGCTTTTTTTGTTCACTTTTTAATTTTTTTTGTTCCATGAAGTGATTAGCGTTTGTTTCTTTCTTCGTTTCTTCTATTAAATTTGCTTCTTTTTTCTTTTCTATATAATAATTATAATCACCAATGTATTCTACTACTTCGTCAATTGTAATTTCAATAATTCTAGTTGCGACTTGATTAATGAAGAAACGGTCATGGGATACAAAAATAATAGTTCCAGGAAAATTAATTAAAGCAGATTCTAACACTTCACGACTTAATATATCTAAATGGTTTGTAACCTCATCTAAAATAAGTAAATTCGCTTTAACAAGTGTTAATTTAGATAGAGCTAAGCGAACTTTTTCTCCACCTGATAAATCATTTACACATTTAAAAACATCATCACCTGTAAATAAGAAGGAACCTAACACCCCTCTAATATCTTTTTCAAGCATCATCCTATTTTCATCCCATAATTCATCAAGTACTGTGTTATTAGAATGTAACATTGCTAAATCTTGATCAAAATAGGCAATATTTACACCTGCCCCATACTTAATATTCCCACCAAGTGGATTGATTGCTTTATTAAGTGTTTTTAATAAGGTTGATTTTCCAATACCATTTGGCCCTAGGATGGCTACTTTTTCTCCTTTTTTTATTAGAAAATCAATGTTATTTAAAAAGGGTTCTTCATAACCGATGGAAAGGTTTTGTACATCTAAAACGATATTTCCTGTATTTCTTGAAAAGTCAAAATTGACTTTTATATTTTTATTATCAACATTTGGATTCTCTAGAACCTCTATTTTTTCTAATTTTTTTCTTCTTGATTTTGCTCGACTGGATGTCGTAGCCCTAACAATATTTTTATTAATAAATTCTTGTTCTTTTTGAATCATTTTTTGTTGTAAATCAAATTGTTTTTTCATATGTTCATAACGTTCATTTTTTTGAGTAAGATAGCTATCATAATTACCTTTATATAGAAAACCTTGATTAAACTCAATTTCATAAACTTGATTAACTACTTGATTTAGAAAATAACGGTCATGAGAAATAATGATAATTGCATGCTTATAGGATTTTAAAAAGTTTTCTAAAAACTCTACTGTTTCAAGGTCTAAATGATTTGTTGGCTCATCGAGGATTAATAAATCTGGTTCACTTAACAATAATTTTGCCAGTGCAAGTCTCGTACGTTGACCACCACTTAATTGATTTACTTGATGATGATAATAATCTTTAAAACCAAATTTATTTAGAATTGTTTCGATATGATACTCAAAGGTATATCCACCAATTTCTTCAAATGTTTGAAGCATATTCGTATATTTTGTGAGTGTTTCTTCATCAGAAGTAGTATTTAATTGGTTAGCAAGTTTGTCTAATTTTTTCTTTAAAGTAATTTGTTTATCAAAAACAAGACTCATCTCGTCAATAACTTTTTCCTCAGAATTGATTAAACTATCTTGTGAAAAATAACCTAGTTTTAGATTGGATGAAAGATAGATATTACCACTATCATAGGTCTCTAATCCACAGATGATTTTAACTAAAGTAGATTTTCCAGCTCCATTTCGACCTACAATTGCCATTTTACCATGACTATTTAAACTTAGATTTATATTATCTAATATAGATGTTACGCCAAATGATTTCTTTAAATGATTAACTGTAATTAAATTCATATATATCACCTTTAAAATTTCTCACTCTATTTTAGCATACTTTCGTAAGTTTTAAAAACATTAATCATTTTTATTGGTAATAATAAGCAGAAAAAGTATCTTTTAATTTACTTTTAAAATAAATAGTGATATATTATTACTAAAAGGTTGTGAAAAAAATAATAATGGTGGTGTTAACATGTATAAAATTTCAAAAGCAACTGTTAAGCGTCTCCCTTTTTATCGTCGCTGTTTTGAAAGCTTGCACGAGCAAGGTATAGAAAGAATATTGTCATCTCAACTTGGTGAAATGTTGAAGATTGATCCCGCGACAATACGTCGAGATTTTTCGTATATAGGAGAATTAGGAAGACAAGGGTATGGTTATGAAGTAGATGTAGTATTAAATGCATTAAATGATTTTTTAGATTTAAATAATGTTGAACAATGTGTCTTAATTGGTGTAGGTAACTTAGGTAAAGCATTTTTACAGTATAATGTAATGAAATCACAGACAAAAAATAGTATTAATCCAATTAAGATAAGTCATGCTTTCGATATCTCTCATGAAGTAATTGGAAAAAATTATAGTGGTGTCGAAGTTGTTCATATTGATAGACTAGAAGAAATAATTAAAGAGAATAAAATTAGAATCGCTATTGTCTCAGTGCCTCCAAAAAATGCGAATGAGATAGCAGCAAGATTAGAATCAAGTGGTATTAGAGGTATTTTTAATTTTTCATCTATGAGTTTAAATGTGTCAAGAAACGTATATGTATATGATGTTGATTTGTTGAATGAATTACAATCATTTTTGTTTTTTGTTAAAAACAAATATCAATAAATAATAGGATAATTAATTAACGTTGATTATTGTTGTAAAAAGATTATTTTATAAATTATAAAATAATCTTTTTACAGTTTATGGAGAAAAAATAGAAAAAAATGTATAAAAAAACCTTGCAAAAATATAATATATATGTATAATTATATATGTGATTAGCACTCGAATATCATGACTGCTAACAAGACTTATTAAAGGAGGGTACTGTACGAATGATTAAACCTTTAGGACAAAGAGTACTTTTAGAAAAATTAGAAGTTGAGAAGAAAACATTAAGTGGTATTATTTTACCAGACAATGTAAATGAAGAGAAAAATTTTGCTAAGGTAGTTGCAATAGGGACTGGCAAAAAATTAGAAAATGGAAAAAGAGAAGAATTTGATGTGAAGGTTGATGACAAAGTTATTTATTCTCAGTATGCAGCAACTGAAACAAAAATAGATGGAAAAAAATATTTGGTTGTTGATGAAAAAGACATTTTAGCTATTTTAAATTAATTGAAAGGAGAGAATATAAATGGCAAAGGAAATTAAATTCGGCGAAGATGCACGTCGTAAAATGTTAGACGGAGTGAATCAACTTGCTGATGTAGTAAAAGTAACATTAGGGCCAAAAGGACGTAATGTTGTATTAGAACAAAGTTTTTCTGCACCGATGATTGTAAATGATGGTGTAACAATTGCGAAAGAAATTAAATTAGAAGATAAATATGAAAATATGGGAGCTCAATTAGTTGCTCAAGTTGCAACTAAGACAAATGATATCGCTGGTGATGGAACGACAACAGCAACGATTTTAGCACAAGCGATGATCAAAGAAGGATTAAAAAATATTACTTCTGGAGCTAATCCGATGGTTGTTCGTCGTGGAATTGATAAAGCAATCAAAGTGGCTACAGAAGAACTTCAAAAAATATCTCGTAAAATTCAAAGTAAAGAAGAGATTGCTCAAGTTGCTGCAATTTCAGCTGGTGATGAAGAGGTTGGACAATTAATTGCTGAGGCAATGGAAAAAGTGGGTAACGAAGGTGTTATTACTTTAGAAGAATCTCGTGGTTTAGAAACTGAATTAGAAGTCGTTGAAGGAATGCAATTTGATCGTGGTTACCTTTCTCCTTATATGGTTACTAATTCAGATAAAATGATTGCTGAATTACAAAATCCATATATTTTAGTTACAGATGGTAAAATCTCTAATCTACAAGAAATCTTACCAATCTTAGAACAAATTGTTCAAGAATCAAAACCTTTCTTAATCATTTCTGAAGACGTAGAACAAGAAGCATTAGCAACTCTTGTTGTTAATAAATTACGTGGTAGTTTCCAAGCAGTTGCTGTTAAAGCTCCAGGATTTGGGGATAGACGTAAACGTTTATTAGAAGACATTGCTGCTTTAACTGGTGCAGAATTTATTACCTCTGATTTGGGATATGAGTTAAAACAAACAAACATCGCTCAATTAGGTCGGGCTAGTAAAGTTATTATCACAAAAGATAACACGACTATTGTTGAGGGTGCTGGTTCACAGGAAGCATTAGAAGATCGTATTAATCAAATTCGTTCTGAAATCGTCGAAACATCTTCAGAATATGATAAAGAGAAATTACAAGAACGTTTAGCAAAATTATCAGGTGGAATAGCAGTTATCAAAGTTGGAGCTGTTACAGAAACTGAATTAAAAGAGCGTAAATTAAGAATTGAAGATGCTTTAAATTCAACACGTGCTGCTGTTGAAGAAGGAATTGTTGCTGGTGGTGGTACAGCATTAATGAATGTATTTAATGCCATTTCTGCAATAAAAACAACTGGTGATGAATTAACAGGTGTTAATATTGTGTTAAATGCTTTAGAAGCACCAGTAAGACAAATTGCTGAGAATGCTGGTCTTGATGGATCAGTAGTTGTTTATAAATTAAAACAATTAGCTCCAGATGAAGGATATGATGCATTACAAGATAAATTTGTGAATATGTTTGAAGCTGGTCTTGTTGATCCTACGAAAGTAACTCGTACCGCATTACAAAATGCTGCGAGCATAGCTTCATCATTCTTAACAACAGAAGCTGCTGTTGTTGAATTACCAAAAGAAGATAGTACTCCACAAGCACCTAATATGGGTGGAATGGATATGATGTAAAAAAGATAGGACCATACTTACGGTATGGTCCTCTTTTTTACATATATCTTTTTAAATGAAGATGATATAAGTAATTCATTAATATACTTTCTAATGCAATGATGATTAATAATAGAACTGCGGTATGCATGAAATACCTTTCAGGTAATAAATATATGATGGGATCTGTTACAGGATCAAATAACCAATGATTATTTCTAAAGGTCAATTGATGAAAAAAAGTAAAAATTTCATTAAAGTTAAATAATAGAGGGAAAATAAGGACAAATGGGATTCCAATCAATAGAAATGAAGTGTACCTCAAAAATAAATAATCTTTATATCTATTTATATAAAAAATACCAATAAGTGATAATACAAGAGAAAAATACAAGATATAATCTAATTTTTGAAGAAGAATTTTAACATCTTCAAAATGAATTTTACCACGTTCACTCATTGGTAAGGTAGGTAATTTTAACTCATCATGGTTAAAAGTCTTAAGATAATCAATGAGGGCATCGTAATTCCTAATGATTTCAGATCTAGGCATTTGTGCTGCTTTTGGAATATCTAAATAATTAATATCAAAATAATATAGAGGTCTAAAATGTAACGTAAATTTAACAGCAATAATAATTAATACAAATGTGATGAATATACTAGTTAGAATAGTTACTATGTTTAATTTTTTATTCATTCGTGCTCTCCTTATAAGATTGTCTTATTATTTTAAAATAAAATCGAAGAATATACAAGATTTTTTATTAAAAAAAATGTTTTACACAATAATCATAATATAGAATCTCATTAATATTTATTGATATTTAGTGAAAGACAGTGAAACAAAATGTTATCTGTCTTTTTATATTTTATATAGATTTATCCTTTTATATTATGGTAAATTTTGCTATAATAAATTTAATTAAATAAAGTAAGGGGGATTTCTTGTGGTTACTTTAGGATTAAATTTCGATATATTGTTTATTCTCATCATGATAACATTTATTATGATAGGATATATAACAGGTGCTAATGTCGAATTAATTAAATTAATTAAGATATACATACCCTTTATTGTTGTTTTTTACCTAGGTGGTCCAATCTCAAGATGGATTTACAAATCTGGTCAATTTAAAAAATTAATTGAAAAAGTTAGCTTTATAAATGGCATGGCTTATTTTAATACATTTATTATGTTTTTATCTACTTTTATAGCCTTTTTTGGAACATATCTTATCATCGGATTAATTATAAAATTTGTTCAAAAAAGAATTCAATCTGAGATTGTTACCTATAAATTAGGAAAATTTAATAATAAACTAGGTGGATTAATTGCGATTATCAGATTTTATGTTATTATATCAATTTTGATACTCCCATTTTTTATCTTAGGATTTACATCTACGAATCAATTTTCTACGAATCTTGTTTTAAAGTATCCACCACCATACACACAGATAGGTCGTTTAGTAAATTCATCACAACCAGTATTAAATGCTTCTAACTCACTATCTACTTTTATGGAGGTTGTTGATGTCAATAAATTAAAAGAATATTACAATGTTGTTACTGATTTAGAAACGACTTTAGATGGATATGAACAACAAGTTGATAATACTTGTGAATATACACCTGGAACTGGTCAGTATCCACTATTACATGCATATGTTAATGATCCATCACAATGTATGAGCGAAGAATTAAGTTCTATTCTTCCTTATAAGGGACTTATTATGTGGGTAAGTGAAGATGATGTCGATTTATCTAATTTAACAAATGATGAATTAATCGAAGCCTTTAATGATAAGTATGATTATATTTACAATCATACAGATGATATTAGTATGAAATCTACTTTAGAAAAAGCCCATAAATCATCAGAAATCTACTTAGTCGTTAATAAATGGCTAAAAGAAACTTTAGGTGGAAGTTATGATATCGCTAATTTATTAAATGATGATAATATGAAAACAATTATTGATCAATTAGTTATAGATCATGCGAATGAAAATACAGAGGGTTTATTCTTTGAATTATATCAATTAGATAATGATGAGTTAGACCAAAAGTTAGTTTCAATTGGAAAATTCGTTAAAAACTACACAGAAATATATGAACCAATTATGAACACAATGCCAGAACAATTACCTTTTAAATATAAGTTAATTGCTTCAACCTTAAAGAATTTTAACTTTATGCCTCCATTAGAACGTACACCTTTAATGGCAATGTATGTAATCGACACGTTTAAATTGTTAGATGAAGCTAATATGAAACTCATGGATGATGAACCTATCTATCGAACACTTGTTAAAATTGTTATACCATTATATCTTTTAAAACCAGATGAAAATGGTATTATGCAAACTTATACTGCAGAAGATATGCAAGATCTTTTAACAAAGCATTGTGATAAAAATGTATGTAGTATAGATGATGCATTTAATAAAGTCATTATCACAGAAGATTTCTTTATTGAATTGATGTATGCTTTAACTGATGATGAGGATGGAGACATTCAATCTTATCTTGAATATTTAATAACTGATCAACCCGATACAAATCGTCCACTCATGGAAAAAGAAGTAGTGGATGTCTTAGAAGACTATTTTAATGAGATGTTTAAAAATAGTGATGATGAAAGAGTTCAGGCAATTAAGGATTCATTGAGCGAAGTAGGTGATGTTAATGGGTAAAATTAAAGTTAACCCAAATGATACTTTAGCACAAGAAGCAATGAAAAGAAAATTAAAAGTTTATACCCCTTTTAATCCTTACTTTTCTAAAGATACACAAGTAGAGATTACAACTTTAGAACAAGTTTACTTTTATCATAAAAAATTAGTTAACTCTAGAGTATTAGGTGAAGTTGTTAAAGACAAAAAGATTCGCAAAGGTAAAAGAAGAAGAATTGTGAAAGATTTAGTTAAGTATTGGGATAAAGATTTTAAAGAAAACATTGAATTTCAAAAGAAAATGATGTTAGAAAAAACTACTGAAATAAAGAGTAAAAAAATTAAAAAAATACGCTTTATGTTTGTTTACTTGTTTTCACTTATTTGCATTATTTCTATATTCTTAAGTAAAAGAGTTAGTTATTTGAAAAAAACTCCTTTTATTAAAGATTATATTACTAATTTTTATATTATGATTGAAACCCCCTTATATTTTAATCTCTTGATTATTTTAATTTATTTATCGTTGATTACTGTATTGTATATTATATTATTAAGGACGTATTTCGATATATTAAGAAAAGTAGGGAGTAATGCTGAAGTATTTATAAATGATGAATTTAAAAAGATTTTCGATGGCTTCGTAACTCAACATAAAAAAGTGAAACGTCATTTATTAAAAACGACTAATGCACATAATAAAAAAAGTTTTAAAATTAAAAAAATATTTGATCCTAATGTTGTACTTAAGAAATTGACAGGTTATTCTCAACATGTTGAAAAGAAAATCATTGATTTTAGAAAAAAATATCATTGGTTGCTTTTCTTTCAGTTTTTACTTAAAGCAGGTACGCTAGGATTAACGATTTATTTAGGTTATATCTATTATAATAATTTCTATTAATCAATATAAAAATAGGATATATCCAATAGTCATTATTGAATATCCTATTTTTTATTCATTATTGAATAGGTTATAAAATAACTTTATCATTATGAGATAAAATAATAAAGGTGATACAATGAAGAAAATTAATATAGCTGAAGAATTGAAACATACCGTTAAAGAATTTAAAGTAGGAGTAATTTCTTTTACCTGTTCTGTAGAAAAAACGAGTTTTTTAAATGAAATCATTTTTGCTTTACAAGAGGAAATAAAAACAAACTATTCATTAAGTGATGTTTTAAAAATTACTAATATTGAAGCTGCACGTAAAGGATATAAACTTCTAGGAAAAGACCCTAGTCGATATCGTTTAGCAGTTGAATCTTTATTTAGACGTATAGTTAAAGGAAATGAGTTATATCGTATCAATGATGTCGTAGATTTAGGAAATATCTTATCCTTAAAAACCATGCGTTCTGTTGCTGTCTTAGATGAGGATAAAATTGAAGGAGATATTTTGATACGAATTGGTCAAAATGAAGCTTATGAAGGTATTGGTCGTGGTAATATAAATATTGAAAATATTCCGGTCTATTGTGATCAAATTGGACCATTTGGGACGCCTACAAGCGATACCATGAGAACGATGATTACAAATGAAACCAAAAAAGTTTTGATTTTTATTATATCTTTTAATGGTGAAAAAGGTTTAATTGAAGATATTAAATTGTGCATGGATTTGTATCAAAAATATGCAAGTGGCACAGAATTCATCTATAAAATTATTTAGAAATAGTTATAGTCATTTAATAATTATCATGTTATAATAATTAAATGAATATTCTGGAGGCGATACAATGGAGAAAACATTTGAATCGAATTTTATATCAACAATAATAGGAGAAGATCTTGAAACAGGTAAATACAATGAAGTTATCACGCGTTTTCCACCTGAACCAAATGGATGCTTGCATATTGGTCATTTGAGAGGTATAGCACTTCATTTTGAAACAGCAAAGATGTTTAGAGGTAAGACTAATTTACGTTTTGATGATACCAATCCAGTAAAAGAAGATCTAAAATTTGTTAATGCGATAAAAGAGGATATTGAGTGGTTAGGTTATAGATGGGAAAATTTATTCTGGGCCTCAAATTATTTTGATGAACTGTATAAAAGAGCGATACTACTAATAAAAAAGGGTTTAGCATATGTTGATGATCAAACCCCTGAAGAAATTAGGGAAACCAGGGGGACACTAACTGAACCTGGTATAAATTCTCCTTATAGAAATCGTTTGATTGAAGAGAACTTAGATTTGTTTGAACGAATGAAAAATAAAGAATTTACAGAAGGATCTAAGGTTTTACGGGCTAAAATAGATATGGCTAGTCCGAATATTAATTTAAGAGATCCGATTATATATCGAATCACCTATAGTAAACATCATAATACAGGTGATAAATGGTGTATTTATCCAATGTATGATTTTGCTCATCCTTTATCTGATGCAATTGAAGGAATATCTCATTCTATGTGTTCTTTAGAATTTGAAGATCATAGACCATTATATGATTGGTTTGTTAGAGAATGTGAAATGGAACATGTTCCAACACAAATTGAGTATTCAAAATTATACCTTTCTAATACGATTTTATCAAAAAGAAATCTTAGAAAACTTGTTCAAGATAAATTAGTTGATGGATGGGATGATCCTCGTTTAGCAACCATTAGAGGGTTGCGTAGAAGAGGTTATACCAAAGACGCGCTTAAGAACTTTGTGTTTGATATAGGGATATCAAAATCAAATGGTATTGTTGATTATCAACAACTAGAACATTACATCCGTGAAGATTTAAAATTACAAGCACCAAGAACAATGGCTGTTTTAAAACCATTAAAAGTTGTGATTACCAATTATCCTGAAGGTGAAGTTGAATATTTAGAGGAACCAATTAATAAAGAAGTAGAAAATATGGGAACTAGAAAAATTCCTTTCTCAAGAGAAATATATATTGAACAAGAGGATTTTATGGAAGTTCCAATTCCAAAATATCGTCGTCTTTATCCAGGGAATGAAGTTAGATTAGCACATGCCTATTTTATTAAATGTACGGATGTCATTAAAGATGAAAATGGAAATATTAAAGAAATACATGCTACTTATGATCCTGAAACTAAATCAGGAACAGGTTTTACTGGCAGAAAAGTAAAAGGTACCATTCATTGGGTTGATGCTAATCATAATATACCATGTGAGATTAGATTATATGACCACTTAACAATTGAAAATGATGAATCAAAAGGCTTACCTTTTATTGAGAAATTAAATCCAAATAGCTTAGAAGTATTAAATGGATTTATTGAATCAGAATTAAAAGATGTAAAACCTTATGATAGATTCCAATTTACTCGTAATGGTTACTTTGTGGTTGACCCAAAAGACACATTGGATAATAAAATTGTCTTCAATCGTATTGTTTCATTAAAAAGTTCGTTTAAAATAAAATAGAATGTTATTAAAGACGACTTGTAAGGATTTCCTTTGAGTCGTCTTTTCTTGTATTTATATATTTTTATCTATTTTTTCACCTTTGATTTTTATTTGATTAACTCCAATATTAATTTGTTCTTTTTTAAATGCTTTTAAAAGTTCTTCACGGATATAACGTTGGACTCCCCAATGAGTTTCTCTAACGGTTTGACACATAATCCTTACTTCAAAACCTAATTTTTGAAGTTGATTAACACCTAATATGAGAGGGATTGACAAGATGTTTGTATTAGCTTCCTTAATTTGAAGTAGAGATTTTTTAATGACTTCCATTGTTTTATTTAGATCTGACTCATAATCAATAAGAATATCTACAAGTGCTTTACCATCATCAAGTGAATAATTTATAATATGACCGATTTTAGAATTAGGAATAATATGAACTTCACCTGTAAAACTTTTTATTTTAAGAGTCCTTAAACCAATGTCAATTATGTTTCCTTCGACATTGTCTATTACGACATAATCATCGACTGAAATATTATCTTCAAAGACATTAAAAAATCCTTCTAAGAAATCTTTCATTAAATTTTGACTTCCAACAGCGACAACAACACCTAATATACCAGCACCTGCTAGTATGGTTTGTATATTAACTCCTATGGTTGATAAGATAATTAAAAAAGTGACAAAATAGACAAAATAACGCCATAAACTTAAGACAATTTTCTCTAATGTTTTTTGACGCCTACGAATGAGTTCTGTACGGTTAAAACGAATTGTTTTTAAAGATAAGGAAAAAATTCTTCTAATGATTATACCAATTAAGTAATAGCTTATCATTGTAGCAATTAGAATCAGTATAACCTGTAAGATTTTAATAAGTATGTTATTATAATTAATGTTTAGTTTTAAAATTTGACTAATATCCATTGGTTTCTTCCTTTTTTTATTTCATCATTTATTATTATAAGGAATTTTGTTATAATTATAAGGTCGTCTAAAAGAGATGAAATCAAAAAAATATTATAAAATGATAGTAATGCAAACGGATGTTTGATATAATTAAGAAAACGTTAAGAAAAGGTGATATCATGAATCAAATATTAGAAAATTTAAATCCACAACAACTTGAAGCCGTTAACCATTATGAAGGTCCGATGCTTGTGATGGCAGGTGCTGGAAGTGGGAAGACAAAAGTATTAACTCATCGTATTGCTAATTTAATTGAAGAAAAAAAGATTAGCGAAACGAGTATATTAGCGATTACCTTTACGAATAAAGCAGCTAAGGAAATGAAAGAACGGGTTATTTCTTTGGTTGGGAAAAAAGCAAAAAATATGCATATATCAACATTTCATGCTTTATGTGTCTATATCTTACGTCAAGATATTGATGTTTTAGGTTATCGTCATAATTTTGTAATTTATGATAGTAATGATACAAATAGTGCCATTAAAAAAGTGTTAAGTGATTTAAATATTGATTCAAAACATTATCCACCAAAACGCATTGCAAATACGATTTCTAACGCGAAAAATGAGTGTGTTTTTCCTGAGCAATTTAAAAAATATGTTAAAGATGATTATACTGAGATCGTCAATAGAGTTTATAAAAAGTATCAAGAAGCATTAATGCAAGCTAATGCGTTAGATTTTGATGATTTAATCATGTTAACCTTGCGTTTGTTTGAAAGAGATAAAGAAATTTTAAATTTTTACCAACATAAATTTCAATTTATATTAGTTGATGAATATCAAGATACCAATTTATCCCAATTTAAAATTGTTAAATTACTTGCGCAAAGACATCATAATATTTTTGCGGTTGGTGATTCTGACCAATCAATTTATAGTTGGCGTGGTGCTGATATTAGAAATATTTTAGAGTTTGAAAAAGATTTTAATAATAGTAATGTACAAGTCAAAACCATTTATTTAGAACAAAATTATCGTTCTTATCAAAACATATTAGATTGTGCAAATTGTGTTATTAAAAATAATTATTCTAGTGGAAAGTTTGTCAAAAAATTATGGAGTAATAAACAAGATCTTAACAAGCAGGTTGTTTATTATCGTGCGGTTAGTAGTGATGTTGAAACTGAGTATATTGCACAAAAGATTACGGAAAAATTAAAACAAGATCATTACCAATTAAATGATATTGCGATTTTATATCGAACAAACGCGATGAGTTTAGCGTTAGAAAAAGTTCTTAATCGTTATAAAATTGATTATGAAATTATTGGAAATGTGTCTTTCTTTGACCGTAAAGAAATTAAAAATTTAGGCGCTTATTTAAGACTAATTGTAAATACAAATGATGATATTTCTTTTTTACGTGTTGTTAATGAACCTAGAAGAGGAATTGGAAATTCTACATTAGAATCTTTAAAACGTTATTCATTTGAAGAAGGTATTTCATTATTTGATGCTGCTAAAGAAATAAATACCTTATCTAATCGAGCAAAAACAAGTTTATTAGGTTTTGTTGAAATGATTGAATTTCTACAAAGTCAATTAGTTGATATAGATATTAATGATTTTATTGACCTTGTTTTAGACAAATCCAATTACTTACATACGTTAAAGCTAGAAAATACAGAAGAAGCCAATAGTCGTATTGAGAACTTAGAAGAATTTAAAACCTTAACCCTAGATGTTGAGGAAGATTTAAATGAACAAGGTTTATTTCTCAATCAAACCTTGACTGCCTATGATAAATTATGTTTAATATTAAATAATATTGCCTTATCCTCAGGTAAAAAACAAAAGAAAGAAAACGCAGTAAAAATGATGACAATCCATGCGGCTAAGGGATTAGAATTTCCATTAGTATTTATTTACGGAGTAGAGGATAATATTTTCCCGCTTGGTGGTTATGATGTATCAAAAGAAGAATTAGAAGAAGAGAGACGTTTAATGTATGTTGCCATTACACGAGCTAAAGATGAATTATTTATTACTAATTCAGAAATGAGAAAGATGTATGGTAATTATAAAGTGAATCCTGAATCAAGATTTATTAGGGAAATTGATAATGACTTATTGAGTTATCAAGGGGTTAAAAAAATAAAAGTTATGGATAGAAAAAAACCAAGTTTCTCAATTAAGCATCAAGAAAAAAGTTTTGAAAAGAAAAAAGAGAATGTAAAAGAAGCTAAATGTGGATCAAAAATAATTCACTCAAGATTTGGTGAAGGTGTTATTGTGAATGTAAATAAAGATATTTGTACTATTGCTTTTTCAGCTAGTCACGGGATTAAAAAATTGGATATTAATCATCCTGCTATTACGATTATCAAATAAGTAATTATATTGGTTTACATTATTTAGATTTATGTGTATAATAGATACGTACAATTTAATATTCTGGGGAGCTATAAAGCTGAGAGGTTATTGAGTTAACGACCCGTTGAACCTGTCTAGATAATGCTAGCGTAGGGAATACATGTGTGACTTTTTTAAATCTCTTGTATTTCAAGAGATTTTTTATTTAGTCAAGGGTAAAAATAGCTTCCTTAAATTTAAGGAGGAACAAATGAATAAAAATCGTACTGTTTTAATTATTACTGAAATTTCAATTTTAGCAGCGTTTGCTTTAGTGCTAGATTACTTAGCAAATTTTACATCTTTACCTAATGGAGGTTCATTAAGTATCGCAATGGTACCCATTATGGTTATTTCTTTTAGAAGAGGGGTTATTCCTGGACTTGCTACTGGTTTAATTGTTGGTGTAATCCAAGTTATTTGGAGTGGACATGCTTTCCAATTTTTCCAATTCATATTAGATTATCCAGTACCTTATATGCTAGTTGGATTAGCAAGTATTTTTACTTATTTGAATAAAAGAAAGATCAATTATGTATCCTTAATTGTTGGGGCTTTATTCGCAGGTTTTGCTAGATATTGTTCACATGTTTTAGCAGGGGTTGTATTTTGGGGTGCGTATGCTTCTGATCATATTGAAATTGGAGGAAAAACAATTTTCGGATTAAATGTTTTTACCTATTCACTTTTGTACAATGGTATATATATGGTTCCAACCATTATTGTAACTGTTGTTGTTTTAGTTGTCTTATATAAATATGCAAAAAATATATTTGTTTCTGAGGATAATACAGAATCAACACTAGAAGTATAATTAACAGACCCGATTTCGGGTCTTTTTTTTCTTTTATTGACATATTTAAATAATATTAATATAATGAAAATGTAGGTTATAAATGAGGGTTAAATTTATACATAAAGGGGATATTATGAATATTGAATGGGTTAAAAAAGGATTTTATTATGCGAAATTTTATGATTATTGTTTGAAAATAATAATGAATTATGAAGATCTTAAAGATAAAATTTTGGAGCATATTAATGTGAGTGATAAAAGGATTTTGGATGTTCACTGTAAAACAGGAATTATGACATTTAAAATCGCAAGAGAAAGACCATTTGCGCATGTAGTCGGGATGGAAAATAATCATCAGTTTTTGCGTTTACTTAAAAGAAAAAAGAGAGAAAATTATGTAAAAAACATTGAATTCATGAATTTATCTAATATGGATTCATATGAAGAAAAATTTGATGTTATTACCCTTGTTTTTGTTTTAAATGGTTTACCGATTGATGAAATGATCGGTATACTAAAAAAGATTAAATCAATTCTTAAGGTTAATAAAAAATTAATTATTGTTGATTGTACCAAAGCGAAAAATATTGTTTCTCAGTTTCTTATTAATGTTTATCAAAAGATTTTTATAAATAAGAAATTTAAAACATTTATGACATATGATGTAGGTGATTGTTTGAAAGATATTGGATTTAGGTCAATCACGACTGAGGAATATAATGGGATAAAAATGATTAGTTCCATTAATAATGTGGTTTGAAATGGTTAATTAAAGAAATACTAAAAAGAAATACTTGATAGGTGATGAATATGAATATTCAAAAAAGTTTTGAAAAAGATAATGCAAAATTATATTTGGTGGCTACACCAATCGGTAACTTAGGTGATATTACTTTTAGAGCACTTGATACATTAAAGAAGGTAGATTATATTGCTTGTGAAGACACACGGGTTACTATTAAACTCTTAAACTATTACGAAATAAAAAAACCAATGATTAGTTATCATGAACATAATAAGTATGAAGCAGGTATAAACCTCATTAATAAAATTATTGAAGGAAATAATATTGCTTTAGTTAGTGATGCAGGAACACCTTGTATTTCTGACCCTGGATATGAAATGGTTCGTCTAGCGATTGAAAATAATATCGATGTTGTTCCTATTCCTGGGGCGAGCGCAGTGATTAGTGCGCTTATTAGTTCAGGTTTAGCACCACAACCCTTTACTTTCTTTGGGTTTTTAGAACATAAAAAACAATCAAAGAGAAATCAATTAAAAGAGTTAAAATTTCATCCTTATACGATGGTGTTTTATGAGTCACCTCATCGTTTTAAGGAGACCATCGCTTTAATGAGTGAAATATTTGAGGAAAGAAGTTGTGCGATAGTACGTGAAATCTCGAAACGCTATGAGGAAGTGTATCGGGGTTTGATTAATGATGTTAGCTCATATTATGATGAGATTAGGGGAGAAATCGTTATCATTGTTGAGGCTAATACTCATCCACAACATCCAGATAATTCATTATTAGAGATGGGGGTCATTGAACATGTGAATTATTATATGGAAACTGGATTATCAAAAAATGATGCGATTAAAAAGGTTGCTGTTGAAAGAAAAGTAGCTAAAAGGGATGTCTATAACGTATATCATCAACAGAATTAATGCCTTTGGCATTTTTTCTTTTTAAATAAAAATATAGAGTTTGAGGGGATAAAAAATGAATCAATATTGTGATACTTATATTAAAGTTAGTCGTGATGCATTAACTCACAACGCACAGTTTTTTAAACAAATCAGTCAAAAAAAATTGATCGCTGTTATTAAAAGTAATGCATATGGGCATGGATTACTTGAAGTCGCTAATGTTTTAGAAAAAGAAGCGGATCTCTTTGCGGTAGCTTCTTTAGATAGTGCAGTAACTTTGAGGCAAGCTGGTATAAAAATACCGATTCTTGTTTTAAATCCATTAAACCCTGAATATGTTCATCAGGCAGTTAAGAATGACCTAATGGTAACTGTGAGTAATATTCAGGATGTGATGAACGTTCATGATAAACTAAAAGACACTGACAAAATCGTTAAAGTTCATCTTAAAATTGATTCAGGTATGAATCGAATGGGATTAAAAACGAAAGATGCCTATCAAGAAGTACTATCATTTATCAGTAAAAGCGATCATATTAAAGCAATTGGAGTCTATACACATTTTCATACACCTGGTAATAAAGACTATAGTCAAAAACAACAAGATGTGTTTAAGGATATTTTTCATTCAATGCCATATTCTTTTGAATATGTTCATTTATGTAGTACTAACGCTACTTTAAATAGTTGGGACCTAGAAGAATCAACACATGTTCGGATTGGATTAGGATTATATGGTTTATGTGAAAGTAGTGGGGTAATTCCTGCTTTATCGATGTATTCTACTATTATGATTAAGAAAGAAGTACTACCTAATGAAATAGTTGGTTATAATGCTAATTTTGAGGCTGATAAAAATACATGGATAGGGGTATTACCTTGTGGATATAGTGATGGAATTATTAGAAGTAATGTTGGTAGAAAGGTTTATGTTGATGGTCATTATTGTGAAGTTATTGGTTCTGTTTGTATGAATTCAATGATGGTTAAACTTCCACATAATAGCCTCAATCATGAAGTTCAACTTATTGGTCCTCATGTTAATGCGATTGATATTGCGAAATATTTAGATACAATTTCTTATGAAGTAACCACAATTCTACCACCACATATAAAAAGAATCGTAATATAAATTAAAATATAGAACAAAAAAAAGAGGCTATCTTATCTAGGATATCCTCTTTTCATTTCTTACTATTGAACTATGATAATTCTTTAATTTTTTCTATCGCAATAATAAATGGTGCATCATTTATTTGATTGATAAAACGATACATTAAAACTTGATATTGTTTTTGATTTAAGGTTTTAACATAATTAAGTAGTGTCTCTTTTTCTTCTTTACCTTCAGGATGACCAGAATAAATAACTAATATGATAATGCCATTTAGTTTTAATAGCAATAAAAGTTCTTGAATGGCTATTATGGTTGTTTCTTTTTTTGTTGTGATGGATTTATCACCATGAGGAAGATATCCTAAATTAAAAATAGCACTTGCTATTTGTCCATGATATTTTAAGGGAATTGTTTTTTTAAGCTGTTCATGACCGATTTGGAAAAGAGAAACATTTTGACAGTTATTTTCACCCAGTAATTTTTTTGTTTGATTGATGGCTTGTTCTTGGATATCAAAACCAAATACATGGCCATTCTCTTTTACTAATTGTGATAAAAATAATGTATCATTCCCATTTCCTACTGTTGCATCGATTACTAGGTCGCCTTCACCTGTACAAGATTTTATGAGTGTTTTAGAATATCTTAATATCCTTTCAAGATTCATGATAACACCGTCCTTGATATGTCTTTCTTACTTTAAGTTCATGATCAATTGCGTTGAGTACTTCCCATTTTTTTAGACTCCACATAGGTCCTATTAAATCCTCTCTGACAGCATCCCCTGTTAAACGGTGAATGACAACATGTGGTGGGATTAATTCTAGTTGTTTGACAACTGTATCAACATAGGCTTCCTTGGTCATAAGTGGAAATGGATTGATTAAATAATCTTTTCCCATTTTGGTATTTTTAATTACATGAAGTAAATGTATTTTAATCCCTTGTATATCTAATTTAACGAGTTCTTTTACAGTTTCTAACATTTCATCTTGGGTTTCATAGGGGAGTCCATTTATGATATGGACGATTACTTCAATATTATGTTTCCGTAATTTTTTTACTCCTTCTACAAATGTATGGTAATCATGGCCTCTGTTTATTAATTTGGAAGTTTTGTCGTGAATGGTTTGTAAGCCTAATTCGACAAATAACTTCGTTTTTTGATTTAACTCAGCTAAATAGTCTACAATATCGTCCTCTAAACAATCAGGACGAGTTGAAATAGCTAAACCAACAATGTCAGGATGGTAGTTTAGGACAAGTTCAAACTTCTTTCTTAACTCAGAAACAGGTGCATAAGTATTGGTGTTTGCTTGAAAATAAGCAATATATTTGGCTTCAGGCCATTTTTTATGCATCATCTCTTTAATTATGTCAAATTGAGATAAGAGATTATCATGCTTATCTCCTGCATAATCACCACTTCCTAAAGGAGAACAATAGGTACATCCTCCATATCCAGATTTACCTGTTTTATTTGGACAGGTAAAATTCGCATTTAATGAAACTTTAAATACTTTTTGTTGAAATCTATTTTTATAATATTCACTTAAACTGTAATATCTTTTTTGTTTATAGATTAAATTCATATTATCACCTTTATCTATTCTATCATAAAAGTAAAAATTTTGTTTATTTTTGTAGATAATGTTTAAAAAAATATAAAAAAGCGTTAAAATAGTAATAGTAATCTTAGAGGTGGTACATTTATGACAGAAAAATTAAATAAAATATTATTTCACCCATCAACATTAAATCAATTTAAACACACCCATCTTTTAAAAGTTCTCCTATATTTATTAATATTATCGTTATTTTCTATTATTGTACCGATTATCGATAGGATAAAAAGTCCTGAATTAACAATAGCGGATAAATCACAAGTAGAAATTCTATATGGTTTTAATTTTGATAACGCAAAGGATTTACCTGATTGTTCATTGAATAATGGGACATATACTTGTGAAGATGAGGCATCAGAGACCAAAGAAATTGGGGTTGTTTTGAATTTGTTTAATATCGTCTCAGATGTAGATGATACGATGGGTCATTCAAATTATTATTATACGGTAAAATTAACTGAAAAAAACATAAAAATCAAAGATAGATTTGGTACAGAAGTCATTATTAATTATAAAGACACACCAAGTAAGTGGCAAAGTTTCGATTTTAAAGAAATTAAAGCATCTAATAATCCAAGTGATAGTTTATTCCTTTTATTTATCCGTGGGTTTAATCAAATACTAGTTAAATTAACACCAATTATTTTAGCAATTAATATAACATTTTCATTTATAATAAAATCACTTGAAATTTTATTATATAGTTTATTATTTTATTTGTTTTATAAACGTTTTCAATTTAAATTTATAGAATTATTTAAGATAACTATCTTTGCACATACCTTACCAGTAACTATTGGAGTTATATTAGATTTACTTCAATTTAATGTCGTTAATACTTTTATGATACCAACATTAACCTTTATTTATGTTTATATCGCTATCTATTCATCTCTACCAAAAAACAAAGAATTTTAAATATTTACTTTTTGTAAAAAAATATTGCATAAACTTAGTAATAATTATATAATATAATATATGTAATGAAAGACGATGAATTGGAGTAGTAACAATTACTTTTCAACTAGAGACTGACTGGTTGGTGGAAAGTCAGGGAAAGAATTGCGAACTAGCCATGGAGTTATATATGCCAACGATTAAGTTCTAGTAGTGTATATCGTTTTACTTGCGTTAAAAGTAATCGAGTGGTGAGATTTTCTCACAACTAGGGTGGTACCACGTTTATAAGCGTCCTTAGAATATAAGGGCGTTTTTTTATATTAAAATTTAGGAGGTATAAAAAATGACTTATCATCATAAAAAAGTCGAGAAGAAATGGCAAGATTATTGGATTAATAACAAAACATTCAAAACCAGAGATGATGCAGAAAAAGAAAAATTTTATTGCTTAGATATGTTTCCATATCCATCAGGAGCAGGGCTACATGTAGGCCATCCTGAAGGATATACAGCAACTGATATTGTGTCACGCATGAAAAGAATGCAAGGATATAATGTTTTACATCCTATGGGGTGGGATGCATTTGGCTTACCAGCTGAACAATATGCGATAAAGACAGGAAATGATCCAAGAGAATTTACGACGCAAAATACTGACAATTTTCGTCGTCAAATTCAATCATTAGGATTAAGTTATGATTGGGATAAAGAGTTAAATACGACGGATCCTCAATTTTTTAAAACAACACAGTATATTTTCACTTTACTTTTTAAAAAAGGATTAGCAGAAATTAGAGAAGAGAATGTCAATTGGTGTGAAGAATTAGGAACCGTATTAGCTAATGAAGAAGTATTAAATGATAATGGCATTATGGTATCTGAAGTTGGTGGATTCCCTGTTGTGAAACGTCCAATGAAACAATGGGTGTTAAAAATAACTAAATATGCTGATCGTTTGCTAGAAGATTTAGATACATTAGATTGGCCTAATGGACTTAAAGAAATGCAGCGTAATTGGATTGGAAAAAGCGTTGGAGCTAAAATCCTCTTTAAGGTAAATAATTATGATTTAGATATCGAAGTTTTTACAACAAGAGCAGATACTCTATTTGGGGCATCTTATGTTGTCTTATCGCCAGAACATCCATTTGTAAAAGAGATTACAACAGATGAAAATAAGTTAGCTGTAGAAGAATATATTGCTACTTCAAAAGCAAAAACTGAGTTAGAAAGAACCGAATTGAATAAAGAAAAAACGGGTGTATTCACTGGTGGTTATGCAATTCATCCCGTTACGAAAGAATTACTTCCAATATGGATTGGTGATTATGTGCTTATTAGTTATGGAACAGGTGCAGTTATGGCAGTACCTGGACATGATGAAAGAGATTATGAATTTGCTAAAAAATACGATTTACCAATTATTCAAGTCGTAAAAGGTGATATATCAAAAAAAGCATACACAGGTGATGATGAACACATTAATTCTTCATTCCTTAATGGTTTACATAATGAAGAAGCAATCGCTAAAATGATTGAGTATTTAGAAGAACATAACTTAGGTGCAAAAAAGATCAATTATAAATTAAGAGATTGGTTGTTTAGTCGTCAACGTTATTGGGGAGAACCATTCCCAGTGATTCATTGGGAAGATGGAACCATAACCGTGTTAGATGAAAGTGAATTACCACTTGCTTTACCTGAAGTAAGTAACTTTAAACCTTCAAATACAGGTGAGAGTCCACTTGCTAAAGCAACTGATTGGTTAGATGTCGTAAGAGAAGATGGCGTTAAAGGCCGACGAGAAACCAATACAATGCCACAGTGGGCAGGAAGTTGTTGGTATTATATAGGATATATTTTAAATCAAGGGGATGGAAGTTTCCTTCCATTAGCTAGTGAAGAAGCGAAAAAACGCCTAGAAAAATGGTTGCCAGTTGATCTATATGTAGGTGGAGCTGAGCATGCTGTTGGTCATTTGCTTTATGCAAGATTTTGGCATAAAGTGTTATATGATTGTGGACTTCTTCATAATAAAGAACCATTCCAAAAGCTATTTAATCAAGGGATGATTTTAGGTGAAAACAATGAGAAGATGAGCAAATCAAGAGGAAATGTGATTAACCCTGATGATATCGTTCTATCTCATGGAGCAGATAGTTTACGCATTTACGAAATGTTTATGGGTCCACTCGATGCTAGTAAACCATGGAGTACAACAGGTCTTGATGGAGCAAGACGTTTCTTAGAAAGAGTATGGCGTTTATTTGTGACAGAAGAAAATACTCAATCAAGTCATATCATTGATAAAGAAAATGATAAGTTAACGCGAATTTACCATCAAACCGTAAAAAAAGTTACTGAAGATTATGAAACTCTAAACTTTAATACAGCAATATCTCAAATGATGATTTTTGTGAATGAGGCGTATAAAGCTGAATATATGCCACGTGAATATGCTTTAGGATTTATAAAACTATTGAATCCAATTGCACCACATATTACAGAAGAAATTTGGTCAATATTAGGTAATCATGACACAATCAGTTATGAAGCATGGCCAACTTATGATGAAACAAAATTGGTTGCAGAAACGATTGAAATCGCGGTTCAAATTAATGGAAAATTAAGAGATAGAATTCATGTAACACCTGATACTATAGAAGAAGAGGTAAAAGCCTTAGCTTTAAGTCAAGAAAATGTGATAAGACATACAGAAAATAAACAAATTCGTAAAGTCATTTATGTTAAAAATAAAATCGTCAATATTGTAGTAAGTTAGTTATATCAAAAAAAAGCACACTTTTTAGTGTGTTTTTTAATTAATTTCTACATATTGGCAATACTATAAATGTATTGTTCCTGATATTTATCTTGAAGATAATTTTCGACAATATCAATATCATTATGTTCAATAATATAACCATTAAAAATTTCATATTTTTCATTTCCTTTTCCAGTGATAACAACAATATCATCGTGTGTGGCCATTTCTAACGCTTTTATGATTGCTTTTTTACGATTAGGAATAACACTAACTTTAAACACATTCTTAATTCCTTTAGTTATATCGGAAATGATGTCAAGTGTATCTTCGCTTTTTGGATCTTCACTTGTCAAAATAATATTTGAAGCATAAGCATCAACGACTTTACCCATTAATGGGCGTTTTGATTGATCTCGTTCACCTGCACTTCCAAAAACTACCGTTAAGTTTTTACCCTTTACTTGACTAATATTAGACAGCAAACTGTTTAAAGCATTTGGTGTATGTGCAAAATCAATTATGACAGGAAATGGTTGTCCACAATTGACAATATGCATTCTACCATCAATTTCTTGAAGCGACTGAAGTTTTGGTATCATATTATCAAGAGAAAATCCTAAGGCATGGCAGGTTGCTAAAGCAGCGGTTACATTATATACATTATAATCACCAAAAAGGTTTAAACGTATATTTTTGTAAATTTCATCCTTTAGGATTAAATCAAATGTTGTTTCTTTAAAAGTTGTTTTGGTATGACTAATACGAAAGTCACTATCAACATGTTTACCATAAGTAAGGACCTTTGCTTTTGTTTCAGTCATAATTTTAGAGGCATATGGCTCACTATCTAAATTAACCACAGCATAACTTTCTTCACTAAGCATTTGAAATAATTTTAATTTTGATAGAAAATAATTTTCAATGGTTTTATGATAGTCAAGATGTTCGTGTGTTAAGTTGGTAAAAACCGCAACTTTAAATTTAAGGTAATCAACACGATGTAGATCTAAACCCTGACTTGAAACTTCAAGAGTTGCATAAGGTATTTTTTTCTTAAGGACTTCAGATAAAAATTGTTGAAGTATATTTGGTTTAGGAGTCGTTAATGAATTTTTTAATTGGATTTGTTGAAACATAAATCCATTTGTGCCAATATAAGCGCAAGATTTAAAGTTATCAATTAATTGTTTAATAATAAGCGCGGTCGTTGTTTTTCCATCTGTCCCAGTTATTCCTATTAAATCTAAGTGATGGGTTGGATTTTCAAAAAAATTAGCACAAATTAAAGGTAATACGCTTAAAGTATCAGAAACAATCACATAAGGAATATCAGTTTTAATCTGTTTATTCGCTATTATTAATATAGGTTTGATAGTAAATGTATGTAGGAGTTCATGACTATCAAACTTATTCCCTTTTATGCAAATAAAGCAAGAATGTTCTTTTACATCAAATGTATTTTCTGTTAAGTATTCTATGTTTATAAAATCATGGTAATTATCACTTCGATATAATATTTCTACATTTCTTAATACATCCTTACTAAGCACTTTTCTCCCTCCATTACATTTTAAGTCATTCATTATTTATTATGTTGACTTCGTTTAAAATTAAAAGTAAGATGGAGAAAAATTAATTGTTAAATATTTTATATTTTGGAAACAAAAAAAATAATGAGATATTACTATATAATTTAGTAATTACTCATTATTACAATTGGTAATTTTTTCTATTTTAATTTATTCTTTAATGCATGTATCATATCTTCATCAGGATCAATAAAAATAGTTTTTTGATTATCATAAGTCACGAGACCTAGTTTAGATCCAGGAATCTTTTTCACATTTTTTACTAGAGTATAGTCTACTGGTACACTTGATGATAACTTCCCTTTTGAGTAATAAGCAGCAAGAGACGCTGCTGTTCGAATGACTTTTTCAGATAAGTCTTGTACAGGTCGAATAATCACATGTGCTCCTGGCATATCTTTTACATGCATAAAATAGTCATTTTTATGCGCTAATTTATGGGTGATATATTCATTTTGTAAATTATTTTTTCCAACAAATATTTGCGCGTCATCAACCATGTAAGTCTCATATTGTGGTTTCTTACTTTTCTTTTGTTTAGAAGCATAGCGTTTTAAGTATCGACCTTCTACTAATTCTTGTCTGATTTCTATCGCATCGTTTAATGAAGCAACTTTTATTTGTTCAAGTAAGGTATCAAAATAATTTATCTCTTGTTTGGTTAAATCCATTTGTTCATGTAGATGGCTAAATGCCTTTTTGGATTTTTGATACTTTGTAAAGTATTTTTGAGAATTTTCAATAGGTGTTAATAATGGATCAAGTTCAATGGTGACTTCCTTGTTCGTTTCATAATTAAAAGCAGTAAATGATGTCATTCCCTTTGTTAATTGATATGAATTAGAGATAATTAACTCACCAAAGACCTTATATTTTATCGCCTCTTTAGCCATTAATAAGTCCGTTTCTAAGTTATTTAATTTATTTTTATTTTTTTCAAGTTCATTTTTAATGAATTTTTCTAAATCTTGTGTTTGTTGTTTGATACGCTCATGATTTTCTTTATTAAAGTAGAAACGATCAAGCATTTTACCTATAGATGTAAAAGATTTAATCTCACCTTCCATTTGTTTTAATGGCAAGAGATAAAAATAAGCTTTTTTAGGGGTATAAAGGATAGATGGATTTAAATTTTGTTTTAATTCATTGATAAAGGATAAGTAAGAAAGATATAAACCTTCTTCATTAAAAAAAGAAGTTCTATGTAATAATTCCTTTGCACATAAGGGACTAAGTCCTTCAAAATATTGAACGAGTTGTTTATTTAAATTTGTGTCTAAATAATTAAATTGCGAAAAGTTTTCTTTCTCTGCTTCAAAAAAATTGACTTTATCATGTCCAGGAGGGTAGATATAAGCTGCCCCTGGTTGCAAGGTTCTGAAACTATTAAGAAATGGTGAAATATGTTTAATAGAATCTAGGATGATGTTTGTTTTCTCCTTGACTAAAACAATATTTGAATGTTTACCCATTACTTCAACAATTAAAAGTTTAACATCTTTGTCGCCTATCTCATTCATATGTTCTATATGAAATACGACAACACGATCATTGTCTTTTTGATAGATGTCATTAATTATTCCACCTTCTAAATGTTTACGTAAAAGCATACAAAACATAGGCGGTTCTTGTGGATAAGGATAATCTGATTCTGTAATATGTAAACGGGCATAATTGGGATGAATTGATATTAATAATTTTTGTGTTTTTTGATTCGCTCGTATGACTACGATAAGTTCATAGTTAGATACTTGATAAATTTTATTAATTCGTCCTTTTAATAGATTGGTTTTTAATTCTCTTACCATATAATGTGTAAATATACCATCAAAGGCCATTTTGCATCACTCTTTCATTATTTAAAACTATAATATATTATTTTAACATGTTTTTTAACGAAATATCAGTGTAATAGTCGACAAAATTAAAATAATTAATAAAAATAACTTAAAGTACTTAAAAAAGTACTTAAAAAGTGTTATTATTATATAATAAAAATAAATACGATGTGCAATCTGAAGGGATGAATGGCTATGAAGCTTAATGAAAGAGGACTTTTAATTGTGATTTCTGGTCCATCGGGCGTAGGAAAAGGCACTGTTAGAAAAGCACTTTTTGAGAGAGAAAAACATAACCTCGAGTATTCAGTGTCAATGACGACAAGAGTTCCACGTCATGGTGAAACTGGTGGAATAGATTACTTTTTTGTAACAAAAGAACAATTTGAACATAAGATCCAAGCTGGAGGACTTTTAGAATATGCTGAATTTGTAGGCAATTATTATGGGACACCAATGGACTATGTTGAAAACCGATTGGACCAAGGAAAAGAAGTGGTACTTGAAATAGAGGTACAAGGTGCAATGCAGGTACGTGAAAGAATGCCTGATGCGGTATTTATATTTATTGCACCACCGTCAAGACAAGCCTTAAGAGATCGGATTACAAAACGAGCAACAGAACCAGAAGCAATCATTAATAAGCGAATGGCCAAGGCAGAACGAGAGTTTGGTATGGCACATAAATATGATTATATAGTGGTAAATGATACAGTGGAAAACGCTGCTGATAGAATTATGGCAATTATTCGTGCTGAACATGCCAAAACAGAAAGAACCATTCATAAATACATGAAAATATTGGAGGTGGAATAAAATGAGATATCCTTCGATTGATAAATTATTAAAAATTGTGGACTCAAAATATAAATTAGTCCTTTTATCATCTAAGAGAGCAAAATCTATTGAACAAGGCTCACCAGAACAAATTGAAGACCTTAAATGTTATAAACCAGTGGGAATTGCTTTAGAGGAAATCCTTGAAGATAAATTAAACATAAAATATTAAATCCTTGAAAGTTTTTAAAAAAACCATTCAAGGTTTTTTTTAAGATTTTTTATGATAAGGGGAGCGATTAATTTGATTGCTGAAGTTATTGTAGATGTAAAAGTAAAAAATTTGAATAGACCTTTTAGTTATAGTGTCCCCTCTTATTTTGAAGAGGTTATTGAAATAGGGATGCGTGTTAAAGTTCCCTTTGGATCAAGAGAAATATTAGGATTTGTGGTTGATTTAAAGGATGAAAGTCATTATACTGAACAATTGAAACCAATAATTGATATATTAGATATTACGCCTTCTTTAACGGATGAATTGTTAGTATTAGCCAAACAGATGAGTCAAGAAACTTCTAGTTTTTTAATTAACTGTATTCAAGCAATGTTACCCACTGCGATTAAGGCTAAATATATGAAGAAGGTAGTGAAACTTAAAGAAGAGATAAACCCGAAATTAAATCACTACTTTAGCATTAAAAATGAAATAGTTTTTGATAAGATTATTAAAAATGATTATCATTTAATTAAGAAAGCAATCATGAACCATGAATTAGATATCATATATGAAGTGAAAGATAAACTAAATATTAAATATGAAGCTTATCTTACTTTAATTGATGAGAAGAAAGTCACCGGGAAAAAACAACAAGAAGTGATTGATTATTTAAAATCACAAAAAGAAAAAGTGAAAAAAAGTTTTTTGATGAAGCAATTAAAGGTTACTTCTTCTACAATTAAATCATTAATTAATAAGAAAATAATTAAAGAAACAAGTGAAGAAATATATCGTAATCCCTATGAAGTTGATGAGTTCGATACATTGGTTAAACATACTTTAAATAAGGAGCAACAAGAAGCCTTTAGTTCTATTATAGAAAGTGTTAATAATCAAAGTGAAGATATCTTTTTACTTCATGGGGTAACAGGTTCTGGAAAAACAGAAGTCTATTTAAATGCGATTGAAGAAGTGATTGCTTTAGGGAAAGAAGCGATTATGTTAGTTCCTGAAATTTCTTTAACCCCTCAAATCGTCCGTCTATTTAAGTTACGGTTTGGACAGCATGTAGCTGTTTTACATAGTGGATTATCAATCGGTGAAAAATATGATGAATGGAGAAGAATTCGTAAACAAGAAGTAAAAGTAGTTGTTGGGGCTAGGTCCGCAGTTTTTGCACCATTTACTAATTTAGGGATTATTATCATTGATGAAGAACATGAATCTACTTATAAGCAAAGTGAAATTCCTAAATATCATGCGATTGAGATTGCGAAACTACGAGCAAAAAAATATCAGGCTACACTAGTTCTAGGTAGTGCAACCCCTTCATTAGAATCCTATGCAAGAGCAATAAAAAAAGTTTATAGATTACTTGAATTAACAAAACGTGCTACTTTAATGGAAATGCCTAAAACGACTATAGTCAATATGTCAGATGAGTTTAAATCAGGAAACTTAAGTATTATCTCTAAGACATTAGAAGAAGCAATTCTAGATCGAATCGCTAAAAATGAACAGATTATTTTATTACTAAATAGAAGAGGTTATGATAATTTCTTAATGTGTCGTAGTTGCGGTTATACAGTCACTTGCCAAAATTGTGACATTTCCTTAACCTATCATAAATTTAATAATCGACTGAAATGTCATTATTGTGGGTATGAACAAAAAATCCCTACAGAATGTCCACAATGTAGGAGTTCTCATTTAAAAGGATTTGGTTATGGAACACAGAAAGTTGAAGAAATTATTTTAAAGCAATTTCCGATGATTCGATTAATTCGCATGGATAATGATACTACTTCAAATAAAGGTGATCACGAACGTTTATTAACTGCGTTTAAAAATAAAGAAGCAGATATTTTATTAGGAACACAAATGATTGCGAAAGGGTTAGATTTTGAAGACGTGACATTAGTTGGCGTTTTATCAGCCGATACTGTTTTAAAATTACCAGATTATAAGGCTAGTGAAAAAACGTTTCAACTGTTAACACAAGTATCCGGTCGAGCAGGTCGTCATAAAGAAAATAGTGATGTTATTATACAAACCTATAATCCAAATCATTATGCGATTATTTTAGCTGCAGGTAACCATTATAAAGCATTTTTTAATCAAGAAATGAAAATAAGAAAAATGGGGAAGTATATACCCTATTACTTTATGGCACAAATTGTAGTAACAGATGAAGTATTTCAAGAGACTTTAAAAGAAGCAAATAAGATTGTGAATTATTTGAAAAATCATTTGTCAAGTGAATGCCTATTACTAGGTCCAGTCATTCCGCAAATCAAACGGTTAAATAACCTTTATTCATCACAAATTATTGTAAAATATAAAAAAGAACCACAAATAGAAGCAGTATTAGAAAGCTTAATTGTGTCTTATCAAGATAAATCAGTCAACGTGATCGTTGACCGTTACCCAAACTTTTTATTATAGGAGGATTTTACATGAAAATTGTTTTTATGGGAACACCAGAATTTTCTATAAATGTCTTACAAGCTTTAATTGATAGTGAGCATGATGTAGTAGGGGTTGTCACACAACCTGATCGTTTCGTGGGGAGAAAAAAAATATTAACCCCACCTCCGATTAAAGCATTAGCACTTAACTATCAGATTCCAGTGTTTCAACCTGAAAAAATAAAAGAAGATTATCAACAAATTATTTTATGGAAGCCAGATCTTATTATAACTTGTGCTTATGGTCAAATTATTCCTAAAGCATTATTAGATTTCCCACCATATAAGGCAATCAATGTACATGCCTCTTTATTACCTAAATATCGTGGGGGAGCCCCAATTCATCAAGCAATCATTGATGGTTGTCAGAAAACAGGGGTAACCATAATGTATATGGATGTAAAAATGGATGAGGGGGATATCATAAGCCAAGAAGAAGTTGTGATTGAAAAAAACGATAATGTTGGGACGATGCATCAGAAATTAAGTGTTGTGGGAGCGAAATTATTGATGGAGTCACTACCAAGTATTTTTAGCGGGACTAATCAAAGATTAAAACAAAATCCACATGAAGCCACCTACGCTTCGAATATTAAACCTCAAGATGAACTAATTGATTGGAATAACGATGGTGAAGCCATTTATAATCAAGTTAGAGGACTTAATCCATGGCCAGGGGCTTATACAATGCTAGACCATAAACGGGTTAAAATTTATGATTGCGAAGTAGTCCAAGGTAAACAGCATCAATCTTCAGGTGAAATTATTCAAATAAATAAAAACACGATTATAATCACAACTGGTAATGAAACTTGTATTAAGGTGAATGAAGTTCAATTAGCAGGTAAAAAGCGTCAGTTAATGAAAGATGTTTTAAATGGGCATCATCCATTTGAAATTGGAAAGATTTTTACCTTAGTTTAGTATTTTAATAAAAAAAGGTTGAATTACCTATGGAAATTTTATTATAATAGGAATGTAAGTTAAAAAATAAATGAAGGTGATAATAATGAATAACCCAATTGTGACAATTGAAATGGAGTCTCAAGAAACAATCAAAATAGAGTTATATCCTGATATAGCGCCTAACACAGTCAATAATTTTATTAGTTTAATTCAAAAAGAGTTTTATAATGGTCTTATTTTCCATCGTGTTATTGAAGGTTTTATGATTCAAGGTGGATGTCCACTTAAAAATGGAACAGGAGGACCTGGGTATCAGATTAAAGGTGAATTTAAATCTAATGGAGTTAATAATGAGTTAAAACATACACCTGGTGTAATATCTATGGCAAGAGCATATCATCCTGATTCTGCAGGAAGTCAGTTTTTTATTATGCATAAAAATTCTCCTCATTTAGATGGTCAATATGCTGCATTTGGAAAAGTTATTGAAGGTATGGATGTTGTTGAGAAAATCGCAACAACAAAAACAGATGGAAGTGATCGTCCATTAACTCAACAAGTCATGAAACAAGTAAGCGTTGATACCTTTGGAGTAGACTACCAAGAACCGGCTACTTTATAGTGACATAGGAGAAGATATGAAAAAAGACATATTAATCAAAATAGGAGTTGCTGTTTCCTTAGTTCTTGTTTTTCTTATTATTATTTTTTCTGTAATAGAATCTAATAAAAAAGAAGAAAAAAATGAATTATCTGATTTTAGTGAAGCAAGAACAGTAAAGAAAACACAAGCCTATAGTAAGTATTATAATGGGGAAATCATTCTTGAAAAAGAAAATGAGTATCATGAAAATGATGCAATATATATCTTAACAGCAACGACGATATATGCTAAATATATTTTAAATGAAGAAGATGTTAAAATTTTAAAAACTGATGATCTTCATTTAAATTTATCATTAGATTCAAATTTACGATACTTTAATTATCAATTTAACTATTATTATGTTAAAGTAGCTGATATAAAACGTTTTGAAGAATTATTTAATACGAAAGATGCAGAAGGACTTGATTGGGATATAATTGTTAATCCAGTTATTTTCAAGACATTTTTTACATCATCCATTGAGAATAATTTTTTAAATAAAAATGAATATGATAATAATAATGAATTAATGTTTGTTGGACTTATGCAAAGTCTAGATTACAATAAAGATTATCATTTAACACTAATCGATATGGATAGTAATCAGGAACTATTAAATCAACCACTAACTGATGAACAAATCAGTCAATTAAGAAGAGATAATATTCGTGTTGAAATAGATATGGCAAATATTGTTAATCTTTATGAAAATAAACCATATAAACATCAATTTAAAATTGTTTTATTAGAAAATGATGAAGAGATATTCTCTAAACCATTTAATTTATATGTAACTAGTTATTAAAGAGACAAATGTCTCTTTTTTTCTATATATAATTTGTTTATATCATCAAATTTAGTAATTAATTTTTAGTAATGATTTTAGGCAATATTTATCGTAAATTGCTTTTAATATTTGTTTTTAATTTAGAAAAAAAATGTTATAATGAAAATACTAAAAATGGTAATAAGTATCCGCGAACAATGAGTATAGTGCTGGATCATTTTGGATGTGATGTTGTTTTAATTAAAGGAAGTTAATAAAAAATTTAATTAATTGGGTATACTATAATAAGTTTATTATGCATCTAGAGGTGGTAAAATGAAAAATTTCATTAACAGAATTTTTAAGTACAAGGACAATAAAAAAATACTGAATATATTTATTTGCATTTTGGGGTCTGTTTTATATACTATTGGGATAAAATGGTTTATTATTCCTGCACATCTAAAAACAGGTGGTTTTACAGGAATGGCTCAAATTATCTATGGCTTTATAAGTGATGCATTTGATGGAGTAGTTCCTAATGATGTTGGGGTCAGTATTCTTTGGTTTATTTTAAATATTCCTGTATTTTTCTTAGGTTTTAAAACATTAGGAAGACGGTTTGCTTTATTAAGTTTTCTTTCTGTAATCTGTGGGATGTTAACATTAGCATTACTTCCTGTACCTGAAGAATTAATTAAAGAGAAATTTTTTGATGAGTTAATGTTAAGTGCGATTATCGGTGGTGTTATTACTGGTCTAGGAGTTGGGATAACCTTAAAGGTAGGATCTTCAACGGGTGGAATGGATATTATTAGTCAATATTTATCTTTTAAACGTGACCGTTCTTTTGGTCAATATTCATTCTACTTAAATGCGATTATTATCACAATTGTAGGTATAACAGATTCTTGGGTTCTTGCTTTATACACGATTATTAATCTATTTATTTCAATTATAGTGATTGATAAAATTCATACACGTCATAATAAATTAACATTAATGATTGTAACAGACTATAAAGATGAGATGATTGCAGCCATCCACAAACGGATTTATCGTGGGATTACTGTTATTCCAGCGATGGGTGCTTATCATCGGAAAGATAAATCTGTTTTATTTATGGTTGTATCTAGTTATGAATTATATAATGTTGTTGCAACCATAAAAGATGTTGATGAAAAAGCATTTACTAATGTGATAAAGAGCCAGATGGTATTTGGTAATTTTGTAAAACAAAAAATTGGTTAAGGGGGAGATTCTATGGGTGTTCGGGTTAAGATCTTCGATGAAGAACATGAGGAAGACCTTGAAACAAAAATTAATGATTTTTTGGAAGATTTAGATGAACAACAATTAGTAGATATTAAATATCAACTCAGTACTTTTTATGATTATAAAGATCAAATTTATTGTTATTCAGCCATGATTATATATAAAGAAAGAAAAGAAGAAGAGGATGATGAATAAGTGAATACAAAAACATTTGAAACTACTGCCTTATCATTTTTTCCTAAGGAGACATTAGCGTTTTTTGATGATGGAACGCAATATGGATTTAATCAATTTAGGAATAAAGAAATTAAAAAAATAGGGTATAGTGTTAATGTAACAAAAGATATTATTAAACAAGCAATTAACCAAAAGGTTGATTTGTTATTAACCCATCATAATATTTGGGAAGACCATTATGAATTAAGAGATGATTGTTTAAAATTATTAGAGGAAAATAATTTAATTCATTTTTTTAACCATTTACCACTTGATAGTATGCCATTTGGGCCAACTGGCGTACTTGCTAATGATTTAGACTTAAAGGTAATTGAGAAAATATCACAATTTGAAACATTCTATTTTGGTGTTGTTGGAGAAGTTGAAAAACCATTGACTTTACAAGAATTAACCCATAAAGTTGAAAAAATAATGAATCATAAAGTAAGAGTTTGGCAAAATAATGATCGATTGATTAAAAGAATAGGGATTGTTGCTGGTAGTGGTAGTGACTTAGAATCTTTACATGATGCAGTACACTATCAATGTGATGCATTTATTACAGGTGAAAAAAAATTAAAAACCTTGTTGTATGCAAAACATAATGAGTTGAATTTTATTTTAGGAAGTCATACATTCTCAGAATTAGGTGGTATTAGAGTTTATGCGCATTTAATTAAAGATAAAATGGGAGATATTGAATTAGTTGAATTACAAGATGAATGGATTGAATAACATGAAAAACGTAAGAGAAGTAGCATTAAACATTATTAATAAAGTATTAAATGAAGGGGCTTATAGTAATTTAATATTAAATGAAACCATTCAGACAATCCGATTAAATGAAAAAGATGTTGGATTGTTAACTGAATTAGTTTATGGTACGATTCAGTATAAAACCACATTAGATTATTTTTTAGCCCATTTTATTGGTGAGAAGAAAATTAAAAATGAAGTTCGAAACATCTTAAGAATGGCTGTTTATCAAATGGTATATTTAGATAAAATACCAAATCATGCCATCATTAATGAAGCTGTTAATCTAACAAAGAGAAAGTATGAAGGAAAGTCAGGTTTTGTTAATGCTGTGTTGCGAAACATTACTAGACAAGGTGTCCCAAGTTTAGATGAAATTAAAGATGAGAAAGAGAGACTAAGTGTTGAAACCTCTCACCCTTTATGGCTTGTTAAGATGTGGAGTAAACAGTATGATTTAAGTACAGCAAAAAAGGTTTGTGAACTTAATAATATAAAACCTTATCAGTATGCACGTCTTAATTTATATAAAGATAAAAAAGAAAATATCTTAAATCGATTAGATAAATTAAATATTGATTATGAATTGACTCAAATTGATGAAGGAATCTATTTGAAAAATGAAAATATCGCTAATACTAGTTTATTTAAATCAGGGTATGTAAATATTCAAGATTTAAGTTCAATGCTTGTTGCGAAAGTTTTATCACCTAAACAAGGTGATAAAGTGATTGATGTTTGTAGTGCGCCAGGTGGAAAAAGTACGCATATTGCTGAATTGATGAAAGATTCTGGTGAAGTCATTGCTTGTGATATCTATGAGCATAAAATTAAATTAATCGAATATAATAAAAGACGTTTAGGATTAAAAAGTGTCCAACCAACGCTTATTGATGCAACACAATTAACTAAAGTATTTGATGAAGGTAGTTTTGATCGTGTTTTAGTCGATGTGCCTTGTTCTGGGTTAGGGGTTATACGAAGAAAACCAGAAATTAAATATAATAAAAAACCTACCGACTTAGATGAAATCATTAAACTTCAAAAAGAAATTGTTGATGAATCAATAAAACTGGTTAAAAAAGATGGAACACTTGTATATAGTACTTGTACAATCAATAAAAAAGAAAATGAAAAGATGGTTGAGTATATATTGGAAAATTATCCTGAATTTGAATTAAATTCTGCTCCTTTTGAGAAGTTAAATTTAGGTAATAAAGGTTATGTCCAATTAATTAATCAAATAAAAGGAGCTGATATCTTTTTTATTGCTTGCTTTATAAAAAAATCATAAAAAAATAACATAATTCATAAATAAATTTACTAGTATATAGTATAAACTATAATTGAAAGGTAGGTTTATTTATGGGTTTATTTAATAATACGGATGCCAATGAAGAAAAAATTGAAAAAATATATGAAAAAATGTTAGCAGAAGGAGAAGATGTCATAATCGCATATAAGTTAGTAAGAGATTTAATTATTTTAACAAACATGCGATTAATCACAATTGATAAACAAGGTTTAACAGGTAAAAAGAAATTAATTGTCAGTTATCCATTATTTAAATTGTGTCGTTATCAAATTGAGAATTCACCTTATTTTGATATTGATAGTGAAGTAGCCATTTGGTTTGATGGGGTAAATGAACCAGTAAAATTTAAATTATCGAAGGGGACTAATGTATTTGAATTTTCTAAACATTTAAGTACTTATGGTTTAAGCGTACACTAGACAAAGGAGTATTCAAATGAGAAAATCACACCTTCATATTTTATTATTCATTTCAGCATTAATCGGTGCTTTATTCAATTTTATATTTTTAATTAATCGTCCACTTAATACAAATGAATTAACAGCTATTGAAATATTTGCTTCACCCATTAATCATATTTTATTTTTTATCGCTTTGTTTTTAATGTTTTATACCTTCTTTATACAAAGGAAGTTGATTCATATACTGGGAATGTTGTTAATTCTTTTGGGATTATTATATCTAGTACTGATGTTTTCTTTTGTGAATGTAAGTTTCTATTATTTAATCCCATTAGGTTTATATTTATTAACTGGATTTTCTATGTTAGGTTATCAAAAAAAATATCAGTAGAAATGAAAACAATGACTTTATATTTAGTCATTGTTTTTTTGAAGTGTGCCAGGCATGTCTATTAACTAGGTGGTGAAAGTCCACTACACGGGAAGATGACTAAAGTGTTAGCCAAGTACAAGGGCGCCTATTGCGAAGTAGGGTCTGAAGGAAGTAGGAGGCAAAATTTTGGCTCGAGGAACACGAATCACATCAGGCGGGTATTATGGATGAGTTTGCTTAACAAAACAAAGTCCGTAGTCATCAAAGCAATAATACACGTAAATGTGGCGAGTATATGAAATGAAAGTGAATAGACTTACCCTGGGAGATCTCATGAACACGTCACGAGCGTGGTTGAAAAAGATTTATCGTGAGAAGTCAGCAGAGCCATAGTAGGGTCCAAACCGAAGGGCGAAACAGTATGTTTAATTGTAAATGTAAATTATAAGACTATATGAACAGTAGAAAATCAGGATTACCTACCTAACTTCGATGGTATCGTAAGGAACCTAGGAGCCTTTAGGACAAACAGTATGGTCTTAACAATGAAAGGAGCAATTACTAATGGAAAATCTTCTAGAATTAATCTTAAGTAACTACAATTTAAATGAAGCCATCGCTAGAGTAGTGAAGAATAAAGGTGCTGCTGGAATTGATGGGATGAATGTTGAACAAGGAAGATTACATTTTATGAAACATGGTGATGAAATTAAAAGAGCCATAAGAAATAGAAAGTATAAACCTAACCCCGTTAGGAGAGTAGAAATACCAAAACCTGATGGTGGGGTAAGACTACTAGGAATACCAACGGTTATAGATAGAATCATTCAACAAGCCATTAATCAAGTGCTATCACCAATATTTGAGAAACAATTTAGTGACTCTAGTTTTGGATTTAGACCAAATCGAGGTTGTCATATGGCAATTGAGAGAAGTTTAATGTATTTAAATGATGGTTACAAAGTAATAGTTGATACGGATTTAGAGAAATTCTTTGATAAGGTTAACCATGATAAACTCATGCAAATATTATCTTTAACAATTAAAGATAGTGATTTAATGAGTTTGATAAGGAAATATCTAGTTAGTGGTATCATGATAAATGGAGTCGTAATAGATAGTGAGGAAGGAACACCACAAGGAGGACCATTAAGTCCATTATTATCAAATATCATGCTTAATGAACTAGATAAAGAGTTAACTAAAAGAGGATTAAGATTTGTACGATATGCCGATGACTGTAATATATATGTAAAAAGTATACGTGCAGGACAAAGAGTAATGGAGAGTATAACTAACTTTATTGAAAAGAAGTTAAAACTCAAAGTTAATCAGAGTAAAAGCAAAGTAGATTACTATAATAAAGGAATCAAATTTTTAGGCTTTGGCTTTTACTACAATCCCAGGCACAGACAAGTTAGAATCAAAGTACATCCAAAATCAATTAAAAGAATAAAAGAAAAGATTAAGAAATTAACATCTAGAAGATGGAGTATCAGTTTAGATTATCGGTTACTCAAAATAAAACAACTTATAACAGGTTGGGTTAATTATTATAAAGTAGCCGATATGAAATGGTTATTGATGAAATTAGATGAACAAATAAGATTTCGTGTAAGAATGTGTATTTGGAAAGCATGGAAAAAGATTGGGAAACGATTTAAATCCCTAAGGAAACTAGGCGCAAGTCGTCAAAAGGCTTGGGAATACGCAAACAGTAGAAAAAGCTATGCGCGAATCGCACATAGCTTTATCTTAACAACTACGATTACAAATAAAAGATTAGAACATCGTGGTCTAATATCAATGACCGAATATTATTTATCTGTTAGATAACATATTGAACCGCCGTATACCGAACGGTACGTACGGTGGTGTGAGAGGTCTGAAATGAATAGAAAACTATTTATTTCTTCCTACTCGATTCAATATTATAGTCATTAATTGATATTAGTTTTTTCATTTGATAAATCATCTTTTAACTTATCTTCTTTTTTAGTACCTAAGAATCGATTTAAAAATATAAAGAGTAAATTGATTGATACTAATATAATAAAGACTATGAAGTAATGTTGAATGGGATTGTTTTTAATATTCACCATTAGAAAAATAAGCAGACCTAGAAATAATGTATTTCCAAATAAATTAAAAACCCATTCATTAATATTCTTCTTTTCTACAAGATAGGATTTCTTTTTATGAATCTTCTTATATAATTTGTAAATAAACATTATAGAAAACACACTAAATATTGTTCCGATAATATATGAAACTACTTTATAATTAGATTCAGACTCTATACTCGCAATATAAAAATATAGAGTTGCAAATCCTATTAATTTTAAACCATTAAGTAATTCATAAGTAAATGAATATACCTTTTTAAGCATTTTTTATCTCCTTTATTAAAAGTTCTTTCATTAAGTATAACTAAAATCATAATATTTAATAACAAATATTACGTTAAATAAATTCTAATGAAACTAGTTATTTCTTTCAATAGGCTTCTCTTATTTTTCAGAACCTAGGAATCTATTTAATAAAAATAAAAGTAATTTTACAGTTACCATTATAATTAAAATTTTATAGACTGGTTGAGATTGATAATTATCTATAATCTCCTGCTTATTAAAAATAAAAATCACAAGCCACGGAAAAAAAGACAAGAAATGTACAAAACATTCAGAACTATCATATTTTTCAATGAGAAATGATTTTTTTTCACAAAACTTTTTATAAAATCTGTAAATCACCATAATTAAAAAGATGCCAAATATAGTTCCAATCAGATATAACTCTGTTCTTAAACTTGTGTCAATACTCCCTGTATAAAAACAATAAGTTGATCACCCTATAGATAATGAAACATAAAATAATACGTAAATTAATGAATATATTTTTTTAAACATAGCAAACTCTCCTTAAACCTTAATCTAATTATCTTTTATAACTAATTCTTTTATTAAGTTAATTATTAAATAATTTATGAATCCTTTAAATGTTAAGAATGAAGTTAGTTTTCTATTTTTGTTAAATCATTTAATGACTTATTCTCTTTTTTCGTGCCTAAGAATCTATTTGAAAATAATAAAAGTAAATTAATAGTTAGTAATATAGCGAATATCTTGTAGAATAGATGAAACGGATCAGTATTTTTAACATGTAGCAAAGCAATTAGGTATAATATATTAACTAATAACCTTATTATCCAGTCTTTAACATCTTCCTTGTATATGATATATGATTGTTTTGTATGAACTTTCTTATAAAATTCGTAATTGCTTGCTATAGCGAACATACCAAAAAAAGCTGCAATTATAAATAATTCTTTATTACTTGGTTCTTTACTCCAAATGTTAAAAAAGAGAATTGTTATCCAAATCAAAAGTAAACCCTTAAAACATTCATAAGTAAATGAATATATTTTTTTTAACATGCTACTTCTCTCCCCAAACCCTAATCTAATCTTAATTTCTATTATATTCTTTTTTGATAAGTATTCAAGCATTTTTTTGTTTGTTACAGTTATTTTGTAACAAAAAGATTTATAATGATATTAGAATGAATGCCAGGAGGAAAATTATGAAATTAGAAGTGATTATAGGAAAAAAAGAAAGTGGTAGAGGGAGAGTATTTAATAATATTAATCAAGCATCTTTTTATATGACGTATCAAGAAAAACAAGCGTTAATCAATTTACAAGAAAAGTTAGGTTCTAAAATTGAAACAAGACCTAAATATAAGAATGAAATTAAGCGTATTGTTTATAGAAATGATTCTGGTGATAAACATTATTACATACTTAAAGTAACAAATTAATGTAAATAATTCTAAAATGTGGTAAACTAGTAGTAGTTATTTTTAGTATGGTGATGAAATGAAAGACAATATTTATGCTTATACATTAGAAGAATTAGAAACTTATTTTTCAAGTATTAAAGAGAAGAAGTTTCGTGCATCACAGGTTTTTAATTGGTTATATCACAAACGGGTTAATTCTTTTAATGAAATGAAAAATTTACCTAAAAATTTAATAGAACATCTAGAAGAAACATTTGATATTGAAGTTTTAGAATTAGATATGAAACAGGAATCAAGTGATGGTACTGTTAAATTTTTATTTAGAGTTCGAGATGAACATTATATAGAATCTGTTTTAATGAGACATAATTATGGATATTCTGTTTGCGTTTCAACCCAAATAGGGTGTAAAATGGGATGCACCTTTTGTGCTTCCACAATTGGAGGGGTAGAAAGGAATTTAGATGCAGGTGAAATCACGTGTCAAGTACTTGAAATACAAAAGTATTTGGATGATAAAGATGGCCGTGTAAGCTCTATTGTCATTATGGGCTCAGGTGAGCCTTTTGATAATTTTGATTACACAATGAAATTTATAGAGATTATTAAGCATGAAAAGACGCTTAATATAGGGGCCCGTCATATTACCTTATCTACTAGTGGAATTGTCCCGAGAATTTATCAGTTTGCTGATTTGAATTCACAAGTTACATTAGCGATTTCTTTACACGCTACAACTAATGCCGTAAGAAGTATGATTATGCCAATAAATAAGGCTTATCCACTTGAAAAGTTAATTGAAGCAATTATGTATTATAATCGTGTGACGAATCGTCGAGTGAGTTTAGAATTTGGATTATTAAATGGCGTAAATGACACAATCGAAGAAGCAAAACGACTTGCGAATTTAGTTAGACCATTATTATGTCATGTTAATGTCATTCCAATAAATTATGTCATTGAAACAAATTATGAAAAACCAACACAACACAGCATCAAACGTTTTGTAAAAGCATTAGAAGAAGAAGGAATTAATGCGACGGTAAGACGGGAAAAAGGATCAGATATCGATGCTGCTTGTGGCCAATTAAGGGCAAAAAAAGCAAAAAAGGAGATTGTATGCCAAAAGGATTAATTATTAAAGCATTAAGTGGATTTTATTATGTTGAAGAAGCATTGTCAAAAAAAGTGTATGAATGTAGAGGACGCGGTGTATTTCGCAATAAAAATATCACGCCTCTAGTTGGTGATAATGTTAATTTTCAAATTGAGGCTAATAATCAAGGTTATGTTAATGAAATTGAAGAGAGAAAAAATTTTTTAGTTAGACCGGCTATTACCAATGTAGATCAGGTTCTGCTAGTGTTCTCTGTTAAATCTCCCGAATTTAATCAACCCTTATTAGATCGGTTTTTAGCGGTTATTGAAAGTAGTTTTATAAAGCCAGTGATTATTCTTTCCAAAATGGATTTAATCACTGAGTCTGAAATTGATCCATTTATAAATTATTACGAATCAATTGGATATACAATTGTTAAAACTTCTAAATATGACAAAGAATCAATAGAAAAAGTATGTAATTTATTAGAAAATAAAATCAGTGTTTTAGCAGGTCAATCCGGTGTAGGGAAATCTTCTTTGCTTAATGCTATAAATCCCCAGTTTAAGCTAAATACAGATGAAATATCGAAGGCATTAGGTAGAGGTAAACATACAACAAGACATGTTGAATTATTTAAAGTAGGGAATGGACTTGTTGCTGATACACCTGGATTTAGTAGTTTAGATTTTAGAGATTTAGAGATTGATGCAGAATTATTAGCGCAATCATTTGTAGATTTTTTTGAATTGAGTTCAGATTGTAAATTTAGGGGTTGTTTACACATTCATGAACCTAAATGTGCAGTTAAAGCAAAATTAGAAGAAAATAGTGTTTATGACAACCGTTATCTTAACTATAAAAATTTTCATGAAGAAATTAAAAATCAAAGAGTCATCTATCAAAAAAAACAATAGGAGGAACGATATGAAAGTAGCACCATCAATTTTAGCGTCAGATTTTAGTAGATTGAAAGAAGAAATTATTGATATTACTAAAAATGGGGCTGATTATATCCATCTTGATATTATGGATGGACATTTTGTACCCAATATTACCTTTGGACCAGGTGTTGTAAAGGCTATTAGACCTTATTCAACTCTTCCTTTCGATGTTCATTTAATGATTGAAAACCCTGACCTTTATATTCCTGAATTTGTAAAAGCAGGAGCAGATTTAATTACGGTTCATGTAGAAGCTTGTCCTCATTTACATAGGACATTACAACTAATTAAAAGTTATAATATTAAAGCTGGGGTTGTAATCAATCCTCATACTTCTGTTGAAAGTATTACATCTATTCTATCAATTTGTGACATTATATTAGTCATGTCTGTAAACCCAGGTTTTGGTGGACAAAGTTTCATTGAAAATAGTTTAGACAAAATTAAAAAATTAAAAGAATTAAGAGATAAAGAAAATTATTCTTACCTAATTGAAGTAGATGGTGGAATAAATGATCAAACAGCAAAATTATGCAAACGAAGTGGCGCTGATATTTTAGTGGCAGGGTCATATGTATTTAATCATGAGAATAAGATGGAAGCGATAGATTCTCTTAAATAAGGGGATGATTTAATTGATAATAAATATTGTTGCAGGAGGTCCATTAGATATTGATTTAGTTAAAGCTCATCCAGCTGACCTTACAATCGGTGTTGACTATGGAGCTTATCAACTGATAAATAATAATATGACATTAGATGTTGCTTTTGGTGATTTTGATTCAATTAATACCTATCAATTAGTTGAATTATTAAATACTTGTTCAAAAGTCAATAAATACAAGAAAGATAAAGATAATACAGATACAGAATTAGCGTTTAGTTATGCATTAGAGTTAAAACCAGATGTAATTCAGCTGTTTGGTGTAACTGGTAAAAGAATTGATCATTTTTTAAGTGTACTTTATTTATTTAAGAAAGTTTTAAGCTGTAATGTGAAACTTATTATTATTGATGAATATAATAAAATATATATTAAGAAACCAGGCGTTCATCACATTAAAAAATCAGAATATCACTATTTATCTTTCTTTGCTTATCAAGATGAAGTAGTAAATCTAACGCTAACAAATTTTAAATATAAATTAGATAATTACTTATTAAAAAATCAGGATTCACTATGTATAAGCAATGAATTAATTAGTGATGTGGGAATTGTATCTTTTGATAAGGGAATTTTATTAATTGTCGAAAGTCGTGATTAAATTATCATAACTTTGTGGTATTTATCATAAGATATACTACAGAGTTTATCTAAGGGGGTAATGATTTTGAAGTTTTATATCATTAAATTACCAAAATTTTTATCTGTAATCGTGACTAGTATTTTACGTTTATTTAAACGTGATAAATAAAAAAATCGCTCCAATCAAAAAATTGGAGCATTTTTTTATTAAAAGAAGTATTAGGGTATATCCTTCTGTTTAAGTAAAACTGATATATATAAAAGCAATAGATTAGATTACTTGACATATTCATTATTATAAGCCTAAAATGTACATACTCTTATTTTTATTATAGGATTATTTGTTTATTGAACAAGAAAATTATTTTATAATGAAAAAATTAAATATTTTCTAAACTTTTAACCGATATTAATAGTGGTGATACTATGAAAATATGTTATAAAAATATCGGGATTATCCTCATTCATGGTTTAGGTGGTGGTCTTAGTGATGTTGAACCTTTATCTAAGAAATTAAAGATGTTAGGTTATACAGTAGAAACACCACTTCTAAGAGGGCACACAGGTATAAAAGAGGATATGAAAAAAGTAACTTATCAAGATTGGATTAATGATGTTGAAAATGCTTATTTATCGCTTAAAGATAAATGTCAAGAAATCGTTTTAATCGGATATTCAATGGGAGGCTTATTATCTTTACAGGTTGCGAATAAGTTTAGAGTAAAAGGTCTTATTACGTTAAATACATCAATGTTTTTAGGGAATTTCTTTAATTTTTCTAAAAGATTTATTAAAGACTTAATTCAATTTAATATTTATCATATCAAGATGTTATACACTTCAATCAGAAAATTATCACTAAAAGCGCATCTTAATCTTAAACGATTATCAAAGGAGACAAAGAAAATAATACCAAATATAAATTGTGAAATTTTAGTAAGTCAATCAGTTAGTGATGAAGTGCTACAATATAAAAGCGTTAATTATTTACATAAGAATGTACCATGTAAAATAAAAAAAATACTGTTTTATAATAAAAATGAAGTGATTGAAGATGTAATTGTTGATACAGTAAAGTACATCGAAATTTGTTCATAAGCTTTTAGGTAATAATAAATAAAAAAAAGGTTCACTTTCTGAACCTTTTTGCTATACTCGTTCTACTTTACCTGATTTTAAAGCACGAGCCGACACATATACTTTTTTTGGTTTTCCATCTACTAAGATTCGAACTTTATGTAAATTAGCTTTCCATGTTCTTTTTGTAGAGTTTAAAGCGTGAGAACGTTTATTTCCACTAGTGGTACGACGTCCTGTAACGAAACATACACGAGCCATAGAACAACCTCCTTCATAGGTATTATATCTCATTTGACTATATAAATTTATCATAATTCTAACATTTTTTCAAGTTTTTTTAACATAATATAAAAGAAAAGTGATAAAATGATAAAAGGATTGAATAAAATTGTTGTATTAATAGTCGTTTTATAGTAAAATTTAATAGTAAATGAGGTAGTAAAGTTTGTTATTATACATTGTTAGGAGGCTTTTAGTATGAGTATACATATTGAAAGTGAATTTGGAAGAATTGATGTATCTACTGATGCAATTTCTCAAATCGCAGGCACAGCAGCTACACAGTGTTATGGAGTTGTTGGAATGGCGTCAAACAATCAGCTAAAAGATGGTTTGGCTGTTATTTTGCGTCGTGAAAATTTTGGAAAAGGTGTCGCTATTCGTAGCGAGAATGATTTAATAGACATTGATTTATTTGTAGTTTTAGGCTACGGTATTAAAATATCAGAGGTCTCTTTAGAAATTCAAAAGAAAGTTAGATATGATGTTGAACAATATTTTGGTAAAAAAGTTAGAAGTGTGAATGTTTTCGTACAGGGAGTACGCGTCATTGATGAAAAATAGGAGGTAGTTAAGATGTCAACTTTTAAAATTGACGGCTCTCTATTCAAACAAATGATTATCAATGGAGCTGTTAATCTTGATAATAATTCTGATTATATAGATGAATTAAATGTTTTCCCTGTACCTGACGGGGATACTGGAACAAATATGAAACTTACATTAAATGCGGGCGCAAAAGAGATTGTCAATTTAAATTCAAATTCAATTGCAGAAGTTGCTAAAAAATTATCGCGTGGTTTATTAATGGGAGCACGTGGTAATTCTGGTGTTATTTTATCACAATTATTTAGAGGGTTTGCAAATGGCGTAGAAGGTCATGATATTGCAGATACTGTTATATTCGCAAAAGCATTAAAAAAAGGCGTTGAGACTGCCTATAAAGCAGTCATGAAACCTGTTGAAGGAACCATTTTAACAGTTTCAAGAGAATCAGCAGATGAAGTTAATAGAATGGCTACTCCAGAAATGTCGTTTGAAGAACTTTTATCGAGATTAGTAAATGAAGCTAAACGTTCTTTAAAACGTACACCTGATTTATTACCAGTATTAAAAGAAGTTGGTGTTGTAGATTCAGGAGGAGCAGGTCTTTTGGTTATTTATGAAGGTTTTAAAAAAGCAATTAATGGAGAAATCCTAAAATTAGATGAAAATAAAGACAATAAAAATACCCAAAGTGCACAAGCACAATTTAATGTTGAAGATATCACTTTTAGTTATTGTACAGAATTTATTGTACAATTAGATCAAGAAAAAACTAAAACAAATCCATTTACTGAACAAAGATTATCAAATTTCTTATTAACTATAGGAGATTCTTTAGTTGTTGTTCAAGATGAGGATATTGTTAAAGTGCATGTTCATACAAATGAACCAGGGGTAGCTTTAAACTTTGCTCAAAAATATGGTGAATTCTTAAAATTAAAAATAGAAAATATGAAAGAACAACATAGTACAATTGTATCTGAAGTAAATGATACAATGGAAGTTAAAAAAGAAGTTGAAAAAAAGGAATATGGTATTATAGCTGTATGTTCTGGAGAAGGGCTAGCTAATATCTTTAAAGAAATGGGATGTGACATCATTATATCTGGTGGACAAACCATGAATCCTTCAACTGAAGACTTCTTAAAGGCAATTAAAGAAGTCAATGCAAAAAATGTGATTATCTTACCAAATAACAGTAATATTATTATGGCAGCAAATCAAGCAGCAGATGTTACTGATGATGTTGATGTTAAAGTTATACCAACAAAAACAATTCCGCAAGGATATTCATCATTACTTATTTTTAATCCAACGGCAGATTTAGAATCTAATTACGAAGTGATGGTTGAACAGATGAATGAAGTAAAATCTGGACAAGTAACCTATGCAGTTCGTGATACTCAGTATAATGGGATAGAAATACTTAAAGATGATTATATGGGAATTTTTGAAAAAAATATTGTTGTAAGTAGTCATGATCGATTAGATGTGACGCTTTCACTACTGAATCAAATGGTAGATGAAGATACTGAAATTGTAACTGTCTTCTACGGTGATGATGTAAGTGAAGATGAAGTAGAAAATATTAGTGAATTTATTGAGTCAAACTATAAAGATGTTGAATTAGAAATTTTAGAAGGTAATCAACCAGTTTACTCTTATATTATCGCTATTGAATAAATAGAATAAAGGGATGCTAAAGCATCCCTTTATTTATTATAAAGATATTGTATAGTGATATACTAAGACATACTAACCTATAAATATAAATACCAAGTTTTTCTAATTTAAACGTAATTTCATAGTCTAAATTCCCATTTTATTGCTGTAAAATAACGGTTACAAAATTTCTGGTTATTTTTAAAAAATATTGCTATAATTTTAAAAAAATGACAAAAAATATAAAAAAAAGAAAAAATAAATTGACAAATATTTATTATATGTTAAAATTAGTTTGTACTTCAAAATATTTGAAAGTCTAACTAATTAAGGAGTAAAAATAATGTCTAAAATCGCAATTTTAACAGATAGTTCATCATCTATTTATAATGTAGAACATAGTTATGATAACTTATTTAGTTTAGATATCCCTTGTTTTATTGGAGATGAAATATATAAAGACTTTGAAACAAAGGGTGACAATGTATTTTATGAAGCATTAAAACAAACAGATAGAGTTCCGAAAACAAGTCAACCTTCAGTTGGTGAAACTCTAACAATGTATGAAAAAATAAAATCATTGGGATATACACATATTATCTATTTACCAATATCTAAGGAACTAAGTGGGACTTATCAAAATGGATTTTTAGCAAAAGATATGATTGAAGGAATTGAAATTGATATTGTGGACACAAGAACAACAGTTTCAATCTTAGGTAGTATGGTTTTTGAAGCTTGTAGATTATCACGTTTAGATTTTGATAGTCAGACCATCATAAATAAAGTATTAAAACTTCGTGAAGGAACAGGTTATTATGTCACACTTAATGATCTAACCTCACTTGTTAAAAATGGAAGATTATCAAATGCGAAAAGTATGTTAGCTAACTTATTAAAATTAAAACCAGTTATCGCTTTGACAAAAGAGGGGAAATTGGTAAATGAAAAAGCCGTTAGAACCTATAAAGCGGCCATTAGAGAAGTAATAGAAAAAGTAGCTTTAGAAGTAGATCAACATAAAGGTGTTGTCCATCTTGCTTATACAGAAAATACGAGTGATAAAGATTATGCTTTAAAAGTAATCAAGGATAGACTACCTCATATGAAAATTGAAATATTTACATTACCAGCAACAGTTGTTGCTCATGTAGGTTTACAAACATTAGCCGTAGGCTATGTTAATTATTTAATTTAAAATGGAGGAATTAAAAATGATATTTGAAAAAGTAAGTGAAATTGTTTCTACAGAATTGAGTGTTTCTAAAGATGAGATTACATTAGAGACACATTTACAAAATGATTTAGGTGCAGATAGTTTAGATGCTGTTGAATTAGTAATGACAATTGAAGAAGAGTTTAATGTATCTATACCAGATGATGCTGCACAAAATTTAAAAACAGTTGGCGATATAGTTCGTTATTTAGAAAATAATAAGTAGAAATTTTTAGCGATATTTTATATCGCTATAATTTTTAATATATACTTTGAAGTTCAAAACATTTTTATTGGAGGTTCTTATGGATTTCAGACAAATACAGAATATAATAAAAGACTTTGAGAGTTCAAATATTACTAATCTTGAAATAGAGATGGATAATTTTAAAATAAAATTGAATAAAAATAATCTTCAAGAAGTAGAAGTTTCACCAATTCAAGTGGTTAAGAGTAACAATCATCAAGAGAAAAAAGTTGAAATTACTGATGAAACAGAAATATATCAAGTTAAATCACCACTTGTGGGAACGTTCTATGGTGCTAATTCACCTAAAGATGAACCCTTTGTTAAAATTGGGCAAAAAGTGAATAAAGGAGATACTTTATGTATCATTGAAGCAATGAAAATCATGAATGAGATATCAGCACCGACTTCTGGTGTTATTGAATCAATCAATATTAAAAATGGTGAACCTGTTGGCTTTGATGAAGTCATCATGACTATTCGGTAGGTGTGATTATGAAAAATAAAGTGTTAATCGCAAATAGAGGCGAAATCGCTGTAAGAATAATTAGAGCTTGTAAAGAGTTAGGTATTAGTTGTGTTGCAGTTTATTCTACTGCTGACAAAGATAGCTTACATGTTAAATTTGCTGATGAAGCCATCTGTATTGGTAAGTCAAGAAGTACAGATAGTTATTTGAATATAAATAGTATCATTAGTGCTGCGATAGCTACAGGTTGTAATGCGATTCATCCTGGTTATGGGTTTTTATCAGAGAATGAAAAGTTTGCAGAAATTGTAAAGGAATGTGAAATTAAGTTTATTGGTCCTAGTCATGAAGTTATCGCAAAATGTGGAAATAAATCAATGGCTAAAAAAATTGCTCAAGATAGTAATGTTCCTGTAGTGAGTGGTTCTTTAGGTATTGTTCTTGATGCTAAAGAAGGCGTTAAAATCGCTAATCAAATTGGCTACCCAGTTTTGATTAAAGCAGTGAATGGTGGCGGTGGAAAAGGGATTAGTATCGTAAGAGAAGAGGATGAATTTACTAAAATTTTTGAAAAGACTGTAATGGAAGCAGAGGCAAATTTTGGGGATAAATCCGTCTATATTGAAAAGTATATTGAAAATCCTCGTCACATTGAAGTACAAATATTAGCAGATAGTTATGGTAATGTTGTTCATTTAGGTGAACGAGATTGTTCTGTTCAGCGTCGTAATCAAAAAATGATTGAAGAGGCACCAAGTCCATTTATTCTAGATGAATTACGAGAAGAAATCGGAAATGCTGCGATTAGAATTGCCAAACAAGTTGGTTATGAAAATGCAGGAACCGTTGAATTTATTGTTGATAAAGAAGGAAATTACTATTTTATTGAAATGAATACACGTGTTCAAGTAGAACATCCAGTTACTGAACTAGTGACTGGAATTGATATTGTCAAAGAACAAATTAAGATTGCTTACAAACAAGAACTATCTTTTCGACAAGAAGATATAAAAATCAAAGGTCACGCGATAGAGTGTCGTATCAACGCAGAAGATCCTACCAATGATTTTCGACCTAGTCCGGGATTAATTAAGGATTTAGTATTACCTGGAGGTAATGGCGTAAGGTTAGATACCCATCTATACAGTAATTATCAAGTGCCTCCTTATTATGATTCGATGTTAGCTAAAGTGATTGTACATGGTCACTCTAGAAAAGAGGCCATTAGAAAAATGCGCTGTGCCTTAGAAGAATTTATTATTGATGGAATTAAAAGTAATATTGAATTTCAATATTTAATTATGCATAATCCTGATTTTGTTAGAGGTATTTATGATACGAGTTTTATCAAACAGTTTATAAAATTAGGTAAGGGTGATTAGGATGGAAAATTTCTTAGAAGATAGAAAATCCAAATTAGATATTTTTAAGAAAAAAATACGAAAAAAAACTTCGAAATTGTCTAAAGTTGATATTCCTGATGGTTTATTTACTAAATGTAGCGAATGTGATGAACTGATTTATATAAATGATTTATTAAAAAATAATCATGTGTGTCCCAAATGTCAATATCATTTTCGTATGAATGCTCGTGATAGACTTAAACTTGTTTGTGATAAACACAGTTTTAAAGAGCTTTTTACAAATATTTACACTGTAAATGTTTTAGATTTTCCTGATTATTTAGAAAAGATAGAAAATTATCAAGCAAAATCAAACGAAACGGATGCCTTTATCTGTGGTGAAGCGAAAATTAACCATATAAAAGTAGCTATTGGGGTATTAGATAGCTATTTTATGATGGGGAGCATGGGGAATGTTGTTGGCGAAAAAGTTACAAGACTCATTGAATATGCTACTTTGAATGAATTACCTTTGATTATTTTTTCAGCATCAGGTGGTGCGAGAATGCAAGAAGGAATTTTTTCATTAATGCAAATGGCTAAAACCAGTGCTGCTTTAAAATACCATCATAATGCAGGTTTATTATATCTTAGTGTCTTGACAAACCCTACAACTGGTGGAGTAGCAGCTAGTTTTGCTTCACTAGGTGATATCATTATTAGTGAGGCAAATGCACTAATTGGTTTTGCTGGACAACGTGTCATTAAACAAACCATAAGACAAGATTTACCAGAAGGATTTCAAACTGCTGAATTTCAACTTAATAAGGGCTTTGTGGACATAGTATGTGAACGAAAATCCTTAAAGAAAACAATACAGAAAATCCTTTCGTTACACAAGAAGGTGGAATAAATATGGAAAGATTAACAGAAGAACAAGTTTGGAATAAAGTGATGCTTGCTCGTCATCCCAAAAGACCGACTGCTAAAACATTAATCGATCTTTTAATTAAAAATTTTATTGAATTACATGGCGATCGATTGTATCGTGATGATTCAAGTATAATAGGTGGAATTGGTTATTTAGGGAAAATGCCTGTAACCATAATCGCACAGGAAAAAGGGGTCACAACAAATGAGAAAATTGAACATAATTTTGGTATGCCCCATCCTGAAGGGTATCGTAAAGCATTACGGTTAATGAAGCAAGCAGAAAAGTTTAATCGCCCCATTATATTTATTATTGATACACCTGGAGCTTATCCTGGAATAGGAGCAGAAGAACGAGGTCAAGCAAGTGCTATCGCCAATAATTTGATGGATATGATTGATTTAAAAGTACCATTAATTTCACTTGTTTTAAGTGAAGGTGGAAGTGGTGGCGCACTAGCTATTGGCGTAAGCGATGAAGTGTGGATGTTTGAAAATGCCATTTATTCAGTTTTATCTCCAGAAGGATTCGCTTCTATTTTGTATAAAGATGCATCACTTGCCAAAAAAGCTGCATTAAAGATGAAGTTAACGAGTGAAGATCTATATCATTATCAAATTATCGATAACATCATACCTGAAGTGAATGAAGGATTACATGAGAATGTAAAATATTCTGTTGAGATATTAAGAAAACAATTAATAAGTAAGATTAAAGATTTACAATCAATTGATAGAGAACAATTATTAGCATCACGTTATCAAAAATACCGTCAAATGAGTGTTTATGAGGAAAAGTGATTTTACGATTAACAGTATTGGTGATTTATTTTTTGAGTTACAATCAAAACTACAATTTTTTGAAAGAAAATTTTTAAAGGAATATGGTATTGTTGATGTGACGCCTAATGAAGTAAAAGTTTTATATATCATTGGGATATCAAATATAAAATCAATGAGTGAAATAGCTGATAAATTGAAGATAACCCATGGGACACTATCGATTACGGTTAATAGTCTCGTTAAAAAAGGGTATGTTATTCGTACAAGAAACAAACAGGATAGAAGAATTATTATTCTATATCTAACTAAAAAAAGTTTAAGTGTAATTAAACATTATGGTATATTTTATTATGAATTGATTAATAAATTAATTCAAACTATCGATAAAGATAAAGCGATGGTATTAAATGAGATTTTAGTAAAACTTAATAATATTATCGAAACAAACTTTTATGAAGGAATTGAGAAATATGAAGAAGATAATGAATAATGTCAAAGTTATTTCAACAGGGAGTTATGCTCCTAGTAAAATAATGTCTAATAAAGATTTTGAAAAAATAGTAGATACAAATGATGAATGGATTGTTCAACGGACAGGAATAAAAAATCGTCATTTTTCTACTGGTGAAAACACTTCTGATTTAGCTTATCAAGCAGCTTTAAATGCGATACAAAAAGTAGATTATGATACAAAAAAGATTGATTTAATTATTGTAGCTACTTTTACACCGGATTATTTAAGTCCAGGTGTTGCTAATTTAGTTCAAGCTAAATTAGGTTTAAGTGAACAAGACATTACTTGTTTTGATTTAAATTCAGGTTGTACAGGGTTAATTTATGCATTGAATGTTGCTGGATCTATGTTAAATAGTGGAAAGTATCAAAGTGCTTTAATTATTGGGGCAGAAGTGATTACTAAAGTAATTGATTTTAATGATCGAAATACTTGTGTCTTATTTGGTGATGGCGCAGGATGTTTAATTTTAGAAAATACAGTAGAAGATAAGTTAGCTTATTTCTATTCAACTAGTCAAGGTGAGTTAAACAAAACTTTATATGTTGATGAATTTATTCATATGGATGGTAAAAGAGTTTATCAATTTGCTGTTGGTGCTGTAGAAAAAGCAATTAATAAAGTTTTAGATGATAGTGGTATATCATTGGATGAGGTAACAAGAATTATCCCACATCAAGCAAACATACGAATTATTCAGAGTGTTGCAAAAAGTTTAAAAATTGACATGGATAAGTTCTTCCTTAATATTGATCAATATGGAAACACATCTGCAGCTTCTATTGCGATTGCTTTAGATGAATATATAAATAGTAAAAAAAGTGTAGAAAATGAAAAATTATTACTCGTAGGTTTTGGCTCAGGCTTTACCTATGGAGCAGCTTTAATAACATTATAGGAGGAGTTTATGAAAAATATTTGTGAGTTACTAAACATTAAGTATCCAATCATTCAAGGAGGAATGGCTAATATTGCAACTCATGTTTTAGCATCAGCAGTATCAAATGCTGGGGGATTAGGATTGATTGGGGCTGGTGGAAATGATGCAGAAACAGTACGCCAAGAAATCATTAAATGTAAACAACTAACTGATAAACCATTTGGTGTAAATATTATGTTAATGTCACCTCATGCGAAAGACATTGCCCAAATGGTAATTGAAGAAGGGGTTCAAGTTGTTACAACTGGTGCAGGAAACCCTGGACCTTATATGGAAAATTGGAAACAGGCTGGAATCGTTGTTATTCCTGTTGTACCAAGTGTAGCGTTAGCGAAGCGAATGGAAAGAGCAGGAGCTGATGCGGTAATTGCTGAGGGTACAGAATCAGGAGGACATGTAGGAGAATTAACAACGATGGCTCTTGTACCTCAAGTAGTAGATGCTATTTCTATACCAGTTATTGCAGCTGGAGGAATTGCTGATCAAAGACAAGTTCTAGCAGCATTTGCATTAGGTGCTAAAGGTATACAAGTAGGAACAATCCTTCTAGCAAGTAATGAATGTCCTATTCATGACAATTATAAAATGAAAGTAATAGATGCAAATGATACGAGTACAGTTGTAACAGGTCGCAAGGCAGGGGCTCCTGTACGTGTTTTAAAAAATAGAATGGCAAGAGAATATTTGCGCATGACCGATAAAGGGGCTACCTTAGAAGATTTAGAAAAATTGACATTAGGGTCATTAAGACGAGCTGTTTTTGATGGTGATGTTGATAAAGGATCATTCATGGCAGGACAAGTGGCAGGGATGATTAAAGAAGTGAAATCAATTAAACAAATTATTGAAGATTTATTTTTAGAGGTAGATAATTATAAAAATAAATTAGAAATCTTATAGGTGAAGATATGAAAACGTTAGCGATTTTGTTTTCTGGTCAAGGATCTCAATATATTGGTATGGGACAAGACTTTTATGAAAAATACGATGAAGTAAAAGATTTATATAAAAAAGCTAATCAAGTTTTAGGTTATGATTTAACCAAAATTTGTTTTGAAGAAAATAAGTTAATAAACCAAACACAATATACTCAACCAAGTGTATTAGTAACATCACTTGGAATTTATACTGCCATATTAAAAGAGATGAAGATAAATCCCAAGGTTTTAGCAGGATTTAGTTTAGGAGAATATAGTGCCTTATATGCATCAGGAATTTTTGATTTTGAGAAGATTGTGTATCTCGTAAAACAAAGAGCGAATTACATGGAAAAATGTGCAACCGCATATCCAGGTAAAATGGCAGCGATTATTGGTATGAAACAAGATGTTTTAACAAATATTTGTGAGGAAGTTGCCAAAACACATGGCATAGTTCAAATCGCAAATTATAATTGTCCTAATCAATTAGTCATTGGAGGAAAAAAAGAAGCAGTTGAAATGGTATGTGCACAAGCAAAAGAAAAAGGTGCAAGACGTGCCGTTGTTTTAAATGTAAGTGGTGGTTTTCATACATCACTCATGAGTGATGCAGCTAATGAAATGTATGAAGAAGTGATTAAGACTCCTTACAATAAACCAGCTATTGATATCATCATGAATGCAACTGCTGATTATCTACCGTTTAATCAATTACCACAATTAATGAAAAGACAAATTGAATCCTCAGTTTATTTTGAGGATACCATAAAAAAAATGATTGCTGATGGGATCGATACCTTTATTGAAATTGGTCCTGGGAATGTCTTAAGTGGATTTGTTCGAAAAATAGATCGGACTAAAACCGTTATTTCAATTGATAAATTAAGTGATTTAGAAAGGGTGAAATCATGGATTTAACTAACAAAATTGCGATTGTCACAGGTGGCGCAACCGGTATTGGTCGTGAAATCAGTTTGAAATTAGCATCTTATGGTGCTACAGTTGTTGTCAATTATAATTCAAGTAGTAATGCTTCAGAATCTTTAGTTGAAGAAATAAAACAAATGGGAAAAGAAGCATATGCGATAAAAGCCAATATCTCTAATTATGATGAGGCACAGATGCTCATTAATTCAACTATTGAAAAATATGGTAAAGTAGATATTTTAGTAAATAATGCAGGAATTACAGCAGATTCTTTACTATTACGGATGAAAGAAAATGATTTTGATAAAGTCATAGATGTGAATTTAAAAGGTACATGGAATTGTTGTAAACATATAGCAAAGCATATGTCAAAACAACGTAGTGGTAAAATTATTAATATTTCAAGTGTTGTTGGAATTATGGGGAATATCGGTCAAACAAATTATTGTGCTTCAAAAGCAGGGATTATTGGTTTAACAAAATCACTTGCTAGAGAACTAGCTAAACGCAATATTTGTTGTAACGCTGTTGCACCTGGATTCATTGAAACTAAAATGACAGAAAGTTTAAGTGAAGAAATAAGAAAAGAATATACACGAAATATTCCATTAGATAGATTAGGAAAAGCAAGTGATGTGGCTAATTTAGTTGCTTTCTTAAGTAGCCATTTATCAGATTATATAACTGGGCAAGTCATCAATTGTGATGGTGGACTTGTAATGTATTAAAAGGATAGGTGATAAAAATGAAAAGACGTGTTGTTGTGACTGGTTTAGGAGCTGTTACTCCTGTTGGCAATAATGTTCATGATATGTGGAATTCAATTAAAAGTGGTAAAAATGGAATCACTCCGATTACTCAATTTGATACATCTAATATGAAAGTAAAAATTGCTGGTGAAGTTAAAAATTTAGAAATTGAAAAATATCTTGATAAACGATCTGCTAAACGTTTAGACCGTGCGATTGTTTTGGGTTTAATAGCAGCAGGTGAAGCATATCAAGATGCAAATTTAGAAAATGCTGAAATTGATCCTTACCGTTTTGGGACATTTGTATCAAGTGGTATTGGAGGATTAGGTACAATTAATGATGAATCAAAAAAAGCACATGAGAAAGGTGGAGACAGGTTATCGCCATTTTTTATCCCAAATTCAATTGTGAATTTAATTGGAGGAAATATTGCGATAAAATATGGTGCTAAAGGACCTGCTATACCTGTTGTTACAGCTTGTTCAGCAGCAACAAATTCAATTGGTGAAGCATTCCGTTATATACGTGATGGGTATTGTGATATCACTTTTGCTGGTGGAGCTGAGGCAGCAATTAATGAGTTAGGTGTCGGTGGATTTACGACAATGAAAGCACTAAATACATCAAATGATGTTAATAATGCCTCTATTCCATTTGATAATAGACGTAGTGGATTTGTGATTGCTGAGGGAGCAGGTGTGATTATATTAGAAGAATATGAACACGCTAAAAAAAGAGGGGCAAAGATTTACGGTGAAATGGTTGGTTATGGAACAACTTGTGATGCCTTCCATATTACAGCTCCAGATGAAACTGCTTTAGGAATAGCAAATTGTATTAAAATCGCATTAGATGATGCTAATATTAGCCCAGAACAAGTTGATTATATTAACGCACATGGGACATCAACACCACATAATGATAGATTAGAAACACTAGGAATAAAAAAAGCATTAGGTGAGGCTGCTTATCAAATAAATGTTAGTTCAACCAAATCAATGACAGGGCATGCTTTAGGAGCAATTGGTGGAATAGAAGCTATAATAACGGTTAAAGCAATTGAGAATAATCTTGTACCACCAACTATTAATTATCAAGAAAAAGATGAAAATTGTGATTTAAATTATACTCCAAATCAAGCAGTTAATAGAGATATTAATTATGCTTTTAGTAATAGTGCTGGTTTTGGTGGACAAAATGCTTGTATTGTTTTCAAAAAATTTGAAGATTAAGGTCGTGAAATGATGGTATTAAATAGTAAAGAAATTCAAGAAATAATTCCTCATCGTTACCCATTCTTACTTGTTGACCGAATTATTGAACTAGAATCAGGAAAAAAAGCGATTGGGATAAAATGTGTATCAAATAATGAAATGCATTATTTAGGACATTTTCCAGAAGAACCAGTAATGCCAGGGGTTTTAATTATTGAATCATTGGCACAGGTTGGAGCTGTTGCGATTTTATCATTACCTGAAAATAAAGGGAAAATTGCCTATTTTGCTGGAATAAGATCAGCTAAATTTAGATATAAAGTTACCCCAGGCGATGTTTTAAGATTAGAAACAGAATTAATTAAGGTTCGTGGAAGTATGGGAATCGGAAAAGCGATTGCTTATGTAGGAGATAAAGTTGCTTGTGAGGCAGAATTAACATTTGCGATTGGTAAATAAAGATGAGAATAGAATTTTTACAGTATTTAATTGAATTTGAAATAATTGACTCTACGAATGAATATTTAAAACACAATTATCAAAAATTGCCTAACTTTACGACAGTTAAAGCAAATTATCAGACAAAGGGTCATGGTCAATTCGGACGAAATTGGGAGTCTAATTATAATGAAAACTTAATTTTTTCACTCCTAATTAAAAAGGATTTACCTTTTATGTCGGATGATATTAATCCAATTATCGTAAGTGCGATTTTTAATACACTAGATGAATTTGATATAGATGCTCGTTACAAAGAACCAAATGATATATATATTGGAAATAAAAAAATTGCTGGTATCTTAATTGAAACAAAATATGATAATAAACAATTAGAATATATGATTATTGGTGTCGGTTTAAATGTTAACCAAGAAAAATTTGAAACCCCAACTGCCATCTCATTAAAACAGATTTTAAATAAAGATATAAATATTGACCATGTCTTTAGCAGATTGTTAAAACATTTATCTAATAATGTTTTATTAGCGAATTTAATGAAAATAGGTGATTAAGATGACTGTTAGGAGATTGACCACTATACCGCTATTTACTGCATTGATGATTGTATTTACCATTGTATTCTACATCCCAGTACCTATATTAAATATAAATGTGACGTTACAAACCTTTGTAGTTATACTCGCTGGGTTGCTCTTACGTCCAATAGATGCTTTTATAAGTATACTTTTATATGTATTGATAGGTGCTTTAGGATTCCCGGTTTTTACTGGGTATAGAGGAGGACTTGAAGCAATATTTGGTCCTACTGGTGGATTTATTCTTTCTTTTCCCATTGCTGCTTATTTAATTAGTTTGTTTCATTTTGGGAAGCATACATTTTCTAAAAATTTGATAATATCAACAATCTTTGGGATCATTCTAATCTATTTTATAGCAATCATGTGGTTAGATTATTACACGAATAGATCACTTGGGAAAATTCTGTATGGAATGTTAATCTATATACCATTTGATATTGTAAAAGTTGTATTGGCTTCAATCATTAGTTTACGAATTGAGTCAGTTCAGATGTCTATGACAGAAACTAGTATTAATAGAGCTATCTAATCAAGATAGCTCTTTTTTACTCTATTAAGGGATTACTTTAAATTTATTTACATATAAATTACCTTTTTGACGTTTGTTTAATCACTAATCAATAATGTAATTTTTATGTTTGTATATTTTCAAAAAAAATCTAAAAAATCTTTACTTTTTAAAAGAAAGCGTATAAAATTTAAATGAAAATAATATTCATTTTTTAGTAAAAAATGAAATAAAGTTTCGAAGTGTAAGTAAATTTTATGGTTAAAAAAAAGAGATGATTTCGATTAGATGTTAGATAAAATTTATCTAATTGCAATTACAAACATTACCACATATTAAATAACTAATATAAAATTGTTGAGGTGTTTAGGATGAAGAAAATTATTTTTATACCATTAGACGAAAGACCATGTAATTATCATTTTCCTTCAAAATTGTTTGACCAAGAGGAATTAAATATTGTAAAACCTGATATATCAATGATGGGAAATAAAAAGGAAAGTGGTGATACAGATAAAATAGCACAATGGCTTTTAAATGAAGTAAAGGAAGCAGATGGATTAGTACTTTCAATAGATACGTTACTTTATGGTGGAATTGTACCATCACGCTTACATCATTTATCTGTGGATGAAATTAAATCTAAATTATCAATTTTAGAAGATATAAAAAAAGTTAATCCCAAATTAATAATATATGCATTCCATCTCATTATGAGATGTCCACGTTATTCAAGTGATGATGAAGAACCAAGTTATTATGAAACTTATGGAAAAGAGATTTTTTCATTAGGATATCTAAATCATAGAATCTCTCTAGGACTTGAAAAAGATGAGTCAGCAAAACAGAAAGTAATAGAATTAGAAAATTCAATTGATAAAGATGCTTTAGATGATTATTTAACACGTCGTAAAATAAATCTTTTTGCGAATAAAATGAGTATAGATTACTTAAAAAATAATGTAATAGATTTCTTAATTGTTCCACAAGATGATTCAGCACCATATGGTTACACAGCAATTGATCAAGAAGAGATAAGAAAATATATTTTTGAAACAAAACAACAATTAAATGCCTATATGTATCCAGGAGCAGATGAAGTTGGAATGACTTTAATTATGCGTTTACTTAACCAACTCAATCAAAGAAAACCATTAATCTATGTTAAATATTCAAGTACTTTAGCAGATGTAGTGATACCGAATTATGAAGATCGTATTTTAAATGAAAGTGTTAAGTATCAAATATTAGCAAGTGGTGGCTTATTGATTGATAATATTGAGATGGCTGATATAATATTAATGATAAATGCCCCAGCAGATTACATAATAGGTGCTAATCAATTTTTCCAGAGACATCAGGGATATACTGTCAAAAGAAATTTAGTTGAATTTGTTGAGTTTATTGATTATGCTATTCATGTGTTGAAAAAACCAGTCGCAATTGGTGATGTAGCTTTTGGAAATGGATCTGACATAGAATTGATTCAATTATTAAATGATAGAGAGTTATTAATGAAGTTGGCTAGTTATGCAGCTTGGAATACTTCATCAAATACATTAGGAACAAGTATACCGCAAGCGATGTACTATTTATTAACTCAAAAAATAAATAAATCATTTTTAGCACTCCGCTATGTTGAAGATGCAGGTTATTGTGGTTTTGTTCGACAATACGTTTGTGATCATGACTTAGAACCATTAGGTTTTAATTATTTTGATGTTAAAGAAAAGAGTGGGATAGCATCAAAGATAGTCCAAAAAAGGTTAGAAACTTTTGTACAAGAACATTTATCAACCATCGAGAAAAACATTAAGATTAAAAGATGTTATATGCCTTGGAGTCGTATGTTTGAGGTTGGTTTGGACGTTGATTATATTGAAAATGAACGGTAAAGTAATTAATTAAATACAAATAAAGATTAGGAAGTGATTATTATTAAAGTTATAGGAATTGATATAGGTGGTACACAGATAAAAGGAGCTATCATCGATAATAGCGGGAATTGCAATTATATTACCAAAGTAGATACAAATACATCTCAAGGTAGAGAAGGACTATTAAATGGATTGAATCAAGTTATAGAAACCTTACTATCTAAAAACGAATTAGTAGAAGGTATTGGGATAGGTTCTGCTGGTAGAATTGATTATATAAACGGTGTTGTGTATTATGCAACAGATAATTTACCAGGATGGAGTGGATTTCATTTACAGGAATATGTTGAAGAGACTTACCATCTACCAACAGTTGTTGAAAATGACGCTAATGCAGCTTTAATTGGTGAAAAGTGGCAAGGAGTAGGTAAAGGTTATAAGGATATCATCATGATCACTTTAGGGACTGGTGTTGGTGGAGCAAGTATTTTAAATGATCAATTATATCAAGGATCACATTTTAGTGCGACTGAATATGGTCATGTAATATTGTATCCAAATGGATATCCATGTAATTGTGGGCAATCAGGGTGTGTTGAACAATATATATCAGGAACTGCTTTAGTTAAACGTGTAAAGAAAGCTGGTATTTCAATTAACCATGGTAAAGAACTATTCGATCATATTAAACAGGGTAATGAAAAAGCAAAAGATGTTCTAAATGAGTATGTTAATGATATAGCAATAACTATTCATAATATTAATTTAAGTTATGACCCTAAATTAGTTATCATTGGTGGAGGGGTTGTTGATTCAAAGGATGAATGGTGGCATCTATTACAAGAAAAACTATCATTAAATCCTCAAATACAATCAGATGTAAAACCAGCCATTTTAGGAAATAAAGCTGGTTTATACGGTGCTAGTAAACTAGCAATTGACCGATTAACTGAAGGTAAATAACCTTAGATTAGGAATATTATGATGAAAGTATGGTGGTGAAATGGTTAATAGTATAGCTAGTAGAATAGATGCAGTACAAGATAAAATGACTAAAACAGATAAAATATTTTTAGAATATTTGAAAAGCAGCAATTATAGTGACATTGTTTATCTATCTATAACGGAACTATCAGAATTATCTGGTGTGGGAGAGGCGACTATTTTACGTTTTTGCCGTAAATTAGGATTAAAGGGTTATCAAGAATTTAAGTTGGTTTTAGCACAAGAATTACCAAAAAATCGCTCCACTGAAAGTGAAGGATTTTTTGGAATAATAGCTGATAATATGATTTCTGTGATAACAGAAACAAAGGATATTATTGATGAAAAATATATAAATGAGGCTGTTGAAATGTTGGTGAATAGTAGAAGAAAATATTTCTTCGGACTTGGGAATTCAAGAATTGTAGCAATGGAAGCAAAAGCAAGACTTATGAGAATAGGTTTTCATGTAGATGCACTTTTGGATTCGCATTTTATGTCTATGACTACATCAACCTTAACCTCTGAAGATGTAATTGTTTTAGTAAGTTTATCTGGAAGTACAAAAGATATTTTAGAAGTCGCAGAAATCGCAAAAGAAAATGGTGTTAAGATTATCGTTATTACTAATTATTCTAAATCACCAGTCATTCGATATGCAGACATTATTTTATACACAGTTAGAAAAGAGGGACCTTTAGAAGGTGGGTCTTTAATTTCAAAGATTTCACAACTATATCTAATTGATGTTCTGTGTACAGGTATTACTTTATATATTAATAGTGATGCTAACAACATGCTTGAGAAAACAGCAAGAGCTGTAGTCAATAAAATACTATAGAAATAAAGAACTCTTGTTAGAACAGCTCTACCATATTTATATATATTTAAAAAGTTGGAATTTTCATTAAGAAAGTTCTAACTTTTTTTTAAAACAGGAATAAATTAAAAGAGTATTCTTTTGTGAATAGTTGATTTTTACTATGGAGATTATATCCATTATTTTGGAAATAATTAAGAAATTATTTCCAAAATGATTGACTAAATGGATGAAAACCTTTACAATTTAAGTATGTTTCTTATTTAATGTATTTTTATAGGTTTCAGATGAGTGGTAGGTAATATCTGAAATTAATAAATTATTATGATTAGAGGGGATAAACCCTCATCTTTGTTGAGATACTTTGGGAGGTATAAGAATGAAATATTTTAAAATTTGTATTATTTTTGTTGCATTATTTCTTTTAAACATCATGATTGTTTCTGCTAGGCCTTTTGATTTAGGCGATCTATTAAATAAAGAAACAAAGGATGTAAATGGTATTACTTATAAAAGTATAGAGCTAGTAGATTCGAATAATTACCCACAAAAAATATTTTATGCGGATTTTTTATCAGGACTTAGCAGTAAATATAAAATGGTTATTCATCACGTTGAAAATAATAATGATAATTTTGTAGGTTCTACAGTCGTGGATATCGCAAATGATTATGAAACCAAAACTGGTAATAAGGTAATGGCTGCGGTAAACGGTGACTTTTTTATGGGTGACCATACACCATGTGGGTATTATATCAAAGATGGTGTTATCATAAGAGATGCACCAAATTCTTATATGCATGAAATTGGGTTTGATAATTTAGGAAATGTAGTGGTTGGAAATATTGAAGGTTTTGAATATCAAATCAAAGTATATACAGAAGATGGCGTTGAAAATTTTGTAGTTGATAAGTATAATGAGATTCCAGAGGATGGAGAAATTGCCCTTATGGAACCTTCTAAATTTTCTTCAATGGATGAGCCTAATTCAGCGAAGTATCTAATTCAGTTTGAAGATCAACAAGCAACTGAATTTTCATATCCAATGAATGGGATTGCATATCGTTTAGCACGAGGTAAAGTTGTTAGTGATGAATCATTACCATTACCAGCAGGTCATTTAGGAATTAACATTAAAGGTGATAATGAAATTTCTCAATTCTTTTTTAATAATTTCAAATATAACACTCAAATTGAAGTAGTCAAAGTTCCAAAAGGTGATTTTAATATGCCATGGGTAATTGGTGGTCGTCATATATTAATGCAAAAAGGAACTCTATTACCAAAAGGAGCACCTTCAGCAGATCAATTAGCACCACGTACAACAATTGGTATCACTACCGAAGGAAAATACTTTGTAATGGTTATTGATGGAAGACAACCTGAATATAGTAAAGGAATTACTATCGCTCAACAAGGCCAATTAGCTAAAGATTTAGGCGCATATACTGCGATAGAGATTGATGGAGGCGGTTCATCTACGTTCTTATTACGACTTGATGATGTATTAACTGTAATGAATAAACCTTCAGATGGTCATTTGAGAAATGTGTCTAATGCGGTATTGATTGTTGAAAAAGATGAAGATGAAATTATTACAACGACAACAACAGAAGAAACAACGACAACAGAAGAAACGACAACAACAGAAGAAACAACGACAACAGAAGAAACAACAACTGAAGAAATAACAACAACAGAAGAATCGACAACAACAGAAGAAACCACGACAACTGAAGAAACGACCACAACAGAATTGTTGACAACGACAGACAGTACTAATTTAAATGATGATACTAATGATAAAGATTTTAATGTATTATATATTATCATCCCTCTTGTTGTATTAGGTGGGGTATCACTAACAGTTGGTGTTATTCGTCATAAACGTGTATAATGCTAGAAGGTAAAATTTTCTTTTCTAAATAGTTTTATAAATAATAATATAAATAATCCAATCGCTTGAATACGATTGGGTTATTTATTTTGATGTAATCTCTATACAAATCTATAAAAGATATATTTTAAATATATTTGGATAATGGTAGAATTAAGGTAGGGCCACAATAAAATAATAAATAAATATGAGATGAACAATTTTATGAGTATTAATAAATTATAGTAGATTTGAATACCGGTTCTTTTTTATAGTGTGTGTGATATATTGAATATATAAGATTCTATTTTATGGTTATAAAATTGTCGATAGATTAAGTCTGTAGATTTTTCTAATCTACTTTTTTTTACTAAAATATGTTATAATAATTATCATAAGAGTATATATAGGTGACCAAAAGTAATAGGGATGATAAGATGAATAAATTAAAAACAATAAGGATTGAACAGATTAAAGGAATAAGTAAAAGAATGATTGAACATTTACATAATCAAGGGATAGATTCGGTTTATGATTTATTATATTATTTTCCTTATCGATATGAAAACTATGAAGTTATTAATCTGCACCAAGCTGAAGATAATGAAAAGGTGACGGTAGTTGGTCAAGTGGTGACAGAACCTGTTTTTTATACCTATAAGAGAAATCATAGTCGTTTGACTTTTTGTATATTAGTAAATGATTTAGTAATCAAAATCGTTGCATTTAATCGTGATTTTTTACGAAATAAAATAAGTAAAAGTATGTTTGTAACTGTTACTGGTAAATATGAGCAAAAAAAAGCACAGATTATTGCCCAAAAATTATCGTTAAAATCACTTGATAGTGATCGAATCGAACCAGTTTACTCACTAAAAAATTTACATAAAACTTATTTTCTAAATATCATGAAGAAAGCTTTACAACAATATCATCATTTAATAGATGAAGATTTACCCTTATCTTTGATGGATAAGTATCGTTTAATTGGTAATCAAGACATGATTTCTTTTGTTCATTTTCCGATAAACCATGAGCAAATTAGACAGGTATATAGACGCGTAAAATATGAGGAGTTATTAAAGTTTCAATTAAAAATCCTATATTTAAAGAATCGAGAACATAAAAATCAACAAAAAAAGCCCAAATCATTTAAAGAGGAATTAATTAAACAGTTCATTAGTCTTTTACCATTTGATTTAACAAATGATCAACATAATGTTACAAAAGAAATATTAAACGATATGAAAGAAACTTATCAGATGAATCGTTTAATTCAAGGAGATGTAGGTAGTGGTAAAACTGTGGTTGCTGTGATTAGTTTATATGCTAATTATTTAAGTGGCTATCAGGGTTGTTTAATGGCTCCTACTGAAATCCTGGCAGAACAACACTATCATTATTTAAATGAAACATTTAAAGATTATTCCCTCAAAATTGAACTTCTAACAAGTTCTATTACAGGTAAGAATAGAAAACAATTACTAAATGCATTAGCGATGGGTTCCATTGATATTTTAGTAGGAACTCACGCCTTAATTAGTGAGGGTGTTAACTTTAACCATTTAGGTTTAATAATTATAGACGAGCAACATCGTTTTGGTGTTAATCAACGTAAAATATTACGTGAAAAAGGACAAACACTCGATGCATTATTTTTAAGTGCAACACCGATTCCTAGAACACTTGCTTTAACTGCTTTTGGTGATATGGAAGTATCAAGTATTAAAGAAATGCCAAAAGGAAGAAAGCAGATTAAAACTTATTTAATTAAAAGTCAGTTAGAAGAACGGTTGGTACAATTTATCGATAAAATTATTCAAGAAAACCAACAAGTCTATATTATTACACCACTTATTGAAGAATCAGAAAAAATTGATTTAGAGAATGCAATAGATATTTATGAAAAATATAAAACTTATTTTAAAGATAAATATAAGGTAGGATTGCTACATGGAAAAATGATTAGTAGTGATAAAGAACAAGTGATGAATGATTTTATGGAGAACAAGACACAAATTCTTGTGTCAACTACTGTTGTTGAAGTTGGTGTCAATGTACTAAATGCAACCTTAATGATTATTGTAGATGCTCATCGTTTTGGACTTGCACAACTTCATCAATTACGAGGACGGGTCGGAAGAAGTGACAAACAATCTTATTGTATTCTAGTCAGTGATTATGAAAATGATAAAACAAAAGAACGTCTTGATATTTTAACAAAAACAAATAATGGATTTGAAATTGCGGATGAAGATCTACGATTACGTGGCCCGGGTGATTTTTTTGGCTCAAGACAGTCAGGATTACCTGAGTTTAAAATGGCGGATTTAGTAAATGATTATCATATATTAGATGTAGCTAGAGAGGATGCTAAAATGATAATTGAAACCAATGAATTATTCACAAATCCTGAATATTTTGCCTTAAAATATTATATTGAAAATGAATTAATTGATAATAATGAATTATTTGATTAAAATTGTTAAAAAATATTAAATATTAAGCCTAAGTTGTGTATAATGAATCTAGGGTAGAAATAGGTGATGTTATGAAATTTATTGTTCGAGAAATAATACGAGCAGATTTACCAATTTTATATAAATATGTTTCAGATCGAGAGATTGCCTATCTAACGAATAATTATTTATTTGAAACATTTGAAGATTTTAAATCCACTTATGATTTATATTTAAATGGTAATAGTGAAGATTTAAAGATTTTTTCAATCCTTTTAGGAGATACTGTTATTGGAAAAATGGAAATTGGTTATGATTTGAGAGATAAAATGGGTTCATTTGATATAATGATTGGCAAGAAAGAACTTTGGAGACGTGGATTTGGGGTAAAGGCCCTTAATGTATTATTTAGTTATGGATTTAATAATTTAGGATTAAACCGATTATCGTGTGAAGTTTATCGATTTAATGAGAGTTCAATACACTTAATGCGTAAGATGAATATGCATGTTGACGGAATGCTTCGTGAGGCACAGTTTGTACATGGAAAATTCGTTGATATATTTATTTTTAGTTTACTGAGAAAAGAATATGAAGGAGATGTTTATCATGATTAAAATCGCAGTAGATGCTATGGGAGGAGATAATGCTCCTAAAATAACTGTTGAAGGCGCAATGCAAGCTATTAGTAAATTTAGCGATATAGAAATCGTTTTATTTGGTGATGAAAATCAAATCAGACCATTATTAACCGATAGTACAAGAATAACAATCGAGCATTGTGAAGATTATTTCAGAATGGATGAAAAGGACTTAGCTGCTGGTGTACGGAAAAGAAAGGAAGCCTCTATGATTAAAGCAATGAAAGCTTGCTTTGATAAGCAATGTGATGCAATTGTTACAGCAGGGCCAACTGGTGCTGTTATATCAGGTGGAACTTTAATTGTTAAAAGAATTCCTGGATTTTCACGTCCTGCCTTAGGACCTACTATTCCTCAAATTAATGGGGAATATATGATTTTACTTGATTCAGGTGCTAATGTTGAGTGTAAACCTGAATGGTTACTCCAATTTGCGCAAATCGCTTCTATTTATAGTGAAAAAGTATTAGGGAAAAAACAACCACGTATTGGTTTATTAAATAATGGTGAAGAAGAAAAGAAGGGTAGAGAATTTGAAAAACAAACCTATGACTTACTAAAGGACTCTGATTTGAATTTTGTTGGTAATATCGAAGGAAAAGAAATATTAATGAATGCTTGCGATATATTGGTTACTGATGGTTTTTCAGGAAATATCGCATTAAAGACGATAGAAGGTACCGCTAAAGCATTTGGTGCAATCCTAAAAAAAGAATTAATGGCTAACTTTACTGGGAAGTTAGGGGCAATCATTGCCAAAAGAAATTTAAAAAATATTAAGAAGAACTTCGATGCAAGTGAAGTTGGTGGTGCTGTATTATTTGGTTGTAATTCTGTTGTTGTTAAAGCACATGGGTCTAGTGATGGATATGCTTATATGAATGCTATCCGTCAAGCAAGAAAAACAGTAAAGGAAAATGTGATTCCTAAAATTAGAGAAGTACTAATGGAAACACAAGAAAAAAATAAAAATTAGTGGGTGAAAATATGAATAACCGTCAATCATTACAACAATTTTGTAGACAATATCACCTTCATTTTAGTGATTATCGTTTACTTGAGACTGCTTTAACTCATTCTTCTTACGTAAATGAGCATAAGACAGATGATTTTGAAGATAATGAACGACTTGAATTTTTGGGTGATGCAGTTTTAGAACTGGCAATGTCAGAGTTTCTGTTTAAAAATTATGCACATTTTGCTGAAGGAGAAATGACAAAAATGCGTGCTCAGCATGTGTGTGAAACAGCGCTTGAAACTTATGCGTTAAATATTAATCTTGGTGACTATCTTCGATTAGGAAAAGGAGAAGAAATTAGTGGTGGACGAAATCGACCTGCCCTTTTAGCGGATGCATTTGAAGCAGTATTAGGAGCTATTTATTTAGAGTTAGGTTATGATAGTGTCTATCAATTTCTTAGTCAAGTTATCTTTCCGTTAGTAATAGATGGTTATTTTAGTAATGTTGATTATAAAAGTAAATTACAAGAATTAGTTCAAACCGATAATAACCGTTCAATTCGTTATGAAATAGTTAGTGAAATAGGACCTGCTCATAATAAAACATTTATATCAGAAGTTTATATGGATGACATCAATATGGGAACAGGGGAAGGTCGCTCTAAAAAAGAGGCAGAACAAAACGCTGCTAAAGTTGCACTAGATAAAATGGCCTACGAAACTGTTAAAATTGATAAATAAAATTATACCTATAAAATGGATTGGTAATCATTCCGTATATCCATTTTATAGGTTTTTTTATAAGAACTGTATTTCTTTTTTTCCTTGACCTTTTCTTATGGTGTCAAATATTGTATAATTTAATAGTATGAAAATGAAATAGGTGGTAAATATGTTATTAAAAAGAATTGAGGCAATTGGTTTTAAATCGTTTGCGGAAAAAACAAAAATTGAATTTGAGGCAGGAATTACAGCGGTTGTTGGTCCGAATGGTTCTGGAAAATCAAATATTTCTGACGCTATTAAGTGGGTACTTGGTGAACAATCTAGTAAAAGTTTACGTGGAAGTACAATGGCTGATGTAATATTTAATGGAACCACTGAAAGATCCCCTCTTAATATCGCTGAAGTTACCATTGTATTAGATAATAGTGATAAAGCATTACCAGTTGATTACGAAGAAGTATCGATAACAAGACGCTTGTTTCGTTCTGGGGAAAGTAACTATTATATTAATAAGCAAAAGGTTCGTTTGAAAGATATTAGAGAAATGATTTTAGACTCTGGAATTGGAGCTGATTCATTATCAATTATTTCTCAGGATAAAGTTCGTGCAGTAATTGAAGGAAAAAGTGATGATAGAAGATCAATTATTGAAGAAGCAGCGGGTGTTTTAAAATATAAAAATCGCAAAAAAGAAACTGTTCGTAATTTAGAACATACGGAAAATAATTTACTACGTGCAGCTGATATTTTGAACGAATTAGAATCTCAATATCAACATTTGGAAAAACAAAGCGTTGTTGCTAAGGAATATCTTCAAATTAAAGGACAGTTAGAGAATATTGAAGTGGCATTATATGTAAGAGACATTGAAATAGCCTTAACAAAAATTAAGGAATTAGAAAAATCAATGAAAGAACAATCCATTCAAATCTTTAATTATGAACAAATGGAAAAGAAAAATAGTCAAAAAATTGAAGAATTAGAAACTTTGAAAAAAACACTAGATGAAGATATAACAAATGAGCAAAATTCATTGATTGAAGTTACTTCAAAGATTAGTTATACAGAGGGACAACGACGTGCACTAGTTGGAGATAATGAAGAATATCTACCTTTTGAAGAAATATTTAAAGAAAATTTAAATGAACTTAAGCAACTTGAGGGAAAATATCAGAATTTAAAAAATAAGGTTACAGAGAATCAACAAGTTTTGGCTTCTAATAGAAGTGAATTGACGAGATTACAAAATTTGTATTATAATAAAAATTCACAAAAACATGCGCTAATCTCAAAAATACAAATGTTAAATGACTTTTCTAATAGTTATTATGGTGGCGTTAAAAATGTATTAAATGAACGTTTATTAAAAGGTATTCAAGGCACCGTTGAATCTTTAATTAATACCGAAGAGAAGTATGTCAATGCGATTGAAATTGCCTTAGGTGCTGCGATGCAACATATTGTTGTTGATAAGGTAGAACATGCAAAAGCTGCAATTGAATTTTTAAAACGAGGAAATTTAGGACGAGCTACTTTCCTACCAATTGAAGCAATGAAATCTCGTTTAATTGATCAAAAAATGCTCAGTTTTTTAAACGGACAAACTGGATTTATTAACTTAGGAGTTAATTTAATTCAGTTTGATGATAAGTACTCACGAGTAATGAATAATTTATTAGGAAATGTGTTAATTTGTGATAATCTAAATCATGCTACTGAGATTTCTCGAAAAATTAATAATGCTTATAGGATAATTACTTTAGATGGAGATGTCATTCATGTAGGGGGTAGTATGACCGGGGGACGTCAAAAAAATAAGGCTCCAAGATTACTACAACAACGTATAGCCCTAGAGGAAGCTAATGATAAACTATCTAAGTTAGAGATTGAAGTTAAAGATTTATCAAAACAAATTGATCAAAGAGAAACAGAGGTTAAGGACATAGATCAATTATTTTATAGTCAAAGAATTGAACTCACTCGTTTAGAGGAATATTTGCGTTCAAAACAGCAAGTAATTAATCAATTAAAACAAAGTTTAGACCAAGAAAATATACAAGAATTATATCATGAACGTGAAAATATAAATGAGGTATTGCGTGAACTTAGATCGAAAAACCTTGATTATTTAGAACAAATACAACATTTAGAACGTGAAAATAATGAAATCAAGCGTTTCGTTCGTACGACAACTAATAATTTACATGAAGTAGATGTTGAAAAGAATCGTATTGATGTTCGCTATAGTAATTTGATGGATTTCTTAATTGATGAATATCATGTAACGTTTGATTATGCAAAAGAAAACTTTTCATTAACCATGGATTATGAAGTGGCTAAGATTAGAGTAAGAAACTTGCGACGTCATATGGATAGTTTAGGAAACGTAAATGTGAATGCAATTGAGGAATTTGAACAAGTAAAAGAACGTTATGAAACGTTAAAATCGAATTATGAAGATTTAATAAAAGCAAAAGAAAACATCCTATCTTCTATTAAAGAATTAGATGAAGTCATGGTTGAAAGATTTAAAGAGACATTTGAAAAAATAAATATTGAATTTAACCAAGTTTTTCAACAATTATTTAATGGTGGCTGTGCTGAACTAATCTTAGAAGATGAAACAGATTTATTAAACACTGGAATTGAAATAAATGCTCAACCTCCAGGAACGCGATTATCAAATTCTAATTTATTATCAGGTGGACAAAAAACTTTAACATCCATTTCTTTATTATTTGCGATTTTAAGAGTTAGAACAGTTCCATTCTGTGTATTAGATGAGTGTGAGGCAGCACTTGATGAAGCGAATGTTTTACGTTATGCTGAGTATCTACGTAAATTTAGTCCCCAAACTCAATTTATAGTAATAACCCATCGAAAAGGAACAATGGAACAGGCTGATATTTTATATGGTGTTACCATGCAAGAACGTGGGGTAACAACGATTGTTTCAGTTCGTTTAGAAGATACTGATCAGTATATTGAAAATACACCTGATGGATATGAATCTTTAGATTAAGGCACTTAAATTGTGCCTTTTTTAAATCTATTAAATAGCTTTTGTATATTAATATGTTATATGGTATAATATAAAAGTTATAGAGTTATAATTAGGAGTGTGCCAAATGGGATTATTTAATAATATTAAAAATATATTTAATAAAAATAAAAATCAAATGTCAAATGAAGAAATACAAGTATTAGAAAAAGCAGAAAAATATAAAAAGGGAATGGAAAAATCACGTGGTACAATGATGTCACGATTAAAAGCATTATTTGAATCTTATGATGTTATTAACGATGACTTATTTGACGAATTAGAAGAAATTTTTATTATGGCTGATATTGGGGTTAATACTGTTTTAGAAGTGGTTGATCAATTAAAATCAGATGTCAGACTACGTAATATAGAAGATATGAAGACCTTTCAAAGTATTATCATAGATAAGATGTTTGAAATATATGTTAAAGATGAAATCGTTAATACTAATTTAAATCTAAATGAAGAAGGGTTAACTGTTTTACTCTTTGTAGGAGTTAATGGTGTTGGTAAGACGACATCTATTGGAAAAATAGCTCATAAATTACAATTAGAAGGAAAAAAAGTTATGATGGCAGCTGGCGATACATTTAGAGCTGGGGCTATTAATCAATTAAAGGTTTGGGCTGAACGTGTCGGATGTACTTGTATCTCTAAACCAGCTGGAAGTGATCCTGCCTCTGTTATGTATGAAGCAATTCAAGAAGCAAAAAAAGAAAAAGTAGATGTGCTATTATGTGACACCGCAGGAAGGTTACAAACAAAACTTAATTTAATGAAAGAACTTGAAAAAGTATATCGTGTTATTAATCGTGAGGTACCAAATGCTCCACATGAAACATTATTAGTAATTGATGCAACAACTGGTCAAAATGGCATGAATCAAGCGAAGGCCTTTGCTGAAGCCACCAATGTAACTGGGATTGTATTAACAAAATTAGATGGTACTGCTAAAGGTGGAATTGTCCTCGCAATTCGTAATGAATTAGGATTACCAATCAAATTTGTTACAATGGGTGAAGCAATAACTGATTTAGAATATTTTGATATTGAACAATATATATATGGATTATTTTCCGATATGTTTGAATAGATGGTGATTCCATGATTGATTTTGATAAAACCATTCGAATTAATATGTTACTTGATTTTTATTCAGCATTACTAACAAAAAAACAACTTGATTATATGCTGTTGTATTTTAAGGATGATTTAAGTTTACAAGAAATTGCTAATTTATATCAAGTTAGTCGTAATGCGATTTATGATAATATTCAAAGAACAATCAAACAATTAAATAAATATGAAGAAAAACTTCAATTATTTAATAAGTTTACTAGAAAACAAGAAATTTTAGATCAAATGAAAATTGACTTCTCATCGAATAGTCAATTAATTCAATATATTTATCAATTAGAAGAATTAGAATAGAGAGGAGATTCCCTATGGCATTTGATAGTTTATCAGATAGATTGCAATCAGCACTAAAAAAAGTAACCAGACGAGGTGCATTAACTGAAAACGACATTGAGACCATGATGCGCGAAGTCCGATTATCACTACTTGAGGCAGATGTTAATTATCGAGTTGTTAAAGAGTTTACAAATGAGGTAAAACAAAAAGCTTTAGGAGAAAAAGTATTAAAATCAATTACTCCAGGACAACAAGTAGTGAAGATTGTTCATGAAGAATTGAAAAAAGTTATGGGAAATGTTAGTGAAAATTTAACTTTTAAAATTCATGGAATTACTGTTTTTATGATGGTTGGTTTAAATGGTGCTGGGAAAACGACCCATTCAGGAAAGCTAGCATTATACTGTCGTAAAAAATTGAATAAAAAACCATTACTTGTTGCTGCTGATGTGTATCGCCCTGCTGCAGTTGACCAATTAGTGACAATTGGTAAACAACTCAATGTACCAACTTTTGAAATGGGTACTACAGTGACGCCAATGGAGATAGTAAATAAAGCATTAGATTATGCAAAAGATAATCAGTTTGATGTTGTGATTATCGATACGGCTGGTCGTTTTCATATTAATGAAGAATTAATGCTTGAATTAGAAAAGATAAAAGAAATCGCAAAACCTGATGAAATATTATTAACTGTTGATGCGATGACTGGTCAAGACGCTGTGAATGTTGCACAGTCTTTTCATGAACAATTAGATGTAACAGGTGTTGTATTAACAAAGCTTGATGGAGATACGCGTGGTGGTGCTGCCCTATCTATCAGAAAAGTTACTGGTGTTCCAATTAAATTTATGGGACTTGGTGAAAAATTAGATCAATTAGAAATATTTCATCCTGAACGTATGGCAGATCGTATATTAGGGATGGGAGATGTGCTTACTTTAATAGAAAAAGCACAAGATGCTATTGATGAAGAAGAAGCAGAATTAATGGCTAAGAAGTTTAAAAATGCTACTTTTGACTATAATGATTTCTTGAAACAAATTAAACAGATAAAAAAATTAGGAAATATAAAAGGAATTCTTAAATTGATCCCTGGTTTAGGTTCTCAACTTAAGAATATTGATATAGATGAAAATCAATTTAATTACATCAGTGCAATTATTAATTCAATGACAGAAAAAGAAAGAAAAAATCCAGATTTAATTAACTCGGCAAGAAAGCATCGTATCTCAAAAGGGTCAGGTAGAGACATTTCTGAGGTTAATCGTATGACTAAACAATTTGAAGAAATGCGAAAAATGATGCGACAAATGATGAACATGAATCCTAGAGATATGGAAAGAATGATGAATAATATGAATCGACCAGGTGGTATGAGTTCAAGTGGAAATGTAGGTTATTCAAAAGGAAAAGGGAAAGGAAAAAATCGTGGGAATAGAGCCCCATGGCATTAATTTAATAATAAAATAAATAAATGCTTTTCAGTTATGAAAAGCATTTATTGTATTTTACTTGTAATATTAAGTTAATTTGGCTCTTTGTCAAGTAGTGTGGGTAGAGAATATCCAATAAACTGACATTAAATCAATTACGAGGATTAAGCTGAATGACTTAGTCCTCTTTTCATTGTTCCCATTCCATGAGAAATGAGAATTCGTAGTTTAAAATGATGATAGCTTCTATAACCAAAAGCTATACGCTTGATAACTTTTATTTTATTATTTATACCTTCAATTACACCATTTGTATAATTAGTAGACATTAGATTTAGAATATAGGATTTATTCTTACGAATAGATTTAACTGATGTTTTCATATAAGCTGATATGTTTGGGTATTCTTGTTCAATTTGATCAAGAGTAGTTGTAAAGAGTTCTGGATTTTTGTTTTTAATACTATGTAAAAGGTCCTGATATAGTTCATATGTATCTCTAAGTTCATTACTTTGATCTAGTAAATAATTTATAATATCTTCTTCACACATCATTTGTTTAAAACAATAAACTTTTCTATAATTTTTGATGTCTAATTTAGCCCGATCTTTCAATATAAGCTTCCAATAACGTTTAAACTTATTGTAGTTCTTTTTATCTTGATTCATAATTCTAACTCTAGTTTTATTTAATGAGCGAGAGATTAATTGAATAATATGGAATTTATCCATAACTATTTTAGCGTTAGGAAAGAGCATCTTTATAAGTTGAATGTAGGGCTTGTACATGTCGATAACGATTAATTTTACACTTCTCCTTGCTTTTTAGTGTATCGTTGGAAATATTTGATTAATGAATTTAAGCGTCTATCTTCAACGATATCAATTATGCTTCCATTATGAGCATCACAAAAAGAAAAGACATAGCCCCTACTGATGATTTAACTGATTTAAATTCATCAAAACAAAGTTGTTCAGGTAAATAATTATAATTAGGCTTATGCACTTCATAGAAACTGTTTATAACACGATTTACAGTGGAATGTGATACATTATGTTCTTTGGCTAAATCACACTCAGAAATCTTATTAGAAGCTGCAAGAGCAACAGCTACTTTAGTATTATTAGATATATAACAATGCTGATTAACAATAGATGTCTTGAGAGTAAAGGTACTATTACAATGATGACATTTATAACGTTGTTTTCTAAGTTTTAAATAAGCATTCATATTAGATACTTTAGGTAAAGTTATTGTAGATGTCTTAAAGCCATGCTTTTCAAACTGGTTATCAAATACACAACCACATGAATAACAATATTGAGGCTGATATGTGAGAGTTCCATAATAGATTTGTGATCTAACACCCTTAATAATTTCTTCTGAGTAAAAGTTTTCATTAAAAGAAATATTTTCATCTTTTAAATTTAGTACTTTTACGATACAATTGTATTGAGACATATTTCCAATCCTTTCATTAGTGATTTCGTCGTTATTAATTGTATCAGGATATTGGAAATCTGTCTCATTTTTTTATGCAAATTAAATGGTGTGAGTTTATTACCCACACCAAATATTATAGAACCGTTAATTTTTTATCTTCTATGACTACCGCTGTTCCATAAGCAATCATTTCTGTAGCTCCTTGCATAATTTGTGATGTTTGCAATCGAACACAGATGATCGCATTTGCGCCTAATTTACTTGCTTCATCAGTCATCCTTTGTATCGCAATATCTCTTGCCTCATCTAGTGCTTGTTTATAAACTTTAATTTCTCCCCCAACTATCGTTTTAAGCCCAGCTAATAAATCTTTTCCAATATGTTTAGCACGAATAGTTGCGCCTTTTACAAATCCTTTATGCTCCATAATGTCTTTGCCTGGTATAAAATCTGTTGTACTTAAAAACATTTTACCTACCTCCTTCTAACTTAATTATAATAAGATAGAAGTAAAAATATTATCAAAAAAAGTGGATTCAAAAAAAAGTGACCATCTTTCGATGGTCTTGAAGTGATAGGATGTGACATAAGTCACTAAGTAAGTATATGTGAAAGGGAGAGGAGAAGTATGATAGAAGAATAGGGGGGGATTCATTATGAAATTGTGCAACTTTTTCGTTGCAGTAATATTATGAGTTGAAAGGTTATCCTTTATGCAAAAAATGTTAATTTTTTTTGAAAAATTGATATTTAACAAAAATATTAAAGATTATGTTCATCTATTTTAAATACATAAAGAATAAATTCATGAAATAATTGTATAATGATGAAGAATCATGTAAAATAGTAGGAGGATTAATATAAAAACTATTGGATAAAACAATATACAAGAGGGATGAATATGTTAGAATACTTTAATGAAGAAGACCAACAATACTATAATCAATTTATTAGTGAACGTGTAGTAGAAATAAAACATAATAAAGAAGAGTTGCTACAAGTATGTGACTCTATTATTCAAGTTTTTAGTAATGATAAAGATAAATCTAAGTACTTCAAATACATATTAGGAGATAATCATTTAAAATTTATTAAATTAGATGATATAAAATTAATACAGAAATTATCTTTAGAATTATTAATTGTTTTAGTTAAAGAAATGAATGATAATGATTATAATGACATTGTTATGAAACTTATAGAAAATGAAGTTGATCAAGAAATAATCTCTCATATTGAAAAATGTAGAGCTAAACAAATAAAAGATGAGAGTATCATTTATTTTATTTTAAATATGATATCAATTATTGGTGCATTTTTATTATATTATTTAGATTATTATAAAATAGATTTTATCCCTATATTGACTCAAATTATTGTGATTGTAGCGTCTTTACGACTCAATCGAGTGAATGCGATAAAATCAGGATTACTTCTAACACTTTTGAATTTCACTTTAGTTCTTCCTTTAAAAGATGTCATTTATAGGTATGATTATCAATTAACTAGCTTTTTATTTATCGGGTTTATTTTACTTGGATTAATTAGTTCGATTTTACCCAATTATTTAAATAAACGATTTACTATTATAAAAAGTACCTATAGACGATTCTTTTCTGTTTTTATAACATCATTTTTGTTTACCTTTATCTTACTATTAGGAAATATTTATTATACAAAAAGCATGAATTTATCATATCATTTTAATCCTCTTTATAAACTAATTGAGCCATTATTTATTGCTATAATTAGTATTCAAATAGTTGATTCTTTGAAAAAATAAAGATAATAAGGAATTTATAAATTTAATATGTGTTAAATGAGTATATTTGATTCTATTGTTTCAAATATACTTTTTTTTTACAGATGTTTTTTAGTTATTAAAAATAATTAATAAAAACTTTAAAATATTGTAAAACTATTAATTTATAATTTAATTTAAAAAAAGTATTGCCTAATGGACGAAATGATAGTATAATATTAGTGTAACAAAACAATGTTCTATTAAAGGAGTATGATATATATGGAGAAGAACAGAGGGACAATAAAAATTATTCATTCATTATTTAAGATGTTACCTAAAAGGCAGTGGTTTATATTAGCAATCATTTTTATTTTAGCTGTATCTACAACAGAAATAGCGTCAGCTTATTTTATACAAGTGATGACAGACTCAGCTATATCAAAAGATCTTAGTCAATTTTATTACACGTTAATTTTTCTATTAATATTAACTGTTTTTGAAATTTCTTTTATTTATTTTAGAACGAAATTATTAGGCAATTATTCAGAGTCAGGGTTAAAATTTATAAGAGAAAAATTATCTAATCAATATAACCAGTTAGATATGGAAACATTTACCACAAATCATACAGGAGATTATGTATCAAGAGCAACTAATGATGTCAATAAAGTAAAAAACTTTTTAAACGATACATTTGCTGGTTTAATTTGGTATCCACTTACCGGAATAGGTGCATTTGTCTATTTATTAATTTTTAGTTGGAAATTAACATTAGTTTCATTAGCTGTTATTCCAATCGTTTTTATCGGTGTTAATTTGTTAAGTAAGCCATTAACATTAGTTAGTAAAAAATTACAAGAAAAATTAGGTGTGGCTAATTCACACATTCAGGATTATATTAAAGGCGTTGAGGTAAGTAAGGCTTATCAGCTAGAGGGGGTTTTAGGAGAAAACTATTATGAGATAATTGATGAAAGTGTAGGACAGGGTAAAAAAATTGCGAAAAAAAGAGCTTTGATCAATTCATTTTCGAATCTATTTTCACTTATACCTTTCTTTATTACCTTTTCTTTTGGAGGATATTTAGTTATTAATGGAGAAATGTCAGTTGGAGACTTGCTAGCTTTTATAAATTTATTAAACTATGTGACGAATCCGATTATAGTCCTTCCAAGATTATTTACAACGGCAAAAGTTGATTTAGCAGCTTGTAGTCGAATATTTGATATGTTAGATAGTAAAACAGAACGAACAGATGGGCAAATCCACAAAATAAATAATCATTCGCCAATCATTGAATTTAAAAATGTAGATTTTAAGTATTCAGATCAAACCGATTTAGTATTAAAAGATATAAATCTTAGTATAAACAGGGGTGAATCAATCGCTTTAGTAGGACCAAGTGGGGGAGGGAAATCAACCATTATGCGAATGCTTTTAGGCTACTATAACCATTATGAGGGATCAATTAATATCTATGGAGAAGAATTAAAAACGTGGAATTTAACTGAATTAAGAAGACGATTATCACTAGTATCTCAAGATACATACCTCTTTCCTGATAGTATAGAAGAAAATATAAGTTATGGAAAATTAAATGAAGAAATTTCATTTGATGAGATACAAAACGCAGCTAAAATAGCTAATGCGCATCATTTCATTGAATCACTGCCAAATCAATATCTAACACCTATTGGAGAGTTAGGAAACCGATTATCAGGCGGAGAGCGTCAAAGACTATCCATTGCACGAGCGGTTATAAAAAATTCAGAAATTTTACTTCTAGATGAAGCAACCTCAAGTTTAGATAACGAATCAGAAAGTTTAGTTCAGGAAGCACTAGAACGATTAATGAAAAATACAACAAGTATCGTTATCGCACACCGTTTATCAACTATTAAAAATGTTGATCGTATTTTAGTGATTGATGATGGTAAAATTGTAGAAGTGGGTACACACCAACAACTATTATCTAAAGATGGAATATATAAAGGTCTTTATCAAAAGCAAATGAAAATTGAAAATGAAGAAGAGGGGAAGGTCGCATAATGAAAAGAAATTGTTTTATAAGAATTTTATCATACATGAAAAAAAACATATTTATTTATTTGATCAGTTTATTAATCCTCGGGCTATGTGGCTTCGCGGTTCAAGCATTTCTTGCAACACTATTTAATGAAATGTTTGATGCAATCGAGAGAGGAAATATAAATCAAATGTTACAATCGGTTAAATTTTATGCGCTCCTTATTGTTGGTATTTTTCTTATCTTCCCAATATTTGCATATATCGTTAATAAAATAATTTATATAACAACAGGAAATATTAGAAAAGCTGTTTTTCAAAAGTTAGAAAAATTACCTGTATCATTTTTTAAAAATAACCATAGTGGTGATATTGTTTCAAGAATGACAAATGATATATCTGAAACTGAAAAAGTATATGATACTATTTTTACAGAAGTGGTGGTTACATTAATAATTGCAATAGGTGGAATCTTTTATTCATTCTATCTAGATTGGCGCTTAGCCATAATTTCTATTATTGGTGCAGGACTTACCTTATTTGTGAACTTATATTATGTTAAAATATTGCGGGTTTTAGGTAAAAAAGTTCAAGAAAACTTAGCTTTATTAAATAAAACTTTAACAAATTTGTTAGATGGAGTCCATGTTATTCGCGTGTTTAATTTACAAAAATTAATGATGAAGAAAATTGGCAATAATAATCAAGATGTTTATGATGTTTCTGTTAAAAGAGTTAATACTCAAGCTGTGATATCAGCATTAAATGCACTTAGTGGATTTATTAGTTTTGGTGGGTTAATGTGTGTCGGCGTTTATTTATCAATACAAGGTAGTACGACTATTGGAGCAATTGTTGCGATTGCCCAACTACAGAATGGGATTAGAAATCTTGCAAGATTATTAGGGACATTTATAACGAATATGCAATCATCACTAGCTGCTTCTGAGCGTGTTTTTGAAGTACTCGATGAAGAAGAAGAACCAGTTAGTTATACATTAGAAACAGAAAATAACAAGACAAATCACATTATAGATATGGAGAATTTGTCATTTAAATATGATGATAATCTTGTATTGGAAAAATTATCTTTAAGCATTCCTAAAGGGAAAGTATATGCTTTAGTTGGTCCGAGTGGTGGGGGGAAATCTACAGTATTTAAGTTGATTCTTAATTTCTACAAGCCTAGTAGTGGAGATTTATTAATAAATGGTGAATCAATAAGTCAACAGAAAATTACTGATATTAGAAAACAAATGGCTTATGTTCCACAAGATGCCTATCTATTTACAGGGTCAATAGAAGATAATATTCGTCATGGTAATAAAGACGCCACACAAGAGGAAATAATACAAGCAGCAAAAGCAGCTAATGCACATGAGTTTATAATAGAAATGGAAAATGGATATAATACTAAAGTAGGAGAACGTGGTACACAATTATCAGGAGGCCAGCGTCAAAGAATTGCGATTGCTCGAGCAATTTTAAAGAATGCGCCTATTCTACTGTTAGATGAAGCCACATCAGCCCTTGATACAGAATCAGAATGTCTTGTACAAGAAGCTTTAAATCAATTAATGATAGGTAAAACAACACTTGTTGTTGCCCATAGGTTACAAACAATACAGAATGCAGATCAAATACTCGTTCTAAAAGATGGTCACATTGTAGAACAGGGTACACACGATGAGTTATTAACACTTGGGAACGTTTATAAGAATTTATATAATAAACAATTTAAAGTTGCATAAAGTGAGTCATATGACTCACTTTTTATTTGTATAACCAAGAGAGGATTCTTTGTTTATCTTTCTAAAAATGATATAATAGTGTTATGATTTTTAAAGGAGCAGATTATGAAATTAGTTAAATTCCATTCAATCATGAGTTTTTATGGACTAACCTTAGTGATTATGTTTTTATCTATCGGTTCAACTGTTTACGATCTAATTCAAACTCACTCATATTGTTTTTGGTTGATAATAATACTTGAAATTGGAATCTCCATAAAGTTAATTATTCAAATTTTTAAGTATGACTATTTTCCATATTCAGATTTACTTAATCAATTTATCATATTTATTGTCATGATTTATGCATTTGAGTATAAAGGATTTTACTTTTATTTTTTTATTTTGTTGACAATACTTTTATTATATTTATTAAATAGGTTGCATCGAAAAATATTAGTTAGAAGTGGTACTAAATATTTTTATCAATTAGAAATTAGAAATAATTTCTTACTAACTGTCATATATATTGGATATGGGGCCTTTTGTTATGGTACATTTATTCTTACTCATCATGACTATATGGAGATTTTAAATCAGATTGAAAATGCACTCTATTATGTTATTTATCCCTATTTAATTATTATCCTTATTTTATTTAAACTACAATATGATAATAAAACGGATAAATATAACACAAAGCAAAAATATAGTAAAGATCATTTAAAATCGATATTGAAAAGAAATATATTCTTAAATGGGCTTAGTTTATTATTGTTATTTTTGTAAATAAGTTGCGTAAGGTGAGACTATTGAAAAATATTAAAATGAAGTTATCCCGAATTGAAAAAGATTTATCACAGGAAGATTTATCAATTATTGTTGGAGTGACGAGACAAACAATTGGTATGGTTGAAAATGGAAAGTATAACCCTACACTAAAATTATGTCTTAAAATATGTAAGGCACTAGATAAATCTTTAAATGACTTGTTCTGGTCTGAATAAGTCTTTATTATAAAAAAGAAAAAAATAGGAAGCGGATTAAGTATGCTTCCTATTATTATTTTTGGTTATATTCACCTTTTATTTCCTACTATAAGCCCATGTGAACTGTATCCTAAAATCGATTTATCTTCACAAGTTCTTAAGTGATAGTAAAACCAATTATTAAATGTCCTATCATTAAAGTTATTTATGCTATCTTTTAGTGTATAATTTAATCCATCCACTGCAATATGGTGCTTAATCACAAATGGAAAGTCATTTAGGAGTAATTCTATTTTATCTGGATTTAGAAAACAGAAATGTCCGCCGATTGAGAAGTTATCTAACATATTGTCAATATTTTCAATCGTAAGGAAACGGTTGTCATATAACGCCTCATTAATGAAAGCCATATAATTATTAATATAACTAAATGCAACCAATCCATTGGGTTTTACTACCTTTAAACATTCATTTATACATTGTTTTTTATGTTTATCACTATGAAGATGATAAAGTGGTCCTAAACACAAAACTACATCAAAATGATTCTCTTTAAAAATAGATAGATCACGGGCATCTCCTTGAATAATTTCAATAGGTGCGTTATATTGAAGTTTTTCATTCAATATATTAATGTTTTTATCTACTAATTCAAAGGCAGTTACTTGAACGCCTTTATTTGCATAATAGTAAGAATAAATACCAGTACCAGCACCTACCTCTAGAACACGCATATTAGGTTTTATGAACTGATCTAGATAGTGAACGGTTGTTAAAAATTCTATTTTATGTGCATTATCCCTAAATAAACGTTTGTCTTCTTCGTATTCCTGATAATAATCAATAACAAGTTTTAAATCATCCATCTTATCCTCCCATTGGTTAAATATATCTTTATTATACACTATTTATTTGATTTTTTGCCCACATATGGTAAAATATAGAAAATTGTAGGTGAAGGAGTCAAATATGAAAATTAAAGTATATGATACCTTAACAGAGTATATGAATGAAACCTTTTCATTTTTAGCTCAGTATGAACTTCAAAATAATTTGATAATTGGAAATTGTATTCGTGCGAAAGAATATCATCAAGATACAAGAAACTTTTTTTTAGCAACAGTTAAAAATGAAAATGATGACATAAAAACCATTGTTATGCAAACGCCACCCTTTCCACTTTTAATCTTTGAAGTGGGAAATAAAGCTTGTAATGAGGGATTAGAATGTTTAATCGATTATCTATTACAACAAAAAATAGATATACCTGGGATTGTTACTGAAAAACAATTATCAAAAAGATTTCTTGATCGCTACATAAAAAAAACAAATATTAGTACCAAGGTAAATATGAATATGCGTATCTATCGTTTAGATAAAGTTCAATATAGAGAAAATGATAAAGGTTATTTACGAAAAGCAACAATGGATGATTTATACTATATTCCTTACTGGAATGATGCGTTTGCACATGAATGTGACATTGAAATTAGAACATCTGATTTTTTATTAAGAGTTGATAAATTTAAAAAACAAATTGAATTTGGTTATTTATATGTTTATGAAGATAACATACCAGTTAGCATGATAGCTGCAGGTCGGAAGACTTTAAACGGGATTATCTTAAATAATGTATATACACCACCCCACTATAGAAAAAAGGGATATGCCACTAATATGGTATCAGATGTTTGTACGCAATTGTTAGACGATGGCTATCAATTTTGCGGTTTGTTTACTGATTTAAAAAATCCAATATCTAATAGTATCTATCAAAAAGTTGGTTTTTATCCTGTATGTGATTATGATGAAATAGCTTTTATAAGAAAATAATATCTAATTTTATGATAAAGTTATTAAAAAATGACAATTTTAAAAGAATTCTATTGAAGTTTCAATAGGATTTTTTGTTTTTAAATTTTATCGGTTTATTTGTAGGTTGAAAATTAAAAAAATAACTTATATATTAATAAAAACATGAATATATATTTATAAGATTAGTAATATTTGAAAGCGTGATGATATGAATACACATCAAATATATGAAATACTTCCCGAACATTTTTTTAGTGTATTGGCTTGTACAAATCAAGTAGAATATGCTGATTGTTTATTTTTGATGTTTCATTATTTAGGAAAAGGAAATTCATTTGGTGGAAAGAAAGAATCAATCATAGAATTATTATCTACTTATTTTAATCAATCGAATAATGATAATAAGCAAATACCACGTGAAAAAGCAATTGGTGTATTGAGGAGACTTAGACAATGTGGATGGATTTTTGAAGAAGAAGATGCAAACTATGAAGTAATTGTTAATTTCACATCTTATGCAATTCCTTTACTTAAAACATTAAGTGATTTGAAAAAGAGTGAAGCCCTTGAATATTTAGGATATATTTTTATCATTTATTCAGCCGTCAAAAATATGGAAATAGATTCTTTAAGTGATATATTAGATCAAATTTATTATAATACCACAATTGTGATGAACAAACTAAAGTCATTAAATGCAAATATAAAAAAATATATTCAAGATTTATTAAATAAAAAGGATGTTAATGATCTTAAGAGTATCGTAAGTAATCTATTTGTTGACTATAAAAAAAATATTATAGACAAGCATTACCAACGATTAAAGACATCTGAAAATATTAGTAAATATCGCCCCTTTATAATTAGTAAATTAAATGAAATTAGTATGAATGAGTCGATTATAAAAAAAGTAAGTTATGATTTAGTTAAAAAAGAGAAATATTCTGAATTGTCAAAAGCAAAGTCTCATATTTATGATCAGATTGACTATATCATTTCTAGTTTTGAGAATTTTGAACACATTATGTCAGAAATTGATAAAAAAAATTCAAAGTATATTCACACATCAATTTCTAAAATTTTATTTATCGTTAATAATAGTCAAGATTTACAAGGGAAAATTAATCTAATCTTACGACATTATGTGAAACAGAAAAAAATGAATCAAGGTGTTAAAGAAGAATGTGTATTTAATTTATTTCCACAGAAATATTTAGCACCAAATTCATTATATACAATGCCGGATAAAACTTATGTGAATTCTGTACAGACAATTGAATCTGAAATATCTTTATCATTTGAAGAAAAACAAAAAAAGTTTAAAAACTTTTTTGAAAGTAATGTTTATAACTTAAAACATATTAATTCCTATGTAAAACAATTATTAAATAAAAAGGAAAGAATATTGGCTTCTTCTTTGCCATTAAATAATTATGTGGATTATACGAAATTGATTTTAATATATATGTATTCAGGAAGTGATGTAGATTATAGCGTTGATAAACTTAATCAGATATATCAAAATCAAGGGTATCTTTTTTATGACTTTGAAATAAGGAGAAAGTGATATGGATAATGGACAAGTTTTATGCTTTTATAATAACTATATTGGGTTACATGAAAAAGATAAAACAAACTTTTCGCGTATCGTTAATAAATTACTATATGTCAATTATTTAACGAATCAAAAAGAAAGTGATATCAACGATTACTATTTTATTACAAGTCATTTTGATTTATTTAAATTATATTTTATGTTGATGGAATGTGAATTATTATTTGATACGACAAATCGTCTTATTTCTTTATTTAATAAACAAGGACGTAATCGGCTAAATTTAAAATTAAATGAAAGTATCGTATTATTAATATTAAGGTTATTATATGATGAAAAAATGCGAGAAGTATCATTAATGAATCAAGTAATTATTCATCTAGAAGAAATACATGATAAATATTTATCAATCGGTTTACAAGATAGACGGATTAGTAAAACTGAATTAAAACAAATTTTAGGATTATTTAGTCGCTATAACTTACTTAACATTCTTGATCATCAAATCAAGGATGATAGTAGTCGGATAATGTTATATCCATCACTTCTATATGCAGTGCATATTAAAGATATCAATGAAATATTTGATAAATTAACATCTTATCAAAAAGTAGGTGCAATTTGTGAAGAAATTAGTTCGAATTAAACTAATTAATTGGCATCTTTTTACTAATCAAACCGTTAATATTCATGATAATTGTTTGCTTTCAGGAGAGAACGGAGCTGGTAAATCAACATTTTTAGATGCAATACAATATGTGTTAACTGGAGGAAAGGCAAAATTTAACTCTGCCGCAAATTTACAAGCTAAACGAAACTTAGAAGGTTATTTAAGATGTAAATTAGGAATAGAAAATAAAACATATTTACGTAATAAAGATGTGATAAGTCATATTGCTTTAGAATTTTTTGATGATAATTCTTCTAAAGTTTTTATTATTGGGGCTATTTTAGAAATCAATAAATCGGGGAGAATTTATGAGCGGTTTTATGTATTAAAAAATAATGAAATTCAAGATACATTATTTGTTGAAGATAATATGATTAGAGGGTATGCTTTATTCAAAAAGAATTTATTAAAAGAAAATGAAGAGGTTGTTTTCTGTGATACGAAGGAGCAAACCAGAAAACTATTCTTAGATACATTAGGCATTAAAAATGACAAATATATTGAATTAATTCCAAAAGCACTTGCCTTTAGACCAATTGATGAATTAAATAAATTTGTATTTGATTTTTTATTGAATGAAAAAAACGTTTCTATTGATGAATTAAGACAAAATGTAAGAAGTTATCGTGAGTTTGAAAACTTAATAGAATCTTTAAGTCAAAAAGAAGCGATATTAACTGATATTGCCAGTATATACAAAAATTATAGAAATTACGAGGATAAGGAAGGGTTACTAAATCAATTAATGGAATATAGTGGCTATAAACAGCTAGTCGATAAAGAAAATAGAATTGAAAATGAATTAGAAAGGATTAAAAAAAATATTAATAAGACACAACAAGAAGAATTATTATTAGAAAAACAGCTACTAGTCATTCAGGAAGAGATTGAAAAAATAAATCACGGATTAAATAAAAATACTTCCTATCAGTATTATCAAGAATTAGAACGTTTGATAAAAGCTAAGGAGAATGAGAAAAAACAATTTTTAAGTGTTGTGAATGATTTAAATATTATAGTGAATCATGAAAAGAAATTGGCAATGTATGTTTTTCAGCATATTAAAAAAGAGGACTGTTTTTTACATCATTTCAATATTAATCAAGCATTTGAAGAAGAAAATATGAAAAATCAAATGAAAGAGATAAAGAAAAGTTATGAAAAGATAAAAGAAAAGTTATTGATAGAAATCAATGATTTAAAAAAAGAAAAATCCGATTATGATAGCGAATTAGATAAAGTAAACGATACAATTTATCATTTAGAAAAAAATCAAATGAAGTTTGATCATCGTGTGACACGGTTGAAAACATTGATTGAAGCTGAAACAAGAAAAATCGGAGATAAGAATTGCCGTGTATATGCCTTATGTGAATTAATTGAAGTTAAAGATGAAGCATGGCGTTATGCTTTAGAAGGATATTTAAATACGCAACGTTTTGATTTAATCGTAGACCCAATTTATTTTGATCAAGCACTATATATTTATGAAAAATATAAAAATAAAGAACATTTATATGGGGTAGGATTGGTGAATACAAAGGAGTTAGAGCGTTATAAAGAAACAAAAGAAAAATCTTTAGCTTCAAAAGTTATCTCGAAGCACAGTGATGCAAGATGCTATGTCAATATGTTACTTAATCGTATGATATGTTGTGAGCATGTAAGTGAATTAAAACAATATAAATCAGCAATTACAAAAACATGTATGGTATATAAAAATTATACAGCAAGACAAATTAATCAAGAGATATATAGTAAACCATATATAGGAATGGAAGCAGTAAAGTTACAGTTAATTAATCAAAAAAAGTTAAACAAAGAATTAGTAAATAAGCGTAATTTTTGTGTAAAAACAATCTCTTTAAAAGAATTTTATTTAGAACGTCTTAAAGCAAGTCAATTAGATTATGTGATTCAAAATTTGAAATCAGTTACGATATTACATCGAATAAATAATGAATTAAAAGTTATGAGAGATAAATGTCAACATTTTAAAATTAATCCAGAGGTACATAATTTATATAATGAATTAAAACAGAAAAAAGAAGCATATATTAAAATTGAAGAAAAGAAGAAAAATTGTTTTTTAAATGAAGGGAAATTGTCTAGTGATTTAGAAAATAAAAAGAATGAGTTAACAATAATTCATGAAGAAAAATTAAAACATCATAAGGAAGTTGATTCATTGATTAAAGATTATTTTGATGATTTAATGAAACAATTACACAATAGTATTACTAAAGTAGTTACTTATTGTCAAAGTGAGATAAAAAGTAACGAAGAAAAAATGAAAGAGTCACGAGTAAATCTCATGTCAAAAATGAATCAGTTTAATATCAAATATCATGTTGGTTTTAGTCCTACGATAGATGGAATTAATAATTATTTAGATGAATTAAACAAAATTAGAAACTACGAATTAATAAAATATCAAGAGCAAGCTAAGGAAGCACGATTAAATTGTGAAATTGCCTTTAAAGAACAATTTATTTACAAACTAAGGGAGAATATTATAATAGCACATGAAGAATTAAATTATCTTAATCTTGCATTAAAAAATAAAAGGTTTGGTGGAGATGAATATGAATTTATTTATAAAGCAAGTCCTCATCATGAATATGGTCGATATTATCAGTTAATTATGAAAGAGGGAGAATGTTATGAGGATACATTATTTACAGAGTCAATAAGCGATCAAAACAAATTAATTCTTAAAGAGTTATTTGATAAACTAGTCATTGATCGTAATGACCAAGAGGCGTATACAACACTTGCCAAATTCTGTGACTATCGTAATTATATGAGTTATGATATTAAAATTAATCATCAAAATGGAGAATCTACTTATTTTTCAAAAGTAAGTAGAGAAAAGAGTGGTGGAGAAACCCAAACACCTTTTTATGTGGTTATCGCAGCTAGTTTTGAACAACTTATGAATGATAAAAAACGGGATTCACCTGCTTGTTTTGTGTTGTTTGATGAAGCATTTAACAATATGGATGATTCTAGAATAAACGCAATGATGGAATTCTATCATCAATTAAATATACAATTGATGATTTCTGTACCACCTCAGCGTGTTGAAACCATTATTGAACATGTAAACACAACATTAGTGGTTATGAAAGATGAAGATAAGTCCTTTATTGAATCATTTTCATATTATGAGTTAGGAAATGATTAGTATAAATTTATATGTATTATAAAACGCTCTCGATGATAGAGAGCGTTTGTTTATATAATACAATAAAAGATTTTTAGTACCTTTTTACAAATTCACATCGACAATTTCATCTAGATTGATTACTTCAAATTCATCGTGATCATATTCTGGTAATTCATAAAAACGTTGATTTGTTTTCTCATCATCTGTTGAATGAAACAAATAACAATCTAATTCATGGTCAATTTTCTCTAACATGTCTGAAAATATATCTATCACTTCATCAAATGGTATCAAACTTGTTTTATGTTTTTTAAGACCTAAAAATCCTTTGTAGGTTCTTGTAATGAATACATAGTCACATTTAGGAATGAGGCTTCCTTTTAGATTATCCCATGAAAATACAGTATAAATTGATTGATTATTTATATTTTTGATAAAAGAAATATCAGGGACATCTATATTAAAGATTTGGTTTAGTTTTTTCTTTTCAAGTGAATAAAAATAATAATAATTCGATTTTTCTTTAGTAGTTGACAGTAATGGATATTGTTTATTAAATTCAATACATGTTAATTCATTATTTTTAATATACGAGTCGATTAATTCTTCTGTAGTATATAATTTTATGGTATTCTTTTCTTCTGTTAAACTTTGAATATCGTTTATGTACAAATCAAAAGTTTTTGATAAGTTTTCAATAATTGGCATAGCTTCTAGGGCATAAAAAGAAGGACGTAAATAATTAATGGAGAAATAAGTGTAACAAAATTCATAAGCATCATCAAAAGAAATATCCGTAAACAATTCATTTTTTTCATTATAAATGATAGAAAAAGAAACACTTGTTTCATTATTTTTGTACACAAATTGATATAAATCAACATCTAGGGGTTTAATTGTAAAGTTTTTTTGCTTGGTAAAAAATGAAACAACATTGTCTAAAGTAATTTTTGAATTTTTATTTTTAAAAAATATTAAATCAAATGACATAATTATTCTCCTTATGTTTTTATTTATTTTACCATAAAATTTTTAATAAAAGTTAATAAATATCTACTTTTTTATAAAATTAGTTAGTTTATATGGTATTAGTTGCGGGCATGATGGATAATTATACAAATTTACATTAATTTGGTTCAGTGGTATAATTGAAGACGAAATTTTAGTAATTTTCTTTTAAAGTAATGGAGGAAATATCATGAATAAAAAAAATATTTTTTTAGTGAGTATCATTATCTTATTATTCGCTGCAATAGTTGGTATAATTAATATTCAAATTAAAAAGAATAAAGAGGATAGTAATTATCAACCATTTACTTATTTACCAACATTAAATTTTAATCAATTTAAAACATTATATGATAATAAAGATGAATTCTATGTTTATATAGGGCGACCTGATTGTGGTGATTCTCGTCAATTCGAAAATGAATTCGCAAAGTATTTTGTTGATTTTGATAAAGAAGGTAATTTTGTACAGTTAAGATATGACTTAGGAGATAATCCGTTTTATTATTTTGATGTATCAGAAATCATTGAATCAACGAAGTCTATAGAACAAAGAAAGACATATAAATCTTATGGTTTTTATTATACCCCATCACTTATCCATTACAAGGAGGGTAAAGTTGTCAATATAGCTGAATGGGATCCTGTTTTCGGATTTGATGTAACTGATTATTTAAAGTGGTTTTATGATAATCAATTAATTGCTTCTAAAGATGAAGTTTATCATAAGGGACCTACAGATAGAAATGATTAAAAGAAGCTATAGTCTCACCTATAGCTTCTTTAATCTTCTTAATTTGTAAAATTTATAAGTGTTTTTTGAGGTTTTTCTGAACCTGGCATTTTATCTATAATGTATTTTCCTTCTGATACTTTTTTAATGTAAATAACTGTAGGGGTAGCTTTAAGTCCAATATCGCTAGCTAATTGACCACCTTCTGTTTCGTTAACGTTAATTTTATACATTCTAATTTTAGGATTTTTAATGAAGTTTTGATAAGCAGCACTTTGCATTAACACTTGACAATGTCCGCAATTAGGGGAATAGAAGTAAACAAAATATTCTTCTTCATTTTCACTATTACCATATCTCATTGATGCGGCATGATTTACATTCGTTTCTTCTAGTGCTGTAGGAAGACTTCGAGGTTTAATTTTAGAGTCTTTAACTGTTAAAGAAATTATTCCGACAATTAGTAAGGTAGCAACTATTAATATACCTATAATAAAATATTTAAACGTGTTATCTCCACTTGTATATTTAATCATTGTTTTACTCCTTTGTTATTAAGTCTATTATGTATTATAACCCAATATTTATAGAAAGTAAATAATTTATATTTACCAGGTATTTTATTTAAAAACTTGTTAATATATAGAATATACAATATAATAATAAATAGAAAAAACATAAGGAGTCAATTATGCAAATTAGATTAAATCGTATTATTATTTTAGTTATAGTTCTTGTAGGGTTATTAGGATGTACAAAGGATGAAAAAATAGAAGTTAAACTGAATTCTTCTGAGGAAGCAATACAGAAATTTGAAAATAAAGATTCTTTTATTATCGTGATTGGTGAAAGTTTATGTGGAGGATGTCAAGAATATAAAGAGGGTACCATCACAAAATATGTTAATAAACATACACAAGATGATTTAATCTACATATATTCTGATAAAAGTTTTGCTAATACAACAGAATTTTATAATTTTTTAACAACATATGAAATAGATTATAATTCTTCTCCTACAACTTATTTTATCAAAAATGGTGAATATATTAAGACTAATGAAAATTCAGATGTTCAAACAAAATCTGAAGATATTATGACATTAAAACAATTAGAAGAATTTATTTCAAAAAATGAAGCATCAGAGTGATGCTTTTTTTATCCAAACAAAATCATTACAATTTAGAATCAATAATTTACGCAAATAAAAAATATGATTTATTTAAACTTAACTTAAATTATAAAACATTCCTAAATGGTGTAAAGTGAAAAATTAATCATTAAAGAAAATTTACAAAACTGTAGAATTATTTAAATTCATCTTATACAGAAAAGAAATTAAGGATTATCAAAAAAAATATTTAAATATGTAAAGAAAAAATGGTATAATCAACTTAGAACAAGGAGGGAATACATGGGAAAAATATTAATCTATTTATATAATCAAATGGCTGATTTTGAAATGACTTTTGCGACAACAACGATGATATGGTTAAAAAAAGAAGTGATAACTATTAGTAATGAAAATAAGACAGTAAAAGCTTATTCAGGACTTCAGTACCAACCGCATATGACAGTTTCTGAGGCGTTATCTTTAGAAGATATCGATGGTTTAATTATCCCAGGTGGTTGGGAGCGAGAATTAACACCAAATCTTAAAACGTTAATTGAAAAGTTAAATACAGAAAAGAAACTTTTATGTGCAATATGCGCAGGACCGCAATTTTTAGCAAATGCAGGTGTATTAAATGAGGTACAATTTACAACAACTCTTACAAAAGAATCTTTAGCAAATGATAATCTAGAAGATTTCTTTAATTGGGACCACTTCATTAGAGAAAAAGTAGTAAGAGATCAAAACATTATTACCGCATTAGGGAATGCATTTATAGATTTTGCGATTGAAATTCTTGACTATTTTAATGCATTTGAAGATGCTAATCAAAAAGAATTTTACCGTAAACAATATTAATAATAAAAGGAGCAATTGAACTTACACCTGTCAAGTAGACAGAAATAAAAAAAGTAAAAATTTCATTAAGCTGCTTTAAGATGGTTTCTATATTGAGTAGGGGCCATCTTATTTAATGTCCATTGATATCTCTTACAGTTATAATATCTCATATAGTTATCAACAATTTTATATAACTCATAAAAGTCTTTAGCCTGTTGATAATCACATTCATCTTTGAAATGACCAAAGAATGTTTCCATTTTAGCGTTATCCAGGCAATTACCTCTTCTAGACATAGATTGTATTATATTTAATTCTTTCAATTTATTTACATATGACGGATTTGTATAATGAACACCTTGGTCTGAATGAATCATGGTGTTTTTCAACTTTTTCTTTCCGTATTTTTTAACAAGTTGATCAATTATTTCAAGTGATAAATTTAAACTTAATCCTCTAGATAGCTTCCAAGCCACTATTTCTCTCGTACAAAGCTCTTTAACGACAGATAAATAATATCTTTGGTTACCATAGATTAAATAAGTTATGTCGGTCACAAATACAGTATCTGGCTCTTTAACATCAAACTGTCTATCTAATTTGTTTTCAAAATAATTGTGTTCCTTATTTGCCTGCATAATCCCTAAATAAGGGTTTACCTTACGTATTTCAGCTCGTATTCCATATTTCTTCATTAGTCTATAAATCTTCTTAGGATTCATGACAATGCCTTCATCGTTTTTTAAATCCATATTTATTCTTAAGTATCCATGCTTCTTATTATGTTTTAACCATGTTTTTTATAACTACAAAATCAGCGTAATCCTGTTCTTCTCTTTTTTGTCTATTAGGTATTGTTTTAACCCACTTATAATAACCTGATCGAGATACTTCATAATATTTACATAATAACTCAATGGATATTTTAACTTGATCTTTTAATTTATGTATATAACGGAAAATATCTTGAGTAGGCTTAATTTTAAACTCATTTCCGCTTTGTTTCACTTCCTTTCCTAGCCTGTATTCTTTTTTTAATTCTTCATTTTCTTTTCTTAGGACTTCTATTAATTTCTCTTGGATCAGTACTTTTTCATCACTAGATAATTCTATTTCTTTCTTTGGTCGTCCTGATTTGCCATTTTTATTACGACCTCTATTTTTCTTATAGAAGGATTCTTTTCCTTGTTCATCATATTGCTTTATCCACTTTAGTACATACATATCATTTTTATCTTTATTAAATGGTAGTTTATTTAGTTCGAATATTTCCCTCATTGGATATCCTTGTTTTCTCATCTCTACAGCCTTAATCTTAAATTTAGGGGTATATTGAAGTATCTTACCTACCTTAAGCACATTAGGATTCTGTTCCAATTCTTGACGATGTTCTTTAATATATTCTTTAATACTTATTTTACTCATTATTATTACTCCCGTCTTCAACTTTCTCTATTATAAAATAAAATACCTACATAACCAACACTTTTTTATTTCGTGTCTACTATATAGGTATAATATCAAATGCTCCTTTTATTTTCTCTAAAGGATTATAAATTATCAAAATGATGGGCATTCATGGTGAATTATGGTAAAATAGATAATAATAAAAGCGTGGTGATTTTATGAGAATTGTATCCGGTACATTACGTGGAAGGACTGTCAAAGCAGTTCCGGGAAAGAAAACTAGACCAACACTAGATAAAGTAAAAGAATCAGTTTTCAATGCATTGGGTCAGTATTTTACAGGAGGCATTGGTCTTGATTTATATGCAGGTAGTGGAAATTTAGGGATTGAAGCAATCAGTCGGGGTCTAGATTCTTGTGTATTTATTGATAGAGATTTTTTAGCTCATCAAGTAATCAAAGATAACATTAAAACATTAAATATTGAATCACAATGTGAAATATTTAAAATGGATTCCTTTAAAGCACTCACGATGTTATCTAATAAAAAATATCAATTTGATTATGTTTTTCTAGATCCACCTTATCAAAAACAAAAAATAAATGAAGTATTAACTAAATTAGAAGATTATGATTTATTAAACGATGAAGCGACGATAATAGTAGAATGTTTGAAAGAATCAGAACTTTTAGTTAAGTATAAAGGATTACAATTAGAAAAAGAGTATATTTATGGGATAACCAAAATATCAATATATAAAAAGTGTGGTGATAGAATTGAATAAAATTGGAATGTATCCAGGATCATTTGATCCTTTAACTTATGGACATTTAGATTTAATTGAAAGAGGAAGTAAAATATTTGATACTTTATTAATTGCGATTTCTAAAAATATCTCAAAAGATAGTTTATTTTCTATTGATGAAAGAAAAGCTATGTTAGAAAAAGCAACGGTTAATTATCAGAATGTTAAAGTGGTTGTTTGTGATCAATTGATTTCATCTTTCGCTAAAGAAATGAAAGCAACTTCTTTATTAAGAGGGTTAAGAGCTGTCACTGATTTTGAATATGAATTACAAATGGCATCAACAAATTTACTATTAAATCCTGAGGTAGATACAGTATTTATGATGACTAAAACTGAGTATTCCTATTTTTCATCTAGTATGGTAAAAGAAATTGCTCGGTTTAACGGTGATATATCTAAGTTTGTTCCACCGTTTGTTGCTAATCAAGTGTATCAAAAATTAAATAAATAGTTAAAAATCCAATCTATAAATTTAATAGATTGGATTTTTATTATTATACTTTTTTTATATTTTTCTTTAGTGTAATTAAAACAAAATATGTTATTAATAATAATAATATTGAGAGTAAAAGTATATTTTTTTCTTCAATATGTAAATGATATATATAGAAAGTACTGATAATTTTCTCTTGATAGAAATATGGAAATAAATAATAAGCAATAACCCCACTAAATATCATTTGAGCTAATCGTGATATAAAGAATGGAAGATACTTTAACTTGATTTTTAATAATATACTTTGAATTTGTGAATGTATCGATAAACCACCAAAGGAGATTAACATTGTGATAAAGGTTGTTGCAATTCGAGTAGGAAATGAACTTTTTATCACATTATCAACCCCTAATACCATTTCAAAAATACCGATAAAAAAAGCATTATATGTTTTATATTGAATATCAAATAAATGAAAAATATACTGATAAGAATATTTAATAAATTGTGATGAGGTAATCATTACAATGATGAGGTTATAAAATATCATGAATCCTCCGATTAAAAACATGGTGTTCATTCCACTTTGCAAAATAGTAGTAATCGTTTCACCAAAACTTGTTTTATGTTTATTTTTATGTTTTACCATTTTAGCATAGGCTTCTTTTAGAGAATATTCATCTTGATAATTTGTTTTTATATTATAACGCATGAGAATTCCAATTAAAATATTAGCAGCTATATGGCTTATTAAAATAACATATCCAATCGTTACATTATGAAAATAAGCATATCCAATCGTACCAATGCAAAAAATAGGATTGACAAAGACACAAAAAGATAATAAATGTTGTGCTTCTGTTTTTGTTATCGAACCATCCTCATAAACTTGAGAAATAATAATCGCACTAGAGGGATTACCTGATAATAAAGACATGAAAAAAATAAAACCGCTAATTGATGATGTTTTAAATAATCTCCTTGTAATAGGTTTGATTAAATCGCCTATCAAATGTGCAACACCATAGCGAACAGCTAAAGAACTAAATATATAAAATGGAAAAAGAATAGGGAATACCCGTGTTGCCCATAACATTATCGCAGTTTTAACACCAATCATAACATATTCTGTTTCAATAATCATAAATATAATAGAAAGAATTATAAACAATGCAACCGTTAAGTTTTTAAGGATTTTTATCATATTATCACCATATTTTATTAATCTTATATTAATGTATATAAGAAAAAGATTTGCCTCATGCATTTAATATAGAAAATTTCTGATATTGTTTGACATTAAGGGAAATAATCACTATAATATAGTAGTAAATGATAACCATTATCAGTTAGAGGTGGTAGAATGAACCAATATAAATCAATTTTTAATATGTCAATCGGTGAAACAGGGATAATAATTGATATGGAAACGATCGATAAATCAACTCGCCATCGTTTTATGGATTTGGGTATAGCACCTTATGCGAAAATTAAATTACTTAATAAAGTAAATTTTAATCAATTATATATTATTGAAGTTGATGATGTAGAAATATGCATACGACAAAAATATGCAAGGATGATTATAGTTCAAAATAATAATTAAAAAAGGTGATGTTATGCAGTATTTATTAATTGGAAACCCTAATGTCGGAAAATCATCAGTATTTAATTTAATGAGTGATACCTATGCCCATGTAGGGAATTATGGTGGAATTACAGTTGACAAAAAAATTGGAAAATTTAAATATGGTCAGTTAATTGATTTACCTGGAACATATAGTGTTTCTCCAAATAGTGAAGATGAGGGAATCGTCACCTATTCATTATTAAACGATACATATGATGGAATTGTTAATATTGTAGATTCAACCCATTTAAAAAGGAACCTTCATTTAACAATTCAGTTGTTAGAATTAGGAAGCCCAGTTGTTATTGGACTTAATATGATAGATGAATTAAAACAATCTGGAAAAAAAATTGATCATTTAAAATTAAGTGAAAAATTAAAATGTCATGTATTTAGTTTATCAGCAAGAACAAAAGAGGGTGTTGATAATCTAGTAAATCACTTAGAAGAAATAGAAAAACAAGAACCATTTCAATTATACTATGGAAAAACGATTGAAAATGCGATTTCAGAATTAATGGATCTTATGAAAAAACAAGATAATAAAATATTAAATCGGTGGTTAGCGATTCAAATATTAGAGGGAAATCAAGGGATATTAGAAAATATTGAAGGTATAAACCCACTTCAAGTTGAATTGATTACAAAAAATTGTGAAGAAGAGATTATTAGTAATAAAGATGCTTTTTCATTAAAAGGTGCTATTTTTAACTATCGTCGCGAATTTATTAATAAAGTAGTTCAACAAAGTTTAATGACTGTAAATGATATAAATCAAAAGAAAATGATTAATCATCGTATAGATGATTGGGTAACACATCCCATCTTAGGTTTTTTCTTTTTTCTTTTTGTAATGTTCAGTATATATTTTCTAACATTTGATTTTTTTGGAACTTATTTAAGTGATGGAATTGACTACCTAATATCTAATCACTTATCACCACTCATCTCCAATTTACTTCTTATTATGGGTGCTAAAGAAGATGGAATGGTTATGAGTCTAGTTTTAGATGGAGTTATTAGTGGCGTGGGTGGCGTTCTAGTATTTGTTCCTCAAATTGGAATTTTATTCTTTCTATTAGCTATTTTAGAAAGTACTGGATACATGACGCGGGTAGCAATAATGCTTGATACCCTATTATCTAAATTTGGTTTAAATGGGAAATCAATTGTTCCTTTAGTAACAGGGATTGGATGTAATGTTCCTGCGATTATGGCGACTAGAACAATTTCTGATAAAAAAGAAAGATTGCTTACCATCTTAATTATCCCTTTTATGAGTTGTTCAGCAAGAATTCCTGTCTATGCATTACTTGCCTCAATTTTTTTCAAACAACATAAAGCGTTAGTGATATTAAGTATGTATGTAATTGGAACCCTAGTTGCACTTATTTCTGCTAAACTATTATCACTTTCAATATTCAAAAATTCTACAAATCAATTTATTATAGAAATCCCACCTTATCGTCTTCCTAGTGGTCGTAATGTCTATCGTCAAACAAAGTTAATGATTATGGATTTTATAAAGAAGGCTGGTAAATTTATATTATTAGGAACCATCATGTTATGGTTTTTACAATACATTGGACCCTCAGGTGTTGCCCATACGCAAGATAGTAGTTTTTTAGCGTATTTAGGTAATTTTTTTGCACCATTATTTATCCCAATTGGGTTTGGTTCTTGGGAGGCAACTAGTAGTCTAATTGTTGGCTTTTTAGCGAAGGAATTAATTTTCTCTTCTATGATAGTTATTTATGGAGGAGAAGCAGCTGTATCTACTGCGTTTACAGGATTAAGTGCGTTTAGTTTTATGGTATTTAGTTTATTATATTTACCATGTCTAGCAACAGTCGGAACCATTCACCAAGAGACAAAATCTTTACGATTTACTCTATACTCTTTGTTATTTACTTTTTCGATTGCTTATTTTGTCAGTTTCTTGGTTTACCAAATCGGCTTACTATTTATCTAGTGTTTTTATAAATTGTTTAAATAGTCTATTGATATCTCTATTATTTTATGATTGAATATTGTAAAATAGAGATATCATAGACTTTTTTTCATATAGATTGATAAAATTGAGAATAATAATAAGGTGGGGAAATATGAAATTATTGAGTAACTTTGACTTAAAAATTTTTGCGTTATTATTCATGACTATTGACCATATTGGATTAATTTTTGAATTTGGAGATATTTTTAGAATTATTGGTAGACTTGCTTTTCCTATATTCGCTTTTCTCATCTATCAAGGATACAATTATACAAAGAGTAAGATACATTACTTTTTGAGATTATTAATATTTGGATTATTAATAGAAGGTGCCATGCAAGGTATATCTTTATTTGTTGAAATAGATGCTTCTAGAAATATTTTTTTTACACTAAGTTTTGGTTTGTTAGTATTGCTTATTTCTGATAGTAAATTCCATTTTATCATAAGAGTTTTATCGATTTCAATAGTACTTTTAATTGCATCTCTATTAAATTTTGATTATGGTTGGTATGGCATTTTATTTATTTTCAGTTTTCATTTTTATCGACATGGTTTTTATATTCCAATTATTTTACAAGTGATACTTTCTTTTATATATAATTATATTTATGATTCACCAATACAATATTATGCTTTATTAAGTTGGATTTTAATCATTCTTTATAATAATCGAAGAGGATATCGTATTAAGTACTTATTTTATATATACTATCCCCTTCATCTAGTTGTTTTATATATTGTGTTTCTAATACTCTATCAGTAAAAATTGATTAAATTATTCTAAAAAAGAAGGAAGTTAATATGAAAAAAAGATTCTTATTACTCTTTTCATTCTTGAGTATATTTATTTTAGTCTCATGTTATCCTCGTACAACTGTTCAATCACATGAAGGTAGAGTATATTATGAAATTTTTGTTCGATCATTCGCTGACTCTAATAGTGATGGGATAGGAGATTTTAATGGAATTACACAAAAATTAGATTATCTAAAAGACTTAGGGATAAGAGGTATATGGTTAATGCCAATTTTTCCTTCTCCTAGTTATCACGGATATGATGTAACTGATTATAAAAATGTTAATAGTCAATATGGTTCAATGAGTGATTTTGAAAATTTAATTAAGGAAGCACATAATAGAGATATAAAAATTATTATTGATTTTGTGATTAACCATACTAGTAGTAAGCATCCATGGTTTATACAGGCAAAAAATACTAACAGTTCATTTCGTGATTTTTATCGTTTTAAATCAAAAACAGAAACAAAAACAGGACCATGGTATTCTAATCGTATAAATGCTGGCTTAACCGATGATTATTACTATGCTTATTTTTGGGATCAGATGCCAGATTTAAATTTTGATAACCCTGAAGTACTAAAAGAAATGGTAGAGAGTGCGAAATTTTGGTTAGACAAAGGTGTCGATGGATTCCGCTTTGATGCTGCATTACATCTATTTACAAGAGATGAACTATACAATAAGAGTGAAGATTTATTAAGTGCGAATATTAATTTTTGGAAAGAATATCGAAATGAGTTACGTAAAATTAAAAAAGATGTTTATCTAGTAGGAGAGGTTTGGACATCTCAATCAACTGTTGCTGCGTTCTATCAAGGAATTGATTCTAATTTTAATTTCGATTTAGCTGAAAAAATAATCAGTACGACCAAAAAGTCTGGTGATTTGTATTATGCTAAACAGATTCAACAAATGCTTGAGGCGATAGAGAATTTTTCAGACCAAGGAATTGACGCACCATTTTTAACCAATCACGATCAAACAAGACTCATGACAAAACTTAATAGTATAACATTAGTTAAATTAGCATCAGAAATGTTATTTACTTTAAAAGGTAATCCCTTCATATATTATGGAGAGGAAATCGGTATGAAGGGTGATAAGCCTGATGAATATATTCGATTACCATTTAAATGGACTGATAAAGAAACAGGATATAATACCCATTGGATTAGTAGTGAGATTAATCAAGATATTCCAAGTGCTAATGAGCAAATAAAAGATTCAGATTCTATTTATAATCATTATAAAACCTTAATAGAAATGCGAAATGATCATAAAGCTTTATCAAAGGGTGACTTTTTCGCTGTAAAATCTAGTAGTGCGAATATGGTTATGTTTTTAAGAGTCAGTGAAGAAGATAAAGAAGCCTTACTAATTGTTCATAATTTAGCTACTAAGGATGACACAGCTACAATTGATACTAAAAATTTAAAATTACTTTATCAATCAAAGACAAACGAGGGGAAAGAAAAAGATGTATTCTCCCGTAAATCGACAAAAATATTTGAGGTACCGTTTAAACAATATCAATCATTTCTAAAATAGAAAAATAAAAAAACCTATAGATGACACAATGGTATACCATTTGAATCTATAGGTTTTTATAATGTAGTTTATATTGTTTTTTACATTTGAATCTATATTATATGAATAAGTTGTGCTAAAATATAAACAATTTTTGTTGGTGGTTCTGTCTGAAGTAATGGATATAAGAGAATAATAATGACTGAAAAACTATTTTGAATAAAATGCATTAGCATAGGTACAAATATATTATTAGTTAGATAATATACAAGGGTTAATACAAAACCAGCTGCAGCATAGGATATTCCTAGAAGTAACTCAGATGAGTCACCGGTTGATAAATAAGCGCTAAAAACATGAATTAAACCAAATAGAGTAGAACTAAGAATAAACGCTAAAATAATATTTATTTTATAAGGAAGTTTTAAATTTCTTGCAAAGTTGAAGATGACACCTCTAAAAATGGTTTCTTCAACAATAGGAGCACCAAAAATAATCATTGGGATTGCTAGTAAAGGATATTTAAAAGATTCAATAATCGCTTCTTGATTTTGTGATGCTCTTGATTTAAAATTCAATAATTCCATTATTTGTTCAATAACAACATTTAGGAATAGACTACATATCCAACTTGCGATAGCTATAGCAAGGAAAAAAGCAAATTTCTTTTTAAATGCTTGAAACTGATTTGAATAGTAATTTTTTAAAATAAATATAAAAATGAATGACATGATGGCATAAACCAACAAATTAGTTAAAGTAAGCATCAATGTTTTATTATTAGGATTATTAGGATATAGGGTTCTTAATGTAAAAAATGTTATGGTTCCAATAACAATGGCTAAAATATACATTGAAAAAAAGTAGGTAAGTATTAGTAAAAGTTTATTTGGAACATCATTTGTTTTTAATTCGTTATTCATAATTACCTCCGTTAAATAATTATATTATAACATATTATATAATTATTTGTACATTCTCTTTTTTAAAAAGACTATAATTTTAATTGAACATTTAGTATAATATAAAATAGGTATTTATTATCTATTCTGACAGAATTTTACAGAATTTGATGTTATAATAGACAATAAAGTGTCAAATGGTAGCATAATATTGGAGGGGTTGTTATGCGTAGTATTCATAAGCATTTAAATAGAACAATGTTTATACAGATTGTCATTATTTATACTGTATTTTTAATATCCTTTTTTATCATTAACTGCTTCAATGAATTAGATAATGCAAAACGTAAATTACAACAACAAAATCAAGTTGCTCAAAATATTATTGATAAACATATCGACCATTTTAGCTCATATAATACACAAGTTCATGAATTAATCGGATTTAAACTTAGTGTAGTCATTCCAGGAAAAAACACTCCTTTTTTAACAGAAACCGACGAACAGTTATTAGACATTTTTTTCAAAGAAAATCATTATTTTAATAATTTCCTTATAGTGAATTCTCAAGAAAAACTTGAATATGCCTACATTAAAGATACCTCAATCGAAAATTATAATTTTGATATTTTAAATAATTTAAATTTACAGAATCAAAATATTCTTACCAATCAATTAGATAAGAATTATTTAACGATTATTAATAAATATAATTCAAATGAGTACTTTATTTATTTTATTTCTCAAGGTAGTATGGATGATCTACTTGATAATCAATTCATTATTCAAGGGGTAAGTGAAAACAATCTTATACATATTTCTAATAACGTAGACATTCCTGAAAATAAAGAAGCAGGATTTACTCCATTTTTTAAAGGTGAGTGTTTTAATTATTATAATAAAGTGGATTATTTTAATCAATCCTACTATTTTATTACACAAATGTCACAAAATGAAGTATTTAATAACGTTATTTCTAGTTCTATTATTCCCATCGTAATTTCTTTAGTTACTCTAGTTATTTTATTTTTCTTATATTATTTTAAAAGTATTCAAATTATTAGGAAACCATATGAGCGTTTTATCTATGAAGTTGAGAGCTTAGAAGATAAAGATCATAATTATATAAGTTCTATTAATGAATCTCAGGCAGATTATATGGAATTTGCGGCAATCTTAGTTGAGTTTAAAAAAATATTCTCATATAATAAAAAGAATTATGAAAACATAATTCAAGGAATGAAAAATGATTTAAAACAAGCACAAGAAAGTAATAAATCTAAATCCTTATTTTTAGCGAATATGTCACATGAAATGAGAACTCCATTAAATTCAATTATTGGATATGCTCAATTAACAAAGAAAATAGGATTCAATAATCAAAAAAAAGTTGAAGAATATTTTGATTGTATTAATAATTCTTCAGATATACTATTACAAAAGGTTAATGATATATTAGATTTATCAAAAATTGAATCTAAACAATTTGAGCTACATGAAAAGCCAACACAAATTGTTCAAGTTATTAAAGAAATGTATGATTTATTAAGCATACAAGCTGAAAAGAAGAATATTGAATTTACCTATTCAATTGATCCTCAAATTCCACACTATTTAGAGATTGATAGTACAAGATTAAAACAAATCTTAATTAATTTATGTAGTAACGCGATTAAATTTACCAATAAAGGTAGTGTTAAATTAGAAGTTGAGGCGTTTGGTTATACAAATGATTCAATTTTACTTGACTATATCATCACTGATACTGGAGTTGGAATTCCAAAAGATAAAATAGATACAATTTTTATACCTTTTGTTCAAGTAGATAATCATAATAGTAAACAAATTGGAACTGGTTTAGGTCTAACAATTGCCCGTGACTTAATTCGTTTAATGGGTGGAGATATCAATGTAACAAGTAAAGAAAATGTAGGTTCTATTTTCTCATTTATTACGAAATTTAAAATCAGTAATCAAGAAAAAACAAATATAACAAGTATTGTAGATGTCGATAATGAAGAATTTATTGAAAAAATTAGAGATAAACGAATTCTTGTAGCTGAGGATAATTTGATTAACCAAATCTTTATGAAAGAAATCTTTTCTGTATTCAATAAGAAAGATATCGATATAGCCTCTGATGGACAAGAAGCGGTTAATATGTGTAGAGATGGAGAATATGATCTTATTCTGATGGACATTCAAATGCCAAATATGAATGGTATTAAAGCAACAAAAATTATTAAATCGATGAGTAGATATAAAGATATTCCTATTATTGCATTAACAGCTAATGCATTTTCTGAACAAATTGATGAATATTTATTTATTGGGATGAAAGATTATTTACCAAAACCCGTTGATATTAAACGTTTTAAAAGCGTAATTGTTAATAATATATAATCGAAAATTTTCTTATTTTTTTCCATGTAATTTTGATTTTAGTAAATTTAGTTTAGTATATATATTATGATAATATCAAATTAACTAAGAGGTGATTGTATGAAAGTTGCAAAAGAAAGCACAATAGAGATTATCGATTTTCTTAAAGAATATCATCATGATTTCGATAAAGAATTAATTGAAGTAATTGATTGTAGTGATAATGGTGTTTATTTCGTTAATGAACAATCTATTTCATTTTCTGAACAAGCAAAGAGACTATTATGTGTCAATCAATGTATTTCTTTAGATAATTTTTATCAACAGATTAATTTACAAGACCGTAAAAAAATGATTCAAGTACTAGAAAATAAACGTAAGGATAACAAAACTTATGAAGTAATTTATCGGTTCAAAGTAAAAAATAAATTAATCTGGGTGAAAGAGTATGGTATTTTTAGTTTTAGAAATAAAAATATGCGTTTGGCCCTAATTAGGAATATTACAAAACAAGTAGAACTTGATAAAAAATTACATCTCTTAGCTTATTATGATAGTACCACTCATTTGAAAAATAGGAATTATTATGAGAAAGATATTCAATTTTTAATTAGTTATCAAGTCCCCTTTTCTTTATTTTTAATGGACCTTAATAGTTTTAAAATCATCAATGATAATTTTGGACATTTATTCGGTGATTACATCCTAAAAGAATTTTCACAAAGAATTAAGAATGAGTTAGAAAGGCTTTATGATTTTGATTTTTATCGCTTATCCGGGGATGAATTTGCGTTGATTTTTCCATACTTAACAACTATTAAAGAAACTGATAAAGTGATTAATTTAATTTTTGAATGTTTGGAACCGCCTTTTAATCATGATAATTACCAGATTATAATTACCCCAAGTATTGGGATAGCATTTTATCCTAAAGATAGTAAAAATAAAACAACTTTATTAAAACGTGCGGATATTAGTATGTATAGAGCGAAAAATGATAATTTTCTAAACTATAGTTATTTTGATAAAAATTATTATAAAATTCTTTTAGATGAAAAGAAAATTGAGAATTATCTCGAAAAAATAATTAAAGAAGATTTAGTCCCTTTAAGATTTCAACCAATTTATGATATCACAAAAAATGAAATCGTTTCTTTAGAAGCGTTAATTTATACTGAAAAGTTTCCATTAGATAAAATATTTGAAACTGCGCTTAAATCAAAGTTAATTATCTTATTAGAAAGAAAAATTATTGAAAAAGTTATTTACTATATAAATAAATATCAAGATAGGATTCCTTCTTCTATCAGATTTACAATAAACTTAACCCCGAAAACAATTGAGTATATTGATGTTTATGCAGAAATTAAATCATTATTAATAAAATATGACATTAGCGGGAATCAAATTGGTATAGAAATCACAGAGCAATATTTTATTAAAAATGAATCTAAAATAAATAAATTGATTGAAAATTTACAAGCACTAGGGATTGAAATATACTTAGATGATTTTGGAATGGGGTTTTCTTCAGTTCGTAATTTAACCTATCTTTCTTATGATCATATTAAATTAGATAAGCGATTTATTTCAAGTGCATTTAATAATCAAAAATGTCAGTTGTTTATTAAAAGTATTCTTCAATTTTCTAAAGACATAGGATGTGATGTAATTGTTGAAGGAGTTGAAACCAAAGAGCAATTGGATTATCTTCAACAATTAGGTGCTATGTATATACAAGGATTTTATTTATCTAAACCGATTGACATTAAAGATTTTCTATCACTAATAAATAGAAGTGAAGAAGATATAATCCAATTAAGTTAGTATAATAATTTAGCATAAAGAAAACAGGTCATTAGTGATGACCTGTTTTTTATTATGAAAGTAGATAATAGAGATATTAATTAAATTACTTGATTACTAAGAAAAAGAGGTTAATTAGTCTATACATGCCAAATAGTCTTTTTAATGATTTTATTTAGCTAGTATATCAGGGTAATTTGAGATTATCGCATCCACACCCATTTTATCCATTGTAGTAGCAGTGTTTTTGTCATTAACCGTATAACATAATATCTTATAATTATTTTTATGCGCATTTAAAACAAAATCTTCATTCAAATATTCTTCAGCTGGATGAATACTGTATGCATCAATACCACATTTCTTAAAATACGTCCAAGGTTCAAGTAGGTATGAATAAATTAAGAAACCAATCTTGATATCCTTATTAATTTCCCTAACAGTCTTTAAACTTAAATGATCAAATGATGAAATAATAACATCATCCATACGATTATGTTTTAAAACTAAATCTACAACTTTTTGTTCAATATCTCTTCTTTCTTTTGCTAGATTCTTTATTTCGATATTCATTAAAATACCTGGTGGTACAATTTCGAAAACTTCTTCTAAAGTAGGTATTTTTTCACCAGTAAATTTTTTATCAAACCAAGAACCAGCGTCAAGTGTTTTAAGTTCAGATAGTGTTAAATCCTTAATATGTCCTGTGCCGTTTGTAGTTCTGTCTACCCTATAGTCATGACAAATAATGATTTCTTCATCCTTAGTCATTTGCACATCAAATTCTAATCCATCACATTTTTGTTCAAGTGCTAATTTAAATGCTGCCAATGTGTTTTCAGGAGCATAGCCTGAAGCTCCTCTGTGAGCAATAATTTTCATTAGATTATCCCCTTGCTTTTGTTAATTCTTTAAGTAATTATTAAGTTTTCACATACTTCTACATCGATAGAATCATCAAGTCGTTTTATTTCTTCGAGCATGAAATCTGTATTGACTGTATAAGGTACCATAAGTGTAAATGTTATTAAGATTTCCTCTTCATCTAAATCATTTTCATTTTCATTATATCTTTGAATCTCAATATTTGCTATTTTAATATTTAATCGTCCAAGTACATTCCCAATTTCTCCGATTTGACCAGATTTGTCCTTAGTTAATACATTTATTTTCATATTTGAATTCTTCATCATATGTCTTAATTCAAAGTTTCCTAAAGCAAACAAGGTAAAATAAACAATAATCGCTGCTGAAATACTTATCAAATACATCCCAGATCCAACAGTTAGACCTATACAAGCAACAACCCATAGGCTAGCTGCTGTCGTTAATCCTTTAACATTAATACCATTTCTAATAATAGTACCAGCGCCTAAAAATCCTATGCCACTAATTACTTGTGCTCCTAATCTTGCTGGATCAAAATTCCCAAGGTGATGGTATCTTTCGAAAATATCGAAAGAGGTAATCATTACGATACAAGCACCAACTGAAACTAAAGTATGTGTTCGTAAGCCAGCAGGTCTATTTTTATTTCCTCTCTCTAATCCAATTAATCCACCCAAAATTGCTGCTATAAGTATTTTGAAAACATTTTCAAGATAATCAGTGAAATTTATATTATTAATTCTTTCTCTTCCATTAGGAAACCATATAAAGATTGCTACAAATAATATTACGACACCGATTAACATGCCTATTAAAACAGGATCTTTTAATAACTCTAAATAAAAATTTCTTGTTTTTTTAAATTTTTTGCTCTTTTTTTCTTTACTCATCAAATGCTCCTCCCTTTTTCACATTTTGTTTACTTCTCAAATAATCAAATTTTTCTTTATAGTATTTAACAGTTTTGATAGTAAGCGCTTTCAATACCATTTATTGAAGATGGTGAAATATAATAAAGAAAGAACATAAAGATTCATCCTAAAAGAATATAGTTTGAATCGCATGTTCTTCATCTCTTTTTTACTTCTATATTAAGTTCTTGATTACCTTTGATACATGCTTTAATTATATTAATTCAATTTCAAAAAGTATATCATACACTACTCCTTAAGTCAAATATTATACATTTTAAATGAGACTTAGTGAAAGATAAAGCTCTTTTCAGATTTTTATTACTTTTATTAGTTTTTTATCAAATTTTTGTTATAATATAGTTGAAAAAACATGAAAGAGTGATTTATTTGTTAAGATTATTATCATTAAAAATTAAAGTAGAAGAAGAAAATTTGGAAAAGAAAATTTGCGAATTCCTGAAAATAAATCAACGTGATTTAATACACTATAATATCATAAAAAAGTCGATTGACGCTAGGAGAAAGGATCAAATATATTTTGTTTATGTACTAGATGTCTCTTTAAAAAATGAAAAGAAAGTGTTAAATAAGGTAAAAAAGAATTTAGTTAAATCACCACAAGTTAATTACTGCCTACCCCCTTATGGAAATAAACCACTTCATCATCGTCCAGTTATTATCGGATTTGGTCCTTCTGGAATGTTTGCAGGATTATTGCTTTCACAGATGGGATTAAAACCAATTATTTTTGAACGAGGAGAGGAAGTCAATTCAAGAATTAATACAATTCAAAATTTTTGGGAAAATAGAGTACTTAACCCTGAATCAAATATCCAATTTGGTGAGGGAGGAGCTGGAACTTTTTCTGATGGGAAATTAAACACGCGTGTCAAAGATTTAAGAAGTCAATACGTCTTACAAGCCTTTGTTGATCATGGTGCTAATCCTGATATATTAACTGCTTATAACCCGCATATAGGGACAGATGTATTAGTGGGGGTAGTTAAGAATATCCGAGAGAAGATCATTTCAAATGGTGGAGAAATCTATTTTAATTCAAAATTAAATGATATCTTAATAAAGAATGGAAAAATACAAGAGATTGTTGTTAATAATGAAACAATCAAAGTTAATGATCTAATTTTAGCGATTGGTCATAGTGCTCGAGATACTTTTTCGATGCTTTATCAAAAAGGAATTCATATCAAACAAAAAGCTTTTGCGGTAGGGGTACGTATTGAACATCCTCAATTATTAATTAATAAAGCCCAATATGGTAATAAATATTGTCAATATCCTAAATTAGGTGCTGCTGAATATAAATTAACATACCATGCTTCTAACAGGAAAAGTGTTTATACTTTCTGTATGTGTCCAGGTGGTATGGTTGTTCCAAGTAGTAGCGAGGAAAATACGGTTGTTGTTAATGGGATGAGTGAATACAAACGGGATCAAGTCAATGCGAATAGTGCATTAGTTTGCACAGTAGACTCAGAAGATTTTGAAGATGATCATCCACTTAGTGGGATGTATTTTCAGCAAAAGTTAGAAGAAAAGGCTTTTCATCTAGGTGGGAATGATTATAATGCACCGATACAACTTGTAGATGATTTTTTGAAAAACAGATCTTCAATTAAATTAGGTTTCGTTAAACCAAGTTATCCAATTGGGTATAAATTTAGTAATTTAAATACCTTATTTTCTGAAAACATTGCTTTTGCACTTCGAGAAGCAATTATTGAGTTAAATAAAAAATTACACGGTTTTTCTTTAGAAGATGCAGTACTAACAGGGGTTGAAACAAGAACTTCTTCACCAATTCGAATCCTTAGGGATGTCCATAATTTAGAAAGTATTAATGTTTCAGGATTATATCCAACTGGTGAAGGTGCTGGTTATGCTGGTGGGATAACATCAAGTGCAATAGACGGAATTAAAGTAGCTGAAAAAATAATTAGTAAATATCGATTAGATGATAAAAATTAATTTAATACCACTATTCATCTCAAAAAATGGTCACATTTTTTGCATAAAATCATTATTTGATTACTTGTATAGTAGACCAATCATTTTTTTATGCTAGTACGTTTAAAATGGTTGTTTTATTTCAAATGGTGTTTTATTATAGTGAGGGGTGGAGATGAAAATTCATCCAAGAGGGTATTTTATTATATATTTTAATTTATTATAAAAAAGCATAAATCAATGGATTTATGCCTTTTTTATATTCGAAAATTTTTATTTAAATACATAACTTTATCTTTATTTACTTAATATTATATATAAAGAAAAAAATAAATTTACGATATGTGTTATACTTTCTTGACAATAAATGTATTTCAGTTATGATTAAATGGGTGATACTTATGAATCTTCAAGAACTCCTTTTAAACGCTCAAAAAGCTTATAAAAATAAACAATTACATCTTGCTTTAAATTACTATTTAGAGGCGGAAAAGATTATTAATCATTCTCAAAGCTTACTAATTGATATCGCATTGATTTATGATGAACTAGGGGATTATGAAAATGCAAAGCGATATTATCATAAAGTGTTAGATTATGATGTAAATAATCCAATAGCTTATTATGGATTAGCAACCATATTTGATAATATGAAACAATTTGACGAAGCAATTGCTTATTATAAAGAAGCAATTCGACTTGATGAACATTATTACCAAGCACACTTCTTTCTAGCGAATCTTTATGATGAACAAAAAGAGACAATGCTAGCGATTTATCATTATCAAAATGTTATAGAACAAAATCCTACTTACTTTTATGCCTATTTAAATTTAGGTTCTTTATATGAAAGTTTAAATCAAGATGAATTAGCTCTATCCTTATTTAAAAAAGCAGAAACATTAAACACTGAAAATCATCTCCTATATTTCAATTTAGGGGTAGTTTATAGAAAACTTAATCAAATTGAATTAAGTGAAGAAAATTATTTAAAGTCAATCGAATTGTCTACTAAACATGCGTTTACTTATTTAAATTTAGCAATTCTATATAAAGACGATAAAAACGATTTAAAAGAAGCAGTTAAGGTCTATTCTATGGGAATACGTTCTCATCCAAAAGTAGCGGTATTGTATTATAATCGTGCATGTAGTTATGCTTTATTAGAAGAAAATAAAAAAGCGGTGGATGATTTAGTTCAAGCAATATCTTTGGATGCTTCCTTATATGATTATATGAAAAAAGATGAAGAATTAACTTATTTAAGAAAGACATCGATTTATCTTCAAACTTTTGTCAATAACTAATTTTAATGCCTAAGCGGATTTTTCGCTTAGGCATATTGTATTATAGAGAGATTGTAAAAGGGGATTGTATATGTAGTGAGTAGCTTATACAAAACAAAACCTGGTGATACTATTCACAAGATTATCGAAAAATACAATTCTTCATTTAAAGAATTTGAGCAACTAAATGATCTCAAAAAATTTAAGTTATTAAAAGGACAAAAGGTATTCATACCAACAACTAATAATAGTAGTATTAAACTCAAAGAACTAATGATAAAAAATAATGAAACCATTGATGTTTTTATTTCTAAGTATAAAATATCTTATGAAGAATTTAAATATTTTAATAATCTCTTACAGTTAATTCTTGAAAAAAATCAAGGGATTAACATTGTATATCAAGTTATATCACCAGTAGCGAATGAATTTGAAGATGAATAATATCATAATGTACGATTAAAAATAGGGCTATTGGCAAATGAAACACCTTAAAGCCCAATAATAAAAAAGAGGTTGTAAATCCATTAAAATGTTATTTTTGATGAATTTACAACCCTCTTTATATTCTAGAAGATAAGTTTCCCATAATGGATAACTCTTTTATAATTTATATTATAAAAACATAAATACCAATAAAGAATAAAAACTTATGAAATCAAGAGTTTCCTTATGATTAATCTGTATTTTTATTCTGAAACTTCAGTTTCGTTGTAATGAGTGATTGTTCTACTGGGTAATCTTCTCTTAGTTGTTTTACTAATGATATTAAGATTGTTACTATCATTATTGAGAAAGGTAAACCAGTTATAATAATGATTGATTGTAATGTGTTAAGTGCTTTACTACCACCCAAAACTAAAACAGCTGCAGCAATAAATCCTTCCATACACGCCCAAAATACTCGTTGGGTTTTTGGAGAATTCAGCTTACCTCCACTTGTTAAGTTATCAACAACTAAACTACCAGAATCACTTGAAGTAACAAAGAATAGAATGATTGCAAATAATGCAACTAAGCTTAATAAAGTGATTAAAAAATTATTTGTTGTTAAATTATTAATCATAACAAATAAACTAGTTGCTAAGTCATTGTTAATTGCTTCAGTCATAATACCATCTTTTATTTCATTTAAGTATAAACCAGATGAACCAAGAATTGTCATTACGAATGTAATTACTATAGTTGGAATAATAGTTACACCTAAAACAATTTCTCTAATAGATCGACCTCTAGAAATTCTAGCGATAAATAATCCCACAAAAGGACTCCAACTAAACCACCATGCCCAGTAAAATATTGTCCATCCACTTTGCCAAATAATATCTTGTGTATCTTTTGCAACATAAGTTCCTATTTTGAAAAATTCTAAAATATATGTCGTAAATGCAAAAATATAATCTTTTAAAATAAAACCTGTTGGACCAATTATTAAGATTATAAACAATAAAACTGCACTTAATCTTATATTAATTTCACTAAGTAACTTAATTCCCTTTGAAATACCACTAACAACAGATAATGTTGCAACAAATGTAATTATAATAATTAAGATTATCTGTACATTACTTGATATAGGAAGATTAAAAACGGAATTAAACCCAGCATTAATCTGTCTTGCACCAAGCCCTAGAGAAGTAGATAGTCCAAATAGGACACTTAATACTGCAATGGTATCAATAATATCTCCCCAAATACCATATATTTTTTCTTTTATTACTGGATAGAATAAACTTCTTATCGTTACAGGTAATCCTTTATTAAAACTAAAGTAACCAATACCAATTGCAACTAGTGAATAAATAGCCCAAGGATGGAATCCCCAATGTAAAAACATTACTTTTAAAGGATCATAATTTCCTGATTGAAGTCCCTTTGGAATATTTAAATGGTAAATTGGCTCAGCAATACCATAAAAGAATATACCAATACCAATCCCTGCACTAAATAACATTGCGTACCATGAAAAACGACTGAATTGAGGTTTATCACCTGGATAACCTATGATGATTTTTCCATATCTTGTAAATGTAAGAAATATTAATAATATCAATGTTGTATTCAACACCATAATAAACCATAGATTAAATTTGGTAGTAACCCACGTTTTCGCAATATCAAAACTATTAGCTGTAGATTCAGGGAACATCACTGTAATAAAAATAAAGGTAAATACTAACATAGCGGATATAACAGATACAAAAATATTCATATCTAATCCATATTTTTTAAAATTTCTCTCGTGTAATTTTTCAACTGCGTTTGTGATTTTTTTCAAATAATCAACTCCTTATGAAAATAAAAAGCACCCTAACTCTTTATGTAAAGAGTTAGAGTGCTTAAGTTTCGCATTAAAAATACTCACATTATATCACTAAAAGTAATATAGTTCATTACCTATTATTGATCCTGAACAAGCCCCAGTTCTTATAAAAACGATTTTCATTTCTGATTTCTCTATTAAGAGTAGACTTATATATCTCCGCATAATGCATAGATATACTCATATACCAGATACTCACAGATTTTACTTCTCTACCTTAATAATTATAACATATGTGAAAGTAAATAGCAAACTATCCTATTGAAGTACAGTCGTAGTTAACTAAAACATCCATTTTATAGTCATTATATATCAATAAATCATATTGTCTATTTCCACCAAAAATAACTGTTTTTATGTGGTATCTAGAAGGGAAGAGTGCATTGATCCACAAAAGTAATAGTAGATTGAATATAGGGAAAGCCAGCGTCTTAGGCGCTGGCCAGTAATAGAGGCTATAAGCAAATTTAAATTAGTTGTTTACCACAACCCTATTATTATAATTATGGTAAAGTAATTTCATCAACGGTTCTTGTTACAAAATAAGCACCTTTGATTGCGACTAAAGCACCATTTTTACTATTAATCACATCATTAGTGATGATAGTATTCATCGCTTGTTTTATGCTTAGTTCATCAATTGGTTCTTTTGGTTCATCAATGTTGAGTGTGAATGTTTTATTATTTTCAGCCATAAAAACTAATTGTAATTTTTTGTCTGTCATTTATTCTCACCTCCTATTCATTAATTAATTAAGAAATTAAATTGCAGCTAAAACGTAATCTTCATCAACACAAATGTTAGAAATAGGTTGTGAAAATAAAGGAGCTAAACTATTACCAACATCATATATTTGTTGTTCAGTTGCAGTCTCACGAATATTTTTGATTGATTTTCTTGAGTAGACTGGATTTCCTTTTCCATCAACACCATTATCTAGTACTAAGATTAATGTTTTGCCATCAAACTCTTTATTCATCATCTCCACCTCCCTTCATACTATAAATAAATCATTTTTCATAAAATGGGGAAAAAACTTTAAAAAATATTAGTAAATGATAAAATATGATTATAACTATACAAGTTAGTTTTGGTGATTTTCTTTAGGAAAAATTAGATTATGTTATAGTAAATTTGTGTTATAATAATAGATAGATTTATAAATTAGGAGATGTATATATGGACACAGTTGTAAATATCATTGGGGCAGGACTTGCTGGTAGTGAAGCCTGTTATCAGTTAGCTAAACGAGGTATAAAGGTACGTTTATATGAAATGAGACCTAAAAAGAAAACGGAGGCCCATCAAACAGGTTTTTTCGCAGAACTTGTATGTAGTAACTCCTTACGAGCAAATAGTTTAGAAAACGCTGTAGGCGTTTTAAAAGAAGAAATGCGTTTATTAGATTCTTTAATCATTCGAGTAGCAGATAAAACACAAATTCCTGCTGGGGGTGCATTAGCTGTTGATAGAGAATCATTTCCAAAAATGGTGACGGATATATTAAATGAATTCCCTAATGTTGAAGTTGTTTCAGAAGAAGTTGAAGACATTCCAAGTGGTTTAACGATTATCGCATCGGGTCCATTAACTAGTCCTAAACTGCATCATAAAATTCAAGAAATGTTAGGTAGTGAATACTTTTATTTTTACGATGCAGCAGCACCGATTGTTGATAAAGAATCCATTAATTTTGATAAAGTTTATTTGAAATCACGCTATGATAAAGGCGAAGCAGCTTACTTGAATTGTCCAATGACTGAGGATGAGTTCAATCGATTTTATGATGCTTTGGTGAGTGCTGAAGTTGTAAAACCAAAATCATTTGAAAAAGAAATCTTTTTTGAAGGCTGTATGCCAATTGAAGTCATGGCTTCAAGAGGAAGACAGACTCTGCTTTTTGGTCCTATGAAACCAGTCGGTTTAGAAGACCCTAAAACTGGTCAAATTCCTTATGCAGTTGTTCAATTACGTCAAGATAATGCAGCATCTACTATGTACAATTTAGTGGGGTTTCAGACACACTTAAAATTTCCTGAACAAAAAAGAGTATTTGGCATGATTCCAGGTTTAGAAGAAGCAGAATTTTTACGTTATGGTGTCATGCATCGAAATAGTTTTATTAATTCACCACTCTTTTTAAAACCGACTTATCAATATAAAGAAAATGAGGAGATTTTCTTTGCAGGGCAGATGACAGGTGTCGAAGGGTATGTGGAGAGTGCAGCATCTGGAATGGTTGCAGGTATTAATATGGCTCGGTTATTAGAAAATGAAGCATTTATTGAATTTCCAAATGAAACAATTATTGGTTCAATGAGCCAATACATTACAAATACGAACGCTTCAAATTTTCAACCTATGAATGCTAATTTTGGGATTGTTCCCCCATTGAACTTTAAACATAAGAAAAAAGAACGAAAATCATTATATGGGAAACGAGCCCTTGAGGAAATTAAGCGTATAAAAGAAAAATATCAATTATAAAGTGATGTGATAGGATGGAACACTATATTGTCATGTTTAAAAATTATTTAGCTCATGAAAGAAATTTTTCATATCATACCATAACAAACTATGAAATTGATTTACGTGATTTTTATGAATTTTTAGAAATAGATGGGATAGAAAAAGTTAGTGACATGACCTATCAGTTAGCGAGAAAGTATTTGGCATTTTTACATAAACGTCAATTATCGAAAGCAACATTAGCGAGAAAAATTTCTTCTCTTAGAACGTTTTATAAATATTTACAAAGCAAAAAATATGTTGAAGATAATCCGTTTTTGATGTTGTCTTTACCAAAAAAGGAAAAGAAAATACCCAAGTTTTTTTATCCCAAAGAAATTCAAGAACTTTATAACAGCATTGATCTAAATGATTTTTTAGGTGAACGAAATCTAGCAATCATCGAATTACTATATGGGTCAGGATTACGTGTTAGTGAATTATGTAATTTAGAATTATCACATATCCATTTTGACAACAAAGTGATATTAGTAAAGGGAAAAGGGAATAAAGAGCGGATAGTACCTATGAATGATTATTGCTTTGAAGCAGTTGTGAATTATATAAACAATAGTCGTAAGCGATTATTAATGAAATCTAAATCAAATACCTATGTATTATTTTTGAATCATCGAGGAACGAAACTTACCGTTCGAGGGGTACGAGATATTTTGAGTCGATTGATTAGTCATACTTCAAAAATTTCAAGTATTTCTCCGCATATGTTGCGTCATACATTTGCGACTCATTTACTCAATAATGGAGCTGATATAAGAAGTGTTCAAGAATTATTGGGTCATTCTCAATTATCAACAACACAAATCTATACCCATGTATCTAAAGAACAATTAAGAAAAGTTTATATGGAAGCACATCCTCATGCAAAGGAGTAGATTAGAATGAGAACAAGAGGTTTTGAAATTGTTAATGGATATGAAAATGAATCAATTACGATTCCTATGCGACAAACCCTATATTCAGCTGGTTATGATATCGAAGCTTGTGAAACAGTTGAAATCGCACCGAATGAAGTAAAACTAGTCAAAACAGGTTTAAAAGCATACATGTTAGAGGATGAATTATTAAAACTCTATATTCGTTCTAGTATGGCAATTAATAAAGGTGTTATGTTAGCTAACAATGTTGGAATTATTGATAGTGATTACTATAATAATGAAAAAAATAATGGACATATTATAATCCCTTTATACAATTTTTCTAATCAATTGCTCATAATATATAAAGGTGAGAAAATAGCTCAAGGTATCTTTGAAAAATATTTAGTGGTTGACAAGGATACTCCCAACCACCAAATAAGAAAAGGTGGATTTGGAAGTAGTAATCACTAAATATAAAAAAAACAAAAAAAACACATTAAGTAATTGAAAAAACATTATAAATGTGATATACTATAATGCGGCAAAAAATACACACACAAATGAGAATATCGTCGGGTGCTAGGTTTTAGTGGCGGTTTTCGTAGAAATTTGTGGAGGCCAAACAAAATAAAATTTAGGAGGAAATTATTTACATGGCAGTAGTTTCAATGAAACAATTATTAGAAGCTGGTGTTCATTTTGGACATCAAACACGTAGATGGAATCCAAAAATGGAAAAATACATCTATGCAAAACGTAATGGAATTTATATTATTGATTTACAAAAATCACAAGCTAAAATTGATGAAGGATACAAATTAATATTTGATATCGTCAAAGATGGTGGAAAAATATTATTTGTTGGGACAAAAAAACAAGCACAACACGCAGTAAGAGAAGAAGCGATTCGTGCAAATCAATATTATGTGAATCAACGTTGGCTTGGAGGAACTTTAACTAATTATGCAACACTTAAAACACGTATTAATCGTTTATTTGAGTTAGAAGCAATGGTTGAAGATGGTTCAATTTCAAATTACCCTAAAAAAGAACAAATTTTAATGAAAAAAGAATTAGAAAAATTGCAAAAATTCTTTAATGGAATTAAAGATATGAATCAATTACCAAGTGCGTTATTCGTTATCGATCCTAAAAAAGAAAAAAATGCGATTTTAGAAGCACGTAAGTTACATATTCCTGTATTTGGAATTGTTGATACAAACTGTGATCCTGACGATCTTGACTTTGTAATTCCAGCAAACGATGATGCTATTAGAGCTGTTAAATTAATATTAACAGTAATGGCAAACGCTGCTGTTGAAGCTCAAGGTGGCACTATAGTTCGTCTAAACGAAAGTAGAGACAGAGATCGTGACCGTAGAGAAGAAAGAAAAGATAGTCAAACTAAGCAAGTAGTTGAAGAGAAAAAGGAGACTACTGAGGAATCTGCAGAATAAAATTAATTCTTGTGGTGATAAAGTAACTCCTTTATCACCTTTTTTATAAATTATAAAATTAGGAGGAAATTATATGACTGTTACAGCAAAAATGGTAAAAGAGCTACGCGATAAAACTGGTGCAGGTATGATGGATTGTAAAAAAGCATTAGTGGCTTGTGAAGGAGATATGGGAGAAGCTATTGATTGGTTGCGAGAAAAAGGAATCGCAAAAGCAGCGAAGAAAGCAGGTAGAATTGCGGCAGAAGGTTTGTGTGAAGTCGTAATCGAAGGTAATACTGCATTTTTATTTGAATTAAATTCAGAAACAGATTTTGTTGCTAAAAATGATCAGTTTTTAAATTTACTTAGTAAATTAGGTAAAATTCTAATTGAAGCAAAGCCAGCTGATATAACTGAAGCTTTATCCATTGAAAAAGAAGGAAAAACTGTAGAAGCTCATGTTGTAGAAGCGAGTGCTAAAATTGGTGAAAAATTGACTTTACGTCGTGTAACTAAAGTAACTAAAACAGATACTCAAGTTTTTGGTACCTATAAACATATGGGTGGAAAAATTGCGGTTATTACTGTTTTAGAAGGAGATAATCCTGTAGCTGCTAAAGATATCGCAATGCATGTGGCCGCTATTAATCCAAGATACATTGATGAAACAGGTGTTAATGCAGCTGATGTTGAACATGAAAGAACAATGTTTACAAAAGAATTTGAAAATGAATTAGCGAATGAAACCAATGAAAAAGCTAAAGCAGCTAAAATGAAACGTATTCCACAAATTGTTGAGGGTAAAGTAAATAAATGGTTAAAAGAATCTTGTTTAGTTGAACAACCATTTGTTAAAAATCCAGATGTAACAGTTTTACAATATACAGAAAGCAATAATAGTAAAGTCGTTCAGTTCATCCGTTTTGAAGTTGGTGAAGGAATCGAGAAGAAAGTAGATAACTTTGCAGAAGAAGTAAGGGCTCAAGTTCGTGCATAAATATAAGGCACGCTTGTGCCTTATTCTTAAACTTTAAAAGGATGGTATTAAGATGGATAATAAACATTATAAACGGGTCATATTAAAATTAAGTGGCGAAGCTTTAAGTGGTGATAAAAAGGTTGGAATTGATCCAATTACTGTTAAAGAAATCGCTATGGAAATTAAAGATGCTTATTCTACTGGTGTTCAAATAGGAATTATTGTTGGTGGTGGCAATATTTGGCGTGGAAAATCAGCAAGTGAAATGGGTATGGAACGAGCGAGCGCTGATTATATGGGGATGTTAGCTACTGTTATGAATGCGTTAGCCTTACAAAACGCTTTAGAATCAATTGGTGTTGATACCCGTGCGATGACTTCAATTAGTATGGAAGCAGTTGCAGAACCATATATTCGTCGACGTGCGATTAGACATTTAGAAAAAGGCCGAATCGTTATTTTTGGCGGTGGAACTGGGAATCCTTATTTTTCTACCGATACAACTGCAGCACTTCGTGCTGCTGAAATTGACGCTGAAGCGATACTAATGGCAAAAAATCGCGTAGATGGCGTTTATGATAGTGACCCAGTTATTAATCCAAATGCAAAAAAATACGAAGTTCTTACTTTTTTAGAATTATTAAATCGTAATCTAGGTGTTATGGATTCAACAGCAGCATCATTATGTATGGATAATAATATTGATGTTGTTCTGTTTAATATGAATACAAAAGGAAATATCAAAAAGGCAGTTGAAGGCCAAAAAATAGGTACTACAGTGAAAGGGAGATGAAAAAATGCCAGATACAATTTTATTTGATGCTGAAGAGAGAATGGAAAAAGCAGTAGAATCATTTCGTCATGAATTATCAACTATCAGAACAGGGCGAGCTAGTGCTAGTGTTTTAGACCGTATTACCGTAGATTATTACGGTGCACCAACACCAATTAATCAAACCTCATCAGTGACAACTCCTGAGGCACGTTTATTGGTAGTTAAACCTTATGACAAATCTATGGTAAAAGCTGTTGAAAAAGCAATTTTATCATCTGATTTAGGTATTACACCATCAAATGACGGACAAGTAATTCGGATTTCTTTTCCGCAATTAACAGAAGAAAGACGTAAAGAACTTGCTAAACGTGTTCACAAATATGGTGAAGAAGCAAAAGTAGCTGTTCGTAATATTAGACGTGATGCTAATGATCAATTAAAGAAATTAGAAAAAAATAGCACCATTACAGAAGATGATTTAAAAGGTTACATTGAAGATGTGCAAACATTTACAAATGATTATACGAAAAAAATAGACGAATATGTAGAAGAAAAAGAAAAAGATATTCTAAATGTATAAAAATAAAAGGCTCTTTGTCAAGTAGTGTGGGTAGAGAATATCCAATAAACTGACATTAAATCAATTATGAGGATTAAGCTGAATGGCTTAGTCCTTTTTTCATTATTCCCATTCCATGAGAAATGAGAATTCGTAGTTTAAAATGATGATAGCTTCTATAACCAAAAGCTATACGCTTGATAACTTTTATTTTATTATTTATACCTTCAATTACACCATTTGTATAATTAGTAGACATTAGATTTAGAATATAGGATTTATTCTTACGAATAGATTTAACTGATGTTTTCATATAAGCTGATATGTTTGGGTATTCTTGTTCAATTTGATCAAGAGTAGTTGTAAAGAGTTCTGGATTTTTGTTTTTAATACTATGTAAAAGGTCCTGATATAGTTCATATGTATCTCTAAGTTCATTACTTTGATCTAGTAAATAATTTACAATATCTTCTTCACACATCATTTGTTTAAAACAATAAACTTTTCTATAATTTTTGATGTCTAATTTAGCCCGATCTTTCAATATAAGCTTCCAATAACGTTTAAACTTATTGTAGTTCTTTTTATCTTGATTCATAATTCTAACTCTAGTTTTATTTAATGAGCGAGAGATTAATTGAATAATATGGAATTTATCCATAACTATTTTAGCGTTAGGAAAGAGCATCTTTATAAGTTGAATGTAGGGCTTGTACATATCGATAACGATTAATTTTACACTTCTCCTTGCTTTTTTAGTGTATCGTTGGAAATATTTGATTAATGAATTTAAGCGTCTATCTTCAACGATATCAATTATGCTTCCATTATGAGCATCACAAAAAGAAAAGACATAGCCCCTACTGATGATTTAACTGATTTAAATTCATCAAAACAAAGTTGTTCAGGTAAATAATTATAATTAGGCTTATGCACTTCATAGAAACTGTTTATAACACGATTTACAGTGGAATGTGATACATTATGTTCTTTGGCTAAATCACATTCAGAAATCTTATTAGAAGCTGCAAGAGCAACAGCTACTTTAGTATTATTAGATATATAACAATGCTGATTAACAATAGATGTCTTGAGAGTAAAGGTACTATTACAATGATGACATTTATAACGTTGTTTTTTAAGTTTTAAATAAGCATTCATATTAGATACTTTAGGTAAAGTTATTGTAGATGTCTTAAAGCCATGCTTTTCAAACTGGTTATCAAATACACAACCACATGAATAACAATATTGAGGCTGATATGTGAGAGTTCCATAATAGATTTGTGATCTAACACCCTTAATAATTTCTTCTGAGTAAAAGTTTTCATTAAAAGAAATATTTTCATCTTTTAAATTTAGTACTTTTACGATACAATTGTATTGAGACATATTTCCAATCCTTTCATTAGTGATTTCGTCGTTATTAATTGTATCAGGATATTGGAAATCTGTCTCATTTTTTTATGCAAATTAAATGGTGTGAGTTTATTACCCACACCAAATATTATAGAACCAAATAAAAATGGTAGGAGATCCTACCATTTTTATTTTATCTATTAGATTTTATATGTCTGAAAGATGAAATAGTTCATCATTATCATCCATATCATCAGTATTATTTTTAAATGAATATCTTAAGTTATGATACTTAAGTCCTGTAAAGACAAATACGATATCTAAAAAAGAAAATAAAAATGAGATGAATTGTGAAATGATTAATAATACAATAAATAAAATCATTCTATCACTTGCAAAAGCATTCGCTTCTAAGCGATTAAAAATACTAGTTATACCACCAGCTAAAATGATTAGAATAATAGAGAATACTAAGTGTCCTTTAATACATCGTTTGGTTTTATTGAAAACCCCATCAGAGCCTTCTGTCATCGCAATATATGGAATAAATCGGTAGTATCCCATGTAATAAAACATGATAATTAATAAACCAATAGAGAGACCTATAACAAGAAGTAGACCTAAGGGTCCAAATGAAACAAATATACCAATAAAAATAAAGTAAATAATAAATCCAACAAACATAATTAGAAAGAAAACAATATACATTAAAAAATAATGTAAAAATTGAGTAATAATTGGTTTACGTATTTTATAAAGAATAATCTCTTTATAGGTTATTTTTGTAAGTAATCCATAGATTATTATAGATAAAGTAGTAGTTAATAATATAAGTAAAAAAATTTTTGGACCATATGCTTCTAATATTGCTTTTGAGTCTTTCATACGTTCTGGGTTAAGTAATACTGAATAAGTATTTTCAAATTTAAAGTACATTAGTAAAGCAAAAACTGATTGAATAATAAAAAGTAGTGTAATAATTAGTCCTTTTTTTCTAAAGACTTCAACCATGTTATGTAAAATATCTTCTACTTGAAAATTATAATTTTTCATAACTATATATCCCCCTTCGTTAACTTAAATCAATTGTAACATATTACCAATTATTAGTAAATGTAATATATCTTATATAAGTGAAAATGATAGGTTAACCTTCTTCATTTGTTTGATATAAATCTTCATTTAATTCACAATCTAATCCTGTAAAGACAAATGTAATATCAAAAAAGTGAAGGAAAAATGTGAGAAATGAAGAAATAATCCATAATCCAAAAAATAATTTCATATTATCAACTGTAATAGCTTTCAATTCAAGACGAGTAAAGAGTTTTGATAAACTAGTATTTAAAAGGATTAGAATGATTGAAAATTCTAGGTGTCCATTAATATATCGCTTAGATTTACTGAAAATCTCTTTAATACCTTCTACCATTGTAATATAAGGAATAAAGCGATGGTAACCCAGGAAATAAAATAACAAAAGTACTAGGATAGGAATTGTATAAATTGTTAAACCAATTGTTAAGAATATAAGAAGTCCAATTTTTATTATAAGATAAAAAAGGATATATATTAAAAAATATCTTAGTAATTGTTTTAAGATTGGTGTTTTTGTTTTAGTTAACATAATCTTTTGAAAGATTATTTTTGAGAGTAATCCATAAACTATTGTTGAAATAATAATAATAAATAACAAAGATAAAATGAAATTTTGAATTAAAAATAGTGTAAAATATTTAGTATAAAAAAAGACAGAATAATGTAGATATTTAGTCTAAATAAAAAAAATTTTAAAAGCAATCATTATTAAGTGGAAAAAAAACACAATATGTTATAAAATAAGAATATTGAAAAGTTATTGGAGGAAGATAATGTTATTTAAACGTTTTAATAAAAAATCAAATATTAAATTAGATATAAGTAGACTTCCGAAGCATATCGCATTTATTATGGATGGAAACGGTCGTTGGGCAAGACGAAGAGGGTTGCCGAGAACTGCTGGTCATAATGAAGGAGGTAAGTCACTTCTTAAAACATTAAAGGCATGTAATGATTTAGGAATTGAAGCAATGACAGTTTATGCTTTTAGTACTGAAAATTGGTCTCGACCTGAAGAAGAAGTCAATTATTTAATGGAATTACCTGGTCGTTATATTAAAAATTATTTACCAAAAATTAAAGAAGCGAATATTAAGATTAATTTCATTGGTTTTATAGATCAATTATCTGATAATCTTAAGCAAGAGGTTGATAAAGCCATAGACGAAACAAAAGATAATACAGGTTTGATATTTACAATTGCGTTAAACTATGGTTCACAAGATGAAATCGTACAAGCTACTAAAGAAATCGCATCAGCGTGTATGAATGGAGCTATTTCAGTTGATCAAATATCTAAAGAATATTTTTCTACTAAATTAATGACCTACGGGCTACCGGATATTGATTTGCTGGTTAGAACAAGTGGCGAAATTAGAATTAGTAACTACTTATTATGGCAAATTGCCTATAGTGAATTATATTTTACGAAAAAGTATTGGCCTGATTTTAATGAAGTAGATTTAAGAAAGGCTATATTTGAATATCAAAAAAGAAATCGTCGTTATGGAGGTTTAAAAGGAGAATAATTATGAAGCAAAGAGTTATTACAGGTATTGTTATTATATTGATTTTAATTCCCATATTTTTATCAAAGATGTTGTATGATATCAACCATTATATATATATTTTAGGTTTTATTTTAGCGATTATTGCGATGAATGAAATGATTTCTATGAAGGAATCAGAAAAGAATCTACCATTTGAAATTCATTTATTAGCTTATTTATCAGTAATTTATATTAGCTTTTATGAAAGTTTGGGCGATATATTTTCATTTCAAGTTAAAGAAAGCATCAATATCTTACCATATATTATTATTATCTTAACCATTGCAATGGTTTTAAGAAAGAAATTTAAAATAGTCGATGCAAGCTTTATGTTATTTGCGATTTTTTATATTGGATTAACCTTCCATAGCTTAGTTTACTATTTATTAGCTGAAAATGGTATGTATGTGTTACTATATCTTATATTAATTGCGATGTTTACAGATACTTTTGCTTATTTTTCTGGTACCCTATTTGGAAAACATAAATTATGTCCATCGATAAGTCCTAAAAAGACAATTGAAGGTTCTTTAGGTGGAACAATTATTGCGACGATTTTAGTTTCAATTTATGCAATATTCTCTCATAAAATTGATTTTTTATTTGATAATTCAATGATATATATTATTGGATTAACTTTTGTTTTATCAATTTTATCGCAATTTGGTGATTTAGCTGCCTCTGTTTTAAAACGACATTATAAAATAAAAGATTATGGGAATTTATTTCCAGGACATGGTGGCGTATTAGACAGATTAGATAGTATATTATTTGTTTCTTTAACTTATTATTATATTACAGAATTTCTTACACTGGTGTTTTAGGGGGATAATATGAAGAATATAATACTACTTGGAGCGACTGGTTCGATTGGTACTCAAACACTTGATGTAATTGCACATAATGAAGAAGATTATCAATTAATTAGTATTGCTTTAGGTAAAAATATTAAAAAAGCGATAGAAATCATCAAAAAATTTAGGCCACTATATGTTAGTGTAGAGAATGAATGTGATGCAAACTACTTAAAGAATCTATTCAAAGAAATTGAATTTGGGTATGGTGAAGAGGGGCTAATAAAAGCAGCCACCATTGATTCTAATAATTCTTATGAAACGGTTGTTGTTACTGCTGTAGTCGGCTCAGTTGGTTTACTACCGACAATAGAAGCAATAAAAAAAGGTTTCACAATTGCCCTTGCCAATAAAGAAACTTTAGTAACAGCTGGTCATATTGTATGTGATTTGGCCAATAAACATCAGGTTAATTTATTACCAGTTGATAGTGAACATTCGGCCATATTTCAATCATTAAATGGTGAAAACCCCAAAAATATAAAGCAATTAATTATTACGGCAAGTGGTGGGTCATTTAGAGATAAATCAAGGGAAGATTTGAAAAAAGTTACCTTAAAAGAAGCTTTAAACCACCCTAACTGGTCAATGGGGAGTAAGATTACGATTGACTCAGCTACCATGATGAATAAGGGATTTGAAGTAATTGAAGCGCATTATTTATTTCAATTACCTTATGAAAGAATTACAACTCTATTACATAAAGAAAGTGTTATTCATTCTATGGTTGAATTTGTTGATACTTCAATTATTGCCCAGTTAGGAACCCCGGATATGAGGATTCCAATACAGTATGCACTTTCTTACCCTGAGAGAATTGAATTAAAACAAGCGAAAAGACTTAAACTAGAAGAAATAGCCTTACTTCATTTTAATACAATGGATTTTAATCGATTTCCATGTTTGAAATATGCTTATGATGCTGGAAATACAGGCGGTAGTATGCCAACAGTTTTAAATGCAGCAAATGAAGCAGCAGTAAAACTATTCTTAGAAGGAAAAATAAGTTTTTTAGAAATTGAAAAAATTATCTATGAATCCTTAGAAAAACATAAAGTGATTAAGGAACCAGACCTAGAAACAATATTATTACTTGATAAAGATACAAAAAAAAGGATTTTATCCACTCATCTGAAAGGAGAATAACATATGAGCTTTTTATTATATTTCATCATTTTTATTTTTGTCTTAGGGATTATCGTCCTAATTCATGAGTTCGGACATTTTCTATTTGCGAGAAGAGCAGGGATATTATGTCATGAATTTTCAATTGGGATGGGACCTGCTTTGTACAAAATAAAACGTGGAGAAACAACTTATGCCATTCGAGCAATTCCTTTAGGAGGATATGTTTCGATGGCGGGAGAGGACCCAGAAACAGAAAAAATTAAAAAAGGTAAAGTTGTTTATTTAGAAATGGTAGGAAATGCGGTTAAAAATATTTATTTATATAAACCCCAAGATGTAAAAGTAACTTATGCTAAAGTGATTGATTTTGACTTATATGGTAAAGAAGGAAATAATTTATATATACACTATGAAGGTGAATCTGGTGAAACCCATTTTGTAACAGTTGCACGCGATGCCTATTATCAGTTAAATAAAGGGTTGGAAATGCAAATTGCTCCATATGACCGCTGTTTTGAGTCTAAATCATGGATTAATCGTTTTTTAACAGTTGTTGCTGGTGCGGGATTTAATTTTATTTTAGCAATCATTGTTTTTATTGTTGTTAATTTAACAACAGGCGTTGCTGTAACCCAACCTATCATTGGAAGTGTATCAGATAATTCACCAGCTGAACTAGTAGGTTTACAGGAAAATGATGAAATTGTTAAAATGGCAATTGATGATGAAGTTGCAATATCTATTGATAGTTGGGATGACATATCAACATTTATGAGAAATTACGAAAATGGTGTCATCAAAATTACCGTTAAAAGAGATGGAGAATTATTACCAGCTCCACTTGAAGTAAGACCAGAATTATTTATTGCGACGATTGGTATAAAGAGTACCAATAATTTATCAAATACGATTATTGGTGGTGTATCACTTAATTCAAATGCTGATAAAGAAGGCTTAAAATCTGGTGATGAAATCATTAAAATATCTGGTACTTTAAATGATGACAAAAATACTAAACAGGTTGAAAATACATTTATAGAAGCAAGTAAAGCAAATAATGACTTAAATAATTGGACAGATATCTCTAATGTATTAGAAAACTTCTATTTATCTGAAAAAATTAATATTACAGTTTTAAGAGATGGTACTACTCATACCTTTACTGTTCAATCAATAAAAGCACTAGAATCAGCAAATGTCACTCAAGCTATGGTTGGAATTACACATAAAACAGAATTTAATTTTTTCAAGTCTATCGGCTATGGGGTTAAAGATACCCTTAATGTAATTGGTTCTATATTTCAAACATTAGATATGCTTTTTAATAATAAAAATGTGAGTATTCGTGATTTATCTGGTCCTGTGGGAATATATGATATGACTAAAACATTTGCGATGGCAGGATTCATAGCGTTATTAAGTTGGGTCGGATTTATTAGTGCTAATATTGGTTTTGTTAACTTATTACCTTTACCAGCACTTGATGGTGGTCGATTACTTTTCTTATTGATAGAAGGAATTGTTAGAAGACCAATTAATCGAAAAATAGAAGGATATATCCATACAGTAGGTTTTATCTTATTTATGCTTTTATTTTTATTTATCACATTTAATGATATTATTAGAATTCGAGGATAGGAGATTAACATGAAACAAAGTTTATTATTTATACCAACCTTAAGAGACAATCCAAAAGAAGCAGAAATAATCTCTCATAAATATATGCTTCGAGCAGGGTATATTAAGCAAATTGCTGCTGGTATCTATACTTATTTACCCCTTGCCCTCCGTTCATTAAAAAAAGTAGAACAGATTATTCGTGAAGAATTAGACGCAATTGGAGCAGGAGAATTATTAATGCCAGCCTTACAACCATCTGAATTATGGATTGAATCTGGTAGATGGAATCAATATGGTGATACTTTAATGCGAATGAAAGATCGTCATGAAAGAGAATTTGCCTTAGGACCAACGCATGAAGAAGTTGTAACTTACATCATCAAAGATGTTTTAAATAGTTATAAAAAGCTACCAATTACCTTATATCAAATTCAAACAAAGTTTCGAGATGAGTTACGTCCACGCTTTGGTTTAATGCGAGGTAGAGAATTTATCATGAAGGATGCTTATTCGTTTCACTCTACTAAAACCTCATTAGATAAATCATATGAAGATTTCCGTCAAGCCTATATAAATATATTTAATCGATGCGGTTTAAAATTTAGAGCTGTTTCTGCTGACAGTGGAAATATTGGTGGAAGTGAGTCCTGTGAGTTCATGGTTTTAAGTGAAATAGGGGAAGATACCATTGTATATTCTGATAAGTCAGATTTTGCATCTAATATTGAAGTTCATGATTTACCTGTTGGTGCCCCTAGTCCTGACGGTAACGGAACCATTTTACATGCAAAAGGCATTGAAGTAGGGCATATCTTTAAGTTAGGAACAAAGTATTCAAATGCAATGAAGGCACAATTTACAAATGAAGAAGGTATACGTGAAGATATTTTAATGGGATGTTATGGCATTGGTGTAAGCCGTGTATTAATGGCTATTATCGAGCAAAATAATGATGATAAAGGGATTATATGGCCAAAAGCCTTAGCACCATTCGATGTCCATATGATTGTTATAGACCCTAAAAATGAAAATCAAATGGCACTTGCTAATCAATTAGAAAAAGATTTAATGCAAAAACAGTTAGAAGTCTTAGTTGATGATCGTAAAGAACGTCCAGGTGTTAAATTTACTGAGTCAGATTTAATTGGTATTCCAATTAGAATTACGATAGGAAAAAATATTGATAAGGGCTTTGTTGAAGTAAAATTCCGTAATAAAGAAGAAAAAATTGAAGTTAAAATAGAAGAAATTATCTCTTTTATAGAAAATCATAGTAGATAAAAATAAATATATATCAATAAAAAAACTCATAGAATCAATTTTTGATTCTGTGAGTTTTTTAAGTGTGCCAGGCATGTCTATTAACTAGGTGGTGAAAGTCCACTACACGGGAAGATGACTAAAGTGTTAGCCAAGTACAAGGGCGCCTATTGCGAAGTAGGGTCTGAAGGAAGTAGGAGGCAAAATTTTGGCTCGAGGAACACGAATCACATCAGGCGGGTATTATGGATGAGTTTGCTTAACAAAACAAAGTCCGTAGTCATCAAAGCAATAATACACGTAAATGTGGCGAGTATATGAAATGAAAGTGAATAGACTTACCCTGGGAGATCTCATGGACACGTCACGAGCGTGGTTGAAAAAGATTTATCGTGAGAAGTCAGCAGAGCCATAGTAGGGTCCAAACCGAAGGGCGAAACAGTATGTTTAATTGTAAATGTAAATTATAAGACTATATGAACAGTAGAAAATCAGGATTACCTACCTAACTTCGATGGTATCGTAAGGAACCTAGGAGCCTTTAGGACAAACAGTATGGTCTTAACAATGAAAGGAGCAATTACTAATGGAAAATCTTCTAGAATTAATCTTAAGTAACTACAATTTAAATGAAGCCATCGCTAGAGTAGTGAAGAATAAAGGTGCTGCTGGAATTGATGGGATGAATGTTGAACAAGGAAGATTACATTTTATGAAACATGGTGATGAAATTAAAAGAGCCATAAGAAATAGAAAGTATAAACCTAACCCCGTTAGGAGAGTAGAAATACCAAAACCTGATGGTGGGGTAAGACTACTAGGAATACCAACGGTTATAGATAGAATCATTCAACAAGCCATTAATCAAGTGCTATCACCAATATTTGAGAAACAATTTAGTGACTCTAGTTTTGGATTTAGACCAAATCGAGGTTGTCATATGGCAATTGAGAGAAGTTTAATGTATTTAAATGATGGTTACAAAGTAATAGTTGATACGGATTTAGAGAAATTCTTTGATAAGGTTAACCATGATAAACTCATGCAAATATTATCTTTAACAATTAAAGATAGTGATTTAATGAGTTTGATAAGGAAATATCTAGTTAGTGGTATCATGATAAATGGAGTCGTAATAGATAGTGAGGAAGGAACACCACAAGGAGGACCATTAAGTCCATTATTATCAAATATCATGCTTAATGAACTAGATAAAGAGTTAACTAAAAGAGGATTAAGATTTGTACGATATGCCGATGACTGTAATATATATGTAAAAAGTATACGTGCAGGACAAAGAGTAATGGAGAGTATAACTAACTTTATTGAAAAGAAGTTAAAACTCAAAGTTAATCAGAGTAAAAGCAAAGTAGATTACTGTAATAAAGGAATCAAATTTTTAGGCTTTGGCTTTTACTACAATCCCAGGCACAGACAAGTTAGAATCAAAGTACATCCAAAATCAATTAAAAGAATAAAAGAAAAGATTAAGAAATTAACATCTAGAAGATGGAGTATCAGTTTAGATTATCGGTTACTCAAAATAAAACAACTTATAACAGGTTGGGTTAATTAATATAAAGTAGCCGATATGAAATGGTTATTGATGAAATTAGATGAACAAATAAGATTTCGTGTAAGAATGTGTATTTGGAAAGCATGGAAAAAGATTGGGAAACGATTTAAATCCCTAAGGAAACTAGGCGCAAGTCGTCAAAAGGCTTGGGAATACGCAAACAGTAGAAAAAGCTATGCGCGAATCGCACATAGCTTTATCTTAACAACTACGATTACAAATAAAAGATTAGAACATCGTGGTCTAATATCAATGACCGAATATTATTTATCTGTTAGATAACATATTGAACCGCCGTATACCGAACGGTACGTACGGTGGTGTGAGAGGTCTGAAATGAATAGAAAACTATTTATTTCTTCCTACTCGATTCCTTTAAGATTTTTTTAACCAACTAGCTAAACCAATATGTTTAATTCTAAGTAGTGATAAATAAGAAGTTGTTATATAGATTATGAATAGCATGGATAAACTTAAAAATAGGTCTAGGTACTGGATATTTACAATTAAAGACTTATTCATCATTAGTCCAATATGATAAAATAATTGATGGCTTGCAAAATATCCTATTGGTACGGTAAAGAAGAACATGATAAATAGGTAGGGACTGTATGGACTCAGTAACATTGATCTAATTTCTTTATTTTGATAACCATATGCTTTTAATAATGCAATTTGTTGAACATTCTCTTTAATCGTTAATTCCATAATAAGTAACATAATGATGATACTGATGATAGAAATCAAGATGAAAGAAAAATTTGTTATTAAAACGATGGTATAAAAGAGATGGTTTAACTGACCGAAGATATCATTTATATCATAGGTAATTAAAATATTACGTGAAAAAATTGAATCAGATGAAAAATTAAGATATGAATCAGTGTAAACAGTATTAATATGTGTTTCGTGATCATTATCTCCATAGTACCAATTATTGAAAAGTTTTAAATTGCCATATACTACCATGTTGGTAAAATTATTAGTGATATGAACTATGTTTACTGTTTCAACTATGCAAGTTTCTTCAGAATCAAAAGGACAAGGTGCTGTATTATCAGACGATTCACTGATTATATGGGTTATAACAGATAGGGTATCATTTACTGATAATTTATATTTGTCTGCTAGAGGTTTTGATATGATGACATTATGGTCTTTTAGTAAATCTGTTTTAACGAATTTTAACATCGTCTTTGAATTTTCTTCATACCCACCAAAATAAATTTCATCAGGTACTTCTAAGATTTTAAATCTATAGGCAGCAATCCCTTCACAATTAAATTCTTGACAGTCATTTAAATCTTCTTTTGATAAATTTAAAAAATTGGGATATTCAATATAAGTTAAGTAGGTGTAATTTTCTTTTACGATTTGATGAAGATCTTGATAGATTCTTTTAGAATAAAAGATAAACAAAAGTAATAAGGAAGTCATGAAAATGGTAAGATTGAAACTAATAATTTTTTTGAAATTTCTAGTGCTTATTTTTTTTGCGATATTACGTAGAAAATTCGGTTTTCTGAAAAATAAATAATAACTAAAATATAACATCAAGTCAAAACAAAGGATATATATTAGTTCTTTTCTTTGGGTTAATAAGTAAATTAAAAGCGTAAAGATTGTCGTTAAAATGAGTATAAAAGGTATTAATTTTGTTTTCAAAGAATAATTGGATTTTTTTTGATAAATCATATCTGTTTGATTTAATAAAACAATGGTTTTTTTCTTTAATTTCATATGTAAAATAAGATAGGTAACAAACATTATTATGAGAATTTGAATGAGTAGACCAATTATAGTAAAAACATCTATATGAAATTGTTTATAAGGAAGTAAAAAAATTGTATAAAAGTAATTTGAAAGTAATTTACTTATAAATAAACCTAAAATAAAACCTAAAGTTGCCGCAAAAATTGTTAAAAGTAAATATTGAATTAAATAAGGATACATTATTTCTTTATTATGGTAACCCAGTGCTTTCAATAATCCAATTTGTTTTTGTTCCTGATTTATCTTACGAACTAAAAGATTTGACATGAACAATACTGCGATGAATAATATTGAAAAGGATAAGACATAAGATAAAAGATTTAAATTACTTAAATTAGTTTGAATGATTTGATCACTATAACTATATTGAGGGATTAATAAAATATTTTCATTTTGGAACTCACTTTTAAGTTCAGCTAATGCCTGATCAACTTTGTCATTCTTATTAAATTTGGCTGTATATACAATAGATTGAAAAGAAGTACTTGATAATGATTTGAAATTTTCCTCATTCATTAACACTAATGTATCTCTGTCAAACGCATAATAGAATTGATTACGACTTAAAATTGGATAAATGGTATCCGGTGTATAAATAAACGCTCTAATCATATAAGTTTCATCATTGATGAGAAGATTATCACCCAATTTAAGATTATTATTTAAAGCGAATTCTTGATAAATTGCGATTTCATGATCATTTAAAGATAATTCTATCTCATGATTTAGTGACTTAATAACATATGGACGATTAAACGATTTTTGTTTAGTTGTTAAAAAATAGTTGACTTCTTTATTATTAATGAAACTTGTCAATTTTTTAACAACTTTTTTTTCAATGGTTAGATCAAATCGATAAGCATAGGTACTTTTTAAATATTCATTGTGTTCATTTTTTTCTAGTAGACGATTATCTAAAGTATATTCAACAAATTTTAAATAATTTGTTTCATTCAAAGTGAGTAAAAACAATAGTTTAGTATAATATTTAGCTTGTGTTTCTGCAATCCGATTTTTATAATAATCGGATAGGCTAATATCTAATTGATCAAATATAATTTGTTTAATTGGATAATAAATGACTAATGAGGGTTTAGAAGATGATTTAATTCGTTGGATAAATTCATCATTAATATTTTCTTGTATAAAAGTAGCTTCATTTTCTGTTAAGTACTGATTATTTCCAATATTATTAATATTATCATAATTAAGCGCATAAGGGGTGTTACCATATACATTTTGATAGGTTTCAAATTCGAAAAAAGAAACAGAATCAATGAGCTGGTCAAGTTTATTATGATCAGGGACAATAACAAATTGATTCTTGTGTTGTTCTACTGAGAATGTATCATAGTTGTGTTTTAGTGATGAAGAGGTAACTCGGAGTGATACAAAAAATGTCGTTGAAATTAAAATAAGGATTGTGATTAATAGATATAAAATGATATCTTTTTTAAATGTTTTATAGGGTGTTATTATCACACGATTACCTCCACTCATTAGGATAATGTAATAGTATCATAATATTGATTATTTGAAAATAGAATGATTCATATAGAATAAATTAAAAATATTAAATAACTCTATTTGAAATCACTTTTTTTTGTATCTGTTTATGGTATAATTAGGTAAGAAATTATGAAGGAGAGGTTAAAAATGAAAAAATACGCACTAATTTCTATGATGCTCATTGTATCAATTATGATTGCTGGTTGTGATATGTTAAATGATACAAATGAAAAGTTTGTAGATGTGAATTATGAAGATATGGATACTGTATATAGTAAAACATATTACGATATGTTACCAAAAAGTTTACATAATGATACAGTAGTAAATGAATATCAAGAGACTAATATCATTGATTTAGTAAACAACGTGGTTGATGAAATCGATGAGGGTGACATAACAGGTGATTATGAAGATATGTTACCAGAAATGCCAAACATTGACTTTCTAGAGCCATCAGAAATGACATCATCTGAATTATCAGAGATTACCTTCGATACATTACATGATAATGTAGGCTCTATTGGACCGGTTGATATGGTATATTCAAATCTAGCAAGTGTTCAATATTTACTTCAATTACTTGAAAGAATGAATGAAGAATTTGAAAAGTATGGAGAGATTGAATTTGACGGAACTGAAATCACTATTCCATCATCAGAATTTCCTGAAGTAACAGATCCATTAACTGGTGAGAATTATCAATTTGATGATATTACTGCTAAATATACACAAAAAGATAAAGTTTCAAATATATTAGTTCATACTGTTAATGATTATTCTTATGAAGAAAATGAAGTTAAATTTAATGGTGAACTAGGATTATACTTAAAAGTTTCAATCTCAATGAATAAAGATCATGAAACGACTATTTCAATTGATTTCTATGTAACTTGTGATTTATCAGCTGAAGCGCAATTTACCAACCCTAATTCAAAAGATTCAGGTTCTATACAATATAAAATTGGTCAATCTGTAAAAGCAATTGAAAATAAATCAATTGTGGTTAATAGTGAAGTTCAAACCAATATTAATTTAGATTTAGTTGATAATGATGCGTTGAGTTATAATATTCCTGATATCAATGAATCTATTTCAATTAATACATCATTTGTATTAGAAAAAAATAAGGATGGTATAATTTCAGATTTTAAAGTCGTTACTAATATTTTTGATAATGCAGAATTTAATTATCATTTAGCTGCTGATGATAATGGTTCAACACTTTATTTTGATGGAAATATATCTGATGAAGATTTCTTTGGTGAAAATATTCCTGCTCAAGATTTTAAAGCTATATTTGTATATGATAGTAATAGTGAAATTTTATTCATTGGTGTAGATACTGCATTAAATATTCCTGAATATGATATTTGGGATAATTATACAGGAACAAGACCACTGAATTATGCTGGTTATGCATGGAATTTAAACGCTATGACTGGATGGACAGATGTTAAGAAGTCAACTGAACAAGCATATGAAGATTATTATATATTACTTAATGGTGACACAGTCGTATTACCTGCTGAAGAACAACAAGTAACGTTTGATAATGATGATTTAATTGAAGCAAAGGGAATTGTAGCTGGTGAGGCAACACTTGAAGATACTTCCTTAGGTTGTGTATTCTATCTTCATCTAAAACAAGGTGATTCGATCGATATTGATTTACCAGAAGGACTTACTTCAACAAATTATGAAGAAATAAATGATTTATTCTCTAATATGTCATCAATTAAGGATGAAATGATTATTGACTTTGATAACGAAAAATATCAAGTCCCTGAATTACAGAAAGATTTGTTTGAGTAAAATAGTCATAAAAGAATCTCAAAAATTTGAGATTCTTTTTTTTATAGTTTTCATTATAAGGTATATATGATAAAATAAAAGAAATTATGTGATGGATGTGATATGATGAATAAATTAATTATGAAATTATTTTCTTTAATATTAAAGTTTTTTTCATTAGAAGTAGATGGATTTGATATATTAAATTCAACTGAAGTATTACGAAGAAAAAATGTAATTGTTAATCGGTTATTACTGATAACTAATATATTAATTACAATATTTATCGCTACGTATTATGAATCAATAGGATTACCAAAAACATTATCTTTACTAATACCCACGATATTAATTAATGTATTAATAACTTATTTTGTTTCTAGTCAAAAAGATGATTATGAAAAACAAGTGATGGGGATGTATTTAGCGGTATTATCTGTTAGTTATATCGCTTTACGATTATTCTTTTTATATCCAGAACCATATACTTATATTTTTATATATATTGCTTTAGTGATTATTGCTTTATTTCAAAATAGACATGCAATTATTTTAGGTGATGTGCTCATTTTTTCAGTAGCAACTTTCATCCATATTAGTGAAGTGGGAAGTTCTAGTCAATCGTTAATCACCATGCAACATGATATTATGGTATATACCATGTTTTTAATTTTATTTATATTTGTAATTACTTCGATGGTATTTTTTAGTGAATATATGGATAAAGAACGAAAAAATGAATTGAAAAAAAGAGAAGAGTTAGAAAATGAATTTCAAAATGTATTGTGGGATGTGTTTGATACGATTGATGATTTCTCGCAAGTTAGAGAAAATGATGAATTAAGTAATGAATATGTTTCAGCACTAATGACAAAAAGATTTGGTTTTCTATTGAAATTCGATGAACAAAAGTGTGATGAGTTATTTAATTTCGCAATTGTTATTGGTGTTAACACAGATTTTGATTTACATTATAGTGAAGATGAGAAGAATGACTTATTAAAAGACTATAGTAAGATACGATATAAATTAGGTATCGGAAATATGCTATTAAGACGCACAAGAATTCGTATCAAAAGTGAAGCGATGGTTAGAAGTCGGTATGAATCATGGTTTGTTTCTGATAATTTCAAAAAAATTAAGGCTGAAGATTCTAGTGTTGAAAATCAAATGGTTTTATTATGTGAGATATATATTACATTACGTGAAAAACAAAGTTATAAAAAAGCATTGCCTCATAATAAAGCCATCAAAGAATTAACAGAAACATTTAATCATTTCTTTGATGAAGCATTATTAAATACATTTGTTGAAAATCATGTTGAGTTTGAGGTTATATATGAAAGAACAAGAGGTTAAGAATATGTACCAGCAACTAATCAATGACAATTTGATTTCTGGTGTCTCTACCACTGTTATTAAAAATAATCAAATTGTTGCTAGAATGAATGCAGGATTTCGTTTGATAGACGGGGGTAATCGCTTACCGATGACAAATGATACCTATTTAAGAGTTGCTTCTATTTCCAAATTCTTTACTGCCTTAGGTGTGATGAAACTATATGAAAATCAAAAGATTAGTTTAGATTATGATATTAGTGATTATTTAGGTTTTAGAGTAAGAAATCCATACTTTGATAATATTGTAATTACAACAAGAATGTTGTTGTCACATACCTCATCAATCAATGACAATAATGGATATTTAATTTCTCATGAAAATACAATTGAAGAATTTTTAAGTGATAAGTCTTTTAACCAAGAACCTTATAAGAAACCTGGTCAATATTTTACTTATAGTAATCTGAATTACCTTTTATTAGGAGCGATTATCGAGAATAGGGCTCAAAAAAGATTTGATTTATTTATAAAAGAATTATTTGAACCAATGAAATTAAATTTTAGTTTTAATATTCTTGATTTTAAACATCAGATAAAACGATTAGGTGTTTTATATGATATAAGAAATAATCATTTCGTTGCGTCAAAAGATAATTATTATACTGAAAAAATGGAAGCTAATATTAATTTAGATACCTATCGTTTAGGAGTAAATCCTGGTTTTTTTGGGCCACAAGGAAATTTAAGGATATCAAGTAATGAATTAGCTGAGGTAATGTTAATGCTTATGAATAATGGAATTTATCAAGGTAAAGAAATTATTTCTCAGTCAAGTTTAGATATGATGTTTAAATCTCATTGGCAATTTAATAAAACACTTAATAATGGTGAACTATATAATAACTTCATTTTAAGCTATGGATTAGGGACACAGCAAATAACCAATACATTATATTACGATCAACTATCCTCTAAAAAAGAGTTATATTATATAGGGCATCATGGAGATGCCTATGGTCTAATCAGTATGTTTTTCTTTGATTGGAAGAAAAAAGAAGGTTTTGTTAATTTAGTTAATGGTGTAGGTTTTGATTTAAGTGATAAAAACAATGTTAGTGATATTTCCTCTTTAAGTAAAGTGGAACAAAAAATTATCGATATTATTGGTGAAAATTATTTGATATGATTTGACAAAATTTGTTTTATAATATATAATGTCTACTATATATAGTCCTTATTCAGAGCGATGGAGGTAAGAACCCGATGAAATCGCAGCAACCCCCCTAAGTGGAAGGTGCTAGTTCTAGGAAGCGATAGCTTTATCAATAAGGGAATGGTAATTTAATCCGCCTTGTTGTGCGGATTTTTTTATTTCTATAATGATATGTATACAAAGGATTATATATTAAAAACTAATAATATATAGGAGGAACCAAAAATGAGCAAAGAAAGAAAATTATTTACATCTGAATCAGTTACAGAAGGACATCCTGATAAGATTTGTGATCAAATTAGTGATGCTGTTTTAGATGCGATATTAAAGGATGACCCTACAGCACGTGTTGCATGTGAAACAAGTGTCACAAATGGATTGGTTTTAGTCATGGGAGAAATATCAACTACCACACATATTGATATACAAAAGATTGTTCGTGATACTATTCGTGAGATAGGATATGATCGTGCGAAGTATGGTTTTGATGCAGAACATTGTGCGGTATTAGTGGCAATTAATGAGCAATCAGCTGATATAGCACAAGGCGTAAACGAAGCTTTAGAACATCGTGAACAAACAGATAGTTTTGATGATATAGAAGCTATTGGTGCAGGTGACCAAGGATTAATGTTTGGTTATGCGACAAATGAAACAGCTGAATTTATGCCCTTACCAATCGTTCTTGCCCATAAATTAACTAAAAAATTAGCTGATTTACGTAAAAATAAGACATTACCTTACTTAAGACCGGATGCAAAATCTCAAGTGACAGTAGAGTATGATGAAAATGATAGACCGGTTAGAATTGATACAGTTGTTATTTCAACGCAACATGCACCAGATGTATCATTAGAGAAAATTCAAGAAGATGTTAAAAAGTATATTATTCAAGCAGTTATACCGAATGAATTGATTGATGAGAATACAAAATACTTTATCAATCCGACAGGTCGCTTTGTTGTTGGTGGACCACAAGGGGATTCTGGATTAACGGGTCGTAAAATAATCGTAGATACCTATGGTGGTTATGCTCGTCATGGGGGTGGTGCTTTCTCAGGAAAAGATTATACAAAGGTTGACCGGAGTGCATGCTATGCAGCACGTTATGTGGCTAAAAACATTGTCGCAGCTAAATTAGCTGATAAATGTGAGATTCAATTATCTTACGCAATTGGTGTAGCACATCCTACAAGTGTTCGCGTAGATACATTTGATACAGGTAGAATTTCTGATAGTAAAATAACTGAAATTGTACGTAAACATTTTGATTTAAGACCTGCTGGAATCATAAAAATGTTAGATTTACGACGTCCTATTTATAAACAAACAGCTGCCTATGGTCACTTTGGACGTAATGATTTAGATTTACCATGGGAAAGACTAGATAAAGTAGAAGATTTAAAGAAATACTTATAATCTTAAAAACTGTAGAGAAATCTACAGTTTTTATTTATATATTTATAAAAAAAGAAACTATCACAAATTTGTCATAGTTTCTTATAATTAAATTAAGCCTCTTTACGTTTTACATTCATGATGACAGGAATAATCATTGGCTTACGTTGAATTTTATCATAAATGAAACTCGCTAAATAATCAGTTAAATCATTTTTTATTTGAACAATATTCTTTCTAGTTTTTAGTATTTTGTTGAAATAATCAATTGTCTGAGTTTCAATTTCTTTAACAAGTTCTTGAGAATCTTTTAGGTAAATAAATCCTCGAGAAATAATATTAGGTCTTCTTAAAACTTGTTTAGTATGTAAATCGACATTAATTACAACAGTTAATAATCCATCATTAGATAAGATTTTTCGGTCTCTAATGACAACATTACCAATATCTCCTATTCCACTACCATCAATAAAAATAGCGCCTGATTGTACTTCTCCAGCAATCCTTGGACCTTTATTTGAAAAAGCTAATACTTGTCCATTGTTTAAAACAAAAGTATTTTCTGGGGAAATCCCACATTGACCAGCTAATTCAGCATGTATCTTCTGCATTCTGTATTCACCATGAATTGGCATAAAGTATTTTGGTTTCATAAGTTGAATCATTAATTTTAATTCTTCTTGTCCAGCATGTCCTGATGTATGGGTATCTGTTAATGGATTATGAGTAATTACATCAGCACCAGCTCTAAATAATTTATTAATTGTATTTCCAACGCTCGTTGCGTTTCCTGGGATAGGAGATGATGAGAATATTACTGTATCTCCAGGAATGATAGAAATTTGGCGATGTGTACCGTCAGCTATTCTTGATAATGCTGCTAATGGTTCACCTTGGGAACCAGTACATAAAATGGTCACTTGTTGTTCATTCATAATTTTTAATTGTTCTCGACCAATAAAAGTATCTGCAGGACATTTAATATAACCTAATTCTAATCCAACTTTTAATGTAGATTCCATACTTCTTCCGAAAACAGCGATTTTTCGGTTTGAAGCAATACTTGCTTCGACAATTTGTTGAATACGGTGAATATTAGAGGCGAATGTAGCGACAATAACACGACCATTAATGCGTCTAAATATTTCTTTAATACTATCCCCAACACGTCTTTCACTCATTGATAATTCAGGTAATTCACTGTTGGTACTATCTGATAACAAACATAGAACACCTTTTTTACCTAATGTGGCCATTTTCGCAATATCAGCAATAGGACCAATTGGTGTAAAGTCGAATTTGAAGTCACCTGTATGACAAACCGTACCAACTGGTGTTTCAACTGCGATACCAAATGAATCAGGTATCGAATGATTCGTTCTAAAAAATGATATTCTTAAATGTTTAAATGTAAACACATCATTATCTTTATAGGTTACAAAATCAGTTGTTTTTAAAAGTCTATGTTCATCTAACTTATTTTTTATGATTCCCATAGCTAGATTACCAGAGTAGATTTTAGGTATTTTTACTTGCTTTAATAAAAAGGGAATTCCACCGATATGGTCTTCATGACCATGTGTGATAAATAAGCCTTTAATTTTATTTTGATTATCGATTAAATATTGATAATCAGGGATTACATAATCAATCCCTAGTAAATAACTTTCTGGAAATTTAATACCTGCATCTATAATAATAATTTCATCATTAAATTGTATACAATAGGTGTTTTTTCCAATTTCTCCAAGTCCGCCAAGCGCAAAAATACCCAGCTCATTTGGTTTAAATAGTTTATGATTCATAAATTATGTATCAATCCTTTCTTTGTAATGAAAAATAATAACTGTATATATTATAATCTTTTATTAATAAAATGTCTAAAATATTGGTAAAAAAATTAATTTTAATTTATAATAAAAATAGGCATATGAATGATTTGGAGGATGTACATGGCACAAAAAATTGTATTTATTGATATTGATGGAACACTATTTGATAATGATAATGATATCATTCATCCGTCTACGATAGACGCTATAGATAAACTAAAGCAAAATGGTGTCGCAGTATGTATTGCTTCAGGAAGATCTAAAGTTTTAGGAGATGAAGTTTTTTCTCGATATGATTTGGATTTTGATGGATATGTATTAATCAATGGACAGTTTGTTTTATATAAGGATGAAGTAATTTATAAAAATCCGATTGATAAAACTTTTATTCATGAATTTATAGAAGAGTGTAGAATACAAGATGTTGATTATGGTTTTCTAACAGAAGATGATACCTTTATTTCTAGTTATCGTCCACAGGTCTTAAAATCATTTTCTGATTTTAAGATGAAATTGCCAAGATTGATGACAGAAGAAGACATTCAGAAGGATATTTATCAAGGATTATTTTTTGATTTAAATTACATACCTTATTTTTCGCAAAAATTTGCACAATATGTGAGATTCATTTCTTGGTTACATAATGGAGCTGATATTATCCCTATAAATGCTTCAAAAGCTATTGGAATGGAAAAGATTTGTCAACACTTAGGGATTATGAGAGAAAATGTTATTGCATTTGGTGATTCTACAAATGATATTGAAATGCTTCAATATGCAAATATTGGTGTTGCGATGGGAAATGCTAAAAATTCAGTGAAAGAGATAGCAACTATCGTAACTGATGATATTGATAAAGATGGTTTATCAAAAGCATTGAAAAAATTACAATTAATATAAGAAAGTGGTGATTGTATGGATGAGGCTAAAATTGAAGAACTAAAAAAATTAATAGAAGATGAAGATAAACAGGCGATGGAAACGTTAATAGAATATTATGATGAAATAGATGATTTTGAATCATTAACAAAATTATATGAAATCGTTTTAAGAAAAAATCCAAGAGATTCTAAAGCGTTAAATAATCTAGCAGTCATTTATGCAGATTTCTACAAAGATTATGAGAAGGCAAAAGGTTATTATGAAAAAACATTAATGATTACTCCCGATGAAGCATCTGTTCATTATAATTATGGGGTATTACTAGAGTTTAATTTCCAGGAATATGAACAAGCAAAAGAACATTATTTAAAAGCGATAGAATTGGATTCAATCTATGTAGATGCGTATATTAATTTATCATGGTTGTATCTAGAACGACTTAATGATATTAATACTAGTTACATTGTGGTTACAGAAGCGCTAAAATATGTAGAAGATAGTGAAATTTATACACAAATTGCTTATATTGATTTGAAGAAGAATAAAGAATACCAAAAAGCAGAGGAAAATTTGCATAAAGCAATTGAACTTAATGATAAGAATGATTTAGCATTTACTTATTTAGGACAACTATATGTACTAGAAAAGAGATATGATGAAGCAAGGGATATTTTTAATCAAGCACTAGAGTTGGGAAACTTAAATGAATTACTAATTTATGAGTATGGAAAACTATTAATTACGCAATATAATGATTTAGATAAAACCATAGATTTGTTAAATAAAGCAATAGAGGTTTTCCCGGATGATGTGGTCTATTATGCTTATCTAGCAAATATTTATTTAGTTTTAGGTAATCATTCTGAGGCTAAGAAATATTTACATTCAGCAGAAGAATTTGAGATAACAAGTCAAGAAGTTTTATTAATGGTGGGTTATTTAAAAGTCATGCTTGATGAGGATAAGGATGAGGCGTTGATGTATTTTGAAAAAGTGATTGAACTAGACCCAAGTAATTTAAATGCTTTATCATTTATCGGGCTTTATAATTTAATGAATAACAAGCATATCGATACTGCGTTAAATTATTTCAAAAAAGTAGCTGAATTAAGTAAAGATCATTTTATTATTCATTTTATTATTGCACAAATATATCTAAAACATTATCATGATTCAACTAAAGCGTTAGAATATTTATTTAAGATAGAAACAAATTCCTTAAAAGAAACTGAGTTATCCCATTTATATTTAGTAATAGGAAATATCTATGAAAAATATGAAAATAATAATTATCAAGCTTTAGATTATTATGAGAAAGCATATCAAGCAAAACCAAGTAAATATTTAGAAGAAATCATTAACCAACTATATGAGAATGATAAAACAATCGTTAATTAATTATGAGTGAGGAGGATATATTGTGATTAGGTTATACCTAACACGACACGGTCAAACCGAATGGAATAAGTTAGGATTATTACAAGGTAGTAAAGATTCTGAATTGACAGATTTAGGGATTAAACAAGCCAAGCGTTTAAAAGAAAGATTGAAAGATGAAAAGATTGATATAATTTATTCTAGTCCTATGAAAAGAGCGGTTCAAACAGCTAAAATTATACATAATGATGTCAAAATTATTATCGATAATCACTTAAAAGAAATGCATTTTGGTGATTGGGAAGGTTTACCACATGAAGAAATTAGAAAATTATCTTCACAATATGATTTGTTTTGGACAAAACCACATTTATATCAATCTAGTAGTGGTGAAAGTTATGAAATCTTTAAGAAAAGAGTTTTAGGAAGTTTAAGAAATATTATTCATTATAATAACGATAAAAATGTCTTAATTGTTTCTCATGCAGTAGTAACGAAACAAATTTTAAATTATTTTGAAAATAGACCATTAGAAAAGTTTTGGGAACCACCTTTTATGGAGTCAACTTGTTTAAGTATCATAGAAATAGATGAAGATAATATTAATATTCAATTAAATTCGGATATATCCCATCTAAAAGCTATCTAGAATTAACTTAACTGAAATAAAAATATGAGACTTATGTCTCATTTTTTTTATTTTGATAATTAAAAGTCTATAGGTTTTATATCTTGGGGTACTAAAAAAGGATTTTCTTTATTAATACGTTCTGTAAATAAAACACCATTTAAATGATCTATTTCATGTTGAAAAACAATTGCGATATAACCTTTTAATCGTAAAGAAACTGGAGTAAGGTCACCATTTTCTTTTAATTGAAACCCCTTAACAGTAATTCGTTTAGGTCTAAAGACATAACCAGGTACCTCTCTGTCGACTGATAAACATCCTTCACCAGGCATAAGATAAGTTTGTTCAACTGAATGGCTAACAATTTTAGGGTTTACAAGCATATAGCTAAATAATTTATTATCTTCATTAGTGGAATGGATTGCGATCATTCTTTTTGAAACATTAATTTGTGGTGCAGCTAATCCAACCCCAGGTCTTAAATTATATTTCTGTGAAGTTTCTTCATCTTGTGAGAGTTTAACAAATTCCATCATAGAAAACAGAGTTTTTTTATCTATATCGGACATAGGAAGGCTTACTTCAGAAGCATTCTTTTGAAGTGTTGGATGACCTTCTCTGATGATATCCTTCATTGTTAACATTTTTATTACCTCCATTAATATTCTCTTCAATATTATAGCAAATAAACCATAAAAAGAAAAGGAAGTCTATTTGCTTTTAAAAAAAGCAAGTACTTCCTTTAAAGGTATTTTATTAATGGAATCCTGGACAGCAAGTACAGCCAATTATTACTAATAAAATAAATAATACAAGAATTAACGCATATCCATATTCACAACCGTAATTACAACAACATCCATATCCACTGCCATAGCCATAACCACCGTAATACATAAAATCCCTCCTATAAGTGATTTCACTTATAATATATGCATTAATCTAAATTATGAGTGTTTCATTAACCCAATTCAGATCTTAAGGAAGCAATTGCTCCCTTAAGTATAGGATATTATTTCATACAAGTACAACCGATAATAACTAATAAAATAAATAAGACTAAGATTAAAGCATACCCATATCCACCGTGAGGATTGCATCCTTGCATAGGTGGACAGCATCCATATCCTCCGTAACCTGCATCATACATAAATATCCCTCCTTAAAATCAAATCCATGTTAGTATATGGAAAATACCTATTTCGTGCGTGTACATATGTCACGAATATAAAAAAAGGGAAGCAATGCCTCCCAGAATAATTATAACTTAAGATTAACAACGTGGGAAACAACAAGTACAACCAATGATAACTAATAGGATAAATAATACTAAAATTAATGCATATCCATATCCGTATCCACCACGACAACAACAATAAGTTGGTTCACAGCAACCATATCCATAGCCATAACCATAACCTGCACCGCCGTAATTCATGAAAACCCCTCCTTAATGTATTCTATCACTATTAATATATGGGGTGTATTCCATTTAGAGTGTGTTTTTAACTATTTTATTTATATTCAATTTAATTTGTTTTACCTATAATAACAAGCAAAATAAACAATACTAATAGTAGGGCAAACAAATATCCTCTTCCATTATCCATATACCTTGGATTACAATTATAATAGTTAGGATAACAATAATTCATGCTAATTCCTCCTTATTAATTCTTTTTCTTCTATAATATATGTTTTAGCCTAGAAAAGGGTTATCTCTCAAGGAAAATTAGGGATTATATGGAGGCTGCTGAAAAAGTCTCATCAAATTGTGAATTGGGAAGAGTATATTAATTATTCTTCCTTTTTTCATATAAATACAACGAAAAGAAAGTGAAAAATGATATAATGAAGGTAGAAAATAATTTGAAATTGGTGATAGTATGCTACCTAATAAAGAACTTGTCTTAAGTCCATACAGTAAGTTGTATGATATTGTGGTTCCAAAGAATCATATATTAAGAAAATTTAAAGAATTAGTGGATTTTGAATTTGTTTATGAAGAATTAAAAGATAAATATACAAAGGATAATGGAGCGACAGCGAAATGTCCTATTTTTATGTTTAAATTATTATTATTATTAAAAGTAATGTATCCAATGTCTGACCGAGATTTAGTTGAACAAGCACAATTAAATATGGCATATAAGTATTTTTTAGAAATAGCTCCAGAAGAAACAGATATTATCCATCCAACAAGTTTAACAAAGTTTAGAAAGTTACGATTAAAAGATGGAGAATTATTAGATAAACTAATTTCAAAAACAGTAGAACTAGCACTAAACTTAGGATTAATAAAATCAAAACAACTAATAGTAGACTCAACACATACAAATAGTATGTTTAATTATAAATCACCACTTGAAATCTTAGAAGAGAAATCAAAAAATTTACGAAAAGTAGTATATAAGACTGATGAAAGTTATAAAGATAAGATGCCTGAAAAGCCAATATCAAAGAATATAGACGATCATATAAAATACTGTAATGAATTAGTTGAATTAATTAGAAATGATGAAAATTTACTAATCAGAGAAAATATTAGATTAAAAACAAACTTATTAGAAGAAATAGTAAATGATAATATTGAAGAAATAAATTCAATGGTAGAAAAGGATGCAAAAGTAGGACATAAATCAGCTGATACATCATTCTTTGGATATAAAACACATATCGCGATGGTGCCAGAACGAATTATAACAGCGGCAGTTGTGACAAGTGGAGATAAACACGATGGAAAGCAAGCAAGAGAATTATATGTGAAATCAAAAGAAACTGGAATTGAAGTTGATGCTTTTATAGGGGATGGAGCGTATTCAGAAAAAGAACTAATAGAATATGCGAAAAAAAATGAATTTAAATTAGTTTCAAAATTGAGTAAAACAGTATCTAAAGGAAATAAAAGAAAATGTGAGGATTTTGAATATAATAAAGATGCGAAAAGATATGTATGTAAAGCAGGTCATATGAGAGTTAGAGTTGCACTACATGGTAAAAAGAAACATGAGATAGAAGGAACTCCATTGCGAGAAACGCATTATTTTGATGTAGAAAAATGTAAAACGTGTCCATTTAAAGAAGAATGTGGATATAAAGAAGGACAAGATAGTAGATCTTATACAGTTACATTAAAGAAGGATAATGTTCATGCAGAACATGAAAAATTTCAAGAAAGTAAAGAATTCAAAGAATTAGCAAAAGAAAGGTATAAGATAGAAGCTAAAAATTCTGAATTGAAAAATAGTCATGGATATAAAAGATGTCAATCCCATGGCCTTTTAGGTATGCAGATACAATCAGCAATGACAATATTCGCAGTAAACTTGAAAAGAATTGTAACACTAATGGGATAGAATATATCTCATTCTTTAATAGAAACAATAAAAAAGTTAGAAAATGAAGTTAAATCATTTCTAACTTTTTTTATTTAATATTAGTTATCTGAAAATAGACTAGATTTTCAGCACCCTCATTATATGTACCTTTTTATTATTATTCTATATTTTATTAATAGAATAGTATAAGGGGGTATTATATGAGCAATTCAATTGAGGAATTTAATTGAGGAATTTAAAGAGAAGATAAACGCAAACAAATAAAAATCCCTACCTAATTAAAGGTGGGAAATTTTTGTTTGTCAATGTGCTGCATTTTACGCTTACATTTAAAAATCATTTTTAACTATTTAATAATTAAATTATTTTATTTTCTTAATCTTAAATTATATGCAATATTGCTTAGTTCTTGAGTATTAACTACTTTAAAACCAACTTTCTCAGCTAATTCAATAAAGTAATTCAAACTCTGTTCATTTTTTCCTACTCCGTATCCAGTAAGAACAGATTTGTTTGGTAATTGGATTTCTAAAAATATTGAATAAAAATCTTTTGTATTATTTTTCTTTGACATAACTGTATCCCATAGGACAAATTCACCATCCTGTTTTAAAACTCTATATATTTCTTCTAATACTTTTTGATGGTCTATACTTGGTATATACATTAGTGTGAAAAATGAAGTAACTGTATCAAAAGTATTATCTAAAAACATCAATTCTTTAGCATCCATAACTATTTTTAATGGTCCACCTTTTGCTTCTTCTAATTCATCTCTCCTTGAATCAATAGCAATAACATTATCACCCTTTAATTGTCCAATTATACCTTCACCTCCACCTCCAATATCAAGAATTTTCCCGTTTAACTTTACATCTGTTAAATTAATCCCTACAGCACCACCATATTGAACTAACTTATGAATCTCTACATTAACATATTTATCTATAAAGTGCTTTAATTCACATTGATTTGCATAAAAGTTCCCTTCAATTTTTATACCTCTAATTTCACCGTTAACTAACAGATGAAGTATATCTTCTTCACTAAATGTTTTATTAAATTTATCATTATCTTCAACTTCTTTTTTAAGAGATTCATGAATTTCTGACAAATTTAAGTAAGTAAGATTATTGACTTTTCTCATAATATTATCCTCCCAAAAAAATATTAACTGAACATCTAAATTGTATCATAAATTTCAAAATATTAAAATATTTATTTTGAATATTATATTTGATTTGTTTAACTATATGTTGGTTAATGTGTTCTAAATATGATTAGTGTTGCAGGTATCATTCCTTTAACTCTTTTTAAATTTTATAAATTAACAACATTTTAGGGTAATAGAGTTATCTCCTAAATTGTGTTGAAACTCAGGTTGAAAGAAAAAATTATGTGGAAGTATCAATGTATTTTTGTTTTTAAAAGAATGGTTTCTTTTATCTTATATAAGACAATAAGTTCTTATTTTTTCTTTATTCTTTTTTGATAAACTATAAATAAGCAATTCTTTATCAAAAGAATATGTATTAAATAAATCTATGATTTTATCTACTCTATCTTGATAATTTCTACTTAAATTCGTTTCTAATTGAACTTCTAATGGGACTACTGGAATAATGTAATTATCGAAATTTACGTATTTTTTATATTTCCATATTTCGGGTCCACCTTCCCAAATACCATCGGACTCTTTCTTATTACACAAATAATCTTCTGGTGGAATTATACTAGCACATTCAATTTTATAAGCTTCCATAAACCATCTACCAAATGTCCAGCAGTCCTTTGTTTTATCATATTCATCTTCTAAAGTTGGGTTCTTTTTAGTAGATTTCCAATTATCATTATAATGAACTGCTTCCTCATTACTTTCATTGATTGCATATTTATCCATTAACTTCGCTAATAAGTAGACATCTTTTTTGTTTTTCATAATGATATCCATATCATTCGGAATAATATTACATCCTTGCAATGCAGTTGCCATTGAACCCATTATCATCCAATTTGTTTCTTTTAATAAATCATAGTTTTCTAAAAGAAATTGTTTTAATATTTTTTTCCATAAAACCAATGTTTCTCTCCTCCTTATTAATTCTTTTACCTTCAATAATATATATATTAGCCTAAAAAAAGTCATCTCTCAAGGAAAATTAGGGATAATATGCACCTTTTTATTATTATTCTATATTTTATTAATAGAATAGTATAAGGGGGTATTATATGAGCAATTCAATTGAGGAATTTAAAGAATTTATCAGAAATTATCCTAAATTAAAAAATGAAGTAAGAGATGGAAAAAGATCATGGCAATCGATTTATGAAGAATGGACTTTATTAGGAGATGATGGTAGTTGGGATACCTATAAAGAAACAATGGAATCAGGTGTAAATTCTGATGAAGGACAAGAATTTTTACGTAGTGCACTACAATATGTCAAAAAAATAAATCCTGATGACATCACGAAAACAATTGGAACAATCCAAAAAGTACTTGGTATTGTTCAATCATTTAGTGGTGGAAAATCTAATCAAAGTCATATGAATTATGCACCACGAAGACGAGTAGATCCATTATTTAGACGTTTTGATGATTACGATGAATAAGTCAATAATGAGTGAAATATATAAAAATAATGAAATGTTATTTTATTTAAGAACCCATCCTGAGTGGTATAAAACTTTACATCGTCACCCTGATGTATATAAAGAGTACTTAAAAAATGCTAAAGAGGAATTAAAATTAACATTTAATCATAAAATAGATCGATTTAAAAATCAAGTCCAACTATTAAGTTTGATTAATGAGTATATGAAGCGATAATATTGTGAATTATTTCATTTTTTCTTTACTATACTCGTGAATTCATGTATACTATAATAGTATGAGTGTGGTGAATAAAATGAATTATACTGAGATTATTGAAAAAACTTATGCTTTAGTGGATACGATAAAGACAAGCAATCCTTATCTACTTTATATAGAGTATGAAAAAAAAGTTTTAGATGATAATGAATTGAAAAAACTATTGTCAGTATTTCAAGAAAATAAAGTAGCTTTTGAAGAAGTATATAAATATAAATCATATTACCCTAATTTTGATGAGATTAAAAAGCAATATCAACAATCAAAAATTGATTTAATGAACCATGAGCTGTTTAAAACTTATAAAAGATATGAAAAAGAGATTGATTTATATATAAATGAAATTGAATTTAAACTAAAAAGAATAGTAAATATTAAAGAGAAACATGAAAAAATTAATATGAATTTTAAAGTAGGTGGGGTGTAAATATTGGAAATTTCTAGAAAATTAATAATCGTTTATTATAATCACCAACATTGTTTAAGAAAAATCGGTAATTTTGGTAATTTAATTTATCATTCTAATAAGTTACGATATGCTTATTTATATGTTGATAATACAAGTGTGAAGTCTATTATTGAGAAGATTAAAAAAATTAATGGGGTAACAAAAGTAGAACTCTCGTTATCAGAAATGTCTGATTTCACGTTTAGCTTGTAAGAAGGATTTTAAATTCCTTCTTTTTTTTGTTGACAAAAAAGCATAACGTGTTATAATAATGGTGTCAAGTAAAATTACTTAACATCATAATCTTTAAGGAGGTAGAAAAATGGTAAAATTACGTATTCAACGTTTTGGTTCAAAAAAACGTCCATTTTATCGTATTGTTGCTGCTGACAGTCGTTTTCCACGTGATGGAAGATTTTTAGAAATAATTGGTACTTATAATCCAGTTACTCAACCTGCAGAAGTAAAAATTGATGAAGAAAAAGCACTTACATGGCTAACAAATGGCGCTCAACCAACAGATACTGTACGTTCATTATTTTCTCAACAAGGAATTATGGAAAAATTCCATAATCAAAAATTAGGTAAATAGTAATGGCTATTGAAAATTTAATTAAAACGTTGATTGAACCATTAGTTGATCATAAAGAAGATATTTATGTGAAACAATTTGAAGAAGACGCTGATGGCTATATTATTTATGAGATAATGGTCAATAAAGAAGATATCGGTCGAGTAATTGGAAGACACGGTAGTGTTATACAATCAATAAGAACCATTTGTTATGCAGCGGCAATGAAAAATAAAAAACGTATTCGCATTAATATTGATCACTTTTAATAATAGTAAAACCTATAAAATGAATCATTTTATAGGTTTTTTTATAAGCTTTATTTTTGTCTTGGGTTTTATAAAAATATAGATTTCTTTAAGTATAATAAAAATTGGTACTGATAATAGGAGTCCAATGATACCACCCACAGTACTTCCGATTATCATGACTATCATGATAATAAGTGGATGTATCTTAAGTTGGGATCCAAAGACAAGTGGTTGACCTAAATTACCATCTAACTGTTGCATAATAAATATGATAATTAAAGAGGCAAAGAGTAATTGTGGGGATTGAAAATAAGCGTAAATACATAAAGGAACGCCCCCTAAATATGGTCCTAAATAGGGAATGATATTTGTGATAGCGATGATGATTGAGAATATGAAGGCGTTTGGCATCCCTAATATCGCTAATGGGATGAACGTTCCTATAAACATATAACTCATAATTATTAATTGTCCCCTAATATAAGCCCCTAGTTTTGTATCAATGTTTTTTAGGAGTTGAATCCATTCACTTCTTTTATGACGAACTAAAAATAGAGAAAACCTTTCATAGATTAAAGAATAATCTTTCATCATAAGAAAAACTAATAAGGGAATCATAATAATTAGCCATAGAGATTTAAAGGAAAATACAACGGTTGATATGGTAAATGATACAAGATAATCACCAAGATTAAGGGTAAGTTTATCTTTATAAGCAATAATTGATTCAAATAGTTCAGTATTGTTTAATAGATGATATTTTGTTTGAATATTCTCAATTATTAATTCTATTTCTTCTATATATTTTGGTAATTCAGAGTAAATATCTATTATTTGTTGACTTAAAATGGGAAAGATAAATTCTATTAATACGATTAAAATAATTGCGTTTACAATTAGTAGTACGATGGTTGAAACCCAGGTTTTAATTGAAAACTGTTTTTCAAACCAATATAAGATAGGGTGAAAAATATAAACAATTATAAAGCTAATAGAAAAAGGAAAAATGATATTTATAACAGCTTCTTTTATTTCATTAAAAAAAGGATATTGCATTAATTGTTTACCTATAAAGAAAATAATAAAAATTAGGACTAATATTAGTAAATATGCTTGTATTCTTTTGATTTGTTTTCCGTTATCCATTTTTTCACCTACTTTAGATTAAATTATATCATAACTACTGTAAAACATTAATATAACAGATTGAAAAAAAACATTTTTTGTTGTATATTAATGAAGAATAAATTAAAGGAGTTATCTATGAGTGAATATTATGTAATTGGTACAATCGTATCAACTCATGCATTAAAAGGTGAAGTGAAAATATATTCAACAACAGATTTTAGAGTTGAGCGTTATCAAGTAGGAAATACTTTATATATTAAAAAAGACAACCAGATGATAGAAGTAATAATTAAATCTTATCGTCCGCATAAAGATTATGAACTGGTTTCATTTGAAAATTATAATGATATAAACACAGTATTGCCTCTTGTAAAATGTAAAATATATGTTGGTGGTGATAATGTTCAATCATTAGATGAAGATGAATATTATTATCGTGAACTATTTAATTGTTCAGTTTATCATGAAGATCAATTAATTGGAAAAGTAGTAGATGTTGTTAATTATGGCGCAAGTGATATACTTATTATTCAAGATGAAAAAAATAAAGAGGTTATGATTCCTTTTGTTAATGATTTTATCCTTGAAGTTGACACAGAAAAAAGAAAAATACAAATTGAAGTTATAGAAGGTTTATTACATCATGAGGATTGATATATTAACCTTATTTCCAGAATTGATACAATCTGTGATTAAAGAATCAATTATTGGTCGGGCGATAGACACAAAAAAAATTGACATAAATGTCATTAATTTCCGTGATTACTCAAATAATAAACATAATAAGGTTGATGATTATCCCTTCGGTGGTGGCGCTGGGATGCTTTTAGGTATTCAACCGATTTATGATGCTTTACAAGCGATTGAAAAGAAAAATAAAACAAAAGTTTTATTAACCAGTCCACAAGGAACTACATTCAATCAACTAAAAGCAGAAGCATTAAGTGAGGAAGAACATCTTATTATCATTTGTGGTCATTATGAAGGAATTGATGATCGTGTAAGGGAATATTTAGTTGACGAAGAAATATCAGTTGGAGATTATGTTTTAACAGGTGGTGAACTTGCTGCTTTAATTATTGTAGATGCTGTAAGTCGTTTAATACCAAATGTATTAAATGAAGCTTCTCATCAAGATGATTCTTTTTCTACTCGATTATTGGAATATCCGCAGTTTACAAGACCAGCTAGTTTTAAAGGAATGAATGTGCCTGATGTATTACTTTCTGGTAATCATCGATTGATTAAAAACTATCGATTAAAAGAATCACTAAGAAATACATATTTAAAAAGACCGGATTTACTTAATAAATATTCATTAAATAAAGAAGAAAAAAGACTTTTAGAAGAAATTGTTGTTGAAGAAAGTGAAAAAAGCAAAAAGTAGTTGATTATTCACTAAAAATATGGTAATATATTTTGCGTGTTAATAACTAATTTATTAACCATAATGACCATGTTCCGCTGGGATTTCAAAGTTATCTTAAGAACATTGGATAGATAAGGAGTGTTAGACGATGAGCCAACAATTATTGAATGAAATTACAAAGGATTATATGAAAAATGATATTCCTAAGTTTCGCGCTGGAGATAACGTAAAAGTTTACTTACGAATTAAAGAGGGTGAACGTGAACGTATCCAGGTGTTCGTAGGATTAGTAATTTCTCGAAGTGGTGGAGGTATTAGTGAAATGTTCACTGTACGTAAAATCTCTTATGGAGTTGGTGTAGAACGTACGTTCCCACTTCATTCACCATTTATTGAAAGAATTGAAGTTACACGTCGTGGTAAAGTACGTAGAGCTAAATTATTCTACATCCGTCACTTATCAGCTAAGGCTGCTCGTATTAAAGAGCTTAGATAGTTTATTAAAAAGAACTTGGAATAAAACAAGTTCTTTTTTCCTTTAAATAATATTAATATTAATTTATATCCATTAATAACCAAATTGTGATATAATATGATGTAATATTATTATTTTATTTGTAAATGAGTCTTTTATAAAATATTATGCCATAATAATTATAGCATATAGAAAGAGTTGATAAATATGTTAGAAAATAATGAGAAAGAAATCGATACCTTTAAAATAGTTGATACGACTGAAAAAGCAGAAGTCGAGATAGATGATAATGAATCAAATAATGAAAATAAAAACCCCAAAAAAGATAATGTATTTAAGGAATTACTAAATTATGTTATCTTAATAGCGGTAGCGTTTGGTTTAGCGCAAGTTATTCATCGCTACATTTTTACACCTGTTACAGTCGTTGGTCCATCGATGATGACCAAGATTCATGATGATGACAGAATATTTTTATCACGCTTAGGGAAAATAGAACGTTTTGATGTGGTGGTATTTAATGTCCCAACTAGTAAAGATCCTTATATAAAACGCGTGATTGGTTTACCGGGTGATGATGTAAAGATGGTAGATTATAAATTGTACATCAATGGTAATTTAGTTGAGGAACCTTATTTAAATCCAGATCCAATTTATACAGGTATTGACCATGCATATAGTGAACATGTTAGTTTTACATTAGAAACTATTTGTCGTATTACAAATACTAATTGTAATGTTGATGGCCATATTGAAATCCCTAAGGGTTATTACTTAGTATTAGGGGATAATAGAAACAATAGTACTGATAGTCGGATGATTGGTTTGATTTCTGAAGATAGAGTCATTGGGAAAGCAAAATTTATATTCTATCCCTTTAATCGATTTGGAAAAACATTTGAGTAGGTGAAATAAATGGTTATACAATGGTTTCCTGGTCATATGTCAAAAGCTTTAAGACAAGTAGAAGAAAAGTTAAAATATGTTGATATTATATTAGAATTACGTGATTGCAGAATCCCTTTTTCTTCTAGAAACCCTAAGATTGAAACAATTATTAAAAATAAACCACGGTTAATTTTATTAAATAAAGCTAATATGGCTGATAGAAAAAAAACAAATGAGTGGATTGCATATTATAAAGAAAAACAATTGACTGCACTCGCTATCGATTCCATTTCCAGTTATCATATGGATCAAATTATTCCCTACGCTAAAGATGTGTTAAAAGATCAGTTAAGAAGAGAAAAAGAAAAAGGGTTAAAAGCTCGTCCTGTTAAAGCAATGATTATCGGTATACCAAATGTTGGTAAATCAACCCTTATTAATACATTAGCCAAAAGAAAAGTAGCTCAAACAGGTGATAGACCAGGTGTAACAAAGAACTTACAATGGATTAATGTCAAAAACGAAATGATGCTTTTAGATACACCAGGTGTTTTATGGCCAAAGTTTGAAGATCAAACCGTTGGATTACGATTAGCTGTAACCGGTGCGATAAAAGATAAAATTTTACCATTAGATGATGTTGCTATTTATGCCTTGGACTTTTTAAAAACAAATTACCCACAACAACTAAAAGAACGTTATAAACTTGATGAATTAAGTGATAATAATCTTGAGATAATGGAAAAAATAGGTCGTAATAGAGGTTGTCTATTACCAGGCAATCGTGTCAATTATGATAAAGTAATAGATCTTATTTTATATGAAATTAGAAATGAAATGTTAGGGAAATTAACCCTTGAGATTCCAAGTGAAATAGAATAAAAAAGATAGAGTTATCGTTTGAACTCTATCTTTTTGTTTGAATTATTATTCTATTATTTCATAATCAGTATCATCAGTATCATCAGATTCAGTTGTGGTCTCATTTGTTTTATTGGTATTTTTAATGATATTTTTGACTTCATTAATTTTTTCTTCACCGAATTTTCTAGTTTCTTTAAACACATTTTTGGCGAAATGTCCTGTAGTTTTGGCAAATTCTGAAACAGATTCTTCAATTTTACTATATACAGTAGTTGACACATCAGCTAATTTTTCAACAAAATCATTTATTTCATCGATAACTTTTTCTTTGCCAATAAAAAGATTAATATACCTATCAGAAATTTTATAGCTTTTTAATATCTTTTTCGCTAGATCATTAACATTCCCTAATTGTTCTAGTGCTAATCCTTCTGATATTTCTTCATTTTGTTTTTGTTTAATATAATCTAAATATTCAACAACAATATCTTCAACTTCTTTAGGATCTAAAAGAGATAATCTTTTTCGTAATTCAATAATATATTTCTCTTTATTCATTTAACTCAAGTCCTTTCATTAATTGATAAATTTTATCCGAAATATCTAGATAAATAGAAGTATCCTTCTTTAATTTTATTATACCATCTTTTGTGATATGATAAAACTTTCTTGTGCCTAAATTTTCAATTATTTCGTTATTTACTTGTAATAAACCTTCATTTGTCAATTTTTTTACTACTGGATAAGTAATTCCTTCTTCTAAAGATAATAAATTATATATGTTTTGTGCTATGTCATAACCATATATTTCACCTTGAGCGGTGAGTAATAAAATGGTCATTTCAAGAATACTTAATTTGAATTCTTTATTCATAAATATCACCATTAATATTATATGATGAATTATTTTTTTATATCATGTATAAATTGAAATTTTGTTTTACACACAAGATACGATGTGATATAATGTGAAATATGTTTGTAGAAATGGTGATAAGATGATTCAGGAAAATGACTTAACATTAAATAAATTAATAGAAGAAATATTACAGAATAGTGATGATTCAAAAAACGAAAAAGAATATCTTCAATATAGTAAATACATCGATATGAGCGCATTTGAAAATGACTTAATTAATCGAAAAGTGAAAGTAATTGCTGGTATTGATGAAGCGGGTCGTGGACCGCTTGCAGGACCTGTTGTAGCTAGTAGTGTTGTTCTACCAAATGGGTTTTATTTACCAGGCTTAAATGATTCAAAAAAATTATCAGCTAAAAAAAGAGATTACTACTACGATGAAATTATAAACAATGCTATTAGTTATGGTGTTGGAATTGTTGATGTAAGTGATATAGATAAATTTAATATTTACAATAGCACAAAAATAGCGATGATTAAATCAATATTAAACCTTTCAGTTAAACCAAAACATTTATTAATTGATGCGATGAAGTTAGAAATTGATATTCCTCAAACGAGTATTATTAAAGGAGATCAAAAAAGTATTTCGATTGCTGCTGCAAGTGTTATTGCGAAAGTTACCCGTGATCGGCTCATGCAAGATTTAGATAAAGAATATCCAGGTTATAATTTTAAAAAAAATAAAGGTTATGGAACGAAAGAACATTTAAATGCCTTAAAAAAATATGGTGTAACACCAATACACCGTAAATCATTTGAACCGATAAAATCGATGATAAAAAATGAAACAAATTTATTTAATTGTTAATAACTAATCGTATATAAATAATGAGGTGAACCATATGAGTGATGTGAAAGATATTCTACTCAAACTTCATTATTTAGATTTAGAAATTAATGAAATCTATCAAATTTTAAAAAAAATGTATTTATCGAAAAAAATTGAAGATTCTATTTTAAAGAAAGTACTTCAGAAAAGGTATCTTCAATATAAACAATTAAACAGTGAATGTATTAAAAATGATTTGTTTTATCATAATATTGAATATGTAACAATATTAGATAGAAGTTATCCCAAAAAATTAGAAAATATCTTTATGCCGCCCTTAATTTTATTTTATCAAGGAGATTTATCTTTATTAAATACGAATGTTTTAGCGGTTATTGGTTCTAGAAAATATTCATCCTATGGTGAAAAAGTTACAAAGACAATTGTACCACAACTAGTAAAACATCAAATTCATATTATTAGCGGGTTAGCATATGGTATTGATAGTATTGCTCACAATAGCTGTATTGAGGCAAATGGTAAAACAATTGCGATTTTAGGGTCGGGGATTAAACAAGTGTATCCTAAATCACATCAAGGTTTAGCTAAGGAAATAGGGAAAAATCATTTATTGATAAGTGAATATTCGCCTAATGCGATAGCGACTAAGACGCATTTTCCGTTTAGAAATCGAATTGTGAGTGGTTTATCAGATGGTGTACTTGTTATTGAAGCAAAAGAAAAAAGTGGAACTTTGATTACTTGTGATTATGCTTTAGACCAAGGGAAAGATATATTTGTTATTCCAAACCACATTTTTGATGAAAATAGTGTTGGTACAAACAACTTAATTAAGCAAGGTGCGAATCTTGTCACAAATATTTTTGATATTTTAGAAAATATTAAGTAATAATTACTTGCAAATTTTAATGTTTTCTATCATAATATATAGATGAATAAATATTACAGAATACTAGGTGAAGTAAATGAGGAAGAAATTAGTAATTGTTGAATCGCCAGCGAAGGCAAATACAATCGAAAAATACTTAGGTGAATCCTATACTGTTTTATCAAGTGTTGGTCATATACGTGATTTAGCGAAATCAGGACCTGGTGGATTGGGTGTCGATGTTGAGAATGAATTCAAACCTAAATATACCGTTATTAAGGGCAAAAAAAAGGTTATTACACAATTAAAGAAAGCAGTAAAAGATGTGGACGAAATCTTTTTAGCGACCGACCCCGACCGCGAAGGAGAAGCAATCAGTTGGCATTTATTTGATGTTTTAAATTTAGATGAAGAAAATGATAAAAAAGTTTATCGAGTGGTTTTTAATGAGATTACAAAAAATGCGATTATTAAAGCGATTGAAAACCCTCGTCAAATTAATTATGACTTAGTTAAGTCACAAGAGTCACGAAGAATATTAGACCGTATTATTGGTTTTAAATTATCTAAACTACTTCAATCTAAGATTAAATCAAAATCAGCAGGACGTGTTCAATCGGTTGCCCTAAAGTTAATTGTCGATAGAGAAAAAGAAATTCAAAGTTTTGTGTCAGAAGAATATCACACAATTGATGCTGTTTTTGAAAAAGATAACCAATCATTTGATGGAAATTTATATGCTAAAGATAATGAAAATATTAAAATAGCTTCAAATGAAGAGGCACAAGCAATTTTAGAAGCTTTAGATGAAGATTATATCGTAACAAGTGTTGTAAAGAAAAAGAAATCAAAGAATCCAAAACAACCTTTTATAACGTCTACACTTCAACAAGAAGCATCAAATAAATTAAATTTTAATGCGAAGAGAACAATGAGTTTAGCACAGAAACTATATGAAGGAATTGAAATCAATGGAAATCCAGTTGGTTTGATTACATATATGCGTTCTGATTCAGTACGCTATTCAAAAGAATTTATTAGTGACACTAAAAACTATATTACAAGTACTTATGGAAGTGATTACTCCGTTAGTGAACCGAAATTTAAGAAAAATAAAAATGCTCAAGATGCGCATGAAGCGATTCGGCCAACCGTTATTAATAGAACACCTGCATCTATTAAAAAGTATTTAACTCCTGATTTATTTAAAATATACAAATTAATCTATTTAAGATCCTTAGCCTCATTGATGAAACCAGCCATGTTAAATCAAACAACAGTGATTATTAGTAATCATGGTTATCAATTTAAGTCAACTGGTCAAGAACTAGTATTTGATGGTTACTTAAAAGTATATAAAGAATATGAAGATACAAAAAATAATATATTACCAAGTTTAGAAAAAGATGAGTTAGTTAATTTAATTGAAATTAATGATAATCAACACTTTACTCAACCTCCAAGTCGTTTTACAGAAGCGAAATTAATTAAAGAGATGGAGGAACTTGGAATAGGAAGACCATCAACCTATGCCCAAACAATGGAAACATTAAAAGCTCGCAATTATGTCACTGCTCAAGATAAGAGATTTACTCCGACGGAACAAGGTGTCATTACAAGTGACAAACTTCAAGAATATTTCAATAAAATTATTAATGTAACTTACACAAAAGACATGGAAGAAAATCTTGATGATATTGCACAAGGTGAAAAAATCTGGCATGAGGAATTAAAACAATTTTATGATTTCTTTATACCAATGTTAGAATATGCCAATGAAAAAATGGAGAAACTACCACCAAAATATATTGATGAATTTTGCCCACAATGTGGGAAACAACTGCTTATCCGTAATGGAAGATATGGTCAATTTATTGGATGTAGTGGTTATCCTGAGTGTAAATATATTAAAAAAGAGAATGAAGAAGAAAATAATCTTATCTCCTTAGATATTGAATGTCCAAAATGTCATAAGGGTAATTTTGTGGAAAGAATAACCAAAAAAGGTAGATATAAAGGCAAAAAGTTTTACGCTTGTAGCAATTATCCAAAATGTAAAAATATCGTGGTTAATATGCCAATAGATGAAACTTGTCCAAAATGTGGTAATATTCTAACAAATAATGGTGAAGCTATTATTTGTGAAAATAAAGAATGTGATTATAAAAGAGATTTAGATTAACAAGCGCTTTTGCGCTTTTTTTTTATATAGATATTATAAGGAATAATTAATTTAATATCGATAAAAATAATATTAGGTGATGAAATTGATAGAACACTATTTATTAATAGGAACCTTGATTGGTTGTTTGTTATTTTACTTCATCGATAGAATTAAAAAAAATGATCAACAAGTAAAGAAATTATTATTTAAAAGATGTCAATTAATCAAATTCAAAAATAAAAATGAAAGGTGATTTTATGGGATATTATATTTTAGGAATTATTATTTTTTTGTTATTAATCGTATTTATTAGTGATTTATTAAGACAAGCACGAGATTCTGATACTCGAGAGAACTTTGATTCGGATGAATACTATGACCGTTTATCAAGTCAATATCCAGGTACTTATTCCTACCGAGAAGAGTTTTCAGAAGATTATATTGATAGAGAAATAGAAGTTGAAGAAGGTAAAACAAATGATATGGGTGTTGAACCTATCTATCAAAATGTAGAACAACAAGCTTTTGAACAACGAATAAATGAAGCTAATAATGAATTAAATGATGTATTGCCTGAAAACCAAGATCATGACAGACAAAGACGATAATGAATGGGTGGTTATAGTAACTTCTATAACCATTTTTCTTTTTTTAAGGTATTTATGAAAATTTTTATTTTTAATAAGCATTAGTTATGATAAGATAAGAATGGTGATTAAATTGAAAAAAGAAATAAATGCATCTGTTCATGATATTGTTGATTATGTTTATGCTCAAGGTGATATTATTTCTGTCATGGCACAAAAAAATAATATGCGTGATGGAACTTTAATTCATCTTGATGTTCAAAAACAATATCAATGTGATAAAGAAGTTTATGTAAAAATTGAAAGTGAGTTTGATGATTACCACTTTCATATACAAGGTCGTATCGATTTATTAGAAAAACAAGGGGATACTTATCATCTGATAGAAATTAAAAGCACACATACATTTGATAATTTAGAGGAAGATACGTATTTGGCGCATTTTGCTCAAGCTAAATTTTATGGATATATGCTTTTTCATCATTTTAATTTAGATAAAGACTTAGAACTTGCTATTTCAGTGATGTATGTCAATAAATATACCTATGAAAAAAAGTTTTTTACAAAAAATTATACTTTTGTTATGCTTGAAACTTTTTTTAATCATACCCTTAATGAATTTTTAAAATTTCAAAAAATACTAAATCATTATCATGAGATGAAACTAGATAGTATAAAAACATTAACATTTCCTTTTGATAATTATCGGCATGGGCAGCGTGAATTAATTGATAAAGTCAGTGAAGTCATCACTGAAAAGAAAAACTTATTTGTCTGTGCACCAACAGGAATTGGAAAAAGTCTAGGTACTATCTATCCTGCTATTCAATCAATCCATAAAAAAGATAATAAAATCTTTTATTTAACTTCAAAATCAATGATTAAAGATGTCGCAAGAAATGCGATTAATTTAATGCGAAAAAATAGTAACTTAAAATTAAAATCGCTTGTCATAACAGCTAAAGAGAAGATTTGTTTGAATGATTGTGTGAGATGTAATCCACAAGATTGTATTTATGCAAAAGATTTTTATAGTCGTATTAATGAGGCAGTTTTTGATATATTTCAAAATGAAGATGATTTTAATCTAGAAAGTATTGTTTCCTATGCCAAAAATCATAAAGTATGTCCTTTTGAATATCAACTGACACTTGCTTTATTTTCTGATTTAATCATTTGTGATTATAATTATGTTTTTGATGTTAGAGTTTACTTACGTCGATTTTTTGATTTTGATACAAGCAATTTTTTATTTTTAATTGATGAAGCACATAATATGTATGATCGAGTTTGTGGCATGTTTACTGCTAGTGTTAATTTTAAGATTATTCATGAGATATTAGATCTTGTAGGTGAAGAAAAAGAAATCATTAAGTCATCACAAGCCATTATCACTAAACTTAAACAATATCAAAATCATCTAAAAGCTTCCCATAAGAAAACCATGAAATTTCTTGATTTAGATGAGGTTTTATTAAATGATCTTTCTTCATTATTAAGTAAATTAGAAAAATACTTTGATAAAGCACGTGATAATGAAATTGAGATTGATGAAGATTTATTAAATTGTTATTTTGATTTGAATAACTTTTTAAAAATTTCTGAATTTTATAATGATGATTTTATGGTTTGGATTCGTAGTTCTTATGAAACATGTGATTATCAAATCACCTGTTTGAATCCACGAGATTTAATTAAATTACGAACTGATTCTGTTTTGGCAACCATCTTTTTTTCTGCTACATTACACCCAATTGATTATTACTTATCCTTATTAGGTGGCGACCAATTCAGTGAACAACTGATATTAGAAACGCCATTTAAACAAGAAAACTTACAACTTTATATTAATAATCATATATCAACCAAATATAATCAACGAGATGATACAAAATATCAAATTGCTTATCAAATACAATCGTTGATAGAAAATGGTGGAAAATATATGATTTATTTTTCGAGTTACCAATATTTAGAACTTGTATATGATATCTTTATCAAAATCAATGAATTTGATGCGGTTATATTAAAACAAAACCGGCATATGACTGAATATGAAAAAACAATATTTCTAGAACAATTTGATGAGAGTCAAAAAAATATCGTTGGTTTTGCAGTATTAGGTGGTATTTTTGCTGAAGGTATTGATTTAAAAGGAGAAAAATTAAATGGTGTTGGTGTCATAGGAGTTGGTTTACCAATGTTTGATGATTTTCGTAATGAGTTAAAAAATTACTTTAATGAAGTTTATCAAAAAGGTTATCAATATGCTTATATGTATCCAGGATTTAATAAAATATTACAAGCAGTTGGACGTGTGATACGTGATGAAAATGATAAGGGGATTGCCCTTTTAATCGATAGTCGATACTTAAATTATGAATATGTAAAATTGTTTCCTAAACATTGGTCTCATTATCAAAAATTAGATTGGTAAATAACGGTATTACAAGATTAGTTTGTTGAAAAAACACTAATTTTGTGATAAAATTTATTAAGTCATAAAAATTTTGGGGGGTGTCATCCCATGTTCGATTTACCAGTTCCAATCTTTATAATTATTATGGTATTAACAGGCGCATGGACAGGTTATATAACAAATGATGTAGCGATTAAAATGTTGTTTCGTGAGTATGGATTTGGAAGGTTTAAATTAGGTGGAGTAATCGTTAAAACACGTAAGGACCTAGAGAAGAACCTTTCTTTATTAGTTGAAAAAGAAATAATTAATCATAATACATTAAAAAGTCAATTTCATAAGAAAGAGCTAAAAGATGCTGTATCAAAGACAGTTGTCTCCTTTTTTAATGAGGCTATTTTTAAGAATATAAAAAATGTTAAATTGAATGACTTACCTGGTTTTGATAAATCAATTGATAATGTAATTGATTTTTTAAGAAAATATTTAGAAAATCATTTAACAAAAACCTTTATTGAAATGAGTAAAAGTATTGAACTGAATGATATTGTATCTAGTGAGCAAGCTTATAATTTATCAGTCTCTATTACAGACCAAATTTTAACCGTTGTTAAAGATCAACGTGTATTAGAAACAGTTATTAAAGATTTATATAAAAATTATCATGAAGTTTCATTAGATGAATTAATTGGTGAAGAAATCACTAATATCATTATTAATAATTTAAATGAATTACTAAATAATATCTTTGATGAAATGCGATATAAAAATGACCGAGATATACAAACGCTGATTAGTAAATTATATCGTGATTTAGATTTTGATACTTTTGTAGAAAAAATAGAAAAATATATCGGTGATAAGAAAATAAGTTATTTTATCTCAGAAAAGAGTTTAGAAAAACTATATGATTTATTTACTGAATACTTAAAAAATCCAAATTCAAAAGAATCTATTGAGGTATTTTGTGAAGGATTACTTATTGCTTTAAAGAAAATTGATAAACCAATCATTGAATTATTTACTGGTGATTTAAGAATTGAAGTTGAGAAATTTCTTGAAAATCAATTACCAGGTATAATTGACCGACTAATAGAAATTGTTCAAAGAAACAGTCATGAAATTGAAGAATTAATCGAATCTTCAATTGATCAAACGATATATGATCAACAAACGATAAAGCGATTGATATTATCAGCTATTAGAATGTTTTTAATTGAGAACTTTACGCAAAAATATGATATTATCAATAAAATTGTTGAATTGTTAAAAGGAATTGATATTAAAGATTTATCAAATACAGTATCAGAACAAGTAGTTGATTTACTTCACCAAAAAAGTATCGCTAGTATTATTAATGAATTAGAAAAAAATAATATTTTGACCGCGAATTTAATCGCTACTCAAGTTCATCGTATTTTAACCTTTTTATGTGAACGTTATTTATCAAAAGATATAGAACATGCTGATTTCTTAAATAAAACGATTAATGAGTTATTTAAATTAAACTTTAAGCCATTCGCTAATCATTTAACAGTTACCATTATTACAAAACAAATTATTTATAATGAAGATGTATTAGCGTTTGTTAAAACACAAATTAGTCAATCTTTAAAAGGAATTACAAAAATGCCAATTGATACTTTTATATTAGAATCTAAAGTATCAGATTATGCGCATTCATTTCAAGATGGAATTAGTAAACAATTAACTAAAAATCATGATGAAATTTTAGATATTGTTTACAAACATTTAAATAATTATTTTGTTAATCATGATTTGTCATCAGTCATTAAACAAAATAAAGAAGTTGTATTAAAAAGTGATGTTGTTATAGATGTTATCATGAAATCATTAAGAAATTTAATTGATGACAATAAAAACTATAAGGTTCATGATTTATTTAATCAAGTGAATTCAATTGATAACTTAAGTGAAAATGTTGTAAATGCAATTATGGATTACTTAGATAATGGATTAAGTAATGTTTTAGAAGGAAATATAGCAAAAGTCGTTGAAGATAATATTAAGAGCTTAAGTAATGAAGAAGTCCTTGAGATGATGCAAGAATTTATGGGTAGAGAATTAAAACCATTAACCATTGTGGGTGCCTTCTTAGGTGGATTTGTAGGATTATTTTTAGGCTATTATTTTGTTGAATTTAGAGGTTTTAGTAAAATTTTAGAATTTAGGGATGCAGTTGTTCTTTTATCAAGCATAGGATTATATGCTTTACTAGGGTATTTAACAAATGTCATCGCAATCTTCTTTATCTTTAGACCTTACAAGCCATTATTGGGGATTAAACGTCTACAAGGGATTATCCCAAAACAAATTCCTGTATTAGCACGAGCGATGGGAAATGTGGTCTCAAATAATTTATTATCTGAAGACAGTATTAACAATATGGTAATTCATAATGAAACTAAACTAAAAAGTGAATTTGTGAAAAATATTGAAAAAGATGATTATAAGGTATTAAAAACCTATTTAAATGAAAAAAGTTCGAAAATCGTTAAACAATCAACCATTTATATAATTAAGTATCTTAGAGATAATAATTCTATGTTAGCGACTAAATTTACTGATGAAGTATTAAAATTTAATTATAATAATATTGAAATAAGTATTTTTACTCAAGTATTCGCAAATATCTTTACTGAAAAGATTAACGAATCAAGTGATTCAATTAGTCATTATTTAGCTAATAAATTTAAATCTGGTAAGACAATTAAAGAATTATCAGAAGATTTAAATATTAATACGGTTGAAAATAAAATTAATAATTTAATTGAAAACGAAGTACTAAAATTTGTTGAAAAGTTTAGTAATAGTAATTTCTTAAGTAACATAACAGAAGGGTATAGCGATAAAATTAATAGCGTTATCAATAAAAAACTAGATGATGTATTACCAGAGACCACAAAACTGAGTGTTGAAAACTTTTTATATAATTTAGTTTCATCATATCTGTATTCTAGAGAAAAACAAAGATCATTATCAAATTATGTTATTACAGAAATAACAACTATATTAAATAATAATGATAGTATTGATGAATTATTTGGTGGACGTTTTATTGAATTAGTCAATTTTAATATGTCAACGATTTTAGAAAGAATTGATGAATCTGTTAAAATCTGGTTAATTAGTAATAGAGATGATATTAATGATTCAGTTACAAAACGTGTGATTGATGAATTAACTGTTGTCCAACAAGTTGGTTATAAAGCTATAAACGGGGATAAGCTAATTCGTGAAACAGTTTATCGAATTATTGAAAGTAGAATACCTGAATTTATTTCTCAGAAAATTGATACATTAAATAATGAATTTACTAATTTCTTTGATAATTTGGGAAAAATAAGATTAAAGGATGCTAAACTAGAATTAAGAAAAGAAGAGTTACAGTATTTCTTATCTGAAGTTTTCGAAAGTAAAGAAATTGAAATTAAAACAAGACGTTTTATTCATGTTGTCATGACTTATTTCTACGATTTTGAATCTGAGAAACTATATGATATTTTAGATATTCATAGTACACATGATATTATCACTAAATTTAATGATATCTTTGTTTTAGTTAATAATGGGACATATGAAACGCTAAATAATAGAAAAGATAAGATTGTTTTTGATGTATCATTATTGATAAATAAATTTATCACAAAAGAAATTTTATCAAATAAAGTAAGAAATCTAACACTTGGTATATCAGAAGATGAGATTAATCGTTTTGTTAATAAATTAATTGTCACATTAAATCAAAATGATTTCTTAAAACAAAATATTGTACAATTAATTGACCTTATGTTTAAGCATTTAGTGAATATTCCATTAGATCAATTATTAGATGGTTTGTTCTTAAAACAAGATATTAAAAAGTTAATTAAGAAATTAACGATTGACCGTCATTTTGAAGATGTGATAAATGATGAGTTATACAATTTATTTACCTTAACTGTTTCTGACTTTACTAGATTAGTTGATAATGATTTGAAGTTACAAATCCTAAATGATGTGATAAATTCTACTTATGATGTTGTTGAAGAGAATCTATTAGAATTATTACAAGCAGTTGATTTAAAAGAAGTAACTGTTCGTGAAATAAGTTCCATGGAACCAAAACAAATAAAAGTGCTGTTTGATAGTTTTGGTAGTAAATATTTCCGTAAACTAGAGATGTATGGAATATTTGGTGGAATCTTTGCGATAGAAGCGATTTCTGTTATTACCTTTTTATCGTATTTAACAAAATTTATTAAAAGAAAATAACCTAAAGGAGGTTGTATAATGATTAAATTAAAAGATTATAATTGGGTATTAGAAGGACTGTCTTCTTTAGTTTTATTAGTTGCATTCATCTTAATGATTGTTCATGGAACAAAAGAAGTAGGTTTATTAGTTATTCAGTTCACAGGTTTAGGTGTATTATTCTTTACTTTGATGAGAATTAAACCAATTCTTTCTTCACGAGATGAAAAGGATTATGTACTTGTGATGTTTGTTGAATTATTAATTGCGGTTATTGTAGGCGTAATACTACTGTTTTTCCCTGAGAGTGCTAAAGACAGTAAGTCAATTATTAGCTTTAGTCGTTTAATTGGACTTGTACTATTTGTTCGTGGTATTTGTCATTTTTGGACAACTGCGAAACGTTATGAATTACATGATATTATCTCATTTATTATGCATATTGTCTTTATTTCATTTGGATTCTTGTATTTATATACAAATAGTTTAAAACAAGGAAAAATTGTTATTGCTTTAATGATTCTTTCAATATTATTATCGATTTACTTTGGCTATCGATCATATAATGGATATAATCGTTACCGTATTCAAAAAGGAAATATACAAAAAATGGGTGACTATTTAGGAAAGAAAAATGAAAAAGTGATAGAAGACCCAAAAACAATAGAAGAAAAAATTAATCCTGAAATAATTGATGAACCAATTGATGACAATCGTCCTTCTGCTGATATAAATTAAAGATTAATGCATAAAATAAAGTCGAATATGATTCGGCTTTTATTTTTTATTCAAAAGGTTTGAAATTAGGCTTGCTTATCGGTATAATAATAATAGATTTATAAAGGAGGAATATTATGGGAAATTACGATGAAACGTTGACCATGTTAAAAGAAATAACAGATGCTAATGGCGTACCAGGTAATGAACGAGAAGCACGAGAAGTTATGAAAAAATATTTAGAGCCACATGCTGATGAAATTAATTATGATCATTTGGGCTCAATCATTGGTGTTTTAAATGGTGAAGAAAATGGACCAAAGGTTATGTTAACAGGACACCTTGATGAGATTGGATTTATGGTAACGAAAATTACTGATAAAGGATTTATTAAATTTCAAACATTAGGTGGCTGGTGGAATCAAGTGATGTTAGCTCAACAAGTTACCATTACTAATAGTAAAGGGGACACCTATCATGGCGTTATTGGTTCTAAACCTCCACATATATTATCAGCTGAAGAACGCAAAAAACCAGTTGATATAAAAAATATGTTTATTGATTTAGGTGTTAGTAGTAAGGAAGAAGTTGAAAAATTAGGAATTAAACCTGGAGATATGATTACTCCATACATTGATTTCAGAACATTGGCTAATGATAAATACTTATTAGCGAAGGCTTGGGATAATCGTATTGGTTGTGCGATTGCGATTGAAGTTTTAAAACAGCTTAAAAATGAAAAAATAGCTTCTACATTATACGCCGTAGGAACTGTTCAAGAAGAAGTAGGACTACGTGGTGCTAAAACTTCTGGATTTAAAGTTAACCCAGATATTTGTTTCGCAACTGATGTTGGAATCGCTGGAGATACACCAGGGATTGGTGAAGCAGCTGATGCTGAATTAGGTAAAGGGCCTCAAATTGTATTGTATGATGCTACAATGGTTGGACATAAAGGATTAAGAGAGTTTGTTTTAGATATCGCAAACGAATTAAATATTCCTTATCAGTTTGAATCAATGAGTGGAGGAGGATTAGATTCAGGTGCAGTTCATGTTTCACATGAAGGTGTACCATCATTAGGAATTTGTCTTCCAACACGTTATATCCATTCACATACTTCAATTATTCATAGAGATGATTATGAAAATGCGATTAAATTAATGGTTGAAGTGATTAAACGATTAAATAAAGATAATGTTCAACATATCTTATATGATTAATATTATATTTTATATGATAACATCATTAATGGCATAAAGATTTTTATGCCATTTTTTTATATTTATTTCAATTCATATATGGTATAATGAGAGTGAAAATTTTAATGGGGTGATAGAATGAAAATCCTTAAATCAATTTTTATTTTTTTATTAATTGTAATCTCTGTTATAATCTTTTTAGAAATTATACCGATAGCACCGAAATATCCTAATACAAATCCTTGGATAGTTGAGGAAGGTGAAAGACCATTAATTATACCTCATGGTGGCGCTAAACTATTATATCCAGAAAATACAATTTATTCTTTTGAACAATTAGATAATGATGGATATGATGTATTTGAAATTGATTTATGTCTCACAAAAGATGATATATTAATTTCGCATCATGACGTAACTTTTATTAATGATCAAGGAGAAGAAAAAACTATTAAAGATTTATCCTATCAAGAAATAATCCAAGAGAAACAAAATTTCGCTATCGATTTTGTAAATCTTGAAAATGAAAAACCATTTGAATCACCTAATTCTGAAATTTTACCAAAGTTAAAACCAGCAAAATTAATTGATTTATTTAATACTTATCCTGATAAGAAATATATTTTGGAATTAAAAGATACCGTTGAACATAGTGGAAAAGAGATATTTAAAGAAGCTGTAGATGCTCTGTTAACTTTAATTAAAGATAAGAAAATGGAAAATCAAGTCATTGTCTCTTCTTTTGATGATACCATAACAAAATTATTTCAAGAAAAATCAAATAATTCAGTTATGACTTCTACTGCTACTAAAGATTCTACAAATTTTGTATTATATTCTATTTTAAAAGTAGATTTCTTTTACCGTCCTAAAGATGGTGCTTTAATACTTCCTTATAAAGAGGTAATACCTGATTCACAACTTGATTTAGTAAAAAAATTACCAGGATTTATTAGAAAAAAATTAACAACATATGATAAAGAAAATGATATTTATTATACTAATATAGTTAAGCAATCAATTATAGATGATGCCCATCGACATAATATGTCAGTCTTTTATTGGACAGTAAATGACAAAGATGAAATGATCAAATTAATTAATATGGGTGTTGATGGAATAATTACTGATAGACCTGATTTATTAAAAGAAGTATATGAAGAACTCGGAATCTAAGAAAAAACCAACACATTTATTTGTGTTGGTTTTAGAATTATTGTAAACCTTGTACGAGTTTATTTAGGATATCTCGTTTACCAGTATCATCACTAGCTTTATATAATACTTCAAATAAAACACCTAATCCTGGCAACATTTTTTCTTCACCACTTGACATAGCATCGTCTACAGTTGCTTTTACATCATCAAATGTTGATTTATTCATGTTTTGTAAAACTGCCCGTCTAATATTTATATCCATATGTTTCAACCTCCTAAATATAGTTTTTAGGTTATTATATATTTTATACATTCGAGGTCTAAAATGAAAGAAAATAAAAATAAAGAAATTATAGATAATTATTCAATTGTGATTAATCGGAAAAACATAAAAAATACTTATATTCGCATTGACGAATCATTTAATATTGTTGTGAATACTAATCAATATACATCAAAAAAAGAGATTGATTATTTAATCTTAAAACATCATGATAAAATTGTGAAAATGATTCATAATAAGAAACGTCTATCTCTTTTACCTAATCAAATGCCATATTTAGGAAAAGTCTATGAAATTAAGACGGTTGAAAATAAAAATTTCTTTTATGAAATAAACAAAGATCAGATTATTTTTTATACCCCGTTTTCATTAAACGATTCCATTGATTTATTTTATAAAGAAGAAGCAAAAAAAATTTTACCGCTTCGTTTGAAACACTGTCATCAACATTTTAATGAGATTATTTCAATTCCTTATCCATCACTATCGATTCGGAAAATGAAAAGTAGATATGGAACTTGTTACTATACTAAAAATAAAATCAATTTAAATAGTTACATTATTAAATACAATATTGAGACAATTGATTATGTGATTAATCATGAACTATGTCATTTTATTCATCATAATCATTCTAAGAATTTTTATCAATTACTTGATACCATAAATCCTAATCATAGGATTATAAGAAAGAATTTAAATAAATATTAATAATGGGGCATTTGTTATAAGGAAGTTTAAATCAGTATCATAGTATAGTAGTGACTCGTATATCAGTAGGGGGTGACGTTAGTGTATTTTCAAAATCGTCCAATGGGATGTTGTCCTCAACCAGAACCAATGCCTCGTTGTAGGGTAATTCATCGCTGTTGCTATTGTGATGTACCACACATTTGTCGAAATCATACGCATATTGTAAATCATAAGATTTATCGCCATCATTATATCCCTCAATATACATGCTCACAAGAACATGTCTGTCAAGATATTCAATGTGGTAGTTGTTAGATATTGATTTTGTAAAAAGAATACAGTATAATAGTAACGAATAGACAAAATATTGATAAAGGATTAGTAATTAGATGCTGATTATTCAGGAAGAGTATACCCTAGATTGAAAGTATACTTATAATTTAGACTAATGAATTCGCCTTTTGAATGATGTTAATCGCATCCGGGAAATCCGTTATCATTATCGAGTGGTGAACTTTGTTCACAATTAGGGTGGTACCACGTTTGCAGACGTCCTTATATTTTAAGGGCGTTTTTATATTTTATAAAAGAAAGGTGATACAATGTTAGAGAAATTAAAAACTATTGGTATAGAAGCTTTAAAAGAAGTTGATAATTGCCAAGATGTAAAACAAATCAATAATATTAGAATAAAATATCTTGGTAAAAAAGGTCCTATTCAGGAAGCAATGAAATCTATGAAAGATTTAGAACCTGAAATGAGAAGAGAATTTGGACAAGTTTCTAATGAAACTAAAGCAAAAATTATAGAAGCAATTAATGAAAAGACAAAACATTTAGAAGCTATCATGATTGAGAAGAAGATGAAAGAAGAATTTATAGATGTAACACTACCTGCTCGTAAACAAAACATTGGAAACACGCATATAACCAACCAAATTATTGAAGAGATTGAAGATATATTTATTGGAATGGGATATTCTGTTGCTGAAGGACCTGAAGTAGAACATGATTACTATAATTTTGAAATGTTGAATTTACCAAAAGGTCATCCAGCAAGAGATATGCAAGATTCATTTTATATTACTGAAGAATTATTATTAAGAACACATACATCACCTGTACAAGCTAGAACGATGTTAAAATATAATGGTAAAGGACCAGTAAAAATTATTTGTCCTGGTAAAGTATATCGTCGTGATGATGATGATGCGACACATTCTCATCAATTTGTTCAAATTGAAGGATTAGTGATTGATGAAGATATTACCATGTCTGATTTAAAAGGAACATTAGAATTTTTTGTGAAGAAAATGTTTGGTGAAGATCGTGAAATTCGTTTCCGTCCATCTTTTTTTCCATTCACAGAACCAAGTGTAGAAGTTGATGTGACTTGTGCAAAATGTGGTGGTAAAGGATGTCCGATGTGTAAACATAGTGGTTATATAGAAATTTTAGGAGCTGGTATGGTTCATCCTAATGTTTTAAAAATGGGAGGTTTTGACCCAGAGAAATATCAAGGTTTTGCCTTTGGAATGGGCCCAGAAAGAATTGCGATTTTAAAATATGGAATTGATGATATTAGACAATTTTACACAAATGATTTACGTTTTAATCGTCAATTTAAGCTAAAATAATAAGGAGGCAAACATGTTATTATCATTAAAATGGTTAAAAAATTATGTTGACATAAGTGATATAAGCCCAGAAGAACTAGCTGAAAAAATAACTCTATCTGGGATTGAAGTTGAAAAAGTATATACATTATCTAGCGCAACAAATTGTGTTGTAGGTGAAGTTTTAGAAAAAATTAAACATCCTCAAGCTGATAAATTAAGTGTTTGTAGTGTTAATTTAGGCGATCAAGTGACGCAAATTGTGTGTGGTGCACCAAATGTTGATAAAGGTCAAAAAGTAATTGTTTCTAAAGTTGGGGCAACACTTCCTAATGGAATGAAAATAAAAAAAGCAAAATTACGTGGTGTTGAGTCAAATGGAATGATTTGCTCATTAAAAGAATTAGGAATTGAAAATAAACTTGTTCCTCAAGAATATCAAAATGGGATTATGGTTTTAGATGATGCTGCTGTTGTTGGAATAGATGCGATTAATTACTTAGGATTTGATGATACAATATTAGAATTAGGTTTAACACCTAATCGTTCAGACTGTTTATCTATGTTAGGGATTGCCTATGAAGTCGCAGCAATTTTAGATAAAGAAATTAAAAAACCGGTTGGTGAAAAAGTTCCATTCTCTAAAGATCCTCATTTTAAAGTAAAAATTGATTCACAAGACTGTTCATTGTATTATGCGAAAAAAATAAAAAATATTCAGATAAAAAAATCACCTAAATGGTTACAATCTTCTTTAATCGCTTGTGGAGTTAGACCAATAAATAATGTGGTTGATGTGACAAATTATGTGATGTTAGAATTAGGACAACCATTACATGCTTTTGATTTTAAGAAACTAAATAGTAATGAAATATTGGTTAGAAATGCGAAAAATAATGAATCAATTACAACCTTAGATGATATCAAGAGAGAATTAATGACAAGTGACTTAGTAATTACTGATGGAAAAAGACCAATAGCTCTTGGTGGAGTGATGGGTGGTCAAAACACTGAAATTGATAATGATACAACTGATATTTTATTGGAAAGTGCTGTCTTCAAGCCTTTAACAATAAGAAAGACATACACTCGATTAGGATTACGTAGTGAAGCAAGTATAAGATATGAAAAACAAGTTGATCCTAATAGAACACTTTACGCATTAAATAGAGCATGTCAGTTAATTGTTGAAATCGCTAATGGTAAAATTGATGATAAATTATCTGTAGCATCAAATTTAGTTGAAAATGAAAGATTAATTAAAATTACTTTAGATAAAATAAATCGTGTATTAGGAATTGATTTATCAAAAAATGATGTAGTAGATGTATTAAGACGTGTAAAATTTGATTTTGTTGTTTTAGATGGTTCATTTGTTGTAACAGTTCCAACTAGAAGACCAGATATAAGTATCCGAGAAGATTTAATTGAAGAAATTATTCGAATTCATGGATATCATCATCTGAATAAAACATTACCTAAAACTGACACATTTGGAGCTTTAACAGATAATCAAACTATGAAAAGAATGATCAAACATACATTATTAGCGAGTGGCTTAAATGAGGTCATGACCTACTCTTTAACTAATGAAAAATATATCTCTTGTTTTAATTATTTAAGTAAGAATATTCAACCAATTAAATTAGCAATGCCAATGAGTGAAGAACGTTCTATGATGAGAACAGGGTTAATTCATAGTTTAGTAGAAGTTATTAGTTATAATCATGCAAGAAATATTGATGATATGTTAATATTTGAGTTAGGGAAGAAATATGATTATAATCAAGAAAAACCACAAGAAACTTATTTATTAAGTGGTGCTTGTACTGGTGTTGTATCAGAAACAAAATGGCAAAAACAAAAAGAAATCGTTGACTTTTTCTATGTGAAAGGAATTTTGGAAAAAGTATTCGACAAATTAAATATTTTAAATAATATTTCATTTATACAAGAAACTAATCCAGGAAAAGAATTCCATCCAATGCGATCAGCTAGTATTTTATTAAAAAATGATGTGATTGGAATTATTGGGCAAATTCATCCAAATACACAAAAGGATTACGATATTAATGAAACTTATGTATTTGAGATTAATTTAGAGCCAATATTTGAAACAAAAACAGAAGAGGTTAAGTTTTCTTCTATATCTAAATACCCTACAGTAACACGTGATATCGCAATTGTGGTTAATGAAGAGATAAATGTTCAAGTATTACTAGATGCAATTCGAAGTAAAGGTAAAAGTATTTTGAAATCAGTTGAAGTATTTGATGTTTATCAAGGTGAACATGTAGAGGAAGATAAAAAATCTGTGGCTTTCTCGTTATTATTTGAGAATGTTGAAAAAACATTAACTGATGAAGAAGTAAATGCGGCTTATAATAGAATTGTTAAACATTTAGAAGGTAGTTTTGAGGCGATTTTGCGCAAATAAATTAATTTTTATGATAAAAGTTCACAAATTGTGAACTTTTTTTACTTTAAATGCTTAATTTTTTAGACAAAATGTAGACTATGTATATCATTTTTATACTTAAATATAATTTGTTAAATAATTATTATTTGCGCAAATGAAAAGATTTATAGTTATAGCTATATATTTGGTAAAATGAAGTAGGGTGAAATTGTTCATGAACATAAGAGTTTCTGAAAAGGCAGTGTTGTATCGAATCAATAAAATCAATAATCAGGAGAATAACACAACAATTGGAGCATGTATTAGAAAGGAAAGAATGGCACAAGGATTAAAACAAGAATCTGTATGCAAAGATATTTGTTCTGTGTCTTACTATAGCCGTATTGAAAGTAATAAAATCATTCCTTCTAATTGGTATATCAGTAAAATATTTAAAAAATTGAATAGACCTATACCAGAGAACTTAACGCATGAAGGGAATAAACATAATAAAGAAATCATTAATAATTTTTTGACAGCAATAGAATATAAAAATAATAAGTTAATTGAAGAAGAATATGAAAAAATAAAAAAACTACCAGATATATTTTTAGAATTATATGAATTCGTCTATTATATTAATCATAATAAAATTAATGAGTTAGAAACTATTATTCAAAAACTTCATGCACAACAAATTCATTTTGAAAATGAAGAGTTGTTATTGTACTTAGAGAACATAGGTATATATTATATTTTAATAAATGAAATTATAAAGGCAGAAAAATATTTAAGTTTATCTATGAAATTGCAAGATACTATGAATATCACAAAACCAAGTATCTTGTATAGATATGCTTGGGTCTTGGGTAAACTTAATAATGATTATCAATGTATTAACTATGCTGAAGAAGCAGATGGATTATTTCTTAGAAGTTATAATGTCTACCGTTCTATTCAATGTAAATTATTAATTGGGATTAAATTAAGCAAGTATTTTCCTGAAAGAGCAATTATGATTTATGAAGAATGTTTGAAGATTACGAGTAATTCAAATTTTGGTGTACTTAATAAAAATATAAAATTTAACTTAGCGTTAGTTTTCAAAAAAAATAAAGAATATGATAAGAGTGAGGATATTTTTTTAGAGTTAATTAGAAATCACAATAAAGATTCAGATTTTGTGTTTGAGTTATATGTTGAATTAATTGATTTACATATTTTAAATAATAAAATTGAACAAGCACGAAAATATTATAAAGTTATAAATAACTCTCATATGGAAAAAGAAAATAGATCTATATATTTAAAATATTTTCAATATAAATTATTTAATCATGACATAAATAAAACAGTTCAAATGTATAATATGACGTTCATTCCATATTTTACTAACATTAATAATATTGCAATGATTATTCGTTCTAGAAAAGAATTAGCTAATTTATATGAGGGTATTGGTGATTTAGAAAGATCAATAAATGAATATAAAAATCTTTATAATTTAATTAAAAAAGAAAAAATAATATAATTGAGGAGGAAAATAATGAAAAAATTAATAATGATCTTACTGTTTTGTATGATGTTAGTTGCTATGAAGTCTTCTATAATTAATAATGTTTGTGCAGATTTAGTTGATGGTGAAATTTACCCAGACCCATTTATTTCATTAGGTTAATTTTTACTATATAAATAATTGATTTAAAACATAATATGACATAATTGTATCATTCAAAGTGATATCATTTTATTAAGAGGTGGTAGAAATGATAAAGTTAAGAATAATATACAATTATGAAAAAAAAATATGGGAACTCTTCCATCAAGATTTAGTAGAAAAAATTGCATGTAATCATAATATATATGATTTAATTGTTACTGGTGATGCTATTGCGAAGTTAATTAAACCTGCTCAAATTATTTTTGTACCTCAAAATTTGATGAAAGAAATTATTATTAATGAATATATGGAATAAATGAGTGATTTTATTATCACTCATTTTTCCTTGTTTATTTTCTATACTCGATTTTTAGTTAATTTAGAATGATTGTGTTATAATAAGTGTAGTTAATGGGTTTTTATGTAAATAATATAAAACCTATTTAGAAATGAGATGATAATGTGTTTGAAATTACTGAAAATGATATTAATTTAATCGTTGATGATTCGAAAGTTGGTTATATTTTATATGAAGAAAAAGAAGATTGTTTAGTTGGCACTTATATTTATGTTATTCCTGAGGAAAGAGAAAAGGGTTATTCTAGCTTATTGATTGAACGGTTTGTTGAATTATCTAAAGAAAGAAATAAGCTTATTGTTCCAACATGTCCAGTAATTAAAGGCTATATAGAGGCAAAATATTCAGAAATATTAAAATAAAAGGTGATAGAATATGTTACTTACTTCTAGTAAGAATGAAAGAGTAAAATATTATACGAAGTTAATGAATAGTAAAAAAGAGAGAGATAAAGAGAGATTATTTATTGTTGAAGGTGAACATTTAGTAAAAGAAGCAGATATGGCGAATGTTGTGAAAGAGGTTATCATATCTGATAAAAAATATGATCAATATAACCGTTATCCTCATTATTATGTAACTGATGAAATAATGAATAAAATTTGTGATACAAAAACACCTCAAGGGATTATCGCTGTTTGTAAACAACAAGAAAATCAAACTTTTAATTCTTTAAACAGACTTTTATTGTTAGATAATATACAAGACCCAGGTAATTTAGGGACAATTATACGTACTTGTGATGCGTTTAATTTTGACGGGATTGTTATGAATCAACGAACAGTTGATGTTTATAATCCTAAAGTAGTCAGAGCGACTCAAGGGGCTATTTTTCGTGTTCCTATGATAAAAAGAGATTTAGTTAGTTATCTTTCGTACTTGAAAGAGAATGATGTTATAGTCTATGGAACCTCTCTTGAAGGTGAGGATTTAAGTCAAATTAAAAGAAGTCAAAATATGGCATTTATTATGGGTAATGAAGGAAATGGGGTTTCAGAAACTTTACTTCAACTGGCTCATAAAAACATATATATCGAGATGAATGGTAAAAGTGAATCTTTAAACGTAGGAATCGCTGCTGCTATTGTAATGTATAATTTCAGAAAATAATTACTTTTATATTGAATAATTTTCTCATATATGGTAAAATTATAAATGCAAAAAGACCGAAAAAGAGTGGGCAGTCCCACTCTTTTATCTTTAGAATTCGAGGTGTTAAAAAAGTGTCAATTGTGTTAGATGCATGTGCTGAAATAGGGAAACCAATTATTGAAGAAATGGGATACTCTTTTGTTGACGTTGAATATGTGAAAGAGGGAAGAAATTATGTTTTACGATACCTTGTTGATTCTGTTAATGGGATTGATATTGATGAATGTGCCATTATAAGTGAGAGAATCAGTCAGGTGTTGGATGTAGAAGATCCAATAAAACAAGAATATATGTTAGAAATTTCATCTCCAGGTGCTGAAAGGCCTTTGAAAACAAAAGAAGACGTTAAAAACGCTATTAATAAATATGTTAATGTAAAATTATACGCGCCTATTCTTAATTCAAAAGAATACAATGGAGATTTAATCGCATTTGATAATGATGTTTTGACACTTAGATATAAAGATAAAACAGTTGTCAAAACTATTGAAATTCAATATGAAAAAATTTCTAAGATACGTCTTGCGATAAAATTTTAAGGAGGGCTAAAAAAAAGTGATTAGCAAAAAATTTTTTGAAGCACTAGAAGAAATTGAGAGAGAAAAAGATATTCCTAAAGAAACAATTCTAGAAGCTTTCGAACAAGGGATTATCTCAGCTTATCGTAAAAGTTATGGAAAAGATACAGCTGAGGTACGTATTGATATAAAAGAAAAAACAAATAAAATAGTTGTATATGCAGTTAAAACAGTAGTAGAAGAAGTAACAAATTCATCAAACGAAATATCTTTAGAAGACGCTATAGCTACAAATAAAAATAAAAAAATAGGCGATATTGTTGAAATTGAAGTAACCCCTAAAAATTTTGGTAGAATTGCGATTCAATCTGCAAAACAACGTGTTCAGCAAGCTGTTATTGAAGCAGAAAGAGAAATTGTCTATAATCGATTTAAGGATAGAGAACTAGATTTAATTACTGGTTTAATGAATCGACGAGATGATAAAAATATTTATATTAATTTAGATCGTGTTGATGGGATTCTACCCATAAAAGAATTATTACCTAATGAAGAGTTTGTACCTAATGCAAGAATTAAAGTCATCATTAGTAAAATTGAGAAAACAACTAAGGGACCAATTATCTTTTTATCTCGAACAAGTCCACTTTTAATTAAACGTTTGTTTGAATTAGAAGTACCAGAAATATTTGACGGTATCGTTGAAATAAAAGCAGTCGCTAGAGATGCTGGTGATCGTTCTAAAGTTCTTGTGCATTCAAAAGATGAAAATGTGGATCCAATAGGTGCTTGTATTGGTTCCGCTCAATCAAGAATCAATAGTGTTATAAATGAAGTAAAAGGAGAAAAAATCGATTTAGCACTTTATAGTAGCGACCCAAAGGTACTAATCACAAATGCTTTATCTCCTGCAAAAGTCATTTCAGTAATTATTATTGATGAAAAAAATAAACAATCACAAGTTATTGTACCAGATGATCAATTATCACTAGCAATTGGTAAAAGAGGGCAAAATGCAAGACTTGCTCATCAATTAACAGGATGGAAAATTGATATAAAATCTGAAAGAGATGCAAAACGTTTAAATATTGAATATTAATTCACACTTGATTATCAATATTAGAGGTGATCTAGATGAAACAAAGAAAAATACCGATGCGTAAATGTGTTGTTACGAAAGAACAATTTCCTAAGAAAGAATTAATAAGAATTGTTAAAAACAAGGAAAATGAGATTTTTGTTGATTCAACCGGAAAGATAAATGGACGCGGAGCTTATATTCAACTCAATAAAAAAGTAATTGATAAGGCGAAAAAATCAAAAATATTAAATAAACATCTAGATATTGATGTTCCTGAGCATATTTATGAAGAATTATACTCATTATTAAATAAAGGTGATTAATTATGGATGATTGGTATAATTATGTAGGTTTAGCCCATAGAGCGGGTAAAGTTATTACTGGAGAAGATAATATTATAAATCATATTAGAAAAAACCAGGTATATTTAGTCGTGATTGCGAAGGATGCTTCAGCAAACACGAAAAAGAAATATAAAGATAAATGTGCTTATTATGATGTCTCATCTGTTGAATATGGAACGGTTAATGATCTTTCCCATGCGATAGGAAAAAGTAATCGAGTTGCTATTGGAATATGTGATAAAGGTTTTAGTAAGGGGTTGCTAACAAAAATAACAAAATAGAGGTGATTTTATTGCGTATACATGAATTTTCAAAGAAATATAATTTACACAATAAAGATGTTATTAATGCTTTAATTAATAAAGGATTTGAAATTAAAAATCATATGTCAGTATTGACAGATGAGGGAATTTCATTTTTACAAAAACATTTTGCTAAGGAAATTAAAAGTAATTTGAAAGACACTGAAAATGAATATTGGGAATCAGAATTTCAAAAAGATAATGTAAGAAGTAAAAAGAAAAAAGGATCAAATCAACATAAAACTAAAACAAATAAGGAAGATAGAATTTCTAATATTCCTGTTGTTCATGAAGAAGAAAATAAAAACGTAATATTTTATAATAGTAATATTACTGTCGGGATTGTTGCTGAGCAATTAAACAAAAATGCATCTGTAATTATAAAGGATTTAATGATGCTAGGTGTTATGGCGACAGTCAACCAAAAATTAGATCGTGATACCGTTGAATTATTAGCAAATGAAGCTGGATATGAATTAAAAGATGAGATTGTTACTGATGCAACTGAATTTGAAAAAATTGTTTTTGAAGATGATGAAAAAGACCTAGAAGGTAGACCTCCTGTTGTTACAATCATGGGACATGTTGACCATGGGAAAACGACTTTACTTGATGCAATTCGTCATAGTCGTGTGGTAAATACTGAAGCAGGTGGAATTACACAGCATATTGGTGCTTACCAAATTGAACAAAATGGAAAAACAATATCATTTATTGATACACCAGGACATGCAGCGTTTACTGAAATGAGAGCACGTGGTGCTCAAGTAACAGATATAACAATTTTAGTTGTAGCTGCTGATGATGGAGTTAAACCACAAACACGTGAGGCAATCGAACATGCCCGTGCAGCTAAATGTCCGATAATTGTAGCGGTAAATAAGATAGATAAACCAAATGCAAATCCTGAAAAAGTTATGCAACAATTATCAGAATTCGATTTACTTCCTGAGGCTTGGGGAGGAGAAACGATTTATTGTCAAATCTCAGCTTTAAAGGGTGATGGGATTGATGAGTTATTAGAAATGATTAATTTAGTCGCTGAAATGGCTGATTTAAAAGCGAATCCAAAACGTTTAGCATCAGGAACAGTTATTGAAGCCAAACTAGATAAAGGTAGAGGACCTGTAGCGACATTACTTGTTCAAAATGGGACCCTACGTACTCAAGACTCATTAGTTGTTGGTAATACTTTTGGTAAGATTCGTGCAATGAATGATGATTTAAATCAACCATTAACTGAAGCTTCACCATCAACACCAGTTGAGATTATTGGATTAAATGAAGTTCCAAAAGCTGGAGACAATTTTATGGTCTTCAGTGATGAAAAAGAAGCTCGAAAAATATCAGAAGCTCGTACTAAAAAATCAAAAGATGCAGAGTTAATAGGTACAAAACCAGTTTCTTTAGATGATATATTTGCCCAAATTCAAGAAGGGGAATTAAAAGAATTAAATCTGGTTATCAAAGCAGATGTCCAAGGTAGTTTGGAAGCTTTATCAGCATCACTTCTTAAATTAGATGTTGAAGGTGTTAAGATTAATATCATCCGTCAAGGGGTTGGTGCCATTACTGAAACTGATGTTAGTTTAGCAACTGCATCAGGTGCAATCATTATTGGATTTAACGTTCGACCAACAGGAAAAACACGTGAACTAGCAAAAGAAGAAAATGTTGAAATTCGTTTATATAATATTATCTATAATGTTATAGAAGAAATTGAAAAAGCAATGAAAGGATTATTAGATCCTGTCTTTGTAGAAAAAGTAACCGGTAATGCTGAGGTTAGAGAAACCTTTAAAGTGTCTAAAGTAGGTACGATTGCAGGTTGTATGGTTACAAATGGTCAAATTAAAAGAAATAGTGGTGTTCGTTTAATTCGTAATGGTGTTGTTATTTACGAAGGTAAATTATCAACTTTAAAACGTTTCAAAGATGATGTGAAAGAAGTTAATCAAGGTTATGAATGTGGACTTACGATTGAAAATTATAATGATATTAAACTAAATGATGTCATTGAGTGCTATATCATGGAAGAAACAGAAGTAAAATAATCACTATCGAGGTAATCTTATGGCAAACATAAAAATTCAAAAATTAGAAAAACAAATTGAAAGAGAGTTATCACGTATCTTTCTAAATGATGTAAAAGAAGATGTTGGCTTTATTACCATTACAGGTGTTGATTTAACTAATGATTTATCATTTGCGAAAATCTATTATTCTGTTTTAGGGAATCAAGAGAAAAGAATTGCTGTTGGTAAAAGGCTTGAAAAAGCAAAAGGGTTTATTAGAACAACCCTTGGATCAAAAGTTCAAATGCGTAAAATTCCTGAATTAATATTTACTTATGATGAATCAACTGATTATGGTAATAAAATTGACCAACTCATTCAAAAAATTAATGAAAAAGAATAAAGAGGGACTAACCTCTTTTTCTTTTGCCTTATAATTAGAATATTTTATCATTTACTGGAAAATTATGTATAAATGTAAATAATTAGGAAAAATTATAAATGGATATTTATTCCATATTTCTTAACTAAATTTATACGTAAGGGGGAAAGAAAAATGAGAAAAATTTTTTCTTTACTTGTATTATTTTCCATATTCATTAGTTTTTCAACTTTAAATGAAGTAAAAGCACAAGAGTCATGTACTGCAAAGCTAGTTGTTCATTATCATCGGTATAATGATGATTATGATAATTATGAATTATATACTTGGGATTATGATGCAACAGGTGGTAGTAAGACAATAGCACCTTCAAGTACTGATGCATTTGGTGGTGTATTCGAAATTAACATCTGTAGTGGTGCAAACGATCAAATTGGCGTTATCTTAAAAGAAAAAGATACATGGAATAAAGATGGAGTAGACGCTAATAAGGACAATGATATTGACAATAAATTTGTCAATGTATCGGACCTTAGAGGTACCTCAAATACCATGCATGTTTATGTGATGCAAGGTGCTGCTGATGTCTATTATCAAGATCCATTAAAAGCAACTTATTTTGGTAAACCAGGATTTGGAAATGTAGTAGTTGTTTATTATAATCCAGGAGGTAATGAAGGCTGGGATGATTTTTGGACCTGGGGAACTGGAACAGGGGCAAAATCAGATGACATTATCTATGATTATAATTTAGGTCTATCAGGTGGGATAGAACCTAATCTATTTAAAGTTGGTGTTATTAATATCGCAAATGATGCTGATGATCAAATTGGTTTTATTGCTAGAAAAGATAAATCTTGGGACACTAAAGATGATAATTGGGTAAATGAATTAGAGGCTGATGAAACAGATGAATTTGGTCATACTTATCAAAAAAGTGGTAACAGATTAATCAATGTAACGGATGTTAAGGGTTCTGGATTTAAGTTTATCTTTGTTATATATGGTAATAAAACTTTATATGAAGACTTTGATGCTTTTAAAGCAGAAGCTTTTAAATTAGAATTTACACAGGCTGAGTTTAGGTCTACTAAGGCTTTGAAAGTAACCTTAAATCAAGAAATATCTTATGGTGAAACCGGGCCAGATATCACTAGTTTTCAAATCGAAGACCAAGATGGTAATATTATACCAATAGATCGGATTACCTTTGATTCGTTAAAGACATCGGATAAAACCTTTAATATTATTATGCAAAATGATATCGAGCAAGGAAAAAATTATAAGGTTACTTATACCTTCGAACAATTTGGTGTTCAAAAAACAGCCCAAACCCAAGCAACCATTGCTGAAGGTGTATTTGCAGATGACCCTATTGAAGATGTAGTAACTGATGTTAATTATATGCCATATCTGATTACTGGTATTGTCTTAGTTGTCGCAATTGGTGCTGGAATTATATTCTTAAACAATCGCAAAAAATAATTATTAAAGTTCACTATAGGTGACTTCCATTTTTAGGGACAAATATTTTAAAATTGCTCTAAATCGTATAAAAAACCGATATTATTTGAAAATATCGGTTTTTTGTTTACAATTAATATAATTTCTATGTTATTTTTCGGACTCATTTAATAAGCTTAATAATATTTAATCGAATAAATGTATATTTTCTCTTACATATTTGACTAATAATTTTCTGATTTCTTCTACATAATTATAATATTTATTTGATAACTCATCAAATTTTTGATCATTTTCATTATTAGGGTATTGAAACAACTGTCTACTTATTTGTTTCTCTTTATAGTCATCCTTATTAAGATTATCTTTATTAACGAAGTCTATTGCCTCTTTTGTTATATTATAACCTTCTAAAGCACCAATCTCTTTTAAACAATCCAATACCTCAAAGGCAAAATAACCACTAGAATTATAAAAATATTGTCCAAACCCACCATTTTCAACTTCATAATTCATTAACTCTACCATATAAACACATTTTGTAGGTCTATTAATTTGATTTAAAATTTCTTCTTCATCATGACCTCTACTATTTCCTGTAAGTTCAACAACATAAGAGTATAGTTTATCAACTAATTTTTCATCAGGAATCTTGTTAACTGTTTCAGAATTTAACTCCTTAATTCCAGAAGAAAATGTTAATGTAATTAAAACATGTAATATAATAAAAAAACTAAATATACTGAAAAAAACCAAAAAAATAATTTTCAATAATTTCTTCATGTAGTAATCCCCCATTTTATTATTTATCTTAAAATAACTTTTAAAGTAATGTAAACCAAAAAATTATATAATTGTTCATCTACTTTATAAAAAATTCTTATTCTAGAAAACCTTTTGTAATAGTTCAAGGAAGATTATACTATTTTAATACTGTTTTATTAATTAATAATAATATTTTATCATTATACAAAGAAAAAATATACATATTTCATGTATGATTTTAGTTATTTTATATCGTTGAACTTAATTTTTAAGTGTTTAGCCTCTAAAATTGGGAGATCTTAGCTTACTGTGTAAGCTTCTTTAGTTTAAAGGACGTATTATTCGCAATTACAAATCCTTAAAAAAATGGTATAATATAATCAGGTGATACAATGAATGAGCTTATTATGAATAAATTAAATTTGGTTCCTTTTGAACCCGGTTGTTATTTAATGAAAGATAAGAATAATACGGTTATATATGTTGGAAAAGCTAAAAAACTACGTAATCGGCTACGTTCCTATTTTACTGGTAGCCATAATGGGAAAACAACCAGGTTAGTTAATGAGATTGTTGATTTTGAATATATTTTAACAAATAGTGAAATTGAAGCTTTAATATTAGAAATTAATTTAATAAAACAATACGATCCTAAATATAATATCATGTTGAAAGATGATAAGACCTATCCTTATATTCAATTCACAAAGGAAAAACATCCACGATTAATTATAACGAGAAATGTTAAAGAAAATAAAGGTGATTTTTTTGGTCCTTATCCTAATGTGACAGCCGCAAAAGAAACAAAAAATTTATTAGATAAATTATATCCTTTAAGAAAATGTCATCCCCTAGCGAAGAAATTATGCATATATTATCATATCAAGCAATGTTTAGGACCCTGTGAAAAAACCTATAATTTATCGATATATGATCAATATCGAAGTGAAATTACTAAAATATTAAAAGGAAATGCACAAGAGATTATTGAAGAATTGACAGTTAAAATGATGGAATATGCTGATAATCTACAATTTGAAAAAGCAAAAGAATATAAGGAGTTAATTGATTATCTTCATAAAACCGTTGAAAAACAAAAAATCGTGATGAAAGATTTTATTGACCGGGATATTTTTGGTTATTATTATAAAAATGGTTATTTAAGTGTTCAAGTATTTTATGTTAGAAATGGTAAAATTATTGAGCGTGATGCCTTTGTTACACCTTATTATGATGAACCTCATGAAGAATGTTTACGTTTTATTATTGGGTTTTATAAAAATGGGAATAATCTAAAACCAAAAGAAATTTACATTCCTGACACAATAGATGATGTCTTATTAGAAGAATATCTTAAAGTGAAAATCCATGTTCCTAAAAAAGGTGATAAACATAAATTAGTTCAATTAGCCAGTCAAAATGCTTTGGTTACATTAGAGAATAAATTGAAGTTGTTACTTCAGAATGAAGAAAAGACAACTGGGGCGTTAAAAAACTTAAGCCAAATATTAAATTTAGAAAAAATATCACGAATCGAAGCATTTGATAATTCTCATATATCAGGTACAGAAGCTATTTCAGCCATGGTATGCTATATTGATGGGAAGCCTAGTAAAAAGGATTACCGTAAATATAAAATCAAATATGCGCAAAATGGTGATGATTACGGATACATGAGAGAAGTTATTTATAGACGATATTTTCGTGTTTTAAAAGATGATTTACCAAAACCTGATTTAATTATTATAGATGGGGGAAAAGGTCAAGTCAATGTTTGTAAAGAGGTATTAGATGAATTACATCTACCGATTAAAATTATTGGTTTAATTAAGGATGATAAACATAAAACAAGTGATTTATTAGATGGGGATACTTTAGAAATAATTCCACTTAATAAACATACTAAAACATTTCAACTTCTAATGAATATTCAAGAAGAAGTTCATCGTTTTGCGATTACTTTTCATAGAAGTTTAAGAAGTAAAAAAATGACAAAATCATTCTTAGATGATATAGATGGAATCGGACCGAAACGAAAAAAATTATTATTAAACCATTTTGGTTCAATAAAGAAAATAAAAGAAGCAACGGAAGATGAATTGTTAGAAATTGGAATCCCCAAAAATATCATAGAAAAAATAATAATATCTTAAAAAACACATGATAATTATCACTCACAAATAAGACTGAATTTCATATGATAAAGTGAGAATGTAAACCTTCATGTAAGGAGGTAAACTTATGGAGGGGAATAAGCAACAATTTCTCACTAAACGTGAAAGAGAAATATTCGAATTACTTATCCAGAATAAGACGACTAAAATGATTGCTAGTGAGCTTTTCATTAGTGAAAAAACAGTACGGAATCACATATCAAATGTTATACAAAAGTTATCTGTTACAAGTCGTACACAGGCAATAGTGGAATTGATTAAAATGGATGAGATTAAATTGTAACCACCTAAATTAGGTGGTTTTTTCATGTTCACACTTGAATTTATTTCTAAACTAATGTTACAATATAATTTGTATATAACAGAAAGGTGATTACTATGAACCGGGAAATAAAAGGACAAATACATAAAGTATCAAAGGACTATAAATTAATTAGTATACAAATTAAAAATAAATTAGAATTTTTTTACTTACAACCTCGATTTGTGAGAGATTTTAGAAAATATTTATATCGAGGTGTTTTTGTTGTCTTTTCTTGTGATGAAAAGAAATTTAAAATGAAAAGAAGATTGGTTTCTCGGGTAATCGCATTTGAAAAAATTCTTGGAAATAGATATCATCGTAAATTTTCTTATTTTGATCAAAAGATATCTAGACAAAATATTTTGGATAAATTAAATCAATATGACTATCGTTTATTTCTTGATTTAGAAATGACACTTCAAAGGTCAAAATATGAAAGTGAAGAGATTATTCAAATTGGAGCTATTTTAGTTGATAAGAATGATCAAGAGGTATGGACATATAATCAGTTTATCAAACCAACTTTAATTAATATTGTATCAAATAGAACGATTAAATTTTTAAATATAGATGAAAATAAAATTTATAACGGCATTAATTATCAATCTTTTTATGATACGATTAAAATAATTCTCTTACGTTATAAACCATGTGTTGTTGTTTGGGGAAATAATGACAAGTTTGCGTTAGAGAAATCATATACTATTAATAAAGTATCTCCAATATTTTTTGATAATGACTTTATAAACATGCAATATGTACTTAAGAAGTATTATAATTTTAATAATGAATTAGGGTTATTTAACACAGCGAAAATTTATCAAATTGATTGTGGAGAACAACTTCATGATGCTTATGATGATGCACGCGTAACAAAATTAATATTCAATAAGTTTTATGACATTGCTTTTAATAGTTTAGATTTTGATTTTAAAAGTGCGATGAAAGAGCATCATTCTAAATAAAAGTTGAAAGTAGGTGAGTATTTGAAAGAACGAATTGCGATTATAGATTCTGGCATTGGTGGTTTGCCTATTTTTAATCAGTTTATTCGTCATATAACTTGCGTTACTTACTTGGCTGATAATAAGTTTTTTCCATATGGAACAAAAGATGATATAGAATTAATCAATATTCTTGATCGAATTATTTTTTATTTTCTTAATCATCGATATCAAAAAGTAGTATTAGCTTGTAATACTGCTTCTTATATTTATCATAAATATTTAAAATATAAATATAAGGATTGTGTTGTATCTATCATTGAAGATACCATTGATGATTTAAATGGTATTAATCATTTATGTAATGTTGGAATAGTAGCCACAAATCATGTTGTCAAAAGTAACATCTATTCAGATTTAATTAAAGAGAAGTATCCGGTTGAAACGATAACTTTACCAGCAAGTGAGCTTGTAAAGTTATGTGAAGAAAATGATAAAACAGGTATTGAAGATTTTATAAAGAATCATTTTCATGTTTTTAAAACGAAAAATATTGATGCATTGATTTTAGGATGTACGCATTTTAATCTAATTGAAAAAGAAATTTCCAATTTCTTTAATAATCAAATTCCGATTATTTGTTCTGGGTATTCTCTTATCAATCAATTCATACAAAATGATTTATGTTTAACATGTGGTAGAAACATGATTTATCTAACAGATTATCAAAAGAAATACATCGATAAAATCAAGTTTTTATTTAAAGACTTAAGAAATATTAAAATTCAGGCATTAAATATCTAAATAGTAAGTACACTTTATATGAAGTGTACTTATTTTTGATTAGGTGATAAATATGTTTAATAAATTTTATTTTAAGTTTTTTTTATTTTGTCTTATTTTATTGTTATGTGCATTAATTATTGATTCTAAAAGAAGTGGTTTAAAACTCCCCGTGTATTTAAAAGAAGAAGTTAAGTTAGAGAATACCTATCAAGATGTAGAGGATTATTTGATCTATGTTTCTGATTTAAATGATATGATATTTCCTTTAAATATCATCGCAAAAGAGAAGGATACATTCAAAATTAACTTCTATGATTCAATAATTACTAACACATTAGATAAACAAATTTATATGAGGTTTTCATTACTAACCAATTATAGTAACTATTTACCGATAGGGATTAAAACATTAATCCCTAAATCATCAAGATTAATGAGTTATCAATTAAATGATGAGTTATTAACCTTAAATGTATCTAAAGAATTTTTAAATTATAATAGAGAATTTGAAGAAGAAATACTTAAGATATTAACCTATACGTTTACCTCAATCCCAGGAATTAATGAAATAAGGTTAGTTTGTGATAATGAGGAAGTAAATTTTACAAAATTATATAAAGAGACATTTATAAAAGAAGATTTTATTTTAAATGTGTTCTTAAATACAGCAAACATAAATAATTCAATACAATATAATATCTATTATTTAACTAATGTTAATAATAGTTATTATTTAGTACCAACGACTATATTTGATGTAAGGAATGAATTAACACAACATGAAAATGTGAAAGTATTATTGACTAGGACATTTAATATTCCTTTAATCACTTTTATTGAAGCAAATAATTTGGAGAAAATCGCAAATACGACAATTTTTCAAGAAAATTTATCATATTATCAATATTATTTAACTTGTTTTGATAATAATATAATAGAAAAGGATTATTCGGTTGATATTAAAAATGTTAACTTTTATGAAATAGAATTTAACTAGATTATTTATTTAAACAATGGTATAATTTAGGAGAAATATTTAAGTAAGGATGATAAATATGCGTAACAATAATAGACAAAGTGATGAAAAAAGAGCAGTGACATTTGATTTAAATGTGAACATGCATGCTGAAGGGTCGGTACTTGTAAGTTTGGGAAACACAAAGGTTATTTGTACAGCGACAATAGATGAAAAAATCCCTCCATTTTTACGAGGTGAAAATAAAGGGTGGGTAACTGCTGAATATTCAATGCTTCCTAGAGCGACGAATGTGAGAAATGTGAGAGAGTCAGCTAGAGGGAAACTAACCGGTAGAACGATGGAAATTCAACGACTCGTTGGAAGAACCTTAAGAAGTATTGTTGATTTACACAAATTAGGTGAACGATCTATCACAATTGATTGTGATGTTATCCAAGCAGATGGGGGAACAAGAACAGCCTCAATTACCGGTGGTTTTATCGCCATGAAAATGGCAATCAATAAACTGCTTGAAGCAAAAGTTATTACTGAAGATCCTATTAAAGAATACCTTGCTGCTTTATCCGTAGGAATTTGTGAAGGGGAAGTTAGATTAGATTTAGAATATGAAGAAGATTCTAAAGCAGAAGTTGATATGAATATAGTGATGACTGAAAGTGGACAATTTGTTGAAATACAAGGAACGGGTGAAGAACACACTTTCAGTGAAGAACAGTTAATGGAAATGATAAAACTAGCAAAAAAAGGAATTAAAGAACTTATAAAATCACAGAAAGAAGCATTAGGAGAGTAATATGGAAACCGTTTATATCGCAACTAAAAATAAAGGGAAGATAAAAGAGTTTGAACATTTCTTTAATAAGAATAATATTAAGGTTAAATCACTATTAGATATAGATCAATCGATAGAAATTGAAGAAACAGGAAAAACGTTTGAAGAAAATGCTTTGATTAAAGCACATACAATATGTGATTTAATTCAAATACCAGTTTTAGCGGATGATTCAGGACTTGAAGTTGATATCTTAAATAATGAACCAGGTATTTATTCAGCAAGATATGCTGGCGTTCATGGGAATGATTTACAAAATAATATTAAATTATTAGAAAATCTAAAAGATATACCATATGAGAAAAGAACAGCACATTTTGTTTGTGCCTTAGCACTTGTTTATCCTTCTGGTAAAGAAATTGTCGTCCGTGGAACATGCGAAGGATATATCATAGAAAAGATGCGTGGTGAGAATGGATTTGGATATGATCCATTATTCTTTATTCCTTCTTTAAATAAAACCTATGCAGAGTTAACAAAGAATGAAAAAATGTATATTAGTCATAGGGGAAACGCCTTAGAAAAATTAGAGAAGGTGTTTATTAATGACTAAAATTGTTGTTGTGAGTGATAGCCACGGATTAATTAAAGAATTAGAGGATATTTATTTTCGTTTCAAAGATGAAACCAATTATTTTATTCATTGTGGAGATAGTGAAATGGATGAGAATCATCCTATTTTAAATCATTATAAATCAGTTAATGGTAATTGTGATGATCATATGTTTCCTAATGAATATATATTTACAGTAGAAAATAAAAAAATACTTGTTGTACATGGACACTACCATAGTGTGAAATATAATCTTAATAGTTTATATTTTTACGCTTTAGAAAAAGGTGCGGATGTTGTTTTATATGGACACACGCATTTTCCATCTGTTTATCAATATGAAGACATCACTTTTATTAACCCAGGTAGTATCTTAGGTAATCGAGGGATTAGAGGTAGAAGTTATGCAGTACTAGAAATCAAAAATGGTAAATTAGATGTGAAGCATTATAATGCCTTAAATAATAAGTCTTATGATATATCTAAATAAATTATTTTTTCTTTGTTTAGATAATATATACTTTATTAAATAAAATAAAATAATTTGCATAAAATATAAAAAAGGTCTTTACAAAATTTCATTTTTTGTTTATAATAATTTATGCAAGTTTGGTGATTATATCAAGAAGGACACACCTGTTCCCATACCGAACACAGAAGTTAAGCTTCTTAGAGCCGATGATAGTTCACGCGAAAGTAGGACGTCGCCAAGCTTGCTTATAACATGCGAGCGTAGTTTAATGGTAGAACCTCAGCCTTCCAAGCTGACTGTGAGGGTTCGATTCCCTTCGCTCGCTCCATTTTTATAAACCTAAGCTCATTAAATTGAGTTTTTTTATTTTAATTGGAGGAATACCCAAGTGGCTGAAGGGGTCGGCTTGGAAAGCTGATAGATCATTAACGTGATGCAGGAGTTCGAATCTCCTTTCCTCCGCCATGTAAATTTAAATAATCAAAGTCGCCAAAAAGTGCTTTTTATGGCTTTATTTAGCTGTTTACAGTGCTTTTATTAAGCGACTTTTTTTTGTTTACATTATGTGGTTTTGTGAAGTTACAAAAAACGCTTCTAATGACCGGATTTGAAATGAACATCCTTTAAACTAACAATACATCTCGTATCTGTGGATGATTTTTGCTATAATTATATCTAAAGGGTGATGACAAATGTATAAGATTGCAAGACTGAAAATTAGTGTTAAAGATCAAAATGAAAATAACCAACTGAATTAGTTGAAGAGCTATTAGCAATGTTATATAAAAATGGGCAAATTCTATATAATTACATTGTTGAAAAACACGATGATTTTTATATACAGGCAATAAAAAGTATACAGGCTTTCCAATTTTATTTTCCAGTTCACGACATATCTCTACTCCTCTTTTGGATAATTGTGAGTCGTGATATGTAAGTTGTCGCTTAGTAAATCTGTCAGATAACGAACTCATCCATACATTTTCAACGCTATTATACATTCTCTGATAACTTAAAATTGTAAAATGCTCATCCTCTTTAAATACATAAGGTACTTTAGTTAATGCTATTTCCTTGCCACAGTCTCCACATAATATCGGGCTAGTATCCTCTGTATAGTATGTTCCAAGAACATAAAAACTGTGCTCTTCACAGTGACATGAGTCTGTAGCAAATGCATCATCAGAAATTAATTCGTATGTAAATTCGACCTTTTCTAGAATTTTGTTAATATACTTATTATAGTATTTCGATTCCAGAGAATCATTATCAGTGGTTGTCACAGATATAGATCAAAAGTTTGCTAAGAATACTGTTCAGCAAGTATATTTTTTATTGAATAAAATGAATTAACCATTATACTCCTAATGAAATATTTTGAGTTTATCACGATTTTTATTACAGAAAACAAATAATGATGATGAAAATAGATCTTAGTTAAATTCTTCTTGAACAATTAAATCAATTGTTACCAGCATATGAATTTATCATTGAGAAAAGCATTGTTATTGATAAGGTTTTGTTAGTGGATAATGCTAAAAGAATTAATTATATAGAACACTTTGTAAATATTTACAATTTGTCCTATAAATGATAATATGAAATTATTCTTTAATAAAACAAGGGGGGCATAGCACATGAAAAAGAAAATAATTATATTTAGCCTAGTAATTTCAATAGTAGGGGCATCAATAGGAGGATATTTGTTAGGGAAAAAATCCACGACAATTTCCAAGACAGAATCAGAGGAATCATATGTATATTATTGTATATTGGACGGACCCGGTGTATTGGGTAGCGTCTGGGTTGATCCAGAATATAATGATTATCCTAAATATTATACTGCTAAAACATATTCAGATGAATATAATTATACGCTAGAACCAGACTGGATAAGTTGCGAAAAGGTTTATCAACATTAAAAATACTTAAAGGGCTTCTAAAAGAGGTCTTTTTTTATTAAACCAGTATCTTATTTGGTCAATCTTTCTTATCAATTTGATCGTAATCTAATGATATTCTGACTTTTAATTTAGCTATTTGATTTCATTTTGTATCATCTTGATTAGTTCAATAGTTCTAACTTGATTAATTAACTAAACTTTTGTTTTAACTAAGAAATGACAATATAGATGAAAATTATGATTATGATAGGTATATGGAGGAACTAGAGGTTTTGACAAGAGAGTAACAGAAAAATACACTTTAAAACGTGAAATGAAGGAACTGAGATCCTAAAAATCAACTATGTAGTTGACGGTGTATCTGGAGTTATTAGAACTGTTGAAACAGTAAACGAAGATGGAAAAGCAGAATATGACTCTGAAGACGAATACTAAGAAGAGAAAGAAGAAGAGCATAATAATGCTATGAACAACTACAACTAAAAAATGAAAAAAAGACTGAGATTGAACTGAAAAATCCTAGTCTTTTTTGTATCACAATTAGGCGATGATTTTTAAAATGTTTAATGAAAATAAAAACTTTGTAGATATCCTGATTTACGAATGGAAAAAAATGCATTTAATTGTCGTCTGATCCATAAAATTAGTTAAAAAAATTGGTCTAATATGGTAAAATAGATATACAGTTAATATAAGATTTTACATATTTTTTTTATAAAAAACAAAATTTCAAAAATACAACACACAATGGACGGAGGATTGCTTTATATATGAAATCTAAGAAAGAAAAAAAACCTAAAAAAAGAGGGTTCTTCAAAAGTATATTTGGTAAGTCAAAATCAAAAGTGGAACTAAACTTAGATGCTCAATTAGATGAATCAGCAGTGGATCAATCGGTAACAGAAGAAGAATTGATGCAAAAAGAGATGGATGCAGACGAAGAGGAAGCAAATTTACAGAAACCAAAGAGTGTTATTTCTCGAGAACACATTTTTGTAAAAGACGTGGATCCTAAAAAATATTGCGATGATTTATATTCTTATTTACAAGATAATGGATTATCAGTAAACATGAACAACGTACGAGAAATGTTTGCTTCTATGGCTGCAACAAAATTGATAATCGTTAAAAGCGAAGATCCAATACTTTCACAAAGATTTGTGGAGTTGTTTTCTGATTTCATTGGGGCTTACTATACAAAAGACAAAGTAAAACCGAATCTGGAATTATTTGATGATTTGTATTTAGATAATTATCGTTTTAAAAAATTCATTTTAAAGGCGAATCATGATCCAAACAAAATCAATATCATGTCTTTAAGAGATGTAAAACTAGACACATTGGAACAGTGTTTTGATAAAGTGTTGGAATATGCTTGGAATCCTTTGCTAGCATGTAACATCGAAAGCAGTATCTTCAGTTTCGTAAAAGAAATGCCGATAAATACATGGTTTATGGTGATACCAAAAGACAGTAATGATACATTTATGTCAGAAACATTAGGGAATAGTGCCATAACACTTGAACTAAACGCGAAAACAATAGAACCAAAAGAAGAAGTATACGAAAACGAGAAAAAACTTTCGTATGAATTTATGACGAACCTGTTATTGGAAGGATACGAGAAATTCTATATCAAAGAAGCTGCTTGGAAAAAAGTTGATAAAGTGGAAGAGTATTTAAAAGAGTACAGTACATTTACATTAGATAACCGTATGTTTCGCCAACTAGAACGATATACTTCAACTTATCTTATGTTTGGTGGAGACGAATATGAGGCAATGGATAGTGTACTTTATGCAAAACTATTAAGAGTAATATCAATTTTGAAAATCAATATAGATCAAGATAGTGAAAAAGGATTGTTCCAACTATTCGAGAAATTATATGGATTAGAAAATTTGACAAGATCAAAAACGATATTAAAAGAAATACAAGAAATGAACCGATAATAAAGTTTGTTTAGGAGACGATAACTATGGAGAACATTCGAAATGCTTTACTAGAACTAAAACTCCTTCTAAGATTTAGAGAAACCATAAACTGGATTTGGACCATTCTAACAAGTAACATCGCAATTATCATTTATATCATTCTTCTATTATTGTTGCTACTTGTAACAATCTTATTGATGATATCAAATGAAATGAGACGTACCGAACAAAATGAAGATCCAACATTTGAACAAGATATAAACATTACTCTAGAGCAAGATGGAGAATCACAACAAACGCAATTTGAAAACGAAGAGTCTACAGACGAGTCTCGATTTTTCATGTTACGTCAAATAGACAAAGAAGCAAAAGCAGCTAACAATCATTTGTACGACAACGAGATTACATTTGAAGAACTGTGTAACGAATTCCGCTACTTTGCAGCGGGAACATTAGGACTATATTACGATATCAAAGACATTAGACGCTTTGTCGGAGGTCTCGCAGTAAGTCATATTATGATCCTACAAGGGATGTCAGGTACCGGTAAAACATCACTAGCATATGCATTTGGAGAGTATCTAAGCAATTCATCGGTTGTGGTACCAATCCAACCAATGTGGAAAGAACGAACCGATTTGATTGGATATTATAACGAATTCACCAAAAAGTTTAATGAGACAACACTCCTACAAAAACTGTATGGAGCAAGTCACGACGAACAAATGTATATTACAATATTAGACGAAATGAACATCGCACGTGTGGAATACTATTTCGCCGAATTTCTATCACTACTTGAAATCCCAGACCACAACAAACGATACCTAGACGTTATCTCAGATGTGTGGGATACCGATCCAGAGTTACTACAAGATGGAAAACTAATTTTACCAAACAACATGTGGTTTATTGGAACCGCAAACAACGATGATTCGACGTTTGCGATATCAGACAAAGTATACGATAGAGCGATGGTAATTAACCTCGATAAAAAAGCACAAGCATTTATCGCAAAACCAATCAGAGGGCGAAAAGTATCGGCTACCAAGTTTGAAGAATTAATCGCAAGAGCGAGAAAAGAATATGCAATATCAAATCGTAACTTAAGAAGATTAAAAGAGTTAGACAAATACATGATTAAACAATTCCATATCTCATTTGGGAACCGTATCATGGGACAGATTATCAATTATACCCCAGTCATTGTGGCTTGTGGTGGAACCGAGTTGCAAGCACTAGATGATATTATGTCAAAAAAAGTACTACGAAAACTAGAAACCAAAAACATGGTGTACGTAAAAAGCGAAGCACCAGGATTAATCGCATACATTGAAGAACTATTTGGCGAAGGCGAAATGGAACAATGTATCGAATATATCAGAAACATTGAAATTAACGCGTAATACAAAGTTATATGTTTCGAAAATTATTAAAGTTCAGAACAGGAATTACATTATAAAACTTAGAGAAAGGATGATTCGAATATGAAGTTAATGGAATTATATATTCAGGCTTTTAGAGCGTTAAGAAAACATACCAAAGACGACGAAAATAGTAAAAAACTACGTAATGCAATTATATATTCGAATCATGAGAACGAAGTTTTTACTACGATCAAATACGATTGTAAAATCAATGTTGAATGGGTGGAAAACATCGAAGAAGGATTAAAGTTTGTCGAAAACGCAATTAACGAAGACAGACAGTTCATCCGAACTGAAGGAGAAGTCGTTCCAATCGAAAAAGTGAAGCGTATATCTAAATCATCCATCGAACACTTATCGAGACACAGTAATTTCATTACTCGACTTCCAAAAGACAACACCGCAGACATTATTCCAGAAAAACTATATATCGTTGAAAAACTGAGTGATTACTTGGTGTATGAAAACAGATTTTTGTACTTGCTTTTATGTTATGTAAAAGACTTTATTGAAATCCGTTTAAACAAAATCAAAGACAAAACCACCACCTATCAATCACAAATGAGTTTTGATAAAGACATTGAAGAAACAAGTCGTAACATTAAATACAAGCTAGAATACTCTGATATTTACAAGAACGATCCATACTTAATTGAGCAGTTTAGCGAAATACCTCTTGTAAATAGAGTAGAGACAAGTTACGCAGTTGCAGTTGCGTTACTGAATACACCGTTAATGAAGGCTTGTGCCAAAGCACCTTTAATCAAACCACCAATTACCAAAACGAATGTACTTCGTATGAATCAAAACTTTAAAGCTGCGCTAAAACTATACGATTACATTACTGCATACAACCAAGAAGGTTATGAAATCATTGAACGAAAAACCACGATGCAACCATTCACACCTGAAATGGATGACGAAATTGCCGAGACAGTTGAGTTAACATCAGTAATAGGATATATCACAGGTAACGAACTTCGAGAAACGTTTGAAAACAAAATTCTACAAAAGGAAAAGCAAAAACAAGAAGCGGAAACCAAGAAAAAAGTAGAAGAAATCAAACGACTCAAAAAACGTATTGTTGAGATGAATGAAGATCCAGCGGAATACATTTTAATGTTAGAGAAACGAAACGCTAAGTTGGAAAGAACAAGTCTCGAACTAATTAAAGAAAAAGAATTAAACAGTGAGTTAAACATCAAAATCAATGAACTAAAAGACCAACAATTGGATTTGGAAAAATCGATCAATTGCTTAAACAATACCATTTCTGATTACAGTGACAAAATCGATGAGATGAATCAAAAATACTTTGACGACATGGTAGAAGCAGAAAACATTCATCAACAAGAAATAGAAAGCTTAAAGAAACATCATACCAAAGTAATCAAAGAACTTAACGAAGAACGATACAAGCAAATGCAAGATCTACAAGAAGTATTTATCAGAGAACGCAAAGACCTACAAAAAACGCACGAAAACGAGATAAAAAATCTGAACGACAAACAAGAATTGCGTGCTTTCATGTCAGATATAAAAATCATCAAGTTAGAAAAAGATATCGTAGCCCTTGAAGCGGAAATTGAACTACATAAATCATCGCTAAATCAGCTTGAAACAGAAGCAAAACGATTGGATGAAGAAAAGAACTACACCAAAGCTCAGTATTTGGCTTTAAGAACACAACAAGGATTACTAACCGAAGAAGACGATTATTCTTCAAAAGAAAAATTCATACAAATGGAACTTGAAATGAAAGCTTACAAAAAATTGTTTAGAGAAGAATGGAAACGCACTAAAAAGCGTATACGTGAACAAGTAAAAGTAGAATCATGAATGTATTCCAAAACAAACGAAGAACAAAACAATAGCGACATAAATTAATAGACAAAATAAAGAATGATTGGGAGAGTACTATGAAAAATTCCTATGTGAAAAAATTAGTGGCCTTGTACTTTTCAATCTTCATTGTTGGGATGTTATTGGTATTATCATTAATTGGCAAAGAAAGCATTGTGGACCGATCAATCGTGATTGGACCAAGTGAGCAAATATTTGTCCTAATGGCATCTTTAATTGTGATTGTGGCACTTATATCTATTACGATTAATATGTACAAGCATCGTAAGAAATTGATTTCTTTAGAACCTCCCACAATCCAAGTAGAGGAACTAAATGTTTCACATTCAATGGAGTTTGTAGGAACGAAACAGACCGAATCATATTTTAAAAACGAAGAGTCTACAGACGAGTCTCGATTTTTCATGTTACGTCAAATAGACAAAGAAGCAAAAGCAGCTAACAATCATTTGTACGACAACGAGATTACATTTGAAGAACTGTGTAACGAATTTCGCTACTTTGCAGCGGGAACATTAGGACTATATTACGATATCAAAGACATTAGACGCTTTGTCGGAGGTCTCGCAGTAAGTCATATTATGATCCTACAAGGGATGTCAGGTACCGGTAAAACTTCACTAGCATATGCATTTGGAGAGTATCTAAACAATTCATCGGTTGTGGTACCAATCCAACCAATGTGGAAAGAACGAACCGATTTGATTGGATATTATAACGAATTCACCAAAAAGTTTAATGAGACAACACTCCTACAAAAACTGTATGGAGCAAGTCACGACGAACAAATGTATATTACAATATTAGACGAAATGAACATCGCACGAGTGGAATACTATTTCGCCGAATTCCTATCACTACTCGAAATCCCAGACCACAACAAACGATACCTAGACGTTATCTCAGATGTGTGGGATACCGATCCAGAGTTACTACAAGATGGAAAACTAATTTTACCAAACAACATGTGGTTTATTGGAACCGCAAACAACGATGATTCGACGTTTGCGATATCAGACAAAGTATACGATAGAGCGATGGTAATTAACCTCGATAAAAAAGCACAAGCATTTATCGCAAAACCAATCAGAGGGCGAAATGTATCGGCTACCAAGTTTGAAGAATTAATCGCAAGAGCGAGAAAAGAATATGCAATATCAAATCGTAACTTAAGAAGATTAAAAGAGTTAGACAAATACATGATTAAACAATTCCATATCTCATTTGGGAACCGTATCATGGGACAGATTATCAATTATACCCCAGTCATTGTGGCTTGTGGTGGAACCGAGTTGCAAGCACTAGATGATATTATGTCAAAAAAAGTACTACGAAAACTAGAAACCAAAAACATGGTGTACGTAAAAAGCGAAGCACCAGGATTAATTGCATACATTGAAGAACTATTTGGCGAAGGTGAAATGGAACAATGTATCGAATATATTAGAAACATCGAAATTAACGTGTAAATGTATAGAACACTAGAGAATAAAAAGGATGTGATTATATGAAGAATAAAGGATTGATTATCAGTAGTGGTATAGCTGTTGTTACCATTCTTTTTGTTATCGCATATTCACTGTTCAATGTGTTCGGAGTAACCCAATCAAGAGTCGTTCGAAACGAACTCACCATTGTAACAGGAAGTTCAGACAAACTGTATGATGGTACCTCACTGTCGAATGACGAATGGTACATTGAAAGTGGAAGCTTGTATGAAGGAGATACGCTTGAAACCGTGATGGGAACTTCAATAACAAACCCTTCATCTGTCGATAACGAAATCGGTGTAACAATTTTAGACAGCAAAGGGAAAAACGTAACCATCAACTATAAAATACACTATAAGCTAGGAACCTTAACTGTTCGTCCAATCGAACTTACTATACAAACCGAAGGTAGTAGCAAATACTTTGATGGTAGTCCTTTAACGCATCAAGTCTGGAGAATGCAATTTGGAGAGTTGTTTGATGGACACCGACTTGAGTATGCAATGAACTCGACAATTACTGCTCCAGGTACGATAGACAACGAAATAGATATTACGATATTGGACGAAAATGATGATGTAGTAAATCATATTTATGATATTACATATAATTTAGGAAACTTAACGGTATACGGAAGAGATATCACCATTTCAACAGATACCTATGAAAAAGGATATGACGGAGATCCTCTTTTAGGAGGATCTGTAACACAAACTGGAGAAATAGCCTTCTCGAATACGATTGTCTTTGGACCAGAGCAAAAACTCACCAATCCTGGAACCGTGTCAAACGAAAGAAGTGTTATCATTTATGATTCAGAGGGAAATGATATTACCGAGTTTTATAATATAACCTATGACTTTGGAACGTTAACTGTTCATCCTATTGAATTGTTTATTAGATCCGACAGCGCAACAAAAGTTTATGACGGAACACCTTTGTCAAACGATCAGTGGGAATTGGTACATGGACAAGTCTTAGATGGACATGAACTGGTAGTAGATGTAGACAACGAAATCACTGAAGTGGGAATCATTGACAATACCATTCTTGCGACTATCCTTGATGGATCAGGTGCAGATGTTAGCTATATTTACAACATCGAATACATCACTGGTACATTAGAAGTAATTGGTAGAGATTTAATTATCTCAACTGTTAGTGATAGTAAATTGTTTGATGGAACCCCATTAACATCCGATGGATATACCATTGAAATAGGACAATTATGCAACAATCATCGTATCGAATATCTCATGGCATCTTCTATCACCAACCCAGGTGACAAAGATAATAAGATTACGTTGACTATATTAAACGAAAACGATGAAATTGTGACAAGTGATTACAACATCGAGTATATGTTAGGTACATTAACGGTACTTGCGAAAGAAATCACAATTTCTACAGAAACACTAGACAAAGGATATGACGGTACCCCTCTTTTAGGTGGAACCGGAACATTAATATTTGGAGAATTAAACGAAGGCCATACAATAGAGTATGGACCAGAAGACAGCATTGTAGACCCTGGAAACAAATCAAATGAAATTGAGGCAATCATATACGATTCAGATGGAACCGACATGACTATCGGGTATGACATCACATATGAATATGGTACCTTAACCATACATGCTATTTCTCTAATTATTAAATCACCAGATGATAGTAAAACATACGATGGAACTCCTTTATCAAACAATACTTGGGAGTTAATCAATGGAACCTTATTAGAAGGTCATGAGCTAATTGTTGATGTAGACAATTCCATCACATACGTGGGTTCCATTAAAAATGTAATGAACCCTTACGTAATTGACGATACCGGAAATGACGTAAGTGACATGTATGATATTGAACAACTTACAGGAACATTAATCGTACATGGAATTGAAATAACCATTACCACAGAAACATTAGAAAAAGGATACGATGGTACCCCTCTTTTAGGTGGTTCTGGAACACTACAATTTGGTTCATTGCTAAACGGGCATTATATCGAATACGGTCTAGAACAAAGTATTACCAATCCTGGTTCTATTACCAATACCGTAGATGTTAGAGTATTTGACAGTGAAGGAACAGATGTTACCCAAGGTTATGCAATAACACATGATTATGGTACGTTAACCATTTCTCCTGTTTCTATTATTGTCAAATCACCTGATGATACCAAAATATATGATGGAACTCCATTATCAAACAACACATGGGAATTGTTTAGTGGAACGTTATTAGATAATCATACTTTAGTAGTTGATGTGGACAATGAAATCACCGATTCAGGTAGTGTTCGAAATACCATGGCTGCGTATGTTACTGATGAATTAGGTAACGATGTCAGTGATATGTATGATATCGAACACATTACTGGTAGACTAACTGTAACAAAAAGAGATATAACTATTCAAACAGATGATTATAATAAACCATATGATGGAACACCGTTATTGGGTGGAACTGGAACGATTGTTGCTGGAACACTTGTTGACAATCATATAGTCCAATATGGAACTGAACAAAGTATCACGAATCCAGGTACCATTGAGAATGGAATCGGTGTTACGATTTACGATGGATATGGGAATGATGTTACAACAAACTACAACATCATTGATGATTTTGGAACATTAACCATCCATCCAATTACACTGATTTTAACTTCAGATGATGACAGCAAAACGTATGATGGAACACCATTAACCAACAAAAACTGGGACTTATTAAGTGGTACATTATTGCCAGGTCATACTTTAGTAGTAGATGTAAGCAATCAAATCACGAACCCAGGAACCATAGAAAACACAATCGTTGCCTACGTTGTGGATGGATCGGATAATGACGTAAGTGAAAGTTATGATCTTCAGTACGTACCTGGAGACTTAACCATTAATCCAATCAATATAACAATTTCAACAGCAACGTCAGAAAAAGCATACGACGGGACACCTCTATTTGGAGGGAATGGAACATTGACAGCAGGTTCGTTAGTCCCTACACATAGCATTTCATATGGACCAGAACAAAGTATTACCAATCCTGGTGCTGTGGAAAACTCAATTGATATCACTGTTTTTGATGGAAGCGGAAATGATGTGACAATTGGGTACAATATTACCGAGAATTTTGGAACCTTAACAATAGAAAAAATTACGATAATTTTGAAATCACCTGATGCAACCAAGATATACGATGGTACTCCATTATCAGCGAATACTTATCAAGTATTAAATGGATCTGTTTTGGCAGGACATACACTATATGTTGATGTAGACAATGAAATCACCGATGTTGGTTCAATCGATAATACAATGTTTGCCTACGTTCTTGATGGTTCAGGAAATAGTGTAACGCATTATTATAGTTTCCTATACAATGAGGGTACATTAACCGTATTATCAAGTGCTTATTCATCAAGTGAAATAGCAACAGAAAGTTTTGATATACCACAACAAGATGTATTTAGAGTGTATGCTAGTTTATCAGGACGAGTATATTTTACAGATAGATCACATGGTGATTATAATCACACAGGTTGGACAGCTGGTGTCGAACAAAACACCAGTATCACCAACAATCCACTCAGTTTCCCATCTACCGCTTTAGCAGAATCGGGACGAACATCTACACAGATTAGTGTGGAATATTTAAGAGATCAAGTTCCATATTTAACCCCATATTATACTGTAGATACAATTAGTGGATTAAATGATATTCATATCACAGGAGATACTTCAATTACAAACAATATCAATATAATTATGTACGATTTTGATGAAACAGATGGTATTACCATTCAAGATGTTCTACTATCTAGTGAAGAACAAACTTACCGTACTTATGTATATGCAAACTATTTAGATATTCCAGCAGACACTTTAGCAGAAATGCTTCTAATAGCGCAAGCAAACGGCTTATCAGCTGCAAGCCCAACAATTATAGCAGATGTACAAAACTACATCCAAAATGCAGCAACCTACAATCTTGATTTTGCTTCAATACCAGAAGGAGAAGACGTTGCTGTTTACTTCTTAAACGTATCAAAAGAGGGAATCTGTCAACACTTTGCGACTGCAGCTACTTTAATGTACCGTGCCCTTGGAGTTCCTGCGAGATACGTCACAGGATTCGTTGGAAATCTAGACGCGAATCAGTGGACAACTGTTGATTCGAAACAAGCCCATGCATGGGTTGAAGTATACATAGATGGTTTAGGTTGGGTACCTGTTGAAGTAACAGGAACTGGTTCTGCAGTAGAACCAATCGATCCAATCGAAATCACAGTGATCCTGAATACTGTTAGAGAATTATACGAAGAAGGAAAAACAATTACAGCTTCTTCATTAACCATTTTAGGATACACCGATTTCTTCAAAGATGGGTATACCTATCAAGCAACATACGGAGGATCATTATCAACAATTGGTACAGCAAGTAGTACCGTCTCTTCTATGACAATTTACGATTCAGAAGGGAAAGATGTTACCAACCAATTTGCGATTACATTCATGGAAGGTGTCCTTCAACTATACGGTTATGAAATAGAACTTGTAACAAGCAACGACACCAAAATATATGATGGAACACCTCTAACCAATACTACTTACATTATTAATGGTAGTTTGGCAACAAATCACCACGTTGAATCGGTAGACTTTACAGGTTCACAAACCAATTTAGGTCTATCAGAAAATACCGCTACGATCATTATTCATGATGAAAATGATAACGATGTTACATCACTATATAGCATAGATTATACATATGGTGACTTAACCATTACTCCAAGATCCATCACAATAGAATCAGCTGATGCTACAAAAGCATTTGATGGAACACCATTAACCAGCGACTCTTATTTAGTTACTTCAGGATCATTGGCTTCTACAGATACCATTGAAATCGATATTACTGGTAGCCAAACAACGATTGGAAAGAGTATGAACACCATCAGTTCGATTACAATATTAAGCAACGGTAACGATGTAACAAGTAACTACATTATTGTCACTGTAGAAGGAGAACTAGTCGTTACTCCATATTAATAAACAAAAATAGACGATAGAGGAGGAAGCAATCCGTACGGGATTGTGAGTTCTTATGTTATATGAAAGATACGAACAAAGAGTTAGAAGAAAAGTTTTAATCCTAAGACAGATATACAAGTATCGATTCCTATTAATAACACTAGCATCGATTGCTTTCCTTTCTTTGTCTGGAATTGCAATTACAAAAGGGACGATATACGATGTATCTGTCCCTAGTTCATATGTTTACAGCGAGGATGTAGATTTTTCATCAAAAGCAATGTTTTCATCGGTAACATATAGTTACCGTCATATTGGAGAAACAACATGGGTTAACGAAAAGCCTACGACCGCTGGAGAATACGAAGTTGAAATAAAAACAAAACAATTTTTTGGTGGAGAAAACACCAAAGTTGTTGGCTTTACAATTGAACCAAAAAATATAACGCTAGACATCCAAGCATCCAGTGTTGTTTTTGGTGAGAATCCGATTATTGAAGCCGAACTAGCGGAAGGAAATTACATTGATGATGTACAGTTTTCTTATGAGAATTTATCTCAGACAGAAAGTGTTGCAAAAGTAGAATCGATTACAATAAAAGACAGTCTTGGAAATGACGTAACAAAATCGTATGACTTTAAGAACGCCTCATTTGCGATTCAGTTTACACCAAGACCAGTTACCGTTTCATTACTTGATATAACCGATATTTACAAAGGTGTTGTGCTAACTTCAAATGATATTGAAATCACAGAAGGATCTCTCGTAGAAGGAGATATCATTGAAATCATATCATCCGGTAGCCAACTTGAAGTTGGTAGTAGTCTTAATACCATCTTAACTGCTACAATATTGGATAACGGTGTAGATGTAACATCAAATTATGATATTACCTTTGAAGATGGTTCATTAGAGGTTACCACCAGACCAATTACCATTCAAACGAATAGCGACACAACAACATACGATGGAACACCTTTTTCGAGTCTTAATTTCGAAATCATTGAAGGATCCATCGTTGACACTCATAGTATTAACGTAATTAGTAACACAAGTATTACAAATGTAGGTACAACTGATAATATCTTATCAGTAGAAATCCTTGACGGAAGCGGACAAAATGTAACAAGTAACTATGACATTACCTATGTATATGGTGAGTTAGAAGTCACCACCAGACAAATTACAATTGCATCAACAAGTGATACTAAAATCTACGATGGTACTCCGTTATTCAATTCCGACTATACAGTTACGGAAGGCTCTTTAGGAGATGGACACACAATAAACGTAACCAGCAATGTTGACATTACTACTGTAGGTACGCTTGATAACGAAATAACTGTACAAATCCTTGATTCAAACGATAATGATGTTTCAAGTAATTATGAGCTAACCTATGTATATGGACAACTAGATGTAACCAAAAGACCAATCACCATCCAAACGAATAGTGATACCAAAGTATACGATGGTAACATATTATCCAATCAAAATTATGTTGTTTCAGAAGGTACGTTAGTAACAGGAGATGTTATCAATATTACAGATTACACAGATATCACAAATGTCGGTGTTGTTGATAATGTCTTAATTGCGGAAATCTTTGATTCTAATTCAAGTAGTGTTACAGATAATTATGACATAACGTATGAATATGGATTGTTTGAAATCACTGCAAGACCAATTACAATTCAAACAGATTCCGATAGCAAAGTATATGATGGAACAGCGTTGACAAACGAAAACTATACCATCACATTAGGAACATTGGTTGCAGGAGATATCATAAATGTTACTGGCAATACCGATATTGCAAATGTCGGTGTAGTTGATAATGTATTAACTCTCGATATTTTAGATTCTGAACTGATTGATGTAACCTCAAACTATGATATTACATATGAGGATGGTTCACTGGAGGTAACGGTAAGACCAATTACAATCAAACCAGAATATGCGACCAAAGTGTATGACGGAACAGAACTTACTTCAGATGTTGCAGGGGTAACTTCTGGACTTTTAGTGAATGGACATATGATAACGATAACCACATTAGGAAGCCAAACGAATGTCGGAACAAGCACGAATTCTATATTAACAGTAACCATTGACGATGGAGGAAATGATGTAACCTCAAACTATGATATTACATATGAGGATGGTTCACTGGAGGTAATGGTAAGACCAATTACAATCAAAACAGAAGATGCGACCAAAGTATATGATGGAACAGAACTTACTTCAGATGTCGCAGAGGTAACTTCTGGATCTTTAGTGAATGGACATACGATAACAATAACCACATCAGGAAGCCAAACGAATGTCGGAACAAGCACGAATTCTATTTTAACAGTAACCATTGATGATGGAGGAACTGACGTAACGTCAAACTATGATATTACGTTCACAGATGGATCGTTAGAGGTAACACCGCGACCAATCTCTGTTCAAACAAACTCCGATACCAAAGTATATGATGGAACAGCATTGACAAACGAAAATTACACCATCACAGCGGGTACTTTGGTTGCAGGAGATACCATCAATGTCACAGACAATACAGACATTTCAAATGTCAGTGTTGTGGATAATGTATTAACTTTCGAGATTTTAGATTCTGAACTAATTGATGTAACAAGTAACTATAATATTACATATGATAATGGAACATTAGAAGTGACACCAAGACCAATCACAATCAAACCAGAAGATGTGACCAAAGTGTATGACGGAACAGAACTTACTTCAGGTGTCGCAGAGGTAACTTCTGGATCTTTAGTGAATGGACATACGATAACGATAACCACATCAGGAAGCCAAACGAATGTCGGAACAAGCAAGAATTCCATCTTAACAGTAACCATTGATGATGGAGGAACTGACGTAACTTCAAACTATGATATTACATATGAGGATGGTTCACTGGAGGTAACGGTAAGACCAATTACAATCAAACCAGAAGATGCGACCAAAGTGTATAATGGAACAGAACTTACTTCAGATGTCGCAGAGGTAACTTCTGGATCTTTAGTGAATGGACATACGATAACGATAACCACATCAGGAAGCCAAACGAATGTCGGAACAAGCACGAATTCCATTTTAACAGTAACCATCGATGATGGAGGAACTGACGTAACCTCAAACTATGATATTACATATGAAGATGGTTCACTGGAGGTAATGGTAAGACCAATCACAATCAAACCAGAAGATGCGACCAAAGTATATGATGGAACAGAACTAACCTTAGACGTCACAGAGGTAATTTCTGGATCTTTAGTGAATGGACATATGATAAATATTACTACTTCAGGAAGTCAGCTAAACGTCGGAACAAGCACGAATTCTATTTTAACAGTAACCATTGATGATGGAGGAACTGACGTAACCTCAAACTATGATATTACATATGAGGAAGGTTCACTGGAGGTAACGGTAAGACCAATTACAATCAAACCAGAAGATGCGACCAAAGTATATGATGGAACAGAACTTACTTCAGATGTCGCAGAGGTAACTTCTGGATCTTTAGTGAATGGACATACGATAACAATAACCACATCAGGAAACCAAACGAATGTCGGAACAAGCACGAATTCTATTTTAACAGTAACCATTGATGATGGAGGAACTGACGTAACGTCAAACTATGATATTACGTTCACAGATGGATCGTTAGAGGTAACACCGCGACCAATCTCTGTTCAAACAAACTCCGATACCAAAGTGTATGATGGAACAGCTTTAACAAATGGAAATTACACCATCACATCAGGAACTTTGGTTGCCGGAGATGCCATAAATGTTACAGCGAATACTGATATCACAAATGTTGGAACTGTAAATAATGTTTTAACTCTAGAAATCTTAGATTCCGGATTAATTGATGTAACGTCAAACTATAACATTACATTTGATAATGGAACATTAGAAGTAACAGCAAGACCAATCTCTGTTCAAACAAATTCTGATACCAAAGTATATGATGGAACAGCCTTATTCGACGAAAATTATACCATCACATCAGGAACATTGGTTACAGGAGATACGATCAATGTTACAGCAAATACTGATATCACAAATGTTGGAACTGTAAATAATGTTTTAACTCTAGAAATCTTAGATTCCGGATTAATCGATGTAACGTCAAACTATAACATTACATTTGATAATGGAACATTAGAAGTAACAGCAAGACCAATCTCTGTTCAAACAAATTCTGATACCAAAGTATATGATGGAACAGCCTTATTCAACGAAAATTATACCATCACATCAGGAACATTGGTTGCTAGAGATACCATCAATGTCACAGACAATACAGACATAACAAATGTTGGTGTAGTTGATAATGTATTAACTCTAGAAATTCTTGATTCCGGATTAATTGATATAACAAGTAACTATAATATTACATATAATAATGGAACATTAGAAGTGACACCAAGACCAATTACAATCAAACCAGAATATGCGACAAAAGTATACGATGGAACGGAACTTACTTCAGATGTCGCAGAGGTAACTTCTGGATCTTTAGTGAATGGACATACGATAGATATTATTACTTCAGGAAGTCAGCTAAATGTAGGAACAAGTACAAATTCCATTCTTACAGCAACAGTCTTAGATGGAGCAATTGACGTTTCTGCAAATTATAATATTACCTATCAAGATGGTTCATTAGAAGTAACCCCAAGACCAATCACCATTCAAACAGATAATGATTCAAAAATTTACGATGGAACAGCTTTATCAAACGAAAATTACACTATCACTTTTGGGACATTGGTTGCTGGAGATGTGATCAATGTTGTTACGAATGCGGAACTAACCATCGTAGATGTTGTGGACAATGTATTATCAGTAGAAATCGAAACAGCAACAGCTACTGATGTAACTAGTAATTATGCAATAACCTACGAATATGGATTCTTAGAAGTAACTCCTAGAACACTTGTTATTTCAACTCCAGGAGCCACCAAAGTATACGATGGTACACCATTAACAAATGATAACTGGGAGTTAACTGAAGGTAGTGTCGTACTTGATCATGAGTTGACTGTAACCGTAACGGGTACGATTACTGAAGTTGGACTAACAAGAAATGACTTCACTTATGAAATAAAAGATTCTAGTTTAAATGACGTTTCTATGTACTATATCGTTGTAGAAAACACTGGTATTTTAGAAGTAGAAAGAGAAAAAACACTTCTTGTAATACAATCCAATAGTGATTCGAAATTGTATGATGGAACACCACTAACAAATAACGAATGGATATTATTTGAAGGAGAATTATTACCAAATCATACTTTAGATATTGTCATGACAGGAACCATTACCAATGTAGGTACCACTGACAATACATTTACCTATGTTGTCTTGGACGAAAATGATGTTGATGTTACAACAGACTTCTACGATGTCCAAGTATCGTATGGTGAATTAACGATTCTAGAAAACAATGACAATGGAGCAAACAACGAAGACTCAACTTCCATTAGTAACGAAGGAAGTCTTGATGATGGTCCAGCTCAAACAGTCTTAGAAATCTACACTGAAACAGACGACATAGTATATTTAAGAGACAAATCATATGGTGATTACAACAAACAAGGATGGGCTACACCAACAGTATACGTATCACCATATAACGTTACACCATTATTGTTCCCATCAATCACAATCAACAATACGTTAAATACGTATGAACTTCAAGTTAGAGCGCTTCAAACAGGATTATCTTATTACTTGCCATATTATTCATCAAATGGATTCTACAGCAATTATAACGATGTATATGTGAACCATACGTATGGTAGTACTTATTCTGTGGATTACACTCCAATTACCGACGTAGATTACAATACTCTATCAATCAGTGATCCTACAAATCAAGCGTATGAAACAGAATACCAAACATTTGTTTATCAAAATTACTTGCAAATACCAAGAGAAACAAGAGAAGCATTATTACGAATAGCTTCTGAAAATGGATTGGATCCATCTAGTCCGACAATTATCGAAGATGTTCAAAACTATATTAAAAATGCAGGAGTTTACAACAAAGCATATAACCCTATCCCAAATAATGTAGATGTGGCATTATACTTCCTTGAAGAATCACGTGAAGGTATTTGTCAACACTTCGCAACTGCCGGTGTTGTAATGTACCGTGCAATGGGTATACCAGCGCGATATGTAACAGGTTTTGTTGCACAATCAAGCGCAGATAATTGGGTAGGAATAACCTCAAATCAAGCCCACGCTTGGGTTGAAATCTATATTGATGGATTTGGATGGGTACCTATTGAAGTTACTGCTCCAGATCTTGGAGATGGTTCGGATGACGGATTCGGATCAGAACCTGGTACTGATACAGGAAGTACTAGTGGAGGTTGGACATCAAGTAATCTAATCCAACTCAACATCATTTCTGGAAATGATTCAAAAGTATACGATGGAACACCACTAACGAACCCATTCTATTATTCTATTGGTTCTTTACAAACAGGACATACTTTAACTGTGAATGTGACTGGTACCATTACCTTAGTGGGAGAAACACAAAATACATTTACCTATACGATTGAAGATCAAAATGGTAATGATGTTAGTGATCAATACAACGTAAATTCAATATATGGATCACTCGTCGTTGTTCCAAGCAATGATCTAGAAATTATTGAGTTCCAAGTATACGATGTAACAACCGTATACAACGGACAGGCAATAGAACACAGTGACACAGATTACTGGATACCTTCTCAAAACCTTCCGGCAAATTACACCGTTATATTAGACATTGTTGGAAGTATTACAGATGTAGGTAAAAAAGTTACCTACATTAATCCAGCATCTGTTGTGATACTTGACGAAAATCAAATCGACGTAACGAGTAATTATAATATTGTCACATACGAAGGATCTATTACCGTTCAAGAACGTAGTATAAGTGTAACCTCGTTCTCAGCTAGAAAAGATTACGATGGACAACCACTAACCTCAGATATCTACTATATTTCACAAGGTTCACTTGCAGCAGGAGATGAAATCACAGTGAACATTACCGGTTCTATAACTGATCCAGGACTTGCCGCAAACACCATTGAATCAATCACCATTGTGAATGCCAATGGAGACGACGTTACTAGTAATTATGACATTGATGAAATCGAAGGCTCACTAATCGTAGATGCAGTTGGAAGTTAACTTAACGAAAGGATGATTATATGAAATTTTATAGATGTACCGAGTGCGATCAAATACACATAAAGCTAATTGATCAAAATAATGATGTGACATGTTGTGATACACCAACAGTAGAACTTGTTGAAAACAATTCTCCTGATGAAGCACAAAATCATGTCCCAAAAATCAGAAAAATCGGAAATTTCGTTACAATAACAATCGACAACAATCATCCAATGGTTGATATCCACCACATAGAATTTATTTGTATGGAAACAAATCAAGGTTTCCAGTACAAAAAACTAAACATAAATCAAGAACCAAAAGTGCAGTTTATCCTGGCAAATGATGAAGTAATCACAAACATATACCTTTACTGTAACCTGCACTCATTATGGAGTTTACACTTAACAAGTGAATCAAAATAAATGGATTGGAGATAAATTATGAGTAAGTTAGAATTTGAGTATTTTGAAATTGAAGATATGGATTTTTGTGGGGATGAAGTTGAAATTTTCTTTCCGGAAATTGACAATATAGACTTTGGCTCTTTATGGGGAGGAGTAATGCAAAACACCGATACTGCAAATATGAAAGTTACAGACTTTACAATCGGTTTTGAAGACTATACGAATATGACAAAAGAAAACCAAACATTTGTCTACAAAGCACTTGCTCCTGCTAAACTTTACCAAGGTACACCATCAGTAAAACTAACATTAAAAAAAGGAAAATACATTAAGTTCAAAAGTCTGTTTAAGGACCACGGACCTGCATTCTTCCAAAAAATGTACAAATTTATGGAAGACGAAAAAATACCATTTGAAGGTGGATATGACTTTGAACTAATGTATGGTGATTTTATCCCAGAAGATGAAAATGCATATTGCTATGTATGTTTAAAAATCAAAGAAGACTAATACAATTACATTTTCAAAAGACCGATTCAATCGGTCTTTTTTTCTGAGAGTGTTTAATCAACATGTGGATAATGGTATAATTGTTTTGGATTGAAACAGGTCATATTCCGAGTGCAATATTATTATCACTTGGAACGATTGAAGATGATCATGAAGAAGTATTTGATTCATTTGATCAAGTAATAATTGTTTATTGTAGAAGTGGAAATAGAAGTCAAGCAGCAATGAAGACCTTGAATAATCTTGGATATGAAAATGTATATGATTTAGGTGGAATAACAACAGATTGGCCTTATGATGTTGAGTAGAAAAAAAGTAGAATTATGTTATAATACATATCGATATTTTATTTAACATCATTCTGAGGAAAAGTATGTGGGAATAGTTGAACTAGTATTAATAACAATTGGTAAAGGTATAAGTATGAAGAAAATTAATGCAAGCACTAATAATTGCTCTTAGTTTTGGATTTTTACAAGCTGTTAAAGTATGAGTGAACATGATATTTACGTCTGAAATAATTAAAATATAAGTATGAAAATTAACTAGTATTTGATTTTTGTAAACCTGAAAAAAATTCTTTGTATAAAAAATCGTGCACTAATAAAACTTCGACTGACATTATGTAATTAAAATATAACTATAGAAATCCTAAAGGTTTTGTTTTATAATAAAAACAAAGCCTTTTTGGATTTAATTATATAAGTATAGATAGATTAATAAGGTAGGGGATTATATGGATAACGAAGGATATATTAAAAAATTTAATAATTCGGCTCTTTGTCAAGTAGTGTGGGTAGAGAATATCCAATAAACTGACATTAAATCAATTACGAGGATTAAGCTGAATGACTTAGTCCTCTTTTCATTGTTCCCATTCCATGAGAAATGAGAATTCGTAGTTTAAAATGATGATAGCTTCTATAACCAAAAGCTATACGCTTGATAACTTTAATTTTATTATTTATACCTTCAATTACACCATTTGTATAATTAGTAGACATTAGATTTAGAATATAGGATTTATTCTTACGAATAGATTTAACTGATGTTTTCATATAAGCTGATATGTTTGGGTATTCTTGTTCAATTTGATCAAGAGTAGTTGTAAAGAGTTCTGGATTTTTGTTTTTAATACTATGTAAAAGGTCCTGATATAGTTCATATGTATCTCTAAGTTCATTACTTTGATCTAGTAAATAATTTACAATATCTTCTTCACACATCATTTGTTTAAAACAATAAACTTTTCTATAATTTTTGATGTCTAATTTAGCCCGATCTTTCAATATAAGCTTCCAATAACGTTTAAACTTATTGTAGTTCTTTTTATCTTGATTCATAATTCTAACTCTAGTTTTATTTAATGAGCGAGAGATTAATTGAATAATATGGAATTTATCCATAACTATTTTAGCGTTAGGAAAGAGCATCTTTATAAGTTGAATGTAGGGCTTGTACATGTCGATAACGATTAATTTTACACTTCTCCTTGCTTTTTTAGTGTATCGTTGGAAATATTTGATTAATGAATTTAAGCGTCTATGTTCAACGATATCAATTATGCTTCCATTATGAGCATCACAAAAAAGAAAAGACATAGCCCCTACTGATGATTTAACTGATTTAAATTCATCAAAACAAAGTTGTTCAGGTAAATAATTATAATTAGGCTTATGCACTTCATAGAAACTGTTTATAACACGATTTACAGTGGAATGTGATACATTATGTTCTTTGGCTAAATCACATTCAGAAATCTTATTAGAAGCTGCAAGAGCAACAGCTACTTTAGTATTATTAGATATATAACAATGCTGATTAACAATAGATGTCTTGAGAGTAAAGGTACTATTACAATGATGACATTTATAACGTTGTTTTTTAAGTTTTAAATAAGCATTCATATTAGATACTTTAGGTAAAGTTATTGTAGATGTCTTAAAGCCATGCTTTTCAAACTGGTTATCAAATACACAACCACATGAATAACAATATTGAGGCTGATATGTGAGAGTTCCATAATAGATTTGTGATCTAACACCCTTAATAATTTCTTCTGAGTAAAAGTTTTCATTAAAAGAAATATTTTCATCTTTTAAATTTAGTACTTTTACGATACAATTGTATTGAGACATATTTCCAATCCTTTCATTAGTGATTTCGTCGTTATTAATTGTATCAGGATATTGGAAATCTGTCTCATTTTTTTATGCAAATTAAATGGTGTGAGTTTATTACCCACACCAAATATTATAGAACCAATAATTCTTATAAGATGAAAATATCAAGTAATTGTAAATTTTTAGCAAGAACAAGTGATACATCAGTATATGTTCATGATACAGTAAGTTTTGAACAAATTGCGATATTTAAAGATATTAAACATGCTAATCAAATTATGTTTTCATATGACGATAAGTTGTTGGCTGTAAAAAGTGCTGAACGTAAAATTGTTGTTTATGATCTAGAAAGTCTAAAATTAATTAATAAAATATATGTTAGAAAAACTAGTCAACCACAGGATGGTGGTTTTTGTTTCTCGAAGAACAATAAATACATATATAATACAGTTTATAATAATAACTTATTAGGATATATTTCAAAAATAAACATTGATAACGGTGAAACTGAAATCATTTATCACCCAGATAACTGTGTTTTTCATGGAGTTAAATATATTAAAGAAAAAAATATTTATTTAATGGATTTGAACGTACAAATAATAAAAATAAATATTTTATAATTGAGTATAATGAAGAATTCAATGATTTTTAAAGAATAGATATTGATTCTAATATTTATAAATTTATATATCATAAATTTTCTAATCAATTTATTGTAAATAGTTTAGCAAGTAAGAAGATAAGAATTATTTCGAATAATTATAAAAGTATTTTGCACGAATTAAGTCCTCTTTCATCTGTAACTACTAAATCTAGTTTTTTTGGTGTTATTGAATCTTCTAAGTACTTAAAAGAAAAATTAAGACAAGATGAAGAAAAATATGTGATTTTAAAAAAAGTATCTGAAAAAAATGCAATTGATGTATCAGTAGATGGTAGAATTAGTCACTTTAATATCTCTAATAATGGTAAATATTTAGCAGTAGCAATGACAAATATTGTTAAAATATATGATTATGAAACTCTAGGTTTTATAGATGAAATTAAAAATAAATGTTGTTGTTATGTTTCCTTTAGTCCTGATGATTCTTTGATATTAATAGGGACATGGAATCATGGATTTATATATCCATTTAATATAAAATAAGAAAGGGTAAATATGAATAAAAAAGATAATAAAGTATTTTAGAGATAAGTGGAGATCTAATTTTTCAATGATGATGAAACAATTAATCAAAAGAGAAAAGAAATTAATATCCAAATATATATAAGGATATATTAAAATTAAAAAATGATTTAAAGATGATATTAGGTCAAGTAACAGAAGACTTTTATAATAAATTACAGGATAACTTAGAAATTAATAATTCAGTTATTAAATATATTAGAAGATTTTTTAGGTTTCTCGAAACATTATAGAAAAGATTCAAAAAAATACACAAAAAGTAGTCAACTAGAGTATATAAAGTTAAAACAAATGAAGGAGGATATGCAATAGTACCTGCTAGATACTGCAAGTGCATATATTAAGTTTTATATTATCATCAGCTTAAAACAACTAAATAAAAAGAATATGCTACAAAAACTATTATTAAATCTTTGGGGTATTTTTTAAATTTAAATTAATTAAAGTAATAAAAATTATGATATACTTGAATATATAAGTTTTTATTTAATGATTTAGAGGATATATAAGAGACAAAATACTAAAAAATAATGTTTTAAAAATAAAATCAAACCAGGGATGAATATTTAGAAATAACTAAATATTTCTTTATTCATATAAATCTAATTTGAAAGATCTTTAAAGCATAGTAGGTGATACATATGAAGAAAAAATTTTGTTTAATACTTTTATTCTCAATATTTCTACTTACATCATGCTCAACTCCTTCTAAAATAGATATTTAGACCTAATTCATGAATAGATGACAATATATTGTACGATTAACTTGAAATAGTAGATGGTAATAAAATTATACTCACATTTATATTTTCTTTGGATGAAGAGATTAAAATTGAAGATTTTACACATTTTTATTCAATAGAAATTAATTGTCAAGATAAAGGATTCGGTTTTGGTCCTTCTTTTGCTGATAATTTAGAACGTGGTATTGAATATGATATTATATTGAATGATGTTGTATTAGATGAGGTAGACATAATTATAATTTGAGTTATTCTTTTTATGTAGAAGAATTTAATACTGAAGTTGATATAAGCGAGATTAAAAAGGTAAGTGTAATTATCATCTTTAATCTTGTAAAATACATGTTTATGAATGATTATAGTATGTAATATATACCTTAACATAAGGAAGGAGAATTCTTTTGTTAAATGAAAATATTAATAAATTATTATTACAGCTTAGCTGGAATAATCCAAAGGAAATACAAGAAAAAGCAGTTAATGAATTAGTAGAAATGGAGGATTTAGATCTTACATTATTATTGCTTCCTTTAGAACCATTCGGTAAATGTTGCTGGGAGAATGCTGCTAAAGTGCTATACAGAAAAGAGTATCCTAAGGTCAAGGATATAATTCCACAACTATTTGAATGGTTACAATTCATGAATTGGCCTGGTGCATATATTATAGTTGAATTATTAAAAACTATACCAAAACATATCTTAATGCTTTCTATTGAATCAACAGTAAAAGTTGCTATAAGTGAGGAAGACGAAGATTGGTTATTAAGTTTGAATGAATTAATTAATGAAATGAAAATAAATCCATCAGAATTTGAATCAAATGAAGTTGTTTGTATATTAAGTGAGACTAAATAAAATTGAATTTATAAATTACAAAATGAAGAAGAAAATTCATTTATATTTCATTTGACTGCAAATTTCCATCTCAATTATTAAATATCCTTTTTAGAATGGTTGATAATTTATTTAATAATAAGATGGAATATGAAGGACTAAATTTACATGGTGTTAATTCTTACACTAGTAATTCATTTCCCTAAAACAACAATAATGTTATAATATAACGCAAAAAGAGAACTCAATTTTGGGCTCTCTTTTTGTTTAAAAGCTGTTTTTGGTTAAATATTTACCAACTGCTCCCTAGTTTAAATAAACTTTATTTATATACTTTTTTTAATGCTATATATAAACTTTCATCATTGATAATGGTTTTTATGTAAGTTTCATTTAAATTATAAAATATTTCTAAAGTAAGTGTTTCTTTTTTAATAATATCTTCATGTTTCTTTAGAATCTTTTCAAGATAAACATTTTTAGCAACATATATGTTTATTTTATCAGTTAACTCTAAATTTGAATCTTTACGCATATTTTGAATTTTACTGATAAACTCTCTAATATGACCTTCTTCTTTTAATTCTTTTGTTATGTGTGTATCAAGTACGATTCCTAATGAACCTTCTCCCGCAAATGCAAATCCCTCAAGACCAAACATCGTGATAAGGACATTGTCACTGTTGAGTTCAATTGGTGTATCTTTAAGGTTAATAACGACATTTTTTCCTTGTTTAATTAACATGGCTAATTCTGTTTGATTTCTAGATCTTATTTCTTTCTTTATTTCTGGAATTAATTTACCATAAACTTTTCCTAAAACAGGAAGATTAGGTTTAACTTCATAGTTTACATATTTTGATAAATCATCACAAAACTCAATTTCTTTTATATTTAACTCATCTTTAATGATATCTCCATAAGATGATGAAAGGTTATTCGTACTAACAAGAGTTTTAGATAATGGTTGTCTATTTTTGATATTGGTACTATTTCTAGCACATCTACCAAGTTTAACTAATCTAATTGCTAAATCCATTTCTTCTTCAAGATTTTTATTTACAAGTTTTTCATTATATTCAGGCCATGAACAAAGATGGATACTCATTGGTGCTTTTGGATTTAAGTTCACCACAAGATTTTGATAAATTTCTTCTGTCATGAATGGGACAAACGGTCCAGCTACTTTACATAATGTCACTAACACACGGTAAAGTGTGACATAGGCACCAATTTTATTATCATTTAGTTCACCTCCCCAATATCTATATCGATTTCTTCTAACATACCAATTTGACAATTCATCAGTAAATGATTCAATTGATAAGGCTGCTTGTGTGATTCGATAATTTTCTAAGTCTTCTTCGACTGATTTTATTAAGGAATTAAGTCTTGATATCATCCATTTATCCATCACATTTGTTGATGCAAAATCTTCATATTTTGTTGGGTCGAATTGATCTAAATCTGCATATAACACATAAAACGAATAGACATTCCATAAAGTACCTAGAAATTTTCTTTGTGATTCAGCAACATCATCTACTGAAAATCTAGTTGGTAGCCAAGGAGCACTAGCTGTATAGAAATGCCATCTAGTCGCATCAGAGCCTTTGTTTTCAAGTACAGCTAAAGGATCAACCACATTTCCTTTATGCTTGGACATTTTTAAACCATGTTTATCAAGAACATGCCCTAGTACTACACAATTTTCAAAAGGATTGTTATCAAATACACAAGTAGAGATTGCAAGTAAAGTGTAAAACCAGCCTCTTGTTTGATCTACCGCTTCAGAGATAAATTGAGCAGGGAAGTTTTTCTCAAATATTTCTTTGTTTTCAAAGGGATAATGATATTGGGCAAAAGGCATTGAACCTGAATCAAACCAACAGTCAATGACTTCTAGTGTTCTTTTCATTTCTTTACCACATTTTTCACATTTGATACGAACATGATCAATATAAGGTTTATGTAATTCAATATCATCAGGTACATTAATTCCTTTTGTTTTTAATTCTTCGATACTACCAATACATTCTTTATGACCGCATTCACATTCCCAAATAGGAAGGGGTGTCCCCCAGTAACGATCTCTAGAAATTCCCCAATCAATCACATTTTCAAGGAAGTTTCCCATTCTACCCGTTCTAATATTATCTGGATACCAATTTACTTTATTATTATTTTTAAGAAGTTTATCTCTTAAAGAAGACATCTTGATAAACCAACTCTCTTTTGGATAATAAAGTAAAGGTGTATCACATCTCCAACAATGTGGATAAGAGTGGGTGATTTTCTCAGATTTATATAACTTTTTATTTTCTTTTAAATATTCTAATATTTTTGGATCAGCTTTTTTCACAAACATGCCTGCCCATGGTTTTATACAATCAATAAATTTTCCGTCAGCATCAACAAGATTAACAAGCGGTAAATCATATTTATTACCTAATAAATTATCTTCTTCACCATATGCCGGTGCAATATGTACAACTCCTGTACCATCAGTCAATGTAACATAATCACCATGAACAATATAAAATGCCTTTTTATCTGGTTTAAAGAAAGGTAATAATTGTTCATATTCTAAACCAAGTAATTCTTCTCCTTTAAACTCTTTTACTTTCTCAAAATCTGATTTCAATACAGGAAGAAGTTCCTTAGCGAGTATTAAATGTTCTCCATTCTCGATAACTTCGATATAATCATATTTTTTATTAACAGCTAAAGCTACATTAGCAGGAAGTGTCCAAGGTGTGGTTGTCCAGGCTAATAAATATTTATTCTCCTTTTTTACTTTAAATTTAACAAATGCGGTTGCCTCTTTTACATCTTTATAACCTTGTGCTACTTCATGTGAAGAAAGAGCAGTTCCACATCTAGGACAATAAGGCAGTATTTTATGGCCTTTATATAATAGATTTTTATTCCAGATAGTTTTTAAAGCCCATCAGACTGATTCAATATATTCATTGTGATACGTAACATATGGCTTATCCATATCCACCCAAAAGCCAACTTTCCTAGACATGTCTTCCCACATATTAACATAGGTAAATACACTTTCTTTACATTGTTTGATAAACTCTTCTACACCATATTTTTCAATCTCAGGTTTTCCTGAAATACCAAGTTTTTTTTCGATTTCCAATTCTACAGGAAGACCATGTGTATCCCAACCAGCAATTCTTAAAACCTTATAACCTTTCATTACTTTATATCTAGGTATCAGGTCTTTAATAACTCTTGTTAAAACATGGCCCACATGTGGTTTACCATTAGCAGTAGGAGGACCATCATAAAAGGTGAAGTATTCACTGTCTTCATTTAGATTAAAGTTTTTTTGAATAATCTTTTGATCATCCCAAAACTTTAAAATTTCTTTTTCCATCGAAACTAAACTTTTAGATGAATTAACTTTCTTGTACAAAATAACAACTCCTTTTTAATATTTTTAATAGTACCCTTAAAAACTAATTTAGAAAAATAAAAAACTTCATCCAAATAGGACGAAGTTAATATTCGCTATACCACCTTTTGTATACATTTCAAGTACCATCATACTCTATTCCATAACGCGGAAACACGGATTAAACTTACTTAATTCAGTCATCAACTCTATGGTGATTTTCTTATTTCCTTTGTTATGACTTTCCACCAAACAGCCACTCTCTTAAAACTTAGGATAATAATACTTTTCCATATCATAGTTTTTAAAAATATTATTATATAATTATTTATTTGTTATTATATTACATATATTATTATTTATCAATAGTAAAAACAAAATAAGTTATTCTTGACAAAGAATAACATATATTCTTAAATGGTTTCTTCAAGAATTGTCTTAATCAGTTTTTGTTATTGTTTATTCTTATCATTATTTTCATAAATTGAAACTAATACACGTTCAGGATAAAATGAGAGGGTAACTTATTAGGAATTTAATTGCTTAATCTAATTGATTTGATTAATTATAAGTATTACCAAGAGTTGATATCTTTATAAGTAGTGTTTCATCATTTGTACGATCATTTTGATATAATTTCATTAAGTAATGCATTATATTCTGAAGTACAAAATTTCTTAAATAAGACATGAATTAATACAGCTAGTTGATTATGATAATTAGGATATAGTTTAAGAGTTAATTTCTCCTATTTTATCGTTTATTATAATCATCTCTATTTATATTTCAAACTATTTTTATAAAAGAATTAATTGTTAAGTTAAGCAATAACATAAAAATAAATGAAACTCAACTAATTGTATATGGATTTATGTCTGTTTATTGAGAAGATAATGATTACTTGAAATATAATAATTTCGCTTATTAGTAGAAAAAAATTCAATTATATTGTGATTGATATATCAATATACTTTGTTATAATTAAGTTAACAGTACTGTAATAATTTACAAGGAGAAGGGCATGGAATTTAAGATTGGAGAAGTTATAAGAAATTTAAGAAAAGAAAAAAAATTAACTCAAGAAAAGTTGGCTGAATATTTAGGTGTTTCATTTCAAACAATTTCTAAATGGGAAAACGGAATAGTTTATCCTGATATAACAAATTTACCTTCTATAGCGAATTTCTTTAATATATCAATTGATAAGTTGTTTTATCAAGATAAATCAGAGAATGAAATAGTTATAGATAAAATATATGATGAATGTTGTTGGAGTAATAAAGAAAGTGCAGAATTAATTTTAAGAGAAACACTCCAAAAGTATCCAGGGAATTTTAAATTAATGCAGGCATTATTAAGTGTATTATATAAAAGAGGAAATGTTAACAATTCAGATGAAATTATTAATTTAGGAAATAGGATTCTAGATGACTGTACAGATGATAAATTAAGATGGTTTACAATGCAAGATATGATATTTCTATATAAGAAACTAGATAGGAAGGATAAGGCAATTGAATTAATAGATAAATTTCCATCCATGACTAATGAAGACTTATTATTTCATGTGTGTTCTAATAATAAAAAGGATTTTTACGCTGAAGCATTGAAAGAAAGAACTGTTTTACGATTAAATTCTATATATTCTTATTATTATAAGAAATATAAGGATACCAATTATGAAGAATCATTTATACATATAGACTCATTTTTGAATATGTATAAATTGCTGTATCCTAATCAAACTGTTCATTTAGATTTAGTTATCGTTTTTTTATTACGAAAGGCTGAATTAAAGATAAAAATAGCAGATTATTCAGGATCAGTTAAATGTATTATGTCAGCTTATAATTTAGTAAATAAAGCAAAATTAGAAACCATAGAAAAAGAACGATTAGAAAATATTATTAAATCAAATTTGATTAAATCTAATTTTGATGAAGTTAAAAGTAATAAAGAAATTTTGCTAATGCTCAATAAAATACGTTTTAAATAGTGATAGAATACTTGCTGAAGATGATGGTCTAAACATCTTGAGAAATCAAATGGTTTTCTTTTTATTAGGGAGTTATAGTATTTTAATTTAAAATATTTTTTGATTAATAAAAATTTAGGGAGGAAATTATGAATATTGAGTATGTACTTTTGAAACAAAATGATGATTTTACAAGTCTTTTACAATTGCATAAAACAAGCGAAATATTAAAGTTTATCCATATTGATTTGGATAATTATTTTAATTATGTGACTACTACTGATAATGTATATTATTATAAAGTGATTGAAAATAATGAAATAATTAGTGGATTTCATTGTCAAATAATTAATAGCATTTTACATTTATCTATCTTTGTTAATCCAAAGTATCATCATAAAGGATATGGAACAATTATTTTATATGATCTAATCAAAAACAAATTTAACTTTAATGTAACTGAAATAAGAGCAAGTATTGAAATTAACAATTTAAAATCAATAGGCTTATTTGAAAAAGTCGGATTTATAAAAAGTACAATTGATGATGAATTAATCGAATACTCATATATTTTTTAAATCTTTGTCTGTTTTAAACATCACCTTTAATGAATTATATTTTAAACAAAGTAGGTAAGTAGACTTCCTCAAAAGAGAAATATATGGGAATCGTACTTACCTATTTTATTTTTTCTTTGGAGTGTACCTGACTAATTCAGGTAGTTTACCTAACTAGATTCAATTGTTTTTAGTTATAATTTAGAAGAACAAGATTATATACAATTTGAAAAAACAATAAGTTCAAATATAAGTTAGTAATGATAGTAATCTAACTCCTACGATGTTAAGGAACATTAATTGGATTTAGTTATCATAATAATGATTACTTCTACACAAGAGAAAAAATTGGTGATATAATTGATTTGACTGAAAAACTGATTTGTCAATTTGATTTCATCAATTAAATTCCATACAATCTTACTAATTCATTAAAGTTTGGTTTTATTTAAAGTTCTTCAATATGTCCAACATTCTTAGTACATTTATTTCAGTCATTCTTTTCACTCTCTTTTCTCTAGACTGAAAAAAGAATATCAAAAAAGGTAATCTAATTAACTATGTTTTACCAAAAATGGTAGTTTTCTCACAATCAGAATTGGTTATCTTTATAATATCATCAATAAACAGAAGTTCTAAATACTTAAGGAGGAAAAAATATGGGTAGGTATAGATATTTGTTACAAACAGCTATATTAGTATTACTTCTTATGGTTTATCAATTAATTTTTGGTGTAGTACCTAATGTAGTAATTCTTATAATACTGGCTATTATAGTGTATACAAGTGATGTTGTATATAAAATTTATAAATTATATAAGAAATAATCCTGTATTTTTTATTTATTGTTCAAAATTTGCTTAGGCACCTTTTATTTAATATTTGAGAGGATTATTTTTATTAATAAGTCGTGTAAAAAAGTGGTAATAAACCAGTGAAAGTTTGAACGAAATCAGAAGGTAGACAGTTAGTTAAATATGTTTGTACATCACTAAAATCAATAGTAGAGTATTAATATAAATTTTAGAATAAATGGAGATAATCTAAGGAGAAATATTAATTGGTTATCAAATTTGATATTAACAATGAAGTTTATTATTTAAGTGAAAGGGGAGTAATTAAATATGATCCATAATGTTACTGAAGAAACTGACAGTTTGTTACAAGAAAATAATAAGAAACAATAAAAAAAGAGAAAGAGAAATTAATTACTAGTATTATTTGGGCAATACAGTTTCTTAATACATTAATTATTCCTGTAATTGCCACCTTAATTGTTTATTTGTATTATAAAAATAAATCAAATTATATCGCTGATGTTACTAAACAAGCTTTGAACTCTTCATTATCAATAATTTTATATTTTGCTATTGGTTTGGCAGTTGCTAGAGGAGGAATGTATATAGAATTTGAAATAGATTTAATTTTTTTCATTTTTTTACGTTCTATTCAATTTAAGTGTTGATGATTATGCAAAAATCCCATATCGATATTCATAATAAGCATCTTTTAAAGATATTGGATAATCAAAATTTAACGTATCCTTATTAGATAAATGATGATTGTATTTTAATAAGTTATACATTATATTTGCATGATCTTTTCGATTAGTTCTATAATGTAATTGTTTTTTATATAGGTAAAATGATAAGTAATCTTGTAAATGTCTTATAGATACACCATGACTATTTTTTATAATCTTAGTAATCCCGGTAGCCAATTGATTAATATCACCTAAACTATTACCTAGATTAGTAGTATAACGTTTTTTATTAGCTATCACAGGAACTTTATCATTCTTAACACCTAAATTATTCGCAAATTGTTGAATACATGGTTTACTGTCAGAAATAATTAAAGTTGTATCCATAAATTTATCGGTATATTTAGTGTATTTTTCCATTGATTCCGATCCAACTCCAGCTATCTCAAGCAACATATTATCATTTTCATCGATTGCAGCGACAATACATACTTTGTGATGAGATATACCTGAATATGCAGATGTATTACCTCTCTTTTTACTATGTCTAGGCATATTTGATGGTTTGGTTCCTTTAAGATTTATCTTTGTATAAATACAATCTAATTCAACTTTACTAGATAAAGTTTCTTTCATCTTTAAGTTTCTGATTGCTTTATAAAGCTTATGTCGCATATAAAAACAAGTTGTGACACTTAAATTATTATAATAAGCAGTTTCTTTTAAAGATAATCCTGATATTTCACAATCAATAAATTTTAACCATATATCTTCAGTACATCTACTTCTATAAAGAAGAGTGTTAGATGTATCACAAAATGATTTATTACACTCGCGACAAATGTATCTTTGAATTCCTTTGTTTGTTTTTCCATTTTTAACAAACTCAACTGAACCACAATGTGGACAATTCAAACAAATATCGCTTTTAGATTCTATAGGGTTATTGAAAGACATAATGAAACTAAAAACATCTTCATAATTCTTTATAGATAGTTTATTTAATTCATTAATTAAATCTATTTTATTTATCATTCTAATTACCTCACTTTATAATTTCATTATAAAGTGACTTATTACATCATAGATGTAACAATAAAAAAATATCAACACTTAAATTGAATTTAGCGTTTTTTTATTACTTATACTATTTATTATGACTACTGCAGGTATACTCTATTGGGTACATCCGATATTGGGACTAATAAATACTTTAAAACAAAAAGTTTATAAACCACATTATATTATTCATTTTATAAAATAATTCTTAATAAAATTTTGATTTTACAATGAATTAGGTAGATTTGATATTAATTTGATTATTTAATTTAATCATTATTATTAGGATTGTTATTAGAAATTATCGAAGAAATTGAATTTATGGTATAATTATGGTATAATAATCATATAATAAAATGAAAGGGGGATTTTATGCCACAAATAATACCAATTAGAGAATTAAAAAATACTGCTTCTATATCTAAATTGGTTAATGAAAGCAAAGAACCTATTTTTGTAACTAAAAATGGCTATGGAAGTATGGTTATGATGAGCATGGAAGTATATGAAAAGGAAATAGTCAAAGCTAACGCTGCTAATTTAATTAATAATTCGCTAGAAGAAGTTAAAAATGGCGCTGAAGTTATCGATGGTGCTATGTTTTTAAATGAAATGGCCACTAAATATGGTAAGTAGTTTTGTTTTATATCCTGCTGCACCAAGAGATTTTGAATCAATATTTGAATATATTAGTATAACACTAGTAATAAAACAGCAGCATTACAATTCATCGAAATTTTTAAAGGTAAAATCAAGAATATTATGCTTTTTCCAGAAGCTAATCCAAAAATATCAAATGAAAAAATTGTTAATCCAGAAGTTAGAAAATGTTTAATGAGTAATTATATAATTTTCTATCTAATTAATTTTGAGTTAGATAGAATTGAAGTAGTAAGGGTTCTATATAATAAACAGAATTACGAAAAGATATTTTAAAGATATACTGAAAATAATGGAATTGAACAATTGATACTATCTAGAAAATTGCTTAATAAATGATTTAATTGTACAGGGAGGACAATACCTATAGAGTATACACAGAATTTAAAAAGTGTGTACTTTATAGGTATTTTTCGTTATAATGAGAGAAGTTTAGGTTTTAGGAGAAAGTAAAATGAAGTATAAAAAGCGAATGAAAAAAATATCTATTTTTATTATTGCTATTATGGGGTTAATTGTTTTTTGTATCTGGCAAAATAATGATATAGTCATTACTGATTATGAATATAAGAATACTAAGATTCCACCTGAATTTAATAATTATAAGATATTACATATATCAGATTTACATAATAAGGAATTTGGTAAAGATCAATCAAGATTAATAAAATATACAAAAGAAATTTCTCCAGATATTATCGTTATTACAGGAGATTTAATTGACTGTAGTCATTCAAATATTGAGGTTTCCTTAGATTATATTAGAGAGGCGGTAAAAATTTCACCTATTTATTTTGTCTCTGGTAATCATGAAAAATCGTCAGGAGTTTATGAATCCTTATCTGAAAAATTAGAGTCTTACGGTGTAATTATTTTAGATAATAAGAATCTAACACTTCAACAGAATGATAGTAGTATAAATCTTATCGGATTATCAGATATTACGTTTATGGATTCTAATGAAACATTGGTTTCTGAAAGTTTACATGAGTTAGTTGATAATCATTCTTTTAATCTATTACTCTCACATAGACCGGAGTTTATGGATGTGTATACTGATAATCAAGTTGATTTAGCATTAGTTGGTCATGCCCATGGTGGACAGGTTAGGTTACCTTTTGTGGGTGGACTAATTGCGCCAAATCAAGGGTTGTTTCCAGCCTATACAAGCGGGATTCATTATAATGAAAATACATCAATGATTATAAGTAGAGGGCTTGGAAATAGTATTTTACCCTTAAGAATATTCAATAGACCAGAATTAGTTGTAATTACATTAAAAAATAGTTAATGATATTTTTTTAGATTATTTAGAATGCAAATTAATTATCATAATTAAAAGCTTATGTTATAATTAGGTATCTTGACATAGAAAAGAGGGAATATATGCGATTTGTATCATGGAATGTTAATGGATTAAGAGCTTGTATGAAAAAAGGTTTTAAAGATTTTTTTGATCAAATGGATGCTGATATATTTGCGATTCAAGAAACTAAAATGCAAGAAGATCAAAAAGAATTTGATTTTAAAGGCTATTATGAATACTGGAATAGTGCTGATAAAAAAGGTTATTCTGGTACGTTAATTTATACAAAAGAAAAACCTATTAATGTAATGTACGGAATTGATAGTAAATATAATGATGAAGGTAGAATCATAACCCTTGAGTTTGCAGATTTTTACTTTGTTACTGTTTATGTTCCTAATTCACAAAGAGAATTAATGAGACTAGATTATAGAATGGAATTTGAAGATGACTTTAGGGAATATTTAAAGAAATTAGATTCAGTTAAACCAGTTATTATGTGTGGTGACTTAAATGTAGCCCATCAAGAAATTGATTTAAAAAATCCGAAAACAAATAAAAAGAATGCTGGGTTTACAATTGAAGAACGAACTAAATTTAGTAATTTACTAGAATCTGGCTTTACTGATACTTTTAGATTTCTATATCCTGAGGAAATAAAATATACTTGGTGGAGTTATATGTTTAAAGCCCGTGAAAAAAATGCAGGATGGCGGATTGATTACTTTATTATCTCAAACAGATTAGAAAAACGATTAAATAATAGTTTGATTTTTACCGATGTAATTGGTAGTGATCATTGTCCTATTGCACTTGATTTTGAGTAAAATGTTGGAAAAATGGTAAAAAAAATAAATTGTTATAAAAATTCTTAAAAAGTTAGATATTAAATCTAGCTTTTTTTGTGTTATTGTTGAACAATTGTAGAAATATTCTTGTTAATGTAAGCGCTTATATGATACAATAGTTTTTAAAGAGGTGAGGAGATTGAGAATAGAAGAGCATCCAATTCTAAATTTTGAAAAAGAAAGAAAAGTTATTCACTTCACGTTCAATAACCTACCTGTTGAAGGTTATGAAGGAGATACGATTGCATCCGCACTACACGCTTTAGGAATCAAAAAATTTAGTGAAAGTATGAATTTGAAAAGACCTAGAGGATTTTATTGCGCTATTGGAAATTGTTCATCATGCAATATGATTGTGGATGGGGTGCCAAATGTTCGAACGTGCGTTACATTATTAAAAGAAGGTATGGACGTAAAAGTACAGTCCAATAAAGGTGAACTTTATGTTAAATAAAGATTTAGTGATTATTGGAGGGGGACCTGCTGGCTTATGCGCTGCGAAAATGGCGGCTGAAGCAGGACAAAGTTGTTTATTAATTGACCGTAATCGATTATTAGGTGGTCAATTAATAAAGCAGACACACATGTTTTTCGGTTCTGAAAAACAATTTGCGAAAACTAGAGGGATTGATATTGCGTCAAAACTTGTGGATGATGTGAAAAAACATAGTGACCTTATAGAAATATGGGAGGATGCTACCGTTGTTGGTCTTTACAATGATAAGGTCGTTACAGTATTAAAAAATGAACAATATGTTAAAATCCAGACAAAGGCAATTATCGCTGCAACAGGTGCAAGCGAAAAAGTGTTGGCCTTTGAAAATAGTGATTTACCAGGAATTTATGGCGCTGGTGCTGTTCAAACTTTGATGAATGTCTATGGTGTTAAACCAGGAAATCAAATTGTCATGGTTGGTAGTGGAAATATTGGATTAATTGTTAGTTATCAATTAATGCAAGCTGGTGTGAAAGTTAAATCTATTATTGAAGCTAGTCCAAAAATTGGTGGTTATAAAGTGCATGCTTCTAAACTTCGGCGCCTCGGGGTAGACATCGAGACTTCTTGTACGATAAAAAAAGCCATAGGTACCGAAGCAGTAGAAAAAATAGTTACCATTAAACTTGATGAGAATTGGAATATGATTGAGGGGACAGAAAAGGAATATGAGGTAGATGCAGTGTGCATCGCTGTAGGATTAACACCTTTAACTAATCTTCTTTCAATGATGGGTTGTAATATGAAATATGTGAGTGAGTTAGGGGGATTAGTTCCTATAACTAATCATTCTCATGAAACAAGTATTGAGAATGTTTTTGTTTGTGGGGATGCTTCTGGGATAGAAGAAGCAAGTAGTGCTATTGTTGAGGGATACATGACAGGGCTAATTGCTTGTAAAAAGTTAGGAAAAACACACACACGTTATGGGGAACTTATGGAAGAGTATAATCAACAAATAAATAATCTTCGCAATGGTCCATTTGGAGAAAAGATTCTTCTTGGACTAAAAAAGTTAGGAGGGTGAGTGATGTTAGTAAAAGATGGTGTCGCTACCAAAGAACAAGTTTACACTCGTTATCCAGCTCATGAACTCTTAATTAAACCAAAAGCAATCATTGAATGTTATGAAAGTATTCCATGTAATCCTTGTAGTACAAGTTGTCCATTTGGCGCTATAACAATCGGAGATGATATCAATAATTTGCCTAAGGTTGACTTTGATAAATGTACCGGATGTGGTGTCTGTGTTTATAGTTGCCCAGGTTTAGCGATTATGGTATGTGAGATTTTTGAAAACAAAGCCAGATTTAAAATACCTTATGAGTTTTTACCATATCCAAAAGAAAATGAAGTATGGCATGCTGTAAATCGTAAGGGTGAAGTGATTGGTGATGCTTTGATTGAAAAAGTTACCCTTACAAAACGTCAAGACCGTACGGTTTTGGTACAAGTTTTAGTTGATGAAATTTTATTATATGATTTTGTAACCATTAGGAGAAAATTATGAACAAAAAAGATATGATTATATGCCGGTGTGAGGATGTTACCTTACAAGATATACATGATTTAATGGATCAAGGCTACACCAGTGTTGAAGAATTAAAACGTATCTTAAGAATAGGGATGGGTCCATGTCAAGGAAATACTTGTGGTCAATTAGTACAAAGAGAGGTAAGCAAGTATTTAAATGTTAAATTAGAAGAGGTAAAAACATATAAAGTTAGACCACTAACAACGGGAGTTAAATTAAATTCAATTAAAGAGGGTGCCAATCATGAAAGCTAATTATGTGATAGTTGGTGCTGGAATTAGTGGGTGTAGTATCGCCTATAATTTAGCGGTTAAAGGTATAAAAGACATTGTTGTTTTGGATAAATCCTATCTTACTAGTGGTTCAACTGGTAGATGTGGCGCAGGAATTAGACAACAATGGGGAACAAAAATGAATTGTTTATTAGCAAAAGGGAGTATCGAGTTCTTTGAAGAAGCAAAAGAAACTTTAGGGTATGATGGTGACATTGAATTTAAACAAGAAGGGTATTTAATCATAAGCGCAAATGAAGAAGAAGATGAGCAATTTGAAAAGAATGTATTCCTTCAACAGAGTTTAGGGATTCCATCAAGAAAGATAACAAAAGATGAAGCAAAAAAAATCGTTCCACATCTTAATACTGATGTTATTGTGGGAGCTACTTTTTGTCCAACAGATGGCCATTTAAACCCATTTAAAATGACAGATGCTTATTTTCAAGCAGCACAAAGACTCGGTGTAAAATTTTATTTCAATGAAGAAGTAAAAGATATTGTTGTAAAGAATAGAAAAATTAAAAAAGTCATTTCAACAAATTTGGAGATTAAGACAAGAAATGTGATTAATGCAGCAGGCGGTTATGCAAAAGAAATTGGAGATATGGCTGGGGTAGATATTCCAGTTTATGCAGAAAATCATGAGATTTTAGTGACTGAACCAGTAGAGAAGATTCAAGGACCGATGGTTATGTCTTTTGCGAAAAACCTATATTGTCAACAAGTCCCACATGGTAGTTTTATAATGGGGCGTAGTAATCCCGATGTACTTCATAATCATTCTAATGAATCGACTTGGCAATTTTTAGATGAAATGTCTAAAACAGTCTGCGAAATATTGCCAGTGGTTGGTAATCTGCGGGTTGTAAGACAATGGGGTGGATCTTATACCATGTCTCCAGATAGACAACCTATAATTGGTGGAACAGAAGATTTGAAAGGTTTTTATCTTGCTTGTGGCTTTAGTGGTCATGGATTTATGTTTGCTCCAATGACTGGAATTCTTTTATCACAAATAATTTTAAAACAAAAAACGATGATTGATATCAGTGATTTACAACTTAATCGTTTTAAAAATAAACAAGTCTTTACTTATGAAAAATCAGTTGTATAGAAAGGAAGAATAAAATGGCAATTTATCCATATAAAACAGAACCTTTAGTAAATTTCAATCAAAAGGAAAATCAAGAAAAATATCAAGCTGGCTTAAAGAAAGTAGAAGAATATTTAGGGAAAACATATCCACTTATAATTGGTGGAAATCGTGTTGAAACCAATAAATTAGTTAATTCTTACAATCCTGCTAGTAATAAGGAATTAATTGGTTCTATCCATCAAGCAAGGATTAAAGAAGCTGAAGAAGCAATGCAAATCGCTTTAGAGACCTTTAAAACATGGAGTAAAGTAAATCCAAAAGTAAGAGCTGATGTTTTATTCAAGGCAGCAGCTATCTTGAGACGTCGTAAATTTGAATTTAGTGCGTTAATGACAAAAGAAGCAGGAAAACCATGGATTGAAGCAGATGCTGATACAGCTGAAGCAATTGATTTCTTAGAATTCTATGGAAGACAAATGCTTGAATTAGAGTCTATTGATAGTAAGATACTAAGTCGTCCTAAAATGGAACGCAATGAGTATCGTTATATTCCTTTAGGTGTAGGGGCAGTTATTACACCTTGGAATTTCCCGCTAGCTATTTTAGCAGGAATGACTACTGCAGCGGTTGTTAGTGGTAATACTGTTTTATTAAAACCAGCATCAACAACCCAAGTAATCGCCTATAAATTTGTTGAATTACTTGAAGAAGCTGGCTTACCAGCAGGTGTTGTTAACTTTATTCCTGGTAGGGGTTCAGAAATTGGTGAATATATTGTTAACCATCCAAAAACCCGCTTTATTTCATTTACTGGTTCTAAAGAAGTTGGAATCTCAATTTATGAAAAAGCAGCGAAAGTTCAAAAAGGTCAAATTTGGTTAAAACGCGTTATTGCTGAAATGGGCGGAAAAGATGCGATTGTTGTAGATAGTGGAATCGATGTTGATTTTGCTGCTGATGCGATTGTTAAATCAGCCTTTGGTTTCAGTGGTCAAAAATGTAGTGCCTGCTCACGAGCAATTGTTCATCAAGACGTGTATGATGAAGTTGTAAGTAAAGTTGTAGAAAAAACAAATGCATTAACCGTTGGAAATCCATCTCAATTTAATAATTATATGGGACCTGTTATTGATGAACCAGCATTTAATAGAATTAGTGAATATATCCAAATTGGTTCTAAAGAAGGTAAGATTGTTGCTGGTGGTAAGACTGATTCATCGATTGGCTGGTTTGTACAACCAACTGTCATTAGTGATGTTGCTCCAAAAGCACAAATCATGCAAGAAGAAATATTTGGACCAGTTGTTGCTATCTGCAAAGTAAAAGATTTTGATGAGGCTATTGAAGTTGCAAATAATACAGAATATGGATTAACTGGTGCAGTAATTTCAAATAATCGTTTCCATTTAGAAAAAGCACGAGAAGACTTCCACGTTGGTAATTTATATTTGAATCGTAAATGTACAGGTGCTATTGTTGGTTATCAACCATTCGGTGGATTCAATATGAGTGGAACCGATTCAAAAGCGGGTGGACCTGATTATTTAATTTTACATATGCAAGGTAAAACTGTAAGTGAAAGTCTGTAAAATATGTTGGTCGTGTATTACACGACCTTTTTAATAGACATAATTGTTTGTAGTGACCAGTTATGAAGCAAGGAAGGTTAAGGATGGATCCTATACTAATTGGATTATTATTGATGTTTATACTATTTATTCCTTTTACAATTAAACAACATAAAGAATCAATAAAAAGAGAAATATTAATTGCTGAAAATAAAGTAAAAGAATTTATTAGTGCTAATGGATATGAAATAACTGAGATTCAGACTAAACAAAAAGAGATTAAAGTTAAAGGGATACATCTGGGAGCTTTAATTAAAGCGTTTGTTATCGATTCTGAAGGTTTAGAACATGAAATAATATTAAATTATAATCCTTTAAAAAATAAAACAAAAGTTATTAGTGATAAACTATTATAAAATTTAATTTGATTAAATTGTACATATTTGAATTATGATTAAATCAATGATCAAAAAAAAGCCGGATACAGTAAATTCAGTATCCGGCTTTTAAATAATATATTTTTTAATAAATTCCTTTAGCGTTTTTCAGTAAATTCCTAACATGTGTAAGATATTGAGTCATGTTTTTATCATCATTCGTTGGATAAGTAAATGTGAAGTAGTTAGAGACATCTTTTGATAAACTACGGAATAGATCACAGGCTTTAAATACTGAATCCCATATATTGTCATAATTACTATCAGAATAAGTACCTTGATATAAATCCCAATATGATTTAGGAAGATATTTCTTAAAGTATTTCCCCATTTTTCCTGTTGATACCTTATAGTCATGGTTTATGCCAACCCACCAAGAAACCATTTCATCTAACATTTCTCTCACAACACATTCATACATTTTCTTAACATAAGGTAATTCTTCACGCCATATTCCCTTAGCTACATTTTGCATACACCACCAAAAATTATTACAGTTTCGCATAAATTGTGGCTCTGTAGGTTTATTTACCCAATAATCAACATCTGTAGCTTTAGGAATCTTTGGTAAGCAGTTATCCTTATCTAAAAGTGGTATCGTTAAAGAATCATTTGTATATCCCTCTAACATGGATTCCTTGGTTTCAATATGAAGGTCAATTCTATTCCCATCTTTAAAAAGCATTAAATACCCATAGGAACGATCAAAATCCATCTCCATTCCACAAATTTGATCTAATTTATCAGGTTCCTGTATCATAAGTAGTTCACCAAAAACATTAATCCATTTTTCATCTTTCAAAAAAGAGGATGTTTCTTTTACCACATATACAATATCATAATCCTGAAAAATATCTTTTGGTATATTCGGATTAGTTCTTGAACCATTCATATAGACTGCCCGAATACGTTCATCATCTTTTGCAATACCTAATATTAAATCAAACATTTCTTTTTCACTTCTCACTTTATCACCTCGTATTATTTGAATGCAGTTAAACTGACATTTTTATTCCACATAAGTATATCATGAATCATATAAGGTATAAAGGATGTATAATAAAAAAAAATGTGTATAGATATATTATATTTAAGATGTTATAATAACTAGAATGCTTTAGAGGAGTAGTATAGAATGAAGAAAACATTAAGAAAAGTAATTTATTATTGTACTGGATCAATCATCCTATCTTTTGGAATTACATTATCAATTTTATCTGAATTAGGTGCAGGTGCATTTGATGCATTAAATAGTAATTCATCGAAATTATTAAACACTTCAATGGGGAATGCGATGTATTTATCTATTTTTATTGTGTATATTATTACGATGCTCTTAAAACCAAAAAAAATCTATGTGATAGGTATGTTACTTACATCACTAATTGGAGTTGGAATCAATATTTGGGCACAAATATTACCAGATGTTGATTATAGTATGTGGGTGAGGGTACTATTTTTTTGTGGTTCACTTATCTTTTTACCACTGGGTGTAACTTTTATCATTAGATCGAAGTTGCCATTAGGACCCATGGATAACCTATTATTAATTTTAGTAGAAAAAACAAATTGGTCAGTTGCGGTAATTAAAACACTAATTGAAGGTTCTTATGCCGTAATCGCATTAATATTTGGGATTTGTGCTAATATTGGAATGGGGGCAGTTTCTATCGGAACAATCATTATCACATTAACTGTTGGCCCTGTAATTGAGTTCTTTATGAAATTCATTAAAGATATAGAAAATGTAAATATAGATGATAAAAGGGTTTAATTCATGATATTATATAGGTAATTATATTGATAAGATTTGAGGTGTATATCATGAGTATTCACAATGTCTTAACCACAAAAGAGATGAAAATATTAGATGTTGATACCTGTTATAAAAAGGGGATTTCTTCTTTAGAGTTAATGGAAGATGCAGGTGAAAAAATCTATGAATGTTTTTTAGACGAGTGTAAACTAGATAAGAAACAAGCTAATATCACGATTATTTCTGGACTGGGTAATAATGGTGGTGATAGTTTAGTTGTTGGGCGTTACTTAATCGAGAATGATTATAATGTTGATGTAGTGATTGTTGGAGATATGAAGTATTTATCTAGTGAAACAAAAACAAATTTGGAACGACTTATTTCCTTAAAAGTAAATATTTTCAATTTAAACCACCCCTCATCTATAAAACCATTTGAAGATATAATCAGTAAAACGAATGTTATTATAGAGGGGTTATTTGGTATAGGATTAAATAGGGGAATTGAAGGAATTACTTATCAAGCAATTGAGAAGATTAATGCTATTGACGCCTATGTATTTAGTATTGATATTCCTTCTGGAATTAATGGAAATAATGGGAATGTTGAAAACATTGCGGTAAAAGCTGATTTTACTGGAATTGTACAAAATTATAAGTTAGGGAATTTACTAAATGATGCCCTAGATTATCATGGAAAAAGTAAAGTATTAGATGTCGGTATTTTACAAGATAAAATTACTTCTAACAGATATTTACAAACCGATATCCCACAATTAGGTAAACGAAAACACAATACCCATAAATATCATTATGGTCATGTATTAACAATTGGTGGAGGTCTTGGGATGACTGGGGCTCCTTTAATGTGTGCTTATGCAGCACTTAGAATAGGCTCTGGTTTATCATCAGTTGCGATTCATGAAAATTATATTAACTATTTAAATAATATCTATCCTGAAATAATGATTAAACCTTATGTAAATGAAGAATCAATAGTCAATATGTTAGATAAGAAAAAAGTGATCGCGTTTGGGCCTGGGTTAGGTAGAAGTGATAATCGTTATATTAATATCTTAAATCAATTATTAGAGACTGAAATTCCACTTGTAATAGATGCTGATGGAATATATTATTTAAAAGGATTATTAGAAAAACTTAATCATCAACAAGTCATTATTACTCCTCATCTTGGAGAAATGGCTATGCTTCTTGGAAAAGAGACCTCTTATATTAAAGAAAATCCAATAGAGGCTGTAAACCTATTAACTAATAAGTATAGGTTAACTGTTGTTTTAAAAGGTCCTTGTACAATCATTGCTAATCAAGATGAAATGTTTTTCAGTCATATAGGTAATCCAGGGATGGCTACAGCAGGAAGTGGAGATGTATTAACAGGTATTATATCAAGTCTTGTTGGACAGGGAATGGATTCTTTAAATGCTTGTCGATTAGGCGTTCACATACATTCATCTGCTGGAAATTATGCGAAAGATGAATTTGGAGAATATGCGATGGTCGCAACAGATATTATTAAAAATGTTCCAAAAGTATTAAAAGAATTGGTAGATAGATAAATTTTATTAATGGAGTGAGTTTGTTATAAGAATTTATTAGGAGGGAAAAGATGAAAATATGTGGTATAGGGAGTACAAAACTTGCATATAAACTATATGCAAATAGTGATAATAAAAATACAATTGTCATTGATACATGTCTCGGTTCATGTAGTGCTGAATGGTGGCATATTGCACAAAAACTAAGTAATGACTATCGTGTACTTGTGTATGATAGAGCGGGTTATGGTAAAAGTAGTAAGTCAAAATTAAAGAGGACACCAAAAAATATTGCTTTAGAATTGAATAAATTAATTGAACATCTAAATATTAACAGTAATATTATTTTGATAGGTCATTCTCAAGGTGGTATAAATTTAATTCAGTATGCTCTAGATTATAAAGAAAAGATAAAAGCCTTAGTTTTGTTAGATCCTGCAACGCCATTTGATGATGAATTTAAATTAAAATTGAGTAAAGAAGAGTATTGTAGCAGTGGAGTTGATAAAACCTCAAGTCATAAGTTAGGTCTAGTTTTAACATCATTAGGTCTAGGGTTTTTATTTAAACCGTTGCTTAAAAAATCTCCACCTTTTTATTATCATAATTATAGTAAAGAAGCGAGTCAATATTTATTAAAGTCATTAACTAAGAGAAAAACTTATCAAACAGCGTTAAAAGAATATTTCTTCACACATCATGATAATTCAACTGAAGAAATCGTAGAAGCAATCAAGTCTAGTTCTTTAGAGAGTATTCATGTTAAATTAATAACCCATTCAAGTAGTTTTTATATTAAAGAATTAAATCAATTTGCCTATTTAGATGAAATAACAGCTACAAAAGTAGAAAATGTATGGCAAGAGATTATGAAAAGGTATATAGGTTTATCAAAAAATTGTGAATATATTGAAGCATCGAATAGTGGTCATTTTATTCATTTAACTGATTTAGATTTAGTAATAAAAACGATTAAAAGCATTGAATCTTGAAAGAAATGTTTATGATATTAAATATATTAAGGAAATACTAAGGTAAAGTTTAAATAAGGGATAAAAAAAATCTATTTAATACACATTATTTAATAATGTCTATTAAATAGATTTTATTGTTTTAATGGCGGGACGTAAGGGACTCGAACCCCTAACCGACGGCTTAGAAGGCCGTTGCGCTATCCAGTTGTGCTAACGCCCCGTATTGACAAAAATTATTGTACTATAAATTACGACTAAAAGCAATATCTTTTTTATATTTTTTTCATACTTCTTTAGGTTTATGCAAATTTTTTAAAATTAATAATGATATATTTGGATAAATTAATTAAAAAAGAAAAAATAAATTTTTATATTTTTCTATTTAGTTTTAATATTCTTTTTATTTAGGTCCTTTTTTAACTTTTTTTGTCTAATACCTCATGAAAATAATAAAATTGAATAATAATAATGATGGTAAAATCTGTAAATGAGGAGTATTTCTTTATGGAAAGACTGATACTTTTTCCAAAAAATGAATTCAAATATTATAATGAAGGGAAAAAATGTTTTAAAAATCATCATTATGAAAAAGCGATATTTTTATTTGAAAAAGCAATGAAATTGAAATATCTTAAAAAAGATTGCATAAAATACGTGATTGATTGTCATATTGAGTTACATCAATTCGAAGAGGTATATAAGATGATTGAAAATGAATTTATTGATAAAAATGTAGAAGAAACTTATTTAATTAAAAAATATTTATACACAATGGTTTTAGAAGAACAATATATTGAGGTAAATGAGTTGATTAAAATTTATAAGGAAAATAAAGATTTTTCAGTTGATTTTAAATCTTATTTAGATGAATTACAGATATTAGTAGAAGAAAAACTAAGTCATCAAAATGGGTTTATGATGAAATTCTTTAAAAGCGATGATTTTGAAGATCACATACAAATTATTTTAAATTTAGAAAAATTAAATGTTTCTAAATATGAAATTGAAATTAATCAATTTTTAAATAATCCACAAATTGATTCGTTTGTGAAGTTTATTTTTTTAAAATATCTAATAACTAATAATATAAAAGATGAATTGAATTATACGAACCATTATGGAAAACAGTTTTTAATCACAAAAGAAAACTTTATTGATGTTTTAAATGATAATAGATATATTGAACCAATTGATATTGTTTTAAAGAATGAAAAAATAAATCAACTATTTGAAAAAGCATATATTAGAAATATTTGGTTAGACTTTTGTATTAAATATTATCCTCAATTAATAGATGATTTAAACCTAGCGAGTGCTGTTTTGCATACGTTGTTGCTTAAAACAATTAGCCTATCTTTTAATACGGAAGATATAAGTAAATTATATCAAATTGAACTAAAGCGATTATTTTATTATTTTTAGTATGAAATATTTTACAAAATCAAGTTTTATGTTATAATAATACATTGTATGAATATAAATTTGGAGGTTAACAAATGACTGTAAAAGTTGAAAAAATTGAAGAAAATAAAGTGAAACTGACCGTAACAGTTGAAGCAGAAGCATTTAATGAGGCATTAGATGTAGCTTTTAAAAAAGTTGTGAAAGAAGTTAGTGTTCCTGGTTTTCGAAAAGGAAAAATACCAAGAAACCTATTTGAAAAAAAATTCGGTGTTGAATCTTTATATGAAGAAGCAATTAACCATATAATCCCTAAGGTATATCCTGATGCTGTTTTAGAATCTAAAATAGAACCAGTTGCTCAACCAAATATCGATGTTGATTTTGAAACTATTGGAAAAGATCAACCATTTACTTTTTATGCAACTGTAACGGTTAAACCTGAAGTTAAATTAGGGGATTACAAAGGTATTGAAGTAAAAGAACTTTCTACTGAAGTTACAGATGAAGATGTTGATGCTGAAATTAAAAAATTATTAGATCAACACGCAGAACTTGTTGTAAAAGAAAGTGAAGCAGAAAATCTTGATACTGTTGTGATTGATTATGAAGGAATTAAAGATGGTGTTGCTTTCGAAGGTGGAACTGCTCAAAATCATTCACTTAAATTAGGATCAAATAGTTTTATCCCTGGTTTTGAAGAACAATTAATCGGTATTAAAGCGGGTGAAAGTAAAACGATTAATGTTACTTTCCCTGAGGAATATCATTCAGAAGATTTAAAAGGTCAAGAAGTACAATTTAATGTAACTTGTCATGAAGTAAAAACACTTGAAGTACCTGCTTTCGATGAAGATTTTGTTAAAGAATTAAATCGTGAAAATATTAATACTGTTGATGAATTAAAAGAAGATGTAAAAAATACCTTAACGAATAAAAAGGAAACAGAAGCGAAAAATCATATCGTTGATACTGTTGTAGATACAGCCGCAAATAATGCTGAAATTAATGTTCCTGATGAAATGATTAAAGCTGAAACAGATAGAATGATGCATGATGCTACAAAACGATTAGAACAACAAGGTATCAATTTAGATTTATATTTACAATATACAGGTGGTACAAAAGAAGGTTTACAAGAACAATTTAAGGGTGAAGCAACAAAACAAATCCGTTATAATTTAACGCTTGAAAAAATTGCAGAAGTTGAAAACATTGAAGTAACTGCAGAAGAATTAGATGAAGAATTTGAAAAAATGGCAAAAGCTTATAATATGCCAATTGATCAAATTAAAGCAGCTTTCCCTGATACAACAGATTTAGAAGATAATATTAAAATTCGTAAAGCCGTTGACTTTTTAGTAGAAAATACTTCAAGAATATAGTAGTAAGGTACCTAATGTCTCTTTTAAAGAAGGCATTGGTACCTTTATTTAACCTAATGAGCTACCATTGGTACCTTTATTTAACCTAAGAAGCTACTATCTTTATCAGAGTAACAGAGTATTTACATAGAGAGGTGTTATAATGAGTAAAATGAATGAAGAAATAATGTGTTCATTTTGTGGACGTTCAACTCATGAAGTGAATCGTATCATTTATGGTGAAGATGTTTATATATGTGACCAATGTGTTTATATGTGCGCAGATATGTTGAAGAAAGAAAAAATAGAAGACATATATGGAATTAGTGAAGAAGTTATTGATAAAGAAAAGATATTAAAACCAAAACAAATTTATGATATTTTAAATGATTATGTCATTGGTCAAGATAAGGTGAAGAAAGTTTTAGCTGTTGCTGTATATAATCACTATAAAAGATTACTAGAAAATGAAGATGATGATACCGATGTAGAAATTGAAAAAAGCAATGTTATTCTGATTGGTAAAACAGGAAGTGGAAAAACACTTCTAGCGCAAACATTAGCGAGAATTTTAGATGTTCCCTTCGCAATCAGCGATGCAACGAGTTTAACAGAAGCAGGTTATGTTGGAGAAGACGTAGAAAATATTTTATTGCGATTAATACAAGCAGCTGATTATGATATTGATAAAGCTGAAAAGGGAATTATTTTTATTGATGAGTTAGATAAAATCGCTAGAAAATCGGAAAATCCATCGATTACTCGAGATGTAAGTGGTGAAGGTGTGCAACAAGCACTACTTAAAATTTTAGAAGGAACAATCGCAAATGTTCCACCACAAGGCGGAAGAAAACATCCAAATCAGGAGTTTATTCAGTTTGATACTAAAAATGTTTTATTTATTTGTGGTGGTGCTTTTGATGGTATTGAAGATATTGTTAAGAGACGTTTAGGAAAGAAAGTCATTGGTTTTAATTCTAATCAAATAAAAAATATTGCTGATGAGAATGAAATATATCAAAAAATAGAACATGAAGATTTACATAAATTTGGACTTATTCCAGAGGTTGTTGGTCGTTTACCAGTTTTAGGTGTTTTAAATCCATTAAGTGAAGAAGATTTAATACGAATATTAAGAGAACCTAAAAATGCGATTATTAAACAATATGAAAAGTTATTTAATTATGAAAATGTTAAATTAGTTTTTGAAGAAGAAGCTTTACAAATTATCGCAAAAGAAGCAATTAAACGTAAAACAGGTGCACGTGGCTTAAGAAGTATTATTGAAAATATCATGAATGCGATTATGTTTGAATTACCTTCAAAAGAAAATATAAAAACATGTATTATTACCAAAGAAGTCATCCAAAATAATGAAGAGCCTAAATACGTTTATAATGAAACAATCTCTGAAGTTAAAAAAGTTAAAAAAACAAGCTAGATAGGTATATATCTTGCAAAAAGACAGAAATTAGAGTATAAAATAGTTATAAACCCAAAAAATCTTTTGTTGGAGGGGAATACAAATGATTAAATTCAACGAAGTACAAGAATTAAGTCTTCCAGCAATTGCGATTCGAGGATTAGTTGTTTTACCAAATAATGAAATGCGGATTGAAGTTGGAAGAGAAACAAGCATTAAAGCTTTAGTTGATTCAGAACGTTTTGACGGTCATATTGTACTGATCAATCAACAAGACCCATTAATAGATAATCCGAAACCAGATGATTTAATGAAATTTGGTATCGTATGTAAATTATTAATGAAAATTAAACAACCTAATGGTCATTATAAGGTTAAAGTGAAAGGACTAATACGTGCTTCAGTTGAAGAGTATTTCCAAGATGATCCTTTCTTCTTTACCCATGTAAAAACCTTACCATCGATCACAAATGATGCGGATAAAGAGATTGCTTTAATTAGAATGTTAATTAATACGGTTGTAGAAAATGCAGATTTTTTATTTACATCACCTAAAGAAGTAATTGCTAGTATTCAAGGCAATACAACTGCGGATAAGATTTCTGATATAGTCGCATTTCATTTGAAGACTTCAGAAAATGAAAAGCTAAAGTATATTAGTATTATTGATATAAATGACCGTTTAGAAAAACTATTAGTGGATATAGAAAAAGCAAAACAAGTATCACAAATTGAAGAAAAAATCGCTAGCGAAGTTAAAAAGAATATTGAAGAAAATCAACGTGAATACATCTTGCGTGAAAAAATGAAGGTCATTCAAGATGAACTAGGTGAGAAAGCAAGCCGTGAGACAGAAGTCTCTAAGTTAAAGGAAGCAATTGAAAAAGCAGGAATGCCAGAACAAACAAAACGGAAAGCTTTAGATGAATTAAGACGTTTTGAATCCATTCCTAATTATTCAAGTGAATCAAATATCATTAGAACTTATCTTGACTGGTTAATTGCACTTCCATGGTCAAAATCAAGTGATGAAAAGAATGATATTAAACATGCAGAAGAAATATTAGAGGCAGAACATTATGGTTTAGAAAAAGTAAAAGAACGGATTATTGAATATCTTGCGGTTAAGGTTATGACAGGTAAAACACCGCCTACCATTTTATGTTTAGTAGGACCTCCTGGTGTTGGGAAGACATCTTTAGCTAAATCGGTTGCGAATGCTTTAAATCGGAAATTTGTTAAAGCATCTTTAGGTGGCGTTAAAGATGAGGCTGAAATACGTGGACATAGAAGAACATATATTGGCGCAATGCCTGGTAGAATTATTCAAGAAATGAAAATTGCTGGAACGAATAATCCAGTTTTCTTATTAGATGAAATTGATAAACTATCAAGTGATTATAAAGGGGATCCAGCTAGTGCGATGTTAGAAGTACTAGACCCTGAACAAAATAAATTGTTTAGTGATCACTTTATTGAAGACCCATTTGACCTATCCCATGTCCTATTTATTTCAACAGCGAATTATTTAGGTAATATTCCTGAACCACTTCGTGATCGTATGGAAATTGTAGAAGTTAGTAGTTATACTGAAATTGAAAAATTCCATATTGCACGTAACCATTTAATTCCTAAACAGTTAGGTATGCATGGATTAGAAAAAAAACAATTAGACATTACTGATCAGGCGTTAACTAAGGTGATTCGTGCTTATACACGCGAAGCTGGTGTACGTAATTTAGAAAGAAATATTGGTTCTTTGTGCCGTAAAGCTACCAAAGAAATATTAACGAAAAAGGTTAAGAAAGTAACTTTTACGCCTGAGAATTTAAAGGAGTATTTAGGTAAAGAGATATTCTTCCATAATAAAGGTGAAGAAGAAAATGAAGTGGGTGTTGTTAATGGACTCGCCTATACCCCATATGGTGGAGATACGCTGCCTGTTGAAGTAACTTACTTTAAAGGAAATGGTAAGTTAATGTTAACTGGTAAATTAGGTGATGTCATGAAAGAATCAGCACAAGCTGCTTTTAGTTATGTTAGAGCGAATGCTGAAAAATATAAAATAGATGTTAATATCTTTAAAGATAATGATATTCATATTCATGTACCTGAAGGAGCCATCCCTAAAGATGGACCATCTGCAGGGATTACAATGGCAACTGCGATTATGTCTGCTTTAGCCAATCGTAAAGTTGATCATTTAGTTGGAATGACTGGAGAAATCACTTTGCGAGGTCGTGTGCTTCCAATTGGTGGATTAAAAGAAAAATCAATTGCTGCTCATCGTTCAGGTTTAAAAACGATTATCATTCCTAAAGATAATGAAAAAGATTTAGAGGATATTCCATTAATTGTACGTAATGAATTAAAATTCATTCCTGTTTCAGAAGTGAATGAGGTATTTGATATTGCGTTAGTGAATGATTAAACCTCATTATGGTGGTGAAAATATGTTAATCACAAAGGCAGAATTAGTCGCTATGGGGACAAATGAATCACATTTTCCTCAAGATGGATTAAAAGAAATTGTACTTGCCGGACGATCAAATGTGGGTAAATCGTCATTTATTAATTCAATGGTTCAAAGAAACAAGTTAGCTTATACATCTAGTAACCCAGGAAAAACGCAAACCTTGAATTTTTACAATATAAATGATCGTATGTATTTTGTTGATGTACCTGGTTATGGGTATGCACGTGTAAGTAAACATCAGCGGGAAGCATTTGGTCAAATGATTGAAAGTTATTTGAAGACAAGAAAAGAATTGATGTTAGCGATTCTGTTGATTGACTTTCGTCATAAACCAACTGAAGATGATATTTTAATGTATGAGTTTTTGAAATATTATCACATTAAAACCCTTGTTGTTGCTACGAAATGTGATAAAATTGGCAAAACGCATTACATGCGACATGAGAAAATGATTAAACAAGCAATTAATTTCTCAAAAGACGATTATTTTATTCGTTATTCTTCTCATACAAACAGCGGAAGAGAAGATACATGGAAATTAATTATGAATACATTAATAGAGAGTGAACAATAATAGTTCACTCTCTTATTTATTAAGCAATGATGATTTTTAAAATATAATTTGGTATAATAAAAATAATAAATTTAACAGGAAGTTAGTGATGTTTATGGAGAATAATGTCAATATTTTTTCTCATAAGGTAAATAAAGATGCTAAATTGTTTGATTATTTAAAAAATGAATTGATTTTATCTTTTAGACAAACAAATGCTTTTATTAAAAATAATCAATTAATGATTAATAAAAAAATAGTGACCAAAAATAAAAGCATATTAGAAGGAGACATTATTTCTTTACATTTTGAAAATGAAACAAATGATTATGAACCAGAAAATATTCCTTTGAATATTTTATATGAAACAGATGATTTATTAATCATTGATAAACCGCCGCATTATTTAGTTCATCCCACTAAAAATCACACAAATCATACAATTGCGAATTCCGTAAGTTATTATTTTCAAAAACAAAATTTAAAAAGAAAAATTCGTTTTGTCAATCGTTTAGATAGGGATACCAGTGGAATATTAGTGATTGCGAAAAATCCTTATAGTCATAGTTTTTTAACTAAACAATTTGAACGGAACCAAACAATAAAAAAATACTTAACGATTATAGATGGGCATTTAAACGCAAAAAATGGCGCGATAGAGACAAGAATTCATAAGGATGTAAATGATATCAAATATCAGGTAAACGACAAAGGAAAGCTTTCTATGACCTTGTACAAGGTGTTAAAAGAAAATGAAAAATATTCTTTGGTTGAATGTGAACTAAAAAGTGGTAGAACCCATCAAATAAGATTATCACTAGCTTCAATTGGGGCTTATATATTAGGTGATAGTTTATATTATGAGACAAGTGATATCATTAATCGACAAGCGCTCCATGCTTATAGACTAAATTTCATAGAACCTCGTACCTTTAAAAAACAAGAAATTATTTGTGAGTTACCTCAAGATATGAAAAAAATTATTTTATAAAAAAGAATTATTATGATATAATAGTAAAAAATAGAGGTGGTTATAGTGGATAATAGAAAATTAATTAATCAAATACTTGTAGAATTGTTCAACCATATTTTATTACTTGAAGAAAGAAATTTAAAAACACATGAACTGAAAAATTTATCCATCACAGAGGTTCATATTATTGAAGCGGTAAAAAAAGTGGACTCTCCATCGATGGGTGAAGTTGCCTCTAAGCTAATGGTAACCGTTGGGACCTTATCAACATCAGTCAATCGTTTAGTTCAAAAAGGTTATATTAAAAATCAAAGAAGTGAAAAAGATAGACGTGTTGTTTATTTATCTTTAACTGAAAAGGGAGAAGAGGCTTATAACATTCACGAAGCATTTCATGATAAAATGATTAGTAAAATTCTTTCTAGAACAAGTGTAAATGATGATGAATTATTGCTTTCCTCTTTAAGAAAGTTATTAGATTTTTTTGAGTCGTTAAAGATATAATCAAAAATAATATACTTGTATTAAATAAGCCTTGTGAATAGTTAAAAAATTATTTACGAGGAATTAGATTTATTATGAAAGATAAACAAATTATCCAAATCTATGTAAGAGGTAAAAAGAAGTTTTATATCAATAGTCTTTTAAGTTATTTAATACTTGTAAATTGGTGTTTCTTTTGGTTAGTACTAATACAGCATTCTTTAGCGTACGAATTCATTATTTGGCAGTGTTTGTTATTTGTTTTAATTTTTTCTTTAATAATTAATTATTTATTATTACCTATGAGATGGAAAAACATTGTATGAAAATATAGTAAAATTTAATTAGAAAACTCTATATTTTATTGGTTAATATATTCATAATATAGTAGATAATAACTTACAAAAACTCCCGATTACTTTTTTTAATGATGATTCTTTTTGAATCATCATTTTTGTATATTCTGTACAATATGTCAATTGTTTATTAAATATTGTTTTGGTATAGAGCGCTAGGTCTGAATCATTAACAAATGCGTTTATTTCTAAATTGTATTTAAAACTATGGATATCAAAATTTGTTGTTCCAATGGAAACATAGTGATCGTCACATATAAACACTTTTGAATGTAAAAAGGACTTTTTATTAAATAAATAGACTTTAATATTTTCATCTACTAAAAGTGAAGCATAAGCTTTTGTTGCTTGCAAAACAAAGGGATGATCATTTTTGTTTGGAATCATGATTTTGATTTCTACATTTCTTAAACTCGCATATTTTAAAGCTTTAATAAAAGCATCATTTAAAATTAAATAAGGAGTTTGTATGTAAATACATTTTTGCGACTGATAAATATGTTGAATAAATTTATTTTCAATATAGTTAATTTCACTAATATCTGGACCACTTGAAAGAATTTCTATTAGCTTATTTCCTTTAAATTGATGTGTCATTAAATAAGGTTTTATATCAATTTCTTTTTTTGAACAATACATATAATCAGCTAAAAATCGTTTTTCAATAGGCGTTGTCGCATTACCTATTATTTTTAATTGACTATCTACCCATAATCCTAATTTTTTATCTCTTCCTAAATATTTATCACCAATGTTAAAGCCACCTATATAAGCGATTTTATTATCAATTATCATGATTTTACGATGGTTTCGATAATTGATATTTAAAAATTTTCGTTTTAATTTAATGAAAGGAATGATTTCTCCTCCAAGTTTAATAAAATTATTAAAATATTTCTTTTTCATTTGAAAGGAACCTAATGAATCATATAATATTTTAACATCTACATTTTGTTTTAATTTCTCTTCCAATTTTTTAATTATTGATTTACCTATTTGATCTGTATTAAAAGTATAAAAACTAATATGAATATAATGTTCAGCTCGTTCAATTTCTTCAAACATATCTTCAAATAATAAATCACCATTATTAAATAACCTAACTTCATTATGTTGAGTTACTGTAATTGATTTAACCGTTTGAATATGTTTTTCATCAATTTCTCTTTTTTTTATCAATTGACGTCTAATTTGTTCATCAGAAACAATTAACAAATAGATAAACGGTGTGAAAAAAGGAAAAATAATAATTAATAGAAATGTGTATGTCATATTTGAAAGGTTAATATTTTGCTTGAATAATATTTTTAGCCCGAAAAAAAAATTTAACAAGTAAATTGCGATAAGGATATATAATAAGTGATCCATAAACTACCTTCCTTATATAAAAAAGTATCTTAATATAGATAATTCTATATTAAGATACCAAATTTTTTAAAATATATGTATTCTTTATTTCATTTGTAAGATTTGTTTAGCGATTGATAAGTAGACCAATCCATTAGGTTCATCTAGACCATAGATTGAGTGATGACCGGTCGTTGGTTGTGCAATTTCTAGTTGTCCTAAAAGAGGAACATCTAATTGTTTTGCGACTACTTCTCCGCCACCTTGACCAAATATGAGCTCATGTTTCTTGTTTTCAGGATTACTAAAGTATGACATGTTTTCAATGACACCAATAATTTCATGTTTTAATTGTCTTGCTCCAAAACCTGCTTTAACAGCGATTGTAGAAGCAGTAGGGTGAGGAGTTGTCACAACAATCATTTCACATTGAGGAATTAGTGATTGAATATCTAATGCTACATCGCCTGTTCCTGGAGGTAAGTCTACAAAAATATATTCAATATCATCACTCCAATTGACATCATATAAGAAATGTTCAAGCATTTTGTGAAGCATGGGTCCACGCCACATTAATGGCTTATTATCATCAATAAAGAAAGCAGTTGATATGACTTCAACATTGAATTTTTCAAAAGGGATAATTTTTTCATCTTCGGTACCTTTAGGATGAATTATATCTAAGTCCATTACACTTGGGATGGATGGGCCATAAATATCTGCATCAATAAGACCAACTTTATGACCTAATTTCGCAAAAGTTACCGCTAAATTAGCAGTAATGGTAGATTTACCAACCCCACCTTTTCCTGATGCAATTCCTATATAACGAACTTTTTTTTCTTTATCTAAGACTGTACCTTTTTCCTTAGAATTCAATTCTTCAATTTCTAATTTTAATCCAGAAAAGCCTAAGTCTAATTTAATCAATTTTGTTAATTGTACTTTAAACTGTTTTGCTTCATTGGTATCTTTTTTTTCAAGCGCAATAACCATAACTGCTTTATTATTTTCTTCATCAATGCCAACATAGCGAATACCACCGGTTGCTTTTAAGGTTTTATTACATGTTGGATCAATTAATGTTTCAATTTTTTCTTGTAATAGTTCTTTTGAAACCATATTATCATCCTTTCAGTTTTCTTCTTTATTATTTTATCACTATCATCTGTAAAAATAAACCAATATACTTTAAATTAATCAGGATAAATTATAGGTATTTTTCTTTCTCTTTCACAATCAACTAGATGGTATATTTCACTTGCCCGTAAATCTATTTTTAATAAATTATGATTGTTTCTATTTTTATTCGTTATGATAGGTACTTGACTAGTTTTTTTGAGTTGCTTTATATCATGGGTTTTCTTTTCTTTAAATCCTAAAATACGTACATATTGAGGCCCATTCCATATATTCCATTTTTGAACTTCTTCTTTTGTTACATGGTTTAAGACATGGGTTAATAAACGCTGGATTTTCCCTTTTGTATAGCGTTTAGATACTAATGAGGAAACGAATTGATTATAATTAGTTTCTTTTTTAATATGTTGAATCATCGCATTTTCTATGCCTTCGTTTATATCATGAATTTCCTTTAGAGCATGTTTTTGACTGGTTATTTGATATTTTAAATAAGGAAAATAATCATTCCAATAGTGGAGTTTTGTCTTGTTCAACATTTGTTTAGTATAATCAGGTATCACATGATCTACATTTTCTTTTTTCATTAACGCCTTTCGAATACTTGTTGCACTAGCGATTTCCTCATGAAGGATTTCTTGATCGTTATAATTAGATTTTCTTCGTTTAATCGTCTTAAATGCGATATTTTTATTGATATGAAGTATATTTCTGATGTATTGAATCCCTAATAAATCATTTGCTAAAAGATCTGTATTTTTATTTGTGATTATTTTTAGTGCTTTACTACAAGCTTCAGGATAACTATAACCATCATTCATAATACTTTTTAATAATTCATTAAAATGTGGATGATCAATCTTTGTTGCTAGTTCTAATAAAGTACTACTATCATTTGATTCGCTTCCAAAAATTATCTCATCAACACCACAATGATTTAAAATAGAGATAGCACCTAAACTAAATAAATCAGCATGAGAAACTGCATATAGATATGGTAATTCAACAACAACATCCACACCAGCTTGTAAAGCAAGTTTCGTACGAATTTCCTTACTGATAAGACTAGGTTGTCCACGCTGAACAAAATTACCACTCATAACAGCGATTAATAAATCACATCCACTTATTTTTTTAACTTGATTAAGGTGATATACATGTCCATTATGTAAAGGATTGTATTCAACAATAATACCACAAATTTTCATAATCTCACCACACCTGTTAGAATTACTTCTCATTATAATATTATCTTTACAATTAGTAAATATTTAATACTAAATTAAAAATGATTAAGACTAAATGAATGGAGATGTGTTATAATAAAAAAGTATAAATTTATACGAACTCTATAAAAAAAGTTGACATTTTCGTATAAAAAATATATAATTTTACTGTTGTATAGAGGTGATTATCTTGAAGTATTATATCAATGAATTGATGAAACATGGCACAACACCATTTGAAATCAATGAATCAGTAGATTTTTCTTCAATTGCTTCACAACATCACGAGATAAGAAAAATGTCTAAAGTTGTAATTGCAGGTAAAGGACAATTATCAGGTGAAGATGTGATATTTGATTTAAATATTAAATGTGATTTAATATTGCCTTGTGCCTTAACATTAGAGGATGTTAAATATCACATGGATTTTGATACCAAAGAATTCTTTACCTTTAAAGAGCATGCTAAAGAGGAAGATTATGACTATGATATGACAATCGTTAAAGGTCAAACGATTGAAATAGCACCTGTTATTTGGCAAAATATTATTGTTAATATTCCTCAACGTGTTGTTAGTGAAAATGCATATAACAAGATGCCTAAAGAAGGAGAAAATTGGCAAATAGTTGATGAAAATAATCAGGAAAATAAAATCGATCCTCGATTTTCTATATTGAAAGACCTACTAAAAAAATAAAGAGGAGGTGCTAACAATGGCTGTACCTTTTAGACGTACATCAAAAACTGCTAAACGTAAAAGAAGAAGTCATTTCAAAATTTCTATTCCAGGAATGGTAAAATGTCCTAATTGTGGTGAATATGTAAAACCTCATCATGTTTGTGGTGAATGTGGACACTATAACGGAAAAGAAGTTATATCTGTTGAAACTTCTGAATAATGAAGCGCGTTGAGTAATCAGCGCCTTTTTTATTGTTTTATTTATCTGAAATCATAGACGAAAATATATTCCAAAAATTGACAATATTATTGAAAAATGATGTCATTAGTTATATTTGTTGAATTTAAGTGTGTTGAGTAATCAGCACATTTTTTATATATAGTTACATTATTTCAATGTGCAACCATTGATTTGTAAAAAAATGTCGAAATTTTTGTATCAATAAAAGTCAACATTTATTGAAAAATGATGTCAATATATAATATAATGTAATCAAATTTAACAAATAAAGTATAATTATAAACAATAGAGGTGATACTTATGCCACTTGATGAAACCATAATCTCAATTACTTATCAATCCTTATTATTATTTGTTTTAATTATGGCTCTTAGCTTTTTATATAAAGGAAAAACCTATACTCAATATTATAAAAAAAGTTTAATCATTTTATTACCAGTTAATCTGGTGATATTTTTAATGTACTTTTTAGGTATTTCCCAATTATTATCTGTTTTTATCATCATTTTTACATTAAATATTATCTATTTAGGATTAAAAAATGCGCTTTTTCTTTACTTATTCTTAGTATTGGAAAATTTATTGTTTGTTTCAAATTATACTCTATTAATAGCCTACCTTTTTATGATATTAATTACCCATTTTAACTTAAATTTGATTAAAAATTACCGAAAAAAAATAACTGTTGGCTATTTTTTATCATTTGTCTTTTTAAATGCAGAACTATTTTTATCTCACCTTACTTATGATTACTATGTTCTGTATAATATTTCATGTTTTATCATTTGGACTTTAATTATTCATCTTGTTTTATTCTTAAATAAAAGAAATCGGAATATTGTTTTACATAAAGTAAATCTATTTAATGATAAAAAGACAAATATAAGTAATTATTGTTGTTTGCTAAATCAGTCCTTACAATTTTTAAAGAATAAGGATACTAATATTTCACTAATTTTAATTAATATTGATCGATTAAAAGCGATTAATAAATTGTATGGAGATTACTGTGGTGATCAAGTGATAAAAATTGTAGCTAATAGTATAAAAAAGAATGTAGAAGAATATGGAAATGTTTATCGGTTAGATGGAGATACATTTTGTGTTGTTTCTATAAATGAAAAATTTAAAATGATGCAAACTATTTCTGAAAGAATTAGATTAGAAGTTGCGATAAAAGATTTAATTATTGATAATAATAAGATTAATCTCTCTGTTTCTATCGGAGGGTATTATGGTAAGATAGAGAGTAAAAACATCGATGATTATATCGAAGTAGCATATGATTCATTATTAAATTCAAAATACAATGGAAGAAATCGTGTCTTCTTAAATAACCACATGGATTATTATCCTAAGGTAATGTAATTTTTTGAAAGATATGGTATAATATTCCACACGGAGGTAATGAATATGAAATTAAATAAATTTATTGACCACACAGCATTAAAACCACAAACAACGGTACAAGACATTGTTAAATTGTGTGAAGAAGCAAAAAAATATGATTTTAAATCAGTTTGTGTAAATCCTACGCATATTCAACATGCGAAAGAATTATTGAAAGGGACTGATGTATTAGTTTGTACAGTCATTGGTTTTCCTTTAGGGGCAAACACAATTGAAACAAAAGTATTTGAAACCCAAGATGCTATTACTAAAGGTGCAGATGAAATTGATATGGTCATTAATATTGGTAGAGCAAAAATTAATGACTTTGAATATATTGAAAAAGAGATTCGTTCTGTAGTAGAAAGTAGCACTGGTAAAACAGTTAAAGTTATTTTAGAGACTTGTCTGTTATCAGATGAAGAAATCGTAAGATGTTGTCAAGCAGCCAAAGATGCTAAAGCTCAATTCGTTAAAACCTCAACTGGATTCTCTACTGGTGGAGCAACCGTACATGACATTCAATTAATGAGAAAAACTGTAGGCGAGTTAATGGGTGTTAAAGCATCTGGTGGTGTTAGAAGTAAAAAAGATTGTCTTGAAATGATTGAAAATGGGGCAACAAGAATTGGTGCTTCTAGTGGTGTTAAAATCATGGAAGATGAAACAGTAAGTGATGATACTAATTATTAGGAGGAATAAAAGATGACTATACCTACCCCCCATATTGAAACAAAAGAAGCAAATTTGATTGCTGAAACGGTACTTCTTCCAGGAGATCCGTTACGCGCTAAATTTATCGCAGAAAACTTTTTAGAAGATGTGAAGCAATTTAACGCAGTACGAAATATGTTTGGTTTTACAGGAACTTATAAAGGGAAAAAAATATCTGTGATGGGTTCAGGCATGGGGATGCCTTCTATAGGGATATATAGCTATGAATTAATTCATTTTTATGGAGTGAAAAACTTAATTCGTGTTGGATCTTGTGGAGCAATGCAACCGAATATGAAACTATATGATTTAGTATTTGGAATGAGTGCTTCAACAAATTCTAATTATTTACATCAATATCAATTGCCAGGAACATATGCTCCTACTGCTAGTTTTGAACTTTTACAAAAAGCAGTCAACCAAGCCGAAAAATTTCAATATCCATATCATGTAGGAAGCATTTTATCTAGTGATGTATTCTATGATGATGATAATGAAAGTTGGAAAAAATGGGCTAAAATGGGTGTTTTATCTGTTGAAATGGAAGCAGCTGCTTTATATGCAAATGCTGCCAGAGCAGGTGTAAACGCTTTAACAATATTGACTGTATCAGATTCATTAGTTACACATGAATTAACTTCATCTGCTGAAAGACAAACAGCTTTCACAAAGATGATGGAAGTAGCTTTAGAGTTAGCTTAATATAAAAATAACTTAAGGTTGGTAACTTCTACCAACCTTTATATATTGTAAAATTTTATTATTTGCGAATAATATGTAGTAGGATTAAACGAGGTGAAATAATGCAACGGATAAATTATAAGATTAATGGACTAAATGTTATTTTTATTAAAACTGATAAATTTAAAACAACTGATTTTATACTAAATTTTCGTAATTATTTAAATGGAGATACGGTTACAAAAAGAGCCTTAATTCCATATGTTTTAAAAGCTGGAACTCAAAATTATTCAACCAAAAAAGAAATTAATGAAAAATTAGAAACCCTTTATGGAGCTTCTTTAGGTATTTCAATTAATAAACAAGGGTTAATGCAAATTCTTTCGATGCGAATGTCTATAATAAATGATACTTATTTAATGACTAATTCAACATTATTAGAGGATGCTTTTCAATTTTTCCATGAGGTAATTTTTAATCCAAAATGTGAAAACAATGTTTTTTCTGAAAAAATTGTTTCAGAAGAAAAACGTTTATTAAAGGCACAATTTAATGCTTTATATGATGATAAAATTCGTTATGCTTATGATAAATTAATTGAAGAAATGTGTAAGGATGAAAATTATCGAATTAAGGCATTAGGACGTATTGAAGATATCGATTCTATTGACCCATCAAATCTTTATTCAGTTTACCAAGATATTTTAAAGAATGATACAGTTGATTTACTAGTGATTGGTGATATCGATAAAGAACGACTTAAAGGTTTAATTGAAAAACATTTATCTTTTAATGACCGTCAAGAAATTAAAGAAGTGGTTGATACACAAACTAAAGAAATTGATAAAGTGAATAAAATAGTTGAGTCTCAAGAACTTAACCAAGCAAAACTAAATATTGGTTTTAGAACAAATGTTAATGGAAAAGATAATGATTATTATCATTTACTTTTAATGAATGCGATGTTAGGTGTCTATCCTCATTCATTACTATTTAGAAATGTTAGAGAAAAAGCAAGTTTATGTTATTACATATCAAGTAATATCGATAAAGCTAAAGGAATTATGATTATCTATGCAGGAATAAATAAAAAAGATTTTGATCAAGCATATAAACTGGTTTTAGATCAGATTAATAAATTAATCACCGGTGATTTTGATGAAGCACTTATGAATAATTCTTCAAAAGCATTAGTAAATGATTTACTACAAATGAGTGATAATCCAATAGCAGTACTTGCAAGTGAATACTCACATTTACTCTATGATGAAATCTTTGATATCAATTCAATTATCGAAAAAATAAAAGCAGTCACAAAAGAAGATATACAAAAAGTTGCACAAAAATTAAAAGAAGACACAATCTTCTTTCTTACTAAAGAAGAGGTGAATGAGTAATGGAAAAAATGGTTTATGATAATCTAAAAGAAACGGTTTATTATGAGAAATTAGATAATGGATTAGAAGTATATATGCTACCTAAAAAAGGGTTTAATAAGTTTTATGCTACTTTTACAACGAAGTATGGCTCAATTGATAACACCTTTATACCAATTGGGAAAAAGGACTATATAACAGTTCCAGATGGTATCGCTCACTTTTTAGAACATAAAATGTTTGAAAGTGAATCAGGGGATGCCTTCGAGAAATTTACTGAGTATGCTGCTAATTCAAATGCCTATACTGCTTTTAATAGAACAGCTTATTTATTTTCTTGTACTTCCTATTTTGAAGAAAATTTAAATTTATTGCTTGATTTTGTTCAAGATCCGTATTTTACAGATCAAAACGTTGATAAAGAAAAAAATATTATCGCTCAAGAAATCAGTATGTATGATGATAATCCTGATTGGCAATTATATTTTGGAACCATTGAAAATATGTTTAAAGAAAATGGCGTAAGGGTAGATATAGCTGGAACAGAAGAATCAATCTATCAAATCACAAAAGAATTATTATATGAGTGTTATAATACTTTCTATCATCCTGCAAATATGTTGTTATTTGTTGTAGGAGATATGGATATTGACCAGACCATTGAACTTATAAGAAATAATCAAAGTAAAAAAGATTTCAAACCATTTGAAAAAGTAGAGAAGAAATTTGTTTTTGAATCTAATGAAGTTAATCAAAAACAAACCCTTACCAAAATGGATGTTTCAACACCAAAAGTGGCTGTTGGAATAAAAAATAATGAATCAAGATTCCAAGGTAAGGAATTAATGAAATATGAAATAGCTTTAGATATTATTTTTGACTATTTATTTAGTAAAAGTTCAACTAATTATCAGCAATTACTCGATGATGCATTAATAAATAATACCTTCAGTTATGAGTTAACAATAGAATATTCTTATGGATTTGGTATCATTAGTAGTGATACTGAAAAACCAGATGAGTTAACTAAACGCTTGAAAGATATATTAATCAACGCAAGACATATGAAAATGAGTGAAGAAGAGTTTACGAGAAGAAAAAATAAATTATTAGGTGCTTCAATAAAGTCATTCAATTCGCCTGATGCTATCGCAAATTCATTTACAAGATATAAATTTAATGGAATGAATATGTTTGATGCGATTAAAGAATATGAAAAATTAACATTGGCTGATATAGAAGAAGTACTTCCATTCTTTGATGAAAGAGCGATTACTACAAAAGTTATTATGCCTAAATAGTATCATTGAAAAACTGTGTTAGCGATAATACAGTTTTTTATATCTGTTTCATTTTGTATTTTTTTCTATTCGCTTTAAATCTTAGATGTGTTATAATAGAATAATAACAGTAAATGGAGGATATGATGAAACAATATATAGATTTATGTCGACATATTTTAGATAAAGGTACCCTAAAAGAAGATAGAACAAGTACGGGAACTATCTCAACATTTGGTTATCAAATGCGATTTGATTTAGCGAAAGGGTTTCCTCTGTTAACAACAAAAAAATTACATTTAAAATCGATTATCCATGAATTATTGTGGTTTATTTCAGGTGATACAAATATCAAATATTTACAAGAAAATGGGGTAAGAATTTGGAATGAATGGGCAGCTGATAATGGAGATTTAGGTCCTGTCTATGGACATCAATGGCGTCATTGGGATTCATCTGATGGATCAGTGATTGATCAATTATCTGATGTGATTAAGCAAATAAAAACAAATCCTAATTCCAGACGTATGATTGTATCAGCATGGAATGTAGGTGATTTAAATAAAATGGCACTACCACCATGTCATTTGTTATTTCAATTTTACGTGAATGATAATAAATTGTCCTGCCAATTGTATCAACGTTCTGCTGATGTATTTTTAGGTGTTCCATTTAATATTGCATCTTATAGTTTATTAACAATGATGATTGCACAGGTTTGTGATTTAGAATTAGGGGAATTTATTCATACCATAGGTGATGCTCATCTTTATCAAAATCACCTTGAACAAGTCAATATTCAATTATCAAGAGAGCCTCGTGACTTACCACAAATGGAAATTAATTCAGAAATCAAATCAATCTTTGATTTTAAATATGAGGATTTCAAATTAAAAAATTATAATCCTCATCCACATATAAAGGGAAAGGTTAGTGTCTAATATGTTGTCCATTATTGTAGCGTTTGATAAAAATCAATTGATTGGCAAAGATAATAAAATGCCTTGGCATTATCCTGAGGATTTAAAGTATTTTAAAGAAGTAACGTGGGGGAAAAAGGTAGTGATGGGTAGTAATACTTATCAATCCATTCTTGATTATTTACATAAACCATTACCTAATAGGCATAATATTGTTATTACTTCTAAAAAAGATAAATATCCTGAGATAGAATGCTATGAAAGTATTGAACATTTTTTAAGACAATATCACAAATCTACAGAAGAGATATTTATAATTGGCGGTAAAATGATTTATGAACAATTTATTAATCTTGTTGATCGTTTATATATAACCCATATAGATAAAACATTTGAAGGAGATACTTATTTTCCTCATTTTGATAAAGAGGATTTTAAAATTATAAACAAAAAATCAAGAGAAGAACTTAGTTTTATTATTTATGAAAGAAAGGTACAAGATAATGAATAGAGTCTATATAATGCCCAAAATAATTATTGTAACATTTATTATACTATATGTTTTTTATCCATTGACTTGGTTAAATCTTCTTATATCAATACTAATCTCAATTGGAATTGTTTTTGTGTATCAAGTATTAGAAATTACACTTCGTGGTAAATATTATATGTATTTAATTAATAAAGGTAAAGCTGTAGCAAACGAAAAAATTTACAAAACGATGCATTTATATGGTAAACTAGTTAACATTATATTAAGAATGAATGTAACTGTTTATAATTATGAACGATTTGACCCAAATAAAGCTTATTTAATTACACCTAATCATCAGAGTAATATTGATGCTACAATCATGGCAGAAACTTTTAAAGACCCAATTAGTTTTGTAGCGAAAATAGCCCTTTCTAGAATCATTGTTGTAAGAGATTGGATGAAATTATCAGGGTGTTTCTTTTTAGATAAAAATGATATGCGGAGTCAAATCAAAGTAATGAAACAAGTAGAAGGTAAGTTAAATCAGAGGAATAGTTTCGTTATTTTCCCAGAAGGTAAACGCTCATTCACACCAGAGATGAATGAATTTAAATCAGGGACATTTAAAATGGCAACTAAAACGAAGGCGGATATTTTACCTGTAACTATTAATCATGCTCACAAACTAAAAAACAACTACCCATGGCGTAAAACAGAAATTCAAGTTTATATTCATGATGCTATTTCTTATGAAACCTATCAAGATATGAGTACACAAGAAATTGCTACAATGGTTCAAAAGATTGTTGCATCTAAGATTGATTGTGACTAAATTAAAGATAGAAGTAGAAACAATGAATTAAAAATTTAAGTTATTAAGGCTCAAAATGAATTTGAGCTTTTTTTAATGAAAATGATTATTACCTAGGCAATGAGTTTAGTAAATAATTTCTGAAAAGTTCATTTAAGGAAGATTTATATGCACCTTAAAAATATTTGTGTCATAAAATAGATAATGGTTAAACTTTCATCATATTCATGATTTATATATCATAAATTATAATGATAAATAATAAATAGGAGATGAATAGAATGAAATATACAATACCATATGACGATAAGATAACTTTACCTCATATTAAAAAAATTGATAGTATTGGTATTAATGCAGATAACCTATACTATGATGCTAGAGAATTAACAGGTGAAGTTATCATAACAGGAGATTATTTACTAGATAATAGTAATGATGTCATGGAATTTAAGCATGATATTCCTGTATCTTTTTTAATTGATGATGAGTCAATTTCACCACAAATTAATATTTCTAATTTCAAATATGAATTAATTCCTGGAAGAGGGATTGAAGTTGTGTTTGATTTAGATGTAATTTTAACAGAAGAATTAGAGGAAGAAGAAGAGATTGTTCCTAGAATGAATAATGAAGAAAATGATAATCAAGATCTATTAAAAGAACAATCAGATGAAGAAGCAATTAAAGAATTTCAAGAAAAAATTGATGAGAATCTAGATACAGTACTTCAAAAGAGAAATAAAAAGAAAAAAAAGCAAAGTAAAAAAGAAGAACCGATTAAAGAGGAAGTAACCGAAAGAGAAGAAGATGATAAAGAAATTAAACTAGAAGAAGATACATTAGTTAAGGACGTGACAGAAGATATGGTAAAAGAAGAAGAACATGTAAATAGAGAAGAAGATGTGGAAGAGGAATCTGTAATTCAGGAAGAAGAACCAGCAACTCAAGCAGATGAAGAATCAGTAATTCATACAGAAGAAGAGGATGAAACTACTATCGTTCAGGAAGAAGACCCAATAAATAGGGAAGAAGATGTGGAAGAAGCAAAAGATGTTCACAAGGAAGAGGAAGAAGTTAAACAAGTAGTACAGGAAGAAACGCCTGAGGAGGAAATTTTTCAAACTAATTTACAAGCAACTGTAGCTTCTTTTGATACTGGCTTTATACCTAGAGATAATGATAAGTATACCACTTATAAAATTTTATTAGTTGAAAAAAATGAAACCATAGATGATTTATTGGATTCAAGAAATTTATCAAAATCATTAATCTGTAAAGAATATCAATTCGATGACCAAAAAATTGTATTAAAATTAGAAGATGAAAAATTATAGTCAAGCTCTCATTAATCATATAGAGAGTAATTATAATCTTAAAATTATACAAATCAGCCCAATTAATGAAGTATTAAAGATTAAGACTAACCAAAATCATGTTTATGTATTAAAAAAAGTAAAAAAAAGAGAAATTATCCAGGTTTATTACTTCTTATTATCTCAGAAGTTCACTCATTTTGTTATGCCTGAAAAAACAGTCTATAATCAAATATTTACCAGTTTTGAAAATCAACTGTATTATATGATTCCTTATTTTGATGATATCGATTATCCAATTGACAAGAAATTAATTGATTATATAGATTTATTGAATAAATTACACAAATCTACAACGATTCGGAAACATTTTAATCGACCACAATTTAATAAATTATTTAAAAAAAAGTTAAAACGATTAGATAAGCAGTTTCAACTTTTAGATTTATATATTATTGAATGTGAAAATAAAAAGTATAAATCCATATTTGATTGGACTTATTTAGTGAAGTATAATGAAATAATGTATATAAAAAACATCTTATTAAAACTTCAATCACAGATTGAAAACTTAGTAGATGATATAGATAATTATGATTATTGTATTATTCACAATAATCCATCAATTGATCATTTTATAGTAACAAATGAAAAAAATTATTTAATTAGTTTTGATCATAGTACAATTGGTTTTAAGGTACATGATTATATCAAATTATTTATTGATTATAGTGAATATGAAGTTGATTGGATGACCTTAATTATTAATGATAAAATAACAAATTTTGAGTTTAATTATTTCATTTTTAATGTCCTTTATTATATTGTAAAGAATATAGAAATCACTTTTTTAAGTAATAATAAAAATTTAGAGTCAATTAATACATTGATTCATAATTTATTTGTTTGTGCTAAAGCGATTGAATTGTATCAAAAATATGAATCAGTAAATTCTTCTTCCGAAGAGCAAGAATAAACAGACAATAATAATATGAATAATAAATAAAATAAAATTAATATAAGTAAAACAAAATAACATTAATAGAAATTGATAACAACTTAAAACTATACAATAATTTATAAGACAACATCTCCTACGAAACATAATAGAATAACCCCTTTCAATAAGTATCTGTTATTATTTTATGATTGATGAATAAAAAAGGTCTGATAAAAGAATAATAAATATTGTATTTTATCTAAAAATTGTGTATAATATAACACATAAATGAAACAACTGTGACCAGGAGGAGTAAAAATAAGAACTCTAACTAGAGAAGAACTGGTTGGTGAAAAGTTCTAGAGTACTATTTTGAAGGTAGCCTGTTGAGTTGGTATTATGAAATAAGAGTAGTAATATCCGTTAACCGCGTTAAGGTATGTAAGTTGGAATTATTGATTAATTCAAATAGGATGGTACCGCGATTTAAGTCGTTCCTTTATGGAACGATTTTTTTTATTTTATTTCAAGAAATAAAAGGCATTTTGCCATTCTAATATGCTTACCAATTGTTATGTTATTAAAATTATCATTTTATTAAATGAAAGGAGATTAAAGAATGAGTAAGAAAGACCTGGCTAAAAAATATAATCACCAAGAAGTTGAAAAAGGGAAATATCAATATTGGATTGATAATGGCTTTTTTAAAGCTGATGTTAAATCAAACAGACCGCAATATACGATTGTGATACCCCCACCTAATGTAACAGGTAAACTTCATTTAGGACATGCTTGGAATACTACCATTCAAGATATCATTATTAGACGAAAAAGAATGCAGGGTTATGATGCGTTATGGTTACCAGGAATGGATCATGCAGGAATTGCGACACAAGCTAAAATTGATGCTAAACTAGCTGAACAAAATATATCTCGTTATGACTTAGGAAGAGAGAAGTTTTTAGAAGCGGCTTGGGAATGGAAAAAAGAATACGCTGATTTTATTCGTGAACAGTGGTCAACTGTTGGGTTATCTTTAGATTATTCTCGTGAGCGTTTCACTTTAGATGAAGGCTTAAATCAAGCGGTTAATAAAGTATTTGTTGATTTATACAATAAAGGGTTAATCTATCGTGGTGAACGTATCATAAATTGGGATGTTCAGGCGAAAACAGCATTATCAAATATTGAAGTTGAACATAAAGAAGTAGAAGGAGCTTTTTATTACTTTAAATATATGCTTGAGGATGGTAGTGGTTATTTAGAGGTAGCAACAACAAGACCAGAAACGATGTTTGGTGATGTAGCCGTTGCTGTTCATCCTAAAGATGACCGTTACAAGCATTTAGTTGGTAAAAAAGTACTAGTACCAGGGAATAAATTACCTGTTCCAATTATTTTTGATGAATATGTTGATAGAGAATTCGGTACAGGAGCGGTTAAAATTACACCAGCCCATGATCCAAATGACTTTGAAGTTGGTAATCGTCATAATCTATCTCGTCCAATATGTATCAATACTGATGGAACAATGAATGAATTAGCTGGTAAATATGAAGGGTTGGAACGTTTTCAATGCCGTAAGCAATTAGTAAGTGACCTACAAGCTGAAAATCTTGTGGTAAAAATAGAAAAACATCTTCACTCAGTTGGACATAGTGAAAGAACTGGAGTAATTGTTGAACCTTATTTATCAAAACAATGGTTTGTTAAGATGAGACCTCTAGCTGATCGTGTATTAGATATTCAACAAGATGAAGATAAAAAAGTCAACTTCTTCCCTGAACGCTTTGAAAAAACTCTAAACCAATGGATGGAAAATGCATATGACTGGTGTATTTCACGTCAACTTTGGTGGGGTCATAGAATCCCTGCTTATTATCATAAAGAAACAGGAGAAGTATTAGTATCAGAAAAACCACCAAAAGACATAGAAAATTACATTCAAGATGAAGATGTATTAGATACTTGGTTTTCTTCTGCATTATGGCCATTTTCAACTTTAGGATGGCCGGATACAAGCCGTGAAGATTACAAAAAATTCTTCCCAAATGATGTTTTAGTAACGGCTTATGATATTATCTTCTTTTGGGTTGCAAGAATGATTTTTCAGTCATTAGAGTTAACGGATACAAGACCATTTAAAACCGTATTGATTCATGGATTAATTAGGGATAGTGAAGGTCGAAAAATGAGTAAATCATTAGGAAATGGTGTTGACCCAATGGATGTTATCGATAAATATGGATGCGATAGCTTACGTTATTTCTTAACAACAAATTCAGCACCAGGACAGGATTTACGCTTTGTAGAAGAAAAAATTGAAGCTTCATGGAACTTTATTAATAAAATCTGGAATGCATCTCGTTATGTTTTAATGAATCTAGAAAATACAAGTGATGATCAAATAGAAATTGAAAAAAGTGAATTAAATGTAGCAGATAAATGGATTTTAACCCGCTTAAATGAAACAATAAAAATAATTGATCAAAATTATGAAAAATTTGAATTTGGTGAGGTTAGTCGTCATTTAAATAAATTTGTCTGGGAAGACTATTGTGATTGGTATATTGAAATGTCTAAATTAACCTTATATGGTGATGATGAAAAAGCTAAACAAACAACAAGAGCTGTCTTAACGACTGTATTAGAAGCAATCTTAAAATTACTTCATCCATTCATGCCATTTGTGACAGAAGAAATTTATCAATCAATACCGCATAGTAGCCAGTCAATCACGATAAGTGCTTGGCTAACGGTAAACAAAAGTTATCAATTTGATGAAGAGGTTACCATTATGAACTCTATTCAAGAGATTATTAAATCTGTTCGTAATATGAGAAGTGAGGTAAATACACCTTTATCAAAACCAATTGACATGATGCTTAAAACAACAAATAAAGACTTTGAAGACAAATTAATTCAAAATCAAGCATATATTAATAAATTCTGTAATACATCTAAGTTAACCATCGCTAGTGATTTTAATATTACTGAAAAAGTGATGACATCAGTCATCACAAATGGTGAAATATTAGTCCCATTAAAAGGATTAATTGATATTGAAGGAGAAATTGAACGTCTTAAAAATGAACTAGTTAAATTAGAAAATGAAGTTAGTCGTTGTGAAAAGATGTTAATGAATCCTAATTTTGTAAATAAAGCACCTAAACATAAGGTAGATAGCGAAAAAGAGAAATTAGTTGATTATAAAACAAAATATCAAATGGTTAAAGAACGACTTAAAGAACTATAAAAAGGAAAAGAGAGTATCAAATGATACTCTCTTTGAAAAGTTTTAATTCCTAAAGGAGAATAGCGATGTGGTTTATATATATTAGTTTATGTATAGGTATTGGAATTGGTGCATTAAATCTAGTTCCAAAAAAAATAATTAAATACAATGACCATTTATCAACAATTAGTGTTTTTTCTTTATTATTTGTGATGGGAATTAGTATTGGATCCAACAAAAAAGTGATTAATGATTTATATAGGATTGGATTATCAGGGTTATTATATGCTTTCTTATCTGTTTTATTTAGTATGCTGGTTGTTTATATATTAACAGGTATACTATTTAGGGGGGAAAAGAAATGAAAATGACACTTTATATTTTTATCACTGTATTTTTAGGGATAATCATCAGTTATTTCTTTTTACCCTCAAATTATATAAAAGATATCGATTTATTAATTGATATTATATTAATCATTACTCTATTTTTTATTGGAATTGGTATTGGACAAAACAAACACATATTTAAAGAATTGAAAAAAGCAGGTATGAAAGTACTAGTATTACCCATTGGAACAATTATAGGAAGTTTAATCGGAGGGGCTTTAGCTGGTTATATTTTACAACGTACCCTTACATTAAGTTTAGCCATTGCATCAGGTTTTGGTTGGTATAGTATTTCTGCCGGATTATTGGAGAACTCTGCAGGATTAGAAGTCGCTACAATTGGTTTCTTATCGAATGTTATTAGAGAAATGATGGCTTTTCTTCTTATTCCATTTATCGCTAAAAAACTATCGCCTTATGTTGCTATTAGTGTAGGTGGTGCAACATCAATGGATACAACTCTACCACTTGTTTCTCGGTCTGCAAGCGAAGAATTTGTGCTCATTTCTTTTATTCATGGTTTCTTATTAAGTTTATTAGTCCCAGTTCTAGTGCAATTTTTCGCTAATATATAAAGTTTGATGAGTATAGTATTTTTTTATGGTAATAAAAATGAAATGAGAAGTTTTTTTTAACTTCTCATTTCATTTTATCTATTTTTTTAATTATTTCTTTTACATTAAATATTGGATCAGTACATTGATAATCTTCACAAATATAAGCAGCGATTTCTTCTGTAAATTTATTATATTCAGTGAATATACTCATATTATCTAAAGTTTCTTTATATAAAATCACATTTGTTGTGAATGGAAGAAATTTTTGATTAAAAATATCGAGTACTTTTTTTAATGCCTTACTGTTTTCATCAGTCACTAAGACAATTTTTCTCTTATTTGCTTTATGAAACATATAAGCAGTTAAGAAGTAATTATAGGCATTTGGGGATTCATTGACTTTTGATGCGAAATATTTGATTTGTTGACGTGCAATTAAATCTAGTCCAGTATCATCTGTTATCTCTGTTAATTTAAATAAATTCATTGTGACAACACTATTTCCTGAAGGAATGGCACCATCATAAATATTTTTCATTTTCATAATGAGTTCTTCACTATCTTTACCTGTTTGATAAAAGCCAGCATTTAGACTATCTTCAAACAAATCAATCATTCGTACATTATAATCCATCGCCAGTTTAATATATTTACATTTTCCTGTAGCTAAAAATAGTTCGTTCAATGCCCAAATAAAATAAGCATAATCATCTAAATAACCAAGAAACTTAGCTTCACCATTTCGATAACGGGCTAATATTCTTCTTTGTTTTGTGATTAAATTTTTTAATATAAATTCTAAGGCAGTTTCAGCATGTTGAATGTATTCCTCATTATTAAGTATTTTACCAGCAATTGTTAAAGCACTAATCATCATAGAATTTATTGATGTCAGTATTTTATCATCAATATGTGGATGAATTCTTTTTTCTCGTTTTTTATAAAGTTTGATACGAATGTTTTCAACTTTTTTTGAATCTATCTTATTTAATTCATCATCATCATGATGAATTAAATTTAGTATATTTTTACCTTCAAAATTACCATTGTCAGTAATATTAAAATATTGACATATAAAATCAGCTTCAGTTTTTGAAAGGGTATCATATATCTCATCTTTAGTCCATACATAGAATTTTCCTTCAACACCTTCTGAATCTGCATCTATTGCTGTATAAAATGCACCATCATCACTTCTCATATCGCTTAATACAAAAGAAATGATTTTTTCAACAATTTCTTTATATACCTCTTTATGGGTTAGTTGATAGGCTTCTGTATAGACAATGATTAATAAGGAATTATCATAAAGCATCTTTTCAAAATGTGGAACTAACCATTTTTTATCTACTGAGTATCTTGAAAAACCAAAGCCTATATGATCAAAAATACCACCTTTATACATTTGGATTAGTGTTTTTTCTACCATATCAATCGCTTTTTGATTATTTTGATAAACACCATACCGTAATAAATATAATAGATTATGGGGTGATGGAAATTTTGGTTGAGTTCCAAAACCACCATAGACATTATCAAATGACATTTCCAACGTATTAAATGACCTTTCAAGGATGTTTTTATCTAATACACTAGGTTGGAAATCTTCCATAGATTCTCTTATAATTCGGGTTATCTTCTCGGCTGAATCTAAAATCTCACTCTTATTATCATTCCATTGACTAACAACTGTATTTAATAATTCCATAAGACCAACCCGGTGTTGCATTGATCTTTTAGGGAAATAGGTACCAGCGTAAAATGGTTTCATATCAGGTGTCATTAAGATTGTTAATGGCCAGCCACCACTTCCAGTGAGCCCTTGACATACTTCCATATAAATATGGTCAATATCAGGACGTTCTTCACGATCAACTTTAATTGAAATAAAGTGTTCATTTAATATATTTGCGACTTCTTCATCTTCAAAAGATTCGCCTTCCATAACATGACACCAATGGCAGGTACTGTAACCAATAGAAAGAAAGATAGGTTTTCCTTCATCTCTTGCTTTTTTAAAGGCTTCTTCATTCCATGGATACCAATTTACAGGATTATGTGCATGTTGAAGTAAGTAAGGAGATTTTTCGTTCATTAACTGATTTGTATAGGTTGTTTCGTTCATATCGTCAACTTCCTTTATTGTAATATCATTCACTTTTTATTTTACCCTTATAGTACGAATATATAAAATGTTTTGCTTAAATCTATTTTAATCTAAAATAATAATGGTAATATTCAGTAAGTTATGATAAGATAATATAAAAATATAGGAGATAATCAGGATGATGATGAGGAGATAGTAATTAATTATCAATTAAATCATATGAATACGATTATGTGAAGAGGATTTTAGAATGGAGTATAGACATTGTGATAAAGAAAATTTCGAGGATTTTTCGTGTGGTAGAGTAATATATCATAGGACAGGAATGCCTAACTTTCCTGTTAGATTATCACAAGAAATATATTGTCGATGTTTAAACTATTTAGATAATAAAAATAACATAAGCCTTTACGATCCTTGTTGTGGTGGTGGTTATTTACTAACCGTATTGGGTTTTCTTAATATGAATTCTATTACGCAAATTTATGGTTCGGATATTAGTTTTGGCGCAGTAGAATTAGCAAATAGTAATTTATCCTTACTATCTGAAAAAGGGATTGAAAAAAGAATTAATCAACTAAATAATTTATATGATAATTATAAAAAGGAATCACATAAAGAAGCAATTAAAAGTTCAAAAAGGATTTTGAATTTAATTAAAAAATATCCAAATAAACCTACTACTAATATTTTTCAACTTGATATACTTTCTAATTCTTTTTTTAAAAATGAACCTTTTAAAACTGATATAGTAATAACTGATGTTCCGTATGGTAACTTGGTAACATGGCAAGGTAAAAATGTAGACTTTATTAATACAATGCTAAATAATATAATTCCAATCTTAAAGCCAAACTCCATTGTTGCAATTTGTTCAGATAAGAAACAAAAGATTACATCTAACAAATTTAAGCGTTTGGAAAAACAATTTATTGGAAAACGAAAATTTGAAATTTTAGCTTTAAGCGAAGTTTAATATAGGTTAGACACTTGTGTAATCTGTGATGGGTAAGTTATTATACTGTAAGTGCTTCTATAGGTTTGATACCATCATTATTAGACTGGTTCAGAAAGTTTAAAAATATTTATAATAAAATGGTTTGAAAAAGTAGTATTATATATATAAGTTAGATAATTTAAGGTGGTGTATTTATGCCATTAAAAAAATTATATTTGGATACTTCAATTATCAGTCATTTAGACGCTCTGGATGCACAAGATAAAATGAGAGATACAAAAAAACTTTGGGAATATTTTATTGATAGTAATTATGAAATATTTTTGTCAAATGTAATATTTGATGAAATAATGGAATGTGCTGACCCTAACAAAACGCTTATGTTAAATCAAATTAAAAAGATTAAGTATTCATTAATCAATGAAAATGAGCAAAGTAAGTTGTTGGTTAAAGAATATTTAAAATGCGGTGTATTAACAGAAAAAAATATTGATGATTTACGTCATGTATCTCTCGCAGTAATTTTTAATTGCGATTATATTTTAAGTTGGAACTTTAAACATTTAGTTAACATTAGAACTATAGATAAAATAAAAGGTATAAATAAACTACTTGGATATAAGGATATTAACATTATTCCTCCTACTATGTTAATTGAGGAAGATGATATTGTTTATGATGCTAATATCGAATATATACACCAAATTCGTTATAATCATTATGAAGAAACAAAACATATGTCACTACAAGAAATAATAGAACAATCAAATGAACGTGCAAAAAAAATAATTGAGGAATTAGATAAAATAAAAAACGACTAAATTAAAATCACTTAATTGTCGTTTTTTCATTTTATACATATTTAACACTGATTAAAAATGGTAACATACCTGTTTGCTGGATTATGTACATATTGAAGTATGTAAGATGATTACCCATCAAGTACCTTAGAAAAGAAATATATAAACCAATATGCTTAAAGGAAAAAAGCATCAATTTCTGGATGCTACTATTTATTTTTGATTTCAACTTTTTCAAAAATATCTTGAAATACAGAGTCTCCATATTTCTGATATATTTTATTTGCATATTCATAACAAAAATTATCATCTCGTTTTGAAATAACAAGAATGTTCATTATTTTTGAATCCATTACCAAAGAGTAAACAACTCTAATTCCAATACCTTTATATTTAATTTTAAAAAATCCTGTTAAATTATTCTCACCTTTATTACCTAAAGGTTTTCCATAACCCACATCAGGAAGAGGATTTGAACTCACCTTTTGAATACCAGCTAATATTTGAAGTTGTATACTTCTTTCAAATTTAAACAAATTTTTTTTGCTTCTTTTGAAAATCTTTTTTCCCACATTATTCAATATCCACAGAATCTATGAGTTCATTGATTTCATCTTCGTTAATAACAAGTTCATCTAAAATTGATTTAAAAGATAATGTATTGTTAGAATTCATTTTCTTGTTAACTTTTTCAGCTACTTTTGAAAGTCTATATTCCTCAATCGACTCAAGTAATAATTCCATTTTATTGGCTTTAGTTATAATTTTCTCATACTCTTCAACAGATAATAACACTGCAGCTGGTTGATTATTTTTCAATATCACGTATTCGTGATTGGTCTTTTTAAGATCATCAAATATTTTAGCAGTTTTTCCTTTACTAAAATCTGAAATGGGTATTAATCTTTTCATAAATTCACTTAAATTTTTATTGCTCATAAGGTTTCCTACTTTCACTTTATCCCTCCATACATATTATTCGATATATATATTATTATACACTTATTTTATGTATTTTTAAATAAATTTACATAAAAATATTTTGGTAAATTTATATAATTAAATATCCACCGAATAAGAGTCCGGTGGATATTTATTAGTACTACTTGAAATTATATTAAATATAATCTGTTTTTAAATGAATACTTACTATATTCTATTTTTGTACTGCAACATCTAAAATTCAACAATAAGTACTTCATATTCTTCAATTTTGTTAAATCCAACTTTCTCTGCTACTTTTACTGATGGTAAATTTCTTATCCAACTATCCCAATGAGGAATTAAGTTTCTTTTAGCACATTCTTTAACAAAATTTGCGGCAACGGCTGTTCCAACACCTTTTTTTTGCTCTTCTTCAATAGTCTCAATACCAATACCACAATAATTTTCACTAATAAATTCAGCTGTACACCATGATATTAATTTATTACCATTTACAGCACAATATCCAAATCCATTTTTGATAAACCCATCAATAGCTCCCCACATTCCTTTTATCTCTTCTTTTAAGAATTTAAGATTTTCTAAGTTACTGTCGTTAAGTAATTCTTGTGTAATAGGTTTAATTTCACATGAATGATTTTCTGGAAATTTATTATTAATATTTTCTATATCATATCTATATAAAACCCTTTTACCATGATGCACTGTTAAGTCATTAAATGTTTCTAACATAATATTTTTCCATATATCTGATGTATAAGAAACTAGAATACAGTCGTCGTACTCTTTTTTTAAATTTTCAGTTAATATATTTTCTTTTATGTAACTAATACACTTCTTATATTCTTCGTAAGTAGCTGATTCTCCACCAACGTATAATACAAAGTTGCCTCCATCAAAAATAACATATAACTCAGGATTATCTAAGTTATTTATGTATATTCCTCCTGGTGTATTTCCTTCAATAATTGATTCAAAAACAAATTTCTTACTATTTGAACTAAACACTTTCTTTACTTTTTCAAAATTACTATCTAATATATACATGATTTTCCCCCTTGATTTAATAACACAATGGTGTGATTATTATCTGTCTTAATTGTATTATACACTATTTGATAGTTATAAAATAGGCAGAGAATAGTTATAATTGTTTTTTCCTTAATTATGATTACTAAATCAGTGATGAAGTATTTCTATATCAAAAAATAATTATGAATATCTATAAAAAATATGTGACTTGAATATGGATTTATGTCATCAACCTAGATACATAACGATTTACTTTATTAACATATATTTTCTTATCTGTAATTCTATTTTATTAGGAATAATATATCCTATATTACCATGAATTCTATTACAGTCATACCGTCCTTGTATATAATCAAAACATCCTAATTGATCCTCTTCATTTTCTTAAGAGGAAGAAAAGTGATAATTCGTAGACAAAAATTAAGTGATGGTTAAATGGAGAAATTTATACGTGGTTGGTTTTCTTAACTCAGTAATTACTGTAATCATACCAAATGAAATAAGGAGATTTAATATGCTATTATGTGATCAAATAATATTAATTAACCTTTATAAGAAAACTTTGGTTGAGTTTAGTTATAATTTCAAAAAAATCGTTTTATATTTACATAATATTAAATGTAAGTTATAATTATATAAAACTATATCTAAAAGTAGGGGATTCTATGAATAAAAAAATAAATATTTTTGTCTTAGATGGTGTGGTACTAATATTTTTATTATCTAACGTATATTTAGGGTGGAGGCTAGTGAATTACTATCGTGTTGTAAATGATCCACATCGTTACGATAACTGTGTTAAAAGTGCAGATTTGACTAATGAGAATGAAACGCTATTGCCTGTACAATGTAAAATGAAGACTGGTTATATAAATACTGAGGGAAAAGTTGTTATTAATATGAAATGGGATCATGGACTCATGTTTAATGAAACAAATTTAGCAATAGTTAATATATCTGATAAATGGGGATTGATTGATAAGTGGGGAGTAGAAAAAGTTCAATTAGAATACGAAGGAATTACATATATGGGGTACAATAAATATTTATTTGAAGATAAAAATAAAAGTTATCTTGCGACTTATAAAGAAAATGAATTTACATTACTTGAATTGCCTCCCTATAGTTATTGTGGGGATTATTCTGAAAACGAAAACTTAGCTTATTGTTACAGAGAAAATGGAATTGATTATATCGACTTAAATGGTACAATTGTTTCAAGTTTTGATAATATAAACGAAAATCGCACATTTCCATTTGACTACTATAAAGGGTACGCCATAATAGACCATGATGATAAATATATAGTAATTGATCGTAATGGTGAATTTGTAACAGAATTTGATGAAATCTATAAATTAAATATTAGGTTACATTTTGAAAATTCTGAAGCCATTCCATATAAAGAACAAGGCATGTGGGGATTATTTAAATATGATGGTACGATACTGACAGAACCTATTTTTAAGGATATTAAGGGATTCGGAAATAGTCACTTAGCACCATTTACTAAAGATGATGTTAACTGGGGATATATAGATGATACAGGAAAGGTTATATTTGAACCTCAATATTCTAGTGCATCTATGTTTGATAATGGATATGCTGCTGTAAGTAATCAAAATAAAAAATTTGGTCTTATCGATACTCAAGGTCAAGTTATTATACCATTTGAATATGACTATGTAAGAGTTATCGCATCGAAATTTATTATGTATGTAAAAGATTCAAAAACTTATACCTTAGATATAAATTCTAAAGAACTTATTAATATCATTAATAATAAAGACATTATCTATCAAGAGGTCAATGAGATGGGATTCTCAGTAATAGACAAAGATGTTAAGCCATGGTTGGAATATGGTACTTATAATTTGTTTTTACCTAATAAAGGTATATTAAGTACTGATTTCTATGTCGAACACTGGGGTTGGGTAGGGGAAACAAATGGAACAAAATATTACAAGGTTGAAATTCATGATGATAACAAACATATGATATATAAAACAATAATTGATGAAAATGGAAATATACTATGGAAACCATATAATAATTAATGTAATTTAACTAAATAATCAAAATAAAATTAACTGTGAATTAAATCTGTACACAGTTTTTTTTATGTTAATTAAAATTCTATAATTGTATACTTTCATTGATAGATATAAGTGATAGATAGAAAAGATGGGTTTCCCTTCATACCAGACTTTTTAAATGCTTTATCTCACCAAATCAATCAATCAATTGGATCATATTCATGTTGAAGTAAGTAAGGAGATTCCTTGATAATTAATTTATTGGTCACTTTTTTAAAAATAATACCTTTATAGTGGAAAAATATAAACTTATATCCGTTTAACATTTAAAAAGCACAGGAGGATTTAATGATTCTCTTGTGCTACTGTTCATATAGATTTATTCATTATTCAATACAAGTTCACGAATTTCATAATTACAATCATATTGACATTCAGCTTTAATACTCTGAGGTAAGGTATCACTTTCTAACATTAATTTTACAATACGTAATCTACAGTTAGAACAATCATTGTGATAATATAGATAAATTAAAATATCTTTAAATTGAGGTGATTTGTTGTTTTCAATTACAAACAAAACTTGATATGTTAAGCTATGAAAGTCATATTGATCATTCTTTTTTATTCGTTGATATTCCTGCTTAAGTGTTTTAAGGACTATATTATAATCATTGTCAAAGTTCAATTTAAGTAATGATAATGCATAAACACTGAATTTTCTTTTATCAATTAATTTTTGAGCTAACGAGTGTATTCGTTGATCTTTATTATTTTTGAGTGCATTCAAAGTAGTTTTAACTAATTTCATATTTTTACTATTGGTTAGTTTTAATAAAAAATCTATATTTAGAGGGTAGGGTGAAAATCTGAATAAATTTAATATAAGATCTTGCTTTTTTTCATCTCCTGTATTCTCAACTAATTTGGCAAACTTAATTAAATCTTCTTTCTTAACACGCCTACTGTAGTAAGCTAATTTAGCGAACTTATGAAACTCTTCTTTCTTAGAGTATCTACTATAGAAAATAAATGAACCATAATTAATCCTTTTATGTGTGAATTCATCTATTATATTCATAATTGATTGGAAGTCAGTTTTTATGATTTTACGGTTTTCAGCATTTATCTCATACTGGTTTTGTAATCGCTGACTAATATCAAAAAACTTTTTAATATTCTCGTTTTGCTTTGATGTAGTTAATAAAAATTTATGTACTGTTTCATTACCTAAAATATCCTTAGCTTCACATAGTTCTGTATCAATATAATCGATGTTATATTTAACCAACTTTTCTCCAATTTCATTTACAACAAACTCTAAACCTTTAATTCCATCTATATGTATAATACATTCAATGCAAGTTCTTAATATAGAATCATATGATGTATTATGCTCATGATTTTTAACAAGTTTCTGTAAATACGTTTTAAACATAACAAATATAGCTTCTCTTGCTATTAAGTTCCCATTTTTATAAAAGTGGGTAGACAATGTTAGTAATTGTCTGGTGCTCCAGTCTTTTTTATTTCTTGATTTTAACATTTTTTTTAAACATACATTTTCTAATTCGTATCGTTTGCCAGAAAGAGAAATAATATCATATAAATATTGAATACGATCTGGTTCAGATTGAGGATCGTGGCTAGTATCGTTACAACAAGCCCAAAGAATGATTTTAAAATACTTAGGTGCTATATCTGGATTCTTTTTTAATAATATAATTATGCTACCAAAACCCATTGCAATTTGCTTCTTAAATACCTTTTTATTCAATGAAAACCTCCATTTTATAACTATATATTAATTATAATACAAAAGAGAAAAAAAGCACAGGATTTATTTCAATAGGATTATGAAAAACATATTATCCATATTTACATATTATTAATAGTAGTTTATAATTATATTTAAATAATTTTATAAAGGTGAAGTTTGTGAATAAAGTTTCATTTGAAAGTTATTTTAAGAAAGAGTTTATAAGTGGAAGTGTTTTAAAGATTAATCTTGATATAATGGTTTTATTTTCTTTGAGATTAAGAGATGATGAAAAAATAATTGTTGATAGCAATGAATATGACTATGAAAAAACAACTGATGACAAATGAAGAATATATTAAAGGAATAGTAAGAACTAATCTTGAATTATTTTAGATAGTACTTGTTATTAAAATTAGACTTTTTATGATGGAGATAGGATACAAGTGACCACCGTTGTTATTTGATATTACTATATGAATTGTTGAGAGGTGTTATAATGGGTTTTGAGTTAGATAAATTAAACAAATTTTCATTAGAGTATGCTAATATGTTATTTCTAGAGTTTCCAATACTTAGAGATTTTTCAAAAGTTGATAACGATGACGGTGAATATTATTTCTACATAGAATACCCCTGTGCTGACAATAAAAATTATTTATATATTTCAACAGATGATGATGAAATCACTATAGGTTTTGGATTTTATCACGATCATTTTTATGATTTCATTGAATCAATTAACTTTATAAATGATATAATTAATGAAAAAATAGTGGTAGTAAAATGTGAACAAGATTCAAAATGGACAAAAAGTTATTGTGTTGATGTTAATAATTTGTCATCAGAGACTATTAATGTAGTTAAGTGTGATACAAAATATATTTTATCTTGGAAGGGAACTTATAATAAAATACTTAAGATAGATGACAAAAAGAATAAATAAACTGTTAATTCATTCCATTGATACTAGTTAACTAAGTAATTTGCATGTGAAGTAAGTTGGTGATTTCTCTTCAATTAATTAATTTGTAATACTTGGTTCGTCTTATCAACCTCATTTATTACAGTACCTTTATAGTGGGTAGATATAATGTTTTGTTATTTTTAGATCTAGTATTAATGTAGTAATTAAATAAAGTAAAAATGTATAATTAGTTAAAATTGATGGGAGGAATAATATGGGAAGTCCATGGAAACATGAAAAATTCACAAATATCTCACTAGAACATATTGATAGGAAGTTTGCTCCAAACACAACGCAACAAGTATCATTTTTGTTAGATAAAATGAAATTAAAAAGAGATGACAGAATACTTGATTTAGGTTGTGGAGCTGGTAGACACGCGATAGAGTTTTCAAAAAATGGTATTGATGTAACTGGTATTGATATATCTCCTACAATGATTCAAAACGCAATTATTCGTTCAAAAAAAGAGAATCTTAATATTAAGTACATTGAATGTGATTTAGCAAATTTATCTAAATTAAATTTTAAAAACAATTCATTTAATGGTGCAATTTGCTTATGTGAAGCAGGTATAGGTGTTATTGGAGGTTCTCAACAAGATTATAATTTCTTTTCTACTGTCTATAATCTCCTAAGTCCTAATTCATTATTTGTGATTAGTAGTTTTAATTCTATTCGTAGATATATTAAGTCAAAAGACACTAATCCAAGATTTGATTATATTAATAGTACGATGAATTGGGATGCTAATATTGATGGTGAAAATCTATCTGAAGAACAACGTCAATACACGCCTTCAGAAATAAAAATGCTTCTATTATTATGTGGCTTCAAAAACATTAAAATATTATCATGTGCTAATGGTATTTTTTCTGATTCTCCGATGGGGATAGAAGATATAGAAATGCTTGTACTAGCTGAGAAAGATAACACCTAAATATGGAGTGTGGATTTTAGACAGAGGGTCTAAAGAGATGAACTTAATACTTAAATAAGATAAGGTGGTACTATTTTGGGTAATCTAGTTGAAAGTAAAATTCATTATGATATGTTAATTGATGAGGGAATAGATTTTGTTAAAGATAGTAAAATATTAAAACATTATATGAAAAATTGGGATGGAGATCTATTTTATAATGCTTTAGAATTAAACTCAAATAAAAATGTTTTTGAAGTTGGTGTTGGAACAGGTAGAGTGGCATTAGAAGTGTTAAATAAAGGGGTAAAATCTTTTGTAGGTATAGATAATTCTGATAAATCTATTAAAAAAGCAAAAGAGAATTTAAAGCAGCATGAAAATTTGGTTTCTTTAAAAGTATGTGATATTAACGAATTACATATTGAAAATACATATGATGTAGTTTATAGTGTTTTAACATTTATTCATATTAAAGATAAAGAAAGAGCGTTAAGAAATATGGTAAATTCTCTAAAAAAAGGTGGTATTATTGTTATCTCTTTGACAAACAATCCATCAGATTATTTAGATTATTGTAGTAGAATTGTCAAATTGTATCCAGAAAATATAGAATTCTACTTGAAGATTCTAAATGAAATAGGATGCAATATTAAAATGATAAAAGAAACTGAAAACAAATTTGCTACTATTATAAAAGCTGTTAAAAATTAATAATACTAATAAACAAAAGAATAGAATTGAGGATAACAATACATTAATTATGAAAAAACTAAAAAATAAAGGAAACAATCGAAATTAAAGAATATAAAATGAATAAAAATATCCATTTATTATGATATCTACTATATTTATTACGTAAGCGTACAATATAGCACACATTTAATTTATGAAAATAATATGAGATAATCCTCTTAGCTAATATGTTAGGAGGATTTTAAAATGAATTATAATAAGTTAAGATCTGAATGGAAAGAAAGAATTGAAGAATATCAAAAAAGTGGATTATCAAAATCAAAATGGTGTAGGGAAAATGGGTATAAATTACATCAACTTCTATATTGGATTAAAAAGAATAATCAAAATGAAAAACAAGCACAAGAAATTAATTGGGTACCCATTCCTATTAATCATGAAATGGTTGAAATGAATGAAGAAAAATGTATTACGATTAAAATAGGAAAATGCAATATAAAGGTTGAACCAGGGTTCAATGGGAATCATTTAAAAGATGTGGTAAAGGTGTTATCAGAATTATGATTAAACTCAAGGATGTAAAAACAGTTTATTTCGCGACAGGATATACTGATTTAAGAAAATCAATTGATGGACTATCTCTTATTGTAAAAAAACAGTTTGATTTAGATCCATTTTCAAATAACTTATTTGTTTTCTGTAATAAAAGTAGACAAATTTTAAAAATTTTACATTGGGATTATAATGGTTTTTGGATATATAAAAAACGATTAGAAAGTGGTAAATTTAATTACCTAAAAGTGAACAGGAGATTACAAGTTCATCTTTAAAAGAATTTTATTGGTTTTTAGATGGTTATGAAATACGTAATGGAAAGGCCTTTAAAGAGGTTAAGCAAAGGGGGATTGTATAGTTCCCTTTTCTTTATATAATTAGACTTTTTTTTCATTTTATGGTAAAATAAAGTATCAAAAAAAGGTGAGAAAAGCAATGAAAAAAGTAGACTTAAATAAACTAACTAAAGAAGAATTAATTGAATATATCTCATCACAAGATTCTAAAATAGTAGAACTTCAAAATAAAGTGAAAAATTATGAAGAGTTCTTTAAATTATATCAACAAAAGCGTTTTGGATCTTCTAGCGAGAAAATTGATCCTAATCAACAAAGTCTAGAATTATTTAATGAAGCTGAAAAGGAATCAAATTTAAATCGCGAAGAACCTAAACTTGAAAAAATTACCTACACCAGAAATAAAAAAGGACGAAAAAAAGTACTGATTATTTAAAAACTCTTCCTGTTGAAGAAATACATTATTATCCTGAAGAAAAAGATTGTCCACAATGTGGTTTTCTACTTCATGAAATGAGTACTGAAGAAAGAACTGAAATTGTAGTTATTCCGCCTAAAGTAAAAATCAAGAAACATATCCGTCATATAGTATCCTGTCGATTATGTGAGAAAAGTGAAATTAGAACGCCTATAATAAAAGCTAATATGCCTTATCCTGCAATACCAGGAAGCTTAGCTTCATCATCTTTAATTGCGTATATAATGGATCAAAAATATACAAATGGGTTACCTCTTTACAGACAAGAGAAACAATTTGAAAGATTGGGAATATTTTTACCACGACAAAATCTTTCTAACTGGGTAATTAAAGGTGCTGCTTGGTTGGAAATCTTATATAATCGTATGCATAAATTATTACTTCAAAAAGATATCCTACATGCAGATGAGACAACTACCCAAGTATTGAAGGAAAACGGGAGAGAAGCAAAATCAAAGTCCTACATGTGGCTTTATCGAACAGGTTCAGAGGGGAAAGCAATTGTTTTATATGATTATCAGACGACAAGAGCAGGTAAACATCCCGAAGAGTTTCTTGAAGGATTTAAAGGATATCTTCAGGTGGATGCATATACTGGATATCATAATATTCCTAATGTAATACTTGTTGGGTGCTGGGCACATGCGAGGAGAGGATTTGCCGAAATAGTAAAAGCTCTATCGAGTGATGATGTGTCCATTGCGAAAGAGGGATTAACTTTCTGTAATCAGTTATACTCAATTGAGCATAAAATAATGGACTTAACACCTGAAGAAAAGTATGAAATAAGAAATAATGACAGTCGAGAGATTTTGGATGATTTTTTAGTATGGCTTAAAAATCAAGCAGAAGAAATTTTACCTAATTGTAAACTTGGTAAAGCTATTAAATATTGTCTCAATCAATGGGATAATCTTGGAAGATACCTACTTGATGGGAGATTAGAAATTGATAATAATAGAGCTGAAAGATCAATTAAACCTTTCGTGATTGGAAGAAAAACTGGTTATTCTCTAATACTCCTAAAGGAGCAAAATCAAGTGCCATCATATATAGTGTTATTGAAACCGCGAAGGAGAATAATATAAAACCAATTGAATATCTAACCTATTTATTTGATAGATTACCAAATGTAGATTTGAATGATGAACAAATTCTAGACACATTATTACCTTGGTCAGATGAACTCCCTGAAAATTGTAAATTGAACACATAAAAAAATCCCTCATTTTAGTAAATGAGGATTTTTTATGTGTGTTATATTTGACGGTTCTTTCCAAAGTTATTGGATTTATAGTAAAAATTAATAGTAGACTTTATTTGCCTACTTTACTTAAATCTATCATTTTAATGATTCCAATAATAATACTTTAGACCTCAGTAGATCAAATTTATTTCTGCCATACATAATCCTTTTTATAGATTTTAGTTTATTAACACTTCCTTCTACTAAACCGTTATTATAACTATACTTTATGGCATTTTCTACGGCATCTTGGTCATTTTGTATACCATTAATGAAACTATCAATTTCCTGAATTTCAGATTCTCTTGCCCGTTTAATCCATTTACTTAAACTGTCTTCTGTATCTTCAAGTAACAAAAGTCTGAATTCTTTTAGTCTTTCAAAGAGTACTTTTATGTCTGGATATTTTTTGAAAAATTCATTCAATTGATTCTCCGTGATCCCTTTTACCTTTTCAAGTGGTTTATATAATAATTTATTGATCAAACGTTTGTCTAAAAATTCTGTAGGTTCTTTTGTAGACGAGGTGTCTTTAGCTAAACGCTTTTCTTTTGAGATAAAAAATCTCAATCCATCTACAGTTCCTGTGTATCCTTTTTCCCTTATATGTTCTGTAATCTTCTTATATGTTATCCCATTAGCACGCATATCAATAACTTCATCTCTAAATGGCATTAGTTTACCATTTCGGCCTGTTCCATATTGTCCGTGCACAGGATTGAATTCACCTTTGAGATAAGTATCAATGCTTGTAGTGCTATATCCTGTTTTCTTTGATATGTCTCTTTTTGTATACCCTTTATTCCATAATTCTAGCACCTTATTTCTTTTCTGTTCCACTTTCGAAATGGCGTTGATGTGCTCTTTTCCACGTACAGTTATTTTCTCTTTAGGTATATCTTCTTCCTTCATTTTTATATATTTAGCAACTGTTGTTGGTGAAACACCTAACTTATTTCCAATCGTATCATAGCTATTTCCTTCCTTTGCATATAAACGCCTGGCTTCAATAATTTTTTCTCTACGGCTTAAACCACAAAGATAATCATAACGTTTCTTTCCATCTTGTGATATGAGTGGTATTTCAATGCGACCTGTAATTATTCGTTTCATATACTTTGATATGGATTTCACTAAATTTTTAACTAAATGAAAACGATCACTTACCTGAGTGGCTTTAGGATGAGCGTCTGCAATAGCCGAGCGATAAGTTGTTGAGCCGTCACGTGAGACGAGTTTAATATTTGGAAACGTAGTAAGCCATTCCGTAACTTTCATACTATCTCTTGATTCTAATAAGTCTATAATACATTTAGTTTCAATATCTACCATAATTGTTCCATATGATTTTCTCTTTTTTATCGCAAAGTCATCTATACAGACATATTTAACTTCACTCTTGTTTATGACTAGAGTTTTTTTTTAGGTAATTACAAATTGAGCTTTTCTTGATTTCAACGGTCGTATCTGAAAGGTATTTTGCCGCCGATATAGAACTTTGAGTCAAAGAAACTCGTATAATTTCATCAATTAATCTTTTCGTTTTCTTGCCTTTTTGATCAATAAAACCAAAGCTTTCTGAAAATGTATACTTCTTACAATTTGGATTTGTACAGAACATATTTTTATTTTTTAGTGCAATAACAACTTTTTTCCCCTGTAATGGCAAGTCCTGAAAGCTTTTATTGTATCTAGAATGTACTTTTGTACTTTCCTCTCCGCATAGAGGACATGGGAGTGACTCCTTATTTGATTTTACATTAATGTATAAAGTATCATCAATTAACTCATGTGATATGTAATCAAGACTTTCGTCAAGCATTTTAATTATTTCGTCCATAAGGTACCTCCACTTTTGATACCTTTATTATAACATATTTTTACATAAAATTCCAATAACTTTGGAAAGAACCTATTTGACGCTTACTTTATTACTAATGATGTAAAAAAGTTAGAAACGTAAATTTACGATTCTAACTTTCTTTCTAAATAATAAAGAATTAGGCTGCTAATTAAGCAACCTCTTAAACTTTATAATAATGTATTTTTTCTATCTAACTTAACTTAAAAAGTAATTATTTTTAATCTAAGCTAACTTTTTTAATCAATTCATAACTAAAAAAATCGTAAATATATAATGAATCATCTACTTCAATTATTATAGGAAAAAAATCTATAAGACCACATATATTTTTATCTATATATGAGTTAGTTATATAATTAAGTCGATCTATTTTAAAATTATCAATAGATATAATTTCTTGATCAGAAAAATCAATCACTTTACAACCTATTGAGGTTGTATATAAAGTTGAGAAATCACCAGTAGAAAGATTTATTTTTATTAAAACCTGAGTATCGTCTATTGATTTTTTATAGAGTAGGTATATATTATTTTCAATCACTTTTGTAAGGAGTATTTGATCATTAAATTTATCAAATTTACTTGATAAGTTTGATACAAGCGTTACATTATTATCAGAATTTATTTTCACCAAATTTCCTTGTATAATAGCATAAACATCTTCACCTGAGGCAGCTAATGGTGTAAAATAATCAAAAAAGGGTGATTTATTTCTGTAAATTAGGTTATTATTACTATCTAATACTTGAAAATAAGTCTCGTTTATATTAGTTACATCAAATGATACAAGAAATTCATCATCTTTAAACATGCAAACTTCTCGATTTTCTATTTTCGATATTTCACAGTTAAATCGATCAATATTTTCTTCAGTATTTGCAATTTTAGTATAGGATGAGTGATTAAATAAGTATACCACATCATCTATAGTATGAATATAATTATAACGTTTAGTAGTGATTTTAGTTATCTGTTTATCTGAGAATGAATATAAATAGATTCCGTCATATCTTGTATAATAAAGTCCATTCTGATTTACAGACATGCTTAAATTTGATTTATACGTAGTTTTTCCAGTTGTGTAATATAATTGGTCTGCATTAATAATGTCTTTTTTATCACTACTATCTTTATTCATTTCATAAATCTTATCATGATCAAAATAATAGATTTTATCATTATAGACGGTAACTAAATTACCTGAATTTGAGGAACCTATATCATACTGAATATGATAAATTGGTGGTCTATTCATTAGATTTTTATAATTATATAGTTTCCATAATTTTACACTAAAAATTAGATATATAATAATAAAAATAATTGTGACAATAATATAAGTTTTCTTATTTAATTTCATCGTTCCAATAATATCAGAAATTACATAAATTAATAAAATGATGGAAAAATGATCCAAATACATAGTATACTTATTTGAAATAACAGTATCATATAATAATAAACTGATAATTGCTATACCAAATAAAATATCAAGGAAATAAGTAATTCTTTTTTCTTTTTTAGTTTTATCTTTACAATAACATAATTGTTTAATAATGATTATAAAAAAAATTAGTAACGGGATAAGAAAATAATATACCATATAACCCCTCCATATTATTTTTCATGTTTTAAAGTCATTGTAACACAAAACTCATTAAATATATAGAGATTTTTAATGATGTGTTCAGAGTTTTATTTTTAATTTTTTTGATTTTATTACCCTCTTCATCCATAGACATTAATTCTATGAATTATTAGCATGAAAAAGACTCATTAAAAAACTATCAAGTGATTACTATTTATTTTTAGACAGGTTTGTTTTGTAAATAATATGTTATAATTATTATATAAAAATGAAAGCAGGTTACATCATGTATAATATAACTATTTGGAATAATCAGATTATAATTGAAGGACTTGAAGGTGTTTTCTCGCCTAAAAACATAGATACAGGAACTAAAACGATGTTAGATCAAATAGAACTTAGTACTGAAGATAAAGTATTAGATTTAGGGTGTGGAACAGGAGTTGTAGGAATTGCTGTTGCGAAGAAAATAGGTGGCAATAGGGTAGTTATGACTGATATAGATCAAAAAGCCATAGCTTGTAGTAAAAGAAATATTGAGTTAAATAATCTTTCTAACATAAAGTTAATACTATCAAGTGGTTTTGAAAATATCAAAGAAACTGATTTTACACTAATATTGAGTAATCCTCCATATCACACTGATTTTTCTGTAGCGAAAGAATTTATTGAGTCAGGTAAGAAGCACTTACAGATAGGTGGGAAAATGGTATTGGTTGTTAAGCGGTTAGATTGGTATAAAAATAAACTGTCTAGTATATTTGGTGGAGTTAAAGTTATTGAAGAAAATGGATATTATGTACTGATATCTGAAAAAAGGGATGTAAAAAATAGAACAAAAAAGAAAACAAAACCTATAAAGAAAAAACATCTAAAAAAGATTAATTCGAGTAAAAAAAAGTAAAATAGTGGGGAGATTGAAAATGGATAATATTCAAAAGGTGATCTATGAGAATAAAGTTACTAAAGGATTTAATACAACAAATATTGAGTTAGAATTTTGTCTTATCCATGGTGAATTAGCAGAAGCTTTTGAAGCATATAAAAAAAAGATGCCTACTGTGAAGAATTAGCAGATGTCGCTATATATTTATATGGTCTATCTGAAATATTGGGCTATGACCTTAATGAGGAAATAAGAAAAAAAGTTGAAATAAATAAAAGTCGTGTATATGAGAATGTAAATGGAGTTACTGTTAGAAAAAAGTAAGTTATTAGATTTATAGAACTATAAAAAAACCAGCATGATGAATTGATGCTGGTTTTTATCATATTATTAAATAGATTTATAAAATAATAGTATTAGATTCCTTCTTCTAAGGTGGTGTTCATATTAGTCATCCATTTTCTTTTTGAGAAAAGAATTAATCCAACGCCCATTCTAAATAATTCTTCCAATGATACAAAGAAGTACACCCATTGGATAGGAAGATTTGTAAAAGTGTAAATAGCTATACCTACAGGGACACCAATACACCACATACCTATCATCTCTAGAACAAGTATAATCTTAGTATTACCTCCGCTTCTTAAGATACCACCAGCGATTATCATATTAGATACTTTAATCCACAGAATAATTGCGAATATATTAAGTATTTTTAATGCGAATTCTTTAGATTCAGGAGTTATTTTCATAAGGTCAATATAATAACGACCAAATAGTGCGACTATAATTCCAATAATAACTGAAAATATTATTCCAAGTGTAATAAAGTTCTTACCATATGAGTAGGCTTTATCATTCTTTCCTTCTCCAAGTAAATTACCAATCATTATACCAGAAGCTGCCCCTATCCCTGACATTAACCCAAAGGATAAGCCCTGAATAGGGAATGTGGCGATCATTGCCGCAGATTGTGCGCCACCTATATGACCATATATTCCTGAAAATACTGAATCACCAACTGCCCATAAGGTTTCATTAATAAGAAGGGGGAGCATGGTGATGGTAAATAATGATACTAACTTTTTATTAAATTTAAAAAAGTCTAGTATTTTTACGTTTAGTAAATTTTTTCGATGGAATATAGCTAATATAAGGATACATTCTATGAATCTACTAATTGTCGTAGCTATTGCAGCACCTTGTACACCCATTCCATTTATTCCAGCAAAACCAAAAATCAGAATATAATTTAAAAGGGTGTTCAAAATAACTGAAATAAACCCAGTAATCATCGGTGTTTTAGCGTCTCCACAACTTCTAAGAATTGCAGCAAATGAATTAACAATCACTACAGGAATTAGACTAAGAGAAATTATTCTCATGTAATCAGCGCCTAGGGGGATTGCGGCTGTATCTTTTGTATAAAGACCCATGATAAAATGTGGAAATAGAACTGATAATAGGATTGTTATTAGTGCTAAGATACTAGCATATGATAGTGTTATTCCTAACACATTCCCGATTTTCTTCTTATTTCCACCACCCCAGAATTGTGAGGCGTAGATAGACGTTGCTGAAGTTATACCTGCTAAACCCAGCAAAAAGATAAAAGATAATTTACTACCATAACCAATAGCGTTAATTGCAGTATCAGCAGTATCTCCAATTCGACCAACCATAACCTGATCAATCATACTTAGTGAAGTTTGAATAATACTTTGAATTGTAATCGGGATAGCAATATAGGATAGTTTTTTCATAAAGTGTTTATCTAGGTGTATCATCAGAAAAATTCTCCTTTTCCATTAGTGTATTTAATACAATATTTTTATCAAATAGATCTTCACCATATTTTTCTTTCAATTTCATAAGGTAGATATCATGATGGATGTGTTCAGAGATTATTTGGACTAATAGTTTGTTGTAACTGAAAGTTCCGATGTAATCCTCATCCATTCCTTTACTAGCAACTAACACCTCCTTATAATCAACTACTAACATTAATCTTGTGTTAGCACCACATTCACATACATTAATTCCATGACTATAAAATTCAATAGGAATTCCTGTAAAATCAAGAGCTGAGAAGGAAAACATGACAATTCTCACACCTCTTTTTAGGGCATCATGAATATCTTCTTTAAATAACTCTACATCAAAGTCAGTGTTCATATAAATCTCTTTAGTAGAATTTTTTATCATCTCACTCATGTGAGTTATGATGTTTTTCTTTCCTTTTATGTTCTTATATTCATCATTGATATTTTTCATTTGAATATTCTTAAGTTCATCGATGAGTTCATCTGCAGAATTATTAAAATCATTTTTAATATTCTCGATAAGATTTTTAGGATTTGAAGGGGAGTAAATTTTTGTATTCCCTGGAACTAAAGTAATTGCTCCTTTATGATAAAGCGTATCAAGTGCAGCATAGACAGAAGATCTTGAGAGACCTAATATTCTTCCTAACTGATATCCACTCATATCGCCATGTTTTAATAAAGATAGATATACTTTACTCTCTGTTTTAGTGAAATTCAATTTTTCTAGATTGGTAATTAGATTGTCCATTCTGTCCCTCCTTTCATCATTTGATAATATAGTAGTTCATAATGTACTACTATATTATCATAGGTAATTTTTTATGTCAACAAACATTTGAACGAATAAAAAACCGCCATGACGGTTGTCTTTATTACGAGTCATAGTGAAATCACAACGGGTTTTTTCTATAATTTGTACGTCATGGAGAATATATTCAAAAGATTTACTAGAATGATTCATATGAATTAATCAAAATAATATGGATAAAATAAAGTTAGATTATAAAAAAGGAGTAAATCATATGGGAATAATAGGAAATCTTAATAATCAAAATATGCAGGAATGTATTAATACATGTATGCAATGTCTTCAAGCTTGTGAGGAATGCTTAACTTTGTGTATATCTGAACCTAATAAAGATGAAAAAGAACAATGTATGACTATTCTTCGAGATTGTATTGATATTTGTGATATAGCAATTAAATACATGTCCAGGGGTAGTGTACACTCAAAACATATTTGTAAAGAATGTGCTGAAATCTGTGAGAAATGTGCCACAGAGTGTGAAAAAATGAGTGTTGATCATTGTCAAAAATGTGCAGATATTTGTAGAGCATGTGCAGAAATGTGTAAAAAAATGTTATAGGATATATAATAAAAAGAAGCAAAGAGTTAAAATATACCCTATAGTGTGGACACTTTGAAAAAGAAAGTGTTCCCTCTATAGGGTATTTTTGTATGTTATAATAATTTTAGTGTGTATTAAGGAGAAGAGGATATGAGCATTAATGTATTTAATGAAACAGAAATTGAACTAATAAAAAATAATCCAAATGTTAAGCGTGTGTCAAGTAAATCTATTACTTATACCCTTGAATTCAAGATTGACTTTATGCATGAATATAGAGGCGGAAAATTACCACGTCAAATATTTATTGAACATGGTTTTGATGTTGATATTATAGGGATGAAACGAATAGAACAATGTGCAACTAGATGGAAGAGACTTTATAATGACGGAGGCGTTGTTTCACTTGATGATTCCCGTAAAGATAATCGAGGAAGATATAAGCATGAAATTCAAACCGAAGAACAAGAGATTGAGAAATTAAAGGCTAAAATTGCTTTAATAGAAATGGAAAATGATATGTTAAAAAAGCTCGACGAAAGCGAAAGGAGGAATGGGAAAGAAATAAGAAAAAGTGATAAATTTGAGATGATCAAAAAGTCATCCATAAATCTAGAAGACCAGGAATACAAGATTATTTATGTAGTGTGGCAGAAGTATCAAGAAGTGGTTACTATAACTACCATTCAGAAAAATCAAAGAAGAATAGAATGAAAAAGGAACAAAATGATAAGAAAAGATTTAAACTCATCAAGGAAGTATTTGAGGTTGGAAAGAAAAAGTATGGTGCTAAACAAATTAAGATGCATTTAAAGGAAAACATGAATTTGAAGTCCATTAGAAGAATTATGAGTAAATATGGTCTAGTATGTAAAATACGTAGACAGGATCCTTATAAGCAGATGTTAAAAGCAGATCAAAACCATAGAGTACACAAGAATCATTTAAATAGAAACTTTGATCAGCAGTCTCCATATAAGGTGTTACTGACTGATATTACGTATATAAGGTATAATAATAGATTCGCATATTTATCTACCATATTAGATGGTAGTACGAAAGAATTAGTTGCTTATAAGGTATCAAATAATCTTAAAATTGACTTTGTATTGGATACAGTTAAAGAATTAGACAATATAAACTTACCCGAAAATGCCATTATACATTCGGACCAAGGAAGTCATTATACAAGTCCTAAATTCTCAAAAGAAGTGAGGTCAAGAAACTTACTTCAATCAATGTCTCGTAGAGGTAACTGTTGGGATAATGCACCTATAGAATCGTTCTTTGGCCATATGAAAGACTATATAGACTTTTCAGAATGTAAAACATTAAAAGATGTAGAACTAAAAATAGATGATTATATGTACTATTACAATCACCAAAGATATCAGTGGAAACTAAATAAGCTGACTCCTATTGAATTCAGGAATCAGCTTAAAGCAGCATAATATAATATATTCTTTTTTTCAATATGTCCTTGACATAGGGTACAGTTTAAGTTTTTGCTTCTTTTTATTATATACATTATATTAGTAATTCAATTTCTATGAACATCAAATATATTTTACATTTATACATAATTACTAAAAATTTATCCATATATTTCAATTATAAATTCACTTTTGTTCATTCATTACCTTTAATAAACATATATTAAATCAATCTCATGGTAGTTTCACAAGTGGGTTCTCCGCTATAAGTAGAGATTGTTTTTGTACTACTGAGTTCTCCATAGGTGATTGTTATAGTTCCCTTGATGTTTCTAGGCAGCCATAAATCTATAAATCCGTTATCTAAACTTTGATAGTCTTCATTCAAAATTATATTTCCATCATCATTTATGAATTCAATGTGAAATATCTCGTTTGCTAGTTCACCTTTACAACTTGTTGCACTGTGATATAAACATTTATGTGTAGAATTAATGTATGGTGCTACAGAAAGGTAAAATTCATCCTTAGGCATATCAACTGATATTTTGTCTTTACCAGATATCACTATTAACTCATCATCATACACCGATAAATTAAATCTGCTTGAATCAATACTTTTATCCGCAACAGACATCAGTATTTCTTTTCCGCTCATTCCAGCTAATCCTAATTCTTTTAGAGTGTATTCTTGTAAATTATTAGTACAACCTACTAATATTAGTAAACTTGGGAATAGCATAATTAATAATAATTTTTTCATAAGTTACCTCCAAATTAATTATGACAATATTTTAGCACATATGTCCATTCGAAAAATAATGATGATCTATTTCTTCCTTTTGGAAAAATCCCATCATGTTGTCCAAAAAATTAAACATTACCTCATCATTTTTAGATATTTCTTCAAGCGTTATTTGATATTCTGTTAATAATTCATCAATTTTTGCTTCTACAAGTAGTCTTTCTTCTATGGATAAGTTATCTAACATATGCTCTATAAATTGATCAAAATCTCTATCCATCATAGATAAGTTACTCATGTGAGAGGAATAATCACCTGACTCATTATTCCAGTTGTGATGGTTCGTGTGATAAGCGTTATAACCATTGTTAAATAACGCTTTTGCATCTAGATAACTTAGTCCAAAACCAAATCCAACACTTAGTAATAAAATTAAACCTAACTTATATAAATTCATTACTTTTCCTCCTTTAGGGCTGATTTTATATTTCTATACTCTTCAATAGATATTTCTCCAGAGGCTAATCTTTCATCAAGAGTAGAATATGAATTTCTTATTTTATTTGTATTAAATTCAAAATTACCAAATATAAGATAATAAACTAAAGCTACAAATATCACAAACCATATAATCATAAAATCACCTTCCTTTCATACATTTACCAATTATTTTTTAAGTTCTTTAGAGATTTCTTTGAACTCTTCAATACTAATCTCACCAGTTGATAGTCTTTTTTCCAAGATTTCAAGGGCTTTTCTTTCTTTTTTACTATAAGAACTTAATATTAACAAAATTATAATAGAAACTAATCCTAGCCAAATAAAGATATTATTTGGTAGATACCAATAATTAAATGTTTTTCTGTAATAATGATGATACATTATAGGCATTGTATTGAATCCACAAATAATGAATGATCCAATTAAATAACTCACTGAAACAAGTAAGATACAAAAGAATATAATTTTTTTTCCTTTCATTTTATCACCCAACTATATAATAAAATAAAAATATGTCAGAAATATGAACTTATATTATAATTTCAAACTTATTTTTATTACCAATAGATTCTGCTTTAATATCACCAGAAATAGAGTTTAAAATTAGTCTTGAAATATACAATCCTAATCCTTTACCATTTCTATTTGAAGCAGAAGTCCGTTTATTTCTAAATCCCTTGTCAAAAATTTTGATAAGGTTTGAACTAGAAATATGATTACCCTCATTTATAAATTCTATATGAATATTCTCGTCTTTATAGGTATTTATCTCGAGGATTGTATTAGGATAGGAATAGTAATAAGCATTAGATAAAATATTTTCGATTACTCTTGTAAAATCTCTTTTACTCCAATTTACTAAAAGATCAACTTCATTCTTATAGTTTATTTTTATCCCTTTCGAAGCAAATATAGAATCATACCTCTGTATTATTTCTTCTAATATATATGCGAGATTAATTTCTCTGAAGGATCGATTATAATTCTCATCTATTAAATCATTTATTAGATTACTAATATCATTTATAGCTTCAAGTACAGTTTGATGGTTTTTCTCGTAACTTTTTATATCTTCTACATTTTCAAGATAATTTAAAACGATTGTGAGAGGTGTCTTTATATCATGAGCAAGTCCCTTTATATTGATTTCTTTCTGTTCTTTTAGTAAATCTATTTTTTGTAAGTAGATTGATATGTCGTTGTATATTTCTTTAAACTCAGAATAGTGAAAGGAGATTTTTCGTGGAGATTCATTGTCAATAAGTGTCATGACTTTTTTTATGTCATGGTTAATATCTTCACTTGATTTATTACTATTTTTAATAAATAGAAATATCGCAAATATATAGATAATAAATAATGATAAATTCACATAAAGAAAGTTTCTATCGGCAAGGTTAACAGTTACACTATCTGTGTTATCGATGAATATATAATAAATTCCTTTATCAGAGGAAATTGAATACTTGTTTAAAAATTGATTGTTAATATCAGAGGAAAACAACATCACCATATCTTCATTATAGAATTCAACTTCAACTGCATGCGTATGAGAATAATGTTTCATGAACTCGATAACGACAGATGTTTCATTTTCATTAATTAAGTGAGTTGATAAAACGAGAAAAGCAGAATTCTCTTCCTTTATTTTATTAGTAATAAAGTTATGATTAATGATATAAAGAGAAATATTAATTACTATAAAAACAACAGTTAATAGAATTGATAAAATAGTAATATTTTTTCTTTTTGTTGTTTCTGAAAAACTAACCATCTAAATCACCTACTAGCATATAACCTAGACCGTAAACAGTTTTTATTAGTGTTTTATCATATACTTTCTTCACTTTTTGTCTTATATTTTTTATATGAGTGTCTACTACTCTGTCATACACATAAAGTTCGTTATTATACAAATAATCAAGAAATTGTTCTCTAGTAAGAACTTTATTCACTTCTTCAAAAAGAAGATTAACCATTAGGTATTCTACAGATGTGAGTTCAATATCAATTGAGTTAATGACTAATTTATTTTTACCAACTTCAAATTTAACTTCACCATTATTTAAAGATTTTACAGAATCCAGTGACCTTTTTTTATTAAAATAGTTTTCTAGTTTTATTAAAACTTCTTCTGAACTAAAGGGTTTAATTAAATAATCATCTGCTCCTATTCTTAATCCTTCAAGTTTTTCTTCTAATGATACTTTTGCTGAAATAATAATTATGTGAACATTTGACGTTTTCCTTACTTCAGTTATAAACTCTTCACCTGATTTAATAGGTAGCATTAAATCGGTTAAAATACAATCAATCGAGTTATTTTTAAAATCTTGTAACGCATCAAATGCATTAAAAGATGGGAAAACAGTATATCCTTTTTTTAAAAGTAATTCTGTTAATATATTATTAATTTCTTTGTTATCCTCTAGAACTAAAATATTCATAGTATCACCTTTTATTTTTTAGATATTATTTATTGCTTAAACAACTAAAATTTCAATTTAAGCGTTCATTTATAGCATTTGCGGTTTAATTGTTACTACTATGGTTATGTACTTTTTGTCATACAATGGTATTTCTATATCTTCTGTTTAAATAGGATATATTAAAATTGTGTAATAAATATGTTGATGATTTATTATTTACATACCGCTATAAGGAAAATGATTAAAATGTTAGCAAAATTTAAATTAGTTTCTTTAAAGATATGAAGGTTTATTTAGGACTTTCTAAAATAAGCCACAAAAAAATCGTCATAAAAATGACGATTTATCTTTATATATTTGCTTGGTTCATATTTTTTTAATTAATTCGTACTTATTATTTCAATTAAAATGTTGTTACTATCTAGAATCCCAACACTCTCTCCCAAAATATATTTTGTCTATCCACCAGTTACGATTGCGGCGAAATATTTGAAATAAATCATATTTTGATACTTCATTGTATTGAGTGGATCAAAACCTATAAGTTGGTCTACTGTGTATTTATTTAGTCCTTATGGTTAGTAACTCGTTTTATATTTGATGATATTTCATTTAAATAATTACTAATTATTTTAATGTCTATATTTTTTTCTTTCATTTTTAGTTCACTTGAAAATTTTACTTGGCTTGTGATTATTTCATAAATTGTTTTCTCTTCATTTCTGATATTATGAGTAAATGTTAGTTTGAGTTTTTCAGCTACTAGAATAGTTAACGCGCCAATACTATAAGAAACATGTCTGATTGGCAAATAATTTTCTAGAATACTTAAGTTCGTAATCATTTAATTTATAGAATCACTAAACTTTTCTTTAGAAAACTGTTCTAAGGATTTTAGTTCTATATAGTTTGCCATTCCCTCAACTGTCTCTATTTTTGTTTCATAAGTAAGCTCAAAAGCATATGATTTTGATCTATTCTTTCTACCAGTCATTTCTATAACTTCTTTTAAATTATAAATAATATCACCTCTAATTATTTTAATATAAGTTAAAGTAAACAACAATTAATATATGTCATGTTTGTTTTAGAATATTTTTATTAGGATGATTTCCATATTTTTTTGTGATTTTTTTAACAAAATAACTTGACTGATAAAATTTCTAAGGGTAGAATATAGTTGAATTAATATTGTGAAATATTTAACAAAGTAAATTATTATTTTAATTCAGTTTTATTATTTATGTACTACATACAATAAAGATAAGTTAGAAATTAATTGAAGCATTTGTCAATCTATTACATAATTGAAGGAGGAGTAGAATGGATTTTCGATTATCAGAGAAACATCTATTGATGCAAAAATTATTTAGGGAATTTGCGTTAAATGAAGTTAAACCATTAGCTAGTGAAGTAGATGAAAAAGAATATTTTCCTGTAGAAACAGTAAAAAAAATGATTAAAACTGGGATGCTAGGGATTCCATTTCCTAAAGAATATGGTGGAAGTGGCGGAGACAATTTATCCTATATTTTAGCTGTAGAAGAATTAAGTAAAGTTTGTGCTACGACAGGTGTTATTTTATCTGCTCATACTTCATTATGTTGTAGTCCCATCTATGAATTTGGGAATGAGGAACAAAAAGATAAGTTTTTAGTTCCACTTCTTAAAGGGGATAAATTAGGTGCATTTGGATTAACTGAACCGAATGCTGGTACTGATGCAGCTGAACAACAAACAATAGCTACCCTTGATGGGGATGATTATATATTAAATGGATCAAAAATATTTATCACAAACGCTGGTTATGCTGATATATATATCATCTTTGCGATGACTGATAAATCACAAGGAACACGTGGGATTTCAGCGTTTATCGTTGAGAAAGAACGTGATGGTTTTTCAATTGGTAAAAAAGAATTAAAACTTGGAATTAGAGGATCATCAACCTGTGAATTGATATTAAAAAATGTTAGAATTCCTATAGCTAACTTATTAGGAAAAGTTGGACAAGGATTTAAAATAGCGATGAAGACACTTGATGGAGGACGTATTGGAATTGCAGCACAAGCTCTTGGAATTGCACAAGGAGCAATTGATGAAACCATTCAATATGTAAAACAAAGAAAACAATTTGGAAGAGCACTTGCTAAATTTCAAAATACACAGTTTCAATTAGCCAATATGCAAACAGCAACTGATGCTGCTAGATTACTCGTTTATCGTGCTGCTTATTATAAAGACCAAAAACTACCCTTTAGTAAAGAAGCCGCTATGGCAAAACTATTTGCTTCTGAAACAGCGATGGAAGTTACCACAAAAGCAGTTCAATTACATGGTGGTTATGGTTATACACGAGAATATCCAGTAGAACGTATGATGAGAGATGCAAAAATAACAGAGATATATGAAGGTACATCTGAAGTTCAACGGATGGTCATCTCTGCTAATATGTTGAAATAAAGGGGGAATAAAGTATGCGTATAGTGGTATTAGTTAAACAAGTTCCGGATACAACAGAAATGAATGTTGATAAAGAAACAGGGACGTTAATACGTTCTGGTGTACCGAGTATTATAAATCCTGATGATTTAGCAGGTGTTGAAGAAGCACTTAAAATAAAAAATCATTATGGAGCTCATGTCACCGTTATGACAATGGGACCAAGTCAGTCTGAAGGGATGTTAAGAGAATTATTAGCTCGTGGGGTTGATGAAGTCATTTTAGTAAGTGATCGTAAATTTGCTGGTGCTGATACTTGGGCAACATCAAATACTTTATCAAAAGCATTAAAAACAATTGATTATGATTTAATTATTGCTGGTAGACAAGCAATTGATGGTGATACAGCTCAGGTAGGACCACAAACAGCTGAAAGATTACAACTACCTCAAGTAACCTATGTTAGTGAAATCTTAGAAGTAAGAGAAAATCATATTGTGGTCAAAAAAGCATTAGAAGATTGTTATCAAATACTAAAGGTTCAATTACCATGTCTAATTACGACATTAAGTGGAATGAATAAACCACGTTATATGACTTGTCAAGGGATATGGGATTGCTTCAATCAGGAAATTAAGACTTTAACATTTGATGATTTAAGTTTATCTATAGGAGAAGTTGGGTTAAAAGGATCACCAACTAAAGTGAAAAAAACTTTCACAAAAGATGTAACTAATGTGACTGAGAAACACAATTTATCTTCAGATGATGCCGCAAAGTTTATAACGAACATATTAAAAGAAAAACAAATTGTAGGTTAGGAGATAAAAGGTATGAATTTTGATGAATATAAAGATATTTATGTATTTGTTGAACAAAGAGATGGTAAAATATGGGATGTTAGCTATGAATTAATTGGAGAAGCAAGAAAGTTAGTCAATCAAATACATCATGTAGATTATAAAGTTGTTGCGATTTTAATGGGTAATGAAATAAAAGATAAAGCACAGGAATTAATCTATTATGGTGCTGATAAAGTGATTGTTACTGAATCATATGAATTAATAGAGTACCACACAGAAAATTTTGCCCTTGTTTTAGAACATATTATCAAACAGTTTAAACCAGATGCATTATTAATTGGTGCAACTGTTATGGGAAGAGACTTAGCACCACGTGTTGCTGCTCGTGTCAATACAGGATTAACAGCTGACGCTACAATTTTAGAGATTGATAAAGAACAAGAGAATTCTACATTATTATGGGTAACAAGACCTGCTTTTGGAGGAAACTTATTCGGTACGATTATTTGCCCTAATCATCGTCCGCAAATGGCAACGATTAGACCAAATGTATTCGATATTCCTAAAAGAGATAAATCAAGAACCGGTGAAATTATAGAATTTCCAGTAGAGGTTCCAAGTGATTCAAAAGTAAAAATAATGAAAGTTATTGAAAAAGTTGAAGAAGGTATTGACATTTCTAAGGCAGATATTATTATTTCTGATGGACGTGGCGTTGGTAATCGATTTGATATTCTAAAAGAAGTAGCTAATGAAATCGGTGGAGTTGTTGGTGCCTCACGGGCAGCTGTTGATGAAGGATATGCTACAAAAGACATGCAAGTCGGTCAAACAGGTAAAACAGTAAAACCACGCTTATACATTGCTTGTGGTATATCAGGAGCAGTACAACATGTAGCGGGAATGGACAAATCTGACTTTATTATAGCGATTAATAAAGACCCTGAGGCAGCTATCTTTAATTGTGCTAATGTCGGTATTGTAGGAGATGCTTTGGCTATCTTACCATTGTTAAAAGATGAAATAAAAAATTTAAGATAAAACTAATAAAAGGCATATCTAAATTAACATTAGATAGCCTTTTTTTATTGATAATATTATTTAATTAATATAAGCATCTATAAATTTTACTAATACTTTAATCATTTGTCCATATTTTAGTTTGTTGAATAAATATATTATCTTCAAAACTTAATTGATAAATATCTGGCATCTTTAACTGTTTCCAAAATTCTAGACCTATCTTATTATTAAAATAATTCATAATTAAAACCATGATATTTCCATGGGTTCCAATGACAATATTTTTTCCTTGATAGTTATTAAGTATTGTATTTAATGCAATAATCCCTCTTTTTTGAGCGATTAAATTAGATTCTCCTAATGGAAAACTAAAAGATGAATCGGTCCATACTTGTTTTAATGCCTCCATAAAGTCAATATCTTTTAGTTCACCTAATTTACGTTCTCTAAATCCTTCAACAATTTCAATTTCTTTATTTATTGTTAATGCTAAATTCTCAATCGTTTGAATGGCACGTTTATAAGGACTAGAAATAATCTTATGAATATTATGATTAATTAGTAAATTAGTTACTTTAGAAACCATTTGATGACCAATATTCGAAAGTGGTCTTCCTAATTCATCTTCAGAATAAATTGAATGTGCATGTCTAACTAAATAGATGTTTGTCTTCAAATTTTACCTCACAATAATTTTCAATAACTGTCTTAATATATCTAATCTTTTATTTATTTTTTTCTTATGATCAATCATAAGTACTCCAAGAATTCGTATTAAAGCAACATGTAATAATATAATCAAAAATATATCTTCTAAATCAGAATATTCTTTATAATAATGAAAATAATTTAATAAATCAATTTTTTGGATGTTATGGTTATCCCATAAGTAGTTCCAATAGATAAAATGACCCAAAGAATATAATTCATGATTGTAATCAGGTGTAAAATCAATGATGGATATTACTTCATCTTGATTAAAAATAAAATTATCTGGTCCTAAGTCAGAATGTATTAATTGTTTTGGAAGGTTTTTTAATACGTATTTGTATTGTGATAAAATATCTATTCCTTTATGGATGTCCTTATCATTTGTTATTGGTGTTAATTCATTAATTAAGTAATCAATTGAACGCATCTTATCCCAATGATTTTCAAGTGGTAATTCATCTTCTACAAAAGGAACAGTTTTAAGTATTTGATGATATTTTTTCATGTATAAAAGTGCATTCTTTTCCTGAATAGGATTAAATTGATGATAGGTATAACCAGGAATGTAGGTATACAAAACAAAATCATTAACTGTTAGTAGATTTTTATTTGATCTAATAACCTTGCACTGATTGATTCCTTGTTTATTTAGTATGGGTTCAACTTTCTCATAGATATTAATAATACTCTTTCGATTATTCAATTTTCCAATATATTGATTTTTAAAAGTTTTTATTAAGTAGGTACTCCCACTTCCTGATTCAACTTTTTCAATTCTAAGTGGATGAAGTGTATAATCCTTTTTTATAATTGTCTCTATTTTATTCATTAATTTATTTTCTTCAAATAATATAAACGTTCTGTCATAACACCATGATTAACTTTGACAACTTTTTCAATCACAAAAAGATTATCAAGTAAGGTTTTTAATAATTCATCACTAATATTCCATAAATATAGTCCCTCTGAATCTACATAAAAATCTGACGTAATTTCTTTTAACTGATTTTCTTCACATTCTACTTTCGTTAGATAAGGGTTCAATTTTAATAGAACATAGCCATTATCATCAATGATTCGATGTATTTCATGAATTAAACTTGTACCATCTTTAATTGTCATATTGTCTAGTATATTAAACAAAATAGCGCCAGAACAAGACTTATTGTCTTCTTCTTTTAAGACTTCTATTCCACCTGTTTTTGAAGTGACACGATTTTGCAGTTGATAGGTACTTGCTACTTTTTCTACTACTTTTATCGCATTTTGACTAATATCCATAGCACAAACATCATTAGTTCCAAGCATCAAACATCTTAACAACATTTTTCCATGTCCACACCCATAATCAATAATTGATGAACAATTCTTCCCCATAAATTGTAAAGCTTCCTCAATCACCTTAATCTTAATTGGATCATTAGGATTAAAAGTCATTTTTTCATGAAATATCTGATTCCAAAATTGTATAGTTTCATTGTACTCTTCCATAATTCTCCTCCTAAATTTTTAATATCTTAATTATACCGTATTTATCTGGTAAATGGAATAATTGTTTTATCATATTCTTGAGATGAAAATTGGTTTATATTTATAGTAGTTAATATAATCTAATTTATGGAAAGTCTTGACAAATCTTAAGGTTAGGAATAGTATGATTGTGTAATTATGTCATTAAATAAAAAAATATTTTTAATAAATTAAGTAGAATTAGGGTGATGAATAGAATGAATCCAGTAATAATAATGAGTATCGTTATACTAGTTATAGCTATTTCAATGTCAATGGTAGGAAAAGGTGGAGGAAACTTCTATGTATTGGCAATGGTATTAGCTGGTACTTCAATGCATAAAGCAGCTACTACTTCACAATTGATTATGATGGCAACTTCAGTGACGGCAATGATTGTTTTTAATAAACATAAAAAAGTTGATTGGAAACTAGCGTTAATTATTGATCCTCCTACTGACATCATGGCTTTTGTTGGAGGATATTTTGCTGGATATATTGAGGGAACAACTTTAAAACTAATGTTTGCTATACTGTTAGTGGTAATATCAATTTTTATGTTTATTTCAGTAAAAGAAAAACCTATACAACATAGTGATAAATTTGGTTATTGGAATAGGACTTTTGGAAAATACGAGTATACTGTAAATCTATGGCTTACAATACCCATTACAGCTATCGTAGGTTTTTTTGCTGGTGCTATTGGAATTTCAGGTGGTGCTTTTAAAATTCCACTGATGGTTATGTTGTGTGGTATCCCTATGGGAATAGCAGTTGGAACTTCATCAGCGATGGTTGCAGTGACAGCTTTGATGGGATTTATGGGACATAGTATTAATGGTGATTTTAATCCTCAATTTGCTATACCACTAACTATTGTTGCTGTAATTGGTGGATTAATAGGAAGTAAATATGCTATTAAAAGTAAACCTAAAAATTTAAAGAAAATCTTTGCTATCACAAACCTTTTTGCAGCAATAACAATGATAATTACTATTATTACTTAAACTTTCTATAAAGTAATTGAGTTCATTAAAAAAAATCAATTAAAATAATAATTGATTTTCGATTGAAACTATTTAATTGACATACCAGCACTATGACCAGTGGTTAAGGCGATAGTCATATTGTATCCACCTGTATAACCGTGTAAATCTAATACTTCACCTATAAAATAAAGACCAGGGATGAGCTTAGACTCCATTGTTTTTGGATTAATTTCTTTTAAGGAAATACCACCACCTGTCACAAATGCTGCTTGGAGTGGTTTTACTTCATGTACTTTAATGGTAAATTTCTTAATAAAATTAGTGATTTGGTTAATAAGTTTGTTTGATATATCTGCCATCTTCAACTGTTCACTTATCCCTTGTGTTTTAAATAAATAATCTAATAGTCGGTTTGGAAGTAAATCTTTTATGATCGTCTTTAAGTTTTTTTGTGGTTCATTATTTCTTTTTTTCTTTATCAATTGAATTAGATCTTCTAATGAAAATTCAGGTAAGAAATCTATTTGTATAGATGCTTTTCGATGGTCTTTTAAGTAATGATATACAAATTGACTGAGTTTTAATGCTGCAGGTCCACTTAATCCGAAATGCGTGATGATTAAATCACTTGTATGCGACTTAATCACTCTTTGCTCTTCGTCTACTAAAGATAAGGTCACATCAGAAAATGATAATCCTTGTAATTCTTTTGAGTGAATGAGGGGATCATGTGAAATAAGGGGACTTTCAGTAGGGAATAAATCGATTAGCGTATGATTTAATTTTTTTGCGATATCATAACCAAATCCTGTAGAGCCTGTATGAGGATAGCTTTTTCCTCCAGTCGCGATGACTACATTAGGTGCGATGTATTCATCTTTTGTCGTCTGTACTCGTTTATAATCAGGTAAAAATTCAATATTTGTAACTTCTGTATCGCATTTTACAATGACATGGTATAAATCAAGTTGTTTTTTTAATGCTAAAATAAAATCAAGTGATTGATTGCTTTGTGGAAAGACCTTATCATCTTTTTCTATTTTTAAAGGAACACCTAATTGTTCAAAATAATGATAGATATCCTGTGAATCAAATTGATTTAATGCACTATATAAAAATCTGCCATTTTTGACTGGTAAACTATTTATAAATTGTTTAACGTCTTTTAAATTGGTTATATTACATCTTCCACCACCCGTTAATCTCATTTTTTTACCAATCTCAGTATTTCTTTCTAATAATAATACTTTTTTACCATTTTGGCTTGCTCTAATAGCACACATCATTCCACTAGGACCAGCACCAATAATAATAACGTCGAACATTTTAACACCTCATTAATTACATATAAACATTTCTTTTCAACCCTTATTTTATCAGAAATATAACTTAAAAGAAATTAATATATCATAAGTATCAAAAATAGTATCACTAATCAATATAATAATTATAATATATCTAATAAAAATAAAAAGTGAAAACTGATAATAATAGATAATTGGTTAAAAATAAGATTGAGTATTTAACTTAATCTTATTTTGTTTTATAATAGTATAGAGGTGAATTTCATGTTGTCAAAAGAAAAAATGATACGATTAAAGGAACTAGCGAATAAAGCCAAAAAAGAAGGCTTAACTGATAATGAAAAGGTTGAACAAAAAAAATTGCGTGATGAGTATTTAACCGTATTTCGTAAACATTTTCGTAAACGTTTAGATAATGTTGTATTTGTTGATGAAAAGGGAAATGAAATTAAAAAACCAATTCAATAAGAAGCAGTTAATACTAAAGTATATGATTTCTCTTTTTCATATTCTGTAAAAGAAAAATCTCCATATAGATTAATATTGTAATAACCTTCTTCTATAAGTATGTTTTTTAATTCAAAAGATTGTATTGGGAGTAAAGAAATTGTGTTACTTATGGATTGATTTTCTACCGTAAGTTCTGTGTTAAATGCTATTTTATGATTGTTTTCATTTAATAGATAATTACGAGTAAAACTTAATTGTTTTTCTTTATTATGAATGGTTGGTAGATGATCAATTTCCTGACTAATAATTCTGTCGTAGTTAATTATTTGAATAATAATGGTACCATTTGATTTTAATCGTCTTTTGATGTGGTTTAAAAAAAAGGCGATTTCTTTATTTGATTGAAGATGAACTAAAGAATTTCCGATACAATAAATGGTATCAAAAGTTTCTTCCATATTAAAGGAAAGCATATTTTTCACACTAAATTCAATCGTTAGATTTTGTTTTTTAGATTTAAACTTTGCTTTTTCTATCATTTTTTGATCTAAATCAATCCCTGTTACATGATAACCATATTGCGCTAATTTGATCGCATAACTTCCGGTACCACAGGCAATATCCAATATTTTTTTAGGAGGTTCTCCTGTAACTTTTTTTATAAAGTTCACTTGATTTTCTTTTGGGATAAAAATATCATCATAATATTCAGCGATTTTGTCATAAAAATCCATTGTTAACACATCCTTTAAAATTATTATAACAGGTTTGTCTTAAAATATTAATAATCTGATGTTTAATCATATAAACTAATGAAAATTATTCATTAATATATTTTTTAAAACCTTGCTTATGATATAATAGTGTGGAATGTAATTTTTGGAAAATAAAATGATTGTTAAAAATTAATTTGAATAGATAAATAGGTGAGATAAATGAAAAATTTTAAGAAAACTTTATTAATTATATTTGGCACAATATTTGTATTTTTGGGAATTATCGGATTGATGTTACCCATTGTACCCACAACCCCATTTTTAATACTAGCTGGAATTTTATATATCAATAGTTCAAAAAAGTTATATGCACGACTCATTAAAATTAGATATTTTGGTCCAGAGATAGAAAGTTATGTTGAAAGAAGGGAAGTTACAAGAAATTTTAAAGTTTGTAGTTTATTATTTATAATTGTTCCAACGATTATTACCCAATTTTTTATTGGTAAAAATTGGATTCTACGAATTTTCCCCATCCTCTTTGTTGTTATAGTAGTATGGCATATTTTGAGTCTAAAAACAGTGAATAAAGATAAGATATTTAGTAATTCAAATCAAACGGTTAAAGAAGAGGAGCGATCAAATTGAAAATAGCACTTATATACTTTAGTGGTACAGGAAATACAGAGTATGTTGCAAGGTATATTAAACAAAATTTAGAAGATGTTCATTTATTTAACATTGAAAAAATAAAAGATCATGATTTCAAGTCCTATGATACATTAATCTTTGGTTATCCTGTCTATGCTTGCTATCCTCCTAAAAATGTGAAAGAAGTATTAAAATCATTTCCAGAAGGAAATCAAAGTGTATATATTTATTCTACAAAGGGATTTTATAATGGAATATCTTTAAATATAGTTTCAAAAATATTGAAGAAAAAAGGCTATTTGGTTAAGGGTATATTATCAATCAAAATGCCTGGTAGTGATGGACTGGCTATGATGAAAAAAGATTCAAAAACATTAAAGAAAATGATTACTAAAGATTTTGAACACCTATCAAAAATCGATAAATGGATCAAAATAATAAAAAATAATAAAAAGCAGTATAGTTTAATAAATCCACTTAATTATTTGATTTCTTATTCTGTAAAAGGAGTATATAACCTAGTTGAAAAGAAAATGAAGGATAAATTTTATGCGGATTCAACTTGTACCCATTGTCATTTATGCGAAAAGAATTGCCCAATGAATAATATTAGTGTTACTGATACAAAGGTAGTTTTTAATAAGAATTGTATATTATGTTTACGATGTTTACATCAATGTCCGAATGAATCGATTCAAATTGGAAAAATAACTAAAGGAAAATATCGATATAAAGGACCAACGGGTGATTTTAAAGCGAATCATTAATATAATCTATCAAGGAGAGAAGATTAATAAACTTCTCTTTTTTTTGTTTATATCTAGATAGTTACTAGTCCGTTAGGTATATTTATGAGTTAAATTAACTATATTTAAGTGAGAGATAAATGAAGGGAAGAATAATATGGAAGAAGTTGGTTTAATATTAGCGGATAGTTTATCATCAATAAATAATGATTTTAAATTAACCCTAGAAATCGCTGGGAAGACCATACTTGAACGTTGTATAGAATCGATGATTCAACATGTTTCTAGAATTGTTGTTGTATGCGGGGGTAAAGAAGAAATCATTAGAAAAATCGTCACAAGATATTATCATGTCGAAACAGTATTTAATCCTAATGATAAACAAGACATGATTGAATCAATTAAAAGTGGACTAAAAGATGTTACTACAAGTCGAGTGTTTATTATCCCTGGTGATTTTCCTTTGGTTAAAAAAAAGACCTATGAGGATTTATTAAATCACAAAGGAAATATGATTATTCCAACTTTTAAAGGTGAAAAGGGGTATCCCATTTTAATTAATAAAGACATTATTTTAGATACTAAAATGATTAGAATGGAAGATATTTTAGATAAAACACCACAAACATTAATTGAGGTAGATGATGCTGGAATTCTAGTTGATATTGACACAATAGAGGATTATTTGTGTATTTATCGAACATTTAATCAATAAGGTAAATCCTATTTTGAAGTGAGGAGTGCGTATGAATAAAAATAAGATTTTACATTTAGTAAAAAGTGCGCTTATAAAAGAAATAAACGATAATATTAGTCATTTGCTTGTTTATTTTAAAGATGTGGATCATGATGAAATTGATGAAATCATTGCTCGATATGTCATAAATAATAATGAATTCACTACAGTCTTAAAATATCGTAATTATGACTGGATTATCGTTAATCAAGATAAAATTAAACTTTATCCTGCCTATATCCATGCTGTTGGTGGTAAAAAATGGGGTTATATAAATGAAAAAGGAAAATATTGTATAAAACCTACCTTTAATCATGATGAGGAATTTAAAGATGAACTAGCGATAGTCCAAGTAGATAATTTATTTGGAGTGATTAATGATAAAGGAGAATATATCGTAAACCCAATCTATGAAAATATTGAACCATTTCATGAAAACAGGGCAATTGTTACTTTAAATAATGAGCAGTTTATCATAAATGAAAGAGGAGAAATATTATCTGTAAAAGGATATCCTTATTTAGGAAACTTTCATGATAGCCGTGCAGTTGTAAAAGATAAGGTAAATAAAGAATATTTGTTTGGATATCTAGATTCAGCAGGTGAGGTAGTTATCCCAATTAAGTATAAAGAGGCAAATGATTTTAATAATCATAAAGCAGTGGTCAAAGCTACTAAATATCAATTAATAGATTTAGAAGGAAACATCTTACAGGAATATCCTTATGCTTATGTAGGCAATTATGGAGAAGGACGTTTAGTGATAAAAATTCAAGACAAGTGTGGATATATTAATGAAACAGGGGAAGTTATTATTAATCCACAGTATCAAATTTGTCATGCCTATAAAGATGATTACGCGATAGTTAATCAAGAACAGGAATTATATAATACCTATGGGTTAATTGATTTAGAAGGGAAGGAACTCTTTAAACCGATATATAATCATTTAATCCCATTAGGTGAAAAACGGTATGCAGTAGGATTGGCAAAAAACAAAAATAAACCCTACTTAGGCATATTATATGCCATTGGAAACGAAATGGGTGAATTTTTAACGGATTTTAAATATGAACAGATAAAACCCTATTATAATCATCTAGCAAGTGCTACTAAGAACAACAAAACATTTTTTATTGACTTAAATGGTGAAATAATTGAATCTTTACCAATTTTATCAGGCGTGGGTTCATTACAATTTATGGATCATATTATTCAAGCGAATATAGATCATGAATTGCATTATATTGATGATGAAGGTCAAATTATAAATTATCCAAATTATATTATCCCAATTAATGATTCACTTGATGTTGTAACAAAAAAATATAAACCTAATAAACAATATTTAGTTTACTATCCTAAAATTGAAAAGATAGGTATTCACAGAAGTGTAAATAAAAAATTAAAACAGTTAAGTCGAGTAAAAGAGGTACCCACCCATATACAATATGAATATTATGGGGATTTTACAGTTCTTAACTTACTAAATAATTTACTTCAAATTAAAATTGAAGGATATAAGTACCAGTATGGGGCAGCTCATGGATTTTCCTATCAAGAATATGCCCATATTGATATAGAAACAGGTATATTTTATCAGTTATTTGATTTATTTAAAGAACAATGTGATTATCACTTGATGTTAACAAATTGGGTAATTGAACACAAAAGAGATAAACACACGTTAATTGATGAGATGTATATTATAAAGGAGGATCCACTATTTTTTGTTGACACGAATCACCTACATATCGTATTTAAACCTTATGAGGTTGCCCCATATTCAGAAGGTTATATCACATTTTCAATTCCGTTCTCATCTATTATGAATTGTATTGATATCAATAATGATTTTTGGAAATCATTTCATAATTAGATCCAGGATAATCCCTTTTTAATTACCTAACTCTAGTAACATTTTTAATATTTACATAATATGATTTATTAAGAAGGTTTTTTTTGGGGAGGTTTTTTTTTGAAAGTTGATGCATTTTTTGAAGGTGGTGGGATATTAGGAATTAGCTTTATAGGGGCGTATAAAGCATTAACTGACCATGGAATATATATCGATAAAGCAATCGGTATTTCATGTGGTGCTATCCTAGCTACACTGATTACCGCAGGATTTTCAGCCAATGAACTAATTACTTTATTAAATGTTTATAAAGACTTTTCTTTCCTCAAACAAAAGACACAGACTTCCAAAAGAAACTATATAGGAAAACCACTCTCACTATTATTAAATAAAGGAATCTATGATAGTTATATTATTGAAAAGTTTATAGATAAAACTTTAAAACAAAAAAAAATCTCAACATTTGGTGATGTAATGAGCTTAGGTGAGAGTAAGCTTAAAATGATTGCAGCTGATTTTACTAATAAAAGGATGCTTTTACTTCCTGATGACCTACCATTATATGGTTATGATCCAATGGAATTTAAAATTGCGAAAGCGATTCGTATGAGTTGTGCAATCCCGTTTTTTTACACCCCTTACGAATTAAAATCAACTCATAAATCAAATTATATTATTGATGGGGGAGTTATTAGAAATATCCCTACATCAGTCATTAATAAAAATCAGGAATTAAGTAAATTAACATTAAGATTTAAAATAAAAGGTAGTAGAAATAAATGGTTTAATAGTTTTAAAGATATTCAAAATACCTTGAAATATAATAAAGATAATACAAGTTATGAAAAACATATCATAATTAATACAGATGGGCGTTTAAAAATAACAGACTTTGAGGTCAGTAGAGAACAAATAATTTATTTATATAGAGAAGGTTATAAAGCAGTCTATCAATTTATTAAGCATGAATTATTATAAGTTACAGTAGTCTGTAACTTTTTTCTGTTTAGAAAAATGTGATATAATAATTATAACTGGAAAAAAATGGTTTTGAAGGATGTGATATTGTGAGTAGAAATCAAATAGAATTAATAGAAGCTTATTTTAAACAAAATGAAAAAAATAAAAGAGATTTTATGATGGGTGCTGAGTTTGAATACTTTGTGGTTGATAAAAAGACTTTAAAAGTCATTTCATATGATGGTGAAAATGGCGTTTTAAGCACACTAACAAATCTATTACATAAAGGATATGATGGAATTTATGATGAACATCATCTAGTAGGTTTAAAAAAAGGGCAGTCGACTATTACTTTAGAACCAGGAAGTCAATTAGAAATTAGTTTAAAACCAGAAAAAGAAATTGCTTTTTTAGAATCTGAATATAAAAAAATATGTATGGATATTATCCCAATACTAGAGACAAAAAATCAAACATTAATCGCAACAGGTTATCAAGTTCATAGTCGTTTAGATGAAGTAAGTTTAATCCCAAAAAGAAGATATCATCGTATGTATGAGTACTTTAAATCTTGTGGAATTTACGCTCATCATATGATGAAACAAACTGCATCTACACAAATTTGTATAGATTATGAAAGTGAATCTGATTATCAAAAAAAATATCGTATTTTAAATACTTTATCACCTATTTTTTATACCTTTTTTGATAATGCACCATTTTTTGAATCAGAAACTTTTCCTAAACAATGTATTCGTTCACAAATTTGGGATAATTGTGATGAGAATCGTTGTGGTATCATAAAAAATTCTATATCTGATGATTTTAGTTATAAAGGATACGCTAATTACCTATTAAATCAATCGATTATTATTAGAGATGATGTTAATACATCTCAATCCTTATATAGGGATTTATTAAATCCTAATCATGTAGATGAATTAGAACAGGCGTTATCAATGGTTTTTCCAGATGTTCGCACAAGGAAATTTATAGAAGTTCGAATGATTGATTCACTACCCTATCCACTTAATTTATCAGTCGTTGCATTCTTTAAAGGATTGTTTTATGATGAAGCAAACGTAAATGAATTATATCAATTCTTAAAAAAAATTAATATAGAAGATGTTTTAAATGCTAAACTAAAAATAGTTGAGTATGGGATAGACACGAACTTAAAAGACTATAGTATATATGAAGTTATGAAGTATTTATATACACTTTCATATAAAGGATTAAATAATAAAGAAAAGAAATATTTATTACCACTGATGAATCTCATTCAATTAAAACAAACACCACAACAATTAACAAAAACGCAATTGAACCTAGGAAAATCAAAAGCTTTAGAATGGTGTATGATACAAGAAGGTTTATTTAGGGAGGTGTGTATATGGATGCAAGCTGTATAAATGAAATGTATATTGAGTTGATTAAAAATGGGGATTATGAAACAGATTATCAAAAGATGATTAATCAAGCAACTCATTTAAATTTATTGTATAAAGGGGAACCAATCCCCTTTTTATACCATCCGATGTTTTTTACAGAAAAAGATATCAAGCAGTTTAAAAATATTACTAAAACTTTAATGTCTATTGGAAATAAAGTCATTAAAGAGTATATAGACTCTCCTAGCTACCGACTAAAATTTGGGTTTCCCCCTTTATTAGAAGAATTAATATTAAAAGATCATGGGTATGATATTAATATCCCGATAGGAAGATTTGATCTATTTTATAATGGCGATGAATTTAAGTTCTGTGAACTGAATACTGATGGATCATCCGCTATGAATGAAGATAATACCTTAGCAAAAATATTACTTGAGTCTAAAGTTCTTAAGAAAATGAAAGATACTTATCAAATAGACTATCTTGATTGTATCAATACCTGGGTAGATGAAAGTATTAAATTATATCATGAGTATTCACTAAGTGATGAAAAACCGACGGTAGCGATTGTTGACTTTAAAGAAAGTGCAACAACGTATGAGTTTATTGAGTTTAAAAAAGCTTATGAAAACAAGGGATATAATACACTAATTTGTGATGCTCGTGATCTAGAATACATAAACGGCAAGTTATTTTATGAAAGCCAGCAAATTGATTTAATTTATCGAAGAATTGTGACAAAAGAATTGATAGATAGAAGTCATGAAATAGAAGATTTTATTAAAGCTTATAAAGACCAAGCAGTATGTGTAATAGGACCTCTAAAATCACAAATACTACATAATAAAATAATTTTTAAAATTTTACATGATGAGGATACGCTTGAATTATTAAGTACTGATGAAAAACAATTTGTGAAAAAACATATTCCAATCACAAAGCGATTTGTTGGTGGTTATGATGTCTATGAAGAAGTATTAGAAAACAAAGATAAATATATTATTAAACCTTGTGATTTATATGGGTCCCGTGGTGTTTATGTTGGACTAGATTTTAGTAGAAAACAATGGGAAGGTAAATTAAAGAAATGTTTTAATAATGATTATTTATATCAAGAATATTTCCATCCTTTTGAAAGAAATTTTATTGAATTTGAAAATCATAAGATAAAAGTCAGCCCATTCAAATGTATTACAGGATTATTTGTTTATAACGAGAAATTTGCCGGATTATATACAAGAATTGGGAAGAATCATATTATTTCTGGATTACATGGCTATTATACGGTTCCTAATTTGATTATAAAATAAGTCCGATTTTTAATCGAACTTTAAAATATGATTTTATATATAAAGAGAACTCATATTTTTGTGATGGTTTCCGTTTTTAGGGACAAAATTTAAAATATTTGATGAAAAAAACTGACTTAGAAGTCGGTTTTTTGAAATATCCAATTGAAATAATCATAATTCTTCGAGTAAACCATTTCATGATTATCCTCTAAAATATTTAAATAATAGTAATATAAATCATTTTTTCCTTCTATTGATTATGTAAATTCCGATTAAACTAATAACTAATTACATATATAGAGTATAATTTTATGGTTGCTTTTTTATGATAAAATTCAGCATAACATCTATCATAGTCAGTAATATATTTAGGAAAATAAGATTCAATTATAAAATAATCAGAACATTCAAATTGTAAAGTTTCACTTTTTCTAAACAATACTATTGCTAAAATTAAGAGTAATATACCTAGAACAATAAATATTAATCCAATAATTGTAAAATCATTTTTCTTCTTCATTTTAATTGTAGTAATAGTAGGACAACCACAATTAGAGCAAAATTCTTTTTCTATAGGATATTGTTTTTTACATTCACTACACTTAATTAAACCCATAATTTTCACCCTTTTTTATAATAAATATTATTTCTTTTTATACTATCTACATATGTTGTATTTTTTACCATAACAAGTACATCATCTTCAACTGAAACAATTTGACTAAAATGAGGGTATTGTTTTGTTTTATCAATACACTTGTTCACACCTAATAATAGCTTTTGATTACACCCTTTCAATTTATAAGTTATATATATGAAAGTCCTTCTAATTAAATTCGATTAAAATTCTTTAAAATAATAAGCGTTTCTAATGTTTGGATAGCGATCCAATCAGAAAATGATTTTTTAAAGTTTCCCTCGTAAAAATTACTTCCCCAACTAGGTGTTATTTTATGATTTTCTGTTAATTCTTGAACTAAGTAATCTAAATTAAAGTCAATTTGTGTTTTATCAATTCCAAAATAAATCATAGTGGGATGTTTTACAAAACTTAGTGGTGTAGGGACATATTCGGTTTTCCATTTTACTTGATTATATTCAACAAGTTGATGAACAGCTTTTGAAAGCTGTTTTTTTAATCTTTCTTTTAAATGTCCATCTAATTCATGATAAAGTGCTATAAAACAGTATAGTTCATGTTCACATTGAAATAGTTCAATATTCTCAATGTACTCTAACATATAGTTGACTAAATCATCTACATCAAGTGTTCTAACATATTGTTTATATCGAACAAGGTAGGCGATAACCTCAGCTGTAGGATTTCCATAATGCTCATCAATAGCAGTCATTTGTTTTTTTTCATCAAACTCCCACCAAATGGTATGCGGATATTCATTCACTTCTTTTGGTAGGGCGAACCAACCATGTCGTTTTTTGTTATATTGTGACTCTAAATAATGAATTGCCTGTTCAATTATGATTAAAGCTTCTTCTTGTTTATCTAAATCCTTCAAATGAGCTAGAGCTACTGTTGTCTGAAATGGTGAGGATAAAGGGAGTAATGCATCTGGTTCTAAACCGTGACCGAAACCACCATCTTCATTTTGGTATTTTAATAATGCTTGTAACACATTCTGTGTATTGTCTTCTATGAAAAAGTGTTTATATAATTCTTTTTCTAATAATCTACCTTCTTTTAAAATAAAATCACCACATTGATTTAGTACTTCTTTATCAATCATCACAAAGCCTCCTGTTTCGTTTAAATTAAATCCCATTTATATAATTATAACATGAAAATTCTTGAATAATTGGGTTAATGAGTTATTTTTTATAATATTTTATAGCTATAAATCAAGTTATTTTAGATTAAATTCATCATATTAATCTAATTTGTGACCTTTTTTTTATTTAGTATAACCTATTTATGATAATATTCGACACATTTCCTCATTAAATGTAACAGTAAATAAATATATTTATAAAATAAAATAAGAATATTTAACTTTATGGTTTACAAAATTTAGGAATATATATATAATATACTATATAAATAGTATAACACATTAAAAGAGGTGGTAGTGTGATACAGTTAAATAATCGTCTGAAACAAATTGTAGAAATTGTTCGTAAAGATCAACCGATAACTGGTGAACAAATTGCTTCAAAATTATCGGTTACAAGGGCGACTTTAAGGCCTGATTTAGCCATATTAACGATGTCTGGTATATTAGGAGCGCGACCTAAGTTTGGCTATTTTTATATTGGAATGGATGAAAATGTGCTTATTTCTAGAAAAATCAAAGAGAAAAATGTTGAAGAGATAAAGAGTTTACCGATTATGGTAAGTGAACAAACATCAGTTTACGATACTATTGTTACGATGTTTTTAGAAGATGTTGGGACAATTATTGTGAGCCAAAAAGGGTATTTGTCTGGAATTGTATCTAGAAAAGATTTACTAAAATCAGTAATTGGTGGTGGAGATATTAATAAAATTCCTGTAGGCATTATCATGACAAGAATGCCTAATGTTGTTTTTATTGAACCATTTGATGAGGTGATTACCGCAGCGAAAAAAATTATTGAACATGAAATTGATTGTTTACCTGTTGTCAATAAAGAAGTGATTGAAGATAAAGAGTATTATAAGGTAGTCGGGAGAGTCACCAAAACAAATATTACGAAATTGTTTGTTGAGTTATCTGGGGAGTAAGGGAGGAAAATATGAGAAGTTTAATCATCTATGTCATTTCAGATTCTATTGGGGAAACTGGGGAGCAAGTGGCAAAGAGTGTTATTAGTCAATTTGAAATTGAAAACTATGAAATAAGGAAATATTCCCATGTATTAGAAGAAGATTATTTAAAGGTAATTTTGGAACAAGCCACGAAAGAAAATTCAATCATTATTTATACCTTAGTAGAACAAAGACTATCACATTATGTAAATCAGCATTGTGAAGAATTACAAATACCTTATATTGATTTATTAACCCCATTATTGAATGCGATTGCTTATAGAACCAATTTAAAACCATTAAGAGAGCCAGGAATTAATCGATTATTAGATGACAAGTATTTTAAACGTGTCGAAGCAATTGAATTTGCGGTTAAATATGATGATGGAAAAGACCCTAGAGGGATATTAAAAGCTGATTTAGTTTTAATTGGGGTATCTCGTACATCTAAAACACCATTAAGTATGTATTTAGCGAATAAGAATTTGCTGGTAGCTAATGTTCCATTAGTTCCAGAAACACCTGTACCTAAAGAATTATTTCAAATTCCATCTAAAAAAATACTTGGTTTAACTAACTCACCAGAAAATCTCAATATTATTAGACAAGAAAGGTTAAAAGCATTAGGTCTTTCTGGGTATGCGAGTTATGCATCTTTAGAAAGGATTTTAGAAGAAATAGAGTATAGTGAAAAAATAATGAAAAAACTTGGTTGTCCAATTATCGATATTTCATCAAAAGCAATTGAAGAAACAGCAGGTATAATTCTTAATCTATTAAAGAAAAATGGTTTTTCAATAATAAAGGATAATTAATTACTGGAGGGAAAAATGGGTAAGTATGTTTTTGATTTTAAAGAGGGAATTAATAAAGGGAAAGCTTTACTAGGAGGAAAAGGGGCTGCCTTAGTAGAAATGAGTCGTCTTGGGATTAATGTTCCGAGTGGTTTTACAATTATCACGAGCACTTGTAATCTTTTTTATGAAAAAGAAGAAAAATTATGGGATGAATTAAAAGAGGAGATTATTGAGCAAGTGTTACAGTTGGAGAAAGCAACTGGTAAAAAATTTGGTGATATGGTTAATCCACTACTTGTATCAGTTCGATCTGGTGCAGCGATATCAATGCCAGGGATGATGGATACAATATTAAATTTAGGATTAAATGATCAAACCGTATTAGGATTAGCACAAAAAACCAATAATCGACGCTTCGCCTATGATAGTTACAGACGGTTTATTGAGATGTTTTCTTCTGTTGTTATGGGGATAGAAAAATATAAATTTGATCAAATTTTTGATTTTGTTAAAGAACAAAATCATTATCATCATGATATTGATTTACAAGAAGAAGACTTACAAAGAATTGTTTCAGAGTACAAAAAAATCTATCAAAAAGAGACAGGATTAGAATTTCCTAATGATACTTATGAACAATTATTTTTAGCGATTGAAGCAGTATTTAAATCATGGAATAATAACCGAGCGATTATTTATCGGAATATCCATGAAATTCCTCATGATTTAGGAACAGCAGTAAATATCCAATCAATGGTTTTTGGAAATATGGGGAATCAAAGTGGAACTGGTGTTGCATTTACTAGAAATCCATCGACTGGGGAGAATAAATTATTTGGAGAATATTTAATTAATGCACAAGGAGAAGATGTTGTTAGTGGTGTCAGAACACCAAAAACAATACAAACATTATCAGAAGAACATCCACAAATATTTGAAGAATTGAATACAATCGCTAAACGTTTAGAGAATCATTATTTAGATATGCAAGATATTGAATTTACTATAGAAGAAGGTAAATTATACCTCCTTCAAACTCGAAATGGTAAAAGAACAATTCAGGCAGCCATTCGTATCGCTGTAGAATTAGTGAAAGAAAGTAAGATTACAAAAAAAGAAGCCATTTCAAGAATAAATCCAAAGCAACTTGATCAGTTACTTCATCCAAATTTTGATCAAAAAGAATTAGAAGAAACACAAGTATTAACAAAAGGCTTACCAGCATCCCCTGGTGCTTCATCTGGTAAGGTATATTTTAACGCCCAAGATATTCTAAAAGCAAAAGAACGAGGAGAGACAGTTATTTTAGTTCGTCAAGAAACTTCACCTGAAGATATTGAGGGGATGGTAAATGCAATCGGAATAGTGACAAGTCGTGGTGGAATGACAAGTCACGCTGCAGTTGTTGCTAGAGGAATGGGTAAGTGTTGTGTTGTTGGTTGTATGGAGATGCAAGTAAGTGAACAATTAAAGGAAATTAGAGTTGGAGAAAATATTGTTAAGGAAGGCGATTATATATCACTAGATGGTATGACAGGAAATGTCTACTTAGGTCAGTTAAAAACAGTGGATGCAAAAGCACAAGATAATTTCGCATTATTTATGGAGTGGGTAGATGAAATTAAACGATTAAAAGTTAGAGCGAATGCAGATACAACAAAAGATACGCAACTTGCATTAAACTTAGGGGCTGAAGGAATTGGCTTATGTCGAACTGAGCATATGTTTTTTGCTGAAGATAGAATCTTAGAAGTAAGAAAAATGATACTATCAAAAACTATAGATGAAAGACAACTTGCTTTAGATAAATTATTAAAAATTCAAACAGAAGATTTTATCAATATATTAAAATTAATGGAAGGTAAACCATGTACCATAAGATTATTAGACCCACCATTACATGAGTTTTTACCAACTAGTGATGAAGATATTAAATTATTATGTCAAGAAATGAATTTACCTATAAATGAGGTTAAAAGAAGAATAAAAGATTTAGAAGAATTTAATCCAATGTTAGGTCACCGCGGATGTAGATTAGCGATTACCTATCCTGAGATTTATTTGATGCAGACAAGAGCGATTATTGAAGCTACAATCACATTAGTTGAAAAACAAATGAACATTATTCCAGAAATAATGATTCCTTTAGTTGTTGATGCTAGAGAATTTCAGTCTATTAAGGCGTTATTAACGAAAGAGATAAATCAGATTTTTAAAGATAAAGACATTTCAATACCATATACATTAGGCACGATGATTGAAACACCGAGAGCTTGTTTAGTTGCAGATGAGATTGCAGAAGTTAGTCAATTCTTTAGTTTCGGTACCAACGACTTAACACAAATGACTTATGGTTTTTCAAGGGATGATAGTCATAAATATATAAAATCCTATATAGAGAAACAGATTTTTGAAAAAGATCCATTTCAAATTCTAGACCAAAAAGGACTTGGAAAAATAATGAATTTGGCGATTGAACTTGGTAGAAGTAAAAATCCATCACTTAAATTAGGAATTTGTGGTGAACATGGTGGTGAACCAAGCACAGTTGAATTCTGTCATCATCTAGGGTTAGATTATGTCTCATGCTCACCATATCGGGTACCAATCGCTAAACTCGCTGCTGCTTTAGCAGTTATAAAAAAGGAAAAGGAGGATGTATCATGATTGACAATAATATGACGATGAATCATATGAGAATGAAATCAGGATTTATTTTCTCTTACCCAAGTCCTATTCTAAATAAAGGTTGTTTTCCTATTGATCGTAAAACTGAAACTCAGCTTAATAAACTACTAGCAAGGTTAAATAGAAAATATCCAACATTATTTCCTTCTTGTCAGGCTTCGTATTATACAATTGTTTCTTCTTATACAAAAGAAAATATACATCCGAAATTTATTGATATAACGACTATTAGTGATTATGATAATCTCAGTCGAATTAAAGATGAAATTAAAGATTTATCGATCGTGATTTGTTTTGGGGAGAAAGCATATTATGCCGCAAAGAAAGTTGAACAGACATTTAATATCCAATTTATAATAATAAAAACAAAAGAAATAAGTTATTCTTTGAATCGTCACATAAATTCATTTAATCAAACGAGTCCTAAACGAGTAAGAACAAATTATAATGTCTTAACACAGTTTAACGATATTGATAAACAGTTAATAAACATCTGATTTATAAAGACAACGAGTGCATTTTTCACTTGTTGTCTTTATATATTATATTGAAATAACAGTTTTAAGTAATTTTTGATATTGTACTAGTTAGGTTAGTTTGTTATAATAGGAATGAAAGCGTTTTTAATAGAAAGGGTGAAGATATGAAAACAAAATATGTAGCGCCACCATATCGTATAAAGATGGTAGAGCCAATTAAAATGACGACAAAAGAAGAGAGAATTGAGTATTTAAGAGAAGCAGGATATAATCCATTTGCCTTGAATAGTGAAGATGTTTATGTTGATTTATTAACAGATAGCGGAACTGGAGCGATGAGTCACTATCAATGGGGTGCTTTAATGCAAGGTGATGAGGCTTATGCAGGAAGTCGTAGTTATTTCCATTTAGAAAAGGTCGTAAAGGAAATAACAAATTATCAATATGTGATTCCAGCGCATCAAGGACGGGGAGCAGAACAAGTAGTATTACCGCAATTAGTAAACCATGAAGGAATGTATTTTATTAGTAATATGCATTTTGATACCACACGAGCACATGTTGAGATAGCAGGTGCTAGAGCGATTGATGTTGTCATAAGTGAATGCTTTGATACAGAAACTTATCATCCGTTTAAAGGGAATTTTGATTTAGAAAAACTTGAAAAAGAAATACTTAATAAAGGACCAGAAAATATTGCTGGTATAATTATTACCGTGACAAATAACTCAGCCGGTGGACAACCTGTTAGTATGGAAAATATTCGTTTGACCAAAGAAATTGCGAATAAATATCATATTAAAACAATCATAGATGGTGCTCGTTACGCTGAAAATTCATTTTTCATAAAACAAAGAGAAAAAGGATATGAAAATAAGTCAATTAAAGAAATTGCCCAAGAAATATTTAGCTATGGCGACATTTTCTTGATGAGCGCTAAAAAAGATGGGTTAGTTAATATCGGAGGAATTATTGCGATTAAAGAAGATACTGAACTTTATCAAAAATGTCGTACTTATATTGTTCCGATGGAAGGATTCCCAACTTATGGTGGTTTAGCAGGACGTGATATGGAAGCATTAGCCGTTGGTTTACAAGAAGCATTAGATGAAGAATTTTTGCGTCATCGGATTGATCAAGTTCGCTATCTAGGTGACCGATTAAGGGAAGCTGGTATTCCTATTCAATACCCAGCAGGAGGACATGCTGTTTTTGTTGATTGCAAAAAAATATGTCCACATATCCCATATTATCAATTTCCTGCGCAAGCTGTTTGCAACGAAGTGTATATAGAATCTGGTGTTAGAGCGGTTGAAATCGGATCATTCTTATTAGGACGTAACCCAGATACAAAAGAAAATTTACAAAGTCCATTAGAATTCATGAGACTTACAATTCCTAAAAGAACGTATACTTATGCTCATTTAGATGTTGTTGCTAATGCTGTGATTGAAGTTTATAAACGTCGTGATACCTTAGTAGGTTTTGATTTTGAATATGAACCTCCTGTACTTCGTCATTTTACCGCGAGATTAAAACCAGTTAGTAAATAAAATGATTATTATATTTTGAACCTATAAGATTATTTTTCTTATAGGTTCATTTTTTACTGTAATTCACATTTAAGAAAATATTAAGAGTTATAAAATGCATCAATCACTTATAATAGCCAATGTAATAATTCAAATCAAAAAAATTATCATTAAATTAATTCAATATTTTTGGTCAAATTTTGTATTGCTTATAACCTTTTAATTAATGAGTAAACTGATTCAATTAAATAAATTTGTGTATATCATTTAGATATATGAAATTATAAAAAATACTTAAAATTTTAATTTGAATTTTAAGTAAAATTAGCATATAATAATATTGAAGAAAGGAGTTGATATTATGCCAAATATTAAACCTGTCTCAGATTTGAGAAATTATAATGAAGTATTAAAAGATATTACCATTGGTGCACCTGTATTTTTGACAAAAAATGGACGAGGAAGATACGCTATTGTTGATATTGAAGAATATGAAAAAAATCAAGCTACAATTAAGTTGATGTCTAAATTACTGGAAGCTGAACAAGCTGTTAAAAATGGTAATGAATGGTTAACTGAAGACCAAGTAAAGAAGGATTTGGGAGTGTAATACAATGCATAAACTAAGATTAAACCCTCTTGCTAAACAAGACTTAATAGATATAAAAGAGTATATCTTAACAGAGTTTGATAATCCTTCCGCAGCAGCTAATGTAATAAAAAGTATTATTAAGAGTTATGAAAAGTTAAAAGAATTTCCAATGTTTGGTGCCCTTTTATCATCAAAAATTGATATTAAATCTGATTATAAATATTTGATTTCAGGAGAATATATAATTTTTTATAAGGTTGAAAATCCTTATGTCTCAATTTATAGAATCTTATCTTATAGAAGGGATTATATTAAAATTTTATTTAAAGAAGTGTAAGTGATTAATAAAAAATATAAGGTTAGACACTCAATAGTGGGTGTCTTTTTTATTTTTAACAGGGAAGAGGAGGAACATGGCAAATAATTTTATATAAAAGGTGCTGAGTGTGTAAGGAACTCCTTACTACATGCTAATCAAAGTTTTAAAGTCATTGGTTCAGAACTTAATCTTGTTAGGAAGATTTTCCTGAATAGCAGTAGAGTCATTCGATATAATAATTACTATACCTACTAAAAGGCTCATAATTAATAGGGTATTAGCAACAATAGTGAGGTGTGTTAAAAATAAACAAATGTTTTCTTACTAAATAAGTTAATTGAGTAATGAAGTGAAATTCAAAAAAATATTTCTATTTTTGTTTGATAGAAAAATCATGATAAAAAATAATTGACATATAATGTAATAAATGATAAAATATCAGTAGAAAACGCTTACATATATTAAAGGTAGAGGCGCATTATTAATGAATACATGGTCAGAGGGTTGGCACCGTAGAAGATTATGGAAGATTAATAGTGCCGAAATGAATAATTAGGCCAACTATTATTCATTGGAATTACTTTACAATTCTGTCATTGTTTTTGACAATGGAGCGCTACCGGTTAAACATACAATCTTTTTTATGTTTAACCGGTTTTTTGATTTTATTTTATAGAAAAGGAGAAAAAGAATGGAAGAAGTGATGATTAGACTTCGAATGAGTGCACATGATGCTCATTATGGTGGTGGATTAGTTGATGGAGCAAGGATGTTAGCATTATTTGGAGATGTAGCGACTGAGTTATTAATTCGTCTTGATGGTGATGAGGGATTATTTAGAGCGTATGAAAGTGTTGAATTTTTAGCACCAGTTTATGCTGGAGATTATATTGAAGCAGTGGGGCGAATTATTAAAAAGGGAAATACCTCAAGAAAAATGGAGTTTGAAGCGAGAAAAGTAATCCATCCTCGTAGTGATATCAATGATTCAGCGTGTGATGTATTAGAGGAACCTATTATAGTTTGTAAAGCAGTCGGTACATGTGTTGTACCTAAAGAAAAACAACGTTAGGAGGTGTAAATATGGAAAAACTAATAATTACTGCAGCGATATGTGGCGCAGAAGTAACCAAAGAACATACTAATGCAATTCCTTATACAATTGATGAAATTGTACGTGAAGCATATGGTGCTTACAAAGCAGGTGCTAGCATTATCCATTTACATGTAAGAGAGGATGATGGAACACCAACACAAAGCAAAGATCGTTTTAAAGAAGCGATAGATGCGATTAAGGCACATTGCCCAGATGTTATTATACAACCATCAACTGGTGGGGCAGTTGGTATGAGTTGTGATGAGAGATTACAACCAATTGAACTTAATCCTGAAATGGCAACCCTTGATTGTGGAACACTTAATTTTGGTGGAGATGATATCTTTGTTAATACAGAAAATGATATTAAAGAGTTTGCTCGTCGCATTCAAGAAAAAAATATTAAACCAGAATTAGAGTGCTTTGAAAAAGGGCATATCGATATGGTATTAAGACTTCATAAAAAAGGGTTTATTAAGGGACCACTTCACTTTAGTTTTGTTTTAGGTGTTAATGGGGGGATGAGCGGAGAATTAAGAGATTTCTTATATATGAAAGAATCATTGCCACAGGATACTACTTATTCAGTAGCTGGAATTGGTCGTTATGAATTTCCACTAGCTACAGTATCTATTTTAAGTGGAGGTCATGTAAGAGTTGGTTTTGAGGATAATATCTATCTTAAAAAAGGTCAATTAGCGCAATCAAATGGTGAATTAGTCGAGAAAGTTGTACGACTAGCCAAAGAATTAGGGAGAGAAATTGCAACACCAGATGAAGCGCGTAAAATATTAGGAATAAATAAATAGGAGGATTTAAAAATGAAAAAAGGAAACAAGTTTGGAGTTCATCGAGTAATAGAACCAAATGGTGTTATGCCACAAGCAGCACAAATAGTTGATAATACAATGGAGATTTATAATAATGAAATACTGATTGATGTGTTAACATTGAATATTGACTCAGCTAGTTTTACCCAAATCAAGAAAACATGTAATAGTGATAAACAAAAAATGAAGGAAATGATTACTGAAATCGTTTCAAAAAGAGGTAAAATGCAAAATCCTGTTACAGGTTCAGGTGGAATGTTAATTGGAATTGTAAAAGAAATTGGTCCAGATTTCCCTGATAAGAACTTAAAAGTGGGCGATAAGATTGCCACTTTAGTATCACTTACATTAACACCATTAAAAATTAATGAAATTAAAGATATTAAATTAGATGCTGACCAAGTTGATGTTAATGCACAAGCGATCTTATTTGAATCAGGAATATATGCAGTCATTCCATCTGATATGCCAGAAAAATTAGCATTAGCAGCATTAGATGTTGCTGGGGCACCAGCTCAAGTTGATAAACTTGTAAAAGAAGGAAACACCGTGGCGATTATTGGAGCTGCTGGTAAATCAGGAATCTTATGTTGTTACCAAGCAATGAAAAAAGCTGGACCAAATGGAAAAGTGATTAGTGTTGTAAGAGGTGAAAAACATAAACAAGAATTATTAGAATTAGGATACACAACAGATATCGTATTAGCTGATGCAACAAATGCGATGGATGTGTATGAAAAAGTACTAGAAGCTAATAATGGAGAACAAGTTGATGTAACTATCAATGTCGTGAATGTACCAAATACAGAAATGTCAAGTATTTTAATTACAAAGGATACTGGTGTTGTATATTTCTTCTCTATGGCTACATCATTTACAAAAGCTGCTTTAGGTGCAGAAGGAATTGGTACTGATGTGACCATGTTAATTGGAAATGGTTACTCAAAAAATCATGATCAAATCACCTTAAATATAGTTAGAGAATCCGATAAAATTAGAAAAGTTTTCGAAAATAAATATCTTTAGGAGTGATCTAGTTGTTAAAAATTAATACAGAATATCTAAGGAGAAGAAAATCTTATTTTCCGAATGTAACAGATGAAGAGTGGAATAACTGGCACTGGCAAGTTCGGAATAGAATTGTCTCTTTAGATATGCTTGAAAAATATATTAAATTAAGTCATGATGAGAAAGATGCTATTGAAAAAGTATTGGGTAAATTCCGAATGGCTATTACTCCATACTATTTAACCTTAATGGATCCTGAAGACCCTAAATGTCCGGTTAGAATGCAAGCGATACCGACGATTAATGAGATGCAAGTTGGTGCTCATGATTTTGTTGACCCTTTACATGAAGATGCAGATTCTCCTGTTCAAGGATTAACCCATCGATATCCTGATCGTGTTTTATTTTTAATCACTGATATGTGTTCAATGTATTGTAGGCATTGTACACGTAGACGTTTTGCTGGACAAACAGACAATGAGGTATCTAAAACAAGAATAGATAGAGCAATTGAGTATATTAAGGATCATCATGAGGTAAGAGATGTTTTATTATCTGGTGGCGATGCATTATTAGTAAGTGATGAAAGAATTGAGTATATATTAAAAAAATTACGTGCTATTCCCCATGTTGAAATCATTCGATTTGGTACACGTACACCTGTTGTAATGCCACAACGAATAACTGATAAATTTGTCAATATGGTAAAAAAATACCATCCAGTATGGCTCAATACACATTTTAATCATGTGAAAGAAATTACACCAGAATCCAAAAAAGCAATTGAAAAAATGGCTAATGCAGGTATTCCACTTGGCAATCAAAGCGTTCTTTTAAGAGGGGTTAATGATTGTGTCCATGTGATGAAAGAACTGGTTCATAATTTAGTGGCGATGCGTGTACGACCTTACTATATTTATCAATGTGATTTATCGACAGGAATAGAACATTTTAGAACACCAGTTTCAAAAGGAATTGAAATTATTGAGGGGTTAAGAGGTCATACCTCAGGTTATGCTGTACCAACATTTGTGGTTGATGCACCTGGTGGTGGTGGAAAGATTCCAGTTATGCCACAATACTTAATCTCACAGTCGCCAGGTAAAGTTGTATTACGTAATTTTGAAGGAAATATATCGACTTATTATGAGCCTGTTGGTTACCAAGAAGATTGTCATTGTGATTATTGCTCATCACATAAAGAACACCATTCAATTGGTGTATCACGTTTACTTTTTGGGGAACAACTAAGTCTTGAGACAAAAGAATAAAATGATTTCTTTAATAGAAAATTATAAAGTCATCTCTATTATTGGAATGGCTAAAAATGTTGGTAAGACAACGACATTGAATTATTTGTTAAAACATTTATATCATAAAAAGGTAGTAGGGTTAACATCAATTGGAAGAGATGGGGAAAATGTAGATGTTGTGACAAATACTCCAAAACCTAAGATTTATATAGAAAGTGGTACGATTATCGCAACAACAACGATATGTTTACAGAACTCTGATTTTACAAAACAAATATTAGAAACAACTGATATTAATACACCTTTAGGTGAAGTGGTGATTGTTCGAGCGTTAAGTGATGGTTATGTTGATTTAGCTGGTCCTTCATTCAATCAACAAATGAAAAGGGTTATTTCTAGATTAAAACATTATTCAGTTGATGTGATATTAATTGATGGTGCCATCAGTAGAAAAGGATTAGCTTCAGAAGAGGTAAGTGAAGCAACAATTTTGTGTACTGGAGCTGCTTATTCAAGTCAAATAAAAACTGTGATAGAAGATACAGAACATATTGTTCATTTATTTAACTTAAAAGAAGTTGATCAATCATTATACACTGATTTTAGTCGAGTTATGGATGAATCTCCTCTTTCACTTGTTTATCAAAATGGATTTATAAAATCAATTAAGGTGAAAACAGCATTAAATTCAGCGAAGCAAATTATTAATGAATTAAATTATGGGGTAAAATATTTGCTGATAAATGGTGCTTTAACGGATGAATTTCTTAAAGTATTGTTTGAAAATCGTAATAAATTTAAATCATTAAAGGTTGTCGTACCTCATGCGACTAAATGTTTGTTTCATAAATATACAAGTGATAAATTAAAGCATATTAATGTTGATATTCAAGTATTAGAGAAAACTAAATTACTTTGTGTTTCAATTAACCCTACATCTCCTTTAAATTATGCCTTTGATGCAGAAAAGTTTCAATTGGCATTAAGTCAAAAACTAACGATACCAATATACAATGTTGTGAGGGATAATGATGAATAAATTTATTAATGGACAAGTCAAAAAAGTTATCAGTTTTAATGATTTAATGAAAGAAATAACCATTCATAGTGCTTATGGTAATTTCTTTCTTCATCACTTGACTCCATTTGATTCAAAAGATGAATTATTGAAAGAATATCATTTAATTGAAAAATTTATTCAACATTTTAATGATTTTGATAAACTAGAACGTATTTTAGATAAATTTAAAGATATTAAATTAACATTGAAAAATTGTAAAGAAGGTAAGATATTAGATATTGTTGACTTATATGAAATAAAGATACAAGCTATTTACATGAATGAACTTAAGAAAGTTTTTAATCCTTTTGATATTGAATTATTAACGATGAACGATTGTCAAGATATTATTCAATTACTATCATCAAGCAATAATGATATAACTACAGATTTTACGATTTATAATTCATATTCAGAACATTTAAAAGAAATCCGTCTAGAAAAAAGAAAAATTGAACATCAATATTTTAAAGCAGATGATAAAAATAGAGAACAGCTTCAAATATTACGATCAAAGTATGTCATCTTAGAAGCAGATGAGGAATTAAAGGTACGAAAAAAATTAACACATCAATTACAAAATATGGTTTGTAAGATGGAAGATAATATTAGTAAAATAAGTCATATCGATGTACTTATTGGAAAAGCTAAAATGGCAGTTAAGTATCATGCCGTGAAACCAACGATTTCAGAAAACCTACTTAGTCTAGTAGATATGGAGAATCCTTTAATTAAGAATCAAGTTGAACAACTAGGTAATCATTATACTAAAAATTCAATAGAGATGTATCAAGGAACAACCATATTGACTGGGGCTAATATGAGTGGGAAATCGTCAGTTATTAAAACAGTCGCATTAAACGTTTGCTTAGCTCATCTTGGATTTTATGTATTTGCGAAAGAGGCGTTTATTCCTATCGTATCAGGAATTGAATATGTTGGTTATGAATCTGAAAACGTGATACATGGTTTATCTTCTTTTGGATTTGAAATTGCTTCAATAAATAACACGATAGAAAAGATGAAGAAAAATACTTATTTGATATGTGTGGATGAATTTGCTCGTTCAACTAATCCGAGTGAAGGACAAAAATTTGTTAAAGCCTTTGCAGAATTTTCGAAAAATTATTCTTCTTACACATTATTAGCGACTCATTATGATGGTGTTGTTACGTCTAATATGAATCATTATCAAATTGAGGGGTTAAAAGATGAAGAGATAGATAGTGTTACTATTCACTCAATAAAAGATTTTAATCGGTTTATGAATTATACATTAAAAAAAGTTACAAAAATTGAACAGGTACCAAAAGAAGCTTATAAAGTATCCGTTTTATTAGATATTGACAAAGATTTTAAAGCATACTTAGATAAATGCTACGAGGAGTGATCAAGATTTGAGTAAACTTAATTTAGATTGGAATGTCGTTAATGAAGCAAGAATCCATGCTAAAAATATAGCTCAAAATGTACAAGAATTTATTGATAAACATACAACGGTAAGCGTTGAAAGAACCATTTGTCGACTAGTAGGCATTGATGGTGTAAATGATTTAGATGTTGCTTTACCTAATGTTGTCGTAGACCATATTAAAGATAGAGGAAATATTGGATTAGGGGTTTGTTATTACATAGGAAATGCAATGATAGAAACAGGACTTAGTCCACAAGATATTGCAGAAAAAATTGCTTCAGATGAATTAGATATTACGAAATTACCTAAAAATGATATATTTGATATTCGTCTTGCCTTACAACCAATTGTAGAAAAATATTTGGATTTTATTAAATCAAATAATGTGTACAGAAAACAACAATTTAAAAAATATGGGATAAAAAAAGGACCTGAACTTTATGTTATTGTTGCTACAGGTAATATATATGAAGATGTTACACAAGCAGTAGCAGCTGCAAAACAAGGGGCTGATATCATTGCTGTGATTCGTTCAACCGGACAATCACTATTAGATTATGTACCATATGGTGCTACAACTGAAGGTTTTGGTGGAACCTATGCAACTCAAGAAAACTTTAAAATTATGCGAAAAGCACTAGATGAGGTAGGAGAAGAATTAGGTAGATACATAAAACTAGTTAACTATGCTTCTGGTTTATGTATGCCAGAGATTTCAGCGATGGGTGCTTTAGAACGTCTTGATGTTATGCTTAATGATTCATTATATGGTATTCTGTTCCGGGATATAAATATGAAACGTACTTTTGTTGATCAATATTTTTCACGTGTAATTAATTCATATGCTGGAATTATTATCAACACTGGTGAAGATAATTATTTAACTACAAGCGATGCGATTGAAGAAGCACATACAGTTTTAGCATCACAATTTATCAATGAACAGTTTGCTTTACTTGCTCATTTACCAGAAGAATTACAAGGATTAGGTCATGCTTTTGAAATAAACCCTGATGTTGAAAATGGATTTTTATATGAAGTTGCTCAAGCGCAAATGGCAAGAGAGATCTTTCCAAATGCTCCATTGAAATATATGCCACCAACTAAATTTATGACAGGAAATGTCTTTAGAGGACATGTACAAGATGCCTTATTTAATATGACAACCATCATGACCAATCAAAAAATTCATTTATTGGGTATGATGACAGAAGCAATACATACACCATTTATGTCTGATAGAGCTTTGGCGATTGAAAATGCTCAATATATTTTTACAACGATGAAAGATATAAGTGAAGAAATAGAATTTAAAAAAGGTGGAATTATTGAAAATCGTGCTAAAGAAGTATTAAATAATGCAAATAATTTACTTTCGAAAATCGAAAAAATGGGAATCTTTGAGACATTAGAAAAAGGCATTTTTGCTGGAATAAAACGTCCACAAAATGGTGGTAAAGGATTAGAAAATGTCTTTAAAAAAGAAAATGCCTATTTTAATCTTGTATTAGATTTAATGGTAGAGGAATTAAAGGAGGTTTAAAATGGGATATTCACTAGATAAAAAAGATTTTGATAAAACATTAGATTTGACGAAAGTAAAACCTTATGGGGATACCATAAATGATGGAAAAGTACAAGTAAGTTTTACACTTCCGGTTCCTTTTAACGAGAAGGGTGAAGAATGTGCTAAAGAATTAGCTAAAAAGATGGGATTAATTGATCCACTTGTATCACATGGTCAAGATCTTGATGATAATTTTTCATTTTATATTATTTATGGTAATTTAATGCATTCTGCTGATTATACTAGTATTCATGTAGAAACAGTTGAAACAAATCACATGGATATGCATGATATCGAACATTACATTGAAGAAAACATTAAAAGAGATATTGTGATAATAGGTGCTTCAACAGGAAGTGATGCCCATACGGTTGGAATAGATGCAATTATGAATATGAAAGGTTATGCAGGACATTATGGGTTAGAACGATATCATGGGATTGATGCTTATAATTTAGGAAGTCAAGTAGAAAATGAAGTATTTGTTCAAAAAGCGATTGAATATAACGCAGATGTTTTATTAGTATCACAGACAGTTACGCAAAAAGATGTACATATCAAAAATTTAACACATTTAATAGAGTTATTAGAAGCAGAGGGAATTAGGGATCAAGTCGTTCTCATTTGTGGTGGTCCAAGAATTTCTCATGAATTAGCGAAAGAATTAGGGTATGATGCTGGGTTTGGTGTGAAGAAGTTTGCAGAAGATGTTGCCGCATTTTCTGTATGTGAAATGGTTAAAAGAAATTTGGTAAATAGACTACCTTTAGGTACAAAAAAGCGTTAGGAGGAATGTATGAATACGATTCTTTATGAAGTAAATGATAACATCGCGAAAATTACTTTTAATAGACCTAATGCCTTAAATGCAATCAATAAAGAAATGTTAAACGAATTGGATCAAGTTATTAATGAAATAAAGGCAGATGATAATATTCATTTTGTTCTCTTTACAGGTGTAGGGAAAGCATTTATTGCTGGAGCTGATATTTCAGAAATGGCTCATATGAACACATCAGAAGCAAAAGCTTATGGAAAATTTGGTGCAGATGTTTTTAGGAAAATCGAGTTATTAAAAAAAGTGACAATAGCAACAATTAATGGCTATTGTTTAGGTGGTGGAAATGAACTCGCAATGGCATGTGATATTCGTATCGCATCAGAAAAGGCTAAATTTGGGCAACCAGAAGTCTCATTAGGGATTACACCAGGATTTTCTGGTACAATCCGTTTACCTAGAATTGTTGGTGTATCAAAAGCGAAAGAATTATTATTTACAGGTAAAATGATTGATGCTAAAGAAGCATTAACAATCGGTTTGGTATCATCTGTAGAACCATTAGAGTCTTTAAATGAAAAAGTTCATCATTTAATTCATTCTATTAACAAAAATTCATTACACGCTGTTTTGTCGACAAAACAAGTTGTAGATGAAGGAATTGAAGGTTCTTTAGACGATGGAATAGAATTAGAAACTGTTCATTTTTCAAATTGTTTTTCTTTCTATGATCAAAAAGAAGGAATGAATGCCTTTATTGAAAAAAGGAAAGCTAAATTTAATCACAACAAGGAGGAATAAGATGAAAGTCCTTATTATTGGTAGTGGAACAATGGGAAGTGGCATTGCTCAAGTTATTGCACAATCTGGGCAAACGGTTATTTTAAATGATATATCAAGTGAATTAGTTGAAAAGGGTTATCAAAAAATTACACGGAATTTAGAAAAACTTGTTTCTAAAGGAAAAATAACAGAGGAACAAAAAAATACAATATTAAATCATATTTCAATAAATACTGATATTAAAGAAGCCTATGATGTGGATTTAGTTATCGAAGCTGCTGTTGAAAATATGGAAATTAAGAAAAAAATATTTAAGCAACTAGATGAAACAATACAAAAAGATGCGATTTTAGCAACGAATACTTCTTCACTTTCGATAACAGAAATTGCTGCTAGTACAACTAGATGTGATAAAGTCATCGGAATTCATTTCTTTAATCCTGCTCCAGTAATGAAATTAATAGAAGTAATAAAAGGATTAACAACAAGTACTGAAACATTTAATACAATCATCGAGTTTGTTAAAAGTATTGGAAAAGAAGTGGTTAATGTTGAAGAAGCACCAGGATTTGTGGTTAACAGATTACTAATTCCTATGATTAATGAAGCAATAGGCATATTATCAGAACAGGTCGCATCAGTAGAAGACATCGATAAAGCAATGATGTATGGCGCTAATCATCCGATGGGACCACTTGCCTTATCTGATTTAATCGGTAATGATGTTGTTTTAGCGATCATGGAAGTATTATTTAAAGAATTTGGTGATCAAAAATATCGTCCGCATCCGTATTTGAAAAAAATGGTGCGAGCTAATTTATTAGGAAGAAAAACTGGAAAAGGGTTTTATAATTATAAAAAATAAATTAAAATTAACTTCAGGAGGTAAATATATGAAATTAATTGACATCAATGATTTTAAATCTCATTTTAAAGATGGAATGTCAATTATGGTAGGTGGATTTATGGCTGTTGGTACATCAGAACCGTTAATTGATGCTTTAGTAGAATCTAATGTCAAAGATTTAACAATTATATGTAATGATGCTGGATTTCCTGATAAGGGGGTTGGGAAATTAATTGAAAATAAACAAGTGAAAAAATTGCTAGCTTCTCATATTGGATTAAATCCAACGGCTGGAAAAATGATGGCATCAGGAGAATTAGAAACGGTCCTCATTCCACAAGGGACTTTAATTGAACAAATACGCGCAGGTGGGGCTGGGCTTGGTGGTGTATTAACAACAACAGGGATTGGAACAATAGTAGAAGAGACAAAACAAAAAATAGAAATTGATGGTGTTGAATTTTTAGTAGAAAAGCCTTTAAAAGCTGATGTAGCAATTATTAGAGGTTCAAAAGTTGATAAATATGGGAATGTCATCTATAATGCGACAACACGAAATTTTAATCCAATGATGGCAATGGCTTGTGAAAAGGTTTTTGTTTGGCCAGAACAATTAGTGGATGAATTAGATCCAAATCATATCATAACTCCACATATCTTTGTTGATTACATTGTGAAGGAGGATGAGTAGATGGATAGTAGAAGCATTAAAGAAATTATAGCTAGAAGAGTTGCTTTAGAGTTAAGAGATGGTGATGTTGTTAATTTAGGAATTGGATTACCAACTTTAGTTGCTAATTATGTACCAGAAGGTATAAATGTTTATTTTCAATCTGAAAACGGGTTAATTAATTTAGGTCCTAAACCAAATGAAGGTGAAGAAGACTTTGATGTAACCAATGCAGGAGGACAACCGGTAACTATATTACCTGGCGGTGCATATTTTGATAGTTCTATTTCATTTTCTATAATACGTGGTGGACATGTTGATTTAACAGTCCTAGGGTCTTTAGAAGTAGATGAAAAAGGGAATATCGCTAATTGGATAATACCTGGAAAGATGGTACCTGGTATGGGTGGAGCAATGGATTTATTAGTTGGTGCTAAAAAAGTCATTGTTGCCATGAGTCATACAAATAAAGGAAGACCAAAAATATTAAAAGAATGTACATTACCATTAACCGCTAAGGGTGAGGTTGATATGATATTTACTGAAATGGGTGTCATGGAAATTACACCATCTGGTATAAAGTTAATTGAAATAAACCCAATGTTTACTGTAGAAGAAGTACAGGAAGCAACAGGTGCGCAATTAATTATTTCAGAAAATTTAAAAATAATGGATGTTCCATATGAAAATAAAGCGTAAAGATTCTTTATTTGTAATAATTTTTATTTTAATATGTACAATTCTTGTTGTTAAACAATCTAGAAATACATTTATTGATTTAACAAATCAATATCCCTACTTAATGGGATTTATTAAAGTAGCTGTATTGGCGACAATGGGTGAGTTATTAGCATCTAGAATTTCAAAAGGTACCTATAAGATTAATGGTATAATTTTGAAAATGATTATATGGGGTTTGATTGGGTGTAGTTTTGTTTTAGTTTTTAAACTTTTTGCATCAGGTGTTATTGCACTTCAAGAAGATTATTTACTACCTCAGATTAGTCATCATACATTTTTAGGTAAATTACTTTTTGCTTTCTTAACAAGTACATTGATGAACCTTATCTTTGCGCCAACTTTTATGGCATTTCATCGTATTACTGATACATACATAGAATTAGGTCATGGAAATCTAAAACAAATAGCATCTATAAAATCAGAACAAGTAATTAAATCCATTGATTGGAATCATTTTATTAAATTTGTTGTTTTTAAAACAATTCCTTTCTTCTGGATACCAGCACATACGGTTACTTTCTTATTACCAGAAGTGTATCGCGTTTTAGTAGCTGCTTTGTTATCAATTGTTTTAGGAATCATTTTATCATTGTCTAAAAGACAAATAAAACGATTATAATATGCTTTTTTAAAAATATTTTGATAATATATGTTGTAATTTCCAATTTAATGGTATAATTTAAATGTATGCGTTTACAATCAGCGTTTCACATGAAAATTTAGAAGAATGGGATGGTCAGTTTATAACCTTTTTGAGGTTCTTAATTGCTGACATTCCACTTTTTTCTGAGATTTAATATTATCACAAGTCATATTTAAGGAGTTGATACATTGAAACACATAAATGTTAATTCAGAAATAGGAAGACTAAAAAAGGTGTTGCTACATAGGCCAGGAAAAGAATTAGAAAATCTAAAACCTGAATGGTTAGAAAGGTTATTATTTGATGATATTCCTTGGCTCGAATTAGCACAAAAAGAACATGATGAATTTGCAGATGTATTTAGACAAAATAAAGTTGAAGTGGTTTATTTAGAGGACCTAGTCTCTGAAACGCTAGATCAAAGTAATGAACTAAAATCACAGTTTATAAGCCAGTTTCTTGATGAATCACATGTAGTAAGTGAGACATTAAGACATGTGGTAACTGAATATTTAAATTCTTTTGATAATACAAAAGAAATGATTGAAAAAACCATGTCTGGAATTCGTAAAAAAGAAATACCAAATTGGACAAAACGTACATTAAGTGATTATATTGGGGATTACCCATTTGTTTGTGATCCTATGCCTAATTTATATTTTACTAGAGACCCATTTAGTTCAGTTGGAAATGGGATCACAATGAGCAAAATGTATACTTTAACCCGTAGAAGAGAAACAATATTTGGTGATTATATCTTTAAGTATCATAATGTTTATGGAAAAAACAATGTTGAACGCTATTATGATAGAGACCAACCTTTTTCTATAGAAGGTGGCGATATCTTAGTTTTATCTGACAAAATATTAGCAGTTGGTGTCAGTCAAAGAACCCATCCACTAGCAATTGAATCATTGGTTAAAAATATCTTGTATAAGTATAATACTTCGTTTGAAATGGTTTTAGCGTTTGATATTCCTAAAACCAGAGCATTTATGCATCTTGACACTGTTTTTACGCGTGTTGATCATGATAAATTTACTATTCATAGTCAAATTGACGATAATTTTAAAGTTTATGAATTAACTAAAGATACATTAAGACCAGGTAAATTAAGTGTAAAACCAATTGTTGAACGTTTAGATATTATATTATCACGATATCTCAATGAAAATGTTACCTTAATACCATGTGGTGGTGGAGATGAAGTTATATCTGGTAGAGAACAATGGAACGATGGCGCAAATACATTAGCTTTATCACCAGGTGAAGTTATTGTGTATGGAAGAAATTATGTAACAAACGCTATTTTAAAAGAACATGGTGTTAAAGTACATGCCATTTCTTCAAGTGAACTATCAAGAGGACGTGGAGGTCCTCGATGTATGAGTATGCCTCTGTTACGTGAGGACGTTTAATATATATTTTAGGAGGAATAAAAATGCCAGTTAATATTAGAAGTAAAAATTTTATAACTTTATTAGATTACACAACTAAAGAAATTAATTATTTGTTGAATCTTGCTGTTGATTTAAAGAAAGCAAAATATGCAGGTTATGAACAACCACAATTAAAAGGAAAAAATGTTGTTTTATTATTTGAGAAAGATTCAACAAGAACTCGTTGTGCATTTGAAACGGGAGCTTATGATTTAGGAATGAGTGTTACCTATTTAGGTCCAACAGGAAGTCAAATGGGAAAAAAAGAAAGTGTTGCTGATACTGCAAGAGTATTAGGAAGAATGTATGATGGTATTGAATTCCGTGGATTCAAACAAGAAACAGTAGATGACTTAGCAAAATATGCTGGTGTACCTGTTTGGAATGGTTTGACCGATTTATATCATCCAACCCAAATCTTAGCTGATTTTATGACGATATTAGAACATAAAGGTAGATTAAAAGGCATTAAATTTGCTTATGTTGGTGATACAAGAAATAATATGGGGAATTCATTAATGATTGGTGCTGCTAAAATGGGTCTTGATTTCCGTGCAGTAGCTCCTAAAGAATTATGGCCGGATGAAGAATTAGTTAAACAATGTCGTGAGATTGCTAAAGACACGCATGCAAAAATTACCTTAACAGAAGATATTCTTGAGGGAACAAAAGGTGTAGATGTTATTTATACTGATGTATGGGTATCAATGGGTGAACCAGACGAAGTATGGGAAAAAAGAATTAATCAATTAAAACCATACCAAGTGAATATGGATATGATTAATAATGCTGATGAAGAAGTTATCTTTATGCATTGTTTACCAGCATTCCACGATACAAAAACAGTTATTGGAAAACAAATATATGAGAAATTCGGTTTAACAAGTATGGAAGTTACCGATGAAGTATTTGAATCAAAACATTCTGTAGTATTTGATGAAGCTGAAAATCGTTTGCATACGATTAAAGCAGTCATGTTAGCAACTATAGGAGCATAATTAGGAGGGGAAATATGTCAAGAATTGTTGTCGCTCTAGGTGGTAATGCTTTAGGTAAAACACCTTTTGAACAATTAAATCTAGTGAAACATACTGCGAAATCACTTGTTGAATTAATTGCGAAAGGGAATGAAGTAATTATTACCCATGGCAATGGACCTCAAGTAGGTATGATTAATTTAGCGTTTGAAACTGCTTCATTAAGTGAAACAAAATCACCTGAAATGCCATTTCCAGAATGTGGAGCTATGAGTCAGGGATATATTGGATATCATTTACAAAATGCGATTTATGCAGAATTAAAAAATCAAAAAATAAATAAGAAAGTTGCTACAATCGTGACACAAGTTGTTGTTGATAAAGATGACGGTGCTTTTACTAATCCAACAAAGCCAATTGGGTCTTTTTATAATAAAGAAGAAGCCGATAAAATCGAAAAAGAAAAAGGTTATATTTTTAAGGAAGATTCAGGTCGTGGATGGCGACGTGTTGTTCCTAGTCCTAAACCAGTTGATGTTGTTGAAAAAGATATTGTTAATACATTAGTTAATGCAGGGCATATTGTCATTACCGTTGGTGGTGGAGGAATTCCTGTTATTGAAGAAAATGGTCAATTGACTGGCGTTTCAGCAGTTATTGATAAAGATTTCGCTAGTAGTAAAATTGCTGAAATATTAGATGCAGACTATCTATTCATATTAACAGCAGTTGATAAAGTATCGATTAATTTTAATAAACCAAATCAAATAGATTTAGATTCTTTAACCGTAGAAAAAGCAAAAGAATATATTTTGGAAAACCATTTTGCTAAAGGTAGTATGTTACCAAAAATTGAAGCTGCGATGAGTTTTGCTGCTAGTAAAAAAGGTAGGGTAGCAGTCATTGCTTCACTTGAAAAAGTTAAAGCTGCCTTAGATGGAAAAAGTGGTACAAAAGTTACCTTATAATTAAAATAATGGAGTTGATGTTATGAGAAATGAAAAAGTGAGAGTTGCCATTTGGGGATTTGGAGCAATGGGAAGCGGAATGGCTAGAATGATTCTAAAAAAAACTGGCTTTGAAATAGTAGGGGTTTGTGATAAAAATCAAAATTATGTAGGGAAAAATATTTTTACTATTTTAGATATGCCTCAAAAAGATCATCCTAGTGTTCTAGTTAATGATAATATTGATGAAGTTGTTAGTGAAAAATCATGTGATGTTGCCTTATTAGCAACTGATTCTTTTACAAAAAATGCATTTCCTAAAATTAAATTATTATTGAATAAAAAAGTTAATGTTATTTCTACTGCTGAAGAAATGGCATATCCACAAGCACAAAGTCCTGAATTAGCTAGTGAAATGGACCGTATCGCCAAAGAAAATGGTGTTACAGTTCTTGGTACAGGAATAAATCCTGGAATGATGATGGATTTATTAGTTGTTTGTCTAACAGGTGTTATGGAAGATGTTGAACATATTGATGTTAGTCGTGTAAACAGTTTATCACCATTTGGACATGCTGTCATGGAAGAACAAGGTGTAGGATTATCAGTTGAAGAATTTAACAAGCGATTAGAAAATAACACAATGGCAGGTCATGTTGGTTTTTCTGAGAGTGTACATATGATAGCTGATGCCTTAAGATGGAAAGTAGATCAATTTTCACAACAAATGAAACCTATTATCACTGATGTAGATAGAAAATCACCTTATGGATTTGCAGCAAAAGGTGATGTTTGTGGTGTTGCGATGACAGGTCAAGGTAGTGTTAATGGTGAAGTTAAGATTAATATGGACCATCCACAACAAATTGAACCACAATTAGCTGGGGTAGATACTGGAGATTATATTAAAATTAAAGGAACACCAGAAGTCAATATGGCTATTAATCCAGAAGTAGATGGTGGAATTGGGACAATCGCTATGTGTGTTAATATGATTCCTCATGTTATTAATGCTAAAAATGGATTAAAAACAATGATAGACCTACCTGTTCCACGTGCTATTATGGGTGATGTAAGAGAAATGATTGATTAAAGAGGTAGATAAAATGATTAAAAAAGGAACTTGGGTTCAAATTCATAAGATTATTTTAGAACCAAAAGATAGAGCGCCTCAAGTACCTGATGATACTAAAAAAATACCTCTAGAAATGTGGGTAAAAGGTTTTTTAGTAGAGGATGGTAACTTGGGTGAGATTGTCCAAATTAAGACCTTAACTAATCGTATTGAAGAAGGCGAATTAGTCCAAGAAAATCCATCGTTTAAACATAATTTTGGTCATTTTGTTCCTGAAATTATTCAAATTGGACAGATGGTAAAAGATTTTATGTTTGGAGATGAGATAAATGAATAAAGATATGTCATATGCTAGTATTATGTCTCGTCGTAATGAAATTATGAAAAAGTCAGTGGGAATAGACTATGAGGTTTATGAGAATAAGGGAATCGGATTTGATTATGAAAAGATGATGCAAAATGCAACACCCTATTCATTAGATGAGATTAAACAAATTCAATATAATAATGGGGTAGGAAACACTCCTTTGAAAGAATTGAAAAATATTTCAGCAATGGCTAGAAAATTAGCGCCAAAAGGAAAGGGTGCTAGGATATTCATTAAAGATGAAGCTTTAAATGATTCAGGTAGTTTTAAGGCAAGACGTGCAGCAATCAGTTGTTATCATGCTAAAAAATGTGGTTATAAAGGGGTTATGGCTGCTACATCAGGAAATTATGGTGCCGCTGTTGCTTCTCAAGCTGCTAAGTATGGATTAAAATGTATTATTGTACAAGAATGTTTTGATTCTAGAGGAGTTGGACAACCTGAAATAATTGAAAAAGCAAGAAAATGTGAAGCATTGGGAGCTGAAGTTATACAACTAAGTGTCGGACCAGAATTATTTTATTCATCCTTAAAATTATTAGAAGAAACAGGTTGTTTTAATGCATCATTATATACACCATTTGGAATTGCTGGAATTGAAACGTTAGGATATGAACTTGTGAAACAGTGTGAAGCTCAAGTTGGTAAGGTACCTGATGTTGTTGTTTGTACGAATGCTGGTGGTGGAAACTTAACAGGTACGGCTCGTGGTATATTAAAAGCAACTGATCAATCCGTTCAAATTGTTGGAGCAAGTGTTAATTTAAAAGGATTACATATGGCAAGTGATTATCAGTTTAATCGTAAATCTTTTACGACTGGTCATACTGGATTTGGTATTCCATTTGCGACTTATCCAGATCGTTCAGATGTACCAAGGTCAGCTGCTCGCCCACTTCGATATATAGACCGTTATGTTACCGTTAATCAAGGTGAAGTATTTTATATGACTGAGACATTATCCATATTAGAAGGAATTGAGAGGGGTCCTGCTGGTAATACATCTTTAGTAGCAGCATTTAGTATTGCACAAGAATTAGATGAAGACCAAATCATTGTTGTTCAAGAAACAGAATATACAGGAGCTGGTAAACATCATGGTGCTCAACTTTCATTTGCAAGAGATAATGGTGTGAAGATAGAATTTGGAAATCCAGTGAATGAAGTACCTGGTGAAAATATTATTCTACCTGAAACTCCAAGTCTTATTAAAGCAATAGATCTAGATTTATTAAAAGTTAAAAAATCTTGTGTTAAAAATCATATTAAAAACAATTCAAATGTTACTTTATCTGAGGAGGATGTATTATTTTTAATGGAAGAAACGAATGAAAGTAAAGTTTTCGTGTTAGATACATTAAAAGAGTTAGGAATAAAAATTGACTGAAGAGGTGATAATTTGGAAAAATTAATGACAAGAAAAGATGATTTTGAAGTTAGAAGAAAACATTTAGAAAATTTGACTGATGAAGAATTAAAAATAAGATTTTGGGATTTAGCATATAGAGTAATAGATCCACTTATTACTCTAGCAAAAGAAAATACATCCCCAGCAATTGAACGATCTGTTCTTTTACGTATGGGATTTTCAAGTATTGAAGCAAAAGCTATCGTTGACCGTGTTATAGACTATGGATTAATTGGAAAAGGTGCTGGTCATGTTGTCTACAAACTTGCTCAATTGAAAAAAATGTCTATCCGAGAAGCTGGATTAAATTTACTTGAAGGAGATTACTGGGACGAAGTATTAAATAGCTTTGAGGTGGTGAAATAATGACATTAAAACCTAATGAAAAGTTAGATATTCGTGAATTAATGAAGAATATCGAAGACTACAAACCTAAACGTCGTGGATGGGTTTGGAGAAAACATGAACCAAATTTAAATATGAATGGCTACAATTATAGTGAAGTTTCAACACCATTAAAAAATAGTGTTCCATTACCTGCAGCGAAATATTTTAATCAAATAGACCCACAACCTTTACCTGTTATAACAACAGAAATTGCTTCAGGTCGTTTTGAAGATGATATTAGAAGAATGAGAATGGCTGCTTGGCATGGTGCGGATCACATCATGGTTATAAGAACAGCTGGGCAATCTCATTTTGATGGACTAATTGAAGGGACACCTCAAGGGATAGGTGGAATTCCTGTTACTAGAAAACAAGTTAGACTTCAACGTAAAGCATTAGATATCATTGAAGAAGAGGTTGGACGTCCGATTAATTACCATTCTTATGTTTCAGGTGTAGCTGGTCCAGATATTGCGGTTATGTTTGCTGAAGAAGGAGTTAATGGTGCTCATCAAGACCCACAATATAATGTTTTATATCGTAATATAAATATGATTCGTTCCTTTGTAGATGCAGCTGAATCAAAAAAAATCATGGCATGGGCAGATACTTTACAAATTGATGGTGCACACAATGCTAATGCTACTGCACGAGATGCGTGGAAAGTAATGCCTGAGTTATTAGTTCAACATGCAATTAACTCTGCTTTTTCTACTAAAGTAGGGATGAAAAAAGAAAATATAGCATTATCAACTGTACCACCAACTGCAGCTCCTGCTCCTGATTTAAAAATTAATTTACCTTATGCAGTTGCTTTAAGAGAGTTTTTCTCAGAATTTAAAATGCGTGCTCAAATGAACACGAAATATATGGAATCTTCAACCAGAGATGCAACTGTAACGCATGTATTAAATTTATTAATATCAAAATTAACAAGTGCTGACATTCAATCAACCATAACTCCTGATGAAGGACGAAATGTCCCATGGCACATGTATAATGTTGAAGCATGTGATACTGCTAAACAAGCATTAATCGGTATGGATGGATTAATGGAAATGGTAGAATTAAAAGATGAAGGTTTCTTACGAAATAAGGTAAGAGAGTTAAAAGAACGTGCTGTTTTATTCTTAGAAGAAATGATTGAAAATGGTGGCTATTTTGATGCGGTTGAAAAAGGATTTTTTATTGATTCAGGAATTTACCCAGAACGTAATGGAGATGGTATTGCCCGTAAGATGGAAGGTGGCGTTGGTGTAAATACAGTTTATAAACGTGATGATGATTATTTTGCGCCTGTTACTGCTCACTTTGGGTATAATAATGTGGCACAATATGATGAATCAGCAGTAAATAATCCTGCTAAATTAATTGAAGGCTCTACATTTGAGAAACCTGAGAAAATTATTTTTATTGATGAATTAGATGAAAATGATAATGTTTATAAACGATTAGATGAAACTGAAAAATATCGACTTACTTCAATTGTTAAGCCAGAGGTAGAATGGTTAGCAGATGGTGTTGTTGTAGTGGATTTAGTGTTACCAACTGATAGACGACATGCTGAGGTTGCTGCGTTAGAAATTGGTAAGAAGATGAATTTGATGGATGTTGAAGTGATTCACAGAGAAGTGTTACATCAAGCAGAAGGAACTCGTATACAACTAAAAGGAAAAGTACCTTTTGATATTGACTTAATTTCATTAACTATTCCAGAAGAACCAGAAGAATTATCAGATGATGAAATTAGAAACTATGTAAAAGATCATGGTTTAAAAGTCGTTGCAGCTACTGTTGGTGAAGATGAGCATTCGGTTGGTATGAGAGAAATCATAGACATTAAACATGGTGGTATTGAAAAATATGGTGTTGATTGCGTATATTTAGGTACCTCTGTACCAATTGAAAAATTAATTGATGCAGCAATTGAAACAAATGCTGATGCAATTTTAGCATCTACAATTATTTCTCATGATGAAATTCATTATAGAAATATGAAAAAGATTCATGAATTAGCCATTGAAAAAGGAATCCGTGATAAAGTAATTATTATTTGTGGTGGAACACAAGTATCACCTGAAATTGCTAAGACACAAGGAATTGATGCAGGCTTTGGTAGGGGAACAAAGGGTGTCCATGTTGCTTCTTTCTTAGTTAATCGTAAACAGGAATTACTTAATGAAGATTGATGTATTAGTTGCTGAAATTGGCAGTACAACAACAGTAGTGAATGCTTTCGTTGGTATTTTAGGTAATAAACCTCGGTTTATTGGCTAAGGTCAAGCACCTACATCTGTGAATTTAGGCGATGTAAATATCGGTTTAAATGAAGCTATAAATAGTCTTAAAGGAAATTTAAATGATGATAATTTAGAAATAGGAGAAATCTTTGCCACTAGTAGTGCTGCAGGGGGATTAAAAATGACGGTTCATGGTCTTGTTTATGATATGACCGTCAAAGCAGCACAAAACGCTGCATTAGGTGCAGGAGCAAATATTCATTTGGTTACAAGTGGTAAATTATCAAAATTTGATATATCCAAAGTTAAAAAGATTAATCCAAATATTATTTTAATTGCCGGTGGGGTAGATTATGGAGAAAAGCAAACTGCTTTAAATAATGCCTATGAGATAGCTAATTTACAATTAAATATTCCAGTTATATATGCTGGTAATTGTGTTATTATTGATGAGGTTAAAGAAATATTTAATAATTTTGGACAAGAAAAATTTTTAACGGTTACAGAAAATGTTTATCCTAAAATAGACGAATTAAATGTTGAACCAACTAGAAAGATTATTCAGGATGTCTTCGAAGAACATATTATTCATGCTCCAGGCATGAATGAAGTTCGAAAAATTGTTAAAGAACGGATTATACCAACACCCGGAGCTGTAATGCAAGCTTCAAAATTATTAAAAGAATCTCTTTCTGATTTAATTGCTTTTGATGTTGGTGGTGCAACAACCGATCTTCATTCAGTGACCAATGGGAGTGAAGATGTTAATAGAATTTTAATCAGTCCAGAACCTATTGCCAAAAGAACAGTTGAAGGAGATTTAGGTGTTTATGTTAATCGTGATAATATTATTCAGATGATTGGAAAAGAACAATTAGCAAAAGATTTAGAGCTACCTTTAAATCAGTTAGATTCTTTGTTAAATCATTTTGAACCAATACCAAAAGGTAAACAAATTCCATTAGTAGAAAGATTAACGCAAGAAGCCTTAGCAGTTGCTTTAGATAGACATTGTGGTCAATACAGAAACTTATATGGTTCACAGGGTTGTATGAAATTAGCAGAAGGTAAAGATTTAACAAGCGTGAAATATGTTATTGGAACCGGTGGTGCTTTAACAAGACTACCAAATCGGAAAACATTATTAGAAAACTTAATTAAAAAACAAAATCCAACTAAATTAACACCATCTTCAGAAGCTTCCATTTTAATTGATAATGAGTATATTATGGCATCTCTTGGTGTATTATCTTTAAAATACCCTGAACAAGCTTTAAAATTGCTTTTAAATAGTTTAGGATTGTAGGTGATAGAGTGTACCCTCAAATTAAAATCAATCTTGATAAATTAGCACATAATACTAAAACGATGGTTAATATCTGTCGCGCTAATGGTATCACTTCAATTTTTGGGGTGACTAAAGTGTTAGCTGGTGATATAAAAGTCTTAGATACCGTAATTTCTTCTGGAATTACACATATAGCTGATTCAAGAATAGAAAATTTAAAGTTATTACAGCATTATCAATTACCAAAAGTTTTGCTAAGACTACCGATGAAAAGTGAAGTAGAAGCAGTTGTTAAATACACGGATATTTCTTTAAATTCTGAATTAGAAATCATTAAACTTTTAGATAAGGAAGCAAATAAAAAAAATAAAATTCATCAAATCATCCTAATGTTTGATTTAGGTGATTTGCGAGAAGGAATTTGGTTTGAAGATAATTATTTAGAACTTGTTAAGAGTATCTTAAACCTTAAAAACATTCAGATAATTGGAATTGGTACGAATTTAACTTGTTATGGAGCAGTAATACCTACTGAAGAAAATTTATCGACATTAGTTAAGATAAAAAATGACATTGAAAATCAATTTCAGATTAAACTTGATATTATTTCTGGGGGAAATTCTTCAAGTTTACATTTGATTTTTAAAAACAAATTACCAAAAGGAATTAATAATTTACGGATTGGTGAAGCTATTTTTTTAGGTCGGGAAACAGCTTATGAAGAAAATATTAAACCTTGTTTTCAAGATGTATTTACCTTAAAAGCTGAAATAATTGAATTAAAAGAAAAACCATCGTTTCCTATTGGGGAGAGAGGAGTCGATGCGTTTGGTGAACAAGTTCAGTATGAGGATGTTGGGTTAATGAAACGGGCTATATTAGCTATTGGTAAACAAGATATTTATCCATCTAATATAAGACCAATAGATGATAAAATTAATTTTTTAGGAGCTAGTAGTGATCATCTACTCGTTGATGTTACTAAAGGAAATTATAAAATAGGGGAGAGCATTTCCTTTAGAGTGAATTATGGTGGACTACTTCAACTCATGACTTCTCCATACGTAAATAAAGTATATGTAAAAAAGCATGAATAATCTCATGCTTTTTCATTTTATCTATTTGCTATGAATTCACCATCAGTGGTTAACTTAATCCCATAGCCATCTATAAGTATAAATGTTATATAATACTCTTTTGAATTATCTAAGGTATATACACCACTTATAAATTGATATTCAGAATCACTTGTTTTTGTTACTTGATCAGTATAGTCAATAACAGTTTCATTTTCATCATTAAATGGCTCTAATATTCTAATTTTTACAGTTTCAATTTTAAAGTTAGGATTTCCTTGATGACGAATTGATAGATTAAAATGTAATTTACCATCTTCTATTCTAGCGTCTTCTTTAACTCTGTGGATGTAAAAATCTTTATTATCTATCGTAAATATTTTCTCTTGTTTGCTTTCAGTTGGTGTTTCAGATAAAAGATGAATTGTGTAGTTTTTATCAAGATCTAGTTGAATGGTTTTGTTAAATGTTAAATATCCTTGTTGAGTAAGTTCTATTTTTTGCCATGTACTTTCATCTTGGTCATTGGTAGCTAGTAAATAAAGTTGTGAATTTGGATTTAATTCTTTAATTGTAAAATTTATTCTTACATTAATCTGTTGTTTATCTTCTGTAAAATCTAATCTTTTATAAGATGAATCAGTAATCCATTGATTTTGATTTACTAAATCATTATATTTCTGTTCTAAATCATAATACATATTACTTATACTTTGACTAATCGAATTTAATTTATTTTGATTATTATGTAATGTATTTTGTAAGTTGTTAATTTTTGATTGAGTAGTGATACCAAATATAATTAGTACAATAAAGAGGATAGAAAAAATAAAATGAATTGGTTCCATAAAACCAAGTGAATTCGATTTTCCATGTAAGGAATTATTTATTTGACGTTTATATAAATAGTTATATAATAAAAAAGCAAAAACAATAATAGTAAAAACAATTATTAATAAGAAATAAATACTTGCCATAAAAGCCTCCTAAAATCCAATAAATTCTTTAAATTGATGATAGTAACTTCGAGTTACTTCAAGTTTTTGTTTATTATTCATTAATAGTTCTAATTTTGTATTAAATCTTGGTCTTATTTCTTTGATCTGGTGTTTGTTTACCACACAAGATTTATTAATCCTTATGAATCCTTTTTCTTGATAAATGCCTTCAATTTCATAAAGTTTTTCTTTAATAGAATATATTTTATCCAGTGTATGCAGATTAATGTCATGCCCAAAACTTTCAACATAGATAATATCTGAATAATGAATGATTTCGTAACGATTATTATATTTACCTACAATTGAGTCTGTTTTAAAGTTATGTTCTTTAAGAATAAGATTAGCTTCATCACTAACAGTAAACCCGCCTTTTTCAAGCATTTCTACATATAAACTGTATTTTTCTTTTTTACAGATAACTTTAACTTTCATTTTCCACCGTCCTCTAAATCTTATTATATTTTAATTAATATAAGAAATAAATCTATTTATCCTAACATACAAGATAATCATCATAAGTTGCAAAACTAAACATGTTTATTATAACATATATATTATAAATTCTAATTTTATTATGAAAGAGGTTAGGGTATAAAATGTAAAACTGAAGAGAATTTTTATAGTGTAAATATTGAGTTAAGATGGAAAAAAGTGTATACTTATTATAGCATGAAAAAAAGGAGTGTTAGGATGATAAGTAAACAAGATGCAAAAAAAGTGCTACAAGTTTGTTTAGAAACTGGTGGTGACTTTGCAGAAATCTATTTAGAGAATACCATTCATAACGACTTAGAATTAAGTAGTGGAGAGATTAGTAAATCAAATACCAGTCAAATTTATGGAGCAGGTATCCGTATCTTACATCAAGAATCTGAGGTTTATGGATACACAAATGATACAAGTTTCGATGGATTAACGAATTTAGCAGAATCTTTAGCTAAATCTTATAATAATAAAAAGATAGATATAGATTTTGATTTAGTAGAAGAAAAATTAGATAATAAACATAATGTATTAAAAAAACCTTTGGAAACTACAAATGATGAAAAAGTAAAATATATGAGAGATGTCTATGAGGCTGCTAATAGTTATCATGAAGATATCAGTCAAGTCATCGTTTCTATATGGGAACATAATCAAAAAGTGACAATTATAAACACAGAAGGTAAAATGATCAGTGATTCAAGAACCAATATCCGGCTATCACTTCGTGTTATCGCTAGTAAAGATGGTGTAATGCAAAGTGCTTCTGATTCAATTGGTAGAAACCAAGGATTTGAGATTTTCGAAAATACTGATTTAAAATCATTCGCTAAAAAAGTTGCTGAAAGTGCTGTTAAGATGTTGACAGCTGATGAGATGGAAGGACAAATGTTACCAGTTGTGATTCATAATGCTTTTGGTGGGGTAATCTTACATGAAGCTTGTGGTCATGCTTTAGAAGCGACATCAGTTGCTAAAGGAATCTCAGTTTTTTCAGGTAAATTAGGTCAAAAAATCGCAAGTGATATTGTCACAGCAGTTGATGATGGAACGATTACTAATGCTTGGGGTTCTTTAAATATAGATGATGAAGGAACTGAAACAAGAAGAAATGTTTTAATTGAAAATGGAATTTTAAAAAGTTATTTAGTAGATAAACGAAACGCTAGAAAGATGAACTGTGATATTACCGCTTCAGCACGTCGTCAATCCTATCGTTATTCACCAACGTCTCGTATGACCAATACCTTCTTCGTTAATGGTGAGTCAACATTTGATGAAATTATTGCTAATACTAAATATGGTTTTTTTGCTAAAGAGATGGGCGGAGGCTCTGTTAATACAGCGACTGGTGAATTTAATTTTACCGTTAATGAAGGTTATATGATTGAGGATGGTAAAATCACACGTCCAGTTCGCGGGGCAACCTTAGTTGGAAACGGTGCTGACGTTTTAAAGAAAATCGATATGGTAGGAAATAATTTGTCATCTGGACATGGTATGTGTGGGTCTTCGAGTGGAACAATCCCAGCGAATGTAGGACAACCTACTATTAGGTTGTCAAGCATGACTGTTGGTGGAAGAGGAGGTAAAAAATAATGAATTTTGACTTGTTAATTAAAAAAGCTAAAGAAGCCAATATTACAGAAATTGAAATTTATTCTCAACATAAACAAGGGTTGAATATTAATTTGTTTAATCGAAAAGTTGATAAATTTGTGATTAATAATACAAAAGGTATTGCCGTTAGAGGATTATATAATAATCAAATGGGGTATGTTAGTTGTGAAAATTTAAGTGATGACAATATAGATTTTATTATTCAAAAATTAATAGATAATGCAGGGGTATTAACCAGTGAAGAAGAGAGTATTATTTTTGAAGGCTCAAATTCTTATCCAGAAGTAAAACCAGCTGATGCATCGTTTTTATCTATTGATCCTCAAGTAAAAATTGAGAGGTTACAAAAACTTGAAGATGCGATTAAAAAGAAAGATCCTCGTATAACAAGTGTTGGTTATTGTATGTATAATGAAACAAAAATTGACACAATGATTCAAAATTCAAAAGGTCTTCATTTAATTAAATCTGAAGCTTATTGTTTTGTTTATGCTTCAGCTGTAGCCAAAGATAATGATGATGTAAAATCATTTGGTGACTATATTATCACGAATGATTTTAATAAAATTAATATTGAAGAACTAGCAAATAATATCGTTGATCGAGCAGTTGCTTTACTAAATTCATCACCAGTTCAATCAGATAAGTATCCAATCATCTTTGAAAACAAAGTGTTTGCAGATATCTTACAAGCATATGAACCTATGTTTTCAGGAGATTCAGTTTTAAGGAAATTAACATTGTTAAAAGATAAACTTGGTGATAAAATAGTCAGTGATAAGATTACTCTAATTGATGATCCATTATCAACTGAATCTTATTCTCAAAATGCTTTTGACGATGAAGGTGTGAGTTGTTATAGAAAAGAAATCATATCAAATGGTGTATTAAATACCTTTCTTCATAATTTAAAAACAGCACATGCACTTAATACCAAATCAACAGGTAATGGATTTAAAGCTGGGCTTAATGCACCTGTCAGTGTTCAAAGCAATAATTTATACATAAAAAAAGGAACAACAAGTATCAATGAAATGATTAAATCAATCGATAGAGGTTTATTAATTACTGAAGTAGCAGGTCTTCATGCAGGAGTTAACGCTGTATCAGGTGACTTTAGTTTGCAATCATCAGGATTTTTAATTGAAAATAAAAAAATTACTCGTCCGGTATCTTTGATTGTTGTAGCAGGTAATTTCCTTGATATGTTAAACCAAGTTGAATTTGTTGGAGATGATTTAATTTTTACAGCTGAACAAATTGGATCACCATCTGTAAAAATTAGTGGTTTACAAGTTTCAGGAAAATAAGAACAGTATATCCAATTATAATAATAAGATAATAGTTAACAAATAAAAAAAATGCTTTCTAAAATATTAGGAAGCATTTTTTATTATATCTATTGTATTATAACTATCTTATCTACTTCGTTTTTAAAAGTATATGACTATGGTTAGTTATAACATTGTTGTTTAATATTTTGTTAATGTTATTTCATAATTAGAGATAAAATCTGTTCTAGATGATACTGATTGATTTGTATTTGAATCAATGAAGGTAAGTGAAATATATACAGAAGAATACTGTTTAAGATGATAATCATTTAAATTATGATTTAAATCAATGTTATATAAATATCCATTGAAAAGAAAATTAAAAAGGTTTTAGGTTAAACTAATTGGATTAGTTCTTATTTTTTTTTAAGTTATGTTTTGTGTAGAAATAATAGTTAGAATCGTTTTATTTTATGTTTCTAACTTTTACTAAAATCAAATAGTAGTAAATTAGATATTTATTTTCTTAAGATTTGCTAAAATATTGTAGAATTACTTGTTTTTTTATTATTCTTTATATAGTTAATTTATTTCCCGAAAAATATATTTAATTTATCAAAAAAAAATGATTTTCTATAGTCGACAACTTTCTTCTATATTTTATCATTCAACCTCCTATAATTAAATTGGTAGTACAAATAAATTAAAGGGAGGTTTATACATGAAAAAATTGATAACAACATTTATGTTAATTCTAACATTAACATTCGCTTTTGTTGTTACGATGACTTTTAATGAAGTTGATGCACAGACTTATGATTTTAATCCAGAAAAAAGAAAATTAGATATTGGATTAAAATTAAGGGAAGAAGAAAGTAATCCATTATTTTACGAAAAATCTTTAGAAAAGATTGCTGAAACTGCATCTAATATTGATTTTAATGCAGGAACTACATTGACAATTGCAGATAATGAAGAATATTTTACTTTTAATGGTGGTAGTAAATACTATTTAGATCTTGAGGGAAATTTTATTAAATTCACCTTAAGAAGTGTCGGTGAAAATGTAGAAGTATGGGTAGCAAATAACTTAGGATATGGTTATGATAGACCTGCAGATATTGTAACACAAGCCCAAGTTGATATGCTAAGAGATGAATTTGAAAACAATATTTATCCTACGGATACTGCATTTTTTGGTCATGAAGATTATCATGATGGAACAAATTCAGTTTTAGAGGACTGGGGGTTTGTACCTGAAGGTTATTATGCAGATAATGGAAAAAATATTATTTTAGTAGATAATATTAAAGATGAATCTTATTATGCTAATGTAAACGTATATACAGCCGGTTATTATTGGGGAGCATTAGAATATTACTACGATAGAAACGTTGTCACAATTGATAGTTATGCATGGTTTGCATTAATGCCTAATGATAATCCAGATTGGGCAGAGTATCAATATTCTATTTTTGGTACTCTAGCTCATGAATATCAACATTTAATTCACGCAGATAATGATTTAGGTGAAGATACATGGTTAAATGAAGGAATGTCTGATTTTGCTCAATATTTATGTGGTTACGGACATGATTGGACTCATGTAAATTATTTCTTAAAATATCCGGAAAATTCACTAGTAATCTGGAATGATTACTATTCGGATGAAGTCTTAGCAGATTATGGTCAAGCCTATTTATTACAGTTATACTTATATGACCACTTTGGAAAAGAGTTCATACAAGCTTTAGCAAAAGATACGGATCATGGAATATATAGTTTAAATAAAATGTTAAATGAATTTGATACAGGAATTGATTTTCAAGAATTATTTAGAAGATTTTCTATCGCTGTTTTAGTAGATAGTAATAATCCAGGGAATGGTATATATAATTTTGATAGTATCGACATAAAAGTTGATGTACAATCAGCTCAAGCAAATAATAAAGAAGGATTACCTGCTTGGGGTGGAAATTATGAAATAATAGATGCTACTAAAAAGATATGGACCATTAACTTTTCTGGTGGAGATTTTGTTGACTGGGTTGTAGAAGATAATCCTTTCATTCCAGGTGAGAAAATGTTCTCTATTGGACGAATTGATAATAATCTAGATAGATATCACATATTTGAAGTAGATTTAACTGAGGTATCAAGTGCAACTTTACAATTTGATCAGTTTGCCAATATTGAATTAGATTATGATTATGGATATGTTGAAATCTCTTTAGATGGTGGAGAGTCTTGGGAAACTTTAGCTGCTTATACAGGTCTATTTTATACAATTAGTGAAATCAATCTAACTCCATATACTGGAAATAATGTGTTAATAGGATTTAGATATGTTTCTGACATTTACGTTACTGGAGAATCAACTGAATATCCAAAAGGTTGGTTTATCGATAATATTACGATACCTGAAATAAATTACTTTAATGATTGTTCATCTACGGATGGATTTGTTGACATGAGAAATTTATTAAATCAAAATCATGATTATTATCAAGCTGTTTTTGTAAATGAAAGAGTTTTACCTAATGGAAAAACAGTTTACAAAATTGTTAGTGTTAACCCATTTGATATTAATGATGAAGATGCTTTACAATTAAGACAATTGTTTAAACAAGGAAATAATTATATGATTACATGGCATGTCGCTGACTATTTAGAAACAGATTCAATACCATTTGAATATGATATAGTCTTCAAAAAATAATGAAATGAAAAGGCTTAAGGCTTATATAGTTTAACTATATAAGCCTTTATATATTGTTATTATGTAAAATGAAAAAGTGTGGATTTTCCACACTTATCATATTTTAACTTATAAATGATAATTACCCTGCATAGCTATAACCGTACCCATATGGTCTTCCATATCCATAAGGTCTACCATATCCATACCAATAATATCGTCTAGGATAGTATGGTCTACCATAACCGTACCCATAAGGTCTTCCGTATGGTCTTCCATATGGTCTACCATAACCGTACCCATAAGGTCTTCCGTATGGTCTTCCATATGGTCTACCAAAACCAAAACCTAACCCTAGTGCTAAAGGTAAAAATCTATGATCATTAGTTTGTTGATCATCTTGTGTAAACATAGGATAGTCCATTTCAGTATAATACATTTCCCCTAACTCCCTTTATTTTTGATGATTACATATTAAAGTATGATGTTTATCATTGCTTTGATTAGGCACATACAATTAATAAGGTTAGATTCATCATTTTTTTTGAAACTATTTGTGAAATAAAACACATACTCATGCAAAATTTATCAAAAACTGTGTAAGAAAACGCTTTCTTTTTTATGAAAAAAGTGTTATAATCTATTTTGTAATAGAAATATATGATTAACTACTAACTTATTGTAACAAGTTAATGAATAATCATATAGAAATTAATAGGGAGGAACTACTTATGAATAAGTTCGACTACATGTCAAAATATGGTTATGAACAATTAGTTTATTTTTATGACAAAGAGACAGGATTAAAAGGGATTACTTGTATCCATAATACAACATTAGGTCCTGCTTTGGGTGGTACTAGACTATGGAATTATGCTACAGAAGAAGATGCAGTTACTGACGTTTTAAGATTAGCTCGTGGAATGAGTTATAAAAATGCTGCTGCCGGATTAAATCTTGGTGGAGGTAAAACGGTTTTAATTGGTGATGCTAGTAAAGTAAAATCTGAAGCATATTGGCGTGCATTTGGTAGATATGTTCAATCATTAAATGGAAGATATATTACGGCTGAAGATGTTAATACTAATGTTGATGATATGGATTATGTTATGATGGAAACTGATTATGTTACTGGATTAAGAAAAACTTCTGGTGACCCGTCTCCATTTACAGCTTACGGTGTTTATTGTGGAATTAAAGCAACTTGTAAAGAGAAATTTGGAAGTGATTCATTAAAAGGATTAAAAATTGCTGTTCAAGGTGTTGGACATGTTGGATATTATTTAGTGAAACATCTTTCTGAAGAAGGTGCAGAAATCACTATTTGTGATATTAAACAAGCTAACATTGATAATGTTAAAAAAGATTTTAATGTAACAGTAGTAGCACCTGAAGAAATTTATAGTGTTGAATGTGATGTTTATGCTCCTTGTGCATTAGGTGCAACTGTTAATGACGATACAATTCCTCAATTTAAATGCAAAGTAATTGCTGGTGCTGCAAACAACGTTTTAAAAGAAGAACGTCATGCAGATATCTTAGAAGAAAAAGGTATCTTATATGCTCCTGATTATGTAATTAATGCTGGTGGAGTTATTAATGTATATCAAGAAATTTTAGGATATGATAGAAATGAAGCTTTAAATAAAACACAAAAGATCTATGATCGTTTATTAGAAGTTTATAAAATTTCTAAAGAAGAAGGCATCACTACAGCAAAAGCAGCTGATAGAATGGCAGAAAATCGCATTAATACAATGAAGAATGTAAGAAGTAACTATATTAAAAGATAAAGAATTTGGTGAAAATGAATAAAAAATTATACATCATAGTTGGACATTATGGTAGTGGAAAATCTGAATTTTCAGTTAATTTTGCGAAAAAATTAAAAAAAAATAAAAAGGAAGTTTGTTTGGCAGACTTAGATATTGTTAATCCTTATTTTAGATCGCGTGAAGCAAGGCTATCCCTAATGAATTTAGGGATAGCAGTTGTTTCTGATACATTAAACTCTGTAAAAGGCTTAGACATGCCTTATCTATCACCTGCAATTAAAGGACAAATTGTTCATAATAAGAACAATCTGATCTTAGATTGTGGGGGAGATGAGGTTGGCGTTCGTGTACTCAAACAGTTTTATAATGAGATTATAGAGCGTGATTTTGAAATATATATGGTAATAAATGTATATCGTCCTGAGACAAGCAATGTAGAAGCGATTATTAAAATGAAAAATCAATTAGAAAATGAAATTGGTTTACCAATTAAAGGATATATCAATAATAGTAATTTCTTAAGACAAACATCGGTCGATGATATTATTTATTCTGATAAAATATTAAAAGAGGTTAGTGAGATAACTCAAGTTCCTATTTTATATGTATCAGCTTTAGAAAAATTAATTAAACAATTACCTAATGATGTAAGTGGTGAAAGATTTATTTTAAATCTTTCACTTCGTAATGATTGGTTGTAAATCAAAAGGAGGTAAGAATAAATGGCAAAAGGAAGAATCATTGTTGATATTGATAAGTGTAAAGGATGCGGTTTATGTATTGAAGCTTGTCCTTTTAATTTGTTAGAACTTGATGCTAATGTAGTTAATAAAAAAGGGTATCAACCGATGAGAATTCATACACCAGAAAAATGTATAGGATGTGCTAGCTGTGCGCTTATGTGTCCAGATGTAGTCATCACTGTTGAAAAATTATAAATTAGAAAGGAGAGATAAACATGGCTAAAGTTATGATGAAAGGTAATGAAGCGATGGCACTAGCGGCCATTAAAGGTGGATGTAGAGCCTTTTTTGGATATCCAATTACACCTCAAAGCGAATTACCTGAATATTTAGCAAGACATATGCATAAATATGGAGGAGTATTTCTTCAAGCAGAATCTGAAGTTGCCGCAATTAATATGGTTTATGGAGCGAGTGGAGCAGGAGCACGAGTAATGACTTCTTCATCATCTCCTGGGATAGCCTTAAAACAAGAAGGTATTTCATATATAGCTGGAGCAGAATTACCAGCAGTAATCATTAATGTTATGAGAGGTGGTCCAGGTCTTGGTGGTATTCAACCTTCACAAGCAGATTATAAACAAGTAACACGTGGTGGAGGAAATGGAGACTATTATGTATTAGCCTTTGCTCCTGAGAATTTACAAGAAACCGTTAATATAATTAAAGAATCTTTTGATTTAGCTGATTTATATAGAAATCCTGTAATGATTGCTGTTGATGGTTTAATTGGACAAATGATGGAACCAGTAGATTTAGATGTTGAGATTTCAAAAAAAGACCTACCAGAAAAAACATGGGCAACAACAGGAACTGATGGAAAACGTCCACCTGTAAACGTAAATTCATTATTCTTAGATGCCCAAGATTTAGAGAATCATAGTTTTAAATTAGATAAAAAATATAAATTAATCAAAGAAAACGAACAACGTTACGAATTTGTAAATATGGATAATCCAGAATTAGTAATCGTTGCTTATGGAACTATGTCAAGAATCGTACGAAGTGCTTTAGAAATATTAAACAACGAAGGCATTAAAGTTGGTTTATTAAGACCTATTTCAATTTGGCCATTCCCAGAAAAAGCTTTTAATGAACTTCCTGATTCTGTAAAAGGCATTTTAACCTGTGAATTAAGTACAGGACAGATGGTTGATGATGTTAAAATAGCGAATGATGGTAAATTACCAGTTGGATTCTTTGGAAGAACTGGTGGAATGGTACCAGAACCAGAAGAAATCGTACAAGCTGTTAAAGACATGCTAAGGGGGTTGAAATAATGGGAAAAGTTGTTTTTAAAAGATCAGAAGGATTATCAAAAAAAGAATTCTCATATTGCCCTGGATGTACACATGGAATTATCCATCGTTTAGTTGCTGAAGTAATTGAAGAATTAGGTATTATAGATAAAACAATTGGGATATCACCTGTTGGGTGTTCAGTAATGAACTATGAGTTTTTCAACTGTGATATGCAACAAGCAGCTCATGGACGAGCTCCTGCAGTTGCAACAGGAATTAAGCGTGTTAGACCTGATAATATCGTATTTTCATATCAAGGTGATGGAGATTTAGCATCAATTGGTACAGCTGAAATTATCCATGCTGCGCATCGTTCAGAGAACATAACGGTTATATTTGTTAATAATGCGATATATGGGATGACTGGTGGTCAAATGGCTCCAACAACTTTAATCGGACAAAAAACCACAACATCACCATATGGACGTGAAGAAAAACATGCAGGTAAACCAATTAAAATGTCAGAGTTATTAGCGACTATTCCAGGTGCTTCCTTTATTGAAAGAGTATCTGTACATGACCCAGCCCATGTAAGAAAAGCTAAAAAAGCAATCAAAAAAGCATTTGAAGTACAAGTAGAAGGGAAAGGTTTCTCATTAGTAGAGCTTATCTCAACTTGTCCAGTAAACTGGGGTAAAACACCACAAGATGCATTAAATTGGGCAAAAGAAAATATGATACCTTATTATCCACTTGGAAACTTTAGAACTCCAGAGGAGGATGGTAAAAATGATTAATGAAAAAGTGATTTGTGCTGGATTTGGTGGTCAAGGTGTAATGTTAATGGGGCAACTATTAGCTTATTCAGCAAATGAAAAAAATCTAAATACATTATGGTATCCTTCATATGGACCTGAAACACGTGGAGGAACAGCAAATTGTTCTGTGACAATATCTGAATCAAAAGTTAATTCACCTGTAATATCACAACCAGATACTATTTTTATAATGAACAACCCATCATTAGATAAATTTGAATCAAAAGTTAAACCAGGTGGAAGAATATTAATTAATTCTTCTTTAGTGGAAAGAAATATTGATAGAACGGATATTAATGCTTATTATATTCCAGTAAATGATATGGCTGTTCAATTAGGTAATGGTAGAGTTGCAAATATGATTATGATTGGGGCTTATTTACAATTAACTAAATTATTTGATAAAGAAGTTATTTTGAAAATCTTAAAGAAATCCTTTGGTGATGCTAAAGCTCATTTAATTGAAATTAATGATCAAGCGATTGAAGCTGGTAAACAATATATCATAGAACATTATGAGTAAATTATATGCTATCGACAAATTCTCTTTGTCGGTAGTTTTTTTATATTTCATTAAAAGAATATGATTTACTTAAAAAGCATTATCAAGATGTTTGTCAAATTGTAGGCTATTGTCATACACTAATATATAATATAAAAAAGAGGTGAGATATGGAAAATCAATTTTTACCTAATGTTGCAGTTTCGAAAGTGAAAGGGGGAAAACAGTATCCAAATATATATGGAGAAGTTTATTTTGAAGATGTCCCTGAAGGAGTGATGGTTTATGTCTATATTTCTGGACTTCCTGATTATAAACCAGGCAATCCACAGATTGGTCCACATGGTTTTCACATTCATGAATATGAAGATTGTACAGAAGGAGAAGAGTCTTCACCTTTCTTAGCTGCAGGAGAACATTGGAATCCTACAAATCAACCACATGGTAACCATCCTGGAGATTTTCCCGTTCTATTTTCTAATAATGGGGTAGCTTATATGTCCTTTTTTACGAATAAATTTACAGTAGATCAAATTATAAGTAAATCAATCATCATTCATGAAAATCCTGATGATTATCAAAGTCAACCTGCTGGTAATGCTGGAAAAAGAATTGCATGTGGTATTATTAAACCGATGTTTTAATTAATTGTTTTTGTATGGCTAAGGTAATATTTAATGTTTTACTAGCATCATCAACGCTGAGTTTATGATTACCTATTTTATTGTAATTTTCTATCACATATTGAAATGTTTTTTCAAACGAGGTATCACTTGATAATTCAATTTCTTTTTTATGATTATTAGTATATTCAATTAATGACATTTCTTCTCCGGATATAGTATCCTTATCAGAATATTCAAGAACACCGTTTTCAAAAACAGCTTCAAAACTAACTAAAAATGGGTAATAGTCTGGCATCATTGAGATGCCTTTTAATTCGACAACTAATTGATTGTATTCTAATTCTGCCAAAACGTAGGCAGTCTCTTCTTTTGATGAAAAACCTCTTGCCTTTATTTTAGTAGGTAATCCTAAACATTCTGTAATAAAATCTACTTCATGAAGCATTAATTGTGTTGCGATATGATTTAAACCTAAATCCCCCCATATGGCAGGGGTTTTTCTTGTTAAATATAAGGACTTTAGTTTTCCATATGAATTATTTTTAATAGCTTTCTGTAATATTTGATGAGCCTCTGAAAATTTGATGAATAGATTAATAAAAACATTCTTTTGATATTTATTTTGTGCCTCTTTAATAGCGATTATATCTTCCATTGAAGAGGTAAGAGGAGTCTCACAAAAGACATGTTTATCGTTTTGTAGTGCTTTTATAATGTAATCTTTATGAAGTGTAGAGGGTAAACAAATGTCGACTAAGTCAATTGTATCATCTTTTAAAATATCGTTAATATTTGTTGTTGTTTGAACGTTATATTTTTTATAAATATCCTGTAATTTGTCCTCATTTCTTCCGCATATTTTAATTTCTTCTACTTCATCAAAAAGTTGATATAGTTCAATATGATAAGTACCAATACCAGTTCCTAAAATACCTATTTTCATTGTATCATTCCTTTCATTATTTGATAGTTCAAGTGTATCATTATATTGTTGACAACTATGTGTCAACAATATAAAATTATTTAGAAAGGGTGATTAAATGAGATTACATAGACTTATAGCGATTATTTTATTAGTTGAATCTAGAGGTGTTGTAAAAGCCAAAGAAATAGCTTCAGCGCTTGAAGTTTCCATAAGAACAATTTATCGGGATATAGAAACCTTATGTCAAGCAGGAATTCCATTAATGACAACAACTGGTAAAAATGGTGGGATTTCTTTTGTTAGTCAATATTCTCTTGATTTAAATCACTTTTATGGTGATGAAGTCATTCAGTTGTATTTAACAGGGATGGGTATTCGTCCTATCAATGAAACAGAGACAAAACAAAAACTACAGAATGCTTTGTTTAAACTTGAAGCTAATCTACCTGATAATTTTAAATCTGATATTATTAAAGTTAAAAAAAGGATTTATTATGATGAAACACCATGGTGGGGTGAAATAAAAAAAATCAAGTATTTAGAATTAATCAGAAAAGCAGTTATTCAATCGATTAAGCTTAAAATAACTTATTTAAGATATCAAGGAGATAAGTCAAAAAGAATAATTGAACCCTATGGAATTGTTTCTAAACAACTCGATTGGTACTTAATTGCCTATGATGAATATAGAAAAGAAATTAGAACTTTCAAATGTGAAAGAATTGTTAATATAGAAACACTATCTGAAACATTTAGAATACCAGATAATTTTTCATTAGAATCTTATTGGAAAAATAGTGAAAATAGATTTAAAAAAGAAAAACGAGTTAAAGAAATATATCCTGTTACTGTTAAAGTTAACAAAGATCATGATTTTATATTAAAGGATTTAGAGATATTGGATTCTAAATTAATTGATAATAAAATAATTGCAGTGGTTAATCTATATAAATATGAATTTGCTTGTATTGAAGCATTAGAAATCGCAGGTTTTGCTGAAATAGTAGAACCACTTGTTTTAAGAGAACATGTTAAAACTGGATTGACTAAAATATTAGCTATATATAAATAAAAAAATAAACTCAACGAGGAGTTTATTTTTTTACTTGAAAATTCTTTAATGCATCAGCTAAACTAGAGTTAACCGTTACATCATTTTCTTTGTTTATTTTATTAAGATATTTAGAAACATCTTTTTTAGAAAGACTATTTTTTTCTTTTTTCTTACGCTCATTGAATGTTGACATTTTTTCTTTATGGCCACATCCACAAATGAATATTTGATTATCACCTTCACCATATAACTCTAATTTTTTATGACAAATAGGACACCTAGCATTGGTGAGTTTAGAGATTGTCTTTCGGTATCCGCAGGTTCTATCTTGACATACAAGGAGTTTTGCATCTTTTGCTTTAACTTCAAGTAATAATTTACCACAATTTGGACATTCTTTAGATGTTAAGTTATCATGTTTAAATTTCTGTTCACTTTTTTTAATTTCTTGAACAACTGCCATAGCATAATCCTTCATGTTATGAATATATTCGTTTTTATTTAAGTTTCCTTTAGATATTTTAGATAATTTATCTTCCCATTCTGCTGTTAATAAAGGAGATTTCAATTTATTAGGGACTAACTCTAATAATTGTTTTCCTTTAGATGTCGTATAAATGTCCTTACCTCGTTTTTCAATTAAGAAGATACGGAATAATTTTTCAATAATATCAGCTCGGGTGGCAACGGTTCCTAATCCTCCTGTTTCCCCAATGGTTTTTATAAGATTTTTATTGCTGCTTTCCATATATTTTACTGGGTTTTCCATTGCTTTTAATAAAGTACCTTCAGTAAAAGGAGCAGGTGGTTTAGTTTGACCTGACGTTTGTTTTAATGTTTTAATGTTTAACGTATCACCTTTATTTATATCAGGTAATACTTGATCTTCTGATTCATCTTCATCAATAGCTTGGTAAATTGCTTTCCATCCATTTGAAATAACTCGTTTTCCTTTAGCAGTAAACAATTCACTTCCAATATTTGTATGAATAGTAATTTGTTCATACTCAAAAGGTGGATACAATACAGCTAAGAAGCGTTTAACAACTAAATCATATATCTTAAATTCTCTATCATTTAATTGAGATAAACTCACTCTCTGTTCTGTAGGGATTATCGCATGATGGTCTGATACTTTAGTATTATCTACAAATGAACGATTTGATTTAATTGGTTTACTTAACAAATTTTGCGCAATTGAAACATAATTACCAATTTTTACAGCTTGAATGCGATCTTTTAAAGTACCAACAATATCTGTAGTTAAATACTTTGAATCTGTTCTCGGATAGGTTAAGGCTTTATGACGTTCATATAAACTTTGCATAATAGATAATGTTTCTTTTGCCGAAAAACCATAAATTCTATTTGCATCACGCTGTAGTTCCGTCAAATCATATAAATTAGGCGCGTATTGCTTTTTAAAACTTTTTTGAACCTCAGTTACTACTGCCTTTTTATTTCGTAAGTTGTTGACTAATTGATCGCATAAACCTTTATTAAAAGATTTAATATCATTTGTTTTTTTATCATGCCAAGTAAGCTTAATTTGATCAGATAGAGCAGTGATACCATAGTAATCTTTGGGTTTAAAATTTCGTATTTCTTGTTCCCGTTTTGCGATAATTGCTAGAGTTGGTGTTTGTACTCTACCACAAGATAATTGTGCATTATATTTAGTTGTCAAAGCACGGGTTGCATTGATTCCTATATACCAATCAGCAAACGCTCTTGATTGGGCAGATGCATATAGATTTTCATATAGGCGACCATCTTTTAACTGCTTAAATCCATCAGAAATGGCTTTATCGGTTACTGAAGATATCCATAACCGTTTAATTTTTTTTCTTACATTTGCTTTTTCTAATATCCAACGAGCAACGAGTTCACCCTCACGACCAGCATCAGTCGCAATGACAATTTCATGAACATCTTTACGATACATTTGTTTTTTAACAATGGAATATTGTTTGCTAGTTTTAGGGATGACTTCAAGCTCTAATTCTTTTGGCATTATCGGTAAATCCTCTAAGCGCCAGGATTTAAATTTCATATTGTATTTTTCAGGATTTGCTAAGGTAACTAAATGCCCTAAAGCCCAGGTTACAATATATTCATTACCTTCAATAAATCCATATTCTTTTTTATGACATTTTAATACTCTTCCTATATCTCTGGCAACAGAAGGTTTCTCAGCTAAGACTAATGTTTTACTCATAATAATGTTCCTCTCATATCTATTCTCTTTATGATATCACAAATTTTATTTTTTTCCAAATACGATAATTAATTTAAAGATTTATTGAAAATAGTGTATTTCTAAACGTTTGTAATGGGTAATTTACCTTTATTAACATAAGATATAATAAACATTAACGAGGGGGATTAACAATGACTGATAGAGGATACTATCCATCTTATGGAGATAATTATTTTGCGATTATCTTAGTATTATTTATTCTTTTAGCGATTATTGGTTGTGTTTGCTATTTAGGATAACATGTTATACCACAGACTCTGTGGTATTTTTTATTTTTAATAATGAAATTTCCTAATACTGTTAGGCATTAAACGAATGGGTGACTCTGATACTAAATATCGAGGAGGATTATATTGAAAAATAAATATATTAAAACTTTTGTCATCATTTTACTTACATGCCTTTCTTTTTTAGGTATTTTATCATTTCAACAAGATATATTCAGGAAAAATGATAAAGATAATTTATTAGATGTAGTTGAACAAAATAATAATTATGTAATTCAAAATAGTATTATTTCACCAAGGAATTTAAATAATATTATTGAAAACTCCGATGTAAAAGTAATTTTTATCAAAACAAATAGTAAACCAGGTGTTCTTATTCCTAATAGTATCATTATCAATTATAACCCCCTTTTTTCTATTAAAGGAAATTCTAATAATATTTCTACTAAAGGACAAATTAATCAGACATTAAGTAAAGCTGGGATAAATAATGATGATATGATAATTCTTTATGATATAGGTAATAGTCCATATGTAACCCGTCTTTTTTGGACATTGAAAATATATGGACATGAATTTGTTAAAATATTAAATGGTGGATTGAATCATTGGATAAATGATGGATATCATACGATTTCTCATTCAATTCCAACCAGAGAATCTGTTTATTTAGCAAGTGATAAAAATGAAAAAATGATAGCGACTAATGAGAATATTAAGGAAGCAATTAAAAATGAAAATGAAATCATATTAGATGTTCGCTCAAAAGAAGCGTATAATAAAGGACACATTCCTTCTGCAATTAATATTCCCTATCAATATTCTTTAACTAGCGGAGGAATATTTAAGACATTTGAAGCTCTGCAAAAATTATATCATCCTAAAGGAATTACGCCTAACAAAGATGCGATTTATGTTTATTGTAATACAGGAAGTAGGGCATCCTTTACTTACTTTGTATTACATGAATTATTAGGCTATAATAATGTGAAGGTTTATATAGGTTCACATTTTTAATTAAATTTGTTTTTACTACACTAAGTTATGAAAAGACTTTTAAATTAACATTAAATAATATTTAGCATAATCTATATAGTATTTTAACTGTATAGGTTATTTTTATTTAATTAATACATAATTTTTGTTATAATAGAGATGTAAGATAACTTATATGGTAACTAGATAGTGTTAAAATTTAGTAAAGACAAGGTGAAACATATGAAAAAATTATCAAAATTTGCTTTAACAACTTTGATTATCCAAACAATCCTTACATTAGGTTTAAATTGGGTCTTTTTCTTAATATACTATCGTTTGTTTAAATATTCATTTTTATCAACGAATAAAGTAAATTATGAAGTTAGCCATATTGATTTATTTTTTAACAAAGATTGTAAAAAATTATCTATAATTTCAATTGTTACCTACTTTATTTTTATATTATTTTCTTCTTTTACACTACTATTAATTAATGATACTGATTTTTTTTACATATTGAATTTTCAATTATGGTCATTTGTTAAAGGACATTTTTTAGATGCTATCCTACTTTCTGTCATTATCTTTCTTTTTCTAACCTATGCTTATAAAATTTTAATTAAAAATGTTTATTTTAATATTTATAAAAAGAATCATGTCTATTTTAATAATTATAGTGAATTAGATTTAGTGAGTTTTATAATCATCTCCATTCTAACATTAGGTTGGTTTTATATATTATATTTGTTTACTTTAGGTATCTATGAACTATATCTTTATTGGATAAATAAATATAATAATAAAACAAATTACTATTTTAGTACATTTGGTATTATTTCTTTATTTTTAATCGGATTTATGAATGTCATTTTAGTTTATTATCTTGTGATTAATCATGTGTATTTTAATTTTATATCACTATATTTAATTATATTATTTATGTTAAACACGATTTTGAGTTATGGTTTTTTTGAATTTAAAATGCGTAAATTTTTAAATGGTGATCTTATTATTTTAAACAAAAATCAAGATAAAATATTTAAACCTTATATTAATAAAAAAATTCTTCTTTTATGTTCATTTATTATTTTTGTATCATTGTTTTACTCAATTTATAGAATTAATGACTTAAACGAACTATCATTGAATACATATGATAATATCAATATAGCAAATCTAAAATGTGAACAATTTGATTCAAATTCAATTTGTTTTAACCGTAATTTAAATATGAATAACGAAGAATTTTCTATATGGACAACACCGATTGCATCAAATCAAAATTATAAATATCACCAGCAATTAATTGTATCTATGATTCGTCCATCAGAAATTAAAAATGAAGCAATTCAAACGAGTTATAAAGTTAATGATGTTTTTTATACATCCCCAGGTCAAGTATACGCTTATGAGAATGCTTATATATTTGTTCAGACGTATTATAAACGTATATCAAAGAACTATGTACCAGTATTCAATATCGTTAAAAATCTTGAACTAGTAACTGAAATAAATGATATTGATATTCATTTATCTATTTTAGATAATAATGTCTATATCTATGATTTTATGAGCGAAACATTTTCTAAATACGATAGGAATTATAATTATATTGATACGACAAGATTAATGATTGATAATTTAAATATTTCAATAAAGTCAAACCATAATAATCTCTACGGATATCATATAGCCAATGAAACGACTTCTTTACATATTGTATCTAACAATATTGAGAAATTGAAATTTTTCATTTCCTATATAAATCCATTTGTATATGATGAATTAGTTTTCTATTTACACAATTCTTTTTCACAAATATCACAAGAAGAAAGATATCATCGTACAGATGTTGAATTACTTACCTTCAGAGTCCTTAGAAATACTAAACATATTTCTTATTATAATGATCGATTTTATTTATATATGGATAATATTGCTGATATAAATCATAGTATGAACCTTAGTTATATTAACAGTGAAAATAATGAATTAATTGAATATTTAGATAAAGAAATTGATCAAATACCTAAAGTATTGACCAATCAAATTAATGTTAAATATTTAAATAAGCAATCTCGAATCTTATATACTGATAACTATGATGTTGATTTTCCTGTAAATGATAATAAGATTATATCGCTTTTTCTAGAAGGTGATCATGATTTTTCAGGGACTATCACTTTTGATTTTAGTATTAAATCAATTAAACAATATTTTGATAATGAAAACATAACTCATGAGACATTGACGATAAATAATTAAGGAAAAAAAAGAGAAAAACAATTAATTTTTCTCTTTTTTGATTCTTTTAGTCTAATTCTACATTATGATAAATTTCTTGAACATCATCAAGTTCATTAAGCATCTGAACTAATCGATTAAAATTCTCTTTTTCATCATTAGTTTCTAATTTAATATAATTCATTGGGATCATGGATATTTCTTCAATATCTATTTTAATTTCAGGTTTTACTTCTTCTAAAGAAGTTTTAATTTTATATAAATCAGATGGTTCACCATAAACGGTAATCACATCATCTTCTGCTTCAATATCAGCATCTATTTCTGCATTAATTAAAGCTTCTAATGTTTCATCCTCAGTTAAACCTGTAAAGGATACAATTGAATTATTATTATACATAAATGAAACACTACCTGAAACACCCATTTTATTTTTTGTTTTCGTGAAACAATTTCTTACTTCACTGACTGTACGATTAACATTATCGGTTAAGCAATCAACAATGAAAGTAGATTGACCAGGTCCAAATCCTTCATAACGAACAGAAGTATAAGATTCTGTTGTTCCACTGGATGCCTTTTCAATCGCTCTTTTAATTATGTCAGCTGGAACTTGTGCTTTCTTTGCTTTTTCAATGGTGTGTTTTAAAGTTAAATTCATTTCTGGGTCTGGAACCCCTGCTTTTGCTGCTATGTAAATTTCTTTTCCAAAACGAGAATATACTTTAGTTTTCGCTGCAGATGTTTTAGCCATAGCTGCTTTGCGGACTTCAAATGCTCTTCCCATTTATATCAACCTTTCATTATTTATTTTTAACAGTTTTATTAAAACTATTTTAAATAGTTTTAATAAAACTATCATTAATAGTTTTTAATAAAACCATCCTTTATAGTTTAATTTTAAACTATTTTCTTATTTTTCTCAACTTTTTATCTAAAAAATATGAAATTTATGATTTAATAATAATAGGTTTAGAACCATATAACGCATATATAAAAATAGTTTTATTGCATAATAGGATAATAAAAGATTAGATAAAGAATAAAGAGATAAACTAAACATAGAAAAATATTGAATTATTATTAAAAAAGTTGTACAATTAATTTTGTGTTTATAAAAAAGGATGGTAATAATTATGGAATCATTAAGAAAAATAATCAATATTGCTGTAATTGCCCATGTAGATGCGGGAAAATCTACTTTAGTAGATGCTTTTCTTTCTCAAAGTGGTGTTTTTAGGGATAATGAAGAAGTTGTAGATTGTGTAATGGATAGTAATGACCTAGAAAGAGAAAGAGGTATTACAATTTATTCAAAAAATTGTTCTGTTATGTATAAAGATTATAAAATAAATATTGTTGATACACCAGGGCATGCTGATTTTTCATCTGAGGTAGAAAGGATTATTAAAACGGTCGATACCGTTATTCTTTTAGTTGACTCAAGTGAAGGTCCGATGCCTCAAACACGATTTGTATTAGAAAAATCACTTGCATTAGGATTACGACCAATTCTTCTTATTAATAAAATAGATAAGAAGGATGAAAGAGCTGAAGAAGTTGTTAATATGGTTTTTGACTTATTTGTAGAGTTAAATGCCAATGATGAACAACTTGATTTTCCTATACTGTATGGGATAGCTCGAGATGGCATTGTTAAATATGATATGGAAGATGATAATAAAAATATCGCACCATTATTTGAAACAATTATTTCCCATGTAAATCATTATCCTAATTATAGTGAAAAACCATTACAACTTCAAATATCATCACTAGCATATGATGAATATATTGGACGACTAGGGATTGGAAGAATCTATCAAGGGAAAATAAAAGAAGGTCAGATTGTTTCAGTATACAATAGTGAGGGTAAAATAGTTAAACGAAAAATATCACAAGTATTTAACTACACAGGTCTTAAAAGACTCCCTGTTCCAATTGCGTATAGTGGTGATATTGTCGTTATTTCAGGAATTAGTGATATCTCTATTGGTGAAACAATTTGTGAGGAAGATAATGTTATTCCAATGGAAAAAATAAATATTGAAGAACCCACATTATCGATGAATTTTCTAGTTAATAAATCACCTTTTGCTGGTCGTAGTGGTAAGTATGTAACTTCAAGACATATAAAAAGTCGCTTAGAAAAAGAATTAGAAGTTAATGTAGGCTTAAAAGTCGAACCAATTAATGATGTTGAAGGATTTAAAGTATCAGGAAGAGGCGAACTTCATTTATCGATACTTATTGAAAATATGCGACGAGAAGGATATGAACTTGCTGTTTCTAAGCCACAAGTAATAATGCATCGATCAGGAAATACATTACTTGAACCAATTGAACGTGTGGTTTGTGATGTTCCTGAAGAGTATAGTGGCGTTGTTATCACAAAATTAAATTTACGAAAAGGTAACTTAGTAAATATGAATGTTGAAAAAGGTTATGCTAAAATTGTATTTTTAGTTTCAACTAGAGGTTTGTTAGGTTATCGTAGTGAATTCATTAATGATACGCGAGGTAAAGGTACATTAGTAAGAAGATTTGAAAAATTTGATAAACATAATGGGCAAATTCCACAACGAATCAATGGTGTAATGATATCTCAAGAAAATGGAGATGCGATGACATACTCACTAAATAATTTAAGTGACCGAGGTCAAATGATCATTCACCCAGGTATAAAGGTTTATGAAGGAATGATAATTGGTATATGTAATAAAAATACCGATTTAACTGTTAATCCATGTAAAAATAAAAAGTTAACCAATATGCGTTCGTCAAATAGTGATGAATCAATGCGCTTAGCTACACCAAAAATCTTTACATTAGAAGAAGCATTAGAATTTATCAATGATGATGAATTAGTTGAAATAACTCCAGATGATATTCGTTTAAGAAAAAAATATTTAACTTTATTAGAAAGAAAAAGAAGTCATAAAGTCGTCATAGAGGAACAATAATATACATTACAAATCCACTTGTATAGAAAAGGTATACTATATCTAAATTATATATATAAATTATGATGTTTTTTTGTTAAATTATTTCCTAATATTTTCCTTTTATGATATAATATAATTACTAAATAATTATTTTTTTATAGTTTGGTTATAATGAAACGTTGGAATATTTCCAGGGTTTTATTAAATAGAAAATGGAGGTTTATATGAAATTTGAAAATTTTAAGTATGTTCGACCTGATATGGATGAACTTAAGAAGAATTTCGAAGCATTACTAAGTCAGTTTAACGAATCAAAATCATTTAACGAGGTAGATGAAGCAATGAAAGCTATTATCCAATTGCGTAATGATTTTGATACCATGCAAACATTAGTAAGTATTAGACATTCTATTAATACAGTGGATGAGTTTTATGAAAAAGAAATGGATTTTTTTGATGAGAACAGTCCGTTGTATCAAGAACAAGTTAATAAGTACTATAAAGCTTTGGTAAATTCAAAATTCAAAAAAGAGTTAGAAGAAAAGTGGGGAAAACATCTATTTAATATCGCAAATTTAGAATTAAAGACTTTTTCGCCGGATATAATTGAAGAACTACAAAAGGAAAATAAACTTGCTAGTGCTTATCAGAAATTATTAGCTTCAGCTAAAATTCCTTTCGAAGGTGAAGAGCGTAATTTATCACAAATGACCCCATTCGCTCAATCAAAAAATAGAGAGACAAGAAAAAATGCACAGCTTGCGATAACGAATTTTTTCGTTGAAAACGAAGAAAAACTGGATGAAATATATGACGGATTAGTTCATGTTCGCGATACAATTGCGAAAAAATTAGGTTATGAAAATTTTGTACAATTAGGATATGACAGATTTACAAGAACTGATTACAATGCTCCAATGGTAGCCAATTATCGTAAACAAGTATTAAATGATTTAGTTCCAGTTGCACAAAAATTATTAAAAAGACAAGCGAAACGTTTAGGTGTTGAGAGCTTAAAATATTATGATGAGGGACTAGAATTTTTATCAGGAAATGCAACGCCTAAAGGTGATGAAGCATGGATGATAAATAATGCTAAAAAAATGTATCATGAATTATCAAAAGAAACCGATGAATTCTTTACTTTCATGACAGAACATCATTTAATGGATCTTGTTGCCAAAAAAGGCAAAGCAGGTGGAGGGTATTGTACCTATATTTCAAACCATAAATCACCATTTATTTTCTCTAACTTTAATGGTACAAGTGGTGATGTTGATGTTTTAACACATGAAGCAGGACATGCTTTTCAAGTGTATAGTAGTAGAAAGTATGAAGTGCCTGAATACAATTGGCCAACACTTGAGGCTTGTGAAATACATTCAATGAGTATGGAATTCTTCACATGGCCATGGATGAATTTATTCTTCCAAGAAGATGAGGCGAAATATAAGTTTTCTCATTTAAGTAGTGCTGTTCTATTTATTCCATATGGAGTAACAGTCGATGAATTCCAACATTTTGTATATGAAAATCCAAATGCAACTCAACAAGAAAGAAAAGCAAAATGGCGTGAGATTGAACAAAAATATTTACCTCATAGAGATTATGAAGATAATGATTTCTTTAATAGAGGTGGATTCTGGTTTAAACAAGGTCATATTTTTGGGGCTCCTTTCTATTATATTGATTACACCTTAGCTCAAGTATGTGCTTTCCAATATTGGGTTAAGTCAAGAGAAGATAGAGAAAAAGCTTGGGATAGTTACTTGAAACTATGTCAATTAGGTGGAACTAAACCATTCCTATCTTTAGTTGAAAATGCAGGTTTAAAAAATCCATTTGAGGATGGATGTATTAAATCAGTTGTAGAACCAATTGAAGCTTATTTAAATAGTGTTGATGATAGTAAATTTTAATAAATAATCTACAAATACAAAAAAGATGTTAAGGGACAATGCTTAACATCTTTTTTTTGAGGCTCTTAGTGTATTTGGGAAAATATATCAATACTTTTCTTGTCCGCTATTAAGATATTACATTTTAGATAATTTGAATAGATACTTATCGTATGAATGATAAAAATGGTTATTTTCCTTTGAGTTGTAAAACTATTTATCTTAAAATATCGTAAAACTAATTATATAGATGATGATTGTAAATAAAACACTTGATAGTGTGCCTAACAAATAATATTCTGAAAAAGCAGGTTCATTACTAATTCTATTATATCGAGCAATTGATTTAGCGGTAAATATTAAACCAATGGAAGAATACAAACCATTGATAATACAAATAAGAATAAGCATTCTTTCTAACGTACCAATGGTTGCTCCAGCTTTTTGATATGTTTTATCATCTGTTGTAATTTCAGATAGGCTATCTGGTTTAAATCGTGTAAAAATTTTTTTAAATACAACATTACTAGGTTTTCCTACTAATAAAAATGCAAAGACTAAGCGAATATAGTAAAAATCATTAACAAATATCTTTAAAGCGATATGTGATGAAATTGTTTCAGATTTAAGATACCATAAGCATAGAAAAATAATTAATATAGGAATGGTTTGTTTAATAAAAAATAAATGACGATATATCCTTGTGTTAGGTAGGGACTTTATTTTTTGAATAAAAAACAGGAAGGTATCAACAATATAATGACTAATCCCTATCAATAAAAAAGTTATTATAAATTTTATATTAACCCCAAAAAATATTAATAATATTAGAAATAAGATTTGATAAATAACTGAATGAATTATGATATCTTTATTACTGGTATTTTTTTTATCAATCTCACTATAAATAGTCAATTTTTGATTACATAAATAAAAATCACCTAAAACATGAGTAATGAAAAATAACATCCCTATCCCAATAGTCATCTTACCGTTCACCTTTCATTTTCTAAAATTTTCATAATTGTATTTTGAGCATAGACTAAATCATAAAACAATGATAATTTTAATTTTTTATTTACGTTTACAGGACTTAATCCCATCTCTTCAGCAACTCTTTTTTGAATAAAATGGTCTGTTAATCCATAATGCAACGTAATATAATCATTAACTTCTCTTTGTTCTTTAGTCCAATTACTTTTGACAGAATAACAAAAACTTAAATTAATGTTCAGTAAATCCAAGATATTTTGATCATCGATTCCAGCAATTTTTATATTAGAGATCAGTTTTAATCCTGTTTGATTCTTTTTTAAGTCAGAAATCATATCTCGAGCTCTCCACCAAGCAGGACCATCAGATCCAATGGACATTTTATTATCTATTTTTGTGAGAATATCTCCTACACCAATACCAAATCTAATTCTTAATGGTCGCATAACAATTTCAATTTTATTTAATATTGTAAATAAATGTGTTGATGTTTTTAAAAGTCCTTGAAATTCATCACCTAAAGTAATAATAAAATTGGCAGCTATATCATCTTGATATTCTTTATTTATTATTTCTAAATAATGTTTTAACTTTTCTTGTGTTGCTAAACGATTATTAATTTTCTTTGAGTTTATAATATCACCAATAATTGCATAATACATCTATATTCCACCTTTCATTATCATTATAGCAAAAAGAAATTTCCTTTACAACGGAAATAATAGTGATATTTCATCTATGACGTTAATAGTGCATAGATTTACGCAACTAAGGGAATATATTAATGTATATTATTCACATTTCATTTAAAAAATAACTTAACAAGTTGGATAAAACTATTTTATGGTTTTATTTTTGAAGTTTTTGTTAATAAATTAACGATTTTATGAACAATTTTAAAAAAAAGTAATAAAATATTGTATAGTACCTTGCAATGAAAGGTACCGTGTGTTATAATGCTCATGTAATTAAGAGGAGGTTCAAAATGAATATACAATTTAAAAAAGGAGTATTAGAGTTATGTGTTCTTTCTATACTAGATCAAAAAGACTGTTATGGATATGAATTAGTTAACAATATCTCACGCAGTTTTACAATTAGTGAAGGAACAATTTATCCATTGTTATCTAGATTGAAAAAAGAAGGATATGTGACAACCTATTTAGAAGAGTCACAAGAAGGTCCAACAAGAAAATATTATGAACTGAGTCCAGCAGGAAGAAATATTTTAAAGGACCTAAAAGCAGAATGGTTTTCATTTACTAAAGGAGTAAATAGATTATTGAAGGGGAGTGAAGCGTATGAATAAAAGAGAATTTATGAAAGTTTTTAATGAACAATTAAAAGGGATACCAGAACAAGATAAAAAAGATATATTATATGATTATGAAGAGCATTTTACGATTGGAATGAATGAGGGAAGAGAAGAAGAAGATATCGCAAAATCATTAGGTCATCCAAAATCTTTAGCTAAAGAGATGAGAGCTAATTATATGATTACTAGAGTTGAAGAATCGTTTACAGTCGGAAATTTCTTTCGCGCATTATTTGCTTCATTAGGATTAGGTTTCTTTAATTTAGTTTTCATATTAGGGCCTTTCATTGCTGTTGCAGCTACGATATTTGCATTATTTGTATCTGGTGTTGCGTTTATTGTAAGTGGATTATTTGTGATTATTGCACCATTTTTTCCAAACTTCTTTGATAATGTTCCAAGCCCTATACTAGGGATTTTTGTTGGATTAGCAATTTCTTCTCTAGGTGGATTATGGACGATTGGGACAGTTTATTTATCTAAATGGTTTTATATAATAACCATAAAGTATTTTAAATTTAATTTAAGTATTATTATGAATAGGAGAAAATAAATATGACTAAAAAAATTATTATAACATTAGTTTGTATCTTTATATTTTCAGGGATAGGTGCTATTATAGCTTTCGGAGCATCTGATGGAGTAGATTTTAATAAAACGATCAAAATTGATGAAGAAAAAGTATTTACTATTGATGATGTTGATCAATTAAATATAAAATCAACAAGTGCTGATGTCAATTTTATCTATGTTGATAGTAATGAAATCAAAGTAAAGTATTATGGAGAAATCAATTGTTTTTTATGTAAGGTAGATTATAAATTAAATGCAAGTAAATCTAATAATACAATTGAGTTTGACGCCAATAATAGTTCCTATTGTTTCGGAATCTCATTTTTCAGAGATACAAAAATGGATGTTTATTTACCTAGTACATATGAAGGTAATCTTTATATTAGTACAGTATCTTCTGATGTGAAACTTCATGATATGACATTAGATTATTTAAACATCCGTAGCGTATCAGGAGAGGTTGAAGCAAGTAATTTAACGTTAAATAAAGGGAGGTTTAAATCAATTTCAGGTGATATTGATTTAAAGAATATGACAGTGGCAAATGGTACCACGATACATACCACTTCAGGTGAGATATCACTTGACACAGTTACTTCTCAAGTAAGTTTAGATTCTATATCAGGTGATATTGAAATAGATGCTTTGAGTGGAAATCTTAACGCATCATCAACTTCAGGTGAATTAGAAATAAATGAAATAAGTGATAACTTTGATATCAAGGTTAATAGTGTATCAGGTGATGTAGTATTAGATGTTAATCAAGATGCATCATTTAATTTTGCAACAGATTCAGTATCAGGTGATATTAAGATTAAGTTTGAATATTTAGTAAGTGGATCAAATTATGAACATCATGTTAGTGGAAGAGTAGGAGATAGTTTAAATAATATCAATATAAATACCACATCTGGAGATATTACCATTAAATAACAATAATTTAATATAAAATCAAAACAAAAAACTCTACTTGATTGATATAAGTTCAACAATAGAGTTTTTTAATTATAGAAAAATACCAATATCCATTTAATTAAAATGCGAAAAGAATGTTAAGTTTTACCTTCTTAGATCATAAAAGTCTTCATAATATTAGTATTTAAGAATAATGGAAACAAAATCCTAAAATATGCATTTTATTTTTAGTTTTATGTATGCTATTATATATAAGCATGACAAAAATTAATTATTAGGATTTGAGATAGTATGAAATTATTTAAAAAAATTATACAATTTATTATAGCGTTAAATTTAATAGCAATTGGTGTTGGATTATATATAAGGGCAGATATTGGTATTGGCTCTTGGGATGTATTACATAATAATCTTAGTGAATTTTACAATTTGACATTTGGAACTTGGGTTTTTATAGTAGGTATTATTACGATATTGATTTCACAACTGTTTTATTTTCATCTAAGAAGTTTTTTAGCAGTTATTACAGGTTTTATATTAGGAAGATTGATTGATATCTGGTCTATTCATATTTTTTCATTTGATATTAGTTCACTAGTTGTACGAGTTCCATTATTTTTTCTAAGTATTATATTATTAGGGAGTGGAATATCATTACTTGTATTATCGAAACTCCCACCTACAGCGCCTGATATTTTAATGATAAGTTTAATGAAAAAATTTAAGTTAAACTTTTTAACTGCTAAGACATTAACAGAGACTACAGTGTTTATAGTTGCGATATCAATTGGTACGTTTCATGGAAAACCATTAAATAATATAGGCATTGGTACGTTACTCACATTACTATTAATAGGAAGTATTGTACAAGTATCATCTAAATTTTGGGAGAAAGTAACATAACTGTTTGACAATTATATTGACATATCTTATAATTTAAATAGCGTTAAAAGGGAGTAGCTATCCATATACGGACAATAAAGTCAACATACTGGTTTATCCTGGCTTTATTATGATTATTTAGATCATGGTGAGACTTTTAATATGATAGTTTTTTCTATTGTATTAAAAGTCTTTATTTTTTTGTTTAGTATAGATAGATTACTAAAAAAAATAAGGAGAATAATGTTATTATATGATTGAAGAATTTATTATTATTATCATGCTTTCAGTAGCTTTAGCAATGGATGCTTTTGCGATATCTATTACTTTAGGAATGAGTGGGTTAGCGAAGAAATTTAGTCAAAGGTTTATGATTGGGATTACTTTTGGTTTTTTTCAAGCAGGTTTATTTTTATTAGGTTATTTTGCTTTGTTTATTTTTGGAAAAGAAATGTCTTCATATAATTCTATTGTTTCAGGTATACTACTTGCATTTTTAGGATTAAAAATGTTGAAAGATTCTTTTAGTAAAAATAAAGATACTTGTGGTTATGAGAATTGTTATCAATGTAAAAAGAATAAGTGTTTAAAAACAGGTGAGTATCGCTTTTTAACACTCAAAATTCTCTTAATTTATGGAACAGCAACAAGCATTGATGCTTTTGCTGCTGGAATATCTTATGGATTGTTAAATAACAATATATGGGGAGCTTCAATTTCTATTGGAGTGATAACATTTATATTTTCCTTTATTGGTGCAGCGAGTGGAATGCACCTAAAAAAAATCATTGGAAATAAAGCAACGATTCTTGGTGGACTAATTCTTATCATTTTAGCGTTTAAATCAATTATGTGTTTATAATAAATATTTTATTTTGAATTACTTAAGTATACTGTAATAGAGGTTGTAAATAATCAAAATATACTTTGAAAATTTTGTGAAATTTTATACAATTATTTACTTTGTTAGGTAATAAGGTTATAATTTGTAGGAACGAAATTATTAAAAAGGAGTGTTAGGATGAAGTTATTTGAAGCAAGAAAAGGAATCCATATTCCTGGTAAAAAGGATGATACTTCTAAATTATCTTCAGTTAAATATATATCTCCAGAATATGTCTATATTCCATTATCAGCAAAAGGTTCTGATTTTGAAATATATGTTAAACCTGGAGATAAAGTAAAACTTGGGCAAAAAATTGCTGAAAGAACTAGAGAAAAAGGATTACCACTAGTAAAGCATTCATCAGTAAGTGGAGAAGTCATTGGAAATGAGCGAAAATTACATCGTACGGGATTACCATATGTCTGTATTAAAATTAAAAATGATTTTCAAGATACTCCTGTAGAATTCACTCCAATTTCTAATTTAGATGAAGTAGATAATACGAAACTATTAGAAATTATGCGAGTTGCTGGTGTTGTAGGTTTAGGTGGGGCTGGATTCCCAACATTTTTAAAGTATCAAAATACTAAAGATATTGATTCGATTATTTTAAATGGAGCTGAATGTGAGCCATACATTACAGCTGATTATAGAATGATGACAGAAGAAACGGACCGTGTCATTGATGGTTTACATATCATGATGAAGGTTGCAGATGCTGAAAATGGTATTATTGCGATTAAAAAAGGAAAGAAAGCGGTATACGATTTACTTGTAAAAGCAGCAGAACAATATGATCATATAAATGTGATCCAAGTACCTGATGAGTATCCTGCTGGTTGGGAAAGACAAATTGTCTATCGTACTTTAAAACGTTCTTATGAAACTTATCCATTTGAATGTGGTGTAATTGTTAATAATGTTTCAACTTCTGTTGCTATTTCTGATGCTATTAGAAAAGGAATCCCAGTAATAGAACGTATTGTTACTGTTACAGGTGAGGCCGTTGTAAAACCTGCTAATTATCGTGTGCGTATTGGAACACTAGCGTCTGATTTAATTAAACAATCCGGTGGAATATCAGATGACTTTGATGACGTACGAGTTATTTCTGGTGGACCAATGATGGGGGTTACCCAAAAAGTGAAGAGTTTGTTGTAACTCGAGCAGTATCTGGTATTTTAGTGTTAGGTGGTGCTAGTGAATATGAAGTACCACATAATAAACCAGTTGGAGATGTCTTATTGGATGTGTTACATTTTTCAGAACATGATAGTAAACATTTTGTACGTGATGAACAGCCATGTGTTCGCTGTGGTAATTGCGTTAAATATTGTCCTGCTGGACTTCAACCAACTTTAATTAGAACAGCGTCTATTGCCAAGGATGAGAAATTATTAGGTAAATTAGATACTGTTAAATGTATTAGTTGTGGTACATGTACTTATGTATGCCCATCACATATTGAAGTTAGTGAAGCAGTTAAAAAGGGTAAATCATATTATACAGCTAGAAATAGAAAGAAAAAGTAATTGATAGGGAAGGAGAATTATCATGGCTAAAATTCAAGTAGATCCGCATCCACATATACATAGTGGTAATTCAACACATAAATATATGTTGGATTTGCCTATTACAACTTATCCTATGGCCATTCTCGCAATGTTAATTCAGATTTGCCTATTAGTATTTAGGAGCTTCATTTTCTGAAGGAATTATAGTTGCAATTCGCGCAGGCTTAGTTATTTTCGCTGGGGTATTTTCATGTATCGCAGCTGAATCGATTTGGAATAGATATGTTAATAAAGACTTTAATGATTTTGCTGGATGGTTTAGAAATATGGCAACAACATACCCTTCTATTACAGGGATGTTGTATGCATTATCTTTACCATTAGGAACACCTATATATATTGTTATAATTGGTGGATTTGTTGCAATTATTATTGGTAAATCAATATTTGGTGGGGTAGGACATAATATCTTTAATCCTGCTTTAGTTGGACGAGCTTTCATTACTATTGCATATGCACAAACATTAGGAAAAGCAGTAAAATACACTGGATTTGGAAGTACAGATGCAATTGCGACTGCTTCACCACTTGTTAAAGCAGCCCAAGAAGGAGCATTATTAAGTTTTGATTCATTTCAAGCGATTTATGGTTCTTTTTGGAAATTATTCTTTGGATTGTATCCAAGTGCATTAGGTGAAAGTCTATCATTCTGGATTATTATCGCATTTATCTATTTATCTATTAAGAAAACAATTGATTGGTTTGTTCCAGTTTTATATGTTGGTTTAGTATTTCTTATGACGTGGTTTGTTGCTTTATATAATGGTTTAGGAACACCACTTAGTGAGCCATTTACTTTACAGACATTAGCACTATATTTTCCAATCTTCCATGTATTAACTGGTGGATTATTGTTTGGTGCTGTGTTTATGGCTACTGAACCAGTAACCTCTCCAATTACTCGTCGAGGAAGAGCAATATTTGCGATATATTTAGCGATTATTACCTTTGCGATTCGTGTTTTAGGTAATCTTCCTGAAGGAGTATTGTATTCTATATTATTTATGAATATGTTTGTTCCTGTTATGGACAGTTTCTATATGGGTCAAGATCGTGGTATTACAAAGAAAGAGTGGGCACTATGGATTGTTACTATTTTACTTGCAATCGGCGTAACATTCTATACTGCAGTTAGTTTAGGAGGTGCTGCATAATGAAAAAAACTCTTCATTTAACAGCTGTTCTTCTTATTATTGCTGGTTTTAGTGGGTTAATTTTAGGTGCAACTTATGAATTAACCAAAGAGCCTATTAGACAAGTTAAATTAACTAAAATTAATAAATATATGATTAAGTGGTTCCCATCAGTACCAAATGAAAACAAAGAAGACAATGCGACTGAGGATCATCCTGAAGTTACTGATTCTAAATATGTAAATTCAATTTATGATGCTATAGATGCAGATGGAAATTTAGTTGGATATGTATTAGAAGTTAAAGCACCTGAAAGTTACGGTGGAGGAATGGTTCTAGTAGTGGGTATTAACATTGATGGTGAAGTTTTAGGATATACTTATATAACTTTTAATGAATCAGGACCTGGAGCCAAAGTCAAATCGATTGATAAATTTATTGAACAATTCAATGGAAAATCTGGAGAAGTGTATTATCACAATGATACTGACAAAAACGTTGATATAATAAGTGGTGCTACTTACACTTCAAAAGCAACCATTAATGGAATTAATAATGCTTTACAATATTTCAACGAAAATCTGAAAGTAGAGGTGGGAGCAGATGAATAAAGCACAAAACTTTCTAAAAGGGATTTTTTCTGAAAATCCAGTATTTGTTTTATTACTAGGAATGTGTCCTGTACTTGGTGTTACTTCTACTTTATTTGGTGCAATAGGGATGGGTGTTGCTTTTACCATAGTATTGGTATTATCAAACATCATTGTATCTTTAATTAAGAATTTTATACCTGATGAGGTCCGAATTCCTGCTTATATCGTTGTTATTGCGACATTAGTTACAATTGTACAACTGGTTATGCAAGGATTTTTACCAAGTCTATACGATCAATTAGGAATCTTTATTCCACTTATCGTTGTTAACTGTGTTATATTAGGTAGAGCTGAAGCTTATGCAAGTAAAAATAACGTTGGAAATTCTATTATTGATGCATTAGGAATGGGTGTAGGATATACAATCGCAATTGTTGTATTAGCATTTTTTAGAGAATTATTAGGAGATGGAGCTCTAACACTCTTTATTTATGGAGATATTAATCTTAAATTAAATTTAATTCCAAATAATGCATTTGAGCCAATGTCAATACTTACTTTAGCACCAGGTGCCTTTATCACATTAGGATTTTTATTAGCTATAATAAATGCAATTTTCAAAAATGATAAAGAAACTAAAAAGCAAAAAACAGCTAAAGCTTAGGAGGAGTTAGAAGATGAATGCTAGTGATTTAATTAAATTAGGTATTGAAGGTATAATAATCCAAAACGTAATCCTAACACAATTTTTAGGAATTTGCCCATTTATGGGGATTTCTAAGAAAAGTCAATCGGCTATTGGAATGGGACTTGCTGTTATTTTCGTTATGTTAATATCTTCAATCGTTACATTTGCGATTAATGACTTAATCTTAGAAGAACAAGATTTAGGTTATTTACAAACAATCGTGTTTATCTTAGTTATATCTGGTGTTGTTCAATTTGTTGAAATGTTTATTAAGAAAACAGCACCAATTATCTATAAGATGTTAGGTATCTATTTACCTTTAATCACAACAAACTGTGCTATTTTAGGAATAGCATTAATTAACGTAAAACCTGAAAAAGAATTTGGATATCCAGAAATGATTGCCTATACAATCGGAATTTCAATTGGATTTACATTAGTTATTTATATTTTCTCTACTATTCGTGAAAGATTAGAAAATGCGAATGTTCCAAAAGCATTTAAAGGTGCCCCAATTGCATTAATAACCGCTGGAATTATGTCAATTATATTTTTAGGATTTGCAGGGTTAGTGTAAGATGAATATTCCAGGTATTATTATTACAATTTTAGTCTTTTTTGGACTGATCACCTTTTTCGCAATTGGAACCTATTTAAATCAAAAAACACCATTGCCTGAAGGATGTGAGCTTCCTTCTCTGAAATGTGAGCATTGTTCATCAACATCATGTTCATATGCAAAACCAAATCGTGTTACTGAAATTAAAAAAGAGATAAAAGATAATCTTAAAAAAAATAATAGTGGGGAAGTGTATTAAATGACTGATACAATCATTCAAATATTAACAGTTGCAGGGATTGTTGGCGCAATCGGAGCCGTTATTGGTTTAATTTTGGCGATTGCATCAAAAGTCTTCTATGTTGAAGTAGACCCTCGATATGATTTAATCCTTGAAAATCTACCTGGTTTTAACTGTGGTGCTTGTGGTTATGCTGGATGTTCTGGTATGGCTGAGGGATTACTAGCTGGTGAAGCTGATGTAAAGAATTGTACACCAGGAAATGCCTTAACTTATGCTAAAGTTAAAGCAATTTTAAATGGAGAAGACCCTGATAAAGTCTCTATTGATGATGCAAAAACGAAAGCAAAACCTGCTAAAAAGAAACTTGAAATTATTGATGTGACTAATAGTGATCCACGTTTTAATAAAATTGTTGAATTATTACCAGGCTTAAATTGTACTACCTGTGGCGAACCAGGTTGTAAAGCATTTGCAGATGCTTTAATTAAAGGAAAGAAAGTTACTGACGATTGTCGTCCATTAAATAGAAAAACAGAACAAAAAGAAGAAATTAATAACTTATTAAAATAATAATTATTAATTATCAATATTAAGTATTGAGGTTTAAGTAGTTTTACTTAGACCTTTATTTTTTTAATATTACGGTCATAAGTATGTATATTTTAAAATTTAAATGGTTTGTTATTTTTGCTTATATATATATGAAAAATTAATTGATGAAATTTTATTTTTAAAGGAGAAGATTTTGTGTTTAAAATTACTGATAATAAACCAACACATTACAATGTGGCAAAAAATATTATTATATAATAATTATTATTCATTTAGTATTAATAATTTATAATTTAGTCTTTTTTGAAGATAAATCTATTTTTATGATTCAAGGGTTAGGGTTGTATATATTAATAAATATACCTTTATCAAATATAAGAAAAAGATTTAAGATTGCTTTACTTTTCAATTAAATGGACTTATATTGTCAATTAGATATAATTGAATAGAATCAATGCTGATTATTAATCACTCTGTTAGTGTGAACGATGTTGCTATTCATTAATATTTAATAGTTATTGTTGAATAATTATATGTTAGTTATAATTAAGGTATATATTAAAATATAGGAGGGATTTAATGAGTATTGTAAAAAAAAATATCAATAGTAAGTTTGCACCTATGTTAATCCCATTTTTTGGTTTTGGTTTTCAGGGATTTTTATATATTATACTACTTATTTTTGGGTTATTAACTATTGGTAATGAAAATCCTAATCCTCTTTTTCTTATCGCATCGACAATAGTGTTTTTTATGCCAATTATAAGTTTATTAGGAGTATTCTTATCTCTTCGTAATATTATCAAAAAAGAATATATAGTTTTAAATATACTTGCTTTATCTCTAAATTTGGTTTGGTTAGGTCTTTTATTTTTGGCAATATGGATGGTGTTTGTTTTGAAAGTCACAGCATAGGAGGAAACTTATAGATATTTAAAAGGTTTCAAGTGAACCTTTTTAATGCATTAAAACGTTACCTTTTCTATTAGAAACATTCTTATATATAGTCATGTTACAGATACAATTACTGTGAAAGAGCATAGTTTATAGTTAATTAAGAAAAAAATAAGATATTTTTTACTATCATATAATTGTGTTGAAGCTAAAAACCTAATCCTATGTGCAATTCTAGGATTAGGTTTTTTTAAATATTAATATTATGGACATTTAAAATAAAGGATTTGTTAAAGAAATGATGTAGCTAATATTACGTTTTTTAAGAATACAGTGAAAGAAAGTTAGTTGGTTATTAATGTAATACTATATTTGTACAGATATTCATTTTCTGCTTCATCAAAAATAGTTTCTAATAATTTTCCCTTGTTCTTTTCTATAATTTTCTTTGAAGCTGCATTGTCGATATTACAAGTTAAAATTACTTCTTTTATTCCTATCTTTACAGATTTTTCTAGTGCCAGTTTTAAAATCTGGAAACCATAACCTTTATTTCTATAATCTGGTGATATATCATAACCAATATGACCAGCACATTCTACCTCTTGGTGTCTAATTCTCACTACTCCTACAACTACATTATTATCAATTAACCAGAATGTTGAAGTTATAACCTCTCCTTGAGGTAGTCCGTTTCCCTTGGAATAATTATGTAAGTCGTTCAAATAATCTTGGTAATTATCTAATGCTTTTTTATATTTATTAAAATAATGTTCAGCATTTTTTGTCTTGTATGTAAGAGCGTAATTTTCAAAACTCTTTTGATATTGTGTATTAGGTTCAGCTAAAAATAAATCATTCATAAATTATCCTCCGTTCTACACTTGTACAAGAATACATAAGTTCATTTATTTAATTATATATCATATTTCTTAATAAACAAATATTTAATATTAACTATACATAAATTGCTTACAAACTCTAAAGGCCTTTAATTTTATATCAGATGAGAGGTATGAGATTTAATAATTTTAAATAAAAAATTTTTGAATTATGTTGAGAATATTGAAAAGTTGAGCAAAATAATATTGCTATCAAATTTTCATAATCCTTGACAAAGAAAAAATATAAAGTATAATGAAATCACACCCCATATAGGGAGGGGGGTGAGGAGGAGAAATGTATGATTAAAGATAAAAAAGTTGAAAATTTATTAAAAACATCTAAAGGACAAATAGAAGGAATATTAAAAATGATAAACGATGATAGGTATTGTGTTGATATTTCAAAACAAATTTTAGCTGTTCAAGCGTTACTTAAAAAAGCTAATTTACAATTGTTAGAAAATCATATAAACAATTGTGTTAAAGATGCGTTTAGAGAAGGACATGGGGATGACAAAATAGAAGAAATAATCGATATAATTGATAAATATATAAAATAGATGTTGGAGGTCACATGAAAAAGAAGATAATTACCATAACAGATATGACTTGTGCAAGTTGCGCTAGGGCAGTTGAACGAAGTGTCAATAAACTAGAAGGAGTAAATAACGCAAATGTCAATTTCGCCACTGAAAAATTATCAATTGAATTTGATGAAAATCAAGCAAATCTTGATTTAATTAAAAATGTGGTAAAAAAAGCAGGTTATGGAGTTGTAGAAGAAAAAGAGAATCAAGAAAAAGAAGTGATGATTCCGATATCAGGAATGACTTGCGCAAGTTGTGCACTTGCTGTTGAACGTGCACTAAAAAAAATGAATGGAATAAATGAAGTAAGTGTTAATTTTGCTTCTGAAAAAGCAAAAGTTATTTATGACCCATCCATAACACGGATGTCACAACTAAAAAATACGATTTCTAAAGCTGGATATCAGCCATTAGATGTTGAAGATAATGATGTTGATGATGAAAAAAACCGTCGAGAAAAGGAAATGAAAATATTATGGACAAAGTTTATTGTATCTATTGTATTTGCGATTCCATTACTCTATATCGCTATGGGTCATATGTTAAAGTTACCCATACCAAGTTTTCTACATCCAGATAACTATCCACTAAATTTTGCAGTTGTGCAATTACTTTTAGTGATTCCAATTATGCTAGCTGGGTATAAATTTTATACCGTTGGTTATTCGAAATTATTTCGTTTTGATCCGAATATGGATTCTTTAGTTGCTGTTGGAACATCAGCAGCATTTGTTTATAGTTTATTTTCAGTGAGTCAAATCTATCAGGGGAATAATGAATTTGCTTATAGTCTATATTTTGAAACAACCGGTGTAATCATAGCTTTAATCTTATTAGGAAAGTATTTAGAGTCTGTTTCAAAAGGGAAAACATCTGAAGCTATTAAGAAATTAATGAATTTAGCGCCCAAAACTGCGATTGTAATTCAGGATGGAAAAGAAATAATAATTCCTGTTGATGAAGTTGAGACAAATGATCTTATTCTTGTAAAACCTGGTGAAAAAATACCGGTTGATGGTATTGTTGTTTCTGGACATACATCAGTTGATGAATCAATGTTAACAGGTGAAAGTATTCCAGTAGAAAAAACGATTGATCATAAAGTTATAGGAGCAAGCCTAAATAAAAATGGATTGATAACTATTAAAGCCACGAAAGTAGGGAAAGATTCAGCGCTTGCACAAATTATTAAATTAGTTGAAGATGCTCAAGGGTCGAAAGCACCAATCGCTAAAATGGCAGATATTATTGCGGGATATTTTGTTCCCATTGTCATGATTATTGCGTTAGTATCTGGACTTTTATGGTTTATTTCTGGTGAATCTGTAGTATTTTCACTTACGATATTTATTGCTGTTTTAGTTATAGCTTGTCCTTGTGCTTTAGGACTAGCAACACCAACTGCTATTATGGTTGGTACAGGAAAAGGGGCAGAATATGGTGTTTTAATTAAAAGTGGTGAAGCATTAGAAATTACACACCAAATTAAAACCGTTGTTTTAGACAAAACTGGTACCATTACAGAAGGAAAACCGAAAGTAACAGACATAATCGTAACAAGTGGTATTAATGAAAATGAATTACTACAACTCGCTGCATCAAGTGAAAAAGGATCCGAACACCCCTTAGGTGAAGCAATTGTCAATAAAGCTATAGAAGAGAAATTAACATTTCTCAAGGTAAACCAATTTGAAGCAATTCCTGGCCATGGAATAGAAGTTACAATAGATGGTAAAACAGTTATTTTAGGGAATGCTAAATTAATGAATGATAAAAATATTGAAATTACATTATATAAAGATTCTGAACGTTTAGCTGAAGCAGGTAAAACACCGATGTTTATTGCGATAGATCATAAACTAGTAGGAATTATCGCAGTTGCTGATATCGTAAAAGAAAATAGTAAAAAAGCGGTCAACCAACTACATAGTATGGGTATTAAAGTAGTTATGATTACCGGTGATAATAAAAAAACTGCACAAGCGATTGCTAGAGAAGTAGGAATCGACCGTGTACTCGCAGAAGTATTGCCAGAGGATAAAGCATATGAAGTAAAAAAACTGCAACAAGAAGGCTTAAAAGTCGCTATGGTAGGGGATGGTATTAATGATGCACCAGCTTTAGCACAAGCAGATATTGGTATTGCGATTGGTTCTGGTACTGATGTTGCGATGGAATCAGCAGATATTGTCTTAATGCGTAGTGATTTAATGGATGTTCCTACAATATTTGATTTAAGTAAAAAAACGATTCGAAATATTAAACAAAATTTATTTTGGGCGTTTGGTTATAATACTTTAGGAATTCCCATTGCTGCTGGATTACTACATCTATTTGGTGGTCCATTACTCAATCCGATGATTGCTGCTTTTGCAATGGCCTTTAGTTCTGTATCCGTTGTGACAAATGCTTTAAGATTAAAAAAATTCAAACCATTTAAATAGAAATAAAATTAACAAAAGGAAGGAAATGAATAATGAAAAAAAAATTAATAATTGAAGGAATGACTTGTAAACATTGTGTAATGCATGTAAAAAATGCCTTGATGGAAGTAGATGGTGTCATTCAAGTGGACGTTAGTTTAGAAGAAAAACAAGCAGTTGTAGAAACAAATGAAGGTGTATCAGATAGTCAATTAAAAAATGCTGTCACAGAAACAGGTTATAAAGTTCTTGAAGTTTTATAATCGTTTACCTCTTATCCTTTTGATAAGAGGTTTTCTTGAATGTAATAAAATAAATATATTGTTTTAACCCTTCTTAATTTATGATATAATCATTAATAATGAGTTAACTATTTAGAATGCAAGTGTTTTTTAATAAAAATTTTAAAAAATATTTTCTAAATAAATAAGTATGCTAAAAAGAACTCAAGGAACTTTGAGTTTTAGATCTTTGATAATTTAATATGTTAATGTTTAGTTACATAAGCTGTATTATATTTCAATATAGAATATATGGTTCTTATAACTTTCTTTCCTACATGGCTTAATGCAACAAAATGGTGTTTACCTTCATTAATCTTTTTTTGATAATATTTAGAGAATTTTTCATCTGAATGAATGATTCTATTAGATACATGATGTATTGCATAACGCATGTATTTTGAGCCTCGTTTTGACATTTTCGAATTACTAGATTCAAATTCACCAGATTGATAAATAGATGGTTCAGCACCAATAAAAGCAACTAGTTTATCTTCACTAGAAAATAATGAAATATCGCCAATACCGGCAATTAATATTGCTCCTGTTGTATATCCAACGCCAGGAATAGAAAGAATTATAGAAAAGTGTTTATCCATTATTTCTTTTATGTAGTTATCGTATTGATCTAGTTGTGAATTTAAAAACTGAATTTTCTCAACAATTAATCGGATTTCAAAAGCATAATATGAAGCATCATCGCCAATAGATTCTTTCGCTAATTGTTTAATTAATTTCGCAGTGGTTAAATAGTGATGGCCCTTAGAATGCTTTTTAAGAAGATTAGATAACGCATCTATACGTGTGTTTTTGATTACAGAAGGAATAGAGTAGGTTTTTAATAATTCTAATGAACAATTTATATATAAGTTACTAAATACAGTTTTATATTCTGGAAAAGCATAGTCAATTAGATTAGATAATTGAATTTTAGTTTGAGAAATCTCTTTAGTTAATCTAATTCTGTGACGTGTTAATGACTTTAGTTCTTCGGCATGGTATAATTTTCTTGTATAGGGTTGGAAGTCTTTCCAATTTCCTTGTAGAAATTTACAGATGGCTTTTGCATCGGTTTTATCTGTTTTAGTTTTACGAACAGATGAAGCTTTCTTAGCCATACTGGTTAAAAGTGGATTAAATAAGTAAACATCAAATTGTTGGTCAAAAAGATAATTCAGTATGTTCTTAGAATAATGCCCTGTAGACTCTAATCCTATACACACATAATTATCATTAACTAACTCTTTAAAGTCATTAATAACTTTAGAGAGTTTTTTAAAACCCTCAATATCATTAGTAATCGTAAATACATCACAGGGAACTACTCCGTTGTGATCAGTAATAAAGCAATCATGTTTTTTCGAAGCAACATCAATACCTACATAAATCATGATATATAAATCCTCCCATATAAATAACAATTACTAGTAGCGTGTCACTACAAACTTTATAAATGTAACCTCGCTATTGATAAACAGTCTATTCGCTGTAACTAACTCATTAACATATTAAATAAAGCTGTAGCTATAAACTCAATTAAACAGTCTTATAAGCTGTAAGGTGACAGAAAATAGTCTACTAGTTATTAAATATAATTATAATATAAAATTTGTAATTACAGCAAATTATGACTGTAATTACATTATACGAGGTGATAGGATGCGAAAAGATTATATATCATGGGATCAATACTTTATGGGAATAGCCCTTTTATCTGCAAATAGAAGTAAAGATGAGAATACTCAAGTTGGTGCATGTATTGTTAATGCTGATAATCGAATTGTAGGTATTGGCTATAATGGATTACCTATTGGGTGTAGTGATTCAGATTATCCTTGGGATAGAGATGGAGAATGGCTAGATACGAAATATCCTTATGTGGTACATGCTGAACCGAATGCTATATTAAATTCAACATCAAATTTAAAAAATTGTAAGATGTATGTTACCTTATTTCCATGTCATGAATGTGCTAAATTAATTATTCAAAGCGGTATAAAAGAAGTCATTTATTTTGAAGATAAATATTATAATACAGACTCAACTATTGCTTCTAAAAGAATGTTTGATTCAAGTCAAATTAAATACCGTTTATTTGATGAAATCAATATAAATATAACAACTCAGATTGATAAAGACTAAGAGGTAGGCGATTTAAATGAATTGGTTAAAAGATCATTTTAAAGGTATTATTTTATATGGTTTTCTTTATGGAATATTAATGTTATTTTTTCTTTACCCAATGCCCTATGAATTATATTTACCTGGCGGTGTTAACAGTGCTGAAGAATTTGTGGAAATTGAACAGTCTTACCCATCAAGTGGTTCCTTTAATTCATCTTATGTATCTGTTGTAACAAAACCAAGTCCTTTTCAATTCTTATTGGCAAAATTAAATAATAAAGCTGAAATTCGTGAAATGGGTAAAGTAGAAAGAAAAATACCAATCGCAGAAATAACTAAACAGGACCGACTACAAAAGTTAAATTCAATTAATACTTCTTTAATCGCAGCTTATGATACTGCTAATAAAGAGATTCATTATACCGAAAATGGACAGGTGATTATTTATCGACTCATGGATTCACCTGCTTATAAAATTCTAGAAGTTGGGGATATCATTGTCAAAATTAATAACACAGAAATAACTAATTATGATAAATTAAGTAATGAATTGAAAAGTATAGAATGTAACGAATCATTTTACATTACTGTTTTAAGAGATGAAAAAGAAATCACATTAAATATACAAAAAGAAAAGGATAAAAATGACAATTGTATATTAGGAGTATATACCTATAGTAACTATATCTTTGATTCAACCCATTCATATCCAAATTTTAATATCATTGATACAACTGGTTATGGTCCTTCTGCTGGGCTAATTCAAACATTAAGTGTTTATAATATGTTAACCCCTGTTGATATAACCTATGGATTAAAAATAGCTGGTACAGGTACTATAGATGTACAAGGGAATGTTGGTATTATTGGCGGTATCAATCAAAAAGTTTTTGGTGCTTGTAAGGCCAATGTTGATATTTTTTTTGCTCCAGATATTGATTATCTTGGTGGTAATGATAAAGCTGTACACAATAATTATAAAGACGCCTTAAAAGCAAAAGAAATTATGAATTCAGATATAATCATTGTCCCTGTGAAAACTTTAGATGATGCGATTAATTACTTAACGGAACATTATGGGCAAAATAATTAAATCTATATATAAAAATACCTATCAGAATAAAAGTTTTCGGGACATATTAAATTTGACTCGCTTATTAGTTTTGTTTATTGAGACCTTAACTATTGCGTTTTTTGTTAATTTATTTTTATCTGCTTATATTTCTGAACGATTGTTTATTTTGATTGTTGTAATTTGTACCATTTTAATTTATTATTTTAGTTTTAACTATGTCCATAAACAGTATGGTACTTACCATTTACAAAAGAATAAACTTAAATTAAAATATGTTTATCATTATTTGTATATCGAAGCTCTTGTTTTGTCATTCATACTTATAAAAGTATATTATTACATTAAATTATTATATATATAAATGGAGGTTTTTATGGTAATTTATATATTAATCATAAGTGGACTTATTGTTCTTGACCAAATAACCAAATTATTAGTTATCAAATATATGAGTGAAGGACAATCTATTGTTGTAATTGATCGTTTTTTTCATCTTACCTCGATTCGAAATACAGGAGCTGCTTGGGGAAATTTAAAGGATCAAACCGCATTACTATCGATTATTTCGATTTTATCAGTCGTATTATTTACTTACTTTTTATTTAAAGATGGCGATCTAGTTAACAAAAAAATTTACACAATATCTATGCTATTTATTGTTGCCGGTGCAGCTGGAAATATGATTGACCGACTCTTTCGTAAGGAAGTAATCGATTTTTTTGATTTTTACATATTCAGATATAATTTTCCGGTGTTTAATATAGCGGATGTACTATTAACACTTGGAATGATTGGATTTATTATTTCAGTGATTATTTTAAAAGAATAATGGTGATATATTGGAAACTTTAGTATATATTGTACAAGAAGAAGATGCAAATGAACGATTAGATAAGTTAATATCTAGTCAATTTAGTGATTTTTCACGAAATAAAATAAAAAAAATGTTAGAAGAAGACTTAATAAGGGTCAATAAAAAAATAGAAAAACCTAGTTATAAAGTAAATTGGGGAGATTTTATTTCTATCAAAGTCAAAGACCCTGAAGTATCAGAAATCAAACCTGAGAATATCCCTTTAGATATCTATTATGAAGATGAAGATGTCATTGTCATCAATAAACCAAGTGGTATGGTTGTTCATCCTGCTAATGGACATTTATCAGGAACTTTAGTAAATGCTGCTCTTTATCATTGTGATGATTTATCTGGTATTAATGGGATATGTCGTCCAGGTGTTGTTCATCGAATTGATAAAGATACATCTGGACTTCTAATCATGGCTAAAAATGACCAGGCACACCAGTTTCTTGCTCAACAATTTAAAGATAAAACGACAAAACGAGTTTATTATGCATTGTGTCAGGGTATTATTAAACATAATAAAGGAACGATAGATGCCCCTATAGGTCGTGATAAAAACGAACGTAAAAGAATGGCGGTTATTCCAGGAGGCCGGAATGCGGTTACCCATTTTGAAGTCATAGAACGAATTGGTCCTTATACCCTTATTAGTTGTAAATTAGAAACAGGACGAACGCATCAAATACGGGTTCATTTAAAATATATTGGCTTTCCTTTAGTAGGTGATGAAAAATATGGACCACGTAAAGTGATAGGAAAACATGGACAATTTCTTCATGCTGCCATATTAGGTTTTGTTCATCCTAAAACCAATGAATTTTTAGAATTTGAGTCACCACTTCCGACTTATTTTACTTCATTTTTAGATAAATGTCGTAAACAATATAAAATTAATTAAGTAGGTGAAATCTATGAATATGAAACGTATGTCAAGTTCATTTGTGATTGAAAATACAGAACTTGAAAATTATTCATTAAACCTCGTGCATTATTTTCTAGATAAAGAAGAATACACTATTTTTAATTTTGAAGAAAAAATATTAGAAAATTTTAATCATGATTATTATAATATCGTTTATATTTACTCAGCACCTTTAATAAATGATGTTAATATTGATACATTATTAGATAAACTAAATATTATTAAAAAAAGATTGCGTAAAAACTTTTTTCTATTTAACCAACGCTTTTTAATAGTAGCAACTAATTGTAGTCTTGATTTTTCTAAAATTGATATACCCAAAAATGTTGATTTCATTAATGTAACTGAGAAAGAAAATTTATATACAAATGATATTATTAAACAAGTTTATCCTGATTTAAGTGATTATCCATTAAATATAAGTTTTCAAGCTTTACCAATTAAATTAAATGCATTAAGTGTTGCTTATGCTAAAAAGATAAGTTCCATTTTTAATAAAAAACAATATACAGTTAATATTGTTCTATCTATATTAATTGTTTCAGCCTATTGTTTAAGTTTATATTCTTCTATATTTCACAATATACCTAATATAAGTTCTTATATTGTTTTAACTCGAGAAAATATTGATAAACATTATTTTCATACATTATTAACGAATAATTTATATGATTATAATCTATTTTCCATAGTGATTAGCTTATTTCTCATACTTTCCTTTGGTATTCGTTTAGAAAAAATATATGGTTCAATCAGATATTTAGGTATTATTTTAATGACGATGCTTTTTACTAATTCGATTTTATTTGCTTTTAGCAATTATCAAACCTATCCAGTAGGTTTTACACCAATCGTTTATACTTTTGTCGGTTCGTTTATCTATGTTGTAATCTTATATAGAAGATTTTTAGCTAATTCATTTAAACGAATTCTATACTTTAACATGTTTTTATTTTTTATGATTCTTGTATTGGGAGATTCATGGAGTCTTATTTCTCTAGTTGCTGCGTTACTCGCTGGATTTGCTTGTTCATTTATTGTGGGAATCCCTAAGGCAAAAAATGGTAATATGAAACATCGTTTATTAGCCTTAATTTTTGTTGGTATTTTGATTCTTTTATCCATATCTATTGGTTTAAAATAATGAAAACCTCAATTGATAACTGATTTTAGCTATTTGTTGAGGTTTTTTTGTTTTATTGAACTTAAATTATTCATATAATGATTTAGGTGATAAAAATGAAAAAACTATCTCAGGTCTTCTCCAAACTTAAAAATGTTAATGATGAAATGTTTTTGAATGTCGAAAAAATTACAGTCATTAATAGAAATAAAATATATATTCAAAATTATCAAGAAATTTATGAAATTGATGATGAATTCATAAAGTTGTCTAAAATTACTATAAAAGGAAAAAATTTAAAATTATTAAGTATTAGTAAATATTTTTTAGAAATTAGTGGAGAAATTTTAGATATCAACTTAGGTGATGCTTATGAAAAACAATAATAAATTTCTATTTTCAGTCATAATAAAAATTCCCAAAAAAACATTAATTAAAATTAATCAACTATTTTCATATAAGGTAAAAATCATTAAAAAAAAGCATGATTTTTTTTATTTGCAGGTACAAGAAAATGATTTAAATATATTAAATAAATATAAAGTAGATTATGAAATAATCTCTTATAAAGGAATAAAACACATTTATCGTTTGTTATTAACGCATTTAAGTGTTTTTATTGGAATAATTCTTTTTTTATTGATTTTGTATGCAAATACACTTACAATTAAAGAAATCTCATTTTCTACATATACTAAAGATAATGAAAAAATAAAATCTATTATTGAACGTCATTATACTTCTTTTTTAGATGTACACTTGTTAAATAGTGATATTAATGATATCAATTTATTGTTACGTAAAGAATTTAACCATTTTGAATGGATTTCCATAGAACGAAGTGGATGTTTATTAAAAGTTACCATTTTAGAACCTAGTGTAATTAATAAACAAGTTGAACATATTGAAGGCTATGGAGATTTAGTGGCTAAAACAGATGGAATGGTTAAGTTTTTTCAAATAACACAAGGTATTCCACTAATTGAACAAAATCAATATGTTAAAAAAGGGGAAGTGTTAGTCAGTGGTAATTTAAGATATCATAATCAAGATGAAAGTGAATTTTATATTCCTGCTTATGGTCATGTGTACGCAGAAGTATGGTATACAAAAACAATTGTTGTCCCTAAAAAGAGTGTTACAACTGAATTTACGGGCAAAATTAGTTTAGAAAAGAAATTATCATTATTTGGGCTTGATATCAAATATAAATCAAGTCAAAATCATTATAAAGAATATCATAAAGAGGAGAATTTTGATCAATTACAAATATTTTCATTTAAATTACCAATTGGAATAAAAAAAATACATTATTTGGAAAAAAATGATATAATGAATGTGTATGACAATAAATCAGCATTACAATTTGCATCTTCACAAATTCGTTATGAACTATCTCAATCGTTTAGAGAAGGGGATAAAATTTTAGAGGTTCAATGTTTAAATGAGAGTGAAGATGATTTAAATTATACCTATGTTTTTTTTGTAAGAACTTATGAAGATATCGCAATATTTCAAAGGAGAGCAATGAATGAGTAATTTTATCAATCTTAATTTTACCTTTAATAGTATTGAAGAATCCATTTCAATTATAGGAACTCATGATAGAAACTTAAGGTTACTAGAAGATTATTTTAAAACTAAAATTATTACACGTGGTGATGCTATTTTAGTTTCAAACGAACTTGATGAGGAAAAAAGAAAACAATTATTATCTATTTTAAGTACATTACAAACCATTATTAAATATGAGAATAATATTACTGAAAGAGATATTTTGTATTGTTTTAGAATGCTTGAACAAGATAATTTAGATGACTTAATTTCACTTTATCGTAATAAAATCATTGTAGGTAAACATCATACAGGGAAACCTATTACCGCAAAAACTTTTAATCAAAAAAAATATATTAAAGCAATTGATGATCATGACCTAGTTTTTGGTGTTGGTCCTGCTGGTACAGGTAAAACCTATTTAGCAGTTGTTAAAGGCGTTACTTCCTTAAAAGCACAAGATGTAAAAAGAATTATTTTAACAAGACCAGCCGTTGAAGCTGGTGAAAGTTTGGGATTTTTACCTGGTGATTTAAAAGAGAAGGTAGATCCATATTTACGTCCCTTATACGATGCCCTTCATGACACATTAGGTGCTGAAAACACAGATGTTTTAATCGAAAAGGGTACAATTGAAATCGCGCCCCTTGCGTATATGCGGGGTAGAACCTTAGATGATGCTTTTGTGATTTTAGATGAAGCACAAAATACAACTGAACAACAAATGAAAATGTTTTTGACAAGGTTAGGATTTAATTCAAAAATGGTTGTGACAGGTGATATATCACAAATTGATTTACCAAGAGGGGTAAATTCAGGATTAATTAATGCCATTAATATTTTAAAAGATATTGAAAATATCTCCATCTGTCAATTTGATGTGTCTGATGTGATTCGTCACCCACTTGTTCAAAAAGTACTAGATCGTTACGAAACATTTGAAAGAGAGAAGGTGTAGACGTTGTTAGATATTGCCTTTGTTAATGAAACAGAAGAAGATATGAGTGGATATGAAGATTTAATAACATCTGTTTTTAATGAAACAATGAAATTAGAAAACAATGATAGATTTTATGAAGTAAGTGTTGTCTATGTATCAAAAGAAAGAATTAAGGAAATAAATTATGAATATCGTGAGATTAATCAAGTAACCGATGTTATTTCTTTTGCTTTATTTGACGAAACAGAAGAAAGTGATATAATACAAGATGAGTCAAATATAACGACTTTAGGTGATATTTTTATCTGTATTGAAAAAATGAAGGAACAATCCATCGAATATGGTCACTCTGAGAAACGAGAATTAGCATTTTTAGCTTGCCATGGGTTACTTCATTTACTTGGTTATGATCACCTAAATCAAACGGATGAAGCAATTATGTTTAAAAAACAAGAAGATATTTTAAATGCACTTGATCTAAAAAGACAGTAATGGAGGTTTCTATGGAAAGAAAAGAATTAATTCAAAAAGCAATCAATGCTATGTCACAAGCCTATGCTCCATATTCTAAATTTCATGTTGGATGTAGTCTTTTAATGAAAGATAATACAGTAATTACTGGTGCTAATATAGAAAATGCATCCTATGGATTATCAAATTGTGCCGAACGTAGTGCTCTTTTTGCAGCATATTCACAAGGTTATCGACAAAATGATATTGTATCAATGGTCGTTGTTGGGGATACTGATTCTGTCATTTCTCCTTGTGGTGCTTGTAGACAAGTTATTAGTGAATTAGTCAATGCCGATACTGAAATCATCTTAACGAATTTAAAACAAGACGTCAAAATTGTAAATAAATTTGAATTATTACCTTTTGGCTTTACAGATAAAGACATGGAAAAGTAGGAGATATAATGGATAAAACATTCAAATCAGGATTTATTACCATCATCGGAAGACCGAATGCTGGAAAATCTACATTCTTAAATCAAATTTTAAAACAAAAGATAGCGATTATAAGTGATAAACCGCAAACCACTAGAAATAAAATTCAAGGTATTTACAATACAACAGGTGCTCAAATGGTCTTTATTGATACCCCTGGTGTTCATAAACCTAAACATAAATTAGGTGAAGTATTAAATAAGATTGCTTTAAAAGCTCTACATGAGGTTGATATTACTTTATTCATGATAAGTGGTAATGAAAGTTTAAGTACAGGAAATCGTTACATTATGGAGCATTTGAAAAATCTGAAACAACCTGTATTTTTAATAATAAATAAAACCGATTTAATGACAAAAGAAGATATTTTTAAAAGTATTGATTTATACCAAAAAGAATTTAATTTCAAAGAAATCATACCAATTTCTGCGTTAAATAATAATAATGTAGATTATCTATTAGAATTGATTAAAAAATATTTACCTAATGGTCCACAGTATTATCCAATTGATGCGGTATGTGACCACCCAGAGCGATTTATTATTGGCGAATTAATACGTGAAAAAGTTTTATTTAAAACACGTGAAGAAGTTCCTCATTCAGTTGCTGTTGTTATCGATCAAATAAAAAAAGATGAAAACAGTCATGTGATTGATGTATTAGCAACAATTGTCGTTGAACGTCCTTCTCAGAAAGGAATATTAATTGGCAAAGGCGGAAGCATGTTAAAAGATATTGGAACACTTGCTCGTAAAGATATACAAAATTTATTAGGGAGTAAAGTTTACCTTGAATTATGGGTGAAAGTCATAAAAGACTGGCGAAATCGTAAGCATCTATTAACTGAATTTGGTTATAAAGAAAATGAATATTAATACAGAAATATATAAATAATTTTTCAATTTTTGTTTATCCTATAAATAGATTATAGGAGAAAGGATAATTGGAAAATGAAAAAAGAAGCATGGGACAAATTTTTAAATACAGGTAGTGTGAATGACTATCTATCGTATAAGAATAAACAAAAGAAATATTTAAATGAAATGGGTACAGAAGTTATCATAAAGGATAGTAAGAGGGATAATCATGGTAGAAATAATCGAAGGGATCGTCATAAAAAATAGTGATTATCAAGAAAAAAGTAAAATATTACAAGTTTTCTCAAAAGAACATGGATTAATTGGTGTATATTTAAAAGGAGCAAATCATTATAAAAGTAAAACATTTTCGATTGCTCAACCAATAAGCCATGCTTTTTTTAATGTAAACTATACAAACGGTCTTTCAAGTTGTTTTCATGGAGAAATGATTCATTCATTTCAAGCTTTAAAAATAGACTTTAATAAAAATATATATGTGTATCATTTATTTGAACTAATTTTAAAAAATATCGAACAACATCAACCTGTTGTGTATTTATTTGATTTATTGTTAAAAGTAATTCAAAAAATAGATGAAACTAAAGATGAAAAAGAAATTAAAGTGTTGACAATTTTCTTTGAAATCAAACTATTGAATTTTATTGGGGTAGCACCAGTTTTAACAAATTGTGTCGAATGTGGAAGTAAAGATGATATCACAAATTTCGACATTTCTAAAGGTGGTTTTGTTTGTCAAAACTGTCTTGACCCAAGAAGTAGATCCTTTTCAATAGAAACTTTACAAACATTATATCAAATATTTTATCAAGATATTCCAATAAATGATTTTAACATTAATGAATCAGTTTTAGATGAACTTAGAATTTTATTAAATGCTTATTATTTGTATCATTTAGGGATTAAAACGAATTCATCAAAATACTTGACATAAAAATAATAATTTCTCTTGACATAATAAACTTTATTATCTATAATATATTTGGAATAATATGTATTTACGATGAGAGAGAAGAGTAATTTATCTTAAAATTTACAGCGAGTCTAGGAAGGTGGAAGCTAGATAGTGATAATAAATGAAGGAACTCTTGAGTGTTTTTTAAAAAAAGAGACCATAATAATTATGGTAAATAGGGTGGAACCGCGGGAATAATTTTCGTCCCTATACTTAATTTTTTAGGTGTAGGTAAGAAAATTTTTTTGTATTTTATTTAGACTAATGGAGGAAACACAATGGATAAAGTAAAAGTAAATATGGAAAAAATCGTTAATTATGCTAAATCATTTGGATTTGTATATCAAGGATCAGAACTCTATGGTGGTTTATCAAATACATGGGATTATGGACCTTTAGGTGTTGAATTAAAAAACAATATTAAAAAAGCTTGGTGGCAAAAATTTAATCAAGAATCTAAAACAAATGTTGGATTAGACTCTGCAATCTTAATGAATTCTGAAGTTTGGGTAGCTTCTGGGCACATTGGAGGATTTAGTGATCCGCTTATGGATTGTAAGGAATGTAATACAAGACATCGTGCAGATAAATTAATTGAAGATTTTACGAATCAGGAAGTAAATCCAGGTGGTTGGTCTAATAAAGAATTTGAGGACTATATTAAAAAGAATGAGATAGTATGTCCAAATTGCGGGAAGAAAAATTTTACTGAAATTAGACAATTTGAACTTATGTTCAAAACGCATCAAGGCGTACTATCAGATGAAAAATCAGCTGTTTATTTGCGACCAGAAACAGCACAAGGTATCTTTGTGAATTTTAAAAATGTCGCTCGTACAACAAGAAAAAAAATACCATTTGGAATTTGCCAAATTGGGAAATCATTTAGAAATGAAATTACACCAGGGAACTTTATTTTCCGTACACGTGAATTTGAACAAATGGAATTAGAGTTTTTCTGTAAACCTGGTGAAGATACTAAATGGTATATTTATTGGCGTGATTTTTGTTTTAATTTTGTAAAATCACTTGGTATAAAAGAAGAAAGAATGCGTCTTCGTGAACATAGTCAAGAAGAATTAAGCCATTATAGTACAGGAACGGCTGATATTGAATATCAATTTCCATTTGGTTGGGGTGAATTGTGGGGTATTGCTAATCGAACTGATTATGATTTATCTGCTCACAACAATCATTCTGGGCAAAGTTTAGAATATTTAGACCCTCAAACAAATGAAAAGTATATTCCTTATTGTATTGAACCATCAGTAGGGGTTGAACGTTTATTTTTAGCGATTTTTACTGATAGTTATGAAGAGGAAACTTTAGCAAATGGTGAAACACGTGAAGTTCTTCATCTACATCCTTTTTTAGCCCCATATAAAATAGCTGTATTACCACTTGTTAAAAAATTAGATGAAAAAGCACAAGCTGTTTATGATCTTGTTTCAAAAGAATATATGACCGATTATGACGTATCAGGAAAAATTGGGAGACGTTATAGAAGACAAGATGCAATCGGTACGCCATTTTGTATCACAATCGATTATGATACTTTAGATGATGAAGCAGTTACTGTAAGAGAAAGAGATACAATGGAACAAAAACGGATTAAAATATCAGAATTAAATGAATTTTTTAGAGAACGATTAAAATTTTAAAATAATGACACAATAATAGGAGGTGGCATTAGGTGTTTATTCCTAATCATATTGTGGACCAAGTCATAAAAGGAAATGATATCCTTCAAGTGGTTTCTTCCTATGTTAAGTTAGAAAAAAAAGGGAAAAACTATTTTGGTCTATGCCCCTTTCATAGTGAAAAAACCCCATCATTTTCTGTTTCGCCAGAAAAACAAATTTTTCACTGCTTTAGTTGTGGAGAAGGTGGGAATGTTGCTCAATTTATCTCGAAAATTGACAATTTATCGTATCTTGATAGTATAAAAAAATTAGCTTCTCAAATAAATCTTAATATTGATAACTATTTTGACGATAATAAAAGTATTGAGCAATCAAAGTATTTTTCAATGAATCAATTTGTTTCTGATTATTATCAATTTGCTTTACTCAATACTAAAGAAGGTAAAATAGCTTTAAAGTACTTATATCAGAGAAATATTAACGATGATTTAATTAAACAATTTAAAATAGGATTAGCTCCAGATAGTACGGATTCCTTATACCAGGCTTTAAAATCTAATCATTTTCCGGAATTATCAATGTTAGAATTAGGCCATGTAATTAAATCTAATAATCATTTTTATGACAAGTTTAAAAATCGTATCATGTTTCCTATATGTGATGAATATGGTAATATAGTTGGTTTTAGTGGACGAAGCTATTTAGATACCAATAAAAATGAGCCTAAGTACATGAATACACAAGAAACGCCGATTTTTAAAAAAAGTAACATAATATATAATTTGTATCATGCAAAAAAAACGATTAAACAAAATAAACGTGTGTTTTTATTTGAAGGATTTATGGATGTTATCGCATCTTATCGGAGTGGGTTATTTGAAAGTGTAGCCACGATGGGTACTGCCTTAACAGATGATCACATTAATCAATTAAAAAAACTTACTAAACACGTAATTATTTGTTATGACGGAGATAAAGCAGGAATTGAAGCATCAAAAAGAGCGATTACAAGTCTTAATAAACATTATGTGAAGACATCGGTCGTAAATTTACCTGAAGGGTTAGACCCTGATGAATATTTTAATCAATATGGTAAAACACAATATTTAGACTATTTAAATCGACATCAAAAAAGTTATAAAGAGTATATGTATGAAATATTTCATACAGATATTAACTTAAATGATATTAGTTCTATTGAAGGCTTCAAGAAAAAAATATTTCAATTAATACTAAATGCAACTCCGACAGAACAGGAATTATATTTAAGTAAATTAAGTAATGATATTCAGGTATCGTTAAAAACATTACAATTTGATTATTCGCAATATACAAAATATTTGAAAAAATCAAATGAACCGAGTCATTATGATGTCGTTGCTCAAGAACGAATCATTAAAACGATAGAGAAGAATCGACCATCTAGTAGGAAACTTTTAGGGGCACAAGAAACAATTATCTTTTATTCCTTATATAATCGAAAGTTTGTCAATATAATTAATGTAGATTCGAAAATATCGTTTGATGACCGACAATATAGACGTTTGTTTTATGATATTAGTGATTTTTATAATATATATGATTGTTTTGATTATGAAGACTTCTTGGCAAAATATGTCAAAGAGGATAAAACATATGGAAATTTTTATAAAAAAGTTTATGATAAATTTCTAAAATATAAAGGTTCTTATGAAGAAATACATTTAGAACAGTGCTTTGCGGTAATTGTTAATGAATTAATCGCGAAGGTTGTTGAGCAATTAAAAGAAAAACTAAAACGAACAAATACAGAAGAAGAGCAAAAACAGATTTATCAAGAAATAATTGAAAATTATAAAATAATCAAGGTGAAAAATTAAAATGAGGTGGTAAAATGGCACATCCCGATTATCAAAAAATTATTACCAATTTATTAGTAAAAGGTAAAGAACAAGGATTTCTTTACAATGATGATATTCAAGACCAACTAAGTGTTTTTGATATTGATCCTGAAGGCTTTGAAGATATATTAGATTTATTTAAAGCCGAGAAGATTAAAATTATTGATGAAAGTGAAGAAGAAGATATTGACATTGATGTTTTAATCAAAAAAAATGAGACAGACGATGCTAAGGATGACGATTCTGATGATTTAGATGATCCTTATTTAGACATTGATATTGATTTAGAATCAAATTATTCAACAGATGATATAGCATTACCAACAAGTATTAAAATTAATGACCCAGTTAGAATGTATCTTAAAGAAATTGGAAAAGTTGAATTATTATCTGGTGATGCTGAAATAGATTATGCAAAATATATTGAATATGGTAAATTTGTATCTGAGCAATTAGAAAATAAAGACTTATTAACTGAACAAGAAATAGAAGATTATGAAGCTGCACTTCATCGTGGTGAACTAGCAAAACAACGTTTAGTTGAAGCTAATCTACGTTTAGTTGTTTCAATTGCGAAAAGACATGTTGGACGTGGGATGTTATTTTTAGATTTAATTCAAGAAGGTAATATGGGCTTAATGAAAGCTGTCGATAAATTTGACTATACAAAAGGGTACAAATTCTCAACTTATGCCACTTGGTGGATTAGACAGGCAATTACACGAGCAATAGCTGACCAAGCACGTACGATCCGTATTCCTGTTCATATGGTAGAAACAATTAATAAATTGGTAAGATTTCAACGTCAGTTAACACAAGAATTAGGTAGAGAACCATTACCAGCAGAAATCGCCGAAAAAATGGATACAACCCCTGATAAAGTAAGAGAAATATTAAAAATATCTCAAGAACCAATCTCATTAGAATCACCTGTAGGTGAAGAAGATGATTCAAATTTAGGTGATTTTATCGCTGATGTTGATGCTATATCACCTGATGAGTTTGCATCTAATGAATTATTAAAAGAAGAATTAAATGATGTATTAGAAACCTTGACAGACCGTGAAGAACGTGTTTTACGTCTTCGTTTTGGATTAGATGATGGAAGAACACGTACATTAGAAGAAGTAGGGAAAGAGTTTGGTGTTACAAGAGAACGTATAAGACAAATAGAAGCTAAAGCTTTAAGAAAATTAAGACACCCCTCTAGAAGTAAAAAATTAAGAGACTTTATGGAAGAATAATATGTGCATTCAAATATCAAAACGATTAAATACAATTGCTTTAAATGTTATTCCATTTCGTCATGTAATTGATGTTGGTACTGATCATTGTTTGGTTCCTATCTATTTATTGTTAAATAACTATATAGATGATGCAATCGCAACAGACTTGAATGAAGGACCTATTAATGAAGCTAAAAAAAATATAGAACATTATAATTTAGAGAATAGAGTCGATACAAGATGTGGGAATGGACTTCAAACAGTATCAAAAAAAGACCCTTGTGATGTAATTATTGTCGCTGGTATGGGTGGTAAGTTAATTACAGATATTTTGCAATCAGGAAGTCATTTGATGCATTTAAATAAACGATTAATTCTTCAACCAAATGTAAATGAAGAAAGTGTAAGACAATGGTTATGTGAGAATCATTATGAAATTGTTAATGAGATAATCATTAAAGAAGATAATGTTTTCTATGAAATTATCGTCGCAAATTACACACAAGAAAAAACACAGTACACGTTTGATGAAATTAAGTTTGGTCCCCTTCTATTAAAAGATAAAAATGAATTATTTATTCAAAAATGGACAAATATATTAAAATATAAAAAAGAAATTTATGATAAAATACCAGATCATCATAAAAATAAAAAGTTATTTTTACATGAAATAAATCACATAGAAGACATTATAAAATAAAAATTAAAAATCAAGATAGTATTTGCTTATTATATATAAACAGTTGTATCAATCATTGTTTTTTGAAAATAAAAAAAAGTTCAAAGAGATGCTTTGAACTTTATTTTTTATTTATATTAGGTAAAATGCTGAGATGGTTTAAATGTGATTTTTGATAATGAGTTGATTCATCTTGATAATCAAATTTCTCCAAAAATCTAATCACTTCATTTGTGATTGCAGTTGGTGTTGAAGCACCACTAGTAACCGCAACGGTTTGACAATCTTTCAACCATTCAGGTTTAATATCTTCAACACTTTCTACTAAATAGGATTTTGTTTTGGCCATTGTTTCTGAGATATATGCTAATTTGTTTGTATTATTACTTAAAGGGTCTCCAACGACTATTGTTATATCAGCTGAAACTGTATTTTTAAGTACACCTGCTTGTCTTACTTGAGTTGCATTACATATTTCATTTGAAAATTCTGCTGATGGATACATTTCTTGTATTTTTTTTGCTAAATGTTCAATGTCCCAGTAACTCATCGTTGTTTGATTTGTGATACATATATTTTTATTATTTATTTGTAAATTTTTAATGTCTTCTAAATTCTCAACTAAATGAACTTTTTTAGGATTGATGCCCATTGCACCTTCTGGTTCAGGATGATTTTTCTTACCAATATAAATAACATCATAACTATCATTTATTTTTGCTTTAATATAATCATTCGTTTTATTAACAAATTTACATGTTGCATTAATCAAATATAAACCTTTATTGTGCGCTTTTTTTATTACGGCATCACTAACACCATGTGCTGTAAATATCACCGTACCATGTTCAATAAGGTCAAGTAATTCTAATCGTGTTTTTGATTTATCATCTATTGTGATTAAACCAATTTCACTTAAAGCTTCAGATAAAAAATGGTTATGAACAATATTACCTAATATGTAAATAGGTCGAGGTAGAGTTTTGTCGTAGGCAGCATCGACTGCAATTTTTAACGCACTGACAACTCCAAAACAAAAACCTCGTGGGGTTATTTTAATTACTTTCATTATATCACCTATATTTATTATACTTAAAAATTGATTTTTATCAAATAATAAGTTAAGATAAAATTATTATTTTAAAGAAAATAATAAAACAAATTCGAAATTATTTTTTAAGAAAATAATAAATCATATACAAAATTATTTATAAAGAAAATAATATATAAAATATGAAAAATTTGAAGATTATGTTTTTTCAATAATTAAAGGAGATGTCAAATATGAGTTTTGAACAATTTCATTTCAAACCTTTTATAAATGAAGCTTTAAAATCACTTAATTTTACGAGTCCTAAACCTATTCAAAAGGAAGTTATTCCGCTTATATTAAATAATAAAAGTGTTGTTGGACAATCTAAAACCGGCTCTGGAAAAACACATGCTTTTCTATTGCCACTATTTCAACAAATAGAACCATTAGGAAAGGTTCAAGTTGTAATTACATCACCAACCAGAGAACTAGCTAAACAAATATATGATATGGCAATAGATATTGCAAAGTATAGTGAAGAGCCATATAAAATTAAGTTATATGTTGGTGGTACTGATCGAGAAAAAGAATTATCATGGTTAAATAGTAATCAACCGGATATAGTAATTGGAACACCTGGTCGCTTATGGGATTACGCGATTAAAGAACGGAAATTGCTAATTCACCAAACGAAATATTTTATTGTAGATGAAGCTGATATGACCTTAGAATCAGGATTCTTAAAAGAAATCGATAATATTGCAGGAACTATGCCAGATAATCTTTTAATGTGTGTTTTTTCTGCGACTATCCCAGATGGGTTGAAACCGTTTTTAAATAAATATATGAATAAACCAATCTATATTAATCTAATCAAAGGAAATTTAACACCATTAAAATTAACACATTATTTAATTAAAACAAAAGGAAAAAATAAAAATAAACTATTACTTAATTTAATGCATACACAAAACCCCTATTTAGCTATTATTTTTGCTAATACGAAAAAAGAAGTAGCTGAAATAGCGACATTTTTGACAGAAAATAATTTTAAAGTTGGTCAAATTCATGGTGACTTAACTAGTCGTGAAAGAGCTAGGATGATGCGGGACATCCGTGATTTACGGTATACCTATATTGTAGCTACAGATATTGCTGCACGTGGTATTGATATTGAAGGTGTATCGCATATTATTAATTATTCATTACCACTTGATGAAGAGTTTTATATTCATCGCTGTGGGAGAACCTCACGCAATAATCTATCAGGAGTAGTTTATTCTTTTTATGATTTTGATGATGATTTTTACCTAAATAAATTAGAGAGTAAACAAATTAAGTTTAACCAAGTAGATGTTAAAAAAGGTGAGATTGTGAAAACAAAATCAAGAAATAGACGAAAGGAATTTATAAAAGAAGTTATTAATAAACAAGTCAAAGTAAAAACACCAAAGCCAAAGAAAGTTAAACCAAATTATAAAAAGAAGCTTAAAAGGAAATTAAAAAATAGAAAGTAATCTATGTGAAAGGCTAGTGATAAGATGATTAAAATAGGTTCACATGTGAATATGAGTGGAAATGATATGTTTCTAGGAAGTGTTAAGGAAGCTTTATCATATGGGGCCAACGCCTTCATGATTTATACCGGTGCTCCACAAAATACTAGACGTAAAGCATTAGATAAAATGAAGATTAAAGAAGCACATGTTTTATTAAATGAAAATAAAATAGCTCTTGATGATATCGTTGTTCATGCTCCTTATATTATGAATTTAGCTAACCCAGACCCTGTTAAACATCAATTCGCGATTGATTTTTTAACAAGTGAAATTAATAGAACTTATGCCTTAGGAATAAAACAAATTGTTCTACATCCTGGGGCTCATGTAGGTTCAGGAGAAAAAGATGCGATTAATCGAATAATAAAAGGCTTGAATCAAGTTATTGAAAATACATTTGATAAAGATGTAAAAATTGCTTTAGAAACCATGGCAGGTAAAGGTACAGAAGTAGGTAAGAGTTTTGAAGAATTGGCAAATATAATTACAGGAGTGACCCATAATGAACGTTTAAGTGTTTGTTTTGATACTTGTCATACCCATGACTATGGTTACCCAGTTAAAGAAAATTTTGAACAAGTGATTAATGATTTTGATAAAATTATTGGTAAAAATAGAATTTCTGTTTTTCATATAAATGATAGTAAGAATCCAAGTGGCGCTAGAAAAGATAGACATCAAAATATAGGTTTTGGTCATATAGGGTTCGATTCTTTAAATGAAATTGTACATCATCCTGATTTTACAAAAGTTCCTAAAATATTAGAAACGCCTCATATTCTTATTGAAGATAAAAAATCATTGCCACCTTACCTAGAAGAAATCACAAATTTTCGCAATAAATTGTTCAAAATAGACGGAATTTTAAAAAAAATATAAATAAAACAGATAATTTACCTGTATAATATTGTAAATTATCTGTTTTTTTTATATAATAAAAAGTAATATATATATGTAAATATAATGCAAGTATGTTTATATATATAACAAAAAGAGGGTGAAATATTGAATAATAATATTTTAAAAATTTTATTATACGGAACTATTTTTATTGTATTAACAGCGACCGGGATTTTAACGTATACATATTTTTATAATACACCTGAAGAAGAAACAACAACAACTGAGATTAAAATCGATGATGTTTATGAAGCAATATTAAATGGAGATGATGAAACTTATACTAAATATATCAATGATGGAGGAGATTTAAGTTTTGCTTATCCAGATGGAAAAGAAAAAGGAAGAACTCCACTTGAAATTTTAATCGATGCAAATGATTTACAAAATGCACAAAAAATTATTGAAAATGGATTTGACCTATCGAAAGTAGATAATAATCATATTGATACTATAAGAAGCATTATTGCTTATAATGAAGATTTCAATTATGATTTAATAAACAATATCTCAGTAACATTAATCGAACAGGTTAAAGATGAGATAGAAAAACCAGATTCTAGTGGAGCTTCACTATTAATGGATGTGATTACAACAGATAATGTGGTCATAGTAACGGAAATCCTAAAATATGTAAGAGATATTGATAAAGAATATAATGGTGAAACAGCATTAACCTATGCTTGCGGATTAGGACATGAAAATTTAGATATTATTAAAAAATTGGTTTCTAAGGGAGCAGATATTAACTATAAAGGAGAAGATGGATACAACTGTTTAATGAGTTCTATTATGGGTATGCAAACAGAAACAATTACCTATCTATTGAATTTACCTAATTTAGATATAAATGCGGTAAATGATTATGGACAAACCGCTCTTCACTTATGTGTCGAATATACGAATGTAGAAGCGGTAGACATTTTACTACAAAATTCATCAATTGATCCTTTAATAGAAGATGAAGATGGTATTACAGCTAAGGAATACGCCCTAGATTTTGCTAATCTTTATCCAGATACACCAGAATATACTGAAATCGCTAATAAATTATAATATTTAACTAAATATATTTATCTTTTTAAGAAATTTATAGTATAATATTATAAAGAATAAAAAATATGATTGGGTGGTGAGTATATGAAAAAATATACCAAGCTTCTTTTATTCGGTGTTATCTTATTATTCATATCTCTATTACTGATAAATAATCCGTTGAAAATGATTTTTGTTGATGCTGAGGAAACAACTGATTATGAAGAATACTTAAAAAGTATTGTAACAGAAGATAATTATAATGAGACAATTGAGTCAATTATTAAAAATCGCTTTTCTAATTTTAATATAGACCCATTACAATTTGATAATCTTGTACCTGGAAAGAGTAATTATCGTATATTAGAAATTACACCAAGAAATTATACTGACAATATATCTGAAATAAGTGATTTAGAATATAATATAAATGAAATTAAAGATATCTATCAAGCGATAACCATTCGAAGTGATTATACAGACAAAAACTTTATTGCTAATATGCCAAATTTTAATTTAGACGTTATGACAGTTAAACAGTTTGTCGATAATCGAGATGAACTTGATGGAAAATATGATGCAATTTTATTTTCAGCAGGAGACTATTCTGAGGAACAAGTTTTAAGTTGTGATTTTAGTTTTGATTATTCTGATGTAATTTATAAAAATATATATGGTAAAGCACATAGATTTATTTATCAAGGATATATGTTAAATAATAAATACCATGGTTACGGAAAATTATATGATGCCTACGGAAATGTAGAGTATGAAGGTGAATTTAAAAATGGTTTATTCCACGGACATGGGAAACGTTATCATAATGGTAATTTAGTCTATGAAGGTGGTTTCTTAGATGGTTATCAAAGTTGCTTTGGAATCAGTTATGATTCTTACAATCATCGTGAAAAACATCGTGGTCACTGGCGTAGAGGACATAAAGAAGGGTACGGAATTTCAATTGATGAAGGTGGGTTTATTTCCTACCATGGATATTTTCATAATGATCAACGAAGTCCAGACTATGTACCAAGAGATATTCTTAATGAAATTACAGAATTAAAAGCAGAAGAAATAATAAATGATTACTTACTAAAAGGCTTACCAGTTTTTGTTAACGACGACGCAAAATCATTCACTGATTATTTAGAAAATACACATCCTAATGAAACCTTTAGTAATTTATACATGTTAAATTATAATGCAACTGAGCAAAATAGTAATATTGATTTTTATACAACGCTATCAATTATGAAAATAACTGAGTTGTTATCTGATAAAGCAAATATTGAATTTATTGAAAAGCCAATCGATTTTGATGAGGATCCAACACATACTTATTTTGCTAATGAAGTAATTGATTTTAAATTGAAACTTACCAATAGAGAACTGGCTGATTTGTTATTTTATATAGATATCAATCAAAATGAGATATTTGAAGAAGATGAACTAGCTTATACGATATTTATTCAAAACGGTGTTTTTGATTTTGAATATAAAATTCCAACTACTTATAGTGGAATTTTAAGGTATAAAATAGTTGTAAATACCGAAAATAAAACTTCACTTTATAATGGTTCTTTTAAGGTTAAGGGAGAATATAAAGAAATAAAGGTTTTAAATGTTGTTTCTCAAATGGTTGATTGGATGGATGGTTTACTAGATGATGATTTATATTATCAGTACTTTCAAAATAATGGTGATTATAATATAACTATGGATCGCTGTAATATAAAAGATTTTAGTAAAAATAATTACAGAAAATGGGAATGTTCACATTATACAGTAATGGATGATTATGATGTTATCCTTTTAGGACAGGATATATTTGATAAAGGTATGAATACACATGTTTACAATTCAATCCAAGAACAAATTAACAATGGAAAACCTGTTATCTTTACAAGTTCTGTAACTAAAGGTAATCAAAAATGGGTGAATTATTTCCAAGATGATTTATCTTTAGATAGTTATCGTACTGATTTATATAAACTAAATAATAATGTAAATAAACTTCAAATTGTTAATAAGAGTAACTATACTTTATATCCTTATGACATGAATAATGAAGCTTTACTTGTACCAGAGGATTTGAATTATGCATTAAATGAACAATATCAAGTTAATTTAAATAATCCAGATTTAGTTCCATTAATGAACATGTATAATTCAGACAATCCATTGTATGACCGTTTTGATTCGTATAATAACTTCTATTATATGAAACATGATAATGTAATTTATTTAAATGTAGGTAATAATTCATTTAAGGTTTATAAAGATATTGAACATAAGTTATTAGTTAACTCAATTGTTAATTCTTATATAGAATATAAAGCAAAAGATCAAAAGGTTGATGATTTCTTCTCAATTGAAAACACAAATACTTTTGAAAATATGTTGATTGATGTTAATGACCACGTACAATTTTCATTTAGTATATTTAGTAATAAAAATAATACATATAATTACACATTATACGCAGATTCAAATGAAATACAGACTGATACTATTACTAATAATCAATTAATTGATATTGACTTAAGTAATTTTGCTTCACCAAATATTAACACGATACAACAAGTTTATATTTATGTTGAAATTGAGAATGATGAACATGAAACACATACTTATGGGTTCTATGTATTTGTAGGTAATTTAGATACTTACAATGTTACATTATATCCAACGGTATTAAATTCTCCAACAGTACATGAGGGTGAAAAATATCTTCAAGTGAATAATATACATAGTTATACGAATAATTATAGAGTTGAATTAAATAATATTGATGTAACTGGTTTAGATGTTTCTAAATTACCAGAAGAAATTATTATAGAAAATATGATGTTTAGCCAAGAAGTACCTGATAATATAATAATCGATGATCCTAACTACACAATAACTGATAAAACAATTTCTAAATACTTAGGTAATTTCACTTACACATTAGTAGGTAATTATTATGTACCTGATTCGTATATACCACTCAACTTTACTGTACCATTTATTGTAACAGAAACAGGAGATTATACATTTGAACCAGCAACCTTAACATTTGATGGTATTGGTTCAGATAGCGCAACTATTCAAAATAGTAATGTTACATTTAATGCGATTAAACCATTAGATAGTTCTATGGTAACGCCAATTTTTGAAGATTATCTATTTATTCCATTTGGAGAAGATAGAATTAGTGATTTAACGAAAAAATTCATTATCAGTGATGAAGCAATGGTTAAATCAATTAATTTCAATACAATTGGAACTGTACTTGAATTAGATGGTAATATATTAGAAGCAAATAGTATTGGTGAACAATATGTAGAAATAGTAGTGGAAGATATCTTTGGAAATGTTGTTAGAAAATCTTTCTTAGTTTTATCTTATGTACCAATAACAACTATTGATTTAGATGATCAATCTCTATTCGTTGATGAATCTATTACTCTACCATTTATAATTGATACTAAGAATATTAAATTTGAATTAATTGAACAAACAGATTCAGCAAATGTTGTACAAATTTCTAGACTTAATAATCAATTTATTATTACAGGATTGGAGAAAGGTTACGCACATTATCGATTCTATGGTTATGATTCAGATGGTTATGAAGTAAGTACTGTCATCTCAATTGTAGTCAACGAAGTAGCTGAAATTTATTTCAACGATTACTTTATGTCATTATTTAAAGATGAAATGATAACTGCTAATGACATGATTAATAATGTAAGACTTATTTCAAGTTATACTCTTGGTGATGTTGTATTCATTTCACATGATGATACGATTGCATCAATTGTCAATGGAAGTCTAGTGGCACATAAACCTGGAACAGTTGTCATCGATGCAGTATTACCAAATAATGAAAGTGCTCAATTATTAGTAAAAGTATATGATTATATAGGGGATAATTCTGGATTTGATCCTAATTTAGATAGTATTAAAATATATCAAGGATATAAACAATACCTTGAAAACTTCATTAAATTAGATCCAGATTCATTATCAAGTGAAGATGTAGTGATGGAATTTACAATTGATGATCCAAATGACATATTAGAGTATTTTGATCCAATCACTAACACATTTAATACAAAAGTTGATAAATATGGTAATATTACAGTTCATGTAACCATTAAGCAATTAAATAGAGCTGGAGAAGTGGTTAAAACCATTACTGATACTTATGTATTAACGATTCGTGAAATTGTAGATCCTAATATTGATAAAGGAGATAATACCCATTAATCACTAATAGAATACTAAAAGGGAGAATAAAATTCTCCCTTTTACAATTAGTACTTTTAAGTATGCTTTTATAGAACCAATAAAGACCATCAGCTTTAGCTGGTGGTCTTATTATACTAATGTTTGATCATATAAACTTTCTTCATCTGTTTCAATAGATAATTTATTAGTAACTTTGTTTTTTCTTAATTTATAATAAATATTGATAAACTTTAGATCTTTCTCAGGAATGATTTGCTTATTTATAGCTTTTGTGATAATTACTTTAAATATTTTTTTTAAAATATCCTTATTGAAACGATTATTAAAGTTATTAGAAATGACAGAATAACTAGGTACTTTTTTTGATAATGGAATATTTAAAAACCATCTGTATGCTAGATTAACTTCAATTTCTTTTAAGGCTTGACGTATTGATTTAATCCCAAATATATTTTTAATTAAGATAATTTTAAATAAAATGACAGGATCAATGCTAGGTCTTCCATCTTCTGAGTAGTAATGACTTACTTCATCATAAATGAAAGAATAATCAATTTTATCTAATTTTCTTACTAAATGAGATTGTGGTACTAAATCATCTAAAGTACTAAAAATGAGTTCATTTTGAATGGTATTTTTTTTAGTTAACATATGATTACAACCTTTTTATTGTGATATCTTCAAATAAATAATTTAGTTGTTTATTTAGAGGAAGTCCTTTAGGTTGTGTTCTGATGATATCAGAATTATGTGAAATAATAAATCTAGCTTTTTTGTAGTAATCAGAATAACTAAAACTAAATGGATCAGTAGGACTAGGGTTAGAATTAACTTCTCCTCGATAAGCATTTATAAGTAATCCAATGGAATCAGTTTGTGTAATATAAACATTTTCTATAACGTTCATGTCTCCATTAACATCTTCTTCAAGATTTGTAGTATCATTACTAAAAATACCACCTTCTATTGTTAAATATGAATTTACAGTATAAATTTGAAGATTACTATCGGTAAAAAAGAAACCTCTTATATTAGGGTGAATAGTTATATCATCTGTTATAGGATCTATTTCTAGCCCACTAAATGTATTTAAGAATTCATTAATTCTTGAAAATTGAATATCTTGTTTCGATAGTAAAACAAGTTGATTATCAGATGGAAGTGCATTTTCATTATTAATATTTGCATTATGTATCGCAGCATGACCTAATACATAAGATGTACTATTAAATTGAACATTACCTGAAATCGTAATATTACCTGTTACTAAAAAGTTAGCATTAATAAATATTGGTGGATTGGAATTATCATAATTTTCAATTGATAAATTACCATCTACTATTATCCATTCTTTTTTATTAAATGCTAAATCATTTTTTATTACAGGAGGATCTTTTATTAGGACCGATTGTGTATCTTGAAAGTTTATTTCTTCAATTGTATTGGCTACATAAAGACGATTTTCACTGACAAATGTATTTAATTCAGTTTCTAAATTATCTATATCCACATCTCTAAATTTATCATCGATAGCATCATTAATATAATAAATAAAAGAAGCATCAAAATCAACATCTAGAAATTTATCCGAGTATGTTTTAACTTTCGGTGGTTCTTCAACAAAAGTAGTTGAATATTCAAATGAATTTGTCATTTTTAAAAACGTATCGATATTTTTTTGAAATACACCACCAGACAAATCATAACACTGTTCTACTGTTTGTCTACAAGAATACAAATTGTAAGTAGGGGTACTAAAGTACAAATTAGTGATAGGACTTACGGTTGAAAACGAAGTTGGTTGATTTTTAATAATACTATTTACTTTGTAATTGGTTGTATCAGATAAATATAGATTTCTATTAACATACATATCACCATCAATATAGGCCCCGCCATTAATCGTTAAATCAGTTTTAGAACCTAAAGCAAAATATAAAAATGATGGAATCATTGATAAAAAGAATCTTTTTTGAGCTACTAAATTTTTACCTTCATAAACAATATCGTAAGCATAGGTATAGGTATGTTTATCACTATCTGGAGTTTCTTCAGGAATAGGATAACAAGGATCTAAATCAGGGTTAGTAGGATAGACACAAGAGTCTTTTGTTAAATCTCTTATCTCCACACCATATCTAGTTTCGATATCAACAAAAATAGATTCAAATTCATCATTTAACTCATATAAATATTTATTGTATTCATTAATATATTCATCTAAGTAAACGGATAAATCACTCGCAGCTGCTTCAACTTGAGTTCGTGCTAAACTGGATTCCTGGATATTATATACTTGTTTATTGGTCCAATTTGACCGTGTCATGGTGATGTTAGTCAGAGTTGCTGTCAGTACCATTAAAAGGGCAATAACACCAATCGCATAGACCATAACATATCCTTTTTTATTTAACATACTATCATCCCTTTAGAAGGAGAATCGATTTTCATAAACGATTGTTTTTGAAACCTTTTTCCCCTCAGCGTTAATTTTATATATCGCTAGACGTATTTTCAAAACAAATTTTTGACAAATCCCTATATAATTAGGGTCATTACAATCAAAGTTAATATAATCATATGGTATTTTATCACCGTGAGCATCTAAGACATAATCCCCATTTGCATCAATTTCAAAGAACTCTACGGCATAATTATCACTATTTAATTTCATATCACCTATATAAATACTTTTTGTATTTTCATCAATTCTAATTCGGATACGTTTATCAACTGGTTGTTCGACAAGTAAACCTGTATCAAAATCAATTTTCCATTCTTTTTCAACAACAAGATCAAAACAATTTTTGACATCACTACATGATTCGATATATTCAGGATTAAATGCATTTGCCTGTGTCATTAAATTACTCATAATAAAGTTTGCTTGTGAGTTTAAAGCACCTTGACCGCTAACTTTGTCATAACTTCGTATCGCAAAAGTCATCGTTCCTGTTAGTAATACAACAACAATACTAATTATCGCTAAATAAGCGAGTAATTCCATTAGAGTAACTCCTCTTTTATTATGAATCATTTAGTCGTCACACCCTTCAATAAAAAGTCATACTTACTATTTATAGACGATTCAGTAATGACAATAACTCGAATAGCATTGTGATTTACATTAGCTTCTGTAAATTGTGATGTATCTAAGTTATCTAAATAATCAATTAAGACTTGAGGTGCATTTGGTGGTGGAGTTGATTTTAATTCATTTATTGCGATAGGGTCATTAAAAGGTAATAAATAGATATATAAATTATCCGAGTGATATTCTTTACTATTAATTACCGGACTTAATACAGCCATACAAGTTTCTAAATCGTCAGAAAATAGGGCATTACAACTATTTTCATCAATTATAGCGTAATGATCAGTATTTGATTTTAAATGATTCTCAATAATTGAAAAATCCTTGTTGATTATGTAACTTAATGTGCCATTTGCGATATTAGCGTTCATAATTCTTTCATGATTAATACCATTTTGTCGAATATTATAAGATAGAATGTTGTAAATCATGATTAATGCGATTGAAACAATCGTGATGGTTGCGACAATTTCTATCAAAGAGGCACCATTTTTATTAATAATTTTTTTTTGCAACACTATCACCTACTTTTTTATAGAAATTAGAAAGAAAATATAGTATAATTAAAATAATTACACATATTATATCATATTTTTAAGTAGAAAAGTAGGTGCGGGTAATGACTAATAATAAAAAATTAGTTAGTTTGATATTTATTGTATTTATCCTTTTAATGGGTGTTACCATTTGGTTAGTCTTTTATTCATTAGATAATAATCGAATCACACCTTATCCCGATGGAACAGAAGTTGGGTATGTATATATTGGGGGTAAGAATACATGGCAAGCTGAAAATGCCTTAAGAAAAGAAATTAACAAATGGAAAAATGCTGAAAATCTAAAGATTGAACTAAGTTATCAAAATCAGGCTTATACAATTGATGTAGACCCAAGTATTTTTCGTTTTGATATAAATAAGACAATACAAAATGCAATAGAAAAAGAAAAAATGCAATATGATCAAGGGATTAATGTAATAGTAGTGGATTTTTCTGAAGGAAACGAATATTACATTGAAAATCTTTTATCAGAACATTACGATAATTTAAAATTTTCAGCTTTTGATATTGAAATTATTAAAAGTGAAGTATTGAAGAATGTCAGTTTTTTATTTAAGGAGATATACATTGACTTAGGAATTGCTGTTAACGATGAAACAGCAAAAGAAACACCTATAGGAGATCCTGTAGTTTTAATTTATAATCAGGCAGAATTTCTAAAAAACAGAATAGAATTTATGATCAAAAAACCTTTTGAAATCAAAGAACAATCACAATTTTCATTAAATGATTTTTTAATTGAGATTTATAGTAACGAAGATAATCAAATCAGTGAAACAAAATTAGAAAATGTAAATGAAATTTATGACTTGTATTTTTCTGAAGATGAGTTAAACATTATCGCAACAGGGATTTACCAAACAATATTAGATACTAATTTCAAAAATATATCAAAGCATATTAGTGATAAACTACCAGCGTTTGTTTCTCAAGCTGGATTAGAGGCAAATGTTCATATTGGGTATGATTTCACAACAGAAGATAGAGTAGATGATTTAAATCAACCATATACAATGATTACCGAAATCACATTTTCAAATCTTAAGGATTTAACTTTTAATAACCCAAATAATTATTCATATTATATTGAAGTTAATAATGATGTAAATGAGCATAATCAAAATGTTTTAACATTCCAATTATATGGAACACCATTTATTAATACTTATTCTCATTATTTTGCAGTTCATAAAGAGATACTTCAAGGTGAAACATTGTGGCCTAGTAATGATGTATCTCCTGGAGAAAAAGAATTAGTTGATGCTGGGTATTCTGGTTATCGTAGTATTGTTGCAAGAAAAACTAAAATTTCTTACCCAGGTAGTAACGGTTTAAAAGAGGTCAATCAAATATTATCTGAAGACATTTATATGCCTAAAGATGCTATATTTAAAGTGTTTGACCCAACATCAAATGATGAGTAGGTGAATAGGATGAGAAGATTAAAGAAAAGAATTGGTGATATTTTAATTGATACCGGTCTTGTGACCTCTGATCAAGTTGATTTTGCGATTTCTGTTAAAGAACCAAATGAAAAACTTGGGGATACATTAATTAGAATCGGATATGTTACAGAAAATCAAGTAATGGAAGCTTTAGAGCTTCAATTAGGTGTTAAAAAGATATCTTTAAGTGATTATACTTTAAATGAATCTATTTTACGACTAATATCTGAAGAATATGCACGAGAAAATTTAGTTGTTCCTGTCACTTTTGAAGATGGGAAATTAATTGTTGCGGTTGCTGATCCACTTAATTATTATGTTGTAGACGATTTACGTTTAATTACGAGTTATAATGTTAAGTTAATGATGGCAGCTCGTTCTGAAATTGAAACAGCGATATCAAGATATTATGGAATCAATCGGTCATTAGACCAAATCATTTTAAATTATAATGAAAATAATGATGATGAAGGTGGAAATGATGCAGATGATACTCCACTTATTCGTTTAGTTAATCAGTTATTATTATCAGCTGTTAAACAAAATGCATCGGATATCCATATCGACCCACAAGAATCTGAAGTAATCGTCCGTTTCCGTGTCGATGGTGTTTTAGGTGTAGAAAAAAGATTTCCAAAAATCATGGAAAAACAGTTACTGTCACGTTTTAAAATCATCTCAGGGCTTGATATTACAGAAAATAGACGTCCACAAGATGGTCGAATTAAAATGATGATAGAAAATACACAACTTGACTTACGTGTATCTACTTTACCAACGGTAAATGGAGAAAAGATCGTGTTGCGTTTGCTAAATTTAAAAAATACATTAGGTTCTTTAGGTCGTTTGGGGTTAAGTGAAAATAATCATGAAAAATTCAAACGATTAATAAAACATTCTAATGGAATTATCCTTGTTTCAGGACCAACAGGTTCTGGTAAATCATCAACTTTATATGCTTGTTTAAATGAATTAAATAAAGATGATGTAAATATAATAACAGTTGAGGACCCAGTTGAGTTACAATTAAAAGGTATTAACCAGGTACAGGTTAACCCTGATATCGGATTAACTTTCGCAAATGGACTTAGAACGATATTGCGTCAAGACCCAAATATTATAATGCTTGGGGAGATTCGTGATACAGAAACAGCACAAATTGCGGTTAGAGCGTCACTTACAGGGCATTTAGTTTTAAGTACGATACATACCAATGATTCAATTGGTACAGTAACTCGTCTTGTGGATATGGGAATTGATCCTTTCTTAGTTGCTTCTTCTCTTACTGGTGTTGTTGCACAACGTTTAGTAAGAAAGACATGTAGAGAATGTGGTGAATGGAAAGAAGCAACTGATCGTGAAAAACAATTATTTGAAGATGTAGGAATGAGTATTGATAAAGTATATGTTCCTAAAGGTTGTCCGATGTGTAATTTTAAAGGTTATACAGGACGTATAGCGATATTTGAAATATTAGAATTGAATGATGAAATAAAAAATATTATTAATAGTAATGGTACAGAACTAGAAATTAAAAAAGCTGCCATTAAAAATGGTACTAAGTTCCTAATTCAAGATGGTTTTGACAAAGTAATTCAAGGGATTACAACTACTGAAGAAGTCTTACGAGTTACTTATTAGTTTATAGGAGGTGATTCTTATGCCTTTTTATCGCTATAAGGCAAAAAACCGTGATCATTATGTCGTATCTGATATTTTGGAAGCAGTGGATAAAGGAGATTGTGTTAGAAGAATAAAAAAGAATGACATGGTACCTTTAGAAGTCGTTGAAATTAAGCTTACTAGCTTCATGAAAGGAAAAGAAGTCACCATTACATCGGGTGTCTCAAAACAAGATCTTGTTTTCTTTTTATCACAACTTTATAATTTATTAAATTCAGGTCTTGGTATCATCGATTGTTTGAAGATTATCATTGAACAATCAGAAAACAAGTATTTAAAGAAATACTTAATTAAAGTACTTCAAGATATTAGAAATGGTAGTTCTCTTTATCGTTCAATGTCTAGACAAAGAAAAGTATTTCCTAAATTATTAATAGAAATGATCCGAGTAGGGGAAGTAATTGGTAATTTGAAGGAAGTTGTCTATGATTTACACTTATATTATAAAAAACAAACAAGAACAAGTAGTGAGATTAAAGCAGCTTTAATGTATCCAATATTTCTACTTGTAGCAACTTTTGCGGTAACGACATTTTTAATGATTGCAGTTATCCCACAATTTCAAGATACATTCTCTGAAATGGGAAAAGAACTACCTAGTGTGACACGATTTGTGTTGGCTTTCAGTCATTTCCTGCAAACTAAGTTTATCTTTGTCTTGCTTATTTTCGCACTTATATCTACTCTTGCGGTACTATATAATCGTAGTACCGATGGAAAGATGTTTTATAGTAAATTAGCATTAAAAATTCCAATTTTTGGACAAATATCAAGAAAAGGAAATCTTATTAAAATCGCAAGAACCTATTCAACTTTACTGAATAACTCTGTAAATGCGATAGAAGCATTAGAAATCACAAAAAATATATTATCAAATCAAATTTATATTGAAATTATAGATAGAGCACTTCTTAATATTCAAAATGGGGTTCCACTAAGTAAAGCTTTTGAAAAGCAATGGGCTGTTGACCCTGTATTTGCCTCGATGATGGCAATTGGAGAAGAAACCGCTACACTTGATGAAATGCTTGCAAGTATCGCTGAATATTATGATAATGAAATGGATATGGTAGTAGAAAAACTTAAGAAAATGATGGAACCATTAATGATTATGATTTTAGCAACAGTTGTAGGAACTATCGTATTATCGATTATGCTTCCAATGTTTGGCATGATGGATGGTGGGTTAGGCTAAAAAATAATACTTTATTATTGTACATCATTCAAAAACATGATATAATTATTATAACCAAAAGGTGACAAATTTTGAAAATTTTAGGAGGAGAAAATAATGAAATTGTTAAACAAAAAAGGTATGACCTTGTTTGAATTATTAGCAGTTATTATAATCTTAGGGATTGTAGCTGCTATTGCTTTCCCAGCTGTTAACAACCTTATTAATAATACTAAAAAAGATGCTTTTGTATCTAATGGAAATTCTTTTGTTTCTTATTCTATTACTCAAGCTAAGGCTGAAGCTGTTGCTAATAACGAAGATGTTACAGTAACTTATACTTTTGGAACTGATGCAGGCGGAGAAGTTGCAACAGCACTTACTGCTGCTGGAATAACTGATACTGAAGATTTAGGTTCTGATGTTCCAACTAAAAACCCTTTAGGTGCAGCTGCTGTATATGGATATATTACTATATCAGTTACAGTTGCTGATGGTTCTTATGTTATTGATGGTGTTTTATATACTGATGGAACTAACGATTTAAGTACTGGAAATGATTATCCATGGACTAGAAAAGATATACAGTAATAATTGTAACCAAGACCAATTGGTCTTGGTTTTTTAATATAAGGAAGTGAAATTATGAAGATACTTATCTATATTTATATATTTATTATAGGGGCATGCTTCGGATCATTCTTTAATGTAGTCGGTCTTAGAATAAGTGATGGTAAAAGTATCATTCGTCCTCGTAGTTCATGTCCAAAATGTGGTCATGAACTTAGTTTTTGGGAGTTAATCCCAATTCTTAATTTTTTTATTCTTGGGGGAAAATGTCGAAAGTGTAAAACGCGTATTTCGACAAAATATGTTTTGTTTGAAATAGTAACTGCTATGCTATTTGTTTATAGTTATTATATGTTTGGATTTTGTGGTGATTTTTTTATTAGTTTATTGCTTATTAGTTTAATTGTGATAATAAGTGTGTCTGATTTAGAATATATGTTAATAGAGGATAAAGTTATTTTTTTCTTTCTTATTGTGTTTTTGATTCTTCGTATCTTTATAAAATTACCCTCTGATTTTTCGACTTTTGGACTTCCAACTTATGTTGAAAGCCTAATTGGTGGTGCTTTTGGCTTTGGTTTATTGTATTGGATCGCATTTATTGGACGAAAAGTATATAATCAAGAGGTAATGGGTGGCGGAGATATTAAACTATATGGTATAATAGGATTAGTAATAGGTGTTAAAATGACATTTATATCATTATTATTTGCAAGTATACTTGGGACAATTATAGGATTAACTTTAAGTGGTTTAAAAATCATTAAAAGAGATAATCCAATTCCATTTGGACCATTTATAGGATTAGGGAGTTTATGTACTTATTTTTATGGTTATGATATTCTACATTGGTATCTTAACTTATTTTGGAATATGTAGGTGAGGCTATGTTATTTTTTAGAAAAAACATGATTAATTTAATGTTCACTGATAATTATATTAAATTTGCATTAGTGGACGAAAGATCATTGACTGTTCGTAAAATTGGTGAATATAAGCTTAAAAATGGGATTATCGTCGCTGGAAAAATCATGGATGAAGCATTATTAGTTAAAATACTAGGAACAATATTTAGAAAATATCGATTAACGAGTCCTTTTGTAAAATTAATGGTACCTGATCACAATTTGATTATCAAAAAAATGAACGTACCTAAGTATTTAAAGGGTGATGATTTAAAGAATTATTTGAGACTGGAATTGGAAGAATCACTTCAATCTCTCCCATTTAAAGATCCCATTATTGATGTAGTGGATTATAAATTGGGAAAGAAAAATGAGGAAGAGAAAGAAGTTGTTATGTTTACAACTTCTAAAGAAATTATGCTTTCTTATTTAAAGGTAGTTCAAAGACACAAAAAAAATGTGGTTGATTCATATATTTCACCACTCATGATTAGAAAATTATATTTATTTGGTAAGAAATTGAAAAATAATGATCAAAAATGTACCATGTTTACACAAATTAGAGAAAATACTCATATTTTAACTGTGTTTGATAACGAAATTCCCATCTTATCATTACGTGATACATTTGAAATCGAAGATTATAATGAAGAATTTTATGTTGATCAAATATTAGATGTGTTAGAAAGAATTTGTCACTTCTATCAGTATCAATTTTCTAAAAATAAGGAATCAGTTCAAAAAATAGTAATTTATACTGATATTAGTTTTACCCAAAATCTTCAAGAGTTAATAAATGAAAAAATGGATATCGAAGTTGAATTAATCAAGGGATTACCTGTTAAAACCTCTATCAATCAAGATTTAATAAGATATTATTTACCAATTTCAATGAGTTTATAGGCTGGTGAGAAAATGAAAAGAATTCGATCTAGAGGAGTAAATGAAATAAAGGTAAAATTATTACCTGAAAAAGCTAAACGAGATTATCTCCTTCGTTTAGTTTCTTCAATCATTGTTTTGTTATTTATCATTATTAATATTTTAGTAGTTTATATACCGCGTACTAATTTAAATATAGTATTAAATGATTTAAGAAGCGATAATGCTTCTAGAAATCTTGATGTATTATATTTAGAAAATAAGTATAATTTCTTTTACGAAGATATTTATAATAAAAATGATGGAACAATTAAAGATATAATCAATAGTAAATTAGATTTTAATCAAATTATGTTAATGTTTAGTGATACCTCGACTTTTAAAGATTTACATGATAATCTTACAGTTAGTGAAAGTATTAAACCAGAAAATAATGTTCGGATTAAACCTATCCATAGTTTTATTGAATCTATAGAATATAATGAAGCAGATTTGTCTTTTACTATCGCTATTCAATTTGATAATGTGGATGACTTAGCATCATATCAATACCAACTTATACGAATTAAGTATGTTTCAAATGTAGTAGTTGGAAATTATACGGTTATTCCTTTAGAAGATAGTAGAAGTCGTGTAAAAACAACATTCAAAATCTCATTAGATACTGAAAATATCCATTGCCCGAAAGTGGGTGGTCTAATTGAATAAGAAATTTATATATAGAGTTCTTACTTGGACGGTATTAGTGGTAGTATTAACATTTGTGACAATTTATAATTATCGAATTTTTGTTACTAACTCAGTTAAAAAAGATATTGAAAAACAAGAAGCTATCAATAAAGAATATGAAGGTAAATATGGTCATATACAATCAGTTATTAATAAAATAGATCAGTACAATGATAAAGTTTATGATGATAATAAATATGCTGATCTTATTCCTGATTATTATGACAGCAAAGAAATACTTTCTAAATATGTGAATAGACCTATTTTATTATCAAATGCTGAATTGTTAAGTGTATCGTTATCTGAAGCGATGCCTGCTAATATCAAATGGTCTAATAATTCTAATACAAAAGATATAAAAGGAATTAAAGTTTCAGTTACATTTGATATTGAAATAAATAATTTAGATGTTTTTATTAATGAATTACAAACCAGTTTACGTTGTATTTACTTTGGAGATATAAAATACACATTATCAGGTGAAAATGCACCTGATAATGAAAAAATTAAAGTTAATATGATCTATTTTCTATTCTATCGAGATGTTGAAAAAACCACCTAGAAATGAAATTCTAGGTGGTTTTATTTTTATCATTCAAGGATTTTAGCTCTGTCATTTTAAGGATTTCTTCTTTCAAGACATTCACCATATCTTCTTGGTTTACACGTTTAATGATTTCTCCCTTTTTAATTAACAATCCCATATTTTTACCACCAGCTATCGCAAGATCAGCTTCTTTAGCTTCTCCTGGGCCATTAACAGCACATCCCATAACAGCTACTTTGATATCTGAATGAATATTTTGTAGAAATTCTTCGATTTCCCTAGCAATAGGGATTAAATCAAATTGGATACGTCCACAAGTAGGGCAAGAAATAAGAGTAGGGACATTTTTAATTAAATTAAAGTTTTTTAAAATCTCTTTACAGACTTTGATTTCTTCAACTGGGTCAGCTGACAATGATACTCTAATTGTATCTCCGATTCCTTCATTTAATAGGATACCTAATCCTATTGCGCTTTTAATAGTACCTGTAAATGTTGTTCCTGCTTCAGTAATTCCTAAATGAAGGGGGTAGGGAAATTTTTTCGCTGCTAGTTGATAAGCTTTTATTGCCATTTGTGTATTAGAAGACTTTAAGGATATTATGATATCATGAAAATTAAATTTTTCTAATAATTCTACATGATATTGTGCACTGGCTACCATTGCTTCAGGTGTTGGATGTCCATAGGTCTCTAATATATGTTTTTCGATTGAGCCACTGTTTACACCGATTCTTATCGGTATTTTTGCTAATTTACAAGCATTAACAACTTCTTTTATTCTTTCTTCATTTCCAATGTTTCCAGGATTAATTCTCACTTTATCAATCCCATTTTGTATGGCAATTAGCGCATATTTATAATTAAAGTGAATATCAGCAACTAGTGGTACTTTAATTTTTTCTTTAATTGATTTAATTGCATGAGCATCTTCTTCGTCAAATACGGCGACTCTGACAATTTCACAACCTGCTTCTTCTAATGCATTAATTTGCTTAACTGTATTTTCTATATCTTTTGTCTTGGTATTTGTCATACTTTGTATGACAACACTATTCTGTCCACCAATTATAATATTTCCTACTTTTACTGGTCTTGTTTCAGTACGTGTATACATGAAATTAGCACTCCTTTCTTATTATTTAATTATTATGTGCATATAATAAGTTATGTAGGTATTAAATAAGCATACAAAATTATTATAGCAATAATTAAAATTGTAAGCAAATAAAATCTTAATTTAGGAGGAATTTTATGGCTATTTATGAATTACCTAAATTACCTTACGCTTATGATGCATTAGAGCCTTATATCGATAAAGAGACGGTAGAAATTCATTATTCTAAGCATCATCAAGCCTATTTAAACAAATTACTAGAGACCCTAGAAGGACATGAGAATCTAGCACAAGGAAAGTCTATTGAAATGGTATTATCTGATTTAAGTCAAATACCAGAAGAGATTAGACAAAAGATTATTAATTTTGGTGGAGGTTACGCAAATCATAATATGTATTGGTTTATTCTATCACCTAATGGTGGAGGAGAGCCAGGTGGTAAATTATTACAAGCCATTAACGATCAATATGGCAATTATGATAATTTTAAAAATGAACTAGGAAAAGCTGCCAAAGGTGTTTTTGGATCAGGTTGGGCTTGGTTAGTTGTTTGTAATGATAGTAAAAATTTAGAAATCATGACAACACAAAATCAAGATTCTCCATACAGTTTCAATAAAACACCATTAATCATAATTGATGTTTGGGAACATGCTTATTATCTTGGTTATCAAAATAGAAGAGCTGATTATGTAGATCGTTTTTTTAATCTATTGAATTGGGATGAAATTGAACATCGTTATGAGGAAGCAATGAATAAATAAACAATTTTATAGAAAATCTTTTACCGTTTATTTATTATTAATCAAGTTTGTATACTTAAAAAAGTCTTGAAAATTATACAAAAAATGTTATAATAAAGTAGTTGCAACACAATATATATATTATTCGTATACGAACGGAGGTTAGTCTAAATGCGTGTAAATTTAACATTAGTATGTACTGAATGTAAGGAACATAACTATATTACAAAAAAAAATAAACGTAATAATTCAGAACGTATAGAATTAAAAAAATATTGCTCTAGATGTAATAAACAAACGTTACACAGAGAGAAGAAATAATAAAAACTGACATCGGTCAGTTTTTTTTATATAAACAAGACTAAAATTATCAGAAATTTAATGATATTGAAGACGTTTCATCATGGAAATCAATAATTATTCCAAGAGATTATATCCAAATTGAAAATGAGACTAATTGCTTATAAGAATCTCGTATTATATGAAATAACAAATATACAATACTACAAAATTATTATTTTTTATCTGATTATAAAATGGTTTGTATTTAATAAGATACTAAAAAACTGATATTTGTTGAAGTTTAATAAATGATTATTAACATAAAATAAAACATATGTTATAATATTAATGGATTTTTAGGTAACAATAGGAGGATAATATGAAGAAATATTTGTACGGTGTTGACTTAGGAGGTACTACAGTTAAAATCGGTTTCTTTTCTATTGAAGGTGATTTAATAGAAAAATTTGAAATAAGAACTAATACTGAAAACAGTGGTCAAATGATTTTAAGTGATATCGCTAAAGCTATAGAAACACATTTGGAAAAAAATAATATTGATAAATCATTAGTAAATGGTGTAGGAATTGGCGTTCCTGGTCCTGTTTCTAATGGAGTTGTAAATCGTTGTGTAAACTTAGGTTGGGATGTTGTTAATGTAAAAGCTGACCTAGAGGCACTTACCAATATAAAAGTAGGCGTTAGTAATGATGCTAATGTTGCCGGATTAGGTGAATTATGGCAAGGTGGAGGAAGTGGATATTCTAATTTAATCTTTCTCACATTAGGTACTGGTGTTGGTGGTGCTGTTGTTTATGACAATCAAGTGATTGATGGTCATATAGGAGCAGGTGGTGAAATCGGTCATGCCCCAACCATTGATAGTCCTTTTTTATGTAATTGTGGTAAAGTTGGATGTTTAGAAACTGTCGTATCAGCTACTGGTGTAGTAAGAGTTGCCAATAAGTTATTGAGTGAGAAATCGATAGATTCAATGTTAAGAAATAATAAATCTTTAAGTGCGAAAATGGTTTTCGATGCTGCTAAGAAAAATGATCAACTTGCTATTGAAACACTAGAAATATTTGGTAGAAACTTAGGATTTGTATGCGCAGTACTTGCAGTTACAACGAATCCTCAAGCTTTTGTTTTTGGTGGTGGGGTGTCAAATGCTGGACAAATAATTATTGATTATGTAAAAAAATATTTTGACCAATATGCATTTTATGGTGTTAAAGATCACACAGAATTTAAATTAGCTAAATTGGGTAATAAAGCTGGGATTTATGGAGCTGCCTTTTTAGCGAAACAATTATAGGTGTATTATGAGAGTTGAAATTATTTCTAGTAATTTTTTACAAGTGAACACTTATTTATTAGTTCAAGATAATAATTGTTTATTAATTGATCCAGGTAGTAATACGAAACAAATATTAAAAATAATTGATAAAAATCATCTTAATGTTTTAGCTGTTGTATTAACGCATGCTCATTTTGATCACTTCATGTCATGTAATGAAATTAATCAATTATTTGATGTACCGATTTATATTCATTCAAAAGGAATAGAATTATTGTATGATGCTACAAAAAATGTTTCTGATTACGTCCCTGGTATGACACCATTAGTTTTAAACCAAAACATTTTAGTTAAAAAGATTAATGAAGAAACAAAAGATATTGAAGGGTTTAAATTGAATATATTTCATGTACCTGGACATAGTCCAGATAGTATCTGTTTATATTTTAAAGATGATAAATTGGTCTTTACTGGGGATGCATTATTTAAATTAGGTGTAGGAAGAACTGATTTTTATTATGGTAATGAAAAACAATTATATACCAATATAAAAAATAAGCTCTTTAAATTACCTGAAGATACAATTGTCTATCCTGGCCATGGTGAACATACAACAATTGGTTTTGAAAGAAAAAATAATCTCTATATCCGATAATTTACAAAGAGTAGTTTTTGAACTTATACCTGTCAAGTAGACAGAAACAAAAAAGTTAATATATTAATATTTTATGCTGCTAGTAGATGGCTTCTGTATTGCGCAGGGGCCATCTTTTTTAATGTCCATTGATAACGCTTATGATTATAATAATTCATATAATCATTTAATATAAACCTCAATGATTTAATATCAGTAGCATCATAATACTCACACTCGTCTTTGAAATGTCCAAAAAATGTCTCCATTTTTGCGTTATCTAGACAATTACCTTTACGTGACATAGATTGAATAATATTTAATTCCTTTAGTTTATTTACATACATTGAATTAGTATAATGTAAACCCTGGTCTGAATGGATTAAGGTATTTTTTAGATTTTCTTCTCCATATCTTTCAACAAGTTGATTAATTACATCTAACGATAAATCTAGACTTAGATTTTGAGATACTTTCCAAGCTACAATTTCACGTGTACAAAGATCCTTAATTACAGATAAATAATATCGATAACCATTAAAAATTAAGTATGTGATATCAGTCGCGAATACTGTACCAGGTTCATCAACATCAAAATTTCTATCTAATACATTTTCAAATGTATGATGATTTTTATATGAGTCTTTTAAATGTTTATAGGGATCTTTAATCCTTACTGTAGAACGTATACCATTCTTTTTCATTAAACGATAAACTTTTTTAGGGTTCATTACTACACCTAAATCATTTCTTAGATGCATTGTAATTCTTTGATATCCAAATTCTTTATTTTTTACCCACAAATCACTTATTAATTTAAAATCTGATTTGTCTTGTAACTCTCTTTGTCTTCTCTTGTTAGCAGATTTAATCCATTTATAATAACCAGATCTTGATACATTAAAATATTTACATAATGTTTGTATTGGTACATTAATTTTAGTTTTTAAATCATCGATAAATTGAAATACTAATTGAGTTGGAACATATTTATTTTCTTTTATTTTCACCTTCCTTCCTTGCCATAATTGCTTTTTTAATGCTTCAATCTCCTGCCTTTGCGCTTCTATTATTTTCTCCTGTATTAATACTTTTTCATCAGCTGTTATTGCTTCTTTCTTTGGTCTTCCTGATTTACCATTTATATTACGACCTCTTGATTCATTAAAAAATGATTCTTTTCCCTTTTCTTCATATTGTTTAGTCCAGTTTGTTATGTAAGTATTACTTTTAGGTTCTTTATAGGGTAATCCATGACTTTCAAATATTTCTCTTATAGATACTCCCTTTTTCTTTAACTCAACTGCTTTAATTTTAAATTCAGGTGCATATTGGATTGTCTTACCAACTTTCCTAACATAGGGATTCTTTTCTAATTCATCTCTATGTTTTTTTATATAATCTTTAATTCTTAATTTCTTCTTCATTAGTACATCTCCCTTAGTTATCTAAATTTATTATAAAATAAAATACCTACATAGCCAACACCTTTTTATTTAGTGTCTACTATATAGGTATAATATCATTTTGCTACTCTTTTTTTTTGTTTTAACTAATTTCTAATAATGTTTATTATTTTTAAAATACATTACAAAAATAAACTTTTTTGGCGTAAATAAACACGAGGACATGGGAGGGGGATAAAAAATTGATTTTGACCATTTTCTTAAAGAAATAATTCATTATGCTTTAAAAAGAAAAGCAAGTGATATTCATTTTTTAAGTGATAATGAAAAATGTTTAGTAAAATTACGAGTTGATGATCGTTTAAAATTGTTTAAAGAAATTAAACAAGAATATTATAAAAGACTGATTACTTATATAAAGTATAAAAGTCACATGAATTTAAATGTATCGAGAAGTCCTCAATCAAGTGCTTTAAATCTATCAATACATGATGAACTGATGCGCATTCGGGTATCCACGTTACCATCATATAATAGTGAAAGTGTCGTATTAAGAATCAATCATCACTTTGAAGATAGTGTAGACAAATTACTATTGTTTAGTGAGAAAGCAAGTATTTTCACTAATTGTTTTAAACAATCTAATGGGTTAATTTTAATTACAGGTCCTACATGCTCTGGAAAAACAACTTTAACCTATAGTTTATTAAATTACTTAAAAAAACAAGGTTTATCAATTGTCACGATAGAAGACCCAGTAGAACAATACAAACAAGGTTTTGTTCAACTTCAAGTTAATGAAAGTGCTGGTGTTAACTATGATAGTGGAGTAAAAGAAATATTACGTCATGATCCTGATGTTATATTAATTGGTGAAATCAGGGACCATCACACAGCAAAAAGCGCAATTAGAGCCAGCTTAACAGGGCATCTAGTAATTAGTACGATGCATGCAACGAATGCACTAAAGGCTTTATATCGTCTCTTAGAGCTTGGTTTATCAAGACTTGATCTTGAACAAAGCTTATTATTAGTCTCGAATCAACGATTAACTGTCTATAAAAATAGTAAGAAGATTATCTTCGAATATTTAACTCAAGATAAAATGGTTGAAGCACTTAATCATATTAAAAATGGTAATAACTTTTCCTATCAAAAAATCGATGATTATTTAGTAAAGTTAGATGATTATAAGGTGATTAAAAAATGAATTGTGAGAAGCAATATTTGCTAATTAGAATATTAAATCGTTTACTAACTAAAGGATATTCTTTATTAGAGGCAATCGAAATGATGAAAAATATTGATACAAAAATAACTAGACAAATGAAAGAAATGTTAGAAACAGGGAATTTATTGTCCACTGTTTTTAAAAGATTAAAGTTTAAACGATTTGTGTATGAAACCATTCAAGTAGGTGAAAGAAGTAACAAGTTGAATGAAGTTATAACTTTAATAGAAGGACACTTTGATTTTTATTTGAAGTTTAAAAAACAAATTAATAAGGTTTTATTATATCCATTGATATTATTTATCTTTGCCCTTATTTGTTTTGAAATGATTAGAATTAATTTATATCCTGTCATTAAAACCTTACTTGGTGATTATGCAATTGGACAAAATGATTTATTAATTTTTCTTTCTTTCAATCTATTAAAGTGTATCGCTTTATTTTTATTTGTTATATCATTAATTTGTAAATTTTATAACAGTCTATCTAATCTATTGCCATTAATGAAAATCTATCGATCGTTAACCTTATCAAAACATTTAGAAGTATTATTAATGTGTGGTAATAGTTTAGAAGAGGCTTTAATTATTCTTAAAAATAGTTTTAATCCTATAACCTATCGTCTTGATACATTTGAATTATCCTTATTAGATGATAAAAAAGTTGGTAGTTTTTGTCCTTATCCCTTAGCTTTTATACAGTATTTTAAATTAGGGATGAAGAGTAATGATATAATTGGTGCTTTACAAGATTATGTATATATCTATGATGAAATTCTATTTGACAAGTTAACTAAAATAACTTACTATGTTCAATTTAGTTTATTCTCACTATTATCTATTAATATCTTTTTAATCTATTATATTGTGATGATTCCCATGCTTCAAATCTCAAATAAAATATAAAGGGGAGTAGGATGAATAAAAGAGGATTTACCTTAACAGAATTAATGATTGTTTTGATTATCATTTCAGGGTTGATGTATTTAGTGATACCTAATATCACATCAACAAAGAGTAGTTTAGATAATAAAACCTGTAAGGCATATATTGAATTAGTAAATACACAAATTCAAGCCTATAGAATTGATAATGATGAACTACCAATTGGTTTACAAACATTAGTGGATGAGAAATACATTAAAAGTGATACGTGTCCTGATGGGTCGATCATTAAATATGAAAATGGTGTTGCTTCAATTCAAGAAACGGAAACGACTCCATGAATCGTAAAGGAAGTTATTTATTAGAAGTGGTGGTATCAATCACAATCATCACTTCCTTTTTATTATTTATTCCTATGGTAAATAAGAGTAGTTGTGAGGTAAAAAAGGATTATTTTATAGAAACATTAAGAAGTGATATTCAGTATGGATTGAGTTATACGATGACACATTGTACTTTAATTAATGTTTATTTTATATCAGATCAAAATTATTATGTGATGGTTGATGGAAATTTAGATCGAGTTCTTAAACGTAATTATGATAATACATTCAGTTTATATGCCAGTAGAATTCAAATTACACATGGATATGTGCTTAAAACAGTGATTCTATCGATAAGTTGTGAAAATACCTCTTATCAAATAATAATAAATGAAAAGAGTGGAATGATTGATGAATCGTCGTAAAAATGCCTATATTTTTTATGAGCTTTTGATATGTTTTATCCTCTTTACAACTTTAATCTATTTCATAATAGTTCCAGTTAGTCGATTGAATATAAATTATGAAAATCAAAAATTAACCTATCGTATGAAACAAACATTATATTTAAATGTTGTGTTACTTGAAGATGGTGAAACATTAACTTGTAGTGATACTTATGATTTAAAAAAAGAAGATGAATTTTTATGTATTGAGTGGTGGGACTTTAATAATGAAAAAAGATGTTATTGTGAAAAAGTCTGGCTTTAGCTGTCTTGAAATGATTTATTGTTTATTTATATTTATTAATTTATTTGTTTTATGTTGTCAAATAATTTATAATATAAATACTAATCTTAAAGTAGAAGAAAAAAAAAGAGTTTTAACTTATGAAACAGTTGCCTTAAGAATAGAAAATCATCTAAAAGAAGTAAGTGATTATGAAATAGGAGAAGATTATTTTTATTATTATTATCGAAACCATTTATATTATTACGCTGTAATTAACAATTACTTAATCTTAAAAATTGACTCTGTTAGATATAATATTATCGAGCATGTAATGAAAATTTCTTTCCATTATAATCAGTATTTTCTTAAAATAACTATTACAGATATTTATCATAATACCTATTATATTGAGGTGATTTTATATGATAAATAAGAGAGGTTTTTTCTTACCTTATACCTTTTTCCTATTAATAACTGTGTTAAATATGGTCATATTTGTCGTATTATGTAATTTAAATACGAATAATTACTATAATGAGAAAAATAATTATTATCACACTTTTATTTTAGAAGAACGTGCGAAAAGACATATTGAAGAGAAAATCACTTTAAATCAAGTGAATCATAATGAATCTGAGTTACTTTATTATGATGAAGATTTTATTTATTTAACCTATCAATATGATTCTACCTATCAATTATGGAAGATTAGCATGCGAATCAAATATAAGAATATCGATGAATACGGGACGATTTATTATTATTTAGAAACAAAAAAAATAATTTTAGAAATTCGTTAAAGGAGAAAAATATGATCATTTACTTAATAGGAATGATGGGAAGTGGTAAAAGTTCAGTTGGTAAACATTTAGCTTCTCAATTAAAATATAACTTTGTTGATACAGATTGTTTAATTGAAGAGAAACTCAATTTGAAAGTTCATGATATTATCAACCAGTTTGGAATTGAATATTTTCGTCAAATAGAAAATCAAGTTTTAAGAGAAATTCAATTAGATTTAAATACCGTTATCGCAACAGGTGGTGGGATTATCTTAAACCAAGATAATATCAATTTTATGAAGAATAATGGGATTACAATATATCTTAAAACAAGCATTAATGAATTAGAAAAACGACTAACGAATCCGGAAATGAAAAAGCGACCCTTATTAAAAAAAAATTCTTTATATGATATCTTTGAAGTTCGAAAAGAATTGTATGATAAGGCAAGTGAGTTAACCATTAATTGTGACAATTTAAGTATAGAAACAATTTGTGAACAAATTAGGTCAGAATTAAAAAATAGGTTGTGTTAGGGATAATGGTTGATACAATTTATAAAATAAAGGAACTCTTGATGAGTTCCTTTATTTTATATTTACTAGTTTTTTTAACTTAATGATACGAATTATTTTACAAGTAACCTTCTTGCAAATATTCTTGCACCGTTTTTTGCATCCTCTGTTTGAAATGATGCTAGATTGTCCTCATCTTGAACAGAATACATACCCATATATTCTAGATTAGAATGCTCACATAACCTTTTAATACCGGTTTCGAAAGGACCTGCACCATATTCTGCATCATATCCATGGGTAGCTATTATTGCCACTTTTTTACCTTCCCATAAAGAACCTTTAGCACTACCATAATACTTATTAAGTCCATAATGTCGATCAAGTAAAGCTTTCATAGGTGCTGTACAATACCATGAATAGATCGGTGTAGCAAAAACAACACAATCACTCGCAATTATTTTTTCCATAATTTCTAATACATCATCTTGTTGTATGCAGCCATATTTATCACTGACATTCTGACAAGCATAGCATCCTCTACAAGGTAAAATGTTTTTTTGTGACAAAGGGATGTAGGTAACGTCAGCTTTATTATTTTTAAGCTCATTTAAAAATGGTTTTAACAATTCGGCTGTATTTCCATTTAATCTAGGACTCGCCATCAATACACAAAAATTCAATTGCATTATCTCCTCTCTTAATAATTAGTGTTTCTCTATCATACATTATTTCTCTCTTTTTAATCAAAAATATTTACACAAAATCTGATGTTCTTATTATTAAACTTATTTAAACAAATAACGAGTTATCAATGGATATTAAAAAAGATGACTCCTGCAACACTGACCAGAAGACATCTTCAAGTATAATATATCTTTTTTTCTGTCTACTTGACAGGTATAACTTTAATTTGTCTACGCTTTTTATTTTAAAGGACCATTCCAATTTTTTAATCCGTTTTTCAGTTGATACACTTCAACATAACCTTTTGATCGTAAATAAACGGCAGCACGATTACTACGACTACCACTTGCACAGTATAAATAAATAGGAAGATCTTTTCTTAATTTTTGATATTCACGGGCAATCATCTGAATACTAATATTTCTTGCACCGTTAATATGACCAGATTTAAACTCTTGTTTCGAGCGTACATCCACTAATTGTCCTTTACGCATATTTTTCTTAAATTCTTCTGTTTCTAATTTAATACTCGCTTTTTTTGCTTGAAAGAAGGAAAAAATAAATATACCAAAAATAAAAGCGGCTAATCCAACTAAAGTATATGTCAACCAATTCATTAACATCGCCTCCAGATAAAATTATATCATAAAATTTAAATAAAATCACAATTAATTTTCTTTATTAACTGATATTATATATGTAAAGGGAAAAATGCTTTTATTTAACATTAATTTATTGTAAAATTGAAATAAGCAAAATACGGAGGATTATATGAAAATCAAAATAATAAATGGCGTTAATTTAAATATGTTAGGAATACGCGATGTAGATATTTATGGAAAAAGAACTTATAAAGACTTAGCGAAAATGATTTTTGATTTTAGTTTAGAAAATCAACTTGAATGTGATTGTTTTGTCAGTAATTTTGAAGGTGAAATAGTTGAAGCAATACATGATACGTATTTAAATAAATATGATGCTTTAATTATTAATCCTGGGGCTTTTACGCATTATTCTTATGCGATAAGAGATGCATTACAAATATTAACATGCTTAAAAATAGAGGTCCATATTTCTGATATTAACCATCGTGAAGCATTTCGTAAAAACAATGTGATAAAAGATGTATGTGATAGTTCAATTATAGGAAAAGGGCTAGATGGATATATTGAAGCGATAAAATATATTTTGAAAAATAGATAAAAGATAGACAAATAATGAAATTTTTTATATAATATGAATGTTAATGAAATTATGGAGGTTAATTATTTATGATATCATGTAGTGATTTAAGAACAGGCATGACAATTGAGCATGAGAAAAATATTTTTTCTGTTTTAGAATATCAACATGTTAAATCAGCTCGTAGTGCTGCTTTTGTTCGATTAAAATTAAGAAATTTACGTTCAGGAAGTGTTGTTGACTTAACTGTTAACTCTTCAGAAAAATTTAAACCCGCTCATATAGAAAAACATTCAATGCAGTATTTATACAACAGTGGTGATTTCTATATTTTTATGAATAATGAGACGTATGATCAAATAGAAATTCCAGCAAGCAACTTAAAAAACGAAACTAAATTTTTATATGAAGGTCTTGAAGTTAAAGTCATCATGTTTGATGTTGAAGTAATCGGGATTGAATTACCTGATAAAGTCGTTTTAGAAATAGTTGAGTGTGAACCAGCTATCAAAGGCGATACAGCTCAAAATGCGACTAAAAATGCAGTTGTTCAAACTGGTTTAGCCATTCAAGTACCATTATTTATTGAAAATGGAGAACGTGTTATCATCTCAACAGCTGATGGTAAATATGTTTCTCGTGCAAAATAACATAAAAAACCTATTTTTTAATAGGTTTTTTTAAATGATTCTTTGATTGTTAATTTTTTTACTAAATCTATCTATTTTTAAAAAAAATTATCAATTTTAGTTATTTTTTTACTTTTTGTTTCATTATATTAGTAATAGCCTATGTAATAAATAGTACTAGTGTAAAATAATTTGTTTAAAGTTATTTTCATTTCTAATGAAAAAAAGAATTTTTCATAGCGAGAATTCAAATTTTTTTGAAGAAAGTGTAAATATTAGTATTATTTTCAACTTAAAAATCATATTTTTTAATAAAGATAATTTGAGGAGGTTATTATTTTTATGAAACCACAAGGTAAAGTTACTATTTTTATGGTAGTGATGATAGTGATGCTATCAATATACTACTTTATGCTTCCTGATAACAAAAACGTTGATGTAGGAACAACTACTACAGATCAAACTGATGTAACAATAAATAAATCTGCAGAGTATGAACAATTACGTGCAGAATTAAATGAAAGTCGACAAACAATGATTACAACCCTACAAGGTGTTTTAGCATCAACAAATGTTACAGTAGAAGACAAGAATGTTGCAATTGAAAGCATTCAAAGGATTCAAACGCTTGTTCAAAACGAAGGTATCTTAGAAACACAAATTGCTAATCTTGGATACGATGATGTATTTGTTCTAGCGAATGATACAGAAGTAAAAGTATCAGTGTATGTCGATAATTTAACGATTGAAGAAGTGAATCAGATCATATTAATGTCTAAAAGCCAATTTGGTCCAACCGCTGATGTCATCGTACAATACACAATAATTGATGTAAATTAAACAAATATTAAAGAGAAACTTGCATTAACTCCGCAGGATGATATATAATAATATTGAAAGCAGGAGGGATACTAATGGAAGTAAAGTATATTCAATTAGATATAAATAACCAACCCAAATACGGTGATATAAATGTAAATCTTCAAGTATTAGAAGTCATATCATCAAATTCAGCCTTAGAAGTAGAAGGCGTAGCATCTATGCATGACAAGATAACTAAAGTTGTCACAGATGCTTTTAACCGAAACCATCGTAGTGGAGTTAATGCAGAAATTATTAAAAATGGCATCGTGATTGATCTTTATATTGATGTTAAATATGGAGAATCAATCCATAAAGTTGGGAAAAAAGTTCAAGAAAATGTTAAACAATCAATTTATAATATGACATTGCTTGAAGTATCCCGAATTTATGTTCATGTAGTAAATATTAATTTTTAAACCACTAGACATAGTGGTTTTTTATTTTCTATTATTGTGATATAATAATAATGATATTTTTTAGAATATAGGTGAAATAATGAATCGTAAAAAAGAACGTGAAATTATCGTTTTATCTTTATATAGTATGGAACTATCAGATAACGATATAAATGAAACAGTCCATTACATTTTAGAACAAAATAAAATCAAACAAGAAGCAACTGATTATATTTATGATAGTATTAATGGGGTATTAGAAAACAAAGAGAAAATTGATGAGATTATCGCAAATAACTTAGAAAACTATAAAATAGAACGTTTATCGTATATTGATTTATCAATCATTCGCTTTGCAACTTATGAGTTATTATACATTGAGGATATTCATCATGCAGTCATCATCAATGAAGCGGTAGAAATAACAAAAAAATACAGTGATTTAGGGGATCATAAAGCCTCTGCGTTTAACAATCGAGTGATGGATAATATTAGGTTAAGTATTAAATAAAGAAAGTGGTAGATAAAATGAAACAACCTTTAACAGTATCTGCGTTAAATAAATATTTAAAATATTGTTTTGACCATGATCAAAATTTACAAAATATCTACCTAAAAGGTGAAATTTCTAATTTTAAACATCATAGTAGAGGTCATTACTACTTTACATTAAAAGATGAGTCTTCCCAAATAAGTACCATGATGTTTTCTAAACATACTAGTAAGGTTCAATTTAAATGTGAAGATGGGATGAAAGTTATCGTTGAAGGATATGTTTCTTTATATTTACAAGGTGGATCTTATCAAATTTATGTCACAAACATCATCTTAGATGGGTTAGGTGACCTTTATGTGCGATTTGAACAATTAAAAGAAAAACTGTTAAAGGAAGGACTCTTTGATTCGAGTAATAAATTACCTCTTCCCAAATTTCCAAATAAAATTGGGGTTATAACATCTGATACTGGAGCTGCAATCCGAGATATTATAACGACAATTGAGAGACGTTATCCATTATGTGAAGTGGTTGTCTTCCCAACACTTGTTCAAGGAGAGTATGCTAAAGATGATATTGTTCGCTCGATAAATAAAGCGAATCATTATCCTGGCATCGATTTAATCATCTTAGGACGAGGTGGTGGTTCTATTGAGGATTTATGGTGTTTTAATGAAGAAGTAGTTGCTTATGCGATTTATCATTCTAAAATACCAATTATTTCTGCGGTAGGACATGAAACAGATTTTACTATTAGTGATTATGTTAGTGATTTACGTGCTGCAACACCAACTGCTGCTAGTGAATTAGCAGTGCCTAACAAAGAAGAGTTACTAAATTATCTATCTCAAACTAAAAAACGAATGAGTCATATCATGAATAATTTAGTTAAAAATCGCAATCAAATTTTAAATAAATTAGGAAATAGTTATGTGTTTATTAATCCTAGTCGATTATATGAACAAAATTATTATAAATTAGATAAGTTATATGCTAATTTAGAAAAAAGTAATCCACTTTCCTTTTTATCGAATCAAAATCAAAAATTAGAAGCTTATAAAGATAAGTTAGATTATTCTTTTGATAAAAATTATCAACGATTAAATAATCAGTTTCTTCAACTGATTAGCAAATTAGAACTCGTTAATCCATTGAGTCTTCTACAAAAAGGATATTCTATGGTTAAAAAAGAAAATAAACCTATTAGTAGTATTAAAGAACTGAAAATAGAAGATTTATTAAATATTTATTTAAAAGATGGTATCATTCATTGTGAAGTTAAAGATAAAGAGGTGAAGCGTTATGACTGATATGACCTTTGAACAAGCCATGTTAGAATTAGAAGAAGTTGTTAAAAAATTAGAATCAGGTTCAGCAAATTTGGATGAAAGTATTACACTATATCAACGTGGTTTAAAATTATATGGTTTTTGTTATCAAAAATTACAAGAAGCAGAGAAGTTAGTAGTTAAAATAAATGGTGAGAATACAGGAGAATAAAATGAATTTAGAAAAATTTAGAAATCATTATTTAAAAAAAGTCGATGAAATAAGTGTAGCTTACATTAACACTTTAAATTTAGCGGATATTTTAAAAGAATCCATTTTATACTCTTACACAGCAGGAGGGAAAAGAATTAGACCCTTATTACTACTAGCAACATTAAATGCTTTTAACGTCGATGTTTTAAAAGGTATTCATACAGCTTCTGCTTTAGAATTTATTCATACTTCTTCTTTAATTCATGATGATTTACCAGCAATGGATAACGATGACTATAGAAGAGGGAAATTAACCAATCATAAAGTATATGGAGAGGCAACTGCTGTTTTAGCTGGTGATGCCTTACTTATAAATGCTCTTCAACTGATAACAAGAGATCAATCATTACCTGATAATATAAAGATATCTCTTATTGAGACATTAACAACATGTAGTGGAGCAAACGGAATGATTGGTGGTCAACAATTAGATATTGAAAATGAAGATAGAGTGTTAGATTTAGAGATGTTAAAAAAAATAGATCAGCATAAAACGGGAAAATTGTTAGAATTCGCTCTTGTTGGAGGGGGAATTATTGCCAATCAAAAAAAGACAGTATTATCTATTCTTAAAGAAGCAAGTTATCATATTGGAATTGCTTTTCAGATTAAAGATGATATTTTAGATGTCATTGGTAATAAAACTATAATTGGGAAACCTATTAATAGTGATGAAAAAAACAACAAATATACCTATGTTCGTTTATTAGGATTAGAACAATCAAAACAACATTTACAAGATCATTATGAAAAAGCGTTAAATCTAATTCATCATTTAAATATAAATTCCCATTTAATTGAGGAAATATTTAAACTAATTATCGAGAGAGATAAGTAAACTAAGGGAAGAAGTGATAAGATGCAGAAATTGTATGACATTAAAGACCCTAAATTTTTATCAACTATGTCAATTGAGCAATTAGAACAATTATGTGCTGAAATTCGTACTTTTTTGATCGAAAGTGTTTCTAAAACCGGTGGTCATTTAGGACCTAATTTAGGTGTAGTAGAATTAAGCGTTGCCCTACATAAAGTTTTTAATAGCCCTTATGATAAATTTATATTTGATGTTGGACATCAAGCCTATACCCATAAAATCTTAACTGGAAGAGCTAAATATTTTGATACCTTACGAAAATATAATGGTTTAAGTGGTTTTCCTAAAATGAGTGAAAGTGAGCATGATGTTTGGGAAACAGGTCATAGTTCAACTTCAATATCGGCTGCTGCTGGATTTGTCTATGCAAGAGATTATTTAAAAGAAAAATATCATGTTTTAGCTGTTATTGGAGATGGCTCATTAACTGGAGGCATGGCTTTTGAAGCTCTTAATCATTTAGGTCAAGCTAATAAGAAAATAATTGTGATTTTAAATGATAATAAAATGTCCATATCACAAAATGTCGGTGCAATGACAAATATGTTGAATCGAATGCGTTTAAGTCGTAAGTATAATAAAGCAAAAAAAATTTATTTAAATGTGATTAATAAAGAAAAACACATGTTTAGTTTAGCTAAAAGAATTCGAGATGGGATTAAATCATTTTTCTTACAAACAAATATTTTTGAAGAAATGGGTTTTGAATATTATGGTCCTATAGATGGTCATGATTTACCTACTTTAGTTCATACGTTTAATAATGTTAAAGCAATCGATAAACCAGTTTTAATACATGCCATTACTAAAAAAGGTAAGGGATATTCTTATGCTGAAGAAGATATTGAAGGTTTATGGCATGGTGTATCTCCTTTTGACATTATAACTGGTAAATCTATCGCTTCTAAGAAAGAAAACTTAAAAAGTTGGAGTAATATTATAAGTGAAGGGGTTACACGTTTAGCTGAAGAAGACAGTCGCATTGTGGTGATAACACCAGCGATGAAAAATGGTTCAGGGCTTAAAGTATTTGAAGATGCATTTCCTGATCGTTTAATTGATGTAGGTATTGCTGAGGAACATGCCATTACCTTTGCAGGTGGTTTAGCAAGTAACCATATGAAACCCTATGTTGCGATTTATTCAACCTTTTTACAAAGAGCTTATGATCAAGTGAATCATGATTTAGCACGACAAAACTTACCAGTTGTTATTGGAATTGATCGTGCTGGTTTAGTGGATGGCGATGGTAGTACACATCAAGGTATTTTTGATATTTCTTTTTTACGTCATATCCCAAATACAATAATTATGATGCCAAAAGACCCTAAAGAAGCTTATGATTTACTATATACTGCTTTTGAAAGTAAAAAATTAACATTTCTTCGCTATCCAAGAGGAAATGCAAGTGTTGAAGAATTAACAGATCACATCTTCCAGCCTATAAAAATTGGTACTTGGACAAAAGAACGTGAAGGGAATGATTTGATTTTTATATCTTACGGCCCAAGCGTTTCTTATATAAAAGAAATATGTGATAAAAATGAATTGAATGCGAAAATAATTAATGCTCGATTTATAAAACCTATAGATGAAGACATGTTAAGTGCTTTACTAAAGGAAAATAAACCAATCATTATCTTTGAAGAATCGATTAAAGTTGGTGGGTTAAATAGTGCTATATTAGAATTTGCTCAAAAACATCAATTTAACACGACTCAAATTTATAGTTTAGCGATTGATGATCAATTTGTTGAACAGGGTGATAAAGCACTTATTTTTAAAGATTTACACCTAGATGAAGCATCTATATTAAAATTTATTGAACAAATACAAGGTGAAATGTACGATGAATAAAGAGCGAATTGATGTTTTATTAGTTGAAAGAGGATTTTTTGAAACAAGAGAAAAAGCAAAAAGAAATATTATGGCTGGTCTTGTTTTTGTTAATAATGAAAAAATTGATAAACCAGGTGAAAAAGTGGATGTCACAAAAGAAATTATTGTTAAAGGAAATGTTTGTCCATATGTTTCACGTGGTGGTTATAAATTAGAAAAAGCTTTACAAGCATTTGATATTGATATTAAAAATAAAATAATGCTTGATATTGGTGCCTCAACTGGTGGTTTTACCGACTGTGCGCTTCAAAATGGTGTTAAACTTGTTTATGCTGTTGATGTGGGTTACAATCAACTTGATTGGAAGATGCGCTCACATAAACAAGTAATTAGTATAGAACGATGTAATTTTCGTTATGCTACAACTGAATTATTTACAAAAGGTCTACCTGAATTTGCATCTATTGATGTTTCATTTATCTCATTAAGATTAATTTTACCTGTATTAAAAACAATACTGGTAGAAAATGGAGAGGTTGTTGCATTAATTAAACCTCAATTTGAAGCAGGAAAAGCTCTAGTAGGAAAAAAAGGAATTGTAAGAGATAAATCAGTCCATTTAGCTGTTATAAACGAAATTATTGATTTTTGTGAATTAATTCATTTTGAAGTATTAAATCTTACCTTTTCACCTATAAAAGGGACCGAAGGAAATATAGAATTTTTACTACATTTAAAAAATAATGAAACTTTAGAAAAAAATAAAATCAATATTGAAAAAGTTGTTAATTTAGCGCATGAATTAAAATAGTGGGTGATAAATATGTTATCGCAGTTAAAAATTAAAAATTTTGCGATTATCGATGATTTAACGATTTCATTTGATGAGCAAATGACTGTATTAACGGGGGAAACAGGTTCAGGAAAATCAATTATAATATATGCAATTAGTTTGTTGTTAGGAGAACGTGCATCAAATGACATGATTCGATTTGATAAGGAAAAAGCGATAGTTGAAGGTTTATTTTATTATGAAAATTCAAAAATCGATCAAATTTTATCTGATTTTGGAATTGATTATGAAGATCAAATGTTAATTATCATTCGTGAAATCTCTAAAAATGGTCGGAATGTATGTAGACTAAATGGTAATTTAGTTACAGTTAATCAATTAAAAAAGATTAGTGGATTTTTAGTCGATGTTCATGTTCAACATGATACACAACGATTGATTAACACAAATAATTATCTGTATTTAATTGATTCATTTTGTGATGAGGGTTTTTCAATCACGTTAACATCCTATCAACAAGAATTAAGAACCTATTTAGGTATCCTTAAAAAATATAATGATTTAATTAAAGAAAATGCCTTGAATCAAGAAAAATTAGATTTTTATCAATATCAACAAAATGAATTTAAACAAGCAAATATTAGTTTAGTTGAATATCAACAATTAAATGAAAAAAGAAATCAATTCGTAAATTATGATAAAATTTTTGAAAATCTAAATACAGCACATGAAAAATTAAATGAAAATAAAATTTTAGAAAATATATATCATTGCGCAAATCACTTAAGTAAAATAGCTCAAATAAGCACAAAATATAATGAGATGAGTGAAAATTTACGTGCCATTTATTATCAATTAGATGATTTATCAAGTGTTTTATCTACTGAAATACAAGTACTTGATTATAATCCAAATGCATTAGATCAAATTGAATCTCGCTTAAATGTATATTCTACATTAAAACGAAAATACAAGATGGAAATTGATGATTTAATTGACTATCAAGAAAATTTAAAAGAAAAAATGGAAAATATTGAAAATTTTGATATTATTTTAAATTCATTACAGGAACAATTAAAAAGTCAATATCAGATTACTTTATCGCATGCACTGAAATTAAGAGAAAAAAGACAAAAAGTTGCAGAAGAGATAAAAACGCACTTAATAAACCATTTAAATGATTTAAAATTATTAAATACAACCTTTAATATTTTGTTTAATTATATAAACTTAGAGGAAAATGATTATTTAAATCCTAAAATTTTTAATGAGAACGGTATAGATACAATTGATTTTCATGTATCATTTAATTTAGGTGAACCTGCTAAACCTTTATCAAAAGTAGCATCAGGTGGTGAATTATCACGATTTATGTTAGGGTTAAAAACAATACTAACTGAGAAACAAAAATTATCTACCATTGTATTTGATGAAATTGATACTGGTGTTTCAGGAATTACTGCTAGTGCAATTGCTCAAAAAATTAAATCAATTTCCAATAATACCCAAGTTTTATGTATTTCACATTTACCTCAAGTAGCTTCAATTAGTGATCATCATTTATATATATCTAAAATAGAAGAAAACAATAGAACACATACAAACGTTAAATTATTGAATAAAGACGAACGAATTATGGAAATAGCGAAGATGATTGCTGGTGATGACATAAATGAAGTCGTCATAAATAACGCTAAGAATTTATTAAAGATAGAATAAATTAACAATAAATTTTAAAAAAATAAAATTTTATTGTTAAAAATTAAATAATATGACAAAATATATATTAATAAATATAAATTTATATATAAAATAAAGTTTCTTTACTTCCATTAATTATTGCCATGAAAGCTTAATATAATTTTGAAAAAGGACAAACAATATAAATGTAGCTTGTAAGGAATTGAGGTGAATGGATATTAATGTAAAGAAATATTTTATTACCATTCTATTTACCATAATTTTATCTTTTTTCTTTAATATCGATGTTTATGGGAGCCAAACCATTAAAGCTGAAGATATTTATTTAATTCCAGGTGGGGAGACAATTGGAATTGAACTTCAAACTAATGTTATTGTAGTAGATACATATAATGTGCGAAATAATCAAAAAACGATTAATCCAGCAAAGGATGCTGGAATTCAATCAGGCGATATGATTTTATATATTGATGGAAAAAAAATCAATAATATAGAAGATATCAAAAGTGAGCTAGCTAAGTATAAAAATATTCATGATCGACAGATGAATATTATTATAAAGCGAAATAATAAACTCTTAAGTAAAAAAATGTATCCAACTAGAACAAATAATAATGTAATTAGTTTAGGTATTTATTTACGGGATAATATTATGGGAATAGGAACTCTAACTTTTATTTATGATGATACTAATTTTGGCGCATTAGGTCATCAAATTCAGGATAAAAATATTCCTGATATGCAATTATATAAAACAAATGGTCATATAAAAAAAGCAGAAGTAACTAGTATAAACAAGAGTATACGTGGAAATCCTGGAGAAAAAAGAGCAACTTTTGATAAAAAAAGTATAGGGACAATTAATACCAATTCAATAACTGGTATATATGGGAAAGTAGATAAAAATTCATTTAAAAACAAAAAGAAATTGAAAATTGCAACTCAAGACAAAATTCAACTAGGACATGCAAAAATATTAACAGTCATTAATAAACACAAAGTAGAAGCATTTGATGTCAAAATAATTGAGACATTTAAGCAAAATCAAAAAGATATCAAAGGGATAAAACTTAAAATTACTGATGAACGTTTGTTAAATAAAACAGGCGGAATAATACAAGGAATGAGCGGAAGTCCAATTATTCAAAATAATCGAATTATTGGCGCAGTTACGCATGTATTAGTTGATGATACGACAATAGGTTATGGAGTTTATATTGAATTTATGTTAGAAGATATGGGAATTGATATTCAAGATTAGTACTTATTTTCGACAAAATCGACTCTAGATTATCAATTAAATCATATTAATACAATAAAAATATGTCGAAAAGCTTATTATATATATAAAATAAGCGGAAATCAATAAATATTTATTGAACTTGCTATAATATGTATTTTATAATTAGTTTGTAAGCTTTTTTGATATATTTTAGAGGGGGATTGTATAAAGATGTCAGAGATTAAGGTTTTTATTACCGATGATAGTAGAGAACATGTTACGATGATGAGAGAAATTATAAATCTTCAGGATAACATGGAAATCATTGGATGCACGTATGATGGAGTGAGTTTACTAGAGAAATTAAAAACTACTGAGGTCGATGTTCTACTTCTAGACATAGTAATGCCTAATTTTGATGGGATTCAAGTTTTACAGAAATTAACTAGTGATAACTACTATAAACGTCCGAAACATATTATTGTTTTCTCAGCGTTTAATCAAGAATCATTATTAGTTAAATCATCTGAATTAGGTGCAGATTACTTCGTTATGAAACCATTTAATGTAAATCATATTATCGATTTGATAAATGATTTAGGAAATTCAGCTGAATCAACAAAGAAATCAAAAAATAAAAGTGTTTTTGCGATTCAAAGTGAAGTTCCAACTGATTTAAATTCTGAAATTACAGCTATCTTACATGAAATTGGTGTTCCTGCCCATATTAAAGGGTATTTATACTTAAGAGAATCAATATCTATGGTATATAGTAATATTGAAATCTTAGGATCAATCACAAAGGTGTTATATCCTGAAGTTGCTAAAAAGTATCGGACAACCTCTTCTAGAGTAGAACGGGCAATTAGACATGCAATTGAAGTAGCTTGGAACCGTGGTAATATTGATGCTATTAGTTCTATATTTAGTTATACGGTGAGTTTAGCAAAATCAAAACCGACCAATTCAGAATTTATTGCTATGATAGCAGATCGCTTACGATTGGAACATCGTAAAGCATCATAATAAACAAAAAAAATACTACACATTATGTGTAGTATTTTTTTAGATTAATCTAACTAACCATGCAACTAATCCCGCTACAGGAACGCCCACAAATGCTAAAATCATTAAAATAATGATGAATTTTGTAAATTTTGAATGGTTTAAGTTATTATCTCGGCGTTTCATAGTCAAAGCGCTATTTTTATTAACAGACGAAGATGCTTGTCCGGGTTTTTTATTTGTTTTCTTTGCCATTGTTTTCACCTCAATTTTAAAATGTTATAATATTAGTATGTCCTTCTTTATTATAATATAAAATAAAGTAAATTAAAAGGGGTGAAAGTATGAAAAGTAATGTAAAAATCATATTTCACATTGATATGAATGCTTTCTTTATTTCATGTGAACTCATTAATCATCCTGAATTAAAGAATAAACCATTAGCGATTGCTGGTAAAGCAGCGATTTATAATAAAGGTGTTGTTGTAACTGCTAGTTATGAAGCACGTAAATATGGTGTCAAAGCAGCTATGCCAGTATTTGAAGCAAGAAGATTATGTCCACATATTTTATGTATCCCTTCAAATATGGCACTTTATCGGGAAAACTCAAGAAAATTTATCTGTTTTTTACAACGTTATTCAAAATATATTGAAGTTGCTTCTATAGATGAGGCATATTTAGATGTTACAGAACGTTGTCAAAACATCCATCCAATAACCCTAGCGAAAGAAATTCAACAAAAATTAGTAGATGAGTATCAATTACCTACGAGTATTGGAATTGCGACTAATAAATTTTTAGCTAAAATGGCTTCAGATATGAAAAAACCAATGGGAATTACTGTGTTAAGAAATAAGGAAATAAAAGAAAAATTATGGCCTTTACCAATTGGTGACATGTATGGAATTGGTAAAAAAACTGCACCTAAACTTATTAGTAAAGGCATTAAAACAATAGGAGAATTAGTTAAAGAAGAAAATAAAGATACAGTAAAAGAAATTCTAGGGAATCAATATACTCATTTTTATCAAAATGCCTTAGGTTATGGTAATAATGTCGTTGACCCTGAAAGGTATGCAGACAATAAAAGTATAGGAAATTCATCAACGTATCGTGAAAATATTGTACATGAAAGGATAGCTTACAAGCATTTAAGAGAATTAACAGAAAGTGTTGTTAAACGTTTAAATAAGCATCGTTATTTAACCAAAACTATTACAGTTCAAATTAAATATGTAGATTTTAAATCTTATACAAAAAGTAAAACAATAAGTAATTATACTGATGAATTTCATGTGATATATAATATTATTATCGATTTATTTGATGTATTATGGAATAAATCTCCGATTCGTTTATTAGGTGTAAGTACTTCCCATCTTATTGAGAAAAAAGTTATGAATAAGCAATTAAGTTTATTTAATTATGAACACTTTGCTGAAGATGAACAAATTGTTAAGTTAATGAATAAAATCAACCGAAAATATGGTGACAATACAATAAAAAAAGGAAATAAATTAAAGAAATGAGGATAAAAAATGCGATATACCGTAATAACCGGTGCTTCAAGTGGTATTGGTAAGGAATTAGCTTACATATATGCAAAACATGGCCATCATTTAATTTTAATCGCAAGAAGGGTAAATATACTAGTTGAATTAAAAAAAGAATTAGAGGCGATGTATGACGTTTTGATTGAATGTATCTCTTGTGACTTAAATGAATTAGACAATGTACAAAATATATTTGAAAAAATTAACCAAACTTATGAAATCAATTGTTTAATTAATAATGCAGGACTTTCTTATTTTGAATATGTAGAAGATTTATCTTTAAAAAACATCCAGGAACAAACAAATGTCAATGTTATTTCTCCCATACTAGGGACTAGAATTTTATTAAGCAATATATTGCGAAATAAAGGCTCTGTAATAAATATTTGCTCTGTCTTGAGTTATTTACCTAACTTAAAATCAAGCGTATATACAGCCTCTAAATACGCTCTCTATGGTTTTTCAAATACATTAAGATTAGAATATCCTAAACTTCATGTATTAACCGTCCATCCAATTACAGTAAAGACGAACTTTTTTAAAGATCCTAGCTATCTATCACAAGTTAAAAAAGTTATTGAACCAAAAACGGTTGCTTATAAAACCTATCGTTATCATGTAAAAAAGAAAAGAAAATGTGATATTCCTAGGTCAGTTAGTTTATTAAATATTCTTTATCATTTTTTTCCAAGGATATTCGATTATTTAAATCGTCGATTTTTTTCTAATAAATAAATAATTTCATAATAATTTGTCCATTGAATTCGTATAATTTACTATATAATTTTTAATTATAATTTATTATTTGATGAGGCGAATATTATGAGGCATGGAGTTAATAAGTATTATTCATATAATCAAAAAGATCAATCCTATCAAAAAAAGATAGTTAATAAAAGTGTACCCTATTATCTTTTTACAGTAATTTTATTTATTGTAGGTTTTATTTCTGGTAATGTGGTTTGTTATGATTTAAATAATCAAAAATTATTATCTGTAATTAATCCTGTTAAAGATACCATAGAAGTATTATCAGTTGAAAAATCATTATCATTGCTCATCAAAAGTTTTTTTACCCATTTTACCTATATTTTTATAATATGGTTTCTATCTTTAACAATAATTGGTATAATATTGGTAATGTTTATCATTTTCTTTGTTGGATTTATGTATGGTGTTGTTATAAGTAGTTTTACTTATCAGTTAGGTTTTCAAGGTCTATTGATTGGTTTTTTTTATACATTTCCGCAAAATGTAATTTTAATTCCATTATTAATTTATATTTCAAGTCATTCAATCAGATTATCGTTAGCGATATTTAAAAATTTCTTTCAGAGTAGTAGCCGTAAGTATTTAAAAGACTTACTCAATCAATATTACAATCAACTCTTTTTTGCGACTGGAATATTGATTATTTATGCTTTAATCATGAGTATTTTTGGTAATGTATTTACAAATATTTTAAAATCTTTAATATAAAGAGGTGATTCCATGATTTTAGTTCAACAAGAACTTAATAAATATCTTCGTAAAATTAAAGAACATCATGCTAAAATAACACCACAGCGTATAGAAATTCTTAATATATTTTTAAATAATAAAGATGATCATTTTACCGCAGAAGATATATTAAGAAAATTAAATGAATCTAAAACTGGACAAGCAACTGTTTATAGAACACTAGAACTATTTTGTTCAGCAGGAATATTAAAGAAAGTTAATTTTAAAAATGAAGAATTTGCACGATATGATTTACTTGATTTAGATGAAAAACATTTTCATCATCATTTAGTATGCAATAACTGCGGAAAGGTGATTGAAATAAGTGATGATTTACTTGATCACATTGAAAACAAAGTTCAAACAGACTATCATTTTCAAATAATGAATCATGAATTAATATTAAGTGGGATTTGTCAAGAGTGTCAAACGAGTGATAACAATGAATAATAATATAGATTATTTAATTGATGAATTTAATCATTATTTACTAATCGAAAGAGGATTAAGTCAAAATACAATCACTTCATATAATAACGATATTATACAGTATAGTGATTATTTAAAAGTGACTGATATTAACTTAATAAAAAGAGAACATATTATTGAATTTCTAAATCATTTACATGACTTAAATTTAAAACCAAAATCAATTGCGAGAAAAATATCAGCGATTAAAATGTTTCATAAATTTTTATTTTTAAATAATTATATTACTGAAAATGTATCGTTTTTTATCGAACAACCCAAACTAGAAAAGAGTTTACCTGAAGTATTATCAACACAAGAAATAGATGCATTATTAAATAGTTTTACAGAAGAAACCGCTATTGATTTAAGAAATAAAACGATGGTTGAATTAATGTATTCTACTGGACTTCGCGTCAGTGAACTAGTAAACTTAAATATAGAAGATATACATCTATCAATGGGTTTTTTGAAATGTCGAGGAAAAGGTAATAAGGAAAGAATTATACCGATTGGTGAAATCGCAATTAAATTATTAGAGAAATATTTAAATAGTGCTAGAAATAAATTAAATATTCACTATGATAACCAAATTTTATTCTTAAACCAAAATGGTTTAAGAATATCTAGGTATGTGTTTTGGAAATTATTAAAAACACAGGCAAATAAAATTAACTTAACAAGAAACTTATCACCACATAAATTAAGACATTCATTTGCGACACATTTATTAGAAAATCAAGTTGATATACGATATATCCAAGAATTATTAGGGCACAGTGATATTTCAACAACACAAATTTACACCCATGTAAATAGTAAACGGTTAAATGATGTGATAAGAGACTTTCATCCACGAAAAAATATCCATACCTTAAATCAAACAGAAGTAAAAGGAGCTAAAAAATGAAATTTAAACGTACTTTTTTAATAGTATTAGATTCGCTTGGTTGTGGAGCGATGGAAGATGCACAAGAATACGGTGATGAAGGTAGTAACACCATTAAACATATCTCAGAACAAATGACACTTAATCTACCTTATATGCAAAAATTAGGTTATGGAAATATAACCGAGATTAAAAATGTACCAAAAACAGAAGAACCTATGGGATATTTTACAAAAATGGAAGAGAAATCAGTAGGAAAGGATACCATGACAGGGCATTGGGAGTTTATGGGACTTCATGTCACAGAACCCTTTCAAACATTCACTGATACAGGATTTCCTAAAGCATTAATTGATGAATTAGAAAGAAAAACAGGAAGAAAAGTGATTGGGAACAAAGCTGCATCTGGTACAGAGATATTAGTAGAACTTGGCGAAGAACAAATGAAAACAGGTGATTTAATTGTTTATACTTCTGCCGATTCTGTATTACAAATAGCCGCTCATGAAGAAATTGTCCCTCTTGACGAATTATATCGAATATGTGAGATTGCCCGTGAAATGACTTTATCAGATGAATGGAAGGTAGGAAGAATAATCGCTAGACCTTTTATTGGTACTGATAAAGCAAATTTCAAGCGTACACCTAATCGTCATGATTATGCTTTAAAACCTTTTGGTAAAACTGTACTAAACTATCTACAAGAAAATAATTATGATGTGATATCCATCGGTAAGATTAAAGATATCTATGATGGAGAAGGGATTACACAAGCCTACAAATCAAAATCAAATACAAATGGTTGTGAAATCTTACTAGAGCAAATTAAGAAAGATTTTACAGGTATTTGTTTTATGAACTTAGTTGATTTTGACGCTTTATATGGACACAGAAGAAATCCAATCGGCTATGGCGAAGCAATAAATGAATTTGATACTTATTTAGGTAAAATGCTTAATCAGTTAAAGGAAGATGATTTATTAATCTTAACAGCCGATCATGGTAATGATCCTATTCACCATGGAACTGACCACACAAGAGAATATGTACCACTTTTAGTCTACAGTAAAAAATTAAAAACACCGAAAGCTTTATCAATTAGAACATCGTTTGCTGATATTGGCGCAACAATCGCTGAAAATTATCAAGTCCAAAATGGTCAAATAGGAAAAAGCTTCTTAAATGATTTACAATAATTTATGACATATAAAACAAGATTGATTATCATCTTGTTTTATTTTTTATTTAACTAAACATCAATGTTATTTACATCTTTGTAAAATTCATGTAAAATAATAAGAATGAGGAGGTATTAAATGAATATAAAACAAATTAAACAACAAGCATCAAATCAAATCACATTTGAACGTGGTGTTGATTATTATGAAAATGGACATGTACAAAATTACCATATGAATGTCTCTAAAAATATAACCTTAGATGCCCAAGTGATTGGAAGTCTAAATAATATTTATCAAGTAAGAGCAGAATTTAATGAATATAACGAATTAGAAGAATATAATTGTCAATGTCAAGCATTTAATACCTACAAAGGCTGTTGTAAACACATTATCGCCTTATTACTTCATTATTATTATGATATTGACCATAAACCAACTCATTTTGGTCAATCAGTTACCAAAACAGACAGAATTGCAGCTAAAATGATTACCAATTACACGAATAAAAGTATTAATGAAGTCGTTTCAGATACTTCTTTTCAAAAAGTGCACTTAATTCCACAATTGGATATTGATTATAAAGGTAAATTACGAATGAGTTTTACGATTGGTCATGTAAGACCTTATGTATTACGTAGCTTATCAAAGTTCTATCATGATATGAATGAGCATAATATTACAGAATATGGGAAAAATTTAACGTTTTATCATGATATTAAACATTTTTCAGAAGACTCACAGGCTTTAGTAAAGTTTGTTTTAAATGTATATTTTGAATCACATTATTATCAGTTAGAATCAAATTATTACAGACCAAGAAATGATGATCGTTTTTTAACGATATCACCAAGTGCTTTAGATAAATTTTTTGAAATTTATATCAATAAAAATATAAATTTTTCAGAAAATGGGAAGCAAACACAGGTTACTTTTGTTGATACAAAACCAAATATTACTTTGTCAATCAAACCAGTTGAGGATGCTTTTGACCTATCGATTAATTTTAAAGAAGCATTGATATTAAATGGTGAATCATATCAATATATTTTAATTGATCATTTACTTTACCGTTTAAATGAGAATTTTACTGAAAAGGTCGGTCCTTTACTTCAAGCTTTAAGAGAAAAAGGAGCTTCACTCATTATTAGTCGTCAAGATATGCCCACATTTTGTATAAATGTCTTAAATGAAATAAGAAATCATATAACAATTAATGCTGATGAAAATATATTAAGCGAATTTGAACCTACGCCTTTAGTATCAAAATTATATATAGATTTGGATGAAGAACATATTGTGTCAGCAAAATTAAAATTTATATATGGTGATTATGAATTTGATGCTTTTGATGAAAGAAGAGGAGACATTTATCGAAATGTAAAGGAAGAACTAATCGCTAAAAACATGGTTAAAAAATATTTTGAAATAGAGTACAAAGAAAAAGCACAATTTCAAATATATGAGAATGAAATGATTTATCATCTTTATGTAGAAGGAATTGAAGAATTATCTAAATATATGCAAATATATGTTTCTGATCAATTTAAATCACTTGTAAGAAAGTCACCAAGTATTAAAATTGGTGTAAATGTAAATCATCATTTATTAGATATTGATATTGATACATCCGAATTTCCGATGAATGAGTTAATGGATATTTTACAAGCCTATAAACGAAATAAAAAATATTTTCGCTTAAAAGATGGTTCATTTATCCATTTAGAAGATAATTCATTATCAGAACTCGCTCAAATTACCGATGGTCTTGATTTATCAATTGAAGATTTGGAAAATCAAAATGTTACAGTTCCTAAATATCGTGCATTATTCTTAGACAATATGTTAAAAAATAGTGAGTTTATTAAATCTGAACGTGATAATTACTTTAAAGAAATTGTTCGTGATGTGAAAGATGTAGATGATACAGCTTTTATAATTCCAGATACATTAAAAGATATTTTAAGAAACTATCAAAAAACAGGATTTCGTTGGTTAAAAACAATGAGTTATTATGGATTTGGTGGCATCTTAGCTGATGATATGGGATTGGGTAAAACGATTCAAATTATATCATTAATTCAATCCTATTTAAATGAAACACCTAATTCAATTCCCACTTTGGTTGTATGTCCGGCTTCATTAGTACTAAATTGGGAAGTAGAATTAAATCATTTTGCTCCTCAAATAAAAGTATTAACAATCATTGGCTCTATCGATGCTAGGAAAGATATTATTAAAAGAATTGATCAATATGAAGTCATACTTACCTCATATGATTACTTAAAACGGGATATTGACTTATATATAGATAAAAAATTTATGTTTCATATTATCGATGAAGCACAATATATAAAAAACCATCATACCTTAAATGCTCGTTCTGTTAAGCAAATAAAAAGTCAATGTCGTTTTGCATTGACTGGAACACCAATTGAAAACAATCTAGCGGAAATCTGGTCTATTTTTGATTTTATTATGCCTGGTTATTTATATTCTTATCGAAAGTTTAATCAAAATTATGAAATCCCAATTGTAAAAGAAGAAAATAAAAAAGTTTTATGTAATTTAAAGAAATTAATAACACCTTTTGTTATTAGAAGATTAAAAAAGGATGTCTTAAAAGAATTACCAGATAAGACTGAAACAACGATGTATGCCTATCTAGAAGGAGAACAAAAAAAGTTATATCTAGCCAATGTTGCTTTGATAAAAAAAGAAGTCAATGAAAAAATACAATCTGGTTTTAATAAAAATAAGTTGATGATTTTATCAATGTTAACCCGTTTACGACAATTATGCTGTGATCCTAGTTTATACTATGATGATTATCATGGTGAGAGTGCAAAATTGAAAATGTGTCTACAACTAATCGACACTTCAATTGAATCTGGACATAAAATATTGTTATTTTCTCAGTTTACCTCTATGTTAGCGATTATTAAAAACAAGTTAATTGAAAAAGGAATTTCATTTTACTTATTAGAAGGTGCGACTAAAAAAGAAGAACGAAAACGTTTGGTCGATCATTTTAATGCAGATGATACCAATGTATTTTTAATATCATTAAAGGCTGGGGGGACTGGTTTAAATTTAACCAGTGCTGATGTTGTCATTCATTATGATCCTTGGTGGAATATTAGTGCTCAAAATCAAGCAACAGATAGAACCCATCGAATTGGTCAAAAAGAAAATGTCCAGGTATATAAATTAATTGCGAAAAATACCATTGAAGAGAAGATACTCAAACTGCAAGAATCAAAACTTAGATTAGCTGATTCAATTATTGTCGAAGATGATGGTATTATAACCAAAATGTCTGAAAAAGATATTTTGGAATTATTTGACTGAGCCGAAAGGCTCTTTTTTTCATGGATAATTATATTGATTTATGATATAATGGTACGATGTTGTATAGAATAGTAGGTGATATGATGTTTAAAAAATATTCTTTTTCTAAAAATTCTCTTTTTTATCATGGATTAATTCGATTAGCGATTCCGATGGCCATGACAGCTTTACTTGGTTCATTATTGAATATGGTAGATACCTTTATGATTAGTAAATTGGGAGGAACAGCTGTAGCTGCTGTTGGTACGAGTAACAAAGTCTTTTTTCTAATGATCGTTACATTATATGGGGTTTATAGTGGATTTGGTGTTTTTGTCTCACAATATTGGGGTAAAAAAGATATAAAACGACTTCAATCGGTATATATGCTTGCTCTAATAACGGGTATATTTATATCAGTAATAATAACCCTTCTATGTTTAGTTATTCCAAAAGAAATTTTATCCCTTTTTTCAGATGATCCAGAAGTTCTAACGTTAGGTGTTACTTACCTAAGAATCACTAGTTTCACATTTATAATATCAGCGATCGGATTTAGTTTTGAAATGGTTTCAAGAGCTACTGAAAAAGTCATGCTTCCTTTTTTTGTTTCTGGTATTGGTGTTATTGTTAATTCACTATTAAATTATGTTTTAATATTTGGGAAATTAGGTTTTGAAGAAATGGGAGTTGAAGGGGCTGCAATAGCAACGCTTATATCTCGTTCTTTACAGTTAATCATATATTTATTTTATATATTTATCACAAAACATCCTGTATTATTTATAAAAATAAAGAATTTTGTTTATGAACCTCAATTGTTTAAAAAAATATATTTAAAAACTATACCTGTAGTTGGTAATGAGTTCTTTTGGGCGCTAGGGATTATCTCAATCTTTGCTGCTTATGGACAAAAAGGAACAGATGCATTAGCGTCAATGCAGTTATTTGATACAATTGTTGCATTGTTAACTGTATTTACAATGGGAATTGCTAATTCAAGTGCCATTATGATTGGTAAAAAAATAGGAGAAAAGAAAATAGATGAAGCAAAATGGTATGCTAAGTTATTTTTATATAACTCAGTTCGCTTTGGTTTTTTAACCTCACTTGTATTAATTGCTTTTATTCCACTTGTTCCTATAATATTTAACACTCAAGGAGAAGCAATTATTTATAATATACAAAATTGTCTTCTTGTTTTTGCAGGATATATGCCTTTTAATCTATTAGCTGCTACATTTATTGTTGGTATCTTAAGAAGTGGAGGAGATACAAAAGCAGCTTTTATATTTGAGGTTTCAACCTTATGGGGATACGCTGTACCAATGGCCTTTCTATTGGTTCTTTTCACTCCATTATCTATCCCTATTATATACTTAATTATTACTTTTGAATTAGTGATAAAAGTTGTTTTTTGTTATATTCGTTATAAATCAGGAAAGTATTTACATAATTTAGTTCATTAATAATAACTCAATAATTTCAATCATTTAGGATGCTTATGCATCCTTTTTTTATGTTATAACTTTCTTTCGGTTCACAATTTATTGTTAAACATATTCATAATTACATTTTGGTTTAATTTATACTGGTAAATGAATGTCGAATAAGGTATTAACTAATTAATCAATTTCACAGTCTACAAATAATTACATCATTAATAGAGGGAATAAATAATAGTTAGCAACTTAAGAAGATTATTGTCATATATTGTAAAAGGAGGGGTAAAAATGGATGAAAAAAACTTGAAAAAGTATTTTGCTGATCTAAATACAGTGCTTTATAATATTTTAAATTTTCATTGGAATGTAACAGGAGGATTATTTATAACACTTCACAGATTATATCAGGAGCAATATGAATTTTTATTTGATAGTATTGATCAACTAGCAGAAATATTTAAAGCAAAAGGAATATACCCATTAACTTGTTTACGAGAAATCTATGATCTAGCTGATATTAAAACAATGGAATCAAAAGATTATACTGCCAGAGAAACAATAGAAAGTGAAATAGAGCAATTTGAACTTTTAAATAAAAAATCTATTTCACTAGCTGATGCTGCCAATGAAGAAGGGGATTTAACACTTGTTGATTACTTTACAGATCAATCTAATTTCTTTAATAAACAATTATACTTTTTACGACAATTTATTAAGTAATATATATACTCATAATTCTATAATTATTTAATAGATTATATGACTATATTTATACCTTAGAATATTGTCGATATTTAATATTTAAAACTTGGTATTTTGACAATATTTGATAACATTAAATGTATTCATTACTTTTATAATATAAATCATAAAAAGTTTACCTATACTATATTGTCGATGTTTGTCACTATTAAACAATATAGTTAATAATGTAAGAAATAATGGTAATATATCACAATTATTTATCTAAAATACATCATAACAATCATTATGGTGTATTTTACTGTGTTATTTTATGAAAATAATTGTATAATAGTAACAATATATTAAATTCTATTGTTTAGTAATAATAAAATACATAATTCTTGAATATCACATAATATGTATTATAGGAAGTTAAAATAACAAACACGATGACCGGGTGAGAAGTAAGTAATGATAGTAGTTCACTTAGATTTAAATCATTGAACAAAAAGAAATAGAATAATCTATAAAAGAATTTAAATTATGCTCTATTCCAATCATTTGATAATGAGATCAAAAATGTTTGTATTTTTTTGCTTACCCACTCTACTCTACATATTCGACATTATTTTTGAAAGATTAATACTTAGAATTATTAGTTGTTTTTAAAGTAGCGTTATAAAAAGTACTTTAATAACATGTAAAAAAGCACTGATAGTTTATAGTGAACTAAAAGTGCTTTTTATCGATTTTATTTTCTGATTAAATTGAAAAGTATTAGTAACTTTTTTTCTTTCTTGAATATAAGAAATATCCTCCTACTCCAACAATTACAACAATTCCAATTATTAATGGAATAATATAATTTGTTTTTGGTGCGAGAACTTCAGACCAAACTTTATCATACTCATTGATAAAATCACCTGGATCTCTAAATACTTCTGTTTGAACATCTCCACCTAAGATATCAATAATCCCTTCAGGATTATAGGCTATATTACTTGCCCAATCTTCTGTTTTTACTGTATTGAATACAGATTCAACTGGAGATGAGTACATAACATATTCTGTGTTTTTAGTGGCTATTTCAGGTTTACACATAAAGTTAATGAATTCATGTGCTAAATCAACATGTTGACTTGTTTTAGGAATAACCATTGAATCAATCCAGAAATTAGTTCCTTCTTTAGGAATAGCATAAGCCATATTTTCATTCTCACTCATGATAAAAGATGCATCCCCTGAGTACACAACAGCTAGTGCTGCTTCCCCACTAATCATTTGTTGAATGACAGAATCAGTCACATATGAATAAACAAGTGGTTTTTGTTCAATTAATTTATTTTTAGCTTCCTCTAAATCATCTTTATTGGTTGTATTCATTGATTTACCTAAAAGTTTTAAGGCAACCATTAAAGAATCGCGTTGACTATCATACATGAAGATATCTTTTTTATAATCTTCATCCCATAAGATAGACCATGAATCTACAGGCTTATTTACTTTGGTTGTGTCATACAAAATACCAACTGTTCCCCAAAAATAAGGGATTGTGTATTTATTATTAGGATCAAATACCTTTGATTTTTCATAATACTCATCTGATATTTCGTTACGATTTGGCATTTTATCTGGGTCTAATTCAACTAAAAGATCTTCTTTAATTAGTTTTTCAATCATATAGTCTGAAGGAATAACTACATCATATTTTGCATCTCCAGTTGTTAATTTTGTGTACATTGATTCATTAGAATCAAATGTTTCATAATTTACATTTACATTAGGAAATGCTGTTTCAAATTCTGTTATTACCTCTTCATCAATATACTCTCCCCAATTAAATACATTTAAAGTGATCGTGTCTTCAGCGTTAACGCTATTGTTGGGAGTAACTAAGATAATGAAAAATAACATAATTAATACTAAACTACTAATAATTTTTTTCATTTTAAAACCTCTCTTTTTTATTTTTATAACTTATTCTATTTACGAAAAAGACGAATAAAACAATACATGCGACCATTAGACTTGCTAATGCATTAACAGTTGGTCTGATTGGTTTTTTTGCCATATTATAGATTTCAATTGATAGATTTGTAACACCGTTCGATGTGTTAAAATAACTAATTACAAAATCATCGATTGACATCGTAAAAGCGATTAAAGCCCCTGCAACGATTCCAGGCATGATTTCAGGAATAATCACTTTTCGAATTGCTTGAAGTGGTGTTGCCCCTAAATCAGTTGCTGCATCTAACATGTTTGGGTCTAACGCATTTAACCTTGGTAGTATGGTCAAAATTACAAAAGGTGTACTAAACATAATATGGGCAAGTACCATCGTAGAAAAACCACGTGGAATCCCTAATGAAACATATAAAATCATTAATGAAACTGCTGTTACTATATCAGGATTAATTACTGGAAAATAATTTATATTTAAGACAGTTTCTTTTATCTTTTTTGAAGTTTTGTAAATCCCTAATGCAGATATGGTACCCAGTATAGTTGAAACAGTGGTTGATATAATTGCACAAACTATGGTATAAACAAATGCATCTTGGATTTTTTCGTTATTAAATAATTCAATATACCACTTTAAAGAGAAACCACTCCACTTCCCCATTGAATCTGCTTCATTAAATGAGTAAAATACTAAAACAAAGATAGGGGCATAGAGAAATAAAAACATAAATATTAAATACATTACATGACGTGTTTTTATTACCATGGAAGGGTACCCCCTCCCTTAGATTTATATTCATCAGATTTTTTCATAAACTTCATTGATAATATTATTATAATCATCAAGATAACTGAAATTGCAGAACCGAAATTCCAATTTCCTAATAAGAAAAATTGTTTTTCTATTAAATTACCAATTAATATATAATCTCCTCCACCTAGAAGACGTGGAATGGCAAATGAGCTGACAGCTGGCAAAAATACCATAATAATTCCAGTAACCACTCCAGGAATAGATAGCGGAAATATAATTTTTAAGAAAATTTCTTTTGTACTTGCTCCTAAATCACTTGCAGCCTCAATTAAATCATCATCAATTTTTATGAGCGTTGTATAGATAGGAAGTACCATAAAAGGAATAAAATTATAAACCATACCTATTAGTACTGCAGCATCTGTGTAAAGTATCCCATTAAATGTAACTCCAATTAAACTAAATAAATAATTTAATATTCCACTTCTACCTAATATAATCTGCCAAGCATAGGTTCTAAGTAACATATTAATCCACATTGGTAAAATGAAAAATAAAATAAGCACATTTTGCATCCTAATATGAATTTTTGATATAATCCATGCAACAGGAAATCCAAATAATAAGCATAATACAGTGGTTTGAACAGCAAGTAAAATGGATTTAGATAATATATTAAAATTAGTTGAACTAAAAAATGCAATATAATGATCTAATGTAAATTTAAATGTTGCAGAACTTCCACCTTTATTTGATGTGATACTATATAGAAAAACCAAAAAGAATGGAACAACAATCATAATAAAAATCCATAAAAGATAAGGATATGCTAGTCTTTTAAGTGATTGATTCATCCTGTATTACACCCACTTCCATAACATGAATATCTTCAGGCTCTACAGTTAAGCCAACAATATCACCAATCGAGGCTGGTTTAGTCGTATGAATTACATATTCTTTTCCATTTACAATAACACATATTTCATAATGAACACCTTTAAAAATAATTGAATCAACTACTCCAATCATAGGAGCATTATCTTTTTTGATTATTTTTAAATCCTCAGGTCGTATAACAACCTCTACAGGTTCATTATAATGGAAGCCTCTATCAACACAATCGAAAATATAATCTTCAAATTTTACTTTATAATCCTCAATCATAATTCCTGATATAATATTACTCTCACCTATAAAATCAGCTACAAAACGATTTTTAGGTTCATTATAAATATCTGTTGGAGAGCCTATTTGTTGAATTAAACCATTATTTAAAACTACAATAGTATCACTCATTGTTAGTGCCTCTTCTTGATCATGTGTTACATAGATAAAGGTAATACCAATTTTCTTTTGCATTTCTTTTAATTCATACTGCATATCTTGACGTAGTTTTAAATCTAGTGCTGCAAGTGGTTCATCTAAAAGTAAAACTTTTGGTTCATTAACTAAAGCACGTGCAATTGCCACCCGTTGTTGTTGGCCACCGGATAATCGTTTAACATTTCGATGTTCAAAATTTTCTAGTTTAACGAGCTTTAACATTTGTTTTACTCTTTGAACAATTTCATTTTCCTTCATTTTTTTAAGTCTTAATCCGAAGGCAATATTTTCAAATACATTTAAGTGTGGAAATAATGCATACTTTTGAAATACGGTATTAATATGTCTCTTGTTCGGTTCTATATGTATTATTGATTTATTATTAAATAATATATCTCCTGTTGTTGGAGTTTCAAATCCAGCAATCATTCTTAAAATTGTTGTCTTACCACAACCAGAAGGTCCTAATAATGTCACAAATTCATTTTCTTTAATTGATAAATTAATCTCTTTTAGCACTATCTCTCCATCAAACTCTTTAGATAGGTTTTTTATATCAATTAAAGATTGATTTGAACTAGATATTTTTTGATGATTGTTGCTAATTTTGTTATTAATCATTCTGATCCTCCTATTTTAAAAAGTAGGTGGGGTCGTAACCCATAAAACTTTAGATACTTTTTTAGCTTTATTTTTGATATAATGTTCTCTATTAGGGAAAAAGTAAAATGATTCTCCTGCCTTAACTAATAACTTTCTTTTCCCATGGATTAACTCGATTTCTCCCTCTAAAACATATCCAAATTCTTCCCCTGGATGTGGGGTATGTTTATAAGAGAGGCCACCAGGTTCTAGTTCGATTAAAATCGGTTCCATCTCATTTTTTTGAGCGTTTGGGATAACCCAATGTATTTTTATCTTATGATCTTCATCATGTTTAATTGAAATATCTTCGTTTTTAAATACAATTTTTTCATCATCTTCTTCAGCGAAAAAGTCGCCTAATGTTGTCCCTAATGCTTCTAAAATATCATGAAGAGTTGTGATAGAAGGTGATGTCATTTCTCTTTCGAGTTGAGAAATAAATCCTTTGGTTAATTCACAACGGTCCGCTAATTCTTCTTGAGTTAAACCATTTTCCATTCTCAGACGTTTAATTTTTGACCCAATATTCATGATTATTCATCCTTCCTAAAGTATTACTAGTATAAACTTAAAGTTTAGTTTTTATAAACATTTATAAATTATAAATAATTTTATACTATTTGTCAATATAAACTCCCAATTTTTTACCAAAAAGTTTACTAAAATTAAACTCTAAAGTAAGTATTACTTCAATAATCATTTGATATTAGAATAATTTATCTTGGTTAAACGATTTCAATAATGTCTATAGAAATAATAAAAAAGTGAGTTAAATTTAACCCACTTCGATGTATAATTAATCAATTCTACTATTTGTTATCACTCATATTAGTTTTTCACTTTTTGGAAGGAAAGTTATATCATTGAAAGCATTTCCTTCCAACATAGATGTACATATTTATACTAAAAAAGTACTCACCCGTTTGGTTTAATAGTAGCATTTCATCATAAAATCTTTCATATTCATCTTTAGTAATTAAGTTGTCTTTTATTAAATCTTTAAAGCCTTTAATCATTCCATAGCCATAATTTCCTTTTTCAAATTCTGAATTAGTTAGAACATAGGTAAAAATAGAACCTTTAAAAAGTTTAGTCTTATTAAATTCTCCTAACAATCTTCTTCCCATCCAAGAGTCAACTGAACCCATCCAGTCTTGCTGATTATCAGCATAAGCAGTCACAATTTTCCTAATTAGTTTTTTATCTTTTCCATTTATTATTATTGAATCCCAGTCGAAATGACCAAAAACAACAATACCCTCTTCTTTTAAGACTCGATTAACTTCTTTTAAGAACGATTCTTTTATCTCAATACATTCTAATAAATTCAATGAATATACTAAATCAAAATAATTATCCTTAAATGGTAGTTTTCTTGATACATCAGCAACTAAATAGTGAATATTACTATTATCTTTAGAAACTTCTTTTGCTTTTTCAATAAATCGTTCACTAATATCTATCCCATATAATTCAGATTCTTTGGTTGATATTTTTTTTGCCAAATTTCTTAAGTCTAATCCATCTTTACATCCTAAATCCAACACTGAGTTAACTTTGTCAAAATCAATCAAAGAATAAATAAATTCCCGCATTTCTAAATTATCTTTACCAAATATCATTGATATCCCCTCCTAAAAAATATTAATCTTCTTGACACTTTGTTATTTTTTTAATCTCTTTAATTTCTAATAAAATAATGAACAGTAATGGAACGATTGCTATATCAAAATAATCAAGAAACTCTGTTACACTCGAAGGTGAAATACCAACGGAAAAGTCACTGAACATTTCAGAAAATACAATATAGACAGTAAACCAGATTAGTAAATTTTTAATTATAGATAATATGTTTCGTTTTTCATTCATAACTTAGATTCATCCTAATTATTTTTAATCAGTTTATATAATGGTTGATTTTCTTTATTTTGTAAAATAGGTAGATATCCTTTTTCTAGTACACTGAAATCCCAAATGTTTTCATCATAATAAAGAGTATTAATATACCAATTTTTATCTAATAGCTGTTCCTCATCAATAATACTATCACTAGGGATTTCATAATTTTCAATTGTTTTACCTTCATAAATATACATAACTCCTACTTGACGATAATTTTCTCCATATACATTTCCTAACATGAAACTTAAATGTGATGTTGTATGACTTGAAAGTATTCCAATATATTCGGAAGCATGTATATCTCCTAGGACAAAACTATAACGAATTTGTCCCACATCACGACCAACTATTCCACCAACATACATATTTCCAGTTACAGTAGCGTTACTATAACTATTTGTTATAATACTCTTTAATCCAGATGAATATCCTACAATTCCCCCAATTTGAATATTGCCACTCACTGTGCCCAGCGCATAGGACTTTGTTATTGTGGTAGCACTTCTACCAGAAATTCCCCCTACTTCGTCATAACCTTCTACACTACCAGAAAATGATGAAAATTCAATTATCCCATTATTAAATCCTACTATACCACCAACTTGATTATTGGCTTTTATATCTCCTGATACATCGACATTCATTACTTTACCATAATTTACTTTTGCGACAGTTCCAATGGTATTTAAATCAGTTTCAATAAGGGAATCCTCAAAATCAATATTTTGAACAACACCATTTTTACCAATACAATATAGTAATGGTTGATTTAAATTAGTAATTTTATATCCATTACCATCTAATATCCCTTCAAATTTTGACGACTTATTACATTGACTGAAATTACTAAATTCATTGATACCCGTGAAATCTAAATCATTGGTTAAATAATACTTACCATCTAAATTATTATATATTTTATAGAAATCTCTTACTGTACTTATTATTTTAATACTATGTTGTTCATAATAGGCTGCCCCAAATGGAATAAATGAGGAGACTAGAAAGAAAGCTAATAAAACACTTTTTTTCTTAAATATTTTAACATTAAGCGTAGTCATCTTTCCTTTCTTTTCTTCAGGATTAGATATACTAATATCAATTTTTTTCTTATTTTCTTCATTTCGGATTTTTATATTATGTAATACTTTTAGTAAAATAATAAAAATAACTAATTGAAATATAATTGATATAATTATTGATACAACAAAAAATCTATTATTATAATAGATAGTTAATAAAAATGTAGCTATTATTTGTAAAAAATATATGCTGGTCAATGTTTTTTCTGAATTATTAATCATTTTCCCCCCTAAAATATTTTATTAAATATATGATTATGAGTTAAATTATCCATGCCTAAATGGATTACTTGAACTTCAATCAAAAGATATAGGATTTATTTATACTATACTATTTATCTAATTTTATAACAACTAATTCTCTTATTCTTATCCCTATTTTTTCTATTTATATAACTAAACATAAAAAGCACGTTCTAAACAGTTAATAGTACGTGCTTACATGTCATATGAATAATTGTAAAACAGAGTTTTTATACTCATTTTCTTGTTTATGATTTAGATTCTCGTTTGTTTCTTATTAATAGATCAATTACACTCCCTATAATAATCCCGATTACTGCACCAATTATAAGAGCTAAAGGGATATTTAATTTAAATACAATTGATGCTAATAAACCCATTGCCGAACAAAATACTAAAATTAATCCTACAAAAACGTATGAATCTTTTTTATACATAATACCATACCTTTCTTTTATTTACTTGGAATATCAACTACTCGAATAAACTCATTGTTGACATTTTTAAAGGTTAAGTAATGATGACTGTCAAAGATAACTATATTTGTTAAATCTTGACCATTTTTTAATATATAACTAATCACATCATTATCTATATTATTATCCAATATTTTAACTCCAATTTTATGATAATCTACATCAATTAAAATATCAAAAATAGGATGTGTTTTTAAATCTTCTAATTTATATCCATAATACTTACATAAATTATCTTTAATAAATGCGATAAAATCACTAATTCGATATACATTTAGAGTTGATTTAATTTCAAATTTTGAACCAATATCAAAAACAAATTTATTATAATCTATAAGAGAAGGCAATAATAAATGGGATGGTTCAGATATAGATGAATTGATGATTAAAAAATCAGTTGCATTCGCTAATGCTATATAGAAATTAATCGCATCTTCGAAATTTTTATTGATATTTATAATTTTATTAATTGGACCTGTACATAATTTTTTATTGTCTGCATCGTAAATAATAACCACTTTAAACTCACAATTTGTAATATCCTTTTTATGAACAAAAGTAATCGCATCTACTTCTCTCATTCCTACATGATCATAAATATCATGTACCTTAATATTATTCATTTTACATTGGTTTCTCATATATTCTAAATTATCCATATCAGTAAACATGACTAATATATCCTTTAATGAATAATTCATATTACTAATTAATAAATCTAAGCGATCAAAGAAGACTTCGCGTTTTTCATCTGCTCGTTTATTGTAATAGTAGGTCAATACAGATTTAAAATCGTTACGATTAGATTTTGAACGATAGGTTAACTTAGGATTAATTAATTCATTATTTGTTAAATTTGTTTCAATTATACTAAAAACATTTTTGCTATTTCGATAATTTATATCTAATATAACAGATTGTTGAATACTTTTAAATAATAAACTGCTCTTAAAATTCTTATATCGATCTTTTGATTTTAGTTCATCTAAAGTCATATAACATGAATATTCTTCGTCTTTTTGCTGATATAAATAATAGATAATATCTAATTCAATTTTCGAAAAATCTTGTATATCATCAAGAAATACATGAGTAAATGTCATAGCTAACTCATTATTCTCATGTTGATGATAGATTAAACGTAAAAAACTTTGATAAAATGTTTGCTTATCAAAAAAATCACCACTTAAAGCACTACTTAAATAATCATTATAAATTTGCCAAATACCTTGCTTTTCTCTGAATGATAAAAGTCCTTTTTTTATTGATCTTCGTGGAATCAATAAATAATGCTTTAATTCTTGTTTTAAGGTTTCATCTAATTCTTTGTTACTCTTGAAACATATATTAGATTGAATATAATTAATTTCATCTAAGACAAAATCAACAGTAAAATCAAAATTATCATTACCAAGTTGGTAATTTTTCACTAGTTCATCAATCAATAATTTTTTATCATCATTATTAATAGTATTTTGAAACAGTGGTAGGTCTATTCTTTTCAAATACTTGTAAATTAGTTCATTCATTGTATAAACATTTAACATATTGTATTTAGATGAGAGTAAAAAGTATTGATTTAATAAAATTTGTTTTTTAAGTTCATCATTAACGATAAAAATAGTATCATTTTGCGAAACTTTATGTTTTTTCAAAAGCGACTCATATTTTTTTAATAATACAGTTGTTTTTCCTACACCAGAATACCCTTCAATTAGTAAATTAAATCCTAAGGGAGCTTTCAAAACTTCCATTTGATTTTTGTTTAAATCCATTTACCTCACCCTCTTTTTAATTTATATAGTGGTGACTACATTCAAACCACTTGATAAAGCTATTTCTCTAGCATATTTTTCAAAATTATCATTTAATAGTTTAGGATCATGACAATCAGAATTGACAATCACTTTTACTTGATATTCTTTTATGATATCCCAAAAAGGTTTATACGGATAAGGATATCTGTATTTTCCTGCAATATTCGTTTTACCCCTTCTAAATCCATTCGCGTTAAATTCTAAAATAAAATCTTCTTCTAAGCAAACTTCTGCAAGTTTTCGCGTATATTCTTCTGCTAAATCATTAAAATGATAAGAAAATGCAAATAAATCAGGGTGTGCAGCGAAAGCAAATAAATGTGATTTAATTCCTTTAATTAGTGTTTCAAAATACCCAGCTAACATTTCATCATTACGAATAAAAAATCCGCAATGTTTATTCCCTTTATATATATAATCATGGGTGGCTAATATCATATAATCCAACTTACGCTTTAATTCTTGATAATAATCAATAAATTCATCATAATACTCAATTTCAAGTCCTGCTTTGATTTGAATTTTATCGTGATATTTTTTTTGACACTGATTTATTTCTTCTAGATAGATAGCTAACTCATTCATTAGCATTCTATCATTATAATATTTTGGCATGGGAGCATGGTCAGAAATACCAATAATATCGTACTTTTCAGCGATAGCTTTTTTGACGTAATCTTCAACATTGCCACAAGCATGTCGGCAAAAATGATGGTGTGTGTGATAATTAGTTAACATGTCTACAACTCCATTTATACTGTTTTTGCTTTAAAATCATAATTTTTTAATAATATGATAATTAAAATGATGTTTAAAATATGTATAGATAAAAATAATAAAAAGATATTTTGTACCCCACTATCTATAATCAACCCTGTTAAATAAGTGATAAAAGCGGTTGATACCGCAACAATAGCACTTAATAAGGAATAAGCAGTTGCTAATACTTTTGTTCTTACATTTTCTGAAGTGAATTGTATAAGCATTGGATAACTCAAGCTATATGTTAATCCATGTACCGAAGCTAACATAAGTATCATGATGTAGTTTGGAAAAAGGAAGAACATCAAATAACGAAATACATTCATTATATTAATAATAAGAAATATTTTTTTAAGTGAATATATCCGATATAAATATTTTGTTAAGTAAAGCATCGGTACTTCAATAATAACAGATAAAAAGATGGCTAATGCATTATATTGATTACTTCCTGCAATATTTTCTAAATAAGTACTCATATATGGAAGATTAGAATCATTCACTCCATAGGTAATCCCTACTAATATCGTAATAATAATAAAATATTTATTATTAAACAATATCGGTAGATCATTTTTAATATTCATTTTTTCTTTTTCATTTTCTTTATAGTTAACATCGTCACTAACGATGATGATAATAAATACGATTAAGAAGAAAATACCACTTAATATAAAGATTATTTCGTGTCCATAAAGGTTTGCATAAAAATAACCAATGATGGCAGAAATCGCAAAACCTAATGACCCACCTACTCTAATCGTTCCATAATTAACCTGTCTTTCTTTACACACATTAATTAGTATTTCATCGTATAAAGCAAATATTGGTGCACGAAATGTCATAAATAAAGCGATGATAAGAAAAAACAAAATATATGTTTTAATAAATGTTAATAAGGAAATAAGAACTGCACTAAATAAGACTGCAATCATTAAGGAACGTTTTGGTGATTTAATTTTGTCTGTTACAATTCCCCATATCGGTAATGTTAAGATAGGAACAATTGTGGTAATGGCCATCAAAGTTCCAATTTGTATTGAGGAAATTTTCAAATCATTTTTCAAATAACTCGTCAATACTGGGAAATAGGAACCTAAAGCTAGTCCAATAAATAGATAGGCTATAAAATACTTAATGATGCTTACAACTTTAATCATGTGTACTCCTTAGAATGATTGATATTTACTATGTTTAATTTTTCGCCATTTTGCAGAGCGTCCTTTTCCTGTTGGCTCTATAATTCCCCTTTCTCTTAAGTTCTTAAGTGATCGGTTTATTGTCGAATCACTTATATATGGATTATACTTTCTGATGTCCTCTTTAGTAAAGAGATTATTGAAACTATATACAATTTGTTCAACTAATTCCTCCTTACTATATTGTTTATCACTTTGAAAGTTTTTACATAACTTTTCGAAATTTTCATACATTTTATTTAAAACATTGATAATAAATATAGTAAAGAAATGATATTGAGGTAATCCAATCCCCCAATTCATTGATGATTTATTAACAGCTTCAATATATTTATCTTCTTCATCAAATATTGTACTAAAGAAACTAACATAATCAACAATTTTATATCCATATTGTTTTAATAATAACATGAGTAAAATAATGCCAATAAATTCATTATACTGGTCAAACACGCGTAAATTGATGAAATCAATAGTGAAGGCACAAAATAAAGTGATCAGTTCACATTCATTTTCACTTACTAATTGATTAAATTGTGTCACTAAATTATCCAATTCACTTTTCTTTTCGAGTCGATTTCTTTTTCTTTCAATACTTGAATTAGGATCAAACTCACGAAAGATGAATTCTTGTATTTCAATAATACCATTTGTAGAAAGTTTCCAATTTGATTCAGCTTTATGCATAATTTGAAAGAATTTTAGAAAATTAGCAATTAATTTTTCTTTTCGATTGGTTGGTGTAAGACCTTGTTGTGTTAGTAATTTATATTTTTGATTTGATAAATCAATATGCAATAAATATCCTGAAAACTCAGAATCAGTTTCAATCACATTTTGCTTTATCACTTTACTATCATTTTTAATTAAAGATAAGTAATAAAGTTCATTTCCTTTATTTTCATATGATTTAGTTAATTGTGTAATTAATTGTGGTGCAAATGGCGTTGTTTTTATATTCGGAAAATAATACATATCTTATCCCCCCTTCTGCTTTAATATAATTATATATCAAATAAATAAAAATGGAAATATTTATTTATAAAAAAATTAAATATTTCCATTTAAATATATTCATTTTGATAAAAATGATTAAAATAAACGATAAAACTCGACATATTATTTATAGAGCAATAGAAAATCCATTTAAAATGAAGAATAAAACTGAGAATCCAACTAGATATAACACACAATTAAAAGCTAATTTAATTGGTCCTTTAATAATTCCCTTAATATCTCCACTGATAATATCTAAACCTAAAAATAATAAAATCACAAATGTGAGTTGTTTTAAAGCATCAAGTTTTAATAAATCGCCCAATTTAAACTTATCTTGAAGACCAGCTGGGAAATATGCAGTAAGCTTGTCTGAAATAACACCAACATTTTCTGCAGTAAAAATATTTGAACCAAATCTTTGTAAAATTACAACAGTTAATGCGAACCAAATGATTTTTAATATCGCCTTCATTTGCTTCTTTCCCCCTTAATTTATCATATTCTCATAAATTATATAATAATTTACAAAATAAGTCAAATATTGGTAAATTAATTTTTAAATAATTCTAATTGTTCGTATTCTTTTTTATCGATTTTATTACTTATTTGTTCTTTTTTTATCAATTTATCACTAAAAACATTAGTTAAATTAGTTGTAATTTCAACGAGGTTGGATAATTGCACCTTCCCCTTAAATTCTTCGAATAATTTCCCATTACTGATAATTTCTGAATAAGAATTTAAATGATTTACAAAAGTTAAGTAAGAACCATCTTTTTCAACCACAAATGGTTCATCTTTTTTTAGGAACGCTGAACCAATATACTGATGACTATTTTTCTTTAGTGGTTTTAATGTCATACTACCACGGTTAGTTCTTACAGAAAATGAAATTTCTTGTTGTTTAATTTTTTTAATATTACCTCTATTAGTTAATAATATTAACTCATAATGATTATTATAAATATAATTAAATGATACAACTTCATCATCTGTTTTTAAGTTTATACTTTTCACTCCTGCAGCCTTTAACTTATTGACTGGTATTTGATCTTCATTGTATTTGTTTAAATATCCAAATTTAGTAACAATAACTACCTCTCGATTTTTATTATCAGATAAATAAGCATTAACTAATTCATCATCGTCATGTTTAAATGATATGGAAGTAAAACTTTTGTTATTACGAGTTGTTTCAAATTCAGAAAGTGGACTTCGTTTAATGAAACCTTGTTTAGTTGCCAACACAATATATTGGTTTTTTCTAAACTCTTTCACAACAATTACTTTAACAATATGTTCATCAGGGTCTATCCTTATTAAATCATTAATATGTTGTTTAAAGTCTGTATTTTTAATAATATCAATTTGATGAACATGTAAAAAGATGTAATTTCCTTTATTCGTAAAAAGTAATACTTTATCTAAGGTATTCACTAGTAAATTGGCTATAATATAATCTTTTGCTGTGATGCTGGCATTTTTAATCGTCATCTCATTCGTTTTACATTTAAAAGTCCTAATATAACCTTGTTTAGTTATGTTTAACACGACATCTTCTGATTTAATCATTTTCGTTTGATCGATATGAATATCTTCAACTTCATTTTGAATTTCTGTCATACGAGGATTTGCATATAATTTCTGAATTTGTTTTAATTCACTAATAATAACTTTTACTAATTTATTTTCAAAATTTAATATTTCTAATAATTCATTGATATAGGATGTTAGGTGTCTTGCTTCTTCCTCTAAAGTTTCAATATCTGTTGTTGTTAAACGATATAATTGTAATGTAACAATTGCCTCAGCCTGTTCATCACTAAAATCAAATTGTTCAATGATATTCTCTTTAGCGTTTACTTTATTCTTAGAATGTCTGATGGTATAAATCACTTGGTCTAAAATCGAAACCATTTTAATAAGACCTTCTAATATATGTAATCTTTTTCTTGATTTACTTAATTCATAATTAGAACGGTTAATGACTACTTCTTTTTGGTGTTCAATATAAGCATCTAATATATTTAATAAGCCTAATTGTTTTGGATGTTTATTGTGAATCATAACCATATTAAAATTATAGTTAACTTTTAGGTTTGTGTTTTTTAATAGGTACTTTATAATGAATTCTCGATTCGCTTCTTTTTTGCAATCAATCACAATACGTAACCCATCTTTATCAGATTCATCACGACATTCATCTAGGCCATCTAATTTTTTATTTAAACGAATATCTTCTATTTTTTTCAGTAGATTAGCTTTATTAACTTCATAAGGAATTTCAGTAATTATTATTTGATTTTTTTTCTCTGCAAAATAATATTTACAACGAACGACTATTTTTCCTCTTCCTGTTTCATAGGCAGTTTTTATCCCATCTATTCCTTGAACAATTCCTCCAGTAGGGAAATCAGGACCTCCAATAATATTCATAATTTCTTCCAATGAGCAGAGGGGGTGTTTTAAACGGTAAATGGTCCCTGAAATAACTTCATCTAAATTATGAGGAGGAATTTCTGTTGCGTATCCAGCGGATATTCCTTGTGAACCATTGACTAAAATATTAGGAAATCTTGATGGTAACACCGTTGGTTCAGAATCAGTATCATCAAAATTCAATGCAAAATCAACCGTATATTTATCAATATCTCGTGTTAATTCTTCAGCTATTTTTGATAATCTTGCCTCAGTATAACGCATAGCTGCTGGAGGATCATTATCGATACTACCATTATTTCCATGCATATCAACTAGACGTTCTCTCATTTTCCAATCTTGACTCAAACGTACCATCGCTTCATAAACCGATGAATCTCCATGAGGATGATAATTACCAATAACATTCCCAACTGTTTTAGCTGATTTTCGGTAAGGTTTATTGCTTAGATTTTTTTCTTTATACATTGAATATAATATTCTTCTTTGAACAGGTTTTAATCCATCACGAACATCGGGTAAGGCTCTTTCTTGGATAATATATTTTGAATAACGAGCAAATCGATCAGATAATACTGATTCGATATTCTCATCAATAATTTTATTTATTTCTTCCATTTTTTTGGCCATTATTTTCTCTCCTCAATACCAAAATTGTCTTCAAGTGTGAAGGATACATTATGATCAATCCAATCACGTCGCTGTTCAACCTGATCTCCCATCAATATAGTAAAGAAATGATCAGCTTCAATCGCATCTTCGATATTGACTCTAACTAACGTTCTTGTTTCAGGATTCATAGTGGTTTCCCATAACTGATCAGCATTCATTTCACCTAATCCCTTAAAACGTTGTATGGTGTAATTTCCTCTGGTTTTTTTCGTCTTTTCACTTAATTCTTCATCACTATAGGCATAATCGATATTACTTTTTTTACTGATTTTATAAAGCGGTGGTAAAGCAATATAGATTTTTTTATTTTCAATTAATGGTGTCATAAATCTAAAGAAAAAGGTTAGTAATAATATTTGTATATGTGCTCCATCGGTATCAGCATCCGTCATAATGATGATTTTATCATAATTAATCTTTTTAATATTAAAATCAGCACCAAAACCTGCACCAATTGTATTAATTAATGCATTGATTTCTTCATTTTTAAGTATTTCATCAATTTTAGCTTTTTCAGAATTAATTACTTTACCACGTAATGGCAGAATGGCTTGATATTTTTTATTTCTACCTTGTTTAGCACTTCCACCTGCAGATATTCCTTCTACAATAAACAATTCACTTTTTCTTCGGTCTTTCGTTTGGGCTGGTGTTAATTTACCATTTAGATTCATATTCGTTTTAACTTTTTTTCCTAAACGTGCAATCTCACGTGCCTTTCTTGCTGCTTCACGAGCATGTGCTGCTTTTAAGGCTTTTGAAACAATACTGTCTAAAACATCAGGATTTTTCGTAAAATAAAAAGTAAGTTCATCTGATAAGGTACTTTCAACTGCAGTCCGTGCTTCAGGTGTTCCTAATTTGCTTTTAGTTTGTCCTTCAAATTGTAGTAAATCTTCAGGAATTCGAACAGAGATAATGCAGGTTAATCCTTCTCTTATGTCAGTCCCTTCTAAGTTCTTATCTTTATCTTTTAAGAATCCGCTTTTTCTGGCTAACTCATTAATTACCTTTGTCATAATCGATTTGGCACCGACTTCATGTGTCCCACCATCTTTTGTTCTAACATTATTAACAAATGATAAAAAATTCTCAGAATAAGAATCGATATATTGAAATGCATATTCGATTTCTATATTATTACTACTACCAGAAATAAAAGCAACATCATGAAAGGTGTTTTTATCGACATTTAAGTATTCTACAAATGCTTCTAACCCTTTTTCATAATGGTAGGTTTCAGTACGACCAGTTCTCTTATCATTTAAGGTGATTTTTAATCCTTTTAATAAAAAAGCTGACTCGCGAAATCTTTCTTCTAAAATTTCAAATTTAAATTTCGTGGTAGAAAAAACTTTAGAATCAGGTTTAAATTTTACGGTTGTTCCTGTTTTATTCGTTCTACCGGTTTCTTTTAATGGTGATATGACTTTACCACCTTTTGAAAATTTTTGGACAAATACTTTATTATCACGGCGTATTTCTACCTCTAAATATTCAGATAAGGCATTAACAACACTAGCACCAACACCGTGTAGACCACCTGCAGTCTTATAACTATTCCCATCAAATTTTCCACCAGCATGTAAAACAGTATAAATCACTTCTGGGGTAGGCTTTCCTGTTTTATGCATTCCTGTTGGGACTCCACGTCCAAAATCTTGAACCTCAATACTATTATCATTAAAAATGGTGACATTTATTTCATTACCATATCCTTGAATTGCTTCATCAATGGCATTGTCAACGATTTCAGTAACTAAATGATGTAGTCCACGATAATCAGTGGAACCTATATACATCCCAGGACGTTTTCGAACGGCTTCTAACCCTTCTAATACCTGTATAGATTCTTCATTGTATTTTAAATTCTTTGGCATTTCTTTCACCCTTTCAAGTACATACACTCCTATTATAAATGATTTTGCCATAATTTTGAATATAAATTAACAAAAACTACTAACTCTATGCAAAAGATAAGGTTTTATGGTATAATGCTTAAAGTAAGGACGGTGTTAACATTGAACATTTATAATGAATTAATATACCTTTTAATATGTTATTTAATCGGTTCAATTCCATCAGGGCTTATTGTTGGAAAATTATCTAGAAATGTTGATATAAGAAATCATGGAAGTGGAAATTTAGGTGGAACAAACGCCATTCGTGTTTTAGGAAAAACACTGGGAGGTATTGTTGTCTTATTAGATGTAATGAAAGGTGTTACTTCCGTATTTTTGGCTTATTACATTTTCCAAACTGATATTCCTACTATTATGTTTGGTATAACTGCTGTTGTCGGTCACGTGTTTCCGATATTTGCAAAATTCCGAGGTGGTAAAGCGGTTGCTACAAGTGCTGGTGTACTAATATTTTCATCTCCAATTATTTTATTTATAGGACTTGCAGCTTTTATCATAACATTAGTTATATCAAGATATGTTTCTTTATCATCAACATTAGCAGCTATTATAATCTTTCTATCATCAATAATTTCCTACATATACCAGGATGAACCATTTTTCAAATATTTTTATTCTGACATCTATTTAGTAATAACAATTGGTATCTTTTTATTATTTATCCTATGGAGACATATTCCAAACTATAAGCGTTTATTTAATAAAACAGAACGCAGAATATAATTATAGTAAGAATGATCTATAAAATGAATTGGGACAAACACCCTATCACCATTTTATAGGTCTTTTTATTATGTACATAACTTTTTAAAAAAATAATTGACATAAAAAGGATACTTAATTAGAAAAATATATTCAAATTAATAAATTATTTCGCTAAATTCAATTTAAGTGTTGATATTTTTTTATTGTTACATCTATGATGTAATAAGTCACTTTATAATGAAATTATAAAGTGAGGTAATTAGAATGATAAATAAAATAGATTTAATTAATGAATTAAATAAACTATCTATAAAGAATTATGAAGATGTTTTTAGTTTCATTATGTCTTTCAATAACCCTATAGAATCTAAAAGCGATATTTGTTTGAATTGTCCACATTGTGGTTCAGTTGAGTTTGTTAAAAATGGAAAAACAAACAAAGGAATTCAAAGATACATTTGTCGCGAGTGTAATAAATCATTTTGTGATACATCTAACACTCTTCTTTATAGAAGTAGATGTACTGAAGATATATGGTTAAAATTTATTGATTGTGAAATATCAGGATTATCTTTAAAAGAAACTGCTTATTATAATAATTTAAGTGTCACAACTTGTTTTTATATGCGACATAAGCTTTATAAAGCAATCAGAAACTTAAAGATGAAAGAAACTTTATCTAGTAAAGTTGAATTAGATTGTATTTATACAAAGATAAATCTTAAAGGAACCAAACCATCAAATATGCCTAGACATAGTAAAAAGAGAGGTAATACATCTGCATATTCAGGTATATCTCATCACAAAGTATGTATTGTCGCTGCAATCGATGAAAATGATAATATGTTGCTTGAGATAGCTGGAGTTGGATCGGAATCAATGGAAAAATACACTAAATATACCGATAAATTTATGGATACAACTTTAATTATTTCTGACAGTAAACCATGTATTCAACAATTTGCGAATAATTTAGGTGTTAAGAATGATAAAGTTCCTGTGATAGCTAATAAAAAACGTTATACTACTAATCTAGGTAATAGTTTAGGTGATATTAATCAATTGGCTACCGGGATTACTAAGATTATAAAAAATAGTCATGGTGTATCTATAAGACATTTACAAGATTACTTATCATTTTACCTATATAAAAAACAATTACATTATAGAACTAATCGAAAAGATCATGCAAATATAATGTATAACTTATTAAAATACAATCATCATTTATCTAATAAGGATACGTTAAATTTTGATTATCCAATATCTTTAAAAGATGCTTATTATGAATATCGATATGGGATTTTTGCATAATCATCAACACTTAAATTGAAAAGAACGAATTATTTAAAAAATAAATAAAATTTTGGTTTTCAAGAAGTCCTGTTTTTTTGGGTAAAAAATAAAATTTTTCCTTAAAAAATAAACGAATGTACTAACTTTTTCTGTTTTTTTTTCATATGATACTATGGATGTTAGGTGAAAGGAGGCTTTCTTATGGAAGGTGCAGGTTACGGTTATGGTTATGGTTACGCAATTGTATTAGTTCTATTTATTTTATTAGCTATCATTGGATGTGCATGCTACTCAGGATGGGGATGCTAATTAAACTCTGAATATTCTCTTACATAACTAACAAATGAATTCAATTAGATAAATAGAATTCCTCCGTTTCGTTTATCTAAATTTTAATAATAATTTATGAATTTATCGTTTTGAAGATGAAGTTAACGATTTAGTTTTTATAACTAATAACAAAAAGCAATAAAACAATACCAATAATTTTTAAGTTGATGTGATAATAAATGGTTCTTGTAATCACAAGAACCATTTTTTATATTTTTAAACTTTTTAATTAATCCATATTTAATATAAAACATAATATATATCAAGCCTTAAATCCTCAAGAATATCCTGACTTATCATCATAAGATTACTGATTTAATCAGTAATCTTAATTAATTAAAGATAAATTTTATTTTAATAAAAATTAGTTACATCAGGCTATTTCACTATAAAATAATATAATTGATACATATAATATATTAATAAAACCGAAAGGATGATCTGAATGTCTGGTGGATATTGTTATAATTTATTTAGTATTGTTTTAGTATTATTTATCTTACTAGCGATTATAGGATGTACTTGCTGCTAGTAAAAAAATTCAAATGATGAGTAGGAACTACTGTTAAGAGTAGTTCTTTTTTATCTAGGTATATGTATAAGATAAAGACTTAATTTTCATAAAATAAACAAATAATAAACGATTTCACTATAAAGAATTAACACTACTACATATTATAAAGTGACCTAGTAGAAAGGGGGATTACTATGGCTAACGGTATTGCTGGAGGATATGGATATGGAAATACATATGCAATTGTTTTAGTATTATTTATCTTACTTGCTATTATTGGATGTGTTTGTTATTCTGGCTTTAGTTGCTGCTAATAATTCCAAAAAAACTACCGTTAAAGCGGTAGTTTTTTAGTATAATTATTTTAATCTTCATCTAATGCGTCTTCAATCGCTTTTAAATAAGCATTACAACTAATAGTCGCTTCAGAAACACCATCTACTTCTAATGATTGTTCTTCTATTACTTGATCAAATAATTCATTTGATACTTCATCTCGTTTAAATGTCATATCATCAATAATTCTTATTTCAATAATTTTATGATTTTCAATTATAACTTCAATCTTATTAGACCATCTATAACCATTAAACTCACCCTTATATGTTCCATCTTCAATATTATCTAACACAATCGGATTTATCTCTAAATTCAATACTTCTTTATTTCCATGTAATAAATAAATGAATCCTCCTGCTACTACTAATACAAAAATACCAAATATAATACTTAAGGTAATAATTATTTTTTTTAGCATCCTATTCCCCCTTATCTTCATTCATTAATGAAGCAAAATTATGTATTGCTTCATGTTTTAAAAAACTACCATTTTTGTTCTCATCTAATATAGGAAAATCTTTATCTGCTTTACTCACCATTCTTGTAACTAAGCGATCTAAAAATTTCATTTTCTTATAATAAATTTCTCCACCAAAATAATCTTTAACCACTGCATGATTTAGTAAATCTTCTCCAAATACAGTGTTTATTTGATCAATCGCTATATCACCTTTTCGTGAACAACAAGTAAATAAACCTAGCTTTTTGGTAAGTAATTCATTTAAATGAGTAGAAATAAAAGTTTTTACTTCTTTTTGAATTTGTCCTATATAAATAGAACCACCGATAATAACATTTTCATAGGGATTTAAATCAGGAATCTCCTCTGTCATTAAATTACATAAATCGATTTCCCCATTTAACTCATTTTTTAATAATTGACCACACTTTTCTGTACTTCCATACCTTGTTCCATAAATAATTAAAGTTTTCATACACTTCCTCCTTCTTTTTTTAATAATCCATTAAATAGGATTTCAAAATGTTTTTGAATTAGTTTTTCCTTTTGATCATTTCCGATTTTGTTTTCAATAATTAAGCGAATCACAAGACCAAACGCTGATGACCAAACAATTTGAGCTGTTAATTCCGCATCATTATCTTGAAATTGACCCTCATCTATTCCCCTTTGAATGATTTCTGTTAATAAACTCATCGTCTTACTTCTTTTTGAAATTCCTTTTTCTAAAACAGTTGTTTTTTCTATAATATTGGGATCATTACTTAACATAAAAGCTTTATATTCTTCGGGATAGTCTAGGACTGCATTAATATATGCTTGAAAAATACTTTTTATTTCCATTAAAGGATCATTAACATCTCTTTTAGTTTTAGATATCGCGGATAAAATTTTCATATACCCATCTTTAGCTAAGGTTTCAATGATTTCATTCTTATCCTTAAAATAATGATAAATAATCCCGGGAGAATAATCTAATTCATTCGTAATTTTACGAATTGACAAATGCTCTACCCCTTTTTCAGTAATAATCTTTTTAGCAATATTCAGTATTTTGTTTCTTATTTCCTCTTGTTTTTTTAGTTGCCTTTCTCGACTCATTACACACTCCATTAAACATTATTTAATTATTGAACACTGTTTAATTTTATACTATAATATAAAAAAAATCAATAGATATTTACAAAATATAAAAAAAAGTTGGTTAATATTTCCAACTTTTAGAATAGATATCATATCTATTTTAAAAAATAGAAATTATTGAATATATATTAGGTTACAATAAATAGTCATTTTACTTTAATTTTTACTTCATGTTTAGAACCAATATTAATCTAAAAATGTTTAATCTCAGTATAATTCAATTGATTTACCTCTGGTGTTAAATAATAAACTTTTGAATTATGTTATCATATATGATAACATATACATATGAAAGTTGGATATACAATAATTGGAGGTGCGTGAGAGGAATATGAAATAGAATAATATCAAAAAGAGAATGGCGATGTCCTGGTAAAGGATTTTTTATTATCACTTAATCCTAAGATGAGAGCAAAAAAATATAAATCTGATTATGAAAGAAGGTGTCGCGATGAGTAAATCAGGTATAAAATTTGATGACTTTAAAGATCAAATGAGGAAAGATGAAGAATTTAAAGATGAATATGAAAAACTAGAACCTCGTTATGAGATTATATCTCAGATTATTGAAGCTAGAAATCAACAGAAAATTACTCAGGAAGAATTGGCTTTACGAGTTGGGACCCAAAAGTCAAATATTTCAAGATTTGAAAGTGGATCATATAATCCATCATTAGATTTTCTAATTAAGATTGCTAAAGAACTAGGTAAAGAAGTGCATATAGAACTTAAGTAACTTAACAAGATACTAAAAAAATGAGTGTCTTGTTAAGTTATTTATAAACCATTCATTAAATGTAAAAAAGACAACTCAATTTGAGATGTCTTCTTTATTGTTGGGCTTTAGGATGTTTTATTTTTAAAGCCCTTTTTTATATTTTACTTTATTGTTTTCATTCTTTACTTCTAGGTTTATTTATAAGACATGGTTGATTGAACAGCTTTTTTCCAGCCATCATACATTTTTTCACGTGTTTCATTTTCAAGAGTTGAAGTAAACACACGATCAATTTTCCATGATTTACTTATTTCTTCTTTGTTTTTCCAGAATCCTACTGCTAGACCGGCTAAATAAGCTGCACCTAGAGCAGTCGTTTCACTTACTGTAGGACGGTCAACATGAGTCCCTAAAATATTTGCTTGAAAATCCATTAAGAAATTGTTTTTAACTGCACCACCATCGACACGTAATGACTGTAATTTTATTTTTGAATCTTCTTCCATAGCACATAAAACATCTTTTGTTTGATAAGCAATTGATTCTAAAGTAGCACGAATTAAATGCTCTTTTGTTGTCCCACGTGTTAAACCAAATATAGCACCGCGTGCATCACTATCCCAATAAGGTGTACCTAATCCAACAAAGGCAGGTACGACATATACACCATCTGTACTTTCTACCTTAGTAGCATAGGCTTCACTATCAGAGGCATCTTTGAACATTCTTAATCCATCTCTTAACCATTGTATACTAGATCCTGCTACAAAGATACTTCCTTCTAATGCATAGTCTACTTTTCCATCTATTCCCCATGCGATGGTTGTTAACAATCCATGGTTTGATTTAATGGCTTTTTCTCCTGTATTCATTAACATGAAACAACCAGTACCATATGTATTTTTAGCCATTCCTTTTTCAAAACAAGCTTGACCAAATAAAGCTGCTTGTTGGTCACCTGCAACACCTGCGATAGGTACTTCATGACCAAAGAAATGGTGTGCTACTGTATTCGCATAAATATGTGAAGATGGTTTAACTTCTGGTAACATATTTTTTGGTACATTTAATATTTCAAGTAACGTGTCATCCCATTGTAAATCATAGATATTATACATTAACGTTCTAGATGCATTAGTATAATCTGTAACATGTGCTTTTCCACCAGATAATTTCCAAATTAACCAGGTATCAATTGTTCCAAACAATAAATCTCCATTTTCTGCTTTTTCTCGTGCACCTTTTACATTATCTAAAATCCATTTTACCTTTGTTCCTGAAAAATAAGCATCGATTAATAAACCTGTTTTATCTCTAAACATCTCACTATGACCTTGAGCTTTTAACTCATCACAAATACCAGATGTTTGTCTAGATTGCCATACAATCGCATTGTAGATAGGTAATCCAGTGAACTTATCCCAAACAACTGTAGTTTCACGTTGATTTGTGATACCAATAGCGCTTATTTGATTAGGTAGTATGTTTGAATTTACCAAACTTTCTGATATTACAGCTAATACAGATAACCAAATTTCATTCGCATTATGTTCAACCCATCCTGGTTTTGGGAAGATTTGTTGAAATTCTTTTTGAGCAACAGATATAATATCGCCATTTTTATTAAATATAATGGCTCTACTACTTGTTGTTCCTTGGTCTATTGACATAATATATTTTTCCATATTGATTCTCCCTCTATATTACTAGATTATATATATTTTTTTATAAAAATAATTATTATTGTATTATGCAAAAAATCCTAAGTATAAAAGTGCTGCTAATGAACCACCAATGATAGGTCCAACGACAGGAATCCATGCATATTTCCAATTTGAGTTTCCTTTATTTGGAATTGGTAAAATAAAATGAGCAATTCTTGGTCCTAAATCCCGTGCTGGATTAATTGCGTAACCTGTAGTTCCACCTAAACTTAATCCGATTGATACAATCAAAAATCCTACTGCTAATGCGCCTAAACCAGCAGACATTTCCTGTAATCCCATCACAAGTATTACTAATACTAAAACAAATGTTCCTACTATTTCACTAAATAAGTTGAAGAATGTTCCTTTTATTGCAGGTCCTGTAGAAAATACACCTAAAACTGAATCTGAATCCTTTGTTTCCTCAAAATGTTGATAATAGTAAATTGCGACAATTGTTGCACCTATAAATGCACCAATCATTTGAGCAACGATATATAAAGCAACCTTACTCCAAGCAAATTTATTAGCTATCGCCAATCCAATTGTTACCGCAGGGTTCAAATGAGCTCCAGAGATATGACCTGTTAAGTATACCGCCATTGCTACCGCAAATCCCCATCCTAATGTTATTACAATCCAACCTGATCCTTCTGCTTTACTTTTTTTAAGTACCACACCAGCTACAACGCCACCTCCAAGTAAAATTAAAAGCGCTGTACCAATTACTTCAGCAAAAAATTCCATTATGTAATCCTCCTGATTCTATAATTGAAATGTAAATATTAGTTGGGCCCTAAGAATAATAAAAAAAATCAAAACGCGTCCCATCAAAATAAGGGTCTGGTTTTGGTTTTTCTCTATTTCTCTCACCTAATATTAACTTTCTGAAACGAGTATAACATCTCGGGAAAACGTTTACAATCCTTAGTGAAATTGTTCACATATATTTCTCTTGACTTTTATGTTTTATTATTATATAGCTAGATAATAATAAAATTGGTAATATATAACAATGCATTATTTTCGGATATTTCTCGCGAATTTTCAGTAAAAACACTAAAAGAAGAACATATATTTCCTTCTTAATATTTTACAATATTTTTCATAAATGATATGAAATATTGACTTTAAATATTACTTTTTTACTGAAAGAGGAATTCTTATCAGACGCTACTGAAAATGTCGTGTATTCTATAGGTATACTTTATGTATATAATTCACTTTTCCTAATGAGTTTGTAATCATCATACACCTCATTATTAAGTTTAATTAGTTATTAGATATATAACAGCTTTTTTAACTTCTTTAAAAAATCAAAAATCTTTTAATAATATGTGAATTGGTCTAGATGCAAAATTACCAACTCATTACAGTAAAAATTCATACATAAATCTTTTTTTATTATTTGGTTTATTGTCTAAGTTCTAATTAATTATTATCCTAACATATATACCATATTTTACCATAAATTAAAAAATATCGATATATTTTGTAAATAATTCTTAGTTAAGTTTAACATGATGAATTAGTGAATTAAGTGATATATCTAGAATCAATATAAAGGAGAAAAAATTGTGAACGACTTAAAATAGATTATTTAAGTGTGACAAGATGACTGGTTATAAATATAAATCACACATGATATAATATAAAAAGGCTTAAGTAATTCTACTTAAACTTTAAACATCAATATGTTGGATAATTTGATATTGAATCAAACTATATATACACTAATTCCTTATTAGCAAATACACTGACTCAACGCGTACTTGAACTACAGTCAATTTTTTCTCATAACAAAACTATTCAGAAATAGTACGACTCCTTTATCATAAGTGGGTAGTTTTTTATTTGTGAAGGACTTTTAGGCAATTATATTAAATTATTTGTAGTTGATGAGATCAAATTGATTATTTTTTTCTATTAAATAATAATAATTTATAAAAGGTACTTTCTCATATTTTTTTAAAACAATTCGTCATTATTATTTATATTAGAATATTCATTTATATCAAACTTTTTAGCTAAATACCACTTTAAAACCAGATTACTTAATTTGTAGAGAGTTAGTACAATAGCTGTATAAAATGAAATATTAATAATTAATGCTCCATTTTCTTGTGGTACTTTAGATAAATCTTTAGCTATAAAGTATGCAATATATCCAACTCCTGTAGAAACAAATGGAACAGCTTTGTATTCTTTATTCCTTTTGTTATAGGCAATATTTCTCATTATAATAATGAATATAATAAAAATAATAATTTGAAAGACAATGGCCATTAAAAACAAAAGATTATTAAAAGATTGGATAATGCTTAAACCAGAATAGATTAGAATATTTGCATTAATAACTAAAAATAAAAATGACAGTCCATACATGAATAAGTTATTTTTAAACTCACATTTGTCATATATTTTTAAATAAATATTAATAAATAAATATATTGAAAACAATATAGAATAAATAATCAATAATAAATGATCTTGATTCACTAGTAATGACATTATTGAAAATAAATACATAATTGTATTAGCTAAAATTAATTTGTTGACTCTTTTGTTGTCAATTATGTATCCCCTATTTATAAACATTTGTGCTTTATCTTTATCAATCATATTCTTCACTCCAGTTAAAATATTAAAATTCTATTATGAATCTGCTACAATTTTTATTTTTTATTATCTATCTATTAAGTTTTTAAAACGCTTCATCAGTACTTGTTATTTCAAAAAACCTTGATACTTGAGTTGTATAGTTTGATTTATAATCATTTATTCAAGAGGATTGACTCAAAAATCCATTCTATAGAAATGTTCGCTGAAATTATACATACTTAAAACAGAATCATACTTTATCATATTTAGATAAAATACAGGTTCTTACTTGTTTAAAATCATAAAAGATATCAGCTACTAAGGAAAAATTAGTAAACATAAATTTTGAGCAATAAAGTATTTTTGATGAGTTATTAGCTTTTTGTACTCTTTAACGACTATACCATTAAAGATAATATCTTGAAGAAAAATTATTACTATCACAATCACAATTAAACTTATATTTAGTTCGTCTAGACTATTTGCGTCAATTATAATTCATAACTAATGAAAATTCCGGCAATTACAAAACATTCTGCCAGTAAGTGCTTAATCTTAAATAACTTAACACTTTTAATAAGATTCCTCTGAATATTTGACTTATATAAATTAGTATTTAATGTATTTATTTTATCTTCATTAATAATATTATTTGACATTAATAGAATAGCTAGATATCTAGTATACGTAGTAGTGAAATAAACTGTTCTTTTTCCAAAGTAACTCTTGGTTTTTTTTATCATTTTACAGTTTTCATTAAATAAATTAAGTTTACTAGATTCTTCATAATATAATGAAGAATAATTTATTACTAAAAATGGAATTAAAAATATGTTTAACAATATGATCACTCTAATCTTTTTTTCACTATAAATAAATTTTCCTTCTCGATAATATCTAAAAACTTTTTTCCAAACAACCATACTATATATACTGAGAGAGTATGCTAATAATAAATATAAAGTTACTACCAAAGACTCATGATCCAATAAATCAATAATTTCATACAATTTAAAAATATATACACCAACTAGAAATGAAATGATTTCTGAATTGTCAATACAAATCCGACAAATAATTATGATACTTAAGCAACTGGTAGTAGTGTATCTACACCGGTTGTTTTTTTCAACACCTCTGCAGGTGTTAAATAATTTAAAGACTTACGTGGAATGCTATTCCACTTATTTGCTATTAGGTTTAATTCTTCTTGGGTATAAACTGATAAATTAGTGGATTTAGGTAAATCTTTTCTTACAATACCATTGGAGTTTTCATTCAATCCTCTTTGTCCTGGAGAGCCAGGGTCACCAAAATAGATACCCACATTTACTAAACTCTCCTGCTCAATTTCTTTCCATTTTGAGAATTCTTTTCCACGATCAAAGGTAATTGTTATAATACAGTTATTAGGTAGTTCATTGAGCCAATTACATGTTGCTAATTTCACATCTTCACTTTTTCTACTTGCCTTTAACAAGATAATGTATTTAGTTTGTTTTTCAACTAATGTTACAATTGCAGACTTACGTTTCTCGCCCACAATTGTATCGCCTTCAAAGTGTCCATATTCCTCATTACTACTAGCCATAGGGTGCTTTTCATTGCGCTCATGAATCGTCTTACAGACGTTTATTTTACCTCTAGTTTCGTTATGCCCTTTAGGATTTCTTTTACCTTTGCGTCTTAGTTTATTCTTGTCTATTAAATCTCTTTTAACCATGTTGTATAAAGTTTTAGTTGAACATCTTTCTTCTACTTGATCTACTTTATCTCTACCAGCTTTGGCATCTAGTGACCAATCAGAATCTAACCTATAATCAATTTCTTTTAGTTTTTCTTCAGATAACTTAATATGTTTTCTTCCACATCTTTTTCTATTTTTTAGGTACTGATTATAAATTTGAATTACTGTAAGTCCTTGAATAAACAACTTATAATACGTATAAACTTTATCTTTTCCTATTTGCATTCTGAGTGCGCATTCTCTAGCTTTTATACCTAATCTATAATTTGCCTCTATATTTGTTAATTCATTTACGGTAATATGTTTATATGACATGTATGATACTCTTTATTTGTTTGGCGATGAATTAAGTGTATCATACATGTCTTTTTTTGACACTTTATTTCGCTTAATGTCAAGGTAGTTGTCGCATATTTTTAATTTTTTTAAGAAGATTTTGTTTCTTCTTTTTCCAAAATTGATGATTTTTCTGGGTTTAACCAAACTATGTTTTCCACACTCCAATTTCTTATGTTTCTCGACCATCTTTCTGGTGTTTAAGTTGTGCTTGTTCATAGACTTTAATTCGCTTTTTTAATATTTTATTAGATAAACCGGAATGCCTTTGGTGTGGAGTTAAATATTTTATCCCACTATGAAGATGTTCATAGTTATACCAGTTTATAAACTGTAATGTCCAAGTTCTTGCTTGTTTAATAGTCTCAAAGCCCTTATCTGGGTAACCTGGACAATATTTGAATGTTTTAAATATAGACTCCGCATAAGGATTATCATTACTTACTCTAGGTCTACTATTTGATGGAGTAATACCTAGTTGATAAAGGGTCTCTAAAAGAGTGGCTCCTTTCATCGGACTTCCATTGTCAGAATGAAGCACTAAAGGTTTTTTATGTAAAAGTATATTTTCTGCTAATACTGCTCTTTTAACTAATTCACTAGCGTGTTGAGCAGATTGTTCAGACCATATTTCCCATCCTACTACTTTTCTACTAAATAAATCTAGGATCAAATATAAGTAATAATACATCCCTTTTATTGGTCCTTTTAGATAAGTAATATCCCACATCCATACTTGATTAGGACCTGTGGCATAATGTGTTGATATAGGTCTATTTTGGGGTTTTTTAGTATTTCCTCTATGTTTTAGTTGTTTTTCTTCTCTTAAGATTCTATATATTGTTGATTCAGATGCTAAATATATTCCTTTATCAGCTAGGAGCGGCACAATTTCATTAGGAGATAAGTTTTTATATTCAGGCTGATTTACGACTTTTAAAATTTCTTTTCGTTCTTTTTTAGTTAATCTATTTTTGGGTGCTTTTTTTTTACTAATAGGTCTTTGATCTTCATTTGGTGATGAATCACTTCTCCATCGTTGAAGTGTTCGTAAACTAATTCCTATTTCTTCACATGCTTTTTCTTGTCTTGCTCCATTATCTACAGCTTCTCTTATCAGTGATATTGCTTTTTTGCGATCTGTGGCACTGATTAATCTTCCTCGTCTTCCCCCCAAATCGCACTTGCCTTTTTTCTAAGTACAAGAAGGGCTGCTGCTTCTGCAAGTGCTGATTCTTTTCTTTGTAGTTCTTTATTTAATTTCTTAAGTTCTTGATTTTTTTCTCTTAACTGCTTTTGTAGTTCTGTTGCTTGTTTAGCTACACCACCATTAGCCTGCATACATGCATCTCGCCATTCTTTAACTTGATTAACATATAGTCCTTTATTTCTACAATACTTAGATAATTCTACTTCACTTAATGTTGCAGTTTCTAAGACAATATGAAACTTATCTTGTGTACTCCATTCTTCTGATTTTAAAGGTTGTTCGTTAACAGGGATTCCATTTTCTTTCGCTTTCTTTTTCCAAGTAAAAAGTGTTATTTCTGGTATTCCTGATTCTCTTGATAATTCTTTGACTGATTCATTATGTGGTGGCATCATTCTTTGTATTAATGATAACTTATAATCCTTTGAGTATCTTGCCATAAAGTTGTTCTCCTTACTAAGTTTTTAAATTTTATTTCAAGACAACTAGTTGTCTTGAAATAACTTACTATGTCTACTATACTATTTTTAGAGCTCCATGACAACTATTCTAACACAGAGGGATTTGTCTGATTTAATTATACAATTTGGGATTACAAAAAAAATAAAATGATAATTTCTATAATTTAATAACATTCTCTTAAAAGCTATTTTAATATCATTCTTCTCTTGCATAATATATGTTCCCTTCATATAATTAACTCCATTGAAAAATTTTAACTAATGAAAAATCATAAATATATTTGGAAGAATAATAACCTGCTACACCGCCAATCAATCCTCCCACAAAGACATCTTTTCCAAATAAATTAACTGGAATAGGGATACTTAACCAATTTTTATCTTATTTAGGTTTTTTGTTAAATAAAATCATTTTATCAAAGACACCTTTTAATGATTTTTTTATAAAAAAATCCAGACCTTCTATATTTTTTTATATTTTTTATTGAAAATATAGAAATCAGACAAATACTGTTTTTTATATTTAAATAAGTTTTTATAGTCCAAAAAACTACCTTTTGTAGGTATACTATTTAATAATCTAATACGAATTGAGAAGTTTCTCTTTAAAACATTATTTTTTATTAGTGCTATTTTCTGTTTTTTATTATCTAAATCACAAAAATTAATATATTTATTATTAATATTATTAATTTTTATTTTTTTAAAAATTCCTCTATGATTAATTTCTTTATTATTATAAATGTTTACATAAACACTAAAGAATATTATCTCATATATTCTTTTCTTTTGGTTTCTCCATTTTCTCATATCATATTTTTTTTGATATTTATTAATAATCCAAATTCCTTTTTCTACTTCAATAATATTTATCTCATTGTTTAAAATAATATTCGGGTGTAGATCAAATTCCTTAAAATTATTATTTGGAACTCCAATAATTAAAGGAAATTGAATCAAACCAAAAACTAATATTGAAGCAAACCCAAAAGAAATGCCTAGTATTCCAAAAACAATATAAAGTATCCGATTTGATATTAAAATATCTAGCAGAATAAAGAGAATGGAAAATAGAAAACATAACTTCAAAATTAATATTCGATTTTGATTATAATACTTATCTTTTTTCAAATTAATCTCCCTTCTCGTATAAATCTTTATATAATTCAAATGAAATTTTATACAATTTTACTTTTATGAAAAATGTTCATTTTAATTGATTTTTTGGCAACAAAACTTGTTATAGCCCCCTTAATATAACATTCTATCATAATAACCTTTTTCAAATATTATTATTCCTTCAATAGGATCTAATGGACATTCATCAGCAAATGGTGCATAAACACCTATTCCGTACTTATAAGATGTAAAACCAGTATCATCAACTTGAATATTTTTATCCAATTTAAAGAATAAATCTTTTATTTCTTGATATGACATATTCATTAAATTAATATCATTAAATGTAACTACAGCTGGATTAAAAAACTCTATAGCTTCACAAACACCTGGTTTTTTATAAAATATATGACAAGTATTGTATGCATCAGTATACAATTCATCATCTTTAAATTTCTTAAATTTACGTGGTTCAGCTAATAAAATATTTTGTATTTGCTCACTCGTCATCCCAAACATAATTTTCCCTGCACCAATGTATGGTTTAATTTTAAATTTCATGTTCTAACCTCACTAATTTAAAAACATATATGCATATTCTAACATTTGCTCAATTGCCAAATCCTATTTATCTCCAAGTTTTGATCTGGTATCATTAATAACCATAAGTTGAGCATCGATAAAATTACCTTAATCAATAATTGAATTTTTACTATAGCAGGTCCCTCTCTATGAAGTGGAACCTGTTTTAACTATATTAAAATAAAAATCAGCTTTTTTAAAAGAACCTCTTCAGTTAGAATCATTTAATCTATAATCTTCTTGTACAAAACTAACTAACAAAAATAATGTAAATAAAATTCCTCCTATGTACTTAGCTAAAGAACCTGAACCTGATACATCTATTTCTATAAACTTGTAAGAAAAAATATAAAATAAATAATAAATAACTATATAAATTAAAGTTGAAAGCCAGAAAAGAATTTTTTGTATCTTATTATAATCAGATAATCTTAATGAACTTTTATAAGTATCAAAAGCTTTATTATTTGAATTAAGTATTTTCTTTATTAAAAAATAATAAATAACTGAACTCAAAATATATATTAAATAAAATCTTAATTGTAACAACTGTATACCAAAATTAAAAACAAATAATAAGAATTGCCAATATATATTGGTCTTATTAGAAATTTTGTATTTAATCAATTTAAAAATCGCTACAAAAAATAAAACTATGTTAATAATGAATAAAATAATATATATATATTCAGCTGCAATGTAATCTATTTCATTTATATATTTTACATCATCAGACTCAAAATGAAGATAAGATAAATACCAAAAGAAAAACATTAATATTTCTACTGCGATAAATTTCAACATAAATACCTCTCATTAATAATACTCTATTTTTATTTACTTCTCGTGCACTTGAATAAATAACCCTGCAAAGTGCCGCCTTTAAACAACCATTTTTCAAGTTCCTCTTGAGTTAGTTGATATTCGAGCTTTATCTTTTCTATATCATCTTTCAGTTCATCTGCAAGCTCTTTTATTTCTTCCCAACCTACATAATCAATAAACATACAGTAATCATCACAATGACTAAGCCAATGTTCAGTCTGCCATGATGCATAACTCGATGTTCGATATATTAACTCATACAGATATTCTTTAGCTTACTAAATCATAATACTTCATCATCTATGGTAAGACCTGTTAAATTTATGAATTTTAATATGTCGTAAGCTGGAATGTATAAGTCATACACATCTACACCAACATCAATGTGAGCAATATAATACGGTTTAATATTAAGCATTCCATTATCATATCTAATTTTATATTTTGTATACTCACCTTTAGCAGGTTCTTCTTTTTTATTCCACATTGGAGCTATCTTCTTATTAACTTTTTCAAGAGAAGTAGATTGATTAAGAGGAATTTTTACGACCCGTTTTAAATCAGCAATAAATAGCTCGTTATCCTTTATATACATATACTTTTCTTGATTTATAAAATCAATTGATATTGTTTTATCTCGCGAGATTTTGCCAGCAATTACTTCATAATAAAATATTATTATATCTATTTGCACAGCATCTTCTGGCACACCAAGCTGTGAAAGACATGATTTCTTAACAGTTTCAACTTGTTGTACTGATTGTTCAAATTCAGGTGATTCTTTAACATTATTCCTTATAAGTCTCTCATAAGTGAAAAGAAATAACCAAATAATAAATGAAATAGGCAACATACCTATTATTACTGGTGCATTTTTATACGCTTGTGCTATTGTTATCCTCTCAGTTAAAGATCCTGATAAAATTGCTAATATTGTCACCCATGCAAAAAAAGCAATAGCTTGAATCACTGTTAATTTGATTGGTATTGATGCTTTTAGCTGTTGTTTTGCTTTCATGTTCAATGTTTGTTGAAGTTTATGTTCTTGCGAAACGTCTATTTTATTAGATACAAAATATAACTCTTCTCTCTGAACGATATTTTCATTATCCGTCATGTTTACACTAAACAATATTTTCGTCATTATTCCACACCCTTTCTAAATCATAAGTATTATATCATAGACTAAAAAACTAAACAGAATACATAATAATTCGATATTCTTACGTCCTACTTATAATACAGCTCATTGTAACATTTTTAATTGTAAAATAGTGGATTCTCTTTATCAAGCAGCTCTTTTTATCTTTGGATTTAACAATATTTACACCTCATTGTTAAACATTTTCTTCATGTTTTTTATGATTCTGTTTTCATACTCTGGTGTCCAATATATTCTAAGTTTTCTTCTCACCTAATATAACAGTATAAAAAATTATTTGCACTTAACTAATTATGCAATCATATTTCTAAGTATAGAGCTATTTTGTGTAATTTATTTATTTCGCAAATAAATTACATCAGTAATTTCTTAAATATTTATATTTTTTTTACCATACTGTATGATTTATAACCTCTTGGATCGTTTTCTTTTGTAAAAACTATCTTGTATCCCAGTTTTTCATAAAATTTTTCTGCTTGAAACTCTACTGTACCTAAATTAATACTATAGACATTTAGCTCCTTTGCTTTTTCCTCTATTTTATACATTAGGTTCTTACCAATTCCATTCCCTCTGTACGCTTCATCAACTGCAAGTCGACTTATATACATTGAATCTTCAGTAACAATCCCATAAACTCCCCCAACATATTTATTATCATCTAATGCTACAAACAATATATTTCTTTCTTGCATAGGATGAATATTATTATCACAATTAAATCTCTCTATTCGATTTAATAAAATAGAATTATATGCACCTATTTTTTCATTAACTACAATTACTTCAGTTTGTGCATTACTTTTTATATTAAAATCTGTATTCTTCAAATAAAAATATCTAGTTGTTCTTGGTGTTTTCTCTGTAATTCCTCCAATATCAAACCCTATAGACTTAAAATCTTCAACCCTAGATTCAACTTCTGTATATAATTTTAAACCTACTGCTTTATTTATATAATAATGACTAATTTCTGATATCAACTTATTTAATATATCAATATCCTCATAAAACATATTATTAATACTTACCCAATCCCACATGTAGTTTGTGTAAACAGCTCCAACCAGTTTTTCACCATCTAAAGCATAAAAATATTCAGTTGATGAATCCCTTTCACCAGTAAACTTTATATTATAATCTCTTAAATGTTTTTTCAGTTTATCTTCATATTCAAAATTTTTATCCTCTATATATCTCACTTTTATCCTCCTCGCATAAGTTTGTATTTTATTGTATTAGACAAATTAATAAAAGTATGGAAATTGTTGCATATCAATGGAAAAAACCGCAATCACATGTGATACGGTCCATTTTAATATATAAAAATATAACAACTATCAATATAAAACTATACATTTGAAGGTAATAATTAATCTTTAAAAATTTGAGAGATATTTTCTAAGTAGTCGGTTGATTTTGAATATCTATTTGATTTTATTATCTGTCCATTTTTTGAATAATCATCTAAAAATAGGTCATATACTCGTTTCTTAACAATAATCACCCCTTGTCTTCTCATTCTTGGACTTTGATTTGTATTGCTAAATAAAGTAGAAAATATTTCATAGGTATCATTATATTTAAAACCTATAATTAATCCTTTTAACCAAAAAGAGAAAAACATTTCCTTATCCATTAATCTTTGATTACTAATACGGGCAAATCTGAGACCAAACATTCTAAATCCAATACTATGACCGCCTAGAAAACCTATTATTATATTATAAAATAAAAGAATACAAATTGGCAATACTACTAAAAGAGTCAAATCAGTTATAGGGTCATAACATACAAATAAAATTTTACTAATATACAATATATAGAAATAGAACGCCACCAGCAAAAAGCATATTAATACATCTACAATACCTGAAAGATAAAATTCCAATTTATTACATATTGTTAGCATAATAGCTTGTTCTGGAGCCATCTTACTATTTTTATGATTTTCTCTAAATTGCTCATACCTATACATAAATCCCCCTCCTCTAACATATAAGTAAAATCATTGACATAAATATATTACCATATTTTTACAGTTAGTACTATATATTCAAATAAAAATCATACTACTAATGATAAATCTATTGGCGTGTTAATTTCATATGCATTTTTAATACTATAAGTTAAAAAAAGAAAACTACACTAGTTTGTAATTTTCCATCCTATTTTTTGCTTATATTTTATATAGAACCTAAATATGTTCTATTTTTTATAACATTTCATCCTTACTTATGGTACCACTCATCGTTATTAATTCTAAACAAACTTAGTTCTTGTTCAGACAGAGTTATTTATATTGGTATATAAAGGAAGATTATTCCCTCAATCACTATTATTAGTATATATAAGGCTATTTCCTAATTAGCGATACTAGTTTAGTAAAATAATTGGCCCTCTTTTTGATAAGGGGACCGTGAAATATTAAGAAAAATGTTTTTATGCAATATAATATACAATAATTATTTGTTAACTTTTATAATAATTTTGCTCATTCCTAAATATACAAAAATATATAGTTTATAAATCTTGAAAGGCATTTTCTTTAGCTAAATTATAAATTTTATTTAACTCCTGTTTTTCTTGTGAAAAAAATGTTAATGCATTACCTTCACAACCTAAATCTCTTACGATTAAAACTACATATTTTTCTTTGTAAAAAAATCGAAATAAGTCACCTCCATTAAAATTATTCAAAGAAGCTAATAACATATCATCATTTCTAGCTAAAGTAATTGTTTCATTACGTAACAATGGAATATGATGAAATCCGATATTGCGAACTTTTGCGAATGCATATCTATGACTTTCACTTATGTAAAAATCTTCAGATTTATAATCTAATGGAATCTGTTTATATTTATTCCATAACCCTAAATGTTTTTCTACTGAGCTAAAATTAATGTCTTTTTTTTGTTCAACAATGATATACATTTTTTTATGTTCTTTACTTTTATATTTTTCAATGACAGAATTATATGCTTCCATAGATTCTTTTTTAAAAGCACTAATATTTTCAACTATCCAAGAGAATTCTTCTTTATTATTAGCTCCAATAGATAAACTTAAACAGTCTATATTCTTACTTAAATCAATATGTTGATTAATTTCTTTTTGATAATTCATACCTATCACTCCTTACTCTTATTCCAATAATGCTGATGAATTTGCAGAATATGGTGAAGAAGCACTTGTTGTAACTACTGTTGGAGGAACACTTGGTGCAATGATAGGATATTCAACCCATTCATCTACTTTTTCTAATTGTTTTGTTACTGGTACATTAATAAAAGAAAATATATTAATATTAAATGGTTAATATTTTAAATCTAGTCTTGTTTATCTTGTTCTTTGATTTTAGCCAAACATAATGGAAATACTTTTTTCCAGACAATATTCTTTCAATCAAACAAAAAATTACGCATATACCAGACATTATAAAGAATAGATTATGTAATAATTTTGATAACCAATGCTTTAATGGTATTTAATAAAGTATTATTTCTTGATTATCTTCAACCTTATAAATTGAAACATATCCTAAAAGATTGCTTTTTACAATATATTTATCACCATCTTTTGTTCACAAAATCTTACCATTTATTAAAATTAAATCTTTTCTTAAAAGTTATACTTCAATACCTTCTATTGATAAAAAAATTTTATTAAAGCATGTTTTATTGACTAAATACAATACGAATATTATAGATATAATAAAAAATAGTTCCACCAAAAATTTCACCCATTCGCCAAGTGTTTAATTAACTTAATAAAAGAATCATCCATTATATTATCGCTATCATATTGAATTACATTATCATAAATTTCTTGCCACAATTCTTTATAATTTAACAATGAACGAGTAAAAAAAATCTTTTTATTATTTACATATAAAATAACCATACCTATTTTATATGTGACTTTAGTAATATTATCCCAATAAATATCAATTGGCTTATTTCTGCTAACTATAAAATAATCGAAATGTAAATGTGTCGAATGTAAAGATATTCTATATGATAATTCTTGTTTTAATAAAATACTGCCTAAAACTATTGTCAACAATATTATTGTAATATAACTTCCTAAATTTTTAGAATAATACATAGTAAATATAGATATTAAAAGTGTGTAAAATATTGTGTAGTAAAAGATTTTAATTCTATTAAACTTATATACTTTCATAGTCCCCTCCGTTATTCAATGCTATACATATGGTTTAAGTAAATTATTTATTACAAGATTAAATATTTTTTTTATTTTTTAATTTGATTTCAAGATAATTTATCGAGGATATTATTACATTTATCTAACCAATTTTTAACCATATTTTTGGATATTTTTCTTACAACACAAGTTTTATAGTTTTCTTTAAATTCTTCATAACTTATATATTCATTTTTACCGTCAATAAAATCTTCAAAGTGCCACTGATAAGTAGGCGTAATTTCAATGACTATATCATTATTTAAATTATATATCCATGTTTGATAATTCATTGAATCCCATATCAAATATTTATCACCAATCCAATAGTAACCTTCCTTCTCTTTAACCATCTTTAATCCTGGTTTATTTTGAAAGTTCTCATTACTAATAAATCCTATTCCTTTTTCTATGATTGAACTATCTAGTTCTAATTTTCTATTAATGGCCTTGCTAAGTAATCTTTGAAATGTTTCAATCGCTTCACATAAGAAATCATTTGCGTACAAAATATACTCTCTTTCCATATTTCTAAAGAAAATTCTAACTTCTTCATATCTATTAAGGTCTTTATTACATGAAAATCTTTCAATTTCTATCTTTTCATCACTAGAAATAAATAAAGTCATCAAGTTACTCATCACGGTATAAACCTACCTTTCTTATCTACTAACCCTACTTTACGAAGAACTGAACGATTATTCAATCATTCTCTTAAATTGTACAATCCATATGAAGTTATATCGACAATAGCTTCACTTGAAATTGCTATTCCGGTAGATACTACTCTATAAATAGGTCTTATACCAGCTTTAGCTATTTCTACACTATATTACGATTCAAATCCATCAAACATATTTGTTACACCATATATTAAAGCATTGTACTAATCCAGCCTGTAGTCTTTTAAATAATTATAAATTCATTTCACTACTAGGATACCCAATAATCATTTTAGTTTTATCATCTACATTTTCTAACTTCTTTATTGATTCAAATTTTACTTCGTTTGAGTTATGATTAATGTTTTGTATTATTTTTTCTAATATATTTCTATATCTCTGTGATCAATTATTTTAATTACTAAATAATGATCACTATTAATAAAATCACTGTAATCATTGATTTCAACTGCAGAACTGCATTTATCAGGGTTAAATAATACTAGAAATTCTATATTACCATTTATGTCCTCTAATTGAAGCAATCTCTTCTTTGCTTGTTCAGATGTCACTTTTTTTATTTTATTAAGTTAAATCCACTCTGGATTTGAAAGATGTCATCATTTAGATTATAATTTATATCTGTTGTGATTAGATAATACCAATTAATAAATTCTTTTTAATTCAAACTCAATTTTTTCTGGTTTAAGTTTACCAAAAAAATCATAAGTAGGATGATAGTTATTATATATATGTAATATTGCAAGAATAATACCCTCATTAGTAAGTTCTTTTACTAATATTAAATTAGGTTCAATACAAAAGTAACCTGAATCTTGTATCGTTTCTTTAGACTCTCGATAAAATTCTTCATAATCATAAGCTATTAGATTATAATAATTATTATCTATCTTAACAATTATATAAGGTCTTCTACCTTTTTGCATCCAATATCCTTCTTCTTCTTCAGAATTATCAAGTAAATAAATCTCTATTTCATTCATAACTTTACCCTCCAAAAGGTGAAACTATTATTTTATATAACAATTCTTAAAATTCATTTTAACTCATTACTCTTCTTGGTATAATTTCATAGTGACCAGAGACAACTTGTGAAAATTTTAACTCTATAGGGTAATTATCTTTTTTATATGGTCCACCATGATTTTCTATGTTTTTATAATATGGAATGCAGATAAATCCAAATCAATTTTTGACCCTAAATAAGTTTCTATATCTTGAACTGATAATTCAGGAATATATATATATTCTCCTAAGTATCTACCTAGATAATTAATACTTATTACTAATTCATTCCCTTGTTTTGTTAATCTACCTATAAGTTGATCATTATATTGCTCAGTTAAGGGTAAAATTGGTATTCAATTTACATCAGCATCTATATTCAATTTTTCATCATATGTTTGTTGTGTCATAAATAGTTGCAGATATGTGTTTTTCTTTTCTACACTAAAAGAAGCTGCGTCAGACAAATCATTTTGAATCAATTTTTGATAATAAATCTCATAATCAGTATCTACAATCCCACATATTGTTAATTTTATTGAATTATTTTCATGTCCTAATAGGTCATTTTCATTTTTTAAACCCTCAAATACTCCATATTTAAGGAGCATATTTGCCATATAATCAGTTATAAGAACATTACCTATAGTACTTGGATAATTTCCAAATTTCAAAGAATAAAGATTCTTATTTTTATCATTTAATATTGTTACTTTATTAAATTTATTAGAATCATACTGTGATTTTGGTATGTAATTATCCATTATTATAAATGGAAATTTAGGTTTAAAGTGGAATTTACAAATTTAATTGACTTATAATTATCCATAAAGTAGTCATAATCTTCATTAGTAAATGAAACTAAGTTTTCGTTACTATCATTATCATCAGTATATTTGTTCATTGGAATAATATTAATATTCGTTTCATTAAAAGTTTTAATTGTTGCTTGACTAACATCATAGAAATTATATGATGTAGCAATAGTAACAAACATTATTGAACAGGCTAATAAGATAACCATAAAAAATAAATGAATTTTTTTATAAAATAAACTATTTAAAGCAAAATTAAAAATTGAACCGAGAGGTAATGAAGATCTTTTAAGTTCAAGAGTTTTTTTAAATTCAAAAGATTCTTTTTTATCTATTTTTGTTTTATCTGATATAATTTCACCATCTTTTAGTTGAATGATTCGATCACCATAAGCATTAACAAATTCTTCATCATGAGTAACCATAATAATTAATTTATCCTTTGATAATCTTTTTAGAATTTCTAGGATTGCTTTACTCGTTTCACTATCAAGATTTCCAGTAGGTTCATCAGCTACAATAATCTTAGGATTTTTAACTAATGCTCTTGCAATTGCAACTCTTTGTTTTTCTCCACCACTTAAATTGCTTATTTTTTAATCGTGATACTCTTGTAATTCTACTAATTCTAGAATATGTTTTACTCTTTTTTTAATTTCTCGTTTATTTATCTTTTGCAATTTAAGAGCTAATTCTATATTCTCACTGACAGTTAAGCGATTAATGTTATTGAATTCCTGAAATACAAACCCAATATATGTATTACGATATGTATCCCATTCATAACGTGAATATTCTTTAGTAGATTTATTGTTAATTATAAGTTCTCCTTGATCATAAGAATCTAAACCACCAATTATATTAAGGAGAGTTGATTTTCCACTTCCACTTGTATAGGAAGAGGAACATGAATAATTGGTTCATAGTGCCTAATAATTTCACTTATTATCACTAAATCTTTAGTAGTACTTGTACCTGTAGCAGGAACAATATTTGGTATATATTTATGATATATTCGAACAAGTATACTATCGTTTTTCCCAGCACTTAATAACTCTTTTGTACCGCTTACCTTAATCAAAATTAAGTTTATATCATAAAAATTCAAATTGATTATCCATGTTGATACTATTGTCATTTCCATGTTGATACAATTTTGATGTTGTCCTTAATAGTTCAGCACACCCTACTTTAGTTGTGCTGTCATACAAAAATTGCTGTCAAAATTGAATCATATGTTTCTACATACAAGTTGTGTTTGGACTTCAGTTTTGCTAATTTCCCCTATAAGTGAGAATAAACATTTTAAATTTTTTCTAAGATTTCTTAGTTGTATTTATTAATAAATTATTTGAGTTTTCGAAATTTCTTAACATTTATTTTAGAACTGTAAAATCACTATGTTCTTCGAATACTTTTTTACCATTTTTACTAAAGCAAGAATAATCTTCACATTGTTGAAATTGACATGTTTTTGAATTAACTACTGTATATCCATGTTCGCCAATAATATATATTCTATCATCTACATATTTATATTCATATATGTTAATTTCGATAGTTGATTGTTTTTCAATATTCATTAATCCATATGTCATTTCTCCATTGGGAAAATAACTTCGTAGTATTTGTAAAGTACCATCTCCAAAAATTTCAAGTGTATCTTTCCCGGGTATATATTTATATTTTGAACATCCAGCCACAATAGATAAAAGAATAGTAAAGATTAAAATAAATTTAATATATCCATTTAATTTCATACACTCAATTACTCCTTTTTTAATTATTTAATAGCATAATCAAAATCAACATATATTCCATAACCATTTATAATTCCTGAAGTTTGAAGTGGTAATACACAATTATTAACAATATTAGGAATAGTAAAATGTCTGTACTCTTACCCCATTTTATTTTACTGTTCGTCATGATTCGGTTATTCAAATAATTTATTTTGCGAAAACATCATACATAAAGATAATTTTTAAGGCATAAAAACACTCATTTTTAACGTTTTTAAGGGCTATTTTTAGCCTAAAACCTAAACAAATAGACGAAATGAAAAGCACCATAAAGCCATAAAAGCATATTAATATAAAGGCATTCTAGATTTAACCACAATATTTTTATGCTTTTTACTACCCCCCCTAGCTAATTCCGCGAAAATTCACATGAAAGCCTGGCGCGGTCAACAGTATGATAGTTGTAGAGATTTAAGCCCCCCTACTGTCTGAATTTGAGTGGAAAGTCCATCAAAAACTTTGTTTTAGCTCTAGTAATCCATCAAGTCCTAGTTTCAATACTAATGTGTTTAAAAACCAATTAAAACTTTTTATTTTTAAATTCTATCAACATTCTTTTTAAAATTTGCACATCCTTATATTGCCTCTTAAATTTCTCCATAATATATCCATCTATTTTAGGAAAGTGTGGTACCCATACATCTTTTTCATACTCGCTCTTATTTTTCCAACTATTTAGTACATATTGTTTAAATTCCTCTTTTTCATTTTCTGAATCAAAATATAAAATACATCCTTTAAAATTGTTATGTGCCATAGTTTCTTCATCTCCATCAGGTTTGTAATAAAACTGATGAATAACATTATGGAGAGTATCCTTAATAAAGTACTTAAAGATGATATCCCAATTATGCTGTTGTGTTAATGATATTCCATCTGTCAATGGTGTTGGAGTAAAATACCTTCCACCATCAAGCAAAACCCCCTCTAAAGACATTAGTAAAGTTTGGTGATAATACAATCGAATTTTTCTCCAATGTGGTGTAATATCTGTTTGATTAAATAAATAATACTGATATGCATTTCCATCATCCTCCAGTGTAAATTCAATTGTAAACTCCGGAAAATAATTATGATATTTTTTTGATGTTTCCCAATTCGTAGGAGATTCTACCCAATCATCTGATTTTTCTAAATAATATTTTATACGATCAATTGGTGTAGATATCAACCTAAATCTTTTCTTCCACAAATATTCTACATAATGAATTTCTGCTAACATATTTTTGGGTGTATTTGTATCCATTAATCTAGTATAAATATTATTCGCATAGACATCTCTATAGTTTTCAGTTAAATAAAATGGCGTGTTATAATTATTTTTAATTACAATTACATCGATTTCCCCTGTTGTAAAGTTAACTGCTTGTACATAAACAGTAGGTCTTATTCCACCTGCAAACTTTTTACTCCTAATAAAATCAACTAATTTTTGTGTATTCATTCTATAACTATCATTGCTAACACTTTTGACTTTATAAGAGTTTTCTTCATCAATGCCTAATATTATGAAACTATCTGTATTCTCCAAATTATTCGCCATGCATATTATGTCATGTAACAAATCAGCAATTTTATCTTTCGAATACCATTCTCTTTTAAAATCCCAATATGCTCCTTCTTGTTTAAAATTAATTAATTCTTGTACCTTATCTTTAAGCTCTAATAATATTTCTCCCTTTCAAAGTAATAATATATCGGTAATTAAATTGTAAGGTAAACTTCTAATTTATCAACTTAACCTCCTGTAACTGAATCTGTCTCTTAAAAACTAAGGATTTCCCAACATAGATATCATCAGTTTAATAATGATTCATTCAATATCGGGAAACCCTTTTATAATTAAAATATTTAAGTTGTAATTTTTACTTTCTTATATTAAAGCCACATGCACAATGTGTGTTTTGTCCTTAGCACTAATAAAAACACATTGCATTCATATCATTGCTTTTCAATAACACTTATTAAAGTACAATTCAGGAGTATTCATAATCAATTAATATATTTTGATATCAAATTGTCAAAATCTTCTTTAGAACATTGTCTCTTATACCAGGCTATTTCTTTTCCTTCTTTACTATATCTTTTAGTTCCTCTTTGAGCAATAACTTCATATTCTTGATTTTTATAAAAAATCCTAATACTGTAACCGTCCATAGTAGGTGGATCTCCAAATGGATATTCAAACTTTATTTTAGAAAGGTCTGATAATATTTCATTATTTTCCTCAGAGTCTAATGTATATAATATTGTAGCTTCATTTTCTGATTGAGGGTAGTTTAGCTCTATTATCTCAATTTTTTCAACATTGTTTACTAACTTATTAAAATCATAGTTATAATCTGATCTGCAACCGGTTAATAGAAAAATCAAAACAATGAATATCAAATTAAATATCTTTTTCATCTTCTCCTCCTCTTAATTATCTAAATCAATAAATATAAAATTCCTAACGGCAAGGAACCTTTATTATATCCTGACGACCTATTTACTCCTCCAAACCAATCAGCTGTTCTTTCCCATGGTGCAGAATAATATTCTTTTTCTGATGGATTTCGATAATAATTAATTACTGAAGGAATTGCAATCCGGGGGATATATAAAGGACCTAGTATCCTTTCTTGTATTGAGTGACCCCATTCGTGTTTTAATGTTGATTTATCCTCACTGTCATTTAACCATACAGTTCCAAAAATTGAACATGTCCCAATTTGGTTTTGTCTTACAACCAAACTACCTTTGTAAAAAGATAATACTTTCGAATCCAAAGCTACTTATTCACTTTGATTAAATGGATTAAAACTTCCATTTTTCCAATCATCAGCTAAATCATCCCATCTACCTTGAACCATTGCGGTTCCAATTGTTGTTACTGCAACAATAGTTTTTGCAGGGATATTACTAACTGTACCCCAAATAGTATTACCCCAATCCCAAATTTCTTTCCATAAATAACCACTTGGATCGATTCTCATTACAGGATTATTTGCACAATAAGCATACATATTATGAGATAATATTTCACCAGTCTCTCCTATTATTCCATCCGCATTGATAAACCGACCAATCTCAGGATTATAATAACGACTGTTGAGATAGTACCAGCCTGTCTCTTCATCATATCTATATCCACGGTATCTATATGGATTTATATTACCGAGATTAATACCTGAGTAATCCGCTTTTTTTACAATGTTACCCCATGCATCATACTCATATTCTACTTTTAAATTACCATTGATATCCCTTATTTCTATAATATCACCAAATAAGTTTCTTGCATAGAAATAATCATTATCATTATAATTAAAACCTATTATCTTACCATCTACATCATAAGTATAATATATGATTTTGTTGTCTGATGATTTCTCGTATATAACTTTATCGCCTACTACATAATAATCAGTAATTTTTCCTCTGAAATTCTTTTGAGTTCTTATACCTTGATCATTATACTTAAATGATACACCAATAGAATAAGATACTAATTGTCTACCTTCCCAAGTTAAGGTTGCTCCATTAATTTTAGTTGGGTTACCACTATTATCATATTCAAATCCATTTAACATTCCATCTCTGTAAACTACTTGATCTTTCCATTTATTACCATAATAATACCAAGCACTCCCATTGAGTAATGGAGTAGAAATTGTTGATGCTGTTGTATAAGCATATATTTTTTTGCTTGAAAAATTACCATAATCATCATAATCGTATACGTATGTTTTATTAGCTACAGGATTATCTTCTCTTATTAATTGCCCTAATGAATCATAATAATAATTAGTTGTTCCTGTTTTATAATCATAAATTGATGTTATATTTCCATTTTTATCATAGGTAAAGGTTTGTAATCTACTACCAATTCTTAGACTCTTTACTCTTAAAGATACGTTCCCATTTTTAACAACACCTGCATCTAAAGGCGTATTATCAGCATATATATATTTAGTATTAAGAATTGTTGTTGCACCCATTTTTAAGGTAATATCTGTTAATCTTCCTATACCTTCTGTTGTATCTTCATAAATATAATCTTTTTCAACTGTTCCATTACTAGTAGAAAAAGTTGTTTTATCATAAATTCCTTTTGAGAAATCATATATATATTCTACTTCTCTATTTTTACCGTTAACATTATATCCAAATTTATTAGTGTTTCCGGTATTAGAATCATACTCATAACTTACTGTATTACCTAATTCATCAGTTACATCTTTTAGATGACCTGACAAATCATAATTATAATAGTATTGTTTATTATTCACAATATCCTTATACACAGCTATATTTCCTAAAGAATCATACTCATATTTATGCTTTGTTACATATGTACTAGTACCACTTTCTTTAAACTGCATTTCAGTAATTTGATTTTCACTATTATAAATAAATTTAATACTATCACCATTACCATATATTTGTTCATCTAACCTCGTTGTTTTGTAACTTCCATAAGTTTCATAAATATACTGAATTAAGGTCATATCCGCAACTTGAATATTTTCAAGTCTTCCTAAATCATCATAATTGAAAATGTATTTAAATCCATTAACTTCAACATTTTTTAATTTTCCATTTTCATAATTATAAATTGAATTTGAATTTCCTTTAATAACTTCATGTAACCTACCTAAATCATCATAGTCATAAGATGTTGTTACACCATTGGGGTCAACTACACTATCTAACTTTCCTGTTGATGTATTATGATTATAATCTATAATATTCCCAAATTCATCTTCAATTTTATCAATATAATTTCCATAATTTGCATAAGTAATTTTCCCACCAAACCATTTTCCTGACAAATCATTCCCATACTTAAGACTAGTTGGGTTACCATATGAATCGTAATCAAATGTAGATTTAATATTATTTGCTGATGTTATTGTTTTTAATCTTCTAACTATATCATAAGTTACTGATGTTGTACTCATACCATTGGAAATTCCAGAAATATCATTCTTATTTGATGATTCATAAATAAATGAAGTATCGTTATTAATCCCTGGGTGATTAATATTTATAATATTCCCATCATTATTATAAGAATAACTAGATCCAAACTCTTCAATATATAATTGCATATTGTCTACATATAAATTACTATAACCTTTATAACTTACTTCAACACTAAGTAAAGTTCCATACAAATAAGGGTTAAATTTAAACATTAAGTATTGCCACTCATTTATATTTTTATTAATATCATAAGTCGCTGCATTTAAACTTCCATCCGGAGCTCTATAATTTAATATAATTTGTACCTCTTCATTTGTGTTATGAGGTATATCTCCTTTAAACCAGCCTCCAAATATAACTTCATTTGCGTTCGTTGTTATGCCTGTTATATTTTGTTTAATATACTTTCTAGTTCCATAACTTGTTAATTTAACACTTTTATCTTTTAAAACTTTATTGTATATTCCAGAAGTATTATTACTTACTAAACTAGCCCCATTATTTGACCAACCACTTAAACTATTTTCAAAAGAAGAATTTTCAAAGTAATTAAATCTTTGATTAATAAATCCCTCATCTATTTGTATTTGATCAAAATAAGCTTTACCAATTCCTACTTTATTTTTTAATACAATAGTTATGTTTGTGTCATCCTTTTCTACCGAAAACTGTAGTTTGTATTTTTCCCATTTACCACTACCTTGTATTTCATATATTGTTCCTTTTGAACTAGCTCCTTCTACATCAATATATGCACCTACCCCTCCGATACTATCATAATCACTATTGATATACCCGGAAACAGTATAAGTTCCTTGATCTAATACTACAGTTTGTCGAAGTTCTAATCGATCTACATTAAGATTACCTAAACCATTTCTGGATAAGACACTGCAAGATGTATTTGGTACTCCATATACAGATTCTGTACTAAATAATCCACAATTATCTTCTGCCTTAACTGTTCCTACGTTGTTTTCAATAACTGTACTCCAATTATCAAGCCCAAACTCAAAACTGTGATTATTAAGAGGATTAACAATATTTTTTTGAGGTGATGATATTTCTTCTATTTTATTATTTAATTTATAATTTCCATTAATATCTTCGTCAAAAATATCAGAATATTTATAATATTGTGCATTTCCATAACTATCTAATATGTTAATTGTATGACCATATGTATCAAAACTATAATATACTTCATTTCCTTTAAAATCAGTAAATTTTGTTCTTTTGAATAAGTAATCAAAAGACATATAACCTAATGAATCTTTACCATTTTTTTCTTCAACTCTAGTAACATTAAGAGATTTATATTGATAATTTAACTGATTTCCAAAGGAATTATAAACATCGGTTATTTGCGATAACGAATCATATACAAACGTAGCTTTAAAATCAGCGACATTGTATTTATCATAAAGTTGAACATAATCAATTTGATTATTAATATAGTTTATTTTATAATAATTTCCATCAGGTAACAATATCTTATCTATTATCCCTGAATTATATTGAAAATCAACTTTATTACCTAATGTATCCATTACATAATCAATTTGGTCTGATGATCCTATGTAGTAAATATCAATATCATTTCCATTAATATCTAGTAGTTTTGCTAATCTACCATAATTATCAAATTTCTTTATTGTACCATCTTTCATGACAATTTCGTGAGAATAGGCACTAGAGTAATATCCAAAAATTGCATAATCAAAAGAACCATCTTCTGATATACCACAACTATCAGCAATACCTGGACTTATTCCAAAATCTGTACAAGAAGTATCAATGAAATACTTTTTAGTTCCATCTCCATCTATATAACGATAATAAATATTTGAATCTCCATCATCAAATTGGTCTTGTCCGATTCTTTCATTTAAATTAGTACGCCAACCATTTCCATACCCAATATTAGTATTAAAATTATTTGAATTATGAACAAACGATATAGTAAATGGTGTTCTTAATGTTGGATTAGTATACAAAGGTAATGTCCAAGTTAAGTCACCAGTCGCATCATTAACATATCCAGTTCCAGCTTCACCTAATGATTGAGAATGATACGTCCAATAATCTTCTAGTCCTGTATTGTCAACATATCCTACATGAAAAATTGGTTTAATTGATGAATTACTATTTTCACTAGATGCAAAATCAACGTATTGATTTGGATTTTCCAACTCTAATTTTATACCATAATAACCACCATTAGCTTCCCAATATTTTACTACATCGGTAATATCAAAAGTAACCATTTTGTTTGTTGACGTGATAAATTGATAATCCGTTATTGTACTGCTTGAACTTGGAGCATTAGAAGCATTTATCCTTGGTGCATACCAGTTACTTGTAATCCTAGAAGCATTTACTTTACAACCTTCAGTAGGACAACCACTACGACTAGTTACATATAAACTTAAATCTGAATAGGTTAACAATTTCCCACTTAAGGTACTAGGGAGATTAAATTTAATAAAACCTTCCATAATTGTCGAGTATGTATCATCAATTCCTAATTTTATATATGAAGAGCCAGCATAATTTGTAAATTCATCTTTAGGATTATTCATATCAAATCTTGTATACGTATCATATATATTTCCTGAAAAAATCTTATAAGTAGGATCTATTATAACTGGATAGGTAGCGTTTTTTAACCATTCATCACTTGGTTTTATTGTTAGTATATATTCCTTCTTCTTGTTCTTTATAATCGACATATCAATGTCATTTGAATAATTACTATTATTATCAAGCATAAACAATTTTTCTATTAAATAGGTTAATTTTCCATCTTTATAAAATTCAATATTACCCTCTTCAGTTACCAACATCTCTACATCTTTTACATCAATCACAAATGACATTTCAAAATTATCAATATAGTCATTTAAAATAATGTTTTCCTTTAATGTATCACCTTGTATTAAGTATTCAATATCAACATTATTCATTATATTAGAATATTTAACCTTACTGCTGTTATTTAATTTAGTGTAATGATTTTTTTCTTCAACACCTAATTCAACAACTTCTAAATCACTACCTTTTATCCCAAGAATATTAAATTTGAGTTTAACTCCATTATTATTTAAAGTTATTGATTTATTTTCTTTAATTTTTTTTGGAAATTTAATATTAAATGAATTTTTCTTATTTTTTTTATAATTTCCTGTTTCATCATCTTGTAATGAATTATCTATTTCTTTCCATACACCATTTTCTTGATAGTGAACTGCATCCTTATACGCTACAAACTCATAAGTACCATCATCTTTTCTAAACACTTTTCCATTTTTTTTACGTTCACTGTTAACCTCATATAATATTTTTCCACTTCTTGGATTTCTTTCTTTTTCTTTATTAAAATGGTTTAGAAAACCTGTAGAACTTGTAGCTCTGGCAAATACGCCGATATCAATCGTAGAAAATACAATTGCTAATACTAATAGAACACATAAAATTTTTTTTCCTTTTAACATAAATTTTCTTATATGATTACAATTTATATACACCCTACTTAACGGTGTCACAAAAATCCCTCCTATTGTTTTATAACCTATTAACTAACTAACTCTAATTGTATAGATTTTTCGATAATGATAAAATACATTTGAATTAACAAATATAGAAACATTAATCATTGTTTTGAATAAAAGAATTTGATGTTAGATGATTTTTTCAAAAACATACCAACTCCTCCTAATTTTAATTCGAAATATAATAACGCATTTATTATATCACAAGAATTAAGATTTTTGGAAATTATTGTCAAATATTGTAGAATATTGTAGAATCAATTATTAATAAGAGTAAATTATTGACTATTTTTATATCTGCTAGACTTAGTCTGTAGACAAGTATATTTGTGAATTATTAAATAGTCTAAGTGTTTTAATGAAAAAGAAGATAATAACAAACACAAAGCAGTAATTTATTAACCTATAGTTGCTGATATTAATCTAATATTTATTCATATTCTTTTTTTTATTAAATTTTGTTATAATATACGCAAATGAGACCAACTATGAATTGTCAAGCGAAAAATAACAAAATTTTATAAAACATTTGTTTAATTAAAATGAATATGCTAAAAGAACCATAAATATGGCGAAAAAATTCACAAGTTAAATTAAGCTAAATTAAAAGAAGAATTAGTAGTTAATATTTTGTAAATTACTCTAACCAATTTATGACCAACATGATCTAACGCATTATAGTGAGATTTACCTTGAGAAATCTTTAAGTCATAGTAATCTTTAAATATTTTATTATTTTTAGATACATTATAAGCTGCATACACTAATGCCCAACGAAGCATTCTATTACCACGTTTAGACATTCTTGTGGTTGAAGCTTTAAAATTACCAGATTGATAGACTCTAGGATCTAATCCTGCATAAGCTAATACTTTACTTGGAGAAGAAAACAGTGTAATATCTTTAATAGAGGAAAGAATAATCGCTGCTTGAATTATCCCCATACCAGGGATAGTCAGGATTGGTGAATTAAGCGATAAGACAATTGTCTCAATGTTGTTTTTAATTTCCTCTATCTGTTTTGAATAAAGTTCGATTTGTTCAATAGCTTGCTGGATTTGAAAGCCTAAAGAGTCTCTTTGGATGCCTACTGTGGTTAAACAAAGTTCCTTAAGCTCTATGGCCTTATCTTTACTATACCGACCGTGAGAAGCCTTGTGTAGTAATTTAGCTAGAGAATCAATTCGGACTTTATTTATTTTAGTGGGTAATGGATATTGTTTTAGAAGCTTATAAGCAATATTTAAATGAAGATTTCCTTTGAAATACTTATGTAATTCAGGAAATGCTTGTTCAAGATAGGCAACGTATTGAATCTTTGTTCTAGTGCGCATTGTCTTAATATTTTGATAAGACCTACATAAGTCTTTTAATTCTAAGAGCCTATTGTTAAATGGAGTGCAGAAATATACAATGCTATATTTAATAATGATTTAGATAGTTTTCTATGTATCATGATTATGACTTTCATTGATTTAATTTATCATACAAATGACCGAAGTACTAGCATCCAATCTACTCAAATTTCAGCTGGTTGGTATCTTAAGAAGAATAAGGATATAGATGATATATTAAATGATCATTTTAAACCCAAAAATAAATCTTAGTGATTATTAAAAAGGTTACCAACCTGATTAAGCTAGTAACCTAATTATACTGAAGACCACAAAAAAGGTGATTACAATCTTAGTTGATCACCTTTTCTTTTGGAATGTATTAATCCTTTACAGGTTTATTCTTTTTTTATAGTCTATTGTCATAAAATAAAAATAGTAAATTTATTATACTCAATGGTAATGTAACAGCAAAATGAATGATATTCATACATGTCTTTTTTTGACCCTTTATTTGTCTGATTTAATTATACAATTTGGGATGAAATAAAAATAATTTAATCAAAATACTTTTTAAATTTTTTTGTATCAAACCATAATTTTTATTCTATATTAGAATATTCATTTATATCAAACTTTATAGCTAAAAACCACTTCAAAATCAAATTACTTAATTTGTATAGAGATAGTACAATAGCTGTATAAAATGAAATATTAATAATAAATGCTCCATATTCTTGTGGTACTTTAGACAAATCCTTAGCTATAAAGTATGCAATATATCCAACTCCTGCAGAAACAAATGGAACAGCCTTATATTCTCTATTTCTTTTATTATAGGCAATATTTCTCATTATAATGATGAAAATAATGTTGATTCCATTAGATATTTCCAAAAACAAGATGTGTTAAGACTGCTATGTTACTAATATTTCGCAATATATATGAAAGCGAAATAGTAGAAACCCCATTTTAATCTAAACCATTTTCTTATTTTTAATTTGTTATAATCTCACCACTATTGGGATTAACTAAATGAATACTTTTACCAATTACCTTAATCGTAATATCATGACATCCAATATTTTCATCTGCATGAATTGCTTCAATTGTAATATCATAAAATCCATTATCTAATTCTGTAGCGTAAATTGAATATATCTCATCATTTGGGAACAATCCTGAAGCATCAAACACAATATTTTTAATATCATTTATTACAATAATACCATTTTCAATATCTTCCTTATTATAAAAATGCCAATTACCATCTATGCTCCTTATTCTTGATATTCGATTTAAATGAATTTCTAATTTATTATTATAAGAATCAATTATTATTTTTTTAATAATTCTATCCCCTAGATAGATTGTTGTTAAAAAATCTACACAATTCAATATTCTCAATCTCCTTTCAATTTAACGAATAATCCAATGTGCTGCTTCACTAAATCAATCAACAACTGTACCCCAAACATCTATAGATTTACCTTGACCGCGCATGAAAAGACCTGTACCTAGTAAATGACCATGTCCGTTTGGTGTAGGATTATTTGGATGTCCGTATGAATCAAGACGATGATAATTTCAACGATTTGGATATCCAGATGGAGCTGGTAATAAAGGTGGTAGTGCATCTTGTTCATTGAGTTCAATAAGCATTGCCCCTGTAACACCTACAACAATTAAACCTGCCGAAATAACTTGCCCAGCACCAGGGAATAATGCAGTATATGCTGCTGCTTCAAAGCATGCAGAAGCAAATAATGTAGCAGATTACTAAACGTACCATGAGGATCAATATAATTTACTGGATTATTCTGAGTATAAGCGTACATATTCTTCCCTAGAATACTAGGATTTAATCGACCATCAGTATTAATAAATCTACTTATTTCAGGGTTATAATATCTACTATTTAAATAATACCAGCCTGTTTCTTCATCAAATCGATATCCTCTATAACGATATGGATTTATTTTTGCTATATCAAGTTCAGTTTTTTCTATTCCATCTGCATTGTAATTTTTTGTTTGAATGATATTACCTCATGCATTGCAACTATATGTTACCACAACTTTCCCTGTTATATCAATAATTTTAACAACATCATTTTGTATATTTCTTATATAAAAGTATTCTTGTCCTTTATAATTAATACTAATTAGTGTTTCATCAACATCATAGGTGTAATAAATATTATCTGTTGATACAATTGTTCTATTAACAACATTGTTTATCTTTTCTGATAATACCATATCTCCATCTAAATAATATATATATTCATCATAATTTAATTAATCTGTTGCTATTTTTTTATAAGTTCTTATTCCATTATCATTATAACGAATCTTTTGTTAATTCTACTTAACAGTAAAAGAAATTGTTGAATATTTACGTTGTGAGATCATGACTGCTTATAAACTCATCTATGAAGGGAGAATAAAAACAGTAAACATCAGAACTTATAAAAAGCCAAAATACAGAATCTTAAAAGAATGGTTTGAAAACTTTTTGAATGGAACTACATAACCATATAGGAGTTTAAGAAGAAATATAACATACACAACAAAAACACTAGCAGAACATTAGGATTGTAGTACAGCAACCATAAGACAATTAATCAAAGATAAACAACTAAAAGCATTCAAAATAGGTACTAAATGGAGAATACCAGAGCAGGAAGTTAAACGTTATGAAGAAAATGCTGATAATGAATAAACTAAAACTAAATAAAAAAAGAAGAGTTGAAGTGAACTCTTTCGTTGACCAGGATAATAAGCACTAATATAAGAGCTTATTATTTTTTTTGTTAATTGAATTCTAATCACAAGTATGTGTAAATAAAAAAAGGCTTAAGCATTCAGCTTAATCCTCATAATTGATTCAATGTCAGTTTATTGGATATTCTCTACCCACACTACTTGACAAAGAGCCGATCAGTTCCCATGACAGGGTTATTTAATGTGTATGCATACATATTATGTGATAATATAACACCTTTTTTTCCAACAATACCATCAGCATTTATAAACCTACCAATCTCAGGATTGTAATATCTTGATTGTAAATAGTCCAACCTGTCTCCACATCCTTGACTTTTTTGTTGTTTTATCTAGTCATTATAAAATATTATATTTAAAAAAATTAAATTGTGACCACTTTAATAAAGTGGTCACAAACATTATTTAATCTGTTGCTTCTCCATAAGAAAGTATATGGAAGTTTAATGATAAACCCAAATCTACTAATTTTTTAAATATTTTATTATTCATTTGAAAGCCAATTTGACCATAATTAGAACGAAGATAACAATCTATTGTAACATTTTTATTATCAAAACTAATTTCTTTTATATATTCGGAATATGGATTTAATAATTCAAGTAAATTTAATAAATCATTAAAAATATTCTTATAATCGATAATATTAATCTCAAATGACCATATGTCATAAGGTGCTTCATAATTTTTTAGTTTTCCAACCATTTGACCATTTTTTATAATTTTAGTAGGTTCAATATGCAAATTATCCTCAATATCTTTAAAATTCAGTTTTTTATCTTTAATACTAAATACAAAACTACCAGAAATATCCATTTTTATTCTACCTACCTTCCTATTGATTTAAGAAGTTCTTTTGCTAAATCTATTAGTTTTTTATATTTAAAATTTTGGTTTGGCTTCATTCCAAGTTCTGCTTTTACCTCGTGAATATATTCACCAAAAAGATCTCTATCAACTCCAACCTCTTTAGCTGCATCATTAACCATTTTCAAATCCCTCTTACTTGCAAAAAACATTAGTCCTGTCAAAGCTGTTGCTGTTGCAACTTGGGCACCACTTATTGTAACCGTTGATGTAACTACATACATTGATCCTGCACCAGTACTAGCTAGAGCCCAGCCTGTTGGAATAGAAATCTGTGCTCCTAATAAACCAGTAATACTTGGTGCAGCATAATAACCTAAAAATCCTCCTGTTACTCCTCCGCCTACAATTCCTAGTGCAGTCCAGCCTGCTAATTCCCATCCTTCAGCACCATTTTCTTTTGCAACGTTATAAGCAACAGTACCCCCAGCAGCTGCTCCAATGATTGTACCAATGATTATACAGGCTAAGATTATGGAATCACCATTAGGATCCACATACATAACTGGATTGTTTTCTGTATAGGCATACATGTTTTTACCTAAAATACCTTCATTTAATTGACCATCTGCATTGATGAAACGACCTATCTCAGGATTATAATAACGACTATTTAAATAATAATACCCTGTTTCTTCATCAAATCGATATCCTCTATAACGATATGGGTTCTTTTCTGATAGATTAAATCCTAATGATGGGTCATTGTACTTATCTACTATGTTTCCCCATGCATCGTACTTGTATTTTACCACAGTGTTACCTGTTATATCAACCAGTTTTATGATATCTCCTTGTAAATTAGTAATATAGAAATATTCATTTCCATTTAGGTTCATACTTAGTAATGTGCCATCAACATCATATGTATAGTAGATTAGGTCGGTTCCATTATCTTCAACTAGAACCCTATTACCATCTAAAACGTATTTTGTTATTATTTCATTTCCTGAACTAGGTTGTACTTTTTTTTCGGTTCTGATACCTTGGTCATTATACTTGTAATATGCTTGATAATTATGTCCTTTTACATAAGTAAGTTGTCTTCCATCCCAATTAAATGTCTTACTATCATAACCATCGATACTTATATCATACAGGTTAGTAGGATTACCACTCTTATCATATTCAAATATATGTGTTTGAAAATAAGTACCATTTTTAAAGTATTGTATAGAACTTATTTGGTCTTTCCATGCATTATCATAGATATATTTCATATGTTTTTGTGGTACATTTGGTGAATCCTCTGGGCTTCCTACCTTAAAAACAATCTTGAACTCGATATTATATAATTTCTCATCAGTTGCAGTATAACTACTATAATAATATCCTTCTTTTGAAATATTTAAATTTGAGTAAGTCTGTGTAGTAGTCATACCGGTAATATACATCTGATTAGTTACATCATAATAAGTAAAAGATAAAGATGGACTTTCTTCAATACTCAGCTTATAAATATCATTGTAATCATGAACATCATTATAATACATTTTTACAGAATTAAGTCCTGTACTTACTTCATAATAAGAAGGTATAGTTGGTTCTTTATAATCTTGTTGTCCATATAGAAAAGTTTTTGCATCTGTGATATTACCTCTTGTATCATAATGGTAATATTTAGTAAAGGAAGTATCACCACTATTTATCCATATATCTTCTCTTACAAGCTGATTAAAACCATCATATTGATAATCATATTGGTCTATTAATGTACCGGTACCTGTTCTAACCTTAATCGACGTTATATTATGATTTGCATCATAATTATAGAAATGATATTCGTCAGCAGTACCATTTTTTTTATAGATTATTGAATATACTCTGTTAGTCGCATTTCCCATTGAAGAATCTACAAGATAGTCATCATAACCAATTTGTTTTGTAAATGTATTTGCTCCAATCAACAGTTCAATATTATCTAGTCTTCTAAGAGAATCCTCTTGGTAATTAATATTTTTTCTAATATCGGTTCCATTAACTTCATAAGTTGTAAAGTCATGTTCTCCAGTTGTGGAATTATAATGGAAAGATACACCTCTATTTATATTTCCGATTTCATATACATATTTACTCACATTTCCATCATTATCATAGATATATTGGATTTCATTATCATCTTTATCAGTTATTACTTCTAATCGACCAGCTAAATCATATGAATAAAAATAGATGTTATTATTGTAGATATCTTTATATATTGACAATCTTGCACTAGAATCATATTCGTACTCATATCTTACATTACCATTAAATTTAATTTTCTTTATTTGATTTTCATCAGTATATTCAAAACTAATGATGTCTCCATTTCCATACGTTTGACTATTTAGAATATCTGTATAATATGTTTTATTGCTATCCTGAATATACTTTTCAACATAATCATACGATATAACCGTAACATCAGCTATTTTAACAGATGTAATTTGATCAATACTATTGTAAGCAAACTCATATACTAACCCATCTCGTATAATCTTCCATAATCTACCATATATATCATACTCATATTTAACATTTATATTAGCACCTGTGTCTATATCTTGAATACTAGAATCTTCAATATTACCATGTTCATCATAAATAAAAGATTTAGAATTTCCTAACGCATCTGTTATGGATGTAATAAGTGATACAGTAGGATCAGTATACATTGTTGTAATATTACCAAATTCATCTTTTACAGAGTTTATATACTGATGGTCAGTAGTATATGTTGTTGATGTTTTAAACCACTTATCTTGTTCATTGATAGATAGATTTATATCATAACCTACTTTAGTATCTGTTAATTGATTTGTATCAAGGTCATATTCAAAGGTGGTATGTACGTTATTTCTTGATATTTCTTCAATTTGATATGATGTATTTCTTTTAAAATTAGTAGTAACATCATTAGATTTTTTCGTTTCAACATTATCGTTTGAATCATATTTATATGATGTAGTTTCACCATTTTTATCGACAACCCTATCTAAATTACCTGTCTTACCGTATGTATATTCTGTTCCTATCTTATCATGGTATAATTGTAAATTATCAAAATAAGCTGTTCCTTCCCCTTGATATGCACCTTTTATTATAACTTTATTAATTTTTCCTGGTAGTTCAAACTCTCGCATTTGATATTGCCAATCTGTGATTGATGGATCAAAGGTCAAATATTTAGTTACCTTTACTTCCCAACCATCTATTTCACAATCCATTATAACCATGAGACCAAAAAATCTACCGTCAGAAACAGTATCATATGTATCAATTATATCATATGGTTCATTATTTATGAAAAATGCTTTATTTGGAACTGCATTGGCTTTTGCCCATCCTCCAACTATAAAAGTTTCTCTTTCAGTTACAAAGTTAGTTATATCTTGTTCAAATGATTTACGTGTGCTACTATCACCAATTATTGATATAACATGACCTCCAAGAATTTCCTCAAATTCACCTGATTCATAAATATCATCATAATTTGCACCATTTAAAGTCCATCCCCCCTTATAAAAATCTTCAAAAGAATTATTTGACACCATATTATAACGAGAATCTACAAAACCTTCAACAATTTGAACATTATCAAAGTAGGCAGTTGACACACTTTCATTAATGAGTTTTATTGTAATAGTTTTACCTGTACCTAATGTAAATATTAATTCATACTTATCCCAACCATCTGTACTATAAACTTTATTAATTTTTCCCTTTATATCAGGTGAAATAACATCTATATATGCTCCTGGAGCTCCTCCAGAATTTTTTATCCAGGCTTCAACTTTATAATTTCCAGCATCTAAATGAAAGTTTTGTGAAGCGTAAGCAGTTGATGTTCCTTTTTCTATTTTAAGTGATTTGTCACCAACTAAAGCTTCAGCAGAAGTTAATCCTACGTTTCCATCACTACCTTCATAAATATTCCAACCAGTAATTTCATCAACAATTCTCAAGTCATATTCAAAGCCATGATTACTTACTGGATTTTGTTGTTGTTTTAAAACATCTGAATTATATAAAAGATGATGATTGTTGTAATAATTCGGTTCTAAGTTTAATAAATTAAATTCGTTTTGTTCGTCATTTTCAACAAGGGTAAATAATCCTGAATATTTGTAAAATGTTGAATTTCCAAAATCATCTAAAATATTAGTTGTATGTCCATAATTATCAAAAGTATAATAAATTGATTTACCTAAGTAATCAGTATATGTAGTCTTATTATAGTCATAAACAATATCAAATTCACTTAATTGTTTATAATTTTCAGAAACTATAACTTTTTTCACTTGGTTATTTGTGGAGTATTGATATTCAATTTTATTTTTTAAAACTAAATTTTTTGATTCGTTGTATGCATTAATTAACTTATGGTCACTGTCAAAGTAATATTGTAATGTATAATCGTACACCATTGAAGTTGAAGTGTTTGTATCTGTTCCGTATCTATACCCTTGCGAAATGTAGTCTAAATTATTATAACAATCAAAAAAATATTTCTTTTCCTCAACAGGTCTATATGTTCCATCAGATTGTTTAAGTTTTAACTCAATTATAATTTTATGGTTAATTGAATCATAAGTAAAATCAATTCTATTATCAGCTTCATCTTTAACATAATCTATTTTTTTTGATGTTGAATCAATATAATAGACCCTTATATAATGGTTTGTTTTAACATTCCTTATATTTTCTAACCTTCCAGTTGAATCAAAATTATATTCTATATCAGATTTAGTTGTAATTTGGAAATCTAGGTTACTACCATTATAAATATTACGCTCCATTAACATCCTTGAACCATCTTCTGAAATCGCATCACAACTATAAGTAGCACTTGATACCTGTTCACAGTTTTCATTCATATAGAAAACTTTGTCGCCATCTGGTTTTAATAAGTAATATTTATTACTAACTGAATCTTTGAGAACTTGCATACTATAACTTGTTCGCCAACCAGCTCCATATCCTATATCTTCATTTCTTGTATAATTACTATAGAAGAAACTGAGTGATAACGACATAAATTCATTATTCAAACTAAAGTCATTTCTAACAAATGTTAAATTTCCAGTATAATCACTAATATAGCTTGTTCCAATCATTCCCATGTCTTGTGATGTGTATGTCCAGTAATCTTTAAGACCTGACGGTTCTTCATATCCAATAGTAATCGTAGGTCTATTAGTTAATGTACTATCACCCATTTGGTATACTGAATTAAATGAACCTAACACTTCATCATCATCCATTTCATCAGCTATTGTAAAACCAGTTGTCCTATTATCACCAGTTGCTTGCCATTCTTTAACTGGTCTAGTGATATCGAATATGTATTTATTATTTGAATCAACAAAATGATAATCAACAACTTGTGTATCATAACTTGGTTCAAGAGTTTCAATCCAAGAATTCCAAGTCACACTCGAACTCGAAAATGTTTTTAAATTTTTATAAAGATTTATTTGACGACCTTCAGTTGCTGTTTTTTTTGTTAGTGTCAAATGAGAATAAGTGATAACCTTATCCATTATACTAGATGGAATATAAAAATATAATAATCCTTTATATTCATCAGCAGAGGATAGACTTGATACCTTCATCTCTGAAGAACTAGAATAGTTTGTACTAGGGTTAGCTTCTGAAATATATGTATCGTAAATCAACATAGATGTAGTATCGCTTTTTAATGTTGGATCAATTACGACTGGATAACTTGCATTTAACATCCAATTATTATCAGGTGTAATAGTTACTAAATAAGCATTATCACCTGTCTTTTTAATATCATAATTTATGTCAAATGAAATATTTTCATTTATGTCAAACATATATAGTTCATCAAAAGTGAAGATAATATCATTATTTTCATTAACGAATAAAACTTGCTCTTCATCATTTTGAATAATTTTTAGGTTACTTAACTTATATTCAAAACTTATACTGAAATCAGAAATATACTCATTAAGAACAATATTTTCTTTTATATTACTTCCATTTACTAAATATTCTATATCTACGTTATTTTGAATATTTCTATATTTTATAGTCTGATTGATATTAGTTAGTTCCCTTTTATCATTTGATTTAATCTTATTATGTTCATACTGTGCATCAGATCCATCAATACCTAGAACTTTCCAATCAATACTATAGTCATCCATTTTTAATTTGATTTTTTTATTATCATCTAATTTTTTAGGAAATTTCAGTTTAAATTTATTTGCTTTAGTTTCTAGTTCATCTTTATTTTCATTTAATCTATTATCAATATCCTCCCATTTTCCATTTTTAAAATAATGTACAGGTTGATTATAGATTGCAACTTCATATGTACCATCTATTTTTCTAAAATATTTTTCATATTCAGTCCTATTTTCAGTAAGTTCAAAATCAATAGGAACTAAACTATTATCCAAATACTCATTTTCAAATATATCTTCTTTATCTATATCTTGATTATTTGATTCTGTTGGAAATTGAATAACAGTATCATCTGCTTTAGTTATAAAAGCATTCCAATTAACTGATGACAAAACCATTGTTAAACCTAAAACTAAACAAATATATTTTGCAAATTTTTTAAATACAAGATATGAATTTGGACATTCTTCTTTCTTTAATTTTAATCGATTCCTTCTAAACATTATAATACCTTGTATGATATTCTTGCACACAAAAAAGTACAAAGATCATACTTCTCCTTTCATAACATAAGTAATTAAATCCATAGTTATTGTATAGTTTCTAAAATCATATACAACTTAGAATAATTATTTTTTTATTTACATCTCACCCCACCTAATTTCATTCTGAAATATAATAACGCATTGATTATATCACAAAAATTAACATTTTTGGAAAATATTGTCATAAATTGTAAAATTTTGTAGAACCAATTATTAATAAGAATAAAATGTTGACAAATTTAATATCTTCTACACTTAGACTGTAGACAAGTTATTAGTGAATTATTAAATAGTCTACGTGTTTTCTGTATGAAAAGAAGCTAATAGCAAACCCAAAGCAATAATTTATTAACCTTTATTCATATTCTTTTTTTATAAAATTCTGTAATAATATAAGTAAATTTAGACATTAGGGTAAAATTTTGCTAAAGACAATTTAGCAAATTGGAAACATAATATGAGGAATGAGGATGGCTTCCATAATAAAAAAAAGAAGTTAAAGTCGTATCTTATCAAGAGAGGTATAAAATAAATGGAAAACAAAAAACCACTTCTTTCACAGCAAGAGATAATTCGAAGTCAGCTGGCGAGAAGTGGAACATAAACCTAAAGGTTATATGAAAAAAATTGAGTCTAAAAAAATTCTTCAGCAAAAAAATATCCTGTTTTTGAAGTTGAGTAATATTCTCTCAGACTCCAAACATCTGATAATTCCATATCTTTTTTTTCAATTTCATTATAGAAGTGAGAAGAAATAACTTTATTTTGTTTCAATTGAAATTCTTATAAACAATTAAATCTACATAATCCCTTTTTAAATTAGAGATTATTATTTCAATGTTCTCCAACCTTGTACCACTCCTTATCTTATTTGGTCAATAGTTTTTTCGGTTGTATAACTTACTTCCTTCAAAAAAATATTTATATCTACTTGTTCAATATTTTTTACTCATAAATAATTTACAACAGAATCAGTAATCCTATAGTAGCTATTTCCTATTGTGCTACTGTTACAGAAACACCACTAATTGCAACTCCCAAATATCGATACTGCTGTAATAACTAGTATTACCTCTGGAACTAATACTAGCACAGCTACCACAACATATTTAGTTTATTTTTGAATTCTTTTCTAAATCATTTATATAATCGATGAAAGATTTATCAATTATACAGCTTGGATTATATCTAGTAACTCTAGAATATATCTGCCTAAATAAACTATTATAATTTATCCATTCTCTACTAAAATTTAACTTCAACCCTGTATTATTAATTAACACTAATTTTTTTCTCTTATATTCAATTCTTGCTATTTCTTTCCATGTAAAAGAATATCTAGTTTTTTTTATAAAAATAGTCGTTTCAATAAAGATCTGTTCTGAATTTAAATACGTTTTTCTAAGTAATGATATACGTAAAACAATTGGAAAAATACAATAACCTACAATCATCATAATATGAGAGAAAGAAAAGTCATCTTCTATAAAATTAACTACGATATTCATTAAAATAAAAGAAAGTAAATATAAACGTTCTTTTCAATTTAAGTGTTGATGATTATGCAAAAATCCCATATCGATATTCATAATAAGCATCTTTTAAAGATATTGGATAATCAAAATTTAACGTATCCTTATTAGATAAATGATGATTGTATTTTAATAAGTTATACATTATATTTGCATGATCTTTTCGATTAGTTCTATAATGTAATTGTTTTTTATATAGGTAAAATGATAAGTAATCTTGTAAATGTCTTATAGATACACCATGACTATTTTTTATAATCTTAGTAATCCCGGTAGCCAATTGATTAATATCACCTAAACTATTACCTAGATTAGTAGTATAACGTTTTTTATTAGCTATCACAGGAACTTTATCATTCTTAACACCTAAATTATTCGCAAATTGTTGAATACATGGTTTACTGTCAGAAATAATTAAAGTTGTATCCATAAATTTATCGGTATATTTAGTGTATTTTTCCATTGATTCCGATCCAACTCCAGCTATCTCAAGCAACATATTATCATTTTCATCGATTGCAGCGACAATACATACTTTGTGATGAGATATACCTGAATATGCAGATGTATTACCTCTCTTTTTACTATGTCTAGGCATATTTGATGGTTTGGTTCCTTTAAGATTTATCTTTGTATAAATACAATCTAATTCAACTTTACTAGATAAAGTTTCTTTCATCTTTAAGTTTCTGATTGCTTTATAAAGCTTATGTCGCATATAAAAACAAGTTGTGATACTTAAATTATTATAATAAGCAGTTTCTTTTAAAGATAATCCTGATATTTCACAATCAATAAATTTTAACCATATATCTTCAGTACATCTACTTCTATAAAGAAGAGTGTTAGATGTATCACAAAATGATTTATTACACTCGCGACAAATGTATCTTTGAATTCCTTTGTTTGTTTTTCCATTTTTAACAAACTCAACTGAACCACAATGTGGACAATTCAAACAAATATCGCTTTTAGATTCTATAGGGTTATTGAAAGACATAATGAAACTAAAAACATCTTCATAATTCTTTATAGATAGTTTATTTAATTCATTAATTAAATCTATTTTATTTATCATTCTAATTACCTCACTTTATAATTTCATTATAAAGTGACTTATTACATCATAGATGTAACAATAAAAAAATATCAACACTTAAATTGAATTTAGCGAATATAAAATACTTTTAAAAATACTAATAGTTAATTTTGGTTTATATATTCTCATTTTATTCACCTCTTCTATTCAATACCAAGTAAATCATATAGGTATTCTTGTCCTTTACTGACTGCATAAGTGCTGCCAGCAATTATACCTCCTCCCACAGCTGCAAGTAAGAATGATGTGCTTGGTATAGTACCAGCTATACCTATACTGATTACTGATGTTCCATATGTACCTATTACCCTATTTGCATAAGTTCCTGCTAATTGAATGGCTATTTTTCCTCTCTTTGACCGTTTGTATTACAACTTTGTTCATTAAACCATGTATTTCATACATCAAGTCCTACAGTTGTACATTCTACAACAGTAGATACTATGTTTATTTTTTTATTATATCTAAACCAGTAATCCATTTCAAATTTATTATCTTTTTTATTATAATTTTTGTTGCTAACTTTAGTTAAATATTAATTGTTTATTTATTTTTTAAATCCCGAATCTTGATGAGATAATAAAATAAACACCTATTTTGCCAACTAAACCTCTTGTAACTGAATCTGTCTCTTAAAATCTAAGGGCTTCCTAACATTGATATCATCAGTTTATTAATTGTTTGATTTACTCAATGTCAGGAAACCCTTTTATATTTGGAATCTTTAAGCTGTTATTTTAACATTCTTAATATCAAAACCACACTGTCGACGTGTGTTATAGGTGATAAACTACTAATATCCCTAGTATTATTTAATATTATTCATAAAGTCTATAAATTGCTTAACGTATGTATAATTTGTCGAAATTTACGGTTGTATTTATCATTAATACAATATACTGCTTTGTAACATTACTGTTCCGATGTCTAAGTACTTGTGAAACAGTTGTTACCAGTACTCATATCTACACTATAAATCAATCTTTTTTAAAATTTTTAAAATCCTTCGTGCCAATTGTCTCTGTTCTTCCCAAAGTGGATGGTTTTTCAATCCATTTAGTGTCCAAAAATTCTCATCATAAAATGAACCATCAATCGACACATCATAGAAATTTTTATTTATTTCTTTATACAAAGTAATCACAGTATCACTTATTAAACTTTGAGTATACATGAGAATTACACCGCTTTTCAAATCATTCCAAATCCAGTCGCTCGCAATATCATTTGTAATATAGTCATCAAGATTACTTAATTGTTTATATTGCTCTTCATAAGTCAAAGCCAATGTTTTTGCCTGTTCAATATAATAATCAACATCTTCCTTTCGTATTTTGTGATTTTCTTTTCTCTCTTTAAACATTTAAACCTCCTTAATAGGGAAATCTTTTTGCCTTATTAAAAGAACTCGTTACTTTCCAATATGGTGCTCCATTGTAATGTCGTAAAGTTCCTGGATGATATTGTATATAACCATAAGATACATTCATCTTGTTAGTTGCAGTGAACCCTCCATATGGATTAGACTTGCTGCGTTGCATAACACCCACTTTGTATTTGGATGACAACCGGGTAGCCATTTTCACTTTTGTTAGCGATTGCCCTTCTATTGCAGATGGATTCGTTACTATATTATTTAAATACCTTGTTGAGAATGTATCCGCAATTTTTCCTCCAGCAATACCACCACCAATACTTCCGATGAATGAGCCAAGTTCATAACTCCCTCCTAGTCCCTCACTTATATACCCACCAGCAAATGATCCTACCCCTGATCCTATCATACTTGCACCAACGGAAGCAAACGGCGTAAATAATAATGCTGTCCCACCGATTATATCAATTCCTGCTGATATCTGACAAGCTAATTTAGAGTCTACTCCAAGAGCGTCCATTGTATTCGAAACCAGACCAGAGGTTCCTCCTACAATAAAACCAACACCAATCACTTGCATTCCTGGCACAAAACATAGAACAGTTCCACCAACAACGGCAGCTCCTGATAATGCCCAATTCCACCAGGCATAACCACTAGGATCTACTCTCATAACTGGATTATTTCCACAATACGAATACATGTTGTGACCTAATATATCACCAATTTCTCCAATTAACCCATCCGAATTAATAAATCTACCAATCTCAGGATTATAATAACGACTGTTAAGATAGTACCAACCTGTCTCTTCATCATATCGATATCCACGATAACAATATGGATTTAATTTAGCTAGATCAATTCCTGAATTGTCATAAGTATCAATTTTATTTCCCCATGCATCATATGTATATTTTACTACTTGAGTACCATTATTGTCCAGTAATGCAATGATATCTCCTTGTAAATTTCGCATATACCAGTATTCTGTTGTTACATTATTTTTGTTGACAATCATACTGAATAATTTTCCATCTACATCGTATGTATACGTAATTTTATCAGTTGAACTTGACCGTTTTATTTCTTCATAAATAACCTTATCACCATTTAATTGATACGTGTATTCACCATAATGGGTTTTCTTGTAGATCCTAATCCCTTGATCATTATACTTATATGTCGCAAATAATGATACCCTATCAAAAACAGCAGTTAACTCCCTTCCCTTCCAATAATAATAATACTCATTGTTATATACAGGATTTCCTTGACCATCATAACTAGATGAATTATATATATCTGATAATACGGTGTCACTACTATCAACATAGGATACTCGTTTTAATTGATCTTTCCATTCACTATCATAAAAATACTTTATAATTGAAATCGGTGTTCCTGAGATTTCAAGCATTGGATCAGTGTAATTATACTCTCTAACATACTGAATATTCCCATGGTTTTCGTACTCATATGATTTAGTAACTTGTTTAGATGGTGTATGGATATCTTCACGAAGTAGTTGATTAAGTGAATCATATTTATAATTATACTGCAGCGTTTGATTCATTGAATTATCTTTGTCAACATATTGTTTAATATTTCCGACTTCATCATAATTATAAGTCATGGTTCTAAATACTAAATCATTTTTTGACAACTCTATTTTCTTAATTCGAGTTGTTGAATTTCCATGAACAACTGATGAATCGTCATATTCGATATCGATATTAATTTTTTGCCCATCTATTGTAATTTGAATTGTTTCTAATCGATTTAAAGCATCTGTTGAATACTGATAATCTTTAACAACTACTCGCCCATTAACTGTTTTAAAAGTTGTTTGATCATAATTTTGAGTGTTTTCATCATATAAAAATTCAGTTGAGATTGTGACACCAAATAGTGATTGTATATATTCATTAACATACCCTAATGTTTCATCATACCCAAATTGTAACACATTTCCTTGTTCATCGAGCACTTTTTCTAAATTATTACTCTTATTATAATAGTAAATAGAGTTTTGACTACTTAATTGTTCAACCACAATTACTTCTTGTCCTAAACTATTGTAAACATATCGATAGTCTTTCTCTAATCTATTTGAGTAATCTTTCATTCCATCCACTACTTGATCATCATTATAACTATAGACAATTGAACTATTATTTCCAAATACCTTTGAAAGTAATTTACCTGTTTGAATAACATAAGGTTCTCCCATTACCATTTTAGTTACTGTCTCATAATTGTTAGTCATTAAAGTGTTGATTAAATTTTCATTACTATCAAATAACTGGACTTTTATGACATTTCCGAAATCATCATAAGTATAATAGTAAATAAAGTCATTTACATAAATCTTTTCAATTAATCCATTATGATACGTATATCGATTAGAAGTAATAGGTGTATCAGTTGCCGGTTCTGGGCTATCATAGCCTTTAACCGTTTCTAAGTAACCAAAATCATCATAATCATATTTAATAGAGCTATTATAATTCTTAACTTCATCTAGTAAACCATTTACCGCATTGTAATCTATATCAACTTCATTTCCAAATTCATCAATATACTTATCAAGATATTGGTTAAATGAATTTTCATCATAATAATTTGTTTGTTCTATGTATTCACCATGTAAATCCCCAATTTGTGTAACGAGTAATTGACCATTCTCATTATAACCAAATGAAGATTGATATGTCTTATTGGTTTTATCTGTAAATGATTGAGTAGTTAATTTATATAAGTCATCGTATGTATAACGAATTTCTAATCCATCTGATGTTTTGACACCTAATACATTATTCAATTCGACCCTATAATAAGACTCATTTCTAATAGCTTGTCTATAATTCTCATAACCTTGTTCTAAAGTTGATGCATATGTGAGGTAATCTGATAAATAAAAACACTCTCCAGAACCTGTTGCCGCATAACAATAATCAGTCATTTTCCCTTTTGGATCAGTAACACCGATTAAGTTTCCAAATTCACTATAATGATATTTATTCCCAAACTCTTCAATATAAAGCTGGATATTATCAAAATATGCATATCCTGTACCTTGGTACACAAGCCGAATTTTTAAATTCACTATGTCGTCAGTTAAAATGACTGAATCTAGCTTTTGTTGCCAATCATCTACTTCACTATTCATATCTATTTTATAAGTGTTTTCATAACCATATACATCAGTTACGATTAACTGTATTTGTAGTTTTCGGTTATAGTTTTCTTTATCAGGTAACATTTTTGCTTCAGCCCAACCACCAAAAACAATATTTGTTCCTCTAGGTATATAATATTGACCATCTTCAGTACGACCCAAATCTATCATATTATTAAAATGATTTATATCAATTGATTGCCATAAAGATAGTTCACTATTAAGCTGACCAGAAATACGAGCTGCACGATCCCCTAAAATTTCATCAAAGACTGTTGCTCTAGCAGCATAAGGAACATTTGAAAAATAACCTACCCAATTTGAACTGTTGTCTTCAAATGAATCATCTAAGATCATATTATTCTCTTCTTCAATATAATTTCGATTGATATGTATGTTATCAAAATTGGCAGATGAAGTTGAATCTTGATTAGAAACAGTAACCTCATTTTGAAGTGCTATAGTTAATGGTGTGTTATTTTGAGTGACTTCAAATTCAATGAAATAATATTGCCATCCTGGCTGATTATAAATTTTTTTAGGCGAGCTTTCAAGTAGTGTTATATATTGGCTATTATAATTTTCTATCGCTAAATAAGCCCCTGTCGTATTATTTGGGTTTTTAATAAGGCCTGATAAGGTATATATTCCTTTATCCAATACTAAATCTTGTCTTAATTCAATATCGCTATTTACAGTGTTTACAATCATAAAGCTACTATTCCCGAATACACCATCATTTGAGTGAATTGTTGTTCCATTTGCTGAACCGTTATATATATACCATCCATTCGGATGTGATAAAAATGTTAGGTCTTCAAAACTGTAATCTTTCACAGGGTTAAACTTATCCTTTTTTGTATTGGATTCGGATATTAATTTATGATTTTGATTGTACATGAATATATCAAAATCATCGTATTTGTAATCATAAATATTTTGATAAGCAAGAAATTTGGCGTTTCCATTACTATCCGCAACATTCACTGTATGACCATAATTATCAAAGGTATATCTTATACTTTTTCCGTAAACATCAGTAAACGTTGTTGCTTTTGTGGCATAGGTTATATCTACCCATTCACCAAGACTTGAACCATTAAATTGTTGAATTGTTTTGACCTGACCTAAGCTGTTATATTGGTAACTTACACCTGGAGTTGTACTATTTTTAGCTTGTGTTAAACCATAATCATTATCATAATCATAATCATTAATCCCCTCAGATGCTGATCCTATATAATAGTGGATAACCTGATCTAAATAAGGTGTACCACTTCCATATTTAAACTCTATCCATTTCAGAAGTGAATATTTATTATCACTCTTTTTTTTAACGATTTGTAATTCAACTAAAAGGTTATTTGAGTATAAATATTTATTATAATTACCTATAGCATCCGTTACACGATCAATTACATAATTTTGTCCATTATTTATTGTCACATGGGTAATTACTAACTCATTTTCATACTTGTCTAAAGTTTTATTATAACTTGTATAATCCCTAACCTTTTTTAATATGTATTCTCTATCGGTATCTTGTCCACCAGAAATTAATTCAAACTCTTTTATGTTATAATTCTTATCAAATAATTTGACTGTATTATAATATAAGACTTCACCGTTACTATCAGTTTGACTATTACTAAGTCGCATAATCGTACCTGTACCATTTTCGGCTAATCCACAAATCCCATCATTTTCTATTTCACTTTGTTCAATTATATTATAGAAGTAAATTCCTCCTGTTCCTCCTATAAAACATGTACAATCTTTTTTTTCATCAAACACATAATATTGCTTAGTTCCATCTCCATCTAAATGATAATATAAGTTATTTTCTTTATCATAAAAAATACGTTGATCAAAATTTACACTCCAACCATATCCGTACCCTTTATTCACATTTCGATTTACATAATTATAAACATGTTGAAGGCTGTAAGAATTCCGCTCTGTACTAGTTTGATAAAGCGTGTTAATAAACGTTAAATTGCCAGTATAATCGTTTACATATCCTATTCCTGCTTCACCTGCATTTTGAGTATGATAGGTCCAATAATCTTCAATTCCAACTTGTTCATTAAATCCGATTTTAACAACTGGTTTAAGTGGAATACTCGTAACACTTGAAGAATTAAAATAGACATAATTACTAGTTAAATTTTCATTATTGTTACGTAATTCTACAGTTCCTTTTGTTTCCTTATTGCTGACCCAAATTTGCATTAACTTGGTAAAATCCCAAAAGTAAGTAGTCTTATTGTTATATGTATCTAATATATCATCATAAACTTTATCACTATTTGATAAATTCTCATAATCAAAAATACGGTAAAAGCCTTCTAAATTTGGTAAATTCGAACCAGTAATATCAGTATAATTTTCAGAGGAACTTACACCATACAAATTAATTTGACATACAGAACTACAACTCTTACTGTAAACATTCAATTCAAGTAATGCATAATTGATAATCTTTGTATCAAGAAATTGACTTAAATCAAATTCTAAATAACTTCTATAAACTGTGCTTGACCTATTCCCAACTTTTAAAAATGAATTATCATATGGATTACTAGAACCTTTAATGACATATTTATCTCTAATAGATGTTGTTGAAGTATGCGACATTTTAATTGTAGGGTCAATTTTGATTGGGAATTGACGTTCACTACTCCTTATCCATTCATCATTAGGAATAATTTTTATTTCGTACTGATGATTACCTTGTTCTGTAATACTTAACTGTACATCTTCACTGATTTCTCCTTTCGCATCAATCATATATAATGAATCAAAATGAAGAATTTCTTTATTCCCATCAACAAAAATTAAATTTCCAGAATCATTATAGGAAATACTTAATCCTTTAATCTTATAATCAAAGGTTAAGCTAAAGTTTTCTATATATTGATTTAAAATAATATTTTCTTTTACTTCTTCACCTTTTAAGATGTACTCTAAGTTAACATTTTCTAATACATTAGAGTACATAATCGATTGATGAATATTTTCTTGATTGCGAGGATCATCACTCTTTATATTTTGTTTTTGAATATCAATATTGCTAACTAAACTATTTCGTAATGACCATTCTATTTTATACCCTTCAAAATCTAATTTAAACCGTTTATTATCTTTGATTTCTTTAGGTAATTTTATCTTATATGCATTATCTTTATTCTCATACTCACTCGTTACCTTGTTCAATGTGAGTGAATTGTTAATATCAACCCATTCATTATTTTTCAAAAAATGAACCGGTTCATCATAAATGACTTTTTCATATGAATAATCATCTTTCAAAAACACTTTCGAATATTGATCGCGTTTTTCCCTTAACTCATAGACAACATCTCGCTCATAATTTTTAATTTTTTCTTTTTTTTCTTTTTTATATAGATTATTATTTGTCTGTCCAACAACTTCAAAAAAATTTTGTATAGGTAGATTTGATAAGAAAAGTGAGAACGCTAAAATGAAAGTCACTATTATTTTCATTTTCTTTTTTGTTTTTCTACTAACATTCTTAAACAATCTAGCTTTCATAATATTTTTAAACATCATAATACCCTTGCACGATATCCTTGTACACTAAAAATACAAGTTCATACTTTTCCTTTCATAACATTAATAATTGAATACATAGTTATTGTATAGTTTCTAAAATCACAATACTTCTTAGAATAATTTTTTTAATTACATATCAACTCCCCCTAATTTTATTTCATAGTATGATAACGCATTCATTATAACATAAAAATGGATTTATTTGGAAAAATATGTCAAATTATGTAAAATTTTGTAGAATAAGTTATAAATAAAAAATTCAATTGAAGCAGCAAGATTTAGCAGATAAACTTAATGTAACAAAACAAACAATTTCTAATTGGGAGACTGATAACAGAACTCCAGATGCAGATACCTTAGAAAAATTATCTATTATCTTTGATGTAACATTAGACTATTTAGTAAAAGGTATTAAATTTCCATATGGTGATATAACTAAATCCATAAGAGAAAATTTAGGGTACACTTTGGACGAAACTACGGAAAAGATAGGTTTAAAAGATTCTTCTTATATTTATTATTTAGAGAAAGGACGTAGAAAAACAAGCCCAGAATTTATCAAAGAATACGTAGAAAAATTAGGGGGGAATTTTGATGATTATCCTTATGATAAAATAGTAAAAAAACATGATGATTTAAAATCAACAAACCTCATATATGGTTTAGATAAAGGTGTTTCGGTATTATATACTCTTAACAGCAATATGACTCCAGAAATACTCAAAACATTAAAAGCAGTATATAAATCATTAACCGATGACAAAGAAGAGGAATGATTTAATAAATATATGATATATAAGAGTAACTAAAGTTTAGCATAAATAATGTATAATGAACTGTAATTAAACTGTCAAAAAACTGCCAAAGTAAAAATAAATCAAAATTTGATAAATTAAGTGTAACACAATATTTTGATTATAAACTCTAATAAAACTCTAATTTACACTACAAAAATGGGAGGAATAATGAACGAAGTATTAACAGTAAAAGAAATTGTTGAGTATTTACGTTGTGATATCATGACTGTTTATAAACTCATCCATGAAGGGAGAATAAAGACAGTAAATATCGGAACTGAAAAAAAGCCAAAATACAGAATTTTAAAAGAATGGTTTGAAAGTTTTTTGAATGGAACGACTGAATAATTTATAACTAGATAGGAGTTTAAGAATAAATATGACATACACAACAAAAACACTAGCAAAACATTGGGATTGCTGTGTCGACAGTATAAGAAGATTAATCAAAAATAAACAACTAAAAGCGTTTAAAATCGGTACTGACTGGAGAATACCAGAACATGAAGTTAAACGTTATGAAGAAAATATTGTTAATGAATAAACTAAAATTACATAAAAAAAAGAAGAGTTGAAGTGAACTCTTCCGTTAATCAGGATAATAAGCACTAAGAGCTTATTATTTTTTTATTATTAATTTTTTAGTTAAATATTAATTGTTTACACAAATCTTGATGAGATTATAAAATAAACATCTATTTTGCCAACTTAACCTCTTGTAACTGAATCTGTCTCTTAAAAACTAAGGGTTTCCTAACATTGATATCATCAGTTTAATAATTGTATGATTTACTCAATGTCGGGAAACCCTTTTATTTGTATTTTAAGCTGTTGTTTGAACATTCTTATTATCAAAACCAAGCTCTCTATGTGTGTATGTACTATAGTGTTGATAATTTTATGTAGAATTACTTAAATGACGTAAAAGTGTTCTCCTTTATTATAATAAGAACTTACTTGAACGATTAATAATTAATTAATAAAAATTAACAAAACTAATTTTTAAGAAATCATTTATTATATCTTATAAGTATGTATGAATCCCAGCTTCTAGTATTATATATGGGATTGATTGAACCCCAATTATAAACTGATTCAGTCGGTGTACCAGTTATGTCATTTACTATTTTACAATCAATTTCATGAATTTTTTTTAGCATTTCTTTACTTATATCATATAGTGACTTTACATGATTATATATATTTTTTGTAAAACGTATTGAGATATCACTAGTATTATCAGTAGTTATCAAATAACTGATTGTGCAAATCCTACTCATAAATTTTACATTTTGAAGAGTAACAAATGTATTACTTTCATGATGTGGATAAATTCTATATAACATTTCCAAATCTTTTTTTTGTATACCTTTAAATGCTAGCAAAATATTATCATCAGAATAAATAGATCCATTTTTTAAGTCTATCATTATTTAAATTCCCCTATCCTATTACATATTCTACAAGTTTTTCCAGAACCTCTTTTGCATTAGGTATATTATTGTCTTAATCCTCCTGAGCCAAAGGTAGTATTATTTGCGACATAACTTGTTGCTACTTGAACCCTATCTATTACAAGATAAAAGCCCATCGAATCACGCATAGGGTAATCAGGATTTCCTGCAATTTGTAACCCATTATATAATTGTGCATTGGATAAACCCAAGTCTAAAAATTCTGTATTAGTATAATAATTACCTTGGCCTGGCAACATACCACAAACAATATCACCAGCTTCTAAAAAAGTAGATTCCCACGAATCAACATTCATACCTATTGATTGTTGTGATTGAATAGCTTGTTGGACTACATCCATACCACTACTTCCAACTGATAATCCTCCACCAGTTAAATCGCCAGCTGTGATAGAAGCTGCTCCTCCTCCAAAGTATGCTATAGCAGCTTCTGCAACTAATCCTACACCGGCACCGATTAAAGCACCACCAGCAACATATCTCCAATCAACGCTACCAGTTGTATAATAAGCATATACTCCTCCTGCTACTGCTCCAACTACAGCACCTACTATAACTAACCCATGCAAATTCACCACTAGGATCAACCATCATCACCGGATTATTCTGCGTATAAGCATACATATTGTGACCTAGAATATCTCCTGTTTCTCCAATCAACCCGTCCGCATTGATGAAACGACCTATCTCAGGGTTATAATATCTAGATTGTAAATAATACCATCCTGTTTCTTCATCAAATCGATACCCTCTATAACGATATGGGTTCTTTTTAGCTAATTCTAAACTACCTGTATTGTCAGTTGTATGGATAATATTTCCCCATGCATCATATATATATGATACCTTAATACTACCATATGAGTCAACTATATTTACAATATCACCTTGAATATTTCTTACATAGAAGTATTCTTAAAAGTGACTACTAAAACAATTAAAATCAATGGTAATACTAAAACAGCGAAAAATAAAGCAGTTAAAGAAATGGAGAAATTTATCAAAGAATTGAAAGCTCAAAAAACCCTTGGAATAGCAAAGGACGAGAGTAGTATGAAATTCAGTGAATATGCTGATATCGTTTTTAAGATAAGAGATAGGAAAGCTTCATTTCAAACCAAAATAAATAGAAAATATTATTTAGTTGTCGTGAAAAAATATTTTGGAAACATCAAATTAAAAGATATTACCGCAACAAAAATAGAAAACTTCTTTACTGAAATGTCAGAGACTAAATCAGATCAAGTACTATCAAAATATAAATAAATAATTAATATAGTGTTAGATTACGCATTTACTAAAGATTTGATTATTGTAAATCCAATGACAAAAGTTAAATTCAAGATATCTCAAGCAAATCTAAAAGAAGTTAAACCAGTTAATTTAGATGATTTTAAAAAATATGTTGATTACGCTAAACAAAACAAAAAATATTACTTTGGGTTGCTATTGATATATTATACAGGTATGCGTATTGGTGAAATACTTGCTATCAAACATAAAGATTTTGATTATGATTCTAATACTTTCGATATTAACAAGTCACAGATAAGAAATGGTAAAATTGGTGACCCTAAAAAGGGAAAAAGCCGTAAAGGAATAATTCATGAGAATTTAGCAGAATTACATTTTGAAATAAGAACCTGGCAAAACCAACATAAAAAAGTATTTAAAGATGAATATAGAGATAATGATTTAATAATTTGTAATGAAGATGGTTCCCCTATTATAAATGTCAAGATAAGAATGTACATTTTTGATCATTTAATAATGTACATTTTTAATTTTCTTCGATAAAGTAATTTTTAAGTCGATAAGATTTACCTGTAATGTTAACTACATGAGCATGATGAAGAACTCGATCAAGAATGGCGTTAGCTATTATAGGGTCTTTAAAAATATCATCCCAATTAGAAAAGTTAATGTTGGTTGTAATTATCGTACTTCGTTTTTCATATCGTCTATCTATTAGCTGAAAGAACAATTTAGAATCTTCTTTGTCGATAGGTAAATAACCTAGTTCGTCAATAATCAATAATTTGTACTTGGTAAAATGCTTGAGCCTATCGTTTAAGCGATTTTCTAACTTAGCTTTCTTTAACTGGGCTATCAAATTATGACATTTTATAAAGTATGTTGATATACGCTTCTTCGCAGCGGATATACCTATTGATGTAGATAAGTGGGTTTTACCAACACCACTCGTTCCCATAAAAACGATGTTCTCGCATTGATGGATGAATCTATGACTCTCAAAATCTAATATTTGTTCTTTGTTTATATTTTCTTGGAAAGAGAAGTCAAAATCCTTCAATTCTTTGTAATGGGGGAACGCGCCTACTTTAACCATAGCTTTGATCATACTAGCCTCTTTATAATCAATTTCATATGTTGTTAACTTAATAAGCCCATCAACGAAAGATAGATTATTTTTATTAATAAAGTTAATAGTATCGTCTAAATGATTTTTCATTTCTTTTAATTTTAAATATTCTAAATTTGAGATTAATTGCTCGTGTGCTGTTGTCATTATTTATAACGTTCTCCTATCTTGTTAAGATTTTCTTTTGCGAATTTTTGAATATCTTCATCATCAAAAGATAGAGTCATTCTGGCAATCTGTATATAGTGCTCCTCTAAATAATTCAACTTTTTACTACTTAACGAGTGTATTGTCACCAAATTTGTGTTAGAATATGTGTGAATTTGATTATCATATACCTGCAGTTGAAGTGTACGGTTCATATATTTAGGTGGTACTGAATATTGATTACCCTTATAACTAATCATTGATGATGAGTTTACTTTCGCTGTTATGGTTTTAATCAAGTATGGATTTCTTATCGTGTCTCGTGGAGGGGACTGTAAGAAATCTTTTTCATTTTGTAGGCCAAATAGTGGAATCATATCATAAGCTCTATGTAACCTACTGTTTTCTCTGTTGTTTATTTCTTGTACCTTTTTTACTAATTGTTCATAATTTAAATCACCACTATATGCTTTTAATTCATCTAAAATTTTCATAGGGGATTCAACCTTTGCTTTTGTATTTGGTCTGCCTGCGATACAGGGTTTAACTTCAAATCCATAATCATTAGCGAATTGTTGAAATTTATTATTTACTTTTCCTTTTGAATATTCAGTTCTTGGTACATCCATTACTGTTTTCATATTATCAGTTAGTATTTCATGAGGTACACCACCAAATGCTTGAAATGCTTCGTCTATGAAGTTAAACAGTATGTCTTGAGATTTAGTTAATGATAATCTATAAACTCTAAACCTTGAGTAACTCAGTAATAAAACGAATATATTGATTGTGATGACTTCTCCTGTATCAAGTACGAAATTCATTGATTCTTTCCAATCTAGCTGTGCTTGGTGACCTTTATCTGTTTCATAACGTATAACTGAAGGTGCTTTGATAGCACTTTTTTTCTTTTGATCAAAGTACTCTTGAAATTCTGGTGTTTTACTTATATATCGCCTAAATGATGATTCAGCACATTTTAGTCCATAATTATCACTAAGATACTGCCAAAGCACTTTTTTATATTCAAAAACTTTTATTTTATCATTGAGTAAATCCTTAATTAAGTCATAATAATCATCTACTATACTTGATCGTTTTCTATTTTTAGACTTCTCATAACCATTAATATACTTACTTATCGTTCTTCTATCAACATTTAACTCTCTTGCTAATCGACTTTTATTTACCTTTAAGTTTGTTGTTTCCATTAAATTCTTTAGTACCTTTAAATCAGTTAATTTCTGTATTTCTATATTAGTATCTATTTCATAGTTTAGTATCATAAGTTGTCCTCCCATTGATTAACTATGAAATTATACTATATTAACTGTACATTTTAAAGTGATCACTTCTGTACATATCTATCTTATCATTTATACCCTATTAGTTATAATGCATTTAGGATGTATTTTAGACGACTTGATGATAAAACAATAAAAGTTAGACCTCACCAAATACGCCATACATTCGCTACAATGCTACAAGGGATGAATCCAAAAGAAATACAACAACTTCTAGGACATAGCGATTTAGAAACAACATTAAATATCTATACTCACTTCAAACCATACCAGGAAAACACCATAGAAAACCTTGAAAAAGAGTTTAAAAAATATAAAATGTAGTAATCGTGTAGTAATGAATATAAATAAAAAAGTTGGGTATCTCTCCCAACTAATTAATTACCATATATTTAAATAAAAATGGTGCTGGTTGTTAATGTCAATATAAATTTCACCAATTTTGATTATGATAGATTCACCAATTATGGTAATTTACTCATAATCATTTTTTATTAGGTTCAATACTTTCTATTTTATCTTTAGTTCTGTATGATCTACCGACAATATTTATCACATGAGAATGGTGAAGTAATCGATCTAGAATGGCGTTAGCTAATACACTATCTCCAAATATTTCTCCCCATTTAGAGAGTGGTTTGTTTGTTGTTATAATTGTAGACTTTTTTTCATACCGTCTAGCGATTAATTGAAATAATAAATTAGATGATTCTGTATCAAGAGGTAAAAATCCAACTTCATCAATTACTAATACCCTGTATTTGGTGAAAAATTTTAATCTTGTTTCTAATCTGTTTTCTAAATGTGCTCGTTTAAGTTGTAAAATTATATCGTTACAACTTATAAAATAAGTACTTTTTCTTGATTTAGCTGCTTCAATTCCTATTGACGTAGCTAAATGAGTTTTACCAACCCCTGGAGATCCGATTAGAAGAATATTTTCATTATTCTCAATGAATTTTAAATATTTGAAATTTAATATTTCGTCTTTATTTATAGATGGTTGAAACCCAAAATCAAAATCATCTAATGTTTTAAGAAAGGGGAAATTAGCGACTTTAACACATGACGTTATTGCACGTTCTCGTTTAAAATTCATTTCATACTCTGTAAGTTCATATAACGAATCTACTATATTCTTTTCGCCTTTTGCGATAAGATTCAAATAAGAGTCGATATTGGCTCTAAAAAGGTTTAAATTTAGGGTTTCTAAGTTATTTAATAATTTATTATAATTATTTAACATCGCGTACTCCTCATCTTTCTACTATTATCGTGTTATTTGATCTAATAATGCTAGATTTTCTTTTGCGATTTGATCAATATCTAAATTATCATTTTTAATGGTGATACCAAGTGCAGCTTTATAATGGCTCTCATTATAATTAAATTTCTTGTTGGATATATTATGTATTATGATTAAATCAGTGTTATAATAGATATAGAGTTTATCATCAATGGGTATCAATTTAACTCTTTTGTTTATAAACTTACTGGGTACAGAATATCCATTTCCTTTATAATTTACAAGCAGTGTTTGCGGCACTGATTGTATATCTACGTTTTCTACGTAGGATTCTAACAGAATTTTGTTAGGTAAAGGATTTAGATATTCTTTTTCTTTTTCAAATAAGACACTCGGTGGTATATTGGTGGTTTGATTATTCTCTAGATTGACCTTGTTGTTTATCTTGTTCAATATATTGATCAGTTCCTCTTCATCTTCAAATTCACCATCATAAGGACGTAACCAAGCCAAGAATCGGTTAGCGGACTCATCTTTACCTTTTGTTTCTGGAGTCCTTGCCTTACATAATCTTATCGAAATTCCAAAATCCCGTTCAAATTGTTTTATTTTAGAATGTTTCTTTTTAGTTCCATTTGTGATGCTAACGACAGCTGACATATTATCCGTTAAAATATGTTTAGGGATACCCCTAGATGATTTAATGTATCGATTACACAACGGATGAAGTCTTCTGTCGTTTTTGTTTTTGAATAAACGAATTTATGATACCTTGAGAATCCTAGAGTAGAAGTTAATACATTAAACTCAAATACTTCTCCGTACTTACTTATTAGTTTCATACTTTCTTTCCAATCTACTTGTAGTTGGTCTCCTGGCCTGGTTTCATATCTAACATGTGGAGTGGTGCTTTTAGGTATGGTAATATGATTATTTTGAGTATAGTGTCTAAAGGTTGAATATGCCGGTATATTTTCATATTTATCTCTTAAATATTCATGAACTGCTTTCTTTGTTACGCCAGATTTATTCATCAAATGTGATATTTCTTCTTTATATTGATCAAATCCACTTTCGCGTTTTCTTGTAATCAATTTCTTTCCTCCATCTTCATAATATTTTTTAATAGTATGTCGGTCTAATCCATAGATTCTTGCTAATTCACTATAATTTGGTTTCATATCATACGTTCTCAATATATCTAACATTCCTAGTACATTTATTTCAGTCACTTTTTTTACCTCGCTTCAGTTCAACTGAAACTATTATACTAAAAAAGATAACCTAATTGATTATGTTATTACCAAAATTGGTAACTTTCTCATAATCAAGATTGGTTATCTTTATATTATCATTAATACTGGTAACAAGAATCGAACTTGTAACCTCTTCCTTACCATGGAATAAACGCCATATAAACGGGTATAAAGCAATGTATAGCAATGTCTATTTATATATAGATAATTTGGCGATTTTAGTAGTTTTTTAATGTTTTTTTAAGTATGGTTAAATGATATTTTTTAAGCATTTTGTTGTAAAAATGTTGTAAAAAATTAAGGTGGTAAATGCAACTTATATATTAATGTGATATAGAAATGTACAATCAAATTTTTGTAATAATGCAAATATAGCAATATATTCAATAAAACGACGAAAACCACTTTTTCAGTGGCTTTCTTTTTAGGTAAAACGAGTTTCAACTCTTTTTTAGATATCACTATCTAATTATAATATATTCAACAAATTAAATTAGATGACGAAAACCACCTAAAAAGGCGGTTTTCTTTTTTAGATATTACGAGCATTAACGCTCTTTTTTAGATATCAGTAATCTACTACGTACATGATATCATTCATATTATGTGCTGTCAAGAAGTTTTTATTAGTTCCATTCATTAATAATAGCTCTAAAGACTTCTCTCATCTTAGAAGATCTGACCCCACCCATTGGAGAATTTAAATCTACTCGATATATACTTATTGGAGTTATTCTAGTTACATTGACATATCTATCTCTTCTAGGCAAATTAAAAACCATATCTATAGTAATTTCAGATGGTCTAGGATTTGTTAAACTACCAGACGTTAAAGGTGCAACAATTAAAACTTCTCCTAAATTTTTTAAAATAATTGCTGGATGCTTACCACCAAACTCACAACCAACATTAAATCCAAACTCTGCCCAAATAACGTTGCCCCGTAAAAATACTAAATTATGCAATAAATCTAAAGAATCGGATATATCTATAGACTTTGAATTTCGTTTATAATCACCATCAATTAAATTATAATATTTATCAATTTTTATTTGAATTGATGGAGAATTTCTATTATAGGCAAATTCTGTTACTTTGTTTGGAAAAATTTTATCAGGGATAGATAAAGGTTTTTTTTCATCATGATATAGTTGCGAATGTTTTGCAATCCATTCCAAATATAAAATACTTCTTTTAACCTCATTTTGAGTATTTGATTTATCTACAATATTAATGATAGACTTATTAGCGTTAAATTGCTTAGTATACATATAATTATCCCCCTCTATTATACAATAATTTACAATATCAAATTAAAATAAACAAGTTTTTATATACTTCTTTTTTCAAAAGAATTGTTTTCTATTTAATTGTTTTATTAGTTGGCGTATATCCAGTTTTTCATGAAGATAAAACATTTTTCAATAATTTGTTTCTTTCAATTATGAAATCCTTGTCTGTTAATGAAGGAAGAGTTTACATCTAGCGAAAAGCATACTTTTATCATTATAGGCATAACCGATATATAAGGGATAATGCTCTTTCTATTCGATAAATGATTACCAAATCTTTATTTTGTTTTAAATAGTTATCCAGTATTCTAAACAAAGTACACACATTTTATTTCGCCCTATAAATTTCAATTTTAATTAATATAAAGTGACTTTTTCAGTCTAAAAATTATATTTCTTCAAGAACACTATTTTTTATTTCAATAGTTTTATACTCATAATCGAATGAATAAATAGACGCGATTATCATCTGATGATTTGAAAATTCATTATAAATGATATTATACATGTCATCTATATGCTTTTTTTTAACCTCACGACCATTAGGAGAATCTAATAGTAAATAACTATGGAGGAGCATTATGACAAAATATCAAATTAAAAAAAATATAGATGATACAAAAACATTTCAATACAGATACCGTAACATTAACGGTAGACAAAAAACCAAATCTTTCAGAGCAAAAAATACGACAAAAAATGCTGAAAAAGCTGCGCTTAAGGAACTTAAAGATTTTGCTAAGGAAATGGAAGCCAATAAGACACTTGGAATAGCTACAGATGAAAGTTCAACTAAATTTAGTGATTAAGCTGAATTAGTATTCAAAATTCATGACCGGGATGCATCAGAACAAACAAAACAAAATCGACAATACTATCTTAGAGTAATCAATAAACATATCGGAAATAAAAAATTAAAAGACTTATCTGCTACTAAAATAGAAAGCTTTCTAGTAGAAATGTCAGAAGTTAAGTCCAATCAAGTTTTGAGTAAATATAAACAAATAATCAATATCGTTATGGACCATGCTTTTTCAAAAGATCTAATTTCTATTAAAACCGTGATATTTTAGTTTATTGGATTTTGTTACCTATACTATTTGACAAAGAGCCGTAATAGAAACCTATAGCCTCAAAACAAACCACCCGTTTTACGGATGGTTATTATTAATTATTTACTGAAAGAATTATACCTTTTCAAATCTACAGCATCACTAAATTTATTATTAAATTTTTGTAGAATATCATTATTGTTGCTAGAGAAAATAGTTAGTGATGAATCAAAACATACAATCTCAACTGAAGCAAGGGGATGTTGTATTTCTGCATAATTAGTCCAAAAAGTAGTATTTCCATCTGCAAAAGGTACTATATCTAGCTTATTTATGTCAATATTAATAGATTTATTGAATCCAGATAAAACTCCCCATATAAATTGTATATTGTTCGTATTTAAAATATTACTTAATTCCTCCCCACTAATCCATATTATTTCTTTATTTTTAAATTCTTTAGGATAATAATTTAATTCAAAATCTGTTATCAACCAATTATAACCTTCTTCTAAACCTTCAAGTGAGCTAAAAATAGCTTTTACATCTGTATGAATAGGCATTTGCCTTGTCTTTTCTAAAATATACATTTATTTCACCTCGTGTATAAAATCTATGACCATAAGTCAATTTTCCAAGGAACATGATCACCACGTTTTAAAGTACCTCCAGTTGGATTAGGTAAAAAGAAATGATCGTGTGGATATGGATGCCCTCTGCCATGAGTAGTCCAGTCGGTTGTTCTTATCGGTTGCCCATTATATCCCCATTCTCTAGTTTGTATATAACCACCGTTTCTACCATTTCTATACCTTATTTGAGTATGTGGATATTTACAACTAGGAACTGGGCTTCCGCCTGCATTTCTAGGTAATTTTACTGGATTACCATTTGCATCTAATGGATAATAAGTTGCCTTAGGACTAACCCTAGGGTTGTAGAAATACTGTAAACCACCAGCACCAATTCCTACTACAGGATTCCATCCCATATAAAAAGAAAGCATTAAATATAATTCATAAGCAAACATACCTAAAGAGTATACAGTTCCAAAAGCAATAAACCCATTTACTGTTGCTCCTAACCAATCTACTTGTCCTGTTTTATTATGTGAGTCAATAGCTGTATAAGTAAATACCCCTGCGCCAGCAACAATAGCAACAATTAGTATAATAGCCTCAATACAGATTTCACCACTAGGATCAGAATACATTACCGGATTATTCTGACAATAAGCATACATATTATGTCCTAATATATCTCCTACTTCTCCTACTAAACCATCAGCATTAATAAATCTTCCCCACTCAGGGTTGTAATATCTAGATTGTAAATAGTACCATCCTGTTTCGACATCCTTGTAAAACGAACCCAAATAAATAAGTCTTATTTGTAAAAAATATATTACGAAAGATCCAACATATATAATTGGATCTTTCTTGTTATTAAAATTCATATTTTCACAATAAGATGACAATTAGTATTTATTCTTTAGTGACCTAAGATTCAGCAATTAAACATGATTTTAATTGTTCTTACATCTTTGTAGTCTCTTATTTCCTTAATTGTAACTTTAAAAGTTTATCTTTGGTCTACTATAATCTATTTTTTCAGCATCTAAACAAATTGCTTTCTTATTATTATTTAAAAGATAAAAATTATTAAGCCAGTATACAAATGCTTCCGCCCTATATGAGCAATACTTTTTTTCACCATCAATTGTTACCCAATATTTATGGATGATTTTTTTATTAAATAACCACTTAAAAAAAGTTGCTTTTATATTTTCAATTTCTTCCCATACTGATTCTGGTATATCAATGACATCAGCATCTTCAAATAGTTCATCGAAGAAAACATTTATTACCATAGTCGGTCTCCTTTATAATTAATTACTTATCAAATTTTATCGTTATATGGTCCACAGGTCCGATATAGATGTGAGGTATATTGCTAGCGGGTCCTGGCCTATTAGGGTGTACTTCTGGTCCATGTTGTGGAATATTAAGTTTATCTGCCCAATCTATAAGTATTTGAGCTTCAGATTCAGTAACCCCAAGTTTTTTTCCCATTTTAGCTAGTTCAATTAATGATTGCTGGTCTGGAGAAAATCTCTTTGAATCATTTTGTGAGAACATATATCCTGTTGATATTCCTTCTCCATTAAAAACCTCGTGTGTAAATCCTGGTAAAGTTGTAGAGAACCCTCCTGGTGTGGAATCTATAGGTGGAGAAGAATAACCTCCTGGTGCTGAATCTATAGGCGGAGAAGAAAATCCTCCTGGTGTTGTATCAATAGAAGGAAAAGAAAATCCTCCTGGTGTGGAGTTTTCAGATACATAAACGGCTACAATAGCAACAACTGCCACTACTGCTACGACTCCAATTATTGTCCATCCAACTGGTCCTATACTTAAACCATACCCTAAACCTAATGCAAGAGCTCCGCCACTATATCCTGTTGGATCTACCATCATTACAGGATTATTTTCACAATATGCATAGAGATTGTTCCCAAGAATACCACCATTTATTTGACCATCCGCATTGATAAAACGTCCAATCTCAGGATTGTAATATCTAGATTGCAGATAATACCAGCCTGTCTCTTCATCATAGCGATAGCCACGGTAACGATATGGATTTACTTTTGCTATATCAAGTTCAGTTTTTTCTGTTCCATCTGCATTGTATTCTTTAGTAAGAATGATAATACCCCATGCATCATACTTATACTTTACCACAGTATTCCCATATATCAACTAGTTTTATAATATCTCCTTGTAAATTAGTAATATAGAAATATTCAGTTCCATTCAGGTTCATACTTAGTAATGTGCCATCAACATCATATGTATAGTAGATTAGGTTTGTCCCATTATCTTCAACTAGAACTTTATCACCAGCAACAACATATTTTGTTGTTGTTTCATTTCCTGAGCTAGGCTGTATTTTTTTTTCAGTTCTGATACCTTGGTCATTATACTTGTAAAATGCTTGATAATTATGTCCTTTTACATAAGTAAGTTGTCTTCCATCCCAATCAAATGTCTTAGTATCATAACCATCGATACTTATATCATATAGGTTAGTCGGATTACCACTATTGTCATATTCAAATATATGTGTTTGAAAATAAGTACCATTTTTAAAGTATTGTATAGAACTTATTTGGTCTTTCCATGCATTATCATAGAAATATTTCATATTTTCTTGTGGTACATTAGCTGTACCTTTTGGGTTTCCTACCTTAAAAACAATTTTAAATTCGATATTATAAAATAGACCATCAGTTGCAGTATATTTTCTATAATAATATCTTTCTTCTGAAGTATTTAAATTTGAGTAAGTCTGTGTAGTAGTCATAATAATTGGCATCTGATTAGCTGCATCAAAATAAGTAAAAGACAAAGATGGACTTTCTCCAACACTCAGATTATAAATATCATTGTATTCATTACCACCATTATAATTCATTTTTACAGGGTAATATCCTTTACTTGCTTGATAAAATGATGGTATAGTTGGTTCTATATATTCTTCTTGTCCATATAGAAAAGTCTTTGCATCTGTGATATTACCTCTTGTATCATAATGGTAATATTTAGTAAAGGACGTATCACCACTATTAATCCATATATCTTCTCTTACAAGCTGATTAAAACCATCATATTGATAATCATATTGATCTACTAATGTACCAGTTCCTGTTCTAACCTTAATCGACGTTATATTATGATTTGCATCATAATTATAGAAATGATATTCGTCAGCAGCACCATTTTTTTTATAGATTATTGAATATACTCTGTTAGTCGCATTTCCCATTGAAGAATCTACAAGATAGTCATCATAACCAATTTGTTTTGTAAATGTATTTGCTCCAATTAATAATTCAATATTATCTAGTCTTCTAAGAGAATCCTCTTGGTAATTAATATTTTTTCTAATATCGGTTCCATTAACTTCATAAGTTGTAAAGTCATGTTCTCCAGTTGTGGAATTATAATGGAAAGATACACCTCTATTTATATTTCCTATCTTATATTCATAACTGCTCACATTTCCACTATCTTAACTATATTTAATTACATTACCATCTTTATCAGTTATATTTTCTAATTGACCAGCTAAATTATATGAATAAAAATAGATGTTATTATTATAGATGTCTTTATATATTGACAACCTTCCACTAGAATCATAATCGTATTCACTTCTAGTAACTCCATTAAATTTAATTACTTTTACTTGATTCTCGTCATTGTATTCAAAACTGACAATATCACCATTACCATAAGTTTGACTATTAATTAAATCAGTATAGTATTTATTCCAATATATATCACCTTCACCATCGGTTTTTTCCAAATAATCGTATGACATAACTACTGTATTTGCAATCTTCACTTCTTCAACTTGATCTAAATCATTGTAAATAAACTCGTATTCTAACCCATCTCTAACAATTTTCCATAACTTACCATCTGAGTTATACTTGTAATTTGAATCAATACCATCACCACTAACAGCATTACTACTTGTAGAATCAAGTCTTCCATACTCATCATAAACAAATGATTGATAATTTCCTATAGCATCTGTAATGGTTTTTAAAAAACCATTCTGTTGATCAATGTCCATATAGTTTATATTACCAAATTCATCTTTTACTGAATTCAGATACTGATTATCAGTAGTGTATGCTATAGATGTTTTAAACCATTTATCCTGTTCATTGATAGGTTTATCTTTATCATATCCAACATAGGTATACTTTAATTGTTTAGTAACATCATCATACTCAAATGTTGTTGTAACATTATTTTTTGTTATTTCTTTAATTAAGTGTGTATTAGAATCTCTCTCAATATTAGTTTTAACACCATTAGTTGTTACTGATTTTACATGATCACTAGAATCATATTCAATAGTTGTCTCACTAGTATTTTTTATTATTTCTAAATTACCACTTTGTGTGTATGTATAATGATTTCCTACATTATCATGGTATAATTGTAAATTGTCAAAATAAGCTGTTCCTTCTCCTTGATATACACCAATTAATGACACATTGTCTGTGAATTGTGGAACTTCAAAACTACGCATTTGATATTGCCAATCTTCATTAGAGGAATCAAAAGGCAACCATTTGATTACTACGTCATCTAGGTATCTACCTTCTATTTTAACAGTTAAACCAAAAAACCTATTATCAGATTCAAATGGACCATCCCAAATATCTTTATTAGGAACTGAATTAGCTTTAGCCCATCCACCAACCATATAAGTTTCTCCTATGGTCACTAGATTAGTTATATCTTGGGTAAAAGTTTTCCTTGTGTTTCCATCGCCATTTATAACGATAGATTTTTCACCTAAGATTTCTTGTAGAATATCTTTTTCTAGATTTATGTATGCTAGACCTGCTCCTTCTACTGTCCATCCTGTTAATCCGCTTTCAAATGAATTATTTGTAATAACATTATATCTAGTATCAACAAATTCATTAACAATATGAACATTATCAAAATAAACAGTAGAAACACTATCATTTATAAGTTTTATTGTAATAGTTTTACTTGAATGTAATCCAAATAATAATTCATACTTATCCCAACCATCTGTACTATGAACTTTATTAATAGTTCCCTTTATATCAGCTGAAATAACATCTATGTAAGCTCCTGGAGCCCCTCCTGAATTTCTTATCCATGCTTCAACCTTATGAGTACCAGCATTTAAACGAAAACTTTGTGAAGCATAAACAGTTGATGTTACTTTTTCCATCTTAAGTGAGTGGTTACCAAGTAAAGCTTCGCCAGTAAGATTAGTTAATTCAACGTTTCCATCACTACCTTCATAAATAGTCCAACCACTAAATCCATTTTCAAACCCATGATTAACTACTGGATTCTGTTGCTTATTTTTTTATTATATCTAAACCAGTAATCCATTTCAAATTTATTATCTTTTTTTATTATAATTTTTGTTACTAACTTTAGTTAAATAATTTTTAAATTGAATCTTGATGAGATAATTAATTAAACATCTATTCTGTCAACTCAAGCCCTTGTTATTTAATCTCTCTCTCAAAAACTAAGGGTTTCCTAACATTGATATAATCAGTTTAATAATTGTATGATTTACTCAATGTCGAGAAACTCTTTTGAATTTGGACATTTTTAAGTTATAAGTTTCTATTTTTACTATCTTGGCATCAATACCACACTCTCGACCTATGTTTTGATGTAGTGTTGCTAGTTGTACGTGTTAAAATTATTCTGTGCAAAAGTGTCCCTCTTTTTAATGAGTACCGTGAATTCATTGGTAAATAACTTTTACGCAAAATATTTTATGATTTTTTCACTTTATTAATTTGAATATTCATTAATATCGAATTTGCATGCAAAGTATAATTTCATAATGTACTCAGCCAAAATATAGTATACAATGATATATACGATATGAAAAACTATTGTTAAAACTACTGTACTATTTTCCTCTGATATATTTACACAATTTTTTACAATAAGGAAAGCTATTCCATATCCGAATGTATATTCATAAATTTTTGATTTATATACTTTATTTTTTTTATTTCTTGCTATGATTTTCATAATCTTAATACAGCTGATTAAAATAATAAATTGAATTAAAATCGAAATGAAAATAAAAAAATTGGAGTATTGTAAGACTGAATAAATTAATATATTCATTATTAGTAGCAAAAACAAGCTAGATATCGAACATAATAAAATGTTTCTTTTAATATTTACTTTTTGAAAAATTAATGAATAAATATTAAATAAAATATACACTACAAACATGTTTATTATGAATAGTTTAAATAATTGATTATTATTCATTAATTGAATAATTAATGCTAAAATTACAATTACAATATTAATAATTATTAACGAATAAATTAATTTATTATCAATTTTTTTTCCTCTATTAATAAAGTTTTGTGCTCTAAATTTATCAATCATTTAACTTCTCCTCTATGTTTCATACCTTTTAACCAAAGAGTGCTTCTTTAAGACGATCATCTACATCTGTATTCTCAATTATTATGTAAGTAGCTATTGAAACTCCCAATCCTACAGGTCCAAGCCATGCAAATCCAAATAACACGCCGGATATTCCTGCATCTACAACAGTGTATCCAAGTTTTTGTCCATTAGATAATTTAGGGATATTATAATTGTTATGTACAGATATACCAATATCTACAGCTAATAACCCAATTCCTACACCCTTAGCGACTTTACTGGCAGTTTTAAATCCATTAGCATATCTGATTTGTTTATTAGAAAGAGTAAGCAATGCTTCTAACATACTACCTCTACTAAAACTATATACAGAATAATCATCAACACCGTTAACAGAAATTAATAATAAACTTTTTTCTGCATTTGCAATAATATCATCTGCAGTATTTCTAAGAAGTTTATTACCAAATTTAAACAGTTCATCTGAAACACCTACAAAATTTGAAACAGTTACAAGATTATCAACTTGTGTAGCCGATGACACGGAACTACCAATATTATCATCACTATTAAAAAACAAACCAGCTACACTCGTTCCATAAACTTGTGCAATTATTTCTGTATTAGCATTTACAGTGACCGGATTATTAACAGAAAATGTATATTGATTAGCTCCAATAATACTTGATGGTAATATCGTAAATATTTTCATCATAATAAAAACCGATTAATGTCCCATCAACATCATAGTTGTAGATCATCTCATAAACACCATTTGTTTCGTAGATTACCTTATCACCTGAAAGTGTATAATTCGTAGTAACATTATATATTGTCTTGCTTGCTCTAAAGAATCAACTTTATCCTAATAAGGGAACATAGTTGATTCTTCTTTTTAATTATTAATCTGTGAATAAGCGGATGCATCAATGAACTAAATTTAGTAAATTACTAAATCAATAAAATTTCTAAACGCTATTCTGTAATTCCTAATTTATTCATATAGTCAATTGTAGTTTGATCAATTTTAACATTTGGGTTATATGTTTTTATGTATTTGTATATATCTATATGTAACATTTTATAATTTTTCCAACCACTATTAATTGTTAATTTAAATCCACTATTATTAATAAGTATTATTTTACGATTTAAATATTTAACTGATGTTATTTCTTCCCATGTAATGCCTCTACTAAAAAAATTAAAAATTTTAAATTTAAAATTATAATATAATCCGTCTCTATTTAGAGATATTTTCATTAAAAATAACGCTGTAATACTATAAATAATTAAAATCCATACAACAAGTAAAATTAATAAATATTCATTGAAATACTCTATTATTAATATATATGTGATTACAATCATAATTAATATATTTAATAAATTAATTGGTATTAATTTAAATTTATTAGGTTTGTAAATTATCATACATTTATACCTCACCATTTTAGTCCATTTCTTTTATATATTGATTGCTCTAATTCATCTATTTTATTCAATGCAATTATCCCCTGCAGCAGATATTATTAAAGAGGCACCAAAGGTTTCAGGTGCTCTTACTAATCCAGCAGAACAACTGAAGCACCTATAAAAACACTCCAATTTTAGCAAAGACTGCTAAAGTATGAATTCCTGTCTTTTGTAATCTTTGCCCAATAGTAAGAGTACTATTTTGACTAAACCAAATATTCCCATAATCTAAAATCATATTCTCCATTGATGAGACAAAACTTATTTTATTTAGTGCTTTAATTGTCTCCCAAAGATTATACCCTTTTTCATATATTTAAATGGGTGTGCTTTTTTCATTAATTCATCTTTTTCTAATAAAGTACTAAGTGTAGCTCCAAATACAGTATCTGAAATATTAGAGAGGAGTGATTTACTAGAAGGTATAGTAAACGAAAATTCTAGAACAGTTTCAAATACTCTTTTATTTCATCATTTGGTTCTGTTATTGCAAGGGTAGTAGCTATTGCCGCAATACATAATAAAGCTAATAATATGCTGTTTCCTTGAACCGCCAACCTCTTCCTTACCATGGAATAAACGCCATATATGTGAGTATAAAGCAGTGTAATACATTGTTAAGATATATATAAGTTATTTCTTTATTTTAGAAATGATTTATGAGTTTTTCTAGCTATACTTTTATGATGTTTTTTTGTTAATTTGTTGTAAAAGTGTTGTAAAAAATATTACTAATTTGAATATTTTTAGTAAATAAATATTTATTTTTTTTGTACTTATCTTCTTAAAATGTAATCTAATTATTCTTAAGATCGAAGGTGTCTTACCTAAATAATGATTTAATTCATTTATAATAGGGTTTACTTTATCGCACTTTACCTATAAAGTAATAATAATTATTAGTATTTCCCATTAAATTAATAGATAATTAATTTTATATATATTCTTAAACAAATTAAATTTATCGCTTCCACCTCTATGATTTTATAGAGTTTTTGGCTATTCTGTTACTTTTAATTCATAAATTTAGGTAATTGAAAATATACAAGTTCAGGATTGCCCAACAAAATATAAAATACTGACTCAGGAAAAATACCTTTTGATTGAATTACAGCATTTATATACTCTTCCATTTTTTCTTCTTTAGCTATTTCCATCAATCTTTCAATACTATCTTCATATATATGTTTTGGCCTCAATTGGACTCCAGATTTGTTCATCATAAATTTCTCTAGTGGCGATTGTCCTCTATTTCTTTGAGTAGCCCATTTCTTTAGTTTCTTAGAGGATTCGATAATTTCCAGGATAGCATTCGTTCCTACAACATGGCACCAAATTCTATCCAGAGTATCAAGTTCAGTTCTTCCATTCATGGCCTCACTTATATATGTAATTAATCTATTCATTAGCAATATATTTTTTTGAACGTGTATCGGGATAAGAGTTCCCATTACACAAATAGCCCCATTTCTAAAGAACAAATCGGATACGTTTATTGCGCCTAGACCTTTTGGACTAACATGGCATGCACTCAATAATACTACTTCCGGCACATGAAAATCATTATCATTTCCAAACCAAAGCTCATCGCCAACAAGAATTCCAGTTATTTTCCTATCAGTATCATAATGACCATGCGCAGAAACAATTAGTATATCAGCATCTTGATTTTTTTTGATAAATTTCTTTAACCTATGTACTGTATTAGTTTCTTCACGAATAATTTCAATCTTCTCATCAATACTCCAGAATTTCTCTATGGCACTCCATCCTTCATCAGAGTAGCTTCTTATACTATCATCTTTCTTTAGACATTCTGCAATAATTATCTTACATTTATCCAAAATAAGTACATCATTCACTCCTGACAATTCACTTTGATAAATTCTTAATAAGGGAGTCAATCCTTTCCCTGAAATTGGAGTATAGCAGTTTAAAGGGGATGTCGTACCAGGAAGAATTGCTAAACCAAAAGGCAGCTCAGAAAAGTAGGAGATTTGCTTTGAATTTCTTAATAATTCAAGTTCAAAACCACTTAATTGAGAAGCCAAAATATCGCCTATTCTTTCCATTGATTTCCAGATGAATTTATTACTAATATTTTCTTTACAATGTTCTTCTAATTTATATATTATATCGAACAACTCTTTTCCCATATAGCCTAACTCTAGGTATGCTGCGCTCCTAGATATTGCTCTATATAACCCTAAATTTTTTATTGAAAGTAATTCGATTTCATAGTTGTCTTCTAACCCATCGCCTCTATACCTTTTAGTTTGGATGTTAGGTATACCAGGTAGAGTTACAACCAATGGTTTGAAATTTACATTTAAGTTTTTTTTCAATTCAGTTTCATAGAGTCTTTTATTAATTGTTTTGTCTTCAGAAAGTTTCTCTTTAATTGCGGACATTGTTTTTATTCTAATGTTGTAATTATCAAGAGTACCAGAAACATATTCCAAAATATGATCAACATCTTGACTTTGTACCATAAACTTTTCAAAATCATCATTCTGGATTGTGTAGAAAAATGCTGGTAATAAATTCAACTCTTTTCCAGAAAGAAATTTATCTAAATTAGGAATATCTATTCTTTCTGAATGCCCATTTTCAAATAAATCTTGCAAATCTGACCATATTTTCATTGGACTACAAGATCTAAATTCACCGAAAGATTTAATGCCAAGGATAGGTCTAAGCTTAGTATCTAGTTTCACAGCTTCATCATAGCAACCTTCCTCATATAGCACCAGTGCACCCTCATAATCAATAATACTTTCCATATTCGAAATAGTGTCTACTAAATATTTAGGTAAAAAAATAATGCTATGAGACATATTATTTAGTTCTGTTAGCAAGTGAAAAGGGATTTTGAATAAATCTGAAGTATGTCTTGGTAACTGAAAAATCTTTGAAAAAATATCTATGGAATTAAATAGCTCCTTTGGGAGTAAGTGAAATGTATTAGCATTTTTCCTTATCTCCTCCAATGTTCCAATAACAATTGGGTTTATATCCTCTAGTTCATCTTCTGACATATAAATAACAAAATATGTAAGTCTATTTCTCCTTAAAGACGTCTTATCGTTCATTGATATTCTCCAGAAGATTAATCACATTTTCAATTGAGTATTCTAATATTTCATCTTTATTATCATTTTTATGTAAAGTGTTGTACCCATATCCTGATAAAGATTCACCAACTTTGTTAAAAGGAATCCTGGTATCAATAAACATTTTAGGTTCTTTGGTGTAACTTGTTGTTCTTGTTCTATTATCAATTAAAAGGTAGCCTCTATCTTGATTATAAATCACATACCAATCATCTTCTCTTTTCCTCTTCATATACTCAAATTCCTCTACCAATTGTGAATTCATTTTCCCATTTAAAATCATCTTAAACCATTCTTCATAGAAAGGCATAATAAACCTGAACATACCAATTTTATCATTTCGAATTGTTCTTCCTTTATATCGCTGTTCTAACCATATTAACATATTACTCCTCCAGAAAAAACAGTCCCAAAAGGACTGTATAGTTTTCCCCTTAGATTTCCCTAATTATATTATACATTATAAATTACATTATTAAAAATAACAATAACAATGCATATAAGAACAATTATAAAAGAAAAGTCCTTATTTAAGAATAGAGCTCTAAATTAATCCATTCATAATATAGTCGATCAATAAAATTTCTCCGACAAATATTACATGTTAATAGAAATTATTTAACTATATGTTATTTAATTAATATGTCTCTATTGAATTTTCTTGAGTAGTTTTCATTTTAAAGAAATTAATAAAGCTTTTACCCCACTCTGATATACTATGGGTCAACTCTATATCATCTAAACTCATTAATTCCCATTGTTTTTCCATCATTGCATAGCGTGCACTATAGGCTAAACTTTCTAAAGCATTTTGTGTTTCTTCATATAAATTATTCCTTAATAAACCTCTAGAAAATAATCTTTCCTTTGAAATCTCATTTATTTTGTATGATTCGTCATTTGCAAAGTTTATCAATTCATCTATATCAATTTTCATTAAATAGTCTAAATCTTTATAGTATTGTATTATTTTATCCAGAGATAACTCATTTTCTATTGATGTAGAAATACCATTAGCACAATATACAATTTTTTCTTCAATATGATTTTCAATAACATTTTCAAATAAAACAAAATTAAATACTTTTTTGAATTCGTTAGAATTTAAATAAGCAACAATTTGGTCATATTTAAATTCCAAGTTTGTTAATCTAGTTTCTAATTCCTTTAAAAATAGCTCTTGATTTCGTTGTGTCTTTTCTTCTTTATACTGTTTATAAATTGAATAAAAGTCATTTACAATAGGAATTTTAGATATTATTAAGTTATCTGTTATAATTCTCATTAAATCTTTCAAATTTTCTTCTCCTATACCAATAGTTATTTATAGACAGATTTCAAACTCAGTATCCATAAAATATTCATCAGGATTATAAGTAAACTCAATAATCCGCATTGCTTTCAATGCATCTAATGCAGAATCTATAGTTTCATAATCATCTTGATACTCTGAAACTTCTTTGTCATGTTTTATTGCAATTAATATTTCTTCGTATGTGACTATAGGTTCTTTCAATCTTAAACTTTCAAAAAATTTTGATAACCAATTATACATAATTTCTTCACTTTTTGTTTCAAACATCATTTTTATACATCTCTCCTTTATATCTCTCCAATTTTACTCAATAAATTATCCATTATCAAATATCCCCCTTTATTCATTCATCATATTATACCATTTTTAGACTATAAATTAAACTATAAAGGAAATAATCTAAAGAAGACCTTATTTTTTTCAAAGCTATTTCCAATTGTTAATTTTATTTGGGCTTTATAAATCAAAGATTAAGATTAAATGATAATTATTCATTAGTATCATTGGTTTTACCTAGTATTTTAACAAAAAATTTTTGATTTATTTGTATGTAGATTTGGGTTCAAATAGTTTTTTATTTAGCTCAACAGATTTAACAAATTAACTTATAATTTCAATTTTATATTTGATATCCACATTGCTATTCTTCAATAGCTTTGACAACATATCAACAAAAACTTTTATATCCTTTTTTATTTAGTTTTCAGTTTTTATATCAATTATATAATATGATTATTTCATTGTTAAACAATAAGAGCATTAGAAAGAATTCACTCTCTAATGCTTGATTTATTTTCTCTAACAGATATGGTTCTTGATAAAATGATCTCATAGGTCTTGAATCACTCTTCTTAAATCGTTCATAGACATATGCTTTTAATTCCTGATGATTAATTGACAAATTACCTACTTTATATTTGTTACCAAAAAACACATCGAATATTTAATCGATATATATATATGTTTTATTTATATGATTATCAAAGTGTTATTTCCACTTTGTTATTGAATCTTTCAATGTCTGATAAGATATTTTCCATTTTTTAATTCACTGACTTCAATATCATTTAAGACATATTCACTTGCTTCTTCTATAGACAATTCTGAGAATATTGAACATATTTTAATTACATCTAATATTTCAATTTTACCCTGACCTTCATTTAATATTGAATATATTCTTTCAAGACCTTCTTCACTAAATTGATCCTCCCTTGAATATCATTCAAATTCATATTTGAAATCATCATAACCTATCCTTTTAACTATCATAACCTATCCTTTAGCACCTTCCATTAAAGTATTTAAATTTACTCTTTAGTAAGTTTAATTGGCGGGGGAGTGAAACAACCAACGCCCCACCTTCGTTGTTCGAGCTTATCTCAGCTCTATGAATTTATTTATTAGATTTGTTGTTTCTATGCAAATAGTGTTGGAATTAATTCTGCTATTACCTATCAACAAATAACCTATAGAGGGTAAGTTTCCTATCCCCGTATTATTTAATTGACTCAACTTAAATTCGTTGACCACTATCTTACACCTGAACTGGAAGCAACTTCTCGCACCAGAACATCTTTCTTTAATTAATTGTTAGTAGAATTTTATTTTATTAAAATTTTTATCTAATCAAACTCTTTACGAGAATTAATATAAGTTATTTTTTCACCCACTATTTCCGGGATATGTATGGTCCCATTCTTTGTTTCAATTGATGCTTGTTGAATTCTTGCTTTAATACCAACTACAGATCCTTCTTTTAGAAAATCTAATGCAGCACCCTCTACCCCCTCCCATAAACTTATAGTAACTAAATCACTGTCATATTCTAATGTATTGGGGTTTTTGAAACTTCTTTTAATATCGAGTGTAATTTTTATTTTATTAACACCAGATTCTATTGTTTCACTAATAGGATTCCCAACTAATCTTCCAACCAATATACACTGATTTAACATTTATTTTTTCCTCCTTTTATTATAATGCTTATTTGTTCTTTGATGAATATTATCAAATTTATATGTAAAGTTATCGTTATTAAAATCCACTACATTGACACTTTCTGTTACAATGACAACCTTATCTTTACTATATGTTTCTGTTCTTCTTGTCGCATTTGTTAAGTTATTTTGATAACCTTTCTTATATCGTCCTCTATTTGTTGCAGCGACAGGTCTTGCAATACTATTATTAGAGCGATTATTTTTATATTTTTTTGTAGGATAATATTTTTGTTTAGCCAATTGTTCACCTCCTACTTGTACAGAACAAGAAATATTTATAAACTAATCTATCTATTTTATACGATTAATTAAGTATTTTTTCTTCTCTCATACTTGAATATTTAATATCTGACTCATCATATTGATTTCCAATAATGATATGATCAAGTAACTCAATTCCTATTAATTCACCTACCTCATTTAGGCGTTTCGTGATGCTTATATCTTGTGGACTTGGTCGAACATCTCCACTTGGATGATTATGTGCCACGATAATACTAGCTGAAGCAGATAGTAATGCAAAGTTAAATACTTCTCTTGGATGTACAATGGATCTATTTAGCAATCCGATAAACACTGTTTTTACTGCAATGATTCTATTCTTGGTATCTAAACAAATTACAATCAAATGTTCTTGCATTTCCCCTTGCAAGTTAAATACATCATAAATTAATTTAGCAATGTTCTCAGGCTTTGTTACTTGAAAATCATCATCTACTTTATAATTCATGCCATTTTCTTTTACTAATACCATTTTGGTTCTATAATAATTAATACGCATTTAATACCACTCTCCCACTCCATGATAATCAGAAAATAATGTTTCATAATTAAAGTAACTTATCTCCTTACCATTATCTATTAAGTCAGTTAAGTATTCTCTAGCACTTTGAGCAACACCAATTAATGTCTCATAATCTTTTTTCAAATAAACTTCAATATATAAATTAATAATTTTCATTTTATCTTCATCATTAATGTCAGTTAACAAATCTTCTAACTCTCTGTATATGACACTCTTTGATAATAGTTCATGTTCTGATAATTGTTTTATAACAGTTAACATAATTATCACCTACCAAATAACTACATCAGAGTTAGTTTCTAAATTCTTAACCATTTGTAAATTACTTTTCAGTAACTCAATGTCTTTTGTGCTGATACCTAATATTTCGCCATTTTCATCACAGTTCCCCATAATTAATACATTACCATAAAGATATTGATTTCTATCATTTAGTAATAATGTCACCTGTGGATCTGCCTTTAATAATCCTTCATCATCAAAGTAAATTGTTTTACCTTGATAACTTACAATGTCAATTAAATCGACATTTAGATGTTTATATATTTGATGTAATTCTGATACATTAGCATGCTTATTAATCTCAATAATACTAATTTCTAAAGATTTCTTGTTATCTTTTCTTTTGATTAACAATCCTTTTTTCATTTATTTCTCCTTTCATAAACAAAAAAGCCTATCTTTACGATAGACCCATTTAATCTTTACGATTTGTTTATCATACAAGCATTTACTGGGACTAATACATACTCCAAAAATGATATCTTAACAAATTTAAATCGTACTGATATTTAGCAAATATCTTCATATATCATCGACCTCCTATAATTCTATCTGTTATCATATTTATAATATATATTAAAAATAACGGTTATGTCGGGTAATTAAAGCTAAATATATAACATTTTATGGAAATAGTAAGGATATTTCCATTTTTATTAGGTTCTGTTCCTATCAATCATTATAGACTCTATATACACCTTTTTGATATTAGGATTAAAATACAAATTTATTTAAAAATATTAATCATCATAGAACAATAAATTAGATAAATTTTAGGCCATACAGCAAGACCTGGGAGAAGTCCCGAACGCAAGAACTAGTACGAGGTAAAACCAGCTATCCTGAAAGATGGGTAAATAATATTCTGTGTAATATGCTGTTATTCCGAGATGGAATGCCCGTTGAAAGCTAGTACCTGGTAGTAAGCAGGGGGCTACCAGCCATCCCCTGCCCAAACTTTGTTAAATCATATATGATAAATATTAATATTAAAATATTGTAAAGTTTATCTAATGATTATTTTATTGTAGATCAAGTAACTAAAGTTGTTGAATATGAAACTGAAATAGAAAATTAATATATTGACAAAAGTATCTATAAAATTGATTTTATTATATTTCCAATAACCTATAGTCTATATCAGCGATTGCAAAAAAATATAGTTTTTTTAAAATTTAGACGCTAATAGTTGATAATTCATTTAGTGATATAGTTCAAAGAATTCAAAAAATTATTATATTAATTGAGCATTTATTCTTTTAAGATACCATATTTTATTAATATTTCTTCTAATATTTTAATTTTCTGATTAAGATAATCAATTTCACTCTCGAATACCTTTGTACTATTATAATTGATTTCTATTTTCTTGTTTGCATTAATAACAGCATTTAAATCATATTTATATGAAATTGCAGTTTCATCGGATTTCTCTGCATTTCTTGATAAAAACTCAAGCATTAGAAAATTAAGATCAGACTTCATATTTTTTAATTCATGTTATTTTTGCTTCCACAATTCTTCTGATTTCCCTTTGAATAATAATTCATTAGATGAATTTCTATACTATAAAAATCTTCCCTCTTCTAATAAATCAATATTTGCAACGTTTATGTTTGCAGTTTTTATGTTTGCTTCTCTAGTATGGACAAGTCCTCATTTTGCTTTAAACCATAACCAAGATAATTACTTCTTGTTAACCCAGCAGTAGTAACAACACGTCCTATTGTATTTACTGAAATGGTTATACCCTCACCGTTTTCATAAATATTTGTTAAAGGAGTTTTAAAACATTAAAATAATACCCTTTTTTTATTTAATATAACAATTAATTTAAATTATTGTGTAAGTAGCTTATGAATTATATCATAAGCCTTTTTTCTATTATACAGACCAAGTTACCTCAAAAAAATAATGCCCTGTACTAATTGTTGTTAAGATTTTATTAAAATAAAAGCTCACTAACAATTGATTAAAGAAATAGTTAGTGAGGTGAAAATATATGATAAATAGCATTATTAAAAGTGGCGGAGGAAATATTAAGGATGGTAAAATCATCGAATATAATGATGGTTATATGGTTGGTTACTCTACTATTGCGATTGAAAGCAAAGAGAAGATGATAGAACATTTTCCAAAATACGTCCAATTATCAAATCAAAAGAACGTCGGTTTCTGGTACAACAATAACGATGGCCTATGGTATGTGGATTTCAGCGAAAACATTGAAAGTTATATAATTGCATTAATACTAGCTATGACACGTGGAGAAAAAGCTATCTGGGACTGCCATAACTTAGCTGAAATAAAAGTGGCTGAATAATTTCTATCCACAAAAATAAAAGCATTAGCCTTGAATAAGGCTAGTGCTTCTTTTCTTAAATAGGAACTTTAATTAATTCCCGTCTTTTTAAATAACCGAATATTTCATACATATCACACCAATTATATCTTTTTTATTAGAACTAAATAACTTATTTATTTAAACATTGTAATTCACACTGGGCATTTTCCCTTATTGTTGGTAAGATTTTAATAAAATAAAATCTTACTAACAAACCATTAACGATAGATTTACATAAATTAATATCAATTTAGAAAAGGTGATTAGAGTGAGTATGTTAACAGTTGATGATGTTGCTAAAAGATGGAGATGTTGTAGATTAACTGTAATATCTTATATAAAAAAAGGAAAATTAAAAAGTTTTAAAATAGGTCCTCAGTATCGGATACGAGAAAAATGGGTTGAAGAATTTGAGAATAATTTTTATCAACCAGATGATAAAAATTAATCAAATTAGAATTAAAATCAAATATATATTATAAAAATAGTAAGGTTATCAAGGAATCTAGTTAAAATAGGTTCCTTTTTTCTTTACTCTAATATCAATTTACTTTTAAAAAATGTCTTAGGAGGAACATTATGAATATAAAATATCAAGTAAGAGAACTAAAAAATAAAATTAAGGTATTTGAATACAGATATCGTGTAAATGGAAGACAAACGACGAAATCTTTCAGAGCAAAAAGCGCAACAAAAACTGCTGAAAAAGCAGCGATTAAAGAACTAGAAAATTTCGCTAAAGAAATAGAGGCTAAAAAAACATTAGGAGTCGCTAAAGATGAGAGTTCAACTAAATTTTCAGAATATTCTGAATTAGTATTTAAAATACATGACCGAAATTTATCAGAACAAACAAAACAAAATAGACAATATTATCTTAGTGTAATCAATGAATATATTGGTAACGTTAAATTAAAAAATTTAACCGCAACTAGAATTGAAAGCTTTCTAGTAAAAATGTCAGAAACTAAATCCGACCAAGTTCTAAGTAAATACAAACAAATTATTAATATTGTAATGGATCATGCTTTTTCAAAAGATCTAATCCCTATTAATCCTATGATGAAGGTTAGAATTAAAATTAGTCAAAAAAATATTAAAGAAGTACAACCAATTGATATTAAAGAACTTGAGAAATATCTTGAAATCGCAAGAGGAAATAAAAAATACTATTTTACTTTACTCTTAATGCTTTATACCGGAATGCGAGTTGGTGAAGCATTAGCATTACAATTTGATGATTGGGATTTTGAAAGAAATATTATCCATATTACAAAAAACCGGAAAAGAAATGGTAAGATTGGTCCAGTTAAGAAAGACCGTCCAAGAACATTTCCTATTCACGAGAAATTAAAAGAATTATATGATGAAGTTAAAACCTGGCACGATTATAATAAAGAAATACTAGAAGATGATTATGAAGACAACAATTTATTTATCGCACACGAAGATGGTCAGTTTATTCCTTACAGTGCTTTTAGACAATATTTAAGAAGACTAGATAAAACTGGCATAAAAATACGCCCCCACCAATTACGCCATACATTTGCGACATTGTTTGACGATATTAATCTTAAGGATTTACAAGCGATGGGTGGTTGGAAAGATGTTGATACATTGATTAATGTCTACCAGGCACATAAAGGATATAAAACTAAGACTATTAAAACGCTTAATGAAAAGTTTAGTAATATAAAAAATGGTAATGAGAGCAAATCAATTTGATTTACCCTCATTATTTTTTTTAATTTAATATATGTTATATTTTTTATTCTACTTATTTTAGCAATAACATTTGACTACTGGCATAAAAAGGTACATCCGTTTACCAAATATACTTTGAGGAAAACTTGTTAATTCGTTAATATTTTCAACTGGAACTAAAACCGTTAGATCAGAATAAAAGACACATGTATCAGACTATTGAGTTTCTTGTTGCATGAAAAATTATTGCTTTTATGTCTTTAAAGTCAACAAATCGTTCAAAATTCTAGCCAAAATAAAATATCTTTCTATGTAGTGATCTGAATTAATAATACCCGATTCATCTAGTACTAATACTTTTATAATCCCCAGAATCTATTAAAGAAATCAACAAGTCTCTGTAATACGTGCTTTTTCTTTTCACTTCTGTTAATACCTTCTGTATTTCCAAACATTGAAATCGGTGGAAGCACTTTAACTATTGATGTTCCTGTTTCTTTAATTTCTCCATTTCTAAAAGCTTCATTAATAAATGATTTTGTTTCTTCAGAATTTAAATTCTCCTCATTTATTATTTTTTCAAGCTCTTCCTTTTTTTTGTTCTCAATATATTCACACCATTCATCTGTAACAGTAGCATCAACTGTTAATGAAGCAATAAAATTTAGAATTAAGTCTTTTTTGTTTCTTAACGATGGAGATGAATCTATTGCTTTTCTGATTTCAATTTCTTTATCTTCAATGTGTTCTCCATGGAATTTATCAACCAGCATCAATATATAGTCAATATTTACTTCAACCGATTTTACAAGTTCAATTTCAAATTCAATCTCTTCATTGATTTGTTCCGCATCAGCTCCACGATTTCTACGATATTTGTCATATAGACTTAAGTAAATACTTTGGTAATCCTGATAATCGAAATCACTTAATATTTCATTACCCTTGAAATCATCAAAACTGACAAGAATGTTCTTTGTCTTCAATATCTGATTAAACAATGAAATAAATGCTTTTTCAGCTCGCTCTCCCATGATTTCATGTCCAAGTGGATACTGGTCCAGTAATTCTTGTACTAAGTTCTTATAACCTTTGAATCCCTCATATCCTTCATAATATTCTTTAAAGGATTTAAGTAAAACTACTCCACCAGCTTCTTTATCTCCAAAGATGCTAATTGCTTTGTTTACTTGTGGTTCTAAGTTTCTAAAACAGATCACATTTCCAAATGTTTTTATTGAGTTCAAAATTCGGTTTGTTCTTGAGAACGCTTGAATCAGCCCATGCATTCTAAGTTTCTTATCGACCCAAATTGTGTTCAAAGTAGTAGCATCAAAACCAGTTAAGAACATATTAACCACAATTAATAGATCTACTTCTTTATTTTTAACTCGCAAACTCAAATCTTTGTAGTAATTTTGAAATTTATCACTAGAAGTATCATAACTTGTTCCGAACATTTCATTATAATCCTGAATGGCTTCTTCTAAGAAATCTCTTGAACTCTGGTCTAGTTTTTCTGTAGACTCGTTATTCTCATCAAAAATACCATCTAGTGATTCATTAGGACTCCAACTAAATATAGTAGCGATTTTTAATCTACTTGCAGGTACATACTCTTCTTGTTGTCGCTTGAATTCAAGGTAATACTTCTTAGCTGCTTTAATACTCGCTACAGCAAAAATAGCATTAAATCCAGTTGTCTTAAGTGATTGTCTATTCTCCACACTTTTTGTAAGTCTTGATTGATATTTACTTTTAGCGACTTCTTCAACATTTAGTAGTTTGCTGAAACTATATGCTTTTTCATTTCTTTTTGTCTTTTGAGCGAAGTGCTCTAACGTATAAGATACATTTACTGCAATTCGTAGATCATCCAGTAAAGCTTCTTCTCGTTTAATATCATATACCTCTTCATTGTCATCAATGTCTTCTGATGCTTTTACCGTATTTAAATAATCAATTCTGAATGGTAAGACGTTACCATCATGAATTGCATTAACAATTGTGTATGTATGTAATTGATGACCGAATGCTTGTTCGGTTGTTTTAAGCGTTGGAAACTTGTTACTAGTGGATGCATTAATCGCAAATATAGGAGTTCCAGTAAATCCAAAGATATAATACTTTTTAAACGCCTTCACAATATCTCGATGCATATCGCCAAATTGTGATCGATGACACTCATCAAAGATAAAAACTATTTCTTTAAAATAGATATCGTGTGTTGGATTTTTCTTTATGAAAATTGCCAGTTTTTGAATAGTAGTAATGATTATTCTAGCATTTAAATCTTCTAGTTGTTTTTTTAGAACGGATGTACTAGTATTTGAATTTGCTGCACCTTTTTCAAACTTATCATACTCTTTCATTGTTTGGTAATCTAAATCTTTTCTATCAACAACAAATAGTACTTTATTAATGTATTCTATTTCTGAAGCAATACGTGCTGTCTTAAATGAAGTTAATGTTTTACCAGAACCTGTCGTATGCCAAACATAACCACCAGCCTCGATTTTTCCATATTTTTTACTATTGTGTGCAATGTTAATTTGATTAATGATTTTTTCTGTAGCAGCAATTTGATATGGTCTCATAACTAGTAATAAATCATCAACTGTAAATACACAAAATTTGGTAAGGACATTTAATAACGTATGTTTTGATAAGAATGTATCTGTAAAATCATATAGTTCTAGAATATTCTTATTATTTGCATCTGCCCAATAACTAGTAAATTCAAATGAGTGACTTGTTTTTTTCTTAGTTGCAATGGAACCCTGATTTTCTTTTGTCGCTAATTCTCTAGTTGTATTTGAGTAATATTTTGTTTCAGTTCCATTTGAAATAACAAAAATCTGTGCATATTGGTACAATCCACTATCTGCCCAGAAACTCTCATTTTCATATCGTCTTATCTGATTAAACGCTTCTTTAATTGATACACCACGACGTTTTAATTCAATGTGAACTAAAGGTAATCCATTAACCAAAATTGTTACATCATAAATATTTTTTCTTTTACCATCGACTACATATTGATGAATTACCTGAAGTTGATTATTGTGAATCTGCTTTTTATCAAGTAAACGAATGTTAATCGATGAGTCATCATCTCTTTTTAGTGTAAATATATAATCTTCTTGAATCTTTCTAGTCTTGTCAACAATTCCATCATTTGGATTATCGATATACTTACTAAAAATCTCTTCCCATTCGTTTTGAGTAAATGTATAGTTGTTTAGGCGTTCTAGTTGATTACGTAAATTAATAACAAAATCTTGATTATTGTGAATATTAACATAAGAATATCCTTGACTTTTTAGTTGCTTTATCAAATTATTCTCAAGATCTGATTCACTTTGATAAGTCTTTTGGCGTTTGAATTTAGACTTATATTCAGCAACAACAGTAGATTCATTTTGTTGAATTATAACTTTATATTCATCCATTAAAACACCCCCTTTAGAATTTTAATAATTTATTTCGATAATACTCATATTGTTTTCTTCTAGCTTCTATCTCAGCAGGTAAACCTTCTTTTATGTCATTAACCAAAATCTCAAATGCATCTAGTATACTTGCAATTTTGATTTGTATTTCTATTGATGGTATTGGAATAATTAGATTTTTGACAATATTAGCATTTAAATTTTTCACTGTCCCTATGTTGGCCCCTGATGACATTTGCTGTTGTATTAGATTTGAGCTTAATAAATGATACAAAAAGTCAGAGTTTAATTCAGTTTCATAATCAGTAATTGCAAGCCATCCATCGTGTATACATCCATCTATTTGTAAAATGTAAGGTCTACCAAAACTCATTGAATTTGATAAGATGAAATCTCCAGGTTTTACGTAGCGTGATTTTGTCGCTCCATCAAGCGTTATTTTCTCTTTGCTTTCTGTAATATATTTAGTACCAGGTTTAGCATCTCCAATTTTTATCCAATTAACACCATTTTCATCTACGGTTACGTAGTCTTTAATTGGTCTTGGTGATGCTCCTCTAATTATGGTTGCCACATCTCCAAATTTAACAAATCTTGTGTTTTCAGTATCAAATGATAATAATGTAAGATTAGCGACAATTTCATCAATTGATTTTCTTAGTGAATCAATTTTCTTAACAATATTCTTTATTTCTAGATTGAGTAAAACATTATCAATTTCTTCATTGTGATTCTCTGTTTCAATATATGTATTGACCGAAAGATTATAATCTCTTTCTACAATTTCATTTATTACTACGTATCTAGAAAAATGATCTTCATCAGTCTTATATCGCACAGACTCTAAAATTCTACTGATATTCTCTTTTGTTAGTTTGTTCTTAGTACCTAATCTAACAAATTCATCACTTGCATCAATAAAGTGAATCTTGTTTTCAGATTTGTTTTTGCGGAGTATCATAATTGCTGTTGATATGGTGTTACCAAAGAATAAATCGGATGGTAGTTGTATAATTGAATCAATGAAATTATTATCGATTAAATACTTTCTAATCTTTTGTTCAGTTCCACCACGATATAAAATACCTGGGAACTCAACAATCGCTGCTGTACCATTTGAGGATAACCAATTTAATATATGCATAACAAAAGCATAGTCTGCTTTTGACTTTGGTGCTAATACACCTGCAGGAGCAAATCTCTCATCATTAATAAATAATGGATTGTCTTTTCCGTCCCAGTTTGTTGAATATGGAGGATTTGATACAATAGCCTCAAATGGTTTGTCATCCCAATGAACTGGATTTTTCAATGTATCACCATATGCTATATCGAATTTTTCAAAATTGATATCATGTAAAAACATATTAATTCTAGCTAAGTTATAAGTAGTTAAATTGATTTCCTGTCCGAAAAATCCTAACTTAACATTATCTTTTCCTAATATCTTAGCAAATTTTAATAGCAATGATCCTGATCCACATGCTGGATCATATACTTTTTCAACCTTCTCTTTATCCGGTATAACTTTATTCCCATTTTTATCAACTGTTTCATTACCAAAATCAATTAATGTTAGTTTTGTTAGTAACTCACTTACTTCTTGTGGAGTAAAAAACTCTCCTCCCGACTTTCCTGCATTTGCTGCATACATTGTCATCAAGAACTCATATGCATCTCCAAATGCATCAATTGTGTTATCCTCATATTTTCCAAGTCTTAGTTTATCAACTGCAGTTATAAGTTTTCTTAACTTGTCATTTTTCTCAATAACCGTTCGACCCAGTTTATTTGAGTTAACATCGATATCATCAAACAAACCTTTTAGGTTGTCTTCAGATTCAGTTCCTTGTGCGGATTTTTCAATATTCTTAAATATGTTTTCTAAAGTTATATTTAGATCTTCATCGTTTTTTGCTTTTTTAGCCACATTTGAGAAAAGTTCACTAGGCAAAATAAAAAAACCCTTCTCATCTACAACTTGCTTACTTGCAGATTCAGCTACTTCATCTGACAAATTCTCATAATTAAATTCTTTATATCCTGAAGCTTTTTCGTTTTTATTTAGGTATGTAACCAGATTCTCTGAAATGAATCTATAGAATAGCATTCCAAGTACATATTGCTTAAAATCCCATCCATCAACAGAACCTCTAAGGTCGTTGGCAATTTGCCATATCGTTTTATGTAATTGTGCTCTTTCGCGTTCTTTTTGATTTGACATAATATCTCTCCTAATTTTAATAATCACAATATCAGCCTAAAGTGCTAATAACATTTTAGCTACTTTTGTCCTAATTATAACATTTATAGGTTCACTTTTAAATGAAATTTTGTCAAGTTGCATTCACTTTAGAGTCTACTCTTCTGAATACTGCTTAATTATCATAAAAATGAAATCATATATTCTAGCCTTTGAATAATTCTTATTGCTATCTAGTATGTAACCATATCCAAATCAAATATGAAAGAATCGAAATGAAGATAGACTTATACCAAAATGAATATTTAGCCCCTATATTAGAAGATGATATTATTAAGGATTTTAAGTTTGAGGATTTACTTAGCCATCTATCTGATATACAACAAAAATATAGCAACAAGAATTAATGTGAAAATCTATAAGATAATTTACATGCTAAGAACTTGTGAATTTATAATATAAAATACATTGTAAATTTAAAAATTGTTGTAAATTTGTTGTAAAAAACAAAATAAAAAAAGTCGGAACTTTCTCCAACTCTAATTTCTTATCTATATTTAAATAAAAATGGTGCTGGTAGACGGACTTGAACCGTCAACCTCTTCCTTACCATGGAAGTACACTACCTTTGTGTTATACCAGCATCAACATTTCCATTAGTAATAATATCAAATTTCACAGATTTAGTCTAGTAATAAGCATACTTTTTTTATAAAAAATAGTTCTTTTTAAAATTAAATAATTATATCAGAAACATTTAATTCACAAGTTAAACAATGGTCTGTTTCATTAAATCCCATTTTTTGATAGTAATTTCTAGCGATTTTATTATCAACTCCAACATAAAGTCTAACTCTCCATAAATCTAACTGCTTAGCAAGTTTAAAAACTTCTTTCATTAATAATTTGGCAACTCCATGTCTTCTATATTCTGGTATTGTCCATAATTCATCGATATATAACAATCCTTTTCTTGGGTCTGGTTTAGGTATTATAATCGCATTAATATATCCAACAAATTGATTATCCATACAAGCTGCATAAATAAAGAAAGTATCAGAATCTAATACATGATATTGTTCCATAAATTGTTTCATATCATTATTATCATAATAAGTTAAATCTTTGCTTTCTTTTTTTGTTCTCCTATGTTCGATTAATTTAGTAAACTCCGAATAATTTTCTTTTGTGATACGTTTAATTGATATCAACATATAATCCACCTTTTTGTCACTCCATGTCGATTAGATATATTAATTTAATTCGACATTTTTTGTTTTAATTTTTTAACTATTTTATTTTACATAAATCTATTATATAATCTATATAAAGAATATTCATGGAGGTATTTTAATGAACAAAATATTATTAACTGGATTCGAACCTTTTGATGGAGAGAACATTAATCCCTCATGGGAATTAGTCAAATCATTTAATCACCAAATAATTAAAAATTATGAGATCATCACAATTCAAATCCCTACTGTTTTTTATGAATCAAAAGAAGTATTAAAAAAAGCTATTAAAGAATATGAACCAAGCATCATCATCTCATTAGGACAAGCTGGTGGTAGTAATAGTATTCGTTTAGAAAGAATTGCGGTGAATTTAAATGATGCTACAATACCTGATAATAAAGGAAATCAACCAATAGATGAAACAATCATATTAGATGGGCCTAATGCTTATTTTACAAAATTACCTGTTAGAAAATTATTAAATGCATTAAATAAAGAAGATATTCCTACATCATTATCACTATCAGCAGGTGCTTATGTATGTAACCATTTATTTTATCATCTCTTAAATACAATAGATAGTAGACGTTCAATCGGTGGGTTTATACATATCCCTTATATAGATAGTCAGGTAACAAATAAGAAAAATACGTTCTCACTAAGTCTTCAAACACTTCAAAAGGCTTTAACTATTATATTAGAAACGACTATTAATACACTTGATTAGAATTACTTGATAATGACTGTAATAACTGGATAATATTTTTCTCCATCTGTCTATTATGAAGCTTTTCTAGTTCTTCTTTTGCCCAACTAGGAAAGTTTTCACCCTTATAAGCTACATATAAAGAAAATAAAGGAGAAAAGACTTCATCAATATCTTTTTCAATTGGATTATACTCTGTATAATGTTTTAAAAATATTTCTTTAGCATCCCCTTCTAAGGATACAGATACATTTCTTATATCACTATACTTAAATCCTTTTCCTAAAAAATTATAATCATACATAATTACTTCTTCTTCATCTTTAGATACAATAAAATTAGTATAATAAAAATCATTATATGTAAAACAAGTTGAGTATTTTCTAATAATAGCTTTTATTTTATCAAACTCTTTTATAAACTCACTCCAATAAGCATATCCATTAGAGTTTGATTTATGAACAATATCTTGAATCACTTCTTTTGTGATCAAGTCATATTCATTATATAATTGATTTAATAATTCAGGATGTTTATCTAAATATAGTGAACTTTGTTTATGAAATATTTTATACCATTTAATAAGTCCTAAAGCTACTTTAGGATTACTTAAATCTTCTTTTGTTCCCAAACGATGCTGTATACTTACATTAATATCTTCTAATATGATTGATGATTCATTATAATAATATAATTTAATTGTTGGAACGTTGAGTTCATTTAACAATTTGTAATAATATATTTCTCTTCTGAATTCTTCCTTTTCAAAATACTTAATCACATAATTATCATCCCAATAAGAAAAACGGAATAAGTAAATTCCATTTTTTACACGTATTTCAGTCAAACTATTAATTTTAGATAAGTCAAAATCATACTTACTTAATTCTTTTAAAATCACATCTTTTTTATTCATTTATATCACCTAATCCTAATTATAACATGATATCTCAATATTTAACATAAATAATAAATCAATTAAGTATTATCAATCAACAACAATTACTAAAAATATACTTAATAGTTTGATTTGAATAAATTAATGAACTGATGATTATTCCTTAATTAGATTAATTAGTATTAATCATATAATAAAGTTAAAATTTATGATATAATTTATTTATTAAAAGTATTGGAGGGAAAATATGGAAAATTTAGAGAATAGGGAAAACATAAGATTTGTGAAAATTAATGGATATTACACAAGTATAATCGTTCTGGTAATACTTTTCATATTATCAGGAATCATATATGGAGTTAAAATAAAGTGGATGAATGAAGCACTTCCTCTAAACGATTTACCTAAATTGATAAAAAGATTAGATTTGTATTTTATAATTTTATTAGTTGGGATATTTGTACATGAGTTCATAAAATTTGTGATTTATAAAATATATGGTGTAGGTTCTATTAAACTTAAATTCAAACAATTATTGGCCTTTCTTTATAGTCCTAATGAGTTAACTATTCTTCAGGCTAGACTCTTATGGATCATACCATTTTTATTTATTGCTGCTTTAACTATTATTTCCATTATATATTTTAATTTTTCTGTGGTTTTTGGATTTAGTATTCTACTTATAACTATAAGTGATGATTTAGTCATGTATCTGAATTTATTAAAATTCAATCGGAATGATGTGTTTATACAAGAAGAAAATTTTTTAGGATTTAAATGTATTCAAAGGAATGAATAATATATGTAAAATAATTATCAATTATATTTTACTTAATAATATACAAAGCAATCTATATCCTTATATTCTAAAATAAATCAACTAAGTATTAATACTTAGTTGATTTTTAATATGATGTATTATGTAGTTCCACATGATTTTTAATTGTATATAGATTAAAAATATATGATAATTTGATATATAATATAATTAAATCAGGTTACCACTTTTTACTATCTAATAAATCATAATTTAATCACACTTGCTTCTTTTTATAATTATAGAAGGATTAAAATCTATACTTACATCATTTTCAATTAAGTATATTAGAGTATTATAAGCGTCAGATCCTTCAGAGATATCAAGTGTTTTAATATCCAAAATTATTTGATAGTCATGTTCTTTTGATGTGAACGCTCCGTTATCAAACATTGTTCTTAAAATATTCAAATTAGATATACTATTATTTTCAATATTTAAAAATGTAAGATTTATCAAATTTTTTAAGGCATTTAAATCACTTATTTGATTATAATGTAAAGATAATTCTCTTAGATTTGTTAAATTACTCAATGCTGTTATATCATTTATTTGATTACGCACTAAATTTAATTCTGTTAGATTTATTAAACCACTTAGTACTGTTAAATCACTTACTTGATTATAACCTAAATTCAAATTTGTTAGATTTGTTAGTTTGTTCAATGCAGTTATATCACTTATTTGATTTTTATCTAAAGTTAATCCAGTTAAATTAATTAAATTACTTAATGCAGATGTATTTTTAATTCGATTACTTCCTAAATTTAATTCTGATAAACTCGTTAAATTACTTAATGGTGTTATATCATTTATTTGATTATGTTATAAATTTAATTTTATTAAATTTGTTAAATTACTTAATGCTGTTATATTACTTATTTCATTAGCCCAAAAACTTAATTTTGTCAGATCTGTCAAATTACTCAATGGTGTTAAATCTCTTATCTCATCTCCATCTAAAGATAATTCTTTAAGATTAGTTAAATTACTGATTGGTGTTAAATCACTTATTTTATCTCCAACTAAAGATAATTTTGTCAGATTTGTCAAATTACTCAATGGTATTAAATCATTTATTTTATAATTATGTAAAACTAATTCTGCATATTAATTGAATCAACAGATGAATTTACCATGATTTCCCATAATAAATTAATTTCTAAAAAAATGTATGAACGTTTCAAATATATATAGATATATTAAAAGTTTTATTTGATATTATAAATAATAAAAACCAACTAAGTATCATTTCTTAGTTGATTTTAAATTTACTAATTATTTTAAATCATCATTCTTTTTAATCTTATTAACTGTTTCTTTTGTTTTATTGACAATATTTTTACCTGTATCATAGATATTTTGTCCTACTTTTTTTATTGACTCAGCTGTATCTGATGCAAATTCTTCTATTTTATCTCTTGTGTTATTGACAATATTTTCACTTTTAATTTTTATTTTATTACCTATATGACTCTTATCCCTTGCGAATTCTTCCATTTTATCACTTGTATTATTGACAAAATTACGACTTCGTTCTTGTATATTTTGTCCGATATCACGCATGTTTTCACTCGTATCACTTGCAAACTCTTCCATTTTATCTCTTGTATTATTGACAAAATTACTACTATCACTCATGTTTTCACTTGTATCACTTGCGAATTCTTCCATTTTGTCTCTCGTATTATTAACAAAATTTTGACTTCTGTTTTTTATGTTTTGACCTACATTACGCAAATTATTATTTACATCTGAAGCAAATTCTTCTAAACCTTCGTTTTTGTTTTGTCTTTTTATTTCTGTATTATCATAATAATTATGATTATTATTATCCATAGTAATTCCTCCTTTTTTATTTATTTTTTGCATATAATCTATGTCTATTATAAGTAATATTTACCTTTTTATCATGAAATAAACAAAATATAAATAACTTATGCTAAGAATACATTAGAGTAGGAAATCAATGGAAATTAATTTAGAGTCAATCCGTGAAGAGATCATTGGTTCTCATACCTTTTTTTAGTTAAAATCATTATAAACATCATGGGCTTGCTTTTTTTGAGTTTGCGTCAAAATCACACAAGATATGTATAAAATAAAAAAAGGCTTAATCAAAACTGCCTAAACCTTGATATTTAGTATATTAGATATTTTGATATTGAGAGATTTATTCAAGAAGGTTATGTCTTAATCATTAACAAACTTTTACGTAGTTTACTAATATTCATTAGATTTTATATTTTATACAAATCATGAAATGATAAAAAAAACCAGCAATAATCTGTGGTGGTTTGCTGGGTATATGTTATATTATTTTAATATTAAAGGAAATTCACCAATATATTTAAATAATTTATATATTATGATTTCACCTTGTTCAAACATATTTTCAGAATATGTAGATATTAATTTATCTCGTATTAAATAATTTTAGTTATTTCTTCTTCTGTTTAAAATAATCCATACTTATTTAACTTTAATTTAGCCATTTCTGAAAACCTATTCACATCATTATATACACATGAATAATAATCGTCTTCTGGATAACCATAATCAAATCCAATAAAAATAAAATTTCTATTAAAAGCTTCTGGATTTATAGTACAAATTGGAGTTGACTTTTTAGTTTCACAAAACAATAGTTCTATATTAAAATCCGCTTTAATACAAGCATCAATATAAGAATTTAAAAATTTGATATCGCAACATGCACCAACTGCATCTTTGTTATAATAAAACTTCATAAAATACTCGTCTAAATAATTACTCAAAATATTAATATCATTTATACTTAATCCTTTCGTATATTTATCGATTGGCCAAGAGTCACCATCAATACCATGATAATTTTTATACTTTTTTGCATCATCTCCATCAATTCTCTTTATAATAAAACCATTTGGGTTATAGTTAACTGCATTAATCATAGGATTACTCCTTTATAAATATGTCTTATTTCCTATTATAAAATTTGTTGATTAAATTACTTATCTAATATAAAGAATATGTTTTCTTCTTATATGTGTATGATCATATCCTTCAGTCCAATGTCCACCACTACCACCCAAACTAACCTAATTATTTATTTAAGTTAGTAATTTTATGATTTTGAGATATTTTTTTATTACAAGCTGAAAATATAAATAACGGTAGAAACCCACAACAAATTTCATAAATTTTGTATCTTTCGAGACTTATTAAGCGTAACATACTAATTTCATGTGTATTAAGAAATTCATTATATTTTTGAATAGTATATATATTTTGAAGAATAATAAATGATAAATAAAAAATAGCAGATATTATAATGACTGATTTTTTAAATGATGATCTAATCATATAATAAATCGCATAGAAATACATGATTAACAGAACTAGATTAAGAATAATCTCTGTTATAAATAATGTATTGTAATCTTCATTATTTATGGAATAAATGGTAAATATGCTATTTATAACACCTATTATGACCAATAAGACTAAAACAACTTTTTTAAACATAAATATAATTCATCTACTTTCTATATAAATAATCAAAATGTTTATTATTTATCCAATAATTTCGTGTAAATAAGATATATGTGTATGATCATATCCTTCAGTCCAATGCTCACCACTACCTTCTCGAATTCCATGATGTTGAGATACTCCGTACTCCTTACACCACTCATCAATAATGAAAGCTTCTTCTTCAGATAACTCCTTTCCCTTTCTATTATAATTTTGTACAATTTCTTTTCCAAGTTGATCTAAAGCTCCTTTGTTTTCATTGTATGAGTTATTATTAATATCTGGAGTGTTTTCAGCTCTCTCACTTTCCATTTATTTGAAACCCAGGAAGTAAAACTCATTATATATAATCCTGTTTTTGCAAGTGCTGAAAATGAATCAGAAACAATATCATCTTTTAATCTATCAGTGCTAGCACAAAATCCCACAGGTTTAAAATTTTACGACTCATAAAGTAGATAATAAATAATTCCAACTACTAAAACTGCTGAAACTAATATACATAATCCTGTAAACAAATCATCAACTAGAGCTATACTTCTACTTGGATCAATATACAAACAGGATTGTTTCCAGCCCTGTTGTGACCAATATTAGTGGTTTGCTTTATTTAAAGATAAATTACTTAAATATTACAATATAGATTTAGAGATCATCTAAATTACTTTTGATATATTCTTCTATATCTTTCCATGCATCTTCAGTCACAAAATATAACTGTGAAGCTGAGTAAATTCCACCATCTTTGGTTCGAAATTTAACCATCCACTGTAGATGTTCATTTCTTATATTTTCGTCTTTATAGTCATCAACATAATAGACAACTTCACCTAATTTAAATTCTCTTGCATACTTCCAATCAAATTCCATTTCATACTCACACGCTACAAAGTTTGAAATAATAATTATTGGGTAATTTTCTAATGATTCGGTTATTACACTCATAATTTTTCTCCTTATCTACCAAAATTATCCTCTCCATGATTAATCCTTCCAGTGTTGTATGTTGGATATTTTCTTACCCACACTATTTGACTAAAGAGCTAGTTAATGTTAATTTTTATTAAAAATTAATTTCTTATAATGTATATAAAACTTATTTATTATTGATATTTATAATTTCTTTTAATTCAGTATTCCAAAAGTGTTTACAATATCATAAATATTCTTTCCACTGTTATTTTTCTCATGTAATTCAGGGTTAAATCTCATACAAAACAATAAAAAATCTTTAAATATAGAAGTATTATTTTTTTTCCTTGCAGCCATTTGACAAAAATATAATACAAATGATAAAACTAAAAACTCTGTAATAATGACATTTCTAAATATTTCGATATTGTTATCCATATTCCCTTACTTATAAGCCAATAATAATCATATCCTATATATACCAAAATTAATTCTAGATGAAATTGAAGCAACTGAAGCACCACCTAGCCAAAAACAATAATTTAAATAATATCATCTTTTAATCTATCAGTTCTAGCACAAAATCCCCCAGGTTAAATATCTTGCGACTTATAAATATGCATCATATATATATGATATCATAGATTTCAATAATCTCAAATATTGTTTGCTCTTTATATTCACACTCAAATTCTTTTAACCTTTCACTTTTTTCAGATTTAAAATTTTCTTGAATATTTTCCATATCAAAAATAGGTTTAATAATTTCTACTTCTTTTTCACATATAATCCATGTCTATTAGAAGTAATATTTACCTTTTTTATCATGATTTAGATTAAATATTAATAACTTATAATAGGAATTTATTCAAGGAGGAAATAAATGGAATTAAATATAGAATCGATACGTAAAGAGATCATTGGTTCTCATACCTTCTTTAATACACCTTATGGAAAAAGGCTTATAACTTATGCTGATTATACAGCGTCCGGTAGAACGTTAACCTTTATTGAAAATTATTTAATTAAACTACAAGAAGTATATGCAAATACCCATACAACCGATAGTTTTACCGGAAAAACAATGACAGGTATTTTACATAAAGCTGAAAAAAACATAAAAAAATATTTAGGAGCTAATGAAAACAATTATATTATTCCAACTGGAACTGGAGCAACAGGAGCAATTGTAAAATTGAGTGAAATATTAGGGTTATATTTAACTCCAGGTTTGAAAATGAATATTGATTATATGCGTAAAAGAATCATACATAAAGAAAGGTATAACCAAGAAATAATTAAAGATATATTTAAACATATGAGTGAAACAAAACCTATTATCTTTGTTAGTTCATTTGAACATCATTCTAATTATTTAATATGGAAAGAAAGCTTCGCAGAAGTCATTGAAATCAGTTTGACCTCGAGTGGTAAGTTTGACTACCTGGACTTAGAAAATAAATGTGATCTTTATAAAGATAGAATTAAAATCGGTTCTTTTTCAGCTGCTTCTAATATTACTGGAATGAAAAATGATGTTTACCTTTTAGCTAAAATCATGCATAAACATCATGGACTCGCTTTTTTTGATTTTGCTGCTAGTGGACCTTATGTAGAAATTAATATGAATAAAGATGAAAACTGTTATTTTGATGCCATCTTTTTATCACCACATAAATTTGTTGGTGGTCCTGGTTCAGCAGGTATTCTTGTCATAAATAAAAATCTATATAGTATACTCTATCCACCTACTGTTGCTGGTGGAGGAACTGTTAGTTTTGTTAGTCCTTATTGTTATGAATTTACAAAAGATGTTGAAGCAAGAGAAAATGCAGGTACACCAGGCATTTTACAAGTGATTAAAGCAGCACTTGCTTTAGAATTTAAACAAAAAATAGGAATTAAAAAAATAGTTCAAATTGAAGAAAATATGATTAAAAAAGCAATCAATGAATTAAAAAATGAACCTAATATAGAAATATTAGGTTCATTAGATCCAGAAAAAAGAGTTAGTATTTTATCATTTATCATAAATCAAAATGATAAATACTTACATTATAAACTAATCGCAAAATTACTAAATGATTTGTTTGGGATACAATCAAGAGCGGGATGTGCTTGTGCAGGACCTTATGCTCACAGATTATTAGGAATTGATGAAGCTGAATCAACATTAATCAAAGAAATTGTTGATGAAGGAATGGAATCCTTAAAACCAGGTTTTGTACGTGTTAATTTTCATTATTTAATGTCAGATGAAGAAGTAGAATTTGTTATAAATGCGATTAAGTTCATCGCACATTATGGTTATTTATTTTTAACACAGTACAAAATGGAAATAAAATCTGGTAATTGGAGTCATAACTATTTAAATGAATACAACTCTATAGTAGATTCATTTGGACTATATGAAAGTTTTAATATTAGTGAACCACAGAATATTTTAATAAATAAAAAATCAGAATTTAATAAATATTTCGATGAAGCAAATAAGACAGTTGAAAATCTTAAAAGAGAATTTCAACCAAACTATAAACAATTTCAGAATAAAAAATATGAAGATTTTAGATGGTTTAATTTTATTCATCATATAAATGATTAACTTTTTCCTTCAAGTCTGTCTTTTCTCGTATCATAAAATAATATATATAATCAAGTAATTGACCTTTCAATATTAGTCATTTATAATAAAATAATACTTATAAATATAAAAATATTATAAAAACCTATTGACTCTTTCCTTAGGGAATACTATATACTTTATTTTGTTTGATAGGAGGAATAGAATGGAAAAACTAAAGAAAATAGGATATTTGTGTTCAGTTTATAACATCACACCAAAGACAATCAGGTTTTATGAAGAAAAAGGACTTATACAAAGTAAAAGAGATCCACAAAGTGGTTATCGATTATTTAACCTTGAGTCAGAAAATAGGTTGAAGCTAATACTGTTACTACGTGAACTCGATGTAACCATTAAAGAAGTACACCAAATACTTAAATATAATTCAGTTCAAAAGACTGTAGAAGTTCTCAATAACAAACTATCTGAAATTGATTCAAATATAATAAATTATAATAAACTAAAAGACAAAGTTCAATTTATTATAGATGCATCATTATCTTTTCAATCAAATATTTTAACAGAATTTGAGAAAAATAGTTTTTTATCTTCCTATTCAAACAAAAATAATAAAAATAAAGGGAGAGAGAAAATGAATCAAAATCAACTTAACAACTTAACTGCCAACGATGTGAAAATCATTAAGTTAAACAAGTCAACTGTAGCATACGTTAACTCAGGACTTGTAATACAACCTGAGGGAAAAGCAGTTACTGAATTAATGAATTGGATTAGAAAAACAAAGTTATATGAAAATTCAAATATTCGTATATTTGGTTATGACAATCCATCACCACAAACCAATGACTTTGACAATGAAGAATATGGTTATGAGATATGTGTTACCTTGCCTGATGGTTTTGATAATACAGAAGGTATAGCTACAAAAGAATTTGAAGGAGGATTATTTGCTACTGTATCATTCTCTTTTGCATCAGGAACCGATACAATCCCAAAAAGATGGAATCAACTGGTAGAATGGGTAAAAAAAAGTGATTACACATTTAGAGATGCACAATACTTCGAAGAATATCTCTGTAGATTTGATGAAGACGGTAATGATGAATACGATAACTTAGAGTTCTATTTACCTATTATGAAAAAATAAATAATTATTTCTCAAATAATGCAAACAAGTATAACAATTTGAAATTTTTAGGCCAAAGCAGTTTTGCTTTGACTTTTTTCTTTTTATACAAATATGATAAGAATATTTTAAATTATCTTTTAAATTTACTATTTAATAAAATCATTTTAAAATTACCCTAATATGTCTAATAAACAGAACTACCTTGTTTTCCATAATGCCATCGGATGATTCTTTATTCTACAAAGGACATCCGAATGTTCAAAAAGCAGTTCCGGTACGTACTTGTTATTTTCAAATTGTTCTAAAAATTCTCCCTCTGAATTTGTTAATACCATTAAATCTTTAATGAATTGTTTTACAACCTTTTTTACTATATCTAAATCAAATTGATCTTTTCTTCTAATAACAGGTAATAAGTCTGTTTTAATTTTATATTTACTTATAGAATCTATAGCTTTGGTATCAAAAGTCTTATTAATCTTCTTTGCTGAAATTGCTGCATAAAAAACCACACACTTTCTCAACAATACCTCTTCACTTTCATCAAACAAACCAAATTTAATCATATTTCCAACATCATATAAATCTCGAGCAGCAGCTCTGCTTAACAAAGCATTAATCTTACTACCAAATATCTCGATGGCAGCTAAAGATTTCACTTTATATTCACTAGAAAAATGCTGTGTCACGATAGGTCGTTCTTCTACTGGAAGTACATGGGCTCTTAATGAATAGTTGATTTCTATTTTTATATTGTCCTTATTGCCTATCAAGTTTATATACTCATAGACCCAGGAATCTAAACTATGTGGAGTCTTCGTTTTTAAACTTTTTGTATATCCTTGAGAAGTCATATATCTGTCGATAACAGAATTAATGGCTTTTCTGTTTTCTAACATGACATCTTTACTGTCTAATTTTATGTAATCTAAATCTATATCTACAGATAACCGTGGTAGATTAAAAATCGTTAGATTGATAGCTGTTCCCCCTTTTAAAGCGAGGCTATCTTTAAGTAAAGGATTTGTGTTAAAATACTCTAAAATATCTGCTAACCGGGTCACTTTTTCTAAAGTATCTCGTATGAATCCTAATTCTTTTGCTTTTTTTCCCATGTACAGGATGTCATAACTAGACAAGTTCATCACCACCTTGATCCATAAATTCAAATAATCCTTCTGGTAACACTAACTTCCATTCACTATTATAATAACCAGCGTTTGTATATTCCTTTAATAAATATCTAGTGCTATTCCCTATTTTACTTCTACAATATTGAATAAAATCTTCAGACAATTGCACATCGAGCATGTAATTTTCTAAAAGAAAACCTGTTTTCTGGTATAGAGCTTGTATAGTATAACACCCAAGATAAGTTTTTAATTTATCTTCATCTAAATACTGTACTCTTTCAAGACATTTCAAAAGTTCTTCGAAACCACCTATTTTTTGAAAATCCTTTATATTATCTATAACAGTTCGCTCCAAATCTGTTACTCGGATTCCTTCGGTATTCTTAGGCTTAATGACCCCTGAGTTTATTTTTGAAGCCACATACTTATAACTCACACCTTCAAATTCAAAATCTCTAAATCGAGTCTCAGAAGATATATATACTTCATAGTAAACTTGATTTGCTAGACCAAAATATTCAAAGGCAGTATGATGAGAAATGTAAGCGGATGGGGTTATTGCGCATGCTATTTGATATCTTGATGCGATTACCTGATTTGTCGCAGGATTCACACATGAATAAACATTGTTTCTTATCTTTTTAACTAACCCTTTCCTCATTAAACGTCCAAGAAGGGAATACGCAGTTTTCTTATTATTTGTTAATTGTTCAACATTAGCAAGAGAAAATACGCTTAGTTTAGCTAATTCAGTATAACCAGTCAACTTAGTCACCTCGTATAATGTAATTACAGTCATAATTTGCTGTAACTACATTTTTTATATTATAATTATATTTAATAACTAGTAGACTATTTTCTGTCACCTTACAGCTTATAAGACTGTTTTAGTGAGTTTATAGCTACAGCTTTATTTAATATGTTAATTAGTTAGTTACAGCGAATAGACTGTTTATCAATAGCGAGGTTACATTTATAAAGTTTGTAGTGACACGCTACTAGTAATAGCTATTTATATGGGAGGATTTATATATCATGATTTATGTAGGTATTGATGTTGCTTCGAAAAAACATGATTGCTTTATTACTGATCACAACGGAGTAGTTCCCTGTGATGTATTTACGATTACTAATGATATTGAGGGTTTTAAAAAACTCTCTAAAGTTATTAATGACTTTAAAGAGTTAGTTAATGATAATTATGTGCGTATAGGATTAGAGTCTACAGGGCATTATTCTAAGAACATACTGAATTATCTTTTTGACCAACAATTTGATGTTTACTTATTTAATCCACTTTTAACCAGTATGGCTAAGAAAGCTTCATCTGTTCGTAAAACTAAAACAGATAAAACCGATGCAAAAGCCATCTGTAAATTTCTACAAGGAAATTGGAAAGACTTCCAACCCTATACAAGAAAATTATACCATGCCGAAGAACTAAAGTCATTAACACGTCACAGAATTAGATTAACTAAAGAGATTTCTCAAACTAAAATTCAATTATCTAATCTAATTGACTATGCTTTTCCAGAATATAAAACTGTATTTAGTAACTTATATATAAATTGTTCATTAGAATTATTAAAAACCTACTCTATTCCTTCTGTAATCAAAAACACACGTATAGATGCGTTATCTAATCTTCTTAAAAAGCATTCTAAGGGCCATCACTATTTAACCACTGCGAAATTAATTAAACAATTAGCGAAAGAATCTATTGGCGATGATGCTTCATATTATGCTTTTGAAATCCGATTAATTGTTGAGAAAATTCAGTTTTTAAATTCACAACTAGATCAATACGATAACTACATAAAAGAAATAATGGATAAACACTTTTCTATAATTCTTTCTATTCCTGGCGTTGGATATACAACAGGAGCAATATTAATTGCCGGTATTGGCGATATTTCATTATTTTCTAGTGAAGATAAACTAGTTGCTTTTATTGGTGCTGAACCATCTATTTATCAATCTGGTGAATTTGAATCTAGTAATTCGAAAATGTCAAAACGAGGCTCAAAATACATGCGTTATGCAATACATCATGTATCTAATAGAATCATTCATTCAGATGAAAAATTCTCTAAATATTATCAAAAAAAGATTAATGAAGGTAAACACCATTTTGTTGCATTAAGCCATGTAGGAAAGAAAGTTATAAGAACCATATATTCTATATTGAAATATAATACAGCTTATGTAACTAAACATTAACATATTAAATTATCAAAGATCTAAAACTCAAAGTTCCTTGAGTTCTTTTTAGCATACTTATTTATTTAGAAAATATTTTTTAAAATTTTTATTAAAAAACACTTGCATTCTAAATAGTTAGCTCACTTTAATATTTGCTAATAATTCTTCACAAACAAAGAATTATGTACTAATTATAAAGTAATAATCTCTATTAATATTCTTAATTAGTCATTTTATATTTATTTTTCTTTAATATTATCACGTTTTTCTTTAAATGTGAAGTATTTCGTTCAATTTTTAAAGATAATACAGAAAAATATAGTTTACCAAAGATTGCTGAAATATAATTATGAAAATTTAATACATATCCTTATTAGATTCAAATAACTAACATCAATTTTCATTATATAGTCACAAAAAACATTTATATAAATATAAAAAAACCTAGAATAAAAATATTCTAGGAAATATTTAGATTTGTCCTAATTAATTGTCAACAAAGAATATAATAAGGTTTTTATTCTGTAAATAACTAAATCTTAATAGTTGTGTTATTAAGAAATTGCCTTATACTTAATAAAAAATAAATTAAGCACCTTTAAATCTTTTTTAGTTTAAAATTGTTATTTTATTTAATAGGCTTTTAGGCAATGAATTAAAATTATCATATTCAATTAAAACACTGGTTGATGGACCAGCGCTTTTATATAAATCAATTGTATCTGAAGTAAATGATTTATCAAATATTCTTTTCCCTTTTTCATATATTCCCTTTGAACCAATACAAACAACTTTAGAAATATTAGAATTGTTAACTAATTGTTTAAATTCTTTTAAAGTAATCACTTGGTGAGGATTATCAATTAGTTCATTTCCAATAAGAGGATATCCCACAACTGCATAATTATTATATCTTGGTCTTTCCTTATCTAGTTTTTCTCCGATAACAGTGACACTAAATGCAGATTGATTCATAGTAAAATTAGTTTCTGTACTACTAATATATGGGATGTTAATTTCAAGTTCTTCTAGTACTTTATTTATTCCACTTACTAATTTATGATGATTTTCATCACCACAAAAATTAGTAAATACTAAGGCTTTAAGAGTTGTATTTTGACTCATATTTTCCATTACCGCATTTCTAACTGTATAATAGGATAATAATTCACAAGAAACTTTAACTTGATCATCCTTTTTCTCACCAATACTACCTGCGTTGTCTACTGTCACTATTAAGTTGCTTGTATCTTTAAGTTCTAAATAATCTTTCATAATATCTTCACTTCGATTCTGTAATATTCTTTAGTTATATAGTTAGTAATAAGTTTATATACTTACCACAAAGGTAAAAAATCATATATTAAAACACCCAAGAATAAGAGCACTTCTGTAATTTCAATGTAAGCTCCAATAATATCACCAGTGATTCCACCAAACTGTTTTAAAGCAAATTTTCTATAAATGAACAGATATATAAGAGCGATTAAAATCATAAATATTGTTATGTATATCTGGTTTATAATAAACCCAAAAGTAACTACTAGGATAAAGTAAAGGATAAAATACACTTGATATTTTTTATTAAGTTTTCCATACATTGAAGCTAATGAATCTTCTTTTGCGAATTTTGTGTTTAATAGTAAAATTGATTGAAATAATCTTGATATAATTGGAATTAATAATATTACAAGTGTTAGTTTATTTTGAATTATTATTTCATTAATGATTACTAATTTACTACAAAGTAATACAAACAAATAGACAGCAGCAAAAGCACCAATATTTGAATCTTTCATTATAAGTAATTTTTTTGGTATATCTCTTCTACTAAAATGAGCATCACATGTATCCATGAATGCATCTAAATGTAATCCCCCTGTAATAAATATGAAAAATACTACAATTAGCATTGAACCAAATAGAGATGAAAAATTTAAATAATCTATTAACAAAATAACAACATATAAAAATAATGCTATTACAACACCAATTAAAGGGATAAATATAGGCATATACTTGTTGTCTTCTTCATTCCATTCTATAAAAGGAACTCTTATTGTAGTAAAAAAGCCAACTGTCATAATAAATCTCTTGAATAGTTTCTTCATAAGCATCTTCCTTTCCACTTCTACCTCACTAAACATAATCTGTTTCTTTAATCTAGTACTTAATATTTCCTTCTAACAAAACAATAAAATTAATACTCCTCATACGAATCAGAAAAAATATTTTTAATTCTTTCATAAACAAGTATCCCAACAAGGATGTTTAAAGTACTAGCTATTGCAATTGGAATAAACGTCGCTATAACTGCTTCTGTTGGTAATAGTAATAATAAAAATGGAGCAGCAAGGAATGTATTTAATAAAACGCCTACAATAAATCCAATCATCTTACTTTTCTTATAGAGAAATCCAAACATATAACAACTACCAAACATTGACGTTGCGATAATAAAATGAATTAATATTCCAAATGGAAACCCTGAAGAATAAGCGGTTGCCAAATGTCCAATAAAACCAATAATCCCCCCAATAAAAGGCACAAATAGGACAGCTGCTAAATAACCAGGTACAGCGTCAAACGATGCTGTTGCAACACCTAATGGTAGTTTTACTAGTGATAGAGGAACACTTAATGCAATTAGTACCGCAATAATAGTTATTTTTTTTGTGTAATTCATAATCTTCTCCTTTATATTTTTTATATTCTTTTAATCAATCTTATGTATTTGAATAAGATTGATTAATAAACTAAAAGTTCAAATAAACTATTTTTTTCATTGAAAGATCTCGTAACCAATAAATTTACCACCTTCATATTCTAATACATAACCTAAACCGTTTGGTATTTCCCATTCAAAGAAGTTTCTAGATTCATCAATCAGTGTTGACATGATGACTCTTATTACACCACCATGAGTCATAAATAATGAATCACTTTTTAATGTTTTTACATAATCTAAGAAGTTTGTGATAACTCTTTTCTTAAAATCTTGATAATTCTCACCATTTATAGGCGTTATATTAAAATGATCATTAATCCAAGATAAGTAATTTTTATTATGCTTAAGATCTTGATAGGTTAATCCTTCAAAATCTCCAAAATTTATTTCATCTAAAAAGGGTAATAACTCTTTGATATTAACATTTTTACCATATATCACTTCTAGTGTTTGCTTAGTCCTATTTAATGAAGAAGCATATAAATCAATATTTTCAGGATAATTAGTATATTTTTTTACTTCTAATATTTCAGATATCCCCTTTTCTGATATATCAATTTCATTTTTACCAGTGTATCTTTTTTCTTCATTTGCTTTTGTTTTGGCATGTCTAAGTAGGTAAATTTTCATCATTAACTCCTTTAGTTATTTAATAACTATTTTACTAATGCTAATCAATTTAAAATGTTTTTTTTAATGTTTACATCAAGCAATTTAAACAAATAAAAAAAGTCATACCCCAAGGAATATGACTTACATACTAAAGTTACCAAGCAAAAAAAACTTGTTTATTATAAATCTCATTACCCAGGAGAATAATTTGTGTAGTGGTAGGTCTACCGGCTTAACTTCATCCTACTTTGCGCCTTCCCGATTTCTCAGTGACTAAATGCATTTCGTCTGTATCACGGTTGCTGGGACAGCTTGAGCTTCAAACTCAATTCCCTGTTATGTCCTTAGGACACCATTACATATATTCAGTTGATTAAATCTTATCATTACTAATAAAAATAGTCAATAACATGTTACCTTATATTGTACTTTTTTACAATTGTCTTTTACTCTTTCTCAACAAAGAAAAGAGTACATTTATTATCAAAATGTACTCTTTAATATTATTCTCACATAATTATTTACCTAAGATATCTTGAAGGTTATAGAAGTCACCTAAATATTTTTCTATAGATAATTTATATCTATCTTGCATTGATAAACAAGTGTGCGAGCAACAAAAAAAATTCTTCTTAATCATTTGTATTTGCTTGTATAGAATTAATAATTCTTTTTATAATAACCAAATTTTAAATAACTCTAACATTAAATTATTTAATTTAAAACATGAACCTAATATGGAAATATTAGGTTCATAATTCTTAAAAAATTATTTATATGATTTTACTAAAATACTTTCTAATTCTTTAATTAATGGGTAGCGAGGATTAGTTGTTGTACATTGATCCTCAAAAGCATTTGTTGCTACTGCTTTTACCTTAGACATATATAGTTTTTCATCAATACCACATTCACTAATAGTAGCTGGACTGTTAATTGATTTTTTAAGATCATTTACCGCTTTAATTAAACTATCAACACCTTCTTGTGTTCTTTTTGCAGGTAATCCTAAATATTTAGCAATTTGACAGTATTTCTTATCAGCAATAAATTTTTCATATTTAGGGAAAGTAGTAAATTTAGTTGGTTTCTGAGAGTTATACTTAATAACCTCTGGAAGTATTATCGCATTAGCACGACCATGAGGGATATGGAATTCTCCACCAAGTTTATGTGCTAATGAATGGTTTACTCCTAAGAATGCATTTGTAAATGCCATTCCAGCGATCGCTGATGCATTATGCATTTTTTCTCTCGCTTCAGCATCATTTAATCCATTATTATAGGCTCTTGGTAAATACTTGAAGACTAATTCAATTGCTTTTATAGCTAATGCATCTGTATAATCACTTGCTAAGATTGAAACATAAGCTTCAATAGCATGAGTTAATACATCAAGTCCTGTATCAGCTGTAATATCTTTTGGCATCGTCATACAGAACTGAGGGTCAATAATCGCTACATCCGGTGTTAATTCATAATCAGCTAGTGGGTATTTAATATTTCCATTTTCCTTATCTGTAATAACACTAAATGCAGTAACTTCGCTTCCTGTTCCTGAAGTTGTAGGAATTGCTACAAATTTTGCTTTTTTACCTAATTTTGGATAAGGGAATGAACGTTTTCTTATATCTAAGAACTTAAGTTTTAATCCACCAAATGATGTTTCTGGATGTTCAAAGAATAACCACATTCCTTTCGCAGCATCAATCGCTGAACCTCCACCCATCGCTAAAATACAGTCAGGATTGAAACGTTTCATTTCTTCTACACCATTTCTAATGGTTTTAAAACTTGGATCTGGTTCAACATTTGAGAATACTTCGATAGCAACACTTGAATGTCTTTTTCTTAAGTAATATAAAGCTTTTTCAACGTATCCTAGTTTCACCATTACTTCATCTGTAACAATGAATACTCTTGAAATATCACGCATTTTTTCAAGATATTGAATTGAATTGTATTCAAAATAAATTCTTGGTGGTACTTTAAACCATTGCATATTCGTACGTCTTTTAGCGATTCTTTTCTTGTTAATTAAGTTTACACTACTTACATTTGATGTTGTTGAGTTTCTACCATATGATCCACATCCTAATGTTAGTGATGGCATATTAGTGTTATAGATATCTCCAATTGCCCCTTGAGAAGATGGTGAATTTACAATAACTCTACCAACTTTCATTGCTTTACCATAAGCTGTACATAAGTCTTCATCAGTTGAATGAATTACTGCTGAATGTCCTAATCCACCAATTTCTAACATTGTTCTAGCTGCTTTAAATCCTTCATCATGATTATTAACAACATAATAAGCAAGAACTGGTGATAATTTTTCTTTTGAAAGTGGTGCCTCATCACCAAACTTAGTTAATTTTGCGATTAATATTTTTGTATCTTCGTTAACCTTAACGCCAGCACTTTTTGCGATATCATAAGCACTTCTACCTACAACACTAGCGTTTAATCTTTGTTCTGGGAACATAAATTCCGTCACTTTTTGTGTTTCTTCTTTAGTTAAGAAATGACAATTATTACTTTTCATAAATTCTTCAAATTGCTTTGAAATTTCTTTATCAACAATAACTGCTTGTTCGCTCGCACAAATCATTCCATTATCAAATGTTTTTGATAACATTAAATCTGTACATGCTCTTTCAACATTCGCAGTTTTTTCAATATAACATGGTACATTTCCAGGTCCTACACCAAGCGCTGGTTTTCCAGCACTATAAGCACTTCTCACCATTCCAGATCCCCCAGTTGCTAGTATTAAAGATATACCTTTGTGATTCATTAACATATTTGTTGCTTCAATAGATGGTGTATGTACCCATTGAATACAATCTTTTGGAGCTCCTGCTTTTACTGCAGCATCTCTTAATACTTTCGCTGAAGCTACAGAACATTTTTGAGATGAAGGATGGAATGCAAAAATAATTGGGTTTCTTGTCTTAGCACTAATTAATGATTTAAACATTGTTGTAGATGTTGGATTTGTAACTGGAGTAACTCCTGCAACAATCCCGATTGGTTCTGCAACCTCAATATAATCTTCTAATGGATTTTGATCAATTACACCTACAGTTTTTTGTTTCTTTATTGAATGCCATATATATTCAGTAGAAAAGATATTCTTGATGACCTTATCTTCAAAAACGCCTCTTCCAGTTTCCTCAATTGCTAATTTTGCTAAGTCCATATGCTTATCAATTCCTGCAAGCGTCATTTCATGCACGATTGAGTCTACTTCTTCCTGACTTAGCAACATATAGTCTTGAAGTGCTTTCTCAGCATTATTTACTAATTCATCAATCATATTTTCAATGTTCACAGTTTTCTTTTCCATTTAAAATACCTCCTTGAATTTAGTTTGTATTTATTTTCACAAGTAGTTTAACACAATTTTTTATCATCTTCAATTGGTTTGACATATGAAAACGTTTTGAATTTGAAAAAAAATTCACAAACTTTAAATTACTTAAATAGCCTCTATAGACTATGAATGTATGTTTAATACATTTTATTTTTTTACACTTTTTAAAATAAATTCCTTTTCATTAGATATTTTTTCATATGCTGAAATTCTAAACCAATATCTGGATTTTTTATTTAAAATCATTACAAAGAACTACTTTAAACCATCAAAAAAGAGCACATAATAAATTCTTATTAATGTGCTCTTTTAATTTATATAAATACATAATAAGACCAAAAACATATCATTTATGAGTCAAGAAAAAATATTGAAAATAATTATTCTTTAACCTAAAATCCAAAATGTCTTCACCGCTAGTTCACTTAAGATTCATCTACTCCTGGTACAATAGTAATTTCTAATTGCTTTAAATATCTTTTATAGAATTGAATTTGAAATTTAACATTTTCCTTAAACCATTCATCTCCAGATTTTGTTTTTAAATGAAAGGTATCATAAAGATTTTGTAAACGTTCTATACGTTTTAGAATACGATCTTTTTCTTGGTTGACTGGAAAACTTCCATTTCTATAATCCCAAGCCATTTGTTGATAGATTCTATAAGCACTAAAACGATCAATATTATCTGCATTAGTTACAATTTCAGCTTCTATTATATCCTCATATTCATAACCAGCTATCCCATCTACATGTACTGCAATTGAATAACAAATATCATCTATTTCTTTTTTGGTTAAATTTAGTGTCTCTAAAAAGCTTCTAGCTACTTTTGCTGATTGTCTTCCATGATCAATATTTTTTTCACAATCATATTTTCCTACATCATGTAATAAGCATCCAAGGGTAACTACCCTTTTATTAGCGCCTTCTCTTTCTGCAAGCTTTATTCCAACATTAGCTACTCTTAAACTATGTTCATACCTATATTTAATTTCTTCAACTGGTATTGGTTTTGCATCTATCGGTAATCTTTCATTTGCTTCATTTAAATACATGTATAAGAACTTCTCTGTCTTTTTAATTATTTCTTTCATTCTTTCACCACCTATGTTAATTATATCTTTTTTGATAGAACCTATTATAGAAATCTATCTAATCAAAATTTCTACTACTATTGATTAATTATGTTACTCTTTATACGTGTGTTTTCTTCATTTTGTTTATTTTTAATCACCGTACCTATCCTTGTTATTTATTAATTACAATAATAATCCCAAAACTCGAAATTTTTTAGATTTGTTAAGTTATCTAGTGGTGTTTTATCCATTTTGGGATTATCATTCAATGATAAATCAGTGAGATTTGTTAAATTACTCAATGCTGTTTTATCACTTATTGGGTTACAATGTAACCATAAAATTTTTAGATTTGTTAAATTACTCAAGGGTGTTATATCCCTAATCCAATTTCCCCCTAAACTTAGATGACTTAGATTTGTTAAATTACTCAAGGCTGTTATATCCTTTATAAAATTACTCCATAAATTTAAATAAGTTAGATTTGTTAAATTACTCAAGGGGGTTATATTCTTTAAGATTTGTTAAATTACTCAAGGGTGTCAAATCATAGATAATATTTTTCGATAAATCTAATTCTGTTAAATTAGTTAATTTACTTAATGGTTTTATATCTTTTATATTATTATTACTTAAATCTAATTTTGTGAGATTTGTAAAATGTTCAATTCCTGATAAATCTATAATATGCTTATTTTTTAAATCTAAATAAACTATACTTTCATATTCTTCTTAAGTAATTAATCCAGTTGGTTTACCTATAGCACTTCTAATTTCTTTTTCAAGATTTGAATCAGCAAATATCTGTTTAGTACTACCGGTTAATGTTAAAATAACTACAAAAATAACAATCCATTTTATTAAATTTTTCATACCTTCCTCCCATATTTTCTGTTCAAAAATTTTCTATAATACTTTTACAATCAAGTTTTGTTTCCTTAGATGTTTAAATAATATGTAATTAATATTTATTTATAAATGATTTATGTAGACATGGTCATTAGGAATAAGAAGCCTTACTTATCATATCTCTTTGAATAGAATTAAACTTGATATATGTCCCCTATTTTGTTCCTATTTGATTATTTTGATTCTCCAAGACAATATATAATAATTGCTTGTTGTATATATAATAAGTCTTTCTTAAAATTGTGTCCAACAAAAAATTTAGATTCTATAACATCCTTACTTACTTCCTCATTTCTGTAAAAAGGCGGGCATGGATTTAATAATGAATTATTTTTTGTTTGCTTCATTCGCTTAAGTGTTATTTGGTATTTACTGATATAATCATTTGTTTTCAAATCTCTTGATATAGGATCTGTTAGTATAATATCACTTTTAGTTAAAATATTATCAAGGTCAATATGAAACATATAATTTTCATCATTTTCTTTTATTCTATTTTCAAGTGTACATACGTGATGAAATTCAAGATTCATCACTCTTGCGATTTCCATCCATGACCTTGAAATATTTCCATTTTCTCCAACGAAAGTATAAGTTAATTCTTTATAATCCTTTCTTAGTTTGCTTATTGAATACAAATCTGAAAGAATCTCACATGGATGATTAAATGAAGTCATTGCGTTAATAATAGGAATCTGTGAATATTTCGCAAGTTCGAAAAGTTTATTAATATCTTTATACCTAACAATAACACAATCTGACCAATTTTCCATATACTTAATAACATCTTCTAATTTCTCTCTTTTGTCAAGAGTTTCTGGTGGAAATAAGATAACTTGACCACCTAAATCATGAATACCTTTTTCAAAGGAAATTCTAGTTCTTATACTCGATTCAGGGAAAAATAATATAAATGTTTTTCCTTCAAGTATGCTCTGATTTCCTTTTGATTTTAGTTTATCTGCCAAATCAAAAATTTTTAATATCTGTTCTTGGTTTAAATCACTTATCCTTAATAAATCCATAGATGTTATCCCCCTCTCTATTTATTACCTATTAACAATATAATTCAATTATTTAGAAAAATCAACCCAATAGGTTTAACATTAGTAATACTGATTGAATTAATTCCATTGAGTAGACTATCAATCTTATTTTTTAAGATATAACAAAATATTAAGAACTATTAGATTCAGTTAACTTTACACATAATTCCCAAACTTTATCAATATTCTCTATCTTATCAGCATATTTAGGGTAAACACTTTTATCAAAAAATTGTTTGATATCATCTATTATACTATTAGAATAAAGTGATGATTGAACAATTTCTCTTTTATCATTAATCAGTTTACCTGTTATATCTTTGAATTCTTCTGATGTACATATATCCAAATAGATATCTGCCATTTCCTCAGGTAACAAACTAAACATATTTTGCATCTTCGCAATCATTCTCCATATTATTTTTAGCTTTTTTCTAGTCTCTTTTGATGTTTTTGTCGCAGGAATTTGAATCGAATTTACTTTAATATTATCTTTTTTTAATGTATCTGCCATTTTAAAAGTGAGCATTAATAAAGCCATTTTGGAATCTCCATACATTTTATAAACATTATATGGTCTACTATCTTTAAATTCTCCTTGGAGATTATCAAAATCTATTTTTCTTTTCGCTTCAAAAAAGTGTCTAATATTTGTGGTACAAGCTGTAAGAATTCTAGCATCATCTGATTTCTTAAGCTCGTCAATTAACATTTGTGTCATTAGAAAAGGACCTATTATATTCGTCGCAAATGTTAATTCAATTCCATCTGAACTTAGTTGATAGTTTTTTTCACCATAATTAAAATAAGCTGCATTATGTATTAAAATGTCTAATTTCTTATACTTATTTTTAAATGTCTTACAAAAACACTTAATTGATTTAAATGATGAAATATCTAATTCTATTAAATCTATATGACTATTTTTTGTCCTTTCAATAATCTCTTTTTGTACCTTTTTACTTTTTTCAATGTTTCTACATGCCATAATTACAGTAGAACCTGCTTCTGCAAACTTAATTGTTGCGGCCCTACCTATCCCAGAATTTGCCCCAGTAATTATCACTACTTTAGAATTCATCCATTCTCCTCCTCGTTTAATACACTTATAAGATAATAATATTAGGAACTTATAAAGAAAATGAACATATTTGTTACATGTCCACTTCTATTTTAAATCACTTAAATTAATTTAAATATGTATGATTATGCATGTAATTTCCTATATAAGGCATTCAAAATAACAATGATCGCATAATTTAATGAATTATTATCAATTTCATGACTATTTATGATTTTTAGAAATTCATAGAAATCATACTTAACCAGTCTTTCAACATCTAATTCTTTAGCGATGTATTCTGATATAAATAGTATAAAATCTTCATAAGTTTCTTTTTTACTTGAACTAACGATTTTAGACAGTATAGGGATTGCTTCTTCAAACAAAATGCGATGATTTAAACACTCTCGATGGATACTAAGTCTTGTTATTGTTTTAATTTCATCTTCTTTCAATGAATTTAAACAATAAAAGATCTCCTTTTCTGATGGTAAATTATAAAAATAATAATTAATTCCTTTTAATTTATCAAAAGCTTTTAATGCATCCAAATAGCCCATTTCCATATTAATTAATGATCTTTCTTTATTAAAATAAAGAAAACTTCCTAGTCTATTTGAAGGATGGATATAAGTAACATCAACACCACAATAACGTTTTAGCCTTTTAGGTTTCAAACTAACGGCGATGATTTCTTTATATCCTTTTTCAATAGCCATCTTAATAGGGAAATTATCATATATTCCACCATCAATAAATCGTTTATTATCCTCTTTATCTGGTGAAAATCCTGGAACAGATGCACTCCCCATTAAATAATATTTTAATTCTCCATAAGGGATATCTTCTAAAAATAATTTTAATGGTTTTCTTTCTGTGATTGAAAAAGTTACAAACCCAAAATCTATATTAGATTTCCTAATTATATCTTCATCTAAAAAATGATCAATCATTTGTCTAAGTGGAGTAATATCTATCCCTCTATCTTTTATGATTTTCTCCAAAGGTTGTTTAATCATTTTTAAATTTAAAGTTGAAAACCCTTCTTCACGAATCTTGTTAATTTCATCTAAAAGGTTCTCATCAAATTCAAAGACATTTTTCATTTTGATATTTGACCACATATTATAAGCTTCTTCATATTGGTTTTGAGCAAAAAAAGCACCATTAAGCGCACCAACACTTGTCCCAACAACCAAAGATACATCAACTTTCAATTCTCTAAGTGCTTTCCAAACCCCAATTTGATAAGATCCTTTGGCTCCACCACCTGATAATACTAATGCATACATTTTTCATCAGTCCTTTATTAAAAACTACTATATTTAAATATCACATTATTTTTTATTTTTATTTTTTCTATAAATACTTAATATATATTCATAACTCTTTGATGGTGTTTTTGGAAATTTTTTAAAGAATCTAGATATATTTTTAGATGTTTTCAATAATTGATTTAATTGTTGTATTTTATGTTCAAGAGATTTACTGGCTTTTTCTTCGTATTTTTCTTTAAAATAATTTAATTCTTTTCCAATTCCATCTTTTTTCCGTTGAATACTTGTATATATGTGTTCAAAGGCAGTATCCGATTTTTCTGATAATTCATTACTAATAAAATGAAGTTTATCAACAATACTACGAAGTTTAAACATATCTCTAAATGTATTTATATTATCTATCATAAATATAAAATAAAAACCATAAAGGATAAAATATAATACATTAGTAGGTAATAAATCATATACATTTTCAACAAATGGATTGACAAACCGCCAAAGGATATATCCACCAATACCAAATAAAATAGTATAGTCTAAAGCAATACGACCATTTAGATTAAATTTATGTTTACTATAATCCCACCATCTTGTTTTAAATATAATCTCTAAGATATATGATGTACAATACTCCCAAACTGCAGATACTAAGCTGATAAATAATATTTGACAAATAATTGTGATAAAACTATTATCGTTCATATTATCAAATATACCCATACTTAATATAATCGTCACACAAGCAAATCCATAGATAGGAATATATGGTCCCCTTAAAAAGCCTCGATTAATATATTTTTTTTCGTTAAATGATACATATGGTGTTTCCCATATCCACCCTATTAATGCATAAATCATAAATAAAAACAATATTTTTACTAACATTATTATTGTCATAAAGTAGTAAAAACTACCTTATTACTTCCTCCCTTACTACGATTGATATCAAATATACAATTACTATTTTATCATGTTTGGAAATAATTTACTATAATGAATTTTTGTTTATAAACCACAGTACTTTTATACTACAAATACACAACGAAGTCATAATATAAATCATGACTTCGTTTTTTTATAATATAGTTATGTATGATATTAATTTTAATTCTTAAAGAAATCACAATTATTTGTTTAATAAATATCAATTGAAACGCCTTTTCTTTTTAAGTACATAATCATCTTATATGCATCTGATCCTTTGGTGATATCAATTGAATTTTTACCTAATATTAAATGATAATTATTATGATCACTTAGACCAGATGTAAATGAACCATTATCAACCATTGATCTTAATATACTGATATCAGAAATATTATTTTGTGAAAGGTCTAAATATTTAAGATTAACTAAATTGCTTATGGGTGTTATACTACTTATTTGATTATACGATAAATCCAATTCTGTTAGATTTGTTAAATTACTCAAAGGGGTTAAATCACTTATTTGATTATACGATAAATCCAATTCTGTTAGATTTGTTAAATTACTCAAAGGGGTTAGATCCTTTATTTGATTATACGATAAAGTTAAATCTGTTAGATTTGTTAAATTACTCAAAGGGGTTAAATCCTCTATTTCGTTATTCCTTAAAGACAAATATGTAAGATTTGCTAAATTGCTCAAAGGGGTTAAATCACTTATTTGATTATTCGACAAATTTAATACTGTTAGACTAGTTAAATGACTCAAAGGGGTTATATCCTTTATTTCATTTTCCCATAAACTTAACAAGGTTAGATTTGTTAAATTTTTCAACGTTGTTAAATCAATTTTTATATTTTTACTTAAATCTAATTCTTTTAAATTTGTTAAATGACTCAAGGGTGTTAGGTCACTTATTGTATTTTCAGTTAAATCTAAATCTCTAAGGTTTGTTAAATTACTCAATGATGTTATATCAGTTATTTGATTATTCGACAAGTTTAATTCTGTTAGACTTGTTAAATTACTTAAAGTGGGTAAAACATTTATTGTATTATTTTTCAAATTTAAATCTTTTAGATTTGTTAAGTTACTCAAATATGATATATCACTTATTCCTGTTCCACCTAAATCCAATAAAGTTAGATTTGTTAAATTGCTCACTGGTGCTAAATCATTGATTTTATTACCCATCAAATATAACTCTGTTAAATTTGTTAAATGACTCAAGGCTGATATATCAGTCATTCCACTTCCCCATATACTTAATAAAGTTAGGTTTGTTAAATGACTCAAGGGAGTAAAATCACTTATTGTATTTCCCCCTAACCATAATTCTTTGAGATTTGTTAAATTGCTTAAAGGTGTTATATCACTTATTTGATTATATGGGGGACACATACAATTCGCCAAATATAATTTCGTTAGATTGGTTAAATTGCTTAAAGGTGTTATATCACTTATTTGATTTCTACATAAGTCTAATGTTTTTAGATTAGTTAAATTACTCAAAGGGGTTAAATCCTCTATTTCGTTATTCCATAAAGACAAGTATGTAAGATTTGTTAAATTGCTCAATGGAGTTAGATCTCTTATTCCATTTGTACCTAAGGACAATTCTGTTAGATTTGTTAAATTACCTAAGGGTGTTATATCCCGTAAAAAATTACTCTTAAAGTATAATACTTTGAGATTTTTTAATTTACTTAAAGGTGTTACATCTCTTATAAAAGTATAAGATAAATCCAATTCTGTAAGATTTGTTAAATGTTCAATACCTGATAAATCTGTTATATACTTATTTTTTAAATCTAGAGAAGTTATACTATCATAATCTTTTTGAGTGATTTTACCAGTTGGTTTACCTATAGTATCCCTTATAGCTTCTTCAATTAAATCCTCAGTCTTATGGCGACAACTTGTTAATGCTACAATAGCTATCAAATATATAGCTACAATCTGTATTACTTTCTTCATATATTTCTCCCCTTTTAAATTGTTATTTTATTTATAGAACTAATGTTTAATTTAATATTTATTATCAGCCATCATTACTATAAATGTTAGAATAATATGATTTTATTCAAAAAAATAATCAATACCTTTTATCAATAATTTATTTAATTTATCGTAGGTAACTAAATTATTTTTGAATAAAGAGACTTCCTGTTCAATCAGTTGAATTTGCTGTTCAATATATACATTTAATAATTCAATACGATTAATTGTCTTTTTCTCATTTGTTTTTATTTTCATATCAAGCAAAGTATTAATAATTGGTTTAAGTTCTCCCTTAAGAAGATCATCAACTAATGTAGAAAAGAGTATTGGAGGTACAGAATTATACTTTAAAATCCAAAGGGCTGCTAATATAGGTCTTAAAACATAAAAATACTTCTTAAAGACAACTTTTTCTTTGTTTCTAATATATTTTTCATAGTTACTAATACCCATATGTAAGTAATGGTATACCACAGATCGTGTAGAAAAATAATCCTTTGAAAGATCTTTTATATCTTTTAAAAAAGGTGTTGAATAATAAACGATAGGTGAATTAATCCACTCAAAAAGAGTTGGATTTGATGAAAACATTAATTTACATGTCTTATCTAAATCCCAACCGTTAATATCTAATTCCTCATTTAACATATACTCAATTACATCACGATTTTTATTAATTTTTAAATATTCATTTTTAGGTCTAACATAAACAAATCTGACATCATAATCACTATCTTCTGATGCAAATCCCCAAGCTCTACTTCCAGATTCAACTGCGAATATAATTTTAACATTTTCTTCTTTTTCAATATCATTAAGACAGTTTAATATTCTTTTTCTCATTATCTCATTCCTTCAATCCTCATCTAATTATTATAATAGTAAATTAAGACTTAATCTAATTATATCACTTATATACTTAAAATAAATAGTCTTCCTCCAAAAAAACGCCAATGTATTTCAATCAATCTATAAGCACTCTTCTAAATATTTCAAGAAACAAAAATATTTATGATTTTTTCTATCTCTTTATATAGGATTTTTGTTTATATACTTGAATAAATATTAAAGTTTGTTATAATGAATGTTGGAGGTTGATATAATGTATATTTGTAATTATAGACCAATAAAAATACGAAATAACTCTTTATAATTAAAAGAAATTATAAGGAGAGATAAAATGAATATTAAAAATAATATTTTAAAAGAAAAATTAAAAAATGTTTATTTCATAGCTGGAACAAATTGTGGCGGGAAGTCTTCAATGGCAAAATCACTAAGTGAAAAATTTGATATGATTTTTTATTGCGCTGATGATAACTATTGGAATCATAGAAAATATAGCACTATTAAAGACCAACCAAATATGAATCGTAAATTTCTTGGTTGGGATGAATTCTTTAATCGAGAAATAGAAGATAAAACAAATTGGCTACTTGAAAGTGAACTAGAAGAAATGGATTTCATTATTATGGATTTAGTTCAATTAGCACAAAAAGAGGATCAGAAAGTAATCGTAGACGTTCATTGTATGCCAGAAATATTAAAGCAAGTTTCTGAGTATAACCGTGTAATTTTTTTACTTGCGGATCCAGAAGTAGTATTTAATGAGTATTTTGAAAGAGATGATAAATTAGATGTATATAACTGTATTTTACAAAATACTACTGATCCAAAACAATCTATATTACATTCTAGAAAAGTCGCCAGAAGAATTGCCTCTATTGAAACAAAAAAAGCACTAAATAGTGGATTCAAATATTTACTTAGAACTGAATCTACTGATTTCTTAGATCGACAAAAATTAGTTATAGAACATTTTGGATTACAGGAAAATAAGTAGATGTTGTAAAATTATATACATATAATAAAAATTAAAGTTAAAAGCAACCACGATTTTATCATGGTTGCTTTTTTATTTTATCATATTCTATAAATCCCTATATAACTATTAATCTAGTGAAATATTAATTGATACTCCATTATCTTTTAAATATTTAATGGTATTATATGCATCAGTACCTTCAGAAATATCAATTGGATTTCTATCTAAATAAATATTATATGGTATAGGTGTTTCGGTAGTAAATGCCCCGTTATCAAACATAGTACGTAAAATATTAATATCAGATATATTATTATTTGAGATATTCAATACATTAAGATTTATTAAATTGCTTAATGGTGTTATATCACTTATTTGGTTATCAAATAAACTTAAATCCTTTAAATTTGTTAAATTACTTATCGGTGTTATATCACTTATTTCATTATTTATTAACTTTAATATTGATAGATTCGTTAAATGACTCAATATTGTTATATCGCTTATTTGATTACTATTTAAATTTAATTCTGTGAGATTTATTAAATCACCTAAAGGTGATATATTGTTTATTTGATTACTACCTAAATATAACTTTATAAGATTTGTTAAATTACTAATCGGTGTTAAATCAGTAATCTCATTACTTCTTAACTTTAACCTTACAAGATTTGTTAATTTACTTAACCCAGTAAGACTACTTACTTGATTTCCAGTTAATAATAAGTCTGTTAAACTAGTTAAGTAACCAAGTGTTGTCACATCACTGATTTGGTTATACTCCAAATATAATGAAGTTAAATTAGTTAAATTATTCAATCCAGTTATGTCACTAATTTGATTAAAAGTAAGATTTAAATAAGATAAATTGGTTAAATTACTTAACGCTGAAATATTACTAATTTGATTATCAAATAAAGATAATTTTTTTAAGTTCGTTAAATTACAAATTTCTGAAATATCACTAATTTGATTATTACTTAAATTTAATTTCTCTAAGTCTGTTAGATATTCAATTCCTGACATATCTACAATATTCATTGAGTTTGCTTCTAACGCTCTAATATTCATCGCCTCCTCTAAATTAATAGGTCCTTCTAGTATGTCTAAGTTATTTCTTATGGCCACTTTTAGATTTTCATCTAGTATGATATTAAGCAAATTCTGTTTGACATGTGTATATCAATAACACCATAAGTATTTAATCCATGCTTGTTCACTTGAGTTAACTTCATATTGAGTAAGAAAATCCTTATTAAATGTAATTTGGGATTTTCATCACAACTAGATAATGCCATAATAAAAAGAACTTATAAAAGGATTAATTTCGAAATAATTTTCAATCTACCCCCTTTACTATTTAATTTCATCATATCCTATTAATTATATTTTACTTAATTCAAGTGTCTATTTTTCGCTACATTTGTCGAAAAGTCTTATATTCTTACTATTTCACAACCTTTTCCCTAATTAAAACATTATAATTTATAAAAAGATAATAAAAAATGAAAGTAGATAGGAAAAAATTTTTCAAAGATATATTAGTTAAAAGTTCTTTAGTTTTGTTTTCATATGATTCTTATTAAGACACTTTGAATTATAATAGTTTACTGACACAATTTAAGTTTTCTAATCACTTGACAAATAAATAAAAATAATATATCATACATGTGAACAATGTTCACATGGAGGTTATATGAGAAAACTAGAAAACCAAAAACAGATTATTTTAGATACCGCAAAGCAGATTTTACAATCTGGTGAATATCAAAATCTTAGTATCAGAAAAATATCAACAGAATGTAAGATTGGTATAGGAACGGTTTATAACTACTACAAGAATAAAACCGACATCCTAATGGATATAATAAAAGATTTTTGGATGAATTACATCTCATCAGTTACTTGTAAAATTAACAATTGTACTTCATTATTAGATAAAATCGATATTTTTTACTATGAGTTAGTTTCATATAGCTCAAGATTTCGTTATGAACTTGTTTCTAAAGAATTAAATTCTTCTATCCTTGATAAAGGACGTGCACTTCATAACGATGCGCAAAGTATCTTGGTTAAACTAATCAAGACAGAAGTAAATAAAGACTATATTATGAGTGAAGAAGAACAGGATGATCTTTCATCATTTATCGCAAATAATCTAGTTGCCCTAATTATTATTAAAACTTACGACTATTCAGTTTTTAGAAACCATTTATCTAAAATAATAACAATATACAAAAGGAGAGAAAATAAATGAATTATTTTGAAGTGATTTTTGACATTGCTTATTTATTATCAGTTATTTCAATATCAATTTTGATTATCAAAAAAGGATTTAACAAACAGGACAAGGCAATCATAATTTTTGGTTTTATGGGATTATTACTAGGTTTTGGTGACTCATTCCATCTAGTACCAAGAATAATTGGGCATTTAACTACAGGACTTGAGGATTATGCCCTTTACCTTGGAGTTGGGAAACTGATTACAGGTATCACAATGACAATCTTTTATTATCTAATTTATCTTGTTTATACAATTAAAACGAACAAGAGGGATAATAAAATTCATCTAGCAATTATTATCCTAATCTTAATTAGATTTATTTTATTAGCATTACCAGGAAATGAATGGACACAAAATAGTAATAATTTATTCTATGGTATCTTAAGAAATATTCCGTTCGCTATACTAGGAGCCCTAATAATCGTATTATTCTATAAAGTTGGAAGTCAAAAAGAATATTCATTATTTAAGCAATTAGGATTTTGGATTATCGTTTCATTTGCATGCTACATCATTGTTGTTGTAGGTAGTGGAGCTGTTCCTCTACTTGGAGCTTTCATGATGCCAAAAACTGTGGCATACTTTTTAATCGTTTACCTAGGATATAAGAAACTATAATTATTTTTTGTTGATTGTATACCGAAATGAGAAACTCATGATTACACTTTAGTGTGTATTCATGAGTTTTTGTTCATTACATGTATGATTTAAAATTTAATTATAATTATATAGTATTTTCATACCAATAATAATTAATTTTCATAATCAACATAATCATAGATGTGTAGAAAAAGTAATGGATGTAATTCTGGTAAATAAGACTACCTCTTGAGTGCTATTTCTAGATGGTTATAAGTTAATTTTTACATAATATGCACTGAACAAACAATTTCAATGATAAGCGGGATAAGGATAATAAAAAAGATAGATTAATTAAATAAATTTATTATACAATGTGTCCAAGAGAGCTTTATAACATCTTTCATTCTTGTTTTATAAGATTGCCAATAAAAAAAGACAAACGATTGTATCGTCTGTCATGAAGATAATCAATCCAAGTCTTTTAATAAGCTTCTATTGTTACAATTTCTTCAATTATGTTTAATTCATTAACAAAATAGTCATATATCTCATTCAGTTTATCAACTGACAAATTCTTCTGCTTTCTCATTTTTTCAATAGGTTCGATAGCTAGGTGTATTTCATTTTCGGTTAAACTTAAGTATATTTTTTTTACATCTAATTTTTCTTTTAATTGTTTCACAACCTGCACATATTTCAATTCAGTGTTAGAAAGCATTTTTTCTTTTTCAAGATATACTTTTATGTCAGTAATATCTTCAATTTTATTATAACTTCCCCCTTTTTTATGCGGTCTTCCTTTTGATCTTACTTGGAGTAATGATGGATTGTGATTTTCAATAACAAAATAGGTTCCATTAAAATGAACTTGTCTATTTTTACCATTATTTGTAATTAACAATAAATCATAGATATCAAAATGTTTTCCACCTCTTAAAGTACCACTTACATGTCTTTTTACTTCAGGACGACAATATCTAGAAAAAATACCTCCATTTTTATTAAAACTATTCTTAATTTTTTCATACGGTATATATGAATAATAGGATCTATTTTCTAAATTAATTTTAGCATATACTTCCTTATATAAGTAGTTAAATGCTGGTTTCTCACTTACACCAAAATAACTCCAAATAATAGTAATTAATAATCCAATAAAGATTAACCCTCCATAGATAGGATAAAGCCATTTCCAGGGCTCACTCGTTATAAAATCGGGAATAAATAATAGCCCAATCATTATTCCTACATATATAATAAATATTGGTGTCCATATAAGTTTGGATTTAGTGCTTCTAGTTTTTACCATATCAAAATATTTTTTTGATATAAATTCATATTCAGATACATTAAACATCCAATCTCTCCTCATCTTTAAATGTTATCAATATGCATCTATTATATCATAAAAAAAGGTGTTGGTGTAAATTCTATAGTCATTAAAGATAACTATATTTATACTGTAGGTTTGTTTAATACGAGCTATGACCTAAATTAACTTAGTGGAAAAAGGCACTACCTTTGGTGTGGTGTGTTTGCGATTATCAATCGAGATAGGGAGAATAGTACGATTAAGGATTTCTTATAAAATAATGACATACTTACTAAATATGAAAAAACATATATTTTGGTATAAAGACCAAAAATATATGTTTTTTTATATTTATAACTAATATCTCTAGCTAAAACAAAATTTTCATTGCCTTTAATCATTATTTCTTGTTCCACTTTAAAATCTTCAGATAGAAGCAACATATAACTCTTTCTTGTACATCTGAGCTTCAACAGCAAACTAAATCAATGTGGCAAATTTGATAAGACAATTTAAAGAAATGGTTAATTCTTAATAAATTACTTTACTTACTCTACGTGGTCTACCTTTAATGTTTCTAGTTTGTAGGTCTTGATAAACCATTTCCCCTTTATTATTCAATATTTCAACAAAGGTTGAAATATCTTGTACATTGATTATTCCGATATCATCAGGAGTAATACCTTCAATATTACAGAGAGTTCCTACAACATCAGCTGGTCTCATCTTTGTTTTTCTACCCGCATTGATATGTAATTTCAAGATTCCTGCATTAAGAGATGCACCCTTCGCCTCTTTTCGAACAGGTTTTGTATTGATTTTTTTATCAAACTCCTCTTGATATTGTTTTACTGTTTCTTGAAGAGGTCTCATTTTCAATTCAATTAATTTATCCAGATAATCTTCTATTTCTTTCATCCATCTTACTTCATTACGAGACACGAAAGAAATCGCTCTACCTTGCGTATTTTTACGTCCTGTTCTTCCAATCCGATGCACATAACTTTCTTGATCTCTTGGAATATCAAAATTAATTACTAGTGATATATTATCAATGTCTATTCCTCTTGATGCTACATCTGTTGCTACTAGATAACGAAAATACCCTTAAAAAGTAAGCAAAATTCCTACTCTTTTAAGGAACTCTGCTTACTTATTTTTTATGAGAATATGCATGATTCAAATAATATGTTTCTAGTAATATAAAGACTAACAACTATGAAACATTACGTTTATCAAATAACCCATATTTTAGTTTCACTCTGTTTAACTTTTCTAAAATAGGGTTTGTTAGAATTAATAAAAAGACTACATTAGATACAGCATACACCAACATAAAAACAAAACTGGAAGCAACATATACTAAATATCTTGAAAGGTTAAATACGCCATCAATTGAAATTGTTGTCCAAATATCCATTAGTAATGAAAACATTACACCGCCTAGTATACCAATTACTATGAGCAAAATGACATTTGGTTTTTCATTTCTTTTAAAAATTAAACCAGCAATTAAACCGATAAAGCCCCACACAAACATTTGAAAGGGTGTCCAAGGTCCTTGTCCATAATACATGTTAGATACTAAAGCCGAAAATGAACCTGTTAAAAAACCGGCTTCTGAACCAAAGGCAATTGCGGTAATTATTACGATTGCGGTAACTGGTTTAAAACCTGGAATTGGAGCAAATATTAACCTTCCAACAACTGAAATTGTTATCATTACTGCTATAACAATAAGTTCTCTTGATTCATATTTATTTTTTTCAAAACGAATAAAAAACGGTATACAAGAAAAAATGGCTATTCCCATGGAAATTATATTATATTTTCTGTCGTTAAATAATATAACGCCAATAGCTATCATTAAAGGTATTATAATAGCATATATAACTAAACTTATAATAAATTTTTTACTTATCTTTTTTTCTTTATCCATAAATTTCACCATTTTCCCTACATAAACGAATCACCATATCGCAAGTGATAGTATTACTATACAACTGTCTTGAAATTCTTGAAGCTGCTGTTGTATAGTAACTGTTCTTTGAAAAGAAGTCGACTGGTGTTTCTACAGAAACGATTTGCCCATCAAAGAACATTGCACATCTATCAGCATGCTCAGCAGCAAATTCGATGTCGTGCGTTACCATTACAATAGTAATTCCTTCTTGTTTTAGTTGTGCTAATATATCCGCTAAAACTTTTTTCGAATAAGCATCAATACCTTTCGTTGGCTCATCAAGTAGTATAATTTTGGGCTTCATCAGTAGTATTTTCGCAAAAGCAGCTTTTTGTTGCTCACCACCACTTAGATCATATGGATGTCTATTATACAAATGCTCAATTTCAAGTTTTTCTGTTATATCTGCTATCATTTCTTTACTTTCTTTTTTATCATATTCCATGATTTTTGTTACTTCAAGCAAATCTTCATAAACCGTACTTTTAACAAAAAGTGTCTGAGGATTTTGTGGTAAAGAAGCTATATTATTTCTATATAGACTATTTTTATTATACTCCTTTATCTTCTTACCCCAAATTCTTAGTTTACCTCTATATAGTCTTTTAAGTCCATTTAAAATCTTTAAAGTGGTTGTTTTTCCCGCACCATTTCCTCCTAAAATACAGATCATTTCGTTTTTGTATACTTTTAAATTTAATCCAGAAAGTACATCCGGTAAATCTCTTTCATATCTAAAATAACCTTCAGCTATCTCTAACGCAATCTCTCTATTTTCGTAGTTTAGTTTATCTATCTTAAGTGATTTTACCTCAGTATTAAAATGTTTATTTAAGAAGTCCTTACCTTCTCTTACAGTTAACGGACACTCATCATCAATATCAAATTGATTAAAAATTCTGATACTTGATGGCATACCTAAATTCATTTTATGACCATTTATGTTTTTTAATTTCTTACCTACTTCACGAGGAGAATCAATTAATAACACCCGTGCTTTATCCATCAAGATAGCTTTGCTTGCAATCGGAAAAACTTCTTCTAGTCGATGTTCAACTAATAAGATGGTAATTCCTAATTCATTATTTATCTTTTTTAAAGTTGCAATAAATTCAGATGCAGCTATCGGGTCTAATTGACTTGTTGGTTCATCTAAAATAATCACTTTTGGTTGCATAACCATGATGGATGCTAGAATTAGAAGTTGTTTTTGTCCGCCACTTAATTCACTCGTTTTCTTTCTATACCAATCACTAATCCCGAAAAAGCCAGATATTTCAGCGACCTTACGCCTTATTACACTAATAGATTCCCCCATGTTTTCTAGTCCAAAAGCAAGTTCATGCCAAACTTTATCTGTTACAATCTGATTATCAGGGTTTTGCATAACAAAACCAATATCAGTAACTGAGATTCGTTCATCTAGAGCTGAAATATCAGTCCCATTATACAATACTTCACCACTCTTTTCTCCATAAGGCGCTAGTTGCTTCTTAAATAATTTAAGAAGCGTTGTTTTCCCGCAGCCTGATTCACCACATAAGACAACAAATTCACCCTCATTAATTTTAAAGTTAACATTGTCTAGTACTTTTTCCTTAGTGGAATTATATTTAAATGTTAGATCTTTGACTTCAAGTACAGCCATAAAATATTCTCCTTAATCTCTAGTATTGTAGTAAGTATCATAAGTAAAAACAACCCAATATATAACACAATAGCTAAGCAGCTAATATTTATTGTACTCATCGTAGGATAAAGCAAATAATCTCCAAAGTCTGCAAACATTAAGCCATATACAAGTATTGTAAGCATTCCTATTATAATCGCTAAAATACTATCTTTACTTGTCCAAATAAAGATTGAATAGCTAGTTCTCCCTTTTAATCCATAACCCCTTGCTCTCATTGAATCCGCTGTTTCTACTGAGTTCTCTAAGCTCCAAGTGATTAAAATAGACAGCACACGCATTTTACTCCTTATTTTATCTACATAACTTTTAGATGCATAAATACCAAGTGCTTTTTGTGAATCATTAATAGCAATAAATTGTTTTTTAAATTTAGGAATGAAACTTAATACCATAGAAAGTAATAATGACAATTTAGGAGCGATTCTACCAAATAAATAAATAAATTTATCACTAGTCATAACCTCATTGTAGCATTTAAACCAATAAAATATAGACATAATCATCATAGCTGCAAATAAACCATAGAGTATTGCCTCTAAGGTTACTGGATTATCATTTAGAAAAAATAATATCGTTTCTCCTTTATGAACAAATAGTGGATTAGTAAGAGCAATGATAATTAGAATTGGTAAACTATATAATAAACTCTTTACGAGCTCTTTAATACCTATCAACATGCCACAGAAAAGAATACTAGAAACAAAAGATATGGTAATTAATACAGGGTTCATTGTAAACATTGTTATAAAAATTACCCCTAAAAAATAAATAAATAATAGTATAGGATGATAGCCCTCAAAGCATTTCATTTACCCCACCTCCCAATCATTACCTACATCTCGTCCTAAATCACAGGTATAAACCCATTCAATAACATCTCCATCTTTTAATACATATTTACTACTTCCATAGTTGGGAAATTCACCATTTACCAGATACATCCACCCTGATAAAGGTCCACAACTAAATTCATACAAGTGGTTTATACCTTGAATATAATTACTACCAAAATTTGTTGAATAAGTGTGTTCCATATGAATACGATTGTGTCTTGTTGCTCGATCTAAAATATCAAAAACTGTATCGCCAGGTCTTAAAACATATTCAGTTTGAGCAAGAATTACACCATCACTTGGCACATATTTTTCAAATTTTAAACTATCATCTAAATCATCCCAATTGTTTAATATAGTCTCACATTTTATAGACAAAAAAACAGTCTCACTTTCTTCTGTTATATCATCAATATGAGTTAAATAGTAGTCTTCAACTGATTGGATTTTTGTTCCGTTAAATAGCAGAACTAATAGAAAAATAACGACACAAATAGCGACCAGATCTTTCTTCATACTATTCCTCACTCTCTGGCATAAATTTTTCTAACCTTTTTTTCTTTCTATGTCTAATATTTAAAACGATATAGACTGAAAGACTGATAGCTACTATTCCTAAAACACTACCTATATACAGAGCAGTTGTTAAATTATCAACTTGAGTTTTTGATTTTAATAAATCTTCATAATGAGTAATCTTCGTTTTATCATAATTTGATAATGCATTATATCTATTAACTAATTCATTTATCGTTTCCTTATCCTTTAGTCCTATATTGTCAAAAGGATGTAATTTATCTTGAATTTCTTCATTTATTCTATCTATTTCTGCTTGAATAGCTAAAATTTCATTATATGTCATATCTAACTTGATTTTGTAAGTTTCTTTACCTTCAAACGCCTCAGAATGTTCCAAAATATAGCGCAAATTAACAACCTCAACATAGTACTTAGTTGTTAAGTCTTCACTTTTTGGCAAGTTATTAGTAGCTATTTTATTACTCTCAGTAAAATAAAGAATTATATCTTCTTCTCCGCTATTATTTCCACTATAATTTAATTTCTCATTTGGCAATTTTAAGTTATATTTCTTTGTATATTTAGATAAAATCCAATAATTAGATATATAAGATCTATCAAGGGTTGGAACTGAATAATACAACTGTAATGCATCTTCAACCTCACTCTTGGTTGAAGTATCATTTAAGTTATTAATTGAATTAATGGTATTATCAAGTACTTGTCTTTCATCTGTTGTAAACTCTGTTCTCATATCATAAAGAGTGCGCATATTGTTACTAAATCTATAAAGAGAAACTAAAGAATATAATGTTTGCTCACTAGCCATCGTATTAGCTTCATCAGGTTTTGATGATGGATTGTCAGGGTCATAGGTAAAGGAATGTAAAAATCCACCATTATCAAGTCTATATTTCATAATACCATCAATTAAGGTGTTACCATTTTTAATAAATCTTGGATCCGTTTCAGGATTAATACCTAAGCTACAAAGTGCAACTAAGACCTGATCCGTACTTTCAACATTTTGCATTCCCCAACTAGAAAAATCACCATCATCAGTTTGTACACTAGATAGCAAAGCAATGCATTCATCGATTACTTGCTTGACAGATTTTTCCATCGTTATATATTGATTATTATCATCTTTTATTTTACTAGAGGTATAAGAGAAAACGATCTCACTATTGTAGTAGGGTGCTAAGGCTTGCATAGCCATTGCGGTTATATCAGGGTCTGATACCTTACCAGATAGTGCAAATCCACCATCTACAAGTTGTGTCTTTAATATTTCAACGATAAAATCTTGTCTTGTATGATAAGCATCCTCTGGCACCTCATATCTACTGCTGTCTAGCGCTATTAAAGACCAAATCCAACCATTGATTCCCTGTCTACCTGGGGATGCAGTTCCCCCTCTATTGTATGTGCCATCAGCAATCAAATCTATTGGATTCCCATTATATTCACCAATAGCAGTAGGGTTTCCACCCATAGCTGTTACCGCAAGTGAAATTCTATGCCACTCAGTAGCTTTTGCTTTATGCAACTTATATGGTGTTTGATATCTTTCATTTATCTTATCAGTTATAACGGCAAGGTAAGCATTATAATCATCAGAATAATTGTATCTACCTAAACCGATTGGATACCAGTCTCCAGGCGTAGTTCCAGCAAACTGTAAGTAAGTACTATTGATTAGATTTTCTTCGTTTGTAGCACCAACATCTGATTTTTTCCAATTTATAAGATCTTCTATTACTTCTTCTAAATCAAAATCTCTTTCCTTAGCAAATGCCGAATTGGCGGAAGGGAAACCCATTCCGCCAATAAGTACAATTGCAATTAGCAGTAATACTAATCGTTTCATTGTATATCATCCTTGTATGCCTCGTAAAGATTTTGGTAAGCTACATCTAAAGCAGCTTGAGTCGTTCCAATTTCCTGAATAGCTACATAAGCATCCGTGTATGCTTGTTCTTGTGGAAGACCTAAGGTATTAATTTGAGCAAGTAAAGCTGTCAACTCAGCTTTATTAACGTCTTCAAAGAAATTTTCTCCCCAGAAACCACCAACACCAATATCACGACCATAACCAAATAATGTAAATTGAACTCTAATTACATCTCCATCTTGTGGATTATAATCAGCAAAACCAACATTAGGGAATACATCATTTACTGAATACATCCAACCAGACATATAAGTATATTCAAATTCACCTAATGTATTATTATCAGATGGTGTATCAATCGAACCACCCTCTTCTTCTATTTTCTGTCTTAATACTTCTGGTGTATTATCTTGATGTGTAAATCCTTCTATCTGTGACAAATAAAAACCACTGTCTAAACTTCCACTAGATTGATAAGTATAACCATTTTCTACCTCTAAAACATAGGCAAGTAAATAAGAACCATTAAGACCTTCTTCCATTCTATCAATATCTATAGAACCAAAGAAATGCTCACTCATTGCACTTAAATAATTATCATCTAATGTAATAACCATAGGCTCAACAAGATAGCCACAACCGATTGTGTGCGCTTCTACTGCCATCGTAACTGTAGTAGGACCTTTTTCATAATAGACCGTATAAGTAACTGTTTTAGAATAACCATTTGCTGTAGCCGTAATAGTAATAATATTTTCGTATTCAACAAACTCTAAACTATAGCTTGTCTTTTCTACATCATCCCAATTCATCAAGACGTTTTCTCCATTGCAGATTATTACGACATCACTACTGTTAATCTTATTTCCAGCTTTGTCTTTTGCCCAAATATCAAAGGTTAGTTTACTGTTAGTGTAAGTTTTTCCCTCTTCAAGATTTGAGACAATAGTAGGTGCATTTTCTAATTCTTCTTGAGTAAGTTCTGCATCAGTTTTAACAAGATCAATGATGGCCTTAGCATCACTTAAAGCATTAGCTATCTCACTAGAACTTATCGCATTGTCAATCGCTAATTTCCCATCAGCAATTAAATTTGTTATCTCTAGTTGTTGTTCATCTCTATAATCATTAAGAGTTACATAGTTTTCTAATTCAGTCTTAGCATCAGTCTTTAATGTGTCATAATTTACTTGAGTTACTGCTAATACATAACCTGAATCATTTTTATAATATAAAACACCGTCTTTACTTGCGATTATGCTTGTAATACAGTATTGTTGTTGTGCTGAATCAGGTATAAATAAATCATAACCATTCGCTTCAGTTTGTCCTGGTTTATCTGTTATTGCATAAATTCCACCTGGATAACCATTATAAGTAGAATAGATATACAATGTATCATCTTCTCCAAGGTACGCTGTAGAAAGAAGTAATGAGTTTTGTGGATAGGCAGACATATCTGCCGTGTAAATTAACTCTAAGTTTTCTGTATCGATTACTGCTAACTTACCACTTGAAAAGCCTTGTCCTAATCCAATATATACTCTTCCATTATACACTACTGGTGTACTTGTACTCTGCCATCCTGATAATACCTCTACAGATTCTAAATTACTAATTTCTCCTGTTGTACTATCTACTGTTGCAGAATATAAATATGCATTCTTACTTGTAAAGTATATCTTATTATTTTCTTCATCATAGGCGATGCTTGAACGTTGATCACCTGTTATATCAAGTGCACTGATGATTTCTCCAGTGATTTTATTAAAAGCGTATAGCTTAGCTGAATCACTATCATAACTAGATGTTCCATCATCTGTTCCAACTATAACTGCATCTCCGATAACTACTGAACCTGCCCAATAGAAACCACCTGCTTGTGTATGTGTCCAACTTGATAATTTTTCTTCATTAGTAGATGTTGTATCCTCATCTGTGATTGATATACAAACAAAGTTTGCATCTTTTGTTTCACTATTCCAAAAGCCTGTATAAATATATCCATCTGAGTAAGTGATTGGAGATAGAGATTGACCAACTAATGCATCGTGGTAAATCCAAAGTGATTCTAATGTTTTGGCATTAAACGCTTGGATTCTACCATTACTTAGTGGCACAAAAATCATTCCTTCTGCATAAGTCGCTGGTGTATAACCCCAGTTTGTTGCAGCTACCATTGTACCTCTTGCAATTTCATCTCCTGTTTCTAAATTATATTTTATTATTGATGTACCTGCCATTACTATCAAACTATCATCAACAATAATTTGGATACTTGGTGCATCAGTCCAACCTGTTGCTACTTTTTTAGCCCAAAGCAATTCTCCTTCTATTGGAGTTAATGCATCTGTAATTCCCATATTGGCATTACTGTTTCTAAAGTTATACCAATCAGATGTTACCGATGTCGGCTGATTACCAACTGGTGCTACTAATGTAATTTCTATTACACCACCATTTACGTCAATCGTACCAGTCTGTGCTACAAAACCTGTCTTAGTTACTTGATAGGTGTATTCATTCATTCCATCTAATAAATAATACCCATCAACAGCGCTAACCAAAGTATTTTCGCTATCAAATACTCTAATAATTGCTTCATCTTCATTAATTTCAAATTTTGCTCGTGCATCTATATTCAGTTCAATGATACCAGATATAGTATTGTAGTTTTCTGTATCAGTTGGTGTAAATATCCATTCACACTCATTTTCTCCTATTTCCATTGTGTAGGTAGAATTTACCCAGGTAAATGTACCTTCTACACTTGCCTCACCTGCATTTAATTGAGGTAAAGCACTTCCGTATAATAAACCTTCATTACTTGCCGTTGGATTTGTGTTTATATTAGGTGTCGCTTTATCAGCAGATAAAACTAAAGTATCTGTCACTATATTATAATTATCTGTATCGTTTGGTGTAAATGTCCATTCACATTCATTTTCACCTATTTCCATTGTATAGGCAGAATTAACCCAAGCAAAAGTACCTTCTACACTAGCTTCACCCGCAGTTATTTGAGGTAAGCTACTTCCATATACCAATTCTTCACTACTTACTACTGGATTTGAAATAATAGTTGGTATCGCTTTTTCAACGACTAGTGGTACAGATATTTTTACTGTTGAATTATCATTATAAGTAAAAATCGCATTATATTCGCCAATATTTACAGTAGGTACAGTAGAAACTGTTTCCCAAGCCCACCCCTCAGGCAGATTAATGTCAGCTAATGTGATATTTGGGTCATAGGTTATGTTATTTAAGTCAGGTGCACTTATTCCTGGATAAGCTGTTACTTGAATACTCACTTCTACTGTATTATAGTTTATTGTATCTTCTGGAGTGAATATCACAAGATAATCATTTACCCCCTCTAATAAAACTGAGTCAGCATTCTTCCATGTCCAACTATCAGGTATATCAATATCATTTAGTGTTTTAGCATCTACATAATCTGTAATTATGTTTGTAGGTTTTTGATAAGTCGGTGTTGTTTTAGATATTGACAATGATAAATTATAGACCTTTTTTGTTCCATCCTCTTTTGTAAAAATAGCTTTGTAGGTAGTTACATCAACCGTTGGAACGATGGTACTATCTTCCCATTCCCATCCTTCTGGTAATTCAACGCTAGCTAGTGTTCTTGTTGAATCATATTCTAATGAGTTCAAGCTTGGAAGTTCTACATTCTTAAAACAACCTGTCAATGCTAGCATAATTGCGAAAACAATCAAAAATATAAATGGTTTCTTTTTCATTTTGGAATCTCCCCTTTCTTATGTGTTAAAAGCATTAATTTTTTTATGTTATGAATTTGCTTTAACCCAATCTTTAATGAAACCTTGTTTAAGAGTGTTTTTTTTGTTCCAAAGAACAAAAAAACCTCCCGACTAATCTCGGAAGGTAAATGAGCATAACTATTAAGCAATCAAAAATTTTTGACAGCAAAAATAAAAAAGCACACACCATTTCCCACCGAAATGTTTGTTCACAAGTAATAAAGCAGGTCTCCTGACTTATGGCATCAAGTACAGCTTTTTGTCTTCCCAAGATTACTCTCAGTGACTTAAGTAAAAAGCTATTAGCCAAATACAGTAGCGGGGGCTGTCACGGGCTCTCACCGTGTTCCCTTTTAATACATATTTCTATGTAACTTATATCACCTATTCAATTCGAACCAATTGTAGCACATCTAAAATCATTATACAAGTGTTTTTATTATTTATTGTTAGAATATTTTTTTAACTAAAATTCTTTTAATAACTTTAAAAAATGAGGAAAAATTAAGTGATTTTAAATAACTAATACTAATTGTATATCCAATAATACAACATAAAACTTTAATAAACCTTAGATTGACTGTACATTTTTAGTCAATTATTATTCAGGAAATATTATGTGAATAGAATTATTTTCAACAAGACCAATTTCATTCAGAAATTTCAAATGATAATAATCATCTTTGTTTAATAATTTTCTATTAACATAAGTAACATTATTTTCCTTTTCATATGTTTCCTTAATAATAACATAATCTGTACTATCACTTAAAACTAATTCATCTATAATATTGTCCTCTTTTATAATCGTTGACTTAATGTATTCATCAGAATCATTGTATTCCTTGACCTCAACTGTTTTCAATACATCAATTGACTCAAAAGTTATTTCAAGTTTGATTGTTGCAATTTCACCAGATTCATACTCACCTGATTCAGTAATGGTTTGTGTTAAAGAAGTAAGCCTAGATAATTGTAATCCACTTAATTTTTTAACTTTAGTCTTAGATCCATCTTCGGTAGTAAAGATAACTTTGGGATAAACAATAATACCATTAAGTTTTTCCCCATAATATACAGTCCCATTAGAACTATATTCAAGCGTTGTATTCTCTAAAATACCATTTTCATAGTTTACATTATTATGGAAAGTGAATGGTCCTGTAAAGCTTTTCCCGTAATTAGAACATGTAACTTTTTTTGATAATGATTCTCCTTCACAATTATAACTCCACGAAATATACTCACTCATATCAGTTGGATTTGAATAATTATTATCAAAAACAAAATCATACTTTACTTTTACTGGTATATAAAATTCTTTCTCATTATTATCATTGATTATATTATCATTATTCACTTTACTTTCTGTTACTAGTTGGCAACCAGACAACAAAATAGTAATCATTACAATAATAACTAAATTTAGTATTTTTTTCATCAAACATCTCTCCTTCATAATAATACTCTCCCCTAGCTTACGGTTAAGGTGTTTACATATTTTATCTAATGTGTCATGATGTTTCTGCTTTCATTCCATCCAAGGTCCAAATGACCTCATCATACTTAGTCCTTTCCAAGAAACATCACTATATCTCTTTTCTATCTCGTTTAACAAACTTAAAACTTATATATTAATTCAAAAAATTAATTCTAATTGATTTTAATCCCCAATCAAAATAATAGTGTATATCTATCCACTTAGACCATTATTACAACATAAACAAAAATAATTTAAAACAATATTGCACTTAAAGTATTTCATAAGTTATATCATGATAATTTAATAGTTTAAATAAACTTTTTTCAAATGATTTTGTTACACCATAAACTCCACTAGACCCAACAATACTTGTTACACAATGAGTTTCCATATTTGTTATTACCATTGAAAGTGAGGCTATACCATTACATCTAAAAAAGTATTTCGCAACTACAATAAAAATAGTATTTTCATTTATTTTTTCTTTATGGATAATATTGTAGCTATAATAATTTAATACTTCTTCAACAAATGTTTCATAATTTTCATTAACAATTACTTTCATAAGCACCTCTCCATTTCTACTTTTATTATATATATAAATAAGTTTTGGTTATCCTGAATATCAATAAGAAAATATTTTTACTATACATTTAATCATTTGTATATCCTTCAAGCCATTCTATCGATGTATTTAGGACGATTTGCCCACGTAGAGAGTCAACATTAGTGTCACTAAAATACATATAACGAATCTTTTTAACTTCATCATTGTAACAAATTACTGCAAAATGATCTTTGTAATCTGTAAACTCATTATCCTCATTGCTTATGATAAATATTTTATAACCATAAAATTCTTGATTATCATAATACTCGTATTTAGATAATAACTCTTCTTTTTTTTCTTCATATATACTATCACTATAATTTACATCTAAATAAAAAATTATAGAAAATTTTTTTAAAGCGAATTTTTTCTGGTATTATCAATATAATTAAAGCTAATGGACTCATAATTTGATAATGTTTCATAATCAGGGAAAAATAAGGCAGCATTATCACCACTATTATAATTAACATAATTTTTTTCTACAAAATCATTTAAATCATGACGTTCTACTCCATCCCAACCCCACCATTGCCACATCGCAAATATGAAATATCCAACATACAAAAACACAAGAACTAATAATATAATTATTGTTATCCCTAAAACTTTTTTCATTGTTACCCCCTCGCTTTAACTATCTTAAGTTTATATATATAATAACATAAATAAAAAGATTTAATCTACTTATACTTATTCATTTTTGAAGATTATATAAAAAAAGACTTCAACAACATATTTTATTGCTTTACCATCATCATTTGAAAAAAAATCCAAAGAATAGACTAATGTCTAACTTTGGATTTTATTTCATCATATAAATATATATTTTCAATAAACTATAATAATAATTTAGATTTTATATTTCCTCTACATTATTTTTTCTATAGAAAAATATCCCTATTAGCATTCCTACAACTGAAATAGTTACATCAATTACAGCACTCTCCTTCGATAAACCTCCATAAACTATTATAAACGAACCAATAAGTGCGAATGTAGGGAATATGAACCTTTTTACAAATCCTAGATTTTTAAATGTTACCATAACCCATATATAAATAAACATATATGCAAAGTATATTAATACTATTGGTAATTCTGATATATCAATAAATTTTCCATTCCACCATCCTTCAAAACTTCCACACCAAACAAGTAAAAACGTTAAAGCAAAGACTAAGCCATACATCACAGAACCTAAAGGCATGTTGGTACGCTTATTAACTTTCGAAAGAAATTTAGGAAATGGTCCTTGACCACGGACCGCAAGTGAATATGGAGTTCTTATAGAAGCTATAGCTAAACCATTTAAGGTACCTAAACAAGAGATAATCACAAAAATAGTAAGAATAGTACCACCAAATTTACCAAAAAGAATATTAGCAGCAATAGATACAGCACCATGTCCTTCAGCTATTATTGTACTAGTAGGTAATATACTAGCTATACCAATAAAATATATTACATAAACAATAAATACTATTATCGTTCCTAATGCTAAAGCTTTTGGTAAATTCTTTTTAGAATCAATTATTTCATCATTAATTGTAGTTGCAACAATCCATCCTTCATAAGCAAATGCAGTTGCTACTACTGCAGTTGTAAATGATCCTATTGAATTAGAAAATGATTTCCCTGCTTCAACAAAATTTTCAACAACCACACCGTTTATTAGTCCATAGAAAGTTCCGACTATCGCAATCAAAACAAGAGGTATTAATTTTATAACTGTAGTAGAGACTTGAATAAATCCTGCTAATTTTGGACCAATGAAATTTATTATAAATGCTACTGTTATATATACTACAGCAATTAACCAATGTTCTATACTATTAACAATTTCATCAGCTGATCTCGTATTTCCATAAATTAATAGAACAGTGTACATAGAACTTACCCATCCTAAAACGGCAGTAAGTGGGAAATAATAAAGTAACCCTTTAAACCAACCCATCATATATCCAGCTAATTTACCATAAGCTTCTTCTGTATAATCAACAATACCATTAACTTTTTCAATTCTATTTGCAACTTCTGCAAAAACCAGTGCTCCAAAGATCATCGCAAAAGCTCCTACAATCCATGCTAATAAACTTAATAATAGATTGCCACCAGATCTTTCTAGTACATCAGGAGCCTTAAAAAACACACCAGACCCTATTACTATACCAACAACCATAGCAACGGCTGTCCAAAAACCATATTTCTTTTTAAGTGTATCCATTTTCTCATCTCCTTGTAAAAAGTATATTTACTATCATATAATAATGGTTTGTCAACAGCAATAACTTTATTTATGAAAACGTTATAAATTAAATAGAAAAATATGTTAATTTTTAAAGATGAAATGTTTATTTCATAAAAAAATACACTCATTTGTACCTAGAGTATTTTTGGGTGTACTTTTCCCCTTTGCTGAGTGCATTATTTACCATACTTGTATTTGCTGGTGGAGATTCCTATGTACCTGAACATTAAAAAAAACCCCATTTTACAGGACTTTTGATAAAATGTACAATTGTACTACATTTTGAGTTCTAATATGTATCGGCACTACAATTATAAGATATATTCACAGGTCTTACAAATTTTTTAAAAGAGTAAACAAATACGGACCATGATTTAGCTTGTGAAATAATTATTGCTTTTTTCTTATACAATTGCAAGGTGTTTGACTATGAAACTAATTTTTGCTACTCTTTTAGTGAACCTGAAGCCAAAACAAATTTTTTTATGAAATTTATATCTTCATTTTCCAAATTAGATATCCAAATCGACAAACAATCCATGCTAACACCCTCTTTCTTAAAGTTGATTTTAATTTTTTCTTTAATAAAATTATTAAAACCTTTAATATTGTTAAAGTCAAGGGTTAATCTTATCAAAAAAACAGGCTACCGAAGTAACCTGCTAACTCTAATCTATTCATTCTTTATGTTTTAAGCGCATCGGAAATTGAATCATTAGCAATTGATTTATATGCTTTATAAGTCACTACCGAAATTAGTAATAACATCAAAGGTACAGACAATATTGACAACTCTTGAAAATTCCAGAAAAAATGAGTATTTTCTTTCATTAAAGAAAGTGTTACTGTTTTTCCTACAAAATATCCTAAAGGAACTCCAATTACTGTACTTGCTAAAACATAAAAGATATTTTCATACATTATAAACTTAAACAATTGCTTATCTGTAGTTCCAATACATCTATATAATGCAATTGTTTTCTTCCTTGTTATTATTGAAGTAAATAAATTGTTTATTATTACTGTTAAACTTAACAATGATATAACAGTTATAAATGCATAAAACCCAAACATTATTAGATACAATTCTTTTTTTACTTCAACTTTTGTTTCATTCACAGTCGAAACATCGATGTCCTTATACTTACTTTTTAGTGATTCTGCTAATTTATCAATTGATCCATTTGTTTTGACTGTAATAGCAACTATATCACCTTCTTGACTTATTGTTTTTGTGGAAGTTATCGCTACAAACTGTTCTTCCTGATGTTCGTAAAAATTAAACATACTATTAAAACTGTGAAATACATTATCTACATTCATCTGAGTTCCATCCACAATTAGTGGAATTTTATCTTGCTTAAAGACTTTCTTTACACCATCTTTTAAGTAGACTAAATCCCTAATAACAATTTGATTTTTATCTAAATCATATCTTTCTATTGCTTCAGTTTTAAAATAATCATCTATAATAAACATATCAATTACTACGTTTCCGTCAACATCACGTGTAATCACATCTTTTACATTTTTATCTTTAATGTTGTTTTCAATATATTCATTTGGAATTTTAATTTTAGTTCTATTTAAAATACCTATTTTTTCAATAAAATCATTAGATTTCATATCATCTAATAATTCTTCCGAAATACTTCCTGTAACTAACAAATCACCAACATGGAGTCTTTCTGATAAAACATCTGCACTCATACTATTAAAGAAACTAGAAAAACCTATAAATAAAGCTATTGAAATTGAAATTAACACTATTGAAAGTATTGTCCTAAGTTTATTATTCACCAAATTAAGATACGATAAATTAACAATTGGATTTTTAAATAACCTGGTTTTATTTTTAGTAATCTTCTTACTTCCAGCAAAATTAGTTGATTCAACTAATGCAACTTTAGTGCTTTTTCTAAAGGCAATAACCACTGACCATCTAATACTTGCATAAACAACTAGTAAGCTAAATAAGAGTCCTATTAATGCTAACTTCAACACATCATCAAGTAAAAATATCTTTATGTTTAATTGTGCTAAAAATGAATTACCTTTCATTTTGGACTGAATCAAAATAAATAGAGCACAAATTAAAGTACTTAAAACCGTTCCAAATCCAACACCTTTTAAGTAAAAATCACCAATTTCCTTATAGAAAATACTTTTTAACTGTTTCTTTGTTGCTCCAACTGATTTTAATAAACCTATGGTTCTTATTCTTTCATATAATGAGTTACTATAAATACTTGTAATTGATGCAACCGCTAATATTACAACCATTACTCCCACAACAAGAAAACCAATCAATGATTCACCTGTAACAGCTAAATTAGATGTAGTACCTAAAGAATAAACATCATAATCAATTAATTTTGCAATCGCAAACATATTTTCCTCATTAGATCTAGTTAACTCAATTAAAATATTAACTCTATCACTAGTATAAAATTCGCTATTTACATAAATGTTACATCTTTCAATTTCAGGAAATTTAGAATCAGTTATAACACCAGTGATTTCCATTTGTTTTATCCCAGTTTCAGTAATTATTTCAATAGTATCTCCTAAACTGTAATCATATTTTTCTAAAAACTTATTATTAACAATAATTTCGTTTTCAGTTGGAAAACTACCTATCTTCATATCTCTATGAAAGGCATCTAGGTATTCGCTATTTATTGCTTCTACTCTTTCTTTTTCAAAAGAGCCAATAACACTAATTTCACTATAATTTTTAGTCAAATCACTGTTTTTCACTATATCACTATCTGATTTATCAAGGTTAAAAAACTCAATATCAAACTTACCATAATATATATCATCATACTTATAGTGATCACTTAACATTGATATCATAAGAAATAAACCAACAATCATCATCGTAATAGCTAAAGAGATAACGGATACAATTAGTCTACCTCTTACTTTATTATGTTCAGAGTATCTTTTTCCTAATTTCTTTGTGATCATGATGTTACCTCAATTAAAACGCCATCTTTCATTTTAAATAGTCTGTCACTTAACTGGCTAATTTCTTCACTATGTGTAATTAAAATCAAAGTTGCTCCAAATTTCAAAACACATTCTTTTAATAAGTGCATCACTTCATCACTATTTGAACTATCTAAATTCCCTGTTGGTTCATCAGCCAAAATAATCGATGGATTTGATGCAACTGCTCTAGCAATTGCTACACGTTGTTGTTGACCACCTGATAAGGCACTTGGCAAATGATTAACTCTATCTTCTAACCTTAAAGCTTTGATAATTTCATTAATACTTTTTTTATCTACTGTTCTTCCATCCAGTTCAATAGGCAACACAATATTTTCCCAAACATTTAATAACGGTACAAGATTGTATTGTTGGAATACATACCCTATTTTTCTTCTACGAAAAATTGTTTTTTTATTTTCTGATAAATTAGTTATATTTTCACCATCAATAATAATATCTCCCTTTGTTTCTTTGTCTACACAACCAATTAAATTTAGAAGTGTTGATTTTCCTGAACCACTCTCACCTACAACAGTAATGAATTCACCTTTATTAACTGTGAACGATACATTATCTACTGCTTTAACTTGAGTATTGTTCTCACCATAATACTTGCATAAATTATTTACTTTTAAAATTTCCATATAATCACCTCGTATAATATAGATATTAATTAAATTAAAACAAATTATAATTTTTCTATAGTTAATCAACCTTATTTAATACATTGATTTTAGTATGAATGGATTAAAAATGGTTGTTTAGCTAACAATCATTTGAGATAATATTCTCGTATAAGATAGAGGTTATATTAACTCACCTGAGACTTAGATCTCGTAATTGAGACTGATACCTCTACTTTATGAGATATTACGAATGAGCTGGATGATGAATAGTTTTACTATTTCATCGATTATCGAACGAGGATGTAACTTATAAAGTAAAGAGGAATGCTCTATCTATAAAATTTAATGAAATTAGGTGGTACTTATGTATTATGTAGGTACTGATATAGGTAAAAGATATCATGAAGCATCAATTGTTGATCATTTAAGTAATCAAGTTAGTAATAAATCATTAAAGTTCCCTAATTCACATACCGGCGGAAATAAACTTATTGAATTTATAAGATTTCATACCAACGATAGTACTGATGTAATTATTGGTATTGAATCAACAGGTCATTATTGGTTAGCACTTCATTCATTTTTGAAAAATTATAATTATTCAATAAACGTTATAAATCCAATACAAACCGATACATTCCGAAATTTCAATATTCGTAAGACAAAGAATGATTCAATAGATTCAGTTCTTATCGCTCAAACCGTTAGATTTGGTAATTTTAAAGAAACTAAATTAGCTGATGAAAAAATCATTGCCTTAAAGAACTTAACTCGCTTTAGATTTGAATTAGTTGATACTATCTCTGATTATAAACGCAAAGTAATTGCCTTATTAGATCAAGTATTTCCAGAATATGAGAAACTTTTCTCAGACATGTTTGGAGTAACTTCTAAACAATTATTGCTTGATTTAACCACCCCAGAAGAATTTTTGAATATAGATATTAAAACATTAACAGACAAGCTCTATTCACTAAGTAGAGGTAGATTAGGTGTTGATAAAGCCTTAAAGATTAAAGATTTCGCTTCAAATTCATTTGGAATTAAATACGCTGTAGACTCATTTACTTTCCAAATAAGATCTTTGGTGGACCAAATAAATCATATGGAAGAAAAGTTGAAAGAATTAGAAGAATATATATCTTCAATCTATAATGAACTTGATTGTCATCTTCACACTATACCAGGAATAGGACAAATTTTAGGAGCATCTATTCTTAGTGAAATAGGAGATATTAATAGATATAATAGTGCTTCCCAAATTGTAGCTTTTGCTGGCATAGACCCTTCTGTCATTCAGTCTGGACAGTTCACAGGAACCAAGAATAGAATGTCTAAACGAAGTTCTCCATACCTGAGAAGAGCTATTTGGTTGGGAGCTACTATGTCATCATTACATGATCCATTAATGTCTAAATATTACAACCAGAAACGTCAAGAAGGTAAAGCACATGGTACCGCAATTGGAGCATGCACAAGAAAACTTACACATATTATTTATGCAGTACTTAGAGATAACACAGCATATATACCTGTTGAAAACTAATATTTCTTTAAATTAAATATTACATTAATTAGATATAAACATATTATTGAAAATATTTGTGAAAATTTTAACAATAATAAAGTATTACTTTTTTAATTGTATTCTCTTGACATTATATAGCTGGTCTCAACTATAGGTTACAGTATTAATCTTTCAATAAGGTTTCAATAACATTACAGTATTGTCATTTTTCATAAAAAATAACTTCAAATGCAGATCCTTTACCTACTTCTGAACTTACCTTGATTGTTCCACCATGCAATCTCATAATCTGCTTTGCAAGATATAACCCAACACCCACACCTTCTGTTTCGTTATCTATTTTATAGAATCGATTAAAAATTTTAGATAAATGTTCTCTATTTATTCCCTTTCCTTCATCAGTAATAATTATTCGTTTATCAAGTGGTGTTACTTTAGTCGAAATAGTAACTGTAGTATTACATTCCGAATACTTTATTGCATTATCTAAAATATTCGTTAACGTTTCATGCAGCCATTTTTTGTCACCATCCATAGCAAAATCATTTACTATCTCACCATATAATTCAATATCTTTTTCAAGATATTTTGTATAAACTGATTCTATAGACTTCCTAATTAATTCTGAAGCTTTAACTCCAGTAAATTTTAGGTTAATCATACCGCATTCAAGTTTGGAAATATCAAACAAAAAATAACTAAGCCATTGTAGACGACTTAACTCATTCTTCATTAATTGATTAACTTCTTTTCTTTTTGATTCATCATTGTCTAACATTAACTCATTCAGAACTTGAAGAGAACCAATTGGAGTCTTCACTTGGTGAGATATTTCAGTAATTAATTTTACAATATTTTCTTTCTCTAATTTTGATTGTTCATACATAAACAAATTACGCTTATGTAAATTATTGATTTGATTTGAGATACTTCCTATTATTCCTTCTTCATAGATCTCACTTTCATTATTTCCATTAATGTTTTCCTCAACATTTTTAGAAATAATTTCCAGCCGTTTTCCAATATGATTTATCGTTAGATATAGAATTAAAATATTAACTGTAGAAGTCATAATCAAAACTACAAAATGTTGTACGTGGAAGAACAATAATAAAAATAATATGTTAACTGTTATCATTGAAAAGAAACAAATATATATTTTTTTATCTTTTAGCATTTTCATCCCCATTCCTCATGAACACGTATCCAAGACCTCTAATTGTTTTAATTTTGTCATCACCAATTTTTTCTCTTAATCTTCTTATATTAACACTCACGGTATTGTCATTTACATATTTACCATCACTATCCCATATTTCAGCTAAAATTTGCTCTCTTGATACTACTTTACTTGCATTCCTAATTAGATATTTAAGTAACTTATATTCAGTCGATGAAAGAATGATTTCATTGTTATTTACAAAAACTTTCATTGAATCGTTATTTATTGTAAGGTTACCAATGGTTATGATTTTAATTTCATTATTTTTATAAAATATTTTGTTTATTCGAGCTATCAATTCACTTACGTAAAATGGTTTAGTAATATAGTCATATGCACCAATATTCAATCCTGTAACTACATTCATTTCATCGTCTAAAGCACTTAAAAATATTACTGGAACTCCATAAACTTTATATAATTCATGCAATTCAAACCCATTGCCATCTGGAAGCATAATATCAAAAACAGCAAGATCTACTTGTTCTGTAAATAATGATTTAGCCTCTTTTACCGAAGATGCTTTAATCACACTAAATCCATTATTTATTAACGCTTTCTCTATTGCATATCTATATGAGTAATCATCTTCTACTAAAAATATTTTTTTCATTTAATCACCTATCCTTGTCTTGTTAGTTGACCTTACATTAATTTTATTAACTTACTTTACAATACTTATTATACAATACTTTAACCGAATAAAAGTGACAATTTTGTAATATTAATAATGCACCCATAAATGGTGATTTGGGTGCATCACTTTTGCTCTTGGGTGCATTTTCACTTGCTTGGGTGCATAAAAATATTTTTGGGTGCATTTTGAAGTCGTTGGGTGCAAACTTTTTATTTTGGGTGCAACTTTTAACGTTTCCCATTAATTGGGTGCACATTTCGCCTGTGTGGGCTTGTTTTGGAATAAACCTATTGCACCTAAAAAAAAAAGCCCTTTGTTTAAGACTTTCTTGTAAAAAGTTAAATTGTATTAACTTGTATGTACTTTTTTGGTGCGAACGGGGGGACTTGAACCCCCACGGTATATACCACATGCCCCTCAAGCATGCGCGTCTACCAATTCCGCCACGTCCGCAAAATAAAAAAATGGTGGAGATTGACGGGCTCGAACCGCCGACCCTCTGCTTGTAAGGCAGATGCTCTCCCAACTGAGCTAAACCTCCATTCATCTTATACAATTAGTATTATAACTATTTTATTAAAATTGTCAATAGAATTCTATTATTTTACGGTTAAATAGTAATTTATGACTCATGATATAAGTAAGGAATAATTTAGGAGGTATATAGTTGATTACTAAGATATTAATAACCCTTGGTATTATATTTATATTGTTTATTTTACTATGTATTTATTCTTGTTTTATTATGAGTGGTCGAATCAGTGAAGCAGAAAGAAGAGCTGAAATAAATAATAAAAATAGTTAAAAAGCTGCATCAATTGATGCAGCCTCTTTTCTTACTTCTTCTTTTCTTTTTTTGCTGATTTAAATTCATATTGTGAATTAATATTTTTCATTACTTGACGCACTTGTTTTTCAGATGGTGTTCTTCCCATTTGAGCCATCATTGTACGTACAATATCCTCTGTTATAGGCGGATTATCTTTTAAGTATTTCATCATATATTTTCTTGCGATAAAGAAACCTAATAAGATCCCTACAACAATCGTTAATACTATGATTAATACAAATAGCCAAATTTGAAATTGTAACATATTGTATATCCTCCTTTATATCATAACTAATAATACTTTATTTTTAATTAAAAATCAATATTTACATTAAACTTTTAAATTGTTTTACCACATTTGGAACTGTAAATCCAAATTTTTCTAAAACTTCATTTGCTTTTCCTGAAGCACCAAATGTTTCTACTCCTAAAACTTTACCATCTAATCCTACATATTTATGCCAACCAAATGGTGTTGCCATTTCTACTGCTAAACGACGTCTAATTTTTTTAGGAAGTATTTGTTCTTTATATAAATCATCTTGAGCATCGAATAATTCCATCGATACAACACTTACCACTCGAACAAAGATATTCTCTTTTTCAAGTTCTTTTTGTGCTTCAATCGCTAAATTAACTTCAGAACCAGATGCTAATATAATACCATCCATCTTATCTTGATTTGCTTCACTAACGACATAAGCACCTTTTTTAACATCTTCATAAACATTTTCAGACACAGTCTCAACATTTTGTCTTGTTAAAACAAAAGCGACTGGTTTATCTTTTGTATTTAAAGCTAAATGATAGCAAGCAGCTGTTTCATTTCCATCACATGGACGTAATACTAACATGTTAGGAATTGATCGTAACATAGCTAATTGTTCTACTGGTTCATGCGTTGGTCCATCTTCTCCAACAGCGATACTATCATGTGTTAAGATATACATAACAGGTAATTTCATTAACGCTGCCATTCTAATTGCAGGTTTAAAGTAATCACTAAATACAAAGAATGTAGAACAAAATACTTTTAATCCACCATGTAAGGCAATCCCATTACAAATGGTTGCCATCGCAAATTCTCTTACTCCAAAGAAGATATTTCTTCCAGTATAATGACCCGGTGCAAAAGCTTCTTCACCCTTAATAATTGCTTTAGTTGATGCTGTTAAATCCGCTGCTCCACCTACTAAATTAGGAATAACTTTAGCTGCTTCATTTAAACATTCATGACTATAATTACGTGTAGCATTTGAATGACCTAATTCATATTTAGGTAAAACTTCAGTTAAATTAACATCTAACTCATTATTCATACACTTTAAAAATTCTTGATAGTCATTATGATATTGTGCTTCATATAATCTTAAATTCTTTTCCCATTCGTTAAACGCTTCAGTACCACGGTTAACAACAGTTTCATTAAAATGTTCATAAACTTCATTAGGAACTTCAAATGGTTTATAATCCCATTTGTAAACATCCTTTGCAGCTCGTCCACTTTCTTCACCTAGTGGTGAACCATGAACTTTATTTGTTCCTTGATTTTTAGCACCATATCCTATCACAGTTTTGATTTCAATAATAGATGGCTTATCTATATTACTTTTAGCACTTTCTATCGCAAGATTTATGGAACTTAAATCATTCCCATCTTCAACTAAATCATAATGCCAACCCATCGCTTCATATTTAGCTTTAATATCTTCATTAAATGATTGTTCTTTCTTTCCATCTAAAGTAATATTATTTGAATCATATAGTACTACTAATTTGCCTAATTTCATATGACCAGCTAAAGAAACTGCTTCATTGGTGACACCTTCCATTAAATCGCCATCACCACAAATGACATAAGTATAATGATCGACTAATGTGATATCTTTTTTATTAAACTTTTCAGAAAAAAACTTTTCAGCTATTGCCATCCCTATTCCCATAGGGATCCCTTGTCCTAATGGACCACTAGTTGCATCCACTCCTGGTGTATGTCTAAATTCAGGGTGACCTGGAGTTAAACTATCTAATTGACGAAATTGTTTTAAATCATCAATTGTTACATCATATCCACTTAAATGTAACATGGCATATTGTAACATAGACCCATGCCCTGCTGCTAAAACAAAACGATCACGATTAAACCATAATGGATCTTTTGAATATACTTCAAGATGCTTTGTCCAAAGCGTGTAAGCCATTGGTGCTGCGCCTAAGACAATACCTGGGTGTCCACTATTTGCTTTATTAATAGCGTCAATACCTAAAACCCTAATTGAATTAATAGATAAATCACTTATCATCGAAAAACCTCCATTAATAGATTACTTTAAAAATTATATAACACTTTAATCCAATTTTAAACAAAATTTACAAATTTTTTTATATGAATTCTTTATTTTATAATATTTTATGGTAAAATAGAGTCGATAGATTCGAAAAGGAGGAGTACGTAATGCCAAGAAAAATTACTGACAATTGTATCGCTTGCGGTTCTTGTGCTGCAGTTTGTCCTGTTGATTGTATATCAGAAGGAGATATCTACGTAATTGATGAGGACGTTTGTATCGACTGTGGTGCTTGCCAAGACGAGTGTCCTACAGATGCTATTGTTGAAGCATAAATTTTCTATAAATAACTTCTGCTAGTAATTAGTAGAAGTTATTTTTTTTGTTAAACAAACGTTTGCTTTTTGTAATTATTTTTTATATAATAGAAACAAGAGGTGATGATCATGAAAACAATATCTCCAAAACAGCAAGAAATTTTAAATTTTATTGATGAATTCATTACAGATAGAGGATATCCACCGACCGTTCGTGAAATTGGAAAAGCTGTGCATTTATCTTCAAGCGCTTCAGTTCATTCACAACTCAATAAATTAGAAGCCAAAGGTTATATTAAAAAGGATGCAACAACATCTAGAGCGATTAATATTGTTAAAGAAGATAAAAATCAATTTATTTCAATTCCTATGGTAGGTTTAGTCACAGCTGGTAATCCCATTGAAGCAATAGAAAATGTAACTGATTATTTTCCTGTTCCAAGTAATTTAATTAAAGGAAATGAAGTTGTATTTGGTTTAGAAATTTCTGGTAATAGTATGAAAAACGCTGGCATTTTAGACCATGACAAAGTTATTATACGTAAAACTGATGTTGCTAGTAATGGTGAAATTGTCGTTGCTTTAACTAATAATAATGAAGCTACAGTAAAAAGGTTTTATAAAGAAAAAGATCATTTTCGCTTACAACCAGAAAACGATGATTTTGAGCCAATTATTTTAAACGATGTTAAAATAATTGGCAAAGTGATTGGTGTTTTTAGAGACTTGAGCTAATAATAATTAGCTCTTTTTTTATACAAAATCATCTTCATCTAGAAACATCATATTTTGAGTACTTCTACTTAAAAATACTTTCATATCATGTTGTCTTATAATACTTTCAATTAAATTACGAATAAATCGACCATTATACTTTAATAGTGGACTATTTTGTGACCCTAACTTATTTAAGTAATTATTAAATCTTTTATCAAATCCCTTACTATATTCATAACCATTCATTTTTATTGTGTATCTAAATATTTGTTTTAATTCATTCATATCATAGTCTTCGAAAAATAATTTAATTGGAAATCGTGAATTTAATCCTTTATTATTATGCAACATAACTTCAATTTTTTCTTTATAACCTGCTAAAATTACAATAAAATCTTCATGATGGTCTTCGACGAATTTTAAAATAATATCAATTGCTTCATTCCCGAAATCTTTGTAATCCTCATTATATAAACTATAGGCTTCGTCAATAAAAAGTACACCACCTTTTGCTTCTTCTAATATTCCTTTTGTTTTTATCGTCGTTTGTCCAATATATTCACCAATTAAATCACTACGATCAATTTCAACCAAATGTCCTTTACTTAAATACTGGATGTCTTTAAACATTTCAGCCACTTTTCGTGCAATTGTTGTTTTTCCTGTTCCAGGATTTCCATAAAAAATCATATTTAAAGCTTGTTTTTTTACCAGCATATTATGATTCTCTTTAATTTTATTCACTTCGTTTAATGCATATATCGCAAATAATTCTTTAATAATATTATCTAATCCAATGATGCCTTGAAAATATTTTTCCTTAAATTTTTTATATTCATAATGATTTGTGATTTCATAAAGATTCATATTATCACACTCACAATACATTATATGCATAAATATAAAAGTTTCTATAAATAATTAATCCAGATAAAAAACTTACTGTAAAACATATTTCTTTAACAAAAAAAACCTCAATTGAGGTTTTTTAGTTTTTATTCATCAACAGTTAATACAGCCATGAAAGCTTCTTGTGGTATTTCAACACTACCCACTGCTTTCATTCTTTTTTTACCTTCTTTTTGCTTTTCAAGTAACTTTTTCTTTCTTGAAATGTCTCCACCATAACACTTAGCTAAAACATTTTTTCTTAATGATTTAATATTCGTTCTAGCGATGACTTTACCGTTAATGGCTGCTTGAATAGGTACTTCAAATTGTTGTCTAGGGATAATCCCTTTTAATTTACTACAAATGACTCTTCCTCTATCATAGGCAAAATCACGATGAACAATTATACTTAAAGCATCAATAATATCATGATTTAACATGACATCCATTTTAACTAGATTAGATGCTTGATATCCATTTAACTCATAATCTAAAGAGGCATAGCCTTTTGTATTTGATTTTAATTTATCAAAGAAATCATAAACAATTTCAGCTAGGGGAATATCATAATGAATGTTCACACGATTTTCTTCAATATATTTCATATCAATGAAGGTTCCCCGTTTTCTTTGACATAACTCCATAATTGGACCTACATAATCACTAGGACTAATAATTGTTGCTCTTACATATGGTTCTTTAATTTGTTTAACTTTCTGAATTTCAGGCATATGAGCTGGATTCTCTAAAGTTATAAATGAACCATCGGTCATCTCTATTTCATATATAACAGATGGCGCAGTTGCGATTAGGTCTAAATCAAACTCACGTTCTAATCGCTCTTGAATAATGTCCATATGTAGTAATCCTAAAAATCCGGTTCTAAAACCAAAACCTAATGCTTGTGAAGTTTCTGGTTCATAAATAAGTGATGAATCAGATAATTGAAGTTTTTCTAAAGCATCTCTAAGGTCATTGTATCTAGCAGCGTCTACTGGATATAAACCACAATAAACCATAGGATTTAATTTTCTATATCCTGGAAGTGGTTCACTCGCAGGATTAGTCATGCTTGTAATAGTATCTCCAACATGAATATCTTTAATCGATTTTATCGATGCGGTAATAAAACCAACATCTCCAACGGTTAAATAATCTCTTTGATCTTCTTTTGGTGTATAGACCCCTACTTCGTTTATTTCATAGGTAGCCCCTGTTGACATTAATTTAATACGATCACCTTTTTTAATCGTTCCACTAACGACACGAATTGTTGGAATAACACCACGATAAGACTCAAAAAAAGAATCGAAAATGAGTGCTTGTAATGGCGCTTCAGGGTCTCCAACAGGTGCTGGGACATTATTAACGATATTTTCTAGTATTTCTTCAATTCCTGTTCCTAATTTTGCACTTCCCATGACTGCTTCACTAGCATCAAGCCCAATGACATCTTCAATTTCATGTTTAACGCGCTCAGTATCAGCACTTGGTAAATCAATTTTATTTAAAAATGTCAGTATCTCTAAGTCATTATCTAAGGCTAAATAAACATTAGCAAGGGTCTGGGCTTCTATTCCTTGTGAAGCGTCAACAACTAGAACAGCTCCTTCACAAGCTGCTAAAGAGCGGCTGACCTCATAGGTAAAATCGACATGTCCTGGAGTATCAATTAAATGAAAGATGTATTCTTCGCCATCTTTCGCTTTATATTTTAACTCAACAGCATTTAATTTTATAGTAATTCCTCTTTCACGTTCTAAATCCATTGAATCAAGCAATTGGTTCATCATATCTCTACTTTCAACTGTATGCGTTGATTCAAGTATTCTATCAGCTAAAGTGGATTTACCATGATCAATATGCGCTATGATTGAAAAATTACGTATCTTTTTTTGACGCTCTCTTAAATTATGATAGTTAATTTGATTCATAGTATCACTCCATTTCAAAGTCTAAGCAAATTTTACAATATTTACGACATTTTTTCAAATCTATTTGAACAAATAATGAAAAAAAAAGCCATAAAGTTTAGAAAAACTTATGGCTACTACATCCCAAATATAAATCGAAAAACATCATCACTTTTATCTAGAACTAAATCTAGACCCTTTTTAATAACATATTCGCCATCTTTGGCAAGTCCTGTAACTAGATTATGTTTAATTTTTGGAGATGAATTATCATTTATATCTGTATTATCACTAGGGTTAACTGGGGTAAAATCATTATTAGGAGTTGTTATTTCAGTCTCATAAGAATCGAGTGTGTCTTGTAAATTTTTAGATCGATTAGTATCTTGATAAGACACCCCCATTGATAAACCAACAAAAAATATAATCCCAATAATTGTATAGCGTAAGAATTTTTTTTCCATAGGTTCCTCCTATTTAAATAATGGATTGATATTATCAAAAAAACTTTTTAAATTATGAATGTCAACATTAAATATTAACTTAATAATTAGTAAAGCGATAAATTCTATTATATTATTTTCTGAATTCATATCATTTAAAAATAAGACCAATGATTGAAGTAATTTAATATTAATTAATCTTAAGTTAGCATAATTAATTAAATACCAAAATATTGATAGAGTTAATATGAATACGATAAATGTTTTAATATAAAGAATTTTTTTGCTTACAATAAATATCAAATCCCTTCATACTACAATTTCATTATCATTATAGTATGAAAGAGGAACAATTTATGTATAATTTAGTCGTCAATTTATATTTTTATGTAAAGCTAAATTAATACCCCTAGATACAATATGTGTTAAGTCTTTAATATTTGTATCAATCTCTTTTGTAGTTACCATATAATTAAGTCCTTGAGGCGTTAAAACTTCAAAAATTAATTGATGTTTTTCCTCATTGGTCATCATCCCTAACTCGCCAAATAAACTTTTTAATATATCTTCACTTGGAAGCTCAACTTTTGATAAATCCTTTTTACCACTCATATGAGCAGGAACTAAATTACCAGAAGGTCTTTTATGTTTCATCGAATAAGCAATATGTTTAATAATCATATCAATCGTATCATTTGTAATTGTTACAGCATCTACAACAGTCGGTATACCAACTGATATCACTGGAATTCCTAATGTATCTATACTAATTTCTTTTCGTTTATTTCCAACACCACTACCTGGACTAATTCCAGCATCTGATATTTGAATGGTTTTATTGACACGATTCAAAGCACGAGCAGCTAATGCATCAATAACAATCACAAATGCAGGTTTAACATCTTGAATAATCGCATTTACAATTTCCGCTGTTTCGATGCCTGTATTTCCCATAACACCAGGTGCTACTGCACAAACAGGTCGAAAACCATTATCAGAAATCTCTTCAGGATGAAGATCAAATATATGTTTTGTCACAAAAATATTTTCAATAACATTTGGTCCTAAAGAGTCAGGGGTAACATTATCATTCCCTAAACCAACAATTAATCCAAGTGCATCTTCTTTAATTTTATATTTTTGAAAAAATAAATCAATTTGAGTTGCGATTTGTTTTTGAATCTTCAGTAATGTTTCATGATCATTTTCTACAATCGCAGTCGTATCAATCGTAATATAAGTTCCACTCTTTTTCCCATAGATTTCTTCTTGTTCTTTTGTGATTAATACCTCAGAGATTTTCATCTCATCTACCATATATTCTTTTAATCTAAGATCATGGGGCTGCACTTGATCTTTCGTAGATTCTAAACTCTCAATTATCAAATCTGTTCTAATTGTTTTATGTTCCATATCATTCACCTCTAAAATATTCATTAATAATATTGAAAAGATTGCAAAAAATATACTTAATTACAAAATATTATTGAAATTTATTGAGTATTTTGATAAAATTGTATAGTCGTAACAAACTATGGAGGTGAAATGATGCCAATTATTAAATCACAAATTAAACGTACAAAAACAAACGAGAAACGCCGTTTACTTAACATTTCTTTTAAATCTTCTATGCGTTCAGCTTTAAAAGATGTTGAAACTGCAATTTCTAATAAAGATTTAGATCAAGCAAAAGCTGCTTATAGTATTGCTTGCAAAAAACTAGATAAAGCTGTTGCAAAAGGAATTGAACATAAAAATTATGCTTCAAGACAAAAATCTCGTTTAGCTAAACAAATAAATGGAATCGCTTAGTGTAAAACCTACTTCATAAGTAGGTTTTATTTTTTTATATACGATTCAATAAAAAAGTTACAATACCATAAAGTAATGTAACTTTCTCTTTACATATTTAATATTAATAATTCAAATCCTAAATATTTATCTATTCTACCTGTTTTAACCATACTATCATATTCACTTAAAGCATGAATATTTTTTATAATATCTTCTTCTTTGGTTCTTTGGGCGATTTGATACAGTTTTTTTAATTGATAAGGATGAATTTTCAATATATTTTTTAATTGATACTCTGTAAAAAATTTCTTTTGATATTGTTTTATAAGATATAAGTTATGAAAATTTTTCCCTAACACACTTGAAAATACAATCGGTTCTTCATTATTCATTAATAGTTGGTGATATATTTTAACTGATTGTTCAATTTTACGTTCAATAAAAAGATTTGTTAAACTAAAAATATTATTTTCTATTGGCTCACAGACTAATAATCTTATATCTTCTAGAGTAATTTCATTTTTATTTTCTAAATAAAAAGATAATTTATTTAATTCTGAATGTAGTTTTAAAGCATCACACTCTGTACGCATAATTAACTCATTTATCGCATCATGGGAAATTTGAACATTTAACTGTTTCATAGATTGACTTATTAGATTTCTCGCTTCTAATTCAGTTAAATTATCATAATTTAAGACTTCTGCTTTATCTAATAATAACTTATTTATTTTTTTCTTTTTATCTAATTTTATATCACTAGCATTAATTATTAGAATCGTAGATTCATTCGGATGTTCTATATAAGAAATTAAACGTTTAATATTATGCTCTAACTTACTTTTTTCAGAAGATAAAAAAATGGGATGATTCATGATAACTAATTTATGATCACTTAAAAAAGGTAGTGTTTCACAATCATTTAAGATTTCATCAATTGTCGTTTCTTCACAATCATATTTTACTAAACTAAGTTCACTTACCTGACTCTTTCCAATTAATTGTTTTATTTTAGCATCAATTTGAAATTTATTTACGCCCGTTAATAAATACAAATTACTCATGATAAACACCTACTTCTAAAAAATTACATAAAAAATAGTATAATAAATCACATATAACCAATTTAATAATCCATGAAAAATAGCCCAAGCGATATGATGATGTTCACCATAAGATATTACCATTGCTAAACAAGAACCAAACATGGTTCCATGTGAAAAAAATTGTGCACTCTTTTTTCTTCTTGCCAATTTAAATACATCTCCTTCCTAATATACTATCTATTTTAACTTAAATCATATAAAAGGTAAATGAAAAAGGACTTATTTAAATAAAATAAGCCCCTTTTCTGATTTATCTATATAAACATTAAACACGAAGTGTTTAATGACCGGAAAACATTTATTAAACATCTATATTATATGGTTGATACAATAATATCATTCTCTTTTTTTTAAGGTAGTATTTAACAGATATCGTTCCATTCCTATCAGTTCTGTAATATATAATCTTCTGTTCATCTAATAATGTGAGTAATTCATTTGAAGGATGATGATAATTATTTTTACCTACGGAAATCATTGCTTGCTTTATCATATGTGATTTTAAAAATTGTTGACTGGTTTGATACTTAGACCCATGATGACTTACCTTTAAAAAATCAATTGTTTTGCCTTTCAGTGGATATATTAAATCACTTGTAGCATCACCCATAAATAAGTAATTTTCCTCATTAAAAATCAAAAATAATACCAATGAATTATCATTAATAGTATTATTTTTTCTAACAGGATTTAAAATGTGGAATGATAAATTCCCGCACGTTACTTTATTATATGCTTTTAGTTTTAAGATGTTAATTTTTTTGGCTCTTGCATCTTTTTCAATCCTTGTTTGTAGTTCACTCGTATCATAGTAATTAAAGACAATTGTTTTTACTTTAAATTGATTGATTATCAAGTGATAATCATTTGCATGATCAATATCTGTATGGGTGATAAACAAAACATCTAATTGCCTTGTCTGAATCGATTTTAAGTAGTTTACAACATTTTCTCCTGGTTTATAATATAAACTACCACCTGTATCAATTAAAGCACTACAATGATTTATATTACTGTGAACAAAGATACTGTCTCCTTGACCAACATCAATAAATGTTACCTCATCTGTTAGTGACAATTGATAATAAAAAAGGATAACAATTATAAGTAGAGATGAAAATAGATAAGAAAATTGTCTTTTTTCTAACTTCTTCATTAATAAATAAAGCAAGAAATAATAGATGATATAACGAGAAACATTAAAACATCCTATATTTATGTCTAAATATGAGAATGATACAAATAGGTTAAGCATTTTTTCAAATAAATAGAAAAAATCCTGTAAGTAATATGAAAAAGGTTTAAAAATCAAGCAAATAATTGTCATCGGAAAAATAATCAAGGTATAATATAAACTTAATAATGGAGTTATTAGAAAAGATATAAAATTATACGAAAAATTAAAATTTGCGATAATTGGTAGTGAAAACAATTGCGCAATGATATTAACTTTAAATAAACTAATTATAAAATGCTTATAATTCATGAATATAGTATGACTTAAAAATAGAATTAGAGTAATCAAATACGACAAAATAAACCCAATATGATTAATAATAAAAGGGTTAATTATTAAATTAATACTTGCGATTAAACTTAATAAATGAATATTTTCTATTGGTAATTTAAATCGGTGCTTCATTTGTAAGCTAATAATTAGAATGACAGCTCGTAAAACTGATATTGAAAAATTATTTAATATTAAAAAAAAGATTAAACCAATCGAAATAATGATTTCACTTGTCTCTTTTGTTAACTTTAAATATTTAAACAAATATTTTAACATAACATATAAACAACCGATATGAAATCCACTTACAACAAATAAATGAGATATATTTAATGTCTGTGTTTTATCAGTAAAATCATCATCAAAAGCATGTTTATTACCAATAATAAAAGACAATAAATAATCACTAATTGGTAAATCTTGGTAATATATAATAATCTGATTGATCCATTTATAATGAATAGTTTCATTATGGCTAATTATTTTTATGTCATTAACCCTATTTTGATAAGCAATATGGGATGCTTTTAAAAATTTCGCGTAATTAAACTGATTAGGTACAGTATTATTTTTTACTAACTCTAATTCGTTACTCATTTTAACTACATCGCCAATTTTTAATTTTTCTTTTGTATCAGTTAAATAAACTAATATATTATTTTTCTCTGATTTACAAGAAAATTTGATATAATCTGGCTTGTACTCTGGAATAGTAGTTATCATACAAGATATAGTAGGTGTGTGTTTAATCTGATATAAGTTTATTGATTGATAATGATAAATCCAATAATAAATTCCCATAAATATGCTTATAAAAAGTAATAATTTAAATGACTTTTTTAATAAAAAACATAAATAGCCTATTATGAGAAACATAATAAGCACATTGTGATTATTTAAATACAACCCAACTAGTGATAAAGCAATCAAAAGATAAATACTATGATTAACAACATATATAATCTTTGATATTCTCATAAGTCTTATCTCCAATTCCAGTCACTAATTGAATTTCTTCAATTGATTTAAAATAACCATATTTATCTCTGAAATGTATGATTGCTTCTGCTTTCACTTCTCCTATCCCGTTTAATGACATTAGTAAGGCCAAATCCGCTGTATTAATATTTATTTTTCCATCTTCCATACTTTGATTGGGATTACTATTATCAATGGTTGGAATAGAAATTTTCATTTCATCACATAGCAAAATCGCTTGATTTACTGCATTTATATTTGCATCTTCTGTAAATCCACCGGCAAATTGAATCAATTGCCTTAATCTTGTTCCTATTTCTACTTCATAAACATCAGGATGATTAATTTCACCTGATATTTGAACAACTATTTTTTCTTGTTCAACAATACCTGTATCCTTTTTATCAAAAAACATATAAAAAGAAAAACTAATAGTTATTATATTTGTGATAATTAAAAAAATTAACCATTTGCTTTTTTTATCGATTTCATCAAACATAAAAATCCCTCCATCAGTATTTACACCTAATGAAGGGATTTTATTATCTAACTATAGTTATTTTTGACATTCAGAGCAATTTTCACAATTTCCACAATCTTCACAATTATCATCAATTAATTCATCATCAGAAAACTCAACATTATAATTTTGTCTTAGGTTTTCTTGATATTTCTTTTTCAATCCCCTAGCATTTACTTCACGTTGTAAACTAGCGTTATCAGGTTGACCTAATGAATACTCTTCATCATATGCTCGATTAGCACTAGTTTCAGTAGCACCTGTATCTGGGGATGAAAATGCACCAGCAACATTAGCGCCACGCGCTAATGGACTATCTTTCGCTGCGGCATTTGCTTCTTGACCAAATTCATAATCATATCTCGATTCATTTTCTTGACCGAATTCATAGTCGTAATCATCTTGGCCTAACTCATAATTATATTCATGCGTATTGGTTTTATTTGCTCTTCTATCTGCATTCGAACGAGTATTTAATTTGTTGTTTGATTTTGATCTGTTATCTTTCATAGCATCCTCCCTATTAGACAGTTTTGAGCGCTCACTAATAGTTTGTACCTAAAGAGATAACTTATGTTAGTCATTTTTTAGCAACTATAATTATTTTATCACAATTGGTTTCATTTTTTGAATTATCAAAATCATAAAGCATTTTTTCAATTTTAAAACCAACTTTTTCTAATATATTAACATAATCTGGTAAAGGAAAAATTACCTGATGATGAAATTCTTCTAATCGTTTATATAAATCATTCGTTTGTTTAATAAAGAAGATTAATTCATGATAGACAGAACTAAAGTTTTCTTCTCTTTCAACATATGAGTTCCATAAATAAGTATAATCATCCATCGTTTCATTATAACAATAACCATCAAACACTTGATGAACTTTATTAAGAGAATGAACATCAAAGATAAAATAGCCCTCATTTTTAATCGCTTTATAGATTCTTGTGAAGGTTTGAAGGATATCTTCATAGGTAGTTAAATAATTAATTGAATCTAAAAAACTAATGATAATATCATAAGCATTTTCAACCATGATATTTCTCATATCATCTTGATATAAATTCGTATGTAACTTTTTATCACTTAATTTTTGTTGCGTCACAAGTAACATTTCATCACTTAAATCAAGTCCATCAACTAAAAAACCTTCTTCAATTAAACGGGTGAGTACACTTCCTGTTCCACAACCCACATCTAAAATAATTTGATCTTTTTTAGCGTATTCTTTTACTAAATGAATATATTTTTCATAGGGCACATCTTCCATAAGAGAATCATAAAATTGATAAAAATGTTGATACGCCATAAAATCCCCCTATATTGACAAATCTTCTAATTTAATTCTTGGGACATCTCCCCAAATTTTTTCTAAACTATATTTAATTCTTTCATCATTTTGAAACACATGACAGACAATATCAAAACAATCAATTAAAACCCAAAGATTACCATCAGCACCTTCAATATGTTTTACTTGATAATTATTTTTTAGCACTTCTTCTTTAATTTTATGTACAATCGCATTAACTTGTCGATCGCTACGACCTGTACAGATTACCATATAATCAACAAGAGGCGATATATCTCTCATATCTAATATTTGTATGTCTAAAGCTTTTAAGTCGTCACATGCCTTTGTAATTGTTTCTAAAAGTGTCATAAACACTTACACCTACTTTCTTTAAAAAACTTTGGTATGTTGCTTCTGCGAGCGGATGAATATCTGGTTGATTTGATTTCTTTAAGTATTCAATTGTTTTATCACAAACTGCTAAGACACCTAAATCTAATGAGATTTTACTTAAAGATCTACAATATTCAACGCTTGGTTGTTTACGATTTTTTTCGGTATAGTCAGCAATATAAACAATTTTAGCGATATCATTCATCTCAGGATGTCCTGTAACATGATATTTAACCGCATTAATAATATCCATATCATCTATTTTTAATTCTTTTTGAATTAAATAAGCGCCTACTACACCATGATAAACAACCGGATTATAATTCAACATGTTAGGATCTAAATAATCACTAATAATCTTTTTCATCGAATCAAGCGATTCATTTTTTGCATAATCATGTAAAATTGCGCTTATTAGAGTTTTATATTCATTGATATGATACAGTTTTGCTAGTTCTTTTGCTTTTTCATATGTTCCTAAAACATGTTGAAATCTCAATTCATTTTTATTTTTAACAATTTCAAGTGCTTTTTCAATCGTCAGTTGCTTCATACTACGGTAGAACTATCTTACTTTCCTTATTTTCTTTCGTAGTAGGACGATAAAATATCAACTGATTTCCAATAATTTGCACTAAATCACTATCTGTTTTTTGACATAATTCTTCACCTAATGCTTCTTTAGGTTCCATACAATTTTGTAATACTGATACTTTAATCAGTTCATGAGTATCAATTGCATCAATAAATGTATGAATAAAATTATCTGTTAATCCAGATTTACCAATTTGCATAACTGGTTGTAAATTATGCGCTAAACTACGTAAATAACGTTTTTGTTTTCCTTTTAACATCTTAAATCCTTTCTAATGATTGATACATGGCTTCTACATTGGCTTTTTGATTAAACCATATTTCAAAACTTTTCGCTGCTTGATATATTAACATATCTAGTCCATTAATAGTTTTTGCATTTAACTTTTTCGCCATGTCTAAAAACAAACTTTTTGATTGGTAATTTATATCAATAAAACAAGCATTTTCTTTAATCTTTATCATTTCAATTGGCGATTCATATGACTTTACACCCACATTTGTACAGTTAACAACAATATCAAAACGTTCTAATTCTTTTGAAATATCTCTTATATCAATAACTTGATCTGTTATTTCATATGCCCTATTTTTCGTTCTGTTTGTCATAAATAGATGACAATTTGTATTTTCTTTAAAACAATAAAAAACTGCTTTCGCAGCACCACCTGCACCAATTATTAATACATTTTGATTGGGTTTTATGAGTTGATGTTTTATTAACAACATATAAAATCCAGATACATCGGTATTAAAGCCAAAAAATCTATTATTAACAACTTTCACACAATTAACTGCTTTTGTATTTTTAGCTGATTCACTTAATTCCTCACATATTAGCGCCATCTCTTCTTTATAAGGAATCGTTACATTAAAACCAGATAATTTTTTTAATTCCTCAACATCTAAGTTATCTACAGTTAATAACTTATAACTGGCATCTATATTTAAGGTTGAAAAATGATGTTGATGAAGAATAGGTGACATTGAATAGTTTATGTTTTGTCCAACAACAGCATAACTTTTCATATCCACCACCTAAAACAAAGAAGGACGAATATAAACCCCAACATTTTTAGGTGCCCAAACAATTATTTGAATATTCGGTTCATGGATACTAATAAAACCTAATCCTGAAATCACAACATCACATTTTTCACGTGGCGTTTTAAATTGATGTTTAACATAAGCTCCCATTGATTGATATTCAGAAACACTTGGTGGACTTAATAATTCACCAATATGTCTTTCAAATAAAGAATCTGCATTTTCTAACTTTGTTCGGTGTATTTTTATCCCATTATTAAAACAACAAACAAATGAGGTTTTTTTACCTTGAAAAAAATCAAACCTTGCTAAACCATCAAAAAATAACGTTTGTTTACTCTCTAATTGATATACTTTCGGTTTAATCTCTTTTTGAGGTAAAATATGTTTTAAATGTTTTTTATTTAAATAAAATGCATATTGATGGGAATTGATAATTCCTGGTGTATCAATGATATCATTGTCTTTATTTAAAGGAATCTCAATTAAACCAAGGGTTGTACCAGGAAATTGAGAAACAGTAATTAAATCATCTACTTTTTCTGTAAATCGTTTAATAATCGCATTAACTAGAGTCGACTTTCCAACATTAGTACAACCAATGATATAAACATCTCGTCCTTTACGATATTGTTCAATCATTTCTAATAAGTCATCAATACCATGTCCTTTTTGAGCACTGACTAAAGCAACATCAACCACTTTATAGCCATAATCTTTAATAATACGTCGCACCCAATTTTTTATTTTATGATCCTTAATTGATTTAGGTAAAATGTCTCTTTTATTTCCTACTAATAAAACCTCATTACTCCCAATAAAGCGATGAATGCTTGAAATAATACTTCCGGAAATATCAAATAAATCAACGACATTAACAACTAATGCATCACGATTTGCGATATCACTTAAGATTTTCACAAATTCATCATTACTTAAATCTACATCAGCTATTTCCCGATAATGTTTTAAACGAAAACATCTTTGACATAAAAGTTCATCAGTCTCTCGATTTAGAAGATTTTTTTTAATGAATCCAGGGTCTTTTTCATTATCTGTTTGAAGTATACTTCCGCATCCCATACATTTTATTTCATTCATTATTTTTCACCTTTAATCTTAAATTTCTTATATAAGACTTTTTCAATAAATCGATTAACTCGTGTTTTTAATTGTTCATTTTTATAGTTTATCACATCAACTAAAATAGTATAATAACCCATTCGATTTCCACCAACAATATCTGTTAAAACTTGATCACCTATAATCACTACCTCCTGGGTAGAAAATCCTAATGATAATTTTTTGTATCCTCTTTTAAAAGGTTTCATCGCATTAGAATGGTATGGAACATCTAATTTTTTCGCAAATAATTGAACTCTTTTTTCTTTGTTGTTAGAAATTATCATTAATTTCATCCCTAATTTTTCACATTTTTCTTTAAATTCAATTATTTCTTTAGTAGGTAGAAAAATGTCGTATCCAACGAGGGTATTGTCTAAATCTGTAAGAATTAATCGTTTTCCTGAATCATATAATTTTACTAAGTCAATATCATGGATTGTTTTATGATATTCATTTGGTATAAATAATTTCATGTTATCACCTGCTTCTAATTTCAAGAATAATATTTTAAAATAATATCCCATATCAAATTTTAAAGATATTATGTAAATAATATCTCAAATCAAATTATACAATAATTTTTTCTAATTGTCATTTATTAGGGGGAAAAAATGATTGAATTATTAGCAACTTTATTAAAAATACTTCCATTCTTAGGAAGTATCAAATCAAAATCTTTTAAAGATGTCTTATCTACAGAAGAAGAAAAAGACTTGCTAATGCGAAAAGATCAAAATGATATCCAAGCTAGAAATAAATTGATTGAACATAATTTACGTTTAGTAGCGCATATCGTTAAAAAATACGAAAACACATTGGATGAAAAAGATGACCTTCTATCCATAGGGACGATAGGACTCATTAAAGCCATTGATACTTATAATGATGATAAGGGTACAAAACTAGCAACCTATGCTGCTAAATGCATAGAAAATGAAATTTTAATGCAATTAAGAAGCAATAAGAAAAAAAGAAGTGAAATCTCATTAAATGATCCTATCGGTTATGATAAAGAAGGAAACAAAATCACTTTAATCGATGTCTTACAAGATGAAAACCGCTCTATAGAAGATCGAGTTGTTTTTAATGATAGTATCGATAAAGTATTGAGTTTATTACCTGAATTATCAGAGCGAGAATTCGAAATCATCACTCGTCGTTTTGGATTAAATAATCGTAAAGCAGAAACACAAAGACAAATCGCTAAATCACTTAATATATCTAGAAGTTATGTTTCAAGAATAGAAAAACGAACGTTAATGAAACTTTATCGATTATTATCTCAAAGGTCGAGCATCTAAATTGAATGATTTTTAGCCATATTCTTTAATACAGATAGATAAGCTTCTTCTATTTCTATTGGTGCTATTTTCATTAAATCATCACCTAAACTAAGCAACCAATTAATAATTTCAATTTTACCTTCCATTGTACCTTTAAAGGTAATTTTTCCATCTTCATGTTCAGTAATAACTTGATCTTTCGCTAAAGATAGTTCAGAAATAATCACCGCTCTAGGCGGTTTTATTTCTAACTCTAAATGAAATGCTTCATCTTTAAAGATAGATGTACTTCCTGTAAAGTCACACAATTGAAATTGTGGGCTTTTTTTATATTTTTCATCTAAGATGATAATTTCATTCATTCTAACTAATTTATATTGATAAGCTTTCTCATATTTTTCATTATAGGTAATTAAATACCAAAATCCTTTATAAAAAAAGAGTTCATAAGGATGCATCGTATAAGTTTTATAGGTTGCATCAATTTTCTTATAAGAAAATGTAATTTTATTACTATTTTTTATCGCTTTTATTAAAGTTTCAAAGTTTTGATTTTCTTTTTCAATTAAACGATTTTCATTAACAGGATGAATGATACTGTAATCTTCACCCCTACTTTGTTTTTTTATTTCATACTTTTGAATAACTGATGAGAAATTTTTATAATGTCTGTCATTTATATTTGTTAATGTCTTTTGAATAAATTTTAACGAATTAAATTCATCATCATTTAAATTTAATACCGAAAACATTAACGAACGATGCTTGTCTAAACGATAACCACCATTTTTACCAGAAATCGTTTCAATATAAAATCCAGCATATACTAAATCATACCTTAATTCTATTAATTTTCTTTCAGTTACTTCTAAATAGTCAGCTAGTTCTTTTTTCTTATACAGAGCACCATTTGATAAACGAATTAGCATCTTTAATGCTAATGTTGTTTTACTAATAATACCACCGCCTTAAAGTTGTTCAATTAGTTTTAATACATAAGTGGATGAATTTAATGCCGATTGTTCTAAATAAGAACTAAATGATACATGTGATTCTTTTCCTGCAATATCAGATAATGATCGTAAAACAATAAATTGTTTTTGATATAAGTAACAAACTTGAGCAATCGCAGCGGCTTCCATTTCCAAAGCAATCACATTAGAAAAATGATTTTTTACTTTTTCGATTTGCGTTTTTTCATGAACAAATGAATCTCCTGATACAATTAATCCTTTATGATATGACATTTTTTCTTCAGTTAATATTTTTTCAGATAATTTAATTAATTTTTCATCAGATTCAAAATATAAAGGACACTTTGGAACTTGTCCATATTCATACTTAAATGCTGTGACATCTACATCGTGATAACAAACTTTATCTGAAATAACAATATCTAATACATTACAATTTTCTTTAACTCCACCAGCTGTTCCAATATTAATGACAAAATCAATTTCATATTGTTCAAATAAAATGGTTGTACTCATTGCCGCATTAACTTTTCCGATACCAGACTGCATTAAAACGACTTCCTTACCACAAATCATTCCTTCATAAAATTTAACTGAATGGTATTGAGATTCTTTTAAATTGTCTATTTTAGTTTTTAGTATAGTAACTTCATCGTCCATGGCACCAATAATACCTATCATCTCATTTCCTCCTTAAAAATAAAATAGTCACTAAGGTAATAAAGAGATACTACCTTGGTGACAGTTAATCCTTAGCTTCGTTTTATAATATCGATAATACTTACTTGATATGACCCACCAGGTGTTGAAACAGCAACAGTTTCACCAGCTTTATGGCCAATTAAAGCTTGTGCTACTGGTGAATTAACAGATATTTTTCCATTGAATGGGTCTGCTTCTTCACTACCAACGACATGATATTTTTCTTCTTCGCCATCTGGTAACACTTTAAAAATCACTTCTTTACCAATTGTTAAACTATCTGTATTATCTCCTTCAATAATTTTTGCATTTTTAATAATATTTTCAAGTTCAACAATTCGGGCTTCAATTTGAGCTTGTTCATCTCTTGCTGCATCATATTCAGCATTTTCTGATAAATCTCCTTGTGCACGTGCTTCTTGAAGTGCTTGAATATTCTCAGGTCGTTTAACCGTCTTTAAATATTCTAATTCTTTTTCAAACTTCTTAAAACCTTCCTTGGTTATTTCATATTTTGATTTAGTCATTTAATACCTCCAAATTTATATACTTTATATTATAATACATAACGTGTCTTATTTACACATTTTTAGTCGAAATTATGTGTTTAATTTTCGATACAATAATATCGATTGCAACTTTATTATTACCACCTTCAGGAATAATTAAATCAGCATAACGTTTATAAGGTTCAACAAATTGATTATGCATTGGTTTTACAGTATTTAAATACTGACTGACCACTGACTCAATTTTACGATTCCGTTCTTTTGTGTCTCGTAATAAACGTCTAATAAACCGGATATCATCATCGATATCAACATATATCTTGATGTCCATTAAATCACGTAATTTAACATCTTCAAAGATTAAAATTCCTTCTAATATTATGATATTAGTGGGCTCAATCAATTCAGTTAATTTCGCTCTTGTATGAACAGTAAAATCATACGTAGGTTTTTGAATTGATTCTCCTTTTAATAAAATACCTAAATGTTGATATAATAATTCATTATCTAAAGAAAATGGATGATCATAATTAGTTTGAAGTCTTTCTTCAAATGTTAAATGACTTTGATCCTTATAGTAGTCATCATGACGAATAACGGAAACATGTTCTTTTTTGAAATTTTCTGCGATATTTTTAGTAACGGTTGTCTTACCCGATGCAGTACCTCCTGCAATCCCTATAATAATCGACTTCATAAATTTCTCCTTCTATCTATTTATTAATTATTATTTGTTTTTTTTCTTGTTTTACGAATAATATCATAAGGATAAACCTTAAAAGGAATCTTTACTTTTAATATTTGTCGAGGATGACGAGCCACCTCTATTTCATTATTATCTTCATCATATATTTTATCAATCGTAAAGTAATCTTTTCTAAAACCAGGTCCATAGACTTCAACAGCATCACCAACGGTAAAGTAATTCCGTTGTTCTATTACTGCGATTTGTGATTTTTCATCATAATCTAAAACGATTGCGATAAATTCTTGGGTTGGTTTTTCTGTTCTCACATTGTATAATTGTTCATTTTCTGTTGGCTTACCTGCTAAAGCACCAACTGAGGTTTGTCTATTCTCAGCTTTACTCATTTCTTCATAATATTTATCATCTAAAACAAAATGATCAGGATCACTACAATAATCATCGATTAATTTTCGATAAGTTCCAACAACTGTTGCGATGTAATGAATTGATTTCATTCTTCCTTCTATTTTTAAACTATTAACAGAAGCTTCAATTAACTCTGGAATAAATGGAATAGCCATAAGATCTTTTGAACTAAGATTATAATGCCCATCTTCAGCTGAAATTAAATCATCTTCCTGGTTGTAAAGACGATAATTCCATCTACAAGAATGTGCACATCCACCACGATTGGCATCACGGTCTGTCATATGATTACTTAAAGTACAACGACCTGAATAAGAGACGCACATTCCTCCATGGATAAATACTTCTATTTCAGCTTTTGTTTTTTGTGATATCTTTTTAATCTCATGAATTGAGAGTTCTCGTGCTAAAACAACGCGTTTTACACCCTCGTCATACCAAAAGTTAATGGCTTCTGAATTAGTTGTTGATTGTTGTGTGCTCAAATGAATTTCCATATTGGGAACGACTTTTTTAGCTGTTTCAATCACAAATGGATCAGCACAAATAATCGCACTAACACCACATTCATATAATTCTTGTAAATATTCTTCTAAATGGTTTAAATTCTCATTATGAGCGATAATATTGGTTGTAACATATACTTTCGCTTGATGAGCTCTCGCAAACAAAACAGCTTCTTTAATATCTTCAATTGAAAAATTACTTGCTCGTGCTCTTAAACTAAATTCTTTTCCGCCAATAAAGACAGCATCAGCTCCATATAATATCGCAATTTTAAGTTTTTCTAAATTACCTGCTGGTGCTAATAATTCTGGTTTATTGATGATTACACGCTTATCGTTCATTTCGTTCATCACCTTTATATATTGTTTTTTTAAATAAGAATCCATCATTAAATGGTCTAATATTTTCTATTTCCTTTAATTGTTTAATATAATCATCTTTTTGTTTCATATACTTGTCTTTATCAATTGAATAATCTTCAATTGCTTTTTTATACAATTGTGTAATTTGATACAATTCATCATCTGTTTTAAATAAACCATTTATTCGAATTGATTTAAGGTTGTTTTCAATTAATACATCAAGGTAATTAATCGTACATAAATCGAAAGAGCTAAATACATGGGTTCCATTTTGATCTTCAATAATTGGATATTTGTCATCTCTAATTTCTTCAATTAAATATAAGTTTTCATTGTGATGTTTCTCAGGTTGATCAGATTTTAAGAATTTATAATAATTTGTGACTAAATCGCGCATTGAATGAAACATGTTAACTGGACCATGTCCTAAAATATCAATTTCTAATAATTGTTTAGAAGCAATTAATTGAATATCTTCTAGGGTAATTTCTTTTGCGATAGAGACTCGTTTTATGCCCTTACCAGCAAAAAAACGAACACTTTCATAATTGGTAATATAAGTTTCAGGATTATAAATCAGTTTATTTTCTAACTTATATTTTTTAGCGATTTGATAAATCGCTAAATCCCCAAAAATAATCCCATCAATATCTAGTAATGATAATTGTTTTATATATTCATCAAACATGTCTAATTCTTCTTCATGTATCATTTTATTACAAGCAATATATATTTTTTGCTTTCTCTTTTTACATAAATTAATTATTTCTAAGATTTCATTATTAGTAAAATAATGGGCTAATCTTAACCCCTTATCTTTTTCTCCAATAATAAAAGCATCACATATATCACATTTTCTAATAAAATCCATACTAGTAGGATTAACAATTAATTCTAACATCATTTCCTCCTATTATGATATCATCTATAAATTAAGTTACTTGTATTAATATAAACAAAAATTACTAAGTTAACCTATATATTATATACTATTTTATTTATTATTTCAAAAGTATTTTTCTAAACATAATAAAAACGCAAAGTTAATAAACAATGCGTAATTATTATATCCTTTAAAACTTTAATCTTTATTTGGTGAATGATACTTCAATATAATTGATTTTACTTTTTATATTTACAGGTTCTAAATTTTCCCTCAATCCAAAAAGTTGCTTCATTTGTCCGAAATCTTAAAACATAACATTTAGGATCTTGAATGCCTTTTTTAAAGAAACGTTTGTCACAATCACTCTCAAACTGACTTTTTTCATCCATATCTTCAATAATCTCAACATTTCCTATAAGTGTTACGGAGTCTCCACCAAGATGATAGCAAACACTAGCCTTTGAATTATTTTCAAAGTGTGTAGCTTTTCCATGTAAATGAGACCTTTTAGATGTCATAAAATAAATTTCTGAAAAGCCATTAGACCTGATTTTAGATATTGTACATATTCTAGGATAGCCATTCTCATTCACAGAAGCAAGAGTTAAAATATTACATTTATCTAATAATATCCTTGCTTTTTCTTCTAATTTCTTAATTCTTTCTTTTTGAATCTCATAAGCGGTTTTCTCCATACTCTTACCTCCTCTATCAATTATATAACTTAACAAGCAATAAATTAAATCTTACTTAAAAATATTTTTACTAATCATCAAGTTATGCTCTCATTATTTATGCCTTAAAATTATAAACTGGTTTTATTATACTTACGATATCAACTGTATCGTGAATATTATTTACTATGTCATCAATATTTTTATATGACATAGGACATTCATCTAATGTAGATTGAGAAACAGATGTTGTATAAATGCCTTTCATTGTTTTTTCAAAATCAGATACATTAAATAGTTCTTTAGCTTTTCCTCGACTATACAATCTTCCTGCACCATGTGGTGCTGTACAATTCCAATCGTTATTACCTTTACCGATTGCGATAATAGAACCATCACGCAGATTAATAGGTATAACTAATTTTTCATCTTTTTGTGCTGACACAGCACCTTTACGTAAAATCATATTATTTAAATCAATATAATTGTGAATAGTATCAAATTTTTCAACAAACTCCCAGTTCATATGTTCAAGAATTACCTCAGCAATAGTAAGCCTATTATAATGAGCATAAGACTGCGCTATCCCCATATCATGTAAATAGTTCTGCATATCTTCACCTTCTAAATATGCTAAATCTTTTTCTTTTTGAGATAATACTTTCTTAACCTTTAACTGTTTTAAAGTATCATTTATTTCTCGTTCTCTGCCTTGAGATTTTAACTGTTTTATTATGTTTTCTTTTTCATTTTGATAATCATTTAAATTTTCGACTGCTAGATTTTGATAATATTTAGCTATTTGATTTCCAAAATAACGACTACCACTATGTATAAGTAAATAGTTATCACCGAAAGAATCTTGTTCTATAGATATAAAATGATTTCCACCACCAAGTGAGCCAACACTTAACTCAGCACGATTTCGATCAAATGGAGCTATCACACTATCAAAAGCAATGTTATTATAGTTTTCATGTCTATTATTACGAACATTAAAACCAGAAGGTACATTTTTGCGAATGATATCATCAGGTTTTATGAAATCAATGTCCTTATCTTTTAATTTAATACATAAAACACCACACCCAATATCAACGCCTATAAGATTAGGTACTATTTTTTTAGAAATTGTCATAGATAATCCAATTACACAACCTGCACCAGCATGAACATCTGGCATAATACGAATTTTACTTTCTTTAAAAATCTCTAAATTTAATAAATTAATTATTTGCGATATATATTATCTACTATATCAGTAAAAACCTTTGCACTATTATATTTACCATTTAAAATAATCATAATATCCACCCTTCCTTTTCAAAAAAATAATTATAAGTTAAGTTCATTTCACATCAAAATTAGGATATTAATTCAGTATTGTATAATGTTTTACTTATCAATTTAATAATATTCAGAACATTTTTGATTATATCAATAATTCATGAATAATAGCATATTCATTATACTACAAATAATAACACATTTGTAAAAATTTGTAAAAAAATGTAGAATTGGATCCTAAGATAAATAACTTGGTACTAATTTACAGATTGTTATTTGGATTGAATAAACATCAATCTAGATTTATCACCTAATTCTGTTTCTGTTAAAATTATAAAGATTATTAGATGTTATTTAATTTAAGTATTTTGTATTTTTCTTAACAACTAATACAAAAAAAGCGATTAAACTATCTCTAATCGCTTTTTTTGTTATATATATAATATCATTTTAAACACTAATGAATATATCATCTCTAATATAAATACCTTAAGTACCTAATTAATATTCCATCTAAATAGAGGGTTAAATTAACCTGACTAAAGTACGGATGTATTGTATATTCAATATATATCTGTTATCTTTCCAAGTTTGATGCAATTTTGAAAGAGTATGTACAGTTCGAATCCCCTCGCCTTCACTGGGCTGTCATTATGGAGTTTATGTCAATTTCACTACTGTCATTATGGAGTTACATTTATAAGCAATAAAAAAAGTGTTTCTTAATCTAGAAACACTTTTCTGATACTATTTTATAAGTCATCAGGATTGGTGTAAGTTCTTTCTCCATTCACTTCAGTAAATTCAATTACAACTTCTTCTACTTCTGTTGAAGTCGTCAATAATGTCACTCCATTTGTGTTTGACAGAAACATTGTACTAGTAGACATTGTTTCATTACCACCTTCTAATAAACCTGTTGACATATAGACAGATGTTGCTAATTGTGTCCCAATTTAATTTTGATCTAACTCTTGATTTTCTGAACTTCCTCCACAAGCTACTGATCCCAATACAAGCACTACTATGATTACTAAACTACTAATTTTTTTCATTACATTCATTCTTTCTTTAATCTTCTGTTTCTTCTTCGTCGTCCAGTTCATCATCTTCATTATCGTCATCATCAAAGTTGAAACCTTCTTCATCCATTGAGTTTGTGTAGATTTCTCCTGTGGATGCATCTATTTCTAGTTCGTATTCTTCTCCATTGTATTCAAACTCTACTTCGTAATATGCAACGCCGTTATCTACTTCTTGTTCAATTTCTAATTCGGTGATTAATGATGTGTCTAATCCTAATTCAGTTGCGATTACATTTAACACTTCTTGTTCTGTTAATGCGTCTACTGGGAAATCATCATCATCATTATCATTATCTTCGTCTTCATCTAAATCAACGAATACTGTTCCTTCTTTGGCGTCAATTAAGATTTCATATTCTTCTGTGTCTGTTTCAATTTCTACTTCATATACCATTACGCCATCTTCTTGCCCTAGTTCGATTTCAAATTCAACCACTGTTAATTCATCAATTTCTAATTCAGTTAATGCTGCTTGGTAAGCTTCTTTAACTGTGATAATTCCCAGTTCACTAGCTGACCCTATTTTTTCTACGTTATCTAGTGTGATGTTTTTCGCTTCTAATAATAGATTTAGATCATTAATTGATAGTTTAGCCAGTTCTTCAACTGTCATTCTTGGATCTGCTTCAATAATATCTAGGATCAATTCTGCTTTTGCTTCTGAGATTCCTAATAATTCTGCTAATTCTTCTGCGTCTTCTTCAAACTCTAAATCTTGTACGATTACTGATCCATCAATTTGGTTTCCGGTTAATACATCATTTACCACCTGTGATAATTCTGCCATTAATTCATCTTCGCGTACTTCATTATCACTTGAGATTGATAATAATACTGAGTTAGTTAACTCACTAATGTATCCATTTGCGACCATTGATCCGATTAATGCATTGATTGCAACATTGTAATCTACTCCGATTATATCCATATCTCCTACGATTATTTCAGCATCTTTGTTATTTAAAATAACATTGATTACTTTGTCATCTTCATCTAATTCCAATACTAAACTTGGGTTTACATCAATTGCGATTGTAGAAAATGCGTGTGATGTAGTTGTATTCCCTAGCCCAAACATAATAAATACTAATACTAGCACTAAACTCAAAGATGCAAACGAATATGAGAATCGTTTAGTTGAGATTACATTTTTTACTTTACTTAATAAAGATTCTTGATTTCTAGGATTCTTCATTTTTGGACATTGTTCTAAAATCTTGTCAAAAATTTCGGGTTTTCTTTGATTAAATTGCTCATATATCACTTTTTCAAGTTTATTATTATCTTTCATATTCGTTCACCTCCATCTCTCTTCGTAATTTTTCAAGAGATCTTTTATACTTAGATAGCACTGTGGATAACGGCATTCCCATTATTCTTGCTATTTCCTTATGCTTTATGTTCGACATAGCGTGCATTACAACAATTTGTCTTTCGTCTTCACTTAATATATTTAATAATACATCAACGAGTTGCTCCTTATGTAACTCCTCTTCAATATTGTTTCCTGTTCCAATATCATATAAATCATCTAAATCAATATGTGATCTTTTATTTCTATCTCGGATTTTCATTAGTGCATGGTTTCTAGCAATAGTAAATATCCATGCCATAGCTTTTCCTTTTCCTTTATATGTTTTTGCCTTATTGTAAACACTGATGTATGTTTTTTGTACAACATCCTCAGCATCGGTTTGATTTGCCAAGATTGACATAGCTAATCCAAAAACTGCTCCACTTGTTTCATTGTATAACTGCTCAAACGCCAGTGAATCATACTTAGCTATTTTCTTAATTAATTTATCTTCCACTACTAATAATTTTCTATCATACTTGGACATCATAGAACACCTCTTTTCACAGCATCTAAGTTCTAGTACAATTATAACACATTTCAAAGGTGTTACTATATCGTTATTTTAATCTAAGAACTGAAGCTGATATCATAATGATATCGGCATATTGTTCTGTAGAGGATATCTATAAATTATTCTGTTTCTTCTTCTGTTTCTTCTTCTGTTTCTTCTTCGTCGTCTAGTTCATCATCTTCATCATCTTCATCATCAAAGTCGAAGCCTTCTTCATCCATTGAGTTTGTGTAAATTTCTCCTGAAGATGCATCTATTTCTATTTCGTATTCTTCTCCATTGTATTCAAACTCTACTTCGTAATATGCTACGCCATTATCTACTTCTTGTTCAATTTCTAATTCCGTGATTAATAATATGTCTAATCCTAATTCAGTTGCGATTACATTTAACACTTCTTGTTCTGTTAATGCGTCTACTGGGAAATCATCATCATCCTCATCATCATCTTCGTCTTCATCTAAATCAACGAATACTGTTCCTTCTTTGGCGTCAATTAAGATTTCATATTCTTCTGTGTCTGTTTCAATTTCTACTTCATATACCATTACGCCATCTTCTTGCTCTAGTTCGATTTCAAGTTCAACCACTGTTAATTCATCAATTTCTAATTCAGTTAATGCTGCTTGGTAAGCTTCTTCAACTGTGATAATTCCCAGTTCACTAGCTGACCCTATTTTTTCTACGTTATCTAGTGCGATGTTTTTCGCTTCTAATAATAGATTTAGATCATTAATTGATAGTTCAGCCAGTTCTTCAACTGTCATTCTTGGATCTGCTTCAATAATATCTAGGATCAATTCTGCTTTTGCTTCTGAGATTCCTAATAATTCTGCTAGTTCTTCTGCATCTTCTTCAAACTCTAAATCTTGTACGATCACTGATCCATCAATTTGGTTTCCGGTTAATACATCATTTACCGCCTGTGATAATTCTGCCATTAATTCATCTTCACGTACTTCATTATCACTTGAGATTGATAATAATACTGAGTTAGTTAACTCATTAATGTATCCATTTGCGACCATTGATCCGATTAATGCATTGATTGCAATATTGTAATCTACTCTGATTAAATCCATATCTCCTACGATAATTTCAGCATCTTTGTTATTTAAAATAACATCGATTACTTTGTCATCTTCATCTAATTCCAACACTACACTTGGATTTACATCAATTGCGATTGTTGATGCAGCTATTTTTGTTGCTCCTGTACATGCAGTTAGTGTAATGAATACCACTACTGCTAATCCTATACTAATAATTTTTTTCATTTGTTTCATCCTTTCGTTTTTTGATTTTCACTATACTAATGCACAAGAAACTTAAAATATTGCATAAAACTAAAAAAACATTAATATTTTCTCAAGACGAATACTCATGTATTCATGATGAACAAAAAAAAAAGACTCATTTCGAGTCCTTAAGTTCATATGGGCTGTCATTAAAGAGCTATATTGAATAATTGCCTAATGTTTCAATAACTAATTATATAGTTTGTTTTCCGACTAGCAAAAATTTCATTCAAAAAGTTTTTCATGATGAAATATCTAAAATGGCTAAATTATTTTTTACAGTTACACAATTCAACTAATAATTTTTTTATTTGAAAATATTTCTCATTTTTGCTTATATTAGGAAAAAATTCAATTTTTGAAAAACCATACTTATTTAAAAGTTCTTTTATATTTATTATTATTTCATGAATGCAGGAGTTACACTCCATTCTCTCTTATTTATATTATTTCTTTCAAGAACTTCATACATATTTTTGCTTATTACAACATTCTTATTCTGTCTTCTTTTGCTGTCCCCTCCAAACCATTCTTTAGTATAAGTCATATCTTCATTATGATTTTTTTCTCCATTAAAATACATAACTGATTTTATTAGTTGAGTATTATATCTTTTACACTTATCACAATATCCAGATTGAACTAATATAGTAGGTTCAATAAGTTCCATTTCTGTTTCTGGTATTTTTAAATGATAATAACCGTCAATTATATTACCTTTATTTTTATAATATATTGGATCATATGAAACACAATTAATATTCTCTAGTTCGAAAATATTTTTTAACTTTTCAGAAACAATTATTTCTTCCATTCCTAAATAGTGAGTAAAAATATCATACTTTGTTTTTATTATTCTATTTAGAATAATTGATTCATTTTGCATATTAATCATTTTATTACATTTATCACATTTAATTCTATCTGTCTTATAATCAAAATAATTTTCAACACTTCTATATAAATGAAATTTTAATATTTGTGCATTAGTAATATCTTTTTTAGTAAATTTATATTCTCTTTCAACATCGTATTTAATATTATTAGTTTTTAAATATTTTACTAGTTCCGAATTCAAGTTATCGGTTTCTTCGAACCTGTATATAACTTTAAATTTGTTTTCATAATTTTTATTTGATTCCCAGTTACTTAAGTCAATTTCATATTTTTTAGGGACATATACATCTACATAACATTTCATATTTTCACCTGCCTGTATATCTAACAGCTCTCAAAAAATCTCCTATTTCTCCTAGTTGACCGTCCGCATTGATGAAACGACCTATCTCAGGATTATAATAACGACTGTTCAGATAGTACCATCCTGTCTCTTCATCATAGCGATAGCCACGATAACGATATGGGTTTATTTTTGCTATATCAAGTTCAGTTTTTTCTGTTTCATCAGCATTATATTCTTTAGTACTTATAATATTACCCCAAGCGTCATAACTATATTCTACAACAATATTCCCATTTTCATCAACTATTATTGATATATTTCCTTGTAAATCTTTTATGTAGAAATATTCATTTCCATCTTTTTTCACTGTAATGTCATTATCATAATAAAAACTAATTAATGTCCCGTCAACATCATACGTGTATATTATTTCATATTCACCATTAGTTTCATATATAACCTTATCACCCGAAAGTGTGTAATTAGTAGTAACTCCATTTATTGTTTTACTAGTTCATCTTTTCGAGTTACATTACCATGTTGCTACTATTGTCATACCCATGTTGTTTCAAATTTAATGGTGTTTTTAATAGTTGAACACACCCTACCATTGTTGTGTCGTCATTACCAAGTTGATACATTTTTTACATTGTCATATCCAAGTTGATACAACTGTCATACTCATGTTTATACAATTTTGTTGGTGTTTTTAATAGTTCAACACACCCTATCCTTGTTGTGTCGTCATTACCAACTAGATACATTTTTTCGAGTTACATTACCATGTTGCTACTATTGTCATACCCATGTTGATACATTAAAATTAGTTAATTACCCAAGCTGCTACTTATGTCATATTCAAATTGTAACAATATATATTACACCTTACCAAAACAAATTTAATTTGTTCGAGAATAGGAGTGTGTAGAAATTGATTAATCAGTTATTATTTAACGATATCTTTTTATACTTCACAAAAAGTACATTTTTATGATTTTTTATGCAACAGAATCTTATTTTTCAAGTTTATCAATTAATTCTTTTATATATTTATTTATTTTCGGAATTATTTGCTGAATACTACCACTACTAAACCACGCATACTGAGAAAATACAGATCTACTCACCTTAATTTCCATATATGTTTTTATTAACGTATTTCTACCTATATCTTCATAGTTAATTCTATTATGTAACAAATCAGATAAAACTTTAAAACAAATTACTTCTTTACCATCTACTCTCATATCTTCTATTAACTCAGAATAAGCATCTATTTCTTCAATTTCTTCATTATTAAAAACTATTTCTTCTTTACTCATTACTCACCTCAAATTAATTATATAATCAATTACATGACCTGGATTAGCTGAAGAGGAATTTAATGCTCTTTCTCCTTTTATAATTAGAGTGTCAAACCCTTCATTTTTTGCTAAATCAGATACATGATTAATCCATTGGTACCACAATGTTTTTTCAGAATATAATTGTTTTTTGATTATTGTCATAACGCCCCCCCTATTACAAATATAGTAAATACAATTTTCTTAAAGTTATTTTATATTATATAGTAATTTTTTTATATCTACTTAAAATATTTTTAAGTTTTAATCTTTTTATTACAAAACTTTATTCACTTAATAAAGAAACGATTTCTTGATTATTACGCGCTATTGCTATATCTAGTGCTGTTTCTCCATCTTCATTTTTTAATTCTATATTTGCATCATTTTGTAGTAAATATTCTATAGTTTCTTTGCAATTGGTTCTACTAGCAAACATTAATGACGTGTAACCAAAAGAATTTTGAAAATTAATATCAGCTAAATTATGTTCGACTAAATACTCAACGACAAGGACATTATTAGTTGCAGCGGCTTTAAAAATCAAGTTCCCATATTTACCTGAATTATCAACATCAACACCTTTGTCAATTAATCAAACAACGAAGTCATATTGTGCTTTAGCTACATCTTCATTATATGGATTTGTATTTAAGCGTAGTGAAGCATTTACAGGGGTGTACCCCTGTAAATTCATATAAGAAATGTCAGCCCCTTTGTTAATTAAATATTTGGCAACTTCTATTCCATTTGAATTATGTGTTCTTAAAGCTGCTATTAAAGGACTTGTGTTATTCGTTGCATTAACGTTGTTGACATCTGCTCCGTTTTCTACTAATAATTTAACAGCTTCAAAATTTCCTAATTTACAAGCCATATGTAAAGGTGGATAGTTAGTACAATCTAAGCAAACAACATTTGGTTTTGCATCAATATCTCCTCTTTTTTTTAGTAATTTTTCAAATTTATCTATATCGTTTTCTTCGATCGCAGAGATTAAATTCTGTGCATTTAACTGATTAGATGAATATGAAAAGAGTAGATAAAATCCTCCTATTATAATGACGATTAGTATTATTATTGAAATAATTTTTTTCATAAATCATTCTCCTATCTATAAAAGCTTAGTTTTCTTTAAAATAGATTGAGTAATGGAAATTATAAATTATTAAATATCCATTCAACTGATGTAATTAATAATAACTAAAGGATATAACTATTAGAAATCAGTAAAAAGTTTATCATTTTATATAAAAACTGATATATATATATTTGTTTCTTATTTATATAATATCATCTAACGTGTTTCTTGTATAGAAAATAATCTGATATATTTAAGTAATTTAGATATTAATTTAACCTTGGTTTATCATACTTCATTTAACATATTTTCCATAGTTTTTATTAATACCGAAAAAAGCGATTAAACATTTGTCTAATCGCTCATAGTATCAAAAACATCAATTTAACTACTTTTTAATACTAATGGATATGCCATCTCCAATAGAAAAAAATTGAGTATCAAATAAATCATTATTTTTTAACCATTCATTATATTTTTTAATTTTACTAACAAGTTGTTTAGTGTTTCGATTTTTGATATCATCATCAAAAATCATATCATGAAACACTAGATTATCTGTAACAACAATTCCTCCTGTTTTTAAACATTTTGTGTATTTTTCAAAAAACTTCTGATACTGACTTTTGGCTGCATCAATGAATAATAAATCATAATTATTAGATAAATTAGATTCATCAACTAATAAAGCATCTTGAGAAATAAGTTCAATCCGGTTAGTCAAATTAAATTCCTGAATATTCTTTTTTGCTTGTTCAATCATTTCTTCATCTCGTTCAATCGTTGTCACTGAGATAGCTTCATTAATTCTTGCGAAATTGATCGCAGAATATCCAATTGCGGTTCCAATTTCTAAAATCTTTTTCGCTTGACTTACTTTTATAATCATTGAAACAAATTCTAAACCTGATTCTTGAATTATAGGAACATGATGTGACTTAGCATATGTTTCTAATTCATTTAACTTTTCATCATTCGGTTTTTCATTTAAATAATCAAAATATTGTTCTTTATTCATGTTATCACCGTTATTAATTATAATTAATCTTTCCTCAATATACAATAAATTTTATAAAAGAGAATTAAAAAATCTTGGTTATTTCTCCATCCTAAATATTGCCCAAATACAACAATGGATCGATGGTTCATTTTCTATTAACCATTTTTGTATTATCTTCGCTTTATGATAATCTTCAATTAACCCATATTTAGAAACCTCTTTTGAAAAAAATGGATCATATAAACCACAACAATTTGTTAGAACACTTCTTCTAGAACAATCTTCTAGTAAATCATATCCATAAAATTTGAAATGATTTAAACTTACGTGCCCACAATCTTGAGTAGGTTCTTTTATTACTGCTAAAACCTGTTTTCCATCAAAATTATCTATTTTGCTTAATAAATAATCTAAATTATTAAAAATATCAAAATCACAAAAATCACCAGAACGAAAGATATACTTAGCATCTTCATCATTAAAAGTATGAATACAACTTGAGCATAATAGGTAGTCTAAGGAAATTATTTCTTCAATTTGATTCATCCCACTTATTTCTTTGTAATCTTTTTGAGGATAAAATTTCTCAACAACTGCATAACCAATATTCATATGAAACACCTCTAGTCAAACGCACTACTTTTACTTTATTATAACATAAAAGAGTGATAATAAATCACTCTTTTAACGTATTAATCTTCTTCTTCACTACCATCTGATCTAATTTCTGGTGTTGGAACATCGATACCATATTGTCCAAATCCATATTTAAACATGTTTAAATGGTCTACCCAATCATTTGGATCATTTAAGGTAACTGCGATTAAACTAATCCCATTTTCTTTAGCATAACTAGCAAGTGTACGACCTGCAGCTTTAGTAAAACCCGTTTTACCTGCTGTTACATAATCTACTTGATTAACTAATCGATGTTTGTGCGCCCATTTATATGGAATACCTAATGCTGATGTTGTTTCATAAATTTTAGTTCCAGCAATTTTTCTAAATTCAGGATTTTCCATCGCATAGCGCAATAATTTAGCAACATCACTTGCTGTAGATATATTTTCTCTTGGGTCAGGAAGTCCTGATGGATTTGAAAAATTAGTATCATTCATCCCTAATGCTTTTGCTTTATCATTCATTAATCGAACAAAATCATCAACATTCCCAGCTACATACTCAGCAATCGCATAAGCAGCATCATTACCTGAGCGTAATATTAAACCATATAATAAATCTTCAAGGGTTAGTTTATCACCAGGTGTAAGATTTATTGATGATGGGGGTTGATTAGCTGCCTCTTCTGAAATGGTTACCTCATCACTTAAATTAGCATTTTCTAGTGCTAGTATTGCTGTCATGATTTTGGTTAAACTAGCTATTGGTAGTTTCTCATTTGGATTTTGAGTAAACATAAATTCTCCTGTATCAGCATTCATTAAAGCAGCCGCTTTTGCACTAACTGATACTTGTGCATTTGTTTTATTTACTTTAAAAGGAATACAGAAAAGCAAAAACAAAGACATAATAAATATAGTTTTTTTCTTCATAATTCACCACCTATTTTTATATTATATCTTTATTTTTTTGCATTAATAGAACAAATATACAAGAGATGACGTGCTAATATATTCCTAACAAAAATGATTAATAAGAATACAAATATGTCAAAGAAAATATAAAATAATTATAAATTGACTAAAATTACAAAAAAAAACTATTTAAATCATTTCTAAAATGAAAATAGTTTTTTTTGTGATTTTTAATTTTTTTTATTTTCATAAAAGATTACTTCATTTGAAGAAGGTAAATCCTCAACAATTAATTTTTTATTTAGAAAACTTTTTAATGTTTGAAGTCCATTAAGAATAGTATCTATTTCTTCATTACTTATATTACTAAAAGTATCATTGAAAAAGTTTTTTATAATAACCTTGTGCTCATCAACTATTTCTTCGCCTTTACTAGAAAGTTCAATATAAACGATACGTCTATCTTCTTCACTGCGAATTCTTCTTACTATATCCTGTTTTTCAAGTCTATCAATAATTCCTGAAACGGTACTATTAACAAGACTCATCTCTTTGCTAATTTCACTAACTTTTAAACGATTATGATTAAAAAGCAATTTGATAACCATAATCTGTGGTACCGTTAATCCAGTCTCTTTTAATTCATTTTTAATACTACTATTTAATTTAGAGTTTATTTCTCTTATAAGTGAAGCAATTTGATATCCATTTGAAATATTAGACATTTTACCCTTCCTTTCATACCTTTAGTATTATAATCGTATCTTAACACAAAATACCAAGATAAAATACTATTTTTTATTTAAACATCCCTATAATAAATGGTATTAACCATATTGTCCATACAAATAAACTGAGTTTATGAAAACTTACTATTAAATCCTTTTTATTTTTTACTAGTAAGTAATTCCATGAATATCAAATGTGAATTGTTCACTCATAAGTTAAAATAATGTTGTTCCTTTTGTATAAAATAAAAAACCTATCAAAAAAAAATCAAATTATGTTTATTTAATCTTCTAGATATTTTCACCCTAAACGCCAATTCAATAGCATTGATGCTGTTAAAACTTGAATATCCAAAAACATAAACTTATTATTCTTCCTTATATTCAGGTGAATAGTTTTGTACTGTATTTACGATTAACATGACGATAATACATAGTGTTAAAAGTGCAAAAACAGTAATATTTTTATTAATTCCCCATAAAATACCTGTTAAAGAACCACCTAAAAAAGATCCTATAAATTGAACAGTATTAAAAGCACCTGTGACAGCACCTTTCGCATTTTTAGGTGAAAACTTCGTAATAGTTGCGGGGAATAAAGACACTAAGCACATATAACCAATAAAATATAAAATTAATCCAATCGCTATAATGTAAATATTTTCTGTAAAAAGACAAATGATTGAAATAACAATTACAAAGAATGATAATTTTACAATATTTTTTTCATATCCTTTGTCAGCTAATTTAGCAGAAATTCTCATAGCGATTATTCCTAATATCGTTCCTGGTATAAAAAACTTCCACATTTCACTTATACCAACCAATTTATCTACTATTTGTGGAACGATAATAAAAACACTTACCATAGAGAAATAAACAAAAAAACCTCCACACATTAACTTAATCATATCTTTGGTTATCATTTCTGCTTTTAATTTTTCTTTTTTCACAATATTTTTCACTTTATTTTCTTTGACAAAAATAGTGATATATAACCCTGTAATAAATGTGAATATAGCACATATTAAAAATATTTGTGAAACTGTAAGTACCTTATTTAATAGCGTCGCTCCAATAAATCCTGCTGTACCTGCTATACCAAAGGAAATACCTACAATACTCATTGCTTGATTTCGTTTGGATTCTGGTATTACATCACCTATCCAAGAATAAGCAACTGCCATAATCGCACCACTACCTTGAATCGCTCTAGCAAGAATTAAAACATAAATGTTATTAGCAATACTAGCTAATAATAGCCCTACAGAAAGTTGAAGGATACCAAATAGAATGATTGGCTTTCTACCTACTTTATCGCTTAAAACACCATATGGCACTTGAAGTATTGCTTGTAATAATCCATAAATTCCAATCGCAAACCCAACTAATGCTGATGAAGAATTTTGAAGACTATTTCCATAAATAGCAAGTAAAGGCATTGCTAGAATAAGTGAAAATTGTCTTAACCCTAAAGTAGATGCGATTCCAACTATAAAATTTACTTCTGATTTACTATATGTTTTGCTCAATTTTATATCAACCTACCTTATTTTATTTCGTGTGCTAATATTTCGTATACGAATCATTTGTATTATAATCTTTTTCTATGAAAAAAGCAATAAAAAAATTGGTTATAAATTTTTTTCATAAATCGTTTGTATTATCTTCTTCAAGTATTCATTTTTATTCTGTTATTATTATACCTTTTTTACTTACTAAATCTTTATCCTAATATTACCTTAGTTATAACCTGTTACATAATTGTTATCATCAAATAATAACTATAGTGTTAATTGTATTACCATTGTTTGTAACCTTAAACTGTGGTCTTTTTTGCAGAATATATTTTAATAATTTAATAAATAAAAACTTTATAGAAAACAATCTTTATCCCTTAAATGATACATGGTATAATGGGTGTGACAATATTTTACAGTTATTAACAATTTTTTATATTTTATGTAGTAACAGAATGTTTTAGGAAAAGAGAATAAAATTAATTATAAAAATTATCATTTTTTTATTTATAAACCTAAAAAATTAGGCTTTCTACCTTATGCTACTTTAACTCATTGTGAAATATTTCAGTTCAATCTTAACTAATCAATTTACTTAATTTGTAAGGGGAAATAAAATGAAATTAACTGTCGGACAATTTAATGATTCCTATCCACCTGTTATGGATGGGGTTGGAAATACTGTTAAAAACTATGCTTATTGGATAAATAAAAAATATGGAGAAAGTTACGTTATTACTCCTAAATTCCCTCGTTATACTGATAATGAAGATTTTCAAGTGATTCGATATGCTTCAACACATCTACCACGTAGAAAACCTTATCGTCTTGGAATTCCATCTATTGCTTTTGATTCAAAAAGGAAATTAAATCAAATTGATTTTGATATTCTTCATGTACACTGTCCTTTTAGTTCAGGACAACTCGCTCTTAAATTAGCACAAAAAAAGCAAATTCCAATTGTGGCATCCTTTCATTCAAAATTTTATGATGATTTTAAACAAGCTTTAAAAAATGATTTTCTAGCTAAATTAGCTGTTAAGCGTATTGTTTCATTTTATGAAAAAGTTGATTATGTTTGGACAGTTAATGAAAGTACTGCCGAAACATTAAAAAGTTATGGTTTTAATAAAAAAATTGAAATTATGCCAAATGGAACTGATTTTAAAGCCAATATTGATATAAATGAAAACAAAAAATATATGAACGAATTATACCATATTCAAAACAATGAATTAGTATTTCTTTTTGTTGGGCAACATATTTGGCAAAAAAATATTAAATTAATTGTAGAAGCACTTAAGCAATTAAAACAAAGTAATCTTCCATTTAAAATGTTTTTTATTGGTGAGGGTTACGCTAAAAATGATTTAATGTCATTAGTTAATCAATATAGTTTAACCAATCATGTTCAGTTTATGGGAAAAATAACAAATAGAGAATTATTGAAGCGATTCTTTGCAAGAGCTGATTTATTTATTTTTCCATCTGTATATGATAATGCACCGATTGTTGTTAGAGAAGCAGCTGCATTAAATACACCTTCAATTGTCATTGATGGGTCAAATGCACAAGAAGGAATAATAGATGGTGTCAATGGATTTACTTGTTTAGAAAATGTGACGTCATTAGCAAATAAAATTAATTTAATTTCTCAAGATAAAGATAAATTAAAGGAAATTGGCAATAACGCTAAAGAAACAGTTGCTCGTTCATGGGAAAGTATTGTCGATCAAGTAGCAGAAAAATATCAAGATATAATCTATTCTTACCAAATGAATAAATAAAAAGCAAAAAAGGACTTTCGTCCTTTTTTCTTTACTATTTTTCTTCTTTTTCATCACACATGCATTGATGGTTTTCATTATCATGATCATGACCACAACAGCAGTGATCATCTTCTTCATCTTCTTCATCCATATTACTTACATAAGTGTTGAATACCTCTTCAATCATTTCCCATTCAGCATCATCCTCTATTGGGAATAATTCTCCAATAGAATCATCTTCATTTGGGACAAAAGAAGAACATAGCACTTCAACATCTTCATCTTCTTCGTTCGTTTCAACAGGTACATAGTACACATAGGATTTTTCATAGTCTTCTGAATCAAATGTAAATAAAATTTCACATAAAACCTCATTTTCATTCTCATCTACTATAGTTAAATAGTTTTCATCCATTTCTTTCACCTCTTTTTATATACTATTTAAATAGCTTTGCAGTATTACTACTGCTGCCATTTTATCAATAATTTTCTTTCTTTTTTGTCGAGACATGTTAGCATTAATTAATATTTTTTCTGCTTCCATCGTTGTCATTCGTTCATCCCACAAAATAACTTTGATTTGAAGAGCATCCCTTATTTTTTGGGCAAATTCTTCACTAATTTTACCACGAGGGCCAATCGTTCCATTCATATTTTTAGGATAACCTAAAACAATTCTTTCAACTTTTTCTTTTTTGACGAATTCAACTACTCTATCTAGTGCTAACTGATAATTATTATCTGTAAAGACAAAGGTTTCTATACCTTGAGCAGTTAAACCTAAAGCATCACTTAGGGCTATTCCTAATGTTTTACTACCTAAATCTAATCCTAATATTTTCATGTTAAACTTCCTTTTTAATACTACGTCTCATGTTTATTATACCATTTATTGGTTGAAATAAATATCTTTTTATTTATTTTTTAAATATTCAGATACATATTCTAATGCGGTTTGAACATTCTCGACATTTTTAGCGCCTGCTTGAGCAAAATCAGGACGCCCGCCTCCATTACCACCGCATATTTTAGCCATTTCTATTACTAAATTACCTGCATGGATACCTTTAGAAATATAATCTTTTGTGACACCACTCATAAATATAACTTTATCTCCAGTCACATTCGCTAAAACAACAATTACATCTTTTAACTGATCTTTAAAATTATCAATCATATTTCTTAATGCACTAGTTTCAATATTTTTAACTACAGCTGTTAAAACTGTGTACCCATTTACTTCTCTTTTTTGGTTGCCAAGGTCATTTGCTTCAATATTAGCAATCTTTTGATTTAAACTATCTAGTTCTTTTGATAAACTTCTATTTTCATCTACTAAAGAAGTGACTTTTGATACAACCTCTTGTGGTGTTGTTTTAAGAAGACCAGCAATTTCTGAAATTGAATTAATAAAAGATTGAGTATACTCAATTGCTTTTTCACTCGTTAGGGCTTCAATTCTTCTAATACCAGCACCGATTCCAGATTCAGAAACAATCTTGAATAGACCAATTTCTGATGTATTATTTACATGACTTCCACCACATAATTCAATACTAAAAGTTCCTGCACTAACAACACGAACAATGTCTCCATACTTCTCACTAAAAAGAGCCATTGCACCTAATTTTATTGCTTCTTTAATTGGCATTTCTTGACAAGTCACCTTTAGGTTTTCAAATATTCTCTCATTAACGATTCTTTCTACTTCAACTAATTGTTTCTTCGATACAGCTTCAAAATGATTAAAATCAAAGCGTAAACGTTCAGAAGACACATAAGAACCTGATTGAGCAATATTATCACCTAAAACCATTTTTAAGGCTTTATGTAAAAGATGCGTTGCTGTATGATTACGAGTGATTAAATCGCGTGAAAAATGGTTAACTTTTAACATCATTTCATCGCCAACATGAATCTTTCCTGATAAGACAGAACAGAAATGTAAATGTTGTTTATTTGGTGCTTTAACAACATTATTAACAACAATTCGTGCCTCGTTACTAAGAACAAATCCAGTATCAGCAACTTGTCCACCAGAAAGGGCATAGAATGGTGTTTGATCAAAGATTAATTGAACTTCATCCCCTTCATTAGCCTCTGTTAATAATTCGTCTTTGTTAATAATATATAAGATTTTCCCTTTTACTTCTAACTTGTCATAACCTACAAATAATGATTCATCTTTTATATCCATCAATGTTTTATTCTGTATCTGCATTGAATCCATATCTTCTCTTGCTTCACGTGCTCTTTTACGTTGCATTTCTAGTTGCTTTTTAAACTCTTTTGTGTCAACTGTAAAACCAGCTTCTTGTGCATATTCAATGGTTAATTCAATTGGGAATCCATAGGTGTCATATAATTTAAACGCTGTATGTCCGTCAATTTCTTTATTTTTCGCATTTTTTATAAATTCATTTAATATCATCAAGCCATCTTGAAGGGTTTCGTGGAAACGTACTTCTTCTTTTTCTAGTAGGGTTTGAATATATGACATTTTCGCTTTTATTTCTGGATAAAAATCTTCATTGATATTAGCTACAATTGGGACTAATTGTTTCATAAAAGGTTTTTCAATGTCTAATTTACGTGCATATTTAACTGCTCGTCTAATTAAACGTCTAATAACATACCCTCTACCTTCATTTGAAGGTAACGCACCATCTGAGATTGCGAAACAACAAGTACGAATATGGTCAGATATCACTCGGAAACTTTCATCTTTAATACTTGACTCTAAATATTTTTGCTTAGATATTTTTTCAATTTCACGAATTATTGGCATAAATAGATCAGTGTCAAAATTGGTATCCACATCTTGAATGATTGATGTCATCCGTTCTAATCCCATACCTGTATCAATATTTTTACTTGGTAATTCTTTATAATCTTCTCTATTTACTCCTGGGATTGCATTATATTGCGAAAATACAAGATTCCAAATCTCTAAATATCTTTCATTTTCTCCACCTGGAAATAATTCTTCTTTAGGGGTATTATAATTATATTTTTCACCACGGTCATAAAAAATTTCTGTATTAGGACCGGATGGACCTTCACCAATTTCCCAAAAATTATCTTCTAATTTAACAATGTGACTTGGGTCCATTCCTATTTTCACCCATAGATCAAATGCTTCTTGATCATTCGGATAAATGGTTACATATAATTTATCTTTATTAAAAGCGAACCACTCATCACTTGTTAGTAATTCCCAAGCATATGAAATTGCTTCCTCTTTAAAATAATCACCAATCGAAAAATTACCTAACATTTCAAAAAATGTATGATGTCTTGCTGTTTTACCAACATTCTCGATATCATTTGTCCGTATTGATTTTTGTGAACTTGTAATACGAGGATTTTCAGGAACTAAACGTCCATCAAAATATTTTTTTAAGGTTGCTACACCAGAATTAATCCATAATAATGTCGGATCATCAACAGGTACTAATGATTGACTTGGATAAATTTGATGATTTTTTGATTTAAAAAAGTTAAGAAACATACTTCTTACTTGTGAACCAGTTAATTTTTTCATATTTATTCCTCCTTCAATATAAATAAAAAAATCCCTTGCTTTAAAAGCAAGGGACGATTATGTCGCGGTACCACCCTAATTCTGAAAAATAATAAACTTTTCAGCACTTGTAAGTTTTAACGGCCTTACCGGTAGTTATTAACTACACTCTAGAGTAGCTTCAATTATCCTATTCAAAAATTTCTTCCAGCCAAGGAAATTTCTCTCTATTATGACTTTAGATAATTTACTCTTCTCTATCATCGTATTATTTTATTCTTTTATATTATATACGATAATAATTCTATTATCAAGAACTATTAATAAAAAGTCTTTTTTAATTTCTACAACGTCGTAACCGTAAATATATTCTGATATATTTGATAAATAACATTATAATAGCGAGTAATGGAATCGCAAATATCATTCCTAAAATCCCAAAATATTTTCCAAAGATGATAAAAGCAAGTAAAATTAAAAGCGGATGACAATCAATTGATTTACTTTGAACATAAGGAGTTACGATATTTGATTCAACTAACTGTACAACGACAATAATGACTAAGGTTAATATAGCGAGTTTCCATGATTTTGTTAATGCGAAAATAACTGCAGGAACTCCTCCAATATAATTTCCAATAATTGGGATGGCATTAGTATAACCAACGATAAAACCAAATAACATAGGATATTGTAATCCTATAAAAAAGAATCCTATTCCAGAGACAATTGCCATTAAGTTCATGATAAGAATTAAGCCTCTAAAGTATTGACCAACCTCTTCATCTGCTTCTCTTATAAAATGATATATAAACCTCATTTTATGTCTAATCAAAAACTTTTTAAGTTTAATTTTAATATGATTATAATCATATAAAAAATAGAAAATGATGATTGGTGTTAGAACTATAATATTAAAAGATTCTAATAAACTCGACATATGAGCAGTTGAAAAACGAATATTTAAGAGATTATTCATTGTCCAATTCTCAATATCATCCATTCCAAAATGATACTTTTCTGGAATAAAATCAAATCGAATCCAAAAGTCATTAATAAAAGATTCCACTGAACGATATATTTGAGGGATTTGTTCTTCAAGATCACTAATTTGCGAAAATACGATCGGAATCAAACTAGATATTAAATAAGCTGCGATGATAATAAAAGTACAAAAGACTAATAAAACAGATAATAACCGATTAATTCCTTGCTCTTCAATTTTATCAACGATTGTATGTAGTAAAAATGCAAAGAAAAACCCAATAATAAAAGGGCTTAATAAATAAATTAAACTCATTAAATAACGATATAAAATTGGTAATGCCATGTTACTTAAAATGATAATAACATAAATAGAAAATATAAGAAGTAAGACATAAAAAATTTTAAACTCTTTTTTATATTTCATTAAAATCACCCATCTGCTATCACTATTATATGCATATTTTAACGAAAATATATAATATATAAATGGAAACTGCATCAATCTAATGATTGATGCAGTTTAATAATTAGAAGATCTCTCTAATTTTTCTAATTGCTTTCGAATTATTTTTCATCATTTTTCGCATTTCTCTCGACAACATTGGTTGGTGTTCAGTTACTTTTTGATATGCTATTGTACCTATTATTCCTAACATTAGATAAGAAAAAGTTCTCATTAATATCACCTCATATAGAGAGATCTGTGTGCTTAGCACATTTATATTTTTGTCTAATATTAGAAAAAAATAAGGGACAATTTTTTCCATATCAATTTAGAAAATCATAAACAGTCACATTTTTAACCGGATTATATTGAAATTCAAAGCCATCAATTGTGATCGTGCTTGTATTATCTAATGCTAATAACCTATCTTTTAAAGAAGTCTGACGAGCGGTTTCTCTGGTATTAAAAACAGCTAATTTATAAGCTTCAACATCTCCTAACATAATTAAAAACTTTTTGGCACGAGTAATGGCAGTATATATTAATTTTTTTCGTAACATTATACTATAACTTTTCGATAAAACTAAAACTACAATATCAAATTCACTACCTTGTGATTTATGAATTGATATACAATAAGCAAGTGATAATTCACTTAAATCAGTCTCAGAAAAACTGGCTTCATTACCATCAAAATCAACAATTAACCTCGTATCATTCTCACTTTCATCTTCTGTAAAAACATGTTTAATATACCCAATATCGCCATTCATAATATTTTTTTCTGGCTTATTCACTAATTGAATCACTTTATCGCCTAAACGATAGATTTTATTGAAATAGTTTATTTCTTTTTTTTCTTCAGTTTTTTGATTTATGCAATTTTGTAAAAATTGATTAATATTATCAATTCCAATAATTCCTTTATACATTGGTGCTAATACTTGAATATGGTCAATCGAATATTTTTTATCTAATGCATTGGTCATAATATATTTTAAATTCTCTAATATTGATTCATTATTTGAGGAAATAAAATTTCTATCGACTTGTTTTACTAATAAGTCTGAAGTAATTATTTGAGAATTAATATCATGAGCTAATGAGATAATTGTTGACTCCTCTTTTTGCCTATGAATTTTCTCTAATTTAACTGTTGATATCATATTTGAAGTTATAAGATCCTTTAAAACATCTCCAGGACCAACAGAAGGTAATTGATTAATATCCCCTACAAAAACGATTGTAACATCGTTTTTTAAAGCTTTTAGTAAATTAGACAATAACCTAACATCAATCATAGAACTTTCATCTATGACAATTAATTTGCATTCTAGACGGTTATTTTCATCATATGTGAATTCACCTGTCATTTGATAACCTAAAAGACGATGGATCGTTTGGGCATTAATACCTGTTGTTTCATTCATTCGCTTAGCAGCACGACCGGTTGGTGCAACTAAGGCCATGTGAGATGAAATATCTTCTTTTGCAAGTTTATTTAATTTTATATAAGCTTTTAAAAAACCATTTATTATCGTTGTTTTCCCTGTACCTGGACCACCTGTTAATATGGTAATTTTATTTTGAAGTGCTTGTTTAATCGCTAAATGTTGTTTTTTAGAATATTGAATATGAACTTCATCTTGAATTTTAAGTATAGTGTCATTAATTTCTTTATCATTAAAATCATTTTCTATGTCTGAAGATAATAAATCATGAATTTTTTCAACAATTGTCATTTCAGCATGATACAAAATAGGTAAGTAATATTTCTTATTATCTAAAATAATTTGATTCTTGTTAATTAATTGAGAAATATTATCACTAATTTCTTCATCCGTTAAAGATATCCTATTTTCATTTAGGAATAACTTTGCTTTATTTAATAATTGTTCATACGTGATATAAGTAAACCCTTGATTAAAACAATAGACTTCAAATATATATTTTATCGCTGCTTGAATACGATAAGGACTCTTTAAATCAAATTGCAAAGAGATACCTAATGCATCTGCTTTTTTGAATCCAATCCCCTCAATTTCATCAATTAAGCGATATGGATTCTCTTCTAAAAAATGAATAGTATTTTCTTTATACTTATTAAATACTTTTTTAGATAAACGATTTCCAAACCCGTTTTTTAATAAGAAGCGCATAATCTTCTCTGCTTCATAATTAATTAATAACACGTCATAAATAGTATTTATTTTATTTTGATTTAAACCAGAAATACCAGCTAAAACAGATTTATCTTTAATTATTTTATCAATCGCATTTTCTCCTAATGTTGAAACAATCTTTTTGGCAGTTTTTTTACCAATGCCCTTAAATAAATCACTCGATAAAAATAAGATTAAACTATCTTCATCTTTTTTTTCTTCCATCTTATGAAGATGAACAGAAAATTGCATCCCATAATTATTTTGAATAAACTCCCCATGAAAATGATATAATTCATCTTTAAGTAACTTAGGCATATATCCAACAATTGGGATATATCCATCTTTTTCATATTGTTTAATTATTTTAGAATTGATATCAGATTTTTGAACCTGAATTTTGCCAACATGATAATCATTTTCTTCATTATAAAAAATTTCTTTTTTATACCAACCCGTTATGACACTACTCATATTTACGCTCCAATTTTTAGTATTGTCGTTTTTCACCTTCAAAATAGGCACTGTCAATAAATCCTCCACCTAAACAAATTTCACCATCGTAAAAGACAGCTGCTTGTCCAGGGGTCACTGCACGAACTAATTGATCAAATTCAACAAGCAATGTATTTTCATCTTGCCATTTGATTTTAACGTCAACATCTTTTTGACGATAGCGGAATTTAGCACTACATTTCATTTCATTCTTAAATTTATTAGGTGAAATCCAATTAACATCCTTTACAATGCATGAATCAGTATAGAGATAATGGTAATCAAATCCTTGTCCAACATATAAAATATTTTCTTTTAGATTTTTACCTACAACAAACCAAGGATTTCCTTTTCCACCAATCCCTAGTCCTTTACGTTGACCAATCGTATAATACATTAACCCACTATGCTCTCCAATAATTTCACCATCTAATGACATCATTTTTCCAGATTGTGCAGGTAAATAATTCTGTAAGAAACCTTTAAAATTGCGTTCACCAATAAAACAAACACCGGTTGAATCTTTTTTTGTCGCTGTTGCTAAATCTAATTTTTTAGCGATTTCTCGTACCTCTGGTTTATGTAAATGACCAATTGGAAATAGTGATTTCTGTAACTGTTTTTGATTTAATTGACACAAAAAGTAAGTTTGATCTTTATTATCATCAATTCCTCTTAATAATTGTGCTTCACCAAATTCATGTTTAACTTGTGCATAATGCCCCATCGCAATATAATCACAATTAAGTTTTTCTGCATACTCAAAAAATGCTTTAAATTTAATTTCTTTATTACATAAAATATCTGGATTAGGTGTTCGCCCTTTTTTATATTCACTTAAAAAATAAGAAAATACCTTGTCCCAATATTCTTTAACAAAGTTTACTTTGTGTATTTTAATTTCCAACTTATCAGCTACTCTTTTCGCATCTTGAAAATCTACTTCTTGTGGGCAAATTTCATCAAGTGCTGTTGGGTTACCTAATATATCATTATTTAGGGCAGAGTCCCAATTACGCATAAATACTGCTTCTACATCATAACCTTGTTCTAATAATAAATACGCTGCAACTGATGAATCTACTCCACCACTCAATCCTAAAATTACTTTTTTTGTCATAATATCACCTTTAATAGTTTTTATCCTAATTATTATATCATACAAACTATAAAAAATAATCAAAATTGCTTATCAATTAAATTTTAAATTTTCTTAAAAATTTGTTACAATGGATTTAGTAATAGAAAAAAAGGTGATAAAATGCAACCACTTGCTTATAGAATTAGACCTAAAAAAATTGAAGAAGTAGTTGGTCAACAACATTTGATTGGTGAAGGGAAACTAATAAATAACTTGATTGAAAATAATAAAATGTTTTCATTAATATTTTTTGGTCCTCCTGGTGTTGGTAAAACAACGATCGCTAAAGTTTTAGCTGAAGCACTTAATATTCCTTATGCTGAATTTAACGCTGCAACTGATAATAAAGAACGATTAAAGCAGTTAATTAAAACTGCCCAATTATCTACCGATTACATCATAATTATTGATGAAATTCATCGACTAAAAAAGGATATTCAAGATTTATTACTACCATATTTAGAAGATGGTACGACAAATCTCATTGGATTAACCACAAATAATCCCTATTTTAGTGTAAATCCTGCGATACGTTCACGATGTCATTTATTAGAGTTAAAACCATTATCTAATGATGACATTAAATATAAACTAATTGAGATAACAAAAAGTGAAGAAATTATTAAAAACAAAAGTATCCATGATGAAGCAATAAATTCTATCATTGAAATGGCTAATGGAGATTTACGAAGTGCAATCAATTTGTTAGAGTTAACCGTACTATCCTCTAAAGATAAGGAAATTAAAAAAGAACAAGTAAATTTATTACATTCACAAACCTCATTTACAATTGATAAAAATTCTGATGGTCATTATGATACTTTAAGTGCCTTTCAAAAATCAATTCGTGGTAGTGATGTGAATGCAGCACTGCATTATTTAGCTCGTTTAATTGTAGCGAATGATTTAGAAAGCATATGTCGAAGACTAGCAATCATTAGTTTTGAGGATATTGGCTTAGCTAATCCTTTAGCTTCTATACACACGATGTCAGCCATTGAAGCAGCAAGACAAGTAGGGTTACCGGAAGCTAGATTACCCCTATCAAACGCTGTGATTGAGCTTGCTTTATCGCCTAAATCAATGTCTGGTCACGAAGCGATTGATTTAGCAATTGCAGATATAAAAAAAGGAGTAATTGGTGACATACCAGAATTTATAAAGTATCGTCCGATTAATCCACCATTTAAATACAGTGCAAAAGACCCTAATAAGTATAAATATCAATATTTACCTGATAATTTAAAAGATATAGAATATTATAGACCTAAAGAAAATCCTAATACCTATGAATTCAACTTAATACAAAATTATAAATTACTTAAAAGTAAAAAGATTAAAGGATAATCCCTTAATCTTTTTTAAGTTAAATGTCTTTTACGATAACCAATAAATCCTGTTCCAATCAAAGAAAGTCCAATCCCACCTACGATATAAAATATTGAGTAATCATTTTTATCTTCTTGAATTGGTTGTCCTTCAATTACCACAATTAAATTAAAGGTTACTTCTGAAACATTACCGCTAGAATCACTTGCCTCTATAGTTATTATATAAGTCCCTTCTTTACTAGTATCATAAAACCCTTTTACAGTAGCTAAAGATGTAATATCACCATCATAGTTATCTATTACACTCAATCCACTTAATAAATACGTTTCATCTATTTCTTGATTTAAATTAATTGTCAAATCTTGATAACCTGTTATCTGTGGTGCAGTTGTGTCAACAATCGTGACAATAGCGTATGTTTCTTCAATATTTCCGCTTGTATCAGATACAAAATATTTTATTTGATAGGTTCCTAATTCATCAAAATTAATTTGGTCTAAATCTACATCAACTGAACTTGTAATGTCTCCATCATTATTATCAAAAGCTGTTACTTGTGTTAAGAAATATGCTTTTGTTAACTCAGATCTAACTTCAATAATTAAATCTGTTACACCAGTAATAACAGGATTTTCTTCGTCATATACAATAACATTTACTTGTTTTATATCATAATTTCCACTTGAATCATAAACAATATACGTTAATGGATACGTTCCAATTTCATTTAAGTTGACTAAATCATCATATACAATAATTTGATCAGTTAAACATCCATCTGTTACATCTTGACAAGAAATATTTTCTAAATAATCGATGCTTTCCGTATTAAGTGGAACTCTTATATCACCTGTATTTAGAATCTGTGGTTTATCCTCATCTAATACAGTAACATAAATAATTTTTTCTGTATAATTTCCACTTGAATCAGAGACAAAATATAAAACAGGGTATACACCAGGTTTATTAGGATTAATTAAATGGTAATCAACCCTTAGATGATATATAGAAATAACTCCATCATAATTATCTTCTATGGTAATATTTTGAGTAAATATAGATTTTTCTATTGATGTATTCACCAATATCGATAAATTTGAAATATTTTTCAAGACTGGTTTCTTAGTATCAATCACTTGCACTTGAATTGGTACTCTTCTCTCATTATTTGATTCATCTATTGCGATATATTCAATTTCATATACACCAATCTTCCCAATTTTAAGATTATCTAAATTAAGTGTTTGTGTCACCTGCTGTAAACTATTATCTGAAATATTAATTCCATTCCAAAAATCATAATTATCTATATCCGTATTTACTTCTAATATTAGATTTTTATAATTTTTTATAACTGGTTTTGTCGTATCTCGAATATGCACCTGAACAGTTTTAACGGTTTCATTACCTAAATGATCTTGTACTGAATAAATTAAATCATAAGTACCAACTTTTGTATAATCAATATTTGAGGAATCGACTTCAATTGATGCAGTTAAATCATTATCATTAAACACATCTCTAGCAGTGACTCCAATTAAATAATCTACTTCTTCTGAATTAACTTCAATATAAAAATCCTCTAATCCCTTGATAACAGGTATATCTTCGAAAACGTAAACTTTTGCAGTAACAACTGTCTCTAAAGCATAGTATATGAGTGTGTATACCCCCTCTTCGTCATAATTAACAAGATTAACATTAACAGATTCATTAGTTATAAGAACAGGATTACCACAAATATCTGTAACAGTGATTTTTTCAATATAATTTGGGGTAGGTTGTCCTATTTCATAATAAAAATCACTCACGTTTTCAAAGGTTGGATGATTATCAGGAACACATGCATCATCCGCTTTAGCCTTATCAAAATGGACTAAAAACATTAGCAAAATAAAAACAAATATAACCTTTTTCATTTCCTCACCATCTCATCAATTTATTTAACCATATTATATATTTTATTTTTTATGAAATAGTGATTTCACTGAAAATCTTACAATTTTTTTAGTCGAAAATTATTTTGTTTAGCTATTTTATTAAATTATACTTGTATTTAAACAAAGAATTGTCGAATATTATATGAATATCATATAAGGAAAACTATTTAAATTGATATACATTTATTGCTTATTACTACTTGGTATAATTTGTGGTTTATTTTGTGAGTTCTGTGAGGAACTTAAGACATCGAAATCATCAAAACTTATATAGTAAAAATATTTTATAAGACATATCTATTTGATGATGATTGCTATACAATATTCAATTTCTCATAAAAAGAATGTTATTATATGGTCTTATTTTGAAAATACAACATTAAAGATTGTATATAAGTATTGATATATAATATTCATTAATGTATAATAAACTTACACGATACAAAGGATTATTGAGGATCGGAAAGGTTCCCGACACGCTATAATTAATTTATAGTTACCAGGTATGCAAGAGTGCCGACTTGCCAAGAATCCTTTTATAATTAAAAGCACGGTAAATTGAATACCGTGTTTTTTAATTAGTCTAAAATTTTATAATTTAAGTTTATATCACTGTCTCTTAATTTAATGATATAACTAAAAAAAAGAGTTAATAACCTTCAACTCTTTTAATCTTATAAACCTAATACACTTATATAATTTTCAGTAGTTAATTTCTCTTTAATCCAAAATACAATATTTTCATAATAATTAATTAATATTAGGGTATCCACATTAATATCTTTTGTATAATTTTTATTCTTTAATTGATTAATAAAATTATTAATATCATTTAATATGTTCAACCAAGTCTTTTTATCAATTAAATTATTATCATAAATACTAAAATTAATACAATGTTTTCTTATTACATTACTAAGGTATTTAATAGAATCATCACTCATATATAAAGATTCTTTATTCCAATGTTTATCTTTATATTTCCCAGGATAAAATTCTAAGTAATCAGTACTATTTATTTCATTAAGACTATAAATTAATTTGATAATAGTTCCACCTCAATTCTTAGTAATAATTATTATAACTTTATTCCTTTTATTATTTCATCACCAGATTATATTGGTATAAATCCTTCAGAACCAAATAGTATAGAAATAATTAAGCATTATGAAAATGATGTATTAATCGCAATTAAATGGGGTAAAAACAGAAATTTGAAAATTTCATCTATGTATAGTTTGGCTGTAGGTAAAGTATCAAAAAGATTAAAGAGTGGTAGAATAATAAGCATAAAATAATACCATTGAACAGTAAGCGTACAATATAGCACACATTTAATTTATGAAAATAATATGAGATAATCCTCTTAGCTAATATGTTAGGAGGATTTTAAAATGAATTATAATAAGTTAAGATCTGAATGGAAAGAAAGAATTGAAGAATATCAAAAAAGTGGATTATCAAAATCAAAATGGTGTAGGGAAAATGGGTATAAATTACATCAACTTCTATATTGGATTAAAAAGAATAATCAAAATGAAAAACAAGCACAAGAAATTAATTGGGTACCCATTCCTATTAATCATGAAATGGTTGAAATGAATGAAGAAAAATGTATTACGATTAAAATAGGAAAATGCAATATAAAGGTTGAACCAGGGTTCAATGGGAATCATTTAAAAGATGTGGTAAAGGTGTTATCAGAATTATGATTAAACTCAAGGATGTAAAAACAGTTTATTTCGCGACAGGATATACTGATTTAAGAAAATCAATTGATGGACTATCTCTTATTGTAAAAAAACAGTTTGATTTAGATCCATTTTCAAATAACTTATTTGTTTTCTGTAATAAAAGTAGACAAATTTTAAAAATTTTACATTGGGATTATAATGGTTTTTGGATATATAAAAAACGATTAGAAAGTGGTAAATTTAATTGGCCTAAAAGTGAACAGGAGATTACAAGTTCGTCTTTAAAAGAATTTTATTGGTTTTTAGATGGTTATGAAATACGTAATGGAAAGGCCTTTAAAGAGGTAAAACAAAGGGGGATTGTATAGTTTCCTTTTCTTTATATAATTAGACTTTTTTCTAATTTTATGGTAAAATAAAGTATCAAAAAAAGGTGAGAAAAGCAATGAAAAAAGTAGACTTAAATAAACTAACTAAAGAAGAATTAATTGAATATATCTCATCACAAGATTCTAAAATAGTAGAACTTCAAAATAAAGTGAAAAAATATGAAGAGTTCTTTAAATTATATCAACAAAAGCGTTTTGGATCTTCTAGCGAGAAAATTGATCCTAATCAACAAAGTCTAGAATTATTTAATGAAGCTGAAAAGGAATCAAATTTAAATCGCGAAGAACCTAAACTTGAAAAAATTACCTACACCAGAAATAAAAAAGGACGAAAAAAAGTACTGATTATTTAAAAACTCTTCCTGTTGAAGAAATACATTATTATCCTGAAGAAAAAGATTGTCCACAATGTGGTTTTCTACTTCATGAAATGAGTACTGAAGAAAGAACTGAAATTGTAGTTATTCCGCCTAAAGTAAAAATCAAGAAACATATCCGTCATATAGTATCCTGTCGATTATGTGAGAAAAGTGAAATTAGAACGCCTATAATAAAAGCTAATATGCCTTATCCTGCAATACCAGGAAGCTTAGCTTCATCATCTTTAATTGCGTATATAATGGATCAAAAATATACAAATGGGTTACCTCTTTACAGACAAGAGAAACAATTTGAAAGATTGGGAATATTTTTACCGCGACAAAATCTTTCTAACTGGGTAATTAAAGGTGCTGCTTGGTTGGAAATCTTATATAATCGTATGCATAAATTATTACTTCAAAAAGATATCCTACATGCAGATGAGACAACTACCCAAGTATTGAAGGAAAACGGGAGAGAAGCAAAATCAAAGTCCTACATGTGGCTTTATCGAACAGGTTCAGAGGGGAAAGCAATTGTTTTATATAATTATCAGACGACAAGAGCAGGTAAACATCCCGAAGAGTTTCTTGAAGGATTTAAAGGATATCTTCAGGTGGATGCATATACTGGATATCATAATATTCCTAATGTAATACTTGTTGGGTGCTGGGCACATGCGAGGAGAGGATTTGCCGAAATAGTAAAAGCTCTATCGAGTGATGATGTGTCCATTGCGAAAGAGGGATTAACTTTCTGTAATCAGTTATACTCAATTGAGCATAAAATAATGGACTTAACACCTGAAGAAAAGTATGAAATAAGAAATAATGACAGTCGAGAGATTTTGGATGATTTTTTAGTATGGCTTAAAAATCAAGCAGAAGAAATTTTACCTAATTGTAAACTTGGTAAAGCTATTAAATATTGTCTCAATCAATGGGATAATCTTGGAAGATACCTACTTGATGGGAGATTAGAAATTGATAATAATAGAGCTGAAAGATCAATTAAACCTTTCGTGATTGGAAGAAAAAACTGGTTATTCTCTAATACTCCTAAAGGAGCAAAATCAAGTGCCATCATATATAGTGTTATTGAAACCGCGAAGGAGAATAATATAAAACCAATTGAATATCTAACCTATTTATTTGATAGATTACCAAATGTAGATTTGAATGATGAACAAATTCTAGACACATTATTACCTTGGTCAGATGAACTCCCTGAAAATTGTAAATTGAACACATAAAAAAATCCCTCATTTTAGTAAATGAGGATTTTTTATGTGTGTTATATTTGACGGTTCTTTCCAAAGTTATTGGATTTATAGTAAAAATTAATAGTAGACTTTATTTGCCTACTTTACTTAAATCTATCATTTTAATGATTCCAATAATAATACTTTAGACCTCAGTAGATCAAATTTATTTCTGCCATACATAATCCTTTTTATAGATTTTAGTTTATTAACACTTCCTTCTGCTAAACCGTTATTATAACTATACTTTATGGCATTTTCTACGGCATCTTGGTCATTTTGTATACCATTAATGAAACTATCAATTTCCTGAATTTCAGATTCTCTTGCCCGTTTAATCCATTTACTTAAACTGTCTTCTGTATCTTCAAGTAACAAAAGTCTGAATTCTTTTAGTCTTTCAAAGAGTACTTTTATGTCTGGATATTTTTTGAAAAATTCATTCAATTGATTCTCCGTGATCCCTTTTACCTTTTCAAGTGGTTTATATAATAATTTATTGATCAAACGTTTGTCTAAAAATTCTGTAGGTTCTTTTGTAGATGAGGTGTCTTTAGCTAAACGCTTTTCTTTTGAGATAAAAAATCTCAATCCATCTACAGTTCCTGTGTATCCTTTTTCCCTTATATGTTCTGTAATCTTCTTATATGTTATCCCATTAGCACGCATATCAATAACTTCATCTCTAAATGGCATTAGTTTACCATTTCGGCCTGTTCCATATTGTCCGTGCACAGGATTGAATTCACCTTTGAGATAAGTATCAATGCTTGTAGTGCTATATCCTGTTTTCTTTGATATGTCTCTTTTTGTATACCCTTTATTCCATAATTCTAGCACCTTATTTCTTTTCTGTTCCACTTTCGAAATGGCGTTGATGTGCTCTTTTCCACGTACAGTTATTTTCTCTTTAGGTATATCTTCTTCCCTCATTTTTATATATTTAGCAACTGTTGTTGGTGAAACACCTAACTTATTTCCAATCGTATCATAGCTATTTCCTTCCTTTGCATATAAACGCCTGGCTTCAATAATTTTTTCTCTACGGCTTAAACCACAAAGATAATCATAACGTTTCTTTCCATCTTGTGATATGAGTGGTATTTCAATGCGACCTGTAATTATTCGTTTCATATACTTTGATATGGATTTCACTAAATTTTTAACTAAATGAAAACGATCACTTACCTGAGTGGCTTTAGGATGAGCGTCTGCAATAGCCGAGCGATAAGTTGTTGAGCCGTCACGTGAGACGAGTTTAATATTTGGAAACGTAGTAAGCCATTCCGTAACTTTCATACTATCTCTTGATTCTAATAAGTCTATAATACATTTAGTTTCAATATCTACCATAATTGTTCCATATGATTTTCTCTTTTTTATCGCAAAGTCATCTATACAGACATATTTAACTTCACTCTTGTTTATGACTAGAGTTTTTTTTTAGGTAATTACAAATTGAGCTTTTCTTGATTTCAACGGTCGTATCTGAAAGGTATTTTGCCGCCGATATAGAACTTTGTGTCAAAGAAACTCGTATAATTTCATCAATTAATCTTTTCGTTTTCTTGCCTTTTTGATCAATAAAACCAAAGCTTTCTGAGAATGTATACTTCTTACAATTTGGATTTGTACAGAACATATTTTTATTTTTTAGTGCAATAACAACTTTTTTCCCCTGTAATGGCAAGTCCTGAAAGCTTTTATTGTATCTAGAATGTACTTTTGTACTTTCCTCTCCGCATAGAGGACATGGGAGTGACTCCTTATTTGATTTTACATTAATGTATAAAGTATCATCAATTAACTCATGTGATATGTAATCAAGACTTTCGTCAAGCATTTTAATTATTTCGTCCATAAGGTACCTCCACTTTTGATACCTTTATTATAACATATTTTTACATAAAATTCCAATAACTTTGGAAAGAACCTATTTGACGCTTACATTGAACAATTTCTAATAAATATAAAAAAACTTCTCAGAATCTATCAGAGAAGTTTTTTTTCATGTTCTTATTTACGATAATATTATACAAATAATTATACTTTACCACCATTAATATTTAGCATCACTTGGCATTCTCCAATCACTTCGTGGAGATAAAGAGATATCTAATATTTTCGGGCCATCTGGTAATGTAGAACGTTTAAATTGTTGACTAAAAAATCTTTGATAGAAAGTTTTAATATATTTTTGTCTATCATCCTTAGTTAATTGATCTTCAAATGTTTTTTCAAGTAAATAATCTATCCGTTTTTCATCATCACCACAGAAGAGCATACGGTATAAAATAAAATCATTTATTTCATATTTTCCAATAATTGCTTCTGTTTTTTGATCTAAACCAGTTAATTCTGGAGAGATTGGTGTTTCTAATATATCAAGCAATGTTTTATACAACAATTCATTGTCTTTATGCTCATATAAAGCAAAGCATTGAACCATAAATTTTATTAAAGTTTTTGGTAATCCACTATTAATACTATAATTGGACATGTGATCCCCATTATATGTACACCAACCTAGTGCTAACTCTGACATATCACCAGTCCCCAAAACAAATCCATTCAACTGATTCGCTTTGTTAAATAAAAGACTTGTTCTTGTTCTTGCTTGTGTATTTTCATAAGTAATATCAGTGGTCTTTGCATTATGATGCATCATATTAAATTGTTCTAACACAGAGTTTTTAATATCTATTCGTTCACATTCAATATTTAAAGCTTTCGCTAAATTTATCGCATTATTCAAGGTTCTATCCCCAGTACCTAATCCAGGCATTGTAATGGTTTTAATTCCTTTTTTATCTCTATTTAAATATTCAAAGGTTTTATTTAAAACTAAAAACGCTAAGGTAGAATCTAGTCCACCTGATAAACCTAATAGAACCGTTTCAGCATTAATATGGGTGATTCTTTTCGCTAATCCGGCCACTTGTATCGCTAAAATTTTTCTGAATGCACTTTCATGATTAGTAGTTGGTATAAATGGGGTCTTTGAGAATGGTTTTATAAACTGATAATTTGAATCATCGAAATTACAGTTAGTATTAACCGTTGAAAAATTATTTATATAAATTCTTAAAGATTCGCGATTTGTCGCATTTTTTCTTTTCAAATATTTCAAAAAACCTAAATCAATATCCCCTAATAATACTGTACTATCATTATTTAATAATTTTGTTTCAGCTTTAATTTTACCGTTTTCTAAAATCAAACAATGATTTGAAAAAACCGTATCCTGAGAAGATTCATATCGACCAGATGAAGCATATACATAGGCACAATTATTCCTTTTTGAAAAACTTTTAATCATATAACGTCTTACTTCATCTTTATCTAATACTTCATTACTAGCTGACACATTAAAAATAATTTCAGCTCCACTAATTGTTTGATAAGAAGCAGGTGGAATAGGTGCCCACATATCCTCACATACTTCAATACCAAATTTAATATCTTTACTTTTCTCATGGAATAATTGTGATCCAAATGTGGTATCAAAATCTTCAACATAAATGACTTGATTATTTAGTACGGTTCCATGAGCAAAATAACGTGTTTCATAAAATTCATCACGATTTGGTAAATACATTTTCGGAATGATTCCTAGTACATTATTTTCTTGAATTACATAAGCACAATTAAATATATCGTTTTTATAAATATATAAAGCACCAAATATAATGATTCCTTTAAAAGTATTATGTTTTAATAAATGGCGTATCGCTTTATTATTCTCCTCTATTAAATAGCTTTGAAAAAATAAATCTCCACAAGTATAACCTGTTACAGCTAATTCTGGAAAAACAATAAAATGAGGATTGTCATTTTTGATTTTATCTATTTCTTCCAAAAATTGTTCAATGTTATACATTGGCTTTCCTACCTCTAATTTAGGAGCAATCGTAGCCACTTTTACAAAATTATTATTTCTCATACTTTTTCACCTCTTGTGTAAAGTTGATGTTTATAAATATAATCATTTATTTCATTTAAAACCACCGCATCACTAGTTAAATTGCGATATTGTGATGATGATAGGTTCATCTGTTTGAAGTCATTTTCAATGATAAAACTATTTTTGAATTTATTAAGTCCATCATTTCTTTCAAAAATGTCTTTTATATCTAAACCATCACGATTTAGTACAATAAATTTAAAAGAAGATAATAAAGTCTGATAATTTATCCATTTAGTGATCGATAATAAATTATCAGCACCTATCACATAAAATAAGGGTTCATCTTTAAAGATAGATTGAAAATGATTTAACGTTTGTATGGTTCCCTCAAAATTTTCTTTATTCTCATATTCCGATACAACTGTATTATTTAATTTACTTGCTAATATTTGGAGCATTTGGTATCGATAGATAAAAGGTATTAAATTAGCTTTGTTGTAGTTATTACCAACAGGTATAAAAATAAAACGATGTGGCTGGTATTTATTAATTAAATATTTAGAGATTTCAAAATGAGCAATGGTTGGCGGATTAAAGCTACCACCATATAAAATAATCATCTATTCACCATTATATTTTAAAACGCAAACTAATATCTAATGCACTATAAGAATGGGTAAGCGCACCTACAGAAATAATATCAACACCACACTTAGCAACTTCTTCTACTCTATCTAATGTCATATTACCCGAAGCTTCCAATATGGCTTGATGTTGATTGATATTAACAGCTTCTATCATCAAATCTGTGCTCATATTATCTAACATTATTATATCTGCTTTTACTGCCAATGCTTCCTTTAACATCTCTAAATTTTCAACTTCAACTTCAATTTTAGTTGTGTGAGATATTTTCTTTCGTAAACTCGTAACTGCTTCCTTAATTCCACCCTTGGCTTCAATATGATTATCTTTTATCATAACTGCATCTGATAAACTAAAACGATGGTTGTATCCTCCCCCTAATAATACCGCATCTTTTTCAAAAATCCGAAAATTAGGTGTTGTTTTTCTGGTATCAACAATTTTAGCATCTGTCCCTTTTACTCTTTCAACAAATTGACGGGTTAATGTTGCTACACCAGACATTCTTTGCATAATGTTTAGTGCAAGTCTTTCACCCTTTAATATTGATTTTGTCTTTCCTTCAATTTCAAGAATAATGTCACCTTTATTAATATTAGTACCATCTTGAAAATGTTCTATAAATTGAATGGATGGATCAATGTATAAAAAAACTTGTTTCAAATATTTTATTCCAGCGATAACACCTTTTTGTTTAGCGACAAAATAACCTTTTGATACGTTGTTATCAGTAATTAAATAATCTGTTGTCACATCTCCAGAAGGCATATCCTCAATCAGAGCTTGTTTTATCAATTGTTCAACTAATAATTCTTTCATTATTATTAACTCCTTTCTCTAATTAATACGGTAATGACAGCCCACGCTTTCTTTTCTATCTAAAGCAGAGTAGATAATTAATGAAGCAACAGTTGCCATATTATGTACCTCATAATAAGTTTTACATATTATTTGATTTTTTTCTAAATTACTAATAATTTGGGCAATCTTTTCTTTCGCAAATACCAAATTCTTTTCTTTACGAACAATTCCCACATTACGTTCCATAATTTCTTTGATTTGATTTCTAATATCCTGATAATTAAAATAAGATATTTTAATGGTTTTTTCATCTTTCTTCATAATGGTCTTGTTATTTTCTATCTCATTTATATTCTTAGCAATTCTTTCACCGAATACAACACATTCAAGTAATGAATTACTTGCTAGACGATTAGCGCCATGTACACCACTATCACAACATTCACCATTTGCATATAGATTATGAATGGTTGTCCGGCCATTTAAATCAACTGAAATTCCTCCAACTGAAAAATGCTCAACTGGTGCAACAGGTATATAATCTTTTGTCATATCAATCCCATAATCTAGGCATTTTTGGTAAATAGTTGGAAATCTTTTTTTAATGAACTCAGCATCCAAATGGGTTACATCTAAATAAACATGATCACTCCAAGTATCATACATTTCACGATAAATACTTTGAGAAACAACATCACGTGGTGCTAGTTCTAATAAATGATGGTATTTATGCATGAAACGTTTTCCTTCAATATTTCGTATATACCCACCTTCACCACGAACTGCTTCAGAAATTAAAAATCTAGAACCAGTTGTTTTAATAAAGAAAGCCGTAGGATGAAACTGAATAAATTCCATATTGTTAATATTAGCACCAGCTCTATAAGCCATCGCAATTCCATCACCAGTAGCTACTGCAGGATTCGTACTATTTTTATATATTTCACCCAATCCTCCTGTACATAATGCTGTTGATGTTGAATATATATTAAAGTATTTATCATCTACTAACACAGAAACACCTAAACAGGTATTATTGTCTATGATTAAATCAATAGCCATAGTATTCTCTAATACTGTGATATTATCTTTATGAAGAACTAGGCTTATGAGTGCATTGATTATTTCTTTACCAGTAGCATCTCCTCCTGCATGAAGGATTCTTCTTTCTGAGTGTCCACCTTCTCTTGTAAGCAATAGATTACCTTCATCATCTCGATCAAAATTAACACCATAGTGAATTAACTTATTTAAATTATGACTTGATTCATAAACCAAAGTTTCTAATGCATCTCGATTATTCAAATAAGCCCCAGCTAACAATGTATCTTCAATATGTTTTTGATAAGCAATATCATCATTTTGTATTTCCCCAGCTATCCCTCCTTGAGCAAGAGAAGAATTACTAATACGAATTTCATCCTTAGATATTAATAAAACCTTTTTTTCACTTGTCACATTTAACGCTGTATATATTCCTGCTAGTCCACTTCCGATTACAATTAAATCATAATATTCTTGGATATCAATCATTTTATCACCTTATCTATCTGTATATTCAAACATTTTTTCTAATGATTTTAATGCTTTATGTCGAATTGATTCTTCTACTTCTATTTTAGTTTCTTCATTTAATAACGCATAATACACATCTCTTAATGTAGTTAATTTCATATCGTAGCAAGCTAAATTCTCAGTTAATAAATAAAATTTCTTTCCAGGACAACTAAGTTCCATTTGATGAATGATCCCTTTTTCTGTCCCAACGATAAATTCTTGACAGTCACTATTTTTAACATATTCCAGTAACCCTTTTGTACTTCCAACATAATCAGCCATTTTAACAATATCTAACTGACATTCAGGATGAACAATAAATTGAGCATTTGGATGCATTTTTTTCGCTTTTAGGACCTCTTCATTTGTTACATCATTATGAATACAACAGAATCCTTTCCAAACATCCATATCTAACTCAAATTTTTCTTTTAAATAAGTTCCTAAATTCTTATCAGGTACATATAATAATTTCTCACCTTTATAATGTGAAATGACTTTTTCAGAATTACTACTTGTCACACATACATCACTCAATGCCTTAACTTTCGCAGTAGAGTTAACATAACATACCACTTTGACATCAGGGTTTTCTTCCTTATATTTTTTCAAACGTAAATCAGTGACCATCTCAGCCATAGGACAACCTGCTTCTTTAACAGGAAGAAGAACCATTTTATCTGGCGATAAGATTTTAGCTGTCTCAGCCATAAAATGAACACCACAAAAAACTATAATATCAGCATCTGTTTCCGCAGCAATTCGACTTAAGGCTAATGAATCGCCTAAATAATCAGCAATATCTTGAACTTCAGATCTTTGATAATAATGTGCTAATATAACAGCATTTTTCTCTTTTTTTAATCTATTAATTTCACTGACGTAATCAATTTGATTATTCATTCAAATTCCTCCATTTTTTCTTTGTACCATTATGATTATAACACAAAAATAATAAGAAGGTAATACCATTTATAAAAGAAAAAGACACATGATTTTCACATGTGCCTATAAGTTTCTCTTTATATTAACGTTTACCTGTATCATATGGTTCTCCAAGCGCTTTTGGAGCATTAGAATTTCTAGAAAAAACTAGTAAGGCAATAATTGTAGCGATAAATGGAATTATGTTGAAAGCTTCTCTTGGTAATTGAAGTGATTTAATGGTTTCATTAACTTGAGAGAATGTAGCAAGTGTAGACATACCACCAAAGAATAATGTCGCACCTAATACATTAAATGGTCTCCATTTTCCAAATATTAGAGAAGCTAACGCTAAGAATCCTAATCCATTAACTAGTCCATTAAATTCTAATGGATAAGTTAAAACAAAGATAGCCCCACCAATTCCAGCAAGAACTCCGGAAATAAACACCGCTTGATAACGCATTCTAACGACATTAACTCCCATAGAATCAGCAGCGTGAGGATTTTCTCCACATGCTCGTAATCTTAATCCATAAGAAGTTTTAAATATAATGAACCAAGCTAATATTACAATTAGTAACACAAAATAGATTGACAAGTTCACTGAAGTGAAGAATAATTCACCTATAAAAGGAATCTTACTTAGTAAAGGAATACCATTATCATATCTTTTTAGTCCTACTGGTAAAGTAATATTTTGTGTACCAATCAGTCCTTCAGCTAGAAATAGAGTGATAGCTGGAGCAAGAAGATTAATTGCTGTCCCAGAAATAACTTGGTCAGCTTTCAAAGAGACAGATGCATACGCATGAAGTAAAGAAAATAATCCTCCTACTAGAGCGGCTAATAAAATACTGACCCACACCATGTATTGTGGCATTACTCCTAAAACTGAAACCATGGATTTAACAAATATCGCAGAGGTAAAGGTTCCTACTACCATCAATCCTTCTAACCCGATATTAACAACCCCACTTCGTTCAGAGAACAATCCACCAGTTGCAGTAATTAAAATAGGTGCAGTAAAACCTAAGATATAGGGCATTATTTCTTGTATAAAATGATAGAATTCCATTATTTCACCTCTTTTTCTAATTCAATTGATTGATTACGATATCTTTTTGATAGTTTGTGTAAAAAAGAACGAATTAATAATGAAGCTGCAGCAAAATAGATAATTAATGAAACTAATATATCAACAAACTGTTTTGGCATATTGTATAGGGCATTAATATAATCTCCACCATTTCTTAATAAACCAAATAAGCCAGCAGATAATAAAACACCAAAAGGAGTATTCAATCCTAATAAAGATACTGCAATTCCATCAAATCCTAAAGTAGGAAGAACACCGATTTGAATATGGTCTACAAATCCAATATAATAACTAGCACCAGCTAAACCAGCGATACCACCGGAAATAACAAATGATAATAAAATATTTTTATTTACTTTCATCCCTGCATACTTAGCTGCGTTATGATTAAAACCAACGGCTTTTAATTCATATCCAAAAGTTGTTCTTTCTAATATATACCATACTAAAATTGCACAAATAATGGCTAAAAATAATGATAAATTAACAACGGATCCATCAAAAATTTTAGACATCCAATCAACTCTTAATGATGCATTGTATCCAACACGTTTTGATTCAGTATCAAAATTACTTAAAATATTCGTCCGTACTAAGTAATGAACAATCCAGACAGCACAATAATTCATCATGATACACACAACAACTTCATTGATTCGATAAGAAGCTTTTAATATCCCTGGAACTAATGCCCATAGAGCACCACCCAAAATTGCAACTAATATACAAATTGTCATTAATAATGGTTTAGGTAGTGTATGTAACTGTACACCAACAAACACTGCCAAAAATCCACCGAATAACATTTGTCCACTAACACCTATATTGAATAAACCTGTCTTAAATGCAAAAGCAACAGCAAGTCCTGTCAAAATTAAAGTAGTAATTCTTAACAAAGTATCGCCCAAACGAGACAAATCACCTTGAAATAATCCACGGAAAATACTACCTTTTATAATGTCTATATAAACAGATATAGGATTTTCACCCATCATTATAATTAAAATAGCACCAATAAGAAAACCAACGATGACAGAAATAAATGGAGCTGCTGTATTTACATGTCTTTCATCTTTGAAATAATTCGCAATGTAATAAGAAAATTTTTTCTTTTGTTTTACTTTATTCTCCACTTTGTTTACCTCCAGACATTAGTAAACCAATTTGATTTTCATTCGTGTTTTTAGCATCCAGTATATCAACAATCTCACCTTCATACATAACTGCTATACGATCACTAATATTCAGGATTTCATCAAGTTCTAAAGAAACTAATAACACAGCATCATTTTTATCTCTTGCTTGAATTAATTCTTTATGAATAAACTCAACTGCACCTGCATCAAGACCACGTGTAGGTTGGGTTGCAACAAGCAATTTAGGATTACGGGAGATTTCCCTACCAACTATCGCTTTTTGTTGATTTCCTCCAGACATCGACCTTGTTATTGTCTCACTACCTTTTCCACTTCTAACATCAAATCGATCAATTAAATTCAGTGCATTTTTTCTAATCGAACCTCTTTGCAACACACCGTTTTTACTAAATTTATTTGTATAATATTCTTGTAATATAAAGTTATCTTCTAAAGAATACTCAAGAACTAGCCCGTGTTTATGACGATCCTCAGGAATATGTCCAATCCCTAATTCAGTTCTTTTTCTAATAGGAAACCCAGTAATATCTTGACGATTAAAAATAATATGTCCTGCTGTTGGTTTCCTTAGTCCAGTTAATAACTGAACAAATTCACTTTGTCCATTCCCTTCGATACCAGCAATCCCTAATATCTCTCCCTCATGGACGGTGAGATTATCAACATGCAATTTATTTTTATTTTTTTCTTCATCAAATAGGGTTAAATTATTAATTGCTAAAATTGCTTTTCCTTTCTTTTTATCAGCTTTGTCTACCTTAAAGCTAATGTCTCGTCCAACCATCATTTTCGCTAATTCTTGCTCATTTACTTCATTAACATTAACTGTATCTATATATTTTCCTTTACGTAATATTGTACAACGATCTGCTACCTTTTTAATTTCCTTTAATTTATGAGTTATTAAGATAATGGATTTTCCTTCTTTAGAGAAATTTTTCATAATGTCCATCAATTCATCGATTTCTTGTGGTGTTAAAACAGCTGTAGGTTCATCAAATATTAATATTTCTGCATCACGATATAACATTTTTAATATTTCAACACGTTGTTGCATCCCTACTGTAATATCTTCAATTAAAGCATTAGGATCAACTTTCAAATTATATAAATTTGATAATTCTTGTACTTTTTCAGTTGCTTGTTCTAAGTTAATTCTACCAAAAGTTTTTTTAGGTTCATCGCCTAAAACGATATTTTGAGTAACTGAAAAATTGTGGACTAATTTAAAATGTTGATGAACCATACCAATTTTTAAATCATTTGCTACATTAGGATCAGTTATCCTTACTTCTTTCCCTCGTACTTTTATTACTCCATTATCAGGTTGATATAAACCAAATAAAATACTCATTAATGTTGATTTACCTGCTCCATTTTCTCCTAATAAAGCATGTATTTCCCCTTTTTTCAACTTAAGAGTAACATTATCATTTGCTAATATACCAGGAAACTGTTTTGTTATATTTAACATCTCAATGACGTATTCCATTCACATCACTCTTTCTTTATGATATTCATTATATTATTAGATAGAGGTTATAATTAAAAACTGTTTATAAAAGAAAAGGCTGCTAACAAAGTTAGCAGCGCTATATAATTGCTAGTACTCAACACCAGATGGTGTAGTATAATTATTCTCTGATAGGTAAGTTATTAAATCTTCTTTAGTGTCTGGTACTGTAATCTTACCATCTTTTAAATCTTTTGCAGCCTCATCACATTTATCTTGTGTTGCATCAGATAAGTTAGGATTATCGATTGGTAATCCAACAGCATTATCAGTAATATCTAAGTTTAATACTTTTCCACCAAAGTCAGACCATTTATCTGTAGCTAATTTGGCAATACTATCATAAGCTGCTACGTCAACGCGTTTTAATGCTGATGTTAATGTAACAGATTTACTTAAATCACCGTATTTACCTAAATCATATTGGTCAGAGTCAACACCAACAACCCAAACTTTATCTCCAGAATCTGCACGGTTCTTAGCTTCTGTAAATACACCTACACCTACACCACCAGCAGCAGTGAAGATGACGTCAATTCCCTTGTCATACATACCAGCTGCTAAAGATTGTCCTGCAGCAGTATCCTTAAATGTACCTTGGTATACATAGTCAATAACTTCTGCATTTGTATCAAAGTTTTCATTAGCATACGCTACACCAGCAACAAATCCCCAACCAAATTTTTGTACAGCAGGAATTTCCATACCACCAATGAATCCTAATTTGTTAGTCTCAGTTGATAATGCTGCAGCAACACCTGCTAAGAATCCAGCTTGTTGTTCTGCAAAATAAATTGATACTGTATTATCAGATACTTTTTCAACTCTTGTTTCATCAAATGCACCATTATTAGGGATTCCATCAATTAATACAAATTTAACATTTTCATATGTATCTTGAGCTTCTAAAATTGCTGTTTCAAATTTATAACCAGGTGTAATGATAATATCATGTCCAGCATCTACTAAGTTCTTGATAGAACTTAAATAAGTCACTTTTTCTTCACCAGAAGGTTGAACATATTTTTCTTCACCAGGATTTTTTGAAACATAACATTTGATACCATCCCAAGTACCTTGGTTAAATGATTTGTCGGTAATAGTTCCTGAGTCAGTTACCATTCCGATTTTAAGACTTTTAGCGTTTTCTACTTTAGCTAACTCATCGCAATAGGTTTTATTTTCTTTTTCTTTACCACAAGCTGCCATAAGAATCGCTAATGTAAGAACAGAAATTATTGTGAAAAGCTTTTTCATTAATGTTTTCCTCCATCTCATTTTTATTTGGTCGTTTTAATCATACCAAATTATTAAAAAAATGTAAATAAATTTAAGTATTATAACATAAATTCTTTAATATTCGTCTAAATTCGTCAAGTTTACAACTTGAACCCTTGTACTTAAATTATCAGAACGGGAATAGATTATACAATCTCCATTTTTTAATAATTTTGTTGTATCATCTTCTAAGTACTTAAACGATATTTCTTTATTATTAATCATAAAGGAAATGATTCCATCAAACTGTGCCCTTAAATTATTTGTTAAGATTTTTTCATCCATATTATTAGTTGAGAAAATGGTGTAAATAGAAACTTTTCCTCCATAGACTAAAATATAATTTAAATATTTTAAATAATCATTATTATTCATATAAAAGTCAACAAAATCATTTAGTACTAGAAGTATTGGTTTAAAACTTTTTTTATTTTCGTTTAACTTAGTGAGTCTCTGTTCTACTTCTGTATATATTTTTATAAGCATCGGTTTCATACTTTGGAAATCATGTATAAATGGATAAAATAAATGCGGGATGTATTCAAATGAATTTAGTTCAAATTTCGTTGAATCACATAATATTAGTTGAAATTCATCCGGCCTATATTTATAAACGATTACATTAATAATTGTCTTTAACAAATCTATTTTCGAATTAATGTCATTGCCTATCACTAATATATTTGGCATTTTATTAAAATTTATGCAATGTAACTTACCACAGTAATTTCTTCCAATTGGTATCATTTGTTTATCTTCATCTTCTTCTAAAATTTCTCTTAAACTAACTAAATAACGGTACTCATTTGGTACTTCTATGATTAAACTTTGTTTATTTTCATATTTTTCATACATCCGTATATTATCTGTATCTAATCGAACAAATAAATCATTTTTATAATTTAATATTTTTTTACTCTTAATACTATTTTCTACTTCAATAATATAGGTTGATATTGTAGGACCGATATATACCTCATCAATTGTAAGGTTTAGATTAAAAGCTTTTAAAAAATCATTAATTATTTTGGCGTTTTGTAAAGTAATCTCTTTTTGGTTTTCTAATATTTCTTTATTATCATGATACTTCAACATTTTTAAATTGGGTTTGTTATATTTCTTATGTTTAACCTCTATTTTTTCATTTTTAGTTAATGTAATATTATCAAATTTTTGATTACTCGGACTTTTCAACTGTACTTTATCTATGACAACTTCTTTATTTTGAGTTTTATTATATTTGGACACTTCATACATTTTATCAAAAGTATTTTTCACTATTTTTTTACTTTTTTGATACAACTTAATGATTCCAAAATAAATATCATCAATGAAGTCATAAATTGTTTTCTCAAACAAATAAGCAACTCCTGAGATAAGCAATATAATCGCAATTATTTTGGTCCCAATAGAACCTAACAAAACATAACTTGTCCAAAACAAAAATGCACCTAACAATCCTCCTCCAAAAGTAGCGTTACTTGATTGCCTATCAATATAACCTAAAAACAAATTATAGGATTCAGTTACAATATTAGAATGATTTGATTTGATTTGACTCTCTAAGGCATTGTAAATTGGAAAATGACTATAAATCAATAGTCCAGCACTAATAAAAATAAAACCTTTTATTTTTATTGAAGAATAGGTGATAAATTCATGGTAAATAATCATCATCGTTCCATAATAAAACATAAAAATGAGAATGAGCCAATACCAATCACCAAAAATCATTTTAACTAATGTATTAAGTGTTTTTCCTACAGGACCTAATTCAGAAATTAAGATGAGTGAAAATAAAATGAATAAAATCCCCCAAATTTCGAAGTAGACTAAACCTTCTTTATTATTATCATCTACAACTTTTCTCTTTTTATCTTTAGACAATTTATCACCTACTTTCACACCTTACTGTCATTTTATTAAATTTCTTTCTCAAAAAATGACGAATATTATCAGGTGTATCACACAAAGCAAAAAATTACTTCAATGCTAAGTATTAATCAAATAAAAAAGCACTATCAAATAGTGCTTTAACATATAAATTATAACTCATTAACTATTAACATAATGATTGGTTTACGTTTTGTTTCTTTATATAAATAGCGTCCAATTTTTTCTCTCATCTCATTTTTCATTTTAATCATATCAGTATTTCTAGGATTAGATGAGTGTTCATTAACTAGATTAATTAACGTTTGTTGAACATGATTAATTATTTCTTCATTATCTTTCACATAGATAAAACCACGAGAAACAATTTCAGGTCCAGCGATTATTTTTTTCGTCTTTACATCGAGAGTAAGAATGGCGAGTAATATTCCATCTTGAGATAACATCACACGGTCTTTTAACACCACATTACTAATTTCTCCAACACTTAACCCATCGACCATAATTTGATCAACTTCAATGTCATTAGAAATATTGACTAAGTCACCTTGATCAAGTTCAACAACCATCCCATTATCTAATAAGATAATTTTTTCTGAATCATAACCCATTTGTTCGGCGATTTTAGCTTGTGCATATTGATGACGATATTCCCCTATCACTGGAATAATATATTTAGGTTTTAATAAATTAATCATTAATTTGATATCTTCAGCACTTGCATGAGAAGATGGTAAATAATTTTTATTGATTGTAATAACACTAGCACCTGTCCGATAAACGATATCAATTGTCCGAGCAGCCTTAATTTCAGTTCCTGGGATTGGTGGTGAAGCAATTAAGATGGTATCTGTTGCTTCTATATGAATAAGACGGTCTAATTTTCTTGACATTCTAATCATAGCGTCAAAAGGTTCTTGGCGTTCACCAGTTGCTAATACAACTAAATTAGGTAAATTATTATCATTTGCCTCATCAATAAATTTTAAATTCACTAGCATTCCTGGGGTAGGAAACTTTAAATAGCCCATTTTAACCGCGATATCTACAATTCGTTGCATCTTGCGACCAATAATCGCAATTTTACGTTGATGTTCATTCGCAACATTTATAATCTTTTGTATTCTTTGTAAGTCCGAAGAAAAAACAGAAACAATAACTCTTCCAGGAGCTTGTGAAATTGCTTCACTTAATTCATAGACAAATCGAGCTTCTCCAGTCGTATGTCCAACCTTATCAGCTGATAAACTCTCAGATAATAACGCTAAAACACCTTTGCGAGAGATATCAGAAATTTGATCATAGCTTGTCTGATATCTGTTTTCAACATTTTGTTCAAATGTATAATCGGATGTATAAACAATAGCTCCATCAGTTGTATTTAAACAAATTCCTACTGAATCAGGAATACTATGGGTCGTACTAAAAAAAGAAATTTGTACATCATTGAATGTTAAAACATTTGTACTCTTTATTTTCTTTAATTGATAATCATCGATATTTTCCCCATCATCACGCATCGCATCTTCAACTAGAGCCATGGTAAGACGTGTACCATAAACAGGAATATTAATATTTTTTAAAAGATTTGGAACTGCTCCCATATGATCATCATGAGCATGTGTTAAAAATAGACCTACGATTCGATTTTTATTTTCTACCAAATATTTAAAATCAGGGATAACTGCATCAACCCCCAATAAATCTTCACCAGGATACTTTAAACCAGCGTCTAATATGAAAATTTTCGAATTGACTTCAATGACATACATATTTTTTCCATTTTCACCTAGTCCACCTAAGGCAAAAATCTTAATTCTTGAATGTTTTATATTGTTCACAAATTTCATCCGTACTAACGTACGGATTTCACCTTCCTTTCTATATCTATTTATAATCAATTTTTCTTTAAAACTAATTTTTAGTTCCAGTAAAAAAAAAGAACGATATGTCTGTATATAGTATGATTCACCTTTCCGTTACTTATCTTATTATATATCAATTTTTTAAAAAAATAAACAAAAAGGATATAACTTCTTTAATAGTTATATCCTTAATTTGCTTATATCCTAAGAATACTATATAATTCATTTTTAATTTCTTCACTCATATCTACTAATGGTAACCTGACACTTCCTACATTAAAACCTAAATGATTTAACGCTGCTTTTAACGGAACTGGGTTTGGTTTTATAAATAAAGCTTCAAATTTTGGATAATAGATGTTAAAAATAGCTAATGCATCATTATACTGCTTCGTTCTCATTAACTGTATAATATGATGAATGCTTTTACCATAAATATGGCTCGCTACAGAGACAATTCCATCTACATGGTGCTTTAACGCATCATAAAGTAATGTATCATCACCAACATAAGCTTTAAAATCTTTTATTTCTTCTTTAATTTTTTTGATTTTATCAACATTTTTATTTGATTCTTTTATCCCTACGATATTACTTATTTTAGCTAATTTTTTAATTGTTTTATATTCCATATCAACCCCTGTTCTTGAAGGTATATTATAAATAATGATAGGCTTTTTTGTATTTTGAGCAATTGTTTTAAAATGTTGATACATGCCTTCTTGATCTGGTTTATTATAATAAGGGACGACAACTAAATACCCTGATAGTGGTAAATACTCCACTTTTTTTATAAAATCAATGGTCTTTTTCGTTGAATTTGTTCCAATTCCTGCAATTACAGGGATTCTATTATCAACATATTCTAGTGTTTTTTCAAATAAAACAATTTTTTCAATGTCTGTTAATGTAGGAGATTCACCAGTTGTTCCACTTAATAAAATACAACTAGTATTATTTTTTATTAAATGCTCCACTAACTTTTTTAACGTATCTAAATTAATATTATCATCCATATCAAATGGAGTTACCATTGCTGTAATAATCTTCCCAAACACTATCCTCACCCCGTTTCAAATAATTTTTGATGTAACTCACATAACTTCTGATTAACATCTTTTGTTTCTACAAAAATATACTGCTCTGATTTTACCTTATCATATTTGATGATTGTGATTTTACTATATCCTTTAGTTCTTTCATAAGTTTTATTTTGTTCATTCAATTTATTTTTCCATAATTCTTCATCATCTGAATGAATATAATAATTATTATCTATTTCAAATACGTTTTTATCACTAATATTTGCTTCAATGTCGTATTTTATATAATCATTCTGATAAGATAAATTTGTTAATAATACATTTTCATCTTCTACTTCTGTATAACAATTAAAATCATCTATCGCAACAAAACGTAAATTAACTTTATTATACTTGGCTAATAATGCCCCTTTTGCATGTAATACTTTTGAACCATTTTTAGTCATATCTACTAATACATCAAAATTTAATTTAGGAATTTTAATAGCTTCTTTTACAATACGGGGGTCTGCAGTAAAAACCCCTTCAACATCTGAGATTATTTCTACATATAATGCATCTAGGGCAATCCCTAAAGCAATTGCGGTTGTATCACTCCCACCTCTTCCTAAGGTTGTGACCTCACCATTTAATGTTTGACCTTGAAACCCAGGAATAACTAATACATCAAATTTAGATAATTTATTCAATATATCTAAATCATTAATCTTAATAATATCAGCATTAGTAAAATTATTATTTGTTATTATCCCTATTTCTTTAGTAGATAAGGCAATCGCATTGATATCATTTTCAATTAAATAATCAGTGAATACGATACTTGAAATAATCTCTCCAATTGACATTAATCTATCTTGTTCTTTCTTAGAAACATGAAAATTAATTAAATTTTTTAAGGTATCGGTTGCGTAAGGGTCCTTTTTTCTCCCCATAGCCGATACCACACAAATCACTTTATGATTTAATTTTAACTCCTTTTGAATATGAATAATGGATTTTTTAAATTGATCCTTGTTACATATAGAAGTCCCACCAAATTTTTGAACAACTATGTTCATACTATCACCAACCGTATATCTTTTCTTCAAAACATTTTTCTGCAATTTGTAAAGCATTAGCTGCAGCACCTTTTAATAAATTATCAGCGACATTCCAAAAATGTAATATATGATCATCATAATAATCTTTTCTGATTCTTCCTACAAATACCTCACTTTTATCACGACAATGTTGAGCAAGTGGGTAAACTTGATTTTCGATATCATCCATCACAATTATATTTTCTGATTCCCATAAATTATGAAATACTTGTGTTAAATTAACTTTATTTATAAAAGCCACCGTCACACTCTCAGAATGTCCATTAATAATCGGTACACGGACTGCTGTACAACTTATAGAAAAGTTTTTCTTAAGTATTTTTTGAGATTCCTTAATAACCTTTAATTCCTCTTTTGAATATCCACTATCATCAAATAAATCAATTTGTGGGATTACATTATTTAAAATTGAATAGTGTTTTTCTAACCCTTTGACAGGAAGAATTCTTGCTTCTTTCACACCTCTTCTATAATGAATGATTTGGTCTTCTAATTCATTAATAGCCCCTTTACCAGCACCTGATACTGCTTGATAAGTTGAAACATCAACTCTTTTTATCTCATTATCTTTAGATAAAGCATTCAAGATGACAACTAATTGAATGGTTGAACAATTTGGATTGGCAATAATTCGGTCTGTTTTTTTAATCTCATTAAAGTTAACTTCTGGTACAACTAAGGGAATTTCATCAATCATCCTATATACACTTGAATTATCTATGACAACACAGCCTTTATTGACAGCGACTTTAACATATTTTTTCGCAATATCATTTGTTGCCATAAAAAATACCAGATCAAGATTTTCAAATACTTTATCTGATATCGGTCTTACTTTAATTGTTTCTTTACTAAATACAACCTTCTTACCGGTTGATCTTTCTGATGCGATAAGTCTTAATTCATCTATAGGTAAAATTGTTTTATTTAACAACTGTATCAGTTTATCACCAACTACACCAGTTGCACCAACGACTCCGATTTTCATCTTGTATCAACTCGCTTATTTTTAACAATAATAATCGGTTGAATTTGTTTATCCATTAAAGCATAGCGAATTGTATCTTCAGTTTTATTAAAATCAGACACCAAACTATTTGGTTTCTCTTCAGGATTATCTTGACCAAATGGGATAAAATATATATTTTTCATGACTAATAATTTCATTAAATTAGACCCATTCATTCCTAATGCATCATTACTTGATACGCCTATTATTACAGGACGACAGTTTCTTAATGTTGATTTAGCAGCCATGATTACCGCATTATCAGTTAAAGCATTCGCTAATTTACTTAATGAATTGCCTGAACAAGGAGCAATCAACATACAATCAAAGAATTTACTTGGTCCGAATGGTTCTGCATCTTCAATCGTATAGATGACTTTATCATTGACTAATTCCTCTATTTCTTTCACATATTCAGGATGTTGTTTAATCGATGTAGTCCCAAACAATTTAATTGTATATTTTTTTAGTAACATATTTTTTATAATAGGTACTAAATCATTTATTTTACCATATGATCCTGTTATACCTATCGCAATTTTAAGTGCTTTATTACCTTCCATCACGATTCACCCCTAACAATATCATGATAGATGAATTGTCCAATAAGTTCGCCAGTTGTTTTAGGTGCAATTTTACCAGGAATTCCTGGTAATAATAAAGTACTAATTCCTTGATTTTTTGCATATTCATGATCAAGTCCATAAGGTTTACTGGCTACATCAATTATTAAGACATCTTTATTTTGTAATTTTTTAATCATTGTAAAGTCTATTATTTTAAATGGAATCGTATTTATAATAAAATCAAATTGGTCTATCTGCTTGATTATTTCTGAGTGAACAATTACATTAAAATCATTTATTTTGGCATGGATTATATCTTTTTTATGACGACAAGATATTGTGATATCAGCTTTTAATGTTTTCAATACCTTAGCACAAATTTGTCCTAATCTTCCATATCCTATCACTAATACACGACTATTAAAAATCGCTTTTTCATCATTATTTACGATTGAAGAAATAATTCCTTCTGTTGTAATATAATTATTTTTAATTGCTAGATCATCTGTTAAATAAGTTTTTAGTTGTATCTTATTTTCTTCACATTTATTTTTTAACTCATCTGAAATTAATCCAATATAAATTGTTTTATCTCTTAACATTTTAATATAATTATCAGTTAGATGAATATCTGTACCATCAATTAAAAAATCTTTATCAACACCTCTAACTGGTAATATTACATAATCACAATTCTTTTTCTCTATACCATAAAATAAATGAAGTTCATCTGAAATTTCTGAAATATCAATGCGACTTTTCAAGTAATTCTGTATGTACTTCATTCTTTCATCTTTATTTTTCACTATAAGAACTCTAGACATTATAAATCACCTTCTATATTTCTTTCATATTATTTTATGAGATGTTATATCTTATGGTGACATTATAATTTATTAATGATAATTGTATTTTTTTGTCTCTACTAAATCTAAATTAAACGCCTAGATATTAAAAAAGGTGTGTACTTTTTACTCAATTATTAGTTAATATTTCACTATATTTTTGAATATAAACGCTTCTTTAAAGGTGTAAAAAGCTAAAGTACACATCAACAATTAATCCACCAAAGAAATATCTCAAGATAAATATATTATTATACTATTGGTGGGTTAATCCTTTTATGTTTGAAATCATTATGTTTTTATTAAAATCTTTCAATAAAAAAATGATAATACCTTATAAAAAGCATTATCACTATTAATTAATATTTTATTTTTTTCTTATTTTTTTTATTTTTCTTATCTTCTTCTTCTTGTTTTATTTCAGCCATAAGATTTTCATAACAAGTTTCATGAGTATAGTATTCAATTTCTGTCACTGTTACCTTTTTATCAGAATAGTCTTGCCCGCATATGAAACAAAATTTACCCAAAGAAATTTTATAATCTCTTAGAAATTGAGTGATTGAATGTAGTATATACTCAATTTTTTCAATTTTTATCGTACGATTAGGTTCTCTCACTTTAAATACTAACACTGTATTATCAAAAGAAAATTTTTTTAATCCAAAATCTACTTTATGTTGTTTTAAATAATCTAAAACTTGTTCTTTATCTTGGGTTCTAATACCAGTTAAAGGTAAAATAAATAATATATATCTTTTACCTTGATACAAAGTTACAAGGTAATCATTTTCTTTTCCATGAGCAATATTATTCACTCTAACCCAATTTCTTTTTTCAACAAAAGATATAAATAAATTGTTAAGCATACTTTCACTCCTTATAAATAATAACTATATATAATTATATCATGTATTATTTTAGGTATAAAGGATATTTATTCTTTAAGTATAAACTTCTAACAGGATTCTATCCTTTTATTAGATTATTTTATTCTTTAGAAACAAAGGATTGAAAACTATTTTCTAATGGATATATTATTGCAGTCAAAGGTACTAAAGACTTCAAGTTAGTAGAAATTAAATAACCTAGAGGGATGTTTTAAAATATGCTAAGCAGTATATTATTTTAATAAATTATCAATTGTTTATCAATTGATAATTTTTGTCTAGTAAAATGTTTTTCAGCAAATCTCATCTGAATTATAGATGTCGTGAAAAAGTTTTCCAAATTTTTGAATTAGAACTATTAATAAGATTCATGTATAACTACTAATACATAAAGTATAGCTAATATAATCAAATTGATTAATTAGCTTTTTCTATTGTAAAAAAATATTACTTATAAACTCTTGGTTTTTTTGGAACAGAAACTTTTATTGTATATTTCATTATCTGAATTTTACTATTTTATATGTAATTCATCTTATAATTACCTTCTAATAAAAGATCTTTTATAGTAAAAAAAAGAATAGAAAACAAAATTATATTTGAATTAAGATTTTGTTTATTACATAATAAAAAAGTTTACTTATCTTCAGAAATAAACTTAATCTACTTAACTTTTGTTGTTGTATCATTCATATGTTTCGATAATCAAAATGTGTTTGAGATGTTATCATTCTAGTTTTATATGAAAATATTTTTGTGAAAAGGTATACTCTCTCCTTGTTAAAGGAGCGTAAATGGCAAATGAACTTTTACACAATTTATTATTTAATATCAGAACAATATTCAGATATTATCATTATTAATGTTTAAAATGTATGGAATTCTACATTAACAATATCAATTATACTGACTTCATATAATCTAGAAAAGATTCATCTACAATAGATTCTTTACCATGAAGTTTAATTTGCTCATATATATCATAATAAAGAGATTTATAATCTACTATATTATATTGATAATATAATTTCTGCCCATCATTTCCATATAAAATAATCTTCTTATTTATTTTAAATTCTAATTTAATTAGGTCTTCCCATCTTATTACAATTTTCCCAAATATTGAATCATTAGATATTTCTTTATTATTAATCACTATTTTCAAAAAATATTGTGTAATAGATAAAATACTTGCTAATAAAAAGGGAAGAAATGTAAGAACTATGAAATTGTTATTGTCTGAAGGATTTATATTAAATAATGCAGCGATTAAAAATATAATTAATATTGGTAGGATAATTCCACCAATAATAATTTGTATGGTCAAATATATTTTATTCATTTTATATATCTTCATATTCTATCTCCTTTTTACTCAATATCCAATATCTTCGCATAAACACACATATTATAACTAATATATTACTACTTTTACCTATTAAACTATCATCATTCTTCCTATATCAGGATTTAAAGAATTAAATACTGTTTCTCCATCGTAACGATAACCTGGGTAGCAATATGGGTTTATTTAACATAACTCAATATAAACACCATCAACATGTATGATATTCCCCATGCATCATAGCTACATTCTACCATTATTATCAACTTTTTTGTAATATCTCCTTGCATATTATTGAAAAATAGATAAAAAATTCACAAAGCCTTATAAATTTAAGAATTTGTGAAATAAAATTCTATCCTATCATAAAATACTTTATTGAAGGTGAAGAACATCCAAACTTAGATAAGAAATGTAACCCTATTAACTAATATAAGTTAATTTACTTATAGTTTAGAATATATTATTTTAATAATTTCTTATTAATTTTATAGATAATCATAAAAATTAAAATATAAACAAGAAGTATTTGATCAAATATTCGAAAAATAAATAAAAACCTTTCATTAAACAGAAATAAATGAAAGAAAATTGAAATTCTATTTAATACATCAATAAAAGATAGTATACCTATGATAGCTGCTGAATATCCAAGAAATCTCTTCATATTTTCCCACCTCTATTCTAGAATAGATAAAATATTCATGTATTTATTATCATAAAACATTAGCTAACAATATAAATCCATTATTATAGACCTTTTATGGTTTTTTTGTCTACTAATATTGTTACATTTGTTCCAGGGGTTAAACACTTTCCTAGTATATTTAAACTACGTTTATAAGATCGATCTATTAGCCAATAAGAATAAGTTATTTTACCACGATTATAAAAATCATTTTGAATAATAAACCCCTTTATCGGTATTCCAGTTTTAAATAATGTTTTTATATACATTATCCTATACAAAAACATTGAAGCTGATAGTAGCCAAATAATAATAAACATTTTATATAAACCATTTTCTGAATTATTAATAGGTTCATTTTGAATAATTAATAGTTGTACTAAAGCTATTGTTGCAATAATTAACGAAAAAAATGCTATTGATATATAAGTATCAACAAACATCTTCAATAATTTTGGCTTTCTTACCATAATATCACTCCCCATAGTATTGAGTTCTTATATAATATATTAATTCAGTTGATAATAAAAAAAATATTTTAATAAACATCTCCAACTCATTACCTTGTCAAGTATTTCATCAATATTATTGTACTATGGTAATTACATCAGATTCACTACTATCAGTAATTAAATGTACTCCCATATTCTGAGTGACCCCTTGACTTTACATAACTGGTCTTAGGTGCCATACTCCTTGCAGGAATTATCTCAGCAGCTGCATATATAATCTAGCTTTATATTTCACTTAACTCAATATATAATGATATTTCCCGTGCACCATAGCTATATTGTACCACTATTTTCCAATAATCATCAACAATTTTGTAATATCTCCTTGCAAATTACGAATATAAAAGAACACCGTACCAAGATAACTGTAATAGTAAAAATTATCTATGATATTTTAACTCAAATTCTATCCAATACATTTGAATAACCTACTTTTTATATGTTAGTAGTAGTTGGTAACCACATTTAAATGATATCAAAAATGTTTATTAATCTACTAACTCTTTTTTTAAAATCAACAAAAAAAGCATATGGATTCATATGCTTAATCATTTATTATAGCTGCTTTTCTAGATAAATTAATTCGATTCTTCTCATCAATATCTGTTACTTTTACGATGATTTCATCCCCTACACTAACAACATCTTCAACCTTACCAACTCTTTCTTTATCAAGTTGAGAGATATGAACTAACCCTTCAGCTCCAGGGAAAACTTCTACGAAACAACCGAATTTTTCAACACGTGTAACTTTACCAGTATAAATAGCACCAACAACTACTTCACGAACGATATCTTCAATAATTTGAATTGTTTTATTAATATTTTCGTAATCTTGATGCATGATAAAGACACGACCGTCTTGCTCAATATCAATTTTAACGTCTGTTTGTTCAATTATCGCATTAATTTGTTTACCATTTGGTCCAATAACATCTCGAATCTTTTCTGGTTTAATACGCATCATTTTAACTTTAGGTGCATATTTTGATAACTCAGGACGAGCTTCAGAGATTGTACCTGACATATGATTTAAAATTTCCATTCTTCCTGCGCGTGCTTGAACAAGCGCTTCATGTAAAATATCTTTATTAAGTCCTGCAATTTTGATATCCATTTGAATTGCGGTAACACCTTTTTTAGTTCCTGCTACTTTAAAGTCCATGTCACCTAAATGATCTTCTAATCCTTGAATATCAGTTAATACCGTATAATATTCACCTTTTTTTACTAGACCCATGGCAATACCAGCAACTGGTTCTTTAATTGGTACACCTGCAGCCATCATAGCCATAGATGATGCACAAATAGAAGCTTGAGATGTTGAACCATTTGATTCTAATACCTCAGAAACAAGGCGAATTGTATATGGAAAATCATCTTCACTTGGTAAAACTTGTCTTAATGCTCTTTCTCCTAATGCACCATGACCAATTTCACGTCTACCTGGTCCACCATATCTTCCTGTTTCACCAACAGAAAATGGTGGGAAATTATAATGATGCATGAAACGTTTTGTTACTTCTTCTTCTAAACCGTCTAATTTTTGATATTCACTTATTGCACCTAATGTACAAGATGATAAGACTTGTGTTTGTCCACGAGTAAATAATCCTGATCCATGAACACGTGGTAAAACATCAATATGACTTGATAATGGTCTAATCTCATTAACTCTTCTTCCATCAGGTCTGATTTTATCTTCTGTAATTAAGCGTCTTACTTCTTCTTTAACGATATCATGAATTACTTCATTCACTTTTTTAATTACATCTTGATCTGCTTCTTCTTCTTCATAAATCGCAATAATCTTTTCAGAAATAGCATTAATATTTTCTTGACGTTCTTGTTTATCAAATGTTTTAACTGCTTCAATCAAATCTTTTTCTGCTAAACTTCTAACTCTATCGTTAATTTCTTGCGGTACTTCATAAAGCTTGATTTCAATTTTTTCTTTTCCAACTTCTTCAACAATTTCCTTTTGAAATTGAATTAATTTCTGTAACTCTTGATGTCCATAAATAATTGCATCTAACATATCTTCTTCACGAACTTCTTGAGCAGCAGCTTCAACCATATTAACAGCTTCACTTGTTCCAGAAACAGCCAAATCAATATCTGAATTTTCTTTTTGACTTACCGTTGGGTTAATCACAAACTCATTATTAACTCTTCCAACATAAACCCCAGCAATTGGTCCATTAAAAGGTATATCAGATATCATTAAAGCAAGTGATGAACCAAACATTGCTGTCATTTCTGGAGTACAATCATGTTCTACAGACATTATATAATTAATTACTTGAACTTCATTGCGGAAACCATCAGGAAATAACGGGCGGATTGGTCTATCTATTAAACGACCAGATAAAACTGCATGTTCTGTGGGTCTACCTTCACGCTTAATAAAACCACCAGGTACTTTACCTACGGCATATAAACGTTCTTCATACCCCACTTGTAATGGAAAGAAATCTAAATCTTTCGGTTTTTTAGATGCCGTAACAGTTGATAAAACAACTGTCTCACCATAACGTACAAGAACGGCACCATTCGCTTGTTTAGCTAATTCTCCTTGTTCAACGATTAATTTTCTTCCCGCAAATTCCAATTCGAAAATCTTTTTTTCACTCATGTTTTAACTCCTTTAACCAAAACTTTCCTTATTAATAATACCATAAATAAGTTCTTTTTTTTATAGTTTGAGACATTTTTTTAAAAAATATTTCATTTTTTACAAATCAATAAAAAAGCTATATACAAAGTATATAGCTTTTACTATTAGTGACGAAGTCCTAATTTAGAAATAACATTACGATAACTTTCAATATTGTTTTCTTTTAAATAAACTAATAAATGTTTACGTCTACCAACTTTTTTTAATAATCCACGACGTGTATGGTGATCTTTCTTATGTTCTTTTAAATGTTCATTAATACGTTTAATTTCTGTTGTTAAAATCGCAATTTGAACTTCAACAGAACCTGTATCACCTTCATGAATCGCAAATTCTTTAATAATTTGTTCTTTTTCTTGTTTTAATAAAGCCATTTTAAATCCTCCTATATTATTTTGTCGCCTCAATCAAAGCTTACGTCGGAGCGTCGATAAGCTTAGATAAAAGTCTTTATTATTTTACACGAAATCAATACAATAATCAAGCGTTATTAATAAATTTAAATGCTTTTTCTTTATCTTCATTTAATTGAGCAATTAAATTCTCAACACAATCAAACTTCTTTTCATCGCGTATTTTTTTTATCCATGTAATAGTAATCTTTTCATTATAAATATATTTATCAAAATTAAGAATATGAACCTCAACACTTTTATTATTATTTTCTCTAAAAGTAGGATTATGTCCAATATTACAAATTCCATAGTATTCTTGTTGGAATACTTTAACTTTTACTATGTAAACACCATTTTGAGGAATTAAATAATTATTAATCGTTGAAATATTTGCGGTTGGATACCCCATTTCTCTTCCTCGTTTAAATCCATGGATGACAATTCCTTCTGTTGTATATAATCTTCCTAAATAAGGTTTTACTTCATCAACTTGTCCATTTACAATTAACTCTCTTATTCTACTACTACTAATTTTAACTCCATTTATTTTTTGTTCGTCAATCATGGTTATTCCAAAGAGTTTTTTTCCATCTTCAAAAAGTGTATTTATATTACCTTTTCCTTTATAACCATATAAAAAATCAAACCCAGTCACAACATGCTTCGTATCAAGTGCTAAAATAAATTTTTCGACAAACTGTCTTGGAGACAATTTAGCGATGGATAAATCAAATTTAACCACAAATAAATAGTCTACTCCCATTTTATCAAGTAAATTTATTTTCATATGATGAGGGGTTAATAAACTTTCAATTTTTTGCTTTCCTAATAAATATTTTGGATTTGGTTGAAAAGTCATTAATCCACTACGATAATGATTCTCTTTTGCAGTTTCTAATGTTTTTTTAATTAAACTCTGATGAGCTATATGCAAGCCATCAAAGTAACCTAAAGCTAACACTAACCCATTTTTTATCGGTAATATTTTACTATTTGTATTCAAATAAACGACTTTCACACTTTACACTTCCTATTCACCTATCAATACACGGACTGGTCTAATCATATGTGGATCTTTTGCATCCCTTTCATATACAGCTAAAACCTGTTTAAATATATCACAAAACACAATTGTTGTAAATTGTTTTATCTCATATGTTAATTTTTGACCATGAGTAATTTTTTTTCTAAGTATATCATCAACTTCAACCATATGATAACTCTTTAATGCATCATAAATAGAAATCAGTTCATAATTACCACTTTTGATTTCATCAAAAGAATAACATTGATTTAAATGAAAATTACCTGATTTAATACGTATTAAATCACTCATGTGAGAAGGATATCCTAATTTTTTTCCTATATCAACTGCTAAAGTCCTGATATAAGTCCCTTTACTACAATGAATGCGAACATTAAATGAAACCTCTTTTCCTGTAAAATTGTCCTCTTGGGATAATAATTCAATATCATAAACCTCAATCGTTCTTTTTGGACGCTCAACTTCAATATTTTGTCTCGCATATTCATACAATTTTTTACCATTAACTTTAACTGATGAAATCATTGGTGGAATTTGAATTTGCTTTCCCAAAAAAGAATTTAACACATCAAGTAATTGTTCACGAGAAATACTTTTTAAATCATCATTCTTTTCTACTATTTCTCCACTTGAATCTTCACTGGTTGTGCTATAGCCAATTGTAACCTCAGCTATATATTCTTTATTTGATTTATCTAAAAATTGGATGATTTTCGTTGCATCATTAATACATAAAGGTAAAACCCCTGTAACATTAGGATCTAAAGTTCCTAAATGACCTACTTTTTTAGTATGAAAGATTTTCCTTACCTGATTAACACAATCATGACTTGTCATCTTTTTGGGTTTATTTAATAATAATATTCCATTCATAACATCACCTATATTCCATATGCTGCACAATATTCAATAAATGCTTCACTCATTAAAGTTAGTTCTGTATATTTATCTAATAATTCATAATAAAGATTTAGATACTTATCAAGTTCAAATTCATTGATAACAACATTTGGTACAATATTTTCTTCAAAAAACTCTAACGATTGATCAATGCGTTTTAAATCATATGATTTTTCCTCTTCATCAATCTCTTGATTTTTCTCAATCTCTAACTTCAATTCTTCTAAATCAAATACTATTTTGATATATAAAGACATTTTATCTAATAATGTATAATCATTATTTAATTGTCGTAAATAGAGTTTAATTTCCTCTAAATTTTCAAACATATAATTTAATCCATATTCAAATAGCTCTTGAACATCTTTTGAGGGTTCTTCTTCCTCCGCTTTCATTATCAACATCAAATAACTGAGCGATTTAATGATAGGAGTAATAAATTCATTTAATAAAGACTGTTCATTTTCTAAATGAGAAATTAACTGTCCATTTTCATTCACATAATTTTCAAAATCTGAGTATAGTGTATTATCCATTATAACAAGTCACTATAAACTAGTGACTTCCCTCCTTTCTATCTACTGTCAATCTTTAAATTGATAAGTTAATATCATTATATCAATTTTTCCTAAAAATAAAACATATTTATTTAAATTTATCCTACCTTCTTATTTTAAATAGCCATCATTTATATATACAAGGATTTATAGATGAAAAAAGGGATTAAATCCATTTTACAATGAACAAATCCCTTTAGTTTTACTTATTTTTATTAATCCATGTTGTTAGCATTTCTTTTGATTGAAATCCCATTGTTTGAGCAACATTTTCACCATCTTTAAAAAGAATTAGCGTTGGTATACTCATTACTTGGTATTGTTGTGCTACTTGTGGAACATTATCAACATTCACTTTAACAATTTTCACATCAGTCATCTCTGTAGATAATTGATCTAAAACGGGGGCAATCATTTTACATGGGCCACACCAATCAGCGTAAAAATCAACTAAAACAAGACCAGTTGAAATATTATCCTTAAAATTATTAGCATCAGCATAGATAACAGCCATAATCTAATACCTCCTATCGTATTTTACATCCATATTATACGTGTTAAATTGGTTATTTACAACAATTTTGCTTTAAAAAAGGTAAATTAATTAAAAGACACGACCGTAACACCAAGTCCACCTTCACCATCGCCACCAAAACGAAAACTTTTTACATAAGGACATTTTTTTAAATAACTTTGTACACCTTTTCTTAAAGCACCTGTACCATGACCATGAATGATTGAGACTTGATGGTAATTACCAAGCATTGCAGAATCAATAAATTTATCCAACTTAATGAGTGCATCCTCATATCGTAATCCTCTTAAGTCTAATTCTAATAGACACTTTGATTGCTTAACAACGCTAACTTTATTTTGTGAATTTTTAGCTTTTTTATTATTGTTACCTTTTCCCTCAATTAATTCTAAGTTCTTTTCATGAATACGTGAAGATAAAATTCCAATTTGGACTAACCATTCAGTCTCATTAACTTTTTCAAGCAGTTCACCAGTTCTATTCAACGTTAATACCTTCACTAAATTACCTGGTTGTAAACTTTTATAAGTAGTAGAAACCTTTTTATCCTCTTTATAATATTGATTTGTGTTTAATTTACTTTTAATATCAATGACTTCATGTTCTTTGTAGTTCGCTTTTTTTGTTTTTTTAAGCTCCTTTAGTTCATCGATAATTGTCTCCACATCTTGTTGTGCTTTTTTTACGATTAATTGTGCTTCTTGTTGTGCTTTACTCTTAAGTTGGGCTTTATATTGATTAAATTCATTATTTTGTTGTTCAACTTGCTTCTTTTCATTTAATAAATCTGTTTTAATCATTTCATTTTCATTAATCAGCTTATCTAAATACAGCCCTTGATTCTCTAATTGGATAATTAATTTATTAACATCTGTTTTTTCAGTTTCTAATTGTTCAGTCGCTTTTGTGATAATATCATTATTTAATCCCAAACGACGTGATATATCAAGCGCATTACTACGACCTGGTATTCCAATCAGTAATTTATAAGTTGGACGGAGTGTCTCAACATCGAATTCAACAGAAGCATTAATAATATTATCTGAATTATAAGCATATGTTTTTAATTCAGAATAATGAGTTGTAGCGATAATTCTAGAACCTCTTTCATTTAAATAATCTAATATACTTACAGCAAGTGCTGCCCCTTCTTTTGGGTCTGTTCCTGCCCCTAATTCATCAAGTAATACTAAACTATTAATGGTTATATCACTAGTAATATGAATGATGTTTTTCATATGGGATGAAAATGTTGACAAGGACTGTTCTATACTTTGTTCATCACCAATATCAGCAAACACATTATCAAATACAGCCAGTTCTGTTTGATAATTTGCTGGCACTAATAAACCAGCTTGCATCATTAAAGTAAATAACCCTACGGTTTTTAAAGTGACTGTTTTTCCTCCCGTATTAGGTCCTGTTATAATAATTGTTTGATATTCTTCACCTAAAAAAATATCATTTGGAACTACTTCATCTTGATCTATTAAAGGATGACGTCCTTTAAAGATTTTTATAATTCCTTCACTATTAATAATTGGTTTCACCGCATTCATATCACGTGCAAATTTAGCTTTAGCGAAAATAAAATCAAGACTTTTTACAATAGCACTATTTTCAAGCAAGGCTCCATCATTTTCTGCGACAAGTTCAGTTAATCGACGTAATATTTTTTGTATTTCTTCCTTTTCTTCATGAATTAAGGCATTGACTTTATTGTTCATCTCAACAATTGCTTTCGGTTCAATATAGACGGTATTACCACTTTGAGACATATCATGAATGATCCCTTGAAAAGAGTTTTTATATTCAACTTTTACAGGCAGTACATATCGATCATTTCTAATAGTGATGATTGAATCCGTTAAGTATTCTTTTTTGGTACTTAAAATACGATTGATTTTCTCTTTGGTTCTACTTTCCATCACTTTAATTTGTGTTCTAATTTCTTTTAATCGTGGTGTAGCATTATCTACAATATGTCCATGGATATCAATACATAATTCAATTTCTTTTCGTAAAGAATTTAAATTAACTAATTGATTAATATAGTCACCAATCAAATCACAACTAATTTTTTGATTTTCTAGTTTATCTAGATACAATTTCATTTGATAGACACCATAAATAAAATCTGTGATTTGAACTAAATCTGAAATCGCTAAAACGCCACCAATTTTCGCTCTTTTTACAAACGCCCTAATATCTGAAATTCCTCCCAAAGGAATTTCACCCATTCTATATAATAAATGTAGCGCTTCGTCTGTTTCATTTAATAAAGATTGAATTAAATCAATGTCGTTAGAGATTTCAATTTCTTCTATAGCTTCTTGACCTAAACTACAACTCGTATAAGGACCCAATTTTTTTAAAATCTTATCAATTTCCAATGTTTTATAACTTGTATTCATCTTAAAACCTCCAGACATGTTTTATTTTACCAAAAAATTTGCTAAAATAATAGTATTAATTGATGAGGTGAACAAAAAAAATGAAAAGTATATCAATAATAGTTAATGAGAATACATTAAATAAGATAAAAAGTTTTTATGAGGATCATTTAATTCCTAATAATAATAAGAATGCCCTATTTATCGCAAAAATTGATGGTTGTACAATTACTGCATATCATACAAAAAAAGTCCTGTTCCAAGGAAAGAATTCAGAAACTGAAGCAGCAATGTGGGAAGGAATTAAAAATGATAAAAAGAGCGTCTCAACTAATCAAAATCAACATTCATATTATTTAGATTGTATCGGAAGCGATGAAGTAGGGACTGGTGATTATTTTGGTCCCGTTGTTGTTGTAAGTGCATTTTTAGATAAAGATAAATTACCATTAATTAAAACATTAAATATCGATGATTCAAAAAAATTAACCGACAATGACATAATGAAAATAGCGCCTACTCTATTTAAAAATATTCCATATTCCTTGCTGGTTGTCCATAATGAAAAATATAATGAAGTTATGAAACAAAAAGATATGAACTTAAATAAATTAAAAGCAGTTCTTCATAAACAAGCTATCTCAAATCTATTAAATAAAATAAAACAACAACCACCCATTATTATTGACCAATTTTGCTCAATTGAACATTTTAATAAATATATTAACGAAAGAAATTTTACTAAAGGTATTCACTTTCATACCAAAGCAGAAAGCAAATATGCTTCTGTTGCTTGCGCTTCGATGATGGCACGCTATATTTTCCTACAAGAAATGAAAAAGTTGTCAGAATCCCTTAAAACAACGTTAAACAAAGGTGCTTCTAACCAAGTTGACATTCAAGGAAAAGAATTAGTCCAAAAATATGGACCAGATATCTTAAATAAGGTAGCTAAACATCATTTTAAGAACACAGAAAAGATTAAAGCGCTCATCGATTAAAAACTATTATTTAAAAGGGATTTATTACTATATGATATGTAATAAATCCCTTATACAAATATATGTAGTCTATATAATCTTATAAAATTTAATTTTATACTATAAAAAAAACGTTGCCATCTGACAACGTTTATTTTCATTAGAATGATTTTTTTCCTTTAGCCTTAGCCTTCATTTTTTTAGTGACACTTGGTTTTAAGTAATATTGACGTTTGCGGGCCTCAGATAGGGTACCAGCACGTGCAACATCGTTCTTAAAACGACGTAAAGCATCTTCTAATGATTCGTTATTTCTAATTATAGTTTTTGCCATGATTTTTTATTCCCTCCTTCCGCACACAAACAAATACAAAAAAATTATACCTCAAATTCAGTAAATAGTAAATATTTTTTTCAATATTTGTTATATTAATTCACCAAAAGCAAGTGATTGTGTCGTATTTTTTATTAAAACTTTAACTTCTTTCCCAATATTTGACTCATTACCAATGGCTTTAACTTTTACATAATTTGAAGCATGACCTAAAATATATTGTGAATCTTGTTGACATCTTTCTTCAAAAATAACATTCAGTATTTGATTTTGAAATTGGTTCACATATTTTTCTGTTAATTCCTTTGATAAAGCTAATAATTCATTTACTCGCATTGTCTTGACAATTTCTGAAACTTGCAAAGCCATCTTGGCTGCTCTAGTTCCTGAACGTTTAGAATAAGGAAAAACATGTAATTCACTAAAACCAACTTTTTTTATAAAATCATAAGTTTCTTTAAATTCATTTTCGGTTTCTCCAGGAAATCCAACAATTACATCAGTTGTAATCGCAATATCAGGAAAAATTGCTCGGATTTCATTTATTTTATCCATATACTCATTAGTAGTATATTTTCGATTCATTCTTTCTAGAACAGTATCAGACCCGGATTGTATAGGAACATGAAGATGATTCGCTAAAATATGAGAGTTTTTCATCACATTTAACATTTTCTCATCAATTTGTGAAATTTCGATTGAGGAAATTCTGAGTCTCTTTATTCCATGGACTTGTTTTTCAATATCTACGATTAAATCTGCTAAATCATAATTATCAAAATCTATGCCATAACCACCTGTGTGTATACCCGTTAAAATAATCTCTAAATGACCATGATCAACTAAATTTTGTATCTCCATAATGACAGAATCTTTATCTTTTGAACGCATCTTACCTCTTGCAAATGGAATAATACAATACGTACAAAAATTCTGGCAGCCTTCTTGAATTTTAATATTTGCACGTGTTCTTGATTCATAATTTATGACCGCTAGATTTTCAAATTGAACATCATGAAATAGATCTTTGACATAAGTTACAGGTTTCCTGTTTTTAATAAATTTTTCAACCATCTCAACAATATTTTCTCGACCATTCGTACCAATAATGAGGTCTACACCATCAATTTTTGCTACTTCATTCGGTTGTGTTTGCGCATAACAACCTGTTACACAGATAACTGCATCAGGATTTTTTCTAATCGCTCTTCGAATCATTTGACGACTCTTTCTATCTCCTTTATTAGTTACTGTACAAGTATTTATGATATAAACATCAGCGACTTGATTAAAATCAACTCGCTTATAATTAGCATTTTTAAATAATTCACTTATTGCTTCTGTTTCGTAATTATTAACTTTACACCCTAAGGTATAAAAAGCAATTGTTTTCAAAACAATCATCTCCTTAGTTCTAGTTCGTAAGTAATCGCAGACATAACAAATAATGGTGCTGTTTCAGTTCTTAATATCCGATTTCCTAAAGAAATTACTTGAAAATCATTTTCTTTTAATAATGAGATTTCTTTATCTGATAGCCCTCCTTCAGGACCAATAAAAATCAATAATTTCTCATTTTCATTAATATTTTGAAGTCGTTTTGACAGATTAAATTGTTCTTCTTTTGAACTTGCTTCATAAGCAACACATTTATAATGAAAGTTTTTACTAAAAGCAATCATTTCAGTAATCGACATAAATGAATGGACCTTAGGAATCATTAAACGGTGAGATTGTTCAGCAGCACTCTTAGCAATTTTATTAAATCTCTCTATTTTCTTATGTTCTGTTTTTTTATCGACTTTAAATAAGGAACGTTCACTTAAAACAGGTATTAATTCATATCCTCCAAGTTCAGTGACTTTTTGAATGACAGTTTCAAACTTCCCTGATTTAGGCATTCCTTGGGCGATGGTTGTATGAATTTTTAATTCACTTTCTTGCTTTACTTCATATTGTAATTCTACAATAATTGCATCACTATTGATTTCATTAATCGAACCATAGTAAACGACTTTACCGTTTGAAATATAAATTTGATCGTTTATTTTCATCCGCATAACGTGTTTAATATGGTGATAGTTATCACCAATAATTTCAATAAATTTATCCTCTATATTAAACTGAGTAAAATAACGTTGCATAAAATTACCTCTTATTAATTACTTACTAACAATCGCTTGATATTGTAATTTCAAATTAATTATATCACGTACCCTTTAAGATATAAAGATACTTACTTAATTAATTATTATAACCCTGTTTTTATATTCCATTAAAAAATCTATTGTCTTACCCATTAATGGTAAACAATAGATTTTTAGTTTTATTTTGAACGTTTAAATACATTTTTAATTTTATCAAATAATGTATCATTATCTGATTCAATCGTTGATAACTCCTCAAATAATGCTTTTTGCTTAGCAGTTAGATTTCTCGGTGTCACAACTTTTACAATCACATATTGATCCCCTTTAATACCAGATCTAAGGCTTTTAACCCCTTTATGTTTTAATTTAAACTTCGTTTGTGATTGTGTACCTGCTGGAATGGTTAGTTTAACATTCCCATGGATTGTTGGAATTTCTATTTCCTCACCTAGTGCTGCTTGTGAGAAAGTTAATGGTAATTCACAATAGATGTCATTTCCTTCTCGAATAAAGAAATCATCTGCTTTAACATTAAAGTAAATATACAAATCACCGGTTGGTCCACCATTTACGCCTGCATTTCCTTTTCCAGATAAACGGATTTGTTGACCATCATTAATTCCTTCAGGTATTTTAACTTTAATGGTAGACGTTTGACGTTTTTTACCAATTCCACCACATTCAGTACACTTATTTTTAATCATTTTTCCGGAACCATGACAATCAGGACATTCATGCTGTGTTTGAACACGCCCTAAAATCGTTTGTTGGACACTTGAAACAACACCTCGTCCTTTACATCTTGAACAAGTCTTAATATCATTTTTAGATTTAGCACCAGTTCCAGCACATCTTGTACATTCCTCTTCACGTTGTAAATTAATTTCTTTTTCAGCACCAAAACAAGCTTCTTCAAAAGTGATAGTCATTTTTATACGAATATCTTCGCCTTTTCTTGGACCATTTGATCGGCGTGAACTGCCTCCGCCACCGAAACCACCAAAAAATTGTTCGAAAATATCTCCAACATCACCAAAGCCACCAAAACCACCAAAGTCTCCCTGACCAAAACCTTGCCCATCTACACCAGCATGACCAAAACGGTCATAGTTTGCACGGTTGTTCGCATCAGATAAGACTTCATAAGCTTTTTGTACTTCTTTAAACTTCTCTTCAGCGCCTGCTTCTTGATTAACATCAGGATGATACTTTTTTGCTAGTTTACGGTAGGCTCTCTTTATCTCATCATCAGTTGCGCTTTTACCTACTCCTAATATATCATAATAGTCTTTTTGACTCATTCTTTCACCTCCAAATTCATTCTAAAAAGTCAAAGTCATATGGACTTTGACTATTTAAATGTTTAGTTAATTACTTTACGTCCTCGTAATCAGCATCTACAACTTCGCCCTCTTCAGCTTCATTGTTTTCTTCTGGTTGTTGATTTGGTTGAGCATTTTGAGCTGCTTGTTGATATACTTTCGCTGCTAATTCTTGAGCGATTTTTTCTAATTCTTCTTTCTTACTTTTAATAAGATTAAAGTCTTTATCATCAATTGCTTTTTGAAGTTCATTTCCTAATGCTTCAACTTTTGTTTTTTCATCATCAGTAACATTATCACCTAAATCTTTAACTGCTTTATTAGCTGCAAAGATTAAACTTGATGCTTCATTGATAAGTTCAATTTCTTCAGCCTTACGCTTATCTTCTTCAGCATGTTCTTCTGCTTCTTTAACCATACGGTTGATTTCATCATCAGAAAGTCCACTACCTGATTGAATTGTGATTGATTGTTCTTTATTTGTTCCTAAATCTTTTGCTTTAACATGAACAATACCATTAGCGTCGATATTAAATGAAACTTCAATTTGAGGTACGCCACGAGGTGCAGGTGGAATATCTGTTAATTGGAAACGACCTAATGTTTTATTATCGTTAGCCATTTTTCTTTCACCTTGAAGTACGTGGATGTCTACGGCTGGTTGATTATCAGCTGCAGTAGAGAATACTTGAGATTTTGTAGTTGGAATTGTTGTATTTCTTTGAATTAAAACTGTATTAATTCCACCTAATGTTTCAATACCAAGTGATAATGGTGTAACATCAAGTAATAATACATCTTTAACATCACCTGTTAAAACCCCACCTTGAATTGCTGCACCCATTGCTACAACTTCATCAGGATTAACACCTTTTGATGGTTCTTTTCCTAATTCTTTTTTAATCAAATCAACAACTGCAGGAATTCTTGTAGAACCACCTACTAAGATAATTTTATTAATATCATTAGCTGTCATATTCGCATCTTTTAATGCACTACGAACTGGTCCTAATGTTCTTTCAACTAAGTCACTAGTTAATTCATCAAATTTTGATCTTGTTAATGTTGTTTCTAAATGTAAAGGTCCGCTTGCTCCCATTGAAATAAATGGTAATGAGATTTGACTTTGCATTACACCAGATAATTCTTTTTTCGCTTTTTCAGCTGAATCTTTCAAACGTTGTAAAGCCATTTTATCTTTAGATAAATCAACACCATTTTCAAGTTTGAAATTAGCAACTAACCAATCGATAATTTTTTGGTCAAAATCATCTCCACCTAAACGGTTATCTCCATTAGTAGAAATAACTTCAAATGTTCCATCAGCAAGTTCTAAGATAGAAACGTCAAAAGTTCCTCCACCTAAGTCATAAACTAATATAGTTTCTTCTTTATCTGTTTTATCTAATCCATAAGCAAGAGCAGCTGCAGTTGGCTCATTTATAATACGTTTTACATCAAGACCAGCTATTCTACCTGCATCTTTTGTTGCTTGACGTTGAGCGTCATTAAAATAAGCTGGAACCGTAATAACTGCTTCTGTAATATTATGTCCTAAGTAACTTTCAGCGGTTGCTTTTAAATTTTGTAAAACAAAAGCTGATACTTGTTCTGCTGAATATTCTTTACCTTCAATCATCACACGATGTTTTGTTCCCATATGACGTTTTATAGACATAACCGTGTTATCAGGATTAGTTACTGCTTGACGTTTAGCCACTTCACCAACTAATTTTTCTCCATTTTTAAACGCTACTACAGATGGGGTTGTACGCCCACCTTCAGGATTAGGTATAACAATTGCTTCTCCATTTTCCATAACAGATACACATGAATTTGTTGTACCTAAGTCAATACCAATTATTTTTCCCATGAATATTAATCCTCCTTAATTAATTAATGATATTTTCATTTTCATTATCATCGTTTTCTTTTTCAATCTCATTTGATTCTATTTTTTGTTTACTAACCTTTACTTTAACAGGTTTTATCACTCGGTCTTTATAGGTATAACCACTTTGAAGGATTTCAAGGATTGTTTCTTCCTTTGCATCATCAACTTCAACAACTTCTGTTACTTCGTGAACATGAGGATCAAATGAATCATTTACTTTTGTATTAATTTCTTTCAAACCATCACTTTTTAAAGAGTCTAATAATAAATTATATATCATTTCAAATCCCTTTAAAAAGTTATTAAATGATTCATCTTCAGATTTAAATTTTAAAGCTCCTTCGAAATATGACATTGGAACGAGTAATTTTGACACTAAACCGCTAGAAGCATATTTATTATTAATTTCTATTTGTTTATTACGATTTACAATATCAGCTGCTGCTTTTTTAACTGTTTCTAGTTCATTTGTTAAACCAGCTAATTTTTTTTCTAATTCTTCTATTAAAAGATCTTTTTCATTAACTTCTTGGTTGCCATCTTTATTGTCTTCATTTTCTTGGTTTAATTCTACTTTCTCTTCGACAATGACTTTTTCCTCGTTTTTTCCCAAACTACTGCACCTCCTATTTATATAATTTTGAGATATTATTCGCAATATATTCTAATAAAGGAATTACTTTAGAATATTCCATACGTGTTGGTCCGACAACCGCAATCGTTCCAAACTCTTCATCAGAAACTTGATAAGGAACTGTAATTACCGTACAATTTTGCATGGCATCAATGTGATTTTCATGACCAATGTGAACTTTTAATCCTCTTTCATTTGCTTGAATGATTTTTAACATCTGTGTATCTTCTAATGCTAACATTAACTTCTGTAACTTATTTATATCTTGAAATTCTGGCTGATAAAAGATATTATTACGTCCTGATAAATAATATTGATCACTAACTAATGTTGAGAAAGCACTTAAGATAGAATCGATTAACTTTTCATGATAATCCATAAATTGTTTAAAATATGGTTTTAACTCATAATTTAATTTCTCAGGAATATCAGAAACTAAACAATTAACCAATGTTTCATTCATTAAATGAATGACTTTCTCTACTTCTTTAATATTTATTCCATCAGGTATAATTAAATTTTTACTTTCAACATGACCATTATCAGTAATTAAAATTAATACAGCATTATTATCTGTTAAAATGACAAATTCAAATTTTTTCACACGACTGTGATTAGCACTAGGTCCTAACACAATTGAGGTATAATTTGTGATTTCTGATAAAACTCGAACTGCTTCTTTAATTGCTTCATCACGTTCTATATTCTTATTTGTAAACAACTTATGAATCGGTGTAAATTCTAAAGACTTTCGTTCACAATTATTTTGTATAAAGTCAACGTAAAAACGATATCCTTTTTCACTTGGGACACGGCCACTTGAAGAATGTGTTTTTTCAAGATACTCTAATTCTTCTAAGTCAGCCATCTCATTTCTAATGGTGGCAGAAGAAAAAGGTAGGTGTTCCATTTTAGATAATGTTCGTGAACCAATCGGTTCAGCTGTTCTTACGAATTCTTCTATAATCGTTATTAAAATCTTAATTTGTCTATCAGTTAACATCTTATCACCTCTTTAGCACTCAGATTACCAAAGTGCTAATAACATTATAATCATTTCCAGTAGCAGTGTCAACATTTGAGTGCTAAAAATTTACAATTTATTTTATGTTTTTTTATAAAATTAATTCTATAAATTTCAAGCAAAGAAAAATCTGCCAATAAAACATTGACAGATTTTACTATTTATTTAAATATGTCTTTAAAATTTAGTTGTGAGACTATTATAATAATTAATAAAATGTTCATAGTCTTCTTTTTCGGTAATCCAAATAATAATATAATAATCTTTTATATTTTCTCTTCTTAAGGCTTCATAGCGATGATTACCGTCGGTTAATTCAAAACTTTTATTTACATAATTAATAATAAGTGGTGGCATATCCCAACCTTTTTTATATCTTTCTTGTATTGCTTTTACATTTCTTTCAAAGTCTGTTTGATCAATAACATATTTCAAATTTTCTTCAGGTCCACAACATCTTTTAAATAAACTTAGAGGCATCTTTATTGGACCTATATAATATCTCTTACTTAATCTTAATCCTTCAGAAAAGGGAATATTATTCCCTTCATCATGTAAGAATGAATGAATCCAATCCTCAATATGATTATTATTCTTATATTCTAAAGCCTTCTTAAGCGTAGCTATTTCTGACATGTTATCACTCCTTTAAAATATTATTTATTTAAGATATTTTAAAGAAAAGTCTTCACCACTAACCTTTTTAAATAAATCATTAAATTTGTATAATCCACTTGGTTTAATTATTTCATCAATTAAAAATGAACCAAATTGTTTTAAATTAGATGAAGCATCTACTTTATATTTTTCTTCAAATATTTTAAATAAAGCTTCACATAATACATCACCCATTAAATAGTTTTGTAAATAGATTGGATGAGTCGTATAATGGATGCGATATGCCCAAGGAACGTCTTTACCAAATGGTTCTTCCTTAAATAAATCTTGATAATTTTCATGATATTGTTTATAAATATCATCTAAAGATTTAATATCATTTAAGTATAATCGATGTTCAAAAAAGATATTATTTAATGCTTTTAAAGCACTTGCTTTTTCAAATTCAATTAATTCCTCAAATTGATTTTTAACATTGTCTTCTTTAAAGAAATCTTTATAAAAGACTTCTTTACGAATAAAGGATTGAAATAAATTGGCAATTCCTTCACAAACAATATCACTTAGTTCTGAATTAATGATTGGTTCATTCGGATCAATTAAATAGGAATGTACCGCATGACCTGTTTCATGAAGGAGCACATTGTATTCATAAAATTTATTTTTAACATTCGCTAATATTCTGCTATCTTTAGCTGTTTCTATTGGAAAATTATAACCCCACTCAGATTTATTCGCGCGTGGAAAAATGTCATAAGTAATATTAAATTTTGTAATATCTATCCCAAACAACTTAAAAAATTTACTTAGAACCTCATAATACTTGCTTAAATCAACCGTTTGATTCCAAGCAGGTACAATTTTACTCATGATATAACTTTCATCCCAAGGGTACACTGTATCATCTTGAAGGTATTTACGTGCATATTTACTTCTAACTTCTTTCATTTTCGGTAATACATCATGAAGATCTTGTTTCCAATTATCAAATAAGTTTTCAGGTAATTCTGCTTCATCTAATTTATATTTTATAAAATCAGAAAAACCTGCTAGCTTAGCATATTGCTTTCTTAAATTAATTAACTCAATAAAACCACCATCAATCATCGATTGATTAATTTGACCATAAGCAAAGTAAGCTTTTTTTCGTTCATCTCGATTATCACTATGTGATAGTATTTGTTCAATGTCCACAGAGGTCACTGTCTTATTATCTATTGTAAAACGAAATGAATTTAAAATTTTAGATAGTTTATTAACTAAATTTTCAATTTGTAAATTTAACTCATTTAATTCATCTGATAAATGATAGGGCTTAAATAATTTATAAACAATTTCTACCTTTCTTTTATCAAATTCATTTGTTACCGTTTCTTTACACTTTTTAATATGATTAAAGCTTTCTTTATTTTTCAGCAACTCTATTTGTTTTAAATAATTCTCTTCAACTCCAAAATCATAACCTGTTGTATACAGTGTCCACCCTAAACGGTCATACTCAACCTCTAACTTATAAAACTCATTAAATATATTGTTTAATTTTTCCATCATCTCACCTCAGAACCATTATATCATACAATTATCTATTTTATAGCACAAAAATTAAATTAAAAAAAGACCCATTAAAAAGCCTTCTAATTTGAATCAATGATAATCTTACCATTTCTTCATCATTATTATTAGGTTTATAAAATATCTATCGCTTTCTTAAAATAGTTTGTCCAAATCTCTTGTACTGTTTTTAAGAGATTGTTTTTCATTAATGTAAGTATGATAAGATATTTGAAATAATTTATCTTCATCATTTAATAACTCAATGGCTTTATATCCTAGTAATTTACCTGCATGTATTCCAGTGAAGGGAACCCATGGTGCTCTTTCTGTTTTTTCATGTTTTAACGTTCTAAATAATAATTCTTTCCCCCATCTATTTCTCCTCCTTGAACCAAAATAATGATTTTATATAAATCATAAATTCTAAAAAAATGGTAACTAACTTGTTACCATTTTCATGTTATGACTTCATTTAATTTTTAGGATATTTTTTTTCTTTATTTGCTTGATTTAGGAAATGTAAAAATAATAATATCCCACCAATTGTAATAGATATATCGGCAATGTTTAAAATACCAGTACTTAAATTACCAATTCCGAATATTAAAAAATCAGTAACTTTCCCATCATTAAATATACGATCTTGAATATTTCCTATACCACCAGCAATAATTGAAACGATAAGAATGATTGAAATTTTATCTTTCTCATGAAAATAACAATAGAATAATCCATATATACAAAAAATTAATGGAATGATAATAAAAACTAAGTACTTAACAAAATCTGGAAAATTATTCCCTACACTCAAAAAAGCACCTCGGTTTTCAGTAAAAGATAATGAAAAAAACTCTCCAAGAATATTTTTTTCATATCCCTTTAAATGCTGAAGATGTTCAATAGCTAAAATTTTGGTAATCCTATCTAATAAATAATTAATAAAAAATACAATAGATATAAGAAATAATTTATTTTTATGCTTCATTATTTTAATCCTTTCGTGTATAAATCATATTATTACTTAATGATACCATATTAAGATAAGAAAAGAAAATATTTTATTTTTTTAATTCTTACATATATATTGTATCAATGCTTGTTAAAATTGTGATATAAAGGGGGAAGAAATAAAATGAATGAAAACAACCTAATGAGAGAATTTATTTTATTTTTTGCGAATTTACCAGAACATGACTTTCACCATTATTCAGAGTACTTTATTCATAATAGAGTACACTCAGAAATTGCAGATATAATTACTCACTACATACGCTTAGATAAATCATATGATTTTTTAGCAACAAAAGCTTTTTTAAAAGCGATTGAATTAAGAGCGTTATTTAATTAAATAAAACTATATACTCATTCATAGTTTCTATTGTTTGTTTCAATTAAAAATGTTAAAATTAAAGAAAAAACGAGGTATGACTATGAGTGAGTATGATTTAAGTAATATTTTTAGAAAAAAATTTATATCAAAAGGATTAAAATCATTATTAAAACAAGTGAAGAAAAATGATTTAGAAATATCTTTAGCTATCATGTTAGGTGATGAATTTCAAGGAACCAAGGATGAAATCATTGATTTATTTAGTGTACATCATGGTTTAATACTAGATAATGCCTTAAAATCTTTTCAAACTGAATTATTCGACTTCATCTATAAAATCATTGATCATGGTGGAGAAATTGAATTTAAAAATATAGACCCTGGTTATGCGATTCTTTTAAAAATATATTTAATCGCATTTCCAGTAATAAAAGATAACAAAAACAAACTTGTCATGTCAAATGAAGTGATGGATTATTTTCTAAGAATTGATATAAAACATTGGCGTAAAGAAATTCAATTAAATGACTTAGTGATTCATTATGCACGAGGATTATTAAATTATTATGGAGCATATGAAGCGAATATGATATTTAAATATATAAAAGAATATGAATCTATCGACTTAAATATGGAAGAATTTTATGTTTTATTAAATAATGATAGTTTGATTTATGGGTATGACATCAAAGATGAAGTTATCTATTATTATCAAATTAATGAAATTACACATTTCTACGATAATCGAAACAAATATAAAGAATTAGATTATTACCATTTAACAAAGGATCAAATATTAAACCCTGATGAGATAACAGATTTTGATCAAGAAATTATTGATTTTTACGAACATCAACTTGAAATGCCAGAAGCAATGGCACAACATGGATTATATCTATTAAAAGATTCCATTTTATTTGAAGTACCACTTCCAGAAATTAAAGGAATGCTGAAACAATTACATATTAATGGTTATCAACTTAAACAACTTGAAAAATTAGTTGAAAAACTTTCTTTAAATACAAGATTATGGTCCCTGAAAGGACATACCAAAAATGAAATAAGTATCCCTAAGATGATTAGATTTCCCAAGAGATAATAATAAATCAAAGGAAGGAAATATTCTATGATAAATGAAAAAATAATTACCATTTATAACAAAGGTAAAATAAGATTCTATTTCAGAAGATTGATAATAGCGTTGTTTCTATCCATTATTGGGTTAGGTGGTTATGTATCATGGGAATATCTAAAAAGTAGAGTATTGGAAGATAATAGTTTAATGAAACAAATAAATGTATTAGAAATCTTACTTTTTTATTTTATAGTGTTTTCTTTGTGGCAAATTATAGTCGCTTCAAAACAATGGAAAGAAATTAAAAGTCAGTTTAATAAACTTCAAAAAGAAAAAAAAGATAATTAGATTTTATCCAAAGTATTTTGAGTGTAAAAAGGCTATCATAATTAATAAATAAAAAGGTGAATCTTCACCTTTTTTAATTTTATAAACTTTTCATTAAATAATTACCTTTTATTATAATTAAGATTTCTTTTTTGGATTTAGAATAAATGACTTCTTTAGATTCATACTATCTTCTATGTTTACATAACAATTTCCTAATGATAAATTAGAACAATTAATATCATATACATAAATATCTTTAAGGTATTTAATAGGTTTTACTGTTATCTCAGATAATGAATATTTCCCTAAAAGTTCTTTATTCTCATATAAAAAGACGATATTGTTTTCAATAGAAAAGTATTTAATTTTATCCGCTAATTCGTTATACAATACTTCCTCTTTTTTTCCTATTAAAATAAATAATATTATTACAATAGTAATTAGACTTATAATAATTATAAATGCATATTTGTTAAATAAAGAATCTACTAAAAGGTAGAGAATTAAACCTATCACACCTAAAAAAACCCTAATACTATTCACACTATTAATTTCATTCTTGTATTTATTAGCATCGTTTTTACCGATAAAAGGGATTATATTATAAGTTGGATTTTCTTTTAATATAGACTCTTTCCTTTCAGTCAAAAAACTTCAATTATATTCTTACATATTGAGAATACTAACAAAAATCACACCCCCCTTATTTATAATACTTTTTAAAGACACAGGTATTTGTACATGTAAAGGTTTTTTAAGAAATGTTTTATTAGTTATACTTAAACAAAAACTTCAAATACTTCATTCCCATAAAATAAACCCGTGTGTGTTAATTTAATACGATCACTAATTTCTATAAAACCTTTATCAACTAAACATTTAAATTCTCTTTCAAAATATTCTAATATATTCACTTGATATCGTTTATTTATTTCCTCTATTGATAATCCATCAATTAAACGTAATCCTAGTAAAAATGCTTCCTTTAATTCTTCACTTTTATCTATTGTGTCTTGGTGTTTTATTGGTCTTTTTTCTTTTTTAATAAGTTCAATATACTGATTGACATAATTTACATTATAATAACGTACATGATTGACATATCCACTAGCACCCATTCCAAAACCATAATAAGATTTATTTTGCCAATAGACTTGATTATGTCTTGATTCATAGCCTTTTTTTGCGTAGTTACTTATTTCATAATGATGATATTTTGATTTTTTCAATGAATTTAGGATTAGTTCATACATTTGTGCTTCAGTTTCATTATCAATCAATTGTATTTTATTTTCTGAAAGTAATTTATCAAAAACTGTTTTTTCTTCTAAAATCAATGAATAGTACGATATATGCGGAACATCTAATTGTTGAATATGTGCTAAATCTTCTTTGACCTCTTCAATTGTTTGAAAAGGTATCGCAAAAATCAAATCCATACTAATATTTGATAGATTATTCTTTTTTAGTAAATTAACAGCATCATAAACCATATTCTTTAAATGTCCTCTATTTAAAATCCTTAATAAACGTTCATTAAATGTTTGGACACCTAAACTAATTCGATTAACACCCAATTGTTTTAATAAGATTATTTTTTCATTTGTGATATGTTCTGGATTACATTCCATGGTAAATTCAACCTTATTTGACAAATGAAATAGTTTGATTATTTGATTTAATCTTAATAATTGTTTGGAACTTAAGATAGATGGTGTTCCTCCACCTATATAAAGAGTATCAATGATATCATTTACTTGATACATCTTAATTTCTTTTTCTAATGTATCTAAATAATGATCAATTTCAATTGATTTACTGACTCGTTTTGGAAAATCACAATAAGAACAAATTCTTTGACAAAAGGGAATATGTATATATACTGAAGTCATAATCTCACCTATTTTTTCATTATATTATAACTATTTATAAATAAAAGTTACTTTAATATTAAAGCAACTTTTTTACTATCTATTTATTGGTTTGACTTTTTAGAATAATATTTCCTTCTCCACACTAAAAAACCGATTAATAACGTTAAATAACCGATAAGTCCTGCAATCATAAAGTAATTATAATATCCTTTGTGTGGAATGGTATAAGCGATAACAGGAAAACTGAGTAGAATCATCATTGGAATTCCAATAGGAGCCGCAATGGCACTCCCTAAAACCACCACGTTATCCGCTGTATCCGTCTCTAATTCAGGATCAATTCCTCGAAGAAGCGCAAGTCCTGTTGCGGCTACGCCGGTTAACATACCAAATAATGTTATCACATAATGATTTGGATTTTCATTAAAAACATACCGGCCGAATAATGTCACATATATTAACGTTCCTAAAGCCCCTACAACCGTAACTAATAATAAAATTTCCCAATATTCCTTAATTGAACTAATTTTTATCGACATAACAGAAGCCGTAATCATAACATTCAAGGCAAATGAAGATATATTATGCATCATATAATCATCAATTAAAGGTTTCGTCCGGTGACCGCGTGTCTCTAGTTTTCTTAAAAAACCTCTTAATCCTAAGGCAATAAATACTCCAAATAAATAACTAAAACCTAAAACTAAACCACCTAGTGTTTTTCCAATTTCACCAAGAGGTAACATCGTTTGATAAAATAACAATGAAACCAAATAAGTTAATAGAAAAATCAGAGATAGCCAAACAACTTGAACAAGAAAGTTATCGGAAAAATTTACTTCATTTATTGTCTCAAAATCAATGCTTTTTGTTTTGATTCCCTTTAAATCTCTTAGTCGGACAACCTTTAACTTATACTTACGGATATAATAATTTAGTAGTAGGACACCGATAATACCACCAACAATAAACCCAACCGTTGCTAAGGTAATTCCAAATTGTTGAGCATATCCTATCGCCAAAGTTTCATCCCACTTTCCCCCGATTGAACTAGCAAGTCCAGGACCTTGTCCAAAGGCAAGCGGCAATAAAAGTCCAAGACCGATAAAAATATCTGGCTTTATCGTTGTAGCCACTATATATAGGACAAATACCCCAAGTAACCCTTGAAGAATATAGGTAGATACGATAAATAATCCTGAATCAATTGATTGTCTGTTTTGTTTACTATGTCTTTCTGTTAACGTTAAAGAAACAAAACCAATAATCATAAAATAAAATAAAATAGATTCATAAAAATCATTATCATACTGTAACCCTAATCTAATTTCTTGGTCAAATAAATTTACAGATAGAGACCCTAACAATTCAGGACCAAATATTAGTCCTAAAAAACCAGCTAAAAGAGCCGTTGGTATAACAATTGATTTAAATATCCCTAGTTTTTCTTTAATGATCTTCGCAAAAAACATAAATACAAAGATATAAACAAGCATTAAAACGGGTTGCCAATCTTCACGCATTTTATTTCCCCCTCAAATATTTAATAATTTCGTATATATACACAATGGATGCATTATTATGTAAAAATGGTTCAATCACAAATTCATGTCTATTTCGATTCTCATAAAAAATAATTGTATTTTTAAAAGTTAAACTCGGTTCTGATACGTCTTTAAAATTAATGATTTTTCGGTTATCTTCATAATCAATAATCATTTTTTCTGGATGAATAAAGAAATTCACTAGATGTTTTTCTTTTATACCATCAGCATTTTTTGATTTATATTTAACATCAAATAATTCAACAGGTTCTATTACATTTTCTTCTAAATATTCTTTTAAATATTGTTTTTGAAAATGATGCCAATCGACTAAATTATCATATTGAAAATCACCTTCAATAAGGCCATATTCATTTACTTTTCCTTTTGCATGACAGGCCTTACATTTAAATTCATCTCCCAATGATGAAAAGGTATGAATATTATGACAATTTGGACATACATAAATTATTCGTTCAATATACTCTGCGTTATCTCTTCCCTCTAATGGAACCATATGCTCTTTTTGATAGTCATAATCATTATGATATAGGTTTTCTTTTAATACTTGATATATTTGATCATCAGTCATTTTTTTTACATCTTCTTCTGACAACATTTCATAAATGCTTACATTAAGAACCCCTTTACGATAATATTTTCCCCAACGAGGACTTGAAACATAAGCACCTTCTAATTTTTGACAATACACTTTAATCCCTAATAACTTGATTAGTTTAGATGTTGATTGAATTAAACTATCTGTTTCACCATGCCAAGTGCGACCACCTTCTGGGTATAAGCCAACAGCGTTCCCTTGCTTTACTTCTTTAATGAGTCTCTTAATTGTACGGATATCAGAATTTCTTTTCGCAATCGGAATAACATTTCCTAACTTCATAAAAATAGTCTTTAGCTTATTATCATAGTTAGCATCAGCTGCAACCCACCGAACAAGTGGTTTCAAATAAACTAAAGCTATAATTGGATCATAGACTGTCACATGATTACCAGTAATGAAGAAAGGTCCTTTGTCATCTTTTGCTTCATTTTTAATTAAATTTAAGTTAAGTAAATGATTTATATACCATTTCACTGGATATCTCAAGACTTGAAATAAATAATAAGCTATACCCTTATTAATATTCTGTTTCACAGTACATCATCTCCTCCCTAGAAGTCATTTATTCCCCAGAAAATAATAAAATAAAACCTTGAATGAAATCGCTTTTTATCTATTATACCATATATACTATTTCATTGACCACTCTTTAACTTCTTGTTCAATGTTATCCATTAATTGATCCTTTTGATGTATATCAACCATAAACCAGTGTGTGTCTAATTTATTTCTAAAATAAGTTAATTGTCTCTTTGCATAATGTCTTGTATTTTTTTTAATTTCTTCTATAACTTCATCAAGTGATTTTTCACCTTTAAAATAGTCATAAAATTCCTTATATCCAATCGCATTAACATGATAACCTCTTTCATAAAGTTGTTTGACTTCATCTATAAGGTTAGCTTGTATCATTAAATCAACGCGTTGATTGATTCTTTCATAAAGTATTTTTCTATCCATATCTAAACCGATGATATAGGCATTATATAAACTTTTATTTGATTGTGTATCTATAAGTTCACTTTTCGTTTGCTTATTATTTTCATAAATTTCTATAGCACGCAATACTCTTCTTCTGTTATTGACATGAATCTTATCAGCTTGTTCTTGATCTATTTTACTCAGTAATAAATGCAGTTCTTCATTAGAAAGTGATTCATACTTTTGTTTAAACAACTCACTTCTTCCCTCTTTTTCAAAACGAAAATCATACAATACAGCTTGAATATATAAGCCTGTCCCACCAACAATAATAGGTAGTTTTCCTCTATTTATAATCTCATCTATTTTTTGACGGACAACTTCTTGAAATTCAGCCACTGAGAAGTCTTCATTAAGTTCTTTAAAACTTAATAGATGATGAGCAATTCCATTCATCTCATCGGGTGTAATTTTAGCACTTCCAATATCTAATTCTTTATATACTTGAACAGAGTCACCATTAATAATTTCTCCATTAAATTTTTTAGCGAGTTTAATACTTAAAGCTGTTTTTCCAACAGCTGTAGGTCCAATAACAACTAAAACTTTTTTCATAATATCACCTTTACATGGTACGTTTAAATAAATGTTCAATTTCATTAAATGATAAATTGATAAGGACAGGTCTTCCATGGGGACAGGTATAAGGATTATCACATTTTTCTAAATCTCGAATGAGTTTCTCAATTTCTAACTCATTAATATAATGATTCGCTTTTATAGAGCGTTTACAACTTAAAGTAATTGCCAATTCCTTAAATAATTGATCATTAGATAATTTTTTATGATGAATTAAAAAATCAAAAATCGTTTTAATAATCTCACTTTCATTTCCTTTATTTAAATAATTAGGAATCTTATGAACAATAAAACTAGACAATCCAAACTTTTCAATCATTATATTCATATCAGTTAATAAATTTAAGTTCTCTTCAATAATTAACGCTTCATTTAAAGAAAAGTCAAATGTTAGAGGAACTAACAACTCATAATATTCATGAATTGGCTGACTAAAATGTTTTAAATACATTTCATAATTAACTCTTTCTTGTGCTGCATGTTGATCTATCATATATAATCCAATTTCATTTTGAGCTAATAAATAAGTGCCTGCTAATTGACCAATATAATATAGTTTTGGTAATTTATTTTTTCCGTTTATTACACCTGGTACTTCTTTTTGATAAGGGAATGTTTGATTCAACTTCAAATCCTTTTCAGGTTTCAATTCTTTTGGTTTTTGATATTCACTCTTTATTTCTGAATGATTAAAATAATCATCTGCATTTACTTTCTCTTGTTCTTTTAAATCAAACTGTTGTTGCTCTTCTTTCACCCCATCAGAAATCTCTTTACGAAAAGTGACTTTAGGAATATACATCAGTTCCTTTAATTTCTTTTGAATTATATCTGTAATGACCGTCTTAATGTGTTCTTGATTCGATAATCGGACTTCAAGTTTAGAAGGATGTACATTCACATCAACTAATAGAGGATCTATTGTTATATCTAAAACAACGATAGGATATCGTTTGATTGGTAAATATGACTCATATCCCGCCAAGACTGCTTTTATGATTTCATTATTTTTTATCATTCGTTTATTAATTATAACAGTAATATAGTTTCGAGTGGTTCTATTAACCTCTGGTTCTGAAAAATACAATTTCATATCCAAATAGTTATCTTTATAGGTTTCAGTCTTTATTTTTTTAGCTACTTCAATCCCATAGATAGAAGACAACACTTGAATAATATTATTATTCCCATAAGTCTCAAGTAAGACACGTTGATTGTTCATTAATTTAAAAGAAATCTGCGGATTTGAGATGGCAATTTTATTAATAAAATCAATGGTATAGCTTAACTCTGTGTTTTCGCTTTTTAAGTATTTCAAACGAGCAGGAGTATTAAAAAATAATTGATTAACACTAATCTCCGTACCCTTTCTGAAGGCTGCTAATCCTTCCTCAATTAACTTTCCACCTCTAAAATGAACTTTAGTCCCACTATCAACGCCATTTGATGTCATTAAGGTAATATCACTCACAGAAGCAATAGAAGGTAAAGCTTCGCCTCTAAACCCTAGTGTCATAATCCGAAACAAATCTTGTTCTTTTGTTAATTTACTAGTAGCATGGCGACTAAACGCTAAAAGCGCATCTTCTTTATCCATTCCCAAACCATTATCGATGACTTTAATCGATTTAATTCCAGACTCTTCAAGAATAATATCTATTTTTGTTGAATTAGCATCTATCGCATTTTCGACTAATTCTTTCACAACAGAACTAGGTCGCTCAACGACTTCTCCAGCAGCAATTTTATTCGCTAAATGACTATTCATCACTTGTATTTTACCCATATTGCCACCTACTTCCCTTTAATTTTAGTTTGAAGTTTATATAAAAGGTTCAATGCGTCCATTGGTGTTAAATCAAAAAAGTTTGTTTCTTCGACGATTCTTAATACTTCTTGTTCCTCTTCATTTAATGTTTGATTTTTTTCTTTATTAAAATCAAAATCAAATAAATTATAGTCAGCATCAATGACGACTTCTTTTTTATTTTGTTCAAGTTTTTTTAATATTTTTTCAGCCCGATTAATTAAACTACTTGGTAAATCTGCTAATTTAGCCACTTGTATACCATAACTTTTATCACTTAAACCTAACTCAACTTTATGTAAAAAAGTTAAGGTCTGATTATTTTCTTCAGCACGCACATGTACATTTGTCAAATTTTTTAAGTTGTTTTCAAGGGCGGTTAACTCATGATAATGGGTTGAAAACAATGTTTTTGCCTTTATCTTTTCATGAATATATTCTGTAATACCTTGAGCTAGAGCCATTCCATCAAATGTTGCTGTCCCACGCCCTATCTCATCAAATAATATTAAACTATCACTAGTTGCGTTATGTAGCGCATTATTAGCTTCTATCATCTCTATCATAAAGGTAGATTGTCCACTAATTAAATCATCTGTTGCACCAATTCTAGTAAAAATTTTATCAAATACTTTCATTTTACAAGAATCACAAGGAACAAAACATCCTACTTGCGCTAAAATCGTAATGAGTGCCATTTGACGCATATAGGTTGATTTACCTGACATATTTGGTCCTGTAATTAACAAAATATTCGTTTTATCATCCATTAGAATATCATTTTCAACATAGACAGTATCCGTTAATAATTTTTCAACGACAGGATGACGTCCATTTTTAATTTCTACGATATGTTCAGATACTAATGTTGGTCTTACAAAACGATTTTCTTGACTAATCATCGCAAAAGAAATTAAAGCATCAATTTCCGCAATTGCTTTAGCTAATCGTTGGAGTGACGCGCTATATGCTTTTATTTGATTTCTAATATTTATAAATAATTCATATTCTAGTTTAATCGATTTTTCTTCAGCGTTTAATATCATTGATTCTAATTCTTTTAACTCTTGCGTTATAAATCGTTCAGCATTAGCTAACGTTTGTTTTCTCTCGTAACCACTATCCGTTGGTAATAAGGAAAGATTGGATTTTGTAATTTCAATATAGTAACCAAAAACTTTATTGTACCCAACTTTTAATGATTTAATGCCCGTCCGTTCTTTTTCACGTTTTACTAGTTCTGCGATATACTGTTTCCCATTTCTTGAGGCATCACGATAGTGGTCTAATTCTTCATTAAAATGATCTTTAATTACACCTCCATCTTTAATTGTATAGGGTGCATCTTCATGGATACTATTATCTAATAATTCATATAAATCATCAAATGTTTCGAATTGGCTGTTTATATTAATTTGATAGGTTTTATTTAAATAGTCAATTTTCGCTTTTATAAAAGGCATCTCTTTTAATGAGCGTTTTAATTGAAGTAAATCTTTAGCGTTTGCATTATCATATGCAATTCTTCCAACTAAACGTTCTAAATCATAAACGTTCTTTAAGGAATTTTTTAATTCTTCTGTCATAATAAACTCTTCTTGAAAACTAGAAACAACGTCATAACGATGATTAATATCAGTCATGTTCACTAATGGCTTGTCTAACCATTGTTTAATCATCCGAGAACCCATTGCCGTTTCTGCTTTATCAATAAGCCATAACAAAGAACCTTTTTTACTTCCTGTACGAATTGTTTCAAAAATTTCTAAATTTCTTTTTGAATATACATCAATCATTAAGTATTGATTGCTGTTTAATACTTTGGCTACTTGCAGATGTGATAAACTTCTTTTTTGTGTATTTAGTAAATAATGAAGCAAACGATTAATGGTCATTTTTAAACGGGAATCAGTAATATTTACATGTGTATATAAATAATCAGGATGAGCACTTACTTCATCTTCATATGATATCGTTACATGATTTGTATTTACGATGGGGTGTAGTATTTGTGAATTAAACGCATGACTAACAACCACTTCTTTTGTTTCAATTGAAAGTAGTTCGTTGATTAATAACTTATCATCTTTATCTAAAATAACACAAAATAATTCACCAGTAGATAAGTCAGCATATGAAATCACATAATTTGTCACAAAATCACTAACACTTGCGATATAATTATTGACTTTTTCATCTAGAAAATCATGGTCCATAACAGTCCCTGGTGTAATCATACGGACAACATCACGTTTAACGATTCCCTTTGACTCTTTTGGATCCTCTACTTGTTCAACAATAGCTACTTTATATCCATTATTAATCAGTTTTTCAATATATCCATAAGCAGCATGATAAGGAACTCCACACATTGGAACACGTTCTTTTACGCCTGCATCTCTTCCTGTTAAAGCAATTTCTAAAACTCTTGAAGCTAATAGTGCATCATCAAAAAATAACTCGTAAAAATCTCCTAAACGAAAAAAAACGAGTGTATCTTGATATTGTTCTTTAATAGTTAAATATTGTTGCATCATTGGGGTATAAGCTTTTTTATCTATTTTTGATGTCATAATTCCACCCTTATTTTTTGGTTTTCTTTTAATTTTATCATAATTTAACATCCTTTTACAGTGTTATGAAGAAAAATCAAATATCAAAAAATATAATAGACCCTTAACTATCATCTTTAGCTAAGGGTCTTTAAAACTAAAATATTTTTTCTCTTAAAAACTGTTGATTAATTTGACCATCGATCTCATTCATATCATCGTCATCATCGTTATCATAATTAGGGATTTGGTCTAAAACTGAAACTCTCATCTTGGTCTCGCCAATAACTTCAGCAGCAACCTCCAATAATACCTCTATTTCAATTATATTATCAACTATCTTTACATCTGAACAAACAGGTGGTTGTATCATTCTAACAATCACATCTGTATTTTTTTCAAGATAGTCATTAATTTTACGTTTTGTTTTTACTTCTTGTTGATAATTTACCATTTCTTTGGTAACTTCAGTTTGTGAGTTATTATTATATGAATACCAAATATTCACTTCAAATATTCCTTGTATCAAAACACCTTCAGTTGTTTTTTCAGCTTGGAAGTTGTGATTTAGTACCCAACAACCCAGAACACTTTCAACAGGATTAGTGGTTTTTACCTTTTCAACAAAACGAATTGCCTTTTTCCCTTTTTCAACAATTGCTTTTGTAACAATTTCTCTTATTTCGTTCATAATTTCCCTCCTCTATAGTTAATTTATTCAATAGAGTATGACATGTTACTAATATATTATAAAAGAAAAAGATGTACAATATGACTGTACATCACTTCAAACTTAATTCAAATTCAATAATTTTTGTGATTTCTTGTAATAATTCATTTATTTCTTTTTGTAAGGTAATATACTCATTATATATTGGGATTTCTAACAACTCATTATATAATGAATTATATCGTTTATTCACTTCTTCAGGAATTTGATTATGATGTGATTCATAAATAACCATTTTCTTTTGAAACTTCTTAAAATCTTCAATTTTATTTATTATATATTTATTCTGATGCATTTCTTTTTCTATCTGTTTATACCGTTTTACTTCCTCTTGGTCGCTAATTAAATTAATTAATTCATTAATCTTAGCTTCTACCTCATTCATTAACCTGTTCTCCTAATAAATGCCATGTCTTAACTTCAGTAATTTTAACCTGAACTAATTCTCCAATTGATTCTTTAGGGCCTTTAAAATTAACTAGTTTATTCGCTCTTGTATAACCAGCTAAAATCGTTTCATCATTTTTACTTGTTCCTTCACATAATACTTCAACAATTTTACCTTCATATTTTTTATGTGCAGAAGCAAATTGATGATTTATAATATCATTTAATCGTTGTAATCTTTCTTTTTTCTCTTCTAAAGAAACATTATCTTCCATTCTAGCTGCTGGTGTTCCTTCTCTTGGTGAATATATAAAGGTATAAGCTCCTTCAAAATTTACTTGTTCAACTAAACTTAAAGTATCTTTGAATTGCTCTTCTGTTTCCCTAGGAAAACCAACAATAATATCCGTTGTTAAGGCAACATCAGGAATGGCTTCTTTTAATTGATTTACAAGTTCTAAATATCTCTCACGAGTATATTTTCGATTCATCCGTTTTAATACTTCTGTATTCCCTGATTGTACTGGTAAATGAACATGTTCACATAAATTACCACGTTTAGTAAGAGTAGCAACTGTTTTATCATCAAAATCTCTCGGATGACTGGTTGTAAAACGAACGCGAGGAATATTTATTTTTTGTATATCAGCTAATAAATCTCCAAAACCATATTCACGATTTTTTAAATCTTTACCATAGGCATTTACATTTTGTCCAAGCAAGGTTACTTCTTTGAAACCTTCCTCAGCTAATTTTTTAATCTCTTCTAATATATCTTCTGGATTTCTTGAACGCTCTTTGCCACGTGTATAAGGTACAATACAATAAGTACAAAACTCATCACAACCATACATAATATTTACCCATGCTTTTATATTACCCTCTCGAACCATAGGCATATGTTCAACAATGTCCCCTTCTTGACTCCATACCTCAATAACACGTTCTTTATTCATATAAGCATCTCGCAAATATTCAGGTAAACGATGAATATTATGGGTTCCAAAAATTAAATCCACATGTTGATAGGTTTTCAAAAGTTTATTGACGACTTTTTCTTCTTGTGACATACAACCACATACCCCTAAAATTAAATCAGGATTTTTCTGTTTAAATGCTTTTAGTCGACCAATTTGTCCAAATACTTTGTTTTCTGCATTTTCTCGTATAGCACATGTATTTAAAATAATGACATCCGCCTCTTCTTCTTTATCAGTAGCTTGATATCCTAATTTCGTCAATATTCCTGCAATCACTTCAGAATCATGAACATTCATTTGACAACCATATGTATCTATCATGAACAATTTATCTTTTCCTATATTCTCCATTTTATCAGGCATATCAAAATTAATGGTATTTACATCCTCTTTACCTCTTTTTCTTGCCTGTTTCAAATTTGGTTTATGAAAGTATTTTGAGTAATCTTTTTCAGACATAAGTATCACCTTTTCTATCAAAGTAACTGTTTTAATTTATATATTTATGTGAAAATATATAAATGTATTAAACATTTTTATATAAATGTATTAAACATTATAATTATACAGAAATCAAAACCATTATGCAAATAAAACAACCAAAAGTTTTTACAATTCCTAAAAATAGTAGTAAAATAATATTGTTATATTAGTATTTATAAAAAGAGGTTTTCATATGATACAATTCAAAGACATTAATTTACAATTTAATAATAAACAAGTCTTTAATGATTTTAATCTAACAATTAATGAGAAAGATAAAATTCTATTGAGCGCACCTAGTGGGAGTGGTAAAACCTCATTAGTTAAAATGTTACTTGGGATTATTCGTTACGAAGGAGATATCCTATTAAAAAATCAACTTTTAACACCATCAACAAGAAATTTTTTCAGAAAGAATATTTCTTATGTCAGTCAAGATGTTGACCTTCAAAATTTGAAAACAAATGATTTGATTAATGAAATATTATCCTATAAAGTTAATAAACATATTTCTTATAATCAAAAACTTATTCTTCAATTATTTCATCAATTTAATTTAAATAATGAACACTTAGAAAAACAAGTTCATGATTTATCCGGTGGTGAGAGAGCTAGAGTAGGATTTATTATTGCATTATTATTAGATCGAGATATCTTAATATTAGATGAAATAACTGCCGGTTTAGATGAAAAACTTAAAAGAAAAATCATTGATTATACTTGTCATTTAGATAAAACAATTATTATTATTTCCCATGATTCTCTTTGGAAAGAAGCAGAAAAAATAAGGTTGGTGGAATGGAACAATGAATGATTTTATTGAAAATATCACTTATTATAGCGTAGCAACTTTACTAATTTTCTTTATTATTATTATTATCATCAATTTAAGATTAAAACTTAATTTTTCTAAGAAAATGATCATCTCTATTATTAGAATGTTCATCCAATTATCCTTAGTAGGATTATTTTTAGAATATATCTTTTATTTAGATAAACCTTATATAAATGCCCTATACTTATTACTGATGATCTGTGTGGCTAGTTTTACTACGGTAAGAAATACAAAAACAACATTTAAGAAATTCTTTATTCCTATTATAATTGGTCTCCTTATTACTATTTTCCCTTTATTACTCTTTTTTAATTACTTTGTGGCTAAACTTGATAATTTATTTTTAGCTCAAGTTTTCATTCCTATTTCAGGAATGCTGTTAGGTAATTCAATGAATGGTTCTATTTTAGCGATAGATACTTTTTATAAATCAATTAAAAACAATGAGAAAGAATACTTTACTTCACTTTCTTTAGCAGCTAATCGCTTTGAAGCAATCATGCCCTATTTTCGAAATGCTGTCACAACAAGCACAAAACAGGTTATTGCAACCATGGAGACCATTGGGATTGTTGCTTTACCAGGAATGATGACAGGACAAATATTAAGTGGCTCCTCACCTATGACAGCTATTTTATATCAAATTGGAATTATGATGGCTATCTTTGTGGCAAGATACACAACCTCAATAGTAGTTATTTTATTGTCAATGAAAAATGCTTTTGATGAATATGATGTTTTACATCTATAAAAAAAAACAAAAAACCTATTAAGTGGATAGATATTTTAGTCCACTTGATAGGTTTTTTTATCTATATAAAATTTTAGTGATTAGACACAAAAGCTTTTTTTCTTTTAAAAATATTAAATTTGTTTGATGTTTTTTGACTCGATTGAAATATTTTTTTCATATTACGATTTGCTAATATGGTTAAAAATGCAGCTCGATATACATAATCTAAACTCATCGCTATCCATGCGGCAGCTAAACCTAATTCTGTATAATTAAGTAAGAAATGAGCGATGGTAATTCGAACTAACCAAACACTTGATGAAGTAACAAAAAAGATTTGTTTTGACTTTCCAATGGTCCTCATTAAACCAGAGTAAACATAATATCTTGCAAAAAAGACTTGAGCTAATGCTTCTATTCTTAATACACTACTTGATAATCTAATAACATCAGCATCATTTGTAAATAATCTAATAAAGACAAAAGGTATTAATAAGAAAAACAATCCCATCGTTCCCATAAAAATGATTGCTAAACGATCGGTTTTTTTAATACATTCTTTAGCCATCATATAATTTTTAGCACCTAAAAATTGACCCACCAATGTAACAATAACAACATTAAAAGCATTACCAGGTGTAAAAGACAAGGACTCAGCAGCGTTAGCGACTGCATGAGCTGAAATAGCAGTTGGTCCAAGGGTTGTTACCATTGATAAAAATTTCAGCATTCCTGCACGGAAAATCATCATTTCAAGTGCTGTAGGTATTCCAACAGAAAAAATACCTGAAAGAATTGGTTTTGTAAATATAAAATCGGATATTTTTAGTTTGAATTTAGCTATTTTAATAAAATAGAGAATTAATAATACTAAAGAAATACTACGACTAGTTAACGTTGCAATCGCTGCTCCCCTAATTGCTAAACCAAATAGATTGATATTAAGACCCATTACAGAAATATGATCATAGATAAAGATGGTATTAAAAATAATATTCAAAATAATATTTAAACCACTTAAATACATTGGAATTTTGGTTTTTCCCATTCCACGTAAAAGCCCAACAAACATTTGTCTAAACATTAATATTGGAATGGAGAAAGTCATAATACTCATATAGGCTTTTGCATTGGTTAATACCATAGCCTCACATGAATCTTTTGCACCCATTAATTTCAAAAAGTTAGTAGAAAAAAAATAGAATATTATTAAGAATACGAGCGAAAAAATAATTCCAATAGAAATTGTTTGACCAATGGTCTTATTTCTATTTTTATTATCTTCTGCGCCAATATATTTTGTTACTAAAACCGTTCCACCTAAACTAAAAGCATTGGCTAAAACCAAACAAGTATATATAAGGCTATTAGATACTTCCGTTGAAGCTAAATAAAATTTATCAAGTCTTCCTAACATGGAGACATCTACATATCCAATCATTGTTTCTAAAAACATTTCAATAATGATAGGAATAATTAGTACGATTATTGTTTTGTTTAAATTCTTTGTATAATATATTTTATCTTCCATATTAACCTTCTCTTTTCAAACTTTTACAAGGCTATTATACACCTTAATAAAATAAATGCAATACAAAAACGAAAATAAATTCCTAAATAAATTTATAATATAGAAAATATATTCCTTTTTAATTTTTACTTTTATAATTATATAGTTATATCGTGATATTATTAATATAGTCCATATAAATTAAAAATAAAAAAAAGGGCTACCAATGATGGTATCCCAGCTTAAATTCTTAATAATTATTTGATTTTACTTCAAAATAAGATTTCGGTCTTAAACATGTAGGACACATTCCTGGTGCTTTTGTTCCAACATGGATATGTCCACATTCTCTACATACCCAAACAACTTTTTCTTCTTTAGCAAATACTTGATCTTCTTCTAAGTTTTTAACTAATTTACGATATCTATCTTCATGTTCCTTTTCAACTTTAGCGATTAATTTAAATTGACTTGCAATTTTAGGAAATCCTTCTTGAAGAGCTATTTCAGCAAATGCTGGATATAATTCCACAAATTCTTCATGTTCTCCTTCAGCTGCTGCTTTTAAATTTTCTAATGTAGTACCGATTTTTCCAGCAGGATACATTGCAGTAATTTCAACACCATCACCTTCTAAAAATGCAAAAAAGATTTGGGCATGATGTTTTTCATTATAAGCTGTTTCTTCAAAAATAGCAGCAATTTGCTCATACCCTTCTTCACGAGCAACTTCAGCAAATAGATGATATCTATTTCTAGCTTGAGATTCACCAGCAAATGACTTCAAAATATTTTTTTCTGTTTCTGTTCCCTTTAAACTTTTACCTTGACGGTAACTACTAAACTTTTCAATTAATTCTTTTTTCATATTACGCCTCCTTTAGTGTTACTATTATTATAGCAATTATTAATAAATAAAGGAAATAAAATGCAATATTATTATTTAAATTTGCAAGTTAAAAGAGACGCATCATTTTAAAAATAATTGTCTCTTTTTTATCCTAATAAATTATTATGGAAGTTAGTTATCCATTATTTGAATTATTCGCTCTTGTTGCTTGTGCTTCAGCAATTAAACGTTTAGTCATTTCTCCACCTACAGATCCATTTTGACGTGCAGAAGTTTGTGAACCAAGCGTTACACCAAATTCACTGGCTATTTCATATTTAAACTGGTTTAAAACCTGTTTTGCTCCTGGCACTACTAATTTATTACTTCTATTTTTATTTTCCATCATCTCACCTCCTATTTCTTATATCTTGTGTATAATTACTCTAAAAAATACAATAATAACAATAGAAAATAATAGTAAAAGAAAGAGCTATAGTATATACTATAACTCTAACATTTTCTAATTCATCATAGATAAACTAAACTTATCTAGATTGATTAGGCATACCTGAACTCATTTGTTGTTGAGCTGTTGCAACTAAACGTTTTGTAATTTCTCCACCTACAGATCCATTTAAACGTGATGCTGTGTCAGGACCAAGATTCACACCAAATTCATTAGCGATTTCATATTTCATTTGGTCTAATGCTTGTTGAGCACCAGGAACTAATAATTTATTTGAAGTTCTTGCCATACTGTTCACCTCCTGTCACATTTAGGTTGTGATAATCTCTTTAAATTCATACTAGTATACAAATGACAAATTCTAGTATTAGTAATTTGTCAAATATCATTATAAAAATAACTATTGACACTTATTGTATTTAAAGATTTTTTATAATTATTTATTTTGAATGTTTGTAGCTGATCCCATTTGTTGTTGAGCGGAAGCAACTAGACGTTTTGTAATTTCTCCACCTACAGAACCGTTTAAACGAGATGCTGTATCAGGACCAAGATTCACACCAAATTCATTAGCTATTTCATATTTCATTTGGTCTAATGCTTGCTTACAACCAGGAACTAATAATTTACTTCTTGGCATATCATTCACCTCCTCTATTTCTATTTTTTGAACATCACGTTAAAAACATACTGAAAACATAATTACAATTATTAGAAGTAAAAAGAGTTATAGTAAAAACTATAACTCTTTTATATATATTTTGTGATAATTTCAAATTATCTAATAATATAATTAAAATTATCTATTTTGATTTGTGTTTGTGTAACTAGAACTTAATTGTTGTTGAGCCATAGCGACAAAACGTTTAACCATTTCCCCACCTACAGAACCATTTAATCTTGACGTTGTATCAGGACCAAGATTTACACCAAATTCATTAGCTATTTCATATTTCATTTGTTCAATAGCTTTTTGAGCTCCAGGAACTAATAGTTTATTTGAACTTCTTGGCATATCATTCACCTCCTCATTAATAGGATGTGTATGAGAATGCTTTTAGATACATGGTAATAAATTTTGAAATTTCCGTATTATAGATTAAAATAATTCATTTAATTCGTCAGATGAAACTAATTGAATTGGTTCTCCTGCTTTTACTGTTATCACTTTAATATTATCAATACATTCACTGATTAATTGTTCATAATTAAATTTATTTTCAAATTCTATACATTTATCTAATTCAGGTTTAGTTACAGGATTTTTCGGTACAAATATCGTACAACAATCTTCATACGGACGAATAGAAATGTCATAAGTATCGATTTTTCTAGCAATACTAATAATTTCTAATTTATCCATTGTGGCACATGGTCTAATAATTGGCATAGAACTTACCTGATTAATTGCATACATACTTTGCATGGTTTGTGAAGCAACTTGACCAACATTTTCACCATTAACAATAATTAATGCTTGATTCTTTAATGCGATTTTTTCCGCAATACGATACATCATTCTTCTCATTATTGTAATGGCATAACTATGTGGACAATTTTCATAAATTGCCTTTTGTAATTTGGTAAAAGGAACATCATAAACTTTGATTTTACTATTATTATCATAATGAGCTAACTTTTCAGTTAAATCAAGAACTTTTTGTTTAGAACGAAGAGATGTGTATGGTGGTGAAGAAAAATGAACAGCATCAATCGCTACACCACGTTTTTGTATTAGATATCCAGCAATAGGACTATCAATCCCACCTGATAACATTAATAATCCTTTTCCATCTTTTCCTACAGGAAGTCCACCTAATCCAGGAATTTCTTTCGTACTAATATAAGTACCATCATCTCTAATTTCAATACGAAGTGTTACTTGAGGATTTTTTACATCAACAACTAAATAAGATGATTCTTTTAGGACATGTGATGCTATCGTTTTTGATACCTCAAGTGATGTCATAGGGAATAATTTATCAGCTCTTTTTGTTTCAACTTTAAAGGTTGTTGTTTCTTTAATCTCTTCTTTAATTACTTTTAATGCTAAATCTTTTATGGATTCTAAATCAGATTCACATTTTGCTGTTAAGCAGTAAGCATGTAAACCAAAAACTTTATTTAACGCATTAATGACATCATTATGATTTTCCCCATTTAAAATAATATAAAATCTCTCATAATTACTAATATATTTCAGATTTGGAAAATTTTTACATTTTTCTTTAATTATATAATTCGTATGCTTAATAAAACTGTATTTATTCTTTCCTTTTAAAGTTAATTCACCATACTTAATTAATATTCTATCATAAAGCATAATTCTACCTCTTTATTTTAATTCTTCAATTACTTCTTTTAATACTTCTTCAAAAGTATCTATCTCATGATAAGTTGTTAAATGAGATAAACTGATTCTAATCTCATTACGAGTTAATTCATCATCTAGACCAATCGCTTTTAAAACTCTACTTGGCTCATTTACTTTTGATGAACAAGCTGATTTTGTTGAAAAATAGATCTCATGTTTCTCAAAAGCATGTACAAATGTTTCTCCTTTTATTCCTTTTAAAGAGCAATTAATTATAAAAGGAGAACAATGCTCTCTTGGAGAGTTGATAATAATATTTGGATACATACTTAAAATATTTCTCATACGTTGATTTAATTTTACAACATATTCATAATTGTTATCAATATCTTCTATGATTAAACGCATGGCTTTCGCTAATGCAACCGCACTTGGAGCATCAACTGTGCCAGCACGTAAATGAAACTCTTGTGTCCCACCAATTTGTTGAGGTGTTAGATTAATCCCTTTTCGTATAAACAATGCTCCGCTTCCTTTTAATCCATAAATTTTATGAGCAGATAACGAAGCTAAATCTATATTCATTTCATTTAAATAAACTGGTAATTTACCTAAAGCTTGTACAATATCAACATGAAAAGTAATTTTATGATATTTTTTTAATAAATCTCCGACTTCTTTAATCGGCATAATCGTACCAATTTCATTATTAACATACATCATTGAAACTAATATTGTATCTTTTCGTATCGTATTTTTTAATTCTTCTAAATTAATTCTTCCATTAGAATCAACTTGTAGAACCGAAACATCAAATCCTTCCTCTTTTAGGGTCTCAATCGTATGAAAAACAGAAGGATGTTCAACAACAGTTGTAATGATATGTTTACCGCGATAAGCATTTTTATATGCAATTCCTTTTATTGCTAAATTACTTGCCTCAGTGGCACACCCTGTAAAAACAACTTCATAATTTTTAGCATCTATTAGCTGACGCATTTGTTCACGTGCCAAAGCCAAAATATTATCTGATAAGACACCAAACTTATGTAATGAACTCGGATTCCCCCAAAAGTTTTTATTCGTTTTAATGAAGGACTCTAATACTTCCTCTCTTACTGGAGTAGTTGAAGTATAATCGAAATAAATCATTTTTTCACCTCTTCAAAAAAGTTCCCTAGCATTTGCTAGGGGTTACATTTATTAAAATATTTCACTGAATTTAATTTGATACTTTTCTAAAACAATTTTTTTATCATTTGGATCAATATTTTCTAATATTTGCATTACTTTTTCATAAGCTTTCATATAACTTTTCTTATAAAATAAATTCTCAGCAATTAATAAATCTTTTTGATATTCTTTATTAGTAAAATATCTATTAGCATAAAGTAAAACAAACTCAGTTAAAAGTGTTTTATAGATGATACCATTAATATCTTGTGTTGTTTTTTCAACTTTATTTACTAATACTTTTAATGTTTCATTTAACCTAACAATATCAATTGGGAATGAACTTAATAAGATATACAATTGTGAAAGTTCCATATTTAAATTTTTAATAATATTTAAATATTTTTTATGATAATCAAAATTAGCATATTTTATATACTTTTTTGTTCCATTTATTTTTTCAGTCATCTGTGAAATTTGTTCTCGAGCAGTTTGTTCGTCTTTATATATTTCATCAATAATAAGTAAATTATGGTCAAGTTCTTTTGATATTTTCGCAATATCAATTGTTGTTATCTCTAATTCCTCTTTTATTTCATCATAAGATATATCATAGACATCAAATTGTTTAGCTAAACTAGATAATCGAATTTTTTTACTATCTATATTAATTAACATTTGTTCGATCGAATTAATATCTTTATCAGTAATATTGTATGAACCTTCGACAATTTTAAAAATTGAAATAAAATTTTTCGCTGTACTTTCAACTTTCATAATATTTTCTTGTTGTATTTTTAAATTGTTAATAATCGTATTTTTCTTTTCAAGTTCATCTTCTAATCGATTAATACTATTATTTAAATAAATATCAATTTCTTTTAACTGGCTTTCAAAATCATCAATTTTAAATGAATTAACTTCAGTAATTATTTCTTGAATCCGTTCAAAATGATGTTCATATTTATTAGAAAAGTCAATCTTTAGTAGTTGAAATTCTTCATCGGTAAAATTATCCGATAGTTTCTTAAGATTTTCAAATTTTGGTAATAATGATGTATTAATTTTATCAAGTATTCTCGGGGAGTTATTTACATAATTTTCTAAAATTTTAATTTCTTTAAAAATATTGGAAGCTACTTTATCAGCTTCAACAAATTGTGAATCTTCAATACATTTATGACATTCATCAAATTTTACTCCAATATCATGAAAATATTTTTCAATTTTATCTTTATTACTTATATAATAATCTTTATTCTTATAGTAGGTTGCTTTTATTTCAGTTACCATATCAAGATATTTATTGATATATTTACGATTATCACTGGCCATATCAATATATTCAATAATCTCACCCTTAAAATGGTCTGCTTTTTCTTCTAAATCTTGAACCTCTTGATTAAATGCTTCTTTTAAACTTAGAAAATATTGATAATTATTTTGATTTATGGCATCTTCTAAAACATCTAACATACCATATTGTGCATCTACTTCCCGAACTAGGTTTTCTATATCTTTTTTCCATCTTAAAACAAGCATTCCTAGTTTTTGATCACTTTTTAAATTATCATATGATGAGTAATTTTTAATGACCTCATGTTGTTTTAATTTTTGAATTCTGGCTCTTAAAACCTCTAATGTCTTACGATATTTTTTCTTTTTAACATTAAATATAACCAATATTATGATTAACATAATAAATAATACAACAAAAGAGGCAATAATAATGACTAATATCAAATTGTCTCCCTTATCAATAAATTCTTTAAAACGATCGAGCATTCCCTATCACCTCATCAATCTTCAATTAATATATATTTTAGCATATTTTTAATTATTTTTCATTTGCTTTTTGACATTTTTTGTTATAATAATTAATATTGCGGTGATAATATGTTCGTAAATAACTATATACAGATGATTTTTCATCTTCTAGCCAATTATTATTAAATAATTACTAAAATAATTAAAATTTCAGAATGTCATATTAAGATAACACTGCTTTAGAAAAATATGTTAAGATATTAGTCAATTATTTATAAAAAGATTGACAATGTTTCATAACTAGTATATACTATTTAAGTGCAAATAAAAGGCAGCAGTTTGGCCATTTAAAGTCATTAGATGATACCTTTTAAGGGTTTATACGTAACTCTATGGCTGCTAGAGTGAGCATAATCAATATTATCTAAGCTTTAGATAAGGTTAAGCATCTTCTTTTATGTGCCAAGAAATTAAAGGAGGATTACTTATGTCACGTTATACAGGTCCAAGTTGGAAAAAAGCACGTCGCTTAGGATTTTCTATTCTAGAAACAGGTAAAGAATTACAAAGACGTCCGGTTGCTCCAGGGCAACATGGAGGAAAACGTCGTCGTAAACCTTCAGAATATGGACTTCAATTACAAGAAAAACAAAAATTACGTTTTATGTATGGATTAAACGAACGTCAATTCAGAAACTTATTTGATAAGGCTAACAAAATGCAAGGTATTCATGGTGAGAACTTTATGTTTTTACTAGAGTCTCGTTTAGATAATCTTGTTTATCGTTTAGGTTTAGCAAGAACACGTCGTCAAGCTCGTCAGCTTGTAGGGCATGGACATATTATTGTAGATGGAAAACCAGTAAATATTCCATCATACTTAGTAAAACCTGGACAAGTTATTTCATTAAAAGAAAAATCACGTGGTTTAACAATCGTTAAAGACGCTTTAGAAGCAACTATTTCTAGACCAGCATATTTAACTTTTGATGAAAATACTTTATCTGGAACTTATTCACGTCTTCCAATGAGAGATGAAATTCATCCAGAAATTACTGAAAGTTTAATTGTCGAGTATTATAGCCGAGTATAATACTCAAAAACCTTCTACCATGGTAGAAGGTTTTTTTTGTTTTTACAGAACATATTTTTGATACTTCTCAAAATCTTTGAGCGAACATTCTAATGCTAAAATTGTCCCTTTTTCATTATATGATGTAGAACGAATGAGTGCACATTGATGGAAATAATTTACTAAATTCATATTCTCATAAGGAATCATCATCTTACAAGTTAAAAAATCTGTAAATAATTTCTTATCAATCAACTTAACAAGTTCAACAATCCCTATTTGATTTTTGGCTGAAAGATATATTTCATCATTTTCAATTTTAGGAATATCCATTTCAACTAAATCAGTTTTATTATAAACTGTAATGATTGGAATATCTTTTACTCCGATTTCTTTTAGTGTTTCAATGACAATTTCCATTTGATGTTGATAGTTTGGATGACTATAATCAACCACATGAATTAATAAATCAGAATATAATACTTCTTCAAGCGTTGAACGAAATGCATTAATTAATTGATGAGGTAATTTATCAATAAATCCAACCGTATCTGTTAGTAAGAATGATTTTGAATTATTTAATTTAATATGCCTAACTGAAGTGTCAAGTGTTGCAAATAACATATCTTTTTCAAATACATTTTTTAGACTTGATTTAAACAATTCCATAGAGACATTTAATATAGTTGACTTACCAGCATTGGTATATCCTACTAAAGATACAACTTTCATATGATTTTTTTGTCTTAAGCTTCTCTGGGTTTTGCGTTCTGAAACAATAACCTCTAAATCCTTTTTTAAGGATTGAATTTGGTTTTTAATTTTACGTCTATCATTTTCTAATTTCGTTTCACCTGATCCTCTATTAATAACACCGCCACCTCTTTGTCTACTAAGACTAGCAGATGTATTAACTAATCTTGGTAATAAATATTGTAATCGTGCAATTTCAACTTGAATTCTACTTTCCTTAGAAGTTGCACGTTTATTAAAAATATCTATAATAAGATTTGCTCGGTCTAAGACAATACATTCTAAAGCTGATTCTAAATTTCTAACTTGAGATGGTGATAATTCATCATTAAATATAACCTTATTCACTTCTTTTTCATCCATGATCTGTTTTACCTCATCTAACTTCCCTTTTCCAATATAATAAGAAGTATTAATTCGATTTAAATTTTGAGTCAACACAGAAACGACATCCAATTGAAATCCAGTGGCTAGATTTTTTAATTCTTCCATTGAATGTTCAAAATTAATATTTTTTTGACAATTCACACCAACTAATATTACTTTCTCTTTCATTTTTATATCCTCCTTTTAATAAAAAAAACACAAGATTCACCTTGTGTTAAGTACGCGAAAAAGGACATGGATATGGCATGACAAATAGATAACAAAAAAAGGACTATTCATCCTCTCAAATTTATAAGTATAACAAAATAAGGTTTCCTTATAAGAGACCAATCACGATTACTCTTCACAGGGTGAAGTCTATTCAATTATTTTATAATCGATACTAATCGAATTCGTCTCTTTACAAACATGACGACACCTTACCTTTCATTCTTTCTACACTATTATATTACCATATATGAAAAAAATTGACAATATTTTATAATAAAATTAATTATTATTTAAATATTTTCGTATTATCATTCCTTGTGAATTCAACATCTTAAACTTTTGATAAAATGCTTGCAGAGGTTTATCGCAAGTTAAATCAATATTATTAATATGATTTAATGAATTTAACATTAATTCCATTAAATGAGACCCTATCTTTTGATTTTGATAATCAGGTAATACCTCAAGCATTGGAATAAAAGCAAATTGAACTTTATCACTTAAAGCATTAATAAAACCAACGACCTGATTTTTTGTATGATCAATCGCAACAACAATATACTGACTATTTTGTAAAATTTGGAAATGTTCTTCTTTCGATAATGGTTTTTTCCACCCCACAAAAAAACCTTCTAACATCTCTTGATTAATTGATTTTAAATCGGTTTGATAACTTATCATAACTATCCTCCACTTTAACTATATCACTATTATCATTATATATAATCATTGTTGGGAAGTAAATATTAAAAACACATTCAATTAAATTGAATGTGCTTATCTAAATATTTTATTCGAACTTTGCCATAAAGTAATTTTTCTTACCGCGTCTTAACACAATGTATTTATTTTCAATCGCATTTTCTTTTTTAATCACAAAATTAATGTCATTCACTTTTTCTCCATTAATAGAAACAGAATTATTAGAAACAAACTCACGTGCTTCACGTTTACTACGTGCAGCTTTTATTTCAATTAATAAATCAATAATTCCTTTTTCGCTACTTAAAACCATAGATGGTAGACCTTTAAATCCAGCCTCGATTTCTTCACCTGTTAAGTTTTTAATATCACCACTAAATAAACTACTAGTTATTTTTAAGGCTTGTTGAAAAGCCATTTCACCATGAACTAATGTCACGACTTCTTTAGCTAATTGTTTTTGTGCTTCTCTTAAATGCGGTTCTGTTTTCACTTTTTCTTCTAATTGATTAATTTCTTCATGTGATAAGAAAGTAAAGTATTTTAAGAATTTGATTACATCATCATCACTTGTATTTAAGAAAAATTGGTACATCTCATAAGGTGTTGTTAATTTTGCATCCAACCATATTGCTCCACCTGCTGTTTTACCGAATTTCGTTCCATCAGCTTTAGTGACTAACGGAATTGTTAAACCTATGGCTTTAACATCTGAACCATTTGATTTTCTAATTAATTCTAAACCTGAGGTTATATTTCCCCATTGATCACTTCCTCCGATTTGAAGTTTACATCCTTTATTGTTAAATAAATATTCAAAATCCATTGCTTGAAGGATGGTGTAAGTAAATTCTGTGAAAGAAATACCTGTATCTAATCTTTTTGCGATGGTGTCTTTAGCTAACATGTAATTAATTCCAAAATGTTTACCATAATCACGTAAGAAATCGATGATTGATAAATTTTTCGTCCAATTATAATTGTTCACTAATTCTGCACCATTTTTATTTTCATCAAAATTTAAAAACTGAGCTAATTGATTTTTTATTGACTGTGACCAATTTTGAACAGTTTCTAAGGTATTTAGTGAACGCTCAGTTGTTCTTCCACTAGGGTCCCCGATTAAGCCAGTAGCACCACCTACAAGTGGTAATGGTTTGTGCTTAGCTAGTTGGAATCTTTTTAAAACTAAAATAGGTAGTAATGAACCGACATGTAAACTATCAGCAGTAGGGTCAAATCCGCAATATAAAGTTACCATTTCCGATTCTAGTAATTCATCTAAGGCTTCTAAATCTGTACAATCATTTATTAAACCACGCCAAGTTAAATCTTTTAATAATTCATTTTTCATTTTTTTCTCTCCTTTTTTATAATTTTAAAGACATTTTACGATTTAATGTCTTCATATTTAAATTTTCATAAAAACTTATAGCATCTTGATTAAATTCCCAAACATTCAGTTCAAGTGAGGTCACCTTATTTTCTTTCGCGATACGGAGACATTCTGAAAACAATTGTTTACCATAACCTCTTCTTTGATATTTAAAGCTAATCACAAAATCATCTATATAGGCATATTTTCTTTCTACAATAATATCATAATTTTGTGTGTCTTTTATTACCATAATCGCAAAACCAATGATATCATTATCATTTTCAATTAATAAAAAATAAGTATTCACATCATCTAGTAAGAGATAATAGTAGTTTTGTGGCATTGGGTTTTCTACATCTTTAAAGTATTCTCCTAAGTGACATACATGCAACTGATGTACTTCTTTAAAGAGATTGAGCAGTTTGTCATAATCAGATACAACTGCTAAACGAATTCGCTCATTCATATTTTGCCTCCTAACAAAAAAAGCATCCTTAATATCTAAGGACGCAATTTACGTGGTACCACCCTAGTTCACTTTCGTGCACTTGTATTAATAACGGTTTTATCCGTCTACTTAAGTAGAAGCTCATGGGTGTACTTCATTATCAATGGGATTCTTAGTTTACACCAACCACTAAGTCTCTTTAAATATCACATTGAAACTACTTAAACCAGTCATCGCAAATATTTAATTGTTATAAGATATGAACAAATTTTATATTTGTGTTAATTATTTGATTAATTCAACTAATTGACCATTTTTAACGCCTGCAGCGTTTCCTTCATCGATATCAACATGCATTTCTAATGCAAAATCATCACGCACTCTTACTAATACATTATCAAAGAGAAGTGATCTCTCACCATCTACTTTAATTTGAACACGGTCTTTATCTTTTACGCCAAATTCTTTAGCATCATCTGTGTGCATATGGATATGACGGCTTGCAACAATAACACCTTCTGTTATTTCAACTTCACCTTTTGGTCCAATGATTTTAGCACCAGGTGTACCTACGATATCACCAGAATCTCTAACAGGTGGATAAATTCCTAATGCAAAACTATCTGTTTTTGAAATTTCAATTTGAGTATTTTTTCTAACCGGTCCTAAAACTCTAACACCCTTGAAAGACCCTTTAGGTCCAACAATTTCAACTTTTTCATTTGAAGCAAATTGCCCAGGTTGAGAAAGATCTTTAAATTTTGTTAATTCGTATCCTTCACCAAATAAGTTATTTAAATCTGAGCTACTTAAATGAATATGACGATTACTCATGGCAATTGGTAATTCTTTTTTCATTCTAATTCCTCCTATAAATAAAAAAGGTCCTTATAATCTAAGGACGCATCTTTTGCGTGTTACCACCCTAGTTCACTTTCGTGCACTCATTCAGTTAACGGTATTATCCGTCTACAGTTATCCTGTAGATGCTCATGGGTGTAATATCATTAATTTATTGTCTTAGTTTCCACCAAACACTAAGTCTCTATAAGCCTAAATTAATAACTAAGCCAATCAACGCATATATGTTTCATTAATAATATAATACAATTGTAAAAAAATATCAATACTATTTGGTAGAATTTCTCCAAATAATATTATGCGGTAAAACAACATTAACATTATCAATTGGTTCATCATTCATTAATTTGGTTAATAAACGCATTGATACTGCACCAATATCATAAATTGGGTTATCGATAGATGTTAAAGTAGGTCTCGACATTTTTGAATATTTTGTGTTTTGGAATCCCATTATTTCTAATTCATCTGGAATTTGAATTCCTAAATCACAAGCTGCATTAATCATTGATGCGGCAATTGAATCACGGACAACAATTGCTGCTTCAGGTTTATTATCTTTTAAATAATTAAGGAAAAATGGATAATTCACAACAACTCTTCCTGAAGTACGGATAATTTTAGGTTCTAGTTTTGCATCATCCATTGCTTTTTTATATCCACGTTCTTTTAGTGTATTAACCGAATAGGCACTTCTTGTTGACACAAATAGAATATCTTTCTTGCCTTGTTCTATAAAAGATTGAGTCGCATCATAAAATGCCTCTTCAAAATCAATTGATACCGATGGAATAAGATTTCCTTCTTCTTTAACATTACATAAAACAACTGGTACCGTTGAGTCACTAATTTGTTTAATATTTCTTTCTTGTAATTCATCATTCAAATATATAATTCCATCGACTTGTGCTGCATACACTTCTTGCCAGATATCATCTTCAACTTCTATTTCACTATTTGTTACTTTTAGTAAAACAGTATAATCATACTTACGTGCAATATCTATGACACCATTTATCATTTCAGCAACAGATGCACGAGATACATCAGGTACAATTAAGGCAACTGTCGTCGATTTACGGCTTGCAAGTCCTCGCGCGATAGCGTTTGGGCGATATCCTAATCGATTAATAGCCTCTAGTACTCTTTCTCTTGTAGCTGGTTTCACTTTTTCAGGATAATTTAAAACACGTGAAACAGTCGCTAGAGAAACATCAGCTTCACTCGCTACATCATATATTGTTATTTTAGAATTTTTTATATCAATCATTTGATTCTCCACCTTTACGAAATCCTTTTCTAAATATTATAATAAAAAATGTAAATATTTACAATAGGAAATCCATTATTTATGAAAATTCTTACATTTTCTATGAAAATATTTTCATTTTCTTTTAATTATTTTAGTTTCTTTGAAAATTATATTATTTTCTTTGAAAATTCTTTCATTTTCTTTAAAAATTATTTTAGTTTCTTATTAAATTATAAAACTGAGTAAATTCATTAAAATTCATTTGTTGATTTGCATCTGATAAGGCTAATTTAGGATTAGGATGGATTTCTGCCATTATCCCATCACTTAAGGAAGCAAGAGCAGCTTTCGCTAAATAAGCCATAATATCTTTTCTTCCTGCAGCATGTGATACATCAACAATTACAGGTAAATGGGTTTCTTGTTTTAATATCGGAACTGCCGAAATATCTAAAGTATTACGAGTAGCTTTCTCAAAAGTTCTTATTCCACGTTCACATAAAATAACATTTGAGTTTCCTTCTGAAATGATATATTCTGCTGATAATTTAAATTCCTCAATAGTCGCTGAAAACCCACGTTTTAAAATTATTGGTTTATCAATCTTTCCCACTTCTTTTAATAAACTAAAGTTATGCATATTACGAGAACCGATTTGAACGATATCTATATAATCCTGAGCCATCTGTAATTGTTCTTTGTCCATGATTTCAACAACAGAAATAAGATGATGTTTTTTTGCGATTTTATGCATAATCTTTAAACCTTCAAGTCCTAACCCTTGAAAATCATAGGGAGATGTTCTTGGTTTAAATGCACCACCTCTTAAAAATTTGAATCCTTTTTCTGATAAAAATGCTGCGGTTGCCTCTAACTGATCTTCACTTTCTATAGAACATGGACCAAAAATAAATGTTTTCTCATTTCCGCCAATAGTTACATCATTTATTTTAATTAAGGTGTCTTCTGATTTCATCTTTCTTGAAATCTTTAATTCTGATTTCTTATCATCTTGTTGAAGAGTTGCTGTAGCTTTAAAGATTTCTTTAAATAAGCTAATAATGGTATCGTCTGAAAAGGGTCCATTATTTCGTTTTACGATTGACTCTAGAATATGCAATTCTCTAATGGGGTCATATATAGGATACCCATGAATCTGTTTATTTTTACCGATTTCTAATGCAATTTTTGCTCTTTTATTTAGAAGGGTTAATAATTCTTGATTAATTTGATCAATTTCAGATCTTAATTCACTTATTTTATGCTTCTTATTCTTTTCTTTATCCATCATCATCCGTCCTTTATAATACGTAAAAAACAGTAAATGAAATATTTACTGTTTTTCTATAATTTCAGTTGTAGGTTCTTGTTTAAAAGACAAATAACCTTTCACCTTATCATATAAATTTTTAATTTCTTCGAAAATACGGTTTAATATTTCATCTTTACTTGAAGTAGTTATGTAAGTTTTTAATTCTTCGATTTTATTGAAAATACCGTCTCTCACTTCTTCAGCATTAATGCCTTTGGCTTTTTCTGCAAGTTCATCTAGTTTTTCCATAGCTACCTTTCTCATATCTTCACCCGTTTTCGGAGTTAAGAAAGCAACAGCTAATCCACCAACTACAGCGCCTTTTATAAAATCTTTTAACACAGAATTCAACTCCTCATCAAAATTTAATACATTAAATATTTTTGGTAATTCTTTAACAGAATCTATTTTATTAAGCAAAAATAAGGATGATACCATTCCTTTTGGATACTTTTCAATAAAATTTAATATCTCATCGAATTTATTATTTACTGTCTCTAAATTTTGTCCAGTTTTATTCAGTTCATTGAAAAACTGTTCAGCACTAGTTAATTTATCAGTAAATAGTAAAACCATTCGATCTAGTTCTTGAAAAGAAGTTTCCGCAACTCTAATGGTAATATCAGCTTGCTTTAATGTGCTACGATAATTCTCTAGAAATCTAATTCCGAAATAGGTAATCGCCAAAACACAAGCAATTAAAATTATTCCTAGGGTTATATAAATAATATCTAACAACATCTTCACCTACTTTAACTTTAACCAGTTTACATTATCATTATACATTATATTGTCTTGTTTTTTAAGATGATTTACTAAAAATTATTATTATTTTTTATTGAATCTAAATAAATCATGCAATATTTATCAATATCACCTGCTCCCATGAATATTATAACACTTTTTTCATGAGATTTTAAAGTTTCTATATAACTAATATCATTTATCACTTCACAGTCATTAACTATTTTAGCTAAATCATTAACTGAGATGGTTTTATTAGTTTCTCGGGCTGATGAAAATATTTCTCTTAAATAAACTTTATCCACTAAAGATAAAGCTTCAGCAAAATCTTTTAAAAACGTAATCGTTCTTGTGTATGTATGTGGCTGAAAGTAGATAACCTTCTTTTTAAATGGGTATTTAGCATTAACCGCTTCAATAGTTGCTTTTATTTCTTTTGGATGATGTGCATAATCGCTAATAATGACTTGATTATCGACCGTATGTTCTTCAAATCTTCTCTTACTTCTTTCAAAATTCGCTATACATTCTTTTATATCTTCCATATTCTGGTTTAATAAAGTAGACGTAACAATTGATGCGAGTGAATTATAAATCGAGTGAATACCAAATAATGGGATTTTAATCTTACCAATAAATTTATTTTTTATATATAAGTCATAATAAGTATAATGATGATCATTACTGATGTTTTCTGCATAATAGTCATTGGTTGATTTTAATCCATAGGATGTTTTATTCTTATTATCTGGGATTATTTCTTTTAATAATTCATCATCACCATTGTAAACGACCATATCAGATTGAATAATAAATTGTTTAAAAGCACTTTGAACATCTAATATATCTTTATAATAATCCGGGTGATCATAATCTATATTGGTGACAACAGCTATATCAGGAAAATAATGTAAAAAATGGCGTAAATATTCACAGGCTTCAAAAACAAATAATTCACTTTCATGGTTACCTCCCCCCTGCCCATCACCAATCAAATAATTTATTTTCTCATTTTTCGATAGTATTTGTCGGATTAAATTAGTTGTAGTCGTTTTTCCATGGGAACCACTTACTGCGATAGAATAAAACTTTTTACTCAACTTACCTAAAAATTCATAATATGTGTATATTTCACATCCAAGTTCTTTTGCTTTTTGATGTTCTACATTATCAATAAAGGCATTACCAACAATTACAATTAACTCCTTATTAATATTCTCTTCATTAAATGGATATATGTTAATTTTTCTCAATTCTAAGTTTTTACTCGTAAAAAATTCTTCTTTGACATCAGAACCTTGTACAAAATGGCCATAATCACTAAGTAAACACGCGAGTGAACTCATCCCTGCCCCTTTAATGCCAATAAAATGATATTTTAACATAATTAACCTCCTTATCATTTCAATATTATATATAACCAAATCATGCTTTGGTTGATAATAGGTATTTGAAATTATATATTTATATTAGATTATGTTACAAGTTCGATAAAAATGAATAAATGTGAGAGGATAAACAAAAAAGCCCAAAAATGGGCTTTTATCATATTAAGTATGAACAAGATTTAATTATAAATCATATTTTCATAATCATCTAAAGACATTAAAACATCTCTTGGTTTACTACCATTTTGTTGAGGACCAACAATACGATACTTCTCCATCATATCAATCATTCTAGCAGCACGATTATATCCTACTTTAAATTTTCTTTGGATTTTAGAAGCACTAGCTTCTCCCAAATCAATCACATATCGAACAGCATCATCAAATAATTCATCGTCATAATCAAATGAGTATTCACTTTCTTTTTTTACTAAATCTTCAGAGGTAAACAGATAATGAGGTGAGAATTGATCTTTTACATAACTAGTTACCTTTTCAATTTCATCATCACTGATAAATGACCCTTGAAGTCGTTTTAATTGTGGTTTTCCATTATCTGAAAGCAACATATCTCCTTTTCCTAACAATTTTTCTGCACCAGCCTCATCTAAAATGATCCGTGAATCAATTGCTGATGCTACTTTAAAAGAGATTCTAGTAGGAATATTCGTTTTAATTGTACCCGTAATAACATTTGTTGATGGACGTTGTGTCGCTACAATTAAATGAATACCAGCAGCACGTGCTAATTGCGAAATTCTTTGAATATACTCTTCAACCTCAGCTGCAGCGATTACCATTAAATCAGCTAACTCATCAATAATTACAACAATATAGGGTAATTTAGGTAAATCTTCACTACTTCTATTCCGTTTTATATTATAACTTTTAATATCGCGAGCCCCAACACTTTCAATTGCTTCATATCGTCTATCCATCTCTTCTGTTAACCATCTTAAAGTTGCAGTTGCAATTTTAGGATCATTTATAACCGGAGTTAAAAGGTGGGGAATATCACGATATAAACTAAATTCAACTTTTTTAGGATCAATTAATACTAGTTTTACTTCATCAGGTAATGCATTATATAAGATACTGATAATAATTGAATTAATACAAACACTTTTCCCAGAACCAGTAGACCCTGCGATTAAGCTATGGGTCATATTACTAATATCTGAAAAAATAGCTTCACCTGCAATATCAAGTCCTAAAGCAATTTTTAATGGTGATTTAAACGATTTATAAGAAGCACTTTCAATAATTTCTCTAAAAGTAACGATTCTATTTTCTTGATTTGGAACTTCGATACCTACGGTACTCTTACCTGATATCGGTGCTTCAATCCTTATATCACTTGCAGCTAATCTTAACTTTATATCATCTTGTAAAGAAGTAATTCTACTTACTTTAATCCCTGGATTAGGTTCTACTTCATAACGTGTCACAGATGGACCTTGTGTATAATTCACTGTTTTAGCACCTACTCCAAAGCTTTCTAGTGTCCCATCTAATATTTGTATCTGATTTTCAATCCACTCAGTATCATCAGAAATAAAAGCTGTTTTTTCATGAAGTAAATCAATGGGTGGAAAATGATATTGTGCTAAATCTTGATATTTTGGTGTATCGTTTTCTTTTTTAGTTAAATTCTTATGTAACTCTTGGTCTAATTCTTCTTTTAAATTAATAAAATTAACTTTATTTTTTGAGATAGAATCTTTTTCTACTATATTAGGCTTACTATTGATTACATCATCCTGAAAATTTACTTTATCCTGAAAACTTACGTCATCTTTATAGTTAAAATCATCCTGATAACTAACATTATCTTGATTATTAAAATTTTCCTTGTAATAACCATCATCATTGTATGAATAATCATCATCTGCGAATAATTTTTTTAATTCTTCTTTTAGTCCTTGACGTTTTTCTTGATGTTCATAGATATTTATATTTGAATACATATTTTGATCGTTATTTTTCATTTTTTCAAAATCATTAAAAAAAGAAACATTGCTAGTATCATCATATGAGGTCATTATGTTATTTGTATCATCAATTTCTATATCTTCCTCATAAATAATATTAATTGAATTATTCATTTTCTGCTCATTTTCATCAAAATGAACTTCTTGATTAATTGGTTTTGCTTGATTGATCTCAGATGGAATATCTTGTTTCTTATTAGAGGAATCCGATAAGTTGTTATTTATAAAGTTTTCACGTTTCTTTATGTGATTATTTAATAAATTAAACTCGTAATACTCATGTCCAAATTTATTTTTTAATTCTTCTTCTTTTAATTTTTTCTCTTGACGTAAAAAATCATATTGTTTTCCAATCTTCCCTCTACTAGTTGTTACAGGGAAGGTTGAACGATCTTCTACTCTACCACGCATTGGAGATAAAAAATAACTTGAAGTATTATCCTGATCTCTTTTTTCTTTTTTAGATCGATTTTTGACAACACTAAAAAAAACATCACTATCATCTTTCAAATCTTCATCTGAGATAAGTGGTTTTATAAATTTATCGCGTTTTCGCTTATTTAAATTTGGATTATTTTTTTTCTTCTCATAAAATTTTTCATTCATAAAATCACCCATAAAGTATAGTAGGTCCATATTACTACCATTCTATCATATTATAAAAAAATATTCACTAAAAAATGGTAAATTCAAGATAATAAAATTAAGTAAAAGTTAAAATTCATTTAATTCCGTTATTTAACTCATATAAAACAATTAAAAGTTTCAAATTATAGTTTAATTTATAAAGAAATGTCTGATTCTAGTTTATTGACTGATTTAAAACAGATACAAATATAAATTTTTCTTTATATCTTTTAATAAATACAAAAAAAAGAATCAATTTTTCTAATAAGAAAGATTGATTCTAATAACTTTACTTCACTGTTTCTAAAAAATCTATAATCTCTTGCTTTGTTTTTCTAAATTTACTAACAAATGAGCCCAGTAATTCATCTTCATTAAAAACTAAGAAACTAGGTATACCGTAAATATTGTTTTCAATACATAAATCGATAAATTCATCACGGTCAACATAGACAAATTCCATGTTTGAATATATTGTTTCTAATTCATTTAAAAAGGGTTCAATAACTCGACAGTCAGGACACCATTTTGCAGAAAATAGAAAAACAGTGTGCTTTTTTTTAAGTTCTTTGAATTGTTCAATTGATTGTAATTTTATCATTTTTTCACCTATTATTGTTTATATTAATATTATTTTTGCCTGAGACCATTTGACCATATAATAGTAATCCAATGTGTTCAAATATTTCAGTTCGTTTCACAAAATTATTCGTGAAAATACCCACAGCTCCTTCATCATGTTTTACATTCCGTTTATTTGCATATTGATCCATGATATCACCTAGTTCTTTACCTTTATAAATATCTTTCGAAACTTCGTTAGGTAATAAAAATCGTGACCCACCTGCAAGATAAACCTGGCTTTTTTCATCTACTAAAACACCATAATTAACCACTAACATTCCAAAAGAGGTTTGTTGAACACCACCTTCTAATCCAATTCCAATATCTCCAAAACGTTTTGCTCCTAATGCACGATTTAGTGCCCCTCTAATAGTTTCCTCATCGCTAATAGGTTGGTCTGAGACTTTACTTTTAACCGCAATACCAACAACTTCATAATTAGCGAATATATTTTTTATCGCATTAACTTTAACTTTATTTGATGACCCAACAACAATTTTTAGATTAGACATTTTCGATAATCGTGTTATAGGTGGTTTGATCTAGGGATTTCACTAATTTAGTCAACATTTCTTTTGCGGCAGCATAGTCATCCATATGAATCATAGAGGTATGAGAATGGATATATCGCGCACAAATTCCAACTAATATTGATGGTACCCCTTCACCAGAAACATGAACTTTTCCAGCATCTGTACCACCAGGTGATACAAAATATTGATAAGGTATATGATGTGTTTCAGCCATATCTAACATGAATTCACGCATACCACGATGGGTTATATATGATCTATCATGAATTCTTAATAAAACACCTTTTCCAAGTTGACCAAATTGTGTTTTGTCACCAGTTATGTCATTTGCTGGAGATGCATCTAAAGCGAAAAATATATCTGGTTTAATCATATTTGCAGCTGTCTGAGCACCTCGAGTACCAACTTCCTCTTGAACGGTTGCACCACAAAATAGGGTGTTTGGTAATTTTTCATCCTTTAATTCTTTTAATAATTCAATTGCGAGACCACATCCATAACGATCATCCCATGCTTTTGCGATAATTTTTTTCTTATCTGCCGTAAGAGTAAAGTCCATATGTGGTGTTGCAAACACACCTGGTTCAATTCCTAATTCTTTGGCATGGTCGCTACTATCTGCACCAATATCAATCAACATTTTTTTTACATCTGGTTTATCTCCTCCACCTAGATGTGGGGGTGTTGAAGCAATAATTCCATAAATAGGACCTTTTTTCGAATGAACCACTAATTTTTGAGACTGTAACACGTATGGTGACCAACCACCTAGTGTTTGAAATTTAAGCATCCCATTTTTAGTTATCTTTGTAACCATGAATCCTACTTCATCCATATGGCCAGCAACCATAATTCTAGGTCCGTTAGTTATACCTTTTTTAATACCAAAAATACTCCCTAACTTATCTTGAATAATTTCATCAGAGTATTTTTGTAATTGTTCTTTCATAAATTTTCTTACATCATGCTCATAACCTGATGTTCCATGTAAACAAGTTAATGTTTTAAATAACTCGATAGTTTCCTTATTCATTATGTCACCTCATAATTTAATTTATTATATTGTACTACATTATTATCCATAGTTAAAGATTAAATTAGTAATCCTTTTTTATTTTATACGATTTATCCTAAATTAAAGAACTTCTCAACCTTTTTAAAATTAGTCTCTAACGATTGATCTTCATCAACAATAATAAAATTACGATAATTTTTTCTAGCTTCTTTTATTATTACTTTAGCGAATTCAATATCGCGTTTCATCCAATTCCCAAAGGCTTTATCAGGACTCTTACATTGGTTCAAAATCCAATGTCTCCACTCTCTTTTTCGATAATGATTAATTTGAAATGAGGGCGTTGGGACCATGAATATACTTTTATTTTTCTTTATATTCATTTTTTCAATAAATTCAGGTAAAATCGCAGCTCCTTCTACAATAATGGGTTTCTCACAATCTAATTTTTCAAGATCTTCTATGATCAAATTTAACTCTTCTTTATAATACAGCAATTCTTCATTTACTTGTGTATTAATATCTCTTGAAAAAATATCATCCCAACTAAGTTTAGATAATTTCGACATCATAGAGTAACCTCTTTTAGCTCCTTCTTTCATATGTTGCTCATAATAATCATCAACCTTATAATAGTAAAAACCATATTTTTCAGCTAATTTTTCACTAATTGTACTTTTCCCACAACAAGGTGACCCACCGATAAAATACATGTTATTTAAATCCATAGTCTTCTCCTAATATATCAATAGTTATTTATATGAAACCAAATATTACCTTATCTGTCAAGTCTTTATAAAAGAAAAGACCTAATATTTAAGGTCTTTAATGTAATCGAATTCTTTTCCATTTTCTTAAATAAGAATAGGGATTAAAACTCCATTCTTTTCTACCATCATATTTATAAAAGCCAAAATGTAAATGAGGGGGAAATTTCCCGCTTGTTCCTTCTTTACCATATCCAGTAGAACCCACATAGCCAATTACTTGACCAGGTTCCACAAAGTCACCTTCATTGATGTTCTTAGCATATCCTCGTAAATGAGCATAGAACTCATAAGTATTATAAATATCCCGTATTCCTATTCGATATCCTCCATATTTATTCCAACCTTTTATTTCTATTATTCCATAAGCAGTTGAAACAACTGGGGTACCGTAATGCGCAAATATATCAACTCCTTCATGCGCCCTTAGCCCTCCATAAGACCTTGTCCCTCCATAATTATTGACCATACTTGCTTCATAACCTCTCGGAATTGGATGAACTCTCTTTGATAAGTCAATTGTTTGGTAGTGCTGAAATAATTGAGCAATTTCAAATATAATCTTTACACCTTTTTCACTCTTATAATAATTTATTAGAGATTCTTTAATTTTATCCTCTGTAACACCATATAAGTTAATATAATTAACCATCGCAGTTAATCTGTCATATGTATTTAAACGATTTGCAACTCCATCATTATCTCCATCAACACCCATGCCATTAAATAATTCAATTCGATAAAGATTTGAGTCCTCTTTAATGGGATTATTGATCCCACTCCAAACTTTTGGTTCAAAACAGATTGAAATAACTTCATCTTCTTTAGGACAATATGACCGATAGTTTTTTGTATTTCTTTCATATTGGTCAATCGCTGCTATCATATACCAAGGGATATCAGTGATTAAGGCATACTCTTTATATATATATATTCTTTGATTCATTTGATTATCTTCTGCTTTTGTTTGACTTGATAGTCCAACAATCAATAAAAAAAGCATTGTAAAAAAGATTAATTTTACTTTCATGTTCTCCTCCGTTTAGGAATTTTATTCTACATTATTATTATGGAATATAAATTTTATAATAAACAAACTGGTATATAAAACATATTTTGGATAATATTTCAATAAAAAAAGAGCCTAAGCTCTTTTAGATTGTTCTATGATAGATAAAACAGAAGCTACTGATTTATCTAATAATAATTTTTCATTATTGGTTAAATCCAACTCAATAACTTTCATTACACCATTCCCTCCAATTATTACTGGAACTCCTAAATAAATATCATCATATCCATATTCTCCCTCTAGATATGCTATCGCAGGAATAATACGTCTTCGATCTTTAATAATTGCTTCTGTCATTTCTAAAAGGGCAGCACTAGGTGCATAATACGCACTACCATTTCCTAATAAATTAACGATTTCTCCGCCACCTTTTCTTGTTCTTTCAACAATTTCATTTAATTTTTGTTTTTCAATTAAATTTTCTAGTGGTATTCCACCAGCATAAGAATACCGAATAAGTGGTACCATATTATCTCCATGTCCACCTAAAACAACACCTGATACATCTTTAACAGAAATATTTAATTCATCAGCGACAAAACTTCTAAAACGAGCGGTATCTAAAACACCAGATTGTCCTAAAATACGGTTTTTAGGGAAACCTGATGTTTTAAAAACCGTATAAGTCATTACATCAACTGGATTTGAGAGCACTATAATTATACAGTTTGGCGAATATTTTATAATTTGTTTCGTCACACTTTTCATGATATGTGAATTTATCGATACTAATTCATCACGGCTCATCCCCGGCTTCCGTGGAATTCCAGCTGTAATTATGACAATATCTGAATCTAAAGTATCTTCATAATTTGAAGTACCCTTTACTTTTGTATCAAAACCTAATACTGGAGCAGCTTCACACATATCTAAAGCTTTTCCTTTAGTAGATTTTACTTTATCAGGTATGTCAACTAAAACAACATCCGCTAACTCTTTTTGTGCAATCATAAAAGCAGTCGTAGCACCAGTAAAACCAGCTCCAACAATAGAGACTTTTTTTCTTTTATTCATACCCTACTCCTTTATTTTCAATAAGCTATTTTTTACATTATAACTAATAATTCCATCTTTTTCTAGCGACTTCATAAAATATATTTAAAAGCCATAGATTTTTCATCTATGGCATAATTTTATAATGAGTGTAAGGTAGCATTATTAAAACGATGAGGAATATTATGTTCTAAAATAATTTCATTTAAATCCTTAGCGTTTTCGAATTCAAATTGATTCACATTTGAAAAAGCACCTGATTTAATTAACTTGTCAGCTAATATATATTTAACCAACTCGTTATCACTAGAAACTACTTTGTTTTCATCATGTCTTTGAACAATCTTGTTTTCTTCTTCAATATACTTTAATCCACAGTTTTTTAAATAATGATTAATATCTAAATTATCACTTAAATTAATCGCTGTTACATTTAACACATAACCATCTTCTATATTACTAATATGATATACTTCATAGATATCATCATTTATTTTTTTAACAAATCGATCATTAGCTGAATAATAAACCTTTGAATCCTTATTATATTCACGTACTTTCATGTCTCTCTCCTTTTCTTATATTATTTAATCTTATTTTTTGTATTTACTAATATACTATGCAAATCCACCTAAATTTTAATAAAAAATATAAAATTAATATATTCATTATTTTAGTAAACATCTCATCAAAAATTAAATAATTATTATTTACAATACTTTTCTATATTTTACTTATTAAAAAAATAATATAATTAAAAAATAATTGAAAATATTGACATATATATACAAAAAAATTAATATTATTGTAATAAACTATAGTAAATATGCAATTATAAAGGAGGATGTATCTTGAAAAAATTATTTCAAAAAGAATTAGCTATTTTTACTTCTTTTAAATCAATTCGATTACATGATTTAAATTTAGGTGGAGCATTATTAGCCCTCATTATAACTGTAGTAAATCTATTAACTAATAATATTAAGTGGACGCCTATTATTGGTGGTATTTTTAACACAACTTTAATTTTGATTTTATTAATTATCATTATTGTAAAATTAAAAAATGAAATTAATAAACGAGACCTACAAGCATTTATATGTATTCAAACCAGTTTATTATTACTTAATATTTTATTAGAGTCTTTCTTCCCATTATCTATCCATTTTTTGAAAGTATTTATTAGTTTATATGTAATATTTAATATATTTGTTTTTATACTTTATAGTGTATCAGAACCTGTACAAGAAGAAGAAATTACTGCTTAAAGTAAAAATCCTTTAGATAAAAAATCTAAAGGGTTTTTTATTTTTTAAAACCATATGTCCAATCTTAACCTATCAATATGCTAAGGGTAGATGAATAACAAGTTTGAATAAAAGCGCAAGACAATTATTCTTGCGCTTTAATTATTTTAAAGGTTATGCAATTAATTCAAAATATAACATATAATTGCCATAATCACTACCATAATCCGATACTTTAAGATAATAAAGACCTGGATTTAAAGTAATTTCGATAAAGAAATCCATTCCATAATTTGTATCATCACTCATATGAATTTCATTCCCTGAACTATCATATAAATACCCAATTGTATCTAAATTAGATACAGTGTATAAAGCAATCGTAGTTGTTTCTGTTATTGTGAAATTAAAATAATCAATATCACCAGATGGAGAAATCATCCCATTATATACGGAAGTAGTAAGATTTTCTGTTGATGTATCAAATGTATCGCCATGATCATCAGGAATTATATCACAGAAAATATGGTCTGAACAATCTGCTCAACACGCTAGTGAATTAGTTAAAAGAGCAGTATTAGCAGAAAATATACTTTTACATAAAAAACCTTTAGTGCTTCATTCTGACAATGGAAGTCCGATGAAAGGAGCCACTCTTTTAGAGACCCTTTATCAACTAGGTATTACTCCATCAAATAGTAGACCTAGAGTAAGTAATGATAATCCTTATGCGGAGTCTATATTTAAAACATTCAAATATTGTCCAGGTTACCCAGATAAGGGCTTTGAGACTATTAAACAAGCAAGAACTTGGACATTACAGTTTATAAACTGGTATAACTATGAACATCTTCATAGTGGGATAAAATATTTAACTCCACACCAAAGGCATTCCGGTTTATCTAATAAAATATTAAAAAAGCGAATTAAAGTCTATGAACAAGCACAACTTAAACACCCAGAAAGATGGTCGAGAAACATAAGAAATTGGAGTGTGGAAAACATTGTTTGGTTAAACCCAGAAAAATCATCAATTTTGAAAAAAGAAGAAACAAAATCTTCTTAAAAAAATTAAAAATATGCGACAACTACCTTGACATTAAGCGCTATATAAATTATATATTTTCTAATAACTGTAATATGTCGAAAAATGAGTTTAACTATCAATATATAATTAGTTTTTATTAAATATATTTAGATAAATCCGTTTTTAATCATTTCATCTTCTGATTATTTTGTCAGAGAGTAACTATATAATTTGATAATAAAAAAAGAGAAGAACTTATGAACTTATACCTGTCAAGTAGACAGAAACAAAAAAGTTAATATATTAATATTTTATGCTGCTAGTAGATGGCTTCTGTATTGCGCAGGGGCCATCTTTTTTAATGTCCATTGATAACGCTTATGATTATAATAATTCATATAATCATTTAATATAAACCTCAATGATTTAATATCAGTAGCATCATAATACTCACACTCGTCTTTGAAATGTCCAAAAAATGTCTCCATTTTTGCGTTATCTAGACAATTACCTTTACGTGACATAGATTGAATAATATTTAATTCCTTTAGTTTATTTACATACATTGAATTAGTATAATGTAAACCCTGGTCTGAATGGATTAAGGTATTTTTTAGATTTTCTTCTCCATATCTTTCAACAAGTTGATTAATTACATCTAACGATAAATCTAGACTTAGATTTTGAGATACTTTCCAAGCTACAATTTCACGTGTACAAAGATCCTTAATTACAGATAAATAATATCGATAACCATTAAAAATTAAGTATGTGATATCAGTCGCGAATACTGTACCAGGTTCATCAACATCAAAATTTCTATCTAATACATTTTCAAATGTATGATGATTTTTATATGAGTCTTTTAAATGTTTATAGGGATTTTTAATCCTTACTGTAGAACGTATACCATTCTTTTTCATTAAACGATAAACTTTTTTAGGGTTCATTACTACACCTAAATCATTTCTTAGATGCATTGTAATTCTTTGATATCCAAATTCTTTATTTTTTACCCACAAATCACTTATTAATTTAAAATCTGATTTGTCTTGTAACTCTCTTTGTCTTCTCTTGTTAGCAGATTTAATCCATTTATAATAACCAGATCTTGATACATTAAAATATTTACATAATGTTTGTATTGGTACATTAATTTTAGTTTTTAAATCATCGATAAATTGAAATACTAATTGAGTTGGAACATATTTATTTTCTTTTATTTTCACCTTCCTTCCTTGCCATAATTGCTTTTTTAATGCTTCAATCTCCTGCCTTTGCGCTTCTATTATTTTCTCCTGTATTAATACTTTTTCATCAGCTGTTATTGCTTCTTTCTTTGGTCTTCCTGATTTACCATTTATATTACGACCTCTTGATTCATTAAAAAATGATTCTTTTCCCTTTTCTTCATATTGTTTAGTCCAGTTTGTTATGTAAGTATTACTTTTAGGTTCTTTATAGGGTAATCCATGACTTTCAAATATTTCTCTTATAGATACTCCCTTTTTCTTTAACTCAACTGCTTTAATTTTAAATTCAGGTGCATATTGGATTGTCTTACCAACTTTCCTAACATAGGGATTCTTTTCTAATTCATCTCTATGTTTTTTTATATAATCTTTAATTCTTAATTTCTTCTTCATTAGTACATCTCCCTTAGTTATCTAAATTTATTATAAAATAAAATACCTACATAGCCAACACCTTTTTATTTAGTGTCTACTATATAGGTATAATATCACTTAATCTTCTCTAAATGTATTTATTTACTTAATTATTTATGGTTTTTTCTTTTACAACATAAACATAATGTTTCCATATATTGGCGAATTGATCTAATTTATATAAACGATTTACCTTGTCATCAGATCTTGCTGCTGGGTCATTAACAATAACATAGTCAATACCGTCAACTTCTTTAAACCCTCGGACAACAAGTAAGTGACCACCAGGATAAGTCATAACACTTTCCCCATCACTTTTTAATGGTAACCCGTCTAACTGTGATGAATCTTTAACCGTAACGGATACAGCAACTGGATTTCCTTTCGCAATTAGGAGCTTTAACTCATCAATACTTGAAAGTCTTGACACATACCCTTCTAAATCTAAAGCACCAGCTACAGCTACATTATAACTCCAATTTCCATAGATATTAGCGCCAATATCTTTTGCTTTTGCAGCGGTTTCACTTGGCGTATAATCAATACCATAATAATTTAGTAACATCGTTAAAGATGTTGGACTACAAATAATATTTCCAATAGTTGGTACAATCATTTGTGAATGAACAGGTACTTCAATATCTGTTTTCCAATTCAATTCTGTTAAATCAATTGTTTCAATCACATCATTCGTAAATTTCATTGTTGCAGCAACTAATTTCAATTGAGGGCTCTCATCTTCTGCTTTCTTTCTTGTTAAACTAATTTGATATTTAAAAGCATCAGCACCTAAACTATTTTTAAGTTTAATAGTATCAATTGACATTCTTGCAATATCATCTTGTTGATTTGATATACTTCCATTATATTTACCAAATCCCCATCTACCATAAGTAAACCATTGTGACCATTCATTATTTTGTCTCACTTGAATTTTCAATTCAATATTTGATTTACCTGGAGTTATTGCATTCCAAGAACCTACTAATTCATCAAATGTTTTAGTATTAATAATAGGAGAAGTATAAGTTCCTGTTAAACTTCCTTCTTTTAATATTAAACTCCCTGAATCGTAATATAGGTCTCCCAATATACCTTGAACTAGATTTTCTGTTACGTGAACAATGGTATGTTCTTCATAAGTGAGATATTCAACGTTTTCACCTAGATAAGGCTCTGGCTCCGTAGTGACCATTTTTTCTGTAGTTGTCTCAGCAATTTTTTCTGTAGTATTCTCTTTCGATTGTTCTTCTTTTTTACATGCATTCAAACTCATGACTATCATCACTCCAATTATAAAAACTAGTAATTTTTTCATAATGCCTCCAATTAAACTAATAAATTATAATGATTATTTATTCAATTCTACAACATATTTAAAATAAAAAAATATACTGATCTTTATTAATCCCCTATTCTTTTATCTCAATTCAATATTATCACAAAATATTTCTCATGTAAAATAACTTATGGAATTTATTTCCATTATTTCTATTCTTTTAGCGAATTTATTTTCATATACTCATCTTCACTTTAATATATTTATTTTGCTTCTCTTTTTAAAGTGGTTCTCTGAATTACTTTATCAAATAAAATTAGTAGTTGAGGTAATATCAACAATGATAATACACCACTGATAATTGTTCCTCGACTAATTAACAATCCGAGTTCCTTAATTAAATCCATTTCCATTATAAGAGCTAATGATAATCCAGCTACTACTAAAGCCATCATAGATATAATTATAGATTGTGATGAATTCTTAAAAGCTATCTTAGCTGCTTTTTTTGGATTATGAAGTTTTCGTTCTTCTTCATAATTTTCTGTAATGATAATCGCATAATCAATTGTTGCACCTAATTGTATTGAACTAATTAGAATATAACCTAAGAAAGAAAGTGTAACCCCTTGATAATGAGGAATAGCCATATTAATCCATATCGCAGTTTGTATTACTAATAATAATAAGATTGGAATCGTAATTGATTTAAAGGTGAATAAAATGATTAACCCAACAGCAACAATTGAAATGATGATAACTGCTAAATAATCTCTCTCAACATTATTTTTTACATCATATATTACTGATGATTCTCCTACTAAATATGATTCATCAAAGAATTGATTAGCACCTTCTCTAATATTTTCAATTGCTTCGAAGGTTGTTTTTGATTCTTTCTCTAAATCCATGGTAATCATAATGAGTGAATAGTTTTCACTTATAAATTGTTGCTTTACAGATTCTGGTATAAAATCATCTGGTGTATTAGGTCCAATAAATGTATTTACAAATAAATTTAAATTAGAAACAGATTTAACATTTTCTAATTGTGTAATTGTACCTATTAGTTCCATTTCATTTTCTTTTTGTCCTTTCGGGACAATTAACACAAACTGGTTATTTTCACCAAATTTTTCAACTATTTCATTCTCAATCTCAGTATATTCTACTTGGTTATCTGAATATGTAAATTCATTTTGCGACTGACCATAATAACCAATGACAGTTAATGTTATTAGCAGGAATAACATAATGATTGAAACTTTTCCATTAATTATTTTACTTAACCAATTAATTGAAGGTAGCCAAGGTCTATGTTTCGTTTTATCAACCCACTTTATACTTATCTTCATTAATGCTGGTAATAAGATATTAACAGAAATTAAACTAAACAATACCCCTTTTGCTAAAACAAAACCAAGTTCCGCTCCTATTTGATAACTCATCACACCAAGTGCTAGAAAACCTGCAATGGTTGTTGTAGCACCAGCTAATATGGTTCTAAATGATGTTTTAGTCGCAACATTGATTGCTTCTTCAATTGTATCAAATTTTTCTCTTGCAGCTTTAAGATTTTTCATAAATATTAATGAGTAATCGATAGATACTGCTAATTGTATAACTGCTGCAGCAATATAAGAAATATCAGATATTTCACCAAATACAATATTTGTACCTAGGTTTAATACTATCGCAACCCCTAGCGTGATTAACATTAAAATTGATGAGAAAAATGACTCCGTAAATAAAATGATAATAATAATCATTAGAATAATTGCGATAATTGTTGCTGTGTTCCCCACTTCCATGACACTTCTTGAAGTAAATCCAACCCCAGCCCCATCATCTTCTAATAAATCATTGATTGAGTTAATCGCTTCTTTTGATAAATCACTATCAACATCTTCTATAAATGTTATATCTAATAATGCATCTATCCCATTTAAATAATTTCTTGCTATTTCAACTGGAATATATTCAATTGGTGTTTGTGTTAAATCAACGATATCATCAAGCCATATTACCTTTCCAATCCCATTTATTTGCGCAATTTGATTTTTTATAACTAATATTTCATCTATTTGTTTATTTTTAACAAGTACTTTCGCGTTTCTATTTAGTTTTACACTTGAAAATTCAGTTTCTAAAATCACAATACCTTTTTTCGTTTCAGACTGTTCTGATAAATAATCTGCTTTATTATCATTAATTCCAACTTTCGGAATCAATAATAAAGCACCAATAAATAAGAGTAAAAAAATAGTGAGTACAATCTTTGATCTTTTTGTAATTAATTGAGAAAAGACTTTCACAATAATTCACCTCTATCCTTTTTTTCTTGTCACACTACATTATATATATTATAATTAGGAAAAAGACTAGTCAACTAACCAAAACTTTTTTGAAACAGAGGTGATTTATTTGTTCCGAAATAAAGAAGATTTAAGAATTCATAACACCAAAGAATTTGTCTATGAAGCATTAAATTTATTATTGAAGAAATACAATTATCATCATATTTCAATCAGTATGATTATTAAAAAATCAGGTGTGGGGAGAACCACGTTTTACAGACATTTTTATTCCAAAGATGATATTTTGAAAACCAAACTTAAAAGCCAAACATTAGATTTATTAGAACTTCTAAATAAAACCTATGATTTAACCCTATACAATAAAGATATTTCTGGGAAAATCAATTTCTTCTTTCAATACTGGGATAGAAATCCAGAAATCATTCAGTTAATTATTGATTTAGATAAAACACAATTACTTTATTCGACATGGACATCCTTACTTATCGATATGTTTTCTATTATTGATATGGGTCTATCTTCAAATATATCTAAACCATATACTGCTCATTTCGCAATTGGTGGACTTACCTCATTATTAATTCAATGGTTTAAAAATAACAGAAAAGATAGTATTTATTTTATCGCAAAACATTTTAATATCCCCAACTAACTCATAATTTAGTTGACATCTTAATAGGTTTTAGATATAATATTATGCATACAAAATATGCAAAAATCATTGATTGAAAATAGTAGAAAACAAAAATTGTTACAGAGAGTCGATGTTGGTGTGAAGTTGACACAAGTATTGTTTTTGAATGGGTTCATGAGATGCAAGGTGAATTAATAGTAGCCTTAAGCCGGCGTTTCCCACGTTATAGGGGAGTACACATTGGGTGGTATAACGGCACTTCGTCCTAGTGATGAAGTGTCTTTTTTTTATTTCTTAAATCATAAGAAGGGAATTGATAAACATGTATAACCTACCCCAAACAATAATAATACGAGGTTATCTTTGGCAAAATTAATTATTTGCTAATCATTCAGGCTGGTTTTCCTTGAATAGTCTTAAAAACATAATCAACATCCATAAATAAAAATATTCAAGGAGGAACATATCATGATAATTAAGAATTTACAATTTGGTGAATTTGGAGGACAATTTGTGTCCCAACCAGTAAAAAATGCCCTAAATAATTTAGAAATTGCTTTTAACAAAGCATTAAAAGATGAATCATTTATAAAAGAATATAATTATTATCTAAAAGAGTATGTCGGACGTGAAAATCCTTTATACTATGCGAAAAATATGACAGAGGAGTTAGGCGGCGCAAAAGTATATCTAAAAAGAGAAGATTTAAATCATACTGGTGCTCATAAAATAAACAATGTCATTGGACAAATCTTATTAGCAAAAAGAATGGGAAAAACAAAAATTGTTGCTGAGACTGGTGCTGGCCAACATGGTGTAGCTACTGCAACTGCTGCAGCTATGTTTGGGATGGAATGTCTTGTTTTCCAAGGAGCTGAAGATGTTGAGAGACAAAAACTCAATTTAATGAGAATGAAACTACTAGGTGCTAAAGTTAAGTCTGTCACATCTGGTACAAGAACACTTAAAGATGCTGTAGATGAAGCAATTTCTTTTTGGATTAATAATTTAGATGATTATTTTTATGTATTAGGTTCTGTTGTGGGACCTCATCCTTATCCAACGATTGTCAGAGAATTTCAAAAAGTGATTGGACAAGAAGTAAAAAGACAGATATTAGAAAAAGAACATCGATTACCTGATTACTTAATCGCTTGTGTGGGTGGTGGAAGTAATTCCATGGGTTTATTTGCTGAGTTTCTAGATGACAAAGCAATAAAATTATATGGAGTTGAAGCAGCAGGTCATGGACTAAATACTAAAATGCATGCAGCTACTTTAGCTAAAGGTAAAGTAGGAATTGTACATGGAATGAAAACAATTGTAATTCAAAATGAAACTGGTGAAGTAGAACCAGTTTACTCAATTTCAGCAGGACTGGATTACCCCAGTGTAGGACCAGAACACGCTCACTTATTTCAAACAAAACGTGTAGAGTATGTTAGTATTACGGATAAAGAAGCCGTTAATGCATTTACTTATTTAAGTAAAAAAGAAGGTATAATCCCTGCAATAGAGAGTTCACATGCCATTGCCTTTGCGATGAAACTTGTTCCAAAATTATCGAAGGACAAGATTGTTGTAATTAATTTATCAGGTCGTGGTGATAAGGACGTAAGTACAATCGCTAATTATTTAAACTATTAAAGATGTTTATACTAATAAATAAAACAAAAAGAACTGATTATAATGATCAGTTCTTTTTCTATATCTTATTAATTTTTAAATAATTTTTTACTTAAATCTTCAATACGCTTTTTTCTATCCTCAGTTTTCTTATCATTTATAGTGATAGTTATATCAATTATATCCCCTTCTTTTACTTCAGATGGAAGTAACACTTTAGGAATATTGAATGTTTCTTTTTCAAATTCAATTACCGCATAATTCTTTTCAAAACGGTCTACAATACAATATTTTTTTTCTTCAGCCATAAATATCTCCTTAATTTGACTCATTTGGCGTTGGGTTATCAGTAGGTGAATCACTCCAAGGACCACCGTTAGTTATACGATACCATGATGAATCAATTTCTGTATTACTATAGGTAAAACTATCAATTAAAACGCCATCTGAATTTAATAATCTAACATCATCACTTTCCTCATTATTAAACATTCTAGAAAATTCAATTATATAAAATTTATTGGCTTCTATTATAGTTCCTTCAGGAATGGTATATGGTTTACTACCAGCATCTTCAATATCATCTAATATATACCCACTAATATCAATATTAGATGATGTTGTATTATATAATTCAATCCATTCTTTTGTGTAGACTGTTTTAGGGGCAGGTAGTACTTCATTAATTACTACAGTTATTTCATTAATTTCTTCAGTTGTTGTTGTTACATCATTATCCTCAGTAGTTGTCTCAACAGGATTAGGTTGGTAGGTGGAATTTTTTGTACCAACTTCGATTTTAGTACCATTTGATTTTACTATGATTGTTCCCGCTTCATCTGTTCGATAAACTTGAACATTATTATTCATTAATCGATCGATAATTTCTTGATTAGGATGTCCATATTTATTGCCTTCTCCAACAGAAATTATCCCAATTGTTGGTGAAATCGCATTTAAAAAAGCTTCACTAGTAGAAGTAATTGAACCATGATGTCCTAATTTTAAAACATCTGCGTGTAAATCAGCACCACCATCAAGAATTTCTTCTTCAACCTCTGTTTCAGCATCGCCTGTAAATATATAAGCAGTATCTCCATAAGTTAATTTAATAACTGGGGAATAATCATTTGTTTCAGAATAACTTTCACTAATTGGAGATAACATCACTGCTTCTAAAAGTTTATCATTAATTTGTTCACCAAATAATGTTACTCCTTTTTTAGCCCTTGTTATCGTTAAATTTTTGGCATCAATCGCTGTTAATACATCTTCAAAAGTTTTAGTAGTTGCTGATTTATTTGGTAAATAAACATCTTCAATATTAAAATGATTAATCACATCATCTAGTCCTCCAATATGGTCTTCATGTGGATGAGTACCAATAACATGATTAAGGGTTACAACACCTCTATCTTCTAAATAATCAACAACTAAATCTCCATCTGAATTATTACCAGCATCAATTAACACATGCTCATCATTTGGTAATTTAATATATATACTATCTGCTTGTCCTACATCAATAAAATGTATTTCTAAATCCATAGGATCACTATTTTGTCCTGTTGTTGTATTTTCACTAGTTGTTTGTTCTGTTTTACTTGTCATAGCTTCATTACAACCAAATAATACTACAACCACAACAAAACTAAAAACAACACGTAATTTTCTAATAATTCTCATATTTCCTCCAAAAACTTAATTTATTATATAATATCATATTCTCTTCAATTATTAAACTTTAATACGATATAAAAAGCAAAGTATATTACACACTTTGCCTATCTAAATCACTATTTATTTTTTATATCGATTCCCACCTAATGAAATAATTATAATAAAAAAACAGAGAATTCCAGTAAAGACAATGACACTTACAATCTCATCTTTTTGTTTAATCATTAAACAAATAATTGAATTAATCACAATAAGGAGCCCCATGATGATATAATTAATCCCTATCCATTTAGCTAAACCTTTTTTATCCTTTATTGTTTCCTCAATATATCCGGGAACAATTTCTAATATTTTATAACGCCAAATTAATCCGCCTACAATAACAAGAAAAGAACCGATAACGATTAATAGAATATTCATAATTATCACCTAGCCTTTATAATGGAATAGTATGTAGTATTTTTATATTAGAATCTTTCTTTTTTTAAAATAGATTTTTCTTAGGATATATTTATAGTCTATTGAATACAATTATAATGAAAAAAATATCTTTTAAACCATATTTCCATAATTTATATAATATATTTATGTTATAATATAATTATTCAATTTATCAAATGATTTAAGTATAATAGTGTTTCTAGTCTGTTTTTTTGCTAATTTTATTAAAAATTAGTCTGTATTAGTTTTACACTAATTTTATTATAACTGCTTTATAATAAAATTAAAATACTAATATTTAAATTTCTAAATAGGGGTGGTTTATTTGATAAGTAAATGGTTTGTTTTAATTGTTTTTATTCTAATCTCATTTCTTCATCTAACGTTTGAAATAAAAAATTATAAACAAGGTAGACAAATTACAAAACCTTTGTTAATGCCTTTACTGCTTCTTTATTATTTATTTAGTGTATCAAACCCTAATTACTATATTATTATCGCATTAGTATGTGGATTTTTAGGAGATGTGTTTTTATTATGGGCTTCTAAACAATCTTTTTTATTAATTGGCCTTTTAGCATTTTTAACTGGACATATCTTCTACATTCTGGTATTTCTAAATAGTACTCAATATTTAAATACTGTCCCCTACCATTTTTATATTTTTCTGATACCTTATCTATTATTAGGTATATATATATTAAAACAATTGTTTCCTGTAATTAAATTAATGAAAATACCAACAACAATATATATGAGTATCATAATTATAATGAGTTTTACTAGTCTAACTCGAATGTTTAGTGTGCCTTTCTTATCTTTCCTACTAACCTTTATTGGTTCTTTATGCTTTTTACTATCAGATACGATTCTTGCATTCGATTTATTTAAACAACATAAAAAATATAATGATGTATATGTAATGAGCACCTATATTTTAGCTCAATTTTTAATTATATTGGGTTTAATAATTTAAATTATTACATCGATTAATTCTTTAAATTAAAAAAGATTGTGAGAGCCTAAAAGGCATAGACTACACAATCTTTTTTAGTTTATTTTTTTATAATTATAAATCTAATGTATCTAATAATTCTTTAATCCTTTTTAATTCATCAATTGTTAATGTAATTCCCTTCCCCATTCTATTATGTTCTGGATTCCATTCTCTTAAATCATATTTAGGTTCTTTATCATTCCAACTTACTAAATTAAGTTCTTTTGTCCAACCCTTACTACTTTCAGAAAGTACTCCTATAGATTTTTTAATTTCAAATTTAATATCAGCCATAATAAGTCCTCCCTATATTAAATAATTTTTTTCTCAATTAAATTATACTCCTATTATAAGCATTTTTAATAGAAAATTGTTGAAAGAATTAATAATTTATCATTTTATTTTTTGTCATCATGATTTATTTTATTAAAATCTGTTATTTCTTTTTCAACCATTTTGATATACTCCTCTTCAAATGGTTCCCATAATTCAACACGGTTTCCAAGAATATCTTCAATTTGAGCGAATTTTCCATATTCAAATACACTTATTTCCTGAATAATTTTAACCCCTTTAGCTTTTAGTGTTTCCATATAATGATCGAGATTATCAACTGTAAAATTTAAGAAAGAATTCCCATGTTCTTTATTATCAAAGGTGATTAGTGTTAGTTTGTTAGGTGCTAGAAAGTTAATTCCATATTCAGTAATATTCAAACCTAAGACATCATTATACCATTTTAATAATTTTTTGGTATCACCACTAATATTTAAAAAGACACCGCCTATTCCTGTTATTTTTGACATCAAATCAACTCCAATCTCAATTATATATAATAATACTTCAATTTCGTAAAAACTATTTATATCTATTAAATATACCTATAGTTTCATTATATACGAAAGGTTCATATTCTACAATATAAAGAATCTGAAGTTAATTAATAATTCAATAATTATTAACAAATAAAATTCTATTATTTCCATCTTCTTTTAAAATTAAATAATTCTTGTATATATCCAATAATCGATGAAAATGAATTTAAACTTTGGAAGCTGAGAATGAATATAATATATTCCCAAAAATATAACTTCAAATGTATATTTAAGGGTTTTAGTACTTCTCTTTTTTCTATATGATACATCATGAAGTGACTGAATACTGTAATTGGTATAACTAACAATGTTAAAAATCCAACAATATAAAATTTACCCATAAAAGCTAAAATAACACCTGGTAGGAAAAATAATAGATAACTAATATCGATATAGGGTATCACTAAATCAATAGATGTTAAATACTTAGAATAAATGTTTCCTTGTTTTAAGGGAAATACATGTTTTAATCCTTCAATCATACCTCTAGCCCATCTAACTCGTTGAATGATAAATGCTTTGAGTGTTTTTGGTACACATGTATAAGAAATCGCTCTAGGTTCAAACAACACGCAAAATCCTTTCTCTAATAATAACCATGTTAATACAATGTCTTCTCCTATACAATCATTCCATCCATCTATTTTTTTTATCTCTTTTGTTTTATATATACTAAATGCACCTTGAGCAACAAGTGTGGAATGAAATAAACCTTGCATTCTTTTTACACTATTGATACTCAGTAAATAATCATACTTTTGGATACGCGTTATAATACTATCAGTATCATTAAAGACTAGTACAGACCCAGCAATTGCGACAACATTATTTAATAAATTACTTATTAACATTCGTTCAACAATAAAACTAATCGCATTTTTGTGTAGATAGGTGTCTGCATCAAGTGTTATAAAATGTTTCGTTCTAACATGCTTCAACCCTTCATTTAAAGCATGGTTTTTTCCTTTTTTAGACTCATGAATTAATTTTATTGGTAAATTAAATTTGCGTATTGCCTCATAAACTTTTTGATTTGTTCGATCGGTACTATTGTTGTCAATGACGATTACAGTAATTTTTCCGTTATAGATTTGATTATTAATCGATTCTAATACTTTATAGATAGTTTTTTCTTCATTATGAACAGGTATTAAAATTGTTACAACAAAATTAGGAAAATGATTTAATAATATTTCCTGATAATTACTTAAATACCGATTCTTATCAATTAAAATTAGTGAATACAATAAGTTCATACAGATGTAACCTGGTATATAAGCAATTCCACTAACAATTATAATACTTAAAGTTAAACCAAAAATTTTCGATAAATCTCTAAGCCAGTTAATTGATATTAAAATTGAAAACAATAACCATATAATAGAAAGCATGATCATTATAAAAAATTTACTTCTTGTATTCATGTTACTCACCTTCATATCTTAATATAAGATATGAAAAAAAGTTAATATTTATATTGAATTAAAAGGAAATTAAAAAACTTTACCCAAAATATTGGAGTGTAATCTGATAATTTATTTAACTAAGGTTATAATACATATAATTGAATTCAACCGTTAACAATTTTTTTGTGTACAATTAGCTGTATCTATTACCATAATTTCATAAGTTTTTTTTCATCTATACTTTTTGGTAATTTTTTCAAGTAATCGATTACATATTTTAAGCAAATAATGTATAGTTAGTTAGTAAACTAATTATTGGAGGAGAATAGATGGGAAAATCACTAAAATTATCAGGAATCGTAATTGTTTTTAATACTACTAGGATCTGGTTTTGTTGTAGGTGAAACTCTCACTGGTTTAAAAAGAGATATAGCCTCAAATGAAAATTATGATGAAGATGCTTTACTTGAAAAAGTAAGTAAACTAATTGATGATTTAGAATCTGATGAAGGTACTAATGATTCTGAATTACAAGCTGAAATTACTGAATTAGAAACAGCTTTAAATGCTTTAAAAAGCCAAGACAATTCTCAATTGCAAGCTAAAATTACTGAATTAGAAACAGCTTTAAATGCTTTAGAAAGTCAAGATAATTCTGAATTGCAAGCTAAAATTACTGAATTAACAAACAGAATAAATGCACTTGAAAACTCAAGTACAAGTAATTTTACTATTATGGTAGATGGATCAGGAAACTATTTAAGATTTGAAGAAGTGGCTCGTTTACTTGTTAATGTAAGTACTAATGATTTAGGATGTTTTGATCAAGGAGATATTTGGATGAGTTCTTTATCCTCAGGTTTATCTAACGAAGAAATATTAGTTAGAATGACCTTAATGTTCAAAGAATTATCTAATTATAATCAATACTTTATGAACAGTGCAAACATCAATTTGGGTATAGTTACAATATTGGGGATACAAACTATTCATTAAATATCAGTATTCCAACCCCAGTACTAGTATATACCGATTTTACATTAGATAATATCTCAAATGGAACGTTTGGAATCTCTAATAATTCATCAACAACAGATAATCAAACAGGAAATTGGACAGATATGTCTTTTAACACAGATTTACTGAATGAAATATATAATCAACATATTACAAATAATACATTCGGTAATAATGTATTAACTCCATTAAATAATTAATAGTTTAATAATTAAATATAAAATGCACCTATTCTAAGTTCATAGTAACCTATGATAAAGTTTAGGTGCATTTTCTAAATAATCTATTGTAATGTTATTAACTAATTTAGATATTCTCTAAAAAATCTTTTAATCAAATGTTTATTATTATGTTTCATCGCATTTAATACATCTGATTCTTTAGCTAACTTTTTGGTTATTACACGACTAAAAATTCTATAAAATAACTTTGTTAATGGATTTACTTTTGGTTTTGTCCATTCAAAATAACTATCAATATCATCTCTTTGAAAATGAAGAATATCATTAAGTACATCTGAATCTTTATAATATCCACAATGAAAATTTTGTTCAGCAAAAGAATATTTAGGAAAATGATCGATATTTATCCCTAATTCACCGAATACTCTTTTTAAGAAATTATAATATATAATTTGACATTTTTTACCTCCAGCAAAATTATATATATTTCCATTAAGTTCTTCTTCTTTTTCAATTGCTTTTACAACTCCGTATCCAACATCTCTAGTTGTCACAATTTCAATTCTCGTCCTTAAAGGCATATGAAAAAATATTGGGTCTATTTTTTTATTATCTTGTCCAGGACGTGGTCCCATAACACCTGATAATCTAAATATTGAATATCTTAGTCCAGATTCACTTACTATCTTTTCAGCTTTTATTTTTGTTTCAGCGTAGTAATCTCCAACACTAGGAATAAGGGGATCATTAATGTGAATATCTTCTCCTTCTAAACGATCACCATATACTGATACAGATGAAGAATATAAAAGAAATGCATTTGGAGAATATTCTTTAAGTGCTAATACCAAGTTTTTAGTCCCATTAACATTAACTTCATAGGCAAGTTTTTGATTATAATCAGCAAGAGGTGGAATAACTGCTGCAAAATGAAGCACAAAATCAACCTCTTTTACAGCTTCAATTAATGTCTGTTTATCTCTTATATCACCATATATAATCTTAATATATTTTTTAAAGGGTTCTAATGTTTTTACTGATAGGTCAGTCTTTTTATCAAATATGATGGTTTCGTAAAGGTTTTTTCTCTCACATAATTCTCTTAATGCTTGGACTCCAATTGATCCAGTAGCGCCAGTTAGTAGTATTCTCTTCAAGAAATCACCTCCAAAATCATTTTTAATTACTAATCTTATATTTATTATATATAATTTTTGGATAAATATATATCGATATTTACGTTATGAAATAAACACTAGGTATATGTTTCATAAAAATATAAAAAATCCACATAATTAATGAATAAACAGGATATTTCTAAATATTAAAAAATGAAATCATAAACCATTCAAATATAACATATTTATTTACTTATAATAAGATAATTCATATGTTATAATTATTAATGTGATTATAGAAAAGGAGATTAAATGATGGAAGCAAATGATTACCAAACCCTTTTTGATAAGGGTGAATACACTATTAAAAAATCTAGAACAATTTACAAATATAAACCTTATATTGACGATACAATATTCGAGTTTTCAGGAATCAACTATAAGAAATATTTAACCAATTATAACGAAATTGTTTTCATTTCAAATGAAAGAGATGAAAATCAATATTATACAATTCTTAGAATTGGCGAAGAAATCATCACCAATACTGATAATACTAACAGTATTTCATATAAAAATAATGCACGCTATTCATATGAGTACATGAATAAAAATAAGAATTATATAGCGACATATTTAAAAGTTATAGCATGGGGATATTTAGCGTTATCAATTTTTGCTGGGTTAATACTAACTGTTCTATTATCATCACCCTTAGCTATAATTGCGGTATTTTTATCTAGTTTAATTTTCCATGCTTTCTTTTTAGGATTAGCTGAGATTATAATACTTCTTGATAAGAAAAATAAATAATTTTATAAGTACTTAATCTACTATATAAAAAACTATGGTAATCGTTTTTTGATTATCATAGTTTTTTGATTTATTATTGTTAGCGTATCAAGGATTCATCGACTTCTTTTTTCATAAAAACATCATACCTAACTATTGATTATTATTAAATAATGTTATAATAATTAAAAAAGCTGTTATTAAGGAGGGAAGATAGGATGAGTGCAAATATTAAATCAAATTCGTTTTATATCACTTTATTCATTACGATTATTGTCTTCTTCTTAAAACAGATTTTTAGTTTATGTAAAATTGAATTTTATTTTATTAGTTATACACCTGTTACTGGCATTGTTGGACTAATTTTAATATCTCTTCTTATTCCCTTTATATTAACTATATTTTATTTTCTACCTTCATTATGTATTATTAAGATTACTTCAACAGTTCATCTTTCTGTTCTGTATGTACCTTTTAATAACTCAGTACCTACTGATTTTATTAAAAAAGTTATTTATAAAAAAAATAATACCTACCGATTACTTAAGGTGTTTCGCTGTTGATTCATAGTAAATTTTTATCAAAAATTTACTATGAAAGGAAAGAGAATGAATAAACCAAAAAAATTTATTTTAATTATACTATTTATCACAATCATACTATTCATAACATCTATTGTAATGATGAATTTACCAAGATTCAATAAAACTAATATGGTAATAAAACATGCTACTATTTATTTATTTTTATCTTTTGTTACACTATTAAGTATCATGTGTCTATTTTATATTTTAAAAAATAAATTTCATATAACAAACAAAGGACTTATTCTATTAAAGGGATTCACACTCCTAACTTTTATTATGTTATTATTTATAATTGGTGAGGCTCAAATAAAATTTATTGACAAGCATGAAACACCACCTGTAATTGCATGTTCATTTTATGATGAATATGATAACCTAATTTACACTTCTCAATATGTAAATAGTTGTCCTAAGCTAGAAAATATTGAAAAATCAAAGAATAGTCTTCAATTTAATGTTTATGAAGAACTCCATAATTTCACAAACGAACAATGGTCCAATGGTATATTTCAAGAAAGTAAAGAGTTTAGTGCTTATTTAAAAACAGAAATTGAAATCAACTATAATTCCATTGGTCAGATTTTACACGTATTAATATTAAGTAGTAGTAATATTGAATATAAAGGTAGTGTAGGTTTGGAATATGAGTACTTTAGTATTAAAAAAGAAATCAATAATACTTATGAAGAAAACTCCTTCACAAGTGTACAAGATAATTATATTATAGATATAGATTTAGATATGATTGAGGATGTTTCAAATATAAATCATTATAATTTCACTAACAACTCTTTATCTAGGGTTACATTAACATCTAAAATTACCGGGTCAGATGGTGAGAAAACTCTATTTGAAGTGATAAGAACTAAAGAGAACAATGGAAAATCTACAACTGAACCTATTGTTAAAGGTTATTTTCTAAATAGTAACGATAATATAGAATTTGAGTATTCTGAAGTTTCAACTTTAACCTATAACAGCCCTTATGATAGAATTAATCTAAAACTCAATACTTCAAAGAAAAGTGTCATTAACTATTCAGGTGATAATTTAAATCAGTACTATAAAATGGAATATAAAAATGTTAATAAATTTCATAATATCGTGTTTAATGAAGAACGAATCGGTTATCCTGCTATCGATGAAAAAATGGGCTTTGAACTTTACAAAAATGATAATAACACTTTAACTATTGAAGGAAAGTTCCCATTATTTTTTATTCAAAAAACAAATTATGGTTCTAAATTAATAGTAACTGCGACGAAACTTGATGGATACGCTGGTGAAGAATACAAAGAAATCGTTCAAGGATTTACAAGGTATAGGTACTTTACACCTTTTGGTCCTAAAATAGAATATATGTTTGATTATGGATTTAATCTAGCACTTCGCAAAGGATCCACAGATGAGATTATTTTTCAGGATAATCCGCTAATTTCTATTTATTATGATTAAAAAAAATAAATGCAGCTTTTTCTAAAAAAAGCTGCATTTTTAATTATTTAGATATATTATAAATGTTATTTTATTTAAATAAAAAACAAGGATCAATTTTAAACTATATATACTAATATTAATATTACAACATAAACACTTATCGAAAGCATAATTAATTTATTGAAAACCTTTTTCTCTTTATTAGTATTCCTAGTAGGATATTCCCAAGTATTTGAATCCATTTCCTTTTTAATTCTTTTTCCATATACTAGTAGTTCAAGAATCAAATAACCTATTAAAAAAATAAAAATAGGTAATATAAATGGAATAATAAATAATGATTCATGATACACAATTGATAATGTAATTGCAGTACAAATGAACCTATGATATAAATCAAACCGATAGGCCATAAATATAACAACCTTCTGAAGCTATCATCAGCATATACTGATAATTGATAGAACTTAAATAATTTAGGATCATTAGCAATATCATTTTTATTATTTTCAAGCAGTTTTTCACGTAATATCTTTACGAACTCTCCAATGTTTTTTAACGGAATTGTTACTGTCACTTTTTCATTATAAGTTGAAAGAATTGAAAAAAAATCACCTAATTTAGATACACTAGTTGTATTTATATACTTGATGTCTTCGAATTGAATAAATATATCTTTTTTATAATTACAAAATTCTATACCTTTACCATTTATTGAAAGCTTCGTTGTAGTAAATTTTTTATAAAATTATGTCATAACAATAGAATAAACAAATATGAATCCCATAAAAATTGACAGTATCCAAGCTTCATTGATTAAAGATAAAATAAATATAATAGCACTTACTCCAGCATAATAAGGTAATAGTTTCGCTATAAAAAATATGTGTTTTCTGTAAGTATATTCCATAGCCTACCTGTTTCCTACTTATTTAAACTTTTTACGACAGAATTTACAATATCACTTATTTTATCATTATTTTTGGATTCAAATGATTTTAGTATTTCTAAAGGAACTGCAAAAATCATAGTGTTTGATTTATCTGATGACAAATCACTTAAGGTTGACAATGTTCTTAAATGCATTGCACCTGGTTGTTTTGATATTATTTGTGCTGCCATCGCTAATTTTTCTGCTGCTTCTACTTCTCCTTGAGATTTAACGATAATTGCATTTTTCTCACGTTCAGCTTCAGCAACACGCGCAATTACTCGTTCCATATCTTCTGGAATTTTAATATCTTTAATCTCTATTTTTTCAACTTTAATTCCCCATGGATCGGTTTCTTTATCAACAATATCTTTAATTTCTTTTGAAATAACTTTTAAGTTTGATAATAAATCATCTAACTTAACGCCACCTATAGAGTTTCTTAAAGTTGTTTGAGCAAGTTGTGCAACAGCAAAGTAACAATCTTTAACTTCAAGTACTGCCTTTTTTGCATCAAAAACACGGTAATACACAACTGCATTAATCGTAATGGTTACATTATCTTTTGTTATACACTTTTGCTGTGGTACATCCTGAGTAATCGTTCTTAAATCAATTTTTTTGTACTCATGGATAATAGGGATCACTAACCGAATACCCGGTTCTAGTTGTTTTACAAACTTCCCAAATCTAAACTTAACACCACTTTCATATTCCTTAACAATTATAAACATAATTTTCCCTCCTTTTATTAAATTATATCATAACTATCTAAATTATTCATCTTTAAATCAAGATAGAATTTACTTATAAGAGTAACTATTATAATTTAATTTTTTACTATATTAAATCTTATGATATATCTATTAAATTTATTAATCAAAAAAATTAGTTAATTTTTTTTGTTGATTAATAAATAACTTACTGTTATAATGTGTGTATCATAAAAATTGATAGAGGTTGCGATGCAAATTAGTAAAATGTGGAGCAGGCATGCTTTGAAGCATTTGAAAGGTATACATCGCCGAACATTATGTATAGGCATATATATAATGTGGGAATACAAGGAATACTTGTATTACTCTCTACGTTAAGTATTGGCGCTATCAATTGCATCTTTTTTCTTTTTATATTTGTTATAAATAGATGCAATTTAGCAGGTGCTATATTGCATCTTTTTTTATGTAAAAAAATACTAGGAGGAAGAAAATGCGTAAATTATTATTAACACTATTTTTAGGAATTTTTACTTTTACATTAGCAGCATGTTCAAAAAAAGAATATACGAAAACATTCACAGTAGGTATGGAATGTGCTTACGCTCCCTATAATTGGACATCCCCTACCAAAACTGATACTGCAGTTATTATTGATGGAACAAAGGCATATTGTGATGGTTATGATGTAAAAGTATCTCAAAAAATTGCTGATGACTTAAACAAAGAATTGGTTATAAAAGCGATTAAATGGGATGGTTTAATTCCTGCTTTATCCACAAATCAAATTGATGCAATCATTGCAGGTATGAGTCCAACTGAAAAAAGAAAACAAACGATTGCATTCTCTGATATATATTTTCGACCTGAAGAAGTTGTGGTAATAAAAAATAATAGTAAATATGTAAATGCTACATCAATTTTAGATTTCTCCGGTGCTAAAATAACATCACAACTTGGTACTCTACACGAAAATTTAATTTCACAAATGACCGGTGCGATTAAACAAACATCATTACCAGATTATTCAACATTAGTTACAGCAGTGAAAAATGGAGCTGCTGATGGTTTTATTTGTGAATTACCAGTAGCCACACAAATGGCAAATAATAATTCAGATTTAAAAATTATTAGATTCGATAAGAATAATGGATTTGTCGTTGATGATTCTGAAGTTTCTACAGCTATTGGATTAAGAAAATCTGATACAGATTTATTAAAGAGAATAAATGAGTCATTAGCTAAAATATCTAATGAAGATAGAAATACATGGATGAATGAATTTATTAATAAATCAAGTTCATAATATTACATATTAGGAGGACATTATGTTTTTTCTTACATCAACAGAAATTATTCCTGATAGTTTTATTGGTGGGTTACTATATATATTACGAAATTACTTTCCAATGTATCTAGATGGAATGAAATATACATTGTTAATTGCACTAACAAGTACGATTTTAGGTTTAATAATAGCTGTATTTATTGTACCTATTAAAATACAACAAATTACAGGTCGTGATACGTTAATCCAGAAAATACTTAAAAAAACTGGTGTAATATTAGCCACAATTTATGTTGAAGTATTACGGGGAACGCCAATGATTGTACAATCTGTCATCATATTTTATGGATTAGCAGGACTTGGATATAATCTAAATATAATTATTTGTGGAATCTTAATTGTCTCAATCAATACTTCAGCATATATTATTGAAGTATTACGAGGTAGTATTAGCTCTATTGATAAAGGACAACTTGAAGCAGCTAGAAGTTTAGGGATGACTAGAAGCAAGGCTATGATTCATATAATCATTCCTCAAGCAATAAAGAACAGCATTCCTGCTATTGGTAATGAATTTGTCGTTAATATAAAGGATACTGCGGTTTTAATGGTAATCTCTGTGACTGAACTATACTTTATTACAACGAAAGTGAATTCAATTTACTATCGACAGTTAGAAGGTTTTGTAATATCAGCAGGTTTGTATTTATTAATGACATTTACAACAACAAGAATTCTTTATTTAGTAAGTGGTTACATAAGTGGTTCAAAAACAAAATTATCATACCCTACGAGTCAGACATTATAAGAAGGTGATTTACATGGATAAAATCATTGAAATTAAAAATTTGAAAAAAAGTTTTGGAAAAAAAGAAATACTAAAAGGTATCAATTTAGATATTTATAAAGGACAAGTTGTTTGTATAATCGGACCTTCTGGAAGTGGAAAATCTACTCTTCTAAGATGTATTAATTTATTAGAAGAACCTGATAATGGTAATATCATCTTTGAAGGTAGTGATTTAACATCTTTGAATATAGATTTAAATAAAATAAGAACTAAAATAGGGATGGTATTTCAAAACTTTAACTTGTTTAATAATAAGAATGTCTTAGATAATTGTACAATAGGACAAGTAGAAGTTCTAAAAAGAAATAAAAATGAAGCAGAGCAAATAGCTCTTCAATTATTAAAGAAAGTAGGTATGAAAGATTTTACCGATAGTAATATAAGTGGTTTATCTGGTGGACAAAAGCAACGTGTTGCGATATCAAGAGCACTTGCTATGACACCAGACATAATGTTATTTGATGAACCAACCAGTGCTTTAGATCCTGAAATGGTTGGTGACGTTTTAAATGTTATGCGAGATTTAGCAAATAGTGGTATGACTATGGTTGTTGTAACACATGAAATGGGATTTGCTAGAGAAGTTAGTGATGCTGTTGTCTTTATGGATGAAGGACATATTATAGAATCTAATCGTCCTGAAGTAATATTTTCAAATCCATCAAATGAAAGAACTAAGGAATTTCTAAAAAGAGTTATTGAAAAAAGATAAACTTATGTTTAACTTTTTACAGTAGTTATTAAACACTTGATAATAACACATAATTAATGATAAAAATATATAAAGCTATCTGCTGTTCAATAACTACAGATAGCTTTTTTTCATTCGTTCAATGTCTAGAACCTTTTTCTTATTTTCTCTATTTTACTATTTATCCTTCTCTGCTTCAATTTTTTCTGCTAATTCATTTAAATAAATCCATCTCTCCATCTTTTGATCAAGTTGCTTTTGCAAATCTTCTTTTTCAGCTAAAAGCGGTTGAAGGAGTGTGTAATTTACATAAGCCTTATTAATTTTCTCTTCAATAACTTCTATCTTTTCTTCTAATTCAGCAACAACCGTATCTATTTCTTCAAACTCCTTTTGTTCCTTAAAAGAGAACTTTAAAGGTCTCTCTTTCTTTTTATCTACAAATTTCTTGTTTTTGTCCACTGACATATTAACTTCTATTTTATCCTCAAATTTCTCCTTAAATTCCGAGTAATTTCCTGTAAACTGCCTAACATTTCCATAAGCTTCAAAGAGAAATATTTTTTCAGCCATTCTATCTAAAAAATATCTATCGTGTGAAACTGAAATGACTGCTCCCGGAAAACCATCTAGATAGTCTTCTAATATAGTAAGCGTTTCTATGTCTAAGTTATTTGTCGGTTCATCTAAAAGTAAAACATTTGGTGCTTCCATAAGCACGCGTAAAAGATATAATCTTCTTCTTTCTCCACCTGAAAGTTTAGCAATTGGTGTCCACTGCATGGTTCCTGAAAATAAAAATTTCTCCATCATTTGTGAGGCTGTAATTTTATACCCTTCCGCATTTTCAATATATTCTGCAGCTTCTTTTATATATTCAATAGCTCTCATGCTCTCATTCAAATGATGAGTTTCCTGTGAGTAATAGCCTATTTTAACTGTTTGCCCTCTAACGACAGTACCACTGTCTTGCTTGACTATCCCAGCAATTATATTCATTAGAGTTGACTTTCCACTTCCATTAGGTCCAATAATACCAACCCTATCATCTCTTAAAACTAGGTAACAAAAATCATCTAAAACTTTTTTTTCTCCAAATGTTTTATTAACATGCTCAAGCTCAACTACTTTCTTACCAAGCCTGCTACTTCCCACTGAAATTTCAAGTTTTTCACTAGAATCAACGACTAGCTTCTCACTTAAGGCTTTGAAACGGTCAATTCTTGCTTTTTGTTTTGTGCTTCTAGCTTGTGCACCGCTTCTTATCCAAGCTAGTTCTTTTTTATATAAACTTCGTCTCTTCTTTTCACTAGCAGCTTCTTGCTCTTCTCTTTCAGCTTTTTTCTCAAGAAAAGTACTATAGTTACCATCATAAAGATAAAGGTTTCCTCTGTCTAACTCAATTATTTTATTTACTATTCTGTCTAATAAATATCTATCATGGGTTATCATGAGAACAGAGCCTGTTCTCTTGTTAAGGTATTGCTCAAGCCAGTCGATAGTCTCATTATCAAGATGGTTAGTAGGCTCATCAAGTATCAGTAAATCAGAAGGATTTATAAGTGCTTCAGCTAAAGCAACTCTCTTTCTCTGTCCACCAGACAAGGTGCCTACCTTAGCGTTAAAATCAGTAATTCCTAGCTTTGTTAAAATACTTTTGACATCACTTTCTATGCTCCAAGCATTCAGATTATCCATACGATTGGTTAATTTTATAATTTCTTCACTGTTATCTGGATTTTCAAGTGCCCCTTCATACTCTCTGATAAGTTTCATGACAGATGAATCACCTTTAAAAACATGTTCTAATACTGTACCTTCCATATCAAAATGTGGATTTTGAGAAAGGTACTCTATTTTTACAGAATTACCTGTTATAACTCTGCCTTGATCAGATGCTTCAAGCCCAGCAAGTATTTTTAAAAAGGTTGACTTACCTGTGCCATTTACTCCTATAAGTCCAATTTTGTCCCCTTCATTAATACTTAAACTTATATTATTTAAAAGCTGTTTTTCACTGTAACTTTTTGATATATTTTCTACATTTAAAAGGTTCATAAGTACTCCTTGTTTTGAAAGTCTTTTGTTTATTTCTTTATAACATAATAAACGAAAAAGAGCAATTAATTTATTAGTGTATTAATTTATATTATTTATAAATATATTGTTTAAAAATTATCAAATAAATTTTGGATAATGCAGGTCAATCAAAGGAGATTTTTTTTAATTGAAGGATTTCTACTAAAATACGTAAGCATAACTAATACAATTAATCCCAAAATTAAATGAGTAAAAAAAGAATAGAAATAATGTTTCCGTTAGTATATAATATATCTAAAGGATTTTTTGTATAGGTGAAAGTAAATCTAAAAGTTGATTAAAAATTGTTTAGATATTTCACCGATAATTATTACACAAGATAAAAATAAAAATCTTAACAAAATTCAAGTTGCATTAATTAATTGAGGTGAGAAGATGAAAAAATTTATTTGGGTCCTAATACTATTGACTATACTAACAGGTTGTCATAGTAAAACTTATACTATAAACTTTGAGGCAGATAATGGTGTAGAAATTAACTCTATTCAGGTTAAAGGGAAAAAGATAGCTGATTTACCTATACCAAATAAAGATGGGTATTCATTTGAAGGGTGGTATACGTCTAAAAACCCTTATACAAATGAATTCACATTAAAAACATCTGTCAATAGTGATATAACACTTTACGCGAAATGGCAGATAAAAGAGTATACAATTAACTTCAATACAAATGGTGGTAGTGAACTCCCATCAATTAAACAACTACACGGAACTAATTTGTCTATGATAGAGCCCACTAAAAGAGCACATACATTTTTAGGATGGTACCAAGATGAAGAATTAACAGTACCATATGATTTCACATCAACCGTTAATAAAGACCTAACGCTTTATGCAAAGTGGAAAATTAGATATGAAGACGTGACTGCAAGTCACATTGTCACCATGGAAATGGAAGATGGTAGCATTATAAAAATTGAACTTTATGAAGAAATCGCTCCTATTACAGTCGCTAACTTTGTTAAACTTGTTGAGGACGGTTTTTACGATGGCTTAACATTCCATCGTGTAATTAAAGGTTTTATGATTCAAGGAGGAGACCCGTTAGGAAATGGGATGGGCGGCCCTGGCTATAGCATTAAAGGAGAATTTTCAGCAAATGGTGTTGAAAATCCATTAAAGCACGAACGTGGAGTCATCTCGATGGCAAGAAGCAGAGATTATGATTCAGCAGGCTCTCAATTCTTTATCATGCATCAAGATGCAACTTATCTAGATGGTCAATATGCAGCATTTGGCCGTGTGGTTGAAGGTCTAGATGTTGTTGATCAAATCGCAAATGTTATTACAATTAAGGATAGACCATATGAAGAACAACGGTTGAGTACAGTAACAGTAATAATCGTTAACAATTAACCAAAAGGCCTGAAAATCAGGCCTTTTTATATACAAAAGAAAACAACTAAATACAACGACTCATACAATTTAATAGTACAAAATCCTCTTTCTTATATGCTTACAACGAACCAGCAAATTTGATCTATTTAGCATAACAAATCCGCTTAAACTTCTCTCTCTATTATCTTTAATGGGTAAACTACGATTTGTTACCATCAAGATTTATGATATAATGGTTTTATAATGATAAATATTGAATTTTTTAGAAAAAAGATATGAACTTACTTGTAAACTTAATGGATAGAATATTAGGAGGACAATATGGAATATAAGTTTGAACCAATGAGATTAGATTATGCTAATGAGATAGCTAGTTGGAGATATATAGGATTTATGAAAGAGATTTTTATGAAACCTTATTTTGATAACTACAACACTGAATCAAAAGAGATGAAAGGACCTGGAAATTGTGATGGTTATGCAGTAGTTGATAAAGACAACCTTATTGGGTTATTTGAATATTATTTTAAAGCGGGCTTCATGGAAATTGGTTTAGCACTTAATCCAAAATTTGTTGGTAACGGAATGAGTAAGGACTTTATTTTAAAAGGTATTGCATTTGGTATTAAACAATATAATTATCAAAAAGAAGCTATACTGTTATCCGTTGATAAAGAAAATAAATCCGCTTATAAAGCTTATCTTAAAGTAGGATTCGTTGAGTATAACAGAACTGAAGATGAAATTGAGATGAAATACTTTTTAAGTAATTAATTTCTGTTTAACAGAAGACGATGTGATTAAATAGCCTATTCTTGACTAGTGCGAGAATAGGCTTTTATTTTGTGATGATTATAGCTTCTTATAATTAATATTTAACCATTTACTAAACATAATTGTTTTCAAGATATTAGATTGATATGTAATGTTTGTATTATTTTTAAGATGATAATTTTTTATCAAACTTTTTGTATAGTAACCAAATCCATAAAATACTAGTTATTGTGGCATATAAGAAGGATAGATAATTTGGACTTATCATTAGTTTAGCAATCCAAAATGAGGGTAAAAATGAGAATAAGTATTGAGTACCATTATCTATAAAGTAAGGTATTACAAGTCCTATCATAACTAAGCCGGATAACTTAGCAACTGCCATCCCCTCAATCTTGTTTTTAGAGAACGAGAACACAATTAATGACAGTGACATACTCATAAAACTTGTTAAAAAACAAATAATAATTACCATCACTATCGACCATGAAGTAAGTGAGAAAATCAACAATATAAAAATTGAAGCAACAAATGATAAAAGCGTTGGAATCACTAACCTTGATATCAGATACCCTTTTTTTCTTATAGGTGTGACAGTTAAATGATTGATGATGTTGTTATCATATTCATCAAGCATTGTCATGGCAGCAGCAAAACAAAACATATAGGGTGTCATAGTTACTAGAAACAAGTCTATAAGTCCATAGTAGTCACTTATAACTGACGCTTGCCCTAGATAGTTAACCAATTGTTTTTCAATTTCAGGAATACCAAATCGAAAGAAAAACCCTGCTAAAACAGGTGATATTAATATCATAATGAGCATACCATCTCTTGATATTTGGCTTAAGAATATACGAAATGATTTAATAATCGCTCTCATATTCTACCACCACTTCCTTGCTTAAACTTCTTAACTAAAACTTTTTGTGCGATTAAGAATACAATGGTTAACCAAATCAACAATATTACCAAGGATAAAAAGATATAATTGCCTGCAGATAATAATTCTATGATTGCAATCCCTGGGTGAAATATAAACAATGGATTGTTTAAACCAAGACAATATGCAGCACCTGGGATAATGATTAATATCATAGCTGGAATGATTGATATGAAAAATTGATTCAAGGTACTCGTTTTAAATGCTAGAATTAGCCCAAGTGTTGAAAATAACATAGAACCAATCAATAATCCTAAAATAAACCAAAAGTAATTTGTAATAGCTTGTACTGATAAGCCTATAAATAAACCAACTAGTACAGATATTAATGCAATTGATAAGAGTTTTGCAATTAGATAATCCGATGGTTTTATTGGAGCAATATAGAGAGAATTGATTGTTTTTTCAGAAATCTCTAGATGGATGATCGCTCCCATGAACATCAAACCAAGTGCTGATGGATCTGAGAAAATTAATAGAATTGCCATCGTGTTTGTCCAAGACCCTGGTAGTACTTTAATCAATATTACATACATTAATGCAAACACTAAATAAACGAAATAAAATCCATATTTGAATTGAAAACGAATATCTCCCATTAATAATTTAAGTATTTTCATACTAGTGTTCTTCCTGTTATTTCAATAAATATATCATTTAGATTAGGTTCACTACTATGAATGGATGTGATTATATTCTCTTCAAGTGCTCGTTTCAATTCATTATCACTATTCGTTTTGTTTAATAAAACACTAGACTTTATTTCCTTTTTGTCCTTTAAGTAAGTGTATTCAATTTTAACTGCTCCTCTGAGCATAATCAAATTCCTTGGAGTATCTAACGCTCGAATATCCCCATCAACAATGAACGCTACTCTATCACATAATTCAGTAGCATCGTACATATTATGTGTTGTTAATATAATTGTTTTTCCCTTTTCTTTTTCCTTAAGAATAATGTCTTTCATAATTTTAGCGTTTGTTGGATCTAACCCACTGGTTGGTTCATCTAAAAAAAGAATTTTAGGGTCATGAATTAAAGCTTTAATAAAATTCAATCTGGATTTCATTCCTTTAGAGAAATCCATTACTTTCTTATCTGCATCAAATTGTAAACCAACACTTTTCAATAATTCATCAATGTTTCTTTCCTTATTATATAATGATCCAAAAAACTGTAAATTTTCCTTTGCACTTAATTTTTCATATAAACTAGGAAATTCAAAATCAACCCCAATGTCTTCATAAAAACTCGCAGTTGTATTTTTTACTTCTGTACCATTTACAGTAACGCTCCCTTTATAATTTGTTAGAACACCAGTAAGTATTTTCTGAAGTGTACTTTTACCTGCTCCTGATGGTCCTAGGAAACCAAAAATCTCACCCCTATTAACGTCAAAACTAATGTCTTTCATATAAGGCTTATTAGTATAACTAAACTCTAAATTATCGACTTTAATCATTATTTTCCTCCTTCATCATCTGAATGATAATCCCTCGTATAGAAAGTTTTAAAGCATCATCAAATGATTCTTCACCTATTTCTTTTTTATGTAATATTGACACTAAGACAAGTCGCAGTGCTGCACTATGAACTTTTACTTGCTTTGAATCTAAGTTTGGCATCATAGAAAATAGTTTCTCCATACTTAAATCATCCCTACTATTATGATCTTCTAGCATACTTTCAGGAACCTTTCGCATTACCAATTCAAAGTCACCACTAGTAATAAATGAAAATAGAAATGAATCTTCTAACTGTTTATATAAATCAAAAAGAACATTAGTAATCACATCAGCATTTAAATTGTCTTTTAGATTCGATATCTTTTCAAGAAAATTATTTTGTATTGAATCATGTCTTAATCTAAATAGTTCAAAGAACAATATCTCTTTTGAATCAAAAAATAGATAAAATGTTCCTTTTGAAATATTTGCTCCTTTTACCAGTTCATCTACAGTTGTTTTTTTGACACCATAGTGACGTAAAGAATCTTCTGCCACTTCAATCAATTTCTTTCTAATTATTTCTTTTTCATGATTAGTAAACGCTTTGGGCATACTTTTCACTCCATTTGACTAAATTTGTTTTTATAGTCATAAGTATATATTCTTTTATACTCTTTGTCAATAGTATTTTAGTTATAACTAGTAAACTTTCGTTATCTATATGTTAACAACTAACAGATACAGATAACTTATCCTAAAAGCAAAAACAAGAGACTTAGTTCATCTCTTGTTTCAAACTATATTAAAATTAAGCGAATATTTTCTTAACATGTGACAGATATACAATTACAAGTAACGTACAAATCTCTCCTATAATAATTGAAATCCAAATTCCTCTATTTCCAATGATTAAAGGAAGAACTATTAAAAATATTATTGGAAATACTATTCCTCTACTTATAGATATTATATTTGCTATTTTTGGTTTTTCAATTGATTGATTATAAGTTAGATTAACTATATTTATTGATGCAATAATAAATGAAAATGTATATATAATCATCGCGCTATAAGTAAACTTTATAAGCGTTTCATCATTATTAAAAATACTGATGATTGTCTCACCAAAAACAAATAATAATACATATATTGTGACTGAAACAAAAAAGTTCGTCTTAACACCCATTTTGAATATTTGCTTTACCTTTTCATAGTCTCTTTTTCCATAATTATAGCTTAACAAAGGTTGAATTCCTTGAGAAATACCAATAAATAATGCGATAAGTACAACACTAATATAACTAATGATACTAAAACCTGCTAATCCAAGTTCACCAATTCTTCTAATTAACACCAGATTGAAAGCAAAAATACTAACTGCTGGTGATATCTGATTAATAAATTCTGGTGTCCCAACCCTCAGGATTTTAATAAGATCATGCTTCTTTAACTTAGGCATATACAACTTAAGTTTTCCTTTTCTTTTTATAAAATGAGTTAAAAGAAGTGCTACACTAGATAATTGACCTAATCCTGAAGCTACTGCAGCTCCAGCTATTCCAAAATGAAAAATAAAAATAAAAGTGTAATCCAGTACTATATTAGTTATTGCACCTACTATTAGAGAAATCATAGCTAAATTAGGATTACCATCATTTCTAACAAATACACTTAGTGCTAAACTTCCAGAAAATCCTAAACCAAAAAGTAAATAGAAAAATATATAATCAGCCGTACCTTTTAGTAACCCATCACTAGCTCCTAACATTTTAGCTATATATTCTGGAAAAAGAACACTAAATAATGCTAATATACCTATTACAGAGAAGATTAAAAATAAGCTTTCTAAGAAAATATTATTTGCTTCCTCATACTTATTTTCTCCAAACTTTATGGACATTAATGCTGCTCCGCCCATAGTAATCATCATCGTTATAGCGATTAATAGAGTTGTAAAAGGAACAGCTACATTTATTGATGCTAAAGCACTTGCTCCTACACCTCTACCAACAAATATTCCATCTACAACAACATAAAGTGCTGAAACCATCATACCTATTACAGATGGCATTGCATATTTCATAAATTCTTTCCAAATTGATTTCATTCTATATCACCCAAAAGGTATTATATAGTCTATACCATGTATAGAGTCAATAGTTTTATATTAAAATTTGTAGTTCATATAAATCAGTATTTTCACACGGTTCTATTGTGTTAAACAACTGAATTTCTAACCCAACTCCTTTATATTTTATATTATTTTCTTTAATATATTTACTTAATTTGTCTACTGCTTGTTCTCTTTCTTTACTCAAATAGGAAATACATATAAACTTACCCTCTTTTATTTGTTTAATATCTAAATTATTATTTCCAATGTCATCAATGCAAAGCGTTGAATAAACACTCTTATAACAGAATTTACCTTTATTAATAAACAAATCTAAATTGATGAAACACCCTACTTCTCCCTGAAGCATAATCTCATTCTCTTCCATTATCTTATCTAACTTTCTTATCTTTATTTCAACATCACTATATTCATCTTTTTTATTCAATTCAATATCTATAATAAATCTTTTTTCTAATTCCCTGAAATATATTTCATTAGTTTCTTTTAGTTCTACAGCATATTTAATTTGATCTTTTATATGCCCAATAGCATTATTCATCTTATTTAACCGATTTATTTCTTTTTCTATTACTGATTGTTGTTTATTAAGAAAAGATAATAATGTAACAACATTTTTATCTTGTAATACATTACTAATTTCTTTAAGAGTAGCCCCAATATGTTTTGAATACTTTATTAAATCTAAATAGATAAATTGATGTAATGAATAATATCGATACTTACTTTCAGGATCAACATAAGCTGGTTTTAAAAGTCCAATCTTATCATAATGTCTTAAAGCTTGAATAGATACATTATTAATCTTTGCTGTTTCTCCTATAGAAAAATATTTTTTCATGAATTCCTCCTTCAATAACTTAGTTATTCAAACTAATTTAAGTTATTCTTCTTTACTATTATAATCTAAAAAAATTCTACTTCATAGATTTCATATTATTAATATCAACTAATATCAAAAACGATTATAAACAACTTTATAGATGTTACGTCTTAATATTATTATTATCATTTAACGTCTTTAAATAAATAATCTATAATTTTCTTAAACTAATTATACTTTGTTTTATAGAAACAATAAAAAAAACGAGGTGAAACCACGTTTTTAGTATATATAAAATATGAAAATTATAGAGTAATTTTTTCTTAAAAGAATCTTTGCTTGATTTCTTTAAAAACTAATTCTTTATCAAGACGCATTTTAGTAATACTATTTAATACAATTAATAAAATCCATTCAGTAATAATATAACAATCTTTTTCAGAATAATTATTATATTTTTTATCCTGTTTTATAATTTTAAAAAGTGTATCGCGTAAGGGTAAGAATATTGTGGAATAAGATACGCTTTCCTTATAATTAAAAGCAGTGCTATCAAACAGCTTTTTACCAATTCCATAACGAGACCTTATTTCGTCTTCAATCAAAATGTAAAAATCCGTAAATAATTCAAATGGAGGCTTATTATGAAATGGTAAATCCTTTAACAGGTTATGAGTTTTATTCCAACTAAAATAGAATACTTCTTCTAACAAACTTCTATTTGAAGGAAAATAATTATATAGTGTTCCAACTGAGACTTCAGCCTTACCAGCAATTTTACGCATGGATAAAGCCTCAAGTCCTTCTTTTCTAAGTATTTCTTCTGCAAAAACAACAATTTCTTCTTTTGAAATAGTTTTTTTTCTCATTTTTTACCCCTAATTTTCTAAATTCATTTCTTTATCAAGCTTATTTAATTTCATAAATCTTGCGAATAAAAATACTGAAAGTAATAATGTTAAAATATCAGCTACAGCCTGTGATACAAGTACTCCTTTGTAACCAAAAGTATATGTTAAAATATATAATAATGGAATAAATATTAATCCTTGTCGTGCAATACTTAAAATGAGCGATTCTAAACCTCGACCAATTGCTAAAAAGAAAATAGTTATTGTATTTGCAAAGCCGAAGAAAATAATTCCTGTCGCCATATATCTTAAGCCTATTATACCATATTTTTTCACTTCAGGGGCTGCTTTAAAAACATCCATAATTTGCGGGGTAAATATAAAAGTAATTAAAAAAGATATAAACACTACATACGCTGTTAATTTCATTGTATACTTTAATGACTTGATAATCCTTTCTTTATTTTGAGCACCAAAATTGTACCCAGCAACTGGTTGCAATCCTTGACCAATCCCAAAAATAATATTTGTCGTTAACATTGTAAACCGGAAAGCAATACCAATTGCAGCTAGTAATTCATCACCGCCAAATTCTGTAGCTTTTTGATTAAGTAAAACTATTGAACAACTAAATAAAATTTGTTTAACAAATGTAGGTCCACCAATCACCAGTACTTCTTTATATAAATTAATTGTAGGTTTAATTGAAGAAAGTTTCATTTTGACTACTGTACGTTTTCTTAAATAAAAGCTTAGTAACAAGCCTGTTGATACACAATAAGATAGCATCGTCGCAATAGCTGCCCCACTTATTCCCATATCAAATACAAAAATAAAAATAGGGTCTAAAATAATATTAAGTATTGCTCCAGTAGCAAGTCCAACCATTGAATAGCTTCCACTACCTTCTGATCTAAGTAGATTATTAAGAACCATATTTACAATTAAAAACAATCCACTTATTACAATAAAGAAACCATAATCTTTAGCCATATCCATAACTTCACTTGTTGCACCAAAGAACAAAAGGACATCTTCTAAAAATAATAAATTTATAACAACAAATATTATTCCAGCGATTATTCCACTAAATAATAACGTACTTGTTACTTCTTGTGCTTTTTCTATCTGTTTTTCACCAAGAAGTCTTGATAAATAACTTCCTCCACCAATTCCAAATCCAAGTCCTAGTGCAGTTGCAACTAAGACAATAGGTAATACTACCTGTGTAGCACCAGTTGCTTCGGTACCAATCCATGCAACAAACATAGTATCTACAACATTATATATTGCATTAACAAGTAACCCAATAATTGCTGGCATTGCTAACTTGTTAACGGCTTTTGATACAGGCGCTTTAGCCAATAAATTAATTCTTTTATCATTCATTATAACTGCTCCTTAAATAAACACTGTTCACATTATAACTGAACAGCGTTCATTTTGTCAATAAAAAGAATAAACACTTAATCTAATAAAGTTACAGACAGTATCATAAGAAGTCTACATTATATTTAATATACCCAATTTTGACAGTTGATTTCATATATTTAACACTTTACGTTATTTATAAGATTATAACTAATTTAGGAAGATAACATTTTAAGTAATATATCGTCCACTCTAAAAAATTTATCTTAATCTACCTAAAACTTAACATTAGATAGATTAAATAAAATAATTTTTTTTATTTGATTTAATCTGTACAGTTTTTCTCTGTAAATCCTCATGCTGATTTGTTCGTAATAATACATGTAGATGAACATGAAAATACATTAGGTGAGGTACATCATTAACACCCAAGTTATTAAGCAGAAAGCATTAAAAAACTGCAAAAAAATATCATGAATTGATTCAAGTAGTGTAGTTACCTACGACAGAGTATAACAAGTAATATTGAATTTAGAAAAACAGATGGAAATTGGTATATTTAAATACAAATGATGCCTTAAAAATTAAAAAAATGATTGAATCTTTTGGGCTAGACCCAACTATCAATCAGGAAAACTTATTTACTATCATGGTAATTAATACTCTATTTAATTATTTGAATATTTTATAGCAACTAAAAAATTCAAAATGAAAACATGCCATTTCAATTAACATTAAAATGGCATGTTTTTGTTACATTAACAAATAAATTTTATTAGCAGAAGATAGAATGTTGAAATCTATTTTACACGTGTATTGTTCTATATAGTTTCTATTTCCTTTATTCTATTACGGTTACAACCCTTGTTATTGTTGATTCATTTCCACTTGAATCAATTGCTGAATAAATAATTGTATACGTTCCTACTACTGCAGTATCAACTGTACCTATAGTTGTGTAAGTAATTATTTCTAATGAATTGTCAGTTACAGTAATCCCTGCATCTGTCCAAGTACTATTTACTTTAATTGTATCTACTCCAAGATTAAGTTCTAAAACAGGGGCTGTTTGATCTGTTACCATTACATATCTAATATCAGTATATGCTAATTCATTATAAGTTATTGAATATTCAATTTCATATAACCCTAATACACTAGTATTTACAAATCCACTGACTTTTGCGTTATACAAATCATCATCAATATATAGATTCGCACCAGCATCGATCCATTCTGTATTAATTTCAACTGTATCTACGCCTTTTAGTACAACAAAATTTATTTCTTCTGGTTCGTCATTTTTACACCCAGTTAGAGTGATAGTAAATATTGTTAATAATACTAAAATATATTTTCTCATAATATATCACTCTCCTCTTCTTTTCTATAGTACAGTGTTAGCTTCGTGCCCACTTCATATACAAATATATATCTCATATATGTATAATTTACACCATCAACCTCAATACCATATGTAATTGTATAAATACCAGCTGTATTTATATCTACATTTCTATCTATTACATCACAACTTTGTTTAATTCCATCAACATAAACAATGCAATCTCCATCGTCATATTCATTACCAAGTGGTATAGTTGTTGATGCTGATTCTAGTTCAAAGGAAACTGTTGGTTTTTTTTCTAATACATTAACATATCTTTTTATAATTGATACATTTCCAAATGAATCAGTAACACGATATGTCAATTCATAAACACCTGCGGTTGATGAATTAACTGTACCTTCTATGATTGTAGTAGTGTCACTATAATCATTTATAACAATTCCATAATCAGTGTATTCTTCATTTACATGAATCGTATCTCTACCTGGATTTAATGTAATAATTGGTGCTGTGGTATCATCAACTGTCACATTAAATGTTTGGGTTGTTTCATTAAATGATTCATCTACTACTTTTACTGTTACTGTATATGTTCCTGGTGTATCGTAATCGACATTGTCAGTAACCTCAACCTTAGTTAAAGTTCCATCTACATTGTCAGATTCATTTTCTATTAATGTAGTCCAATCGATATCTGAAACACCTACTTCTATTGTTTGGTCAACTATTATATCAAACGTAGGGGCTGTAGTATCTTCGACTGTCACATTAAATGTTTGAGCTGTTTCATTGTTTGATTCATCTACTACTTTAACTGTTACTGTATAAGTTCCTGGTGTATTATAATCGACATTGTCAGTTACTTCAATAAGTGTTAAAGTTCCATCTGAGTTATCTGATTCATTAGTTATCAATGTAGTCCAATCTATATCTGAAACGCCTGCTTCTATTATTTGATCCGTTATCGAATCGAATGTTGGAGCTGTGATATCTTCAACTGTCACATTAAATGTTTGGGATGTTTCATTGTTTGATTCATCTATTACTTTTACTGTTACTGTATAGATGCCTGGTGTATCATAATCAACATTATCAGTTACTTCAACTTTTGTTAAAGTTCCATCTGAGTTGTCAGATGCATTTGTAATGAATATAGTCCAATCTATATTTAAAACGCCTGCTTCTATTATTTGATCTTCTATTGTGTCAAATGTTGGGGCTGTTGTATCTTCAACCGTCACATTAAATGATTGAGTTGTTTCATTTAATGATTCATCTACTACTTTTACTGTTGCTGTATATGTTCCTGGTGTATCATAATCAACATTATCAGTTACCTCAACATTAATTAAGATTCCGTCTGAGTTATCTAAAGTATTTTGGATTAATGTCGTCCAATCGATATCTGAAACACCTGTTTCTACTATTTGATCAGCTATCGGGTCAAATGTTGGAGCTGTTGTATCTTCAACCGTCACTTTAAATGATTGAGTTGTTTCATTTAATGATTCATCTACTACTTTTACTGTAACAGTATAAGTTCCTGGTGTATCATAATCGACATTGTCAGTAACTTCAACTTTTGTTAAAGTTCCATCTGAATTATCAGATGCATTTTCTATCAATGTAGTCCAATCGATATCTGAAACACCTGCTTCAATTATTTGGTCAGCTATTAAATCGAATGTTGGAGCTGTTGTATCTTCAACAGTCACATTAAATGATTGAGATGTTTCATTTAATGATTCATCTACTAATTTAACTGTTACTGTATAGATGCCTGGTGTATCGTAATCGACATTGTCAGTTACTTCAACATTAGTTAAGATTCCGTCTGAGTTATCTAAAGTATTTTGGATTAATGTCGTCCAATCGATATCTGAAACGCCTGCTTCTATTGTTTGGTCTAATATTTCATCAAATGTTGGGGCTGTTGTATCTTCGACTGTCACATTAAATGTTTGTGTTGTTTCATTTAATGATTCATCTACTACTTTTATCGTTACTGTATACATGCCTGGCTTATCGTAATCGACATTGTCAGTTACTTCAACCTTAGTTAAAGTTCCGTCTGAGTTATCAGATTCATTTGTTATGAGTGTAGTCCAGTCTATATCTGAAATACCTGCTTCTATTATTTGATCAGCTATCGGGTCCAATGTTGGAGCTGTTGTATCTTCCACTGTCACATTAAAGGTTTGAGCTGTTTCATTAAATGATTCATCTACTACTTTTACTGTTACTGTATAGGTTCCTGGTGTATCGTAATCAACATTATCAGTTACCTCAACCTTAGTTAAAGTTCCGTCTGAGTTATCTAAAGTATTTTGGATTAATGTCGTCCAATCGATATCTGAAATGCCTGCTTCTATGGTTTGATCTAATATTGTATCAAATGTTGGCTCTGTCGTATCTTCAACCGTCACATTAAATGTTTGTGTTGTTTCATTGTTGGATTCATCTACTACTTTTACTGTCACTGTATATGTTCCTGGTGTATCATAATCAACATTATCAGTTACCTCAACCTTAGTTAAAGTTCCGTCTGAGTTATCTAAAGTATTTTGGATTAATGTCGTCCAATCGATATCTGAAACACCTGCTTCTATTGTTTGATCTTCAATTAAATCAAATATTGGAGATATTGTATCTTCAACTGTCACATTAAATGTTTGGGATGTTTCATTATTTGATTTATCTACTACTTTTACAGTCACTGTATAGGTTCCTGGTGTATCATAATCGACATTATCAAATACTTCAACCTTAGTTAAAGTTCTGTCTGAGTTATCTAAAGGATTTTGGATTAATGTCGTCCAATCTATATCAGAAACACCTGCCTCTATTGTTTGATTTTCAATTAAATCAAACGTAGGGTTTGTTGTATCTACAACTGTTACATTAAATGTTTGTGTTGTTTCATTGTTTGATTCATCTAATACTATTACAGTCACTGTATAGGTTCCTAGGGTATCGTAATCAACATTATCAATTACTTCAACCTTAGATAAAATTCCATCTGAATTGTCAGATTCATTTGTTATAAATGTAGTCCAATCTATATCTGAAACGCCTGCTTCTATTGTTTGATCTTCAATTAAATCAAACGTAGGGTTTGTTGTATCTACAACTGTCACATTAAATGTTTGGGATGTTTCATTATATGATTCATCTACTACTTTTACAGTCACTGTATAGATTCCTGGTGTATCATAATCGACATTGTCAATTACCTCAACCTTAGTTAAAATTCCGTCTGAGTTATCTAAAGTATTTTGGATTAATGTCGTCCAGTCAATATCTGAAACACCTGCTTCTATTGTTTGATTTTCAATTAAATCAAACGTAGGGTTTGTTGTATCTACAACTGTCACATTAAATGTTTGGGATGTTTCATTATTTGATTCATCTACTACTTTTACTGTTACTGTATAGATTCCTGGGGTATCGTAATCGACATTGTCAGTTACTTCAACCTTAGTTAAAGTTCCGTCTGAGTTATCTAAAGCATTTTGGATTAATGTCGTCCAATCTATATCTGAAACACCTGCTTCTATTGTTTGATTTTCAATTAAATCAAACGTAGGGTTTGTTGTATCTACAACTGTCACATTAAATGTTTGGGATGTTTCATTATTTGATTCATCTACTACTTTTACTGTTACTGTATAGATTCCTGGGGTATCATAATCAACATTATCAGTTACCTCAACCTTAGTTAAAGTTCCATCTGAGTTATCTAAAGTATTTTGGATTAATGTCGTCCAGTCTATATCTGAAACACCTGCTTCTATGGTTTGATTTTCAATTAAATCAAACATAGGGTTTGTTGTATCTACAACTGTCACATTAAATGTTTGGGATGTTTCATTGTTGGATTCATCTACTACTTTTACTGTTACTGTATAGATTCCTGGGGTATCATAATCAACATTATCAGTTACCTCAACCTTAGTTAAAGTTCCATCTGAGTTATCTAAAGTATTTTGGATTAATGTCGTCCAGTCTATATCTGAAACACCTGCTTCTATGGTTTGATTTTCAATTAAATCAAACATAGGGTTTGTTGTATCTACAACTGTCACATTAAATGTTTGGGATGTTTCATTATTTGATTCATCTACTACTTTTACAGTCACTGTATAGATTCCTGGGGTATCGTAATCGACATTGTCAATTACCTCAACCTTAGTTAAAATTCCGTCTGAGTTATCTAAAGTATTTTGGATTAATGTCGTCCAGTCAATATCTGAAACACCTGCTTCTATTGTTTGATCTAATATTGTATCAAATGTTGGCTCTGTCGTATCTTCAACCGTCACATTAAATGTTTGAGTTGTTTCATTGTTTGATTCATCCAATACTATTACAGTCACTGTATAGGTTCCTGGTGTATCGTAATCGACATTATCAATTACTTCAACCTTAGTTAAAGTACCATCTGAGTTATCTAAAGTATTTTGGATTAATGTCGTCCAATCGATATCTGAAACACCTGCTTCTATGATTTGATCTTCAATTAAATCAAAGGTAGGGTTTGTTGTATCTTCAACTGTCACATTAAATGTTTGGGTTGTTTCATTGTTTGATTCATCCAATACTATTACAGTCACTGTATAGGTTCCTGGTGTATCGTAATCAACATTATCAGTTACCTCAACCTTAGTTAAAGTTCCATCTGAATTGTCAGATTCATTTGTTATAAATGTAGTCCAATCTATATCTGAAACGCCTGCTTCTATGATTTGATCTAATATTGTATCAAATGTTGGTGCTGTCGTATCTTCAACCGTCACATTAAATGTTTGAGTTGTTTCATTGTTTGATTCATCCAATACTATTACAGTCACTGTATAGGTTCCTGGTGTATCGTAATCGACATTGTCAGTTACTTCAACCTTAGTTAAAGTTCCGTCTGAATTGTCAGATTCATTTGTTATAAAAGAAGTCCAATCTATATCTGAAACGCCTGCTTCTATGATTTGATCTAATATTGTATCAAATGTTGGTGCTGTCGTATCTTCAACCGTCACATTAAATGTTTGAGTTGTTTCATTGTTTGATTCATCCAATACTATTACAGTCACTGTATAGGTTCCTGGTGTATCGTAATCAACATTATCAGTTACCTCAACCTTAGTTAAAGTTCCGTCTGAGTTATCTAAAGTATTTTGGATTAATGTCGTCCAATCGATATCTGAAATGCCTGCTTCTATGATTTGATCTAATATTGTATCAAATGTTGGTGCTGTCGTATCTTCAACTGTCACAATAAATGTTTGAGTTGTTTCATTGTTTGATTCATCCAATACTATTACAGTCACTGTATAGGTTCCTGGTGTATCATAATCGACATTATCAAATACTTCAACCTTAGTTAAAGTTCCGTCTGAGTTATCTAAAGTATTTTGGATTAATGTCGTCCAATCGATATCTGAAACACCTGCTTCTATTGTTTGGTCTAATATTTCATCAAATGTTGGGTTTGTTGTATCTTCAACCGTCACATTAAATGTTTGGGTTGTTTCATTGTTTGATTCATCCAATACTATTACAGTCACTGTATAGGTTCCTGGTGTATCGTAATCAACATTATCAGTTACCTCAACCTTAGTTAAAGTTCCATCTGAATTGTCAGATTCATTTGTTATAAATGTAGTCCAGTCTATATCTGAAACACCTGCTTCTATGGTTTGATCTTCAATTAAATCAAACATAGGGTTTGTTGTATCTTCCACTGTCACATTAAATGTTTGTGATGTTTCATTGTTTGATTCATCTACTACTATTACTGTTACGGAATATATTCCGAGCGAATCATATTCGACATTGTCAGTTACTTCAATAAGTGTTAATATGCCATCTGAATTGTCAGATGCATTCTCTATTAATGTAAGCCAGTTAATATCTGAAACACCTGCTTCTATTATTTGGTCTGCTATTGTATCAAATGTTGGGTCTGTTGTATCTTCCACTGTCACAATAAATGTTTGAATTGTGTCATTTAATGATTCATCTACTACTTTTACTGTTACTGTATAGGTTCCTGGTGTATCATAATCTACATTGTCAGTTACTTCAACCTTAGTTAAAGTTCCATCTGAGTTATCAGATTCATTTGTTATAAATGTAGTCCAGTCTATATCTGAAACACCAGCTTCTATTATTTGATCTTCTATTATATCAAACGTAGGGTCTGTTGTGTCTTCCACTGTCACATTAAATATTTGAGATGTTTCATTGTTTGATTCATCTACTACTTTTACTGTTACTGTATATGTTCCTGGTGTATCATAATCGACATTGTCAGTTACTTCAAAGATAAATAATTGTCCATCACTGTTATCTGATATATTAATTATTAAAAATCTCCAATCAATGTCATCATATTCATCTTCTATTATTGTTTGAACCGCTATCGGATCAAATGTTGGAGCTGTTGTATCTACAACTATCACATTAAATGTTTGGGATGTCTCATTGTTTGATTCATCCAATACTTTTACAGTCACTGTATAGGTTCCTGGGGTATCGTAATCAACATTATCAGTTACTTCAACTTTTGTTAATGTACTATCTGAATTGTCGGATTCATTCGTAATAAATGTAGTCCAATCGATATCTAATACACCTGCTTCTATTGTTTGGTCTGCTATTGTATCAAATATTGGATCTGTTATATCTTCAACTGTAACATTGAATGTTTGGGTAAAGTAATTATAACTCTCATCAAATAAAGCTATAGATACATCATAAATTCCAGGATTATTATAATCAACATTATCTGCTACTTCAAAGATGAATAATTGTCCATTACTATTATCTGATGCATTTTCAACTAAAAATCTCCAATCAATGTCATCATATTCATCTTCTATAATTATTTGATCCGCTATCAAATCAAATGTTGGAGGTGTTGTATCTTCGACTGTCACATTAAATGTTTGAGTTGTTTCATTATTTGATTCATCTACTACTTTTACTGTTACTGTATAAGTTCCTGGTGTATCATAATTGACATTGTCAGTTATTTCATAAATGAACAATTGTCCATCACTATTTTCTAATATATTTTCTATTAACAATCTCCAATCAATATCATCATATTCATCTTCTATAATTGTTTGATCAGCTATCAGGTCAAATGTTGGAGCTGTTGTATCTTCAACTGTCACATTAAATGTTTGAATTGTTTCATTATTTGATTCATCTACTACTTTTACAGTAACTGTATAGGTTCCGAGCGAATCATAATCAACATTGTCAGTTACTTCAACTTTTGTTAGAGTTCCATTTGAATTATCTGATTCATTAGTTATTAATGTAGTCCAATCTATATCTGAAACGCCTGCTTCTATTATTTGATCAGCTATTGGATTAAATGTTGGAGCTGTTGTATCTTCAACTGTCACATTAAATATTTGAGAAATTTCATTAAATGATTCATCTACTACTTTTACAATAACTGTATAAGTTCCTGGGGTATTATAATCGACATTGTCAGTTACTTCAATAAGTGTTAATATACCATCTGAATTATCAGATGCATTTTCTATTAATGTAGTCCAATCGATATCAGTATTTATATCCTCTATAATTGTCTGATCCTCTATTGAGTCAAATATTGGAGCTGTTGTATCTTGGACTGTCACATTAAATGTTTGAGAAATTTCATTAAATGATTCATCTACTACTTTTACTGTTACTGTATAGATGCCTGGTGTATCGTAATCTACATTGTCAGTTACTTCAATAAGGGTTAATATACCATCTGAATTGTCATATGCATTTTCTATTGATGTAGTCCAATTGATATCTGAAATGCCTGCTTCTATTGTTTGATCATCTATTATATCAAATATTGGTGATATTGTATCTTTAACTGTCACATTAAATGTTTGGGATGTCTCATTGTTTGATTCATCCAATACTTTTACAGTCACTGTATAGGTTCCTGGTGTGTCATAATCAACATTATCAATTACTTCAACCTTAGTTAAAATTCCATCTGAATTGTCAGATTCATTAGTTATCAATGTAGTCCAATCGATATCTGAAATACCTGCTTCTATTATTTGATCATCTATTATATCAAATATTGGTGATATTGTATCTTCAACGGTCACATTAAATGTTTGTGTTGTTTCATTGTTTGATTCATCTACTACTTTTACTGTGACGGTATAGATTCCTGGTGTATCATAATCTACATTATCAGTTACTTCAACTTTTGTTAAAGTACCATCTGAATTATCGTATTCATTCGTTATGAATGTAGACCAATCTATATCTAAAACTCCTGCTTCTACTATTTGGTCCGCTATTGGATTAAATGTTGGAGCTGTTGTATCTTCAACTATCACATTAAATGTTTGAGATGTTTCATTATTTGATTCGTCTACTACTTTTACAGTCACAGTATAGGTTCCTGGGGTATCATAATCAACATTATCAGTTACTTCAATAAGTGTTAATATGCTATCTGAATTGTCAGATGCATTCGTAATGAATGTAGTCCAATCTATATCTGAAACGCCTGCTTCTATTGTTTGGTCCACTATTGTGTCGAATGTAGGGGCTGTTGTATCTTCAACTGTCACATTAAATGTTTGAGATGTTTCATTGTTTGATTCATCCACTACTTTTACTGTGCCGGTATAGATTCCTGGGGTATCATAATCGACATTGTCAGTTACTTCAACTTTTGTTACAGTTCCATTTGAATTATCAGATGCATTTTCTATTAATGTAGTCCAATCGATATCTGAAAGGCCTGCTTCTATTGTCTGATCCGCTATCGGATCAAATGTTGGAACTGTTATATCTTCAACTGTCACATTAAATGTTTGTAATGTTTCATTTAATGATTCATCTACTACTTTTACTGTGACGGTATAGATTCCTGGAGTATCATAATCGACATTGTCAGTTACTTCAACTTTTGTTAAAGTTCCATCTGTGTTATCTGATTCATTAGTTATCAATGTAGTCCAATCGATATCAGTATTCATATCCTCTATAATTATCTGATCTTGTATAATATCAAATGTTGGAGCTGTTATATCTTCTACGGTTACATTAAATGTTTGTGAAAAGTAATTATAACTCTCATCAAATAAAGTTATAGATACATCATAAATTCCAGGATTATTATAATTAACATTATCTACTGCTTCAATGATGAATAATTGTCCATCACTATTATCAGATGTATTTTCAACTAAAAATCTCCAATCAATGTCATCATATACATCTTCTATAATTGTTTGATCCGCTATCAAATCAAATATTGGAGAGGTTGTATCTTCAACTGCCACATTAAATGTTTGTGTTGTTTCATTGTTGGATTCATCTACTACTTTTACTATAACGGTATATATGCCTAGTGTATCGTAATCGATATTGTCAATTACCTCAGCCTTAGTTAAAATTCCATCTGAATTATCAGATTCATTACTTATTAATGTAGTCCAATCAATATCTGAAACACCTGCTTCTATTGTTTGATCAGCTATTGGATCAAATATTGGAGCTGTTGTATCTTCAACTGTCACATTAAATGTTTGTGTTGTTTCATTGTTTGATTCATCTACTACTTTAACTGTGACGGTATATATACCTAGTGTATCATAATCGACATTGTCAGTAACCTCAATGAGTGTTAATATGCCATCTGAATTGTCAGATGCATTTTCTATTAATGTAGTCCAGTCAATATCTGAAATGCCTGCTTCTATTGTTTGATCAGCTATCAGGTCAAATGTTGGAGAGGTTGTATCTTCCACTGTCACATTAAAGGTTTGAGCTGTTTCATTGTTGGATTCATCTACTACTTTAACTGTGACGGTATAGGTTCCTGGTGTATCGTAATCAACATTATCAGTTACCTCAACTTTTGTTAATATACCATCTGAATTATCTGATTCATTCGTAATGAATGTAGTCCAATCTATATCTAAAACGCCTGCTTCTATTATTTGATTCGCTATCAGATCAAATGTTGGAGAGGTTGTATCTTCAACTGTCACATTAAATGTTTGGGATGTTTCATTGTTTGATTCATCTACTACTTTTACTGTAACAGTATAGGTTCCTGGTGTATTATAATCGACATTGTCAGTTACTTCAATAAATGTTAATATACCATCTGAATTGTCAGATGCACTTTCTATTAATGTAGTCCAATCGATATCAGCATTTACATCCTCTATAATTGTCTGGTCCTCTATTAAATCAAATGTTGGAGAGGTTGTATCATTAACTGTCACATTAAATGTTTGGGATGTTTCATTGTTTGATTCATCTACTACTTTAACTGTGACGGAATAAGTTCCTGGTGTATCATAGTCAACATTGTCAATTACCTCAACCTTAGTTAAAATTCCATCTGAATTATCAGATTCATTTGTTATAAAAGTAGTCCAATCGATATCTAAAACGCCTGCTTCTATTGTTTGATTTTCAATTAAATCAAACATAGGGTTTATTGTATCTACAACTGTCACATTAAATGTTTGGGATGTTTCATTATTTGATTCATCTACTACTTTTACTGTCACTGTGTAGGTTCCTGGTGTATCGTAATCGACATTGTCAGTTACTTCAATAAGTGTTAATATACCATCTGAATTATCAGATTCATTTGTTATAAAAGTAGTCCAATCGATATCTGATACGCCTGCTTCTATTGTTTGATTCACTATCGTATCAAATGTAGGAGCTGTTGTATCTTCAACTGTTACATTAAATGTTTGTGATGTTTCATTTAATGATTTATCTACTAATTTAACTGTCACAGTATATATGCCTAGTGTATCATAAACAACATTGTCAGTTACCTCAACCTTAGTTAAAGTTCCATCTGAATTGTCAGATGCATTTTCTATTAATGTAGTCCAATCGATATCTGAAACACCTGCTTCTATTGTTTGGTCAACTATCAAATCAAATGTAGGAGCTGTTGTATCTTCCACTGTTACATTAAATGTTTGAGTTGTTTCATTATTTGATTCATCTACTACCTTTACTGTTACTGTATAGGTTCCGAGTCTATCATAATCAACATTGTCAATAACTTCAATAAATGTTAATATGCCATCTGAATTGTCAGATGCATTTTCTATTAATGTAGTCCAATCGATATCTGAAACACCTGATTCTATTATTTGATCATCTATTACATCAAAAGTTGGGGCTGTTATATCTTCAACTGTCACATAAAATGTTTGTGATGTTTCATTGTTGGACTCATCTACTACTTTTACAGTCACTGTATAGGTTCCTGGTGTATCATAAACAACATTGTCAGTTACTTCAACTTTTGTTATTATGCCATCTGTGTTATCAGATTCATTAGTTATCAATGTAGTCCAATCGATATCAGTATTCATATCCTCTATAATTGTCTGGTCCTCTATTGAATCAAATGTTGGAGCTGTTGTATCTATAACTGTCACATTAAATGTTTGAGTTGTTTCATTGTTGGACTCATCTACTACTTTAACTGTGACAGTATATATGCCTAGTGTATCATAATCAACATTGTCAGTTACTTCAATGAGTGTTAATGTGCCATCTGAGTTATCTGATTCTGTTATTAGTGTAGTCCAATCGATATCTGAAACACCTGCTTCTATTGTTTGATCTTCAATTAAATCAAAAGTTGGAGCTGTTGTATCTTCAACTGTCACATTAAATGTTTGTGATGTTTCATTATTTGATTTATCTACTAATTTTACTGTTACTGTATAGATGCCAGGTGTATCGTAATCAACATTGTCAGTTACTTCTACCTTAGTTAAAGTTCCATCTGTGTTATCAGATGTATTACTTATTAATGTAGTCCAATCGATATCTGAAACGCCTGCTTCTATTGTTTGATCCGCTATCAAATCAAAAGTTGGAGCTGTTGTATCTTCAACTGTCACATTAAATGTTTGTGATGTTTCATTGTTTGATTCATCTACTAATTTTACTTGGACAGTATATATGCCTAGTGTATCATAATCAACATTGTCAATTACCTCAACCTTAGTTAAAATTCCATCTGAGTTATCAGATTCATTAGTTATCAATGTAGTCCAATCGATATCTGAAATACCTGCTTCTATTATTTGATCAACTATTGGATCAAATATTGGAGATGTTGTATCTTCAACTGTCACATTAAATGTTTGAGATGTCTCATTGTTTGATTCATCTACTAATTTAACTATGACGGTATAGGTTCCTAGTGTATCATAATCGACATTGTCAATTACCTCAACCTTAGTTAAAATTCCATCTGAATTATCAGATTCATTAGTTATATAAGTAGCCCAATCGATACCTGAAACGCCTGCTTCTATTGTATGATCTTCAATTGTGTCAAATGTTGGGGCTGTTGTATCTTCAACTGTCACATTAAATGTTTGTGTTGTTTCATTGTTTGATTCATCTACTACTTTAACTGTTACTGTATAGGTTCCTGGTGTATCATAATCTAAATTGTCAATTTCCTCAACCTTAGTTAAAAATCCATCTGAATTATCAGATTCATTAGTTATATAAGTAGCCCAATCGATATCTAAAACGTCTGCTTCTATTATTTGATCCGCTATCGGATTAAATGTTGGAGCTGTTGTATCTTCAACTGTCACATTAAATGTTTTTGATGTTTCATTGTTTGATTCGTCTACTACTTTAACTGTTACTGTATAGGTTCCTAGTGTATCGTAATCAACATTGTCAATTACCTCAACCTTAGTTAAAATTCCATCTGAATTATCAGATTCATTTGTTATTAATGTAGTCCAATCGATATCTGAAACGCCTGCTTCTATGGTTTGATCTGCTATTATGTCAAATGTTGGGGCTGTTGTATCTTCAACTGTCACACTAAATGTTTGGGATGTTTCATTTAAAGATTCATCTATTACTTTAACTGTGACGGTATAGATTCCAAGTGTATCGTAATCAACATTGTCAGTTACTTCAACCTTAGTTAAAGTTCCATCTGAATTATCAGATGCATTTGTTATGAATGTAATCCAGTCTATATCTGAAACTCCTGCTTCTATGGTTTGATCTTCAATTAAATCAAATGTTGGAGCTATTGTATCTTCAACTGTCACATTAAATGTTTGGGATGTTTCATTAAATGATTCATCTACTACTTTAACTATAACTGTGTAGGTTCCTGGTGTATCGTAATCAACATTGTCAATTACCTCAACCTTAGTTAAAATTCCATCTGAGTTATCAGACTCATTTGTTATATAAGTAGCCCAATCGATATCTGAAACACCTGCTTCTATGGTTTGATCTGCTATTATGTCAAATGTTGGGGCTGTTGTATCTTCAACTGTCACACTAAATGTTTGGGATGTTTCATTTAAAGATTCATCTATTACTTTAACTGTGACGGTATAGATTCCGAGTGTATCGTAATCAACATTGCCAGTTACTTCAACCTTAGTTAAAGTTCCATCTGAATTATCAGATGCATTTGTTATATAATTAGCCCAATCGATGTCTGAAATGCTTGCTTCAATTGTCTGATCAGCTATTGGATCAAATGTTGGGGCTGTTGTATCTTCAACAGTCACATTAAATGTTTGGGATGTTTCATTAAATGATTCATCTACTACTTTTACTGTGACGGTATAGGTTCCGAGTGTATCGTAATCAACATTGTCAGTTACTTCAACCTTAGTTAAAATTCCATCTGAATTATCAGATTCATTAGTTATATAAGTAGCCCAATCGATATCTGAAACACCTGCTTCTATTGTTTGATCATCAATTATATCAAATGTTGGGGCTGTTGAATCATTAACTGTCACATTAAATGTTTGTGCTGTTTCGTTATTTGATTCATCTACTACTTTTACTGTTACAGTATAGGTTCCTGGTGTATCATAATCAACATTGTCAGTTACTTCTACCTTAGTTAAAGTTCCATCTGAGTTATCAGATGCATTTTTTATTAATACAGTCCAATTGATATCTGAAAAACCTGCTTCTATATTTTTATTCCCGATTGTGTCAAAAGTTGGAGCAGTTGTATCTACTACTGTTACACTAAATGTTTGTGATGTCTCATTGTTTGATTCATCTACTACTTTTACAGTAACTGTATAGGTTTCTGGTGTATCATAATCGACATTGTCAGTTACTTCAACTATTGTTAAAGTTCCATCTGAATTATCTGATTCATTTGTTATATAAGTAGCCCAATCGATTTCTGAAACACCTGCTTCTATTATTTGGTCAGCTATTGTATCAAATGTTGGGGCTGTTGTATCTTCAACTGTCACATTAAATGTTTTAGTTGTTTCATTAAATGATTCATCTACTACTTTTACTGTGACAGTATAGGTTCCGAGTGTATCATAATCAACATTGTCAATTACCTCAACCTTAGTTAACATTCCATCTGAGTTATCAGATTCATTTACTATATAAGTAGCCCAATTTATATCTGAAATACCTGCTTCTATTATTTGGTCAGCTATTAAATCAAATGTTGGGACTGTTATATCCTCAACTGTAACATTAAATGTTTGTGATGTTTCATTGTTTGATTCATCCACTACTTTTACTTTAACAGTATAAGTTCCTGGGGTATTATAATCTACATTGTCAGTTACTTCAACTTTTGTTAAAGTTCCATCTGAATTGTCAGATGCATTAGTTATCAATGTAGTCCAATCTATATCAGTATACATATCCTCTATAATTATCTGATCTTGTATAGTATCAAATGTAGGGGCCGTTATATCTTCTACTGTTACATAAAATGTTTGTGAAAAGCAATTATAACTCTCATCAAATAAAGCTATAGATACATCATAAATTCCAGGATTATTATAATTTACATTATCTACAACTTCTATAATCAATAATTGTCCATCACTATTATCTGAAGCATTTTCAACTAAAAATCTCCAATCAATGTCATCATATTTATCTTCTATAATTGTTTGATCTGCTATCAAATCAAATGTTGGAGCTGTTATATCTTCAACTGTCACATTAAATGTTTGTGATGTTTCATTATTTGATTCATCTACTACTTTTACAGTAACTGTATAGGTTCCTGGGGTATCATAATCGACATTGTCAGTTACTTCAAAAATGAACAATTGTCCATCACTATTTTCTAATATATTTTCAATTAAAAATTCCCAATCAATGTCAATATTTTCATCTTCTATAATTGTTTGATCTGCTATCGGATCGAATGTTGGGGCTGTTGTATCTTCAACTGTCACATTAAACGTTTGTGTTGTTTCATTTAATGATTCATCTACTACTTTCACAGTAATGGTATAGGTTCCTGGGGTATCGTAATCGACATTGTCAGTTACTTCAACCTTAGTTAAAGTTCCATCTGAATTGTCAAATTCATTTGTTATATAAGTAGCCCAATCAATATCTGAAACACCTGCTTCTATTATTTGATCCGCTATCGAATCGAATGTTGGAGCTGTGGTATCTTCAACAGTCACATTAAATGTTTGTGATGTTTCATTGCTTGATTCATCTGCTACTTTAACTGTCACTATATAGGTTCCTGAGGTATCATAATCGACATTGTCAGTTACTTCAATAAGGGTTAATATGTCATCTGAATTGTCAGATGCATTTTCTATTAATGTAGTCCAATCTATATCTATAATGCCTGCTTCTATTATTTGATCTACTATCGGATCAAATGTTGGGGCTGTTGTATCTTCAACTGTCACATTAAATGTTTGTGTTGTTTCATTATTTGATTCATCTACTACTTTTACTGTTACTGTATAGATACCTGGTGTATCATAATCGACATTGTCAGTTACTTCAACCTTAGTTAAAGTTCCATCTGAATTGTCAGATGCATTTTCTATTAATGTAGTCCAATCGATATCAGTATTCATATCCTCTATAATTATCTGATCTAGTATAGTATCAAATGTTGGGGCTATTGTATCTTTAACTATTACATTAAATGTTTGGGATGTTTCATTGTTTGATTCATCTACTACTTTTACTGTTACTGTATAAGTTCCTGGTGTATCGTAATCAACAATATCAATTACTTCAACCTTAGTTAAAGTTCCATTTGAATTGTCAGATTCATTTTCTATTAATGTAGTCCAGTCTATATCTGAAGCGCCTGCTTCTATTATTTGATCTTCTATCGGATCAAATGTTGGGGCTGTTATATCTTCAACTGTCACATTAAATGTTTGTGTTGTTTCATTATTTGATTCATCTACTACTTTAACTGTTACTGCATAGATGCCTGGTGTATCATAATCGACATAATCAGTTACTTCAACCTTAGTTAAAGTTCCATCTGAATTGTCAGATGCATTAGTTATCAATGTAGTCCAATCTATATCAGTATACATATCCTCTATAATTATCTGATCTTGTATAGTATCAAATGTTGGAGCTGTTGTATCTTCAACTGTCACATTAAATGTTTGTGTTGTTTCATTGTTTGATTCATCTACTAATTTTACAGTCACTGGATATATTCCTGGTGTATCATAATCGACATTGTCAGTTACTTCAATAAGTGTTAATATACCATCTGAATTGTCAGATGCATTTGTTATATAAATAGTCCAATCGATATCTGAAACACCTGATTCTATTATTTGATCTTCTATTATATCAAACGTAGGGTTTGTTGTATCTTCAACCGTCACATTAAATGTTTGGGATGTTTCATTATTTGATTCATCTGAAACTTTTACTGTCACAGTATAGGTTCCTGGGGTATCATAATCAACATTGTCAGTTACTTCAATTAGTGTTAAAGTTCCATCTGAATTGTCGGATTCATTTGTTATAAATGTAGTCCAGTCTATATCTGAAACACCTGCTTCTATTATTTGATTCGCTATCGAATCAAATGTTGGAGCTGTTATATCTTCAACAGTCACATTAAATGTTTGGGATGTTTCATTGTTTGATTCATCTACTACTTTTACTGTTACTGTATATATGCCTGGTGTAACGTAATCAACATTGTCAATTACCTCAACCTTAGTTAAAGTTCCATCTGAATTGTCAGATTCATTAGTTATCAATGTAGTCCAATCTATATCAGTATACATATCCTCTATAATTATCTGATCTTGTATAGTATCAAATGTTGGGGTTGTTGTATCTTCAACTGTCACATTAAATGTTTGTGTTGTTTCTTTGTTTGATTCATCTACTACTTTTACTGTTACTGTATATATGCCTGGTGTATCATAATCAACATTGTCAATTACCTCAACCTTAGTTAAAGTTCCATCTGAATTGTCAGATGCATTTTCTATTAATGTAGTCCAATCTATATCTGAAACGCCTGCTTCTATTATTTGATCAGCTATCGGATCAAATGTTGGAGCTGTTGTATCTTCAACTGTCACATAAAAGGGTTGAGATGTTTCATTGTTTGATTCATCTACTACTTTAACTGTTACTGTATAGATGCCTGGTGTATCATAATCGACATTGTCAGATACTTCAATAAGTGTTAATATGTCATCTGAATTGTCAGATGCGTTTTCTATTAATGTAGTCCATTCGATATCTGAAACACCTGCTTCTGTTGTTTGATTTTCTATTGTATCAAATGTTGGAGCTGTTGTATCTTCAACTGTCACATTAAATGTTTGAGTTGTTTCATTGTTGGATTCATCTACTACTTTTACTGTTACTGTATAGATGCCTGGTGTATCATAATCGACATTGTCAATTACCTCAACCTTAGTTAAAGAACCATCTGAATTATCGGATTCATTCGTAATGAATGTAGTCCAATCTATATCAGTATTCATATCCTCTATAATTATCTGATCTTGTATAGTATCAAATGTTGGAGATGTCGTATCATCAACTGTCACACTAAATGTTTGAGTTGTTTCATTTAATGATTCATCTACTACTTTTACTGTAACAGTATAAGTTCCTGGTGTATCGTAATTGACATTGTCAGTTACTTCAATAAGTGTTAAAGTTCCATCTGAATTGTCAGATGCATTTTCTATTATTGTAGTCCAATCTATATCTGAACCGCCTGCTTCTATTGTCTGATTCGCTATTGGATCAAATGTAGGAACTGTTGTATCTTCAACTGTCACATTAAAAGTTTGAGATGTTTCATTGTTAGATTCATCTACTACTTTTACTATGACGGTATATATACCTGTTGTATCATAATCAACATTGTCAATTACCTCAACCTTAGTTAAAGTTCCATCTGAATTGTCGGAATCATTCGTAATGAATGTAGTCCAATCTATATCTAAAACACCTGCTTCTATTGTTTGATTAACTATTGTGTCAAATGTTGGTGCTATTGTATCTTCAACTGTCACATTAAATGTTTGAGTTGTTTCATTGTTGGATTCGTCTACTACTTTTACTGTTACTGTATAAGTTCCTGGTGTATCATAATCAACATTGTCAGTAACTTCAAGTTTTGTTAAAGTTCCATTTAATCCTGTTCCATCTAAGTTATCTGATTCATATGTTATGAATGTAGTCCAATCGATATCTGAAACGCCTGCTTCTATTGTTTGATCAGCTATTGGGTCAAATGTTGGTGCTACTACATCTTCAAATACATCTTTCGATGCAATTACAAATCTATCTTCTACAATGAATGTAAATATAAACTTATTCCATCCAGCACTATAAACATAATCACTATAGTCAACAGATGAATAATAATCTTGATTGTTATATGTTACGAATTGATTGGTTAAATTTGTAGATTCTAAATGAACCTCTGAATCAAAATTATAAAAATTCATTTCTTCAAAACTACCACCACTTGTTGCAACATCATCTCCAAAAACGACAATTGTTCTATTTCGAGTGGTTGTATTATTAGAATTATCAGTTGCTGTATAGGTTATATTATACTCACCTGGAGTATCCCAATCAACTGATCCTACAATTGTAACAGTTAAAACATCACCATTATCATCATTAGATGAAGCAGCAATTAAATCATCATTTCCTAATGATTGTTCAATATATAATTCGTATGGATATTCATACTCTATTGATGGCGGAAAAGTATCATCAACTAATGTTGTGGTAGCGGTATTATCGCCAGTAACTAAAAGCTGTTCTCCATTAGTGAATATAAAAGTATTAACAGTAAATGTTACTTCATCTCCTATATTCCACGCATTTGGAATATAAACATCAATTCTTCCATGACTAGTTTCAAATTTAGTAGTATCATATAAAAGATTATTTATTATCAATCCTGACAATTCAGGACCAACATTATATTCAGGAAAAATAGATAATTTTATATTGTTAAAAGTCCCATTTATTTCATTCTCAATATATGTTAATTTTATTTCGTCAACTTGAGCGAGAGTATTGTTAATTTGTGTTGGAGTATATCTAGATATTGTTGTCCCATCTCCTAATTGGCCATAATAATTCCTTCCCCATGTGAAGATTCTTCCTTCAGAGGTAATTGTTGAGGTATGAGTACCACCTAAAATGACTTCGGTGATTGTTTCTTCTAATCCTAAATTAAAATTACTTGTGATTTCTGTTGGAATACTTTTATTAGTTGTTGTTCCATCTCCTAATTGGCCAGTATGATTAGCTCCCCATGTGTAGATTCTTCCTTCTGAGGTGATTACTGAAGAATGATAATGTCCTAAAATGACTTCAGTGATTGTTTCTTCAAATCCTAAAATAAAATTACTTGTAATTTCTATTGGAATATTTTTATCAATACTTGTTCCATCTCCTAATTGGCCATAATAATTCATTCCCCATGTGAAGATTCTACCTTCTGAGGTGATTGCTGAGGAATGAGAATATCCTAAACTGACTTCGGTGATTGTTTCTCCTACTCCTATTGTGATTTCTGTTGGAATACTTTTATTAGTTGTTGTTCCATCTCCTAACTGTCCATAATTATTATTTCCCCATGTGAAGATTCTTCCTTCTGAGGTGATTGCTGATGAATGAGTACAACCTAAAATGACTTCGGTGATTGTTTCTCCTTCTCCTAAATTGAAATGACTTGTGATTTCTGTTGGAGTATATCTAGCAGTTGTTGTTCCATCTCCTAACTGACCATAATAATTATTTCCCCATGTGAAGATTCTTCCTTCTGAGGTGATTGCTGATGAATGATATTTTCCTAAACTGACTTTGGTAATTGTTTCTCCATCTCCTAAATAAAAATGACTTGTGATTTCTGTTGGAGTATATCTAGCAGTTGTTGTTCCATCTCCTAGTTGACTGGTATTATTACATCCCCATGTGAAGATTCTTCCTTCTGATGTGATTACTGAGGTATTAGAATAGCCTAAACTGACTTCGGTGATTGTTTCTCCTTCTCCTAAATTGAAATTACCTGTGATTTCTGTTGGAGTATTTCTAGCAGTTGTTGTTCCATCTCCTAGTTGGCCATAATCATTAAATCCCCATGTAAAGATTCTTCCTTCTGAGGTGATTGCTAAGGAATGATAAGTTCCTAAACTTAATTTTTGAATTGTTTCACTTATCGGTAAGTATATTTTTTCAACAACAACATCATTAAAATTACTTGTGATTTCTGTCGGAGTACTTTTATTAGTTGTTGTTCCATCTCCTAGTTGGCTATCATTATTACGTCCCCATGTGAAAATTTTTCCTTCTGAAGTGATTGCTGAGGAATGATGACATCCTAAACTTAATTCTTGAATTGTTTCTCCAACTCCTAAATTAAATTTACTTGTAATTTCTGTTGGAGTATTTCTAGATGTCGTTGTTCCGTCTCCTAACTGGCCATAACCATTATATCCCCATGTATAGATTCTTCCTTCTGAGGTGATTGCTGAGGAATTATTTCCTAAACTTACTTTCGTGATTGTTTCTCCATCTCCTAGATTGTTGAAATTACTTGTGATTTCTGTTGGATTACTTTTATTAGTTGTTGTTCCATCTCCTAGTTGGCTATCATTATTACGTCCCCATGTGAACATTCTTCCTTCTGATGTGATTGCTGAGGAATGATAATATCCTAAACTGACTTTGGTGATTGTCTCTCCAACTTCTAGATTGAAATTACTTGTAATTTCTGTTGGAGTATATCTATCATCTGTTGTTCCATCTCCTAGTTGACCATATTCATTATTTCCCCATGTGAAGATTTTTCCTTCTGATGTGATTGCTGAAGAATGAAAACATCCTAAACTTACTTCGGTGATTGTTTCTCCTACTCCTATTGTTATTTCTGTTGGAGTATATCTATTAGCTGTTGTTCCATCTCCTAGTTGGCCAAAATTATTCCATCCCCATGTGTAGAGTTTTCCTTCTGAAGTAATTGCTGAGGAATGATTACTTCCTAAACTGACTTCTTTGATTGTTTCTCCTACTCCTATTGTGATTTCTGTCGGAGTATTTCTAGATATAGTTGTTCCATCTCCTAATTGACCATTGGAATTAGCTCCCCATGTGAAGATTCTTCCTTCTGAGGTAATTGCTGAGGAATGATAATCTCCTAAACTGACTTTGGTAATTGTTTCTCCTACTACTAAATTGAAATTACTTGTGATTTCTGTTGGAATACTTTTATCAGTATTTGTTCCATCTCCTAACTGGCCATTGGAATTAGCTCCCCATGTGAAGATTCTTCCTTCTGAAGTGATTGCTGAGGAATGATTAGATCCTACATTTATCTGAACAAAATCTAAATCCTCATAGTATTCAAAGGAATCTTCTCCCTTTTGTACCATTTCTGCAGATACCTCTTTAGTAAGAAATAGATTAGTTACTAAAAATATCCCGAATAGTATTAAAAATGCAATCTTTTTCATCTATATCTCTCTCCTTTCAAATTTATCATTTTTCATATTTTTTCATAAAACTTAAATAGTTCTCTTAAAATAATTTATAATATTATGCGTTTAAATAGAACGTATCTTCATACTCTATTTGAAATAAAAAATCAACGCTTATAGTTCAAAACGCAAAAATACTAAATATCATAATAAGTCTAAGTATTATTAAAAAAATAAAATACAATGTTTTTAAAAACTCACTTCATAAAAATATATTACTGCTGTGTTAAGTCTAGAATCATCAGCAATAAATTAATCAATAAAATAAAAGAAAAAAGAGAAGATTCAATTATCTTCTCTGTTTCTTTTATTTTATAATATTCTTGTTATTGTTGATTGTTTACATTTAAATCAATTGCTGTATAAATTATTGAATGATTACAACTAAAGAAGTATCTACTACTCCTGTAAATATTTCAATCAATCCCCGTCTAAATACAATTACTCCTTAAGCTGAGCTTCTACATAGTTAAAAACCTATTTCCCGCTATTACCGTAGTTTGTTAGGACCCTTGCTGATGGATCATCAACTTGACATCCTGTCCAAGTTTTGTTAGGCATCCAATAATTTGATACTAGATGTGAGTGACCTTTATAATACTTTTCAAATATTTCTCTATAAAGTAAAGATTCCTTTGTAAAGGGTCTTGCATGATCGTATTGTTTTACTTTTTCTTCAAATTCAGTATCAGTATATACTCTTTCCGCATAATCTTTTAAATGATCTACTAAACTATGGCCAACAGCATCACTAAATGCTGCTTTATCTCTGTAGAGAATTTCATCAGGTAAGTAATCACCTTCAAACGCTTTTCTTAGAAGGTATTTACCCATCTGCTTTTTATTCATTTTGTGTTCAGGATTAATACTTAATATATAATTTACAAATTCAATATCACCAAAAGGAACTCTTGCTTCTAGTGAGTTAGAAGCTAAGCATCTATCTGCACGTAAAACGTCATACATATATAACTCTCTAACTCGTTTAATTGATTCTTTTTGGAACTCATCTGCATTTGGAGCGAAATCTGTATATTTATATCCAAATAATTCATCACTGACTTCTCCAGTGAGTAAAACTTTAATATCTGTATTTTTATTAATGTATTTTGAAATTAAATACATTCCTATACTTGCTCTAATTGTCGTAATATCATAAGTTTCAAGTGCATATATTACTTCTTCAAGTGAATCAATTATATCTTTTTGAGATATCCTAACCTCTGTATGATCTGTCCCAAGGTAGTCAGCAACAATTTTGGCATACTTTAAATCAATTGGATCTGTATCCATACCAATACTAAATGTCTTAATCGGTTTTGACATTACTGATTGAGCAATGCTACAAACTAAACTAGAATCCAATCCTCCACTAAGTAAGAAACCTACTGGTGCATCTGAGTCAAGGCGTTTTAGAACCCCTTTAGTTAATAACTTGTTAATACTTTTTAGCGTTTCATCTTTAGAAGATGAATGAAAATCAATAATATCTGTTACATCTGAAAATTGAATGAATTCACCTTTATAATAGTAATGACCTGGTGGAAAAGGATAAACCTTTGTGACAAGATTAATAATAGCCTTCGCTTCACTTGAAAAAATAATTTCTTGTGATTCAAGAGAGTAACCATAAAACATTGGTCTAATACCAATAGGATCTCTAGCGGCAATAAACTCTTTTTCATCTTTATCATAAATAACAGTCACAAACTCTGCATCTAACATTTTAAATGCTTCTAAACCCTTTTCTTTATATAAAGGTAAGATAATTTCGCAATCACTTGTGCTTAAGAAATCATATTTTATTCTCAATGACTCTTTCAATTGTCTAAAGTTATATATTTCTCCATTAGTAACAGAAAAACTTCCATCTATTTCAAAGGGTTGCATCCCTGAATCTGATATATCCATAATTGATAACCTATGAAAGGCAAATAATCCATTGTCTATCTCCAGTATCTCTGTTTTATCTGGACCTCTTTTTTTAATTTTCTGTACTCCTTGTAAAAATTCTTTATTTGATAATTTTTTAGATGTTGATACTACGAAACCACACATGTTCTTCTCTCCTTTGTGTAATAAAAAAAACAGTTATCTCCCATATTCAGGGACGAATAACTGTTAAATCCGCGGTACCACCCAATTTGTCAAATGTGTTTTGACCTCTTTATACTATCTATCAATAGCTGTAATTTGATAACGGGTTACATCCGACTTAATCTACTAAGAAAACTGTTCAATAAGTAACTCATGGGTGTTTTTCAAATAATAACACTCTCTAGGCTTTCACCATACCCTAGTTCGCTATACAGTAATTATTTATTTTACTTCTCCCAATCAAAGTAATTATTAGTATAGTACTGTATCATTTTGTTGATGTCAAGTTAAATTGAAATGAAAACGTTAATCAAAATAATATAAGTCAATTCAAATTTTATCCAAAAATGTGCGGTTTTAATATATATATACTAAATTTACATCTACAGAAGAAGTCATTTTTCACAATCAAAAATCTTGTTAACAGGATTCCATTTTATAATTGTTATCCATGTTTTTAACAAACTAGATAAAAATATTAAATATTTTAATTACTTACCTTAGTAAATTTGTCAAACAGTACACCAACTCCCATACCCACTAGTGCTGGTATTATCCATCCTAAGCCATCACTATATAGTGGTAGTTTATTAAATAAGTTAGTTAGAAAATCTAATTTAAGTCCAACTTTTGTTAAGCCCTCATAACTACTTACTACAGAGGTAAATAGGATTGTTAAACTATACACTTTTTTACTATTATGAAGATATTTATCTAGTAAAGATAATAAAATTAACATAATCGCAATAGGATAGATTGCGATTAATAATGGCTCTGAAACTTTTAGTATTTTTGTTAGCCCCATATTCGCAAGAATAAAACTTAGGAATGTAATGATTCTTATCCAGCTCTTATAAGAAACTTTATCACTTAATTGTGAGAAATATTGACTACAAGAAGTAACTAATCCGGTACTAGTTGATAGACAAGCTAATGTAAATGTTAAGGCTAAGATAATAACACCTACATCACCAAAAATATATTTAGTAATATTCGTTAGTGTCTGTGCACCATTTTCTACATCAGTAAATAAATTACTACTTAATGCACCTAAATGAGCAAGCATTGAGTAGATTAAGATAAGTAAAAAACCTGCAATTAACCCTGCTTTAACTGATGTTGAAATGACTTGTTTTTCATCAGTTATTCCTTTTGATTTAATAACTAAAGCCACAACAATCCCAAAGTTAAGCGCTGCGATTGTATCCATCGTTAAATACCCATCTAAGAAACCTTTAATAAATGGTGATGACATATAATCTTCAGTTGCAGAACCATACCCTACAACAGGTTTAAATACAGCTCCAAAAAACATAACAAACAGCAATAGTAATAGTGATGGTGTTAATACCTTGCCCAATCTATCAACTAATTTACTTGGTGATAAAGAAAGCCAGTAGACTACTAAGAAGAAAATAAATGTAAATAAAAATAAAGCTAATTCCGAAGATACACTTTCTCCTAAATACGGTGCAACTACCATTTCAAATGGCATACTTCCTGCCCGTGGAATTCCTAAGAATGGGCCAATTGATAAATATATTAAAATTGTAAAAACTAATGCAAATTTTTTATTTACTCTACTTGCAAGTTTTTCTAGTCCTCCTGATTTTGCTACTGCAACTACTCCTAATACTGGGAATCCAACTGCTGTAATACTAAAAGCACCCATTGCAATCCATGTATTTCCTCCTGCTAATTGTCCTAAAAATGGAGGAAATATTAAATTTCCTGCTCCAAAAAATAGTGAAAATAAAAATATACCGATAAGTAATGTATCCTTTCTTGATAACTTTTTCATATTGAATCCTCCTCTTTATTGTTTTTTTAATCAAGTCTTGTCAGTAATTCCTCATATTCTCTCTTTTCATAAAAAAAACCCGTCCCTTGAAAAACAAGGGACGGGTTAAAACCGCGTTACCACCCTAATTCCATAAGCTTGTCAAAAAAAAACAAGTTATAGCACTTAGTACGTATCAATCAATACGCTATTCTTTTTAACGGTGAAAGACGCCGTCAATACTTACTTATTTCAGTATTGCTTCTCAGAGATGATTTTCGATAAACTTCTGAACATTGGCTTTCAGCATAACGCCAACTCTCTGTAGATCATAATTTTACTTACTCTTTCTCTTCATAGAATTTATTTTTTTTATTGAATATATATTACATTTTTAATATTATATTGTCAACACTTTTTATAAACTTTTTTTTCTTGTATTTCTGTATAGATTTCTAATTTTTATTTATTTATTCTAATATATATAATATTTATCATATTTTTTTCTTTTTCAATTTGATAAAAATTATTTGTACATATTATTTATATTTTATTAAAAAACAATAATTTTGACCATTTTCAATCAAAATTCTTATTACTTTTAATAGACTAAGAAACAATGATAAACATAACTTCAATTTTAATTTTTTATTTTGATGATGATTTATGGTAAAATCTTTGTTAATGAGTATATTTGTAAAAAATATCAAGTCTTTAAAAATATATATTGATATAATACTAGTGTACATGTACAAAAAAGGAGACGGTAATATGAATTATTATGAGAGAGTAGATAATGCGATTAATTATATTGAAAATAATTTACATGATGAAATAATTATTGATGATGTAGCTAAAATGGCGTTTATGTCTGTAACGAACTTATATCGGATGTTTTTTGCCTTAACAGGATATTCAGTAAAAGAATATATCAGAAATCGTCGATTTTATAAAGCTAGTATTGATATAATTAATGGTTCAAATGTTTTAGATGTAGCGATAAAATATGGGTTTGAAAGTCATGAAGCTTTTACAAGATCATTTAAAAAGGTTACAGGAAAAACTCCTAGCTCTCTTAAAAAGGTTAAAAGACCATTTTTATTTGAAAGGATGAATATAATGGACAAATATTTTGAGATACAAGATAAAGAGTTATTAGATAAATATCCAGATATAAAAGTATTAAAAGAACTTCCTAAAATGCGTGTTGCTAGTTATTGTTATTATGGGAAAGAACCAGAAACAAATGCCTGGAATGTTATGAGTGAATGGCTACAAAGAAGTGGTCTGAGTATAGAAAAAGATAAACTTCGTTTCTTTGGTTTTAATAACCCAAGTCCTGGTCCAAATGATACAGAATATGGTTATGAAGTATGGACAATAATAAGTGATGATGTCGTTATTAATGATGATAAGATTAAAGTCAAAGAATTCCCAGGTGGATTATATGCAGTAACTAGTGTTAAAGGAGGAGAAGAGAATATTTTTCCTACTTGGCAACGGTTATCTAAATGGTTAAATGATAGTAAGTATACCTATGGAGGACATCAATGGCTTGAAGAACATCTAGGATTTAATGATGAATTTGAACATTTAGGTGGCTTAGATCTATATATACCTATTGAATTAAGAAAAGAATTTAATAATAAAGAATTAGTTGAGATTAAACCAATGAAATTAGCTTGTTATAAAGAAGTAGGAAAAGATGCTGTAAATAAAGCAAGAAAATTTTTTATAAAATGGCTAAATGATAATAATATAGTTAGAGATAATTTAAGTGTGATTGCTTGGTATAACCATGAAAGAGAAGGACTTGAGGATTATTTTTGTCAAATTGGTATATTTGTAGAGGAAGATTTTAAAATAAATGATGAAAGAGTTCAAATTATTGATTTTAAAGGGGGACAATATTTAGTAACTAAAAGTAAATTTAAACGTTTAGGGTATGAATGGAATGTATTTATAAAATGGATGCAAAATAACAAAAAATACAATTTTGGATTACATCAATTTTTTGAACAATATATAATTAATAATGGAAAATTAGAAATGGAATCAGATGTATTATTATATATGCCTATAACTAAAAACCACTAGCTTTGCTAGTGGTTTCTTATATTTATCATCATATCTATTCTATTTTCTAAAAAATTATAAAAGTTCAGGTGTTAAAATAGTTTCAAGAGGTTTGTGTATTACTAATTTAGCATAATTATCATATGGTGTAATTCCTTTACTTATTATTACTAAATTAGAACCTCTAAAATAATGGATTAAAGAAGCTGCAGGATTTACAAGAAGTGAAGTTCCAACAACTATTAACAAGTCAGCTTTTTCAATTTCTATTAAAGAATTATCTAATACACTACTTGAGAGTGCTTCTTCATAAAGTACTACATCAGGTTTAATAATACCACCACAATCACAAGTTGGAATTCCTTTGGCTTGTAATATTTTGGAAAGTGAATAACTTTTCTGACATTTAGTACAATAATTTCTGTGAATACTTCCATGTAACTCAATAACTTTTTTACTTCCTGCTAATTGATGTAACCCATCAATATTTTGTGTTATGATTGCTTTTACCTTTCCCATAGACTCTAACTCAGCTAAAGTTTTATGAGCAATATTTGGTAAAGCATCTAAACAAATCATTTTATTACGATAAAAAGTATAAAATTTATCGGGATACTCTTTAAAAAATGAATAAGATAATATTGTTTCTGGACTTATATCTGTCATGTCATTATCTTTATTATTATATAACCCATTTGAACTTCTAAAATCAGGAATCCCAGAAGGTACAGATATACCTGCACCTGTCATTACAACTATATCATTAGCCTTATTAATTAAATCTTTTAATTTTTTTATTTGATCCATAAATAATCACTTCTTTTTATCTTTATTAACTATCTAATATTAAACCATACATTAATTATTATTACACCTAAACTGTGATATGTCAATTAATTCTTGGTCCATGCTAGAAAAAGGACTTAGAAAATATAAAGAATAATTCTAATACAGTACAATTTAAAATCAATCATATAATATCAATGAATATACAATAACTTTATGTTATTGATATATTAGTTTCTTAAATTGATTGTCTTCAGTCAATTGTTTTAATTCAGGAACTCTTTTCCAATAGTTTGGATTATTTTCTAAAAGTCTTTTTTGTTCTAATATTTTATTTGCTACTACTGTTTTGTCTTTTGTTACTTCCCATAATGAACCTAAATACAATCCACAACTATAGGGATTAAGTTGTGATTTTAAATCAATAGAAATTTCAAAGTAAGTTATAGCAAGTTTATATCTTTTTAAATGGTAAAGTATACAGGCAAAATTATGATTTATACATCTAAAAGCTTTGTATGGTTCTCGATTTTGATTAACTTCTTCATATGAACGAAAATAATACTTTACTTTTGGTTTATTTTTATACTTAGTACATAAATCATTGAAATTAATTCTCCAATCATCAATCAAATGAACCATTTTATTGATAAGTTCATCAACTAAATATAAATCTTTTAATTCGTAAGCTACCATCATCTTCCGATTAAAAAATTCACCTTTTTCAAAATAGTAATTTATGTCACCATGATCTTCATTTACTATTTTTTCTAAATTATCTAGTTCTTGCAAGCATTGTTCATATTGTTTATTACGATAATAAGCTAATGTTAACGAACGAGATGTTTCAAATCTTATATGCCTATTTTCAGGACTATCAATGGAATATTTTCTAATATAGTCGATGATACTGATTAATTTATCTTCATCTTTAATTAAAAATATATCAAGCATCATTGAAGCATTAGATGTAATCCAATACCATTTTTCTTTTGGTAAATTAGAAATAATCCACTCAAAAAGACTAACTAAATCTTCTTTTACATCATTTGTAGCTTTTCTTTTTAACATAAATAGGTTATACCGTGCCCATGCCTCATCTTCTACATCTAATTCTTTTGTTAAGTATTGATTAAAGATATTAATCATTTCTTCATGTTGACCAATTCTAAATAATACTTCAACAGCAAAGTTAACACTATCTTTATTATAATTATTCGACTTAACTTCCTCTATAACTTTTTCTTTATATTGGGATAATTTCATTTTTAAATTAAACGTAGATGGATTATGACGAAACTGTTCAAAAATCACTTCAATTTCATTTAAAAGTTTCAAATCCTTCCCTTCTTTCTTTATATTATGTTTAGGAACAATTCCAAAGAGTTTTTCATTTTTTCTATACTCAACAGGTGTAACACCAAAAAGTTGTTTAAAAGCTCGTGTAAATGACTCATTTGAATTATATTGATATTTTATTGCGATATCAATTACCTTCATATCCTTATAAATTAAATCGATAGCTGCTTCAGATAATCGTCTTTTTCTTATGTATTCTTTTAATGTGTAATCCATCAAATCTTTAAAAATACGATGAATATGTGGTAAAGAAAAATAAGCAAAATTGGCTATATCTTCTAAGGATATATCCTCTGTTAAATGTTCTTCAATATAATCAATCATTTCATTAAATCGTTTAATCTCCATAGAATTCCTCCTCTTACTGTGGCCACAACCCTATTATATGTTATCAAAATAAATAGTACTTGATATTTTGTATCATAATCATTATATAACAATTAGTTACCTTTCAAAAACAAAAAAGCCCTAAAGGCTTTTAAATATTTAATCAATTCGTAACCAATTAATGTCTAACAAAGTAAGGACCAAAACTATTAAGTGTTTGTAATATTAAATTATGATTAGTTATTTTTGTTTTAATGCTTCTATTGGTTTTAATAATGAAGCACGAATGACTGGAATGATTGTCGCAATGAAAATAGAAAGAATACTTAGCAAGATCATTTTTAAGGCGATATCAAAATTAAATTGTACGATCTTATATTGAAAAACTCTACCCCTTACATAATATGGATGAATATTAATTAGCCTATTGCCAGCATATTGACCAAATTAAATAAAGATTTTATTGTTGCTTCCCCTCTGAATCTCTTACCCATTTAGCGAACAACTGAAGTCTAACTTCTGCTTCATTTTCAAAATCCCACTCATTTATGGTCTCCTTCTCAGTAAACCAACCTTTAAAAATATACCCCTCCCTTGAGGGATCAGTTGGTTTATCGATTTTATCTCCTTTTTCAGGTTGACTTGTCCAAAATAAATCCTGATTAGGTGAGTTATCGTAGTTGTAATAGAACGATACTGTTGAACGTTTTAATAAATCTCTATAATCATCCCACTCAGTCCCACTGTAATATTCATCATAAACTTCAAATGGGACATAAACAGTAATAATTCTACCGGGTTCGCGAGGAATAGCATAGCCTCCTACTTCCATAACACTAAGTGAATTAATGACTATCTTCTCTAACTTAGATGAATCCCGGAAAGCTTCTGGTAGGATAATTGTATCTTCTCCACTTAAAATAGCTATTTTCATTTGATCAGTATCAATACCTTTGTCCTTATCTGGTCCAAAACTAAATCCACCTATACCAACATAACTATACCCTTCAATATAAGCTGGAAATTCAACTACCTCTAATTGAAGACCTTCTTCTGTTAATCCAACAATTTCGACGTCTCCTTCAGTACCTTTAAAGCATTCAAAAATGTCATAAGTAAACAAATACTCCGGATCTCTTTCACAACTAGACATCATAAAAACTATGAAAACTAACATAAATAATTTTATAGTTTTAACATGTATCACCCCTTAACAATATTTATTTTTTCTAAGATTATATAGCATATTTCCAACTATATCAGTGTTATATTATGTATTTTGTCGTATTATGACGATAAAAAATATTTACCAATACGATTTAGCTGTGTTTATAAATACTTAATATATAGTAAAACTCACCTGTAACAAAAAAGAAATAAACTAATTATGGTTTATTTCTTCAAAGCAATCTCCATATATTAAGAATTAATTAATAAATTTTTTTAGATATATTGAAATCATTTCTTTTTTGCACGTAAAGCTTCATTTAGGTGTACTACATGATGTCTTGTCACTGGCATAAGCAAAATACCAGATACATTTTTTCTTCCCCAAAAGTCTATTAACCAGTTTGATGCTTCAACATTTAAAACAGCACCTTCATCTATGATACGCTGTAATTTTTCTTTTTCAAATTTTCTTTTCATATCATTTGATTTAATATTTTGGACTATCTGTCTTGTTTTTGTTCCTACCATTACTCTATAATTTTTTAATTCTTGACTATTAATTTCTTTACTAAATTCTAATATTTCTTCCTTTGTCATCGCATTTCCCGTATCAATAATATTAGAATTTATCTTTTCCTTCCAATTACCGATATTAAATATTTGTTCATCCTCAGCAACTAATAAATTCATTGTTATATCTTCTATTCTAGTTGAATGCCATAAGCTATACGCTATAGTTCTACCTTTTTCATTAATTGAAGTTCTAAATGTATTATCATCTAAATCTTCCCATAATTCATCTTCAAGTGTTTTTTCTTTGATTCCAGACATTAGAGATGAATGAACTCTTGCATGTAAACTTAAACATAGACTTTTACTTTCGTCTATTTTATCTTTTTTTTTAATAATATCCCTTAATTGTTTTAAATCCTGATTCCATAATTTTAAATCCATTTATCTATTACCTCCTAAAAAAACCTGAGTAACTGAAGAACCTATTGATTACATTATTTACACAAATATTATCTCTACTATAAATGGAAAATTATTTTTAGTTATATAATAACCATTTAACAGCTTCTAACAGATTATCTGCGATATAATCTGGATCAACATCTTTCCATGTGTCTCGATATTGCTCAAGTGAGCTTTCTCCCATCCTGTCTTCACTAATATTTTTATAGCTCCAACTTTGTCAGCTGCAACCATATCTGAACCAACATCACCTATAACAGCACATTTTGTTAGATCAAGATTATTCTCTTTCGCTGCTTGTAATAACATCCCAGGTTTTGGTTTTCGACATTCACAGTCACCATCATGAGGGTGAGGACAAACATAGGCTTTATCAAAACCATTAGAATTAAATTCATTAATAAAATCTTCAATCGTTACCTCTCCTCTTGAAATTCTATGTTGATTTGTAAAACCATATATTTTTATTCCTTGATATTTCAGCAGTTCAATCGCTTCTTCAGAAGAAGGATAAAGAGTAAAATTGATAGGATGAATAAAGTGACCATTACCACCAAGAGTTCCATCTCTATCAATAAAAACAGCTTCTATCTTTTTCATATAACCTCCATAATTTTAAAATCTATGATTTTATTATAATATATAGGTTCTCTATTTACAATATTACATATATATATTAATAATTTTAATTTTCTTTGTCATAACACCTAGTGTCAAGCAGCGTATACATAACTATATCCATTTCTTTAAAGAAGAATATAATTTACAATTTATAAATCTATTATGATATTATAATTCTTTAATTAGTTTCACTTTTAATGGACGTTTTGTTAAAAATTCAGCATTTTCATACATTGAACTCATTGGGTGATTATATGTATCAATATCAACCTCAATAGGTTCATCTATTATATATAAAAAACCTTTCTCTACACCATTGTGAAATATTTTTCCATCTGTTTCAGATAACCTAGTAGGTTTATGCGAAAATGCCTCAGCTAACTCTTTCCATTGTGTAATCGTACTTCCTTCACGTAATAAATTAAATTTTTTATTAGAACCATGATACCATAATTTTTTTGAATCAATTTCAATTATCATGCTTTCCTCCTAAATTTAAATATTTATATAATATGTTCCTAAGTTAAAATAGACGTCTATAAATGTAGCATATTAGATTTTATATTTTATTTATTTCATTCTTAAATATATTATATATTAATTATTTATTAGTCAATTCTTCTTTATATAATGAAGCTTGTTTCATAAACATTTCGTAATATTTACCAGTTTTATTTATTAATTCTTGGTGAGAACCAGATTCAATAATTTTTCCTTGTTCAACTAAATATATTCTAGTTGCATCAATGACCGTTGATAAACGATGGGAAATAAGAATAACTGTTTTATCTTTTGAACTATCAATTAATGTTTTATTGATTTCATATTCTGCAATTGGATCTAATGCACTGGAGGGTTCATCTAGTATTAAAATAGGTGCACTTGATGCAAACACCCTAGCTAATGCTAGTTTTTGTTGTTCTCCACCAGATAAAACCAAACCTTCATCATCAAATTCTTTAGTTAATCTTGTATTTAATTGATTAGGTAATTTCTCTATTTTTTCCTTTAATCCTGCTTTTTCTAAAGACTTCCAAACTAAAGTTATATCTTCTTCATTTTTAACTTTTCTCATTAAAATATTTTCTGCAACTGTGATTGAATATATTTGAAAGTTTTGAAAGATGGTCGCAAACATCTTTCTTAAACTGCCTTCATTTAAATCTTTATAATGATGTTCGTTTATGTAGATATTACCTTCATTCGGTAAATAAAACTTTAATAATAATTTAATTAAGGTTGTTTTACCTGCACCATTATGGCCGACAATTGCTATTTTTTCACCTGTTTTTACCTCTAAATTAATATCATGTAATGCAAAGTTTTCATCACTATTATATTTAAAATAAACATTTTCTAACTTTAATGAAGCTTTGTCATCATTAATTACATAACCTTTTCTCGTCTCCATATTTGGTTTATAATCCATAAACCAAATATAATCATCAATGTATAAACTATTATCTTTGATCTTATTCACAAAATACAGTAGCCAATCTACGTTATTGGTAAATTTAGTAACAGCACTAATTAATGAAGAAAAGTTTCCAATAGATATAGACCCTTTGAGAACTCTAAATCCTAAATAAGCATAATTAATAATATTTCTAATGATATGGTAAGATAAACTATTAATTGCATTTAAAACTCCTACTTTATTATAAACTGTACGATATTTTCTCTTTTCAACATCTGCACTTTCTTTGTATTTATTCATTAATACATTATTTATGTTTGTAGTTTTAACCTCATTTACATACTGTTCAAGATAAAATACACGGTTTACATAAGCATAACGACGTCTTTGTTTCTCAGTATCCTTACTATATTTATACATTATTTTATTTATTTTACCAACTACGTAAAACGATATTACACATTGTATTAAAACAAATATAATTAAATAAATATCTCCTAAAATAATGATACTACCAAGTGCTAATACATTCACAATTGATTCAATAAAATACATGAAATCATCAAATACATTAACCCCTTTAATATCCCCTTCTTTAAGAGCACGAGTAAATTGATCGAAAAATTTTGGGTCATCATAACATGAAACATCAACTAGTTTTGCCTTTTCAAACATCACTCGTTGCATCTTCATAGTATATACATACCTACATCTATGTCTTAAATATCTTTGATAAAACGTTTGAAACAACAAACTAAAAAAAACAATAATTGTATAGATAATTATGGGTTTTAATGCTTCATCAAAGGTTTGATTTTTAAAGATTAAATCAACGATGTCTTGAATAAACAATAATTGACTAACATTTAAAGCCACACCTGCGATGATCGATAATATTGAATAAAAAACCATCATGGGGACATACTTGAATACATATTTTATCATCAAAAAGTTATTTCTTAACACTTTACGCATCTTTATTCCCCCCATCATCTAAATAGTTCTTTGCTTGTACTTCAAACATATATTTATATTTTCCATTTTCTATTTTCATTAGTTCTTTGTGAGAACCTTCTTCAACTAACTGGCCGCCTTCAAATAAGTAAATTTTATCTGCTTTTATGGTCGTGGAAAGACGATGTGAAATAAAGATAAGCATTTTATTTTTGCCTAACTTAAACATATTTTCATGAATTTCATGTTCAGCAAGTGGGTCTAATGCACTTGATGGTTCATCTAAGACAATTAAATCATAATTTTGTGCATACACCCTTGATAGTGCTAACTTTTGTCTTTGACCACCAGAAAATATAGTACCCTCCTTTTCAAACTCTTTGGTTACCTCTGTATAAATACCATTTGGTAATAAATCTACATGTCGTTTTAGACCACTAAACTCTAAAGCTTCATGAACTAGTCTTTCATCTTCTTCTGATTCTACAGGTCGTAATAGGATGTTTTCTGCAATACTCACTGCATATATTTGAAAGTTTTGAAATACAGCTCCAATTTTTTCTCTGATGCTTTTAGGATTAATTTTTGTATAAGCATGATCATTATAAGTGATTTCACCTTTAGTTGGATCATACAATCTCAATAATAACTTTACGAGTGTTGTTTTCCCGGCACCATTGTGGCCTACAATTGCGATTTTTTCACCCTTTTTAATTTCTAAATCAATATTGGATAATGCATTTTTATTTGTATCATAAGAAAAATCAACATTATTAATGGTGATGGTATTCAATGGTTCAGCAATAACATCTCCATGCTCTTCAATGCTTCCTTTAATATCCATCACATCAAAATAGTATTTCGTGTATTTAGCTGAATATTGTATACCTGATAATGAATTAATAAATCTAGAAATAAAATTAGATAAAGATAAAGAAGCATAAACTAATCCTGCAAAAATAGCTTTATCAGTATTACCATGAATAGTTTGATAAACTAAAAATATTACCGCAACAATAAAGATTGAATTGATTAAAAAATCACAGAAAAAATTGTACTTAACTCTTCTTCTAAAGTAGTTATCACAATTTTTGGTGATTCTATTTCCTACTGTATCATTAATTTCAAGTAATATCTCATCCACATCAGTACTTTTTATATCCTCAATATGATCTTTTAAATAAAACGTTCTTCTTACATATGCACGTTCCCTAAAATTAGGTTGTTGTGTTTCATTTGATTCATAGATTAGTTCCACCACAATTGATTGAACTATAAAATAAATAATTGCTACTAGAAAAGCATAAATTGAAATAAAATAATGAACTTGAAATAGAACTGACAATAGATAAATACTACTGACAATACTGCCAATAAAGTTTACAACTGAATAATAAGACCTATTTAAAAAATCATAAGATTGATCAACTGCTAAGGTATATTTGTTTAAAAATTTATTATCTTCATGATTTTTGTAATCGATTGTATTTAACTTTTTAAACAAACTGATATTAACTTTTGTTTTCACTACGATTGAATATTTACTACTGAGGTATTGTTCAATAACATCACCCAACGCAAACAATATATAAATAATTCCTACAATTATAATAATTTTAAGAATTTCATGAAATCCTTTGCCTTCGGTGATTAATTTCACGATCTCATTTATTAAATAAATTGGAATAACAGTTATAACTAATTGACGTAAAACTGTATAAAAGCTATCAAATAAGTAAAATTTAGATAACCTAACGAATAAAGCAAAGGCTTTACAACTACTTTTTAATGTGCGCATAATTTCCCCCTATAACTAATATTAATATTCTAATAATTACTTAACCCAACTTTTTTAAATCATAACATCTTGTTTAATCTTCATATAATTAATGAATTTTTTAACAATTGTGTTAAAGTATTTGACCTTAGTATGATTACTTATATTTTTATTTGAATTATCTATTTCGTGTTAAAAAAGGGTAAAGTAATAGCTCTAATAAAATTGCTTTTTCCACTATTATTCACACCTATAAAAATTGCTAAATTATTTAGCATACATAAATACATCTGCATTATTTTTTCATGTCCATACCATTCAACTGTTGTTCTATCCACTACTAAATCAATAACATTCCCAGTATAAACCCTTTTGTTTTCTACATCTTCTCATACCTTCGACAATTGAGTATATTAAAAATGCAAATATATTAATATTGATATAACTATCTCCACCGATTCTATGTTCACTATCTTATTTTTCATTAATTTTGTGTATATTCTTGTCTAAAATTGGCTATTTTTGTCAAATAAATAAGCCTTTGATTCTATTATAAATCAAAAAAGCTTTCATTTCCATAGTTATAATTAAATTATTTACATAATTCGCATGTGAATTTCATGTGTCATCATGTCCAACTTGATACAATATTGTTAGTTAGATACCCATGTTGATACAATTTTTACTACATTTCTATAGCTCAACATCCCTCATCTTTGTTGTCTTGTCATTACTAAGTTTATTACTATTTTCACTGTGATACTTACTTTGCAACCTCAGATGCAATTAAAAAATAATTTACTCTTTCATCAACAGATAGATTACCCAAAATACGTTTATCCCATTTTGTCGAATCAAAATTATCAGCGCCATAAATAAATGTATATAAATTTAATTTTCTAAGGTTAGCAAATGCTTGAACCGCACTGATTTCCATTTCAACAGCTATGCAACCTTGTCTTTTTCTTTCTTCATATATTTCTTCTGTTTCCCTATAAAAAGCATCGGTAGTCCATATATATCCTTTAACGTAATCAACACCAATACTTTCTAATATATCAGACACGACATGTTCACACTTAATGTCAATAAAATCACTTGCAGGTTGATAATGATAACTTGTACCTTCATCGCGATAAGTTTTAGTAGGTACAATGATTTTTCCTGCTGTGATATTCTTATCTAAAACTCCACAACTACCATACATTACAATATTCTTTATATCTAAAGCGTAAGTAATTTCTTCTAAAATACCTACGGCTGTTGGGGCTCCAATCGGTGATAAATAAAAAAGAATATTAGGATTTTTTATGAGTTTAAATATTGAATACTTACCATGAGAACTACCAAATTTACGTTCTGGTATTTCTTCAATTAAATTATCGTCTAAAAGACCTTTAAATACTTTACTTTGGAAAGTCACAACTAAAGTTTTAAAGGATTGATGGTATTTTTCACAAAGATCACATACTTTAAATTTTTCTTTTGAATTTTTGAATGTGTTCTCAATTGCCAATTAAATCAACTCTCTTTCAAGTTCCTTATTTGTGCAATTTTCAAATAGTGTCTAAAGACTTAGAAGTTGTTCCAAATTGTTTAGTTTTCTTCATTAAACAAAGGTCTTATGCATACTTTATATGTACTTAACATTTTTGCTCAATGTTGTTTTTGTCTTAGGAATGAATGATATTATTAATTTAATTTAATCTTTACCAGCTTTACCATATTAAACATATCAGATATTTGCATAGTCAATAAAGTTTTCTTACTGCATTTGCGTAAACCATGCATCTATCCCCTCATGTTATAAACAATTATTTAATAGCGTCTTCAATAAGCCTGTTTAGTTCATTAACCAGTTCTTCTTTTACACTTCCAAACTCACTTTGATACTCTTTTGTTATACCACTTATAGTATATCTTACAAATAAATTCCTATAAAACCCTTGAATCGTAAAATCTTTAACATCCTTTAAACAAATTGAGTCTACTTTCCATTCATTTCTTCTTAAATATAAAACCGTACCCTTAACCCATAACGAATTACTAGCCTCAAAGACAATATAAGTCATAAACAAACAACCCAATAATGCAAATAAAAAAATAGCACCAATGTACAAGTTTGCTGAGTTGTTTCCTGATATAAAGGACATAACAAATAGGACTGTAATAATCAAACCAATTATGTCGCAGATTATTAGCAGCAACAAATAGTTATTTGGATCTTTTGTTTTATGTAAAATTCTTCTCTTCAAAATTATCACCTCACACCACATATTATATAATATAAAATTAAAAAAGCCAATTTCTCTTGAATTGATCCCTTATATAAAGTTAAGTTCAATCAGTGTGCAACTATTAACTTTTCTCCTTAAAAGTCTGATTCACTAATGAATTACGGCTTATTTAAAGCAAAAAGCAGCACTAGTTTGCTGCTTTTTATATTATTTCTCTTGATATTGTATCTGATAGAGCTTGTAATAGTGACTGCGATTGGCTAATAGCTCTTGATGGCTTCCCTGCTCGATTATACGACCTTTATCGAGTACAATTATACAATTTGCGTGTTGAATTGTAGATAACCTGTGAGCTATTGTAATAATGGTTTTTCCTTGTGTAAGTTCTGTAATAGCAGATTGTATAGGTTCTGCAAAAATATTATTTAAAATAAAATCCTCTAGTTTTATCATATACCAGAGGATTAATTTTTACAATACTATATATAAATAATTTTACATTATTGGTAATGTTTGGTATGCTGGGACGTGCATTACTACATCCGCAAATTTCAACATGTTCTACTGAAACAAGACCTTTATTAATTACAACACCCGATCAAACTATAATTGAACCAGAACTTATTAATTTTCAGTTTAAATGTTTTCAAGACATTTTACTTTTTTTAAAATTACATTTAATATGTCCATTATTTTTCTATTATTTCCTATACATTTATTCCTTAATTTGAATTCATTAAACATTTGTATTTTAATCAAACAATATTTTTTAATATATATCTGGAAAAATTATATATCGTTGTGTGTCTCACAAAAAGTCAAGCAGTGACATGTATAATATATCCGCTACAATTAAAAAGAAAGATATATATAATAATCTTAATAACATTAAAAAAAAATATTAAACTTATGGTATTAAAATAAATTAAAAGGTTTTATTAACTATCTATCTATTTAGCAAAATAAAAACTACCACTTATAAAGTGGTAGAAAGTTTTATTATTCATCTTTTTTTATTATTTCTTCATTGAAAAGTTTTTTTGCCTTTATTACCTCTTCAACTAGACCTGATGTTGATGTTGCAGATTTTTGAATTTCAACTAAAGCTCGGATAATTGATTGTTGTGCATCTATCATACCATTTTCGATTGAGATATTTAATGATTCAGTTAATCCTGTAATTACATTAGAATTTATTGTGAAAGTATCAACTTTAGGATTTATACGATCAAGCATATCTCTTAAAAGATCAATTAACTTACGATTTGTTTCTTCTCTAGCAACTATTGATTGCAACTTGTCATCAGACATATTTGCTACAAATTTATATAAATCTTTACCTTGTTCTGTAATTTCATCAATTTTCTTAATAATATATGTTATATCTAATTTTTGTTCATTATTATTCATTTTATTTTCCTCCAAAATATAGTTTTTTGGTGGACACACAAGGCATATTTTATTCTCACCAATGAAGCGTGCCCGACCACTTTTCACAAGACCTTTTGCCCTTTTGGGATAGGTCGCTTCATATTCATTACCTTGCTCATCTATGACATTTACGTTTTTTATAATGGGTATCTCCCCCTCTGTCTAAAATTGCAATAATATCAATTACTGTTTTTTGTTATGAGTGTCACTCCTAATTGATAATTTAATTAAAGCATCATATATATATTCAAGCAATATTTTTTAAGTTGTATTTGGAAAAATTATATATCGTTGTATGTCTCACAAACGGTCAAGCTGTTCATTACTATATCCACTACAATTACAAAAGTAGGAATTTACAAACAATAAACACTATATAAGCATCTTGCTAAGTTTATTGAACAATATGCTTTTAATTCCTCTTTTAAAGAATTAGCAGAATGGATGGAAAAAAATAACGAACCTGAAGAAGCAAAATGGGCTTATGGAGAAGCTAAAATTTAGGATAATATAATCGAGTAGGAAGAAATAAATAGTTTTCTATTCATTTCAGACCTCTCACACCACCGTACGTACCGTTCGGTATACGGCGGTTCAATATGTTATCTAACAGATAAATAATATTCGGTCATTGATATTAGACCACGATGTTCTAATCTTTTATTTGTAATCGTAGTTGTTAAGATAAAGCTATGTGCGATTCGCGCATAGCTTTTTCTACTGTTTGCGTATTCCCAAGCCTTTTGACGACTTGCACCTAGTTTCTTTAGGGATTTAAATCGTTTCCCAATCCTTTTCCATGCTTTCCAAATACACATTCTTACACGAAATCTTATTTGTTCATCTAATTTCATCAATAACCATTTCATATCGGCTACTTTATAATAATTAACCCAACCTGTTATAAGTTGTTTTATTTTGAGTAACCGATAATCTAAACTGATACTCCATCTTCTAGATGTTAATTTCTTAATCTTTTCTTTTATTCTTTTAATTGATTTTGGATGTACTTTGATTCTAACTTGTCTGTGCCTGGGATTGTAGTAAAAGCCAAAGCCTAAAAATTTGATTCCTTTATTATAGTAATCTACTTTGCTTTTACTCTGATTAACTTTGAGTTTTAACTTCTTTTCAATAAAGTTAGTTATACTCTCCATTACTCTTTGTCCTGCACGTATACTTTTTACATATATATTACAGTCATCGGCATATCGTACAAATCTTAATCCTCTTTTAGTTAACTCTTTATCTAGTTCATTAAGCATGATATTTGATAATAATGGACTTAATGGTCCTCCTTGTGGTGTTCCTTCCTCACTATCTATTACGACTCCATTTATCATGATACCACTAACTAGATATTTCCTTATCAAACTCATTAAATCACTATCTTTAATTGTTAAAGATAATATTTGCATGAGTTTATCATGGTTAACCTTATCAAAGAATTTCTCTAAATCCGTATCAACTATTACTTTGTAACCATCATTTAAATACATTAAACTTCTCTCAATTGCCATATGACAACCTCGATTTGGTCTAAATCCAAAACTAGAGTCACTAAATTGTTTCTCAAATATTGGTGATAGCACTTGATTAATGGCTTGTTGAATGATTCTATCTATAACCGTTGGTATTCCTAGTAGTCTTACCCCACCATCAGGTTTTGGTATTTCTACTCTCCTAACGGGGTTAGGTTTATACTTTCTATTTCTTATGGCTCTTTTAATTTCATCACCATGTTTCATAAAATGTAATCTTCCTTGTTCAACATTCATCCCATCAATTCCAGCAGCACCTTTATTCTTCACTACTCTAGCGATGGCTTCATTTAAATTGCAGTTACTTAAGATTAATTCTAGAAGATTTTCCATTAGTAATTGCTCCTTTCATTGTTAAGACCATACTGTTTGTCCTAAAGGCTCCTAGGTTCCTTACGATACCATCGAAGTTAGGCAGGTAATCCTGATTTTCTACTGTTCATATAGTCTTATAATTTACATTTACAATTAAACATACTGTTTCGCCCTTCGGTTTGGACCCTACTATGGCTCTGCTGACTTCTCACGATAAATCTTTTTCAACCACGCTCGTGACGTGTCCATGAGATCTCCCAGGGTAAATCTATTCACTTTCATTTCATATACTCGCCACATTTACGTGTATTATTGCTTTGATGACTACGGACTTTGTTTTGTTAAGCAAACTCATCCATAATACCCGCCTGATGTGATTTGTGTTCCTCGAGCCAAAATTTTGCCTCCTACTTCCTTCAGACCCTACTTCGCAATAGGCGCCCTTGTACTTGGCTAACACTTTAGTCATCTTCCCGTGTAGTGGACTTTCACCACCTAGTTAATAGACATGCCTGGCACACTTAATAAAGGAGATAATGAAGTTCATTATCTCCTTTTATTTATATATATTTAATAAATTTCTATTATTAATGTCCGTCACATCAATAGTCAAGCAGAATCGTATATAACTATATCCGCTAATATTAACAAGAAAATCATTAACTTGAATTAACATTATATTAATTTATCAGAAATCAAATTATATATTATATTCGAAGGTACTTTGATCATTTCCAAAGATAAAATCAGCAAAAGGCTCTAGTCTTTTTAAATTTCTAAAACCTAACTTTTCATGAAGACTTATTGATGGAATATTCTCTTTTTCAATATAGGCATAAACATGCTTACCTTTATTTTCTAAAGCCATATTTATTCCTATCTTAATGATATTTGTTGCGATACTTTGTTTTCGATACATTTCATCAATAATTAAATCACCAAGGTACCATTGCATTCTATCTTTAGGATTCTGCATAAAAAAACAGTATCCTACAATATCTTTCATATCATTGTATGCTACAATTTCAAACCACATTGTTCCATGAATTTCTCCAAAATTATTTTTCTTCATCCAATCAACTGTACGTATAATTTTTTCATCAGGTGTATTCCACCGAAGTTTTGCTACCTTTGCAAATGTTTCATCACATTTCTCATGCAAAGATATATATGTTTTATAATCAATATTTTTATTCATATAAATACCCACCCCTCTAATAAACTATTCTTATATTAATTATATAGTATTATTTTGAAAATGTAAGGGAGAGAATAATTATAAATAATAATTCGGTTTTATTTTTCGTTATGAACCAAGTTTCACACATATTTTTATTTATAATCTAAAAAACATCAATATTAATTATTTTTTATACAGACAATTTCGACGGTGAGAGTAGAACCCGCGTCTAGTTATAAGAAAAGACTAGGTTAATTAACTGTATTTAGATATTTCAGAAAAATATTTCCTATGAGATGTAACACTACCATTTTATAATTTATTCATTATTTTTTTTAACCATCCCACTCTATTATTATAAGGAGGATATTTGAAAGTCAAATCAAACCAAAATCTCTTGTGCAAGATGCTTTTTTCATGACTAAAAGTATCAAACGATGCTTTTCCATGATAATTACCAACGCCACTTGTTCCTACACCTCCAAAAGGTAGATAAGGGGATGTAAGATGCATGACTGTGTCATTTACACATCCTCCACCAAATAAGATATTCTGATGTATATTTTCAACCATTTTCTTATTATTAGTAAACAAATATAACGCAAGTGGATTTGGAAACTTACTTGTTATATTATAAATATCTTCTTCTGTTTCAAAATCAAATACCGGTAAAATAGGACCGAATATCTCCTCTTGCATTATATTAGAATCCATTTTAGGACTATCAATCAATGTTGGCGAGATATAGCGTTCTTCACGATTTGATATACAACCATAAATAACAGATTGTTTTTCTAAGAGTGATGATAGCCTATCAAAATGTTTCTCGTTAATGATTCTTGGATAATCTGGACTTAAAATAATGTTGTCACCATAGAAACTTTGAATAGTTAATTTAATAGCGTTAATTAGATCATCCTTTATATCTTTGTGAACTATTAAATAATCAGGAGCTACACAAGTTTGTCCAGCATTTAAGAATTTACCCCAGACAATCCGTTTTGCAGCTTTATCTATGTTAACTTTTTTATCGACGATTAATGGACTTTTACCACCAAGTTCTAATGTAACAGGAATAAGATGTTTAGATGCTTTTTCCATGATGATTTTTCCAACTGCTACACTTCCTGTGAAGAAAATATAGTCGAATTGGAGTGCTAATAAAGCCTCACTTACTTCTATTCCACCATTAATAACTGTAATATATTTTTTTTCAAAATTATTATTAATCATTTTCTCTAAAACTAGTGCTGTATTTTTTGATATTTCTGAGGGTTTTAAGACCGCACAATTTCCAGCAGCGATTGCACCAATTAGTGGTGAAAGTGCTAATTGAAAAGGATAGTTCCAAGGTGCAATAATAAGCGCAGATCCATAAGGTGACTTCTTTATATAACTTTTAGCTTTAAAATTCATTAAATTTGTTTTAACTTTTCTGTTTTTAGACCACTTTTTTAAATGTTTAATTGTGTAATTGATTTCTTGTATGACTACACCTATTTCAGTTTCATATGCCTCAAACTTTGACTTTCTCAAATCTGAATATAGTGCATCAATTATTTCAGATTCATACTCTTGTATTAGTTTCTTTAACTTCTTCAAGTTTTCTATTCTAAACTCAAGTGATTTTGTTATATGTGTATTAAAAAACTCTTTTTGCTGTATAACAATTTCTTTCATATTATCGTTAAGATTCATCTTAAATGAATCTTTCTCCCTCCTATATAAATTATTTACTGTACTTGTGATTCACCTTTTACTAAGCTATATATTTTTGAAAAATCATTTTTACTAAAGATTTTAGGCACTGGATAAAAAGGATTGCTTTCATGGTAGGCACGTTTTACCATAAGCGGAATATCGTTTGTTTTAATCTCAGGTATTATTGTTGGAATCCCCATACGAACATTCATATCTTTAATCCAATTGATGAATTTTTCAGCAAGGACCTTATCCGTATCAGATTCATCACCAAGATTCACAATTTTCGCTAGGTCTCCTAAAGATTTATGCACACTTTTACCATAATACTCTAAAACGATTGGTAAAATAATAGCGTTAGCTAAACCGTGTGGGACATTGTAAAATCCACCTAGAGTGTGAGCTATCGCGTGAACATTTCCTACATAAGCTCTTGTAAATGATAACCCTGCATAGTAAGAAGCTTTTAACATGCTTGTTCTTGCTTCTATATTCGAACCATTTTCATAAACTTCATAGATGTTGTTAAAAATTAGTTTAACAGCAGTTTCACTCCACTTAAGTGTATCTTTTGTATTACTTTTTCCAATGTAGGCTTCAACGGCATGCGTTAGTGCATCCATTCCTGTTGTTGCAGTGATCTGTTTTGGTAATCCTACAGTTAATTTAGGATCAAGAACAGCATAATGTGGAATTAAAACCGGGTCATTGATTGAATATTTTTCATGTGTTTCTGGATTAGTAATGACAGCAGCAATTGTACACTCACTACCTGTACCAGCTGTTGTTGGAACAGCAATGAATAGGGGTATGGTTTTCCTAATTTTTAAGACACCTTTCATTTCCGAAATAGACTGCTTGGGTTTTACAACACGTGCAGCAACTATTTTTGCACAGTCAATAGGTGACCCACCACCAAAAGCTATCACACTTTCACAATCATGTTTGTAGTACATTTTTAAAGCATCTTCAATATTTTGAATTGTTGGATTCGGTACGGTTTTATCATAGATAGTATAGTTGATTTTATTTTGTTCTAGTCCATTTAGTAAATCATTCATCAAGCCCAACTTGACTATATTATTATCTGTAACGACTAATACATTTTTAATCCCCTTATTTTCTAGTAATTTAGGAAGGCAAAGTATACTATTTTCACCTTCAATAAGTTCTGGTTCTCTCCATGGTAATAATGGAGATACAACCTTTAAAACCTTTTGGGAAGTTCTATAATATATTTTTAACATGATTAACCCCCTTAGTCGTTCAACCGACCGATAATTGATATAAAATTAAACCTAAACACAATATATTAATCTATATTTAGGATCATTTCTGATAACTCATGAATTGGCAGTTTGTCTTGTCCTAATAATTTTTGAATCGTTAGTCCATCAATAACAAGCATAATTAGATATGATACTAATTTTTTGTTTTTTGATTTGACATATACCTTATTTAATCCCTCTTCGATAATATTACGCCAAGCATTATATCGTTCATTAAATCGTTGCTTAAGGGATTCATTTTCCGTGATAGCATCCGCTAAAAGGTAAAGGTGAAGTTTCCCACGTGGTTGGGCATCAATCAGTTTATTAAAAACTATTTCTAAGATCAGCTCTTTTGATACCTGATCGTTAATCTTATCTATCCAGTTTAATAGTCTTTCAGACATCTGATTTAAATGATTATCTGCTATGTCATATATTATATCTGCTTTAGCTGAATAGTAATAATATAACGTCCCCTTACTAATTCCCAAATCCTTAGCAATATCTTTTAAACTTGTTTCTTTAATACCTTTTTCAGTCATTATTTTATAAGCCGAAGTTAAAATTTCTGACTTTATATCTTTTCCTTCTGTTTTTTTCATTGTCTTAGCCATAATACCACCTCGTATTGTCGGTCGGATGTCCGACCTAATATCATTATATAGTTTTTATTACTTAATGTCAATGGAAAAAATATGGATTATTGAATATATATAGTTATAGATTCGACATTTTCCTTAATTTCAACTTGTATTCGTATTACTTTAGTTAGTTTAAATCTCCTCTTTATAAGGTTCAAAAATTTGAACTCCTTTTTTAAGTACATTACAGAAAAATAAACAAATTTTATATTATCTTTGTTTGCTTGAAAATATATAATATATATTCCAAAAATCAAAAAATAAGTCAAGTCTTGATTCTAAAATAATTATTAAGTATTGTTAATCTAGGAAAAAACTGGTATTATTAGTCATATATATAATTTTATTTAAACAAAGGAAAGGAGAGTTATCAGTGGAGATAGTGTATATGACAATAGCGGGTGCTGTTATAGGTGGTATCATAGGTTATTTATCTATTAAAAAACAGAACAAAAACCAAAAATAGGAACAAAATAATACTACACAGTACCTAAAAGGTGATTCCTAAATTGAATAGAAATCATCTTTTTTTACTCCCATTGAAAGCGATCATAATAATAATGATACTAATCCTCAATCCCACTTACTTATTTCTCTTAAGTGTCAAATATTTTCAGCTTCATCTCTAAAATGTTCAAAGATTTATTTTATAGGAGCTTGAACATCTTTTTTAACTATTACATCCTCTAAATAATAATCAGTAAAGTTTTGATCATAACAGCAGGATTAGAAACGGAATCAACTGCAGATATAAAATTATTAAATTAAAAATTGGCAAGTCAATATATGTATAATATTTTCAATAATTAAGTTTTCAAATACAGAAAGAAAAGTAAGTAAATAGAACCAATGTCCTAGTACAATTAAAGACTAGATTCTTTACAAAATCTAGTCTTAAAAATTACTTCTTAAACTGTGCTTCCATTCTATATATTCTTTGTCCTAAATTATGAAATCTTTGTTCATATTCTGTCATCACATTTCCTTCAAAATCTGACTGATGAAGGTCTAAACTAATATAGTTAAACACCATACCAAAATGAGACATACTAGTAATAGAATATTCAAATAATCTTTGATTATCTGTTTTAAAATGAATTTCTTTATTTGGTTTTAGTATATCTTTAAATATTTCTAAGAATGTTTTATAGGTTAATCGTCTTTTTTCATGTCTCTTTTTTGGCCATGGATCAGAAAAATTCAAATAGATACGATCAACTTCATTTGTTTCAAATACTTCATTTAATGCTGAAGCATCAAAACAAACTAATATTACATTAGGAAGAGGTTCTTCTTTTAATTTTTCTACAGCTCTTACCATGACACTTTGAACCACTTCAATCCCGATATAATTAATATCAGGATTATTTTTTGCCATTCCAATAATGAATTGACCTTTTCCCATACCTACTTCTATATGAATTGGATTTTCATTTTTAAAAAAACGATTCCATTTTCCTTTATATTCTTGTGGCTCTAATTTTACATAATCAGGATTATTTTTTAATATTTCTTCCGCATTAGCGATTTTTCTTAAACGCATTTACCTTCACCTTTATCTTGTTAAATTATAAATTGCCTCTGCATAAATTGCGACTGCTTTATATAAATCTTCTAAATCAGCATACTCATTTGGTTGATGAATAAGTGCTTCTTTATTTGGAAACTCTGGACCAAACGCAACTGCATTTTTAAAATTTCGTGCATAAGTGCCTCCACCAATTGTAAGAAGCGGTGACTTATCATCATTTGTATATTTAATATAAGCTTGATGTAATGTCTTAACCAAATCACTTTCAGGGTCTACATAGTGTGGTTTAGAGTCTCTATCAGTACTATATTCAAAATTAAAATCTGCTGCTTTTTGTTTTAATACTTTAGTCATATTTTCAACATCTGTATGGATAGGATAACGGAAATTTAACTCTAATGAGAATTTATTATTTTCGTACAAACAAACACCAACATTACATGTTAAATCACCCATTATATCATTTGTATAATCAACACCTGATTTTTTCATTCTTGAATCAAATGTTAGATATTTACAAGCAAACTTAACAAATTCATTATCAATTTGTTCATTTAAAAAAGTTAATAATATGAAACCTGCATTTAATCCATCGTTAGGTTCCATCGCATGCGCACTTTTACCATAAGCAATTAATTGAACTTTTCCATCATCTAAATCTTTGACTTCACCTTTAAATTCTAGTTCATTCAAAAATGTTTCATATACATCTTTATATTTAGCATCTACAACAGCAACTGCTTTTTCAGGAACGACATTTGTTCTATCTCCAAACTGAAGTTGATATAAACCATTCCCATCACATTTCCCAGTAAATATTCCATCTAATATTCCTTTTTCACCATAAATTAATGGGAATGATGCATCCGGTGCAAACCCTAAGTCAGGCATTTTTTCTTTTTTTAAATAATGATTTAAGCCTCTCCATCCTGATTCTTCATCTAAACCAAGAATAATTCTAATTTTTTTATTAAATTTAACACCCATATCAAGTAACATTTTAACTGCATAATAAGCAACAATTGTTGGTCCCTTATCATCTAAAGCACCACGAGCATAAATCTTTCCATCTTCAATGGTTGCGCTAAATGGATCAAACTTCCATCCATCACCGGTTGGTACCACATCTAAATGACATAGAATACCTAAGATTTCTTCCCCTTCACCTACTTCAATATGACCTGCATAATTATCTACATTTTTTACTGTGTAATGATCACGTTTTCCTAATTCCATCATAAATTCTAAACATTCATGAATCCCATCTCCAAAGGGATGTTCATTATCTGGATTAAATTCTGTTAACACACTAGGAATTTTTAGTAAACCTTGTAAATCCTTAATAAAATCATCATGATACTTTTTAAAGCTTTCATAAAAATTTTCCATTTTAATTCCTCCAATAAATTTATTATCTTAATCATTATCAATTTTGTTTGAAAATTATTTAATGGCTCTCAACTAGTTAGGTACTTACTGTACCTATTTCTAGTCTACCACAACGAGATACATCATAAACACAGATAATTCTATATTTACTTAACCTGTAGAATATCCCCCATTTTATTCCATATTCAATTAACTATTATAACATAAAAAACCAAATCTAAGAAGTTTAATAGGCACATTATTATGATTAAAACATACAATACTATTGAAATATTAGTTAAAGGAGTGAAATCATGTATCCACAACAACCATATGTAGAACCAAGCATGTATGGAAGACCACCACAAATAGAAGGAATGTATCCACAACAACAAGGAGCGTTTCCTGGTATGGGTCCATCTCCTCAACAAGGAGCATTTCCTGGCATGGGTCCATCTCCTCAACAAGGACCGTTTCCTGGCATGGGTCCATCTCCTCAACAAGGACCTTTTTATCCACAACAATTACCATATCCTCAACCAAGCGCACCTAAACCACCAAAAGCTCCTGGAACAATTATTGGTGATACTAGTTACAATATAAATGCTCGGTTAGACCGAATAGAACGTGAGATTATCGAAATGAATCGCCGTTTAAATAATTTAACACGCCGTGTGCGTCGTATTGAAAATTTCTTGAACATTAGAGAAGATTAGGTAACCTCCTTTTAGCCTTACAAATATTTGTAAGGCTTTTTTATGTAGAAAAGAGGGTTGTAACCCTCTTCATATAAACTTATTCATTAATTTTAAGTGCTTCCTGTAAAGCAATTTTATTCAGTTTTCTTTTCGCAATAAATAAGGAAACATAATAAGTAACTACAATGATAATAAGACCATATAGTGTTTGGATTAAAGATAGATTAAATGGGAAAGCAAAATTTAATTCACTTCCAATCGTTGACATAAGCTTTCTTAAAGACATCAAAGTAATTGGAATTGATAGTAAATAAGCAATTATTATAATTGGTAAATATATATTTAATACCATACTACTTATCTCTTTATCTTCATACCCCATTACTTTTAAGAAAGAAATTGTCTTAAAATTATCTTCAATATTAAATACGGCTATTAATACTAAAACAATAATCGCTAATAGGACCGCTACAAAGACCATCACATAAACCAGTGACTTCACCATCCCTGTCATTTGTTCAATTGATTGAATCATTTCTTCTTTATCAAATAGACTTTTGACATGTTCGGTTTGTTTCTCATTTGTCCAAACACCATTATACCAACTTGAATCTAAACAATAATAATTATTTAAGGTTTTAATTGGTATAAACACATATGGGGTAATATAGTTTTCCATGATTCCCACAACTTTTACTTGTTTAAGAGAATCTTTTCCATCTTGTGTTGTGACTAAGATACTCATATAGTCACCCACATCAACCTCATGTATCACAGATAGCATTGATGAAATAACGACATTTTGCTCGTTCTCATATAATGTTGGTAATAAATTTTTATTCTTATCATCTACTAATTGATAACGGTTTAAAGTTGAATCCACTCCAATTAAAGTTACTTCAATTTCACTATTATTAGCGTTTATTTTTGATGGTATCATCATAAACCGATCATCTAGTTCATTTTTTTCTGCCTGAGTAGGTTGATCATATATTACTTGATATTTATAATCTGATGAAGAGGATACATCACCTATAATTTTCTTAAAAGATTGACTAAATGATAATGCGAATATCATATAAATACTAGCAATTAGCACACCAATAAAAGTGATGAATAACTTCCCAAAACCTCTTAATGCGATATTATATTTAAATCTTGTCTTAAAAGAAAATTTCTTTAAGATAGGATGCATCCATTTCACTAAAAAGTTTACTTTATGATTAACTTTAGTTCTCATTAAATCAAGTGGTGATTTTTTCACAAGAAAATATATCACAAAAGCACTAAACAAATTCAGTAATAAAATCGGTAGAATAATGGAATTGATAAAAATATTTATATTAAAATGCAATTCATTTACTGGCATTTGATAATAAATACCAAAAAATGAAATGATTGGTATCGCTAAATAATAACCAATAATATATCCAAATATCGAACCAATAATACCAGCTGTAATTGGATAAATCATATATGCCATTAATATTTTAAATCGACTATACCCTAATGATTTAATAACACCTATTTGGCGTCTTTCCATATTAATGCTTTTATTTACTACTATTCCAATTACAACTACTGCTAATACTAAAATCACACTACTTAATGCGGTAATTAATACCTTATTGGCATCAAGTTCTCCGTAGATTGCACCTGTTCTTAAAGCTGTTTTAGCATCAACTAAATTAACCATATAGAAATCATCAATTTTTTTTACATCCTCTTTAGTATAAGAACCTTTTAAAAATTCACCAGCATAATAGGTTACTTTAGGCGCTGAAAAATCCTCAAAAAAAGTATCATTCAATACCCCTAATGCTTGATTCTTAGCATCATAGACAAAATTTTCACTCGATAGTTGAGGATAAATATAATCGACAAAATAAACAAATCCAACGATTTGGTATAAATCTCCTTCAATCTCAATGTTATAATTTAATGATAAATGATTTGCTTTAGCAAAAGCAATCCCTAAAGCAATTTCTTGATCATTTTGAGGAAGACGGCCTTTTTCAATATACGTTTGATTTATTTCTTTACTGTTTTTAAATACTCTAATTGTAATTGTTTTATTCAATTGATTAGAATCAAAATTAATTTGTTTATATTCTCTTCTCTCAATATTTATTTCATACTTATTTTCTAAGTAATTAATTCTTTCTTCAATAATCTTTTTTTGTTCATTTTCTGGCAATTGATAAATATATTGAACATCATAATTATTTTCACTTATTTCAGTAGTAGATAAATAGGAGTTCATTTCAAAAGAAAAATCTTCTTGATTATAATCTACTACATAATTATCGACTGTTTCTTCCACTACAAATAATGTATATCCTAAAGATACATATAAACATCCGGCTAAGACGACCATTAAAATAATCCCAATAATACGAAATGGTTTATTTTTTATTCCTTTTAAAACATTTTTAATTAACATATTAACTCCAACTTATATCTAATGCTTTCTTCTTATTATCGTTAATCTCTAAATCATAAATTTCGCCAGATTTCATATGAATTACCTTATCAGCAATCTCTTTAATTGCGATATTATGGGTTACAATAACTATTGTTGTTTTCAAATCTTTATTTAATTGTTGTAAAACATCTAATACTTGTTTTCCAGTTTCTTCATCTAGTGCACCCGTTGGTTCATCACAAAATAATATCGATGGATTCTTTGCAAGTGCTCTAGCGATTGAAACCCGTTGTTGTTGCCCCCCTGATAATTGATAAGGATATTTATCTATTTGGTCTGTCATCCCAATTTTTTCTAACAATTCATCTATTGATAATGGATTTTCACTTAAATTTCTTCCAACTTCGATGTTTTCATAAACATTCAAATTAGATAATAAATTATAAGATTGAAAAATAAACCCTAATTTTCTTCTTCGGAAATTAGTTAATGTTTTATCTTTCATATCTGTAATCATTTCCCCGTCAACTTCAATTTCTCCACTTGTTACACTATCTAATCCACTAATAACATTTAATAAAGTTGATTTTCCACTTCCAGATGGTCCTAATATTACCACAAACTCACCATCTTGGATTTCTAAACTGACATCACGTAAAGCATGGGTTTCTACAACACCTGTTTGGTAAACTTTCTTAACATTTTTAACCTTAATCATCTTATATCCTCCTTGTCCTTGAACTTGACTATTTTTAATTATATGATTAAACATAAAATTAGTCAAATTATATGTTATGATATAGATTTATTACGTATAGATAAAATAAATGCATATCAATACTATTGATATGCATTAGATCTATTCAGGAATAATTGTGGATTCGATTGTTTCCTTTGTCATTTGTTGAAGATCTTCCGCTATTTCTTTTACACCGACACCTTCTGAGATATGTTTTACATAGGGTTTTAATATCTTAATCACAATCGTACCTTTTTTCAATTTACCAATGACTTCATGAGCTGTATATATCTTATCAGTTCCGATGACTACGACCGGAACGATAGGAACTTTTGCCTTCGTAGCTAATCTTAAACCACCGGTTTGAAACTTAGCAACTGGCTCATCAGTTACCATTTTAGTTATTTCTCCTTCAGGAAACAAAATGAAAGAATGACCTTTTTTCATATTGTCAATTCCTCGATTAATTGCTTTGATACCTTCACGAGGATTTTTTCTATCAACAAAGATACATCCAAAAGATTTAAACCATGGTGCTAAAACAGGAATCTTTTCAAACCATAAATCACCAGCAATAACAGCACCTAATTGTTTTACTACTGCATAACTAACAAAATAAGGATCAATCATACTAGGATGATTTGAGGTATATAAAACAGCTCCATCAGGAACATTCTCTCTTCCTTCTACAATAACCTTAGAACCTGCTCTTTTTACAATTATATTACATAATCTTCCGATATATTTAAATCTCTCTTCAATACTATATTTTTCTGGATTTTTATATCGTTTTCTAATAGGAATTAAATGAAATAAAACATAAAAAAATGCATTTAAATAGACCCATAATATTCGAAACATTTTAATGCCTCCCTAAACCCGAATATTCAATATTATTATTATAACAAAATACACAAAAAAATTCATCCATTATTATGAAAAAAATTATAGAACTGTTTAAAAAAAAGAGGTGAAAATTCGAGGCTGCTGAAAAAGTCTCATCAAATTATGAATTGGGAAGAGTATATTAATTATTCTTCCTTTTTTCATATAAATACAACGAAAAGAAAGTGAAAAATGATATAATGAAGGTAGAAAATAATTTGAAATTGGTGATAGTATGCTACCTAATAAAGAACTTGTCTTAAGTCCATACAGTAAGTTGTATGATATTGTGGTTCCAAAGAATCATATATTAAGAAAATTTAAAGAATTAGTGGATTTTGAATTTGTTTATGAAGAATTAAAAGATAAATATACAAAGGATAATGGAGCGACAGCGAAATGTCCTATTTTTATGTTTAAATTATTATTATTAAAAGTAATGTATCCAATGTCTGACCGAGATTTAGTTGAGCAAGCACAATTAAATATGGCATATAAGTATTTTTTAGAAATAGCTCCAGAAGAAACAGATATTATCCATCCAACAAGTTTAACAAAGTTTAGAAAGTTACGATTAAAAGATGGAGAATTATTAGATAAACTAATTTCAAAAACAGTAGAGCTAGCACTAAACTTAGGATTAATAAAATCAAAACAAATAATAGTAGACTCAACACATACAAATAGTATGTTTAATTATAAATCACCACTTGAAATCTTAGAAGAGAAATCAAAAAATTTACGAAAAGTAGTATATAAGACTGATGAAAGTTATAAAGATAAGATGCCTGAAAAGCCAATATCAAAGAATATAGACGATCATATAAAATACTGTAATGAATTAGTTGAATTAATTAGAAATGATGAAAATTTACTAATCAGAGAAAATATTAGATTAAAAACAAACTTATTAGAAGAAATAGTAAATGATAATATTGAAGAAATAAATTCAATGGTAGAAAAGGATGCAAAAGTAGGACATAAATCAGCTGATACATCATTCTTTGGATATAAAACACATATCGCGATGGTGCCAGAACGAATTATCACAGCGGCAGTTGTGACAAGTGGAGATAAACACGATGGAAAGCAAGCAAGAGAATTATATGTGAAATCAAAAGAAAATGGAATTGAAGTTGATGCTTTTATAGGGGATGGAGCGTATTCAGAAAAAGAACTAATAGAATATGCGAAAAAAAATGAATTTAAATTAGTTTCAAAATTGAGTAAAACAGTATCTAAAGGAAATAAAAGAAAATGTGAGGATTTTGAATATAATAAAGATGCGAAAAGATATGTATGTAAAGCAGGTCATATGGGAGTTAGAGTTGCACTACATGGTAAAAAGAAACATGAGATAGAAGGAACTCCATTGCGAGAAACGCATTATTTTGATGTAGAAAAATGTAAAACGTGTCCATTTAAAGAAGAATGTGGATATAAAGAAGGACAAGATAGTAGATCTTATACAGTTACATTAAAGAAGGATAATGTTCATGCAGAACATGAAAAATTTCAAGAAAGTAAAGAATTCAAAGAATTAGCAAAAGAAAGGTATAAGATAGAAGCTAAAAATTCTGAATTGAAAAATAGTCATGGATATAAAAGATGTCAATCCCATGGCCTTTTAGGTATGCAGATACAATCAGCAATGACAATATTCGCAGTAAACTTGAAAAGAATTGTAACACTAATGGGATAGAATATATCTCATTCTTTAATAGAAACAATAAAAAAGTTAGAAAATGAAGTTAAATCATTTCTAACTTTTTTTATTTAATATTAGTTATCTGAAAATAGACTAGATTTTCAGCACCCTCGAAAATTCCATCAATTTTAATGAAATCATCCCTCTTTCTAAATTAATTATTCACTTATAACAGATTGGCAACGTTCGCATAATTCATTTTCATTGATATGACTAACCACTTGCCAACATCTTGCACAAGTATGTCCTTCTGCATTTTCAACAAGTACTGCCATCTGTTCAAACTTTAAGGCATTTTCAGGTGCTTTATCATATTCACTCATTTCAAATTGAGATACAATAAAGATTTGTTGGAGGTTTGCATCTAAACTATCTAAGAAAGTTTTTACTTCTTGATTTGGATATAAGGTTAACTTCGCATTAAATGATTTTCCAATAATCTTTTGATTTCTTGCCTCTTCTAATGCTTTTAAAACATCATCACGTAAAGCTAAGAAATGTTCATATTTAACTTTTATTGTTTCGCTATCTGCATAATTTGATACCTCTGGCATATCAGCTAAATGAACGAATTCTTCTTGATGTAACTGTTCATATACTTCATCAGCTGTATGTGGAATAATCGGTGCTAATAAACGAGCTAAACGACTACAATTTTCATATAATACTGTTTGAATCGCTCTTCTATCCGCTGAATTTGCTTTTTCAATGTATAAAACATCTTTTGTAAAATCTAGATAGAAAGATGATAAGAATTGTGTAATATAATTATTCACTAAACGATAAACATCATCAAAAGCAAATGTATCATAAGCAGCCTTCACTTCACTAGTTAATTCATCTAACTTAACTAATACGAAACGATCAATTTCTTTCATATCTTGATAGTTAATTGAATCTTCACTAACATTAAAATCAGAGATATTTCCTAATAAGAAACGGAATGTATTTCTAATCTTACGATATGATTCACTCACTTGTTTCATTAAATTATTAGAAATACGTACATCAGATTGGTAATCAACTGATGAAACCCACAAACGTAAAATATCCGTACCTGATTGATTGATAACTTTCAATGGATCAATTACATTTCCTAAAGACTTACTCATTTTACGACCTTCTCCATCTAACACAAAACCATGTGTCACAACGTTTTTATAAGGTGCTTTATTAGTCATTGCAACGCCAGTTGATAAAGATGAATTAAACCAACCACGGTATTGGTCTGAACCTTCTAAATAAAGGTCAGCAGGATAAGGCAATCCTCTTTCTATTAAAACTGAATGATGGCTGCTTCCTGAATCAAACCAAACATCCATGATATCTGTTTCTTTACGGAATTTATTATTTGGACTTCCTTTATGGGTAAAACCTTTTGGTAATAGGTCTTTTGCTTCCCAATCAAACCAAACATTAGATCCATGTTCTTTAAATAATTTAGAGATATGTAAGATGACTTCTTCATTTAAGATTTCTTCACCATTTTCAGCATAAAACACTGGAATTGGGATTCCCCAAAGACGTTGACGAGAAATACACCAATCTTTACGGTCTTTAATCATATTACCTAAACGAGTATCACCCCATTTAGGATACCAATTAACTTCATTAATCTCTTTTAACATCCTATCTTTTAACGCTTCAATTGATGCAAACCATTGTGGGGTTACTCGGAAAATAATAGGTTTTTTGGTACGCCAATCATGTGGGTACGAGTGCGTTATAAATGTTAATTTTAATAAGGCTCCTTTTTCCTCTAACATTTGTGTAACTTCTTTATTAGCCTTATCAACATGTAATCCTTCAAAATAAATCGTATCTTTTGTTAATTTACCTTTTTCATCAGCAATACATAATGGTTCAAGATTATAAACTTTCCCAATATTAAAATCATCTTCCCCATGACCAGGAGCTGTATGTACGCATCCTGTCGCTTCCGCAGTAACATGTTCCCCTAGTACAACTAAAGAGGTTCTATCATATAAAGGATGTTTACAGGTAATATATTCTAATTTTTCACCTTTTAGAGTTTTTAAAACTTCTACCTCTTGCCAATTAAGTTCTTCTGTTAATTTAGAAACAAGTTCACTAGCAACAACATATTTTGCTTTTTCTGTTTTAACAACTGAATAATCTAATTCTGGATGCACTGAAATGGCTAGATTTCCAGGAATAGTCCATGGTGTTGTTGTCCAAATAACGAACTTTTCATCTCCATCTAAGACATCTTTACTATCAACTACATCAAACGCTACAAAAATTGATGGTGATTTTTTGTCGTGATACTCAATCTCTGCTTCAGCTAGAGCTGATTCACTAGACCATGACCAATAAACTGGTCGAACACCCTTATAAATTAGTCCACGAGACACCATTTTCGCAAACACTTGTAGTTGCATCGCTTCATATTCTTTTTGATAAGTAATATATGGATTTTCCCAATCACCAATAACACCTAAGCGTTTAAATTGTTCTTTTTGATTGGCAACTTGTTTTTCAGCATATTCATGACATTTTTGTCGATACTCAGTAGGCGCTAATTTTTTTCTGTCTACCCCTTTTTTAGCAAGGGCTGTTTCAATTGGTAGTCCATGTGTATCCCAGCCTGGGATATAAGGTGATTTAAACCCATTCATATTTTTATATCGAATCACGAAATCTTTTAATATTTTATTTAAAGCATGACCAATATGAATATTACCATTAGCATAAGGTGGACCATCATGAAGTAAATAGTAAGGTTTATTTTCATTTTTCTTCATAATCTGTTTATATAAATTCATTTCTTCCCATTTTTTCTGAATTTGAGGTTCTTTTCTCGGTAAATTTCCTCTCATTTCAAATGTTGTTTTAGGCATCAATAAAGTATTTTTATAATCTTTATTCATAAAATTTCCTCCTTTTAATTAAAAATAAAAAATCGCCCTCGTAAAGGACGATTATAACCGTGGTACCACCTTATTTTGTATATATGAATATACCTTATCACCTTAACGCGGTAAACGTCATACTTACTTATCATGTTCAGTATGCAGCTCGTGGGTGATTTTCTTTTTTAGGCTTATATAAGGCTTTCACCATCCCTTACTCGCTTTAATAAGTTTCTAAAAAATATGTCCCAGTCATCACTATTTTTCACACTTATTTTTTATTACATTAATCTATTATATCATAAACATAGTTTGTGTCAATAATGGTTTATTTATTGTTTTTATATTGATTGATAATATCTAAAAATTTCGATTTACCCTGTGGTAATTTTTCTTCTTCATCTTCTACTATTTCATCGATTTGTTCTTCTATGATAATATCTTCAATGTCAGTTGGTTCAACTTCTTTTAATTCAATTGTTTTATTATCAATCGTAATATGTTCATCTTTTAATATATTATTAATACCAACTATATCTTCTTCACTAGGATTTTCTTTAACCATTTGAACTATCTCTTGGTATTTAGGATCATTTGACAGTTTTTCAATATTTTCATCACATAATTTTTGTAATTTTTCATCCACTTCAAAGAATTGAAGTAAATCACGAAATTCCTCATTATCAGAGCGGATAATATAATAATTAGTGTCAGAAAAACGGAATAACGTTTTTCTGAAGATCGATAAAATATGTTTTCGATATAGTTTTGCTTCATCATCTTTTAATTTAATCTCTTCAATCACTTGTTGCATTTTCTCAATAAAAGATTGAATAATTTTATTTTGACTATCATCTGCTTTATCAATAATTAATTGGGAATTTTTATTTGCTTCTAAAATAATATTCTCGGCTTCTTCCCGTGCATTATCTGTGATTTTTTGGGCTTCTTCATTAGCTTTAGCGATTATCTCATCAATTTTTAACTTGTAGTCTTCTGGTGATTCACTCAGTGGGTTTTTCTTCAAATGATCCATTTCCGCAAATAAAGTTTTATTTTCTGCTTCTAAATTAGATCTTTTTTCATTAATATCTACTAAAAAATCCAAGAGTTTAATCACAACTATTTTCATTTCTTCGGTATTATAACTTTCGATATTCGCTAATATTTGTTCACGTAAAGCTTTAAAATCCATAATGATCCCTCCGATATGTTCTATGAAGTAGGTATTTTTATTTCAAGCACAAATTTATCCGATTTCGTTTTTCTTAACATCTTAGAAATGGTAAATCGTCCATGTTTTCTTACAGATACGACATCATTAATTTCACATTTTACCGCTGGGTTAGATGTAATTCGATAATTTTTATAAACATAACTTGATAATACCATCTGTTTTGCATTATCTCTAGATAAATTATAAACGTGGCTGATTAAATTATCAATACGCATTGATGAAATAATGATCTCTTTGGTCAAAAACTTTTGGGTTATATCTAACTTATTAACATGTCTTTCTAGGGTGATAGGAACTTTATTTATCGTATTAAATTCTAATAAAATAACTGGCTCTATATCAGATGATATAAAAAAATAACATTCCTCTTCACTAAAAACAATATCTCCAAATAAAGCACGATCAATTTGTAGGCTCATTAAGGTCCCTAATACATTTTGATGATTTATTTTTAAATAACGTTTATTATATTCTATTTTAAAACAAGTAATATTAAAATTAGATTTAAAGGTAACGGTATCTGGATATAGAAAACAACGTTTTCTTTCTGCGTTTTCATATCCCCCTTCAAATAAAACCTTTATTCGATGAAACTTAGTAGTATCAGTAATAATTTCTTGTTCTCTTAAAGATAAAAATTTCGTTAAAATAATTCTACCATTTTTTTCAACTTTTTCAATCTGTTCAATGATTTGAGCGTAAAACTCTTTTTCTTCAGCTAATAAATTTAACATTCAAAATCTCACATTCCATAAATAACTCTCATTAATTGATATAATACTTCTAAAAATACAACCGCTAATATCGGTGCAAAACTAATGCCTGAAACAGTCGCAAAACGAAATACATTCAGTAAAGGTTCACATAATCTAGCAAGAATTTGATAAATTTTAGAACCTCTAGCTTCAGGAAAATAACCCACCAAAACATAAGCTAAAATAATATAAGTATAAATTCGAATTAAATATCCGAATGCCTCAATATATATATACACAATTAAACATCTCCTAGTATTTTATTTGTTCGTCCAAAATCGAAAAACTTTTTTAGATATTTTTTCGACATCTCCTTCTAATACATAGATAGCCCCTAAGACAAAATCTGTAATACGTTTACAGGTATCAATATCAACATCATTCATATTAATGGTAATAATATTACCTAATTCAATTTGTTCAACGACTTCACAAGCATCACCAAAGGTTTTTGGATAAAGAGTAATTTCTTGCTTTTGTTTCATTTCTATATTCGGTTTAATATATGTTTCTTCTTGAAAAACATTTTCTTCTTCGGCAAATTCTTCATATAAATTCTCATCAACGGATTCTTCTTCAAATCCTAAAAATTTTTTAAACATTTTTTTGAACACAGCCATTATAATTCCTCCGTTTACTTAAATAACCTAGACCCTATTCTAACAAATGTTGCACCTTCTTCAATTGCGATATGAAAGTCATTACTCATTCCCATCGATAACTGATTACATGGTGCATATATCAAATTTAAATCTTGAATTTCTGATTGTAATGTTTTTAATTTCTTAAATGTTTCTCGAATGATGGTTTCATCCTGTGTATTTTCTGCCATTGTCATTAAACCAATTACTCTTATTTTATCATATTTTTCGATTAATTGAACAAATGATTTTACTTCATTTACATTTAATCCATGTTTACTATCTTCTTCTGAACAATTGACTTCAATAAAACAGTTCAAAACATCATCACGGTATTTATTAATTTCTTTCGCTAAACTTTCACGATCTAATGAGTGTAGATAATCTATTTTATTAATTACCTTTTTTACTTTATTTGTTTGTAAACTACCTATAAAATGCCAAATAATGGATTTATTATGTAATAATTGTTCTTTCTCTAAAAAGGCATTTACTCGGTTTTCACCAAAATCGCTTACCCCTTCTTCAAGTAAAGAATCAATTTCATCAACACCTACATATTTCGTCGCTGCACATATTTTAACATCATAACTAAGTAGATATTTGTTTTTTATTGTTGCTATCTCCTCTTTAACCATTTTAACATTTTCTTTTATGTTCACAAGTATCCCATCCTACTAAAATAATTCATCTATATTATATTATATTATATCATATTATACAAATTTTACTAATAATTATCGTAAATTTTTAACTGGATAATTCACAATAATAACATTTTCACCGATTTTAACGATTTGATCCCAAGGAATACGAATACATTCGCGTTTCGCAAAAAAATTCCCTAATCCTAATCTCTCTTGAATAAAAATGGCGAATATTTGCCCACTATTGGGTTCTATTTCTAAATCGGTAATAAATCCAATAATAACACCATCAACTACATTAATCACTTCTTTTATTTCCATCTCAGAAAATAACATATTATAACCTCCCTTTAAAACTATTATATGCAGAAATTGTAAATAAAAAAACGAGCATAAGATGTTTTATATAAAACACCTAATGCTCGAAATAATTTATTTGTTTACTGAACTAATGTAAGTAATCATGCATCTGCTTTAAAGCATTCTTTTCTAATCGTGATACTTGTGCTTGAGAAATACCAATCTCTTCAGCGATTTCCATTTGTGTCTTCCCCATAAAGTATCGTTCATAAATAATTCTCTTTTCTCGATTTTCTAACATTTTTATACCAGTTTCTATCATTAAGTTTTTACTCCATGTTTCATAATCATCAGAATCATCTTGAATCTGATCAATTAAATGAATCGTATCACCACCATCACTATAGATAGGTGTGTAAATTGATATCGGATCTTGTATAGCTTCAAGAGATATAATTACATCAATTGGGTCAATCCCAAGAATCTTAGCCACTTCTTCTTCGGTAGGCTCTTTATGATTTTCTAATGTATAACGTTCTCTCACTTGTAAAACTTTATAAGCTATATCCTTTAATGATCTAGAAACTCTTATTGAACTATTATCACGTAAATATCTTCTAATCTCTCCGATAATCATCGGAACGGCATAAGTAGAAAATTTTACTTCGTGTTTTAAATCAAAATTATCAATCGCTTTAATTAAACCTAAACAACCTACTTGAAATAAATCATCCATGTTTTCTCCACGTTGATTAAATCGTTTCAAAACACTCAAAACTAATCTTAAATTACCAAAGATTAGTTTATCTCGTGCGGCTTTATTTCCAGCTTGGTATTTCTTAAACAATTCCACCATTTCACTATTCTTTAAGACATTAATCTTACTAGTATCCAAGCCGTTTATGTCCACCTTATACTTGCTCATATTTAAAGCCTCCTTCTCAGATAAAGTTTGGCTTTTTTTTGAGCGTTGTATGCATAAATTTTTAAGAATTAAGAACTTTAATTGATACCTTTTTTGATTTGTTGTTTCATTTTGTCGATTATTTTCTTTTCTAATCGAGAAATGTATGACTGTGAAATCCCCATTAATTCAGCAACCTCTTTTTGAGTTAACTCTTCTTGTCCAAATAATCCAAATCGTAAGACGATAATTTCCCTCTCACGTTTATTTAATTTGTTTACTGCTTGATATAAAATCTTTTTCTCTTCATCACTTTCTAAATCTTTCATGATAATATTATTATCTGTACCTAATATGTCTGATAATAATAATTCATTTCCATCCCAATCAATATTAAGTGGTTCATCAAATGAGACTTCTGTGCGCATTCTACCATTTTTACGTAAAAACATAAGTATTTCATTTTCAATACATCTTGAAGCATAGGTTGCTAACTTAATATTTTTATCTTTATTATACGTCATAACACTTTTAATTAGTCCAATCGACCCAATGCTAATTAAATCCTCAATATAAATTCCAGAGTTTTCAAATTTTTTAGCGATATAAACAACTAATCTCAAATTATGCTCAATTAACTTATCTCTAGCTCTCATATCACCATCATTAAATGCTAGAACATATTTTAATTCTGCTTCTGGTGATAAAGGTTCTGGTAATACTTCACTACTGTTGACAAAGAATAAAAAATAATCTTTAAATATTTTTTCTATCCATTTAAAAATCTTTTTTAGCACACACTCACCCCCATTCTATGTTAATATTTTAGAATTTAATATTGCCTGAAAAGATTGATCCTTATTTTTGATATTTTGTCCAATTGCTAGGTAAACCTCTTTTTCAAAATATTGATCGTCAATTACTACTCCAAAATTTTCAGGTTTAAACGCTAATGTAATATAACTGTCTTTAACAGTATTCATTAAAATATATGTAAATTTCACTTTGTTTTTCAGTAAATAGATTTCATCAATGTCTGTATTAATTATATTCTTATCAATAAATATAACAGGTATATTATCACCATGACTTACCGTCTTATTACCTGTATCAATTAATCCTTTTACTTCATAGTCTTTATTTAAAAAACGAAAGCGAATATCTAAAATATTAAACTTATAAAAAGCATGATTCTCTTCTATTACTTTATATATATATGTCAAAATATTCGCAATTAGAAATGAAATAATTAATAAATACCATGTTGTAGGCTGTTTTAAATCAATATTAATCGCATTACTAGTAAATCGAAAGTCATAGGAAGTAATTATACCTGCCATGACATAATTCACAAAATAAAATAATAATATATTCTTTATATATTTTCTTAATGAAACAAACGAAAAAGCGATTAATATAATGATAAAACTATATAGTAAACGAAGTATAATAAAGATTAACTGAATTTGAATAAAAAATAAACTTAAACTTGATAAGGCAAACAAAGTAGCTAAAAAAATTCGTATGAATTTTATTTTTTCATTCGCAATGATTCCAGTATAAGTAATCAAACTATAATCAAGTAAAAAGTTAGATAAAATAATTAAGTCAATATAGATGGTCACAACTATCGCCCCCGAACTCTATTATTAATTCTAACAAGTTACTAGTGGGAATTTAGAAAAAAATTGTCAGAAATACATTTTTTATTCAACTTCTTTTTTTTCGCAATAAAAGGTATGTAACTTTTTAATATTGAAAAAATAAAGAAATATTAAAAATATAATAAAAATAGGTAAGATAACATAAGCCTGAACGTAAATAATAAAATCGAATAGACCATGAAAGATAATCGGAACTACAAGGGATAATACAAAGTAATATTGACACTTACGTTTTACTGTACAGAATTTAGCGAGCGATAAATAATAACCCATCGTAATCGCAAATAACATATGTCCAGGAACAGATATTACAGCACGTGAAAAACCAACTCGATAGCTTTGATAACCGAATACAACGTATAAGATGTTCTCAAGCGTCGCAAAACCTAATGCGGTAATTACCGCATAGACAATCCCATCAAATTTTTCATTAAAATTTTTATTTTTATAAGCTAATGACAAAACTACAAACCGTTTAAAAAACTCCTCTGTAAATCCAGCAACAATTAATGCTTTATATAATTCTGATAATACTTTCGTAAAAACATTAAAAGACATCAATACTTTCTCAAATAAAATAACTGGTATTGAAATAAGCATTCCATAAAAAAAAAGTTTTAATAATAATGTCTTAGGTTCTTTATCATGTTTATCTAAGTAATAAATAAAAATAGATAATGCGATTCCTGGAGTGATTGCAAGCATAAATAGATCAATAAACTGTTTCATGAAAATCCTCCTTCAATTCATTTTTATTGTTTGTAGATTAACCAAAAATATAAATAACTTTATTGATGAAAACTAATAAATATGGAATAAATAATCATAATCTTAATTTAATTTCGTTCTTTTCAATTTAAGTGTTGATGATTATGCAAAAATCCCATATCGATATTCATAATAAGCATCTTTTAAAGATATTGGATAATCAAAATTTAACGTATCCTTATTAGATAAATGATGATTGTATTTTAATAAGTTATACATTATATTTGCATGATCTTTTCGATTAGTTCTATAATGTAATTGTTTTTTATATAGGTAAAATGATAAGTAATCTTGTAAATGTCTTATAGATACACCATGACTATTTTTTATAATCTTAGTAATCCCGGTAGCCAATTGATTAATATCACCTAAACTATTACCTAGATTAGTAGTATAACGTTTTTTATTAGCTATCACAGGAACTTTATCATTCTTAACACCTAAATTATTCGCAAATTGTTGAATACATGGTTTACTGTCAGAAATAATTAAAGTTGTATCCATAAATTTATCGGTATATTTAGTGTATTTTTCCATTGATTCCGATCCAACTCCAGCTATCTCAAGCAACATATTATCATTTTCATCGATTGCAGCGACAATACATACTTTGTGATGAGATATACCTGAATATGCAGATGTATTACCTCTCTTTTTACTATGTCTAGGCATATTTGATGGTTTGGTTCCTTTAAGATTTATCTTTGTATAAATACAATCTAATTCAACTTTACTAGATAAAGTTTCTTTCATCTTTAAGTTTCTGATTGCTTTATAAAGCTTATGTCGCATATAAAAACAAGTTGTGACACTTAAATTATTATAATAAGCAGTTTCTTTTAAAGATAATCCTGATATTTCACAATCAATAAATTTTAACCATATATCTTCAGTACATCTACTTCTATAAAGAAGAGTGTTAGATGTATCACAAAATGATTTATTACACTCGCGACAAATGTATCTTTGAATTCCTTTGTTTGTTTTTCCATTTTTAACAAACTCAACTGAACCACAATGTGGACAATTCAAACAAATATCGCTTTTAGATTCTATAGGGTTATTGAAAGACATAATGAAACTAAAAACATCTTCATAATTCTTTATAGATAGTTTATTTAATTCATTAATTAAATCTATTTTATTTATCATTCTAATTACCTCACTTTATAATTTCATTATAAAGTGACTTATTACATCATAGATGTAACAATAAAAAAATATCAACACTTAAATTGAATTTAGCGTTTAATTTTAATAATTTAATAATTAAATTATCACTTACTTTATTATCAATTTCGTTTACTAATTAAAAAACAACATGATTTACTAAGAATTCAATAAATCATGTTGTTTTATCTTTTTACTTAATACAATCTTGAACTGCTATACCATCTACCTCTATAACCTCACATGAATCACTCTCAATCCATTCTATTGAACCAGTCTTATCGCAAGTTGCAATCTTGAATTTTTCTCCTTTAGAAGTTGAAGGAAATGATCCCCATCCTTTTTGACCATAAGCTTTAAATACACCATAACCCGTTCCTATTAAAACCCTAACTTCTCCTGTCGTCTTAATTTTAACTAAAATCATATATTCACCCTTCCTCCTTATATAATCTCCACCTATTTTATTTACTTAAGTATAACAAGTTTAAGTTAATAAAAAAAGTTCAATTCAAAAATACTTTTTGATGATCATAGATAAATTTCTTATCATAACTTCATTAAATATATTGATGTTGGGTTTTAACCTGAGATAAAAGTTACTAATATAAATTAATCACTCTACAAAATCCAGTTTTTCTACATTTTGCAAGCTAAATCACATTTAATATATTCTTAAGTTAGACAATATATTTTCTTTTTTGCGATATTAACACTACTAATATCTCGATATAAATATCGAGAGGATTAGCCACACAAATGGCTAACCTTCTTTTTGCATATATGAAATAATTTTAACCGGCTCAATAATGAATTTATAGTCTCTATAGTTTATAAAATCTCTAATCTCCTTTAAAATAGGAGTATAATTGGAATTATAATAACCATAATTATCCGATTCATCTTTAAATCCAGGTCCGTAATTCTCAACAAAGTAAGTTTCCACTTGTTTAATTACTCCCCAGTCATTTATTACATGTCTCTGAACTAGTTTTCCATCAAAAAACTCATCAATATAAATTACCTTATTATCTTTTCTAAAATATTCAAACTCACTTTTGTGAGTTCCTTGAAATGAACTTATATTAATCGACTCTATATAACCTTCATGATAATTGAATTCAAGCATTCCATAACTATTTATTGAGTTATCTTTATCACCATAGATAGAGGTGGGATATAGTATGTCTTTAAAATATATTAGTTCATCAAAATTAGTGTATCCTAAATAATATCCGAAATATTCATGATTTGAATCTGTTATTAATGAATATGATTCACATAATCTATCGTAAAATTCATCCCTCGAACCGTCAACAAAATGGTACATTTGACTAATATCATCTAATATGTCATCTCTAGTAATACCCTTATACCTAAAATCTTTTCCACTGAGATTCAATTGGAATTGGATATAGTTCTCCTGAAAATTAACATCACTTATATTTTCCTCTTCCATAAGGAAATTTTGACCTCTAAGTAAATATTTTTCAATTCTATCATCAAAAAATTCATATCTAAAACCAAAAGATTCTGATGCGACAATAAAGTCACCATATTGAGAATAAGTTGTTCTAAGAATCTCATATGAGTTTTCTGTATAAGAATAATCATATACTCTTTTTACATCATTACTCAATGGAATGGAAAGGTACTTATCATTATAATCATTCCAAAAATAAATCGAATCTGAATAATCAGTGGTAGTAATATTAAAAGTAGATTTAACTAATCGCTCATTTTGATATTCTCTTACCAAAATCCACCCATCTAGAAATTCTGATCTTGTTTTATATTTCAAAGTCATTTCAATTAGTTGATTTGATTCATTAAATTTTTTATCTATTAGTTCAACGTTACATGTATCAAAAGAGAACTCCTTCTCAATAGGATAGCCATACATGTCAATGTATTCACAATGAGAAGGTTTTGGAACGACATAACATTCAATGAATACAGTAAAATATGCACCAAATAAAATCATTGATAATACTGAAGTTATATAAAATATATACTTTAACTTAGATTTAATTAATTCACTTCTCTTTTCATAATGTTTAAGTGTTTTGTATAGAAGTACGAGCAATGTAATCGCAAATAAAATATACACTATATTCACAAGTATAATGCTTTTATTCCAGTATGATTTTGGATTACTTATAAAAAAAAGTACAATAAATAATGAAATTGCAAGGGCTATATAAAACCATGTCCTTTTTAAAATTTTTTTAATCATTTCTCTCTCCTTTAAATTTATTATTTAAAAGCAGAAGAACTCAACAACGAAATACCATATTATTTAAATATTTTTTATTTGATGAATATAATAATTCAATATTTTTATATTTAATTACAACTTTCCTATAAGAAACTGTAATGTTAAACTTTTTCAAAGCATATATACAAATTTCAACAATAATTACTAATTTAACTAGAAAAAAAAGTGTCAATAGATAAGCTAATAAAAACACAATTAAGAAAGAAGGAAACATCATGAAATTGTAATTACTTTCATGATAATATTGGAAACCCATAATTGTATTAATTTTGTTCAAAAAAAAGCTGATTATGGCAAAAAATTGAAAAACCATAAATAATTTTATCTAGTTTATTTGTCTTCACAATATAATCCCCCATAATTTTCTTGACTATTATAAGTATATCACATTTTTCTCCAATTTTTAACACATGATAGAAGTAACAAATTAACTTATATTTAAAGAACGTAAGTAAACCTTTACTCATTCTATCTACTTTAACCTTTACAATGAGGACTATCTCAGATTCACTGACAATATTCCAGTCAACACCTGTTCCAGACCGTAAATTCACATTACACAGTCTAAAAAAAGAAGGAAATGATTTTATATTCATTTCCTTAATTATTTCTTATTTACAGGGTATTTAATCGCATTCTTTTTCATTTTATCTAATATTATCTTCTCAACATCAAAGTTATGTTCATCAGCGAAACGAAAACAATAGATTAAAACATCAGCTAATTCATCTTTAATATTTTGCATATTTTTTTGATATGCCTCTTCATTTGAAATCCATTGAAAATTTTCTAATAACTCCGAAGCTTCCAATACAATTGATAATGCCAAATCTTTGCCATTGTGATATTGAAACCAATCACGTTCTTCTGTAAAATCATGTATTTTTTTAATTAGTTCTTCAAGTTTATTCATCTTAATCACCTACCATATTAATTATGTACATTATATCATATTGCTTATACCAAATACTAACAAAAAACTAAAAAGAGACTATTTGATAGTCTCTTTTCTTCAGAATATATTTAGCGAGCTTCGACTATTAATTTTATTGCTGTTCTCTCTTCGCCATCAATCATTATGTCAGCAAATGCTGGAATACATATTAGATCTTTCCCCGTTGGCGCCACATACCCACGTGCGATAGCAATTGCTTTGACAGCTTGATTAAGTGCACCAGCACCAATAGATTGGATTTCAACCACTCCGCGTTCTCGGAAACAGTTCGCTAATGCTCCAGCTACAGAATTTGGATTAGATTTTGATGAAACTTTTAATACTTCCATAGTGAATAACCTCCTATATTTTTTATTACATTGAAAGTATATTCAATGTCATATATTATTATGACATATATCTAATTATTTCTAATTTAATTAGCATATTCATAATGTAATTTTATTATACATTAAAATATGTTCGAATTTTGTCGAATAATTAAAAATAAGTGTATAAAAATATTTTTTATACACTTAATTTCTTTTCTATGTAATTAATTCTTTCAATTTTTTGTGCTTTTCCTGTCTTTTCATTAATCGATAGTAAAACAGCATTAAATTGAACATCACCATCTTCAACAGGAATAAATCGAGTAGGTAATCCATTAATAAAACGATTAATAACCCCCTCTTTACTAACACCGATAACCCCATTTAAAGGTCCTGTCATACCAACATCTGTTATATAAGCTGTTTGCTTCTCCAAAACTCTATTATCTGCAGTTGTTACATGTGTATGAGTTCCGATAACAGCAGATGCTCTTCCATCAGCATAATAACCTAAAGCAATTTTTTCACTTGTTGCTTCCGCATGAAAATCGACTATAATATTAGGGGTTATATTTTTAACTTTTTCATATATTTCATCAAAAGTTCGAAATGGGCAATTCATTGGAGTCATGAAAGTTCTACCACCTAGATTAATAACAGCGATTTTATAATTATTATAATTATAAATATTATAACCTTTTCCAGGTACAGAACTATCCATATTCGCTGGTCTAATTAAATTTTTAGTATTATCAATAAAATTAAAAATATCCCGATTATCAAAGGTATGATTTCCCATGGTCACTACTTGAATTCCTTGTTCAAGAAACTCTTTATACATTGATTCTGTTATTCCTCTACCATGAGCTGCATTCTCACCATTGGCAATAATGAAATTAATCGAATATTGATTTTTAATTTTCGGCAAATACTTTTTAACTGTTGAACGTCCTAGTGATCCATAGATATCACCAATAAACAGAATATTCATCTTACCATCTACTTTCTATTTTATAAAAAATAAAGTGGGAATTAACCCCACTTTATAACTACTTAGCAACTTCAATTGCTCTTGTTTCACGAATGACTGTTACTTTTATAGTTCCTGGATAATTAAGTTGATCCTCAATTTTCTTCTTAACATCTCGAGCTAAACGATGAATCTCTAAATCGTTAATATTATCAGGTTTTACTAGTACACGAACTTCACGTCCAGCCTGAATTGCATAAGATTTATCGACACCTTCAAACGAATTTGAAATTTCTTCTAACTTTTCTAAACGATTTACATAATTTTCTAATGATTCACTTCTTGCACCAGGTCGTGCGGCAGATAAAGCATCAGCTGCAGCAACAAGAGATGCAATAACTGATTTTGGTTCTACATCACCATGGTGAGAAGCAATTGCATCTAAAACAACAGGATTTTCTCGATATTTTTGCGCAATTTTGTGACCAATTTCAACATGGCTTCCTTCTACTTCATGATCCACAGCTTTTCCGATATCATGAAGTAATCCTGCACGTTTTGCTAAAACTTCATCTTCTCCAATTTCTGCTGCTAACTTACCTGCAATAAATGCTGTTTCTATTGAATGTCTTAATACATTTTGCCCATAACTTGTACGATAATTTAAGCGACCTAACAATTTTACTAAATCTGGATGCAATCTTCCAATGGTTGTCTCAAATACTGCTTCTTCACCAAGATCTCTAATGCGACCTTCCACATCACGTCTTGATTTTTCGACAACTTCTTCTATTCTCGCTGGATGGATACGTCCATCTTGAACTAATGTTTCAAGTGCTAATTTTGCAACCTCACGTCTTATTGGATCAAAGCATGACAAAACGACCGCTTCTGGTGTATCATCAATAATTAAATCTACACCTGTTAATGTTTCGATTGTTCTGATATTTCTACCTTCTCTACCAATAATACGTCCTTTCATATCATCATCAGGTAAACTTACAACGGATACAGTTTTTTCACTTGCCATGTCAGAAGCATATTTTTGAATAGCGAGTGAGATATATCCTTTGGCCTTTTTATCGGCCTCAAACTTAGCTTTTTCTTCTTCATCTTTAATATATTGAGCAATTTCCATAGAAATTTCTTCTTGAACTTTTTGCATTAAAATATCTTTGGCTTGTTCTTTTGTATAACCAGAGATTTCTTGTAATAATTTATCTTGTTCAAGCAACTTCTCAATAATTTTTTCTTCTTTTTGTTTTAATTCACTACTTTTGTTTTCAAGTTTTTCTTCTTTGTAAGACAATTGTTCTTCTCTTCTTGTAATCGACTTTTGTCGATTATCTAAACTCTCTTCTCGGTTAGTTACTCTTTTCTCAAGTTCTAAAACAATTGCCTTTCTTTCTTTTAATTCACGTTCAGTTTCTATTTTAATCTTGTGTTGTTCTTCCTTAATTTCAATTAAGGTTTGACGTTTTCTGCTTTCTGCTTCTTTTGTTGCTTCATCAATAATTTGTTGGGCTTTTTCTTTCGAACGAGCTATTTTATTTTCGTAAAAATAACTTCTAATAAAATATCCAATTAACGTTCCAACTAATGCTGCTAACAAAATAGAGATGATTAAAACTCCTTGATCTTTCAAATGGTACACCTCCATATTTTTTGAAAGGTACGCACAGTTGGACAAAATGTATTCTACATACAATTATATCTTACATTTTTTTTACATCAAGTCAAGATAAAATAACGATTGGCTTAAAAACAACCAAACATTTTCCAAAAAATTTGTAATTATCAAGATTACATACCTTTATTATGAGATATTAAACTTTATTTTAGCCACTATTTTAAAAATTATCTGAATTATAAAAATCCTAAACATTAAATAAAAAATCTTTAATTATTATCATTTGATAATAAATTTATAAAAAAATACCTATAGAATCTACTCTATAGGTATCATAATAAACTATGTCTTAAGAATCTGCTTTTTCATTGTCATTTGTTGCAGAATCTGTGTTAATATTTAAAGTTTCGCGAATTAAATGTTCAATTTCTTGACAAATGAGAGGATTATCTCTTAGAAATTGCTTAGAATTTTCCCTACCTTGACCAATTTTATCATTATTATAAGAATACCAAGCACCACTTTTTCCAACAATGTCAAATTCAACACCTAAATCAAGTATTTCACCTTCTTTAGATATTCCCTCTCCATACATAATATCAATTGCAGCTGTCTTAAATGGTGGAGCTACTTTATTTTTAACAACTTTTATTCTTGCATGATTACCAACAATATCTGTTCCTAATTTTAATTGTTCTCCTCGACGTACTTCTAGACGAATCGTAGAATAAAACTTCAAGGCTCTACCACCTGGCGTTGTTTCAGGATTTCCAAACATAACGCCAACTTTCTCTCGAATCTGATTAATAAATATTATGATAGCTTTAGATTTACTAATAGCTCCTGCTAATTTTCGCATAGCTTGTGACATTAAGCGTGCTTGAAGCCCAACATGGGTATCCCCCATTTCACCTTCAATTTCCGCCTCTGGCACTAGTGCTGCCACTGAATCGACAACAATAATATCAATCGCATTACTTCTTACTAATGCTTCCGCTATTTCTAGTCCTTGTTCCCCTGTGTCAGGTTGAGATAATAATAAATTTTCAATATCAACACCTAATTTTCTTGCATAAGTTGGATCTAATGCATGTTCAGCATCAATAAATGCAGCGTTTCCACCGATTTTTTGTGCTTCAGCGATCGCATGTAATGCAAAAGTTGTTTTACCTGAACTTTCAGGACCATATATCTCAATGATTCTTCCACGTGGAAATCCACCAATACCTAATGCTGCATCTAAAGCAATTGAACCAGAAGAAATAGCTTCTATAGCGTTATTGGCATCAGCACCTAATTTCATGATAGCACCTTTTCCGAATTGCTTTTCAATTTGTTTTAATGCACTATCTAGCGCTGCTTGGCGATTATTATTTCCCATATATTTTTCCTCCTAAACTTAAGGTCATTTATTTATACGTTATATTCTTTATGTTTACATCTTCTATTTTACATTATTTTAGATACTAAAGCAATCATTTTTAAAACATTTGTTCGTTTTTTTGTTTATTTTGTTAGAAAAATGATTTTTTTATTTTTTTGTAAATAATCATAACCAGATATTAAAGTTAGGAGTGTTGCAATCGTCATTAATATATCAATTATTATATTTAAAACCCCATATTGTGTAAACATCATATATTGGTGAATTCCATCAGGTTTTAAATCAAATAAAAATAGAGCGATGATTAACACAATTTGAGAAACAGTTTTTAATTTTCCTAACGGACTAGCAGCGATAACTTTCCCTTCTGAAATTGCTAGTAAACGAATACCCGTCACCATAAATTCTCTTGAAATAATTAATATAGGAATAAACGCTGGCATGAGTCGTAGTTCAATCGCTATTAAAAGCGCTGCAGTAACAAGTAATTTATCTGCTAAGGGGTCCATAAACTTTCCAAAGGTCGTAACAAGATTTTCCTTTCTAGCGATTTGTCCATCTAATCTATCGGTATAGGCAGCAATCGCAAAAATAATAATCCCAATGATATTTGCTAAGGTAATCTCATGATTTAATACAGAAATAGTTTGATTTAAAACTGGGATATAAAATACAATAACAAATAAAGGAATCATAAAGATTCTAAATAAAGTTAATTTATTAGGCAAATTCATAAAAATCACTTCCTTAATTATTTTCATTTAAATTATAACACAAATACAGCATTTTCAACATGATAACTTTATTTTTTTCCCTATTATAAAAAATACCCTCCATTAGGAGAGTATTTAATGTTAAGAAAAAGCATATATAGTATTCATGTAAGCCATGTTCTGTACCTTTGTACTATAACGGATGCCTCCTCGTACTCCGGCGGTAATCATTTATCTACAGAAATCTGTCTCTTGTTTAAGTTCATTTTCTCAACAAAAGTTCCCCTACCAAATTTGGGTTTCTCGCTCGTGGGGTTTACCATCGTTCCACACTAAAAATTTCTTTTTAGTTTCGTCACTGTGGCACTTTTATAGGTAATTCTACCATGCTTTGTAAAAAAGTTTAGGTAGTTTCCCAGCCGTAAGCAAAGTAAATTGCTTCCCTAACTTATTGTTTCATTAGGCACGATCACTACAAGCATCGCAGCTTGTGCGAGCATGGACTTTCCTCATTAAAGTAAAACTTCAATGCGATTACCCGAATACTACAATATTATATTATACTATTTTTTAAAATTTAGTCAACAATTGTTAACTAGCAAATGTATCCATTATTCAATAAATTATATGAGAGATATAAGCAAAATGAAATAATTTAACGCGGTTAGACAAATACTATAACGGAAATATCGCAGACTTTTTAATTAAAAAACAGAAAATTTCTAATAAAATTAACGCTTTTTCCATAAAAATTTGATAATATTAAATAGGTGGTGATTTATATGAGTATTAATTATCCAACAAAAAAACGTATATCAACTAATCAAAATATTGACTATTCACACAGAGGAATGAGACTTGAAAATGAACTGAATTCTTCAAATAAATACTACAAAGCACATAATATTGCTTTAATACACAAGAAACCAACCCCTGTTCAAATTGTAAAAGTTGATTATCCAAGGCGACAAAAAGCTGTTATTAGAGAAGCCTACTTCCAGGCACCTTCAACTACAGATTATAATGGTATCTATCGCCAAAAATATATCGATTTTGAAGCAAAAGAAATTTCAAGTAAAACTGCATTCCCCCTACAAAATATTCACAGTCATCAAATTGAACACATCAAACAAGTGATTAATTTAGGTGGCATCGCATTTATTATTGTTAAATTTACGTCTTTGCAAAAAGTCTTTTTATTAGACGGAACCTTAATGGTTGATGCTTATGAAAATTTTATAAATGATGGGCGTAAATCATTGAGTATTAAATTTTTTATGGAAAAAGGTCATGAAATGACAGAAAAGTGTATTTTCACAATCGACTATTTAAAAACAGTCGATAAAGTGTATTTTTCACATGAATAAAAAATACTTCTTCTCTGTTTTAAAAACAATTGCGATATTAATTGTTTTAGGAATGATTTCTGTTTTAGGCTATACCTATTTAAAAGTAAATAAAATCATTGAAGCATTACCTAGCCTTGACATCAATCAAATATATGTTGAGGAATCAACAAAAGTTTATGATCAAAATCATAGACTTATTGTAGAATTAGGTGTAAAAAAAAGAGATGTCATTAGCTATGAGGAAATCTCTGAAAATATGGTACATGCTTTAACCTCAATTGAAGATGAACGATTTTTTTCTCATCAAGGAATTGATTATAAACGTGTATTAGCTGCTTTAGTTGAAAATATAAAATCCTATCGTTATAAAGAAGGGGCTAGTACGATTACTCAGCAATTAGTTAAATTATCCTTTCTATCAAATGAAAAAACATTAGATCGAAAGATAAAAGAAATGTTTATAAGTGTAGAACTAGAAAATAGGCTTTCAAAAGAAAAAATAATTGAAGCTTACTTAAATCGTGTTTTATTTGGTGGTAGGATATACGGTGTTGAAAAAGCAAGTAAATATTATTTTAATAAACAAGCAAAAGATTTAAACTATGAAGAAGCTGCTTTACTTGCTGGTATGGTTCAAAGTCCGAATCGTTACAATCCATATATCAATCCTGATATAACAAAAAACAGACAAATTATTGTACTTTATGCGTTATTTAATAATCATTATATTTCAAAAGATGAATTAGATAAAGCAATTAAAAAACCAATTACAGATTTAGTTGTTGAACAAACGAGTCATCCTGAAGATGAAAAGTACTATGAGTATATTGATCAAGTTATATTTGAACTAAAAAATAAATATCATCTAGACCCATTTAATGATAGCTTAAAAATTTTCACCTATTTAGACCCATCTATTCAAAACAAGATTTATGAAATTGAAAACGATGAATCTTTACACCCTAATGAAAAAACACAAACGGGTATTGTCATATTAGAAACTGCAACAGGTATCATTCGTGGGATTGGTGGTGGAAGGAACTATCGTGGTTCATTGTCTTTTAATTATGCTACTGATGCCAGAAGACAACCTGGTTCAACAATAAAACCAATTTTGGATTATGGACCAGCAATTGAGTATTTACATTATTCTCCTGCTCACCCCTATTTAGATGAAAAAATATATTATAATACAATTGGTAGCCGTTTTGTTGCAGTAGAAAATTATGATAAAAAATATAAAGGTTATTTAACGATGCGAGAAGCAATCATTGATTCCCGCAATGTAACTGCAATTAAAGCCTTTCGTGAAGTAGGAAGTAAAAAGGCTTATGAATTTGCTAATAAATTAGGCATCTCAACAGATGAGACTATTACTGAAGCACATGCTCTAGGTGGCTATCAGTATGGATTTACTGTTTTACAAATGGCTGCAGCCTATGCCCCGTTTGGTAATGGTGGTACATACAATGAACCTACAACAATTGACTACATTATAAAAGATAATGAAACGATTAAATATCAACGGACAAGTCATGTTGCTATGAGAGAAGACACAGCTTATTTAATGACTCATATCTTACATGATAATATGATGACAGGTACCGCGACAAAAGCAAATGTTAGTGATTTGAATATCGCTGGAAAAACAGGACAAACAAATTATAATGAAGAAACAAGAAAAAACTATGATTTTCCAAGTAATAGTGTTAGAGATTCCTGGTTTATTGGTTATACCACAAAATATACAACTGCTGTTTGGCTTGGTTATGATAAGATTGAAGAATCAACTTATCTAACACCTACTGAAGCAAAACTATCTCTAGAAATGTTTAAACGGCTAATGGATAAAGTTCATATCAATCGTAACGATAGTAAAGCATTTGTAAGACCTGATAACATTATTGAAGTCGAGATAGAATCACACACTTATCCACTAAGTCTACCAAATGAATATACGCCAAATATGTATAAAATAAAAGATTTATTTATTAAAGGAACGGAACCAACTATAAAATCTCATCAATTTAAACCATTAGAAATGCCAAAGAATTTTATTGTTTATTATGATGATCAAGCCTCGAAATTAGTCTTTAAATGGAAAAAATATGGAACCGATTATTCACGGGATGATTTTAAATTGATGGAAAAGATACATTCAATTGAAAATTATTATGATTATCATAAAAATAAAACACAAAGAGAGTTTTATAAAGCCAATGACAATTTTCATCCTTCTTTTCTATCCTTAGAGAAAATACAAAATATTTATAATGATTATTGTCAAAGTGAAGATAAAATAACTGCTCTGTGTCCAATATATAATAAACAATCCTTAAACAATTATATATCTTTATTAGAAGCATTAAAAAAATATGAAATTAGTCTCATATTAAGAGATAAGGATATAAACATATTAAGTGAAGGTGAAATTAGTATTCTACGTGGATATAGAGTTTGGAATGGCTATCGTAATGGCTTATATAGTAATTTAGGTTCTATTGAATATCAAATAATTGGACATATTGGTTTTCAAAAGGAAGTGTTATATCAAGGACCCTATGAAGAAGAAATTAGTCTATTGATGTCCTTAGATAATTTCTTACATTATGACTCCTTTTCAATCCAAGCTGATTATTCAATATATAAAAACAGACTAAAAAGTGATAGTAATATAAGCATAAATCCATTGTTTAGTATTAATTCTATCTTTTAAAAAAATATCACCAATAATTGGTGATATTTTTTAGATTCAACGAATATATTTATCATTATCATATTTCTTTCTTTTACGATAAATAATTATAAATGAAATTAAAGCACTAATACCAGTAATTCCACAAATAGCAATTACTTTCGCAAAAGCTATAAATATTGATGGCATGTTATTAAAAACATTACTAATTAATAATATACTTCCAAAATTTTGATCACTATCTTTTTGCGATTCTATAAGATAATAACCTGATTGGTTAATTTTAATTTTTAGAATACCCTGATTATTATTATATTCAAACTTTGTATTTGGTTTAATCTTCTCTACAGTGATTATTTGATTCGTTACCTTTTCTTTAACGACAAATTCAAATGTATATTGTTCAGAAAAAGAACTAATGGTTACAAGATTATCTTGTAAACTCACGTGAGCAACTTGTGGAGTATCAATAAACACGATATAATCTCCTTCATATAAGTAAACTGTTTTTGAGTTATCGATGGTTAGATAATGATTATCAACAGATATTTTTTTTATATCAAAATAAATACTCACTATTAAAACCATTATTCCCACTATAATAAAAAGAATAGGTAATAGATAATTTGGTTTTTTCATAACAACTTTCCCCCTCAATTTTTATTCAAACCATATTTTTAAACTTATTACCAAAAGGCAATATTATTAACAAGAAATAAAGAGATAATTAAATAGATAATGAGTCCAAAATGAATTAATCTCAATATTTTACTAACTAATAGAATCTCTTTGTAGTAAGAAGTAAAAATTCCTACTCGATTAATCACATTTCTCCCATATCGTTGAATTCTTTTAACAATTATTTTCGAATTGAACAATTCATTTATTTGATATTTTTCCTCAACTTTAACACACTTTGTGAGTTTATATAAATGTTTTCTAATTTTTTTTATGTTTGGTTTAAACTTTTTCAACATACGATCTCTTTCTTTTATTAAAAAACCTTTCGCTGATAATCCAAATTTTAAAACCTTGTCGAAATAAACTTTAACAATAATTAAGTACATTGATATCACGATAGACAAATAAACAATTATTGAAGCGATATTGTAATAACGGGTATAAATTAACAAGCGATTGATTTTAGTAAAAGCTGGTCCAACATATGGAATAACTTGCAGAAAAGAATATTGCCTCAATAAAATTAAAAATAACAAAGCACATGCCATATAAGCGTTAATTCGTCTATTTTTAATCTTTTCTACTCTTTTCACTGGTATAAATGATGCTTGTTCTAATATCCGTTTAAGCTTACTATCAATATCTTTATAATAATCATACTCCCATTTTTTAATAATCTCATTGACTAATTGTTTTCTCTGCTTCACTTTGATATATGGATTTCTGACAATATAAAGAACTGGTTGTGTGTCTTCAAAATAATCTTGGTAAGTAATCCTAATATCTTCAATATAAACGACTTCTTTTGGATTAGTACCCACATACAAAAAGGGATTAATATTATATTGTATATGATGATAGGAATTTAGTAAATTTACAAACTCTTTTTGTTTATTTTTTAAAATCCGATATTCTTGACTTCTTTTCTTGTCTAAAGAATACTCTTTAAACTTTTTACGAATACGAAAAATATCTAATATATGAAATTTCATCACTATCAACTCAATTCAGATTGTATTTTTTGATTTATATTTTTTAATAATATATAATTTTCACCAGTTAAAATTGATTTCATTTCTTTTGATTCAACCATTTGATTAATTAAATCTTCTTCACACAAATCACTTTCAATTAAAAATTCAATATATGATTGATCATTATGATTAATAAGTAGTGCTTTAATGATCTCATTAATTTCTGGTTTGGTTCTCTTAAATAAATCATCATTTACTGTAAACTTCTCTAAGCTCTTTATCATTTTATCGTAAGTGATTTTTTCAATTTGCTGGTCAGGTTTAATATCAATTAAAAACAATGCTACATAGACTTGACCTGCTTCATAATAGATTTGGTCATCCTCATGACTAAAATAATTGATAAAATCTAAACTATCTAAACTAAATAGATACATTAGTGAATCCTCTTCCATTTCACTATCTACGACTTGATTAAATTTCTTCTCTTTCATAATCGCAAAAGCTAACTTATATTTAAATGAAACATCATCTAATATTTGATCATATAAGTTAATTTTAGGTTTATAGGTCTTAATATATTCTTGTTGAAAATCAGAAAATCGCTCGATTTGTTTAATAATATCTTCTTTTTCAAAATCTTTAGCATCCATTTGATTAATTGATTTAGTCAATTGATCTTTATGAAGCGAAAAATCATCTAATATTAATGCCAAGTTCTGATCATTTAAAAGATCAAAATCACTTTGAATTTCTATTTGGTAACTTTCCATAAACCAATTTTTTAAAATTAAATATAGTTGTGTTTTTAATTTCATTTTTGATAAAATCTCAACGGTTAATTGATCATGAGTATCAGCAGCAATTTGCGGATAATTCTCAATGAAACTAGAAATAATTTGATCATTAGAGGTCATATCTAAAATATTTTTCTCATATACCCAAATAAAAACCTGTTCATAATCTTCAACTGTATGATTTAACTTCCTATTTACTTCATTTAATTTTTGATTAGAGAAATTCATCTTACGGAACTCAACACGATGATTTACATAATAATACAAAAACTCTGATTGGGTATACTCACCTTCGATTAAATCGTTATTTTTTAAATGCTCATAAATGGAATAGGCATCGTGTTCATTAGTAACAACAAAATCTTCCACATCATTTACAAGTAAAGTATATTTTTCTAAACTTTTCACATCCATAATTTTTAATGCTGCGCTGACTTCATTAAATTTGTCAACGGTTGGTTTTGATTTGTCAATCAATAGTCCTAATCGAGAAAAATTAGGTGGGTGGTCTAAAACAAAACTTGTTAATGGATCAGAATAATTCGTAAAATTTAAAGCATAAAAGGGGATGATAAAAACAGAAATTATGATATACATCCGAATAACTGAAAAAATGCCTCCTAAAATTGAATTAAAACGACCAAATATATATTCAATTCGTTCATCTAAAACAAATTTTCCTAAACGCCATAAAAATATGGCAAGAAATGTGTAAACAATGATATAGACACCAATTTGGGATGAAAGTGCGGCAATGGTATTTCTATAGGCGATATCTGGCAAAATCGCATAGACAAATTGAATTGTTTTTTGATTAGAAAATAATAAATTAGTGATAGCATCACCATAAAAATACAAAACAAAAAAAGGGATGACTACCTTTAATACCCGAAGCAATTCAATACCTCCACCTCGAATATAACCCGTAATAAAAATCGTTATAAAAATCGCAATTAATATAAGATCAAAATCGACATGTATTTCCATTATATCCCTCTTTTCTTATTTTAAATTATAGCATAACCCTTTCATTCAATCAATTTCTATAAATTGTAAATTTTATTAAAAAGCGTTATAATAAATCTCAAGGAGATGATTTAATGTTTTTTGATATGCATTCTGATATTTTATATGATATTGTACAAAAGAAATTAATGAAGAAAAGAAACATTCTAAAAGATAATCATTTACATCAATTAGAAAAAGGGAATATATTAGGTGGTATTTGGACCTATTATACTGATATTCACCACCCCTTATGCGATTTTAATCAAGCGATTGATGCGATTATGGAAGAATTAGAAGAAGCAAGGGATATGGTTCATATCGTAAAAGAAAAAGATGATTTTAGCACAAATAAAATCAATGTTGTCTTAGGATTTGAAAGTTTACAACCTATAAAAGATGTTAACCATCTTAAATCACTATATGATTTAGGTTTTCGTCATGCTATGTTAACATGGAATGAACAAAATCATTATGCAACAGGTGCAAATGGTGATCCAACAAGAGGTTTAACAGAACTAGGAAAAGAAATCATTCATTTTATGAATCAAAACAACATGATAATTGATGTAAGTCATGCGAATAAACAAACTTTTAATGATATCATTAATTCTTCAACCCGTCCAGTAATCGCTTCACATTCAAATGTTAACCGATTATGTTCACATAAAAGAAATTTAGATGACATGCAGATTCGTAAATTAACTGAAAAAGGTGGCGTTATTGGTATCACTGCAGTTAAAAATTTTGTCAATCCATATGAACCAACTATTAATGAAATGATAAACCATATTGATTATTTAAAAAAGATGAATTTGATAAAACATATTGGATTAGGTTTTGATTTTATGGATTATTTAAATGGTTCTAACTTAACAGACCTTCCAAATGCATCTTATACTAATCGATTAATTAAAGCACTTCAAGATAGAAACTATACCCATTCTGAGATTGAAGATATTACACATAATAACATTATAAATATCATTAATGAGTTATTCTAATCATTAAATTAATAATAAGAATTAAAAAAAGATTGTCTACTGACGAGACTGCTGAAAAAGTCTCTATATGTAGTCTTAATAAAAGGAAGATTAAACGAGGGTGCTGAAAATCTAGTCTATTTTCAGATAACTAATATTAAATAAAAAAAGTTAGAAATGATTTAACTTCATTTTCTAACTTTTTTATTGTTTCTATTAAAGAATGAGATATATTCTATCCCATTAGTGTTACAATTCTTTTCAAGTTTACTGCGAATATTGTCATTGCTGATTGTATCTGCATACCTAAAAGGCCATGGGATTGACATCTTTTATATCCATGACTATTTTTCAATTCAGAATTTTTAGCTTCTATCTTATACCTTTCTTTTGCTAATTCTTTGAATTCTTTACTTTCTTGAAATTTTTCATGTTCTGCATGAACATTATCCTTCTTTAATGTAACTGTATAAGATCTACTATCTTGTCCTTCTTTATATCCACATTCTTCTTTAAATGGACACGTTTTACATTTTTCTACATCAAAATAATGCGTTTCTCGCAATGGAGTTCCTTCTATCTCATGTTTCTTTTTACCATGTAGTGCAACTCTAACTCCCATATGACCTGCTTTACATACATATCTTTTCGCATCTTTATTATATTCAAAATCCTCACATTTTCTTTTATTTCCTTTAGATACTGTTTTACTCAATTTTGAAACTAATTTAAATTCATTTTTTTCGCATATTCTATTAGTTCTTTTTCTGAATACGCTCCATCCCCTATAAAAGCATCAACTTCAATTCCATTTTCTTTTGATTTCACATATAATTCTCTTGCTTGCTTTCCATCGTGTTTATCTCCACTTGTCACAACTGCCGCTGTGATAATTCGTTCTGGCACCATCGCGATATGTGTTTTATATCCAAAGAATGATGTATCAGCTGATTTATGTCCTACTTTTGCATCCTTTTCTACCATTGAATTTATTTCTTCAATATTATCATTTACTATTTCTTCTAATAAGTTTGTTTTTAATCTAATATTTTCTCTGATTAGTAAATTTTCATCATTTCTAATTAATTCAACTAATTCATTACAGTATTTTATATGATCGTCTATATTCTTTGATATTGGCTTTTCAGGCATCTTATCTTTATAACTTTCATCAGTCTTATATACTACTTTTCGTAAATTTTTTGATTTCTCTTCTAAGATTTCAAGTGGTGATTTATAATTAAACATACTATTTGTATGTGTTGAGTCTACTATTATTTGTTTTGATTTTATTAATCCTAAGTTTAGTGCTAGTTCTACTGTTTTTGAAATTAGTTTATCTAATAATTCTCCATCTTTTAATCGTAACTTTCTAAACTTTGTTAAACTTGTTGGATGGATAATATCTGTTTCTTCTGGAGCTATTTCTAAAAAATACTTATATGCCATATTTAATTGTGCTTGTTCAACTAAATCTCGGTCAGACATTGGATACATTACTTTTAATAATAATAATTTAAACATAAAAATAGGACATTTCGCTGTCGCTCCATTATCCTTTGTATATTTATCTTTTAATTCTTCATAAACAAATTCAAAATCCACTAATTCTTTAAATTTTCTTAATATATGATTCTTTGGAACCACAATATCATACAACTTACTGTATGGACTTAAGACAAGTTCTTTATTAGGTAGCATACTATCACCAATTTCAAATTATTTTCTACCTTCATTATATCATTTTTCACTTTCTTTTCGTTGTATTTATATGAAAAAAGGAAGAGTAATTAATATTCTCTTCCCAATTCACAATTTGATGAGACTTTTTCAGCAGTCTCCTACTGACAACCTTTTTTTATAATTTATCCTACAATGACTCTTTCTTCAGGATATCTAATTAATTTCTTTTTATTACCTTGACGATAAGCGAGAGCTAGGAAAACTGTTAATGGACCAACACGTCCAAAAAACATTGTTAATGCGATAATGACTCTCCCAATATTTGTTAAATTAGGTGTAATACCTAATGATAACCCAACAGTACCAAATGCAGAGATTGATTCAAATAGAATATCTTTAAAACTTACACCCACTTCAGTAATAGATAAGAGTAGGGTAACAGTTGCGATTAATCCTAAAGCAAGTAATATAATTGAAATTGCTTTTTTAATAATATCTAAGGGAACTTTCTTACCATATAATTCAGTATCTTCTTTTCCTTTTATGACAGAGAAAATCATTGCAATAGCAACACCAATTGTTGTTGTTTTTGCTCCACCAGCAGTTGAACCAGGTGACCCTCCAATAAACATTAAAATCATAATTAAGAAAACACTACCCGTTGTTAATGTCGTAAAATCTAGTGTATTAAAACCTGCTGTTCTTGGGGTAATTCCTTGAAAAAGAGATGGTAATATTTTATCAATAAAACTCATATTCCCTAAAGATGCTTTATTAGAATATTCTAGTAAAAGAATACCTAGTGCACCAATAATAATAAGTAAAGCAGTCATTCGTAAAACAAGTTTAGCATGTAGAGAGAATTTTTTAAATCTTCTTTTTTGAAAAATCTCCATAATGACAGTAAATCCAAGTCCTCCAGTTATGATTAATACCATGACAACTAGATTAATCAGTGGATCATGAACATATGAGGTTAAACTTTGAAATTTTCCATATTGACCAAATAGGTCAAATCCAGCATTACAGAACGCTGATACCGAATGAAAAATACTAAAGCCTATTCCTTTAGCAGGTCCATATTTAGGAATAAATCGAGTTGATAAAATAATCGCCCCAATTCCTTCGAGAGTAAATGTCATGATAAGGATATTTCTTGCTATACGAACAATTCCAGACAATTTAAATTGATTTAGAGCTTCTTGCATAACTAATCGTTCACGAAAAGATATCTTTTTTCTTATCACAAAAGCAAATAATGTCCCAAATGTCATAAATCCTAGTCCACCAATTTGAATTAATAATCCAATGATAATTTGACCAAAAATAGTCCAATGTGACCCAGTATCAACAACAACCAAACCAGTTACACAAACCGCTGATGTTGAAGTAAAAAAAGCATCAATAACGGTTTGAAAGAAACTTTGATTTACTTCAGTATTCTGTATCGATATTGGTAAACTTAATAGAACCGTTCCAATTAAGATAACTAAAGCAAAACCAACTACCATTATCTGTGTTGGATGTAATTTTATTTTAATTAATTTTTCATGTTTATTCATTGTTGTTCCACCCTTACTATTACAACTAGTACTACTTTTTTCCTTTTCATCATATATCACAATATTTCAAATGTCAATCATTAAAAACAACCTACTCTATATTATCTATGAAAAAATTATAAACTATTCAAGTATTATTAACTATATTAATATATTGATTGACTATAGATTAAGTTCCTTTAAAAATACCTTGACACTTATTTATCCATTTTATTTTATATTCTTCCTCTGATTCGATAATTCGATGTTTTAAATTGTTTTAATTCCAAGTTTTCTTGCTTCATCAGCAAGTATTTGATAAAGTTTATTATTGTTATCTTCAAGTTCATTAACTACCTCAATTTCTTCAACACCTATATTATATAAGTAAAAAAGACGATGATGGCCATCTACTGAAAATATTAAATTATCATATTTTATTACATATATATCACCATATGAATCATGCGCTTCAAAAGATTTTATGACTTTATTTAATTTAGTTTGTGATAAAAAATGTTGCTGTGGAATAATATCCTTTATTTTTATGTTAAACCTATCACATTTCATCTTAGCCCTCCATATATGATGATATTTTATAGAGGATTTCTACTTGTTTTCGCTATCATCAGATTTAAAAACTGCTTCTGCTTCATTTTTATCTATTACAAAACCAACTTTTTCATATAAATGAATCGCACTATGATTTTCTCTACTCACCCATAAAAAGCACTTTTTACATCCTTCATTTTTCGCTTGTAATAATGCTTTTTTTAGTAATTGTTGACCCAATTTCATTCCTTGGTATTCTTTAGCTATACCGATATTTCTAATAAAACACTGATTGGTTTTAATGTCATGAATAATAATAAAACCAATAAGTTTACCTTTATCTTTAATCGTTAAAATCAGATGATTGTTATCTTCTACCCACTCATTAAATTCAGTAATAGATGCATTAAATAAATCAAATATTTCTTTATCTAAAACCATTAACTCATCTATTTCATTGGATTTTAAACAGTATGTTTCAAAATCGTTATTAACATCATTTTTAAAGTGATTAAAATCTAAAAGATAACCTACATGCATATTTTTATAATAATAACCCCAGGAAGTAATCCTATCAATTTCTTTTAATAGTTCATCATAATTTTTCCCGTATCGAAATAGAAAATGATTATAATCTTTTTTAATTACATCTAATCCTTTTCTTAAATCCTCAATTTCATTTACTGCCCAAAATACTTCTTTATTACCATTATCTTCTCCAACCACAAATATTCCATCATCTGTCTCATAATATTTAACAATCTCTCCTAAATCTCCAAAGAAGAATTGTTCTTTAAACTCCATTGCTCTTTTTCTAATACTATTTATCTCCATTTTAACCTCTCTCTATTTTATTTTAATAATTCTTTTTTCTTATTAATTAAATCTTTAAATTCTTGATCAAGTTGAAAATACATTTGATCTGTTTCTTTATATTTACTAAGTTCACCTAAAATATAAGTAATTCTATTTTGAATAATCATTAATTCATAGGCTTTTTGATCTTTTGTTACTTTCTTTTCTCTATCCTTATAAGCTTTATATCCACATTCAATTCTTATTATCTTTTCATCCTCAAATATTAATAATTTATCTGTTATTTTTTCTAACAAGTAACGATCATGTGATGCAATTAACATTGTTCCTGTATAAGCATCAAGTGTTTCTTCTAACCTTTCACGACTGTGTAAATCAAGGTGATTTGTCGGTTCATCTAAAATTAATACATTATTTTCTTGTAAAATAAGAAAAACTAATTTAATTCTTGTTCGTTCTCCTAAACTTAAGGAACTAATTTTCTGGCGAATCATTTTTGAGGTAATTCCACTTGAAGCTAGCATTGTCCTAATCTTAGTTTGATATGTTTTATCCTTATGTTTAATAATCTCTTCAACACTTTTACTATCATCTAAGTCTAAGACATCTTGGCTTAAATAAGCGATTTTAGCACTATCTGATACCCAAAGTTCACCTTTATCAGCTTGAACTTGACGAAGAATCATTTTTATTAACGTTGTTTTCCCACATCCATTAATTCCAATCAAACCTACCTTTTCTCCTCTTTTGATATAAAAATCACTATCTTTAAATAATGTTTTATCAAAAAATGATTTACTTAAGTTTTTTGCGGTCAATAACCCTTTACCTGCTTTTGATTCAGATACAAATTCAAACAACACTTTACTCTCTTCTTTAGGTTTTTCTATCCCCTCTTCTTTCAACTTTTCTAATCGTTTAATCGCAGATTTAATTTGAATATCTTTCTTTTTAACTTTCATTCTCCAATATTCTTTAAATCCTTCCTTTTTTGTTGAGTCACGATGACCAATATGTGACCATTTTTTTAAACGATTAATTTCCTCATCAATATGTCTTTCTCTTTTCTTATGTTCCTTATATTGATGAAGTTGATTGAGATAATTGTCCTCTTTTGTTTTTCGATATTGTGAGTAATTACCATGGTATGTCCTCACAACTCCATCTTCTAATTCAACAATTTCATCGGTAACTTGATCTAAAAAGAAACGGTCATGTGAAATAATCAGTAAAGCTTTAGAACATTTTTTAATTTCTTCAATAAGCCAATCTATCCCCATATAATCAAGATGATTAGTTGGTTCATCCAAAATTAATAAATCACTATTTTCATTAAAAACTTCAGCAAGGGATATTTTTGTTTTTTCTCCTCCACTTAAATTATTTATTCTTTCATACGACCATTGATTCAATTTCTTTAACCCTAATAAGCTACTTGTCTCAAATACTTGACCTAAATCTTTATTTTTATCTAACAACATTTGACTGAAATTATTATCATTAAACTCTGTAGATTGTTTTAAATAGCCTACTTTGATTTTTTGACTATAACACTCAATAGAACCACTATCATATGTTTCAATTCCCGATATGATTTTAGCAAGTGTTGTTTTACCTGCTCCATTTAATCCTACAAGTCCTAATATAGAATCTTTTTTTATATCAAAATTAACATCTTTTAATACTTCATTTAATCCATAATCTTTTTTTATATTTCTAATTCTCATTAATAGCATTAAATTCCTCCTTATATCCATTTTTCTAACGTAATATAATCATATTTGAACCTCCTTAAATAAAAAAAAACTCCTCACAAAATGAGAAGTTATTTATCGATTATTTTATAGTATTGCCTATAAAACACAATTTGAAAAACTTCTAATTATTTGCGAATAAGATTTTTCTATTAAATTCGTTAACTTAATTTTAATTACAGAGATCATATTCACACATCCTTTCTAGAAGTTTCCTTTATAATTATATTAGTTTATTCAATATATGTCAATTTTATAATCATTTTTTATTGTAATTATTCACTTATTTTAGCGACAACTCTTAATAATGAAGCATCTGCCTTAATTTTTAATGGAAAAGAGAAGACTTCAAATTTTTTAACATTGATTAATTTATTTAAATTACATAAGTTCTCAATTAATAATATATGATGTTTAAAAAGTTCTTGATGCATTAAAAATGGTGGTTTATCTGGAGACGGTGTATCAACTCCTATTAACTTTACTTTTTTTTCAATCAAAAAATGTATAAGTCGTTCAGATAAAATAGGATAGTCCTCATAATAATTTTTCATACCATAATATTCACTATGTCCTGTATAAATTAAAACAATATCATTTTCTTGTACTAATGAATCATATTCTTCTTTATACGAAACAATCTTTTCTTGATAAGCATTTATTAACACACCATTTCCATAAAACTGATTTAAAGGATATTCATCAATGGTTAATTTGTCTTCACTCATATGCATCGGTGTATCAATATGTGTTCCAATGTGTAATCCAGATGATAAAATAAAATTATTATAGTAATCTTTTTTGTAAAATTTATTTTGTTTCAATATTACTGGTTCATCTCCAGGATAAACAGCCATATCATGTTTAATGGTATGTGACAAATCAATTAATTTACCCATTTTCATTCCACCTCGTATCTCATTTATATCATTATATCGTATTTTCCTCTATATCAAAATACTGATTATAAACAAAAAATATAGCGCATGTTAAACATGCGCTTATGATTAATATTTAACGACTTCTTTTACTCCATCTTTACCAATAATATTATAAGTTTCATGATATTCAACTAAATCAATCTCACAATTAGGTCCTATTGTAATTTTATTTCCTCTAACAGCTTTGGATACCACATTTTCTAAATAGATATCGTCTCCTTCAATGGTTTCAATTTCTACTTTTTTGCTTGTATTATGTCCCCCGCTATTATTTGATACAATCACAATATTTTTGAAAAAACTAAACGGCTTTTTTTTCTGTGGTTTTACCAAAATATGTGTCCCAACCATTTCCTTTATTGTTGAACCATGGTTCGTAGTAATTTCAATCTTTTCACCATTTAATTGTTCTGTACATTCTACAAGACCATTAATATATATTTCATCAGCTTCTAAATTACTTACAGTCGCTTCACCATAGACTTTTACTTCTTTACATCTGAAGACATTTTTATTAAATTCAACTGCACCATAAATCTTCAAATAATTAACTTTTACATCATTATTAAATTCACAAGCACCTTTAATATTTAGATTCTCGACTTCAACATATTCAAAAAATTCACAAGCACCATATAATTTTAGGTCTTCAATTTTACATTTTCCTTTATATTCAACAGCACCATAAACCTTCATACTTTGAGCAGTTAAATCACCTAATACATTGGCAGAACCAAATACTCTTACCTTATCATAGGATCCCCCATTAATTGTCGAATCCGCGAAAACCGTTAAATTATTACTCACTGTATCCCTCCTAAACCATCACAAGTAGTTTAATATTATCAATTAAATTTTTCAGATTCACTTTTAGAATCTCATCTAAATTATATTCTATATTATTGGTTTCTTTAACTAAAATTGATGTTAATTTATCATCTTTAGTCATAATGTATATTTCTTTGTAGTCATTGATAATCTCTTTTGAATGTTTACAAATGAATTGATAAAATTCTTTTATTTCATTTCGGTTATTAACAACATGATATATATTATCCATAAGTTTTAGAATAACGATATCATTAAACGAGATAGTTTCATCTGTATATAGATTTAATACTTCATGATTAAAGAATAAATTATTATTTTTCAACTCTTCAACTAAAATATCTTTTGATTTTTGTTTACTATTTATAATTTCACTTAACTCTTCTAATGACACATCATCTTTTAATTCTAAAATTTTATCAATTCTATCTAAAATCAGATCTTTAGGAAAATAGGTTTCTTGTCCAGTAAAACTCGCTCTTTTAATAAACCATTCTTCCGGAATAAGTCCTTTTCGTTTCCAGCGATACAATTGTCCATATGAAATACCAGTTAAAATCAATAAATCCTTTTTTGAAATCTCTTCCATAAAATCACCTCTATACTGCTTTTTGCGATTTTTTTACTGTAGCATTTGGATCGATGTCTAAACTTGTAATGTAGGTTATATTATCTACTTTACATCCTACTCCAATTTTTACTTTATCACCAGATATTGTATGACATTTCACATTTTCAATATTTATCTCATCGGCTGAAATTGTATTTGCTTTTAAATGATGTCGCTTTCTTCTAGTTGTAACTTCAACACTACTGCCCTCAATGTTTGTTACTGAACCATTTCCACATAATTCCATAATAAAGGTATCACAGTTAATATTTTCTTTAACATTAAATCCTCCAGAGATATCAATTTTCTCTCCACTAATTGATCTTGCTTTAATCAATCCATCGATATCCATTGATTTCACATTAATATCTCCACCAACTTTTATCATTCCTTCAACATCAATAGATTCAACGTTAACATCACCAGCTATTCTTACCATTCCCTCACAAGTTAAATCACTTGCTTTTATATCTCCACTGACTCTAAACATCCCCTCAACTTTTACTTCATCACACTCTAAATTTCCTGAACTTTTCGACATTCCACTTACACGAACAATCCTTTTTTCTTCACTCAATTAAATCACCTCTCTTATTATTATATGCAAAATCCATTTTGCGTAACAATGTTTTGTTACAAATATTATAACATTTTTTCAAATAAATACAATAGTTTTAATCATTTTTTTTAAAATTAATCATTTTTATTAATCGATCAGTACCAATAGAAGTATTTTCAAATACTTCTTTAGCGTTCATATAATAAGTTGAGGGTTGAATTAATGATGGACTAAAATGGGTTAAAACGAGTTCTTTTACACAACCTTTTTTAGCTAGTTGTGCTGCTTCTCTAAAAGTCATATGATGATGATTGATTGCTTTTTTGAAATCTGTATCATTACCATATGTCCCTTCACAAATAAACAAATCACTTTTGGATATAAAAGGAGGAATGGTATCTAATGGTCGAGTATCTGTTACATAACTAATTTTGATTCCTGACCTTTCTTCACCTAATACCATATCTTTTGTGTATATATTACCATTATCAACTACTTTCTCTCCTTTTTGAAGGATATTCCAAAATTTTTTAGGTATATCATTTTTCTGAGCTTTTTTAACATCAAATTTAGGACTTCTATTTATGTAAAAAGAATATCCTAAGCAAGGGATAGAGTGTAATAGTGGTAGGGTCGAAATGGTTATATTACTAAATTCATAACGTCGTGGATTTTCATAAAATATTAGTTCATAAGGTAAGTGGGGTAAAAAGGATTTTAAGTCATTAAATAATGTATTTAACCCAGTTGGACCTAGGATTACAAGTGGTTCTGTTCTTCCACTCTTACCAATTGTCGCTAATAATCCAGGTAACCCATAGATATGATCACCATGAAAATGACTTAAACATATTACATCAATTGATTTAAATCCCCATCCTAATAGTTGCATTGATACTTGTGTACCTTCTCCACAGTCAATTAAGCACTTTCGACCATTATATTGTATTAGAGTTGATGACATATAGCGCAAAGGAATAGGCATGCACCCACCACACCCAAGTAATGCAATACTAATCATAAAATCACCATCTTTTCGCTTAACTATCATTAATATGAACAATTACAGCGAAAATACTCATTAAAATGTTCTGTGCTTTTAGCACTTAATAATTATTAAGCAATTCCAATATTATTATGTGAAAATTGACTATTATATAAATCAGCATATAATCCATTTTTCTCTAACAAACTGGTATGATTACCTTTTTCAATAATCTTACCATGTTTCATGACTAATATTAAATCAGCATTCTTAATCGTTGATAAGCGATGAGCAATTACAAAGTTTGTACGTCCTTTCATCAATAATGTCATCGCATTTTGAATTTGAATCTCTGTTCTGGTATCAACACTACTTGTTGCTTCATCTAAGATTAATATCGCTGGATTAGCTAATAGTGCCCTTGCGATAGTTAACAATTGTTTTTGACCTTGTGAAATATTTGTTGCTTCTTCATTAAGAATCGTATCATAACCCTCTGGTAATGTTCTGATAAAATGATCTGCTTCAGCTGCTTTAGCAGCAGCAATTACCTCTTCATCAGTTGAATCCAATCGACCATAGGCAATATTATCACGAATACTTCCTTTAAACATCCAGGTATCCTGAAGCACCATTCCAAATACAGCACGTAAATCTTCTCGTTTCATATCTTGAATATTAATACCATCTATCGTGATAGAACCATCATTAATGTCATAGAATCTCATTAATAAATTGACAATTGTTGTCTTACCAGCTCCTGTAGGTCCTACAATTGCAACCGTCTGACCTGGATTAACATGAATATTCATATCATCAATTAATGGGCTATCTTGTTTATAACTAAAATCAACATGGTTAAATTGAATAAATCCTTTTGGATATTGAATTAATTTACCAATAATTTTTTCTTTGATATCTTCTGTTAATTTAACAAGATTGAAGTCATCTTTATGCATCCCTTTATCAACTAAAACATAGCCTTGGTCTGTTTTAAGTGCTTTGCTATCTTCATAACAAGTAAATTCTTGAGTAGGAAGAACAAATCCTTTATCAGTTAAGATAATTTCTGGATGAATTGTTTCTGGTTCTAATTCTTCTGCATCTAATAATTCAAATACCCGCTCTGCAGCTGCCATGGTTAATTGTAGGGTATTTGAGATACTAGCTGTTTGACGGATAGGCTGAGAAAATTGTCTTGTATAAGAGATAAAAGAAGAAATATATCCAACTTTTAATGAACCATCAATTACTAATTTAACACCCACTATACTTACAAAAACATAACCAATATTATTCACAAATGTCATAATAGGCATAATAATCCCAGATATAAACTGTGCTTTCCAACCTGATTTATATAATTTATCATTTATTTCATTAAATGTATTAATAGATTCTTGTTCACGGCCATAAGCTTTAACAATTCTATGCCCTGTATACATTTCTTCAACATGACCACTTAACTTTCCTAAAGCTACTTGTTGTCCTTTAAAATACTTTTGTGAAGCTTTTAAAATTGGAATTGAAATAATAATACTAAGGGGTAATGTTGCTAAAACGATTAAGGTTAATTGCCAACTAAGTGTTAACATCATCCAAACAATACCAATTAATAAAACTACTGAGGTAATTATTTGCGTAATACTTTGTGATAATGTCGTCGAAATCATATCAATATCATTCGTAATGCGACTTAAAATATCTCCATGTGTTTTTGAGTCAAAATATTTAAGTGGTAATTTGGATAATTTATGATTGACATCTTTTCTTAATTTAAATACTGTTTTTTGAGATACAGTTGCCATTAAATATTGTTGAATATAGGCAAAAACAGCACTAAATACATATAAACCAATTAATACTAGAATTATATTCCAAAATAAATAATGATAATCAATTTTATAATTAAAATTAAAATTTTTACCTATTAATAAATTCTCTGTTATTTTATTAAATCCATCTCCCATAATTTTCGGACCTCTTATACTAAAGATGGTACTAAAAATCGCTGTAATTAAGATAATTAATAATCGCCATTTAAATGGACTTAAATATTTACATAAACGTACAAATGTACCTTTAAAATCTTTTGCTTTTTCAACTGGTCTAGCAAATGCAGGACCTTCATGTTTTGAATTTGGTTTTTGCTGTTTTCCGCTCATGATAACTCCTCCTCTGAAAGCTGTGAAGATACAATTTCCTTATATGTTTCACAATTTTTCATTAGCTCTTTGTGAGTTCCTTCCCCCACAATTCTACCTTCATCTAAAACAAGAATTTTATCAGCATCCATTATTGTGCTGACTCTTTGTGCAACAATAATGACTGTTGAATTTTTTGTTTCTTGTTTTAATGCTGCCCGTAATTTTGCATCCGTTTTAAAATCTAAAGCTGAAAAACTATCATCAAAGATATATATTTCTGGTTTTCTTACTAAAGCACGTGCGATTGACAAGCGTTGTTTTTGACCACCAGAAATATTTGTTCCGCCTTGAGCAATCATTGAATCTAAACCATCTTTCATTTCAGAAACAAATTCAGTAGCTTGAGCAATCTTCAGCGCTTGTTCAATCTCTTCTACAGTAGCATCTTTTTTACCATAACGGATGTTTTCAGCGATTGTGCCAGAAAACAAGACAGCTGTTTGTGGTACATAACCAATCTTTTCTCTTAATTCTGCTTGACTTAAGTCTTTCACATTGACTCCATCAACTAATATTTCTCCTGATTGAGCATCATAAAATCTTGGAATTAAATTAATAATCGTTGATTTACCACTCCCAGTACCACCAATAATCGCGGTAACTTCACCAGGTTTAGAATTAAAAGAAATATTTTTAATGGCCGGTTCTTCAGCCCCATGAAAACTAAACTCAACATTTTTATATTCAACATAACCTTTTTTGGTATTCATATCTTCATCTTGAGTTATATTATTTAAATCGTTTATACTTGGTTCAGTTTCTAGTACCTCATTTATTCTTTGTGCAGAAGCTTGAGCCCTTGGTATCATAATAAACATCATTGTAACCATTAATAAAGAGAACATAACTTGAAATGCATATTGAATAAATTCCATAATATTCCCAAAATTAAATCCAATCTCTGTACCATTTATAATCATCTCTTGAATTGAAACATCAAATCTTTTCGTACCAAACCATAAAATACCAACGCTCATTAAGTTCATCACTAACATAATGATCGGCATTAATAAAGCCAATAATTTATTAACTCTAATAGCTGTGTCCGTATAATCAATATTTGCTTCCTCAAAACGATTAGCCTCATAATTTGTACGATTAAACGCTCTAATGACTCTAACACCAGTAAGCCCTTCACGAGAGACTAAATTAATTTTATCTAATTTTTTTTGCATTACTTTAAATAAAGGCACAGCTTTAGTCCCTATTATGAGTATTGCACAAGCCATAACTGGTACAACCACTAGAAAAATCGCTGATAATTTTAAATCAGTCGTGACAGCATAATAAATGCCACCTATAGAAGTGACTAAAGCTAGAACTACCATTCTTAATATCATAAAAGTCACTTGTTGAATTTGCATAATATCATTTGTACTTCTTGTAACTAAAGTAGCAGTACCAAATTTATCAAATTCATTCAGTGAAAAACTTTCAATTTTCTTGAATATTTTGTTTCTAAGAATTTTACCTAATCCAATGGATGCTTTAGCTGCAAAAAAACTTCCCAAAACAGTAAAGACAGCACTAATCCCTGTCACAACTAACATTTCTAATCCTTCACTCATGACAAAATCTACATCTTGTGTCATAACCCCTTGATTAACCATGTTCCCCATAATTTTAGGTAATCTTAATTGTAATAAGGCTTGAATCCCTGTAAAAATTACCACAAGAATTATATAAAAAATAAACGGCTTTAAATTTTTATATACTTTTAACATTATTTATCACTCCAATCAGTTATCATTATTTTTATTAGTTTCTTTAAGATTATCTAGCATCTGCATCATTAATCTCCTGAATAAAAGTTTTTCTTCTACTGTAAAATTATCAAAACATTCATTTTCTAAAACCTGTCTCGTTTTATTAACTCGTAGATATGCTTGTTTACCATCATCAGTTAAGAACACACGAGATACTCTTTGATCAACTTTATCTTGCTTTCTTTCCACCAATCCAGCTTTCTCCATTCTTTTTATCATTACCGTCATTGTAGCTGGAGAGATCATTAATTTTTCTGCTAATTCTTTTTGACTTAAACCATCACAATGGCTTAAAACAATTAAAAGAGGTGGTTGCCCAGGATAAATTCCATCTTTTTCAAAAAGCATATGAGACCGATGATAATGAAGTCTAATAATTCTTAAAAAGATATGATATAAAGAATCTTCTATATTTTTCATGTTTTCCCTCCATTTTTAGTTAGTTGACTAACTAAAATCTAGTTTAACACCCTGTTTTAAATTTGTCAATAAATATTTAAATAATTTTGTTTTAATTGATATATATAATAAATTGAGGTTTTTTGATAACGTTTTATTATTTAGTCTACTAAATAATGAACTATAATAATCAGTTATTATAGCTATTTTGGTAAATGAATAAAAACCTTTCAAAATATTCAAATTAAGAATTTTTTTAATCCGTTATATTATTTAATGAATTGAAAATAATAAAAATAAAACATCAAAAAGGAGCACATAGATGAAAAAGCAAGATAAAGGATTAACTGTATTTAGTTTAACGATGATGGCATTAGGTACTGTAATAGGCGGTTCTTTTTTTCTTGGCTCTGGTATTTCTATCTATAATTCTGGTCCTGGAGTTATCCTTGCATATATTTTAGGAGGCCTTCTAGTCGCTTTTATTCTATTTGCTTTATCAGAAATGACTGTTGCTGACCCTAATTCAGGTTCATTTCGAGCGTTTGCTGAACATGCTTTTGGTAAAGGAATGGGATTTACCATTGGATGGGTATATTGGACAGGATTAGTATTAGCGATGAGTAGTGAAGCAGTTGCGGTTTCTACTTTTATCAGGTTGTGGTTTCCCAATCTATCGATTCCCCTTTTAGGAACCATTGTTATTGTTTTTATCACATTAATCAACCTACTTGGAACTAATAAATTAAGTTTATTAGAAAATGGTTTAGCTTCGATAAAATTACTCACAATTGTTGGTTTTATTGTGATAGCAACCTATTTAATATTTGGTCTAGGAAAAGATGTTAGCCCTGTAGGTTTAGGTGCTTTAAAAAATGAAGCCCTATTCCCCTATGGTTTTAAAGGAATTGCAGGTAGTATGTTAATCATTATCTTTACTTATGCTGGTTTTGAAATTATTGGTCTAGCAGCATCAGAAACACCAAATCCACACCATGTCATTCCAAAAACGATTGTTTTTACCGTCATCACACTTGTTGGTTTATATACCATTTCAACACTAACTTTACTTCCTTTAATTAGTACTAATAAATTATCAACTGAAGAAAGTCCCTTTGTATTAGCTTTAAATAATCACAATATTTTCTGGGCAGGTAAAGTTATGAATTTAATCATGGTAACTGCTATTTTTTCAACTATGTTAGCAGCAACTTTTGGTTTAGCCAGAATGTTACGTTCTTTAGCAGATGAAGGATATGCCTTTAAATTTTTAAAAGATCAAGGGGATATACCTTATCGAGGCATTATATTTTCAGGATTAGCCATGCTATTTGCATTTAGTATGTCTTTTGTACTACCATCTAAAATCTATGTATTCTTAGTAAGTTCAGGTGGTTTTGCCTTTTTATTTACCTATTTAATCATTGTCTCAAGTCATTTAAAATTCCGAAAAAAAAATGGTTGTCCACCAAAAGGAAAGTGCCAACTTCCCTTATATCCTTATTCTTCATGGATTAGTATAATTATGCTAATTATTATCATCATCAGTATGCCATTTGTAAAAGGACAAGCATTAGGTTTAATTGCTGGTATAGGTTTATTATTATTTTATTTTATAATTTATTTAATCCTCAGAAAAAAATTAAATTAAAAGAAAAATCGCTTCACAATGAAACGATTTATAATAATATTAAAGGAGTCCGAATGTGAATAAATATGTTCTATTAATTATTACTTTTATTATGATATATACATCATACACTTATCTTAATTCTAAAATTAATTTAGAGAATAACCAAATCATTAAGGATTCTTTTGAAGAAGAACAAATAAATAAATTATCTTTAGAAACAGATATTATAAAAGATACAATTTATTTTGAAAAGGATTTTTTGAAAGGTTTTTATAATGAAAAACAGTTTGCGTTTGAAGTAAATTATCTGAAGATAAAAGACATTCTAAAAATAGAAAAGGATTGATTGTTGTAACAAATAATTTTGATTTTTTGTCGGATGACATCAATAATATCAATTTCATTTTTATTCCATTAGGTATTAATATTTTAGAACTTAGTGATTTTAAAAATGGGCAATTTATATTACGTGTTCGATCAAAAGATCGAATCAATATTGTTGCCTCTGGTGATAAAAATTACTTTCAGTTTGTAAAGGGACTTAGTTCAATGGTGATTGAAAGGGACAGTAATAGCAAATATTTTTATTTCCCTCTCTATACTATTTCTAAAAATGAATTATTAAATTCTAATTCTAGTTATATTGCCTACAATATGAAGGTAGAAGATATAAAAATAATTAATAATTTAAATGATATAAACTTAAAAGAAAAGTATTTTTGGAAAGCGCAAGAAATAACATCTATTTATAATATAAGAAGTATTTTTAGCAAATAAATTAAACTAAATAGCACCTTATTGTGCTTGTTACTTTTGAATAAGGTAATTTTCAGGTTTTCAATAATTTTGACTCCTATATTTTCTAGTTACCCTCGAACAGTACTCTAGCGACTGTTTTTTTTTGTTTGAGGGAAAAAGAAAGGAAACCGTTCATGTTTAAACAGTTTCCATTTTTTCGGTTCCGAAAATAACAATTTTATAATATTCTATCTTTTTTGACCGTTGAAAGAAATGCATCTACAACAGCAGGGTCGAATAATATCCCTTTAAAACTAGTAATTTCATCAATCGCCCTTTTAGCGGAAAGTGCTTTACGATATGGACGATCGGTTGTCATTGCATCAAATGTATCAGCTACAGCGATTATTTTTGCTTCAATACATATTTCATCACCTTTTAGGCCTTTCGGATAACCTGAACCATCTATTCTTTCATGATGTTGCATCACGATATCACTTACATCTATGTACTTAATATTTTTTACGTATTTAGCACTATTCTCAGGATGATGCTTGATGTTTTCATATTCTTCGGTCGTTAATTTAGCAGGTTTTTTTAGAATTTTGTCATCAACATATATTTTACCCAAGTCATGAAATAATGCTGCTATTGCTAAGGCTGCTATTCTATCACGAATAAGTCGCATTTCCAAGGCAATTTTAACCGCAATTTTTTGTACTCGTTCACTATGACCTCGTGTATATTTATCTTTATGTTCAATTTCTTGATTAATTCGATGTAACTCTGTTAATGACTCTCCTAAATAATGAAATACAGGTTGTGATGAAAGATACAACCACTTAACTTTTGTTAATGTTTTAAAAACACAAGGATGTGTAATATTTTTCGTATAAAAATAATCTCCTGGATTTAATGTGATTAATTCATTTTTGTCTTCGGATAAATATTCAATTTGTCCTTCTAAAACATAGAAAAATTCCATTAATGCTGACCCATCCTCAGTTGGAAAGACATCAAAAGTGATATTGGCATTTAATTCTTGATGCATAATTTCTACCCCATCACCAGAAGCTAGTAGTTTAAGTTCTGAACCTGACATGGTAACTTTGTCTAGCGCATTATCTTTATGATTAATTGATAATCCATTTTTGTTCATAAAATCACCCTCACACTGTTAGATATACTATTTCCCTCTCTATACCATTTTCTTACAACACAAATTAATTATACTAAAAATAAAAGTAAATCACAAGGAAATTAACTTTAAAATGCAAATAAAAAATGACTAAAAAGTCATTTAATAAAACCACTTATTAATCATTTCTCTCAGATTATTACCAATAATGGATTCTTAAAGGATCAATTTCTATAACCCTATTTCCTATCGTAACTTTTTGATATTCACATATCACAATAAACCCATCTTTTTCTAATTTTTCAATTGTTTTATCAGCAATTCTAGTTGTTTTGTTTTGTAACTTAATAATAATTTTATCAAGCTTTTCATCATATTTACTATTATCTGATAATTTAGCTTCTTTAGCGATAGCTTTTTCTATTTCAGCTTCAATTTTTTCATTGGCTTTGTCTACAACTTTCACAGCATCTTCGTATGTCGTTACCTTTGCCTCAGCAGATACTTGAGACATAAAAGCAAAGCCTAATACTAAGAATAATAAAGTTAGTACTTTTTTCATAATTAGTCCTCCCTTATGTTATTTCTAATGCTATTTTATTATAACAAATATGATTCCTATTTACAATATTTGACAAAAATAAAACAATCATTATTTTTTATATAAATAAAAAACTAATTATCACTAATAATATTAATGAAATTAATAATATTAATGATATTATATATAAAGGAGTTTTTATATGAATCAAATGTATGAATTAGATATTCAAGTGACTTATAGTTTAAGCATTCATTATATTCAAAATGAATCAATTGCTAATGTCTTTGTTAACACAAAAGAAAAGAATTTGTTAACAAAAAGTGCAGATTTAATGACCTTTAAAGGTTTGCTCAATATAATAGCTTTTTTTACACAATCAGACCATTATGCGATAAATGAAGATGGAGTCATTTTATATTCAGATATCATGGAAATAAGTCCTGATTTATATCTTCAATTAGAAGATAGTACAGAATATTACTATGAAATAGAAGATGATACCATAAATGATTTTGATAACAGATATCAAGTTACTCTATATGTTAAAAACCCCAATTATGAAAATGATAACGAAATCGCATCCTATGGATTAAATCAAAGTCTAACTCATTTATTTCTAGAGATTGAAGATTATAAAACAAATGATTTATATAGAAATAAAATAAAAACTGATGATCTTTTCCAAAGAATATAAATTCATTCATATATTCTATTCAAAATGATGTACATAAAAAATAGCTAACTGAGTTCTATCTCGTAAATTTAATTTTTCTAAAATAAGCGTCAAATAATTACGTACTGTACCTTCACTCAAAAATAATTTTTGACTAATTTCTTTATTTGAAAAACCTTGACCGACAAGTTTTACAACATCAAATTCTCGCTCGGTCAATTGATAATCTTTTGGTGAAGCGTACTTTTTTGAAGATATTAGTTCAGGAATCATATTAGCGATATCTTTTTCAAAAACAACACTCCCTTTACCAACTGCCCTTACACTTTTAATAATACTATCTGCTTTTTGACTTTTTAAGATATATCCCTCAGCACCATAATTCAATGCAGCCTTAATATACTCATTGTCTTTAAATGTGGTTAAAAGGATGACTTTTATCTGAGGGAAGTCTTTTTTTATTGTCGATGTTGCACTCACTCCATCTACATTTGGCATTCTTATATCCATTAATACTAAATCTGGATTTTGTTCATTACACAAATCATAGGCTTCTTTTCCATTATGACCAGTCCCTACTACTTCAAAATCATCTTCTAATTCAAATATTAATTTTAGTCCATCACATATTAAGTGGTCGTCATCAATTATCACAATCCTCATCTTTAATCCCACCTTTATTAAATATATTTATTTTTCGAGTTGGAATAACGGTAATTATTGAAAACCCATTTTGTCCATCGATATTAATCATACCATTAACGCTATTAATTCTTTCTTTAATACCACTTAAACCGAGTCCCTCATCAATCTTTAAACACCCTTTCCCATTATCATGATAATAAAAACGCACAAAGGTTTTGGTTACTTCAATTTTAATTTCAATTTGCGTTGCTCCAGAGTGTTTAGCACCATTAGTAAGTACTTCTTTTAAATTAGTGACCATCACCTCAATAATTACAGGGGATAAAGTACTAATATCACCATCTATATGGAAATTAATTGGACAATAAACAAACTTTTGAATGATATCTTTAAATATATTATCATTTAATTCAATACATGGTTTGATATTATAAACGGTTTCTCGAATTATTTTTAAACTGTCCCCTAATTTGTTTATACATAAATTAATAATAGAATTAGATTTTTCCTGATTTTTATAAAAAAGTTTATCTGCAGCTTGTAATTGAAATAAAACCCCTGCGATATCATGTCCAATGTTATCATGAATATTTCTTGCGATACGATTTCTTTCTTTAATTTCTGTCAGACGTTCAATTTCTTTATTATTCTGTAAAAGTTGTCGTTTAGCATGTTCTAATTCATATCTTATACGCCTCTCATTATCAATTAGATTTAGATAAAATTGTTTCTTATCTAAATTTTCTATTAAATTAAATGACAATAACCCAACTAATAAGTAAAAGAAGAGTAACTCAAATTGAATATTTTGATAATTTAAATAAATAATAAAACTACTTAAAACAATCAATAACTTGTACTGTTTTTGATAAATAATATCTATCAAAACAATCGCTAATAATTTACTTAATAATAATGGGTAATAAAAAACAAGAACTATAATAAAGATATAATTGATAAATAAAAATAAAGTTCTGTTTAAAAATCGTTCTTTAATAATGATTAAAATGAGTAAAGTAAGCATGATGACAACAAAAGTTGACATAAATTCTTTATTTTTATCCAGCATAACACCAATCAAGGTATAAATCATGACTAAACTATATAGAATGCGTTTCAATATATCACCTACTTTTCTCATATATTACATTATAGCATGTTTATTTCAAGGGATAAAGATTGTTTATAATTTAAGGATACGTATAAAATAAAAAAGAATCTAATCATAAAATATACCCTATAGTGTGGACACTTTGAAAAAGAAAGTGTTCCCTCTATAGGGTATTTTTGTATGTTATAATAATTTTAGTGTGTATTAAGGAGAAGAGGATATGAGCATTAATGTATTTAATGAAACAGAAATTGAACTAATAAAAAATAATCCAAATGTTAAGCGTGTGTCAAGTAAATCTATTACTTATACCCTTGAATTCAAGATTGACTTTATGCATGAATATAGAGGCGGAAAATTACCACGTCAAATATTTATTGAACATGGTTTTGATGTTGATATTATAGGGATGAAACGAATAGAACAATGTGCAACTAGATGGAAGAGACTTTATAATGACGGAGGCGTTGTTTCACTTGATGATTCCCGTAAAGATAATCGAGGAAGATATAAGCATGAAATTCAAACCGAAGAACAAGAGATTGAGAAATTAAAGGCTAAAATTGCTTTAATAGAAATGGAAAATGATATGTTAAAAAAGCTCGACGAAAGCGAAAGGAGGAATGGGAAAGAAATAAGAAAAAGTGATAAATTTGAGATGATCAAAAAAGTCATCCATAAATCTAGAAGACCAGGAATACAAGATTATTTATGTAGTGTGGCAGAAGTATCAAGAAGTGGTTACTATAACTACCATTCAGAAAAATCAAAGAAGAATAGAATGAAAAAGGAACAAAATGATAAGAAAAGATTTAAACTCATCAAGGAAGTATTTGAGGTTGGAAAGAAAAAGTATGGTGCTAAACAAATTAAGATGCATTTAAAGGAAAACATGAATTTGAAGTCCATTAGAAGAATTATGAGTAAATATGGTCTAGTATGTAAAATACGTAGAAAGGATCCTTATAAGCAGATGTTAAAAGCAGATCAAAACCATAGAGTACACAAGAATCATTTAAATAGAAACTTTGATCAGCAGTCTCCATATAAGGTGTTACTGACTGATATTACGTATATAAGGTATAATAATAGATTCGCATATTTATCTACCATATTAGATGGTAGTACGAAAGAATTAGTTGCTTATAAGGTATCAAATAATCTTAAAATTGACTTTGTATTGGATACAGTTAAAGAATTAGACAATATAAACTTACCCGAAAATGCCATTATACATTCGGACCAAGGAAGTCATTATACAAGTCCTAAATTCTCAAAAGAAGTGAGGTCAAGAAACTTACTTCAATCAATGTCTCGTAGAGGTAACTGTTGGGATAATGCACCTATAGAATCGTTCTTTGGCCATATGAAAGACTATATAGACTTTTCAGAATGTAAAACATTAAAAGATGTAGAACTAAAAATAGATGATTATATGTACTATTACAATCACCAAAGATATCAGTGGAAACTAAATAAGCTGACTCCTATTGAATTCAGGAATCAGCTTAAAGCAGCATAATATAATATATTCTTTTTTTCAAAGTGTCCACACTATAGGGTATATTTTATCATAAGATTCTTTTTATTGTTATTATCTTTAACTTTTCGCAAAATCAGTTCTTTTAAAGATTCCTCCAACAAAGAACAAAATACCAAATAAAATTAAGATTCCGATATTATCCAAAATATCTATAAAATTCTCTTGATCGACAATCAGTTCATTTGCTCCCTTCATGACCCAAGTGGTTGGAAGGAATTGGCTCACATTTTGTAACCAATCAGGCATCATATAATTTGGCCAATAACATCCACCTAACATTGAAAGCGGTGAAGCTAATATCCCTACAATTAAATAAGCTTGAATTGGACTTTTAACAATTGATACAATTAATAATCCCATTGTGATACTCACAATAGAAAACGTAAATACCAATATAAACAAATTAATAAAATTTGGTCCATATTGAAATCGAAAGATAAATTTAAAGATAAATAATAAACAGAACACTTGTAAAAAACCAATTACCATAAAACTTAATAAACTTTCAAATAAATATTTTCTTAAACTAATAGGAGAATTAAAAATCCGTTGTAAAGTGCCATTATTTCTATCCTCAATAATTAAACCACAAGTTATTACAGACAGAAAAATTAAAAAGTAAATTGTAAACCCGATACTAAATATTGCTTGATCCATTCCTGCAGTATCATCAAATGCTTTACTAACTTTTAATTGGCCTGATTCATAATCTTCTAGCACTTGATAAAAAGCAACTTTTGTATTCGTGCTATTTTTTATTTTATCCAAATTATTAATATATGATTGAATATAAGTTTTAACATTCATCACATACTCATTCTCTTCAAAATAATATTCTTTCACTTGTAGTAAATCGTTCTTAAAGAAGTCTTCCTCAAATCCTTTGTTAAAATGAATCGCGTAATCTATATTATAATCTAAAGTATTTACTAACAGTTCATTAGATTTCATCATTTTAACATGATAGAACTTATTTTTCTTTAAATCACTTACAATATACTTTGTTAATTCGCTATTATCTTCATCACAGATTCCCACTGTTACCGTATTAAATGCACCTAATACAAACACTGAGATAAACATTATAGGGACAATGATTAAGATTGCTAGTCTTGTTTTATTTTTTAATATTCTTTTTAAATTAAATTTAAATATTTTCATATTTTCTTCTCCCTTCAAAGAAAATAATCAATCCATATATGATTATAATCATAATAAATAAACCGATAAACCCCGATAAAATCATTTCTTTAGGATAATCATAGATGGTTCCAAAAATAATATTTTTCGCATAATGATTAGGTGCAAAAACAGAAATTGCTTTCACAGTTGTTTTGGGACTAAAGGCACCAACAGAAGCTGGGAAAAGAATTACAAATATCGCTAGTATTCCAAAAGAACTAATATAATTCTTCGTAAGGGTCCCTAATAGTACCCCTATACCAATCGCTATAATAACAAATAGGAAAATTGCAGAAGCAATTAATAATGGATTTCCATTCCAGTTTGCTTGATAAACAAATTTAGAAAATAAAATCGTGATGATTGCTGCGATAAAAGAATACATTATACTACCGATTAATCGACCGATAATTAATTGACATTTTTTTACTGGTAAACTCTTCACTCTGACTAATAAACCGTCCTTATAATCTCTTATAATAATTGAAACACCAACAACACCACATAACAATAATATTTGAAGTAATGTTTGAACAGCATAATAATCCATTGAAGTTGGGTAAACATTATCTGAATTAAGTTTTCCACGTTCAATTTTAACTGGTACATGATTTTCAATTGGTATATGACCACTCTTAATAATTGATGTATTTAAATTATACGTATTGACATAATTATTAACAATGGTTTCAACAAACCACGTATCTTTTCTTCCTGATATTTCTATCATCGTCTCTTTATTTTGACTGATATTTCCTGAAAAGTTATAATCAATAAACACCAAGCAATTGATTTCATCATGTTCAATGGCCTTTAAAGCTTCATCTTTTGTTTCATACCTTTTGATTACCATTAAATCTTTAATTTCATCTCTGTTTAAAAATGTATCAAAACTTTCACTTAAATTGCCATTATCTATATTTACATATCCCATTATAGGTTTTGGAATGTATTCTAAGGTTAAGAAAGAATCTAAACTTTTTCCTAATATAAATATTAATACAATTGGTGAAATAACTAAAATAAGTAACATTTTGACATCTCGAATATTTTTTACAATTTCATAATAAGCAACTGATAGGATTTTTTTCATTCTATCACCCCTAATCCCTTAATGTTTTACCAGTTAATGTTAAAAATAAATCTTCTAAATTAGCTTTTTCCATATTTATATTAAGAATATGACAATCTACTTGATTTAACACATTAAATATTTGAGTAATATTTTGAACACCAAATTGTGAAACAACCGTTAATACCTGATGTTTAATACTACAATCTTTTACACCATAGATTTTTTTAATCTCATCAACAATTGTATAGTTTACTTTATCAAGGGTTATATTAATGATTTGCTCATTTATAATAAAAGCTTCTAGCTCCCTGATGGTCCCATTTGCGATGACTTTCCCTTTATCAATTATCACAACACGACTACATATTTCTTCTACTTCTTCCATGTAATGTGATGTATAGATAATAGTTGATCCTTCCTCATTTAGTTTTTTAATTGCTTGTAAAATATGATTTCTAGATTGAGGATCAACCCCAACTGTCGGTTCATCAAATAATATTAATTTAGGTCTATGAACAATTGAACAAGCAATATTTAATCTTCGTTTCATTCCCCCTGAGAAATGCTTAGGATAATCATTCCTTCTTTCATATAGATTAGTAAATTCTAAGGCCTCTTTAACTTTTTCTTTTAATTCATTTCCTGATAATCCATATAATCTTCCAAAAAAAGTTACATTTTCAATAGCGGTTAAATCATAATAGATTGCTAAATCTTGTGGTACGACCCCAATTTCTTGCTTAATATCTAAAGCATATTTTTTAATGTCTTTACCAAAAACATTTATTTCTCCACTCTCTATTGTTATATTTCCTAATAAAGCATTTAAAAAAGTTGTTTTACCTGCTCCATTTGGGCCAAGTAAACCTACAATTTCACCCTTATTTAATTCTAAACTTAAATTATCATTCGCTAATAAATCCCCATACCGTTTTACAACATTTTTTACATGAACTATCATATTATCACCTCTTTTTTTATTTACACCATTAGTATAATATCTAAATGCCGAAAAAACTAGTGACATTCTTCCATTATTTGACATGACAAATGTCATAAAAAACACAAAAAGTGATAAATTTTTATTTATCACTATAAATTTTTATTTATCACTTTTATTTTTGAAATAAATTCATCTATACCATAAATCGTTTGATATAATCAGTATAATTCCACTTTTTCACAAAACTTTCAACAGAATCATAACCCATTTTATATAAATAATTGATATCCTCTTCCGATAATTTAAAATCAGTTGATTTTATTTGATGATCATTATTAATGATAATTGTTCTTACTAAGTCTTTGTCCCGAACAAATCTCATTTCATCTTTATTGATACAAGCATTAATAATATCTGATGTAATAGCACATAAATATTTCTTACCAAGAGATGTTTTACTATATTCATCCTTTATTTTCAAACCAAATGTAGGTCGTATTGGTTTTGAATCAACATCAAATATCCAAATGGGATAAGAACTTAATAACCCTCCATCTACAACATAACTTGTAATTTTACCACTTTTTATTTTTACTGGAGTATAAAAAAATGGTATTGCACAACTCATTCTTACCGCTTTTGCAATAGGGAAATCTTGTGGTTTAATGCCATACAAAATTGCATCATCAGGTAATATTAACATCTTCCGTTTCGTGATGTCAGCTGCGATTATTTTTAATGGACTTTCATTATTTTCCATAATATCACCAAATGTATTAATCCCTTTTTTTATTAATAAGTCTTTTATCCAAGTTTCAATACATAGGCTATTATAGATTCCATTATTAAAAAACAATGATAGACCTTTTCCAAAAAAACAAACTTTTTCTAATTTAGTTTTTTCTAAAAATTGATTGAAGTCTGTATTATTTAATATATCATGAATCTCTTGAACATTATAACCAGCAATTATTAAAGTAGAAATGATAGAACCAGCACTCGTACCAGCACAACGAATAACCTTATATCCATTTTCTGACAATGCTTTATAGGCACCAACAAAACTAATCCCTAAAACTCCTCCTCCTTCAAAAACTAGATCAACGTTCATATTCCACCCTTTATTAATATATGAAGAAGTTTACATTTGTTTAAATAAATTGTTAAGTTAAAAAACACTTCCCTTTAAAAGAAAGTGTTTTTCTCTAATAATCTTTTATTTTACATTTAGCATGTTTAATTTCATATTTAAGCCAGAAGAAGCCAATAACAACAATGAATAAAGAAATTAATTTATACGGGAATCCTGCTAATGGTAAAACCATAACTGAAAAAGTAATTCCAATAGAACCAAAAAAAGCAATCACACAAGGTGTACATCCATAAGTTAATATTCCAAAAATAACACTTAGCCCTGTGAAAGCTGTCCCTTTACCCTCTTTACCTGATTGTTTAAAATAAACGGTACTAATAGAAATCATTAATGCGCTTATAAAGGACATTACCATATTCACAATCATATTTAATATAACAAGATATATTCCATAATTTTTGACCATTAAGTAATAACCACCATTAAAATAATCTAATAAAATATACATCCCTGTAAAGAAGATGAAAGAACCAATTATAAGATATAACATTCCTTTTCTTCTAAGTTCATTTACTACAAATGTCCACATGATTTATTCCCTCTCTATTTTTAATTGTGTCTATTGTAATATAAAAATAAGATAATTGCATTAATTTTGCATCATTTCTTGCTTATCTTTTTCTATTTGAATTAATTTTTTTATATATTTTTCTTTACTTAATTTTAGTAATTCAATCACATTGTCAATTTTTTGATACCCACGATTAATATATTCAACTGTATTCAATATTCTTGCTTTGTCTTTAATATCATCATATAACTCATTTTCATAGTAATCAACAAATTGAATAATATCGCGAATATCTATTGTAAAATCCATATAAAAATTGATTACTTTTAATTCTCTTGTAAATTTATTAGCTAAATAGTGTAACTTTTTAACACGTTCTTCAGTTCTTTTAAATACAGGAGAATTGGTAAGACTTAAAAACAAACCTCTACCAAAAATATCAAAACTATCCCAGTCCTTTGTTTTATTTAATAAATCAACTAAATATTTTAAAGCACCATTTAAATGATTCCCTGCATTAATCGCTTCATTAATATCACGAACACGATTTTTATATTTTATTGACTCTGTATTTAATTGGTCTTTTTTCTCAATAGTCTCTTTTTCACTCTCTAGTAATAATTCTTCTTTCTCCTTAATTAATTCTTCATATTCTTTTTTATAAATATCTATTTTTTCTAATTTACTATTTAGTTCAATTCTTTCACTATAAATGAAATCATATAAAGCTACATAAATCTTATAATCATGTTCTATTTTTGATATCAATTTACCTTTTGAAGTAAATAAGTTATACCAGATATGAATAATCGATTGTTTATCTAGTTCTTTTATATTTACATCCATGCTTTCTAATTTGTATCTAAGGTCTCTGAGTTTATCTTTTAAATAGAAATAAAATTCATCTAAATTTTCTAATTTCTTAGTTAATGAATACTGACGATAAACTTGATCTTGTAATTCGTATATACGCTTTTCTAACTCCATATTCACGCCTCCTTTCAAACACCCTTTCCTAATATTATATGAATCATTTGTCTGAATGATAACGTACTATTAATAAAACTAAGGTATCGTAAAGTCGAAATGAATAAGAGTTTTTTATATTATGTATTTTTTGTAAATTCATATAAAGCAATCCCAGTAGCGATAGATAGATTTAAAGAATCAATCGTCGAATGATGTGGAATGATTACACTGGTTCCAATAGATAGAAATGAATCATCTAAACCACTTGATTCATTACCAAAGGTTAATGCAAAGGGTTTATTTTTATTTGGATTAACCTCATATATTTTTAATTTCGCATTTAACATAAATGGATATATATCGTGATTATGAAAGACTTTATAATAATCTTCAAAATGATTGAAATAAGAAAAAGATAAATTAAATAATGCCCCCATCGAAGCTCTAACCGTTTTAGGATCAAAAATATCAACAGAAGGTTTAATAATCGCTAAATTTTTTACCCCAAATCCTAAACAAGTTCTTATTATTGTTCCTAGATTTCCTGAGTTACTAGGATTAACTAATACCACATGGTTTTCGGTTTTATCTAATTTTTCTTCATATTTATTAAAAATGCCCACCGCGAAACAATTATCTTTCGGTGATAAGATATTTATCATTTTATCATTTATTTCATAGGGGACATTATTCATTTTGCATAAATCAATTATTTTTTTAACGCCATCAGAATCTTGCGCTTTTGAATGAATAAGTACTGTAATAATCTGATGCGGTTTATAAGTTAATAATTCAATTGTTAAAAAAATACCTAATGTATAAGAATAGTCTAAATCTTTTTTATAAGTTCGAAATTTATTAGCCACAATTATCACTCCATTAATTAAAATATATGTAAATAATTATATCACTATATAGGATAACCAACAAGTTAAATTAAAAACTCTTTATGAAAATAAAATAGAACCAATAAAGTAGATATCCTCATTTTATTGGTTCTTTGGAATTAAGTTATTGATAACAAAATTAAGTACAGTATTGCTTGTTATTGTTGATTAGGTAAATTATCTTTTAAAATATTAATGATTCTTCAATGGCATTTACTGGACAAGTTAGAATACAACTTCCACAATCATCACATCTCTCAGGAATTATTTCATAAGGACTGCCTTTTCGAATTGCTTTAAAGCTACATACCTTCTTACATTTCCCACATTCGATACATCTATCTGTTATTCTTGGTCCCGCTAGATTGTAGGGTGTTCCACCATATGAAAATCTAGTTCTTAGCAATTTATGATCACGGTACTGTCCTTCAAAATCCACATCGAAAATTTCACCCTTACCTTTATAAATAACAAAGTTACCTTCTTTCATTGCTGGATATTTATCCATATCATTCACAGCGGTTAACAAATCTTTATTCGTCTCAGCCTTTTTTCTAATTACTTCTTCTGGTACACTACGTACTTCTCCAATCAACCTAAATACATAACTTGGTGGAAAAATTGGAGTTCCATCTTCCTTATGTCCTAAAATTTTTGTATCTGTACTCCCACAAATAGTAACCTTCCCTGTTTCAATTAGTTGTCTACAAAAGGGTTTATTCTTCATGGTTCTAAAATAAATCCCTTCATCGTCATAACCATTAAAATGTGCTACTCTAGAATGAACTTCATCACCAGATATCGTCGAAAATACTAGTACCCCTATTTTTTCTGCGTACTCATACACTTCTTTTATTTTCATATATATTCAACCAACCTTTCTTTATTTAACTAATTATTCCAAGTGCTAAGAATCCTATACTAGCTAAGGCTGCAGAAATTAAAGCATATGGTATTTGCGTTTTAACGTGCTCCATCACAGTTACTTCAGCAATCATAGATGATAAAATAGTAGAGTCTGATATTGGAGAACAGTGATCTCCAAATACCCCTCCTGAGATTATGGCACCAATTGCTAAGGGAATGCTTGCCCCAAGAGTTGCAGCAAGTGGTATTCCAATAGGAATCAATATCGCCACTGTTCCACCACTAGTTCCTGTGGCAAATGACATCAGTGCTCCTACACCAAAAATCATTAGTGGAATAAAAGCAGGATTAACTTCACTGCTTATGCTCGCTATAAATGTACCTGTCCCTAATTTACTTACTAAATTGCTGAAAGCAAACGCTAGAGTTAAAATCATTGTTACTTCTAAATAATTTCCCATCCCTTTAAATACCCATTTTAAATACGTTTCTGCTTTTGTAATACCTTGAACAATATAATAGATTCCTGTACCTATTAAAGTAATAATAGCTCCTAAGTAAATTCCCGCAGATCCATCACCTTTTAATAGATTCCCTTCACCAGTAATGTACATTATACAAAACATACTACCCACTAATAAAATTAACGGAATTATCATATTTTTAGCTTTTGGGATAATTTCTCCTTCAAATTTATGATTTGACGAATTAGCATCGGATTGCTTTTTAACTAAACTCACTGTTGACCATTTACCTTCAGCCTTTTTATTGTTACCTATGATAATGACAACACCTACTATTAGTATTGAAAATATTCCATAAAGTTGAAATGGGATTGATGAAATAACCACATCCATCGGATCACCATGTATCACACCAAGTGAAACTTGACCGCCAACCATAGCCATTAAAAATGCACCTGCAGCATTAAATGGTATTAGCCAGGCTATGGGTGCAGAAGTAGAATCTGTTATATAAGCAAGCTTTTTTCTCGATACGTTAAAACGATCAAATAAATGTCTTGACGAAACGCCTGAAATCACAATAGAGCTTGTACCATCAATAAATAATAAAATTCCTAGAATGTATGCTAAAAGTTGAGCACTCATTTTGTTTTTTACCACTTTTCTTTTTACAGTCAAATACTCTACCATACCATGTACCCCACCTGAGACTTCAATCACATAAACAAAGGCACCTATCATTAAGCAAAATAGGATAGATTTTACTGCCCAATCGTCTTGAAACACCATGTAAATACTATTTAGTCCTGTAAAAATTGTTCCTGACTTGATATCTATAATAATACCAGATGTAATAATCCCTGATAAAAGTGCAATAAATACATTTCTTGTTAAAAAAGCTAAAATAATGGCTAAAACAACAGGAATAATTGATAACCAACTTATTTCCATAATAATCACCTCATTATTTCTTAGTATATGTAATACTGTAGTTAAAACATACTCCTATTATAAAGACTAAATGAATCTAAAAGAATGTAATTATTCCATTTAAAACTGTAAAAACGATACCTTTCTTTAGGTATCGTTTAATTATTAAAATGATGCAATTTAAATTCCTTTGGAGAAATTCCTTCATAACGTTTAAAAAATTTTGTCAAGTTTGAAGGCTCATCAAATCCCATCAAATCAGAGATTTCATTAATTGTGAATGTTCCCAGTCCTAAATATCGTTTAATTTCTAACATAATCCTATCAATAATAAACTGCTTAGCAGACAAATCTACAGCGATTCTAGTGACTTGATTAATTGTTTTTTGAGAGACAAACATGATTTTTGCATACTCTTGAACTGTTTTCTTTTCCTTAAAATGAAACTCTACCAGATTTTTAAACTGAATAAATCGTTTATAATTATTAGATATTTCTCTTTGATTATGTAATTTATTAACCCTACTGATTGTTAACATAAAACTTCTAAAGTGAGATTTTAATAATTGCATTTTTGCTAAACTGTCATCACTATGATACTCTTTGTACAACAAATCAATAATAATACGATTAGATGAATTTTTGGAAATATCAATATCTATTACTGGATTATATAAAGGGATATTGAAATGGTCTAAAAAGTTATGAATATTAGTTTCTGAGTTCGTATACAAATAGTCTTCAGTGAATAAAACAATATATCCAGTTGCATTTATATCTGATAAAAAACGGTGCACTTGATTCTTTGCAATTAGTATCATATTTCCAGCACTAAAATCATAGACTTTAAAATCAATTTCATGTTTACCACTACCTGATATTATATACAATATCATATAGAAGTTTAATCGATGTATTTTTGAAAGAAGTTTAGCTGGACGTGTTTTTAGAAACTCTTGTAAGTCCACAATTTCAAAATCAATGAAATCCTGTTCTGTTTTTTTAAAATTAATTCTTTTTATGGTATCCATTAATAACACTCCAAAAGGTAAATCATTTCTTAATATACTTATTATAACATAGGTTAATTATACTTACATGTTATTTTCCATCTATTACTCTTAATCATTCACTCTATTTTTCATCTGAGTTTTTAATCCTAATTTCACTATGATAATGTATCTAATGTATTCTTAAAAATTAAATACACTGATAAAATAACTAAATTCATCTTTAACTAGTATCTATATTATTACACTATCACATTCTTCATTTTAGAAACGATCACCTTTTAAAATAACTCCTATATTTATTAGTATGAAAATAACTAAATATGGTAAATACTATTAACGAGGTGAAAAATATGTATAAAAAATTAAGTTTATTTATAGTATCTAGTTTAACATTAATTTGTTTTTATAAACAACCTGCAATAGCTAATATATTAAAGAAAGAGCCAAAAATTTATAATACTGATATTCCAAAGTTAACGGACGAACAAAAAGAACTCTTAAAAGAAAAAAAAGATACTTTAAAGAAAAAATATCTAGAAAATTGGAAAGACAAATCCCCAACTGAAAAACAAAAAGCTTTACAACAATATAAACAAGAATTAGATCAATTTTGCATGGAACACTTTGGCTTATCTTATCGTGATTTAAAGACAAAATATCATCAGTACTTCAAACGCTATTTGACATAATAAAAAGGTATCTTGTGATACCTTTTTATTATGTACTAACTTTTATCATTTTTTAATTGTTTTAATCTATTAGATCCGATAACTGAATACTTAATAAACGCTAAAATCGCAAATGAGATGGCAACCATAAAAACATATTTACTATAGTTATAGTCTAAGACTAAGGATAAAACGGCTAAATAAAAAGTGAGTGTTGATACTTTTCCAAAAAAGTTAGCTGGAATAACAATCTTTTCTTTTTTAGTATAAAGAAATATTCCCCCAAAAATCATTGTAAATTCTTTAATTCCATAAACAATAACGATCCAAATTGGAATATAACCCTCAATTGTTAAACAAGTCAATACAGTTAACTGCATCAATTTATCTGCTAGCGGGTCCATAACTTGCCCCCATTTGGTGACAAGATTGTATTTCCTTGCTATATACCCATCTAATACATCAGTAGTACCTGCTAAAATAAAGATAAAAACTGCCCAAACTAAATGATTTTCTAAAGTTGAAAAAAAGACAAGGATAAAAATTGGAATTAAAAACAAACGTATAACTGTTAATAGATTTGGAACATTCATAATATCACCACTTCTCCCACATTACTAATATTCAAAAACTGTATCAATTATTATATATAGGCTATATTTTTAAAATTTTTATTGCTAATTCGTTATTAACTATTGTAGATTCTTTAAAATTTTATAATTTTTTTCAAATTTAGTCAAGTAAATGTCCTAACTACTGTCGTTTAATGGAAAATGAGGTAAAATAATCATCCTTCCTCAATCGAGTAGGAAGAAATAAATAGTTTTCTATTCATTTCAGACCTCTCACACCACCGTACGTACCGTTCGGTATACGGCGGTTCAATATGTTATCTAACAGATAAATAATATTCGGTCATTGATATTAGACCACGACGTTCTAATCTTTTATTTGTAATCGTAGTTGTTAAGATAAAGCTATGTGCGATTCGCGCATAGCTTTTTCTACTGTTTGCGTATTCCCAAGCCTTTTGACGACTTGCGCCTAGTTTCCTTAGGGATTTAAATCGTTTCCCAATCTTTTTCCATGCTTTCCAAATACACATTCTTACACGAAATCTTATTTGTTCATCTAATTTCATCAATAACCATTTCATATCGGCTACTTTATATTAATTAACCCAACCTGTTATAAGTTGTTTTATTTTGAGTAACCGATAATCTAAACTGATACTCCATCTTCTAGATGTTAATTTCTTAATCTTTTCTTTTATTCTTTTAATTGATTTTGGATGTACTTTGATTCTAACTTGTCTGTGCCTGGGATTGTAGTAAAAGCCAAAGCCTAAAAATTTGATTCCTTTATTACAGTAATCTACTTTGCTTTTACTCTGATTAACTTTGAGTTTTAACTTCTTTTCAATAAAGTTAGTTATACTCTCCATTACTCTTTGTCCTGCACGTATACTTTTTACATATATATTACAGTCATCGGCATATCGTACAAATCTTAATCCTCTTTTAGTTAACTCTTTATCTAGTTCATTAAGCATGATATTTGATAATAATGGACTTAATGGTCCTCCTTGTGGTGTTCCTTCCTCACTATCTATTACGACTCCATTTATCATGATACCACTAACTAGATATTTCCTTATCAAACTCATTAAATCACTATCTTTAATTGTTAAAGATAATATTTGCATGAGTTTATCATGGTTAACCTTATCAAAGAATTTCTCTAAATCCGTATCAACTATTACTTTGTAACCATCATTTAAATACATTAAACTTCTCTCAATTGCCATATGACAACCTCGATTTGGTCTAAATCCAAAACTAGAGTCACTAAATTGTTTCTCAAATATTGGTGATAGCACTTGATTAATGGCTTGTTGAATGATTCTATCTATAACCGTTGGTATTCCTAGTAGTCTTACCCCACCATCAGGTTTTGGTATTTCTACTCTCCTAACGGGGTTAGGTTTATACTTTCTATTTCTTATGGCTCTTTTAATTTCATCACCATGTTTCATAAAATGTAATCTTCCTTGTTCAACATTCATCCCATCAATTCCAGCAGCACCTTTATTCTTCACTACTCTAGCGATGGCTTCATTTAAATTGTAGTTACTTAAGATTAATTCTAGAAGATTTTCCATTAGTAATTGCTCCTTTCATTGTTAAGACCATACTGCTTGTCCTAAAGGCTCCTAGGTTCCTTACGATACCATCGAAGTTAGGCAGGTAATCCTGATTTTCTACTGTTCATATAGTCTTATAATTTACATTTACAATTAAACATACTGTTTCGCCCTTCGGTTTGGACCCTACTATGGCTCTGCTGACTTCTCACGATAAATCTTTTTCAACCACGCTCGTGACGTGTCCATGAGATCTCCCAGGGTAAGTCTATTCACTTTCATTTCATATACTCGCCACATTTACGTGTATTATTGCTTTGATGACTACGGACTTTGTTTTGTTAAGCAAACTCATCCATAATACCCGCCTGATGTGATTCGTGTTCCTCGAGCCAAAATTTTGCCTCCTACTTCCTTCAGACCCTACTTCGCAATAGGCGCCCTTGTACTTGGCTAACACTTTAGTCATCTTCCCGTGTAGTGGACTTTCACCACCTAGTTAATAGACATGCCTGGCACACTTAGATAAAAACCTAGATAGAAACCTATCTAGGTCTTAAACTTAAATTATATGTAAATCTAACCCTACTCTTTCGATTATTGTAATTGCTTTATCTAACTGATCTTTTGTATGATTAGCAGTTATCATACATCTAATACGTCCTGTTCCTCTTGGAACAGTTGGGAATACAATACCTGAAACAAAGACACCATTTTCTAATAAGGTAGCTGAAAATTCCATAGTTTTCTTTTCATCACCTATAATAATTGGGGTAATAGGTGTTTCGCTTTTCCCAATATTAAACCCTAATTTGGATAGTTTTTCTTTAAAATAACGTGCATTATCCCAAAGTTTATCCGTGTATTCACTTGATTCCATAAGCATTTTCACAGATTCTTTAATCCCACCAACTGCTGCAGGTGGAAGTGAAGTAGAGAATAAGATAGGACGACCACGATGGAGCAACCATTCTTTCATAATTTTGCTTCCAGCGACATATCCACCAACGACACCTATTGCTTTAGATAATGTACCAATCGAAAAATCAACTTTTCCATGTAAACCAAAATGATCGACAGTTCCACGTCCATTTTCTCCTAAAACACCAGAACCATGTGCATCATCAACATATGTTAAACACTGATACTTTTCTGCAAGTTCAACGATTTCAGGTAGTTTTGCGATATCTCCATCCATTGAGAAAACACCATCAGTTATAATTAAAACATTCTTGTAAGAATCTCTTTTCTCTTTTAAGACTCTTTCTAAATCCTCCATATCACTATGTTTAAATACTGCTCTATCTGCTTTAGATAGACGAACACCATCTATAATTGAAGCATGATTTAATTCATCTGATATAATTAAATCTCCTTTAGCTGTAATTGCTTGAATAGCACCTGCATTACAAGCAAATCCAGATTGAAAAACAACGACTGCTTCTTCCCGTTTAAATTCAGCTAAAATCTCTTCTAATTCTTCATGTATATCCATATTTCCTACGATGGTACGAACAGCTCCAGCACCTGCGCCATATTTCTTAACAGCTTCAATTGCAGCTTCTTTTACTCGTTTGTGATTAGCTAGACCTAAGTAATTATTAGATGATAAGTTAATGACTTCCTTACCATTTAACTCAATAACGGCATCGCAAGGACCCGCATTCACCGGTAATTTGCGATAAACACCTGTGTCTTTTAACTCTTGAATTTTTTCCTTTAGAAATGTTAATTCATGTACATTACTCAATTATCTCTCTCTCCTTTTTCATAAAATTTATGGTATTAATGCAATTTTACCACTATTTCCACTTTTCATGATTTCCATCGCTTTTTCTACTTCTTCAAGTTTAAAGGTATGGGTCACAATTTTATCTAAATCTAAATGTTTAATTAATCCTTTTACTTGATGCCAAGTATCATACATAATACGTCCTGTTACACCATATATTGTAATCCCTCTAAAGACAATATCATTTGAAATATCAATTTCAATCGGTTTACTTGGAATTCCTAACATACTTATCTTCCCACCAAGTTTGACATATTTAAAGGCTTGCTCAATGGCCGTTTTATTCCCTGAAAATTCACCAACCACGTCAACGCCTAATCCCTCTGTTTCTTCTAATACACGTTTAATGACGTCCTCTTCTAATGGATTAATGACAACATCAGCACCAAGTTCTTTCGCAAGATTCTGTCTATATTTATTAATCTCAATTGCGATAATTTTTCCAGCACCTACTGCCTTGGCTACATTGACAGCCATTAGTCCTATCGGACCACATCCTACGATAGCAACACTTTTCCCAATTATGTCAAAATGAAGCATGGTATGTACTGCGTTTCCCAAAGGTTCTTGTATCGATAAAAAGCGCGGGTCCACATCCTTATCATTAATTAACAAATTCTTAGCAGGAATCTTTACATATTCTGCGAAGCTTCCATCTGTGTCTACGCCTATTATTTTTGTATTTTGACATATATGTCCTTTACCAGAACGGCAAAATTCACATTCATCACAAACAATATGCGTTTCAGCAGACACAATATCTCCCACTTTAACACGATTGACTCGACTTCCTACTTTGATAACCTCACCTGCAAACTCATGTCCCATTGTAATCGGTGGTTTAATCCGCTTTTGACTCCACTCATCCCAACTATAAATATGATAATCTGTTCCACAAATTGCTGTGGCTAATACTTTAATAAGTACTTCATCATCGTTTAATTGTTGAGGAATTTCTTTAGTTGTCACCTTAATCCCTTGTCCAGGTTCTGCTTTAATCGCAACAACCATTTCATCTATATTAGCTCTCAATTTTTTGCCCCCTTTTAAAAATGTAAGCATTATCATTTTTATTATAACATATATCCTATTATTTGGTATAAAAAGTGATAAATATTTTTATTTTCATCACCTTCATTAAATATACCAAATATCATTGATTTTTTTAGTTGTTGTTTTATAATACAAAGTGAGGCGATTGTATGGAATATCTCTATTTAAATGGTTTTTTATTACTTTTACCAATTTTATTTATTCGTTATGGAATTTTAGGAATAATTAGTAAAGAAGCGTTAACACGTGCCCATTTTGAACCGAATATAAAAAGAAAATATATCCAACGACTCTACAACCTATCCATGAATTTAATGTTTATAACATTATTCTTTTATAAAATAAGATATACACATTTAATCAATCATATTGGCTTTGTAATTTTTATACTCGGTTTCATATTTTATCTTATCTCAACGATTAATTTTTCAAACCCTCATAATAAAATTAATACAAATGGGTTATACAAAATTTCTCGCAACCCAATGTATGTTGGTTTTTTCATTTATTTTTTAGGTGTTTCCTTAATTCTTGAATCAATCATTTCTTTCATCCTTCTACTCATCTACCAATTTTCATGTCATACTATCATTAAATCAGAGGAAAACTGGTGTATAAAAACTTTTGGAGAAAAATATCTTGAATATATGAAGAAAGTGAGACGCTATTTATAATCAGAAAACAAAAAAATAGTGATATTCGTATAATATCACTATTTTTTATACTCTTTATTCGTTTAATCCTCTGATTGCTTCTAATAATGCTTCTGTTAGTGTTGGATGGGCATGTATTATTTCGGATGCAACTTTCACTGATATTTTTTGTTCAACTAAAACAACTGCTTCTTGGATTAATGAGGATGCTTGTGGCCCAATGATATGGACACCGACTAAACAGTTATTTGCAGCTATTACTTTCACAAAACCATCTGTTTCACCCATCGATAAAGCTTTCCCATTGGCTCTAAACATAAACTTATTAGTTTTAACTGTTTCATATTGGGCTTTAGCTTCTTCTTCAGTTAAACCAACTGTTGCGATTTCTGGAAATGTGAAAACACAAGCAGGAACAATCTTAAAATTAGTATTATTTTCTTTATTAAAGATATGGTCTAGTGCTTTATAACTTTGATAAGTTGCAACATGTGCTAACATATTCCCACCAGTAACATCTCCAACCGCATAAATATGTGGAATAGATGTTTGCAGATATTCATTAACCACAATGCCCTTTTTATCGTACAACACATTAATTTCATCTAAATTTAATCGGTCATAAAAGGCTTGTCGGCCTGTTGCCATCAAAACATATTCTGTTTCCTCAGAAAATGGTTTACCTTTCTTTGTTTGACCTGATACCTTTAATCCCTCATCAGTTTCTTCAATTTTCTCCACAAGTGCATCTAATGTAATGTTAATACCTAATTTCTTAAGATAGACTTTTAATCTCGAAGAAATATCTTTATCAATCATTGGTGTTAATCGATCAAAATATTCATAGATTGCAACTTCTGACCCTAATTCATTAAAGATGGTTGCCATTTCAACACCTATGACACCACCACCGATAATGACTAATTTTTTCGGAACCTCATTAATATCAAGCATTTCTTTACTCGTCACCACATGACTTAACTGATATCCCTCTATTGGGATGATTTTTTCAGTTGAACCTGTAGCGATAATAAAATGGTCAGCTATTATCTCTATTTCTTTATCTTCACAATAAACTTGAATCGTATATTCATCTTTAAATGTAGCAACCCCTTTAATAACTTCAACATTTGCCTTTTTCAACATTATATTAATATTATTTTTTAATTGTTTTACTACATTATCTTTTCTAGTTTGTACTGTGTTAAAATCAAATGAATATTTTATATCCTGAAAACCAAATTCATCAGAATGTTTTAACGTATGCATCACTTCTGCATTCTTATATAATGCCTTAGTTGGGATACAACCATGATTAAGACAAGTACCACCAATTTCATCTTTTTCAATTAATGCAACATTTAATCCTAATGAAGCTGCTTTTAAAGCAACCTCATAGCCCCCTGGTCCTGCACCAATGATGACTAAATCTTTATTCATTGGCTTTATTTCCTTGGTATCTTAAAATAGGATTTCTCGCGGCTGTGACTTCATCTAACCGACGAACAGGGGTATTATATGGGGCATGTTTTAAGTATTCTGGATCTTCTTTTGCTAATTTAGCGATTTTTTTCATAATTTGAACAAATTCATTAAGCGTTTCAATACTTTCGGTTTCTGTTGGTTCAATCATAATCGCCTGTTCAACAATAAGTGGGAAATAGATGGTTGGTGCATGATAACCAAATTCTAATAATGCTTTGGCAATATCTAATGTGGTAACACCAGTTGATTTATCCTTTAATCCACTTAAAACAAACTCATGTTTACAAATCTCATCAATTGGTAATAAATAATCGTCTTTCAACATGTTTTGAAGATAATTCGCATTTAAAACTGCCATCTGACAAGCATGTCTTAGCCCTGCTGTTCCCATTGACAAAATATAACTATAGGCTTTTACCATTACCCCAAAATTACCATAGAAATTACCGACTTTTCCAACAGAATTCTCTAAATCATAATTTAAAGAATATTGATTATTTTGATAAACAATTTCTGGTTTTGGTAAAAACTCAACTAATTTTTCAACAACACCTACTGGTCCACACCCAGGACCTCCTCCACCGTGTGGAGTTGAAAAGGTTTTATGTATATTCACATGAATAATGTCAAATCCCATATCACCAGGTCTAGCAACACCCATAATTCCATTAAGATTAGCACCATCATAGTACAATAATCCACCTGCACCATGGACAAGTTCTGTGATTTTCTTAATATCTTTTTCAAAAATACCTAGTGTATTAGGATTGGTTAACATAATCCCTGCTATTTCATCATTTAGCGCTTCTTCTAAAGCTTTTAGATTAACAGTTCCATCTTCATTGGATTTAATTTCAACAATTTCAAATCCTGCAAATGATGCACTTGCTGGGTTAGTCCCATGTGCTGAATCTGGTACTATGATTTTAGTTCGCTTAAAGTCATTATTTTTTTCATGATAGGCTTTAATAATCATTATTCCAGCTAACTCACCATGAGCACCTGCAAATGGAGCTAATGAAACTTTTTCCATACCAGTTATATCAGCTAAACTTTCTCCTAGATTATACATCAATTTTAGAGCACCTTGTGTTGTTTCTTCAGATTGATATGGATGTAGCGAGTTGAAAAGTGGTACCATATCTTCATTAATTTTAGGGTTATATTTCATTGTACAAGATCCTAATGGATAAAATCCTGTATCAACACCATAATTTTTATTTGAAATATTAACATAATGACGCATGATATCATTTTCACTTACTTCAGGTAAATCTGTTTCGGTTTGACGTAAAAATTCTTGTGGGATAGTTTGTTTAATATCAATAGGGTCTACATCAAGTGGAGGAAGTGAATAACCTTTACGATTCTTCTTTGATAATTCAAATATTAATTTATCATAATTTTTCATTATTTTAACCCTCCTAACACTTGAACTAATTGATCAATTTCTGCTTTTGTACGTTTTTCTGTCACACAGAATACAATATGATTATTATATTGACTATCGAATTCACCTAAATGAATCCCAGCAATCATATTTTCTTTTAATAAAGCTTCTTTAATAATTTTATAATCAATTGTTGATTTAACCAGAAATTCATTAAAGAATGGTGTATCAAATACTTTTTCAAATGTTTTTAATGATGTAATTTGTTCATAAGCATAATGAGCTTTTTGTACATTTTGTTCGCAAACATCAACCAAACCTTGTTTACCCATCACTGACATATAAACCGTTGCTGCTAAGGCATTCAACGATTGATTTGAACAAATATTAGAACTTGCTCTTTGACGTCTGATATGTTGTTCGCGTGCTTGTAAGGTTAAAACAAATGCACGTTTACCATCTTCGTCAGTTGTTTGCCCTACAATACGTCCTGGTATATTTCGTATATATTTTTTTGTCGTACAAATATATCCAATATAAGGTCCTCCATAACATAAAGCAATTCCTAAAGGTTGTGCTTCACCACAAACAATATCAGCACCTATTTCACCAGGTGTTTTTAATAGTCCTAAACTTAATGGATTGACATACATAATTAGTAAACTTTTATTATCATGGATTTTCTCTACATAATTTGAGGGATTTTCTATTAAGCCATAAAAATTGGGATTACTTACAACAACACATGCAATTTCTTTATTTAATTTATTCTCTAAATCTTTTTCATCTAATAAACCAGCTTCGTTTTCTAACATAATTATTTCATAACCATTAAAATGACCATAAGTCTTAATAGTCTCAATTGTATATGGATGTAATGCTTTAGAAACTAAAACTTTCTTTCTTCTTGTTTTACTTACTGCCATCATAATAGATTCAGCACAACTAGTTGCCCCATCATACATTGATGCATTACATACTTCCATATTGGTTAAGTCAGTCATCATCGTTTGAAACTCAAAGATATACTGTAATGTCCCCTGTGAAACTTCAGGTTGATAAGGTGTGTACGCTGTATAAAATTCGGAACGACTTGTAATGTGTTTAATTATCGAAGGAATATAGTGATCATAACTCCCTGCTCCGATAAAACAAACTAAATCTTTATTATTCATATTACTTAAGTCATTTAATTTATTTTCTACTTCAATTTCGCTTAAACCAGCGCTAAGATGATAATCTTTATTTATTTTAACTTCTTCTGGAACCTCTTTAAATAGACCATCGATACTTGACACTTTAACTTTTTCAAGCATTTCTTTAATATCACTATCTGTATGTGGAATATATTTATGGTTCATGTTTATCACCTTCATCCTTTATTTTTCTTCACAAAAACGAGTGTACTCTTCACTATTCATTAATTCTTCAAGTTCACTTTCATCCTTTAATTCTATTACCGCAATATGATTTTCAAATGGGTTTGAATTTAATAATTGTGGTTCATCTTCTAAATTCTCATTAACTTCGATAACAGTTCCTGATATAGGAGTAAACATGTCAGAAGCAGCTTTAACTGATTCAATAACACCTATAACCTCATCTTTATTAAAATCTGCATCAACTTCAGGTAATTCTACAAATACGATATCTCCTAAAGCATGTGCTGCAAACTCAGTTATCCCGATATATGCTTTCCCATCTACAACTTTTATCCATTCATGTTCTTTTGAATAATATAATCCTTCAATAACTTTCATTTTCTTAACCTCCACCTATTTTTTATATTTTTTATTCATAAATTTTTTAGAAGTCACTTTAGCTTCATAAAATTTATTTCTAATTTTAATAAATAATTTCTCTTCTAAATTTGCATGATTAATATCAACTAGCGCAAATGCAATTGAATAATCACGTTCTGGTAATAAATAACCAGTTGTTATAACACCAATTTCCTTTTCATTTAAATCACAAACAGGATACCCATGTCGACAAATACCTTTTTTCAACAATTGAATCCCTACTAATTTACGTTTTAATCCTTCTTCTTTTTGTTTTACTAAAGTATCTTTCCCAATAAAATCAGTATCTAATTTCACAAAGAAACCAAGTCCTGCCTCTAAAGGGGTAATATCTTGACTGATTTCATTACCATACAATGGTAAACCAGCTTCAAAGCGAAGTGTATCTCTTGCACCCAAACCAATTGGAGACACTTCTTCAAAATTGATTAATGTTTTCCATATAGTTACAATATCTGCTTTATCTGCATAAATTTCAAATCCATCTTCTCCAGTGTAGCCTGTTCTTGAAACAATGCAATCAATTCCTTGTACTTGTATTTCTTCAAAATAAAAGAATTTAATATCATCCAAATTAAATTCAGTTAATTTTTGTAGAAGTTTTTGGGCATTTGGTCCTTGAAGAGCTACTTGTCCATATGATGCTGACATATTTTCAATTAGAATGTTATCATTTTTTTTCTGACTTAACATCCAAGCAAAATCCTTATCAATGTTTGATGCATTGACTACTAACAAATATTTTTCATTACTAAACTTATAGACTAGTAAATCGTCTACGATTGTCCCTTTTTCATAACACATCATCGTGTAAACCACTTGATTCTGTTTTAATTTAGTAATGTCAGCAGTTACCAATCTTTGAACATAACTTTCTGCTTCTACTCCAGAAATGAAGACCTCTCCCATATGAGATACATCAAATAATCCCACGTTTGTTCTAACGGCAATATGTTCTTGTTTAATTCCACTATATTCAATTGGCATTTCCCAACCAGCAAAATCAACTATTTTACCACTTAGTTTAACATGTTCTTCATATAATGGCGTTCTTTTTAATTGACTCATTTTATTCCCCCTCAATAAAAGATTTTTACAATTAAATAATACTACAAATTCTCCCATTTAACAATTTAAAAATAGGTAAAATTATGATAAAATGAAAAAAAAGGAGGTAAAAATGTATGCGCTTACTAAAAAGTCACTCAACGAATGCTTTTTTCAATTTAACCAGTGAAAAATATTTCCTTGATAACTACAAAGAACCCATATTTTTACTTTACATTCATACACCAAGTATTATCGTTGGAAAGAATCAAAATACTTTGGAAGAAATTAATTATGAATATGTCAAAACACACAAAATTCGTGTAGCCAGACGTCTATCTGGTGGTGGTGCTGTTTTTCATGATAAAAACAATTTAAACTTTTCTTTTATCACAAAAAAAGATGAGGGGAATATAGAAGAACAATTTATAAAATTTACGAAGCCAATTATAGAATTTTTGAAATGTTTAGGAGCGAATGCAACTTTTTCTGGAAGAAATGATATCTTAATCGATGGAAAAAAATGTTCAGGTAACGCTCAAGCGTATCAAAAAGACATCATGCTTCATCATGGTACACTTTTATTTGATTCTGATATGAGTTTACTTACTGAATCACTAAAACCAAATAAATTTAAAATGAAAAGTAAAGGAATTGATTCAGTAAGAAGTCGTGTCACTAATATTAAGCTCCATCTTAATAAGGATTTAACAATTGAACAGTTTCGTGATGAATTAATCTCTTTTATGAAACAAAATTTTACTGATTATTATGAATTAGATTTTACAAAAGATGAAATTGAAGCAATTGAAAAAATGAGTCAAGAGAAATATGGAACTTGGGACTATGTATTTGGTAAGTCTCCAAAATTTCAATTCAAAAATATCAATAAATTTAAAGGTGGCATTGTAGAATGTCAATTTGATGTATCAAAAGGAATCATTCAAAATATGCATATCTATGGCGACTTCTTTGGATTAAAAGATATTAATGAATTAACCAATCAATTAAATGGTACTAAATATGAAGAATCAGCTATAAAAGAAAAACTAATAGACTTAAATGACTATATTAATAATATCACTGTTGAAGAATTTATCAGTTTATTGTTTTAAATAGACATTTTAAAAAGAACTCAAAATGCCGAGTTCTTTTCATCTATTAGTATTTATAAGATCCTACTTATCAAAATGAAGTAAAAAAACTAATCTAGTCAAGTTAATTGACAAATGTTATAATTAATTTAATTAAATAAAGCGAGGGGATATTATGGATATTTATAAACCAAAATTAAGTCATCTTTTTAGTATTATTCTAATGGATATATTAGGTTCTATAATTTTTTGTGTTGTTATAGGATTTAATTATTTAATTTTATTGATACTATTAATTGTGATTTCTTTATCTTTAATACCAGTATTCTTAATTGTTTATACTCAAAAATTATATATTGATTCAGAAGGAATTCGTATTAAAGGAAAGTTTATTAAAACACATTATGGTTTTAAATGGCAAGAAATCAAACGAGTAGATTATTATACAAACAAAATGGTGTTTTTAACTAATTTTGAAGGCAAAAAAATAAAGTTCACAAATATATGGAAAAATCATAAACAATTAGTGTTACGAGTATATAATGAAATAACTAATAGAAATAGTGAATGTGTTTTTAGTGAATCATTTCTTAATCTAATTGAAAATAAAAAATAAAACTTTATAAAAGCAATAATAGAAAAATATCTATTATTGCTTTTATTATTTTACCTTCATATGGTAAATTGATTATAAATATGTTATTTATATAATGAATTTCAATTAATCTAATATCTATATTTAAATAAAAATAGGGCAGCCACTTTAGCTGCCTTACTTTTTTGATAAATAATCTTTATTTTAGATTTCATCCATTAATGCTTTTACATCTTTATAATCAACTCGATAATCATACACTTTCGATAAATATGAAAATGCTCGCTTTTTATGTCCTTTTAAGAATAAGGCTTTCCCTAAAGCATATTTGTATTCTAATTGATCTTCATCCATCTCTTCTTTATTTACTGGCAATTCTTTATACCAACTGATTGCTTTATCATAATCATTAAGTCCTAAGTAACAATCTCCTAGCACTTTATATTTAGAAAATCTAATGTCATCATCTTCAGAATAGATTTTTTCAATTGCAGCTATTCCTTCTTGATATTTACCTAATTCAGTAGATGCGCATCCTTCAATAAAATACATTACTTCAAGTGGACTATTTTCTTCTTTATAGGCTTCAACATAATATAATGCTTCTTCATATTTTTCTAGTCTAAAGGCAGTAAACATCATCATAATTAATGCTTTATCACTTTTTGGTTTTATTGCCAAACACTTTTTTAACAATTTATAGGCTTTATTTAAACGATTCTTTTGAAATAATGTAATAGAATGATTCAAACTATATACATAAGAATGAAGTTTTGATTTTAATAAATAAAGCAAAAGCAAACAAATATTAAACGCAATTAAAATATAACTTAGAAAAGATCTTTGAATGACTCCAAAAATTCCTAAACCTAAAAGGGTTATTAATAATAAATACAAAAGATAATTTCGTTCACGACTTCCTAAATATAGTAATAATGCCTGTTCATCTTCTGTTGGAATTCTTTCAAAATCTGTTTCAGGATTAATTATTCTTTCTTCTTTCTCAATCTCTTCAAGTTTATCTTTTTCTAATTTATTCAAGTTTTTATCAATTTTTTTTCTATCTGATTTTTTAGTTTTTTTCTTTTTAGTAAACCATTTCGTATAATGTATTCCATTTCCCCCTAAAGTAAATCTAACTCCGGAATTATTTTTACTTACACGAAATCCTTTAACTCCAGTACTAATTCCAATTCCACCATTTTTACTAAAGTTAATTCTTGTATTCTTCCCAATTCGAAAACTTTTTCGAAAACTAATTCCCATATTTACTCACCTCTATTCTATTATAAATTTATTATACAATATTATCATTTAATGTCAACAAATGGATAATAGGACATCGTGATTCTACTGAATATTAACCTATTAAACAGGTAATATTACCCTTTCTAGGTATAGACTTAATACCCTTCATAACAAGATAAACTTAAAATGTTTGTTTACCTACTTTCATTATCTATATTGACTAATAAATACTTTGAATATATAATATTTCTATATTCAAATATTTTTAATATCAAAGTATATAAGGGAGGATTACATGAAAAAAATAGGAATTGTCACCTGTAGCACCAGTGGTTTAGATTACATAAAGGGTTATGAAGACATAAAAAAAGCACGAACTACCATTATTATAAATAATAAAGAGTATTTAGATGGCTTAGAAATTCATCCAAAACAGTTTTATGATCAATTAAATTCATTAACAGAGGTACCTAAAACTGCTCAACCTTCTATGGGGCACCTGTTAGATTTATATCAGCAATTGAAAGATGATGGTTGTACAGATATTATTTATATTTCCATTTCGGAACATTTAAGTGGTACTTATCAAAGTGTTTGCTTATCAAAAGATTTTGTTGAAGATATTAATATCCATCCTTTTAATAGTCAAACAGCATCATTTCTAACTGGATTTATGGCCATGGAAGCACATCGCCTTGCAAAAGAAGGTAAATCTGTGGAAGAAATATTAGATTATCTTGCCTTTTTAAGAGATCATGACAGAATATATTTAATGGTGGATGACTTAAAATATTTAGTACGAAATGGACGTCTATCAAATGCGGCAGGATTTATTGCCTCAGCACTTAGAATTAAACCCTTACTAGAAATCGGTGATGACGGTAAAATAGTTGCCAAAGAAAAAATCCGTACAACAAAAAAAGCATTAGACCGTGTCATTGATAGCTTTTTAGAAGATACCAATAATGGAAAAGATGCTAAATTTATATTTTTATTTAATACAGATGCTTTAAAAAATTTAGAATATACGAAAAATAGATTAAGTAAAGCAGGAATAGATACCTCACAATTAATCGATGCAGCAGTATCACCAGCAATTGGTTGTCATGTTGGTAAAGGTGTAATAGGAATAGGATATGTAAAGAATTAATACATTACTTTTTATCATCAAGTTTTTTATATCCATATTCTTTTAACCAAGTTTCATTATCAGTAAATAGATAAATAAAAGCATCACAAATACTAAAAAACATAATTATTTGATAACGTGAAAAGATTAAATAAACGAAACCTAAAGCAGGTTTTCCTAAATAAAATTTATGCATACCGTATCTACCTAAAAAAAGTGCTAGTAAAATCGCAATCACTTTATTTTTTCCAATCACAAATTCATCTTTTTTAGCTTTTTTGCTTTTTTTACTATTATTTTTTGTTTTCTCATCATTTGTTTCTTCTTTTTTCTTTGGTTCAGATGAAATGTTTATTATATTGTTGTAAAAATTAAATGCATTTTTATCGATTATATCAGACACCATAATCACCTAAAAATCATATTTTCCCCTATAATTTAATATACAATTAAAATATCAATATTATGACAAACTAACATTTAATATGTATCATATTACAAAATAAAAAAGTGATTTTACCTTTATGAGTAAAATCACTTTTTCACTTACTTAGTTGATTTAATCATTAATTCACACATTTTATTAGAAAACTCAATTGGGTCATCTAATTTAAAACCTTCAACTAATAATGCTTGTGAATATAATAAAGTTGCATAATCATTAATATCTTCTTTATCTTTTTCATAAACAGTTTCAAGTGCTTTAAACAATTGATGATTTGGGTTTATTTCTAATACTCTTTGTGCTTTAACACCATTATTTCCTCCTGGCATCACAGCTAGGACTTTTTCCATTTCAAATGAAATATCATCTTTACTAACTAAACAAACAGCACTATCTTTTAATCTTGATGATAATTTAACTTCGCTTACTTTATCTGTTAAACAGTCTTTAATATGACTTAATAAATCCTTATATGTTTTTTCTTTTTCTTCTAAGGCTTCTTTCTCTTCATTACTTTCAAGATTTAAATCACCTTGTGATATATTTTTAAACTTTTTGTTATCATATTCCATCAAAATTTTAATCGCGAATTCATCAATGTCATCTGTGAAATATAACACTTCATAATCTTTTTCTTTTAATAATTCCATTTGTGGTAATTTATCTAATTGATCAATACTTTGACCGGATGCATAATAAATGAATTCTTGCTCTTCTTTCATTCTTTCAACGTATTCTTTTAAAGTGGTATATTCTTTATCTTTAGAAGAATTAAAGATAATTAAGTCTTTTAATAAATCTTTTTTAGCACCAAATTGGTCATATACACCATATTTTATATTAACACCATAAGTTTTATAAAACTCAATGTATTGTTCACGGTCATTTTTAAGCATTCTTTCTAATTCATTTTTAATCTTTTTCTCTAAATTTGAAGCAATCTTTGATAACTGTTTATCATGTTGCAACATTTCCCTTGATATATTCAATGATAAATCAGGTGAATCAACTAAACCTTTGATAAAACGTAAATAATCAGGAATTAATTCTTTACACTTATCCATGATGAATACACCTTTTGAATATAACTGTAGTCCTTTTTCATATTTTTCAGAATACAAATCATAAGGTGCTTTTTTAGGTATAAAGATTAAAGCATTATAATTTAAAGCACCTTCAACATTCATATGAATAGATTTAATAGGTACTTCATAATCATGAAATTGATACTTATAAAATTCATTTAAATCTTCTTCAGAAATTTCTGATTTACTTTTTTTCCAAAGAGGAATCATTGAATTTAAATTTTCCATTTCAGTCATATTTTCAAACTCATCTTTATTGTCTTCTTTAGGAACTTGTTTAGTGACTTCCATAACAATTGGATATCTGACATAATCTGAATATTTTTTAACTAATTCCTTAATTTTAAATTCTTCTAGATATACATCATAAGATTCATCTTCTTCATTATTATCACGTAAAAAAAGTGTGATTTCAGTTCCATGATCTTCTTTCGCTGATTTTTCGATTTCATAAGTATCTTCACCAGTAGATTCCCAGCTTAAACCAGATTCTGAATAAGGCGACTTAGTCTTAACCGCTACCTTAGAAGCAACCATAAAAGCTGAATAAAAACCAACACCAAATTGCCCTATCATATCTAAGTTAATATTCTCAGCGTTAGTTTGTAATTTCTCTAAAAAAGATTTTGAACCAGATTTCGCAATAGTTCCTAAGTTTTCAACTAATTCTTCTTCTGTCATTCCAATTCCATTATCTTTAATGGTAATCGTTTTGTCTTCTTTTGAAACTTCAATTTCGATTTTATACTCTTCATTTGATTTTAATGTATCATCTTGCAATGATAAGAAATTATATTTATCGATAGCATCGCTAGCATTTGATATAAGTTCTCTTAAAAAGATTTCTTTGTGAGTATAAATCGAATTAATCATTAAATTAAGTAGTTGTTTAGACTCCGTTTTAAATTCTCTAACATTACTCATTTATATAACCTCCTTATTATTACAAAAATTATAATAAATAATAATAACCAATTTGTCAAGTCTGAAGTATTTTAGAAAATTAAAAAATATTTTTTATTTTATCCTAAAACTGTTAAAAATATAATTGGGGTGATCAATGAATATGATTGGATTAATCTGTTCTTATATTCTACTTCTATTCCTGTTTATAATCGCTACCCTTTTACCTAAATTTCATATTTCAAAGGAAATGACACGACAGATCATCCATATTTGTATTGCTAATTGGTGGATAATTGCGATGATTTTTTTTAAAGATGTCTATATCGCATTAATTCCTCCTATTTCCTTTGTGATTTTGAACTTTTTATCTTACCGTTATCACCTAGTTTCAGGAATAGAACGAGACGATAAAAAGGAGTTAGGGACTCTCTATTATCCAATTTCTTTAGTTGTACTTGTCCTCTTTACTTTTGGGTACATAAATAAACCCTACATAGGTGCTATTGGTGTAATGATTATGGGATATGGTGATGGGATTGCTACAATTATAGGCTATAAGTTTGGAAAGAAAAAACTCTTTAAAAATAAAACTTACCTTGGAAGTATGACAATGTTTATTATTTCCTTTTTAACTACTTTTATCCTTTTATGGATATTTAATCCACTTCATCTATTCATCTATAGTTTCATTATTGCCATAACAGCAACTATCGCAGAAGGATTATCCTGTAAAGGTTTAGATAATCTAACGGTTCCCCTTTTTACGACATTCATTTATTATTTATTAATTACTATATAAAAAGAAAAAAAACGCATCATTGCGTTTTTAGTTTTTCAACGATTAAAAGAAATCTTCACTTATAATATTAAAAACAATTTCCTAAAGTCATTAATAAATTATATAATCCACTATGTCTTAGTTCATCAGTAATAATTTCAGTTAACATATTAATATGAACTCGATTTTCCATCGCAAATAGGATTTGACGATATTTTTGAACGGCAGATAATTCACCCATTAATGCTTGTTTTAATCCCTCACAATATGATTTGGGTTTATCGAATGGTTCGTCTAATCCATGAGGTAAGACTTGACCTGTTAATTGATAGTAAATCGTTCTAAACATTTTATTGTGTCTAATTTCATCATCACGAATACTAGAAACAATTTGATTTGCTTCTTCTGTAGGAGCAACACTTACTAGATAATTATAAAATAATTCATCCTTTCTTTCTCCACCTAAAGTATTTCGAATCAATTCCAATCCTTTTTGATAATTTTTGGGATGCGTATAAGATGATAAATCTGTCATCATGTCATTTATCCCATCAAGATAATCATTATTCGGATTATAATACATACAAAACCTCCATAACATTTTATTCTATGGTTAGGTTATTAGAATACATTAAGTTCTTCACATATTTGTATGTATAATTCTACACCTCGATATAATATTTTATCATCAAAATTAAAATGACAACTATGTAATGGGTAAGTATAACCTAATTCCTCATTTCTTGAGCCTAGCATTAAAAAATAACCAGGTACTGTTTGTAAATAATATGAAAAATCTTCTGATATCATGATTGGTTTTAATTTAATAATTTCCTCTTCTTTTAAGATTTTTTTCATTAATAAATAAAAATGATGATCATTAACTAATGGGGGATATAAATCTCTAAACACCATTTCCACTTGAATATTAAACATATTTTCGATTCCTTTATTAATTACTTCCATACGTTTTTTAATTAGATCATAAATTTCTCCATTAAATGCACGTACCGTACCATTTAAGTGAATCTTACTAGCGATAACATTTCTTGCTTCTCCACCTCGAATTTTTCCAATTGTTACTACACCACTTTCGATTGGATTTACATTACGGCTAATAATACTTTGATAGGTTTGAATTAATTGAGAGGCTACATAAATCCCATCAACCCCATTTTGTGGCATTGCACCATGACAACTAATCGCATGAATGGTAATATCAAATTCACCAGCCTGCCCCATTAACACACCATCCGTTAATCCTATTTTACCTTCTGGGATTTCTGGATAAACATGTAATCCAAATATTTTTTCAACATGATATTTTTGTAAATAGCCATCTTGGATAATGATTTTAGCCCCTCCTGGGCCTTCTTCAGCAGGTTGAAAGATAAGCACTATATCTTTTTTAAGTTGCAAATTAGAGATATAAGAGGCAAATCCAAGCAAAATACTCATATGTCCATCATGACCACAAGCATGCATTCTTCCTTCATGTGTAGATATAAAATCAACATTTGTTTTTTCATGAACCGCTAAGGCATCCATATCCGCCCTAAATGCAATCGCTTGATTTTCTTTTCCTCTTTTTAATGCGATAAGTCCTGTTTCAGCCACTTCTTCAACTTCAAAACTTAATTTTAATAATTCACTTTTTATAAAAGCTTGGGTTTTAATTTCTTGAAATCCTAATTCAGGAATTTGATGTAAATAATGTCTAAATCTTTTAATTTCATTTTTCAACGTTTGATTTAACATTTTTCTTCTCCTACCTACAATCTATTATGAATCTTGTAAGTTTAGTTTACGTAATAAATAGTTTGGATGGTCTTATAATACAAATATCGTAAACAAAATGAGAATTAATCCAAATAAACTTACAAATCCATCAATTATATATAATTGTTTTTCTTTTTTAAGTAAATTAGTTAACCATGAGTAAAACTTTTCATAATTAAATAATAACACAATTATTTTAATTAAAGTACATGAAAATAATAAACTGATCACAATTGATAGAGAAATCTGAGTGACTAATTCGATTATCCAGGTCACAATTAATAGAACTAGTCCTAAAATTGAGATGATATTAATCCAATAAGGTTTTTCTTCAGGATACATTTTTTGAATCCATTTTTTTTCATCAAAAGGTAGTATATGAAGATAGAATGGTTTTAAAAATGCCATAATACCAAACAATATTCCTAAACATTTAAAATATAACATACAATCACCAAAATATTATATTTAAATTAAATTAGCTTATACCTTAATTTAAATAAAAAAATTTGTATGAACAATAATCTTATACTTAAAGATGGTAAAGAAAAAACCATTTATAAACCTTTTCCTTCTTTATAAGTTACTTTATTATAAGTTATTTCATAATACATTTCAATATATAATTAAATTTAGTTTTCGTATATTGTATTTTTAATCAGCTGATTTTGAATAACATCAGCTACTTTTTCAAATTTATAATTTTAAAGATTATCATGTTTCTTCTTTCAGTTAATCCTAATACGAAATCACTTTTACTATTTAACACCTTTTTTATGAGATTATTAAGTCAAGAACTAACTTAGTAAACACAGTTTAGAACTTTTTTTATATAAAGTTTGACACATATAATCCTCAAAATTAATTATCGTAAATTATGTATTGGTTAGGAAAACATATTATTAAGTAATTATAGAAATTAATAGAATTATTTTATAACTTGATAATTGTTTGTCAATTATTTATTGCATCAAGTATTGCGTGACTTTTATAATTTAACCTATATAATTAGAGTAAGAGGTGATAAGATGAAGAATATTAACGAAAATATAAAAAAATATCGATTAGAGAAGGGAATAACTCAACAAGAAATTGCTGATAAACTTTTTGTGACAAGGCAATGTATTTCACGATGGGAGCAAGGAAAAAGTGTTCCTGATATTGAAAGCCTTGAGAAATTAGCTAGTATTCTAGAAATTACAGTTAGTGAAATAATTGATGATGAATCAATTAAAACATTAACTATTAATGAAGCTATTATAAACCGAAAATTTAAAAAATTTATTTGGACTTCTTTAATTATTAGTGCATTGGCTGTCTTATTAACTATTATTGGATATATTGTTATTAATGAACAATATAACGCGAATAAAATTGGAAATATAAAAAATACCTTAGGTATTATTACAGAAATGGATACTATTACCGAACATGACCTTGAACATCAAATAATCAAGTTTGAAAATGAAGAAAATATTTACATATTAAATATAAGTTATTTTGGTGAAGTTAAATTTTTTGATAACAAAGTAAAATCCATTAGTTATCACGATTTAAAAGTTGGAGATACAATAGAATTAGAATACCGAAATGAGTTAAAATCAGAAAATGTCACTAAAATAAATGTAATTGATTCTAAAGTGGAAAAAAGTTTAATAGGTGTAATTCTTGTCGCTAATGGAGAAACATATGAGTCGATTGAAGATATTCAAAGAAATAATGATTCTGGTTTGCACTTTTATTTATTTGAAAAAGAAAATAATAGTAATCATACTATAACAAATATGGGGCTGGGAGAAACTAAATCTAATATTACATATAATGGAAATCATTTTCATTATGATTTTGAACTTAACATTTATTTTGATAGAGCAAAAATCATAAATGATGTGGTTATAGGTTTAGTATATTCTACTGGAATAGAGTATGTAGAAACAATAGATATAGCTTATTTAAACTCTCAAAATCGAATATATAACGGTGAAATGGATTATGAATCTCAAAACATCTATTCAGTACATAGTGCTGATGTAACCTATGAAGTGAATTTTATTGAAACAAATACATTTAGTTCAATTGAAGTTTACGAATATGATATAAACCATAATCTAATTAAAACAACATCACTTAATTTTGATGATTATTTTAATTTTAATGCAGATGAAAATGCTATCTATTCCTATATTAAGGTAACAAGTGAAAATGATGATTACTACTATAGAGAGGTTTATCACCTTATGGTTGGTGAAAAATTAGATATACCGAAAAGTGATGAATATGGATTAGTGATAAATACAACATTTTTCTATCATTCTTATTCACCTAAAAATTGAAAACATTATACACATATAGTAAAACTAAAAGGTAAGCTAAAACCCAATCAAATATGTTATAAGGGTTACAGTTTACCTTAATTATTTATTCAACATATACTGGTGATTTTTTATTTTTCAAATTTTCAGGAAAACATAAAATAATCAAGAATCACTGCTTCTTTAAATGTTGTAAATAGGATAAACGATCTTTAAATTTCTTTTCTAAGCCCTGTTCAGTAGGTTCATAATAACGTTGGTTTTTTAAATTATTCGGTAGGCATTGCATATTGGTTATTTTATTTTCAAAATCATGCGCGTAAGTATAATTTTTTCCATAACCTAAACTATCCATCAGTTTTGTTGGTGCATTTCTTAATTGGTATGGCACACCTTCAGATAATGTATTTAAAGCATCTTTTTTTGCTTTATCATAAGCCAAATATAACGCATTTGATTTAGGTGCTAGAGATAAATAAACCACTGCTTGGGTTAAATTAACGTTACACTCTGGCATTCCATTAAAATGGGAGGCTTGATAAGCTGATACTGTGATATCTAATGCACGAGGATCTGCTAACCCAATATCTTCAGATGCAAATCGAATTAACCTCCTAGCAATATACAAGGGATTTTCTCCACCTTCAAGCATTCGTGCTAGCCAATAAACAGCAGCATCAGGGTCACTATTTCGCATTGATTTATGCAAAGCAGAAATCAAATTATAATGTTCTTCTCCACTTTTATCATATAATAATATTTTATTCTGCATACATTCTTCAACGGTTTCTTTTTTGATATAAATGATTCCTTCATCTTCTGAACTACTCATTACTGTCATGTCTAAAATTTTTAATGCACTTCGTGCATCTCCGTTACTAAACGCAGCAATACTTGATAATAACTCATCATCGATTTTAATTTTTTTATTAGAAAAAGCCCGTGAATCTTTTAATATATGCTTCAATAATCTTGTTATATCTTTTTCATTTAATGGATTTAATACAAAAACATGGCAACGTGATAGTAAAGCTGAGTTTACTTCAAATGATGGATTTTCTGTGGTTGCACCAATTAAACTGATATTTCCTTTTTCTACATGTGGTAGAAAAGCATCTTGTTGTGCTTTATTAAACCGATGGATTTCATCAATAAATAAAACAGTTTTAATTCCTAATAATCGATTTTGTTCAGCTTTTAACATGACTTCTTTAATTTCTTTAATCCCACTTGAAACAGCACTAAAATTGATAAAATTCGCTTTCGTCATATTCGCAATAATCATCGCTAAAGTGGTTTTACCAACACCAGGAGGTCCCCATAATATCATAGATGTTACTTGATCAGACTCAATTATTTTTCTTAATACTTTACCTTCGCTAATTAAATGATCTTGACCAAAAATTTCACTTAAATTTCGTGGTCTAACACGATCAGGGAGTGGTGTTTGGTCATGATTATAAAACAATGATGTTTTTTGATACATTCTATTCACTTCCAATCTACAAAGAACATTTGTTCGTATTTTTATTATACCACCTTAATTTATAAATAACAATTTCTTATATAAAAAAAAGCCATATGTATGACTTCTTTCTTTGAAAAAATTATTTGTTGTCTAAATTAAGATTCACCATCTCTTTCAAATGATATCTCTTTAAGTAAATTTCTAATGACATAACTTGTTGCGATTAAACCAGCAACAGGAGGTACAAAACTATTTGAAGCAGGTGGAAACTGTGATTTTCTAGTTATTTTCGAAACATCTCCATCATATTCATCATATCGTGAGGTAATTGGTTTTTCCTTAGAATAAACAACAGGTACCTTCCCTTTAATCCCTTCTTTTCTTAGTTTTGTTCGAATGACTTTAGCGATTGGATCATAGGATGTATTCTTGATATCTGAGATTTCAAATTGAGAAGGATCTAATTTATTCGCTGTTCCCATGACAGATATAAAAGGAATATTACGTTCTAAACATTCTTTAATAAGTAAAATTTTAAATGTAATTGTATCACTTGCATCAATAAAAAAATCAATTTCTTCATTAAAAATTTCATCATATGTATCAAAATTAAAGAATTTCTCATGTTTAACTACATGACATTTTGGATTAATTGATTGAATCCTATCAACCATTAAAGCTACTTTTGATTGTCCTACTGTTTCTAAAGTTGCATGAAGTTGCCGGTTAATATTGGTAATATCAACTTTATCTTTATCAATGAGAATAATCTTACCCACCCCACTACGAGCAATCGATTCACAGGAATAACTCCCAACTCCCCCTAATCCTAAGATAGCAACGCTTTTATGATATAATATGTTCTGTCCTTCTTTACCGTAAGATAATAAATTTCTACTAAATTGATACATAAAATCACTCCATAAATAAAAAGAGTCAGTGATACCCAACTCTATTTTTTATTTTTAATACCAAAATATGGTTTAACAATTATTGAAATAATATAAAATACCACAAAACCTAAGCTCAAAGGAATTACAATATCAATAGCAGATTCGATAAATTGAGAAATTAGTGCAACAACAAGAAAAATATCTACTAATAATATTATTTCAAACCACAAATAATGTTCATTATAGCCTTCTTCACTCTTATTTTCATCTACTTTTTCATTATTTTTTTTCGCTTTTTTGTAAATCAAATTCACAATAATTTCATATATAACAACAGTAATAACCGTAAATGTTTTAATCCCTATCTTAATAATTTGAAAATCATAACTAATAAAATAATCAACAAATGCGATGAGGCAAACAAATGTAAAAGCAACTAACTGATGCATTATAAAATTAATTTGATACTTTGATAATTTCTTCTTCATATAAGGTTCCTCCTAATAATTGTTAAACCTCATATCCCTCTACTTCATTCTTTTCCTTTACTTCACGATAATACAGAATACAAACTTTAATAAGTCCTGTAATCGGTACTGCAAATATAACACCTAAAACTCCAAATATACTACCAAATCCTAAAATAGCTGCTAAAATTAATAGCGGATGAATATCTAATTGTTTACTCATTATAACGGGTTGTAAAATATTTCCTTCAACAAATTGAAAACCAAAATTTAATAATAAGATAGAGTACCACGGAGTATTTCCTGTTAATAATGCATAAGTTACTGGAACAATCGCAGCAATTGTAGCACCTATATAAGGAATAATATTGGTTACTCCAACAATTAAACCAAATAAAATTGCATTGTCTAAGCCTATTAATGTATACCCTAGGGTTGAAATGACTGCAATAGCAACCATAATAATAATTTGTCCTCTGATATATAGACCTAATGTATCATTCGCACGTTTTGTAAGTGTAATAAAATGTTCTTTATATTTTACTGGAACAATTTTATAAAATCCTTCACCAATTTGATTATGATCTTTTAACATATAGAATAAAATAATTGGTGATAAAACTAAAGTGAACATGAAGCTAATAAGACTTGGAACAGAAGACCCAGCATTAACTACAGCATTTGTTAAGTAGTCTTTAATCCCTGTTTGTATCTGATTATAAATATTTAATAATTCTGGACTATCTTCTAAATGTAGATTTTCGATAGTTTCATTTAATTCATCAAATATGGCAGGTATTTTCTGCAAGAATAAGTCTTTTATCTGTTCGATAACAAGTGGAATAACTTGCCATAATATTATTCCAATTAATCCAAATATTAATGCATATAATAGGGCTACAATTAACCACCTTGGTCTAATCCCTTTATCTTCTGCATAAACAACGAGTGGATAAATTAAAAAATTGATAAAAAAAGCAATTAAAAATGGTGTTAATACAGCTTTTAATGCTCCCATTACACTTGTTATAAATCCGTTAAATTGACTAAAGATATATAAACAACCTAAAATTAAAGCAATAATAACTAATATTTTTATTATTCTATTTAGTTTTTGATCAGAAAGTTTCACTAACAATCACTTCCTTGGTTAATAATTCAAATATAATTATATCATAAAAAAGATAGTCTCACTAAGAAAAATATTGAAAAAATTACAAGTTTTTTCTTGTTTACTTCTATTCAATCGAGTGATATAATGAAGGTAAAGTTAAGGGAAACCGAATTAACTCGATGGGTTATTTTTAATCCGAACAGATTTTATATGGATGTTGGGTATACTTATTCGGTGTTGAATGCCTATTTAAAATAGGAATCCTAAAGAATAAGTCGAAACTTCCACTTGCACCTATTTGCGAGTTTTTTCTAGCCTACGACTAATTGGGTTTCAAATTTATAATAATTTTAATTTGGTCTTAAAATATACGGCCGAATTAACCCGTAAGGTTACTATATAATCCGAACAGATTTTATATGGAGGTTGGGTATACTTAATTCTGTGTTGAAAGCTTACTTTAAGTAAGAATCCTGAAGGATTGGTCGAAACTTCCACCTGCAACTATTTGCGGGTTAACCTGTAACCTACGATTAATTGGGTTCTTAAATAACTATTTAATGTCTCGTCTAATAGTTTATCAAGTTATTGTATTTTTATTTATAAAATATATATACTTAACTTTTAGTTTAAAACCTAATTTATTTCTACCTTAAAATGATATGATTCATTGATTTTTGTTAGATTATTCTGTAAAAAAAGGTAAAAATTGAGGATTTACATTAATACAATAGAATGCTATAATAAAACCATAATGAGAGTCGAACTATTTCGAAGATTTATGATATTAATCCGAACACTTTTAATAAGGAAGTTGGGTATACTTAATTCTGTGTTGAAAGCTTACTTTAAGTAAGAATCCTAAAGAATTGGTCTAAACTTCCACCTATACATATTGCGGGTTAATTTGGAAAGTCTACGTTTAGTTGGACCTTTTTTTTATAATAACTTATATTTATCACAACAAAAAAATTGATATCCATCATTAATAAAAAAATAATGCATCCAAATAAAGATGCATTATTTTTTTATTTTATTTAATTTTTATATTTAGTTCATCCAATTGTATATTATCAACTACAGATGGTGCATCAGTCATTAAGCATGATACTGAAAGTGTTTTAGGGAATGCGATTACATCGCGAATATTTTCTGTGTGAACAAGCAACATAATAATTCTATCTAACCCTAAAGCAATTCCGCCATGTGGTGGAGTTCCATATTTAAAAGCATCTAACAAGAATCCGAATTGTTCATATGCTTTTTCTTTCGTAAATCCTAATGTTTCAAACATTTGATTTTGGAGTTCTCTTTGATGAATCCGTATTGACCCTCCACCAATTTCAAATCCATTTAAAACTATATCATAAGCTTGTGCTAAACATTTTCTTGGATTTGTTTTTAAGAATTGAACAGAATCTTCTTTAGGTGCTGTGAATGGATGATGCGCAGCATAATAACGTTTATCATCTTCATCATATTCAAATAATGGCCAATCAACCACCCATAAGAAATTATATTCATTTTTATCAATTAAGTTCATTTCTTTTGCGATTAATTTTCTTAAAGCACCTAAGGCTTCACAACTTACATCAAAAGAATCAGCTACAAATAAAATTAAGTCATTGTCTTCAATCGCTAATTTCTCAATTAATCCTTGTTTTTCTTCATCACTTAAAAATTTATTGATAGGTCCTGTAAATTCATTATTATATTTTAAGAAAGCAAGTCCTTTAGCCTGATATCTCTTTACAAATTCAGTTAAACGATCAATCTCTTTACGAGAATACTTACTTGCTCCATTTTTAACATTAATCGCTCGTATGAATCCATTATTTTTGATTGTTGATGAAAAGACAGAGAAACTTGTATTTTTAAAGACATCATTTAACTCAACAAGCTCCATTTGAAAACGTCTGTCTGGTTTATCACTACCATAACGTGTCATTGCATCATGGTAAGTGATTCTATCAAATGGAATTTTAATATCAATCCCTTTTATTTCTTTCATTAGTTTAACAAACAATTCTTCAATTATCGTTTGAATTTCAACATCTGTTAAAAATGAAGCTTCAATATCCACTTGTGTAAATTCAGGTTGTCTATCGGCACGTAAATCCTCATCTCTAAAACATCTTGCGATTTGATAATAACGTTCAAGACCAGAAACCATACAAAGTTGCTTAAAGATTTGTGGGGATTGTGGAAGTGCATAAAATTCGCCTTCATGAATACGTGAAGGAACTAAATAATCACGAGCACCTTCAGGTGTTGATTTTGTTAATATTGGTGTCTCTATTTCCAAAAAGTCTAACTCACTTAAGAAATTTCGCATGACTTTCATCACATTTGATCTAACAATTAAATTGTTCTGCATTTTAGGTCTTCGCAAATCAAGATAACGATACTTCAAACGTGTGTCCTCTAAAGCATCCGTTTCATCATGAATGATCATAGGTGTTGTTTCAGCGGTTGATATCACTTCTAGAAATTCAACTTGAACTTCAATCTCACCTGTTGGTAAATTAGGATTTTTACTTTCACGTTCAACCACTTTACCTTTTACATATAACACATATTCATTACGAATTTTTTCTGCTGTTTCATAAATAGATGAAGCAACTTCTTGTGGATTAACCACAATTTGCGTAATCCCATAACGGTCCCTTAAATCAATAAAAATCAATCCACCTAAATTACGAGTTTTAGCTACCCAACCTTTTAATTCTACTATTTGATTCACATGATTTAATCGCAATTCTTGATTATTATGCGTTCTATTCATGATACTCCTCCATTCTCTTTTCAATTTCTTTCAACACATCATCTAATTTAACTTCTTCTTGAATTTGTGTTTTCATATCTTTAATACTAATTCTGTTATCATTTAATTCTTCTTCACCAATAATAACAGTTAGTTTCGCTTTTAATTTATCAGCTTGTTTAAATTGTGCTTTTACTTTTCGGTGAAAATAGTCTTTTTCAGCTTTTATATGCTTACTTCTTAACATCTCTTGTAGTGTAAAGGCATAAGAATCAGTAGCATCTGACGTCGTAACAATAAAAACATCTACCTCATCATGGGATGCTATGTCAATATTTTCAGCTTCTAATGCCAGGATTAAACGGTCCATTCCAAAAGCAAAACCAACACCAGGAATATCTGGTCCACCAATTTCTTCAACTAATCCATTATAGCGTCCACCGCCACCAAGTGCTGTTTGTGCGCCAAAACCTTTAGCACTTGAGATAACTTCATAGACAGTATGATTATAATAATCTAATCCTCTGACTAAATTACTATCTAGTTCATAATCAATATTTAAGCGTTTTAAATCACTTAATACATGATCAAAGAATGTTTTTGAACTTTCATTTAAATAATCCATCATTTTAGGGGCTGAAGTCATTTTAGGATGGTTTTTATCCACTTTACAATCTAAAACACGAAGCGGATTTTGTTCAAGTCTTTTTTGACAATCAGCACATAATTCATGTACAACCGGTTTAAAATGGTTAATTAGTGCCTGACGATAATTCATTCTGGTTTCTTTATCACCTAGTGTATTAATTAATACCTTCACTTCTTTTAACCCTAATTTTCTAAAGATGTTAACGGATAAAGCAATCACTTCAGCATCAACCGATGGGTTAGAACTTCCTAAGGCTTCAACTCCGAATTGATAGAACTGACGGGTTCGTCCTTTTTGCATCCTTTCATAGCGAAACATTGGTCCCATATAATACAACTTCGTCAGTTGATTCGCTTCAGCAAACAATTTATGCTGCACATAACTTCTAACAACACCCGCTGTTCCTTCTGGGCGTAACGTAAGTGAACGTTTCCCTTTATCTAAGAAAGTGTACATTTCTTTTGTTACAATGTCTGTACTTTCACCAACACCACGCACATATAATTCTGTACTTTCAAACATTGGGGTTCTAATTTCTTTATAATTGTATAATTCACATGTCTTATGAATTATTGACTCCAAATAGTGCCATTTATGCATATCACTAGTTAAAATATCATAAGTTCCTTTAGCGGATTGAATCGCCATAAAATCATCTCCTTTTTATAAATAAATAAAAAAGTCCTTAGAAATTTTCTAAGGACGCTATATTTGCGCGGTGCCACCCTAGTTGCTTAATTAAAGCCAACTCTAAAAAGTTATATCTCCAAAGTGTCTTCACTAAAGATTTTGTAGGAGTTTGCAGCCTAAGACTCCTTTCTCTATAAACAAAATGGTTCTAGTTACTCTTCTTTTTCATCGATACTCATATTATATGTAATTATGGTTTATTATAACCAAATTTTTGTCTTGATGCAATACTTTATTAAAAAATAATAAATTTATCTCTATCTTATTTATTATCTTCAAGATTTTTAAACGCAACTGAAAGCATCAATTTAATCCGATTAATTTGATTAACTTCACTAGCACCAGGGTCATAATCGATTGCGACAATATTTGCTTTTTTATAGGTTGCTTTTAGGTCTTTTATCATTGCTTTACCTGTAATGTGATTAGGTAAGCAAGCAAAAGGTTGCATACAAATAATATTATTAACATCACTTTCAATTAATTCAATCATCTCACCAGTTAAAAACCACCCCTCACCGGTTTGATTACATAAAGATACAAAACGCTCGGCTAAACTAGCGATTTCATGAATACATTTTGGTGCAGTGAAACGTGTACTTTTTGTTAATGCATCAACCATTGGTTTTCTTATCTTATTAATTAGGTAAATAGATCCTTTTGTGCTATATTTGGAAAATGGCTTATATAATAACGAGTTCGCTTTCACTTCTACATTTTTAAAGGAATACATGAAGAAGTCTAGTAAATCAGGCATTACTGCTTCTCCGCCTTCTTTTTCAATAAAATCTACAATATTATTATTAGCATCAGGATGAAACTTAACTAATATTTCCCCTACTAAACCAATTTTAGGTTTTTTAACATCTATAATTGGAAGTTGATCAAAATCATTAACTATATCACATACTATCTTTTTAAACTTTTTAATTGATCCCTTTTTGATTAATTCTAGACAACAATCTTGCCAGTAATAATAGAGTTTCTCTGTTTCTCCTTTGACTTTTTCATAAGGTCTTATACGATATAATAATCGCATTAATAAATCTCCATATAAAACAGCTAAGAGCAATTTCTTAATTAATCGTAAACTTAAGGTGAAACCAGGGTTTGATTCAAGTTTCGATGCATTTAATGAGATGACAGGAATTTGACTAAAACCAGCATCGACTAATGCTTTTCTAATGAACGCAATATAATTTGTAGCTCGACAACCCCCACCTGTTTGAGAGATGATAATAGAGGTGTTATCTAAATCATAACGACCACTTTTAAGTGCCGCAATCAGTTGACCAACCACGATAATTGATGGATAGCAAGCATCGTTATTGACATACTTTAATCCTTCTTCTTTAGCTTCTTCATCAGCAGTTTTTAAAATTTCTAATTGATAACCTTCTGATAAAAAAACTTCTTCAAGTAGATTAAAGTGAATTGGTGACATTTGTGGTGCGATAATCGTGTGTTTCTTCTTCATTTCTTTTGTAAATATCTTTTTAGGTTCAATTTTATTAATAAGTTGAGGTTTCAATCCATTTTTGTCACGTTCAGTCATCGCTGCTTTTAGTGAACGAATTCTAATTCGTGCTGATCCTAAATTACTCACTTCATCTATTTTTAATAAGGTATATATATTATTATGATTTTCTAGTATTTCTTTTACTTGATCACTTGTAACCGCGTCAAGTCCACAACCAAAAGAAGTCAGTTGCACTAGTTCTAAATCTTTTTCTTGTGCTACAAAACTTGCAGCAGCATAAAGTCTCGAATGATACACCCATTGATCAACAATCCGTAATGGTCTTTCAACATGTCCTAAATGAGCAATTGAATCCTCTGTAAAAACAGCCATTTGATAAGAAGCAATTAATTTATCAATTCCATGATTTACTTCTTTATCAATATGATAAGGTCTACCAGCTAAAACAATCCCTTTCATATTATGTTCTTTGATATATTTTAGAGTTTCTTCGCCTTTTCCTCTTATATCCGCTTTAAAACTTGCATCTTCTTTAAATGCTTTATTTAACGCTTCTCTAATTTCATTTTTAGGTATTTCTTTAAATACTCTGACTAATTTTTTATAGGTTGCACTTGGGCTATGGAAGGAGATAAAAGGATGTAAGAATTTAGTACCTTTAATCAAATCAACATTATGGTCAATAACTTCTGAATAGGAAATCACAACTGGACAATTAAATTGATTATTCGCTTCATTTTGTTCTTTCTTCTCATAGAAAACGCCAGGATAGAAAATCATATCGACCTTTTGTTCAATTAAACTCATGATATGTCCATGAACTAATTTTGCTGGATAACAAACCGATTCAGAAGGAATCGTCTCCATTCCTTTTTCATATATTTGACGAGAACTATTTGGTGATAATTCTACCCGATAACCTAAAGCAGTAAAAAAAGTAAACCAGAACGGATAATTTTCATACATATTTAAAACACGAGGGATCCCTACGGTTCCTCTTTTAGCATTTTCTTTATTAAGTGGTTGATATTCAAACATTTTTTGATATTTATATTGATATAGATTAGGTATAACATTTTCTGTTAATTTAATTCCTGCTCCTTTTTCGCATTTATTACCAGTAACTAGTTTATTGTGATTAGAAAAATAATTAATCGTTAATTGACATTGATTCGTACACTGTCTACATCTAGTAACTTTTTGTGTAAAAGAAAATGATCTTAATTCCTCATATGAAATTAAGGAAGATTTCTTGTTCTTATAGCTTTTTTTCGCGATTAATGCACATCCAAAGGCCCCCATCAAACCTGAGATTTTAGGTCTGTATACATTACGTCCTGATATTAACTCAAACGCTCTTAAAACCGCATGATTATAGAATGTCCCACCTTGAACAATAATCTTTTCTCCTAAATCTTCTGGTTTTCTAATCTTAATAACTTTATATAGGGCATTTTTAATAACTGAATAAGATAAGCCACTCGCAATATCACCAACCGTAGCGCCTTCTTTTTGTGCTTGTTTAACTTTTGAGTTCATAAAAACGGTACATCTAGATCCTAAATCAACTGGTTTTTTGGCAGTCATTGCTTCTTGAACAAATTGGGAAATTGGAATATTCAATGTTTGTGCAAAGTTTTGAATAAATGAACCACAACCAGCTGAACAAGCTTCGTTCAACACAACAGAATTTATAACCCCATTTTTAATTGTCAAACATTTCATATCTTGTCCACCGATATCAAGAATAAAGTCAACACCCGATACAAAATGGTCAGCAGCAACATAATGAGCGACTGTTTCTATTTCACCTAAATCAACATTAAAGCCATTTTTAATTAAACTCTCTCCATACCCAGTCACACAAGAATTACATATTTTAACGCCTTTAGGTAACATTTCATACAATGTAATTAACCCTTGTCTTATTACTTCTAATGGATTGGCTTCATTATTTCGATATAATTCATACAATAATTCACCATTTTCACCGATTAAAACCATCTTTGAAGTCGTAGAACCACAATCTATTCCTAAATAAGTAGACCCTTGATAAGTGGTTAAATCACGTTTAATCACCTGATTATCTTCATGTCGTTTTAGAAATTGATCTATTTCCTCTTGGTTATTAAATAATGGTTGTAATCTTTTGACATCTTGAATATTAAATTCATCAATGGTATCTAATTTATCAATTAATGTTTTAAAACTGATTTCTTCTCCTTTTATTGAAGCTAAGCTTGCTCCTAATGCGACAAACAATTGGGCATTTTGAGGAAATATCGCTTCCTCAGTTTTTAAATTAAGCGTTTCTACAAATCTTTTACGTAATTCACTTAAGAAATATAAGGGACCTCCTAAAAAGGCTACCTTACCACAAATTCTTCTTCCACAGGCTAACCCACTAATTGTTTGATTAACCACTGCTTGAAAAATAGAAACAGCAATATCAGACTTATTAACTCCCTCATTAATCAAGGGTTGGATATCGGATTTCGCAAACACACCACATCTAGCCGCAATTGGATAAATTGTTTGGTAATTTTTCGCTAACTCATTTAATCCAAAAGCATCAGTATCAAGTAAACTTGCCATCTGATCAATAAAAGCACCTGTCCCACCAGCACAAGTTCCATTCATCCTTTGATCAACACCATTATTAAAATAAGTTATTTTAGCATCTTCACCACCTAGTTCAACAACAACATCACAACGATCTAATGTTTCTTCAACTGCTTTTGTACAAGCAATAACTTCTTGTACAAAATCAACATTAAACCATTTTGAAACCATTAATCCACCAGAACCTGTTACATTGATGGTTATTTGATATTCTTTATAGTCAGGCAATAAAGACAATAACATATTTCTAATCGTTTTTTTCAAATCAGAAAAATGTCTTTGATACTGACTATGAATTATTTCTAATTTCTCATTTAATATAACGAATTTGACAGTAGTCGATCCTACGTCTAATCCTAAATGTATTAATTTTTTCATCTTTTATATCACCTATTTATTTAATCTCACTTCTATAAGTGTACAAGTTTGATGAAAATTGTCAAGACTAACTAATTAAAAAAGTCTCAATAAAGTGAAACCTTACATATTATCTACAATTTAAAGAAAAGGACCTTCATTTTAATTTCCATTTTAGCGTCAAACAAACTACTATTTATTTTTTAAGATAATAATAAAAAACAAACGACTTAGTTTCTTTAGTCGTTTGTTAACAGTTTGAAACTAGCCATTTGGCTAGTTTATTTTATTCTCCTTCTAGATCAACATTTTTAAAGCTAATAACTGTATCCCCAAGTAACTTAAGAATGACCTCGTCACCAGATTCAGTAATTGACAAATAAGCACTAACTTTATATCTAGCTGTATATAATCCTTCATCTAAAAATATTTCATATTGTGATTCGCCATTAACAACTGACATGCTAATCCGCTTAACTATTCCTCTCACTTCAATTAAGTCATCTTCTGAAGGATCAATAACATTTTCAATGTTTAGTTTTTCTCCATAGTCTGAGTACGCTTTATCAATTGTATCACCAATTCCTACCTTAGAAAAATCTGATACATTAACAAACGCGTATTGTTTAATTAATCCTTTATTATCTTTTAATGTGATAAAGAAAGTCGCATTATTGTAAACGTTCATTGGGATTGGGAAAGTTGCTTTATATCCAAAATTTTGAACAATTCCTTCTGCAGATTCCATTGCAGCCGTTTCTGTTGCACCACTCATCGAGTAGCGTGTAACTTGTTTTGTTCGTGTATTAATGAAAACAAATCCAACTGTTGCCTCATCTGCGCTCGCACTTGTTAATCCTGTATAGTAATACACATGACCATTATTAAATACCCTTCTTGATCCTTCTGTTGTTTGTAGAACATTCTTTTGACCTATAAATGAGTTTAGGAATCCATCTCCATATGCTCCCCATTTATTCAATTGTTTCAATACAAAATCTTTAGGATAGATTGTATCCACCCAAGCTGGAGCATCTTGTGGTTTATAAAATGTAATGGCACCATCTTTTGGATTAACAACATAAACACCCATCACTTGCTTTCCGCCTGATAGTCCAATTGTTGGTTTTAACGCTGTAATTACCCAATATGGATTCATTTCATCATCAAGTTCTAATGCAAAATCAATTAACTCATATTGTTTTGCATGATCACCTTTATAATAAACATGACGGTGTAAATCAGTTCCAAAGTAAGCACTTGGCATATATTTTAAATTTAACCCAGTAACAATTTCTACATCTCCTGTAAATTTATCAACAATCACATAACCTGGAGTACCAGCTTTATTGTTATTCCATTTAAAGAAACCATTGTATTCAAGTGGAGCAACTGCAACTAAATTACCAGCTACATTTAAATCATGGAATTCACCAACATGAAACTCACTTCCAAGACTACCATGTTTTCCAAATTCTTTATCTCCTAATTTTGCAGCTAAATTAGTGTCGACGATTGGTAAATTATCTGACGTATTTACCGCATCAAAATCATTTGTAAATTGAATAGGTTCATGAATTTCACCAATTAGTTTATGATATGCATTTGCGTTAAACATAGGTGTTCCAAACAGTGAAATTACTAAATAAATTACAATTAATGAAATAAAAGTTATAATCCCTGTTATGAATACAATGACTTTTTTTGAATATTTTCCTCTTTGATGGAATTTCTCATTATACTGATCATTTTTAGTAAACAATGACAAGATTGCAAATCCAAAAAATAATGATATAGCAGTTAAAAACCAAGTTCCAAAATATCTTAAACTTATTTTAACTAAAAATAAATAATTTAAAGTAAAAAAGATAATTACTGCTATGACTAAGACGATAACGCATTGCACTAAAGACATTTGTGTAGATTTATTCTTTTTTATTATACTTTCTCTATTTTTTTTACTCATGTTCTCCTCCTATTTATTATAATTAATTATACCATATATATATCTTACTTTTCATTAAATTATATGGTTTTTTACAAATGCATATTAAATATTAATCTTTATAAAATTAATACACATCAATATATAATTTATTTTCTTGTTGTCCTATTGGCTAAATACTTCTAAGCAGAATTCTCCATTAAAATATTCTTTTCTTACTAGTTTTTTATTTAATACAAAGCTTAATAATCCTTCTTTTCTAATCTTTTAGACTAAATTAAATTACACTCATTCTATATCCAGCTTGTATGTTAAGTATTATTTAATGAAAAAAAAGATGAATAAAACTATTCACCTACATTTTTGTTTTTGTTAATATTTTATTTATTATAAACGTGATTAAGTATAATACTATTAAGATTGGTGGTACGAAAAACATCTCTCCGTCAGTCATATGATAATCATGATTAAAAACAAAGCGTACACATAATACTGTAGTAAAGTATGTTACCCATACAGCCCATAAAACATACATAACTTGTGAAATTCGTTTTAATTTAGCAAGTCTAAACACGATTGCGACTAATAATAATATAATGTTTAAATATATCATTGACCCAAACCCTAAATCCTCTAAAAATATATTAGTACCATACATTCCAACACTATAGAATAAATCGCCATGGTTAGTTAGTAAGTACAGATATACAGTTATAGATAATAGGTCTACAATTATGATACTAAGAGGTAATAAACTTTTGAAAGTAATCTTCTTTTTCTTGAATGGATCTCTTAAATCATATCCTAAAATAATCACATAAATATATATAAATAATGACGGTATTAATAGTCCACTATTAAAAATGTATATTAATGTAGTAGATATTAGAACTAAAGATAATATTATAGATAGGATATTGATATACCGTTGTGGTATTTTTGTAGTATATTTCAGAAAGATTAAAATAGGTAATAATAAAGTAAAGAAATAAAGAACTTGATCTTGTATTTTAAAATAATTCCATCCATGACTGTGGTATAAAAACGGAAGTGGTAAAGCAACTGCAAATAACAGTGAAATCACAATGATTTTTTCTGGTTTTAGTAATTTATAATTGATTACTGGGTTTTTGATTGGTACTATTATTAAGACTGAACTTAGTAGTAAGAATAAAATATATAAGATGAGAAATATTATTCCAAGTTGTGCATTTATAAACATTGGTGATGAAAGAATTGGCAATGTAAATGTAATTAGTGATATTCCTGCCACCATACTTATGATTACATTTGATGTTTTCTTTTTATCGATTACATTAGTAACAGATAGAAATACTGGTAAAAATAAGAGTAGAGTAATTACCCACCAACTAGATAGTTTTAGTGCGATTGGTATTATCGGGAATATTTCTGGATTATAAAACCATCCATATTCAAGGTAACTTGAATCTACAATAATAAAATTAATAAATGGAATAGCAATCGCAAGCCCTAAAATCAATAAATATAGTCCCAAAACAATTATATTTTCTATACTAATTTTGTCATATTTTTCTTCCTGTTTGATTTCGCATTGAATGATTTCATCGACTGATACTTTGTATAATTTACTTAATGATAATAACATATCTAAATTAGGTATACTTGTTCCAAGCTCCCATTTTGATACTGTTTGAGGAGTAATGACTAAAATATCTGCAAGATCCTTTTGTGTTAGCTTATGTTTTATTCGTAATTCCTTTAAAAATAATCTGATTTGTTTGTTGTCCTTTTTTTTCGCCCCTTTCAACAGTTTCCATTATACTATAATGCAAAAGGGTGTCAATAACTATATTGTTGCATAACTCAACGATTCATTGAGTTGGCTTAATATAAACCTAAAATAATATGATTAGTAAGTTATTGTTATTAAAGAAAAGAAGCTTAGTTAACCTTTTTATCATTAGTTACTATTAATAGAATTTGTATAACTAAAGACCCTAAGTGAATTAATCTTAATTAGGGTCTTTAATAATAATCATCTGATGTACCATTATATTTACATACCATTTAAATTATTTATAAGCAAGTTATTAACGCTGTTACTTATAACTTAACTGCTTTTGTCGCAATTGAAGTATTTATATATTTATCTAAAGGACTCCAACCACCATTATTATCCTCATAAAAACCTGCAATCATGAATCCTGCTAAGATTTGTCCCTGAATCTGATCTTCCAATGTATGACCGAACGCTATAGCTTCTCCTTGTTCCAATACAAGTTCCTTCAACTCTGATTCTGTAATACTCGTTAAGTCCGAATAAGGTACACTGTGTCTTACAACCAAATTTCCTTCATTAAAAGCTTTTAAATCAAAGATATATTCAAGAGGATTTGCAAAACCCGCAATCATGGTACCTCCCTTTTTAAGAACCCTATTGGCTTCTTTCCAGACTGGTAACACAGAATCTACATAACAGTTCGACCATGGGTGAATAATGAAGTCAAATGAGTCATCTTCAAATATGGATAAATCCCTCATATCACCTTGTAGGGTTCTAATTTTTAAATTATCTCTTTCAGCGACTAATTTATCCTGCTCTAATTGCTTTTGGCTATTATCAAAAACCGTCACTTCTGCTCCTGTTGCAGCAATAATTGGTCCTTGTTGCCCTCCTCCAGATGCAAGACATAGAATTTTCTTTCCAGCCATTGTCTTTGGAAACCAATCTCTTGGTACCGCCTTAACAGGAGTCAGTTTTATTTCCCATTCTCCTTTTCTTGCTTTATCTACTTCTTCTGAACTCACAGGTTTTGTCCAGCAATCCTTTTCATCTACTTTCTTGTCCCAAATATCTTTGTTTGTATCTATGTAATTCATTTTATTTTACTCCTTTATGTTATTAGTATCTATATTCATTATTAATATATCTATTTGTGATATATGATGCATATGATAGTTTATAATTATCACATATTGAATATAAAAATAAATCCCTGTCAATCTCTTCAAATCACCCATTTCAAATCATCATTATATTCTATAAATTCCATGAACTGCACAGGAAGGATGAGTATGAAATCAAGTAACAACCAAATATTCCATAATATGTAGATATATGTTATAATTATTAAAAATTGTACCTGAAGTAAAGTAATAATGATTAGATTACTAGTGGGGGGATAGATATGGCTGCATGGAACCCATGGAGAGGATGCCATAAAAAGAGTGAAGGATGTAAAAACTGTTACATACATAGGGCAAACTCTAGAAAAGGGATTAATACAGACATCATATATAAAACAGAAGAATTTTATAAACCTATTGAAAAAAATAATAAGGGAAACTACAAAATAAAAAGTGGACAAACAGTGTTTTTATGTTTCAATAGTGACTTCTTGATTGAGGAAGCAGATGAATGGCGAAAAGAAGTATGGAATATGATAAGAATACGTAATGATTTAAATTTTATGTTTATCACAAAGCGTATCGAACGTTTCATGATAGGATTACCAGATGATTTTGATTACGGATATGATAATATAACAGTTAGTATATCTGTAGAGAATCAACAAAGAGCTGATGAAAGAATTCCTATTTTGAAAGAATTACCAATCAAACATAAATTAATCATTATTCAACCTATGCTTGAAAAAATAGATATATCAGATTATTTAGATAATTCTATTGATGGTGTAGTCGTAGGTGGAGAGTCTGGAAGCAAAGTTAGACCTTTAAACTATGAATGGGTTCTAAATATAAGAGAACAGTGTATTAAAAAGAATGTTAATTTTACTTTCAGGCAACTTGGTTCTACATTCATTAAAGATGGGATCACCTTTAAAGTTAAGAAACAACATTTATGTTCTCAGGCTAGAAAGGCAAATATAAATTTTAGTAAATGAGTCTTGTTTACAAAACGATATTTATCAATTATAAGTTCTTTTATACATTGATGAATCAATTGTTTCACTTTAACAAATTAGATTATGACTAATAATTATATGGAAATTAAACTACTAAAGACCCTAATTCTTAATTAGGGTCTTTAGTTATATTTTTATAAAAACCTAAATTATAATCTGATGTACCATTAATTTTAGCTACAATTATATAATACATACCTTTATTAATATGAGAAAAGTAGCTTGTAGGACAACTCATAATATCTCCATTAAGATTGTTACAATAAACGGACACATTATAACCACTAAGAAAAAATCGATATTCTCCATCCTCTAAAACGTTGATAAGATAAACATCTCTATCACCTTGATAATCAATTTTTCCTGAAATTTCGTTCCCAATACCTATTTCTATAGTTCTATATTCTATTAATGGTAAATATAAACTATTCGGAGCTTCATCATTCAAATTTAATTCCTCAATTTTGAAAAAAAGTTCTTCAAATTTTGATTGTTTAAAATAATCATAATTTACCTCTATGATATATTCACCTTCACTAACAGTAAAAAATGCCTTTTTCCCCATAACACCTGGTACATTATTAAAATCTAAACCAATTATATTCCCATTAGTATCTTCGAGCTTAATAGTTAACCATCTATTGATGTATATACTATATGTACTAGTTTCATTAACATTTAGTTTAAAGTAATCAATATCCTCTTGATATGTAATTGTTGTATAAGTATTTGAACCGATATTAGCAATACCCATATTTTCTTCAGTATTGTCATCAGGATTTAACATTAAATTGATTTCTACAATTTCAGGATTTCTTCCTTCAAAACTAAAGAAATGTCTACCACTACTTAAAAACATTGGCTTCCCTGATTGTAATCTTACATATTCACCACTATTTGTTATATAAAAATAATCACTATATGGTATTTCATAAAATATTGAATACCAATCTTCATCGACTATATCAATATAATAAATATCCTTATCATACGTTAAATCAAATTCAATATTAGTTATACCTAAGTTTAATTCTCCATAATTACTTTCTCCTTCGACTATTTCATTTGAATAATCTATGTATGAGCTATTTTTATTTACATACAAAGTAATCTCTTTTTCAAAATATTTTCCCATTATCTTAACAGTATATGTACCTGGTGAAAAATAATAAGATAGTTTAGACATTTTACTACCCATTCTATCTGTAATTTCTTCTCCATTTTCATTATAGATTTTAAAATAACTATAACTTAATTCTAATTCAATAAGTGTACTTTTATCAATCGTAAATACAAATGACTCCTCATCTCCAATATAATCAAAAGTAGTTTTAAATTCATTCAATCCTTCATTTAACTGCATTAGAATTGGGTCTGGATTATCATCAATAATGTGATCGATTATGAATTCATATTTTCCTTCACAATATGTATCTACTTGAATATAATATTGTCCAGATTCAAAAAAATACATGCTTTCCCCAATATCTTCATTAAAATCTAACTTTTCTCCATTAGCATTATAAAGAGTAAATTTCATATCTCCTGTAATATAAGAAGTTCCATAATTATATTTAAATCTGATACTATACAATCCTGAATCCTCAATTTTAAATTTAAAAACATCATCTTCATAGTTATTGTATGAATGTGCTTCGTAATATTCATTTAGAGGTATTTCTTTAACATTTTCTGAAATGTAATCTGGGTGATCATCATTATATTCATTATAGTATTCAATATTTAAAGTAAAGTCTCCTATATTATCATCTACTAAATAAACAACAATATAATAAAACTTATTGTATTGAGAATCTGATAAAGTTTTAATTATAGGTTGTTGTACATGTTGATTAATATCATCAACATACAATGCTCTAATACTTCCATTATCAGTATTGAACGTGATATTGGTATACCCATAACTTTCATTAAACTTGTATATTTTATAATCACCTTTATAATCTAATGAATCTTCAATAGTCATATGATCATTAATAGTTAAATCTACAGAATCATTTATTGAAATTAGCCTGTGATCCATTTTGAATCTAGCATTTTCAAAATTAGCATCACTAATGACTGTATTATTTATATCATCTAGAGATAAAGTATATTTTAAATTTTCAATTTTTATTGAGTTTAAACTATTTATTGAAAACATATCTATTAAATCAGTAAAATCAAATTTAGCTGTTCTAAATATACCCGTTTCCTGTTCAAATACTAACTCAATTTTTATTTTGCTATCACTTATATTATCCTTCATTATTACATTTGCATTACCTAGTATATCATCAAAATATTTCTTTACATTAGCTAAACTTGACAAATTTATTAAGTATTCTAAAGAATACCCTTTTTTACTATCTTCTCCATAATTACTTTCAGTAATTATAGGGTTAGAAGAATTTACTATTGATGTTATAATATCTCCATACTCATTATAACCATTTCCTTTTTCACCATAAATCTTTTCAAAACTAATAGGAGACTTATAGAGAGTATCTTTATCATAATTTTCACCGTAATAATAAGTATAGTAGTTTTCTCCCTCTAATGTATAAAACACCTTATTGTGATATTTATTACATTTAGTATTTATCTCAACAATTTTATCTATATTATCAAATTTTGAATTAACTTCGACACCTAATACTGATTTTTTTTCATTATATACAGTTTCAATTAACATATTCTCTTTTAATGAAAAACTTTCTAATAAACTAAAGCTACTCATTGAGCTATTTAATGTTATAATATAGTTCTTATTATCACCATTACCACATAAACCTTCAATTTTTATATAATAATTATCTGTCGGTGACAGTCCTTCAAATGTTAAACCAGTTATATCATCCTTCATAGATATTTTATCTTCAATTATACCATTTTTATATAAAACTGCCTCTAATGTATCTAAATTTATAACTTTATTATCATCTATTATATTAACATCAAATGTAACCTTAGAATCTTTAAAATACAAGTTATGAATAACTGCAATTGGATTTTTGCCTTCTGTTTTTGGTAATAAATCACTTTCTAATGAAGAAAACAGATCAGATTCACATCCAGATATCATAAATACACTAGCAACAAAAATAAAAATATAAATAAATTTCTTCATTTATTAAATGCTCCCCTCTATTTTCTAAAAATATATATACCTAACAGTATATAACTAGTATTACTTAAAAGAATTTGTTTGTCAATATTGTTTTTGTGAAATATTTAAAATATAAAATGATATTGTCTCTAGTCAATAAATAGAAAGAAAAAAAAGGAGTTACACATTATCGTTATTTATAATGAATAACCCTAACTTTTTTAAGTATTCTTAACAACATCAGTATAATTTAACAAATAACACTTTTGAGACAAGCATGTAACTAAATCCATCAGTAGGGTAGTATTTCTATAAATTAATCATCAGATACTTACAGTTCTCTTTTAATACATTTTGTATCTGCATTATACCCTTGGATTGAACATTTATTTCAAGTAATAATAATTTACATAATTTTTTTAATTAATGATTTATAATATTATTTGCTAAGTTATAATAACTTAATTGCAACTAAAATTAAGTTATCTTTAGAACCAAAATAGTAACTAATCGCAGCAGAATTAATATTTGATAACCTACCTATTTCTCTAATACTATTATCGCAATTACCATTTTCAGTTTCTAATACCACTTTTACAATTTTTTCTTTTTTCGATTTATTAACTCACATTATTTTTTAACTTTCTTTAAAAAAGTTATTGAATTTTCCAGCTAATTTATGAGCGAAAACTAAGTTAATCCAGACAAAAATTATTCCTATAACACTCCACATTATTAGTAATAATATCTCCATATCACTGTTATTATATATAAAACTTATGGCATATAATGAATATATCATTGCAGGAACTGTGGTTGCAATAGCAGGTATATACTTCTTAAATATTATCCATTGGATGATATGTACTACTAAATGAACAAAAAACCTATTAATACACCAAGCCATAAATAGTACCAATTAAATATAATTGATCCTAATGTAATTAAGAATAAAATAATAAATTCTTCACTTACAGCTAATGCAAAAGCTTCTGTACTAAATTCATTATATACCTTAGAAATTTTAGAAAACTTTTTAAGCAATACCAATCTATTCCTCTGGATCCACCATTTCATAAATATAATTTCTTCAAAATCATGTAACATAAAAACAATTGGAAACAACCAAATAACACTAACAAATTCTATATTTATCATTCTCTTTCTCCCTTCTAATCTTTTTAATAATAATTTAGAGTTTTTTTCAAAAAGAAGTATACCATTATAGCAGATTGTATCTCCCTATCAATCACACTCTTAGTTATTTAATCACTGATTAAATTGTATTTCTATTTTACTCATCTGTAAATAATTAGTTTAATTTTTTTCATCTAAACTTTGATGATTAATTAAAAAAGAATCCTCTACAGATGAGAAATCTTAATAGGGTACAGTAATAACGTAAATATTTTAATAATGACTATAAATAAGGCTTACCCATATTGAGGTAAGCCATCTGATTCTTTATTCAAATTTGTCATTAAAAATATATTGGCTGTTGTTAATCTTCATGCTGTGTATGATTGGTTGTTGCTAGTATCAGGTATTTATCATACAGTAGCTGATTCAACAGCAAGAGTTGATACTTCCGTTGTATCAGGTTTAATCATTGGTATGCTGTATATACCTTTTGCATTAGTTGGTTTTTTCTTAATTAGAAAAGAATGGAGCAAAGTTATATCTCAGTCTACAACATAAAGTAAATATAATCGAATAAATGTTTTTTTACTTGTAATACCATTTATGATTATAACATACCTAAATAATTTATTTCCATAAATATCTACTTTGCTTAGATTTTTTAAACCAATGTCCTAATTGTTTGCTCTTCATCAATTCCTAATTTTATTAAGGATTTGATTTGTTTACTTGGTACTTTCCATTGTTTCCAAATGATTACTCTTATACGTACACGAAGTTTTTAGTCTAATTTGGTCATGAAATATTTCATTTTACTTATTCTAAAGTAGTTTATCCATCCAGTAATTAGTTGTTTTATCTTTAATAGTCGATAGTCTAGGGTTATACTCCAACACTATTTGTGTGTTGTTTTAGTTATCGTTAAACAATGCCTTACGTCCTCTTTGTTTATACGTACTTAGTAACATAGTAAAATTTAAATCCTCCAAAACTTCTTTAAGTGTATAAACAGAATCGTTCTCAGGTAATCCAATTTCATATAATTTAAATTTAAAAAACTGTTGTCTTTTTTCTGAAAATTAGTTATCATAGTTATATTTTAACAAATATAACGCAAAAAGAGCAACTCCTAGTAGTTGCCTTTTTTGTTTTTGAAGAGCTTTAGTTATTAAATTTACCGATAGCCCCTTTGTATGAAATCTCTATTATTTAGATTAACTCACAAAAAGTTATAATTGAACCATCGATAGTTGTAACATTACAGGTTCTGCCTCCCCATGGTTGCTCTTTTATTTCTGAAATTTTATTCCAACCATTTTCTTTCACAAATGAATAAAGTTTATCAATTCCAGTAATATTTGTGAATAGTATTACTCTTTTATCAGGCTCTCCATAGAACATATGAAATCCATTGAAATCTGCTATTTTCATATGCACTAGTTCTCCTGGAAAAGGCAATACACAACCATAAGTTCCAATCCCTTCATCATTTCTAGCTTCAACACCTGCATACCATCCTAAAACATCCTCAAACCACTTTGATGTTTTATCCATATCGTTAGTATAGTATACTGCACCATTATCTTGGACTGAATATCCTCTCTTGCTTAAATCTTTCATTCTACCTGACTCTCCTTCTAACATTGATTGAATAGAAATTTTTGCAAATGAGTCCAAAGAACACTGTCTCCGTCGTGCTGCCAAAGGTGTGACTCCATAAAACCTATAAAATGCACGAGTAAATCCTTCGGGTGTACTATAACCATATTTAAATGCAATGTCTATTATTTTCATGTCTGTAGATAATACATCTTCTCTTGAAAACGAAAGTCGTCTATTTCTAATATACTCACCCAGTGTATAGCCAATTATTAAAGAAAAAAGTTTTTGAAAGTGGAAACTTGACATATAAGCCTGCTTAGCTATGATACTGTATTCAAGTTTCTCACAAATGTTATCTTCAATATAGTCAACAGCTTTTTGGATGTTAATAATAGAATCCATTTGCATTCACCTCCTATTCACTTATATTGTAAGGTATTAAAACATAATCATCTTGATAGTTTTTGCTTGAATTTGTCATAAGGATAATATCAAAAATAAAAATATACCTTGAATCATTATTCTGGTTCATCAGGTTGTATACAACGGTGGTTTATGTATAAATGTACTATTAAATATATTAAAATTATATCATCCTTACAATGACAACATTATGTCAGCTATCACTTGATAATATATATTTTAAGGAATAACTGATTTGTATATAAATAATTATTAGTTGTTTTAAACTAAAAAACTGAAACCTTGGTTACTTATGGTATGGCTCTCCTTACTAATTATATTCACGGTTTATTCTTATCTTGTTTAACTGTTATTTGTAAGCATATCTACTTCTTTAAGAAGAAAAAGGTTATTGCAACTTCTTCTTCAAATATTCCTTTAGAATTAATGCTTAACAAAGTTTCCTTTAATTCATTTTCAAACGTATCAATATTTTCTCCTAGTAATCTTTTATTACAAAATGAAGTAGAGTATAAATAACCAATTAAGTTTTCAATATTCCACTCATAAATGAACTTATAATCTCCTTTTTTCATTAAATGAAACTTACTTTCTTGAATATACTCCTCATGTAATTTATTCTTTGTAGGATATTCTCCCTTTCCAGCTTTTCTTTTTTCTCCTAACCATTTCTTAATTATCTTCAGAGTTTCTTTTTGCCATAACTTCTTACCAGTCCAAACACTGCCACCTGCTAAAATAACCATACCTCCAGAAGGCTTCAAAATATCGTATGATTTGTTTAGAACTAATTCTCTATCCATCCAGTGAAATGCATTACCACATAATATTAAATCAAATTGTCCTAATTTTGAATCAATTTTTTCTGATTCCATTGTTATAAAACGAATATTATGAGCATTTTTCTCTAATCTAATTCTTCTCGCTTCATTTACCATTTCTTCATTTATATCGATACCAATTACCTGTTCAAAGCATTTATGTAATGGAATTGATAATTGACCTGTACCACATCCTAAATCTAAAAGATTCTCTTTACAGTCAATTTGATAAAACTTTAGTATCATATCTAACAAATGTTTTGGATATTCTATTCTAAATTTAGAATAGTATTCAGCTGTACCTGTAAATAATTCTTTATTTGAAAAACTCATAGCTTGACTCCTATCTAATTTTTATCATCTCTATCAATATGAACCGCACCTATTTATGGTACGGTTCACCATAACTAAATTAATACAATATATATTCTACATAATTATGGTATAACAGCCTAGTTACAATATGAAACTTCCCTAGTAGGATGGCTAGGGAAGTTTTGGACATTTTATCCTCTTGGGCTATTGGTGAACTATTTCACTATAACTAGGGAGTGGTATTGAAAATGATTTTATTTCTAAAATAATTATCAAGATTACATTTCAATTTAATAATCTTAATTTCAATTATAAATTGGAAATTGTTTTTCTATTAGTATTTAATTACGTATTAATTAGAAATAGTGGATTTTTATTATACTTATAATTTCATATTTATTCGTTCAAAGATTTTACGAAAGAACTAACGACATTCTTCCTATTATTTGAAGTTTCAAAATAAGGCAAGTCAAATTTTAAGCATTGTTCTTTTAACAATTTACTTACTTCCACAATTGAAATACAATTTTCCATGTTTTCTTTATCAGATAAATAATATGTGTAATCATTTGGTGTATCGTATGCTTTCAATATTTCATATCTTTCTTGAACTGTAACCTCTGATGTTATAAAGTAATAAATATCACAAATAGAACCATCTATATACTTAACGAAATCTTGTGGCAAAAGTTGATAAATATCAATTACCATTCCATAATCAAGCTCATCATATTCACCACTGTCCATCATTGCACAGATAAACGGTGCCATTCTTGCACTTATATTAACAAGGTTATCACATGGTTGGATATCAGCATCCGAATCAATTCCTGTTTCAGGAAAGGTTTTTTCAATTCCAGCAATAATTGAATCCATGCTAATATGTTGATACCCGAATTTTTTTGAAATCATCTGTGAAATTGTACTTTTACCAGCGCGCGGTACACCTGCAATAATTATATGCTTTTTCATGTTACCTCCTAAAAAAATATAGATTTTTTTATCTAAAATTCCGATTTACCTTATACTTGATTTCTTTCAATTATAACATATTTTGAATAAACCACTGCTTAACTTATTATATTATATTTTATTACTTATAAAAAAGCCTTAACCAAGTAAAAATCAATGGCTAAGGCTATAAAACTCACTTACTTGTAATACGGTTCACCGTACTTCACTAAACTGCGGTTTTTATGGATAGCTTTATTCATATTCTTGATTTAAGAATTCTGATTTATATAGCTTCATTAAGTATTCCTCTGTTCCATAAGATGTATTTATTGTCTTATAGTATTTAAATCCTACCTTCTCATATGCCTTAATTGCAACAATATTACTAGGTTCTGGACCTATTATACAACATTCTGAATCATTTAAATCAAATGCATGATTAGATAAAAACTCCTTCAATATTTTAGATCCTATACCTTTATGGATATACTCCTCTTCACCTATAAATAAGTCCATAGCAAATGACTTTTCTTTTGCATCAACATAAATACAATAATCTGGAAAATCATCAATCAGATATGTTTGAATATAGCCAACTCTCTTATCATTACATTTTATTATGAATGGATGTATTGGCTCTTCACCTGTAATTTTGGGAATGAAATCGCTATATACTTGTTCTAGAGTCATACCATCTTTCTCATACCACTCAATAACAAAATCAGTGTTTAGCCATCTATGTAAAAAATGTAACTCTTCCTCTTTCAATCGCTCAAAAGTTATTATATGTTTCATCATTCTCAAACCTTTCAGTATATATTTTATCTATGAATTCAAAACGGTAAAGTTATTATCTAAAATTGCACTTGTTTATGGTACGGTTCACCGTAACTATTTAACACTAATAATGAATATTGCTTATTAATAAACCAGTTATCTTTTAATGACAAGCTTCTTTAACCTCAATCTTTAAAAATTAATTTGTGAATACTTCTATATCTTTCATCAATTAATATCCTAAATTATTTAACGAATTAATTTAGACTTGATTTTAACTTTTTTTATACCTTGATAATTATTTTGTGTATCTTTAAGTACCTTTTTCAAGGTGTTGAAACATATTTTAAGCCAATTGAAGCTTCTGGATTTGTTATAGGAGAGAATAATTGATCAGCTAATCCTTTTATTTTGATGTCTTCAGCAAGGATGTCTCTAATATAAACACCTGTATCTGTATCACTACTACTTCTAACACTATCCAACTGATCCCAATAATAAACATAACTTATTATCGCTACTGTATATGTTTCTGAATAATTTAGTACAACATCATCAGCCAAAGTATAGTAAACGGATGAACTATTGAGCAATTCTTCAATTTGGGTGTATGTTCCCTCAATTAACCAAATTGTGTTATCAAAAGGACTAACTTCATACATTTGATTCAGAGTTACATTTTCACCTGCTGTGATTCCACCAGTTGAACGGATACCTCCTTTATTGCTAATAGCAATATCTGCTCCTGTAGCCTCTAACATTACATTTCCAGTCCAATCAAATAATTGACTTTTACTGGTTATTGTTTCACCGGATATTGCCAATACCTCATTACCTAATTCCTCACTGTAGTCATCAATGATTTCCTCAACCATTGAGTCATATTTAGTTCCTGCTAAGGAAACGTCTATTATATCTTCTGTATATTCAGTTACATCCATTGAACTTAAATCGATTGTTAAAGTGATTTTACCAAAATAGTTACCGGAACTTCCTGCTTGAATATATGGCATTTCCAATCCATTATCCCTGCTTATCGCTCCCATTTGATAAGAATGTGTATGTCCGTTAATCACAGCATCCACTAAATAGTCTCCATTTTCATCTTTTAAATATGCTAAAGCAGTATCATTAGACTTGCCGCCATGAATATTGACGACAATAACATCAACACTCGATTGTTTTAAAGCACCCGCTATTTCTCTTACAGAATCGGCAATATCCAAATCAAAATAGTAATCATCTACCTTATCATAGGCAATTGAAGAATAGACATTTCCAACATAACTGATGATGCCTACCTCAACGCCTTCTCTTTCGACTACAACAGAATCTAAAACATTTCCTCCAGATACTGTCAATAAAGAATCGTCAGATGTTAAATAAATATTGGCATTCAGTAGCGGAAAGTATGCTTCTCCATTTGATTCGTCTTTATCAAAATAATCCAATATTGTGCCAATTTCCCAATCGAACTCATGATTGCCGATACCCATCGCATCGAATCCCATCTCATTCATACATTCCAAAACTGCTAAACCATTTGTCATATTAGAAATAGAAGTTCCTTGAAACATATCACCATTCGCAATTAAAACAACATCATCCAAACTATTTGTATTTCTTATTTCATTAATCAAATATGACATATTAGACAATCCATCGGTTCCGTCCTCCTCTTGTTCTATATAGCCGTGAAGGTCATTGACCGTTAATATTGTCAAAGGAAAAGAGTCATTAATCACAGTCTCCTCATTCACATCAGTAACTAATAGGTTCCAGTATTGTGTATTGCTGCCACTGACATTAAGCATATATCCTTCGACTGTAATCGTATCTCCTGACATTTCACTTAGACTTAGGCTTGTGTCATTCGTATATAACGATACTACAACACCCGTTCCTGGGATGAATAAATTCTGATAATCTCCACTGATTGTCAATGTTCCTGTTAGCCTAATATAGTCTCCAACTGAAAAAGCCTTTCCATATGTTGTTACTTCGTTGCCACTTAGCTCAGTGGCTTCAAATGTATAACCTTCCTCTGTAGATATTTTTGAAATTGTTGAACCGGTGCCATATTGAACCACTCCACTATCCTCAGAGGTCACTCCGGTTACCTCCACATAATCATTTACTGAAACCATTGGCATACTGTTTAAAAAAACATAAATAAAATCATTTCCGTCGTATATCAATACTCCTTTTGTGGTCGTACCAACGACTGTTGCTCTTGTGGTATATATATCTCCTACCATTCCACTCTTAATCTCAGTAATGGTATTTAATGTGGTTGTATCAGTGGTGGTAGTTTCTGTTTCCGTTGTAGAGGTTATAGTTGTTGTAGTTAAATTAATATTTAAATTTTCACAACCCAACAACAATATACTAACTAATAATAACAAATTCAGTATTAAAAACTTTTTCTTCATTTACTTCTCCTCCATAAAATTTATAAATATTGGTCCAGTTTCTTTCTAGTTTCCATTGTAACACTTTCCTGTTCTTAGAATCAATTATTATTGTAACAGGAACATCATTAACCAGTGAAACATCACTCATTGCATCAAAAATTTCTGTTTCAACTTCAATGTATACTTACCTTATTGCGATTATAAATCATATCATATTATTTGTAACATATAAATCCTATGCTGTAGTTCTAGTTAGGAGTGCATGTATATGACTCCCAAAAAATCTCAATATTGCTAGAAATTAAGCAAAATTATAATATTTATTAATCTTTTATTTAAGGCTATCAATAGTGAAACAGAGTACCAAAGTATATGCTAATCAGAGTCTCAACAGTATATTCATCAGTATATGCTATCCATAAATCATTACCTTTTCTTAAATCTCTCTTAATATTAATCAATGATAAATCCAGTTCCTCATCAAAATTACCAGTTTCATCTTTAATGTTTTCACTTCTTATCTTCTCATTAAAATGATCATATAATTTTTTAGTATAATCTGGTTTTGATGCAGTTGAAAAACCTGGTCAATTACCTTTGCAGGTGTCAGAAAAATGAGTGAAGTATGTTTCTTTTGGGGACAAGAATGCAACCAAATTTATAATATATAAATTATAAGTAATATATTTTTCATTCATTATTTGATTCTTTTGAGTAAACAATGATTCCTTCCTTAATAACATACCTGACTTCTTTCACATTCAATATATCATCCAGTGGATTTCCATCTAATACAACAATATCACCATACTTGCCTATTTCAATACTTCCTATTTTATTTTCTAAACCTAGAAGTTCAGCAGGTGTAAGTGTTGCAGTTTTAATTGCATTAAATTCACTCATACCATTTCTAACAAAGAGCTCTAGTTCTTTATATAATTGACCATGTGGAACATAACAGCTTCCACTAACACCAGCATCTACAGCTGCAACAATCTTAATTCCTTTAGTTAATGCATTTTTAAAGTTCTTTGGAAAATATTCATTATTAAGTTTTTCAATTTCTTTACACATGATAGAATAAAATTTATCATCTTTTTTTATACCATCTCTAATTTTTCCTAATGTTTTTTCACCTAATGTGTAAAATGGTTCTGGTACATTTTTCATCACCGTTTTATATTCATTAGAATTTTTAAGTAAATTAATATAATTATAAGAACAGAATCCTGTAGGCACCCAATATGTTCCTTTATTTTTCATTATGTCAAAAGTCTCATCATCGATTATACCAAAAGGCGTGTGCTCTATACTGTCAACTCCAAATTCTGTAGCAATTTTAAAATCTTTAGGATAACAAACATTATGAGCGGCTACCTTAAGTCCTCTATTGTGAGCTTCATTGATAATAGTCGATAAGACTTCAGTTTTCATACTAGCTTCAATTATTTTTTCCTTTAATCCCCTTTTCAATAATTCATGTTTAAGAGATTCATCATTTTCGATAAAAGGAATAAACTTTCCTGTTGTTACTGTTTTTATAAAATCTACACCTCTTCTATCTAATTCCTTAACAGCTTTTTTAGCTTTTTCTTTAGAATCTACATCAATTGATAAACTTGTTACCAGAAATAGTTTCTTAAATAAAAAACGCAATACCGCATTAAATGGAAAAAACATTTTCGTACTAAAATATCCATATGGTGGTGATAGTGCTGGACCTGAAGTAACAATTCTTGGTCCCTTTAATTTGTTTGCGTTTATTTTATCTCTAAATTTTAATACTGTATATCCCTTACCACCAGGCATATTTCTAACTGTAGTCACACCTGAATTTAAGGTTAGTAATGAGTTTCTCTTTAATTTCTTAAATACACTTTCAGCATACGGTTTTAAATAATCATCTACACCTGACTGCAAAAGATGAGCATGTGCATCTATTAATCCTGGTATTACCGTTTTACCAGTCAGTATTAAAACTTTAGCTTCTTTTGGAGTTGTTAAATCACCATATTTACCAATTTCAGTGATGATGCCTTCCCTTACGATTAATGACATATTTTTTAGTAATTCATTTCTTTTCATATCAACTAAGTTAACATTCTCTAACACTAAAATATTATCATTTTTAAACATATTATTCCCCTCTTTCCTTTATAATCTTAATCAATTTTCTATTGTACTACATTACTTAAAGGTGTTATAACATTCACCTTTCTTACCTCCTTGATAATTTCATATGTTAAATCATTATTAAGTGCTTTATTATTTACTCCTCTACTGATAATATAGATTTTCTTCTCAAATAGTTGTGTATATCGGGTTTTGTTCTTATTTCATTTTTATCTAATCCATTTTCAATAGATTTAATAACCGTCATCTAGTATAAATTCTATAACATTTAATCGCCAATACTTATCATCCTTTTAAAATTACGTTAATATCTTTATTTGAATTAATATCACCTCACATTCTTAATAAACCATATTTTAAAAATACTATTTATGAAATAAATATTTTGAATCTAGATTTTATAAATATTTTTATACATTATGATTATTTCGCCTAATAACCTCTAATTTTAAATTCGATTCGAATCATTTATTATCCAAAAAGATCTATCTTAATAAATTATTTCTCATTTATTATTTGAATTATTATATTATAACTTAAAACCTTTAATTTTTTCTAATAATTGACTTATAACATATTCAATTTGCTCTTCTTAATAACCCGTCATCGAAAATTGTATTCCATTCTCACTTATTACAGTACATTCATAAAATCCATAACTTATTTCATAAATGATAAATTTTCATCCTTTTAAATTGAGAAATTTAATTTCATTCAAAGACATATTTATTTCCTCCTATTAAGGTGAATCTTTTTCATGATTAGGTAACTTCTTTGAAGATTTCAAAAACATAAAATCTTTAAATATATTTATTTCCTCTAAAAAATTTATATTCTGAAAAAAAATTTTTTGATGTCAACTACTATACAATTACCATATTTAAATGTATTACATATCATATTATTAGGACTATGAAAGGGAGGAAGAAGAAGAATGAATAATAATTATAATTCATATCATAGCCCTTATTATGTTAATACATCAATCTATAACACAAATAATATGTATAACGGATATAGAACCTATCCATATCCTTACTGGGTTAATACTCCAATGTATAACTCAAACTTTTGGAGACAATTTATTGAATTAAAAGATTATGGACCAAATCCATTTGTAGTTAATATTGAAGAAGCTACAAAACAAAACAATAATTTCCGTACTACTTTATGGACAGGGGATCATTTACAACTTACTTTAATGAACATCAACCCTGGAGAAGAAATAGGGTTAGAAATTCATCCTAATCTCGATCAATTTATACGTATTGAAGAGGGTCAAGGACTCATAAAAATGGGTGATAGAAAAGATAGATTAAATTTCCAACAAAATGTATATGATGATTTTGCTTTAATTATACCTGCTGGAAAATGGCATAATTTAATTAATACTGGTAATAAACCTCTTAAACTATATTCTATTTATGCTCCAGTACAACATCCATATGATACAGTTCACAAAACAAAAGCAGATGCAGAAGCAGCAGAACATTAAGAAGAATTAATTCAATTATTTTACAGGCTACCAGTAAAACTTAGAAAGATCTAATCTAAAAAGTAAAAATAGGATCATACTGAAATTATATTTAAAAAATCTTGATAAATTCCACTCAGCGTTTCTAAAATCCTCTTATACTAATTGGATCAATAATAACATTTTTCTGCAACTTAACGAACTATAAATGAATTATTATATAGTAAATAACCATTGTTTCATTTAAATATATGCAAATAAATTTTAATAGGACCTTGGATATATCTCTAAGGTCCATAATTTATTTTTGAATAAAAGTACTATTAAAATCAATAGTATTAATATTTGATTTAGATATTCTTTTCCTTACAGATATACCATTTATTTTATAATATAAGATTAACGTATAGATTTGATTATGACCTAGATAAACACATGTAACTTTTAAGTCTTTCGATATTAACAATTTTAATTAACTTTTCCTAAACTCTTAATCTAGGGAATTTTTCATCTCATTATACCTTTTATTTAGTGCAGTATTTCTAAGTTTTATTATATATAATACTTAAATATTAACATATAAGTGTTATAATGTTAATATATATCTAGTAAATTTATAAAAAGGGAGGGATATCTAATAAAAAAATCATTAAGCTTTTTCTAATATTTATGATTTTGTTTGTAGTCACATTTTTATCTGCATGAGAACCTGATGGACTTTTTGACAATTGCAACGTCTTAAGAAAAATTGATTCATGCGGTAAAAATGGTGGAACCAAATATGGGGATGATTAAATTTTATTTGACATAATAGTAGACTTTGTATAGAATTTGACTTTATTATGGCAATAATATTTTCTTAATTTGAAAAAGCTAGAATTTGGACTTGTGTAATATCAATATAAGTTGAAAAATTATTGGGATTATAAGAAATAATTCTATTTAGTTTTTATGGAGAACTTTTTTTATAGTAATGTTAGTATAGAAGCATGGATATGATGATAGTATTATTATGTATACCAGAGTTTTATAAATTAAATTAATAATAAGGAGGTAAGAACTATTAAACTATTTAAAAATCTAGTAGTTGTATTTTTAATAATTATGGTAGGCATTATTGTTAATGGATGTACATCTACTTATAACGTGGTTTATCATGGTAATAATAATACAGGGGGGGATCCTGTTGTAGATAATACTGACTATATGGATGGTGAAACAGTAATCATCATGGATAATGATGGAAATTTAGAGAAAACTGGATTTGTATTTTCGGGATGGAATTCACAAGCTGATGGTCAAGGAACAGATTATCCTGTAGGAAGTACTTTTACCATTCACTCTAATACTGTCTTATATGCTAAATGGATTGAAGAAGATCAACAAATATCACGATATGCATCTTTAAAACAAATTAATGTAAAACCTGTCATATTAGAAATATATTCATCAAATCCATCCTATGATGTTGGTTATTGGCAAGATGTAAAGCTTGATGTATTGTCATTAACTTTTGGTGAAATAGGTTTTGAGGCACCTGCCTATGTTTTTGATGATTATTATGATTTAGAACAAGGTACTTATTATACAATTGATGATGTAGAATATGTAAACCTTCCTGTAGGTGAATACACTGAATTTGATATTGACAGTGATGCAAATTACTTTAAAAAAATGATATCAACCACAAATACATTGTCATTTAAGTCTTGTGTTTCCATTCATAACTTTGCTAAACCAACCTATGATGACCCTATTATACAAAGCCCATTTGCACGAACAGGTGGGTCAATACTAGAAGTTATTTCTCATGAAGATATAGATGTACCAATGGATATTACTACATTAACAGTTGAATCCACAGGCTTAACGCTTTCTGCCGCAGGTTTTGCAGAATTCGATATTCAGTTTATTTTTGACATTACAATAGGTGAAATACCTGATGAAGAGCTATACACAGTAACATATGATGGGAACGGTACAAATGAAAATGTACCTACTGATAATACGAATTATTATGGTGGAGCAACTGTAACAATAGAAGATCAAGGGAATATGATTTATGAAGATTATGTATTTAATGGTTGGAACACTGAACCTGATGGAAGTGGTACGGCTTATAATTCATTTGACCAATTTATGATTACTGAAGATACTATTTTTTATGCTCAATGGACAATGGTTACAGCACAAATATTTGCTAAAACTTTAAAACACGCAGAGATTAGTGGTAGCAATTATGATTCCAATAATGTTACATATTTAAGTGAAAATTTAGAATATGGGATGATGCAATATCTTTATGTCAATTATGATGAACATCCTACCCTTTCGATTTCTGAAATTGTAAATGTAGTCATAGACCCTAGTGACACAGAAGCAATCATAATTTATAAAATGAATAACAATGAAATAGGTTATGAAGAAGTCTTTAATGTACCTAATACAACAAGTAATCAAGTTGCCATTTCCGTTGAAGTAATGGTTAATGATCAACTTATCACTGCATGCATGATTTATATTAGAATGTTACCATAGTAAATATTATTAAATTTAGTATAATTAAAACGGATATAATTTCTATTATCTCAGACTGTTGACAAATTGCCTTTTTGTCGACAGTCTTTTTTAGTGGGAAATCTCCTGATAATTCACTTGAGCATGTTGCTCATAAATTAATATAAGTTACTTTCAACAAGTACATTGTTAATATCTTAATATACATAGCTTTCGATTTTTTTCCATATTTCATATTTTTTATTGATAAATCCATAGAGAATTTTTTAGTTTTTAAACTCTTATCTTTTTTAATTCGTCCTATAATTATTATCCTTTAAAAATTCCTGTTTCAACTTTAATACTTTCTTTTCTAAGTTTCTCAATAAAATCATCATCAAGACCTTTTGCATGTTCAAATTTTGCAGATTCAATAAAGTTTGGACGGTTCCATATTGAATTTCTATTAAAATTTATCAATTATATTTAAAATACATTTATTAAAAAGAAAAAATTTGATATAATATTTTTAATGTTTTTTATAAAATAATGTGGGAGGGTTTATGAAAAAATCACTGAAGAATTATGCTGAAAAAAAAGGATGGACCATTAACAAATCAATTGCTTATGGAGAAGAACGTGGATATTTATTCACTGTAATTCAAAGACAAAGATTTAAAAAATTTATTGTTCCACTAACACATATTACAGATGTAGAGCAAGAAAGTGTAAAAAACTTTTTGAATGATCAAAAAACTGAATTAAAATTACATGAATTTGGTTTTAATAATAGTGTTTTATTTATCAACGTAAAAGAAGTATTTAGTTTAATGACAGAAGATGAAATTAATTCATTATTATCAAACTTGACTAACTTTCTCATAACTAACAACATTGGAACTCAAAAATATTGTGTGTTTTGTGGATTAGAAAATCCTGATGATCAATGTTCATTAAAAAAAATTCAATTCCATACACATAATTATTGCTACGAATATTACTTAAGAAGTAAAAAGAAAAAGAAAAAAGATTTTGCAAGAAGAAATTATTTCTTAGGAACCATAGGCGCTTTATTAGGTGGGTTAATTGGAACTATTCCTTGGTTTATTGTAAGTTATTTTGGCTTTTATGCATCTTTTCTTGGATATTTAATCGGTATTGCTTCATTAAAAGGTTACAAAACATTAGGTGGAAAATATGGTTTTAAAACCCGTTGGATTATTCTAGTTTGTGTTTTATTCAGTGTTGTTTTTGCTGAATTGATGTCATACTTAATTTTATTAGCACCTGATTTTTCATTACTAAATTTATATAATATCATTCTTAATAATTTATTCAATTTTTTACTTAATATAGGTTTAGGCTTTCTATTTGCATTTTTAGGAATATATCGTTTATTTAAAGATTTAGGTGAAATTTAATACTCTTTTAAAAAAGTCATGTAAATAAATTTACCCTAAAATACATTTAGAGCTCCTAAATTATGTATAAGTTCTTTCTAATCAGGAGGATATATAATATTAGTAGGCAATTATAGATTGAAATTCATCTTCGATCAATCTGTTTTCTAATTACAACTCCTTGAGACTTTCAGACTGTTATTATTTCAAATGTATATATAAATTATATTTCAAAAATAAAAAAATAAAAGAGGAAATGACATTTAACTGTGATTCCTCTTTATTTATCTATTTTGGAAATGGATTATAATTGTCACAGGTCCATCATTACTTAATGAAACATAGTTCCAAAAATACCTACTTCAACTTCAGTATTTTCTTTCTTAGTTTATCATTAAATTCACCATAAATTGCTTTTGCTTGTTCAGGTCTTGTTGATTCAATAAAATTTGGTCTATTTATTTTCTTGTATAAGCGAATAAAATTTTAATATTGTTACAACCTTTTAAAAACCCAAAATATTGTCTATCTAATTTTATAAGATGTTAATAAACTTAAATAATATATTAACTCATAATGTTGTATAAAAACACCATTTATTTATAAAACAAACAGATATATAAATGCAACTATCAATCCTAATAAAGATGGTACATGTGCTATTGTAATTCTCAATATTCCATGTTCTCTAGATAAATTATTCAATATATTTTTTCTAATAATAAAATATGAAGATAAAATAGAAATCAATGCTGGTACACCCCATAAAGTTAAAGTCAAATATAGATCCTTATCTACCTCTATATAAACCGACAATAATATTAGTATTATTAAATAATTGACATTAGTCATATATGCTGCTGAATAGAAAAGGATTTTTTTCTGTATTAATTCTGTATTCATGTTCTCCTCCTTGGTTATATCATACTATATACTTGATCTTATCTACAGTCAAAATATTCAAAATTTATTGTACAAAATTATCTTACTAATAATAGACCTCAAATGCTTTACAAGTAATCTTCATTTCAACTCCGTTTAGTAATTTAATATGGATTTGCTGCCAATTTGAATCTGGATTATCAGACAATGCGTTATTATTTCCGTTTGATTTATCTACATCATTGATTAATATTTCTGACACTGTAAAATTATCCCGCTTTCCCAACAATTCATAACCAATATAATCTATGCATTTAATTATAACATTTACATCTGGTTTTCTATTTAAATAGATAATTATCTTGTCGTTACCTAGTTCAATTTTATTAATTTTACTATCAGCCAAATTTTGACCGGTTATGTTCATTAGATCTTGTTTCTCTGTTCCCCCTCCAAATGTACTTATACAATCAAAGTTAATGCGAATCGGTTTTATACCTATTTTTTCAAGTTCATCAGTAGCATTGCTATAGACACCTGACATAAATTCATCGTTGTTCATGTTTAATTCTTTAGCATTCTTATTCTTTACCAGTGACCGCAAATTGCCAACTAGAATATCTTTTGTTATATCATGAATCTCTTCATGGGAAAGTCCGAGCAGACATTCTACAGCATTTTCCCTAACTCCCTCTTCAGTTGATATACTAATGGTAAATTCGGCGTCTATTTCAACAAAAACATTATCTTTTGATAATGCATTTTTTAATTTAATTTCGCCCTTAATCGGCTTAAGATCTAAATATTTATAACTCTGTATTATCGGCCATATAAAGGCTGCTCCTCCATGAATACAGACAAATCCTCGCGGTTCCCCATTCTTATCATTTCCTACTCTACCATAGATAACCATAAGTTTATCTGCAGGACAACGATGATAACGACTAAATATAAATAAAGCATAAATTAATATTAATACAAAACTAATAATAATGATAGGTAAAATTTTTTCCATAATCTCCTAAAGTCCCCTTTCAAAAATACTAATTTAATTATAAGTCAAAAATGAAAAATATAAAAGAGGAATCGACGTATTTAAAGTCTATATCCTCTTAATATTTGATTTATTTTTAAAATCAATTATTATTGTCACCGGTCCAACATTAACTAATGATACTTCCATATACTCACCAAAAATTCCTGTCTCAACTTTAATATTTTCTTTTCTTAATTAATCATTAAATTCATCATACAGTGCTTTAACTTGTTCTGGTCTTGTTGAAACTAGGTCTATTTCCTTTTTTAGTATCAGAATATAATGCGAAGTGTGTTTTTTAAGAGACAAAAATCGGAATGATAAAGTTCATCAATAATGTCTATACCTCATTTAATTTATTTAATAACAACATACTTGGTTCTTCAAAATAAACTGGTTTTTTATTTTTATCTAAATAATGATAATCATAGTGCTGTTTTTTTATAAAATCTGTAAATCCAAATGAATGATACATTCTTGTTAACTTTTCTTCATTTTCTGGATCAACACCAATAGTTACCTCGTTAAAACCTTTATCTATTACATGTTCTAAGACACGTTTCATAAGAGCCTTTCCAAGTTTTCTTCCTCTATAAGCTTCCTTAATTCTGAATGCACATAGATAAGCTCTATTTTTACCATTTGCCTCATCAGCGTCAACTGAATTCCAAAATATATACAATTCACCTACTAGATTATTTTCTTCATTTTCTATAGTCCAAAATTCAATATTCCCTTTTTCAATTCCCTCTACAAAATAATTTTCAGTGGGGCTATACTTTTCTCCCCATAAGATTCTTACTTCTTCAGATGTCCCTATCCTAATATTCATATTATCACCTACTTCAATATCTTCGTTAAAACATACATATATTATCTAGTTTTATTATAGCCTAGAGGAGCATCTATTTATATATTTTTATCAATAATATTTGTCACTGGCCTATCAAAAGAATGATTAATTATTTATTAGTTTTAATAGATTTTAAAGGATTACCATTAAAATCTAAATAGTAAACATTTTCTTCGAAATCTTTAACAATAATTTTATCTTTTTCAAAGATTAGATTATTATCATCATCAGGAGAAACAAAAATATCTGCACCATAATATTCCCAATCTATTCTACCCTTTTTATTTATTCTCTTAATTACCATTTCACCATGGGTAATATAAAATTGATCAAAAGAATAGATATAAAACATATACTATCATCAACTTTAACTTTCCAAACTAATGATAAATTAAGAGTATTTAAACAAAATAAAGTATCACAGACGGAAATCAATAAACGTTTACCATCAATAATAACATTATCTGTGTTTACTGGAGCATCGAAGGAACCTGCCATGAGTAATATAGATTTAATAATTTTATTCTTTTGGCTTAATTTTAATCCATATTTAGAACAATGGCTGTTATAATCATCACTTTTATAAATTTGAGAATAATTAATATGGTTATCATTAGAATTTAAAGAATATGTATATTCATAAAATAATTCAATAACATTATTATCTGATTTAAAAACTAATCCGCCACTCTTACAATACCATATATTATTAAAGTGATGTGATATCGAAGCACAATCCATGGCTTCTTCTACTGAATGGTGTAGCGTATCACTGATTACATTCCAATTTATATCACATGAAAATAAATAATAATCATTATGCCCACAAGTAGAAATTACTAAAGCAGTAATATTTTCTTTATGATCATCATAATGAACATATCCAAAATGATTTGCCTTCTTATTTCCTGTAAAATATAATACATCAGCTTCATCTAATTTGATTGGAACTTGATTCATATAACCACCCTATTCTATCTTGTTCAATCATATATCAATTATAAATTAAAAAGTAAATATATAAAAGATAAATTGACATTTAAAAAGTATAGTTCCTCTAAATTTATTTAGAATCAATAATGATTATCCATAGATTTAGAACCTTTTACATAAGCAAGAAAATCTTCTTCTATTTCACAATTAGTATTTTTATTTATAATAATTTGATATATATTTAAAGATATTTCTTTATGGTTCTTCCATCTCCGATCTAGTTTTAATTTCTTACCGTTATGAGCAATGAGCACGACTTTTTTACTTTTATATTCAATTTTTATGATGTCTATCCATAATCTTCTTTTATTAAAAAATAGGTATTTAACAACAATAGAATTTTTATTTAAATAAACTTTATTATGAGATAATGAAATTAAGAAAAAGAGAAGATATGTCCAAAGAAAAATGTATAGTACGAGTAATAGATTATATATGGAATCGTTAATCTTATAAAATGAAGCTAATAATATTGTCCAAAAGAACATTAGCATGAAATATATTAATATCTTATAAAATAAGACGATTAATCTTTGACTATATTGTTTATAAATGTTGTCATAAGGATCATTCTTACTTGAATCTTCTCTAAGCTCTACATTATCTTTAGTGAAATTTATCTCATTATAAGTTAGTCTTAAATACTCAATAAGAGAATGATCTATTTTGCATGTAGGATTATTTTTTAATATATTCTTATAAATTTGAAAGTACAATTGATTATAATTTTTCCAAGCGGATTTAAAAAACGTTAATTTTGTGTTCGTATTATTAAATAGAATTACAGTATTTGATCTATACTCAACCTTAGAAATTTCTTCCCATTTTAATATTTTTCTTGCTTTTTTATAAAATCTCATAGACTGTATAGAAATCTCTTCAGAATTAATAAATACTTTAATATTGCAAAACCACTTATAGAATAAAGTAAATATCCACCTTTGAGAATGAGTAGCTCTTTGAATTTTTAACACGACAATCTTCTAACAAATTCTTCTTGACAAAATAATATAAGTAATTGCTGAAATTGAATATTACTTTCTTTAGATTTATTTTTTAATTTTGCTAATGTTGATTCAGCTATATTCCCCACTATAACCACACTCCAATGAATGTTTTTACTTTTCCTTTTATATTTAATAATTTAGAATATTTATATAATAATGTAAGGTTTTTTTTATCATCTTTTAAATAACTCTTTATTGCTTGATTAAATATTTCTTTATCTAATTTTTTTTCATATTTTAATACGTCACAAATAGTACGATCTCGATTAAAAATGTTAATTTTTATCCCATCTAGTTGATAATTGGTTAAACCAATATTCATATATCCTTTTTCAATGTAAAATGGTTCTATACTAGGATAGTCAATTTTATACTTGCTTTTTTCACTATCTTTATCAACGGCTATTTGCCATGATGATGGTATCCTATCTGTATAATCGTAGTGCATAAGTGCACTTTCCAAGAAAATTACAGAATCAGGAAACAATCTAGCTATGATTACCTCATCTTGAGTAAAATAATCACTAAGTTCGTAAAAACCATATTTAATTTTAATAATATTACCATCTTCAACTAATCTTTTTATTTGTCGACTTGTAAGTCCTAATAAATTTAGTTCAGATGTTTTTAATATTCCACCATTTTTTATAAATTCAGACTTTACATTTTCAAAATCAAACATTTTTGCACCTCAATATCCGCTTCCGAAAATAAAAGCGGGTAATTTAGTGTAATATTAACATAAACTACTAATAAATACAAGAATTAAAAAATAATATTAGTTTATTTATGTTGATATAAAACACTTTAACTCAATAAAATTAAGGCCAAATAAATCAACATGAATATGTTTAATCTTAAACACCAAAATATAATTTATCAATCACTTGTAAAAAGATTATTACCTAAACAAGTAATGTATTTTTTCTCAATCAATATCAAGTATAAATAATTATATATATCGTTAATAAATTTTTTAAATTCTATATCTTCATGAATATCAATATTTTTATATATTTTACGTTCTTCTCTAAAAACTTTAAGCATTTGATTGAAATATAAATCCTTCTCATTGGATTCTTCTAGAGAACTAACAAGTAACTCATATAACCCTAAATCACTAATATTTTCACCATTTGGGTTTTTAACATGTATAACTTCTCTTCGCCGTTTTTTTACTTCGGTAAGCATATCAAAATATTTTATCTCGATTTATTTAATTTTTTTCCAGTATCACTTGATATTTTAGATATAACTTTCTTAACTTGGTTTAATATTCAATACTATCTCTACTTTCTATTTAGTTTATTGGATAACAAAAAAAGATATGAAACTTTTTAATATATTTTGACTAGACATTACTTTTCACAATTTTTCAATGGTGGACTCTCCCTATAAAAACACCTATTTATTTTTAGAATCAATAACAATTGTTACTGACCCATCATTAACCAATGTAACATTCATATGCTCACCAAATATGCCTGTTTCAACTCTAATATCTTTATTTTTAAGTTCTTCATTAAATTTATTATATAACTTTTCTGCATGATCAGGTTTAGCTGAGTCAACAAAACTAGGTCTATTTCCTTTACGACTATTTGCATAGAGAGTAAATTGACTGATACTAAGTATTCTACCACGAGTATCAATAAGCGATTTATTCATTTTACCTTCTTCATCTTCAAAAATACGCATATTAATAATTTTTCGTACTAGATAATCTATATCCTCTTGCGTATCTTCATGAGTTACTCCAACAAGTAACATCAACCCATCATCAATTTGACCAACTATTTTCTTTTCAACTTCAACCGATGCACTACTTACTCTTTGGATTACTATCTTCATGTAAATTTCACCTATTTCTATCTTAATTGAATTTTTGTTTCAAAAAAATACTATATTATTTAAATATAGTATTAATATATCCTATTTATATTCTTGATTAATAATTTTTTTTGTTCTTTAAATCTAGATTTATTTTGTAATTCGTTCAACAAAATAAATATCTTTTATTTTCTTTAGATTAATGCCAATATTATTTAATCTAGTGACATCTTCAACTAATACTTTAATTTTAACAGTAGCTGTACTATCCTTATTGATATTAGCTGATACAGCGACTAAATTAACACTTAATGCATTAATTGAATTAATCACATCTGTTAATAAATTATTTCTGTTAAACGCCGTAATCATTAAATCAACTTCAAATTTTTTACCTTCCAGTTTATCTGACCAATAAACATCAATTACACGCTCTTTTTCTGAATCAGTAACATTTTTACAATCTGATTTATGAACTGTAATTCCTTTTCCTTTGGTCACATAACCTACAATTGAATCTCCTGGTATAGGGCTACAACATTTAGAAATCTTTACATGTGGATTATCTAAGCCATCAACAACAATTCCTGTGTCACTTGATCGATACACTCTAATTTTATCTTTCGCTTTATCTTCATTAAAATGTTCAAGAATTGCTTGCGCATCAAAAGTTGGATTATTATTTTGAGCTTTTTGAATAATCGTTTGTATAGAAATAATTTTCTTCCCAACGGCATATAACAAATCATCTACAGAATTAACACCTTGTTTTTGAAACTTACTAATATACTTTTCATCACTTAAGAAATCCATCACACTAGGGACTTTACCTTCTAATGCTTTATTAACTAAATCTTTTCCTTGTTCAATAATCGAACTTCGATTTTGTTTATTAAAGAATTGTCTAATTTTTCCTTTAGCATGTTGTGTTTTAACAATTTTTAACCAGCCTTCACTTGGTCCATAAGATTGTTTAGATGTTTTGATTTCAACAACATCTCCAGTTACTAATTCATAAGTTAAAGGAACAATTTTTCCATTGACAATTGCACCAACGGTTTTATCACCAATTTCACTATGAATACGATAAGCAAAATCAAGTGGTGTAGCACCAGCAGGAAAATCTAACACATCACCGTTTGGTGTGAAAACATAAACATTCGCAGAAAAAATATCATCTTTCATAAGCTCGACTATATCATCTGCTTCATCATTTTCTGTGTATTCAACCATTTCTTTATACCACTTTAATTTTTTCTGGATTTCAATATGTTCTTGCTCTGCGGTATTATTGCGATTTTCTTTATATGCCCAATGAGCTGCAACCCCAAATTCGGCAACATTATCCATTTCTTTCGTTCTGATTTGTACTTCAAATATTTTGCCATTCGGACCGATAACTGTTGTATGTAAGGATTGATACATATTTGGTTTAGGCATTGCGATATAGTCTTTAAACCGCTTCGGAATCGGTTTAAAATTAGCATGAATAACTCCTAATACATGATAACAAGTCGCCTCATCACTCACAATTAGGCGTAATGCTAATAAATCAAAAATCTCTGAAAATTCTTTATTTTTTTCACGCATCTTTTTATGAACACTATAAATGTTTTTAATACGTCCTTTAATTTCATATTTAACATCATGTTCGTCTAATAAGAGCGATAATTCTTCAATCATATTAGCGATACCTTGTTCACGTTCTTTTTGTTTTTCATTAATTAACCCGGCGATATAATAATATTCATCAACATCAATATAGCGTAAACATCGATCTTCTAACTCGGATTTTAACCGATACATACCTAATCGATGAGCAATCGGAACAAATATCTCAAGCGTTTCTTTACTTATTGATGTTTGTTTTTCTTTAGGCATATATTTTAACGTTCGCATATTATGAAGCCTGTCGGCTAATTTAATGATAATAACACGTATATCTTTAGCCATCGCTAAAAACATCTTCTGATAATTTTGAGCTAAAGCTTGTTCTTTTGAAACAAATTTAAACTGACCTAATTTAGAAACCCCATCCACTAAAGTAGTAATTTCTTCACCAAATTCTTGAGTCATCTCATAATAAGTCACACCTGTATCTTCTAACACATCATGTAACAGACCTGCGGCAATCGTATTCGGACCAGCATTAAAAGTTGTTAGAATAGTAGCAACTTCTAACGGATGAATAATATACGGTTCTCCTGATTTACGAAATTGATTATGATGCTTCTCTTCAGCATAGTTATATGCTTTTTCAATTAAATCAAGGTTAGCTTCATTTGTGATATAAGTTTTCGCTGTTTGCATCAATTGTTCAAATTTTAACGTTATTTCTGGCATACGATTCACCACCTTTAACTTCAGTTTATTATTTTATTAATATTGAATTAATGAAAAAACTTCGTAGTCTTTTAGTTTATCTCTTCCTTTTAATTCATTTAATTCAATTAAAAAGGCACATCCAACAACAATTCCACCTAATTGTTCAATAAGTTTAATACTTGCTTCTACAGTCCCACCTGTTGCTAGTAAATCATCAATGATGATCACTTTTTGACCTTTTTGAATTGCATCTTTATGAATACATAATTTATTTGAACCATATTCTAAATCATATTCATATTCAATTGTTTCTCTTGGTAATTTCCCAGGTTTTCTAACGGGTACAAAACCTAGACCTGTAACAGCTGCAACAGGTGTACCAAATAAAAATCCACGTGCCTCAGGACCAACGATTAAAGAAGCACCTTTGGCAATCGCATATTCACTTAATTTATCAATTGTATATTTTAGGGCTTCTCCATTTTGCATTAAAGGCGTAATGTCTTTAAACAAAATTCCTTCCTTTGGAAAATTTGGAACATCAGCTATATATTTTTCGATTTGCATTTGAATATCCTCCACAATATATTAATTTTTTAAAATCTTTATTAAATCTGAACTTGTAGATAAAATGAGCTTTTCCTTTAACTCAACTTGATTTATGATTTGTTGAAAGGTCTTTGATTCTGTTAATTGCCTTTTGACAGGATTCTCCACAACAATAATTTCATTATCCTTTATTATAACAAAATTTAGCTCAAAAAACACCTGTAATGAAATGTTTTGTATTTTTTTATTAAATCCTAGCTTTTCTAATTGATTAATTAATTGTTCATCATTTTGCTTAAACTGTTTATATTTTCTATATACCTGATAAATTCTCGCTAATTTCGCACGTGTGATTAAATGCTCTTGGGAAAATAAGTCATCATATTTAAATAATATATAAACATTAAAAACATTTGGATGATTCACAATATGTTTTAAATCTTCAAAACTTTTAGGTAAATCAATTAAAACAACATCACTTGAAAGATTTAATTCATTAGAAAACATTTCACCTTGACTATAACCATAATCTTTCTCAAAATAGAGATAGGTTAAGTTTTGATCACTATAAACTGTTTCATCAAAAACTTTATTTCTATAATCAAAGAATTGTTTATGGCTACACTTAATATCTACAATTTGAAATTGGTTTGTAATTGTATTATTATATTCATTTAATTCAAAAGTGCCAACAACATCAACCAAATCATTATTATTTATATTATAAAATAAATTTCCCATATTAAAAGCAATTGCGTTCAAAAAAAACTTATTTTTTCGTAATTTTAGTTTTAAATGTTTATTTTTTTCTCCAACAGGCTTACAAGTTATGACCTCAATGTCTTTTAATAAAAACAAAGGTTTTTGATTATTAATACCAAAGGGTCTAAATTTATCTAAATCCCTCGTTAATTTACTACTAATCATGTTTTCATTCAGTGAACAATCAATCTTTAGGTAATTATTTAAATTAGCTTGTGCTAGCTCATGTAGTCGTTCTCTAAACAACGAAAGATTTTCCTTTTTCAAAGTTAATCCCGCTGCCATCTTATGTCCACCAAATTTATCAAGCAAGTCTTTACATTTTTCTAAGTTTTCGTGAAGTGGAAAATCTTCTAGTGTCCTTGCTGAACCTTTATAACCAAATTCAGTTTCTGTTAAAACAATAATTGGTTTATGATAAATGGCTAAAAGGCGATTACAAATAATCCCTAAAACCCCTTCATGCCAATTCTCTTTAGCAACCACAATCACATGATTCTGTGATAAATTATGCATCGTAATTTCTTCAATTGCTTCATCAGTTATTGTACTAATTTTAGTTTTTCTATCATTGTTTAAGGCCTCAATATCACTAACTAATTCTTGAGCTTCTTTTATATCTTCTGTTGTCAAGAGTCTTACAGATACATTTCCTGTATCCATTCTTCCTGGGGCATTTAATCGTGGACCATAAATAAAACCTAAGGTATTTTCATCAATTATTTTAATATTAGCCATTTGTGAAAGTAACCGAAGTCCTAGATGTTTTGTTCTTTCTAATTGTTTTATTCCCCATTTGACAATTGTACGATTTTCATCATGTAAACTAACCATATCACAATAAGTACCTAGACAAGCTAAATCAATTAGATCATAAGGAACTTCGCCTAATAATGCATGGGCGAGTTTAAAGGCAACCCCACTTCCTGATAAATCTTTAAAAGGATAGCTCTCTCCTACAACTTTTGGATGTAAGATGGCATAAGCACTAGGTAATTGTGACTTAGGTTCATGATGATCAGTAATGATTAGATCAACCTCAACACTTTTTAAATACTCTCCCTCTAAAATTCCTGTAATTCCATTATCAACAGTAATAATAACTTTAAAGTCATGATTTACAAACGTTTCAAAAGCTTTTTGATTTGGTCCATATCCTTCATTAAATCGATTGGGTATATAATAAAAAACATTCGCATTCATTTTTTTTAGTGTTTTATATAAAATCGCAACGCCAGTCACACCATCAACATCAAAATCACCATAAATCATTATTTTTTCATTTTTTAATATTGCTTCATTAATTCGCTTAATAACTATATGCATATCCTTAAATAAGAAAGGATCGTATAGTGATAATTCATCACTCAAAAATCGACTTTTTTCAATATCATTCAATAAATTACGGTTTTGAAACAATATATTCATTAATTCTTCTTCATTATTGACTTCATTTTTAGACAGTAAATTCCATTTAAATTGTGAATCTAACATAATAATCACCTTTTTACTCATAAAACTAATTTAATATAATTATAATTGTATAAGAAAATGTTTAATTTGAAAAGGTGAAAACAATGAAAAAGCAAACATTTATACAAGGAACCATTATTTTAGTTGTTGTGGGAATGATTGTTAAGGTACTTGGATTAGTTAATAGAATGGTTATCGCACGATTATTAACCTCTGAAGGTATTGGTATCTATATGATGGTGATGCCTACTTTTGTCTTACTTATATCACTTGCCCAATTAGGATTTCCAATCGCAATTAGTAAACTAGTCTCAGAAAATAATATTAAACAGCGTATTTCCAATCAAACCATCGTATTAAAGGCTTTACGAATTAGTTTAATTAATAGTTTATTACTCATAACCATTTTATTACTTTCAGCCAAATTTCTATCTTTCAATTTATTAAATGATAAAAGAACTTATTATCCAATTCTATCACTTGTTTTTTTTGTTCCTTTAGTTTCATTTTCAAGTATTATTAAAGGTTATTTACATGGCTATAAAATAATGGGCGTCCCCTCATATAGCCAATTAATTGAACAAATCGTGCGTATTACAACAAGTATTAGCTTAGTCATTATTTTACTCCCTTATAGTATTGAACTTGCGGTTTGTGGAGCGATTCTATCAATGTCAATTGGAGAAGCTATCTCATTAATCTATATGATCTATAGAATAAAAAATAAACGTTCATGGAATCGAATTATAAAAAAAAGAGTTGAAAATAAAACCTATGAAAAAAACATCATTAAAGACATTTTAACCATCTCACTCCCCGCAACTGGTAGTCGATTAATTGGTTCTTTATCCCATTTTTTTGAACCAATTATCTTTTCTTTTGCGATGATATCTATTGGAATAAGTAGTCATTATGTGACAAGAATATATGGTCAAATTACAGGTTATACAATTTCATTATTATTAGTCCCATCCTTTTTGTGTGTTGCTGTCTCCATCCCGCTCATTCCGATTATTTCAGAAGCTCATACAAAAAAAAATAGCGAGAAAATTAGTCACTATTTTAACCTTTCCATTTTTTTATCATATTTATCAGGTGGTATATTTACCATAATTCTAACACTTTATCCAAATGAATTAATGAAACTATTTTTTAATACAACCGATGGTGTTGTTTTCCTATCTTATATGGCCCCATTATTTTTATTTCACTATTTTCAACTTCCAATTACCTCAACATTACATGCCATAGACAAAGCAAAATCAGCAATGATGAACACTTTAATAGGAGCTGCCATTAAACTATTTCTAATTTATATATTAGTTAGTACACCTTATATTAATGTCCATGGATTAACAACCGCAATTATAATAAACTCTATATTCGTTACTGTTGCTGATTTTATTGTTTTAAGTAAAACAATAAAAATGAAATATAATTTTAAAACCATTTTTACTTCTATATATTTACTAATATTTACTTATCTAGTAGGAAGTTTACTGAAAATCTCACAATTTATCAGTAATGCATTTATTAATATGTTTATCTTAATCATTCTTTATACAGGTATTGTATTTCTATTTAACATAGGAGACATCAGAAAAATAAAAAATCAACTTATTAATCATTAGGATTAAGCCTAATGATAAATAATTCATCATTTTCATAATTGGCATATAAAACTTTACTAATATCATCATAACCTTGTTCTTTTAATAATTGTTTTACTCTTTCTTTATCAATATCTAAGTAATTAAAATTCTCTTCAATAAAATGACCTGAAATAATTACAGGTAATGGTGATATATTTCTTTCTCCTTTTCTAAATACTGATAAGGTTCCACCTATTTCTAAAATTGCATAATCTACCTCAGATATAGAACGTATCTCCTTATCTCTTAATTGATTCATTAAATCATCAAATGAATAATTTTGTTTTTTCATTTCTTGATAATTTACTTTACCATTGGCAACAATTACAGAAGGAGTCCCCTCTAATTTCTCACGGACTTTAACATTTTTGAGTGTAATATAACTTAATAATTTCTGTAAAAGAATGAGTAAAGCGATGACAATTACAGAGTGGATAAATGGTTTATTTATATTTTCAATAGAGAAGACAGTAATTTCAGCAATCATCAAAAAGACAATGAGGTCTATAATACTTAATTCACCAATTTCTCTTTTCCCAAGTATCCGGAATGTGATATAAACTAATATGTAACTAAAGAAAGTCCGTAAGAGAATTTGTATCATTTCATACATGTTATCACCTTAAATTATTTATATATATTTCATTTATTTATTCTATTCAGATTAATTAAATCATATAATTTTATAGAAAGGCAGGGTTTTATATGATTAACAATTTCAAAAAGAATGTTACCATATTATTAATATGGCTTATATTATCTTTAATTATAATCGCTGTTTCATCTATTTTAGTTTATTTCAAAATAGTTAGTGTAGAAGATAAATCCATTTACATTTTTGTTACTGGGGTTTTACTATTTATAATATTAGGATTTTTAAGTGGAAATATTAAACAAGCAAAAGGTTTATTAAATGGTATCATGTTATCAATTTTTATGATTATCATCTTATTACTTATTCAATTTTTAGGACTTGAATCAAAGATGTCATTAAGTACCATCGCTAAATATGGAATATTTATCCTTTCAGGTGGTTTAGGTGGGATATTTGGGGTTAATTTTAAACCCATTGTTAAGTAAAGAGTCCACATTAAGTGGGCTTTTTTAATAAAAAAAATGACACTAAACGACTGAATATATGCTATAATAGTAAAATGAAGGTGATATTATGAATCAGAAGTTTGAATACTACATTAAAAAAATATTAAATAAAATTTTACTCCAATTGATTTCATTAATATTATTAAGTGCCCTATTAATTATTTTAGCAACTGCTCTTAAGTTTAAAGTAGGTCCATATCCTGCACCCCTTTTATATTCTTTTATGGGCATTTTGTTACTAATCGGTATTATGATTAATTATATATCCTATAGAAGAAATATTTGGTTATTAAAACATTATGAAGAAGATGAAGATAACACCATAGAGCACATTAATAAGTATAGAAACGATGTTAATAACTATAATCTCCAAGATTTTTTATTTCATCTGTTTAATAAAAAATCTTATAAATATTACGATGAAGCAATTAAGACTTTAAATAGAACGATAGATTATGAGAGCAATAATGAATCAAGTATTTGAAGATAATATTAAACAAATTCAGAGGATCTTCGAAAAGCGTATTCTAATAACTTGGATTATTATAATCTTATTTTTACTTCTAGCATTAAGTTTAACATTCTTTTATAGTGAATATATCCTCTATATTATATTTTTATTTATCATCGCTATCCTAACATTTATTATTAAACTGATATTTAATCAAGCAAATAATAAATTAAACACCCTATTAAATACCTACCAAAATAATCCTGAAGAAGTTAAGGATTATTTAGTCGTTCTAATTCAAAACGCTAAAAACAATCAACATAATTTCATTATGAAATCCTATTTTCACAATATTATCACTTATTATATAAAGGCTTTAGAGGCATTAAAATAAACTAAATAATTATTTAAAAGACAGAGAGACTGTAATCAAATTCTGGCTCTATAATACTTTGTATTAGCAATTATCCCGATAAAACTTCACATAGTCTCCAAAATCTGCATTAGACAGAATATTTTGAAAACTAATTCTTATAGCCTATCAAAATTACAACATTATACATTTCATCAATACGTCTTAGAGTTACCACTTTAAATTGGTAACTCTTTTTTTCTTGATTGTATGGACATAATATTTCCTTCTTCACTTTATAATAAAGATCTATAAATAAAAAGAACCATGTAACATTATAAATCACATGACTCTTATTCAAAGATATAATATTTAATAAAATTAATTTGAATGAGGTTTATCACACAATCATTTCTCTTAATTTTTTTCCTAATAAGTCTGCTTCTTTTTGTTTTTCGATATCATTTTCAAATCTATAGAAGACGCTATCATCAATTTTAGCATTATCTCCATACATCATTCTAAAAGCACTATTTGGACAGGATTCTCCTTTTCCACATTTATAACAAGAGACATTTCCACCTACTGTTATATGACCTATTTCATTCATTTTATATGATTTAAAAAGTCTTGAAAATTCTTGTGCTACTAATTCTTGATCAAAAGCTCCACCTGAAACAGAAGCTGTTATTTTTTTTGCTAAATGATTATCATGAAACAAGGGGAATAATCTTTCAAAGAACGATTTTGCCAAAGAATTAAGTCCACCCATTCTTGCTGGTGTTCCAAAAACAACTGCAGGGGCTTTAACTATTTTATCAAGTACTTCATTTATATCATCTTTTAATATACATTGGGCTGAATATGCACATTTTGTGCAACCAAGACATTGTTTCATATCAATTCTGTGTAATCTTATTATTTCGTAATCTAGACCAGTTGCTTCAAGTACTCTTCTTAGAGCCTTTTCAACAACCCCATTTTTGACAGTACTTCCACTAATTCCAATTATTTTTTCCATAGTTAATCTCCTAATTATATTAAATATTCATTCCTGCTTGGAATCCTTCTTCTACCGCTTCAAGTGCACTTCTAACTTCACTAGCATCTCCAATCAACTTAACGCACTTACTAATATATCTCATTTTTTCATATAATACATTATTCGAAACTGATCCAAGGGCTAAAACAACTGTATCAACGTTTTCTAATTTTATTGATTTATCACTTGTTTTTATATTAACATATGTGTCCGATATGCTTTCAACAGTTGAATTTGTGTATATAATTACGTCATGCTCTTTCATATCTTGTAGCAAGAAATATCTTACTGCAGGTTGTCCTTTGGCAACTAGTTTATCCATTTTTTCTACTATGGTAACTTTTTTACCGTGATTTGCTAGATGCTCAGCTGTTTCAGCACCCACTAATCCACCACCAATAACAACTACATTTTCACCACTATTAATTTTTCCATTTAAAATGTCTTGTGCTAGAACAACATGTTTCTTTTCAATACCTTCTATTTTAGGTACAATTGGTTTTACTCCAGTAGCAAAGATAATAGCATCGGCTGATGACTCGGTTAACATTTCTTCTGTTACTTGCGTATTTAAGTGAACACGAATATCTGATTTTTTTATTTCTTGTACCATATTTCTTATAAACTGATTTATATCACTCTTATTAGGTGGTATGGCAGCTTGTAATAATTGTCCACCTAATCTGTCTTTACTTTCATACAAGTCAACGATGTGTCCATTTTTTGATGCTGTTATTGCAGCTTGCATCCCCGCTGGTCCTCCTCCAACAACAGTAACTCTCTTCTGATTTACTGTTTTTTGAGCTTGTACTTTACTTTCATTTCCAATTACAGGATTTACTAAACATTTAATAGGAAGTTGTTGAACATTTCTTCCTGCACACCCTTGTAAACAACCAATACATTTATTAATACTTGTATACTCACCATTCTTAGTTTTTAAAGGCAAATATGGATCAGCTATCGACGCTCTCCCCATTGAAACAAGGTCAGCTTTGTTTGTTCTTATAATTGAAGAAGCCAACAGTGGATTGTTTATTCTTCCAACTGTAATTACAGGAATGTTAACTACAGCCTTTATTTCTGCTGAGATATTACTACTCCATCCCTCTTTAACTGCTGATGGTGGAATAATATATTGAGAACTAGCATAAACTCCATTGCTTACATGTATTGCATCAATACCTGCTTCTTCCAAGATTGAAGCTATAACTACACTATCTTCAGTAGATAACCCACCTTCAACAAATTCATTAGCTGACATTCTATAAATCAATGGAAAGTTTTCTCCAACTTTACTCCTAATATCAGCAATTACATCGAGAGGAAGTTTCATTCGAGCCATTAAATTTCCACCATATTCGTCAGTCCTCTTATTTGAGAAAGGTGATACAAATTGATTAATTAAATACCCATGAGCTCCATGAACTTCTACTCCATCAAATCCAGCCTTTTTAGCTCTTAGTGCTGCCTCTCCGAATTGACGAACGATTGCCTTGATTTCGGAAATAGACAATTCTTTAGGTATTTCATTTATGGTTGGATCAGGTAAAGGTGATGGTGCCACAGGTTGACATCCTGTAATCTTGCGTGATGTCTGTCTTCCAGCATGATTCAATTGAGCAAAGACTTTTACATTATATTTGTGTAATCTATCTGTTAAAGTTTTATGGCTGTCTATTTGATAATTATTCCATAATCCTGGCAATTTTAAAAATCCTCTTGATTCTTTTGATATTGCATAATTTTCAGGTATTATTATTCCCCATCCGCCTTTAGCCTTTTCTTCCAAATATGCCATATAAACTTCACTTGCTGTTCCATCCTCATTCGCAAAAATAGTTACCATTGGTGGAACAACTAGCCTATTATTTATTTTTATATTTCCAATTTTAATTGAACTAAATAAATTATCTGTTATCACAAATATTCACGCTCCTATTAACATGATAATTACTTAATAAAATCATAGCTTAAATCTTCTTTATTTCTTTTTGTTTTATATTTGTCAGAAAACTTCTCACTCCATACAGCTGATGCATCATGATTTTGATTCCAATCAAACACTGTAACTCTATGTAATATTTTCCATTCATCATCTCTTTTTTCTAATTTAAAGAAGTGTCTTCCTCCTAGAATACCCTCCTTATCAACACCGTTTTCTTCGTGAACATGATAGGCCCAAACATATGTTTCAGCAGTAGCTTGATTCCCATCTACCTCAATTAAAATATTGCTGATTCTGTGTTGGGTTACTTTTAAATTAGCAAAACCTTTCATAGCTTCTGGTGCAAACTTCCATGCATTATCATTCCAATAAAATAATTCTGGATAGATAGGCTCTTGATGTTCTTCAATCCCTTCAGGCCAATAAGTTGACTTCATTAAGTCTTCATCCATACGATCAAGTGAACGAGCATGTCTATACATTAACTGCTCAATTTCTTGTCGATCCCAAACTTGTTGTAATTTTTTTTCTAAATTTTCCATGATGTTCTCCTTTAATTATATGACTGGTCGTCATTTATATTTTATTTAATAAAACTCTACACAAGTAGAGTTATTACTAATAAATCATAGAAATCCTCTAATGATTTCACATTCCTTGTTACTTTTGCTCTAATCAACGTTCCATGCCAACTATTAAATATAAATTCCGCTAATTTTTGACTTGACGTTGTGGTATGCATCATATTTTGCTTTTGAGCTTCGTAAATATTCTTACTAAGTTTACCTATTATCTCATCTTCAATTTTCGATATGACTTCTTGAATTGAATCATTTACTCCACTCATTTCTTGAGCTATTTTTCCAACAAAACAACCTTTGCACAACATTTCATCAGTATTAACATCTAAAATCATCTTTTTGTAAAACTTCTTAATTCTTTCTAAAGGATCTAAGTTCTTATTATCCAATATATCAAATTGCTCTTTACTCATAGATGAATAATAATAGGTTAGGGCTTCTTTAGCATAATCCTCCTTATTCTCAAAATAGTTATAAAGCGACCCTTTAGGAATACATGCAGCATCAGTTAAATCCTTAACACTAGTTCCGTTGTATCCTTTTTCATACATGACATTGATTGATTTTTCTAGGATTTCATTTTTTTTCTGTTCTCTTTTATCCATACATATATTATATGACCGTTCGTCATATTTGTCAACACCTTTTTTACTTTCACTTTTTATCTTAAACAATCATGTTTAAATTATAAATATTACACCACTCTTAAACCCTCTATTTTCATAAGTTCCTGAATTTCTTCATCTGTAATATAATAGCTACATGTCTCTTGTTCATGGGAAATATTAATTTTACGAAATTTTATTTTCAAATTAATTAATCGATTTTTATCTTAGATAAATTAATCTAAATTATTAGGGACAACAATGATTCCTTCTATTCTAAAAGATTCACTTGTTTTACTTCATTATTAATAACGATTCATTCCAGTTACAATCTCATATAATTCTTTTGAAAATGGATTTTTAACATTGTTAGCCCCATAATTCACATATACTTTTCCTTGGCTTAAATCAACTCCAATAAACATTTCATTATGAGGAGACAAATTAAAACCATCATAATGAAGAAGATCAATAACATCATCATCTATATGATTGGATATTATTATGTTAACTAAATTATAATCTTCAAATGAATGCTTCATTAATTGCGTATATTTATATTTTTTTGATAATGAATAGTTTGTTTTGATATTTTTATCAGATAATTCTTCTACATAATAAATCCCATAATTTCTGCTTTTTTTGTTTGCTTTGTAGAAATTACTATTCACCTTCTTTATTTTATATTTAAAAACATTTAACCGATCTAAAATTGAATTTAAGTAATTACTAATTTCAATACCTTCTAAAAATTCATATTTTTTAATATATATATATTGTTTATATTTAGATTTATAATTATAATTATAAAGATATGATAGAAGAAAAAAAACAATGATTAGTAACGAGCCATCTTTAAACATTATGACATAAACCAATAAAAAAATAATACCTACAATACCTAAAATTAAAGTGATATAGTAATTAGTCCTATATATTTTTTCATTATTTTCTATATTTAAATAGTCACTTTTTAACATTTAAAAATCTCCCAAATTTTTCAATGTATTATCAATAACCCATCTGTTAAAATCATCATATGTTTTTTTAGTTCCATATTTTACCTCTTTCACAAAGTCTTTTATATTTTGATATGCTTCATCTAATCTATCAACACCTAATGTAATTGGATAAACGTGAGCGTCATATTCTCCACACATTCCAATAATAAACTTAATATGAGATAATCCTTCTAAGAAAATAAACTTAGGAGGATTATTAATGACTAAAGAAGAATTACGTATTGAATGGGAAAAACGTATTAAAGATTTTAAATCTAGTAAAATTTATGTTAAACATTGCATTATTAATTCCATAAAATTATCAGCTACATCCATAATCTTATCAGCTTCTTCTTCAGTATATAAGTTTAATGATGATTCCATACCAGGATATAGATCAACAAATATCATTGCAAGTTTCTTTGGAATATTATCAAAATTTTTAAGTTCAATAATAATTTTATTCAAATTGTCATAAATTTTCATTAACTTATATTCATTTATACCTTTACCAAATCTTAATTCAATTAATAATCCATCATCATTTACAAGATTTTTTTCTAAAATTTAAATTAGTTCGTATAACATAAAAATCCTCCATAATTATTATAATAATGTTATTGTACTAGATGAAATAAAACCTTCTATTAAAACTTCTTGAGATGATTGTTCCTAGTGTTATGGTGTTATTGTTTTAATCTGTTATTATTCCATTCTCATAAATTTTTCTTACAATAATCAGTTATTATAAATTATTTTTTGATTCAATGTCTATAAATATGTTTCTAAGTGATTTAAAAGTCACTCTATTTTTATAGTAATTAAACTTTTCAATATCTAAATTGTTACTATCAACATATTCATAAATAAATTTTAATATTTCATAATATTCTTTATAACCTTTTTGCCATTCTTTATCTAAACATTCATTATTAATAAATAAATCATAGTTTTTATTAAAATCTACAATATCGTTTATGCAATATGCTTGAATTGCTTTCCAAAAATATCTGTATACTATTATTTTATTATTATGAATTTTTTTATATAATAATCAAAATTATTAAAATCGTTATTTTCATAAAAGAATATTGCTAGTAACAAACAAATCCGTTGTTCATATAAACTTATATTCTTTTTATGCAAACTCTGTAAGCGTCAAATATAACACACATAAAAAATCCTCATTAACTAAAATGAGGATTTTTCTTATGTGTTTAATTTACAATTTTCAGGTAGTTCATCGTAAGCGTCAAATAGGTTCTTTCCAAAGTTATTGGAATTTTATGTAAAAATATGTTATAATAAAGGTATCAAAAGTGGAGGTACCTTATGGACGAAATAATTAAAATGCTTGACGAAAGTCTTGATTACATATCACATGAGTTAATTGATGATACTTTATACATTAATGTAAAATCAAATAAGGAGTCACTCCCATGTCCTCTATGCGGAGAGGAAAGTACAAAAGTACATTCTAGATACAATAAAAGCTTTCAGGACTTGCCATTACAGGGGAAAAAAGTTGTTATTGCACTAAAAAATAAAAATATGTTCTGTACAAATCCAAATTGTAAGAAGTATACATTCTCAGAAAGCTTTGGTTTTATTGATCAAAAAGGCAAGAAAACGAAAAGATTAATTGATGAAATTATACGAGTTTCTTTGACACAAAGTTCTATATCGGCGGCAAAATACCTTTCAGATACGACCGTTGAAATCAAGAAAAGCTCAATTTGTAATTACCTAAAAAAAAACTCTAGTCATAAACAAGAGTGAAGTTAAATATGTCTGTATAGATGACTTTGCGATAAAAAAGAGAAAATCATATGGAACAATTATGGTAGATATTGAAACTAAATGTATTATAGACTTATTAGAATCAAGAGATAGTATGAAAGTTACGGAATGGCTTACTACGTTTCCAAATATTAAACTCGTCTCACGTGACGGCTCAACAACTTATCGCTCGGCTATTGCAGACGCTCATCCTAAAGCCACTCAGGTAAGTGATCGTTTTCATTTAGTTAAAAATTTAGTGAAATCCATATCAAAGTATATGAAACGAATAATTACAGGTCGCATTGAAATACCACTCATATCACAAGATGGAAAGAAACGTTATGATTATCTTTGTGGTTTAAGCCGTAGAGAAAAAATTATTGAAGCCAGGCGTTTATATGCAAAGGAAGGAAATAGCTATGATACGATTGGAAATAAGTTAGGTGTTTCACCAACAACAGTTGCTAAATATATAAAAATGAAGGAAGAAGATATACCTAAAGAGAAAATAACTGTACGTGGAAAAGAGCACATCAACGCCATTTCGAAAGTGGAACAGAAAAGAAATAAGGTGCTAGAATTATGGAATAAAGGGTATACAAAAAGAGACATATCAAAGAAAACAGGATATAGCACTACAAGCATTGATACTTATCTCAAAGGTGAATTCAATCCTGTGCACGGACAATATGGAACAGGCCGAAATGGTAAATTAATGCCATTTAGAGATGAAGTTATTGATATGCGTGCTAATGGGATAACATATAAGAAGATTACAGAACATATAAGGGAAAAAGGATACACAGGAACTGTAGATGGATTGAGATTTTTTATCTCAAAAGAAAAGCGTTTAGCTAAAGACACCTCATCTACAAAAGAACCTACAGAATTTTTAGACAAACGTTTGATCAATAAATTATTATATAAACCACTTGAAAAGGTAAAAGGGATCACGGAGAATCAATTGAATGAATTTTTCAAAAAATATCCAGACATAAAAGTACTCTTTGAAAGACTAAAAGAATTCAGACTTTTGTTACTTGAAGATACAGAAGACAGTTTAAGTAAATGGATTAAACGGGCAAGAGAATCTGAAATTCAGGAAATTGATAGTTTCATTAATGGTATACAAAATGACCAAGATGCCGTAGAAAATGCCATAAAGTATAGTTATAATAACGGTCTAGCAGAAGGAAGTGTTAATAAACTAAAATCTATAAAAAGGATTATGTATGGCAGAAATAAATTTGATCTACTGAGGTCTAAAGTATTATTATTGGAATCATTAAAATGATAGATTTAAGTAAAGTAGGCAAATAAAGTCTACTATTAATTTTTACTATAAATTCAATAACTTTGGAAAGAACCGTCAAATATAACACACATAAAAAATCCTCATTAACTAAAATGAGGATTTCTTATGTGTTTAATTTACAATTTTCAGGTAGTTCATCTGACCAAGGTAATAATGTGTCTAGAATTTGTTCATCATTCAAATCTACATTTGGTAATCTATCAAATAAATAGGTTAGATATTCAATTGGTTTTATATTATTCTCCTTCGCGGTTTCAATAACACTATATATGATGGCACTTGATTTTGCTCCTTTAGGAGTATTAGAGAATAACCAGTTTTTTCTTCCAATCACGAAAGGTTTAATTGATCTTTCAGCTCTATTATTATCAATTTCTAATCTTCCATCAAGTAGGTATCTTCCAAGATTATCCCATTGATTGAGACAATATTTAATAGCTTTACCAAGTTTACAATTAGGTAAAATTTCTTCTGCTTGATTTTTAAGCCATACTAAAAAATCATCCAAAATCTCTCGACTGTCATTATTTCTTATTTCATACTTTTCTTCAGGTGTTAAGTCCATTATTTTATGCTCAATTGAGTATAACTGATTACAGAAAGTTAATCCCTCTTTCGCAATGGACACATCATCACTCGATAGAGCTTTTACTATTTCGGCAAATCCTCTCCTCGCATGTGCCCAGCACCCAACAAGTATTACATTAGGAATATTATGATATCCAGTATATGCATCCACCTGAAGATATCCTTTAAATCCTTCAAGAAACTCTTCGGGATGTTTACCTGCTCTTGTCGTCTGATAATCATATAAAACAATTGCTTTCCCCTCTGAACCTGTTCGATAAAGCCACATGTAGGACTTTGATTTTGCTTCTCTCCCGTTTTCCTTCAATACTTGGGTAGTTGTCTCATCTGCATGTAGGATATCTTTTTGAAGTAATAATTTATGCATACGATTATATAAGATTTCCAACCAAGCAGCACCTTTAATTACCCAGTTAGAAAGATTTTGTCGCGGTAAAAATATTCCCAATCTTTCAAATTGTTTCTCTTGTCTGTAAAGAGGTAACCCATTTGTATATTTTTGATCCATTATATACGCAATTAAAGATGATGAAGCTAAGCTTCCTGGTATTGCAGGATAAGGCATATTAGCTTTTATTATAGGCGTTCTAATTTCACTTTTCTCACATAATCGACAGGATACTATATGACGGATATGTTTCTTGATTTTTACTTTAGGCGGAATAACTACAATTTCAGTTCTTTCTTCAGTACTCATTTCATGAAGTAGAAAACCACATTGTGGACAATCTTTTTCTTCAGGATAATAATGTATTTCTTCAACAGGAAGAGTTTTTAAATAATCAGTACTTTTTTTCGTCCTTTTTTATTTCTAGTATAGGTAATTTTTTCAAGTTTAGGTTCTTCGCGATTTAAATTTGATTCCTTTTCAGCTTCATTAAATAATTCTAGACTTTGTTGATTAGGATCAATTTTCTCGCTAGAAGATCCAAAACGCTTTTGTTGATATAATTTAAAGAACTCTTCATAATTTTTCACTTTATTTTGAAGTTCTACTATTTCAGAATCTTGTGATGAGATATATTCAATTAATTCTTCTTTAGTTAGTTTATTTAAGTCTACTTTTTTCATTGCTTTTCTCACCTTTTTTTGATACTTTATTTTACCATAAAATTAGAAAAAAGTCTAATTATATAAAGAAAAGGGGACTATACAATTCCCCTTTGCTTAACCTCTTTAAAGGCCTTTCCATTACGTATTTCATAACCATCTAAAAACCAATAAAATTCTTTTAAAGTCGCACTTGTAATCTCCTGTTCACTTTTAGGCCAATTAAATTTACCACTTTCTAATCGTTTTTTATATATCCAAAACCCATTATAATCCCAATGTAAAATTTTTAAAATTTGTCTACTTTTATTACAGAAAACAAATAAGTTATTTGAAAATGGATCTAAATCAAACTGTTTTTTTACAATAAGAGATAGTCCATCAATTGATTTTCTTAAATCAGTATATCCTGTCGCGAAATAAACTGTTTTTACGTCCTTGAGGCTAATCATAATTCTGATAACACCTTTACCACATCTTTTAAATGATTCCCGTTGAACCCTGGTTCAACCTTTATATTACATTTTCCTATTTTAATCGTTATACATTTTTCTTCATTCATTTCAACCATTTCATGATTAACAGGAATGGGTATCCAATTAATTTCTTGTGCTTGATTTTCATTTTGATTATTCTTTTTAATCCAATATAGAAGTTGATGTAATTTATACCCATTTTCCCTACACCATTTTGATTTTGATAATCCACTTTTTTGATATTCTTCAATTCTTTCTTTCCATTCAGATCTTAACTTATTATAATTCATTATAAAATCCTCCTAACATATTAGCTAAGAGGATTATCTCATATTATTTTCATAAATTAAATGTGTGCTATATTGTACGCTTACCAAACTCTTTATTTTTTTACTGAGTATAAGTACTTTATTATAATCATTTTTTGAAATCAACATTAATAATTTTTTAGATTTTTAATGAAAAATCTATAGATATAAATGTAGAGATCAAAATCGCTATAATAAATATTGGTATAATAAATTCCCAATGAATTATTGTTTTATCATCCATACTAATTTTTCCTCCCATAATAAGCAAATTAATATATATAATAATTAAGCTGGTATTGGATTTATTGGTTTTGGTAAAGAAGGATTGTCAATCAAATACTTTCCTATAGCAGGTACTATTAATTTTACTAAATAACATGTAACAACAATCTCAGGTGTATTGAATGCAATTGTATTGACACTATATTTTTTATCTTCTCCATATATATTACAATATATATCAGCTAATTCAATAATATCATTTATATGTCACAAAGTCCGCTAACTCTTACACCTGTGAACATGAGAATCTGAATTATCATTCTATCTCTTAACCTTACTTTCTTTTGATTCTGAATGTAGAAAAGTATTCTCTCAACTAACCTATCTGAAAATACTTCTACTTGATGCTCTGAACCTGAAGCAATCTTAACTCTATCCTTTCTAAGGTCAATTACAACCTCATTCATGTATCCATTTTCTATCAAATAGTTACTTAAGGATATGAAACTATTTATTTTATTATTTATAGTTGTAGGCTCGTAACCATTCTCAATGAGATTATTCTTGTAGCTTGTTATGTAGAATCTTTTAAGAGTTCCCTCAAATTCTACTCCCATTGATTCTAAATATTTAATTAATCCTGTTACATCTCCAACGTAACTCTCTATTGTTTTAGTACTTTTTCCATCTTCAAGTAGATGTCTTTCAAAATCTTTTACAATTGTATTCATTGTATTTCTCTCCTTTCAGTTTTCGTGCAAAGAAAAAGACCAACACAGAAATTTTATTTCCCATGTTAGCCTTAGTCTTAACTCGATGCAGAATTATCATTATGTAGTAATATATTCTTATAAATTTATTGATTTTTCTTATTACTTTTAGTTACCTTAAATATGCAGTAAGTTATATTTAAATTTTGAATCGAGTCTAATAATATTTTCTTCTACACTTAATAACTTATAGTACTATACTAATCCCAATATATAATTTTAATATTTTTAATTTCAGTTTCTTTTAAAACTTCTGCCATAGTCTTAATAGTTCCATTATTAGTAATGTACATCATTTCATTTTTATCTATTTCACTTATTTCCTCATAAGTACTTATATCACTTGGAGAAAATTCATCTAAACCTTCATTAAAAATATCTATTATACTTTCTTTACTTATACTTGTTGATATCAAAATAGAATCTGCATATATAAAAGTCTTTTGTTCATTATCAACCAGTTCGTCTTTATATGCACACACCATAATCTTTGCCTCATTATCACACTTAAGAATATTATCCAATACATTATTTAGATACTCCAACTGCTCATCATCAATTGAAAAACGATAAAATCTATTCGTTATGCATAAAAAACCTTCTAAATCTAATAAAATATAATCACAATCTTTATTTAGCATTTGTGCTTTTTTAAGTCCATTAATAAACTCCATTACTATATCATCCTTTCTAAATAATACTCTTTATCCATTATCTATTTTGAGTATTGAGGTAATGTTTTAGCATATTTTATAGCTTCTAATAATCCCTTATTATACTTAGGTCCAAAATTTCTTCTTACATCCATTACATCTAAGTACATTCTTTGTCTTGCACTTAAACCTAAATCTGTTTTCATTGTCCTTCTCCCTTTTCCTCTAAAGGTTCGTGTTAATGCATGGTCTGATTTAGTCATTAACACTGCTGGTCCATTACTTCTTGAGACTCCGATAGTTTTATAATAAGCATTTTGAGCTATATGATGTCCTACTTCATCTGCTCCTTTTGATGCATCAACTACAGAAAACTTTCCTCCTAATACTTTATTAGGGTTACTCGCCCCCTTGGCATAAAGTAAAATTTATACTAAGCCAAAAATCTATACTTTAACTCTAATTTTCACTAACTAATAATATTAAAACTATTTAAATATACATATAAAAAAAGTAGTATTGATTACTACCTATTATATCATACTACCTTTTTTTCTTCCATATTCTTGTCTCTATATTCAGTTTTAATTTTAAGCATTCCATATATGATATTAATTAACCGTCTTGAAATGCATATTAAAGCTTGAGTTTTAGTTTTACCTTCACTAATTTTTCTTCGATAATATTCATAAAATATCGGATTAATTGGTTCTTTTGTCCCTTTCTTCAATTTCACTATTTGTATTGCTAAAAAGAATATCGCTGAAAATAATCTTCTGTTTTCTTGTCTACTTGCTTTTGTTAATTCACTATTTCCTGAACTCATTGTATAAGGTGCTATTCCTGCTAATCTCGCTAATTTATCAGCATTCCTAAATCGATTAATATCGCCTATTTCTGAAATAATTCTTCCTGCCATCACTGTATCTACTCCAGGTATTATTTCTAATTTTAACCCTAATCGATTAAGTATTCTTTTAATTTCTAATACTATCTTCTTAATCTCTTCTTTTTTATGTTTCATTTCATCTAATATTGAACGAATTAATAAATCATTAGTTTCTATATATTATCGTTTTAATTCCCCATCACTTTCAATTAATCTTAAAATAGTTTGTGCTTTATTGGTACTACAACTATTTCTACTAACTTTTCGTAAATCTTTCGCTAAATCTTCTACACTCAACCCTCTAAATATTTCTTTGATGGGTATGTATACCAAAAATAAAGAGCTGTCTTTCCATCAATCTCACTAAACAATCGATTATAACATGGGTAACTAATGACTAATTTTTCATGTAATTTATTTTTTAACTTGACTTCATTAAACTTTAAATTTTCTCTTCTTCTGGCTAATTGACTTAATGAAAAGTAAATATCAAGTGGTTGAGCATCAGGTAAACGGTCTAAATCATCTAATACTTTTTTCGCAACAACTTTTGCGTCTTCACTATCACTTTTTGATTTCATCGGACCTTTATTTTTATTATTATTGATATAACTGGTATTTACATCTTTTACTATATATCCGTTTCTAATTAAATAAATCGCTAAATTACGACCATATCCATATGCATTTTCCAGACCAAATACAGGTATTAACCCATATGTGTTTTTCATATTGACAAATTCAATTAACTTATCAAATGAGTTAGGATTATTTTTAAAGGTGATTTCACCTATTTTCTCGTTGTGCGGTAAAAGAATTACCGCTGTATGTGTATATTTGTGCAAATCAATTCCGACATAAACGTATTTATATTCTACTGTAAATCCCATAATTATTATTTCCTCTCCTATAATGTAATCAATCATTTATCTAAAAATATACCGGCAACCTCGGCTATGAAGCGTTAACTATTTAAAGTCCGCAAGGGGGTCTCAGCCTATCTATATTTCTAAATACCTAAGTAATTTGAATTTATTTATTTTCTTCTTGAATTTTTGCTTAATGATGATTGTACTTTCCCAAAAGTAATCTTATTGATTAATTCAGGATGATTTCCTTCATATGTGATTTTATTGTGTCTTATATTTCCTTTGTAGAAATCATTTCTTAAGATTTCTTTTATCGATTGAACACTAAAGGATTTATTTTGATTGGTTTTATATCCTTCACTATCTAAATATCTTTTGACTTTATGTAAACTACCTAATTCTAAATACTTTCTAAAAATACAGTCAACGATAAACGATGTATTTGGATCAATCTCAATGTGTGCTTTATTCCATCTATATCCGATTGGTGCTGTTCCACATGCTTTATTTCCACTTTTCGCTTTTGTCTTCCTACCTTTTGAAAGTTTTAAATTGATATTTAATCTTTCATATTGGTCTAATAACTCCATGATTCCGTTTAAAAAGAAATCATTGGGGTCTTTATAATATATCGTATAAGTCGGTTGTTCAATTGATATTACATCAGCCTTTAATTTCTCTAATTGTCTAACTATAAAGACTTTCGTCATATCATTTCTCTATAACCTTGATGTATTCAATACTACAACCTTGTTAATACCATTAAAGTTATTAAATAAATCAGTTAATCCATCTCTATCTACTTCAGTTCCGCTTATTCCTTCATCTATAAATATTTGAATTAATTCATAATTGTTTTCTAAACAATATTTTTTAATACTATCAATTTGAGTTTGTAAGCCATATCCTTTTTCAGCCTGTGTTGATGTACTGACACGAACATAACCAAATACTTTCACATATATCACCGCTTTTTTTATTTTATTTCGTTTTTTATAACATAAGACCTTTCTTGTATTTTGTAAACCATTATGACTAATATTTTACATAAACCATACATTTTGACTTATATACTTATAAATCTTAATGGTTCTTCCTATAGATGATTTGATTGCAAACATTAACTGATTATCATGTTAATTAACTTGATATAATTTACTATGGTGTAATACTGTATATATTGTCATTATGTTTATTTGATAAATTGGAAATTATAACTTCAGTTAATATATAATACAAGTGCTGTTTTTTTAAAGGGGAAAATAAAAAAAGTTTAAATTTTTTCATTTAAACTCAATTCTCTATTGTCTGCTTGGTTTTAATTATAATGATAATAAAATATATCGGTTAAAAATAAAATTCATGAGAAATGATATCTACTAGTTTACTTAAATAAAAAAAGCAGCCATAACGAATTGCTATGACTACTATTTTTTTATATTTTTTTAGAAACTATTAAATTCAATTGTTCTAAATCTAATTTATTTAAATCTTTAGTTATTAACGCCATTAAAACTTCTGTTAATTGTGTAAAGAGAATATTACTTGAACCTATTTCCGAATAAGCACCTATATTAAAATTAATTATTCCAGAAGGTATAATAATATCTTTTTCCAAATTTTCAAAATATGACAAAATTGAGTTAACATATTCTTCCTTTATGCCAAACAATACAACTTCATTAATGTTATTTAATAAACTATCCTTAAAAACCTCGATATTTTTTTCTTCTGAATAGTAAATGTTAACAGTTAAATAACCAGTACTATCAGGAACAAAATTACAACCTAATAAAGCATAATAACTACTATTCCGTGGAAGTTTGACTTCACAAACTATTTGACTTTTTTGTAAATCAAACAAATTTGCTTTTACCTTTGTTTGTTTTATTTTATTAAAAATTAATTGCCTATTTCGAAAATCATTTATCCATAATCTTGCTAATTTATATCGACCTAATTTATCTAATACTAACACTTTTTACCTCCAAAAATTACTCCAATTTGAATTAAAATATCCTGGATACATATTAATTACATCTGCGTGATAAACACTGAAACGAGAAACGCCATACTTTTGTAATGCCATTCGATGTGCATCACTATAACCTATACCACGAGCCATATATGTTGCTTCTGATAATTCATGTATATAAAAACTTGCATCTGCACCACTTATTTTTCGTCCACTTGCAAAAGCATCATTAAGTCTCCTTAACATCGCATTATTTGGAGCAAAATCATCAAATTTTGACAAGTGTGCTTCAACAATATTCAATCCCTTTTCTGATACACTTATTGATTTTCCATCTAATACACCAAGCCCATTGCCTCTACCTTTGTAAGCTGGATTAAAAGCCCCTGTAGCTTTTTTTACCCCCTTAGCCATTAGTTGTGCAAATTTACTTACACCAAAGGTCATTAACGCCAAAGTCATATCTATAGCTACATGTTGAGCCCATTCTTCATTTATGTAACTGACAAAGCCATTCAAAAAACCTTTGTCACTTTGAAACCCAGCAATAGCTGCACATGTGCCTATTACCAATCCTCCACTAAGAATCGTACCTATGAAAATTGACCTAAATACCGGAATGAAAATCGCCATTATCAAAGCCACAACAAATAATACTATAGCTATTGCTTTACCCGTACTACTATGAAATAAATTTCCCCAGTAGACTTTCCAAAAAATTTGCCATCCACTTAAACTTGGTGGATCCCAAGTAAGTTTAGTATTTGTTGCTATTGTATACCCATTATAGTTCATATTCACAGGATTTGCAACAGTTAATAAGTACATATTTAACCCATAAACCGTTCCAGCATTCACCATAGCAGTTTCCGGAGATAACGCACTTACATATTGCTTCATAATAGGTGAATAATACCTACCATTAATATAATATAATCCACTTTCATTATCATAATACTGACTTTTCCAGCGAATAGGATTAAGTGTACCTATATCAAAAATTTTATCATCCTTTTTGATTGAACAATTTCCCCATGAGTCATATTCATAAACCACAACTTCATTACCGTTATCATCAAAAATAGCGAGGACATTATCCAGAGCATCTTTTACATAAAAATAACTCCTCCACTTTATTTCATCTATTAAAATCTGAAACCCCATTATTCCTTCAGCATTATACATATACCTTATTTCTTTTCCATTGCTCAACCTTTCTCCTAAGAGTTTTGCGCCATCAAGATAATAAGTTGTAGTATTTCCAGAAATTTCTTTCTTGAACCGTATACCTTGATTGTTATAAGAATAAGTTGCGATTTTTGAACCAATATATTTTTTAAGTAAATTTCCTCTTTCCCATTCCATGTTCACTGATTTCAAATTCGTTGACATATATTTTGTGCAGTTGCCCAGATTGTCATAATCAAATTCATAATGATAATCATTATAACGGAAATCAGTACAATGTAAGCCAACCAGTCTACCTTTTTTATACATGTATTTTTGCTCATATGTTTTTACTGTCGTGCCGACACTTTCTGTATTTATGCTACCGTCTTTATTATAAGTATATGTTTTTGTATTTGCATCATTATCAACTTTTTTTTCTGTTTTTAACCGATTTGCTTTATCGTAAGTATAGCTGATGATTTCTGTAGAGATTGTAGTACTCCTATCTTTTTTCGTGAATGAGCTTGTTTCTATATTACCTCGATAGTCATAAGTATAATCAAAAACATATTCTGGATGATGTGTTGGATCCCAGGGAGTCGATTTATATAGCTTGGTTATAATGTTTTTTTTAAGCAATGTATTAGGTTTATACTTAGTATCTTCAGTAAAAATTGCAACAGAATCCATTCCATAACAATGGTGTATTTTACCTTCAATTCTTCCTAAATTATCGTAACTATAAAAAGTTTTACCAGTGTCATTTGTCTCTTTAATACGTGGATTTAATAATTTTTCTTCTTGATTTATTATTAACGTGTTATTAGATTTATACAAACCATTATACTCGGTTTTGTTCTCTCCAGATGCCTTAATTGAAAAAAAAGGTGTACCATCACTATTTTTTATATCATATCCTGTTACATTATTAGAGTCATCATAATGATAAATATATGTCCTATTCTCATAAGGATCATACATCTTGGTTACTTCTGTTGCTCCAACGCTTGCACCATTAGTGCCTGTTGAATCCTGTCTTTTGAAAGTGGTTATATTACCACCTTCATCAGCAAATTTTGTTCTTCCATATTTATCCAACGTTACGGTGGAAATGTCTGGATTATTTTTATCCCTATACTGTTTTGTCGTGATAGTACCGTCTGTATGATTTATGATTTTTTCTACAAGTAAATCTTCAACTTTTTGATTTCCGTTTTTATAGGTTAAATAATACTTGCATGGTTTCCCTAAAACATTATAACCAAATTTAAAGCCATACATATCATTTGAATTCCAGCCTATTGGTGTAACCTCTAACAATCTGCCATTAGAATCGTGATGTATATAGTTTTTCCCACCGGTATCGATATCATTTTCTATAGTCTTAAACTTATCTTTGAACAGATTATATCCAAAAGTTGTAGTAAGCTTATTGCTTGCATCTTCACCTTTCCCATTATATTCTATTTTATCTATATTTCCGAATGGATCATTGTAATAAGTTTTTGTATTGCTTTTGTAATCTGACTCGCTTTTATCACTAGCGTTTGTGCTTACATTAAAAGTGAGCTTTTCCCTTAGGTCATTCTTATTTTGAATGGTCTTACTTGAAAGGATTCCATTTGTATCATAATCATATAACGTCTGTACTTCATATTCATCCTGTACCATCAAAATTTTCCCTGTTAAATCTACATAAGATTCTGTATAACTAGAAACAGAACCCTTATTAGCCTCAGTTATTTGGCGAATACAATTAACTGTTTTACTACCGATTTCTATATTTTTTATAAAATCTAATTTCATATAAGTTTTCAAGTTATTATCTGGTGATGTCAATTTACGGTAAAATTGGGCACGTGGTTTGTAACTTCCAAAATTATCCTTTTCAAACTCTATCGGAAATTTTTTGTCAGATCCAGCACTTAATACTACACTATTAACAACAATCTTTTTTGTTTTATCACAACAAGACAATACAAAGTTATTATTACTTTGAGATTTTTTTACTCTTTCTTCAAAAAAGCTCAAATATGTCGACTGTATATCATTCTCAGAAATATAAAAGTCTTCTGTTATACTAGGGTTTTCGTTGTTATACTCTATACTTGTAACCATATCTAAAGAAAGCAAACTTTGACTGTTGGTCAAGCATAATTTTGATACAGAACTATATGAAAGACGCATGTCAGCTATTTTGACTGTTTTAGATGCATATTTGTCTTCAAACTCCAATTTTATCGACTTCAAATCTTTGTAAGGTATATAAACCGGAATAGAAATAAATTGCCAACTATTAACTGCGCTATTATCAAATGTTCCAAAACTTAATTTTTCAGTTTCAGTTTTAAACGGTTCAGATGAACTTACTGTTATATTTATTTTTGAACTTCTCATTTGTTGATTTAACTTTAGCCAGAAACTACAAGTATAATGGACATAATCTAAACATTTCTTTTCTCTATAATCCTTTAGCTTTTGATTAATTTCCGCAGACAATACAGTACTAGTACTCCATACATATGCTTTTCGTGTATTTATTGATTCCACGTCATTTCCTTGACTTATCATTGATTTTCCAGGGATTTTTTCAAGTGATCGTAAATCATTTACATCTCCGTTATTAGCTTCTAAAATAGAAGTAGTAAAACCTTTATCATTAAAATAATAAACCATTTTAATTTCTTTATCATTTGTCACTATGGTATTTTTAGGATTATATTCAAATTCATTATGGCTTATTTTATCCTCGTCTATTGTTTCAACGCCCCCGGAAATTCTATAATCGTTTTCTCCACAAAATATATCATCACCACAGAACAAATCATCTCCACAATACAATGCCGGAGGCTCATTTGAATAAGTAAGTGATAATTTTGCCACTCCAGTACTAACCTTATTTATTTTGTTTCCTGTATAATTAAACTTCAATGCGGATTGGTCTTCCATAGAAATGGTATAATCCATTTTCCCATTTGTATAACTAAATAATGCAATATTTTGTGTAATACCCTCTGCTGTCATAGTGATTTTTACAAGTTTATTACTTGAATCATAATAATAATTATAAATCTTCTTTACGATTAAGTTAGTTTTACATTTAATCGTTTTTAAAAGTCCATTAGTAATGTCGTAATCAAAGACAATTTGAGCACCCTTTTTCCTACCATCATAAATGGATTTTAACTTTCCATTTGTATAATTAAAAGATTTGACTATATCTGAATTTTGGCATGATGTAGTACTTACCAATCTATCCGCTTTAAATTTCATTTGATTACCTTGTTCATCGGTTATGACTTTGTTTGATGAATTAACAGTTAAGATTAATCCTAAACCCGTGGTATCATAATATTGATCACCTTGAAGTTTCTCAAATACATGTTGATACCCAGCACCATCTAAATAAACATAATTATCGTTTTCATCTTTGAATATGTATTGCTGTATATCAAGCTTCCAACCATTCCCCATACAAGTATTTATGTTACTAGGTAATTCTATCTGTGAATTGTAAATATGGGATACTCCAATTTCATAACCGTTTGAACCCATGGTAATGTCAGGGTGTTCAAAGAGTAAACGACCCGTATAAAGATTGACTGCTGCACCTCCAGCTGTGCAGCTATATTTTAATTGTGATTGATTTATTTTACTATAATCCATTATTCTTACTCCTTAATCATATAACCTTTGTAATTCTTTCGGCGAACGAGTATTTATTGTATTCACTTTTTTTGTTAAACTAACTAAATCTTCAATGATTTCACTGATTTTATCCTGATTAACATTCATCTTTTGATTTATCATCAGTTGTGTAATATTTGTCATGACATATGCTTTCTTCTCTTTTCCGGTATAGTGAATAAAGGTTTCTGCTTCTTCAATAAAGGGGAAGATTGCGGATCTGATTTTTAATAGTGTCTGTGCAGCTTTCTTAGCTTTAGTATTCTTAATAAACTTCAAGATAAAAGTGATGATTGTAATCAATAATCCAAGTGACGTTCCTGCTAATGACAAATACAATTCCAAATCTTTCATAGAGACCATCCCAGTTCTTTCAATACTTCTTGTACAACCTCTTTATCTTGAATTAACTTCATGGTATTTGCTGTATCACAGAATATTCTTCTGTTGCCTCTTCCGGCAATATAGATTAGATCATTTGGTTCTGATTCGATAATCGCCTTTTTAATTGCTTCCATGCGATCAACAACAATATTTGATGGTATTAGGTTATTTAAATATCTTTGCATTTCTTGTGCTATACTCAGAGCACTTTCCGCCGCATTATCATTACTAGTTAAATAAGCAAAATCAGCATTTTCTTTTAAGTAATCCATGGCATATCGTCGAACACTACTTCTTTGATTAATATATCGTTCCGAAGAGAAAGTTTTATCCCAACTAACAAAACCACTTCCTACAGCTCCTGTAACTACCTTAATTTTATTAACTTTGGAATTTGCTTGATACTTTTTAAAATTTTCAAGCGCCGGTATTAAAGATAGTCCGATAACAATTGTTCGATTATTAATTTTAATTACTTCTTCCCGTCCAGGAATTACAATATTACTTATGCATTTATTAAAAATATTTGCATCAAAAATATTTAGAGCCTCCATGATAGCAATAGCACAAGTAAAATTAATCGCATTGTGTGGAAGAATAACATTTGTCTTAAAATCATAAGAATTATCTTTAACCCTCATTTTCATTTCTAACCCATTTAAATCACTTTTCATGTCATATAATAAGCAGTCAAGATTAGTATAATCAGCGTTACGAACTTCACATATATATTTTGTTCCATATGTAATTTTAGGCCGATTGTTTAGTTTTAATATCTCATTGAACTCTTCTCTGGTAATACTTCCTGTCAAACCAAAAACACATGTACAATCTTCGTCTACAGGAATATTTTCAAAAAGAGATTTTTTAATTTTAACATATTCATTAGGCGAATAATGTTCTTCATTATGTTTAGGATTTATATTAGTTAAGGCTCTGACGATGAAAGGAATTCCATCTATTAAACCTTTTTCAATCGAACTTTCATTAACCTCCATAACTACATAGTCAGCTTGATAAGCCTCTGCTTCTTCAATGATGTTAAGTAGCACGTTTTCATTTTGTAAAGGTATTTCACAAGGTTCGTTTACATTGATGTAACTGGCCGGTGAGTCAATTCTGATACTACTGTACAGAACAGATTTATATCCTAAGGACTTGATATATTCATGAACTAAAAATGCGGTTGTAGATTTTCCTTTACTACCGGTAATGCCGATGATTTTGATTGAGTCTATATTGTTAGTACTAACTACAGTATTAGGTAATGGAGATGATTCACCTTGTTTAACTATTTCGTTTATTTCATCTAATATTGACAGTTCATTACTTTGTTTGTAGGTTGTAGCGTTATGTGATCTAGTTAGGGACGGTTTTTCAACAGATAATTTCTGTTTAAATTTAGTTTCATAGTTTGCATCATAGCCTAAGTTTTTTTGATAAACATTACGTACACTGCTTGTTCTTCTTTTGTCTTCAGGTAACTGATTGTTTCTGTCCATTAATAGTTGTTTTAATTTTGATAATTTCATAATTTCCTCCTTAATATTTAATCTAATGGGTTCGTAGACGTATTAATATAGAATACTCTTCCCATTAATTTTGTAACATATTTCGTACGTGCAACGTCGGAATAAAACTCTATATAGAAAGGTAATATTCTTGAAGAACTACCTGTTGTGTTGTTTAAACTTTGCGTTTCATCTATCTTTACATCTACGTAACTTGAGGTAAAGTAAACAACGGATCCTACTAAATATTGATTAGGGATTGATACTTTTGTATAAAATTTTGTGTCTTTATCTAAATAATTAATTCTAAATATTTTTGATTGTAGAGTTCCTATTTCTTGTGTCCAAGTTACTTTTAAATCCCCTACTGGAATAAAATATTGTTTGAATAGAACTTCTTGTAAATACTCTATATGACTAAATGCAGCATTTAGGTCTTGTGCTTTCAATGGTGTACCTACTTCTGTAATAGTTCCTTCATATCCATTTCGAGATAAATCTACAACCATTTCTTGTATGTTTCCATCTGAGCCATACTCAATATTTTTGACTTCTAAGCGTCGACGATTTGGATATTGTGCTATTCTATCTTTAAAATCAGCCATTTGTTTAATCTCCTTATAATAATTTCATTAATATTTCTTATATATTTTATTTTGATCATGTTGCATTTCTTTCACATTTTAATATCATTGTTTTACAGCAGAACAAAAAACATTAATATATATCTGTTCATCTAAATATGACTTAAAACTTTTATCACCCCCCCAATTTCATTTCTTTATATAGTTGGCCATACAATACAAAGAAATATTTGTACGATATCTATCGTAGTATTTTTAAGATTTATAAATCTTTTATATTTTTATTATACCTGATATTTTTCGACACACAAAGGGAGGAAATCGCCCGAAAAAATTGTTGAAATTTGTAAAATATTGTAGTATAATTTTAAATTTATATTAATATATAAAGATGAAGATATTATTTTTAAAATTCATAAAAATATAATTTTTAGATGATCTTGATTTTTTCATTTAAAGTTTCTTATTTATACATATATCAGAAACAATAATATCTATGATGCATAATCAATATAAATAAATCATTATTTTTTGTGAACAACAATTTAAATTAAAAATTATAAAGTCCTCACCTATTAATTAAGGTGAGGACAAAATATATCCAGTAGGTTATTTTTAAATATGTAAAAGTGTTAATTTCCTTAAACTAGATCGTAATTATGGTTCTTTGAACAAATTTCAATGAACAGTTGAATACAACTATCGATTTAAATTTCTAATTTAGTTTTAAAAAATACTTATTATCTAATAATCTATCTAATCCTTTTTCACATAATAACTCAAAAGCTAACTTGTTAAATTTTTTTCTATAAATATATAATGTTTTTACATCTATATAAAATTGATCTGCAATAGTCTTATAATTAGTAACTTCATTTGATAAATAAAGAGATTTAAATATTTGACTAAAATTTGTATGATTATCAATATCATATATTTCATAGTAAATTTCTAAATTATCAATTAATTGTATACATTGTTTTTTAACAGCCTCATTTCTAGAATCTTGGTATTCATCAATTCTATATTTAAACGATAGAAATGATAATAAATCTTTGTTTCTTTTCATAATTTCCCCCAATAATTGAAATAAAAGTTAGTTCTAAAGTTTCATCAATTAAAAAATAAGTAATTCTTTATATAATATTAGTCAATTCTTTACAAATGTACACCAAATAACACATTTTTAGCAATACTTATAAAATTTAATAAACCATTCATATAATTTATTCACTCTTCTTTAGTCATGTTAGATTTTTGAGACTAACATGTTATAAATTACTTATACATGTAATGGCTTTTGATATTCTATCAATTGCTTTCATATCCTTTGTGTTATATCTAAAACTTGATGCACTAAGATATTATTCTAAGTGTCTAGTTAAAACAAGAAAATGAGTTCCAGATATGGTTTTTATTCAAATGAGTAAAGAAACCTTCTACTCTATTGGTTGTATTAACTATTACTTCACCAGTTTCTTCATCAATATCATATTTTACAAACTCATTTTCACAATCAAGATATCTACAATCCCATGTGTAACTGCATAATTATGTATATACTTTGGGACAATCATAACATTTTTTACTTGGTTCCTTACGATCCTTTTTGTGTATGTTCCAATGATTATTACAACCATAATATAGACATACAGGACCTTTAGGCCAAAGTATCTCCTTAAAGAACTCGTAATCTTTTTCTTCCAAATAAAACACTTCTTGAAGTTGTTTTTCTGATAAGTTATTTAATCTGCATAATTTCTGTCTGACTTTATTTTTATTTACACCCATATGAACATCACCTTTATATACTTAATTTAAGTATACAGTTTTTTGTTACTAAATAATTGTAAGAAACTTAAATTGGTTTAAACTTATAAATAATTACCTAATATTAACATGTTAAATAATTTTTAAGTCAATTTTATAAAAATTTTTTTTCGGTCTTATATGAGACTAATTTTGTAATAATCTACATTTTTAAATATAATGAATTATTGAATCAATAAATAAAAAAAAATATATGTTTTCTTGTGGCTGTTAAAGTTCTATTGTAAAACAGATGGGTAGTTCAATATTTTCTATTAATGATAATATAAAGATAACCAATCTTGATTATGAGAAAGTTACCAATTTTGGTAATAACATAATCAATTAGGTTATCTTTTTTAGTATAATAGTTTCAGTTGAACTGAAGCGAGGTAAAAAAAGTGACTGAAATAAATGTACTAGGAATGTTAGATATATTGAGAACGTATGATATGAAACCAAATTATAGTGAATTAGCAAGAATCTATGGATTAGACCGACATACTATTAAAAAATATTATGAAGATGGAGGAAAGAAATTGATTACAAGAAAACGCGAAAGTGGATTTGATCAATATAAAGAAGAAATATCACATTTGATGAATAAATCTGGCGTAACAAAGAAAGCAGTTCATGAATATTTAAGAGATAAATATGAAAATATACCGGCATATTCAACCTTTAGACACTATACTCAAAATAATCATATTACCATACCTAAAAGCACCACTCCACATGTTAGATATGAAACCAGGCCAGGAGACCAACTACAAGTAGATTGGAAAGAAAGTATGAAACTAATAAGTAAGTACGGAGAAGTATTTGAGTTTAATGTATTAACTTCTACTCTAGGATTCTCAAGGTATCATAAATTCGTTTATTCAAAAACAAAAACGACAGAAGACTTCATCCGTTGTGTAATCGATACATTAAATCATCTAGGGGTATCCCTAAACATATTTTAACGGATAATATGTCAGCTGTCGTTAGCATCACAAATGGAACTAAAAAGAAACATTCTAAAATAAAACAATTTGAACGGGATTTTGGAATTTCGATAAGATTATGTAAGGCAAGGACTCCAGAAACAAAAGGTAAAGATGAGTCCGCTAACCGATTCTTGGCTTGGTTACGTCCTTATGATGGTGAATTTGAAGATGAAGAGGAACTGATCAATATATTGAACAAGATAAACAACAAGGTCAATCTAGAGAATAATCAAACCACCAATATACCACCGAGTGTCTTATTTGAAAAAGAAAAAGAATATCTAAATCCTTTACCTAACAAAATTCTGTTAGAATCCTACGTAGAAAACGTAGATATACAATCAGTGCCGCAAACACTGCTTGTAAATTATAAAGGAAATGGATATTCTGTACCCAGTAAGTTTATAAACAAAAGAGTTAAATTGATACCCATTGATGATAAACTCTATATCTATTATAACACTGATTTAATCATAATACATAATATATCCAACAAGAAATTTAATTATAATGAGAGCCATTATAAAGCTGCACTTGGTATCACCATTAAAAATGATAATTTAGATATTGATCAAATCGCAAAAGAAAATCTAGCATTATTAGATCAAATAACACGATAATAGTAGAAAGATGAGGAGTACGCGATGTTAAATAATTATAATAAATTATTAAATAACTTAGAAACCCTAAATTTAAACCTTTTTAGAGCCAATATCGACTCTTATTTGAATCTTATCGCAAAAGGCGAAAAGAATATAGTAGATTCGTTATATGAACTTACAGAGTATGAAATGAATTTTAAACGAGAACGTGCAATAACGTCATGTGTTAAAGTCGCTAATTTCCCCTTTCTTAAAACATTAGATGATTTTGATTTTGGGTTTCAACCATCTATAAATAAAGACGAAATATTAAATTTCAAATATTTAAAATTCATTGAGAATAATGAAAATATTCTTCTAATCGGATCTCCAGGGGTTGGTAAAACTCATTTAGCTACGTCAATAGGAATTGAAGCAGCTAAATCAAGAAAAAGTACTTATTTTATAAGTTGTAACGATATAATTTTACAACTTAAACGAGCACATTTAGAAAACAGATTAGAAACAAGATTAAAATTTTTCACCAAATACAGGGTATTAGTAATTGATGAAGTTGGATTTTTACCTCTTGATACAGAATCATCTAATTTATTATTTCAATTAATCGCTAGACGGTATGAAAAAAAGTCTACAATTATAACAACAAACAAACCACTCTCTAAATGGGGAGAAATATTTGGAGATAGTGTATTAGCTAACGCCATTCTAGATCGATTACTTCACCATTCTCATGTGATAAATATTGTCGGTAGATCATACAGAACTAAAGATAAAATAGAAAGTATTGAACCTAATAAAAAATGATTATGAGTAAATTACCATAATTGGTGAATCTATCATAATCAAAATTGGTGAAATTTATATTGACATTAACATTTTCCTATTCAAAATAGGTGAATACTCAACTATCTAAGAAGGACTAATGACTCATAGTGTATGGTAAACATATCTACAATTAAATGGAAAATTGATATATTTATATATAGAACTGTTAACTCATCTGGTGATACAATTGACTTCTAGTTATCTAGAAAACGTGATAAAGAAGGTGCTAAAAAGTTCCTTAGAAAATCATTACGTTCTCCTCATAATAGTGATCCTAGAGAATTTACCACAGATAAAAAGGCTGCTACAGTAGCAACAATTTTAAATGAAATAAAATTAAAAAGGCTGGATCCAATAACCCAGCACAAAAAATCTAAATATATTAATAATAATGTTGAACATGATCATCGAGATATCAAGAGAATAACTAATAAGATGCTTGAATTCAAGCATTTTAAATCAACCTGTTCTGTAATCTAAGGAATTGAAACTATGCATATGATTTATAAAGGACAAACTAATACATATTTAGTAATTACTGAAATCAATTTGATTGATCAGCTGTTTTCTGTTGTGTAACTTACTTCAGTCAAAGATACTTTATAATATCTACTGGTTCTAAATTCTTTACTTTTAATTTTATTTACAACAGAACCAAATTACTTATTCATTCAGTAGGTCTTGAGACAACTGTTATTTCTTTTCATCACCATTTAAAAATGATTTACCTTTAGATTTAGCGATTCGATTCTTTTCTTCTACTATTATAATATATTCTTTTATAGTATTTTAAATATTTTCATCAAATATTATATCTTTAGCCTTAACAACACAATTTTACCTCTAAAACAATACTATTAATGTTTTACTCTTACCAACTTTGAAGTAATATAAAGGAGTGATACTACAATTAACATAATAAGTAAAATAACTTCAAGCGTTGTTACTATCTTTCCCTCTATTTTTCTATAAACATTAACAGTTAAACTCCTATTTTTGTAAAATCTAACATCTTTAAATCACTCAAATCGCTCACTAACTAGTGAGAAAAAGGCTCAAGCAACTCTGCTTAAACCTTAATACTTCAATTTGTGGGATATTTTTTACCCACACTATTTTACTAAAGAGCCTAAATTCTACAGTCTCTTTATATTTGTTATTCGCTAATAATTCTTTTAATCGCAGCTTTTTCAATTTTCATTTTAGCTCCGCTTACAAGAATTATCGTTACGACATCTTCTTTTATATCTTCGACGATACCATGGATACCACCAATTGTAACGATTTTATTATTTTTTTCTAACTGCGACTGCATTTCAAAGACTTGCTGACGTCTTTTCTTTTCTGGTTTCATAATAAAGAAATAAATAACTACTAAAAATAATAAAATAGGGACAACTAATCCTAATATAGTTGAAATTTGTTCTTGTGTCATTTTTATTCTCCTTTTTTAAAATTGTCTTTTATTATTTGGATCATTAAGACCATACTTTTCAAAAAATTCTTCTTTATAATCAAGTAATCGATCTTCTTTTATCGCATGACGTACATTTTCCATTAATTTTAATAAGAAATGGACATTATGATAAGAAATAAGCCTTTGACCAAATGTTTCACCTGCTTTAATTAAATGTCTTAAATAAGCTCTCGTATAATTTTTGCATGTGTAACAGTCACATTCATGGTCTAATGGAGTAAAATCTCTTTCATATTGTTTATTTTTAATCACGACTCGTCCATGACTAGTCATAGCGGTTCCGTGCCTTGCGATTCTTGTTGGTAGAACACAGTCAAACATGTCAACCCCTCTAATGCTTCCTTCAATTAATGCATCAGGTGAACCAACACCCATTAAGTAGCGAGGTTTATTGGTTGGTAAATAGGGTACCGTATATTCAATCACTTTATACATCGTTTCCTTACTTTCACCAACAGATAACCCGCCAATTGAATAACCTGGGAAATCAAGTTTCACTAGTTCCGTTGCTGATAAGCGACGTAAATCCTCGAAATCTCCCCCTTGAACAATACCAAACAATGCTTGTTTATCAGTATTTTTATGGGCTTTAAGTCCTCTTTCAGCCCAACGAAGGGTTCGTAAAACGGAGTTTTTAACATAATCATATTCAGCAGGAAGTTCCACACATTCATCAAAACTCATCATGATGTCACTTCCTAAATTATTTTGGATTTTAATTGCTTCCTCAGGTGATAAAAATAATTTTTCTCCTGATTTATGATGACGAAAATGGACTCCTTCTTCTGTGATTTTTCGCAATTTACTTAAACTAAAGACTTGAAAACCACCAGAATCAGTTAGAATTGGGCGGTCCCACTGCATGAATTGATGCAAACCACCAGCTTCTTTTATTATTTCATCACCAGGTTGTAACCACAGATGATAGGTGTTTCCTAGAATAATTTGTGCATTCATTTCTTTTAATTCTTCGGGAGATAATGTTTTTACGGTTGCTTGTGTTCCTACCGGCATAAATATTGGTGTTTCAATTACACCATGGGGTGTATGAAGTCTCCCTAATCTAGCCCCAGATTGCTTACATACATGTAATAATTCATATTTTATCGCAGACATTTATATAATCACCATTCTTTATTTAATAAACATTGCATCTCCAAAACTAAAAAAGCGATATTGTTGTGAAATTGCTTCTTGATAAGCTTTCATAACTTTTTCTTTTGATGCAAAAGCTGAAACTAACATGATCAAAGTAGATTTTGGTAAATGAAAATTAGTTATTAATCCATCAATCGCTTTAAATTCATATCCTGGATAAATAAAAATATCGGTATATCCACTATCTTCTTTAAACGCTCCATTAAATTTACTAGCGATTGTTTCTAAGGTTCTTGTTGATGTTGTTCCAACTGTAATAATCTGTTTTTTATTTTTTTTCGTTTGATTTAGTAAATCAGCACTTTCTTGACTTAATTGATAATATTCACTATGCATCGTATGATTCTTGACATCATCCACCTTTACAGGTCTAAAAGTTCCTAAACCAACATGCAAGGTTAGATAGGTAATATTAATACCCTTTTTTTCAATTTTATCTAATAATGCTTTGGTGAAATGAAGCCCAGCCGTTGGTGCTGCGGCAGATCCAATTACTTCTGAATACACCGTTTGATATCTGTCTTTGTCTTGTAATTGTTCTGTAATATAAGGAGGAAGTGGCATCTCACCTAATTTATCAAGCACTTCATAAAATATGCCTTGATAACTAAATTCAAAAATTCTTCTTCCTTCATCTAATATTTCAATACATTTCGCTTTAAGCATTCCATCACCAAAAACAATCACTGTTCCTATTTTAACACGTTTTGCTGGTTTACATAAGGTTTCCCATGTATTATTTTCTTTTTGTGTTAAAAGTAATACTTCTATATGTGCCAATGTATCTTCTTTAACGCCAAATAGTCTAGCTGGCATTACTTTGGTATTATTTAAAACAAGTGTATCTCCTTCATTTAGATAATCTAAAATCTCATAAAAATGACGATGCGTCACTTCACCTGTTTCTTTATCTAATATTAATAAACGCGACGTATCCCGGTTTTTAAGCGGTGTTTGCGCGATTAATTCTTTTGGTAAATGAAAATCAAAGTCTTCTACACGCATTTTTATTCCTCTTTCTATTGTGTATACTCAATATTTAAATGACGATATGCTTTTTCAGTTGCGATACGTCCTCTTGCGGTTCGTTTAATAAAACCTTCTTGTAGTAAAAATGGTTCATAAACATCTTCTAACGTTTGGACTTCTTCGCCAATTGAAGCCCCAAGTGCTTCAACCCCAACCGGTCCACCATTAAACCGTTCTATAATGCCTAATAAATATTTATGATCAGTATAATCAAGTCCGGCTCCATCAACATTCATCTTATTTAATGAATCTTGACATATTTCCATAGTAATTTTCCCATTTCCCAATACTTGTGCAAAATCACGTACACGACGAAATAAACGATTGGCTACCCTTGGTGTTCCCCTTGAACGTTTAGCAAGTTCAATCGCTGCATCATCATCAATTGGAAAATTGAATATAAGCGCTGTTCTTAAAACAATTTTTTGTAAATCAGTCACTGAATAATATTCTAAATGAGATATGACCCCAAAACGATCTCGTAGTGGACTCGATAAATCTCCTGCACGAGTGGTTGCTCCCACTAATGTAAAGGGAGGTAAATCTAATCGAATCGAACGAGCGGTTGAATCCTTCCCAACAACAATATCTAATACATAATCCTCCATCGCAGGATATAATATCTCTTCAATATTTCTTGGTAACCGGTGAATCTCATCAATAAATAATACATCACCTGGCTTTAATGTAGTAAGGATGGCAGCTAAATCTCCACCACGTTCAATGGTTGGACCAGATGTATGTTTAATACTGACATTCATTTCATGAGCGATAATATTAGCTAATGTTGTTTTCCCTAATCCAGGAGGCCCATATAATAAGCAATGGTCTAAAGCTTCATTTCGCATTTTTGCTGCCTCAATAAAGACATGTAAGTTCTCTTTTACTTTAGTTTGTCCAACATACTGGCTTAAGTTCTGAGGTCTTAAAGTTAACTCAAGTTCATCTTCACTCATTTTTGTTGCTGAAATAATGCGTTCATCTTCCATCAATTATCCTCCTACTTCAACATTAACTGTAAAGCTTTCGTAATATATTCTTGAGTTGTTAATTGTGTTTCAGTAATTTGTTTAAATACTTTTTCAATTTCTTTTGCTTTATACCCCAAGGCTAATAATGCTTCATAAGCATCTTCCAATTCTTTATTAATCACAAGTGTGTTAATTTGTCCTAACTTACCTTTTAAATCAAGAATAATTTGTTGCGCTGTCTTAGGACCTACTTTAGGAAATTTCGTTAAATACGATACATCTCCTCTTTCTATAGCACTTACTACATCACTATAATCACCTGGCGCTAATATTGCACAGGCTGATTTAGGGCCAATGCCTGTCACACTGATTAATTTTTCGAAAAATTCTTTTTCTTCAATTGTCTTAAATCCATATAAATCTTGTGCATCTTCTCGAATGTATAAATACGTATAAACTAGACGCATTTCATTTAAAACAAATAAATATGGATTTGGGGTTATAATTTTATATCCAATATTATTATTTTCTAAAATAACATAATCAGTACATATTTTTTTTATTTTCCCAAATATATAAGCATACATATTAAAACCACCTATCTAATTTCTATATTATACCATAAATCCATTCTTTTGAAAAACATAATTTCTTTTTTCATTCTATTTCTTAAGCCTACCGACTATATTATATTAATGATAATTTTTTACATAATATGAGGTGACTTATGATAGATGAAAAAATACTTAAAAAGTTGAATTTACTACGTAAAAAAGTCTTGGCACAGTACATTATATATTATATAAGTATCCCCATAATAACTTCTTTCCTCTTCTTATTTTCTACTTATATATCACACACATTCCCCTTTTTAACGATAATAATACTTTACTTATTAATAATAAATCTTGTATTTTACTCTTATGTTAAACCAAAATTTATTAATAAATATCATATTGAATACAAAAAGGAAATTCTCGCTAAAGTTAGCACCTATCTACATGAAACCATACTTTCTTTATCAATTGGTATATCAGAAGAAGAACTTTTAAAAACAAATATCCTACCTTTTATCACTCAGTATTATTCATCACATTTAATTAGAGGAAGTATTGACCATATTCCTTTTAAGAGTAGTAATGTAGAATTTTTTTATTATCACCATAAAGACCAAACTTTATCTTTTAAAGGTCAATGGTACGTATTTAAGTTTAATAAACCTTTTAAAGGGATCACTCATATATACGAGAAAAATGAATCCATTTACCAAATTAATAAACCAATCAATCTAAATTTATATCAAACCGAAGATATAAATTTTAATCGCAGATTCCATGTCTATTCAAATAACATAGAACAAACCAATCAATTACTTCGTTTTCATTTAAGAGAAAGAATAAATCTATTAGAACGAAAATACCATGGGAAACTTATGTTTATCTTTAACCAAGATTATCTTCATATTGGAATAAACAATAACACCTCTCGTTTCACTCCTTCTTTATTTCATAAAATAAATGAAATTGATTTTATGAATCAAATTGAAGATTTCTTATTAATTAAAAATATCATCAAATATATTAAAACATTAGATAAACTATCTAATACTTATTTAACTTATATTCAAAAAGCAATTGTCTCTTAATAAAAAAAAACAAAAACTCATTTATATCAATTATATAAATGAGTTTTACGCAATTTATTTTTTTGTTTTAACAAAAATAATGTAATAACTAAAAGGAATAATAATCCCACCACCGATAATATTACCTATTGTGACTGGAATTAAATTTTGAAACATTTGTGGTATTGTAATATCACTTCCAAGTAATGCAGAAAGCGGTAATATAAACATATTAGCTACACTATGTTCAAATCCACTTAGCACAAATGTGAATACCGGTAAAACTGCAACGATTACTTTCCCAGGTACACTTTTTGCTGAGAATGACATATAAACTGCTAGTGATACAGCGATATTACATAAAATTCCTCGCATCATTGCTTCAATAAAACCTAAATCAACTTTAGCCTGAGCAATTGAATTGATAGTATTCGTGATACTACTACTTTCAGCTATACGACTGAAATATAAAACAAAAACAAAGAATAAAGCACCAAGGAAATTTCCTACCCAAACGATCCCTAAATTTTTTAAAATAAGTGAAAAACGATATCGTTTGTCCAAATAACCTAAGGCTAATAAACAATTCCCTGTAAATAATTCACTTCCAGCAATAATAACTAAAACAATTCCTACAGGAAAGACCATAGAACCTAATAATCTTCCTAGGATGGGGTAAGCGGTTGAAGAAAATCCGCTATTTACAACAACATAAGCATAAAATCCAAATGCGATATACATTCCAGCGAGCATTGCTGAAACCAATACAGCAGCAAATTTCTTTTTAATTTTTGTTTCGCCAACGACACATGTTTCGAAAGCAATTTCTTTAGCTGATAACATATTTCCCCCTCGTTCAAATCAGAATATACATTAAATTATAAAGCATTGCTTACATATTTTCAATCTTTATTTCGAAAAAACAAAAATTACCACTTTTTATTTTATAAAATATCTAGGGTATCTTTTTTCTTACTTATTTTTGTATTTTTTTTAACATACTCTCGTAAATCTAATTTAATTTCTTTCACATTATCATCAAAACCATTTTCAATCTTGTCTTTTCTTAAAGAATCTTGAAAGAAAATCTTATCAATTTCTTCGATTGGTTTACCACAGGGATAAGGTGGATTAAATAATGGATTTTGAAATAATGGTTCATAAACCCTTGGATAATTTTTATTACTTGAATTTTGATTGAAACCATTTAATAAAGGAGGATTACTAAAAGCTGGTTGTTCAAAAAACTTTTGATCAATAGTTGGACTTTTTTCTTTGTGATGAGATATGGTTAAGTCTACAGGCTTTTCTTCTATTGTTTTTACTTCTTGTACATTAGGTGATGGTTGATATACTGTTCTATTATAAACTGGTGGCTGATAGTAGGCATATGGATAACTTGGTTGAGGTTGCTGTATGTATTGGTTTTGATAATATGCTGGCTGATATAATTGTTGTTGTGGGTAAGGTTGATAAGAATAAGCCGGTTGTCCATAATATGCTGGTTGTTTTTCAACCAATTCCTTATTATCAATTGGTTTTTCTTCCTCTAAGACCAAATCATTTTTTTTCGCTGTTTGAACTTCTTTAAAATCATCCATTTTCGGATAATATTTTTCTATATCTAAAAAATTATCTTTTAACTCATCGCTAACTTCATCTGATAATACCGGTAATCTAATTTTCATCCCTGGTACGATACTATCAATGTTGTTAATATGTCGATTTAATTTTATAATTTCTTCTTGTGAAACATTATATTTTTTAGAGATATCCTGGACGCTCTCATTAACTTGAACGATGTGAAATTTCAAAAAAATCACCTCTCATATAATCATACTATTAAATTATATGAAAATATGAAAGGAATGTTAACTTATTTATTGGTTTATTGAATCATAATAAGCAATCGTTTCTTTTGCTAAATTAGATACCACCGTATAATAACTTGTTTCAAAAGGCGCTCTAGGTTTTATAATTGGTACTAAGTTTTGATTATAATTTAAATAACCTAACATATAGGTATATTCATTACCATCCATACTGATTTCATATAAATTGATGTCATTTGGGTTATTATTAAATATTGATGTATTAACCATAAATTCATTTGTGGATATTTTTTGTATGTCTTGGATATTCAAAGCATTTAATAACCATCCTGTTGCTTGATAAACCCCCTGATCAATACTAAATGAGCGATACAATATATCGCCATGATGGTCGACAACTTCAAAATTTTGATTTAAATACACATCGTCTTTTTTATTATATAAATAAAGAATAGAGATAGCATCATCTGTTGCGATTGAATAGAGTTCATAACTTGATATCCCTTCATCATAAATGACATGTGTTTTAACTATATTTTCCTCTTTAGAAATCGTCGCATATGATTTTTTCTGTTCATTACCTTGATCAAAATGAATTTTCATTTCTTTTTGATTCAAATAGTCAAAAGTAAACGTATCATATTGAATTTTATGTATTCCTGAATAGGCTTTATTACCATCCTTTAGATTTTTAACCGTTACTTGAAGTGTTCTATCAGTATCCGTATCATCAATACTTACACGTGTTGTTGTTTTATCAATTGTTGCGAAATATTCATACTGATTGTAGTTATAGACTTCACCAGAATTAATCACATGATTATCCAGCGCTTGGTCTAGAATTTCACTAAACACGACGAATAACTCATCAATATATTGATATACATATAATAATTTAGCATATACATCTGACTTATAATTTTCTTGATTGATATTTGTGGTCATCACTTGTTTCTTACTATTTTCTAATAAATTTTTTGGTAATAATTGATAAACTGAAATATCAACTTTGATTTCATCTACATCAATTTTAGGTTTTTGTGCCCTACATCCAATTAAACAAATTATTGTCATTAAGACCATAAAACTAATTATAATCTTTTTCATAAATTCACCTCAATTATTCTTTTATTACTAGTTTGTACCTAAATTTTAACATCATGAAAAAAAAACACCTTTTTAGGTGTTTTAAAATCCAAGATATTTTTTTATTAGTTGAACAAATCCATCTATTCGATTAGTTTCTACTTTCCCATCTATAGGAGTAGCTGCTTTTGAATGATTAATAATAAGCATATATTGATAATAATCTGTTGTCACTTTTTCACAATCATTATCTCTTTGATGATACCAAACTAAATGCTTATTAAAGGGTGAGTCATTTCCATTTAAATGTATGAATACTAAATTCTTTGAAAAAACATCTAAATTATTTGTCTTGTATGTCTTCTTAATCTTTTCATTTTTATAGATAAAAGTTGACTTTATCGAATAAATCTCTAAACATTCACTGTCTTTATAAAATATCATAATTGATATGACCGCATTATTTACAGGTGAGGTCTCATCATGATTTAAAAAGTAGGTGAATGATTCAAACTGATCGTTTAATAGATCAGAAAATCCATGTTTAGCACCTAACTGAGCGTAAAACCCATCAAAATCATAGTAGGATTGGAGAAATAGATAATTTTGATACATCGCTAGGTCTCTTTCTTGCCAGTTTAGATTTTCATAAAATGATTTAGAAGCAATAATATTGTTTTTTATGTGTATTAATAATGGATCATTAGATGATAGATTTATGATAGAGTCTATATCCTTTATATCCTCTTTCATATAATAATTAAAGAAGTATATGGCACTATCTAAAGAATGTTCAATATCAATTCCTAGTATCCTAATTTTTTCATGTTCGTTTAAATTTTTGTTGTAGTGATATAATTTTTGATAAAACTGATATTCTTCCTGTGTACAAAAAGTACTTCCTTTATAAAATGAAAAGATTTGGTTTAATAAATCTTCATCTCCAGTTTTTAAATATTCATTTAATAAATAACCACTACTAAAAGAAATTTCAGCTAAATGTATTGTAATATTTTTTTCTTCATTTAAATAAGTTAAAAAATCATACTTAATCTTAGAATTTTGTTTAAAACCATGTAGTTCTGAAACAATAAAGGCTTTATTTGATAATAAATCATTCTCTTGTAATTGTATAGTTGGTGAAGAATAGTTTTTTAAATACTCAACTTCTTGTGCATTTATATCTTTTTGGTCAACATTCAAAATAAAAAACAACCCTAACATGAAAACAATAACCAAACACTCTATCATCCATTTTTTTATTTGCATAAAAAAAACTCCCTTCTTAACATCATATTAAGAAAGAAGTTATTATATATCTTATCTTTATATTTTTTACCCTTATATTTACATTAGAAGTAAAAAAATTATAATTTAATTAGCAATTAAAGAGAGATAATTGTATCTTTTAGCGATTCCTTGAAATTTATGAGATATAAGTAAACTTAATCTATAAATTCAAATTCATAACTTAAGATACGAACAATATCGCCATTTTTAACCCCTTTTTCACGTAGTGCATGGTCAACACCATATTTCCGTAACATTTTTGAGAAACGACGGACTGACTCATGTTGAGAAAAATTAGTCATTTTAAATAAACGTTCAATAATATGCCCAGTAACAACATAAACACCATCTGAATCTAAATTAATCTCAAATTTAGGTTTATCTTCTTCCATTTCATATATTTTGTTTTCCTCTAATTCATCTTCTTCATAAATTGGGAAGAAAGAAGCATTTTCTAATAAGTCAGCAATTTTATAAAGCATTTCATTTAAGTTTTGACGTGTTACAGCAGAAATTGGAATAATATCAATATCTTCTGTCAGCTTACTTTTAAAGGTTTCTAAGTTTTCTTCTGCGTTTGGTAAATCCATTTTATTAGCGACAATTATTTGTGGTCTTTTTAACAAATTCATCTTGTAACTTGCTAATTCATGATTTATTTTCTGATAATCTACAAATGGATCACGGCCTTCATGTCCTGCCATATCAACAACATGAACAATAACTCTTGTTCTTTCAATATGTTTTAAAAACTGAATACCTAACCCAGCACCACTCGATGCCCCTTCAATTAATCCAGGTAAATCAGCCATTACAAAAGAACGTCCATCTGGAACTGAAACAAAACCCAAGTTAGGAACTAGCGTGGTAAAATGATAAGATGCAATCTTAGGTCTTGCAGATGATACTGAAGAAATTAAGGTTGATTTTCCTACAGATGGAAATCCAACTAAACCAACATCAGCTAAAACTCTTAAAACAATCTTGATTTCTCTTTCTTCACCTGGTTCACCTAATTCGCAAAAGTCAGGAGCTACTACTCTAGGTGTAGCAAAAGCAGCATTACCACGTCCGCCACGTCCACCTTTAACGATGACAGCCTCTTGATCTACTTCAACTAAATCAGCAATGATTAAACCAGTTTTAACATCATACACTGTACTTCCTTGTGGAACTTTAACAATAGTATCTTCAGCATTTTTACCGTGTTGTGTTTTTGTTCTTCCTTTTTCACCATTTTTAGTTTTAATATGTTTTTGATAACGAAAGTCCATTAAAGTCGATAAACCACTATCAACTTTAAAAATAACACTTCCACCATGACCCCCATTACCACCAAAAGGACCACCTTTTTCAACTTTATATTCACGACGCCAAGAAACGATTCCATCGCCGCCATTACCTGCTTTTACTTTTAATTTGACTTCATCTATAAACAATTTTATCACCTACTCTTCATTATTATATACAACTTACAAAAAAATAAAGCCCTAAATAGGGCTTTAATAACAATTATTCAGTAGGATAAACTGATACACATTTACGACTTTTATTAATTCTTTCGAACTTAACAACGCCATCAACTAAAGCAAATAATGTATCGTCTCCACCTCTACCTACATTTGTTCCTGGGTGAACTTTCGTTCCACGTTGACGATATAAGATAGAACCGGCTGTGGCGAATTGTCCATCAGATTTTTTAGCTCCTAATCGTTTAGATTCAGAATCACGTCCGTTTTTAGTAGATCCAACTCCCTTTTTAGAAGCGAAATATTGGATATCTAATATGAATTTCATAGGTTACACCTCCTATTGAAAAAGTATTTCTATATATTTAGGATAAGATCGTTTTATTGTTTGTAGTTGTACGATCATAGTTTTACAAATTAATTGTACATCTTTTTGTTTAAGTATATTAGGGATTTTAATCATATCTTCTTTAAAAACAATTTGATTTTCATCATAAATTGATAATTCTTCCAAAGCATTACAAATGCCAAAGACAATACTTGAAATCCCAGCGCAAACAATATCTTGATTGTATTGCCCGCTTAATGCATGTCCTTTTATTTCAATTTCTGAAATAATAGAATCTTTTTTAATGATTTTTACATAAGTCATATTACCATCTCATTAAGCATTGATTTTTTCAATAACTAAACGTGTATATGGTTGACGATGACCTTGTTTTTTTCTGTATTTCTTTTTAGGTTTGTATTTGAAAACGATGATTTTTTTACTTTTACCTTGTTTCTCAACTTTTGCGGTAACAGTTGCACCGTTTAATAATGGAGAACCAATTTTGGTTTCTTCACCACCAACTAACAATACTTCGTCAAAAACGACAACATCACCTTCTTGAGCATTTAATTTTTCAACCCAAATAGTTTGTCCTTCTTCAACACGTAATTGTTTTCCACCAGTTTTAATAACAGCGTACATAAACGCACCTCCTTTAATTATAACTCAGACTCGCCTTGCAGGTAACCTAATGGTTTTAAAACCTGTTCGGAGCGGTTGAGGCATCTTAGGTGCCTACAACATTAAAAGTATATCAAACATTATGATATAAGTCAACATTTATTTTTGTTTCAATAATTGTTTTAATACTTCACGCTCTGATACGAACTGATAATTTTGATAGAAAATATGATTAAATCCTTTATAAAATAAATTATAAATTGATTTATCAGAAACAATGATTTTTTCTTTTAATTTTTCATTCGGATGAATGTACTTATACCACAAAAAATTATAATAGGTATAGGCATTTTCTTTATAATTTAAAAGATTGATATAAACAAAAAAAACTAAAATAATAATATAATTGATATGATTTATAAATAAAATAATGAGTAAAAAACAAACACTAAGTGACATGATTGAAACTAACTTTAATACTTTTCTATAAGGTAAAAGGAACTGTTTTAAACTCATAATAATTTTAGCACCATCTAAAGGAAGTATCGGCAATAAATTTAAAATTAATACATAAAAAGAACTTCGAAGCAATATTTCATTAACATTCATATAATAAAAAAGTAAATATAATAATAAACTAGCGATAGGTCCACTTATATAAATCAGTAATTCTTTATAATTTTTATCATTTTGACATTTATCAATATGCAAAATACCACCTAAAGGTGATATTTCTAATAATAAGATATCTTTCTTAAATATTTTAATCATGATATAATGACCAATTTCATGAATGATTAAACAGAGGTAAATAGTCATCACTTCATAAAAATAACCTGAGATTAAACAAATAATTAAATATACTTCAGTGATTAAATGAACCTTAATTTTCATGATTAACCACATCAAGAACATCTAAAAATTCATTACCATCTTTAATCGCTAAATAATACTCACCATTCATATCATCAGTTAATCTACCAAGACCCAAAATATCACCATACTCTACACTTCTATAAAGTCCGACTTCAATGGTATCTAGATACCCATAGTGATATTCTCTACCTAATATATCTTGTATTACCACAACTTTTCCTAAATCTTCATCACGATATATTCTAATAACCATTCCAGCGACTGAAGACTCAACAGGAGCTGAATAAGCCGTCTCAATAATCATTCCATCACGATAAGTCATAGAATTGTTCATATCAATGATAATAGAGCCAACGTATTTATTAGGATCATTCGTTCTAGGAAATATACCATTTAATTTTTGATTAACAAATAATTTGATTTTTACAAAATTCATGTTATTCAAGGTTTTTTCATAGACAAAATTTAACTTATCATTATCTCTAGCAATTAATAATAATAGTAGTACACAAATACTTATTAATATTTTATTTGTAAATGAAGCTAATCGATAGCCATCTTTATTGTTTTTACTTAAGTTTTGTTTTTTAGATTTTTTATACATCTGGTAAAATTTTGAACGATATTTATTTTTTTTGACAATTCGTTGAATTTTTTTATTCATATTACCATCCCCTATAATGATATCAATAAATAATATGAATAAATTGAAATAATTATTATATATTTAACAATATTTTTTAGTTAAGTTTATAATAATTATATAATTAGATAGTTTTTTATTAGATTTTTTTAACCAGAATTAGACAATTTCTCCTATTTTTTTATCTTTCATATGATATAAAAACAAAATATTAATAATAAATATCAAAATATATTATAATTTTATCTAATTTTTATTGTCATTTTATCATATTTTTAATAATATAAATATAATAGCACATGAAATGGGTGATAATATTTTTTATTGGATGCTCTCCATTATATTGATTCTTCTTATCTGTATCCCTTTAGCTTATAGTTTAGGATTATCTACAGGTTTTCGAAATGGTTTTCAAGATGGTTATGAAAATAATCCTTTAGTTAATAATGGGTCACAGGCAGTCAGCGATATTATATTTTTATTAGAAAATATGAAATTGGATGAGAAGAAAGATTTGTCAAAAATCTATAAACTATTAAATGATTTAGACAAGTCATTAAATGATATTGAAAAAAAGTAAAAACCTTTAAAGACAATCCTTTAAAGGTTTTTACTTTATTCTTCATTTAAAAATATTAAAACATAATTTATAATAATAAATCTAATAAATAATCATCTTTTTTATTTAATAAATGCGTTGATTTAATAATTCTAATAGTCTGAGATTTTCCTCTAATAAGTAATGTTTCAGTTGTTGCCATCGTACCATTTCGTCTAACACCTTGTAGTAATTCACCATTTGTAATTCCAGTCAATGAAAAAATAAAATCATCGCCACGAATTAAATCATCAATAATTAATTTTTTTCCAATCTCAACACCTATTTCAGCACATCTTTTTGCCTCAATTTCAGCAAGTTCAAAACAATTATCATCCTTTGGATAAACCTGATTATATGGTACAAGTCTTCCTTCCATGTTTCCACCTAATGCTCGAATAGCTGTCGCTAATAACACGCCTTCAGGAGCTCCGCCTATGCCATATAAGACGTCTATATCACTAAATGGCATACAAGCTAATAAGCCCATAACAATGTCACCCTCACCAGAGGTATAGACCTTAATATTAAGAGACTTCATTAATTCAATCGCTTTATGATGTCTTTCTCTATCTAAAATAGCAACTGTTAAATCTGAAAAATCTTTACCTAATGCTTTTGCGATATTAATCAAATTATCTTTAAGTGGTAAATCAAGATTAATAGCGTCTTTTGCTCCTTCGCTTACTGCTAATTTTTCCATATACATATCTGGAGCTTTTAATATTAAACCTTTTTCAGCAGCAGCTAAAACACATACGCCATTATTTTTTCCTTCACTGACGAGTTTAGTGCCATCTATCGGATCTACCGCAATGTCTAAACGCATTCCCCCTTTTCCAACCTTTTCGCCGATGTAAAGCATAGGTGCTTCATCCATCTCACCTTCACCTATTACAATCTCACCATCAAAATCTAAAATGTTCATCATATACCGCATTGCTTTAACCGCAGCATCATCAGCCTTATTTTTATCATGTCTACCAATAAGTTTATAGGCAGCTAATGCCCCTTGTTCAGTAATTCTAGAAAATTCAAAAACTATATTACGCATTCTTAACATACTCATATCTCCTTAACTACAAATTACATTTTTTATCATATCGCAATCCTCATTTGAAGTCAATGTATTTAGGTGTATTTAGTCAATTTATCGTTTTATAAGTAGTTTTTTACCTTCTATAAAATTAATTGATACGTTCTCTTAACCACTCATAAAAATTATCATCTTTTGCATGATGAATTAAATCATTAAGATTTATCTCTTTAGTTAAATAGCTAAAAATAGCTGCGTAGTACTTATAAGCAACTTGTTTTTCATTTTTGATAATATCCCATATAGTTGCTTCAGAACAAGTAAAATTTAAAAATTGTTTACTAGCAAATATAGCAAACCCTTCAAAAAACCAGTTAGGCCCCATTGCCTCTTCATTCCCATCTAAAATTCGAACATGAAATCTATGAGCTAATTCATGTGTTAACAATCTTTCAAATCCTAGTCGATCTTCTCCTTCTATGGGATAGATATTTTGATATTCCTTAGATGATATTGAAATTAACACCTTATTTTCTAATACTGCAGATATGGTTTTAGGCAGTTCAATGTTTCGATTCAAATTTAAAAAAGAGATTAATCGTTCTTTAAATGCCTCTTGTGAATCATATATTTCAACACGTTCCATAAATGAGGGTTCTATTAAAGGTAAAAAATTATACCTTTTCGCAAATTCGACTATTCTTTCTTGAGCACTTATAATAGTTTGTTTTAAACCATCATAATCTCTTTTTAAAGATTCTGAAACTATTAACGGTACATCATAAACACCCTTTTTTATTTTTTTCATATCTTCACCTCAATAATATTCTACATTAACTTAAATTATATCATATTTTATATTATCAATTTAATAATTACTCAATTATATATCATAAAAAGCAAGTTATAAAACAATAGTCAATCGAAAACGATTGGCTATTTTTATAACTTCTTTATGTAAACGGTTTTACCACATGCTGAAATATGTCGAAAAATGTAAATTTTTACCTGTAATTTGTTGACTATTATGGAAAATTATGGATATAATGGGCTTGTTAGAAACCGTTTACAATAGGAAGGGGAAATGTGTTATGAAGTCTATAAAGACTTACTTAGGTTTATTTACTTTGATCTTATTCTTGTCTACTTTATTTGCTTGTAGTATGCAAATGACTCTAACAGTAGATAAAAATGAATTAACTTTAGAAGTAAATCAAACAGAAAAATTATTGTATGAAACAAATGACAAGAAAGGAGTTACCTTCGAATCAAGTAATGATGAGATTGCTACTGTTGATAGTGAGGGAAATGTAGAAGCCATCTCAGAAGGGACAGTAACAATTACCATTACCTCAAAATCTGATGAGGATGTTAGAGTGGACATCACAGTAACGGTAGTTTTATCTGATCCTACAGAAATTACAATTACTGGTAATGATGCAGTAGTCGTAGAAGACACCGTTCAATTAACACACTCCGTGCTACCTGCTTCTGCAGATCAAGTTGTTACCTGGTCATCTAGTGATGAAACAATCGCTACAGTTGATGAAAATGGTTTAGTTACTGCATTAGCAGTAGGAACAACTACCATTACAGTAACTTCAACAAAAGACACATCAATTACATCTACTAAAGAGATTAAGGTTGTGTTACCTGATCCTACAGAAGTAATTATCTCAGGATCTGATGAAGTAACATTAGATGAAACGATTACATTATTAGGATTAGTTAATCCAGAATTAGCTAGTCAAGATATTATTTGGTCATCTAGTGATGAAACAATCGCTACAGTTGATGAAACAGGTGTCGTAACACCTATTAAATTAGGAACTGTAACGATAACTGCTACATCAGTTGTAGATAACACAGTAAAAGGAACACTTGAAATTACTGTTGTATTACCTGCTCCTACAAGTATAGTAATCAATACAACGGTTGAACCTGTTTTAGTTGGACAAACTATTTCTTTATCAGCAAGTGTATTACCAGAAATCGCTGATCAAAGTATCATTTGGTCATCAAGTGATGAAGCAATTGCGACAGTTGACCAAGATGGTGTTGTAACAATGGTTGGTTCTGGAAAAACAGAAATAACTGCTAAATCAAGTGTAAATCCAGATGTATTTACAACAGTTGAAGTTGAAACATTAAATTATTTATTAGTTGATGAAAAAGCAGTAGAAAATGATACCCGTGAATTTGATGGATTAACGTTTACTTATGGTGTTGATTTATTCTCATCAATTCAAGAAGCATTAAATTCTGCTGTTGATGGTTCAATGATTCATGTTTTACCTGGTACATATAAAGAAAATATTAAAATAAACAAAAATAATATTAGTTTATTTGGTGCTAATTATAATATTAATCCAAACACTGAAACTAGAGTAGAAGAAACAATATTTGAAGGTACCATCACAATTGGTGATGAGGTAGCTGTTTCAAATATCGCAATCGCAGGATTTGAATTGACTGGTGAATCACGTATTATTGCTAGTACAATTAGAGGGATTGATGGATTAACCGTTGAAAATATCTATGCACATGATTTAAATTATTCAGAGCAATACGCTGCATTATTCCATTTTGTTGGTACATCTGTTGATGAAGGACTTAAAAACTTTACAGTTAAAAATAATAAAGTTGTTAATTTAACCGGTCAAATTGGAACTGGTAAAGATATTCAAAATCGAGTTATTTATGCAGCATACATTACAAATCTAACATTTGAAGGAAATGAAATTGAAAACGCTAGTCGTGATTTATTCTTTACTGGTATTGCTGGAGATTTAGTTATCAGTGAGAATTCAGTTAAAAATATTATCTACCGTTTCGTTCATGTAACTAACTTTACAAGTAATGTTTTAGTAAAAGATAACTATTTTGATACATGTACTAATTCAGCTATTACTATTTATGATGGCAATTTAACAACAACTGAGCAATATGTGAAAGTTATAAATAATACTGTTTATAATTCAAGTAATGGTATAGCTGTATTCTCAATGGACTTAACTGAAGGTACAACAGTTGATAACACTGGATTCTATGCAGAAGTTATGAATAATGAAGTTATCCTTGATGGAAGTTTAGGCGGATATTACATTCTTTATGGTGACAAAGATGAAATGGTTCCAGTAAAAGCATCTAATAATGCATTAGGTGTTCAAAATGATGGTGAAGTAAGTTATCCAGATTCAGGTTACTTTAGAAATAATCTTGAATTAGATGGAAACTTTGCCGCAAATACTTATTATGTAAGCGGAGATTATGCAAGTATGTCAGGACAAACCACTACAGTAGATGGTGAAAAAGTTACCATTGGTGTTAATGGTTTCGCTACTATTGCAGAAGCATTAGTAGGAACAAATGATTTTGGAAAAACTATTAGAGTTTTAAGTGGAACTTATTCAGAAGATATAACTATTGATTCAAACAATATAAAATTAATTGGACCAAATGCTGAAATTGATCCAAATACTGGTACACGTGTTGATGAAGCAGTGCTTACTGGTGTAATAAATGTTAATGGAGAAGAAAACATTATTATATCTGGTTTCAGTTTTACTGGTAAAGCTCAAATTATTGGACAAAAAGAGATTAGCTTAAAAGGATTTGAGTTTAGTTATAATATCGCAGAAGACATTACTTATGATGCTACTCCATATTATGGATTTATTCAATTAGTATCTACCTCTACTGAAAATGGTACATTTGATGTTTTAATTTCAAACAACAAATTACATAATATATTAAATTTAGATACAACTAAATTTTATGTAAGACCAATTTGGATTGAATACGCTACTAGAGTAACAATTACTGATAATGTCATTACAGATTTCGACCGTGAAAACTATTTAGGATATACATCTGGTGATTTATTATTTGCTCGTAACGAAGTAGCGAATAATCATTATCGTGGTATCCATATTGTAAGTTTCTTAAGTGGACATATCCTTGTTACAGAGAATAAGTTTAGTAATATGGGAGATGCTTCCGTTGCAATCTGGGGTAAAGCAATTTATGAAGATGGAATTGTTATTGAAGTTACTCACAATACATTAACCAATGTTACTAAAGGTTTTATGGTTGACCCTGAATATTGTAATGCTGCAGGTCAATGGGTAGCTGATAAACCAATCGTAGCGAAAGTAAACTATAACATCGTTAATGGTGTAGAGAAATATTGGGGACATTCTTCAGATATGTATGCTGTAGACTTTACTAAAAACTACTGGGGTCCTGTTGCTCCTACAGTAGCTAATTTTGGTAACTTAACTGAAGCAGATTTCGCTAATTACTATACAAATGAAGAAGATGTACCAGGTCCAGATGAAGTAGTTGAAATATTACCAACTGATATCTCAATTACTAATCCAGTAACAGAAATGAATCTAGGAGATACCTATCAACTAGAAACATTATTTACACCAATTGATACATCTAATAAACGCGTAGAATGGACTAGCTCAGATGCAACAATTATTAGTGTATCTCCAGATGGATTACTAACTGCATTAAAAGGTGGAACAGTGACTATTACAGTTAAATCACTTGAAGATACATCTCTTGTAGCAACAATTGAGGTAACAGTAAAGGCTGACCCAGGTATTGAGTTATCTCTTTCTGATAACCGTCAACAACTTATTATTGATGACACGGTAACCATAACTGCAACGCCATTTCCAAACACATATGAAGGAAAAAGTATCTTATGGTCATCAAGTGATGAAAATATCGCTACAGTAGATGCTAATGGTCTTGTAACTGCAATAGCAGAGGGTGAAGTAGTCATTACAGCTACATTTGCTGATGATGCTACAGTAAAGACTTCAATTACGTTATCAATCTATCAAAGTTTAGATGCAACATCAAGCTTACTTGATTTTTTAACTGAAAATCAAGCACTTTCTTCAGAAATATATAATTTTACAGCAATCGGTTATGCATTTAACTATGATCATACAACATACCGAAGTGTTTCTAATTATTATTTTGGTAATATCCCAGTAACACAAGATATTATTGGTATCAGTCAATATACAAGATCTGGTCGTTTAATGGAACCAATCCCTGCTGAATATACAACCTATAATGAAGATAATATCCACTGGATAGTTGTTCATGATACAGCAAACACTAGTTCAACAGCAACAGCAGCAATGCATGCATCTTATCTAAATAATTTAACAAACAGTGGAGAAGAAGCTTGGGTATCTTGGCATTATACTGTTGATGAAAATGATATATATCAACATATTCCAGATAATGAACGTGCTTACCATGCAGGTGATGGAAGTCGTCTTGTAGGTGACCATAGTAAAACAGATACCGGTGATTCTCTTGGTGGAGGAAATACAAATGGTATTGGTATTGAAATGGCAATGAATCAAGGTTCAGATATCTTTGCAACTTGGCAAAGAGCAGCTAAATTAGTAGCTTCTTTACTAGTTAAGCACAACCTTCCTTTAGAAAATTTCAAATATCATTATGATTACTCTGGTAAAGATTGTCCTATTACATTAGGTAATGCTGGATTAAAACCTGTATTTGAACAAATGGTTGCAACTGAATATGAAATAGCTAAAAATCATAGTGATGCTACAATCACAATGACATCAAATAACCCTGAATATTTAGATAATTCAGGCCGTATTATTAAACTGCCATTATTACCAATGACAGTTAGCTATGATGTAACTGTTACTGAAAATGGTGTTACAGAAACACGTACATTCTATACATACTTACCAGGACTTTTAAGTAGCTAGTTAACAAAGAGGCGTTATCATCTGATAGCGCCTCTTTTATTTTTTTATTTGTGTTTTAGTACTTATTTAAACATTTCTTGTAGTGGATGAAGAAAAAGATTTACTCAAAAATTCGCAAAAGAAAATCTTAATAAGATAGGAGAACGTTATAAATAATGACAACAGCACACGAGCAATTAATCTCAAATTTAGAATATTTAAAATTAAAAGAAATGAAAAATCATTTAGACGATACTATTAACTTTATTAATAAAAATAATCTATCTTTCGTTGATGGGCTTATTAAGTTAACAACATATGAAATTGATTATAAAGAGGCTAGTATGATCAAAGCTATGGTTAAAGTAGGGGCGTTCCCCCATTACAAAGAATTGAAGGATTTTGACTTCTCTTTCCAAGAAAATATAAACAAAGAACAAATATTAGATTTTGAGAGTCATAGATTCATCCATCAATGCGAGAACATCGTTTTTATGGGAACGAGTGGTGTTGGTAAAACCCACTTATCTACATCAATAGGTATATCTGCTGCGAAGAAGCGCATATCAACTTACTTTATAAAATGTCATGATTTGATAGCCCAGTTAAAGAAAGCTAAGTTAGAAAATCGCTTAAACGATAGGCTCAAGCATTTTACCAAGTACAAATTATTGATTATTGATGAACTAGGCTATTTACCTATCGACAAAGAAGATTCTAAATTGTTCTTTCAGCTAATAGATAGACGATATGAAAAACGAAGTACGATAATTACAACCAACATTAACTTTTCTAATTGGGATGATATTTTTAAAGACCCTGTAATAGCTAACGCTATCCTTGATCGAGTTCTTCATCATGCTCATGTAGTTAACATTACAGGTAAATCTTATCGACTTAAAAATTACTTTATCGAAGAAAATTAAAAATGTACATTATTATCTTGACATTTATACTCGAGGAACACGAATCACATCAGGCGGGTATTATGGATGAGTTTGCTTAACAAAACAAAGTCCGTAGTCATCAAAGCAATAATATACGTAAATGTGGCGAGTATATGAAATGAAAGTGAATAGACTAACCCTGGGAAATCTCACGGACACGTCATGGATTCAGTTGTAAATAGATTTAAAAGGAAAGTATTTTGAACAATTAGATATAAAAGTATCTTTGACTGAAGTAAGTTACACAACAGAAAAAAGCTGATTAATCAATTTGATTTCATCAGTTACACAATATGTATTAGCTTGTCCTTTATGGATCAGATGCATAGTTTCAATTCCTAGATTACAGAACAGGCAGATTTAAAATGCTTGAATCCAAGTATCTTATTGGTTATCCTCTTGATATATCGATGATCCTGCTCGATAATATTATTCATATATTTAGATTTTCTATGCTGAGTCTTTGGATCCAGCCTTTTCAATTTTATTTCACTTAAAATTGTTACTTCTGTAGCAGCAAATTTATCTGTCATAATAACTCTAGGATTACTATTATGAGGAGAACGTAATGATTTTCTAAAGAACTTTTTAGCAGCTTTTTTATCACGTTTTCTAGATAACCAGAAGTCAATTGTATCACCATTTGAGTCAACAGCTTTATATAAATACATCCATTCCCCATTTAATCGTAGATATGTTTCATCCATACGCCATGAGTCATTAGTCTTTCTTAGATGTTTACGTATTAATATAGAGGGTATATGCGAGTCTTTAAAAATAGTTAAATTAATAATAATATGATAAAGCAAATGCGAAAAACAATAATATCTGACAACAAAGAAGTCAAACAATTCTTAGGTATAAATTCCAGTAATATTACTTCAGTATTACCTATTAAGAATAGAAACTTTAATATTTGGTTTTTATGTTCTGATAATGATCAGATTATTGGGTTTTTAAGTTTCGATGATATGGATAATGACGTAAAGTTTATAAAGTCATTTTATATAGTTCCAACATTCAGAAAACGTGGATACGCAAAATACTTTATAAACAACCTACACGAAAATTATTCTAAATTGGAATGTAGGATCAATCCAGGTATTAACATCATGTATAAATTAGTCAAATCTGTTGGAATGCGTGGAGAAAAATCCACCTTTTCTAAAATGCTATCACTAGACACTGAATCACATTAGGCGAAATCCACCATTTAATCTCTCTCTTTTCCTGTTCCTGCAAGTGAACCATTTGTCCTATAAATTGTCTTTGCATTTTAAATAATTAGCCCCATGTCATTCAATGTTTTTTCCATCTTTTATAGGTACATAAATTTTTATGTTAGGATTGCCTTCAGGAAATAACTTTCCATTTTCAACTTGCCATTCCTCACGCCATTTAACCTTTGGATTTATACGTTCTCCTCTTAGTCCAGACCATTCAATAGTTTTATTCCACCTTTCAGGAAGTCTTTTGAAGTCTGTGCTGCATGTTATAAACTTTCCTCCAGTCACCTCTCCCTTTTTTATCATTTTTTCATTAATAATCATATTGCTATCAATAGTTACCATAGCTATATACCATCTCTTTAATCCTTTTCGTTTTATGTTATAATTGTGATGAGCTAAGAATTTATGCTTATCAGATGTATTACTTATACCATTAGAATCGGCCCATTTTAGTAATGTTTCCCAAGCTTCAAAGGGTGCAATATTTTCTCCTCCAATGACTTTACACATTGCAACATTAGTGTCATTTATAATATCTATTGAATATTCACTTTTCTCACATATTGGCATAAATAATTCTACTTCATAGTTGAAATCTTCATTAAAACCCTCCATGTGTTCTTCTAACCACTGATGGGTGCCAAACTCATACTTACTTATCTTTACCCAACTTTTAAATCTTGCCCATGCTTTTGAAATATCTTCTACACCTACAGTTGTAACTGCATACATTCCTCCACTTAAATCTTTTATCTTCACAGGACTATCATCCGTATTAAAATCCTCATCTATGGTAATGCAAGCTTCATACCCATATTCACTCGAACCAGCTTTACACTCTGTGGTATCATATCCAAAAAGTCTATACTTGTTATTCTCTGAAATTATATTATTATTTTTTGCCCAATCTAATAGAACTTTAAAAGCATTACTTTCAGGATTATTGCCGTAGTATTCAAAACAAGCTACTTTAATAGGCTCCATTTTTTTCAGCACCTTAATATCAGTATATTTATCCAGAAAGTTTTCATCTTGGATTTCATAATACTTGTCCAAAACATCAATTTTATCAAATCTATATTCCAAACTATCCTTCATAAATGTAGTTGGATTACACCCAACAATATTCTTAAATGCCTTTGAAAAAGTATCGCTGCTTGAAAACCCATATTTAACTGCTATACTCATTATAGTTTCTTTGTTTAATAAAACATCTTCACTAGCCAGACTTATTCGTCTTTTTCTAATATACTCTTTAACACCATGACCTGTCAGCGCAAAGAATATCCTATAAAAATTTGAAAATGACATAAAGGCTTCTTTTGCTACCTCTTTTAAATCGATTTCATTTTCTAGATTTATCTCAATATAATCAATGGATTTTTGTATACGTTCATAATAATTCATAAAATATCCTCCAAAAATTTATTATGATATTATTATAATGAATATTATGATACATATCCCGACTTTTTTTCTAAAAATTATGTGATTATTAATATCATATGTTAATTTAAGGTAAAAATATATTTATCCATATAGCCAAGCAAAACTACAGCAAGTTTTATATTTACAACTAATTGCTCTTTGAATAGACTGGAATGTAACATTATAAAAAAGTGCAGCCTCTTTGCAACTATTCCAAGTTTTAATATGTTTTCCATCTATATAGTATTGATTAACTTCTTTAGATTGTTTTCTCTTTTTAGGCTCAGAATATTCCCATATAAAATTACAACATGTTTTTCTTTCACCATTACAAACTTTACGTATTGCCTTAGATGTAGTGTTATAGTAATTTGCTTCCATCTTAGTATCTTTCCATATTTAATTAATTTTTTATTTAAATCATACTGTTTAACAGCTTTTATTACTTTTGGATTTTCAACATTACAAGCTTTCTTATAATAAAAAATATCTTTATTACACCCTTTCTTATAATGAAAAAGATATTTTATATCCATGCAATTATCATTAAAAGTCTTATACTCATCTAAATAAATTCACCTGAAGTTTTTATAGGACTTATGCTTTTCTCTATATTCACAACATTTTAAATTAAACTCTTTTCTTAAGTCCTTCAATGTATATTTGTCTAGATAATTTGATTCATTATCCAATTTTACTATTAACCTAGATTCTCTATACTCTTTTTTTGCGTCTATATCACTCATATACTTTACAAATTCATCCCATTTATCTTTTTTTCTTTTCAAGTAAATAGTTGCTCCATTATATAAAGCATCTACTGCTTCTCTATATTTTCTACCTGAAAAACTAATTTGACAACTTTTAGAAGAATGTTTGTTTATCAGAATATCTTTATCTGAACTGAAAAACTGTTTAATTCCATAAATCATATCATATGTACCAATAAATTTTATTTCACATTTAAGTATTAAACTTTTTATATTTTTTCTTGATTTTTTATAAGTTGATATACATCCATCCCCGTCCATATATCCTCTAATAAAATGATTTATTTGGCATTAGATATGATAAAGATACTCATTCATTTATTGTGAAGTTTAGTCTGGGAAATGCAACAATTCAATCAATTTATATATTATTATATATACTAGATAATGCGGTTAATATTAGAGAGGAATATTTATCTAATACTTAATCAAAAATGACATATCTTAATGATTTCCATATGACAAGAAGTACTACAAAAAAATCTAGGGATGTTAATGTACTTCAAATAATCTCAATAATTATTTTGGAAAGGTATATAGTAAAAAAAAAGTATAAATTAATATATATAATATTTCAATGGTAATTTTTTTTAGAAATTTAATTATCAATTGGAAAAATACTATCGAAATATTGCGACCATGATTTTCGGTAATCATTAACATAATCAGATGGAACATATATTTTCACATATTTATTAGTAACTCCAAAATTTATTATAGAAGGTGGCGTTGGAGCAGTTATAAAAATACTTTCTAAACTTGATGCCCCATAAAATGCACCTTCTCCTATTGTGGTTAAATGACTACCTTCTTCAAACGTTACTGTCGTTAAACTTGTAGCTCTAAAAAAAGCATTGTCTCCTATAGTTGTTACACTGTTTGGTATTGTTATCTTTGTTAAACTTGTTGCATCCTTAAATGCAGAACTATCAATTATTGTAACACTTTTTGGTATAATTATTTCTCTTAACATTTTAACTCCTGAAAATGCATTAGGACCTATTGTTAACACACTATCTGGAATGATATAAATAGATTCATTTTTTCTTTCTGGATATTTAATAATAATTGCTTGATTTTTACTAAATAAAATACCGTCTTTTGAACAATATTCAGGATTATCATCATCTACTTTTATACTTTCTAAACTTGATGTTCCAACAAAGGGGTTTCTTTCTATTGTTGTTACACTAGCTGGAATTGTTACATTTACTAAACTTTTAGCTCCTTCAAAAGCCCCATAATCTATCTCTATTAAACCATCTGGAATTGTTATGTTAGTTAAACTCGTGGCTTCTTTGAAAGCCCAGTAACCTATCTTCGTTACACTATCTGGAATCGTAATATAAGTTAAACTTGTGGCTTCTTTAAAAGCCCAATCTCCTATCTCTATAACACCATCTGGAATTGTTACACTTTTTAAACTTGTGGCTTTATGAAATGTACCTACTCCTATTGAGATTAAATGACTACCTTCTTCAAATGTAACTGTTTCTAAATTTATTGCTCCTGAAAATGCAAGCTCTCCTATGGTTGTTACACTATTTGGTATTTTAATGGTTGTTAAACTTGTTGCTCCCGAAAACACAGAATCACCTATGGTTATTACACTATTTGGTATTGTTATAGTTGTTAAACTCTTTGCTTCTAAAAACGCAGAATCACCAATAGTTGTTAATTGACTACCTTTCTCAAATATTACTGTTGTTAAACTTGATGCACCTTTAAATGCCATTGAACCTAATTTTATCACACTTTTTGGTATTGTTATACTTTTTAAACTTTTTGCTCCTAAAAACGCAGAATCACCTATGGTTGTTACACTATCAGGAATTGTATAAGTTGTTTCACTTTTTCCTTCTGGATAAAATATAATTGTTGCTTGATTTTTATTAAATAAAACTCCTTTATCAGAACTAAATACTGGATTATCAACATCAACATTTATACTTTTTAAACTGTTTATATGTATAAATGCAGAATCACCTATTGTCGTTACACTAGCTGGAATTGATAAGCTTGTTAAACTTGTCAACCTAAATGCTTCATCTTCTATGGTTGTAACACTATTTGGTATTGATATACTTTTTAAACTTTCAGCTAATAGAAATGCAGAATCACCTACGATTTTTACACTATTAGGTATGGAGTAAGTTTTTTCAGTTTTTCCTATTGGGTACACAATAATTTTTGTTTGATCTTTATTGAATAAAACCCCATCGATAGAACTAAATATAGGATTATCAACATCAACATCAATACTTTTTAAAAAGAATGATACTCTATATGTATCAATTTTTGTAACTAAACACCCATTAAAATCTTTGGGAATATAAATATAAGGATATGAACCAAAACTACTTACTGCACATGTATTATTTTCCAATGAAGTATAACTCAATCCTTCAGATGAAAGCCATTTAGCATATAAAGTGATTTTTTTTCTAGGCATAGTTGTAAATGTATATTCTCGTGTTAAATCACTATCTTTGTACCAACCGCCAAAAATATATCCTTTTTTAGTTGGGTCAGTTGGTTTTGTTACTTGTGTATTATATTCTTGAGTTATTGATGATACTTTTGTTCCACCGTTACTATTAAATGTTATTTTAGGTGAATTATTACATCCAACAATAGTAGTAGAGAATAAACAAACAAAAAGAATTATAAATATTTTTTTCATAATACCCACCTCATTTATAAAATTTATTCACTCCCTTACATATTTTACCATATTTCGACATTAAATAGATAAAATTATAAAAAATATATTATATAAGTAGAGAAAACAATATCTAATCGTAGTAACTTTCTAAATTTAATAGGGTCACTTAAATATATTTCTATTCTCTCATATTAATATATTTATCAGTATGATCAAGTAACTCTATTCCTATTATTTCTCCTACTTCCATCACTTATTAGATTATAAAATAATAAGAAAAAATCCTCAACTAGATCTTTTTAGTTGAAGGATCTTCATCTTTTTAATTTATTCAATATAAATAATCTTGTCATTATTTCTTATGAAGATTCACAAGTCATACTACTCACATTTACCAGAAAAGTATAAGTTACTCTAACTCACACTTTCATTCTACAAAATGATATTAACTACTAATTGGGTAAATATTACTGTCATAACATGGCCATGCTTCTTTATAATCATCAACATAATCAGATGGAACATAGATTTTTAAATTACTATTCGAAACTCCAAGTAAATTACTATAATTAGGATTGATAAAAGTATCAATTGATGGTGGTGTATTAGCTGTTATTATAATACTTGTTAAACTTGTTGAACTAAATACTGTAATTCCTAATGTTGTTAATTGGCTACCTTCTTCAAATATTACGGTGGTTAAATTTTTTGCTCCAATAAATGCATAATTACCCATGGTTGTTACACTATTTGGGATTGTTATACTTCTTAAACTTGTTGCTTCTTCAAATACATAATCACCTATAGTCGTTAATTGACTATCTTCTTCAAATATTACGGTCCCTAAACTTGTAGTTAAGAAAAAAGCATTGTCTCCTATAGTTGTTACACTGTTTGGTATTGTTATACTTGTTAAACTATCTGTTCTTGAAAATGCCTTTCCACCTATTTCTGTTACACTGTTTGGAATTATTATATTTGTTAAATTTTTTGCATTAAGAAATGCACAAAAACCTATTTCTGTTACACTGTCTGGAATTGTATAAGTAATTTCTTTTTTACTTGCTGGATAACTGATAAGTAATGTTTGATCTTTATTGAATAAAACCCCATCGATAGAACTAAACATAGGATTATCAACATCAACAACAATATTTGTAAAACTTCTTACTGTAAATGCTCCAGATCCTATTTTTGTCACATTTTTAGGAATTGTTATACTTATTATACTTGTTCCATTAAAAACATGTTCTCCTATTGTAGTTAATTGACTATCTTCTTCAAATATTACTGTTGTTAAACTTGTTGCTCCTTCAAATGCTAGTGGTTCAATTATTGTTACACTATCTGGAACTGTTATATTTGTTAAGCTTGTTGCGATATAAAATGCTCTATATCCTATAGTTGTTAATTGACTACCTTCTTCAAATATCACTGTCGTTAAACTTGTTGCTCCTAAAAACGCAGAATAACCTATGGTTGTTACACTATTTGGGATAATTACTCTTTTTAAACTTGTTACTCCCTTAAACACATTATCACTTATTCTTGTAACTAAACACTCATTGTGAACTCTAGGAATTATAACATTAGGAGTTGTCCCACTATATCCACTTACTGAACAAGTATTATCTTCTAAAGGGATATAACTCAAACCTTCATCAGAAAATACTAACCATTTCGCATATAATGTAATATTTTCTTTAGGCATTGTTGTAAAATTATAATTTGTTGTTAAGTTACTATCACTATACCACCCCATAAAAGTATACCCTGTTTTAGTTGGGTCAGTTGGTTTTGTTACTTGTGTGTTATAGTTTTGAATTATTGATGGTACTTCTGTTCCCCCATTACTATTAAATGTTATTTTATATTGATTGATAGTCGAATCGTTACATCCAAAAAGAATAGTAGATAAAAAACATACAAAAAGAATTATCAATATTTTTCTCATAACAAATCTCCTCGAATAATAGTAATTATATATTAACATCCAACTAGCAATTAATTTTGTCATATTGTGTAAATTTATGATAAAGCCCTAGACACTTATTCGATTTTACATGATGATAATGGATGTATATCCATGTCTTAATGTTCTTTAAACACATCTCTGGGGTGAACAAGGATGACAATAGATATAGTGAAAAAAAAGGAAGTCATATTAAACTGTACCCTATGTCAAGGACATATTGAAAAAAAGAATATATTATATTATGCTGCTTTAAGCTGATTCCTGAATTCAATAGGAGTCAGCTTATTTAGTTTCCACTGATATCTTTGGTGATTGTAATAGTACATATAATCATCTATTTTTAGTTCTACATCTTTTAATGTTTTACATTCTGAAAAGTCTATATAGTCTTTCATATGGCCAAAGAACGATTCTATAGGTGCATTATCCCAACAGTTACCTCTACGAGACATTGATTGAAGTAAGTTTCTTGACCTCACTTCTTTTGAGAATTTAGGACTTGTATAATGACTTCCTTGGTCCGAATGTATAATGGCATTTTCGGGTAAGTTTATATTGTCTAATTCTTTAACTGTATCCAATACAAAGTCAATTTTAAGATTATTTGATACCTTATAAGCAACTAATTCTTTCGTACTACCATCTAATATGGTAGATAAATATGCGAATCTATTATTATACCTTATATACGTAATATCAGTCAGTAACACCTTATATGGAGACTGCTGATCAAAGTTTCTATTTAAATGATTCTTGTGTACTCTATGGTTTTGATCTGCTTTTAACATCTGCTTATAAGGATCCTTTCTACGTATTTTACATACTAGACCATATTTACTCATAATTCTTCTAATGGACTTCAAATTCATGTTTTCCTTTAAATGCATCTTAATTTGTTTAGCACCATACTTTTTCTTTCCAACCTCAAATACTTCCTTGATGAGTTTAAATCTTTTCTTATCATTTTGTTCCTTTTTCATTCTATTCTTCTTTGATTTTTCTGAATGGTAGTTATAGTAACCACTTCTTGATACTTCTGCCACACTACATAAATAATCTTGTATTCCTGGTCTTCTAGATTTATGGATGACTTTTTGATCATCTCAAATTTATCACTTTTTCTTATTTCTTTCCCATTCCTCCTTTCGCTTTCGTCGAGCTTTTTTAACATATCATTTTCCATTTCTATTAAAGCAATTTTAGCCTTTAATTTCTCAATCTCTTGTTCTTCGGTTTGAATTTCATGCTTATATCTTCCTCGATTATCTTTACGGGAATCATCAAGTGAAACAACGCCTCCGTCATTATAAAGTCTCTTCCATCTAGTTGCACATTGTTCTATTCGTTTCATCCCTATAATATCAACATCAAAACCATGTTCAATAAATATTTGACGTGGTAATTTTCCGCCTCTATATTCATGCATAAAGTCAATCTTGAATTCAAGGGTATAAGTAATAGATTTACTTGACACACGCTTAACATTTGGATTATTTTTTATTAGTTCAATTTCTGTTTCATTAAATACATTAATGCTCATATCCTCTTCTCCTTAATACACACTAAAATTATTATAACATACAAAAATACCCTATAGAGGGAACACTTTCTTTTTCAAAGTGTCCACACTATAGGGTATATTTTATATCAATTGACTTCTTTTTGGAGTAAATCTAGTAAGAAACTTATTGTATAATCTAACAAGTCTTTTTTTTTCTTAATTTAAATAAAAATAATAAAATCTATTCAATTTCACCTAACAATATTGCCTCTCAATTAATTATATAATGAATAATTAGTATTATTGTTATTAAAATATAGAAATTCAATAAATACTTTTTTTACAACTGTTATATTTTAATAAATCAGTTATAAGTCTAAAGAATACTAATAAATTTATATTCGTTAGATATAGTGATTGAGTTGCTCCAACTACCAATATATACACGTCAAGAATGGGCTTTTATGTCCTATAGCTTTTACATTAAAAGGATAAACTATATTTAGATTTTTCAACTATTGTGTTACAATAATCAAAAAGATTAATTAAAATGGAGGATTATCATGCAGAGAAAAAGAATAAGAGAATTAGGGATTAACATTGGCAAATTAAAAACAGGAGAATTTAACGCAATTACAGATGTAGATGGTATCATTGTAGGACATAAAACAATAATTGATAAAGATGTTTGTTCAGGACTTACCGTTATCATGCCTAATAATGGCAAGTTAGAAGAGTGTCATTTTCCAGCAGGACTTTTTACTTTTAATGGAACAGGCGAATTTACAGGTAGCCATTGGATAAATGAAACAGGAACCTTGGTGACACCGATTGTATTTACAGGAAGTCATTTACTAGGCTTAGCACATCACTATCTTTCTATAGCAACAAGAAAACTAAATCATCTCGAACCATTTTCTAATGGTATTGTAGCTGAAACTTGGGATGGATGGTTAAGTGATTTAGAAAAAACGACAATGAAATATGATGACATAGAGGAAGCAATACTAAACGCTAAATCTGGTGTAGTAGAAGAAGGTAATGTTGGTGGAGGAACAGGAATGATATGTTTTGAGTTTAAAGGTGGAATTGGGACTTCTTCACGGAATATTGAGTGTGATTGTGGAAACTTCACGATTGGTGCACTTGTACAAAGTAATTTTGGTCGGAGAAAAGATCTCATTATTAACAATAAATTAGTTGGTGAAATAATTAATGAAGAGGACGTGCCACTACCTTGGTATACACCAGAAAACGATGGTTCATTATTAGTTACGATAGCAACAGATGCTCCGTTACTCCCTTTACAGTGTCAAAGAATATCAAAAAGGGTGGCGTTAGCTATGGCAAAGTTGGGCGGGATTGGAGAAGAGGGTAGTGGCGATTTCTTTATCACTTTTTCAACTGGAAATTGTTATTCTTATGGTGATGAAACAATTTGCTCCATTAATATGTTTCCCTCTGAACAACTCGATTTTATTTTTGAGGGAGCAATTGAAGCAGTTGAAGAAGCTATCATAAATTCGATGTGTATGGCAGAAACAATACAAGGACAAAAACAAAGACAAGTGCACGCATTACCTCAAGATAGATTATTAAATATATTAAAATAAACCTTGTAAGATACATTTTCTATTGCCTATACAATATAAAATCATAAAATTTAAGTAAATCTGAAAAATATATGGAGTTGATAATTATATTACTTGATTAAATAGAAATAAAGGACAGCAAAACATTGAAAAATATCACAATATTAAATAAAATATACAAACTACAACATAAAGATATAGAATGAACTCTGAAAGAAATATATATTTTTTCTTCAGTTAAGCAAGTATCTTCCACTACTAATGATTTTGGGTCTAATATTCCATTTTTTAATATTTTTACAGCATTATCATATTGATGGTTTATTCCATCGAAAATAAAAAGAAATATTCCTAAAAATAATATTAATGATAAAATTATCAAAATATATCCCACAATGTTTTCAAATTTATTCCTCTCTTTTTAATATATTTAAAAGCTAGTCAACTAAAAATTTCTTTAAAATAAATAAACTATTCCCATTAATCCTCCTACTTCCATCAACCTTTTGGTGATAGATATATCGTGTGTACTTGGAGTAAGGTCTCCACTTGGATGATTATCATCACAATTATGAATACACAACCAAGTCTTAATGCCTCTTTAAACACTTATCTAGGGTGGACAAGGGCACCTATAGGTGTAGAGTAAAAAACTAATGTAATTTTAACTATACTTATGAGATATTATTTTCATTCTCTATTGTTGGAAAAACTACAAAAGATTTATATTGACTTACTAAAATAATAAACCATACTAAAATTGATGTATAGTTTATAAAGTGATGTGAGACATAGTACAATAAATAAAACTGACTATATGCATCAAATAAAACTAACTCAGAGTATCTAATAATTAATCTAAAAAAGTATACTAAATCCCAAATAATGATAGAACATAATATAAAAATAATTATACTATGAAAAAATTTATTCAATTTATATATTTTTTTTATGATAAAGTGTACAATACCGATTACCATTAAAAAAACAAAAAGTAGAAACAAGTAATTGATTATATCAAAAATAGAAACCATAATAAAAAAAGTTTCATCAAATTTAAAAAAAGAAAATCCAGTAATATAGAATATAAAAATAATGAAGTATAATAAAAATAAGAAGATATTAATTTTAAAACTTCTTTTAGTTATATTATTTTTAACAACGTTAAAAAATAAAAAGGATAGACAAGCAATAGATAAAAAAATAAAAATCAACGAAAATACATATTGAAATCTTTGAAATATCTCTATTTTAATGTTAATCGATGGATTACTATTTGCATAAATAATTTTATTTCTATAAATATATAATGGTAATTTTATTAAATATAAGAACCATAAAAGAATAAATAATTTATTAATTTTATAACCATAGTGCAAAAAATAGTATATTACTAATAAACATAAAAATAATAGTATTGATGTAGCATAAGTTAAAACATCAAATAAATATGCAGTAATAAAGGAGGCTGCTGAAAAAGTCTCATCAAATTATGAATTGGGAAGAGTATATTAATTATTCTTCCTTTTTTCATATAAATACAACGAAAAGAAAGTGAAAAATGATATAATGAAGGTAGAAAATAATTTGAAATTGGTGATAGTATGCTACCTAATAAAGAACTTGTCTTAAGTCCATACAGTAAGTTGTATGATATTGTGGTTCCAAAGAATCATATATTAAGAAAATTTAAAGAATTAGTGGATTTTGAATTTGTTTATGAAGAATTAAAAGATAAATATACAAAGGATAATGGAGCGACAGCGAAATGTCCTATTTTTATGTTTAAATTATTATTATTAAAAGTAATGTATCCAATGTCTGACCGAGATTTAGTTGAACAAGCACAATTAAATATGGCATATAAGTATTTTTTAGAAATAGCTCCAGAAGAAACAGATATTATCCATCCAACAAGTTTAACAAAGTTTAGAAAGTTACGATTAAAAGATGGAGAATTATTAGATAAACTAATTTCAAAAACAGTAGAACTAGCACTAAACTTAGGATTAATAAAATCAAAACAAATAATAGTAGACTCAACACATACAAATAGTATGTTTAATTATAAATCACCACTTGAAATCTTAGAAGAGAAATCAAAAAATTTACGAAAAGTAGTATATAAGACTGATGAAAGTTATAAAGATAAGATGCCTGAAAAGCCAATATCAAAGAATATAGACGATCATATAAAATACTGTAATGAATTAGTTGAATTAATTAGAAATGATGAAAATTTACTAATCAGAGAAAATATTAGATTAAAAACAAACTTATTAGAAGAAATAGTAAATGATAATATTGAAGAAATAAATTCAATGGTAGAAAAGGATGCAAAAGTAGGACATAAATCAGCTGATACATCATTCTTTGGATATAAAACACATATCGCGATGGTGCCAGAACGAATTATCACAGCGGCAGTTGTGACAAGTGGAGATAAACACGATGGAAAGCAAGCAAGAGAATTATATGTGAAATCAAAAGAAACTGGAATTGAAGTTGATGCTTTTATAGGGGATGGAGCGTATTCAGAAAAAGAACTAATAGAATATGCGAAAAAAATGAATTTAAATTAGTTTCAAAATTGAGTAAAACAGTATCTAAAGGAAATAAAAGAAAATGTGAGAATTTTGAATATAATAAAGATGCGAAAAGATATGTATGTAAAGCAGGTCATATGGGAGTTAGAGTTGCACTACATGGTAAAAAGAAACATGAGATAGAAGGAACTCCATTGCGAGAAACGCATTATTTTGATGTAGAAAAATGTAAAACGTGTCCATTTAAAGAAGAATGTGGATATAAAGAAGGACAAGATAGTAGATCTTATACAGTTACATTAAAGAAGGATAATGTTCATGCAGAACATGAAAAATTTCAAGAAAGTAAAGAATTCAAAGAATTAGCAAAAGAAAGGTATAAGATAGAAGCTAAAAATTCTGAATTGAAAAATAGTCATGGATATAAAAGATGTCAATCCCATGGCCTTTTAGGTATGCAGATACAATCAGCAATGACAATATTCGCAGTAAACTTGAAAAGAATTGTAACACTAATGGGATAGAATATATCTCATTCTTTAATAGAAACAATAAAAAAGTTAGAAAATGAAGTTAAATCATTTCTAACTTTTTTTATTTAATATTAGTTATCTGAAAATAGACTAGATTTTCAGCACCCTCTAATAAAGTCCCCATTTTTATCAAATAAAAATTCAAATGAAAATCTAAAATAAAATATACTACTTATTTTCATTAACATATCAAAACTTGATAATATCAATAAAATAACTAATAATTCTTTTTTAATCTTAACCTTCATAATATCCCTCCATTTTCTTCCATTATAACATATAATTATTTAATTATATATAATTGCAATTATTTCTATTTCAGATAGATAATAAATTATTATATTAATAAAGTTTTCTTGATAAAAAAATAATACTATCTCTATAAAGAAGATTATTTATATGTATTTTTCTTCTCGCATATTATTATATCCATCAGCGCTAATTAATTAGGTTGTATACCAAAGATTATTTCAGTTCATCTATATCTTTTGACATTGAATTACAATTATATATACAGAATATAACCAAGCAAGTTAAATTTACTAAAATAAAAATATGGAGTACAATATGATAGAAATCTGGAATAACCCTAGTATCAGATGCTGCTATAATGTGATAGGTATCTTTAAAGAATTGATTATATGAAATTATTTTCTTATCAGAAGCACCAAATAAGGTATAATACCAATGACTAAAAAACTGAATTACTGTCCAAAGAAACACGAATACAGTTAATATATATTTTCCTAATCTGTCTTTTATATAAAAGAAAAAACATAAAACTAAAAAAATTATCCACCACACACCATCAATACTATTCCAAGCAGCTTCCACAATGATAATATCACCAATAGAAAATCCTGTCATATCCATTGAAAACCAGATTAATAATATTGATAATAAAATAATACAAACCTTTTTCATTTAATTTCCCCCTCGTATAATTTGAAAATTTAATTATTTGTCTATAATTATAGTCATAAATTAATCATAGTCAATACATAAATTTCTAGTAAAGCAGATTAATAATTTATGAGAAGCATACTTCTCTTCTCTCATCCATCAAATCCTATTTTAAAGTGATCCAGTAGTCCAATTTCCATTAATACTTCTACTTCAATAAACCTTTTCAAAATGGATACATCAAATGGGCTTGAGATGTGATTGTGGCTGACAATAATTGATACACATCCTTTTTTTAAGACTTCTTTATATACTTCTCTTGATTGTACACTAGTGATAATACATCCAGAGAGAAAAAGGAAGTCAAAAGGAGGCTGCTGAAAAAGTCTCATCAAATTATGAATTGGGAAGAGTATATTAATTATTCTTCCTTTTTTCATATAAATACAACGAAAAGAAAGTGAAAAATGATATAATGAAGGTAGAAAATAATTTGAAATTGGTGATAGTATGCTACCTAATAAAGAACTTGTCTTAAGTCCATACAGTAAGTTGTATGATATTGTGGTTCCAAAGAATCATATATTAAGAAAATTTAAAGAATTAGTGGATTTTGAATTTGTTTATGAAGAATTAAAAGATAAATATACAAAGGATAATGGAGCGACAGCGAAATGTCCTATTTTTATGTTTAAATTATTATTATTAAAAGTAATGTATCCAATGTCTGACCGAGATTTAGTTGAACAAGCACAATTAAATATGGCATATAAGTATTTTTTAGAAATAGCTCCAGAAGAAACAGATATTATCCATCCAACAAGTTTAACAAAGTTTAGAAAGTTACGATTAAAAGATGGAGAATTATTAGATAAACTAATTTCAAAAACAGTAGAACTAGCACTAAACTTAGGATTAATAAAATCAAAACAAATAATAGTAGACTCAACACATACAAATAGTATGTTTAATTATAAATCACCACTTGAAATCTTAGAAGAGAAATCAAAAAATTTACGAAAAGTAGTATATAAGACTGATGAAAGTTATAAAGATAAGATGCCTGAAAAGCCAATATCAAAGAATATAGACGATCATATAAAATACTGTAATGAATTAGTTGAATTAATTAGAAATGATGAAAATTTACTAATCAGAGAAAATATTAGATTAAAAACAAACTTATTAGAAGAAATAGTAAATGATAATATTGAAGAAATAAATTCAATGGTAGAAAAGGATGCAAAAGTAGGACATAAATCAGCTGATACATCATTCTTTGGATATAAAACACATATCGCGATGGTGCCAGAACGAATTATCACAGCGGCAGTTGTGACAAGTGGAGATAAACACGATGGAAAGCAAGCAAGAGAATTATATGTGAAATCAAAAGAAACTGGAATTGAAGTTGATGCTTTTATAGGGGATGGAGCGTATTCAGAAAAAGAACTAATAGAATATGCGAAAAAAATGAATTTAAATTAGTTTCAAAATTGAGTAAAACAGTATCTAAAGGAAATAAAAGAAAATGTGAGAATTTTGAATATAATAAAGATGCGAAAAGATATGTATGTAAAGCAGGTCATATGGGAGTTAGAGTTGCACTACATGGTAAAAAGAAACATGAGATAGAAGGAACTCCATTGCGAGAAACGCATTATTTTGATGTAGAAAAATGTAAAACGTGTCCATTTAAAGAAGAATGTGGATATAAAGAAGGACAAGATAGTAGATCTTATACAGTTACATTAAAGAAGGATAATGTTCATGCAGAACATGAAAAATTTCAAGAAAGTAAAGAATTCAAAGAATTAGCAAAAGAAAGGTATAAGATAGAAGCTAAAAATTCTGAATTGAAAAATAGTCATGGATATAAAAGATGTCAATCCCATGGCCTTTTAGGTATGCAGATACAATCAGCAATGACAATATTCGCAGTAAACTTGAAAAGAATTGTAACACTAATGGGATAGAATATATCTCATTCTTTAATAGAAACAATAAAAAAGTTAGAAAATGAAGTTAAATCATTTCTAACTTTTTTTATTTGGTTCTATAATATTTGGTGTGGGTAATAAACTCACACCATTTAATTTGCATAAAAAAATGAGACAGATTTCCAATATCCTGATACAATTAATAACGACGAAATCACTAATGAAAGGATTGGAAATATGTCTCAATACAATTGTATCGTAAAAGTACTAAATTTAAAAGATGAAAATATTTCTTTTAATGAAAACTTTTACTCAGAAGAAATTATTAAGGGTGTTAGATCACAAATCTATTATGGAACTCTCACATATCAGCCTCAATATTGTTATTCATGTGGTTGTGTATTTGATAACCAGTTTGAAAAGCATGGCTTTAAGACATCTACAATAACTTTACCTAAAGTATCTAATATGAATGCTTATTTAAAACTTAAAAAACAACGTTATAAATGTCATCATTGTAATAGTACCTTTACTCTCAAGACATCTATTGTTAATCAGCATTGTTATATATCTAATAATACTAAAGTAGCTGTTGCTCTTGCAGCTTCTAATAAGATTTCTGAATGTGATTTAGCCAAAGAACATAATGTATCACATTCCACTGTAAATCGTGTTATAAACAGTTTCTATGAAGTGCATAAGCCTAATTATAATTATTTACCTGAACAACTTTGTTTTGATGAATTTAAATCAGTTAAATCATCAGTAGGGGCTATGTCTTTTCTTTTTTGTGATGCTCATAATGGAAGCATAATTGATATCGTTGAAGATAGACGCTTAAATTCATTAATCAAATATTTCCAACGATACACTAAAAAAGCAAGGAGAAGTGTAAAATTAATCGTTATCGATATGTACAAGCCCTACATTCAACTTATAAAGATGCTCTTTCCTAACGCTAAAATAGTTATGGATAAATTCCATATTATTCAATTAATCTCTCGCTCATTAAATAAAACTAGAGTTAGAATTATGAATCAAGATAAAAAGAACTACAATAAGTTTAAACGTTATTGGAAGCTTATATTGAAAGATCGGGCTAAATTAGACATCAAAAATTATAGAAAAGTTTATTGTTTTAAACAAATGATGTGTGAAGAAGATATTGTAAATTATTTACTAGATCAAAGTAAGGAACTTAGAGATACATATGAACTATATCAGGACCTTTTACATAGTATTAAAAACAAAAATCCAGAACTCTTTACAACTACTCTTGATCAAATTGAACAAGAATACCCAAACATATCAGCTTATATGAAAACATCAGTTAAATCTATTCGTAAGAATAAATCCTATATTCTAAATCTAATGTCTACTAATTATACAAATGGTGTAATTGAAGGTATAAATAATAAAATAAAAGTTATCAAGCGTATAGCTTTTGGTTATAGAAGCTATCATCATTTTAAACTACGAATTCTCATTTCTCATGGAATGGGAACAATGAAAAAAGGACTAAGCCATTCAGCTTAATCCTCGTAATTGATTTAATGTCAGTTTATTGGATATTCTCTACCCACACTACTTGACAAAGAGCCTTTTATTTAATATTAGTTATCTGAAAATAGACTAGATTTTCAGCACCCTCGTCAAAAGTGACTTCCTTTATATACAGTATTAAATCCTAATGATATTATCTATTTTAATTTAATCGGAACATATATATCAAACTGGTTTCTAATCGGTAATCCTTGTGGTGTAATTACGTGACCCATTCCATAACGTGTATGGTAATTCGGGTCATTTTCTTCAGTTGCTAAATCAAAATGTTCACTGCTTTTAACCCATGTGTAAATTCTATTGTAGGCTTCAGTTCTATCCTCATCTTCGTCGTAAGCTGTAGCAACTGCATATAGACCTCCAGGAAAATCAAAAACTTCATAACCAGAGGTGTCTTCTAGATTTTCAGGAATTGCGTATATCCATTCTAAACATCCTAATTTTTCGTTATTCCACATAAAATCTTTAGGATACAAAACTCCTGTTTCTTCTGAAGCTATTTTACTCCACCATCTATCAAATTTCTCTAAATCTCTTCCTCCAGAACGTGCCATTTTAACTCTTGGTAATTGGATTATTCTTATTGTCATACTACACCACTCCTTTTCAATTATTAATCAAATATTACTATACTGGTTATTAATTTTCAATATGTTTATATAATTTTTTATAATTTTAATGTAAATTAAATGTTCATAATATTTTGTTGATATTTGAGATACTCCTTACATATTATTATTTTTAATAAATTGATTCATTCTACTAGTAAACATATTTTTTATTTTTAGCTAAGAGCTAATTAAATTTTTATAGAAAATATACAAACAAAAATGAATGCTATTGATATTACTCATCGCTTAATGTCAAGGTAGTTGTCGCATATTTTTAATTTTTTTAAGAAGATTTTGTTTCTTCTTTTTCCAAAATTGATGATTTTTCTGGGTTTAACCAAACTATGTTTTCCACACTCCAATTTCTTATGTTTCTCGACCATCTTTCTGGGTGTTTAAGTTGTGCTTGTTCATAGACTTTAATTCGCTTTTTTAATATTTTATTAGATAAACCGGAATGCCTTTGGTGCGGAGTTAAATATTTTATCCCACTATGAAGATGTTCATAGTTATACCAGTTTATAAACTGTAATGTCCAAGTTCTTGCTTGTTTAATAGTCTCAAAACCCTTATCTGGGTAACCTGGACAATATTTGAATGTTTTAAATATAGACTCCGCATAAGGATTATCATTACTTACTCTAGGTCTACTATTTGATGGAGTAATACCTAGTTGATAAAGGGTCTCTAAAAGAGTGACTCCTTTCATCGGACTTCCATTGTCAGAATGAAGCACTAAAGGTTTTTTATGTAAAAGTATATTTTCTGCTAATACTGCTCTTTTAACTAATTCACTAGCGTGTTGAGCAGATTGTTCAGACCATATTTCCCATCCTACTACTTTTCTACTAAATAAATCTAGGATCAAATATAAGTAATAATACATCCCTTTTATTGGTCCTTTTAGATAAGTAATATCCCACATCCAAACTTGATTAGGACCTGTGGCATAATGTGTTGATATAGGTCTATTTTGGGGTTTTTTAGTATTTCCTCTATGTTTTAGTTGTTTTTCTTCTCTTAAGATTCTATATATTGTTGATTCAGATGCTAAATATATTCCTTTATCAGCTAGGAGCGGCACAATTTCATTAGGAGATAAGTTTTTATATTCAGGCTGATTTACGACTTTTAAAATTTCTTCTCGTTCTTTTTTAGTTAATCTATTTTTGGGTGCTTTTTTTTTACTAATAGGTCTTTGATCTTCATTTGGTGATGAATCACTTCTCCATCGTTGAAGTGTTCGTAAACTAATTCCTATTTCTTCACATGCTTTTTCTTGTCTTGCTCCATTATCTACAGCTTCTCTTATCAGTGATATTGCTTTTTTGCGATATGTGGCACTGATTAATCTTCCTCGTCTTCCCCCCAAATCGCACTTGCCTTTTTTCTAAGTACAAGAAGGGCTGCTGCTTCTGCAAGTGCTGATTCTTTTCTTTGGAGTTCTTTATTTAATTTCTTAAGTTCTTGATTTTTTCTCTTAACTGCTTTTGTAGTTCTGTTGCTTGTTTAGCTACACCACCATTAGCCTGCATACATGCATCTCGCCATTCTTTAACTTGATTAACATATAGTCCTTTATTTCTACAATACTTAGATAATTCTACTTCACTTAATGTTGCAGTTTCTAAGACAATATGAAACTTATCTTGTGTACTCCATTCTTCTGATTTTAAAGGTTGTTCGTTAACAGGGATTCCATTTTCTTTCGCTTTCTTTTTCCAAGTAAAAAGTGTTATTTCTGGTATTCCTGATTCTCTTGATAATTCTTTGACTGATTCATTATGTAGTGGCATCATTCTTTGTATTAATGATAACTTATAATCCTTTGAGTATCTTGCCATAAAGTTGTTCTCCTTACTAAGTTTTTAAATTTTATTTCAAGACAACTAGTTGTCTTGAAATAACTTACTATGTCTACTATACTATTTTTAGAGCTCCATGACAACTATTCTAACACAGAGGGTCATTTCTTTTCTATACTCTTATATTTATCTTTAAAATCTTCCCATTTTATAGGAACAATTATTATATATAATATTAAAACTGTTACATACGCTGCTAATAAACAATATAAAACTAAATCCCATCCATACCATTTATTATTATTAATATACTCTAACATAATATTAACCAACAATAATGGAATTGGAATAGTTTGAATTGCTATAAGATTATTGATGTAAAACTTCTTCTTACCTGCGTTATAAACTTTAATTAATTTTTCATCTTTCAAAATAAAACCTCCGATCACTTTAAATACACATTTAAAAGAAACTATTATTACCTTTTAATATAATCTATTAATTATCCGGCATGAATTTTCTTTGATTACGCCACTTTCTCTTTGATTTCATAAAAAATATCTCTTCTTTATAAACCATTACTTATGCTTTCTTTCTTTATTATATTATATCATATTTTACAACTTCTTTTGATTTAAATTTAAATATATAACGCAAATGACGAATTAACATTACTAAATACTCATGAGAAATTGTTTGTATTAAATTCTTTACTTTTAATTATATACTCTATAATTAAAACTAATAATAGCAAATTCATAAAAATTAGGTAAGCTTTAATGATTAATTATAATCTATTTTAAATCAAGCTTCTGATTGTAAATAATGATGTTACTTATAAACAATATACTTATTAAATACCCTTTGATATAATATTGTTATAACTAACAAATAGAGAGAACTATATATTTATTAATTACTTAAATTTTTTAATTGGAGGGGTAAAAATTGAAAAAATCAGGAATAAAAGAGATTGTTAATCGTAGTATAAATCAAAGAAATCTTTGCAGAATGTTTTTTAGATATGATAAACATTATTGGTACTATTTTCCACTTTATGCAAATGATAAGTTATTTTTAGGTGCAGAAGAAGATGATTTCATAATTGATGGGTATTCAATTCGTAGATTTGTTGATGTTACAAAAGTACAAATCAAAGACGATAAGTGTTTAGAAATTCTAAAAAATGAAGGAATAATAGAAAGCATAAAAAAACCTATTGTAGATATTTCTAATTGGGAATCAGTTTTTAATTCTTTAAATTCTTTAAATAAGAATGTCATTATTGAAAAAGAAAGTTTAAATGATGATGAATGCGAATTTGTTATTGGAAAAATAGATAAAGTTTATAAAAACTTTGTTTATATTTATCATTTTGATGCTGATGGCATTTGGCAAGAAGAGCCCTATAAAATCCATTATACTGCAATAACAAGTGTTTCTTTTGGAACACGATATGTTGAAGTTTTTTCAAAATATCTTGATGAATTAAAAATTAATAAATAATGCTTGTAAAACTTGAGTATACATTAAAAAGAGAAGTTAAATATACTTCTCTTCCCTCATACTAATATATCCATCAGTACCTATCACTAAATGATCAAGTAAGTCTATTCCCATTAATTCTCCTACTTCCATCAACCTTTTAGTGATAGATATGTCTTGTGTACTTGGAGTGGGATCTCCACTTGGATGATTGTGTACGACAATAATCGATGCACAGCCATGTCTTAGTGTTTCTTTGAAAACTTCTCTGGGGTGGACGATGGTGACAATACGTATAGGGAAGAAAAATCGTCAACATGAAATTTCAGTTAACGATTTTTATTAATTATATATTCTTGTCAATTATCCCTAAAAACAGAAAACACTAAAATAAACTAAAATTAAAATTATTTCCATTATTTAAACTCTATCTTATAACTCAAGTTTTCATTCTATGATAAAAATATGGAGTTAAAGTAATTACTAAATCAATTATCAATTGGGAAAATTATTCTAGCATAATAACTCCACCAAGTTTTATAAATGCTTACATAATCAGATGGAACATAAATTTTTAAATTTCTATTCAAAACCCCCAAATTATCATCTATTGATGGTGGTGTCGTAGCAGTTATAATGATACTTGTTAAACTTGTTGTAGAAAATGCATCATTCCCTATTGTTGTTACACTATTTGGTATTGTTATACTTGTTAAACTTGTTGCTCCAAAAAATGCACAATCCCCTATTGTTGTTACACTATCTGGAATTGTATATGTAGTTTCATTATTACCTACTGGATAAGCAATTATTGTTGTTTGATTTTTATTTAGTAAGACTCCATCTTTAGAGATATATCGAGGATTATCAACATCAACATTGATACTTGTTAAACTTGTTGCTCCAGAAAATGCATTGCGCCCTATTGTTGTTACACTTTTTGGTATTGTAATACTAGTTAAACTTGTTGCTCCAGAAAATGTTTCATAATCTATTGTCGTTACACTATTTGGAATTGTATATGTAGTTTCATTGTTACCTGCTGGATAAGCAATAATTTTTGTTTGATTTTTATTTAATAAAAATCCATCTTTAGAGCAAAATTGAAGATTATCAACATCAACATTGATACTTGTTAAACTTGTTGCTCCAAAAAATACACTACGCCCTATTGTTGTTACACTATTTGGTATTGTTATACTCGTGATTCCGCTGCGGGAAAATGCCAAATCCCCTATTGTAGTTACACTATTTGGTATTGTTATACTTGTGATTTCGGTACGAGAAAATGCACTATTCCCTATTGTTGTTAATTGACTACCTTCTTCAAATATTACTGCTGTTAAACTTGTAGCGCTACTAAATGCTCCAGCTCCTATTGTTGTTACACTATTTGGTATTGTTATACTTGTTAAACTTGTTGCTCCAGTAAATACGTAATCTCCTATTGTTGTTATTAAACACCCATTATAATATTTAGGAATCAAAAGATAAGGGTATGAACCGCTATATCCACTTACCGAACAAGTATTATATCCTAAAGAAGTATAATTCAACCCTTCAGTTGATAACCATTTAGCGTATAACGTAATATTTTCTGATGGCATTTTCATAAACTCATAAGCGGTTGTTAAATTACTATCACTGTACCATCCACCAAAAGTATATCCTGTTTTAGTTGGGGCATCTGGTTCTGTTATTTGTGTGTTATAGTCATGAGTAATTGCTGATACATCTGTTCCACCGTTGCTATCAAATGTTATGGTATATTGATTGTTTTCTGAAACATTACATCCCACAATAATCGTAGATAAAAAATAAATGAAAATAATAATCATTATTTTTTTCATGATTTCCCCCCTTATATCTATAATTATTTATATAATAACATAAAGGATAACTAATTCAATAATAATTTTTGGTTTCTTTAAAATATATGCTGAATATGCTGATTTTAGTCTTTGGAAAGAGAAAACACTGTACAATATTTAATTCCGTGTAATAATATGTATCAATTTATGAAATATGACAAAATTGTTGGTGAATATAAATCAATTAATTAAATATAAATATTACTTTTGGATAATCGGTTCTTTTGAATCATTAAATCGAAACTCTATATATACTTCTCTTCCCTCATACTAATATATCCATCAGTACCTATGACTAAATGATCAAGTAACTCTATTCCCATTAATTCTCCAACTTCCATCAACCTTTTGGTGACAGAAATGTCTTGAGTACTTGGGGTGGGGTCCCCACTTGGATGGTTGTGAACCACAATTATGGATGCACATCCATGTCTTAGCGCTTCTTTAAATACTTCTCTGGGGTGTACCAAGGATTTATTTAATGAACCAACAAACAATGTCTTTTTTGCTAATATTCTGTTTTTGGTGTCTAAATAAATTCCAATAAAATGTTCTTGTTCTAATGATTTTACTTCCTCAGCAATATAATCAGCACACTCATTGGGTGATTTAATTTGTATACCTCGTTCTAAAATATAATGATTTGTTCTTTTTCCTAGTTCTATAGCTGCTAATATTTGAATTGCTTTCGCTTTACCAATTCCCTTTATCTTTATTAACTCATCTAACGTAATATTTTTTAAAGCATATAAATTTGGATATTTTATTATTATTTCTTCTGCTAAATGAATGGCAGATTTTTTTTGTGAACCTGTACGTAATAATATTGCGATTAATTCAGAATTGTTTAACATATTCGGTCCTTTTATCTCCATTTTTTCTCTTGGTCTTTCTTCTTTAGGTATTTCCTTTATTAAATAATTAATCATTTTATCACCTTTTTTTTCATTATTCATCTCTATATACGACATATGACTTGTATTTTATAAAATAAATAAAAAGCGTAGGACTTTTCCCTACGTTTTAAAGTAACAAATCAACTAAATTTTTGTATATATACAACTCATAAAGTGGAGATGAAGTACTACTTAAATCATTATTTAAAATGTTTATATTATTGTATAATTCTAAATTAATGACATTAACACGATTAATATAATCATCATCTATCTGTACCTGAGTCTTATGAATAAGCGATGTATAATAATTAATACTATCATAATAAAACTTATATTCATCAGAACTAGGATCCAAATCCGTCAACATGTAATATAATTTTTTTGACTTAATTAAATAATTTATTTGATTATCTTCTAATATTTGTGTCATACCTGTAAAACTTTCTGTATTTGATGAAACACCATGATAAACATAATAATTATCATGTTCTTTCACAACAAGACCGATTAGCCCTAGTTTTTTCATTTGATCTAAAGCAATCGTTGCAGTTGATTCATCATAATACACCCCTGATTGTAATATATAGATATCATCTGAATAGTTAGTCGCATTTGCATATATCGCTTCATTTCTTAACATACTATTTCCTAAAAATTTCCCGAAAATAATCCCTACGATTAAGGCTAATATGACATTAAAAATAATTCTTGTATCAGAATTAAACCAATTCTTCATTCTATCACCTCATAAATTATTTTTAACACATGAGAGAAGAATATATTATCAATCTTTGTCAATCGATTGAAAATAAGTAATAACTTTTGAAATAAAATATAATGAGCCTGTTACAAGTAATAATTCCTCATTTTTAATCTTATTTAATTTTTCATTCAATACTGTTAAATAATCTTCGTGATAAGTGACATTTAATTTATTCGTATTCTCATATAAATTTTTAGCCGTTTCTGCCCTATAGTAATTAAAACTTGTTAGAGTTAACTCAGTACTAATCGATTGTAATTGTGCTAACATTTTATCTGTTTCTTTATCTTTTAAAGCCGCAAATACTGTATGTATCTTATACCCTTTATCTAAATAATATTTCATTGCTTCAACTAGAGTATTTACACCATCAATATTATGTGAACCATCAATTAATACGAGTGGTTTTTCCTTAATGATTTCTAAACGTCCACCCCATTTAGCATTTTTAAGTCCATTATAAATATATTCATCTTTTATTGACATCTTTCGTATTTTCATTAAATACTCATATATCTTTAGTGCTAACAAAAGATTTTTTAACTGATGAATGCCTAACATCGGTACATATAAAGGCAATCTTTGATAATTAAAAGTCATGCCATGGTCACTAAATTGGGGATCTTTTATCTCATCAAAATCACAAATTTGTAATTTCCCATTAACTTCTTTACAATAATCTTCAAAGACTTGAAGTACTGTTTCCCTTTCTTCAGTAGTCAATAATAATGTATTTTCTTTAACAATACCAGCTTTCTCATAAGCAATTTGAGTTAAAGTATTTCCTAAAACACCGATATGATCATAGGAAATATTAGTTATTCCACACACAAGTGGGTTAATCACATTTGTCGCATCATATCGTCCACCAAGTCCTACCTCAAAGATAACATAATCTACTTTTTTTGATTTAAAATAGACAAATGAAAGTAAGGTGATAATCTCAAATTCTGTCATTTCATCATTTAATTCTTTTTCAACTTGTTCTATAACAGGTAAAATGATATTAGCACATCTAAGTAAGTCTTCATCACTAATATATTCATGATTTATTTGAATCCGTTCGTTAAAAGTTATAATATAAGGAGAAATATAGATTCCCACTTTAAATCCTGAGGCTACTAATAAACGACTAATATAATTTACGGTTGACCCTTTCCCATTGGTCCCTGCAACATGAACTGTTTTCAACTCATCTTGAGGGTTTCCTAGTATCTCACAAGCTCTTTTAACCCGTGTTAAATGTAATTTCATTGAAAACTTATTTTGTGTACTTAACCAATCAAATAGTTCTTTTTTTGTTTCAAACATCTTATCACCTCTAAAAAAATGTCCTTTAGATAAAAAGGACATTATTTATTTTCATTTTCTTTATAATAACGACAAATCATTTTTAATGGACACTTATGACAATTTGGTTTACGCGATAAACAATGGTATCTACCAAAAAAAATCATTTGATGATGAAGTTTATTCCACAGTGCTTTTGGAAAGAAAGCATTCAGTTTTTTTTCAACTGTTAATACAGAATCATCTTTAGCAGCGATATTAAGCCGTTTACTCACCCGTTCAACATGCGTATCAACCGCAAAGGCAGGTTCATTAAACGCAACTGATAGGACTACATTCGCCGTTTTTCTTCCTACTCCAGGAAGTTTCACTAAATCAACGTGTTTTTCTGGTACTTGCACGTTAAAATCATCAATTAACATTTGTGACATTTTCTTTAAGTTTTTAGCTTTATTTTTATATAAACCTAATTGTTTAATCGCCTGTTCAATTTCTTCTAAACTCGCTTTAGCAAAATCTTGTGGTGTTTTATATTTTTCAAACAAAGATTTGGTTACTTTATTAACACTTTTATCAGTCGTTTGTGCTGACAACATTACAGCAACTAATAATTCAAAATGATTCCGATGTTCTAATTCACAATGGGCATTAGGATACATTTCATCAAAAGCAGAAACTATTTGTTTTGCTACTTCATCCATGAAACGTAAACTTCCTCTTCTTTTATTGGCATTTCTTTTTTAGGTACCTCATAGCGTTTAAAAGTCTTAGTATATTCTCGAGCTTGTTCTACATTTTGAATATTTTTTTGTTGCCAAGTTAGTAAAATACGATCAACATATTTTAAGTTATAAGCAGAAGATAATAAAGCTTCTTTTATCGCTAATTTAATTAACCCTAAATCATAATGATATTCATTTATCCATGAAGCAATCATCTGCATTTCAAATGAAGATAATGTTCTACCAAATTCTTTTTCAATTAAATAAACGAGTTCACTCGTATCATTTTCTCGATTAACTTTAATTTCTTTATCATTTTGATAGATTAAATCTTGTAAGATTCTTTGATAAAGTGGTTCTAATGTAAATTTTTCTTTTCGTTTTCCATTGTTGTCAACAACAATATCAAAGGCAATTAAATTAGCTTGAACTAATTTTAAAACTAAGTTTGAACACTCCACAAAATCAAGTGTCATTTTATCCTTTAAATTATTTATTGATAAAAAATGTTCTCCTTGTTCACTCACATTATAAATGTGAAGCAGTAGCATCGCTAATTTTTCATCTAATTCTAATTTAGTATAATTATTTATAATATAATCTTTCACATTAATTAAACGATTATGAATTAATTGCTTAATAAACGGATCAGTCATCATCATACATCTCCAATCAGGTTCATTATGTATGACTATTATAACATAAGTTAATTACTTTGATAATAAAAAATGTCGAAATTTTATATTAAAAGAAAGTGTTATAATTTTTAATTTATATATAGTAAATTAATAAAAAAAATTAAAAGAGAAGTTTCATTTAACTTCTCTTCAAATACTTATTTTGTAAATATTCTTTAATTACTTGATATTCATTTTGGAATTCTCCAATAAGTATTTTTAAACATAGATCATCAAGAACATCACTAATCCATGAACCTGGTTCTTTGTTAAACAAAGTGATTATGTCATCACCTTTAAATTTCACATCACATTGTTTATGAATTGGCATTGATTGGTATGCTTCAATAATTTCTGTTTTTTTATCAGTTGTATGATTTAAAAAAACATTTAATTTATTGGTGAACAAGCAATTTCTTAAACCATTTCTAAAAATCAAAGGTTTTGGATAATCAATAATATCTAATTCAAACATTTCATAAACAATCCGTATTTCTTTTTTATTATGATTAGAAATAGGAAGTTCCATCACTTGTTCATAACTAGAACTAACCGCACAGATGGTTAAAAATTCAAATAAATCAAGGGGAACTATTTTTGTCTTATTTATTGTTTCTAATCCATTTTTTAAAATAGGCAAATGTTCATGAAAGGATGTACTAACTAAAACTTCAATAGCCTTTAAAAAATTAGTTCCTCTCATCATTTTATCAAATTCTATTAAAATTCGTTCATGAGAAATATTTTTGATAAGGTGTGCATTTTGTTTTATGGCAAGTAGTGCCTCATTTTCAATTGTAAATCCTAAAGTAGAAACAAAACGAAATGCGCGAAGCATTCTTAAAGCATCCTCTTGAAAACGATCATAAGGATTTCCAACCGTTCGAATGATTTTATCCTCTATATCTTTTTTTCCACCAACATAATCAATAATTTGATGATCAATCGTTAAAGCTAAGGCATTCATTGTAAAATCACGTCTTTTAACATCTTCTTCTAGATTAGAAACAAAAGCAACTTGATCTGGTTTTCGATTATTAATATACGTACTTTCTGTCCTAAAGGTAGTCACTTCATACTGAGCATCTTTTAAACAAACAGTCACTGTACCATGTTTTAAGCCAGTTAATATTGTTTTTGGAAATATTTCTTTTACAACATCAGGTAAGGCGTTTGTTGCGATATCAATATCTGAGTTTTCTTTATCAAGTAAGAAATCTCGAACATAACCTCCTACAATATATGCATCATATCCATGCTCATTTAATGTTTTAATTATTACTTTTGAATTATTCATTTTATCCCCTTCTATATTAATATTTCTATGGTTTTATAATTTGTTACTTCTATTATCGCATGTTCAATTCCATTTATAAAGGCTTGGCGATTATTAATCTTATGTGTTAAAAAAATACTTTGGTTATTATCAGCAAACAACAAATGATGATTAGCGATAATTCCTGGAAGTCTAACTGAATGAATGTGTTCACGATCAACATTTAATAGTTTCCCAAAATATTTAGCAGTACCACTTGGCTTATCTTTTTTATGAATATTGTGTTCTTCAATTATTTCTACATTAGGTAGTATATTTTTAATTTGAACAATAAGTTCTGACATTTCTTTATTGACAAGTGAAAAATTAGGAGAAATTATGATTCCTACTTGATTTTTTTTAGCGAGATACTTCAAATGTTGAACATCATACTTTTTATACCCTGTTGTCCCACTAACGACATTAATCTGATTTAATATTGCTTTCTTAATTATGTCTAAACAAAATGGATAAATCGAAAAATCAATTAAGGTATCAAATTGTTCGTTTTCTAAACACGTTTTGAATTCAGGATGAATTGGGATTCCCAAATCTAAATTTTGCCTTGATATCCCAGCAACAACTTCATATTCATTTTTTTCTTTTAAGTAATCATATAGGAAAGCGCCCATTTTCCCAGAGATTCCATTGATAACTATCTTCATTATTATTTCCTCTTAATGTGGTATTTAGCCTTTTTATGCATATGTGTTCTTTCATAATGGCGCTTACTCACATAAACATAACTTGTTACCAATACCACCGGAACAAATAACAATAAGATAACAGTTACTGTATTACCCATGATATTCCCTCCCTATCTCACTTTATGTCAAGAATATCTTATTCATAACTTATTTAAGCAGTTTCCTTAAATCATTTTCAAAATTTGGATAGGAAATTTTATCACAATCATCATGTTTAATTTTTATATTACCACAAATGATTTTTGCGACCTTTAACATCATGCTAATCCGATGATCATAATAGGAATCAACTGTATTTGGTGTAAGATTTGTCTTTCCATTTATTATCATTCCATCCTCTAATTCTATTATATCAGCCCCTAAAAGTGTAAGTGAACTTTTAGTTGATTTAATTCTATCTGATTCTTTAACTCTTAATTCACGTGCATCTTTAATTACAGATGTTCCATATATTTGTGTTGCTAGGAGTGTTAAAATCGGTATTTCATCAATAAGGTACGGAATTAAGTTTTTTTCTAATTTGAGTGGTTTCAAATTGCTTTGATATTTAAGATAAAGATCCCCCACTATTTCATTACAAATAACTTTTTGATTCATAATTTTATAATAAGCCCCAATTTGATCTAATACCTTTAAAATTCCTATTCGAGTCGGATTAAGACCACAATCCTTTATTAAAATTTCACTATCTGGTGTGATTAAACAAGCAACTATAAAATAAGCTGCTGAAGAAATATCTCCAGGTACAATTATATCAACTGCATTTAAACGATTCTTCCCAGATAATCTAATTGTTAAGTCATTAGCAGAAATATCTGCTCCCATCGATTGAAGCATCAGTTCCGTATGATTTCTTGAGGTACTTAATTCATGGATAACAGTGGGCTCTTTGACTTTTAATGCTGCTAATAAAACCGCTGACTTCACTTGAGCACTACTTACATCTAGAAAAACTTCATTCCCTTTTAGTTTTGAAGGCATTATTTCAGCGGGTAGATAGTTTTTATCTGTGAGTAGTATATTTGCCTGCAAACATTCTAAATGTTTAACTACGCGCCTCATAGGACGTTTAGAAAGAGAATCATCTCCATTTAATACTGAACTGATTTCTAATCCTGATAAAAGCCCTAGTAAAAGTCGTGCAGTTGTTCCTGAATTCATACAATTAAGTATTTCTATTGGTTCATTAAGACCTTCAAAACCACGACCTGTCACATATACACAATCATTATCTTCAACAATCTCAACACCTAAAGCTTTTAATACACCAATTGTTGCTTTAACATCTTCACTTTTTAATAAATGTTTAATTTTTGCTTTTCCATAACTAATCGCACTTAACAGTAACGCTCTATGAGATATTGATTTATCACCAGGTAATATTACTTCTCCACTTAATTTCATAATAGCACCATCTTAAACTGAGTTAATTTTTCTTTAAATTCTTCTATAGTTAAATTAATTTCATAGGGTTGTCCAAAACGATAAAGTCCAATAAATTTGAGAAATTCATTTTCATTTTTTTTATCATTTTTAATTATTTTTAACATATCCTCAATATGAAAAACTGGTTTTGTTTTAAAATAACCCCAATCAATTAGTTTTTGATAAAATAATTCATAAAATGGATTATCAGACAAAAATAAATCAAAACATATTCCTAAACTCACTGCTTCCCCATGCGAATATTGATCTATTATTTCAATTCCATGAGCTAGTGTATGACCAAAGTTTAAAAATTGTCTTTTACCAAGCTTATCATAAATATCCATTTCAATATAAATCTTCTTTACTAGTATTGAACGATATAATATCTCTTCCATGAAAAAATCATCATCAACAAGCTGGTATAATGAACGATTTTCATCCATTAATTGATTTAAAATATAACCTTCAGATAATAAATCATGTTTAAAGACTTCACCAAAACCACTTAGGATTTCTTTTTCAGGCAAAGTTTTTAAAAAATCTAAATGATAGATTACAACATCAGGCTGGTAAAAAGAGCCAATCACATTTTTAATTTCATGAAAGTTCAACGCTGTTTTCCCACCAACTGAACTATCATGCGACAATAATGTTGTTGGTAGATGAATTAATCGAACACCTCTTTTGTATGTTGAAGCAAAAAAACCTGCAAAGTCAGTGACAACACCTCCACCAAACGCTAAAACAAGAACATTTCTATCTAAATAATGATTTACACAATAATCAATGCATTTTTCATATGATGAAAGATTTTTACTATTTTCCGGATTTTCAGGTAATGAAAAAAGATAATCTGTTTGAACCACTTTTTTTAACGTTTCTAAATGAATGTCTTTTACTGTATCATCTGTAATAATTAACACCTTTTCATCAGTTGTTATAAACTGCTTCAGTGTTTTTAAAACATCTCCAATATAAATATCATAATTTTTATCTAATGCATTAATTGTAATTTTCTTCATATAAACCTCCGAAAATGCTATACCACTAATAATTTAAAACTGTTTTACATATTCACGGTATGATGTGAGGGCTTCTTTTAATTGTTCCATTGTATCAGAAGTAAATTGTTCAAAAATAGCTTTTGCGATTTCATAAACTACTGTATACATACAAATGATACTTGCTGAGGGTACAACACAAACATCACTGCGTTCTATATGGGATAAAACTGCTTCTTTTGATTTTATATGAACGGATTGTAGAGGCTTCATTAAGGTTGGAATCGGTTTAAACACTGCTTTTAATACAATTGGCATCCCTGTTGTCATTCCACCTTCAAAGCCACCATAATGGTTGCTTGTACGAGTAAAGCCGTTGTGATAAACAATTTCATCATGAACTTCACTACCAAAATGGTCGCCTAAAGAAAAACCATCTCCAAACTCTATTCCTTTACACGACTGTATACTTAAAACTGAAGCAGCAATTTTTGCGTCTAATTTAGTCTCATGAGATACATAACTTCCTAGTCCAGCAGGTACATTTGTTACCTCTACCTGACATATTCCGCCTAATGTGTCTTTTTTTATTTTCGCCTCATCGATTAATCGTTTTACCATAACACTACTTTTTTGACTTGGCATTCTTACTTCTGATTGCTCTAAATAACTTAAATCAAAATCATCATCAAGTGTTATTCCACCAATATTTGTCACATAAGAGATAACGGATATACCCAATTGTCTCAATATCTGTAAGCAAATAGCACCAACGACTACACGTGAGACGGTTTCTCTCGCACTAGCTCTTTCAAAAACACACCGCATATCATCTTGATTATATTTAATCGCACCAACTAAATCTGCATGTCCTGGGCGTGGAATTTCTACCTTTTGATAATCTTGTACATCATATGTAAATGGGTCCATATACGACTGATGATTTATATAATCTTTATTTTTCACAACAATCGTCATAGGGGCTCCTGTTGTTTTACCAAATAAAACGCCTGATAAAATCTCTGCTTTATCACTTTCAATTTTCATTCGACCCCCACGACCATATCCTAATTGTCTTTCCCTTAAAGCTTCATTAATTTCATCTAAATCTAAAAAAACATTACTTGGGATTCCTTCTAAAATAATTGTAATTTGTTTACCATGAGAGTAACCACTACTGATATAGCGCATATCATTCACATCCGTTTTTATTTTTCTCATTATATTTTAACATAATTCATTTTTTATTTCATCATAAATAAAAAACCTCAAAAAAGTTATGAAGTTTTTTATGGTTTCCAAATCAAATTCATTTCTTTATCAAAATATGAACTAAATGACTTATTATATAACTCTCCATTAAAATAAAGATAAGGCGTATCATTAATTATATGTATTTTCATATAATCATATATTTTCAACCCAGGAATTATTTCATTCCCTCCTAAATCATAAAGTTGATAAACCATTGCACCATCTTCATAAAACTCATTACAAATCGCTAAAACCTCAAAATGAGGATACACTAGGATATCTAAGGCATTAAATTCTATTGATTCTTTGGTTTGTAAATTATATAAATAAAATAATTCATCATCACTTTTCAACAATACATACCTTTTATTTATCATTTTTATTCCTAAATACTCTTCTGTAAATAATTCTAAACCATCCTGATTTAATAGATTGAAATGTTGTGAATCTTTTGTAACAACAGCATGTTGATTTTGAAAATAATTATATTGATCAATAAAATTATGATTACTTGCTTTTTTATAAATAAAATCGGTAATTAATTGATTAGTATCAATATTTAAGAAGGCATAATTGATTTGATTTAAACTAACTGAAATAATATTTTCTGAATCATTTCCCATTGATAAAAATGCAGGGTTAATCATTATCTCATATCGATTATTCATAAGTCCCCATTTAGCTTCTTGACTAAACTTTAAATAAATTTCTTTTTGTGTGCTTGGTTGTATATAATCATATGCAAAAGGAACAACTACTTCATTTTCTCGATTAATAACACCATATAATCCATCTTTAATAACCACTACTTTTCCATTAAAAAATTGATGAGTAAGTAGTGGATTTCTGTCATAAATAAATGGGATTACAAGTTCACCATTTTTATCAACATAACCAATTTTATTGTTTCCCTTTAAGATAACTGCTGCTAATCCTTCTGCATAATCGTACATATACTCATATTCAACTTCTTTAATCATTATTTGACCGTCTACATAACGTCCAAAAAAATAAGTGTGTTTTTCATTAACTATTTTTTTCAAAAAATAGCGATCCTCACCTAAATAAGATATATCAGAATACTCATAATCTAAAATATAATTACCCTTTTTATTTATGATTGCATCTAGATGATCCTTATTGGTTACAATCGCAAAGTAATTATCATGAAATAGTGAGGCGTTCACCCAATTTTCATCTAGTAATACTATCTCTCCCTTAAAATTACTATAACCGATGGAATTTGAATCAAATATTTGCCCATTTGGACATGAGATAGGAAGTAAAATATCAAATGTAGAATTCAATTTACCATTAATTTTACAAGAACTAGGCTTAATTTGGGGATTATATGAGGAAGAGAAGAAAAAGATTAATCCTATACATATTATAATTAACGTTATTAAAAACATTTTAATTTTCATCTAAACCTCCACACGCGTTATTTCGATTAAAATAAAAATCTAACCTGTCACTTACCGTAGACTGATCTTCATAACTCGTTCCATATAATAACCAAAAGATTACATCAAAATGATGTAAACTCCTTTGCCACCATCTACCTTCTTGATTGAAAAAATTATAAGTTCCTTTATTTATCGAATTTGTAACAATTTTAATAAATAAATTATTCCCATTCTCATCTTTTTCAACTTTCACAATATATTCATAGTGCCCATTCCGACTTAAGTATTTTAAATTATGACAATCATTAATATTATGGAAAGTAGCATTTCTTGCTGGGATTATTTTATTTGAGTTAATTAATCCAACAAATCTTTCAATACTGACATGTGTTCTTAACGCATGATCATCTTGTTTTTTATAATACATATTTTTAAGTGATCTATTTAAAAGTTTTAATTCTAGACAAGTTGTACTTTGTGAATGGGTGATAATTTCTAATATTTTTTCTTCAATCTTATATAATTGATTATCTTTTTTTATAATTAAACAAATTAATCCCATACCAATGATAAAAAGGAGGCTAATATGAACATATTTCTTAATCATGTGTTCCTCCTTTATAAATATTCATTCTTTTTATACTATTATATTATTACAATATTTATTTGATTAATAAAACTTGAAAAATTGTTTATAAAAATAAAAACCTACTACTTTGTTAAAGTAGTAGGTCCAAATTACCCTTTTTATAATTACTTCATATTATTTTATTTCTTCTTTGAATGTTTTTCCAGCTTTGAAAATTGGAAGAATTGCTTCTGTCACGATGATTTTTTCTCCTGTTTTAGGGTTAACTCCATTACGTTCTTTTCGGTGTTTGGTTTCAAATGTACCAAAACCAGAGACAGTCACTTTATCACGTGATTTTAAAGTGTCGTAAATGGTGTTAATCATTGTGTCAACTACTAACTCAACGTCTTTCTTTTTCATTTCTGTTTTTTCTGCTACAACGTTAATTAATTGTGATTTGTTCATAACTACGCCTCCTTTATATGTGACTCAAATAATATAACATAATTTTTGACAATATACAATATCTATGTTTATATTTTTCATCTTTTTTCTTATATTATACTTGAATTTTTTCAATTCAACTATAAAATAATCGCAATTAAGCCTCCAGAACCCTTATTTATCACCTTTTCAAGAGTGTCACGGAACTTCTGTCTAGCCTTGTCTGGTAGCACATAAAGTTTAGCATTAATTCCATCTACGACTAAAGAATCAAGTGTTCTACCAAAAATATCTTGTTTCCATACGGATAATGGATCTCTATCATAGTCTTGCATAATATAATTAATTAAGTCTTGACTTTGTTGTTCTGTCCCAATAATCGGTTCGAAAGTTGATTCAACATCAACTTTTATCATATGAATAGAAGGCGCAATTGCACGTAATTTAACACCATATCGACTACCTTGTTTAACAACTTCAGGCTTATCTAATTTCATATCTTCAATTCTTGGGGTTGCAATTCCATAACCTAATTGACGAACCATATGTAAAGCAGAAGAAATACTATCATATTCATGTTTCGCTTCACGATATTCTTGAAGTAATGAAATAAATTCACCTCTATCATCTAATTTTTGTCCAATTATACTTTCAATAATTTCATTATATAATTCATCTTTACAAACAACTGTAATTTCAGCTGAACCAGAGGCAGGGTCAACTGCAGTTAATTGAACGTCACTAATAAATTCATTTTCTCTTAATGCCTCAACGATTTTATTAGTTTCACGTAATTTTTGATATTCATTACTAACATTTTTGATAACATCATCAAATTGTCTTTTTACACTGTGGTTTTCATTTAAAACACTAATCCAACTTGGAACTTTAATATTAAGTTCTTTAATCTTAAATTCATAAAGAGCTTCTTTTAATACTCGATTTACATCACGTAAAGAAATATTTTCAACAGAGATAGGAAGAACAGGTACATCATACTTTTCTACTAATGTATCACGTAATGCCTGGGTTTCTTGTTTTTGAGGATGTCTACTGTTTAAAACAACAATAAATGGCTTATCTAACTGTTTTAAATCATTTATCGTTCTTTCTTCAGCTTCTAAATAATCTTCTCTTGAAAAATCACAAATTGAACCATCTGTTGTCATGACAATACCAATTGTCGAATGATCTTCAATAACTTTTCTAGTTCCAATTTCAGCAGCATCCTTAAATGGAATCGGCTCTTCAAACCATGGGGTGTGAACCATTCTTGGTCCCTCATCATCAGTATATCCTTTTGAATTAGGGATGACAAAACCAACACAATCAACTAAACGAACCTTTACATCTAAGTCATCTAAATTAATGCTCATAATTTGATTCGGAATAAATTTAGGTTCTGTGGTCATGATGGTTCTTCCATCCGCTGCTTGAGGTAATTCATCGACTACTTTTTTATATAAGTCTTCGTCGTGAACATTCGGTAGGATCAATGATTCAACAAATTTTCTAATAAATGTGGATTTCCCCGAACGTACAGGTCCCACAACTCCTAAATAGAGCTCTTTAGAGGTACGTTCGACTATATCACGAATATATTCTTCGCTCATATTATTCCTCGCTTTCTTATTTCTTCTCACAACATTATATTTTTTTAATGACTCATATATTCAAAAATAAGTAAAAAACTTATATATAAATTCTAATTTTTAACTTTTTTGACATTTTTTAAGAGAATTAACTCCCATTTAAGCTTTTTTCCTTCAATTTTGTTTATATCTTCTTCATATAAAATAAAAAAATGGATAAAATTATATCTTATACAACTTGATGATAAATAAAAAAACTTAGGATTTCCCTAAGTTTAAAATAAATCGTTTATATTTGATGGAACGCCATCATTTTTTATTTTTTTTACAATTTTATCCTCTAAATCTTTCGTAACATTTTTATTAGCTACTTTTGAAATATCTCGAATTAATTTTCTTAACACTTTCTCATCACTTAAATCTGCATTTTTTATACTATCAGCAATATCAAAAATAGTGTTTTTATCAATACTAGCCTTTTTGTTTATTTCATCAAAAACATTTTTAAACATAACAAAAAACCTCCTAGACTTGATTCATAATAAGTATATGACAAAGTAGGAGGTAATGTGCTTTTATTCTGATTTTAAATTTCTTTGCATTAATTCTTTCAAAATTTCAACAGGTTCTATTTCATTAAATAAAACATCATAAACCGCAAAAATTATCGGCATTTCTACATCTAATTCTTTAGCATACTTATAAGCAGCTTCACAACTTCTAACACCTTCAACAACCATAGTCATCGATGCTAAAGTTTCTTTTAAATTTTTTCCACTTCCGATTTTTAAACCTGCTTGATAATTACGACTATGCATACTAGTAGCTGTTACAATTAAATCACCAAGACCTGTTAACCCAAATAAGGTTTCTTCTTTAGCTCCAGCTTTTACAGCGAGTCTTCTCATTTCAGCTAGTCCTCGAGTAATTAAAGCCGCTTTTGCATTATCACCATAACCTAAACCTGATAAAATACCAGCAGCTAAAGCAATAATGTTTTTTAATGAACCGCCTAATTCAGCACCAATTAAATCATTTAACGTGTAAACGCGAAAATACTCATCATTATTAAATAATTGTTGTATATCTTTAGCAAGTTCTATGTTATCACTTGATGCTGCGACTGTTGTCAATTGACGTTTAATAACCTCTTCAGCGTGACTTGGTCCAGTTAGTGCAACAAATCCTTTAATTTTTTCTGGTGCTATTTCTTCATAAACAATTTCTGAGACACGTTTAAATGTCTTTGGCTCAATCCCTTTACTAGCATTAACAAATACAACTGGGTGGTCCAAAGAATCATTAACACTTTTTAAGGCTTGACGCATCACCTTAGTTGGTACAACGGTCAATACTACATCACTACCAAGTAAAGCTTCTTTTAAATCTGTATACCCAATAATACTATTTGGAAGTTTAGAACCTGGTAAATAACGCTCATTTGTATGATGGTTATTAATTTCTGCAATCAATGATTGGTCTAAATCATATACCTTTACTAAATGTTTATTATCAGCAAGTAAAAGCGATAAACCACTACCCCAACTTCCTGCACCTATAATTGTAATTGTTCTCATGTTTATTCCACCTTTTAATCTCTAATTCTAGGTATTAATTTAATCGGTGTTCCAGTAAATTCGAAATTCTCTCTTAATTTATTATCTAAAAACCGCTCATAAGAAAAGTGTAAATACTTTGGATGATTTACAAACATCACGAAAGTTGGTGGTTTGACATCTACTTGTGTGACGTAATAAATTCTTAATTTACCACCATTATGTGTTGGCGCAGGATTTAGACTGGCAGCATCTAGAATAACTTCGTTTAATACATTCGTTGGAACACGACGAGAATAATTTTCAAATGCTTTAAGTAATGCATCAAATAACGTATGAATCCGTTTATTTTCTTTAGCACTAATAAAAATAATCGGAGCATAATCTAAAAAGACAAATTCACGTCTAATATTTTCTATCCAACGTTTCATCGTTTTATCATCTTTATCAATCGCATCCCATTTATTAACACATAAAATAACTGCTTTATTATTATTATGTGCATAGCCTGCAATACGCTTATCAAACTCTCTAATTCCTTCAAAAGCATTTAAAACAACCACACAAACATCACTACGTTCAATGGCAGACATCGCTCTTAACACACTATATTTTTCGGTATTTTCATAAACTTTACCTTTTTTACGCATTCCAGCTGTATCAATAACCACATAATCATGACCATCTTTAGTAAACTGGGTATCAATTGCATCACGTGTGGTTCCAGCAATATCACTAACAATTACTCTTTCTTCACCTAACAAAACATTTGTTAGAGATGATTTTCCAACATTTGGTCTTCCAATCAAAGAAAATTTAATTGTCTTTTCATCGTAATTTATAACTTTTTCTTTTGGTAACTTATGAATCAAAGCATCTAACAAATCACCAAATCCAATTCCATGTGTTGAAGAAATCGGAATAACATCAGCGAATCCTAAAGAATAAAATTCATAGACACTTTCTTTAAAACTGATATCATCCACTTTATTAACGGCACATATAACTTCTTTATTACTTTTAAACAATAAATTCGCAACAAATTCATCGGCAGCAGTAATTCCATCACGGACGTTACAGACAAATATAATTACATCTGCTTCATCTATTGCAATTTCTGCTTGTTGTTTTATTTGTGAAAGGAATGGTTCATCAGATATTTCTATTCCACCGGTATCAATTAAATTAAATTTACTACCTAACCATTCACCTTTTGAGTAAATTCTATCACGTGTTACTCCAGGAGTATCTTCGACAATAGACAACCTTTGACCTACGATTCTATTAAAAATAGTGGACTTCCCACAATTAGGACGTCCCACTATCGCAACTACTGGAAACATAAATTTTCACCTGCATTTTTTATTCTTCGTCGCCGCTTAATAATTCCTTTAATTTATCTCCAAACATGTCACCAAGTGTATCATTTTTAACTTGATCTTGTTCTTTCATATATTTAAGAAATTCTTTTCTTTCAGTATCTTCTTTAATACGACGAATACTAACTGATAATATTTGTTCTTCAGGATTAAAATCCATTACTTTTACATTAATTGTTTGACCCACTGTTAATTCATCTTCAGCTTTAGTAATTCTTTTTTCACCTGTAATTTGTTTTTTAGATAATAATCCCACGACATCTTCTACATAAGAAACAATGGCATCACCATCAACAAAATCAACAACTTTCATTTCTACAATATCATATTTTTTTAATCCACATGTAAACCAAGGATTTTCTTTAATTCCACGAACTGATAAAGATAATTTTTCATGATTTACGTCAATTCGGTTTACTTTTACTTTGATTTTTTGACCTACTTCAATATGGTCAAACATGTTAATATTTGGATTATATGAATATTCATTTTTATGTAGTAATCCATCAACATAAGGATAAACATTAATAAATGCACCAAAGTCGGTAATACGAACAATAGTTCCTTCTATAACGTCTCCTTCTTTGACATTTTGCCCAACAACTTCCCATGGTTTAGGAAGTAACGCCTTAATTGAATATAATACTTGTAATTTTTCATCATTTTTATCGATTACTTTAATATTTACTTTATCTCCAATTTTAGCTACTTCTGATATATCTTGGAATGGTAAATGAGAGATTTGTCTTAATGGAACAAGTCCTTGATAATTATGTGCAACGACTAATAAACCGTAACGTTCAATTCTAACGACTTCTCCTTCATAAACTGCATCTTTTTCGATTGCGTTATATTTTTTTAATTTATCTTTGAAGTATTCAGCTGCGATTACTGCTCTTCTTGATACGACAATTTTCATTCCTCTTCTATCTTTTTTCATTTCAATTATTTTAACTTTAATTGTTTCATTTAGTAATGATTCACCATTAAAATTAGCGTCAACATCAACTTCATTTTTAGGCATAATGCAGTCAATCCCGTAAATATTAACGATAAATACATTTCTTTTTTCTTCAGTAACTTTTCCTGCAACTACATTTTTATGATGAAACTTATTTTCAATCTTATGTAAATTTTGTTCTTTTTCAATATCAATGCGTGATAATAAAGCAACTTCATCATTTATTTTTTTGATTTTCGCTTTAATTGTATCCCCTTCTTGGTACAACTCCTTCGCACTAGATACCTTATTTAGTGTTAATTGGTTTAAATAAATTCTCCCTTCTGTAGCATAATGAAAATCAACTAGGACCTCATTATCAGTTACTTCAATAACTTCTCCTTCAATTGTTTGTCCAATTCTAAATTTTTGAATGTCATAAATTTCTTTTTCGCTCATGTCAGTCACCTTCCCTAAAATTATACCAATCATTATGTTTACCACTTCAACAATTGTAAGTTTAGATGTATCAATTTCTAAAGCATCTTCTGCTTTCTTTAAAGGATTCAATTCTCGATTAGAATCATAGTGATCCCGTTTAATAATTTCCTCTTTTATTTCATCTAAATTTACTTCGATGTTATTTGATTTTAGTTCTAAATATCTTCTTTTTGCTCGTTCTTCAACAGAAGCAGTTAAGAAAAACTTAAACGTTGCATCTTTTAAGACATTTGTTCCAATATCTCTCCCATCCATAATAACATTTGAATTTAAAGAAATTGCTCTTTGCATAGGAACAATTTTATCGCGAACGATCTTTTTTGATGAAACAACAGAAACAGCATTTGATACATAACGACTACGAATTTCATTTGTAATGTCTAATCCATCAATAAAAATTTTATTATCTGGAGTCAATTGTAAATTAATTGTTTCAAGAAATTCATATTGAGCTTCATCATTGATGTCAATATTTAAATTCAATGCTTTATATGTAATAGCGCGGTACATAGCACCAGTATCGACATAGACATATTTTAATCTCTCTGCCAATTTTTTCGCAATGGTGCTTTTACCTGCTCCTGCTGGTCCATCAATTGCTACACTATTATACCTCATGATTCCTCCTAAATATTCAAGTAGCCTTGAATGTTAAGTTGTAATAAAATTTTTTGAATAAATTCTAAAATCGTTTCTCTATATAGAAATATCAAAATCGCAAGAAGAATAAAAAACATAATAAGAAGTATACTTGGTAATATCTTCTTTTTAACAGTCGGTTTTGTCTGTTGATTATCAGAAGTTGTTTTTTTTATCTCATCTGCAACAAAATCTTCTTCTACTGTTTCATCAATTATTTCATTCATATTATCTTCAAGCAAAGAATCATCATTGTTAGTGTTACTTGAAGAATTTAAATTTATGTCATCAATTAAACTTTTCAATAACGATTTCTGATCTGTTGTATTTATAATTTCTTGTTCTGATTTATGTAATATATCATTTATATTCACATCATCATTATTATGATCTTGTTCTGTAGATACTTCAATTTCAAAGTTTGTTTCATCATTATCTGGTTCTAAATCTATTTGTTCATCAACATCTAGTACTTTTTCACTAACATAATTTCCTTTTAGTTGTTCTAAATAATCATAAAGAGAGTTAATTTCTTCAGTAGTTTGTGTTTCTAATAAGTTTTTAACAGTACTAACTAAAGTATTATTCTCACCTTTTAAATCGATTTTTTGAGAACTTTGATAACTTTTAACAATTTTTGACAAATTATGTTGATGTTGAGGTAATAAATCAATATCGTCATTAACCAAATTAGTGTCTTGATTGCTTTTTTGAAACATATGGGGCATCTTACTTTTTTGATTTTTGTAATTTGTATGTATTTGTTTATCATTAATACTCATAATGAATCACCCTTTAAAAATATATCATTAGAATTATAGCACATTTTTATCTATTTTATAATAGATTTTTGCATTAATTGAAAAATTCTTTATCATACTATGAATAAATAAATAAAAAAATAACGAGAAATATTTGCTTAAAAATATAAATTTTGCTATAATTCTTATGTTATGTAATGAAACTATTTAGGAGGAGAAATTTAACATGGCAAACTTAATTTATGCTGCTATTGCTATCGGTGTAATTGGCTTATTATATGCGTTAGTATTATATAACAGAGTCAATAAAGCACCTAAAGGAACAGATAGAATGATTGAAATTCAATCATATATTAAAGAAGGAGCAATGGCATTTTTATCTAGAGAGTATAAAATACTCATTATCTTTGCTGGTGTGTTATTCTTATTAATAGGATTTTTAACACAGTTATCAAAAGATGTAACCTCTTTAAACGCTTGGTTAACAGCCATTAATTTCTTGTTTGGAGCTTTCTTATCAGCACTTGCTGGTTATATTGGAATGAAGGCTGCAACAAGTGCAAATGCACGTACTGCTGCTGCTGCAAAAGAAAGCGGAATGAATAAAGCTTTATCAATTGCATTTAGTGGTGGATCTGTAATGGGAATGAGCGTTGTAGGTTTAGGACTATTCGGAATCAGTTTAGTTTATGCAATTGAAACTATTATCTTATCAAATGCAAATGCAACTATTAGCATTCAAGATGTTATCAGTGGATTCGGATTAGGTGCTTCATCAATCGCATTATTCGGACGTGTTGGTGGAGGTATTTATACAAAAGCTGCTGACGTTGGTGCTGATTTAGTTGGAAAAGTTGAAGCTGGAATTCCTGAAGATGACCCAAGAAACCCTGCAGTAATTGCAGATAATGTTGGGGACAATGTTGGAGATGTTGCAGGAATGGGTGCTGACCTATTTGAATCATATGTTGGTTCTATTATTGCTGCAATTACATTAGGTATTACAACTGTTAATCAATTTATTAATAAACCAGAACTATTTGATGACCATGCTTTATTAGACATATTAAAAGAGGTCACAACTGATAGTGCATTGGCAAAAGTTGAATTTGCATTATTCCCTGTTATAATTGCTGCAATTGGAATCATTGCTTCAATTTTAGGATCATTCTTTGTTAAGGGAAATGAAAATTCTGACCCACATAAATCATTAAAATTAGGAACTTATGTTAGTGCTTTTATTACCGTTATTGCATCATTAGCACTTAGTTTCTTTGTATTTGATTCATATAAACCATTTGCTGCGATTATTTCTGGTTTAGTAGTTGGATTAATAATCGGTGTCTTAACAGAAATATACACTTCTAGTGATTATCGTTTTATTAAAAAAATTGTTGATCAATCTAAAACAGGCCCTGCAACAACCATCATTTCAGGTTTATCTGTTGGTATGTCATCTACCGCTTTACCTGTATTAGTTATTGGTGCTGGTACAATCCTTGCATATCAATTTGCTGGTCTTTATGGAATAGCACTTGCTGCAGTTGGGATGTTGTCAATTGTTGGTAATACTGTTGCTATCGATGCTTATGGTCCAATTGCTGATAACGCTGGTGGTATTGCTGAAATGGCTGAACTTCCTAGTGATGTACGTAAAATTACTGATAAATTAGACTCTGTTGGTAATACAACAGCTGCTATAGGTAAAGGATTTGCGATTGGTTCTGCTGCTTTAACAGCACTTGCTTTATTTGCAGCTTACGCTCAAGTCGCTAATTTAGAAAGTGTTAACGTATTGGATCCTCTTGTTGTCGTTGGATTATTAATCGGTGCGATGTTACCATTCTTATTCTCAGCATTAACTATGTCTTCTGTTGGTAAAGCAGCATTTGATATGATTGAAGAAGTTCGTCGTCAGTTCCGTGAAATACCTGGCATTATGGAAGGTAAAGGAAAACCTGACTATGCTAAATGTGTTGAAATTTCTACAGGTGCAGCAATTAGAGAAATGATACTACCTGGTATATTAGCTGTTTTAGCACCTTTATTAACTGGATTCATTTTAGGTTCAGCTGCCTTGGGTGGATTATTAGCTGGTGCTTTAGCAAGTGGTATCATGATGGCTATTTTCATGGCTAATGCTGGTGGTGCTTGGGACAATGCTAAAAAATCAATTGAAGCAGATGGACGTAAAGGCTCTGAAGAACATAAAGCTGCTGTTGTTGGTGACACAGTAGGTGATCCATTCAAAGATACGTCTGGTCCATCAATTAACATCTTAATTAAATTGATGACAATTGTATCGTTAGTATTTGCTTCACTATTTAGTGCTACTGGGTTATTTTAATTAACATAAAGTAAAGACTGAATTTTAAAAATTCAGTCTTTTTTTTATCAATTTTCATGTTTTTAATAATGTTCTTTTACCAAATATATAAAAAATAATTATTCCATTTAAAGAATAATTATTTTTTTAATTTAATAATTTCTTATTTGATACTTCTTTGTATCCTCTTTATATTGTGCTAATACATAAAGATGCTTAACTTCATGTATTTTTAACCGACGAAACTCTCCTGATTTTAATCCAGCAACATCTAAAAACGCATATCTTTCACGTCTTAATTTTTTGACAGGGTGTCCTATAGCCTCAAACATTAATTTTACTTGATGATATTTACCTTCATGGATTGTAATTCTTACTGAAGAAGATTGATTTTTCTTATCAATGCTTATTAATTCGACTTTAGCTTTTGCGGTAGTATATCCTTCTAACTTAATACCCGTTCTTAGTTTCATCAGAGCAGGATTATTAACAATTCCCACACATCTTACTAAATAAACTTTATCAATTTCATTTTTGGGATGCATTAATAAATTAGCTAATTCACCATCATTAGTTAAAATTAACGCTCCTGTTGTGTCATAATCTAATCTTCCAACAGGAAATATACGTTCCTTGACACCTTTTTCATGAAAATAATCAACAACCACAGTTCTGTCTTTATCATCTGAAACTGCAGAAATACAACCTGCTGGTTTATTAATAATGTAATAAACTTTTTCTTCTTTTTCAATTTTCATACCATTGACTTCGACTAAATCCTTATCCGATACTTTAAAGCCAAGTTCAGTAATCGTTTTATGATTGACTTTAACCTTACCATCTAATATTAATTGTTCTGCTTTTCTGCGACTTGCTACACCACTTCTTGCAATCACTTTTTGTAATCTTTCCATTATTTCACCTTCACTATCATTGTCATACTTTATTGTACAACATAAAATCTATTTTACACAATCTTTTATGTAATTAAAACTAAAAGTTATTATTATTTATTATCTTTTATACATTATTTAGTTTCAAAATAGAGTTATTCATTTAATTCAATCAAAATAAAATAAATTTTATTATTAAAAAGGCAAAAATGAAGGATAAAATATCAACAATGATACCTGCTTTTAAAGAATATTTTATATCTTTAATCCCAACAGCACCAAAATAGACCGTTATAATATAAAGAGTTGTATCGGTACTACCTTGTATAACAGAAGCTAAATAGCCCGTAAAACTATCAGGTCCATACGTTTTAAAAATATCATTTATAATAGCTAAACTAGCCATACCAGATATTGGCCTAAAAAACATTAATGTTAAAATATCTATATTAATTTTTTGCTGTGTATCGACTAATGTAACTACTGTTCTTAAAAAATCTGAACTCTTAAAAACCGCTGTTGCGATAATCATACTCGCTACATAGGGTAATATTTCAAATGCAACTTTTACACCTTCTTTTGCACCAGTGATAAAACTATCATAAGCATTTACTTTTTTATACCATGCATAAATCATTAAACTTATAATTAATACAGGCAGAATATAAATTGTAAAACTCATTTAATCATCTTCTCTAACTTTAAAATTTGTCTTTATTTAAATAATAAAAGATTCGATCCAAAATGATAGCACATAACGTTGATAGTGTTGTACCTATAATCACTAGGGGTAAAACTTTTGTTGGTTCTGTACTCCCATATATTTTTCTTAAAGAAATAATGGTTGTTGGTAGTAATGTTAAACAAGAGCAGTTTATGAGAATTAACGTAATCATTGATCGACTAGCTGTCTTTTTATTTTTATTTATTTTTTTCATCTCTTCCATTGATTTTATACCAAGTGGGGTAGCAACACTTCCTAAACCTAAAATATTCGCAGCAATATTACTCGCTAAATAACCATGAACATCATGTTCCTTAGGTAACTCAGGAAAGATATATTTTGTGATAAAATAAATTTTTTTTGCAAAAGCATCAATTAAACCACAATCTTTTGCGATTTGTAGAAAACCATTCCATAATATATATAAACCAGTTAAGTTTAGTATCATTGTGACAGAATCATGAGGTGCATTTAATAAAGCATTGTTTAGTTCAACAACTTTATTATTATAAATCGCAAAACCAATACCAATAATAAACAAAAAAATCCAAATTTTATTTACCATAACATTTCACGAATAAATTCCTTCATTCCATTCCATATATCAATAATTGTTATACTGTCTTTTAATACACTATGGGTTGAGTCATACCTGATGATTTCTTTTCTTAACATTACCTGATTATCTTTTACTAATAGAAGATAAGGTTGATTAGACAAAGAATCAACATCAATCACTATTTTAAAATCATTCATTTCCTCATTTCTCATTGGATAGACTACTTGATCATCTATATAAAAAATATCATTTAACTTTTTCACTTCAAAAATACCTTTTTCTAAAACGATCTTTAAATCATACTCTTTAAATCCATAATCAAATAATTTCATATGATCATTCCAATCATCAGGACCATTTAATGTCACAGAAATTAATTCAAAATTATTTTTATTAGCAACAGAAACTAAGGTTCTTTTAGCTAATTTAGTGTATCCTGTTTTCCCACCAATAATAAAATCATAACCTTTAATTAGCTTATGTTTATTAGACCAAACAAAAAACTTCCCATCTTTTGTTTCTGCTCTATGAATCGATGTATTGTTGATTTCTCTAAATAACACATTCTCCATTGCATTTTTCGAAATAATTGCCATATCATATGCTGTTGAGATATTACGATTATTTTCATCTAAACCAGATGGATTCTCGAATGTTGAATCCCTTAATCCTAAAGATTTTGCTTTTTCATTCATCATTAAAACAAAGGTATTCACATTACCTGCCACATGTTCAGCAATTGCATAAGCAGCATCATTTCCACTTCTAAGCATTAATCCATAGAGTAAATCTCGTAATTTTATTTGAGTTCCTTCTTCTAAATACAATGAAGACCCTATTTGTAATGTTGCTTTTTTACTGATTGTCACATATTCATCTAAATTAGAATTTTCAATGGCAACGAGTGCTGTCATAATTTTAGAAATAGAAGCAATCGGTCTTTGTTCACCACTATTTTTTTCATAGAGTACTCTACCACTTTGACTATCTAAAAGAACCGCACATTGTGCACTTACTGATAATCTTGCATCACTTTTCACTTTCATATTCATCATCAATAACACGATTATCACACAGAACATGGTTAAAAAAACTTTTTTCATGACTATCACCTAGAAAATTATATGAAATAGTTTGTATTAAAATGATGAATAGAAAGATTTACATAAAAAAAACTGTATTCATAAGTATACAGTTTAATTCTTTATTAATTAATTTTCAATTTAGTTAAATTATTAAACAAGTCTTTTTCCATCTCATTATCAATTTCAATATGGTCTAATAATTCTGGTAATTCTTCTAATGAAGATAATTTAAAATAATCAAGATATTCTTTAGTTGTTCCATATAGAATTGGTCTTCCTGGTGTATCTAACCTTCCTACTTCTTTAACAAGCGACATCGCCATTAATTTTCTAATGATATTATCTGAATTAATGCCCCGGACGTCTTCGATTTCTGCACGAGTAATCGGTTGTTTATATCCTACAATCGCTAATACTTCTAAAGAAGCATTCGATAATCTAGTTTTATTAATATTGGCATATATTTTACGATATATCTCAACATATTCTTTTTTTGTCACTATTTTATAATTATTCGCAGTATTTAATATTGTAATTCCTCTTAAATTATTATCATACATATCTGTTAATGACTCTAATAAATCTACTGCTTCACTCGGAGTTATCTCAAAGACATAAGCAATTTCATCAGGTGTTAATCCATCATCTCCAGTAATGTATAATAACCCCTCTAAAGCAGCAAGCATTTTTGTTCTATTCATATACCTCAACTCTTTCTTCTTCGTTTTCAATATAATCTAAATAGATGTCAGTAAATAATTCATCTTGTTTAATATTAATTATTTTATCTTTAGCGAGTTCTAAAATCGCCATAAACGTTGTCACAATAAATTCTTTTGAATCATGACTTGTAAATAATTCAGTAAACAGCAATTTTTTCTTTTCTTTAATCGCTTTTTTTAGTTGAATAATCCTTTCATCTATCGTAATTGTTTGTGGTTTAATTTTTGTTTTTAATGGTTGATGAAGATGATATCGCTTCATTACCTTATTAAAAGCACTTAATAAGTCATAGACATTCGCATTTTGTGCTAATACTTCTTTCACATCTAACTTAAATTCATTTGAAAAATCCGTTGGAATTTTAGTTATATAGTAATTTCTTTCTTCTTCTTGTTCTTTAAAATAAGGTACAACATCTTTAAATAACTTATATACTTTTAAACGCATCTTCAATTTTTCTTCTGGATTTTCTTCATAATCAATTTCTTCATTCTCCAAATTAGCTTTTGGTAACATCATTTTACTTTTTATAAAAGTTAAATAAGCTGCCATAACTAAATATTCACTTGCAATTTCTAAATTTAATTCTTCCATTGCATGAATAAAATCAATATACTGTTGTGTTATTTCCGAAACATTTATTTTATCAATTGATATTTTTGTTTCTTTAATTAAATATAATAATAAATCCAGTGGCCCTTCAAATTCATCAATTTTGACTTGATACTCCATTTTATCACCCGTAACATATTTTACCTTTATTTCAACAACTAGTCAATAGAAGGTTTTTTAAGCATTAACTGTGTAGTAATTCTACAAATATTCTCTTTTCTTTATATACTACCAGTCTTAAACATTTTACCTTTATTTGTAGTTTCTTGTCAAATGTAATCTATAATATATTCACTATAAATAAAGAACATTAAGACAATTTTTTGTCTCAATGTTCTTATTTTAAGATTGATTTCTTTTTCGTTGTTTTTTCTTTCGACTACTAACTCTTATAAAGATTGTGATAAAGTCTTTAAAATTAAATGGAATAAGTGGGTATAAATAAGGTTTTCCAAAACTCCTTGTAAAAGCTAAATAAAGAAAATAAAATATCGTACTTCCAATGAGTCCCCATAATCCAAAGAAGAATGTGAAGATTATAATAAATATTTTCGATATTTTATTCGCTAGTCCTAATTCATAACTTGGTGTAGCATATGAACCAATCGCAGCAACTGCCACATATAACACGACTTCAGGTGAAAATAAACCAACTTCAATCGCAATTTGTCCAATTAACACACCCGCTACAATTCCTAAGGCATTACTCATAGCTGTTGGGGTATGGATTGCTGCCATTCGTAAAAACTCAATCCCAATTTCACCTGATAGTATTTGGAAAACTATTGGAATTGATCCTTCTTCTTTTGGTCCAATAAATTTTAATTCTTTTGGTAATAATTCAGGATGATAGACAACTAACATCCATGTTGGTACTAAAAATAACGACACTAATATACCACCTGTCCGTGCTAACCTTAAAAAAGTTCCCACAACAGGTGTTTGTCTAAATTCTTCAACATGTTGAAGTTGTTCTAAGAATGTCGTTGGTGCAATCATCACACTCGGGGATGTATCAACCATTACACCCACTAAACCATCATATAAATGAACTGATAAAATATCAGGTCTTTCAGTATAACGCACTTTAGGGTATGGATTCCATGTTTGATTAGTAATTAATTCTTCTAGTTGTTTATCAGCCATCACGAGTTCATCAACCTCAATGTTTTGAATTCGCTTACGAATCGTGTTGACTATTTTATCATCAGTTAAACCATCTATATATAATAAACAAACATCAGTTTTTGATAAAGAACCTACTTTAAATAATTCGGTTCTAAATAATGGATCCCTGATTCTTCGTCGAATTAATCCAACATCAGTAATGATATTCTCAGTAAATCCATCTCTACTACCACGAACCACTTTTTCTGTTTCTGGTTCTTGGGGTTGTCTTCCTGGATAATTCCTAACATCTAAAATAAACCCTTTAGTATTATCTTCTACTAAAATAACGATTAATCCAGATAATATATTAGTAATCATTTCATCTAAATCATCACTTATCATTACTTGATGTAATGCAAGATGGTTATCTATGATATCAAAAGCTTGTTTATGCAGATTTACATCATCTTCACCAAGACGTAATAGTTCTCTGATAAGTTCTACTATTGTTAAAGTTTCCGTTAAACTATTACAGTAATAAAGCAAAATTTTTATATTTTTTATATAAAATGTACGAACTCCAACATCAAAACTTACCCCTACTCCAATCATTTTATTTAGATAATCAGAATTTTCATCAAGTTTTCGTGATAATGGATGGGGATTTTTATTACTCAATGCTTAACACTCCTTTCTTTAACCTCTTGGTTTAAAGATAATTGCGACTAAAAAAGCAAAAATAATGGTAGCTGTAATTCCACTTGCGGTTAAGCTAAACATACCCATACCAATCCCGATTACTCCCATTTCTTCTGATGTTTTTAACGCACCATGAAGTAAAGAATGACCAAAACTAGTGATTGGAACTAATGCACCTGCTCCAGCAAATTTAACTAATTTATCATAAAGGTTAAAGGAATCAAGTATAGCACCCCCAACAACAAACCAGCTGGTCACATGTCCTGGGGTTAACTTAAATATATCTACTAATAACTGACCGATAACACAGATAATTCCTGCAACGATAAATGCATTTAAATAAATCATTTTTCCACCTCATCACATTTTTCAAATGCTACTGCATGAGCAATACTAGGAATGGTTTCTTTTTGTAACATCATGACAGGATTTAATAAAGCACCTGTAGCAACTACTAATACTCTTTTTATTTTATTTATTTCTAATAAATTTTTAATATAACCATAAGTAACAACAGCACAACAAGCACAACCACTTCCTCCAGAAAAAACTGGTTGCTTATCAGTAAAAATTAATTTACCACAATCCTCATGAAGTTTATCAATGTTATAACCCTCTTCTCTCATGATATCAAGCAATACTCTTGAACCTACTTTTGATAAATCACCTGTGACAATCATGTCATAATAATCAGGAGAGATATTTAATTCTTTTAAATGTCGGATAATCGTATCACTAGCCGCTGGGGCCATCGCACAACCCATATCATTTGGATCATTTTGGTTGGCATCAATCACACGACCTATCGTTACTGATGAAATTTTTATTGATGATTTCTTATTTGTAACAATAGCAGCACCAGCACCAGTTACAGTATAGGTCATGGACTTAGGTTTTTGTCCACCATATTCAGTTGGATATCTAAATTGTCTTTCTGCTGTAGAATTATGAGAACAAGCGGCTGCAACGATATTAGTAAACTCTTTACTATTAATGAGTAATGATGCAGTGAGAAGGGTTTGCATAGAGGTTGAACAAGCGCCATACATTCCTAAAAATGGAATATCAAAATCACGCATAACGTAATTACTTATAACATTTTGATTTATTAAATCACCAGCAATCGCTAAATCAATATTTTCATTATCTAATCCTGAACTAACAATCGCAATGGTTATGGCATCACTTAACAAACGCTCCTCAGCGTTTTCCCAATTTTTTTCACCACAATAATTATCTTTATAATCTCTGTCGAAGTATTCACCAAGTGGTCCCTCCTTTTCTAAAGGTCCAACTGATGTTCCTGTTCCTTTCAAATAAACGGTATCATTAAAAACAACTGTCGCTTTCTTCATTTCAACACCACCTTATGACTGAAAAAATATAAATCGAATAATTCCTAATATATACGCTGAAACAACGCCAAACACAATGACACTACCAGCTAATTTGAACATGTTAGCACCAATTCCTAAAGTGATACCTTCACTTCTACCTTCTAACGCAGCACTTGTCATTGAATTAGCAAATCCTGTAATTGGAACAAAGGCACCAGCACCAGCAAATTGTCCTAAATAATCATATATTCCAAAGCCAGTAGACAATGCGGTTAATAAAATTAGCGTTACAAGCATTAAAGAATTCGCGTTTGTCTTTTCAATATTAAATACATTCGTATATAAATCAGCTAATCCTTGTCCAAAGACGCCAATACTTCCTCCTACAATGAATGCAATGAAACAATTTTTAAAATAATTAGGTTTAGCAACATTTTTATTTATTATTTTGGAATAATCTTTTTTCACAAAATTCCTCCTCAAGATAATCTATTAATAATATTTGTCAAATCTTGAATTTTATGAAAATAAAACACCATCTTTTGTCGTATTCTATCGACAAAGATAGTGTTTTATTTAATCATATAATATTTTTTAAATTCTTCTGTAATCTTCTTTTCTAACCTAGATACTTTTGATTGTGAAATTTTTAATTGCGCAGCAATTTCATTTTGATTAAAACCATAATAAAACCGGTAAAACATTAGTTTTTTTTCTATTTTAGAAAACTGTTTGATAATATCTTTAATTTCTAATGAACTTTTATCAATATCATAACGATTATCAACGGTTTTCATATCGATTAATGAAACACGATTATCATCATATATTGAACTTTCTAAAGATAATGCTTTATTATTATGATTATAAGACATAACAACATCTTCATAGGGTAAATCTAATTTCCTCGCAATATCATTAATTGATAAGTTACCATCTATTTCAATTACTTGATTGATTTTTCTTTGCATTGATAATATTTTTTTACTTACTTTAATGTGATTTTTATTTCGAAGATAGTTTTTAATTTCACCTAAAATATAGGGAACCGCAAATGTAGAAAAGGCATTTCCTCTTGATACATCAAATTTTTTCGCTGCCATAATTAAACCAATACAACCCGATTGAAATAAGTCATCTTTTTCTTCTTTTAAATAATGAAATTTGTTAACGATAGACCATACTAATTTATAATTGTCTTCTATTAACTTATTTTCATTATGTAAATTTTTATTAGGCATATTGTTCTTGTGGATAGGTGATTGTTTTTTTGATTTTGATAATAGTTCCTTCACCAACTTTTGAACTAATGTAAAATTCATCAGCGAAGATTTCCATTATCGTAAGACCCATTCCAGATCGTTCTTCTTCTGGCTTAGATGTATAAAATAATTCTTTAGCTTTTGTCAAGTCCTCTATACCTTTTCCATAATCAATCACGGTTAATGTGATTTCATTTTGATAATTTTCAATAATCAATTTAATTTTACCACCTTTATTTTCATAAGCATGAATAACACTATTTGTTACTGCTTCTGATACAATGGTTTTTAATTCATTTAATTGATCAATCGTTGGATCTAACGGCATAATAAATCCTGCAACCACTATTCTCGCAAACGCCTCGTTTTCACTGGTTGCTTCAAATACAATCTCAGCATAATTATCTCTTTTTAGTTTCATTTAAGCCACCCCCAAATAGTTTGAAGCTTGTTCTTCATCTTTCGTTATTACTAAAATTTTGTATAATCCTGATAATTTAATAATCTTTTCAATCATTGTATTCAACTCACAGACTATTAAACTACCTCTATTTCGTTTCACCTGATGATACCTACCTAACATGACACCAATTCCACTACTATCCATAAATGCTAAATTCTTCAGATTAAATATCATATTAGTAATTTCATATTTGTCCATTAAAGAATTTATTCTCTCACGTAATTGAAAAGATGTATGATGATCAAGTTCCCCAGACAATCTCACAAATAGTGTATCAGCCTTTATAAACAAATGAACTGATAAACCCATACCTCTCACTCCTTAAATTTTTCTAATTCAAATTTAACATATTTTATCTATTGGTTATACCAATTCGACATTAATAGATAAAAAAAGAAATAAGAATTTGTCTATATACCTAACTTATTAAATCAGAAAAGGTTACTTATTGTATAATGATAGATAATAATGATTTAAAAAGTCTAATAATTGTACACTTAAGCATATGCATTATATCCTATAATGAATTAAATATTTGTTTATTCATGTCGAAATAAAAAAAGTGAATAAAAATAATTTTTAATCACTTTCAACTTTTAACCCATTTAAATAACTATATAATTCTTTAAAGTCACCTTTTAAAGGTGCGCATTGATTATCTTCATTTACATAATACGCCTGATCTTCACTAAACATTTTAATACTACCTATCTCTTCACCATTAGTATTTTTAAATATTATAGAAACATATTTAGGTGGCTCGTATTCATATTTATTATTTAAGCCTCCCAGATAACGTTTCCTTGGGTAACTAGTAAACATCTTGTAATATCCTATATCTAGGTCTTTAGTTAACGTTTTAATTTCATTTAATTGACTTTCTTCTAATGGTACTGTATTCGTTTCATATAAATCAAAAAATAATAATTTCCCATGATATTCTAGTTCAGCAGAAGGAATATCACTAATAATAATACTTAAATTTCTTTCTTCAGGAATTGTTTTCTCCCAAACGTTATAACCAATGTCTAGACATAATACAGAAACAAACAGAATAGAGAAACACCCGATAAACCGATGATACTTTATATTAAAAGTAGAATCAATCTTGTAAATTCTTTTGTAAAAAAAGCGAAGGAAGCGATACTTACAAGCAAAATGAAAAAACTTTTTTGGTATAAGAATTTCTATTAAACCAAACAAAAAACCAATAAGGAAAATAACCCCTAAGCTAATTAATAAAAATAATCCCATAAAATCACCCTTTACATCTTTATATATTTATTATATCACTTAAATATTTAGATTTAAAGACTATAGTAATTTAATAGGCATCTAATGTTCCATAAACTCTTGCAATTCTTTCGATAAATTTATAAAAACATAAAGCAATAATAATATAGCTACACCCTAATAATAATTCTTCTATTAATAACCAGGTAACATTTGTGTTACCTACCAATAATAATTTAGATGCTTCTACACTTCTTGTTAAAGGAATGATTTGCGATAGGTGATTTAGCCATATAGGTAAGCTTTCTCTTGGGATATTAGCACCTGATAATATGAGCATTAATGAATAACAAATATTCGTAAGCATATAAATTTCTCTTGTGATAAGTGCAAATATACCTATTAACACACCTAAACTCATGACAGAAAAAACACCAATAATAATTGTTAAAATAAACAAAGGGAAGTTAATTGAGGAGAGGTTGACATTAAATAGAAGTACACCAATTAATAACCCTGAAATGACTGATAAAAACCCATCCGCAATATGCATTAATGTTCTCCCAATAAAAATTGAAAATTTATTCATAGGAGATGACATGACAACCTTTAATGTGCCCATATATCGATCACTGATAAAAGTCATTGAAACACCAAAGAAAGCATTAAATGATGCTAATATTAACGCATTCCCTATTACCCATTGAGTAACATCATTTGCATGGTAAGCAAATTTTGCGGTTAAGACAAAGAATACCAACTGTAAAATGGGCATTAATGTTTTTACAAAGATATAGTTTTCAAGAGTTAGCATTCCAAATAATGATTTATAAGACATAATTGCTTGATTAAAAAATCTTCTGACCATTATACTACCTCCAATGTCGCTTCTTTTCGTGTTTTCCGATCGATTAATTTAAAGAAAAAAATTGATATAATCAAATAAACACTCGTTAGTAATGATAATATTCCTAATTTTATATAGAAATCATGATAATTTGTTATTCCAGAGGTTGAAATACTCAGTAATTCTTTAGCCCAAGTTGGCGTTAGTAGATAAGAAAATACTTTTATATATTTTGGCAAGATATCAATAGGAAAAACCAATCCACATAATATATATATTGGATAATCTAAGGCGTTCATAAATACATTTGCTTGTCTTGATAATGTTAAAAGAGTTGCCAGTAACATAGATATCGCAATAAAGGAAAGGATCGTAATGAGCATTGTAATAATGAAACATAAGACATTTTCTACATGGAATTTAACATTAAATACTAATATTAAAAATAAAGTACTATATACCATAGAAAAAAGACCTAATAATACATTTCCAAATATCTTACCACTTATAATTACTATAAATTTTACTGGTGAACAACTAATTATAGATAACGTCCCCATCCATCTTTCCCTGGCAATATCGCTTGCTGAAGAATAAACAATAGTTCCCCATATTGTTATTAAGCCTGTTCCATAGATAATGTGGCCAATAATATTATCAACATTAGAATTTCTAAACATAAGATACATTATTGTACCAAATACAAGTGGTTGGACAAACATCATAAAACGAAACATATTTCTTGAATAGGTTTGTCTGATATGCAGGGTTGAACTTGATAAAAATGCTTTTAAATTACCCATTCACATCACCCAAAGTTTTAATATATGCATCCTCTAACGTTAATTGTCTTGTATTCATATTCACTATTTGTTCCTCTTTAAATATTTCAGCAAACTTATTCATTATTGGGAAGATATTTTTGGTTTCAATACAAACATTTGTAATATAATCCTTTTTCGTCACGTTTATATTTTTAAACATAGATTTAACTAATTCTTGTTGTTCAACACTTACTTCAATTAAATTAAAGGTTAGTTTCTTCATATCATCAATACTACTTTTAATATCATCAGGACTACCTATTCTAAGAATTTCACCATTATTTATGAAAGCAATTCTATCACACAAGTCATCTGCTTCTTGCATGTAATGGGTTGTGATTAATATCGTTTTCCCTTCATTTTTTAACTTCAATAATAATGCTCGTAAATCCTTTGCCGCTACTGGGTCAAGTCCAATTGTTGGTTCGTCTAAAAAAAGAATTTCAGGATCATTTATTAAACCTCTTGCTATTTGTAAACGTTGCTTCATTCCTTTAGAATAGGTTTCTACTTTTTCATCAGCTCTATCGCTAAGATTCACTAGTTTTAACAAGTTCTCAATTCTTTTTTCCTGTACACTTTTTTTGATTTTATGTAAATCTGAGAAATATCTTAAATTATCTCTTGCACTTAAACGCCAATATAAACTTCTTTCTCCTCCAAAGATAAAGTTAATCTTTTTCCTTATTTTAGTTTCTTCACTATCTACATTAAATCCTAAAACATAACCTTCCCCACTGCTAGGTAATAACAGTGTTGTTAATATTTTTATTGTTGTGGTTTTTCCTGCCCCATTAGGGCCTAATAGTCCAAAAATCTCGCCCTTTTTTATCTCAAAATTAATTCCTTTTAGTGCTTCAGTTATTACCTTTTTTCGTCTAAATATTCCCTTATGAGATTTAAAGTTTCTTGTTAAATCCTTCACTTCAACTACATTCATCTATTAGCCTCCTTTATATATTAGATGTATATCTAATTAGATGATTATATAATATATAATCTTTAGCTATAAGTCAATATTTTTTATGTAAATATATAAAAAAAACAAACTTTTTTCAAGTTTGCTTAAATATTATTATTAATATAATCCTTTAATAAATCTAATACCTCATCAAATTTTTGTTGATTTAAACTAAAATATTTAATATTTTTAATTTTTTCTTCCTTTATCATACCAATTGATTTTAATAAATCTAAATGATGCGAGATGGTAGCGGTTGTTAAATCTAGGCTATTAGCTAATAATTTACCATAGGTTGGACCAATACTTAACCTTCTCAATATTTCTAATCTAGTTCGATCTGAAATAACTTTTAAAGAGTTTGAAATTTCTTCACCAATTTTATTTGAATAGAAATTATCTCTTCTTAAATCATATATAACAAAATTTGTTTTATTATCATGAACTCTAAGTCGATGTGGACTTATGAAGTAAGAAGGAGCAAATAAAAATTCTTGATAATCATGAACATTTTGAAATGTTTTTCCCATTAACTGTTGTCCGACCTCTAATGGGCTTTTATTATGTAGTTCTTTCTTTATTTTATCAATTGAATCTTGATAATTTAATTGATGCGCATTAATTAGGTTATGAAAAGCTATCGATTGATCAATTTCAATTAATAAATTACTAAGTCCCATCATAAAGGAATCTGTATGATATAAAACATCACTGATTTCATCAATTGTTTCCTTATACATCCAATTGAGATTTTTTTCTAATTCATCTATACTTATCTTGTTATTTCTTAATCTCTTAATCGCTTCAAACCCTAAACTTTTATCTGTAAATGCATAAATAAATTCTTCTTCAGAATATCTTAATAACTCATCAATAAAAGTGTTTATATCCTGATATTCATTGATAGAAAACATCACATCAAATAGTTCTATACCATGAAATTGAAATTTACCGATAATTTTTAATGTATCTAAACTATTATTAGATAAACTTTTCATTAAATGATTCGTAAAGTCACTCATAAATTGATGATGATTGGGTTTAGCTAGTAATTGTACAACAGATATTACTTCAACCACAGTAGAAAAAAAACAATTTGTTTTAGGTGTAATTGTATTAATATCAATATCATGTGCCATAAAAACATCTCCTAGTTAGATGACTACCTAATTTTCTTAATTATATAAAAAAGATATATATAAGTCAAGTTTAGATTCATTTCATCCCATATTTTCTTTCAATAGGGTGTCTCAGGACAGTTTTTAATTTTCCAGGCTGAACTCTTCTTGGGTCTGATATATATATTTCATGGTGTTTTCCACCTTTACCTAATGTATCAGTAAGTCCTTCATCTAAAATAAATTGATTAAGTTTTTTAACTGACTCTTCTTCTTCACTATAAGGTCCAATATGCATAAATTGAGCACATAAACCTTCATGAAATTCTTCTAATCTTGGGACTAATGTAATCTCTGGATGTTTTTTCTTAAATTCACCATAAGCCCAATTAAATAATTCATTATGAACAAATGATGGCTGACGAATCATAAGTGTCCACTTCCAATTACTCCGTTCTTTAAATGAAAATTCTCCTTCATCAATCCACCAAAGTCCTTCTAATGGAGCAACGACATATTTATAGTAATCACCAGGTTGTTTATTTTTCTTATAACTCATTTTTATGGTATATGATAGTCCATATAATAGTTTAATTGCTTCTTCAAATTGGTCATTGTTATTAGGATCACCGATTCCATTAACCATAATAAAATGCATAGATTCTACATCAATAAGCATTGGTTTTGTTTTCGGTAAATATAAATCTTTATATGCTTTTTTAAAATCAAATGTTTCTTCTTTCACTATAATCACCTCATATATAAAATATCATATCATGTTATAAAATGTAAATCTTAATGAAAAAATAACTATAATTGTTTTTTCCCTTTTATACAATTATAGATAATGATATAATATAATTACTTACTAGTAGAGAGGGGCTGATGAAATGATTAAATTACTAGGGTGGTTAGCTAATTAGCTAATTAAAGTGGTTATTTAGCTTAACCACAATCAAGTTTCTTATTTAGCTCTAGTATTATCAATTAATTGATAATACTAGAGTCTATTTACATTTACTAGATAGGAGGTGAATTGATGAAAACAGCAATTTTAGATAATACTCATTCTGATATCAAGGAGGTTTTCATCATTGTCATACAAAAATGGGGGAGATATTTTACCACCTAAATTATTACGTGAATTACAAAAACATATTCAAGGTGAGTTAATTTACATCCCCAAAGAAAAAAATTCCAGAGCTGCTTGGGGTGAACATAGCGGTTCAAAAAAATTAATGGATAATCGTAATTTAGACATCTTTAATTCTTATATACAAGGTGAAAGTATTAAAGATTTAGCATCAAAATTTTGTTTAAGTGAAGATAGTATTAAAAAGATTATTTCAAAAAACAAAAAGAAAATACATGAAAATTAATTTAATAATAACAAAACATAAAAAAGGAATATTTTCAATGGAGAATGTTCCTTTTCTATTTTAACTAATTAAACAATTAAATAACCTTTTCCCATAAAGTTTTAGATATTTCCCATTCAAAATCACAATGAACAAAGAAACTATTAACATTACCTTCATTATCACGTTTAAATTCTAATTCAATACTCTCCCCTTGAATATAGAAAAAATCTCCTTCTTTTTGTATTAGTTCAACTTCATCAAAAATTAGTTTTTGTAGATAAAATTTTTGTTCTTTATAAACTACACAACATTCTTTTTTTAGTTTTGTATTTTTATATTTTCCTATATATTGATTATTGATTAAATTTTCACGTTTTAAAGGTGGTAAATTTAATTTTTTTGTTATGATATTATATTTTTCTTCTCTATTTACTGATGAAACGTCTATTGATATACAAGGCATATGATATTGTGTAATGAGATAATCAGATATAGTTCTAAATTTTTTAATGATACTTGAAAACAAATCAAAATCTTTAACATCATGCTTTTTCGCATACTCTGTTTCCTCTAAATTAGAGGCAATATACTTAACCCATTCTTCTCCTCGTTCTTCACAAATTTCTTTCAATGATTTTACAACATCCTTTTTATAAATATATATTAAAACTGGATTAAGCTCTTCAATGATATTCTCCACGTCAAAAGCATATTGATAAATAATATCATCGCTAGCATTCATTTCTATCAGTATTCTTACAGTACTTTGTAATAATGATGTTTCTAAAATGATTACTTCTTGTGATTCTTTTTGCTTAGAAACAAACTTACGCCAATTATTTAACGTTGTATCGATAAATTCATCTATATTGTTAATATCCCATTCATGTATTGGGTGATTTGCTTGTTCTTCATGATATAATCGCACCTCGTATCCACATCTTTTAATATGTCCTCTAAGAATTTGTGCGGTAGTTGATTTACCTGTTCCGGTTATACCTTCAACCAATATTAATTTTGTCTCTAACATACTAATTCCTCTTCCCTAAATACTATAATCTAAATATAAATAATTTGTATCACAAATACTAATGTGATAATTCCCATAAATAAAGTGATGCTACAGAACCATATGGTGAATACCTATTTTTATATTGTTGAAACTGCTCCTTTGTTAGAGTTTTTAAACCATATAAATTCATCATTCCTCTACGAATCGCTAAATCATTATAACTGACAATATCAGGTCGATTTAGCGAAAATATCAATAACATTTCAGCTGTCCAAACACCTACTCCATGTAGTTTTGTTAATTTATTAATTATCTCTTGATCTGAAAGGGTGTTAAGTTTCGTAAAATCTATTTCTCCTTTTATTGCTGCGGTCGCTATTTCTTTTATATAGTAGACTTTTCTATTTGTCATGCCACATTTTTGAATATCTTCATCATTCGCTTTAATAATGTTTTCAGGTGTTATTTTTGTAATTAATTCAGCAAACCGATTCCACACTGTTTTTGCTGCTTTCTTTGATATTTGTTGACTTATAATACTTCCAATAAGTCCTTCAAAAGGATCTTTAGTTACTTCTCGGTCAATCTTTCCGATTCTTTCAATTGCCGCTCCAAGCAATTGATCTTTCTTCTTCAGATAGTTAATTTCTTTATTACTGTATTTAAAATACATCTTTTTTCCTTTCAAAAATGTATAGTTTATTTTAATCTTTTATCAATAATATCTAGTAACCACTTTTCTTCACCAGGTACTTTTTCATTAAGTCTCATTACTGCCATTGGGAGTAACCATTCATCAATATCTTTTGATTTAAGTTTCTCTAGTTTCATGTATTCCTTTATATAAGCAGAATACAAGCGCCATTTCAATAATTTTATTAGAATAACTATGAATCCAGGAATATTTTCTGGTATAAATGGTGTTTTAATTAATAAATATGTTCTTACAACATCACTTAATTTATTACCTAAATAAGCATTAGACCAATCAATTGTGATGAAATCTCCATTTTGAACCATAATGTTATCAGGATGAAAATCACCGTGACAAACAGATAAATTATTAGGTAAAGTCTTCAAATAATCTAAAACTTTTTGTTTTTTATCATCACTTAATTGAGTGTTTCTGTTAATTTCTTTTGTGAATTTTTCTGTTTGAAAGGGTAAACCATTAAGTACATGCTGATGTATTTTATGATGAATTCTAGCCATTTTCCTCCCATAAAAAGCTGCTTTCCATGGTTTATTTTCAAGAATTTCAAGGATTGTTTTACCATCAATGCGATCATATATGATTCCTTTACGTTTATTTTTATCTATTATTTCATATACACAAGGAGATGATATTCCCGCTTCATTTATTTCTTTACCAATTTCTGCTTCATAGGTAATATTATCTGTTGGTACCCAATCAAAGAATAGTTTCAATATTTTATCATCATCATGAGTATATACTTCAGCTGTTCTTCCTTTACCAATTAATAATTCTGTATCCATAATTTAGCTCCTATAACTTATTTAGTAATTTTCTTATGAATCGTATTTATAAATGATGTTGAAATGATATCATAAGTACTTTCTTCTGGTCTTAGCGATGATCCAAAATAGACATGTGGTTTCATTAAAACTGATTTATCGAGTCTAGTTTCATGAGAATTAATATGTATTTGATCAATCGCAAGTTCATTTACCACTCTTTCTACATTATGGATTTTACATCCAGCTGGAAGAATTTCTATTCTCCCATTAGCATACTCTATTAATTCTTTTAATAAATCCATTCCTGCTTCAATTGTATTTTCTTGTCCCTTGGTTAAAACTCTTTTTACTCCTAAGTTAACTAAGGTATCAATTGCCTGAAATGGGTCAGGTACAACATCGATTGCTCGATGAAATATGACTTCTTTTTCTCCTGATAATTTAATTATTTTTTCACATCTATCTACATCTATTGTTCCATCTTCATTTAATATTCCAAATACTATTCCATCTGCCCCATGTTTAACTGCCATTTTCGTATCCTGTATCATGACATTGAATTCACTATCCGTATAACAAAAACCACCTCTTCTAGGTCTTATCATAACAGCGACAGGAATCTGTAAAACCCTCTTTGCTTCTATGATTTCTCCAATTGATGGGGTAAGCCCCCCTAAGAAGAGTGCTGAATTTAGTTCAACTCGGTTTGCTCCGGCTTTTTCTGATTCTATAGCATCATCAACTGAACCACAACAAACTTCAATTAGGATATCTCTTTTCAATTTTATCCCCCATTTCATTTTATTAATTTTAAATCAAAAGCTACTTTACTGCACCCAACAATCTTATTGTTATCATTTTTAATACTTTTTGGAAATGCTTTGTATAATCTATCAATTGTTTCTTTATTATCATAATGAATGTCTTCTAATATTTTCGCTACGATAAATGGCCAACTTTCTTCTGAACCATCCATAACTTTAATCGCAAATCCTAAGCGTTCCCTTTTTAAACCAAAACAATAAACGCCTTTTGCACCACCTTTGGCAACGATATTTTCATCTTGATTAAGTAATGAACAGATAAGATTTGATCCCGATACCATGTCATGATGTTTATTCATTAGTTTAGTTATTTTAATGACTGCATTTCTTATTTTACTGTCTTCTATTATATCTGGGCAAGCAAGTTTAAAATATATATTAGCTAAATTTTTTAAAGGTAACGCAAATACCGGTACACCACATCCATCTACACCAATTTTGATTTCATTTTTGGGATAATCTGAAAGAATAGAAATATGTTCTACTATTTCTTGCTGCACTTGATTACTTATATCCCAGTAATTATCACTGGGGTAACCTAACGCCTTGCATAGTGTGATGATATTAAAATGTTTACCCGAGCAATTATGATATATTCTACGCTTAGGCATATTTTTTCTTAAAAGATTCTCTTTACTTTCGTTGTTTAGTGGATAAGTAGGAAGACAAATAAGTTCTCTTTCCTCTATTCCAACCTTTTTCATTATTCCTTCTAAAGCTTCTACATGCATCGATTGAGCCCTATGCGATGCTACTAATACTACTATTTCTTTTTCTGTAAATTGACACTTCTTTTCTATTCCTCGTTTTATTAACGGAATCGCTTGAACTGTCTTAGCTGATGATCTTAAATATGATAAAAAATTAATATCACCAACTGCGTACTTTATTTCTCCCCTATCTGTAACACCACATATATGTCCCCAATGCTCACATTCTAAAATGTCACCTCGATAGTCTTCTACTAATAATGCTTGCATTTAATTATTCAACCCTTTATTTAAATGAATACGCTCATCTACTCGTCTTATCATTGCGTAAGAATAGGGGATAAAATGTTTCAACCAGAAATTTCTTCCTTCATAATTTGCTGATTCAAAATCAGTTGAACACCTTTTAAGTCCTTTAGAAATCGCCCAATCAGTTGCTTCATTTAATAATCTTGCCATAATATGATTTCCACGATATTTAGGAATTACATACGCACCATTAATTGCCATTGTATCTCCATCATCTAATTCATCCATATTTATTTCAGAAGTATTTGTCTTTAAATAACCTAAAATTTGATCATCTTGTTCTGCTATCCATAAATGATTGTTTTCTATCTCTAACCAATCATAGTATTCTTGATAACTATCTTCTTCGTCATCATATAAAAAAATTGGAGCTTTCGCTAGATGCTCATTTATTCCTTTAAAAAGAAGGTTCATCTTTGGTAAATCTATTTTCTTAGCTTTTCTTATCACTATATCATCAGTTTTTTCAGGGATATTCACCTTTTCAAGTTTACGCACTGCATCAATCACATACATTCCAAAACCATTGTAAACCCAAGTATCTAAGATTTCTTCTTCATTAGCATACATTAAAATACTATGGGTATAACAACCATCTTCAACCCATATATCTGATATTTTTTGATACAGTAAATTATAGATTCTACTTTTATCATAACCTTTTAAAACACCTGTTAGAAATGGTAATACTAAAGCCCCTTTTACTGTCCCCTTATAATCATCAATATAAAATCCCTTCATAAAACCAACTACTTTATTATCTTCAATCGCAACTAGAAAACGATTATCGTCTACAAATTTACTTAATCTTTCCACATGTTTATCATAATTTACATACTTATCTGATAAAATAGGTAGTTTAACCAAGGCATCTTTATATTTTTCTGTTAAAATGCTTGCTATTTCATTAATATATTCTTTTTTAAGATAGGTATATTCCATCTCAACTTTCCCTCCCAATTTATATATTTTCATAAAATCTTTCATTATTTAATAATGGTAAAATATAATCTCTACAAATCTCTTTCGTACGTCTTAAATACCATTCTTTTGTATCAGGGTTATATAGTTGTGTTGCCATAAATAATAATATTGACATGATAAAGAAACCCTCAATATATTTCATATCATTCTCTGGTATATCACGTATACACCTATAACCCTTTAATACCTCTTTTCTTATTGATAAAGGACTAAAATCAGCTATTATCCCTCCTAAATCCATATAAAAATAACCATGTCCACTAAGACAAAAATCAATTGGGGATATGATTTCATTCTGTATGATTAGATTAGATTTATGTAAATCAGCATGAATAACGCCAAAAGAATCGTAAACTTTACCAAGTTCTTCCATAAAACTAATTATTTTCTCCCCACCTTTTTTAATTAGCTCATATTCCTCATCTTTAATAAGGTTTAGATTAATTCCTTTTTTAATTTGTTTTATTACTGATATCATCTTCTCTTTATCATAACGGTGTCGTTTAAGTTCTTTTCCTTCAGACCAACTAGATGAAAAATTATGAAGTTTAGCTGTTAAAACTCCAGTAAGGTAGGCTTGTTTACTAAAATCAGCATCTTCTTTACTCAATGTTTTTCCCTTTATCCAATTTAATATGGTAGCATATATCGTTCTATCCTTAACTAAAATTTTTGAAACATAATCTCCTTTTATATTTTTCACTGGTCTTTGAACTAGGATATCCGTATTCTCATCTATTGCACTAATAAACTCTATTTCAGAACACAAATTATCATATGAATGTTGAACGGTTGATAGTGAAAATCCTTCTTTAGGTATATGAATACGCAATACAAATTCTTTACTTGTTGATCCATCAATTACTTTATAGGTCATATTTTCATTATGTCTAATAAAAGTAACTTGTGGATTAGATATTTTATATTGCCTTAATACACTTTCTACTAATTGATCAATAATTACCACCCCATTAATAATGAATATATATAATTATAGCAAACAAATGTAAAATATTGTCAATATTTTTGAAATAAATACAAAAAGTGCTGATTATTCAGCACTAAATGGTCTATCAAACCTTTTATCAAACGCATTATTATTACGTAAGAACTTATTCCAAAATATATCCATTAAACCTATTTTTTTGATTAATCGAACTAGTTTAAGTTTTAATCCAACTATTTTGTAAGGTTTTTTCAAATCATTTATAATCTGCTTATCAAAGCAACTAGATTCTTCATAAACTCTTCCAAACTCTTTAAGTTTATTAAAGAGCTTTTTTGTCAAAAATGAAGGCATGGTATAGATCGCTGCTGCTTCTGGTTTTACTAAAGTCCCAAGAAATTTCATATTTAATTCCTCTGCTAGAGATTCAAAATACCTTTCAATATATTCACCTTGAAATCCTTCAGGAAAACCATATTGTAGTATAAATCCTATTGACTTATTGTTTGTTATTTCTCTATTAAGATGCTCTATAAAACGCATAAGACATCCAGGCATCCCATGAACGTATAAAGGTAAGGCGATGATAATAGAATCAAAATCTTTAATTAGATTTGCAAGAACTTCATTATCTTCTTCTATAATCCTTTTAATAACTACTTCTTCTTTTATATCCTTGATAAAATTTTGAATAAATATTTCTGTATTACCTTTTTTTCCTTTTGGAGAACCATTAATAATTAGTGTTTTCATATTTTTCACCTCTATAATCTTTTATTTTTTTAAAACTTACTTTTTTTGAACGAAACTGAGTAAATGTCCTAATTATATAATCTTTAAGGATTTCTCTTCCTTTTTCTGAATGAAAATCACCTTGATAATAAAATTCAATATCAGGATATTTATCATATCGTGGTTGATGATTAAAACCATCTCCTGAAACATCCATATAGGGAAGAAAATGGGGGATTAGTCTGTCTAATAATGTTTTTATTTTCCCACTAATAAATCCATTCTTAACTTCAGAAAATATGATTACCTTATCTGCTTCTAAATAGAATCGGTAAAAATCATTTAAATCTTTATGAACACATTTACCAGGTGTTTTTATCCAACAATTCCAACACCCTTTACAATCTTTTGGATTAAAATTACGTAAGTCCATTTCATAAATTGAATTAACTTCTAAATCACTACACTCTCTAATAACTATTGTTTTCATTCTTTCACCTCAAATATTTTATTTTTTTTATTACATGTCTATTTTATGTTGAGGAGTTTACTCAACTGCAACAGATAAATTTAAATTTTTTCATATAAAAAAAGCAATAGTATAGAGTATACTCCAAACTATTGCTTCTAATTTAAATAGATTTTCTATCAAAAATCATTATTTTCGCATGCACTTTATCTTCTTCTTTAAAAAAGTCATTTATATTGCTACCTTCCTGTAATATAGCTTCCTCATAGTCACTTGTTTCAATATAATTTAAATTTTTTATTTTTTGTTTAATTGCCCGATTGTCGAAAAACGCCCACTTTTTTCTATCAAGTCTTGAAAACATATCTGCTTTTTTGAAATATAAATATAGTCCGATAATACTACTTTTATCTTTAATGTATTGATTGAGGCTTTGATAAATATCGATATCTGAACGAAAAGCATTTTTGAAGGTAGCTAAGAAATCAATCACAATATCAATCGTATTAGTTTTGATTGGAAGTGCGTCTAATTCACAACATATATACAAAACATTTATATTTGAAAAATTACCTTCGATTGATTTTTTAGTGATTTTTAATTTCTCAATATCTTCATCAACTAGTATCATTAATTTAATATCCGTTGTTTTTTCTAATAAGTTCAGTTCAACAGGTCCAACTCCAGTTTTCATAAATAAAAGGATTTTATCAGATAAATTTCTATCAACTAATACTCGTGCAATTTCTTCATTACGCTTAATCATAATATCAATAAAAGATTTTGGTGTCTCATTCATTAATTCATCAATGTAATTTTGTCTACCATCATATGGTTCAATAATATCTAATTGATTTGAATTACTGAGAATAATTCCATCTTTAATGAACAAGGTATAGCCACACCTACATTCTCCTTTAGCATTATAAATACTATTATGCTTAAGGACCCCTTCACTAAATTCGATCGTTTCACCACATTTAGGACAACTAATAAAATCTAACAGGTTAAACCCTATTCCATAGGCTTTAACTAATTTTTTATCTCTACTTTTAATTTTATTTAATTAAATTTTTATAAGGTCTAATGCTTTAGATAAATGGATAATTTCTTTTTTACACTTCTTTGTTTCTCAAGTAATATCTGTTCATATAAATTACTTTCAATAATTGTTTCGATTTTATTTAGTTTGTCAATTGAAATTATTTTCTTTATTTCATCTAACGTGAAGTTAAGATTCTTTAAATATAATACTCTATCTAATTGATCTTGTTGTTCATTTTCAAAGTAAAAATACTTTCCTTTTCTTATTGGATGAGTTAAATTTAAATCAATATAATATCTAACAGTATCCACACTTATCTTATTTTTTTGAGCGAAAATTCCAATTCTCACAAAATCACCTCAATTACTATATATTATATTTTAATATGGATTTATTTTTCAGCTTTTTAATCTATTTTGAATTTCTATAAATTCTTTCTTTTCATGCAAACATGCAAATACTGAATTTGTCGTTCGCTCATAAAGCAATTCACTATCAGTACTCTCAAAATTCTTAATTAAATCGCTTTTATTGTAACTACATTGATTAACAAATAAGGAGGTATACTTTGTTGATTCTTTTAAATTATCAAATTTTTTAGCGTTCTCCTCAGCCAATTTAAGATATTTTATTCCATTATCACATTTCCCAATAGCACATGATAATTCTGCGAGTCTACAATAAATTCTTCTTAACCGACAACTATAAAATAACGTATTATCATCATAAAAAATTACATTATATAAATTTTTAGCAGCTTCTACACACTGAATTTTTTCTTCTAACGATAAATTTTTCCCATAACTAAATGTCAAAAGATTACTAGACATGAAATTAAGAAAAGAAAGTATGTTTTCCTGTATTTGTTTTATCCTATCATCACCAGAATATATATGTTCAAGCAACTTTTCCTTTGATATACATAGATTAGGCATTAAGTTAGCTAGCTCAATCGCCCTTTCTTTTTTGTCAAATTCTGGATAAGAATAACATAAAATTTGTATCGCTCCTTGCCTTATTTCATCATTTGTACAATCTTCAAGTATTCTTTCACATAAAGCTATCGCTTCTTCAATATATCCCTTTTCTTTACTCTCTTTTTCTTGCTCATCAGTTGCATTATAACTTCTTAAAGAATTAGCTAATCCAAGGGTTAATTGATAATTTTTTGGATATTCTTTTAAAGCTTCTCGCATTAATTGAATACTACCTTTCATATCACCAATATTCCTAAGTCTTTTGTTTTCATTCTCATATTCTTTAATTTTCTCATCCTTATTTTGTTCATCTTGTGTAAATAATTCATCAATAGAAACATCAAAAAAATTGGCGATTGTTGGAACTAATGTAATATCTGGTAAAGCCACTCCATTTTCCCATTTACTTATTGCCTGATAACTTATCCCTAAATATTCAGCAAGTTTTTCTTGTGTTACATCTTGTTTCTTTCTAAGTCTCTTAATTACTTCACCTATTTTTATATTCATATATACACCTACTTCAATTATTTAACAGTACTGTTATGATATAAGTATATTGGTTATTTAAAATATATACAATAACTAATTATTTTAGTTTTATACAACCATGGGTTGAGTTTAAAGATGTAGTAGTTACTTAAAATCAATTGAGGTACTCATTTCTTCAAAAAATACACTATAAGCAAATACTTCTGATTCTTTATCTAAACTTAAATACTGGTGTTTAATTCCATATAAAATGATACTAGATCTAAACCACCCCAGCATTGAAATAGCTACATGCTCCACATTGTCGAAAACCGCAATATTTTCTATTATCCATTTTTTAAATAAAGTATAATGATTAATTACTTTATCAAGTTTAGGACTTTTACTAATTGTTTCATAGATTTTTTCTCTTTCACCATCTTGTAAATAAACCGTATTTACCTTGATTTTGTTTTCAATTACCTTAATTAAATTTTTCTCACACAATCTTTTAATTGACTTATCATATTTCTTTAAAACATCTTCAACTACTAGTTCATCTTTTGAAGTCATGCAAATCATTCTTAAGACATCAACAAGATCATCCTCAAGTAATGTAATTCTACGATTTCTTAGTTCAAGATGTGTAATATCATGTTCAAGATAAAATACAATTCTTTTAGAGTCAAAATGACCATTTAATCCTACAAAAAATAATTCTGGATCATACTCACGGTTTTCATAAGCTAGTGCATCCCACTTCCCACCAAATGGACGTTCACTTACTTTAAAATCACACACTTCATCTTCTAATAAAACCCAAATCAACGATAGAAGTTGCCAGTAAAGATATTCTTTCGATAAATCACTTCCTACAAAACCAATCTCTCTAACATCTTCTATTACATCATCTAACCAATCAAATACAGCTTTACCAAGTGACTCTTTTTCTCTAGTGATATATTCTTTCACTTCTCTTTGTTCTTTTTTTGATACAATTGTAAAATTGGTAACATATTTGTTTCTTTCTACTTCTTTTAGAACAGTCCCTAGTTTTAATTGATACACTATTTCTTCAATATAAGGCATGGAGATACCTAGTTCTAAAGCGAAGTCTTTTAGTGATGATGGATTTTTATAGGCATGTAATAAAATATTTTTTTGAATCAGATTAGAGAACAAATTCCATGGACTCCCTTCAGTACCTTCTTTATTTACATGAAATAATGGGCTTAAGTCTTCTGGAGAATAAGTTTTTTTTCCATTTAATTGATTCAATTGGATAACCTCCTTTAATTTTTGACGTAAACTGTATAACTTATATTTTACAGTTCCTAGAGGAAGATTAGTGTTTTTAGAAATTTCTTTAATAGATAAGTCATCAATATAATAAGCAACAAGAATGTTTAAATAGTCTTTAGATAATAACTTTAATGCACATCTAACACTTTCACTCTGTTCTTTTAGAACAAGATTATCAAATGCATTAATTTGGTTATTAGGGAGTCTATCTAGATCATATTCATTTATTAAATTTTTGCGTTCTTTCACTCTATATTTTATAAATTTAGCATATTGATTTTTGACTATTTTCCAAACATAATTATCAAAATTTTCTGGAATAATACCTTTTTTAAAATTAATGATTATATCCATTAAAATAGTTTGCGAAAGGTCCTCTGCATCATTTACACAACTTATTCTTTTAATAGAGTAAAAGTAAATCTTATCAAGATACTCTGTTAGTAACTTATCAATTAATCGTTCTTCCATATATTCACCTACTTCACTTATATAGTGTCAGAAGATTGAAATTGGTTTGAAAAAATATTTATTTTTTTATAAATTTTTACTTTCAATTATTCACTCTATATTTAAAATTATATCATAAATCATTTCAAGATTTAATACTTAGTCCAGTTCTGATCTTTTTGATATTATTAAAATGTAAAAGAGGATGAACTAGTATGTCAGTTCATCCTCTTTATTAATGATTACTTTTTAGCAACGGGTGCTTGAATCTCAGTTAAATAATTAGCAGAGTCTTCGTTTTCGTAAATTTCTGAAGTTCCTCCTATAATTACCTTCAGCATTATAAGCAAGAATAATATCTCTTAATGGTAATACTTTATAAGATGGAATAGTTTTTATTGTGATGTCATAAAACAATAGAAATAATTACCCTTTTCAATTTTCCCTTTTAAGAAATCGTAAATGTTTAGAATCTAAATTACGTGCCATTAGTTAAACTATTTCAGAAAGTGAGAATCCCATTTCTTTCAAAGCTTGAATACGATTGACCTTTGTCAATAGAGTAGAACCGATAACCATTAAACTTATCAATCTGTTCTGATTTTAGTAGTCCGTTTTACAATAATATTAGTTTAATCACCATATAATTTATAATCGATAATTATTAATAAATAACTATATAATTTGCATTTCTATATGTTAACGTGTATTATTAAAGTAAATAAACAATTTATGGAAAAACTGATTTATAAGCGCATTTATAATCAAGTTTTTTTCGATAAAACATATATAATTGAGGTAGGAGATGACTTTATGAACTGGGTAAAAATACTTTCAAACTCGATTGATTATATTGAAGAAAATTTAACAGAACCAATAACCATTAAAGAGATAGCCAAAGTAGCTATGTCCTCACCCTATTATTATCAACGGATGTTTTACATATTGACAGGAATTACTGTATTTGAGTATATAAGGAATAGAAGACTATCCCTAGCTGCTAGTGAACTCATAATGAATAATATAAAAGTAATTGATGTCGCTATCAAATATGGTTATGAATCTTCCGAGGCTTTTTCTAGAGCATTTAAGAAAATGCATGGAGTTAATCCTTCAGAGGTTAGAAAGAAAAAAGTGACTATTAAAGCATTTCCGAAATTAATAATTCAAATAATGTTAAAAGGAGATGTCCCTATGGATTACAAAATTGAAAAGAAACCTGAATTTAGTTTTTGTGGGATGACTAAGAATGTTTCTACAGAAAATGGTGAAAATTATATCAACGTCCCTAAGTTTTGGGGAGAAGTAATGCAGAATGGTCAATTTGAAGAAATGATGAAAAAATCAAGGGATGGTAAATGTATCGGAGCTTGTATGCCCATGGACCCTGAGGTTGACAATAATTTTGATTACGTTATTGGGATCTTTACAGAAGAAAAATTATCTGAATATGATAATCATATGGTTCCAAGTGCTAATTGGGCAATCTTTGAAGTGAGAGGCCCAATAGGAGAAAAACTTCAAAATACATGGAAACGAATTTTTTCTGAATGGTTTCCATCAACCGGCTATAAACATGCTGATTTACCTGAATTAGAAGTTTATTATGATGGTGATACACAGAGCCCTAATTATCTTACAGAAATTTGGATTCCTATCATAAAAGAAGAAAAATAAAACTATCGATCATGTTGTATATTTAAATACAAATGCAAAAGAATTTGATAAAAAACTAAGTCCTGTATTATAAGAGACGCAGCTGGGAGAAATATGCCCTATGGTTAGTGTTTAATCCAATTTCATGTAAATTAATTTAAAAAAACTGTTGTTCTTTTTTGAAAAATTATTTATACCAATTATTGGTTATCATAGTCATATTTTAACAGATATAACGCAAAAAGAGCAACTCCAAGGAGTTGCCTTTTTTGTATTCATGGGGCTACAGTAAATATCTAATTAACCGACAGCTCATTTAATAAACGATTACTTTTTAACAACTGGTGCTTGAATCTCAGTTAAATAATTAGCAGAGTCTTCTTCACACCAAGGTCCTTTATGATAAATTGCTCTTGTAGGACCATTCATTTCATAGCCATTAGATTCCATCCATTCTCCTAAAGCTTGATAAGCTGAAGTCATTTCTTCAAAAGGTCCATGGTGAAAAACAACTGCCATTTCTAAAACTTCTTCTAGTTCCCTAATTTTTATACGATTATTTTCAGGAACTTCATCATTTATGCACATGGTTACTTCAACATCAACATCACTTTCTTTAAATTCTGTGTCATGATAGATGGCATAACAAGGTGTATTTCCTTTTATATTATTATTTTTCGCAAATTTCTGAAGTTCCTCCCATAATTTACCTTCAGCATTATAAGCAGGAATAATATCTCTTAATGATAATACTTTATAAGATGGAATAGTTTTTATTGTAATGTCATAATTCATATTTAAATTCTCCTTTTCAATAGATTTAATTAGGGTTTTTACCCTTATCAATTTTCCCTTTTCATGATCAATCGCTGTAAGAATTTCTCTTTTTCTATTTTCCAAAAGAATACGTAATTGTTTAGAATCTAAATTTCGTGCCATCAGTTCGTATATTTCAGAAAGCGAGAATCCCATTTCTTTCAAAGCTTGTATGCGATTAACCTTTGGAATTTGTTCAATTGAGTAGAATCGATAACCAGTAAATTTATCAATTCGTTCTGGTTTTAATAGTCCTTTTTCATCATAATGTCTAAGCATTCTTATTGATACACGTGTAAGCTTTGAAAAATCTCCAATTTTTAACATACTACCTCCCAATAATCAATCCGGATTGTAATTATATTCTAAACCCTCACACACTGTTAGAGTCAATAGATATTTAAAAACTTTTTTATGACATTTCAAGTTAGTTTTCCTTTAATCTATTTCTGAACATAAACTAATAGTTATTTCTTTAACAATTTATACATCTTTACCATCATACGGTTTTTCAATCCAGGAATAAATACTACTTTTTTCCCTAAATTTTTAAGAGACTGGAACACAACTTCCTCTACACTCATCCAAACAGATTCGGGATATTTTTGCTTTTCTAATTTATTAAATAATTCAGTACTATGAAAATTTGAATGTGTTAAACCTGGGTTTAACGCTTGAATAATAATTCCCTTATCTTTGGATTCATAATTTACTACTTCAGAAAAAGAATTTATAAAAGCCTTAGATGCACAATAAATACTGTTTTTTTCCATTGGCATATATGCTAATGTTGAAGCAACATTTATAATAATTCCTTTATTCTTTTTAAACATATATTTTATTGAAGCATGTGTTAATCGTACACAAGCAATATTGTGTACATAAATCATTGAAAGTTGTTTATCAATTTCACTCTCTGAAAAAATTTCTGGCACAGCAAATCCTGCATTGTTAATTAATATTGATATATCAGAATTTTGATTTATATACTTCTCTACCCTAATAACATCATTTTCCAAAGATAAATCTGCTTGTATAATATCTATTTGTACACCATAATTGCTTTCTAACTCTTTTGCTAATGTATCTAATTTTTCTTTTCTTCTTGCCACAAGAACCAAATCATTATTTAATGATGCCATCTTTCTAGCATATTGTTCTCCTATACCACTCGACGCTCCTGTAATTAAAGCCTTTCCATATTTTTTTAAATTAATCAATTTCCCTCTCTCTTTCTTAGTAATATTTTATTGACAACTTAAAACTACTCTTTCTTTCAAAGCAATTCCCCACATTTTTAACAACCTATTAAAGTAATTATGTTATTCACTTAAAATTTATCCGTAAGCTTTCCAAGTAATCTAATTAGTTCTAGTCGCTCTTCTTTTGAATCATAAATACTTAATATTTTGTGACACATTAATTTTTCTGCTTTTTTATGCTCAAGTTGAGCAATTCTTCCATCTTCTGTTAACTCAAGTGCAAAAGATCTTCTATCTCTTTTACTGATAGCTCTTTTGATAAGTCCTCGTTTTTCAAGGCGGTCTACCGCATTAGTCAATGTACTATTTGGTATACCTAGCATTTTTGTTATATCTTTAAGTATTACCTCTGGTTGTCTATAAACAATATTTAGAATGCTAATTTCAATTGTTGTTACACCCTCAAGCTTTTCTTTCCCCAATTCATTACTTGTCCTTTGATATATATGAATCAGTTTATGCCAGGTTTCATCTAAAGCTTGAATTTCATTTTTACTAATATTGTCTTTCATTTCTTAATCTCCTTTCCACAATATAATTTATTACGAAAATGGTAATTTATCTATTTCGTATTATATTATTTTTTAAATGTTATGTCAATGGTGAATTTAATAAATATATAGTTAATTTTAAAATTTTTCAAAAATCAACTAAAATTTATAAATTCCAATTGCATTACTACATATTAAAGTGTAAGATTAAAACAAGTCATAAATTAAAAACCAAATAGATAAAAATATATAAGATATATCTTATATATCAATTTTTAACAACTGATAGACAAGGGCATTTAAAGTCAAGTTTTTTTAAGATTAATCACATATACTTATGTTAGGAGATGACTTTATGAACTGGGTAAAAATACTTTCAAACTCGATCGATTATATTGAAGAAAACTTAACAGAACCAATAACCATTAAAGAGATAGCCAAAGTAGCTATGTCCTCACCCTATTATTATCAACGGATGTTTTACATATTGACAGGAATTACTGTATTTGAGTATATAAGGAATAGAAGACTATCCCTAGCTGCTAGTGAACTCATAATGAATAATATAAAAGTAATTGATGTCGCTATCAAATATGGTTATGAATCTTCAGAGGCTTTTTCTAGAGCGTTTAAGAAAATGCACGGAGTTAATCCTTCAGAAGTTAGAAAGAAAAAAGTGACGATTAAAGCATTTCCGAAATTATTAATTCAAATAATGTTAAAAGGAGATGTCCCTATGGATTACAAAATTGAAAAAAAACCTGAATTTAGTTTTTGTGGTATGACTAGAAATTTTTCTATTGAAAACGGTGAAAATTTTATTAACATCCCGAAATTTTGGGATGAAGTAATGAAGAATGGTCAATTTGAGGAAATGATGAAAAAATCAAGCGATGGTAACTGCATCGGAGCTTGCATACCAATGGCCCCTGAGGTTGACAATAATTTTGATTATGTTATTGGGATCTTTACAGAAGAAAAGTTATCTGAATATGATAATTATTTCGTTCCAAGTGCTAGTTGGGCAATTTTTGAAGTAAGAGGCCCAATAGGAGAAAATATTCAAAGTACTACAAAACGAATTTTTTCTGAATGGTTTCCATCAACCGGCTATAAACATGCTAATTTACCTGAATTAGAAGTTTATTATGAAGGCGATACACAGAGCCCTAATTATCTTACAGAAATTTGGATTCCTATTATAAAAGAAGTAGAATAAGACTATGGATCATGTTGTATATTTAAATACAAAAGCAAAAGAATTTGATAAACTAATTACTAAAACCAAATCCTGTATTATTAGAGGCGGAGCAGGGAGAAAGATGCCTTATGGTAGAGTATTTAAGGATGATGTATTATATTTTATTAGTAATAATGGTGAGGGTTTAGTGAAAGCAAAAGCGATGGTAACTGATGTTTATAATTCTACTAAAATGACAACAGAAGAATCAATTAAGCTTGTTGATGATAACTCAGATAAATTACAGTTAAGTGCGCTTCAGCATAAAAGATGGGCAGGAAAAAAATATTTAGTATTAATCAGCATTGATAATTTTAAAGAAATAGAACCCTTTAAAATTGATAAAAGTAATTATGGAAGTATGGAAGATTGGTTACCTGTTGAAGATATTGAGCGAGTTAAAACCTAACTAAATTATAATAATAATATTTAAAACACCTGAAAATTTATAATTTCAGGTGTTTTAGTTATTTTTTATTTAATTTAATACATCCGTTGTAATCATATCTACTCCCCATGAAGAAAACTGTTTTGCTTGATTAATTTCATTTACAACCCATACATTTACAAGTAATTTATTTGCATGTATAAAATCAATAATTTCTTTAGTTAATACATTCTTTTCTATATCGACTGATAATCTATTTAAAACAGCAAACTTTAAAATTTCATCACTAATTTTTGAATTTCCACCAATTAATAATTGTAAGGATATATCTTGATAATGATCTCTTATATATTTTATAGTGTTTTTCATTGACGTTAGTATAACACAGTTATTATACATTCCTTCATCCTTAATTAATTGAATTAAATTTGAAACATTACTATTATCATTGTCATTTATTCCAGTTGACCATTTAAGTTCAATGACTGGTATTATATTATTTTGTTTACATAATTTTAAATACTCTTTTAATAATGGTATTTTACCAGTTAGTATTCTTCCCTGATAAGTTTGTGTTAAGGTTACCTGTTTTAACTGTTCATAAGTTAGTTCAGTAATTTGAAATGAATTTAAAGGATCATTTGGTGCTAATCTTTCTAAGGTCTCATCATGAATTACAACGAATTGATTATCTTTAGTTACTCTAATATCACATTCTAGAGCAAAATACCCTCGTTTAATTCCTTCTTGAAATGCTTCAATCGTATTCTCTACTCCAACGCCTCTACTCCCACGATGACCAACATATTTAATATTTTTTAACATATTTATTACCTCCATTTGATTAGATATTAAATTTTCTGATTTACAAAATGTTTAACCTTATCACAACCGAACCAACTACTTATCCTCTTAATTATACCAAAATTAATCTTTATTTCAGCAAAAATTTTATTTTTGTATTCTTTTTTTAAGATAAATGACTATGAATGAATAATAGACATACTATTACGGGTTAGAATCTATTTTAGTATCCCAGTTATAATTAGACTTTTCTAAAAAAAGACTTCCGACAATTAAATGTCAGAAGTCTTTATGTGTAATAATATATTTTATTTTTCAATAATAAGAATATCATTTAACATTTCATTGAATTATCTACTCTTAAAGTCTGTATTTACCAACCCATACACATACATATCTTTACATTCACCCGTTACATAATGACATTCATATTTTCTTAAATATCCTTCCTCTTTGAAATTGAATTTTTTTAGAAGCTCTTTTGAAGCAGTATTTTCTTCACATACAAATGCTTGTATTCTCACTAAACCTAATTGTTTAAATCCAAGGGATAATACTTCATACATAGCTTCAGACATAATACCATTACGCCAGTAATCTTCAGATAACTCATATCCTATTTCAGCCCTTTTTCCTTCAAACTCATTTAATAAAATAGTTCCTATTATCTTATCAGTTACTTTATCAGCAATGGCAAAGCGAATAATCCAACCATCAATAAAACCTTGGTTCCATATTTTTATGACATCATAACTTTTCTCTAAGGTTTCAGGGCCATTCCAGTCAAGGTAACGATATACTTTTTCATTGGAGTAGTATTTAAATAACTCCGGTCCATCATCTAACCTTAATTTTCTCAATCTAATTTTTTCCGTTTCTATTTCTGGAAACTCTTTCAATATTTTTCGATAATCCATTTTTATCTCCTCATCTTTCTTTTAATAACTTATTTCCCTTATCATTCAAGATTAAACTTCCTATATTTTTTTTGCTATGCCCATGTTAAGTAGCACATGAATATTTTTTATGCATTTTAATTTAAATGTTACATTATCTTCAATATCTATTGATAAAATATTACTAATGATCTTTTTGATAGTATCCTCATTAACTGATATTCCTTTTATTGTTGTATCCATATCAATAGTACTTCTCATATCGATATCCACCATAGCTGCGATTAGGAATCCACCTTTAAGAATAACATTGTCTTTGTACTGAGAGACAGAAATTCTTTCTAACAACCTTTCCATCATAAAATTTTGTAGAACAGTATTGGCTACAAGATTATTTTGCTTTGACATATTATTAATCCAATCCTTTAATTGTCTTGGACTACTTATACTCATGATAACACCTCCATATACTGACGAACTAATTCTCTGACGTTAAAAATTTCTGCATACGTTAGTAATCTTGAATAATCTGCTCCTAGTTCATTCATATATTGTTTCACTGCAGTAATTACCAAATCCGAATCTAGCTTATCTTTTTTTCTAAGACAATCGCAAATAGTTCGTTCTTTGTTATATACGATAATCTCATTGCCATGAGGTGATTTTAAATTCATTTTACCAATTTCATATAGTTTTTTATTACTATAGAAAAACTTATATTTATATTTATCTTTTAAGAGTCTAGTATTATATCCAGAAGGAATAGTTAACATTAGCTGAAATGGTATTCTATCACATAAATCATGAATAAATAATGCAGTTTCATGAGAATAAATTCCTTTTTTACATCTATACTGTGTCACCAGATATTCGTCTTGTATGTAATTTGCATCAATATAGATTCCTCTTCCAACTCTCTCAATTTCTCCAGTCTGAGTTAATCGTTGTAATACTTTATTATCTATCCCTGCTTCTTTAGCTTCTTTTGATTCTATAATTCCATTATTCTTTTTCATCAACTTAAAAACTAATTCTTTTACAGACATAAAACCACCTCTTTGTCTTTTGTGTTCGTATATATATTATCATATACGAACATAAAAGACAAATTCTTTTTATAATAGAATATTTTTTTACATATATCATCACTACTGACAGTCGTAACTCTGTAGGTTAAAACTTAAATACATAAGATAATATAGCAGTTTTTGCTGGCGTACATAAAAACTCCTGATATTTAAATATCAGAAGTCTTTATGATGTGTTAGTTTGTTTAATAGTATATTTCTTCTTAAAATAAGCAGGAATCCTATTTATAATGTTATTTTATTCTTTTTTTTAATAGTTAATAGTAATATTGCTAGACTAAATATCATAATAATAGTGGTTATAATACCAGCTTCTGGTCCATACATTCCACCATTAATTAAACTTTTAGATTCATTTACTGAAAAGTTAAAAATTGATGGATGTGTTTCTCCACCACTAACACAAATTCCATAGACTACACCCAATACATAATTCCATGAACTATGAATTGCACTTACCAACCATATATTTCTTCCTTTTACCATAAATAGAGAAACTAAAAAAGAAAACAGCATTGTATTAATTAAACCAATAATACCAAATTGAGCTTCACTTGCAAACAATGATTGTAGATGTGGATATGTAAATGCTAATGAACTGAGAAGAATTGCCCAAAATAGGGATGTTTTTTTAGATAGTGAAGTCATTAGATAGCCTCTACACATGACTTCTTCTGCCATCCCTTGAATTATATATGCAAATAGAAACAATAAGATAGGGAGTATATTAATATTTTCACTTACACCTTCATAGGTTAAAGCACCAGTAGCAAGTGAAATTAATATTACTATTGATATGAGTAGTATACCAATAACAAATCCTTTTAAGTAATTTTTAATAAATCCTTTTTTAATGAAGCCTATTGATTGTTGTGATCTTTTTTCAATAAATTTACAATATAGAATAGTTGTAATAGTAAAAACTATAAAACCAAAAAATGGTAAAGTCTGTGTTAATATATTGTTAGGTATATCATTACTAAAAATATTAATACCCATACATGTTAAAATGATAATGATACATACTTCTCCGATTATTTCTGAAACGATGTAAATTCCTATAAATCCCAATAATGATTTCAGAATATTTACAATATGTGACGATTTTATTTCTGATTGTTTCATCTTTTTCTCCTTAATATTTATTGGAGTAAGATGTATGAATATTAGGTAGGAAACCCGTTTACAATGAAATAGATAATCATAACTAAAAAGTCAATCAAAAGTAAGATACCAAATATTTTTACTAACAGAATAATAATATGGTAAATTCCTTTTTTTTGTATAGACAGTTTACTTTCAGATGTCCCTATATTTTTTATATTTAAATTTGAAGTATCCGAACCTTTTACTAATTCATCAAGTGAAATATCAAAGAACTCACTGATTAGTATTAATTTATCCATTTCAGGTGTTGAATCTCCTAATTCCCATTTTGATACTGTTTGCCTTGATACCATTAATTGACCACCTAACTCTTCTTGAGATAGTCCTTTTTCTTTTCTCAAAGACAATAACTTTTGACCAAATTCCATCTCTTCTCCTCCATTTCATTGTACAATTTAAACATTATTAACTCTACCAACTATGCTTGGAAATCTGTCAACTAAAATTAACATTTACCGCAATTAAATTAACTCTAATAAAAACCGTTTATATACTTATCAAATGTATGTTTATCTTGAATTTTACTGAAATTTTATTATAAACCAGATCAAACATTTTCGTCACAAATTCACATCATGATTCATTCAAGGTTTTATATATACTGAAATATTTTAGCATATTGAAACGCTTTTTTCAATTGACCATGTCTAATATCCTTTAGAGGATTTAAACATCAAATATTAAAAGACTGAGATTTTTTATACTCAGTCTTCAAAATATTTGATTAATTAAGATATCTAGTTATTTTACAAAAAGAATCGAATTACTAATTTAAATCCTTCCTTTTTTCAAGCTCTTTTAATCTTTTCTTGTGTCCTTTAGCATTCCTCTTTTCTTGCTCTGCTTCGTTGATATATTCTTCATACATTTCAAGAATAGAATCATCTAGGTCCTCATAATTTTTGACTATTCTTTTACCTAATTTTTTAATCTTATTATTATATTTTTTATAAGATTCTGTCTCTTTCTTTATTTTGCCTTTCTCAATATCAGATGGGTTTGAATATTTATGAATACGATTATAACTTTTATATTTTTTTCCTGACATTTGATATCACCTCAACTAATAAATAGAATACATAATCCACAAAAACTTAAAAATATTTTAATGAATGGTATTGTGTATAAAAAAAGGCTGATTTAACATTTGTTATGAAAGTAATTTTATTTGCTAAAACTAAAAAAATAGTATTACGAATAGTAAGTCTATTTGATTTTTTATTCTGTATATTGACAACCAATAGTGCCAAAATAGCAATGAATAACAAGGAACTTAATATGATGTATAGTGTTATACCACTCATAAAAACTATTAACAAAGGTAGTATACTTAAGTTAGCAAATATCAAAAGAATTTTAATATTTTGTTTTCTATTCAAAACAGAATATAAAACAAAAAATAAATTTCCCAATAATCCTAATGTAAACAATATGAATAATAACAACGCTTGGAAAGAAGTAGAAGACCTGAAAATATAAACAGTAATCCACCGATAATAAACAGCAGCATAACTTTTTTTACCTGAACCATCCATAGGTAATTTTTCCACTAAAAAAATAAAAACAAAAAGAGCCAAATAAAAAATTGATAAAATTAAATTTACTAATTTTACATGACTCATAATAAAAGAATTTAATTTTTTCATATTCTTTCTCCCCAAAGCATTATTCAATTAAACTAATAATTATTTTATCACATCTCTACTGCCTGCAAATCCCATTAAAAAAGTAAATACAATTATCAATCCTAGAATACTAAAATTAATAGGAAGTTCTTTTTTACTTAAATAATAAACATAAATAAAAGGTGCTATAACAGATACGCTAAACAATAAGCAATATATTCTATAACCTATAAAACGATTGCGAAACTGACTAATATTTCCGCCTAATAATTTATATATAGAATAATACAATTCATTTCTCACTAGAATACGGAAATAGAGTTTTGATTTTTTAAAGTAAACATCTCCATTTGATAAATTAATACCTAAAGGAACTATATAATCAGTTACCCCATTATTCTCATTATATAAATATTCTAAATATTCAATCACTTCTTCAGTATACTCATTTGACAAAAAACATACATAAGTAATAGTTGTCTTTGGAAAAAATTTATTATTATTAGATTTTCTATAGTTATACTGTATTTTTCGTTTAATATCTTCGATTGTTAATTTTTTGTAAGAATATACTTTTATATTTTTAACCAGTAAAAATAGTACACTAATACTAAACTTGTTTTTCTTTGCGTTTAAAATTAAATTATTTTCTATTAAATTTGATTCTTTTACACAATATCTTAGTTTTACTAAACGTGAATTTAATTCAGACAAGAATAATTCTTTACTAGAAGGTTTGAGATTAATAGTGACTTTACTATTTATTTTTTTATATTCTGCAAATATACTTGCTTTTTTTATTGTGTCATCAATATCTCTTCCTTTATACACTAGTGTAGCAATAACTAAACACAAATCCAGTATCGTCAAAATTAGAAAAACTAATTTAGTTTCATCAACAAGAGTATTTTTATTCACAAGATAATAAACTATTAGAAAAAATATTAATCCTATAAATATTGTAAGAAAAATGATACACAAGACAGCCTTGTATTGGATTTGCTTAAAGTGTCTAATGTTCTCTTTAACTTTTTCATATTCAATTTTATTCATTATTATCTCCCTCTATTATAGATGCTACCTTAATTCTACCATATTAGTCAACTATATTTGCAATATCACTTTGTATAATTCTAATTCAAAAGTATCGATTTACATCATCATGATTATACATTATTTTTTTTGTTTTATCAGGGGATACAACACAAAAAACGATTAAACTTTCATCTAATCGCTTTTTATATTATTTATCAATCAAACAACATCGATTAAAACGTTCTTCCTAATACTTCAAAGCAGGATGCTTTCTTAGCATCTTGTTCTACAGTTAATGGGACTGTATAGATATCCTTTCCATCTTTTAGGATTTCTAGTTCTCCAATTTATTCTCCTGCTTTACACCATTTATATAAATTGTAAAGTTGAATTGTTCTTCTAAACCTGTTGGTTTATCCTTTTTTTGTCACAAAATAAATTGGATCATTTATATAGCATATTACAGGTGTTTACTTAAACTATCATGCAAATAATATAAGAATAACGTATGGTCTAATCAATACATATAGATTATATTTCCCTTAGGTTATACCCAAAATTGTCCTAGTGCATTCATAGGTTGTACTTGTTGTACAGTTTGGTATTCAAGTTTATTCCCTTGTTGTTTAGCATGAATCCTATTAAAACCTACCATTGGTGTTGGTAAATGAAAATTATCCCCTATTAATTGATAATGCATATGGGTACAACCAAAAATCCTTCTATTATCGTCTGTACTTAAAGAATAATGTGAGTAAAGTTCCACATTTCCAGGACATACTGGATGGATGGTAAAGCTATAATGATCTATGCTTGTTAAATCGGGGAGATAATTACCTTCAACAGTTTGAGTAGTTACGGAAATATCAAACTCAAGATGTTTGTCGTATTTCTCATATCGTCCTATTGCCTTAACAGATGCAACAATTTTCCCTGTATCATCGTACAAAGTAGCTAACCGATAAGTACCCGGTGCTGTTCTATATCCTCTTTTTGAAATACTCATAAGACCAATCATTCTATCAGTATGATTTTCCAACTTTTCAGACTGAGTATCATCTGGATCTGTTGGATCCGGACCAGGACCAGAGCATATACAAGGAACAATCATTCCTGACCACCACTTAGGGACTTCTGATAATGTTAAATCTAGCTTCATACCAGAATAATCAAGAGTACCATTTCCAGAAATATCAATAGATGTTCCATTTATTTTATTAACCATGTGATATTTAATTTTTTTTTGATGCATTTATATACCACCTTTCAATTATTCTATGTTTATTATCTGTCTTTTTATTTTTTTTATTAATTTATAAATATTATCAGTTTCAAAAACATTAATAGAATAATACTTATAAAAATTAATCTAACCATAATAAAAGTTTGACTTACATATTTTAAATTTATCTTTTAATTATTGTTTTGCCATTTTAGATGTTTCATTATATATTCCCATTACTCTTATTTGAAAAAGAATAAAAAATAATAGATAGTAAAAATGAATAAAGTAATGTATACTAATATCAAAAAAGCGATTAAACTTTCATCTAATCGCTTTAACTATTTATCAATCAAAGAACATTGATTTAAACGTTCTTCTTAATACTTCAAAGTAGGATGCTTTCTTAACATCTTGTTCTACGGTTAATGGAACTGTATAAATTACTTTTCCATCTTTTAGGATTTCTAGTTCTCCAATTTGTTCTCCTGCTTTTACACCATTTTTATCAATTGTAAAATTAAATTGTTCTTCTAAACCTGTTGGTTTCTCACCTTTTTTTGTCACAAAATAAATTGGATCATTTGTCACAATCTTAATCTTTTGTGGTGTAAGTAAGATGTTTTTATATTCATCTACTTTGTAGTTTTTACTTCGATATTCCACTGCTTCATATTGACAGAAACCATATTTTAATAGATTTACTGTATCATAAATTCTTTGTGTTGGCGATGCTTCTCCCATAATAACACTAATTAAACGCATAGTGTCTTTTTTCATTGTTGCGGTTAAATTATATCCTGATTATGATGTCCTAATCCATCAATACCAGGTACGTTTTTGACAAGTTCAGCTGTGTTTAAATAAAACACAAAATTATTGTTGAGGTTTCTCGTATATGATAATAATCCTGCTGCTTTGGATTAATTACTACCATGGTCAGATAAACTACTAGAAACATAATTAAAAGGATATCTCACCTTACATTTTAATTTAGCCGAGTATTTTTTTTTTCAAAGCACTCTATATTTTATGTTTTCATTATAATAATATTTTTTCTTTAATACATCCTTTTATTTCTTTACAATGGAGATTTCTATTTCACAACCCTACTTTCGTATATGTCCAATCTAAAGGATTAACCTTAGTTAATTTTTTATTTTTATACATAAATAACAACTCATTAAATTTTAATAACAAGACAAAATCTTGACAGAACATATAAGTATAAATAATAAGACAGAACTGAAATAGGATGATTGAAATGAAATAACAACCTTGAGTGATACTAATTATTAGCGAGATAACAATTAAAGCATGGATGATATAATATTTGTAGGTACTATAAGTGGAATATAATTTAACACCACTTGAAACACTGTAACTTTTTAGAAGTTCGTTGATTTTAATTACATATAATTCAGAGTCTGATTTATTACTAGAAATAAATGTGTAATAGACAATATATAATGAACAAAGAATTGAAAATTCTAGAAAATAAACATCTTTTTGAAGAAACACATGATATAAATAAGTCAGTATGCAAGCTATAAACGTTGTCAATTGAAAAAAGTGCATCCGTCCATTTTTTAATTCTCTATCTGTAACAATATTCATAACTAATAATATAAAAAGCAACCCAATAAATAAGTAATTTGTATATTGATGGAGAATAGAATATTTAATAATTAAATTAAAGAGAAACACCATCATAATACCTAGTGTACAATAATGAACAAACTTCTTATTTTCTTTATTACATTTCTTTGTTATTTCAAAAATAACAGGAAATAAAATTAAAAGTAATCCAATAAAACAACCCTTAATTATAACAATTAATGAGAAAATTATATAACCAATAATATATAAAAAATATTTTTTCATTTACACCATCCTTATCTTAACTACAATCATCCAAGAGGGGACTCCCTATCAAGTACACATGAGAAAACCTTTCTTCAAATATATTATAAATTTTATAGAATTTTTTTAAAATTAGCTTTTGATGTACTAAGCAATAACAGCTTTGTTAACCTTTTTAAGCTAACTTGAAAGCTTTCTCGAGACAATATATACACATTTTTAGCATTTATCACTGGTTCAACTAGATCTTTAAAAGTATTAATGAAATTGAAAAAGTCTATATAAAATTCATCCTGACAATCACAATTTTCATGATATTTAAGTATCAAAATATACTCACAAAGAGGGACAACTAGTTCATTTTCATGATTGACATTCCACAAAATACATGTATAAATTTGTTTTGTCTGTATATTTTGTATCTTAAAAGGTTCATGAAGACTGTTCATACTAATTATTAATAGTTAAGAAAAAATCAATATACTTCAAAATATTCTTCTAATAATTTTTCAAATTTCGGTCTATCTGCAACTTCAGCTATGTGTTTTACAAAATTACCCCTATCATCAAACTCGGCTACAAAACTATAACCTCTTTCTTTTGTAAGTGTACAAGATATTATTACAAAATTTCCGTTTTTATAATTTAATTTTATTCCTTTTCCAATTGGTGCTTCTGCACTTTTATTAGATTCATGAAAAGTGATTTCCGAAATTCTACGAATGAAACTGTCAATACTTTGACTAGGTAATTCCTCTAAAACCTCCAATTTTTGAAAATCAATATTTGATATACTAGTTTCATTCACATTTATAATTCTTGGATTGCTGTTTTCATAATTAATAAGTTCTATTGAAATAACATTAGATGATAGTTCCTCATAATTAAAGAAATAAGTGTTTGGATCACTAACACAGCCACTTATAAAAATAATAATTAGTAATGATAAAATCAATGAGAATCTTTTCTTCATATATTCACCTTTCCTAAAACCAATATAAAGCAGTTGCTGGAAAAAATACGGTACTAATTGCATAATAGTGCCAAGCATTTGCCATTTCACGTCTACTATGAGTTCGATTTTTTACTCCACCAAGTATATCCGCCATAGTCTCCCACGGTGCACCATAATAATTTCCATTCTTATCCCACGAACCTAATTTTAATGGAGACGGAATTCCAACAGTAAATCCATATGTTCCAATACCCATCATCATTAGTTGTGAGTTATGACCTCTCTCGTGCCTTAATGTATCAGCATCACTTCCTCGTGACAAGAATATAGCACCAAATGATCCTGACCTTCCTCCATTAGTACTAAAAACTGGTGCTCCCTTGTAAAATGATACATTAGATGAGTTTAGTACTTTATCCTCACTTTTATTAAAAGGATTCCAGCCAATCGCATTCACATCAACCCTAACTTCATCATCCCAAATTGATGTAATTGCCATCCAAACATAACTTCCTACAGATGTGGCAACATGTGCAACTGTGCCTCCCACTGGTGTAAATAATAGTATTGCTGCAAGTACAAGCCATGGAAACTCACCATCTGGATCCACCACCATTACTGGATTATTCTTTGCATAAGCATACATATTATGGCCAAGAATATCACCTTGTTCACCCAAAAACCCGTCAGCATTTACAAATCTACCAAGCTCAGGATTATAATATCTACTGTTTAAGTAATAGTAGCCTGTCTCCTCATCATAGCGATAGCCACGATAACGATATGGATTTATTTTTGCTATATCAAGTTCAGTTTTCTCTGTTCCATCAGCATTATATTCTTTAGTACTTATAATATTACCCCAAGCGTCATAACTATATTCTACAACAATATCACCATTTTCATCAACTATTATTGATATATTTCCTTGTAAATCTTTTATGTAGAAATATTCATTTCCATCTTTTTTCACTGTAATGTCATTGTCATAATAAAAACTAATCGATGTCCCGTCAACATCATAAGTGTATATTATTTCATATTCACCATTAGTTTCATATATAACCTTATCACCCGATTTTAATACAGAAGTATTCAGCATCATTTTGATTAAACAGTAGTTTAAGATATCAAAAAAAACGATTAAACTTTCATCTAATCGCTTTTAAATTATTTATCAATCAAAGAACATCGATTTAAACGTTCTTCCTAATACATCAAAATAGGATGCTTTCTTAACATCTTGTTCTACGGTTAATGGAACTGTATAGATTACTTTTCCATCTTTTAAGATTTTAAGTTCTCCAATTTGTTCTCCTGCTTTTACACCATTTTTATCTATTGTAAAGTTGAATTGTTCTTCTAAACCTGTTGGCTTTTCACCTTTTTTTGTCACAATCTTAATCTTTTGTGGTGTAAGTAAGATGTTTTTATATTCATCTACTTTGTAGTTTATACTTTGATATTCCACTGCTTCATATTGACTGAAACCATATTTTAATAGTTTTACTGTATCATAATTTCTTTGCGTTGGAGATGCTTCTCCCATAATAACACTAATTAAACGCATATTGTCTTTTTTCATTGTTGCGGTTAAGTTATAACCAGATTGTGATGTCCACCCTGTTTTTAGGCCATCAATACCAGGAACATGTTTGACAAGTTTATTGGTATATACAAAAGACGCCAAAAATATTATTTAATGTTCTTATTATATAATCTATTAATTAATTATGTATACATATATTATTTTAAAATATAATTAACTATCATTTTTTGAAAATTTCTATTTCAATATTTCTATCTATAAGATTATTATTTATTTTAATAATTTTCAGATTTTTTTAATATTCAATTATTAACCAAGATAACCAAAATACTGGTTCTCCTAGTTCATTTTCATTAGTATAATTCGCTAACATTTCGGATTCTTCTAAAGAACTTATAAATCCATTACTATTTAATTTTAAATTAAATTCTTTATAGTAATCATCTTCTAAACCATTACAAATATAAGAATGAAAGTCACCTAATATTTCATAACCTAATATCTTACCAGTTGAATCAGCAGGTCTTTTTGGTTTTATTACTTCGGCAACCCCATATGAGTGGTTATTTTCTTCTTCAATTATTATATCAAAATACTTTTTATGAATATTCAGTCCTATAATTTTTATTTGATTTAAATTAGTAAAGAACAAATTATAAAATTCTTTAATATCTGATAGATCAATAAATAAACTATTACAAAATATTTTTCCCTCATTAATTTTAACTTGAACCCATTTTTTCATAACTTTAAAAGTCTTATTATCTATATGTAAACTTTCTCGCGCCTTCTTGACCTCAAATGGAAATTGATCGCAAATACAAGCACTTACTGATAATATTTTTTGCGGTAAAACATTATCATTCATACATGATGCTCTATCTGTGATTTTTACTAACATATATCCAGCATTATAATAATCACTTAAATCAATATCTACCAACATAATCCCTCCACATATTTATTTAATTCATTATAACATTAAGATAAATTAATTTAAATATAAATTAAAAAAGTCAATCATATATACAGATTAACTTTTATGTACATTTGTATGAGATCTTATATGTGATTTTTGGATTTTTTACGGTGTTTCGTCCAATAAACTAAACGATTTTTTTAATATTTTATCAGGGGTATACAACATAAAAAACGATTAAACTTTCATCTAATCGCTTTTTATATAATCTATCAATCAAAGAACATCGATTTAAACGTTCTTCCTAATACATCAAAATAGGATGCTTTCTTAACCTCTTGTTCTACGGTTAATGGAACTGTATAGATAACTTTTCCATCTTTTAAGATTTCTAGTTCTCCAATTTGTTCTCCTGCTTTTACACCATTTTTATCTATTGTAAATTTAAATTGTTCTTCTAAACCGGTTGGTTTCTCACCTTTTTTGGTCACAAAATAAATTGGATCGTTTGTTACTATCTTAATCTTTTGTGGTGTAAGTAAGATGTTTTTATACTCATCTACTTTGTAGTTTTTACTTCTATATTCCACTGCTTCATATTGACTGAAACCATATTTTAATAGTTTTACTGTATCATAATTTCTTTGTGTAGGAGATGCTTCTCCCATAATTACACTAATTAAACGCATATTATCTTTTTTCATTGTAGCCGTTAAATTATATCCTGATTGTGATGTCCAACCTGTTTTTAAGCCATCAATACCAGGTACATGCTTAACTAATTTATTGGTATTTACGAGCCAGAAACGCTCATTTGTATCTTCTCTGATATAATCCTCATACATACTGGTGTATTTTACTGTAACCTCTTCATACTTTAGTAATAGATCACGTGCCATTTGTGCCATATCATAAGCAGTAGAAAAGTGACCTTCATCAAAATCTGATAATCCAGTTGGATCAGCAAATTTTGTGTTTTTTAAGCCCAATTCTTTTACTCTTTCATTCATACGTTGTACAAATAACTCTTCACTACCCGCTACTTGTTCAGCAAGAGCAACTGTAGCGTCATTCGCGCTAGAAATTACCATACATTTAAATAAATCTTCAACAGACATTTGTTCCCCTGGTTCTAAGTAAACTTGAGAACCACCATAACTCGCAGCATGTTCAGAAACTGTGACGATTTCATCCCATTTAATCTGTCCCTTATCTAGTGCTTCTAATACTAAATAAATAGCCATTATTTTCGTCATTGAAGCAGGAGATCTTTTTTCATTTTCATTTTTCTGAAACAAAATATCTCCAGTATTTATTTCAATTAATATAGCTGATTTTGCTTCCTTCACAAAAGTATCACTTGTATCTACTGCTTTTACATTAGCTTTCGTATAACCAACTAAAAACGCCATAAAAATTAATGAAATTATTAATAAACTCTTATTTTTCATAAACCACACCTCATAAAATAATATGTGATTTTTCATTTTATATAACTAATAATTGACATATTTTGTGTTTTTAATATAAAAAAATATAGAATTTGACGTTTTTATAGATTAAACTTCATATAATTGTTCAAGATTTTTTTATTTAATTAATAGAAAAACTACACACAAGGTGTAGTTTATTTAATCACATCTAATATTAATTTTCTTTTTTCTATCTTATCATCTGTAAAAGTAAACAAGTTTCTAAACTCATTAAAACTATCATCATTTAATTCTGAATTACTATATATAACACCAATGATTGAATCATTGTCAACTAAATCACCAATTTTTTTCTTGATTTTTAATCCTACTGCTAAATCAATTTCTGATACCTTCGTTTCTCTACCTGCTCCTAATTTCATTGCGAAATTACCTACTGCTAAAGCATTAATTGCTTTTACATATCCTTTATTTTCTGCTTTTACTTCATAAATATATTTCGCTTGTGGCAAACGAGAATAATCATCTACAACTAATTCATCTCCACCTTGTGCTTTAATAAACTGTTTAAACTTGTTTAATGCATGGTGATTGTCAATTTGTGTTTTTAAAATTCCCATTGCTTCATTTATGGACTCTGCTTCACCAGCATTAACCAATATATGAGCACCTAAATTTAAAACCAGTTCTTCGAAATCTTTAGGACCATTTCCTTTTAGTGTCTCAATTGCTTCAATTACTTCTAAACTATTTCCTACTGCTTCGCCTAATGGTTCATCCATATTCGTAATTAACGCAGAAACATTTCGTTCAAATTTTTTACCAATTTGAACCATGGCTTTTGATAATGTTCTTGCATGTTCAATATCTTTCATAAATGCACCAGAACCTACTTTAACATCTAAAACAATGGTTTCAGCACCAGCAGCTATCTTTTTACCCATAATAGATGATGCGATTAAAGGTATCGATTCTATAGTTCCCGTCACATCACGTAAAGCATATAATTTCTTATCTGCAGGGCACATTTCCTTGGTTTGCCCGATAATTGATATACCAATTTCATTTACTTGATTAATGAAATCTTCTTCACTTAATTCTATATTAAAACCTGCAATTGATTCTAATTTATCCAACGTTCCACCCGTATGACCCAAGCCACGACCACTCATCTTTGCTAGTTTTACATTGCAACTAGCAATTAATGGTCCTAAAGCCAATGATGTCTTATCGCCTACGCCTCCTGTTGAATGTTTATCTACTGTTTTACCATTGACATTAGACAAATCTAATACTTCTCCACTATCAACCACAGCTTTTGTTAGAAAATAACGTTCTTCATCGTTCATATCTTGAAAACATATCGCCATTAATAAACTTGACATCTGATAATCTGGTATATCACCTTTTGTATACCCCTCAATTATCCAATTGATTTCCTCTTCAGTTAATGGTTTTTGTTCCCTTTTTTTAATAATCAAGTCAGTCATTCTCATATAAATAACATCTCCTTTAAAATGAATGCGTTATTATTATATCATGTTTTTCACAAAACATAAAAGACTATGTTATAATAATGACAGAAATTCTAAAAGAGGTGAAAAAATTGACAAAAATCACATTAGTAAGACACGGTCAAACCGATTATAATAAAAATCGTATTATCCAAGGACAAATTGATATCCCTTTAAATTCATTAGGGAAAGAACAAGCAGTTAAAACTTCGAATCACTTTAAAAATGAATCAATCGATTTAATCATTTCTTCGCCACTCATAAGAGCATATGAAACCGCACAAATCATCGCAAATGAAATAAATTATACAAATGATATCCTTATAGATAAAGCATTTATTGAAAGAAATTTTGGACAAGCAGATGGTAAAGAAATTTCTTTATGTATAGAGAAGGTCCATCAAGAAGAAATAACTGGTTTAGAACTAAGTAGTCAACTTAAGAAACGAATGATCGATGGCATTTTAAAAGTTGTTAAAGAAAATGAAAATAAAAATATTGTAATTGTTTGTCATTCACATTCAATAAAAGCTGTTCTTTCTGCATTAAATCCCGATCAATATAATTTTAAAACCCCTTTAACTAATTGTGGAATTACCTTATTAGAACATAGGGATAATCAATTAACTATATTAAAAGCAAGTTATAACGATTATATTTAACTCATTGGCAATGTGTAAAAACATTGCTTTTTTTATGTCTTTCTCTAATTATTATCATCATTTAATATTAATAAGTATTAAATATAGGTTCAGTCAAAAAATAAAATTAAAGGTGATTATCATGAAAAAATATTTTTATATTATCTTTCTATGGGGCTTTTTTATCTTCTACTCTATTTCTGTAAGCGCAACTTCTGATTTTCATCATGTTTATTTTCCCGATAACAATTTTAATACTGCGATAAGAGAGTTGATAAAAAAACCACATGGTGAGATTAAAATAGAAGATTTAGACCACATAAGAGAATTAAAGATAAATCAGAATCAAATTAAAAATATCGATGGAATACAGTATCTGACAAATCTAAAAAAATTAGATTTAAGTTTTAATAAAATTGAGGACATCTCTTATCTCAGTGAACTACATCATTTAACCCATTTAAAATTAAATTACAACAAAATTTCAAATATCAAACCTTTAAGTAAACTTAGTCATTTACAATTATTAAGTTTAGATAAAAATAACCTAACTAACATTTCGCCTTTAGAAAATTTAAATAAACTCAAATCATTAAGTTTATCTTCTAATCATATTAAAGAATTATCACCACTTCGCAATTTAACGAATTTAATCAATCTTGATTTACATGGGAATGATATTAATAAAATTACTTCACTAGAAAATTTAACTCATCTTGTTAAATTATCAGTAGGCAGAAATAAAATAAAAAATATAGCTGCGTTAAATCAATTAAGGAATCTATCAACACTTGAACTATCAGAAAATAAAATTAGTGATGTAACCCCTATACAAAGCCTAATAAAATTGAAACATCTTTATTTACACAATAATGAGGTCAGAAATTTTGATTTTACATCTCTAAAGAAATTAATCTACTTAAATTTATCAAATAATAAAATTGAAAGTTTACATGGTTTATCAAAACTAAAGTCTTTAAAACACTTAACTTTGAGTCATAATAAAATACAAGTTATTACACCTCTTCAAAAGTTAAATCAGTTAGTAATTTTGAGTATAAGTAATAATGACATAAAAGAGATTACACCACTTAAAGATTTAATGAAATTAGAAAAACTATGGTTAAACCATAATAAAATACAAGATGTATCGGCACTAAAAACACTTAGAAGATTACGCTATATCGATATATCCTATAATGATATTAAAGATTTAGGTTCTTTAAGATATATAAAAAATTTAACTTTAACTTCTATAATGATTCATAATAATCCACTACCAGATTATATTTTTACCGATTATAATACACATTTATATGTCTTAAAACAATTACGAGTTGCAATTCTAAAAGCAATCCGTGATTATTATGGGGAAAGTAGACTATATACGAATGAAGGAATATTAAGCCTTAAAAAGATAAAATCTGGGTATCAAATTGTGGTTAAAATAGAAACATTTAATGGACCACATAATCCACCTTATGGTATAGACACAATTACTTTCATTCAAAAAGATAAAGATATTAGGTTAAAAAATTATAATCATCAAGATATCAAACCTATTATTAATTAACAAGGAGGAAGAAAATGCATCATTCATTATGGTTAGATCAATCTAAATTAAAAAGGTTCCCTACATTAAAAAATGATTTGGAAACAGATGTGTTAGTTATTGGTGGAGGTATTACTGGAATTACAACAGCCCTATTATTAGTTGAAGAGGGTTATAATGTATCGGTTGTCGATAAAAATAAACTACTGTATGGGACTACTGGCCATACAACGGCTAAAGTAACCATTCAACATGGGCTTATTTATCATAATTTAATAAAAAAATTAGGAATTGATAAATCACAACTTTATGTTGATTCAAATCAAAAAGCACTTGAACTTATTAAATACAACATTAAATCATTAGATATATTTTGTGATTTTGAAGATGTCCCAAGTTATGTGTATACTCAACGAGAAGATAAGATTAAATTAATTGAAAAAGAATTTGAAGCTGTACAGCGATTAAAAATAGATAGTTTCATAACAGATGAATTAACATTACCATTTGAAATTAAAGGCGCAATAGGCTTTAAAAACCAAGGGCATTTTAATATCACTAAATATTTACAGGATTTAGTAGAAGCATTTACTCAAAACGATGATAGTTACATATTTGAACAGTCAAAAGTCATTAAGGTTAAAGAAGACAATAATATGTGTCACACCTATTTAGATAGTGGCATTAAAATAAAATCAAGACATGTCGTATTAGCCTCTCATTATCCTTGTAATGATACTTATAATCTATATTTTACTAAACTAGAACCCACAACCTCTTATGTGATTGCGGCTAAATATCATGCCAAGTTTGATAATGCAGATTATATTAATATTGAAAAACCAATACGATCTATAAGAACGCAACAAGTAGATAATGACAATTTAATATTAATTGGTGGTGAGAGTCATCAAACAGGTAATTTAGAAAATAAAAGATCACATTTTGATAATTTAGAAACATTTGGTAAAGAATACTTTAATATTGAAGAACCGCTTTACAAATGGTCAAATCAAGACTATAAGACTTTTGATAACCTACCATATATTGGTCGATTAAATAAAAAATCTCCTCATATTATTGTCGCTACTGGTTTTAAAAAATGGGGGATGACAACAAGTCATGTAGCAGCAATGTTAGCTAGAGATTTAATTACCAATAAAAAAACTGATTATGAAGACTTATATGATCCAAGACGTTTCAGTGATAAATTAAATTGTCAGTACTTCAGATACAACCTAAAAAGCGCTAAAAACTTTATTAAAGATAGACTAAAGAAAACTCCAAAAGACTTCAATGTTGAGGTAGGAAAAGGTAAAATCGTCTCTTATAAAGGTAAAAAATATGGTGTCTATAAAAATGAAAATGAAGAATTATTTATTGTTGATGCAACTTGTCCACATTTAAAATGCATTCTAACATTTAACAATGATCAAAAAACTTACGATTGCCCTTGTCATGGTTCACGTTTTACTTTTAAAGGAAAATATATTGATGGACCCTCTATTAAAGACTTAAAGAGAATTAATTTTAAAGACATTAAGTAAACTTTTATTTTGATTTATTTAATCTTTCTTCCCTTTATAAAACACGCTATACAAAACGTATAGCGTGTTTTTTATTAATATTTAATTTCTTTTATGACAGCAGGAATTCCTACAGCTGTTGCGTGAGGGGGAACATCACGTAATACAACAGCATTAGCACCTACTTTACTATTTTCTCCTATAACGATTGGTCCTAATATTTTGGAACCTGCCCCTAATGTTACCATATCTTTTATCGTTGGATGTCTCTTCCCTTGATGTTTACCTGTTCCACCTAATGTAACACCATGATAAATAAGAACATCATTCCCTATTTCTACTGTTTCACCAATCACTACCCCTGTACCATGATCAATAAATAAACGTTTACCAATTTTAGCTGCTGGATGTATTTCAATATTTAAAATATTTCTTACACAATACATTAAGAAAAAGGAAATATACTTTAGTTTATGATTATATAAAAAATGGGCAATTCGATACCAAAAGACAGCTTGAACACCAGGATAAAAAAGAATAATTTGTAAGAAATATCTAGCAGCAGGATCACGTTCTTTTATCGATTTAATGAATGACTTCTCCTTTTTAGACATCTTTATCTTACTCTCCTACTTCATACAAAGTTGTACTTAAATATCTTTCACCATTATCAGGTGCTATGACAACGACTTTTTTTCCATTACCTAGTTTTTTAGCAATTTCTAAAGCAGCATATATACTAGCACCAGATGAAACACCGATTAAAATACCATAATCTTTAGCTAACTGTCTAGCAGTTTGAAAGGCATTTTCTGATGAAACTTGGATAACTTCATCATAAATCGATACATTTAATATTTTAGGAATAAACCCTGCCCCAATCCCTTGAATTTTATGTGGCCCTGGTTTACCACCTGATAAAACAGGTGAATTTAATGGTTCTACTGCAACCAAATGGACATTTGGTATTTGATTTTTAATAATATTACCAATCCCTGTAATCGTACCGCCTGTCCCAACTCCAGCAACGAGTGCATCAAATCCTTCTTTAAAATCTTTTAATAATTCCTTTGCGGTTGTTTCTTCATGGGCTTTAATGTTATTTTCGTTTTCAAATTGTTTTAACATATAATAACCTTTTTCTTTAACCAATTGTTCTGCTTTTTCAATTGCCCCATTCATTCCTTTAGCACCTTCAGTTAAAACAATGGTTGCTCCATAAGCTCCCATAATTTTACGACGCTCTATACTCATTGTTTCTGGCATCACAACAACAATTTTATAACCTCTAGCTGCAGCAACCATTGAAGCCCCAATCCCTGTATTTCCACTGGTTGGTTCAATAATTGTATCCCCTGGCTTTAATTCACCATTTTTTTCAGCAGCATCAATCATTTTGTAGGCGATTCTATCTTTTATAGAACCCCCTGGGTTAAAGAATTCGAGTTTTATATATACATCAGCATAATTTTCTGGTAATTTATTCAATTTTACAATGGGAGTATTCCCAATTAATTCATCAATTCTATTAACAATCATTTTAATCATCACTCCTTTTATTATTATATAGAAATCTTAATTTTTTTCAAATAAAACGACTCGTCGTTTTTAAAATGATGTATTTTATTATATGTCAATTTTTAAAGCTTGATTAGAGCATTTATTTATTAATATCACATTTATACCTTTGAATAGAATTTGTCCAACTCTTCTAGCAACAATTGTCAAAGGGTAAAATTATTGTGTTATATCTATAAAAAATTATATTGGATAATCTTAACTGTATTATGAATGAATAGAATATGTTATGCTTTTTATGTATAAATAAGTATTTATGGATTAGGGAGGAATTCATATGGGAAAAAAGTACCAATTTACATTTACCATTTTATTTATTATATTAACAATTTTAACAATTCAAATAACTCTAAAAACAAATTCAACACTTGTTGAAAAAGCCAGTTCATCAAATATTTCTCAAGAAACTACTGAAAATACAATCACAGAAGCTGTTTGGATTGATAATATAACCTTTGATGCTGGTATTAAGATTAATGAAATTATGCCCTATAAAAGTGACTATATCGCGATTGGACAAGAGGATAACACGCCTTTTATGCAGTTAATTCATGTTGAGAATGATGAAGTTATTAATAAAGGTTTCCCTTATTTATTCACTGAAGGGACTGGAGAAGTAGTTGATATTACGATTCATGATTATTTTATTACAACTACAATTGATAATAATGATTCCATAATTACGCAAGACTTTATCGAATATAATGATCATTTTATTCCTTTTTATAAAAAACAAATTCAATATAATTATGATAAAGATTTAACTATTAATCCTAAATATCTTGTGATTCATGAAACTGCGAATACAGGTATTGGTGCTGATGCTGATGCACATTATCGCTATTGGAATAGTAATCCAACGGCGAATGCATCAACTCACTTTGTTGTTGATAGCACGCAAATTTATCAGATGCTAGAACTAAATCAAGCTGCTTGGCATGTTGGTGATAATCACAATCATTCTGATATAACCAATTTAAATTCAATTGGTATTGAAGTAGCAGTAAATGAGGATGGAGATTTTTCAGAAGCACGTCAAAATGCGATAGAATTAACGATTCACTTAATGAAAACACTCAATATGGATATATCTCAATTGAAACGGCATTATGATGCCAGTGGAAAAAATTGTCCAACTAATATGCTTCAACAACCAGAATTATGGAATGATTTTGTTCAACAAGTAGAACAAGCTCTAAATTAATATAATAAAGAAGACTTACTAGTTTAAGGTAAGTCTTCTTTTTATTATATAAACACTAATAAGAATGCATATAAATTTATATTTTTTCTTCAATTATTTCCAATTTAATGAAGAAAAAGCAATACCCTATACGGTATCTAAATTATGTGATATAATGAAAATGTTGGTGTTATACTATAATACAAAACATTCATCCTAACATGTGAATATATTATTTTTCACAAGTGTATTTGGTAAATCATCATTTTGATAAAAATAGGTTAACTGTAAAAAATAAAATATATATAAATGCTAAGGAGGATATCATGAAAAAAATTCTCATTGTTGGTGGTGTTGCTGGTGGAGCGACTGCTGCCGCAAGATTACGTCGCTTATCTGAAGAGGATCAAATTATTTTATTCGAAAGGGATGAGTACATTTCTTTCGCCAATTGTGGTTTACCTTATTATATCGGTAACGTTATAAAAGAACGAGGTAAATTGCTTGTTCAAACGATTCCAGGAATGAAAAAAAGGTTTAACTTAGATATTAGAAATTTTTCTGAAGTAATTAAAATAGATAAAGAAAATAAATCAGTTATGGTTAAAAATGTAAAAACAAATGAAACCTATGAAGAAAGCTATGATCGATTAATCTTATCTCCTGGAGCTAATGCGATTAATCTACCAATACCTGGAATTGAAGAAGCAGAAAATGTTTTTACACTACGTAATATTCCTGATACTGATAAAATTAAATCATTCGTTGATGATTTAGCACCAAAACATACTGTTGTTGTTGGTGGCGGTTTTATCGGTATTGAAATGGCAGAAAACTTAGTTGAAAGAGGTGTTTCTGTTACCCTTATTGATTTAGCGAATCAAGTTATGGCACCACTTGATTTTGAAATGGCGCAAATTGTTCATGAAAGATTAGTAAACCATGGCGTAAATCTAATATTAGAAGATGCTATTGATGAAATCAAAGATAAAGGTAGAACCCTTATCTTAAAAAGTGGTAAAACATTACATACCGATTTAGTGGTGATGGGAATTGGTGTTAAGCCTGAAAATGAGCTCGCTAAAAGTTCTGGTTTAAAAATAGGAAAAAGAGGACATATTGTTACAACTAAACAACTTCAAGTAATGGTTGAAAAAACAGATGAAGTCATTTCTGATATCTATGCTATAGGTGATGCAATTGAGGTATATGATTATATAGACCAAAGTAAAACAGCGATTGCTCTTGCGTGGCCTGCTAATAGACAAGGTCGATTAGTAGCAGACCACATCAATGGATTTGATATAGAATATACAGGTTCATTAGGAACTGCAGTTGCTAAAATATTTGATTTAACTGTAGCAACAACAGGAAATAATGAAAAACAATTAAAAAGAAAACAATTAGATTATAAAACAGTTATTGTTCATCGTGGTAATCATGCAGGATATTACCCTGGAGCTGAAAATATAGCGATTAAACTACTCTTTGATCCAAAAAATGGTAAAATACTTGGTGCTCAAGCCGTAGGTGGCGAAGGAACTGAAAAAAGAATCGATGTTATCGCAACAGCGATTAAAGGTAAGTTATCAGTAAATGATTTACCTGATTTAGAATTAAGTTATGCACCACCTTTCTCTTCAGCGAAAGACCCTGTCAATATTGCTGGTTATGTTGCTAGTAATGTATATAGTCATGTTTATGATATGGTTACTTACGATGAAATAGATGAAATTGTTAAAAATGGTGGTTATTTACTTGATGTTAGAACTGAAGTTGAATTTAACTTAGGCCATATTGAAGGAGCAGTCAATATCCCAGTCGATGACCTTAGAAATCAATTAGATAAAATTACTGTTTCAAAAGAAACACCAATTTATGTAAATTGTCAAGTAGGATTAAGAGCCTATATTGGTGTCCGTATTTTACAGGAAAATGGCTTTAAAAATGTTTATAATTTATCTGGTGGTTATAAAACATATTCTACCGCAACACGTGTACATAAACTAAACAATCAAAAACCACATGTTGATAAAGATATCGACACACAAAATTTAGAAAATCAAAAAAATAATCAAATTGATGTAAATACTATCAATCCAAAACTATCAATAGATGCTTGTGGTTTACAATGTCCTGGTCCGATTATGCAGACTTATAAGGCAATGGAACAGGTTAATGCAGGCGATGTTATCCGTATTCAATCAACTGATAGCGGCTATGCTAGAGATATTGAAAAGTGGTGTGAAAAGACAGGTAATACATTAATAAAAGTTGATAAAGAAAACAAAACTTATCAAGCATATATTCAAAAAGGATGTTCTACTTGTGCAACCCCACAATCACAAACATCAAATGAAAACACGACAATCGTTTTATTCAGTGGTGAAATGGATAAAGCAATGGCATCTATGATTATTGCTCAGGGTTCAGCAGCAATGGGAAAAAATGTTACCGTATTCTGTACTTTCTGGGGATTAAATTTACTTAGAAAAGATCAAAAAATAAAACTTAAGAAACCATTTATTGAAAAAATGTTTTCTAAAATGATGCCACGAGGACCAAAAGCCATGGGAATTTCTAAAATGAACTTCGGTGGTCTTGGTGCTAAAATGATGAAACGTGTTATGCGTAAGAAAAATGTTGATAGTTTAGAAGATCTTATTAAAAGTGCTCAAGAAGCAGGTGTTAATTTCATTGCTTGTAACATGAGTATGGATGTTATGGGAATAAGAAAAGAAGAATTAATCGATGGTATTGATTATGCAGGTGTTGCTACTTATTTAGCTGAAAGTGATACAGCTGGTGTAACTTTATTTATCTAAAACAAAAAGCCTTAATCTTAATTAGATTAGGGCTTTTTTTCATGTTTTTAATTTCATTTATTATTTGTTTTTTTTAATAACTTTCTTTCTTGATAAACTTTATATTGATTAAATAATAAAATAGCTAAGAAACTACAAATGAATCCCATTAAACAACCAACAATTACATCACTTGGAAAATGGACATAAAGGTAAAGTCTTGAAAAAGCAATAAGTGATGCTAATATATAAGTGATAATTGAATAAGGTTTTTTAAAATATTTTCCAAAAACAAATGCTGCCGCAAATGATGAACAGGTATGTCCTGATGGAAATGAATATGAACTAGGTGCTTTTATTAATAACTGAATATCTTCAAGACCAACAAATGGACGATCTCTTTGAATAATATTTTTTAAAATTTGATCATTAAAAATCAAACTAAAGAGTAATGCTACTAATGCGACTAAACTAATATATCTGGTCTTAGGACTTATTAATAAGATTGCACAAATAATCACCCAAACCATCCCATGATCCCCAAGGATTGTAAAAAATTCCATCACTTTATCCATAAATGGTGATGCTAATATTTTTTGAATAAAATCTAATATTGAATAATCTAAGTTTGTTATCAAAATTATCCCTCCAATTATTACTATTGCTATTATAATATAAAATGAAATCATTTTCTAGATAAATCAGTGAAGATACTGATATTATTAGGATTTTTAGATTGTTTTGAATACTTACAATATTTTAGAAGTACACTAAAAGAGGTGATAAAATGAAAAAAAGAGAGCTCTATGAAAAGCCAATACATATCAATGATTCTTATTGGATACAAATTTCAAAAGAAAACGAAGAAATTGTTAATATTTATAAAGATAACTGTTTACTAGAATCATTCAAATTAAATCGAAAGATTTACACTTTATTTAAAGTTTTACAAGATTATATTCAAGATGATGATTATATCACCATAGAAGATAATCAAGTGAACATTTATGGAAAAGAAATAAAATTATACGAAGATATTTATATGAAAATCAATGCTGATAGAGCTTGTTTGACACTAGATATATATCAAAAAATTAGTCAAACAGAGATAAAATTGATATATCTAACAAAATTAATCTATACTTGTCAAAAATTATTTCATATGTTACTTATTCCAAAAAAACTAGAAAATAAACCCAATTATTATGTTACGAATATTTTTAAATTTCTAGACATGATCGAAATATTAGGTTATGAAAATAGTTAATCTAACATTGAATAATAATTTAAAAGCGAAAAACAATAAGAATGGTGATTAAAATGAAAAAAAGAGAATTATTTTTAGATAGAATTCAAATTGATGACACCTATTCTATACAAGTAGATTCAGATACAGAAGAATTCGTTAATATTTATAAAAATGATGTAATCGTCGAACAATTTTCTTTAAAAAGAAGAATCTACACCTTTTTTAAAGTTTTACAGACCTACACAAATAGTGATGAAGCAATCATTGATCCTAATAAGAATATTAAACTCTATGGTAAAGAAATTCACATAAAAGATCAAATTTATATGCAAGCGATTGATGAGCATAAAGATTTAGTAATTGAATTTTATAAAAAGGAAGAAGATACTGAAGATAATTTATTGTATTTAACTAAAATGAATTACATGACACAAAAATTATTTAATATGATGTTTATTCCTAAAAAAGTTATAGATATTCCTAACTATCAAATTATGAATCCAAAAGAATTTAAAGATTTAATGGACATCCTTAGCGTCATTAAATTTTAAATAAAAAAAGCACATTCTAACAAGATTGTGCTTTTAATTATTAATTATTGGATGCTTCAGTTAAGATTTCATAAGCTTTTTTTGAATGCATATAATATTTAGCTGTAAACGATAAATCTTCTTTATCTAAATCCACCTGTAAATTGTCAATATTTATTTTACGAACCCTTAATAACTCTAGACATGTATCTTGTTCTGTTTGGTAATTATTTAATATCCAATAAAATCGTTTGTGTAAATAATAACCATATAAAAACTCTGATAAAAATAAGAGAATCATCAAAACATTAAATATTATTAAACCAAAATAATTCTTCTGTACTTCAAAAAGTAAAAATATAACAAATAATAGGATAAAGAAAATAGTTAAATATAGTCCATAACGATATAATTTTTTAGTTAATTTTAGTAATTCTTTAATATGTGATTCAAAAATTTCGTTCATTCTTGTCCTCCTAAGCATTTTCCTTTAAGTAGATATCTAAATCAGAAATTAATTGATTAACTATGTAAAAGTCTTTGACTATAATCCCACTTGCGTTTTTATGACCACCACCACCATATTTTTCGGCAAATTGATTGATTGGTAGTGATTTTGAACGTAAACTAATGCGAATATAATTCGTTTTTGCATCAAATATAGCGACAAACCAAATTTTTACAAGGGCTGTATTTGCTAGTGTATTAACTAAAACATTGGAGATATTAGCATCTACTAAATATTGATTACAGATTTTCTTATCAATATTAATATACCCCAATCCATTTCTTGTACAAATAAAGTTTGAGGCTACAAATCCTCTTAATCTAGTTATATTTAGTGCTTCATCATAAATCCATTGATAAATTTCACTAATATTTAAGTTATATTCAAGTAATCCTGAAGCTAGGCGCATTGTTCGACTATTTACTGCTGGTGTTGAAAACCGGTTTGTATCTGTAATAATCCCAAAATACAAAGCTTTGGCTCCATCGATTGATAATTTTAATTCTGACTTGTTTTGTTCATAGAAATCAACAATCATCTCACAACAAGAGGCGTAACTAGGATCAATCCATTCTAATTCACAAATGGTCTCCCTTTTAGGATGATGATCAATTTTTATACACTCTTTTCCTTTTCGATAACGATTGTCTGATATTCTTTCAATATTCGCTACATCAAGTATAAATACTAATGCATTTTGATATAGTTCATCACGAATATGATCCATTTTACCTAAATGGATAAATCCTAAAGATTCTTCACCTACTGCGTATACTTTTTTTTCAGGAAAAGTTTGTTCAATTATATTCTTTAAGCCCAATTGACTACCAATACAATCACCATCGGGTCGAATATGTCGATGAATAATGATTGTATCATATGACTTTATCTTATCAAAAATGAAATCCATCTGATCCTCCAATAATCTTATTATTTTATATTAGATGTATTATCATATAACTAACTTATTTTTAGAGTTATAATTATAATTATGAAAAAAGCACTTATCAAAAAGTGCTTTTTAATTATTTAAATCGACGTCTAAAGAATGCTGGCACTTCAATATCATCGTCATTATCATCTTGCGAGTCATCCTCTTCTTTATCAAGATTAATTTCAATTGGTTTTGTATCTTTAAGGCTTGTATTTGCTTTTAAAGATTTTAAATCAGTAGTTTTTGTGCTACTGTAATCAAAACCTGTTGCAATTACTGTCACGATAATTTCATCATCTAAATCAGTATTTATCGCTGCTCCATGAATAACGTTAATATCCGAATTAGCCGCATTTTGTATAGCGTTAACAGCATCATTTATTTCATATAGGGTTAGAGACGTTCCACCAGTAATATTAATAATTGCATCAGATGCCCCATCAATATCTGTTTCTAATAATGGACTATTAATCGCTCTCATTGCAGCTTCAACAGCTCGGTTTTCACCACTAGCAATACCAATTCCCATTAACGCTGTTCCTTTGTTAGCCATTACAGTTTTAATATCAGCGAAGTCAAGATTGATTAATCCTGGTATTGCCACAATTTCAGCAATTCCTTGTACCCCTTGACGTAACACATTATCTGCTTCTCTAAAAGCTTCTAACATAGGGGTATTTCTTTCAACAATTTGTAGTAACCGATCATTCGGTATAACAATCATTGTATCAACATTTTTTCGTAATTCTTCTAATCCTGTATTGGCGTGAGATAAACGCTTTTTCCCTTCAAATGTGAATGGTTTAGTGACAATTCCGACAGTCAATGCCCCAGAATCTTTCGCAATTTTAGCTATGATTGGTCCTGCACCTGTACCTGTCCCACCGCCTAATCCAGCGGTAATAAAAACCATATCTGCTCCTTTTATCATTTCTTGAAGTTCTTCATAACTTTCCTCAGCAGCCTTTTTTCCAATTTCAGGATTAGCCCCTGCTCCAAGTCCTCTTGTTAATTCTTTCCCCAATTGAATTCTCAATTCTGCTTTTGATAAGCGTAAAACTTGTGCATCTGTATTACAAACAATAAATTCTACACCTTGAACTTCATTTTCTATCATACGATCAACAGCGTTTGAACCACCGCCACCAACACCGATTACTTTTATTTTAGGCATTTGATCAAATTCATTATCAAAACCAAACATCGTACCTTCCTCCTTCAACAACAGTACTAAATATAATTATAAAATAAAAACAAATTTTTTTCATCTATTATTTATAAATAGTTGTTAAATTTTACTATTATCAAAAACAAACATGTTGTATTGTTCTTCAAAAAGTTGTTCTAAATGTAATATGTTGTATTGTCCACTAATGATAGAAGAATACTTAGGATGTCTTGTACCGACTAAATTTGGTGATCTAACGGTAACCTTCTCTCCAAAGTTATTTTTAAAGAGCTTTTCAAAATTCTCTATTGCTACTCCTCCACCAATTAGGATGAATTGATTAATTTTATTTTTTAATCCCATTTCTAGTAAATATCTTCTTATCACACGGATTATTTCTAAATATTTCTCTTCAACTATTTTTGCGATAAACTCATTGGTTACATAAGTAATTGATCCATCTGAAAACCGTTTCTCAAAAATGATTTCTTCGGTCGATTCTTTTACTAAACAATTTCCATGGGTGATTTTAAAATCTTCTGCATCTTCAATAGATAATCCAAGTTCATCTTTTATCGCTTCTGTAACAATATGTGAGCCAATCTTAAACGTTTCACTGCGGTTAATTAATTGATTGGCAAATATTGTAATCGTTGTTGTATGAGCTCCTATATCAATCACACAAGTGAAATTTTGTGACTCTTCTTTTGTTAATAAGGATTTTTTATATCCAACAACATTTGGCATTATTTCAATAACTTCAATTCCTAACTGTTCAACAATTGAAATATAATCAATAATCATTTGTTGATTTTCATATACAATTTCTAAACTCGCAAAAAGTTCTCTTGTAATTTCTCCCACTGGATTATCAATCGTTCGTTTCATTTTTAATGAGGTAAAACTATTAGGATAAATATAAGCAATTTCTCCCTTCTTCTCTGGTGATTTCATTTCTTCTGTATATACTTTATTGAATAAATTTTTAATATGTTTTCCTTTTACTTTATTATCTGGAATAGTTATATCATAACTGACTTCTTTGGTAAATAAATTAACGCTTGGAAACATTAAAACAACGGATTTAATTTTAGCAGAAAGAAAGTCTTCACATTTTGAAATTAATTTCTTCACATCATTATAAACCGTTGATTTATCGATAATATTACCAATTTTAATTCCAGATGTCAGTTGTTCATCAATAAATAATATATTTTGCTTTTCTTCATAAAATTCTGAAACTAATAATTTAATCGAATGTGTTCCAAATTCAATTGATGCATAAATATTTCGTTTCATTTTTTCACCATCTTTCAATAAGCACATTTTAAATTAATTTTACACTATTTTTGATTATAAAAAAAGTGGTTTTTAGATAATATTGTAAATTATATATTTATTATATCATAGATTATTTATACATAAAAATAATTCTCATATTTTTTAGAATAAATTCTTTATAATTTATTCTTTAATCATATGAGAATTATTAAAGAAACTTATTTTACCAATTGAAAAATTCAATTTCTGGTTTTAACCTTTTTCCGGTTGTTTGATAGACATTATTAATGACATAGTCAACTAAATCTTTCACATCTTTGCTTTTAGCTTTATCATAATTAATAATAAAGTTACAATGTTTTTCACTGACCTTAGCTCCACCAATTACATAACCTCGTAGACCTGCACGATCTATTAATAAATAGGCATTGATTCCATTTGGATTTCTAAATGTCGATCCACCACTTGGATATTCGAGTGGTTGAGTCTGTTGTCTCCTTACTTTTCGTTGTTTCAATATATCTGTAATATTGTCTTTGTTCCCTTTTTTTAGTTTTAGTTTTGCTTCTATTATTAACAATGGTTGTTCCTTTTGTAAAATTGATTTTCGGTAAGAATATTTCAAATCCTTATTAGTATAAATGACTAACTCTCCTTGATTATTGATTAATAATACCTCTAAAACAACATCCTTTGTTTCTTTATTATAAGCACCTGCATTCATATAAATGGCACCACCCATTGTCCCAGGAATACCGCCAAAAAATTCTAATCCTTCTAATTCATATTCAATGATATCATGAGCTAATTTTACCAAAGAATATCCAGCACCAACAACCACTTCTTCATCTTTTACTTTCATATATTTCAAAGCTTGGTTTGTTTTTATCACAACCCCTTCATAATCTTTATCTGATGGTAATATATTAGACCCATTACCGAATACTTTAAATGGAATTTCTTTCTTTTTTAAAAATAAAATAAGGTTAATAATCTTTCTTTTTGATCTTGGTGTAACTACAATTCTTGCTTTTCCTCCTACTCTAAAAGTGGTATGTTTTGATAGTGGTTCATCATATTTAACATTTTTATAATTATTTTCACTAAGAAACTTCTCCACTTCAATCATATAATCACCTATACTTAAGTTAAATGTTCAATCAACTCAATGAACTTGTCACAAGCATTAGGTATTCCCAATTTCTTATTATTAATTCTCAACACCTGTAATTGATAGGGATCATCTATTATTTTTAAAATTTGATTCGTTAAAATTTCTTCACTTAAATCTTTTTCTTTTATCATAACTGCTCCACCTATTTGAACTAAGTCTAAGGCATTTTTTTCTTGATGATTGTTTGTCACATAAGGTGAAGGAATTAAAATTGATGGAATTCCAATCGCACTAATTTCGGCTAAAGTGGTCGCTCCTGCCCGACAAATCACTAAGTCTGCATGTTGATATAACTGTGGCATATTCTCAACATAATCTTTAATAAACACATTTTGCTTTAATTTAAAATCTTTTACTTCACTAATTATAGTATCGTAATGACTCTTTCCTGTGACAAAAATAACTTCAATATCCTCTCTTTTTGATAAGATGGGTAATGATTTTACAATTGACTGATTGACATATTTTGCTCCTAAAGACCCCATAAATATAAGGATTAGTTTTTTATTCTCTTGTAATTTTAATTGGTTTTTAGGTATTTTCTTTGACATGACTACTTCTTGAGCACGTGGATTTCCTGTCAACACGGTCTTTTGATGATTAAAATATTGTTCACTAGAACTAAAACTAATAGCGATTTTATCAGCATAATGAGATAAGAATTTATTTGTTAAACCAGGTATACTATTTTGTTCATGAATTATCGTCTTAATCTTTTTTCTAGCACCTGCATAAACAACTGGTGCACAGACATAACCACCTGTACCAATTATTATGTCTGGTTTAAATTGTTTGATTATTTTTTTTACCTCACAGTAAGATTTAATAAATTCAATAATCGTCAATATATTTTTAAACGTTAACTTGCGATAAAAGTATCTTACTTTAATTCCAATAAAAGAAATTGACTCATTCTTACATATTTTTTCTTCTTGAGCTAATTTTTTGCCGATATATAAGATTTCTGTAGTTGGTTCTTTCTTCTTCAGGGCTTTAATTAACGCTATAGCTGGATAAATATGGCCACCTGTACCGCCACCACTAAAAATTATTTTCATATTATCACCTCTTCATATATTGGACTTTTTTTAGAATATGATACTTAATTATCTATTTGATGTTTACTGATATTTAAGATAATTCCAACCCCTAATAAGGTAACGGTTAAACTCGACCCACCATAACTTAAAAAAGGTAATGTCACACCAGTAACTGGTAGTAATCCTATGACAACCCCTATATTTATAAAAAATTGAATAAAGATGATTAAAGTGATTCCTAAAGCGAGAAATTTACCAAAAAGGTCTTTGGCATGATAACTAATTTTTAAACTTGTAATTAAAAAAGTAGCATATAGTAATAAAATAGTAACCCCACCAATAAATCCTAGTTCTTCAATAATAATCGCAAAGATAAAGTCTGTTTGTGGTTCTGGTAAATAAAAGTACTTTTGAATACTATTTCCATACCCTACCCCAAATAATCCACCAGGTGCAATTGCATAAAGCGATTGAATAATCTGAAAACCAGCTCCTAAAGGATCACTCCAAGGGTCTAAATAAGCAAAAATACGTTTTAGTCTATATGGTGCTGAAATAATTAGTAAGGTAACCCCACCAAGTCCCGCTAATATTAAATACAAAAAGTAGGACAAATTAACACCTGATACAAACAGCATAATAACAACTGTCGCAATAATTACCATTCCAGTACCGAAATCAGGTTGAAGCATAATTAAACCAAAAACAAGAATAATAACCCCTAATAACAATAATACATATTTAGGCTTTTTCATATCAGCATAATAATCAGATAGATATTTGCTGATGATTATAATACAACCAATTTTCATAAATTCAGAAGGTTGTATTGAAAAAGTTCCAATACCAATCCAACTTCTTGCCCCACCTCGTACGATTCCAACACCAGGTAATAAAACAATAATTAATAAAATTAAAACAAATAGAAAAATCTTAGTTGAATTCATTTTATAAATTTGATAATTTATTTTCGATATCACATACATTCCAAGGATTCCAATTGACGCAAAAATTAATTGTCTCCATAAATAATAAGCTTTGTCATTAAATTTATATTCTGCCCATATTTGACTTGCACTATAAACCATGACTACACCAATTAAAGTTAAAAGTAATGTTGTGACAAATAATAAGATATTCATTTGATTTTCTTGTTTCATATAAAACACCTCAATATAAATATATTGAGGATTTTGTTTAATTATTATTAATCTTTTCATATAAATAAATTAAATATACCTTTAATGAAAGATTATTCCTTGTCAATGCGATTAACGTGTTCAATAAACTTATCTCCACGTTCTTCATAATCTTGAAATTGATCCCAACTAGCACTTGCAGGAGAAAATAAAACGATCATTTCATCATTCTTAATCTTTTGTGTTAAGTTAATTATGTCTAATAAATCATCACTTACATAACAAGTTTTATTTAAAGCGGTTGAACTTTTAACTATCTTATCTTTTGTTTGTCCATAGGTAATGATTGTTTGTGTATTTTTGTGATTTATTATTTCTGAAAAATCTTGACCACGGTCTAAACCACCTAAAATTAATATAACAGGTTGATTAAAAGAATTTAAAGCACATAGGGTTGAATTAACATTGGTGGACTTAGAATCATTATAGTAAGTTACACCATTTATCTTTTTTACGAATTGAATACGATGTGGTAAACTCTCAAATGTTTTAATAGTGTTTTTAATAATATCGTTCTCAATATAAAACACTTTGGCGGTTGTAATCGCAGCTAATACATTATATAGATTATGTTTTCCTAGTAATTTAACTTCATCTTTACATACAATACTTCTTCCATTATATTTAATCACATCATTTTCTATATAAGTTTCTACATCAATTTCACTTAATGAAAAAGCATATTTACTACATTTAATCTTTTTAACTTTTTTTCTCACAATTTTATCATCAGCATTATAAATGAGATAACAATCTTCCTTCATTTGTTTGACTAAATTCATTTTCGCATCAACATAATGATCAAATGTATGGTGATAATCTAAGTGCGCTTCTGCTAGGTTTAATATGACGCCAATATGGGGTTTGAAATGGATAATATCTAATAATTGAAAAGAAGATAACTCTAATATAAACACATCACAAGAAACCTCATCTACAATCGCATCTGATAAAGTGTAACCGATGTTACCAACACTTACAGCCTCTATATTAGAATCTAATAATATTTGTGTGATTAACGCAGTGGTTGTTGTTTTTCCATTGGTACCAGTAATAGCAACAATCACTTTTGATTTATCAATAAAGTGATAAGCTAATTCAATCTCAGATATTATTAAGACCTTTTTATGTTTTGCTTTCTTTAAAATATCAATATCATGAGGAATTCCTGGACTTTTTATGATGATATCGATTGATGGTAAATGATGAATGACTTCATCATAGGGAATAAATTGTGTTCCCTCCAAAAATTCTTCTTCTACCTGAGTTTTTTCATCTGATACGAAAATTTCAACATTTAAAGTTTTTAGTAATCTGATGGCTCCTTTGCCACTTTTTTTTAACCCTAAAACTAAAATCTTTTTATTATTGAACTCAATCATAGCACTCCCCTTTGTCATATGACATCAGTCATTTAAAAAGAACTTAAATGATTAGGTTGTTACTATCACAATAGCAACACTAATTAAACTAAAAATTAAACCAAAAATATAAAATATTAAAACAACTGTTGACTCTTTATAACCACACAATTCAAAGTGGTGATGAAGTGGAGCCATTTTAAATATACGTTTCCCCTTTGTTTTCTTAAAATATGCTACTTGTAGAATATCAGATAGTGTTTCAATCACAAAAACACCACCAACTAATATAAGTAATAGTTCATATTTGGTTAAGATAGCCATAGTAGCAATTGCTGCCCCTAGTGTTAAGGAGCCTGTATCTCCCATAAATATCTTGGCAGGATGAGAATTGAAAATGAGAAATCCTAAAACGGTACCTAAAATAACAGCACCAAATAGCATTACATCATATTGACCATTACGACATGCGATAAAAGTAAAAGTTGAGAGAGCAAAACTTGAAAGACCCGCCGCTAATCCATCTAATCCATCGGTTAAATTAACAGCATTTGTTCCACCAACTAGCATTAAGAAGGTTAAAATTCCATAAAACCATTTTAAATCAAAAGAGATCTTGCTTGTAAGATGAATTTCAGTTGAATAGCCTTGTATTAAGTAAATATAAAAGAATACAGCCGCAATTGTGATTTGTAGGAAAAATTTCACAATAGGTCTTAATCCAATATTATTTTTACGAACGACTATCAGGTAATCATCTATAAATCCAATGATTCCATAACCAAATAAAGGTACAAAGATTAATATCCAGGTTTTCATATTTACGCCTATTAAACCTTTATTATATATGCTATAAAATATGATAACTGTTATGAGTGTGACAATACTAAAAACAATCCCACCCATCGTTGGTGTTCCTGATTTAATATGATGTGAAACAGGTCCTTCAATACGAATCGATTGTCCAAATTTTAATCGTTTCATATAAGGTATAATGATGGGGATGATGAGTACCGTTAACAATAACGATACAAACATACCAAAATAAATGATTTTAAGTATCATATTATATCTCCTTTACTCATCTTTGTTAAGTCGTAATTTTATAAACTTTATTACTTCATCGTAATCATTAAAGTATTCTTTTTTATCTTTAATGATTTGATAATGTTCATGTCCTTTCCCTAAAATGACAACAACATCATTTTCACTAATTATCTCTAGTGCATACTTGATCGCGTTTCTTCTATTTTCAATCACAATATAATTGGTATCACATACCCCTTGAACCATATCGTTAATAATACTAGATGGTTCTTCAAATCTTGGATTATCTGTTGTAAAAATGACATAATCCGCTAAATTAGTCGTTATTTTACCAATTAATGGCCTTTTTAAAGCATCTCTATCCCCACCACACCCTATGACGCAGATAATGTTTTTCCTTGAAATCATTTTAATTTCATTTAAGACACGAAATACACTGTCAGGCGTATGAGCATAATCGATAAATACATTTAAATGATAGGGATTTAGAACCTTTTGCATTCTACCAGTTACGCTTTTTAAAAGTGGCAATTTATCTAATATTTCATCCATATTATAATGATTGATATAAAAATATGAGATAATAGCGAGTAAATTATACACGTTAAAAAAACCAAAGATATTATTAGTATTTACAGTCCCAATAAATTCATTAAAACAATAGTACTTAAAAGAAATTTTATCGACATCGCAACTAATATCTCGCGCTTGAAAATCATTTTCTTCACCCAACCCATATGTATAGGCTTCTACATTTGTTAAGCGTATAAATTTTTTAAAATATTTATCGTCTCCATTAAATAATACTTTTTTTTCATTGAAAAAATTACCTAAATATGCAAAAAGTAACCCTTTAGAATAAAAATAATCATCAAATGTCTTATGATAGTCTAAATGATCATGAGAAAAATTAGTATAAATTACTGTATTAAAATCAATTTGTGATACTCTTTCTTGCTTAATTGCATGACTAGATACTTCCATTACAATATCTTTGATACCCTCATCAATAGAATTCGCAATTGTTTTTTGTATTATTAAATTAGAAGGGGTTGTATTAGGACTTTCAATGGCTTCATTTCCTAGTTTAATGCCATTTGTCCCAATCAATGTACAATTTCTTTTTAAGAATGAAAATATTTGATAAATCATGGTAGATACAGTTGTTTTACCATTCGTTCCTGTAACTCCAATAATATTGACTTTACGTGAAGGCTTATCAAAAAAAACATGGGATAATATCGCTAAAGCTTTTTTTGAATCATGGACTTTAATCATATTAGTATTTTCGAACTGAATATAATCATAATACTTATCCTCATAAATAATTGTTTTTATATTTTGATTGGCTACATCAATAATATAATCATGCCCATCATTTTCTTCACCTTTTATAGCGATAAACACACTATTTATTTCTGCTTTTTGTGAATTTTCTACTATCTTTCTAACTTCATGATTAAATATCTTATCTTTATCAAAATGTATCTTACATTTAGTTAATAAGGTATATAAATCCATACGATCACTCCCTTGATAAATAGATAAGTACTGTTCCACCCTCTGCTACTTTCTCACCTGGACTAGGAGATTGAAATTGCACAATGTCTCCATCCCCCCAAAATTCATAATTATAATAATAGATTGGTGGGATTTCACTTCGCTTCATTCCAATTAGGTTGGGTACTGTATAATATTTTTTATCCCACCCCCAACGTAATTCTTTTTCGATTTGATCTGGTTGTTTTGGAATTCCTAAAATTGGTAAAGCTTCTTGTAAGATTTCTTTAACAATAGGCGCTGCGACAACCCCACCATATTGAATGGTATTCTTAGGATTATCGATTGCAACATAGACAACAAGTTGAGGATCATTCATTGGTGCAGCACCAACAAACGAAACAATATAATTATTGTCTAAATAGACACCATCAACCGCTTTTTGCGCTGTCCCAGTTTTTCCGCCCACACGATAGCCATCAATAAAGGCATTTCTTCCTGTTCCTTTAGCGACAACACTTTCAAGTGCGAAACGCACTTTACTTGAGGTTTCTTCACTGATAACACGTCTTACTTCCTTTGGTTTGACTTCATATAGTAACTCATTTGAAAGGGGCATTCTAACTTCTTGTAATACATGGGGTTGATATAAAACACCACCATTTATTGCCGCACTCACTGCCGTTACTAATTGAATTGGGGTCACTGAATTTCCTTGACCAAAAGATGATGTTGCAAGTTCCACAGGTCCAACATTATCAACATTAAAAACAATTCCTGAGGATTCACCTAACAAGTCAACTCCTGTCTTTTTACCAAATCCATAGGCATCAATATATTCAAATAATTTTTCTTTCCCTAAACGTCTTCCAATTTCCATAAACCCTGGGTTACATGAATTTTGAATCACTTCAAGAAAAGTCTGGTCCCCATGCCCCCCTGCTTTCCAATCTTTAATCCGTGTTCCATCAACAATGGTATAACCCGGATCATAAAAATGGTCTGTCATTTTAAATACCCCTTCTTCTAATCCAGCTGAATAAGTCACTACCTTAAATGTTGATCCTGGTTCATAACTCATCCAAATAGGTAAATTACGATTGTATATTTCTTGGTCATAGTTTTGATAATTAGTAGGATTATATGAAGGATAGCTTGCCATGGCATATATCTCACCATTATTTGGGTTCATTGCTAGACCTAAAATTTGGTCCGGTTGATACCTTGCATTGGTATTTTCTAATACTCGCTCTAATAGAATTTGAATGTCCATATCAATCGTTAAATAAATATCCATTCCTTTTGATGGTGCTTCATATAACCCATATAATTGCTTAAGAGATTGTCCTTTGGCATCTGTATAATATTTACTACTCCCACTATTTCCCATTAAATAATCATCATAAATATACTCAATTCCTGTTATTCCTTGATTGTCAATACCTACAAAACCTAATACATGTGCTAAATACTCATTGTATAAATAATTTCTCTCAGTATCCCCTACTAAATAAACACCCTTATAATTTTTATCAATAATTTTTTTGGCTTGGTCTAATGATATTTTTCTTCCTTCTGGTTTAATAAGTTCAATTGATACATTCTTTGAAACATGTCGATAAGCTTCATCGTAACTCACTTCAAGCACTTTACTTAAAAAAGATGCTACTTCTTCTTGGTTCTCGATTTGTCTTGGTATTAAAGCAACACTTGGCGCTAACTTATTATTAACAATGGGTTTACCATTTCTATCATAAATTATTCCTCTTTGTCCCTCAACGGGGATATTACGACTCCACAAATCATAAGCCATATCTGTTATTTTATTACCATTTACAAATTGAACAAACGCTAGTCTAAATATTAATACTAAAACTAATAAAGAAAATAAGACCATTAAAAACTTAAGTCTTTTTTGCATAACTAATATAAAATCATTCATCTTTAAAAATCACCAAATTTCTCTTCTATCTCTTCTATAAATATTCAAATCAAACATAAATTATTATTGTTTAACATAAGATAAGTAAAAAGTTACAAAAATTTCATTATTCAGCAAAAATTGCTAGTAAATGGAATTCGATTGGTTTATAATATAATTATGATTTTATTTACTAGTCGTAAGTATATTCAAATAAAATAAATTAGATAATATAGATAAAGTAGGGATTATAATGAAACGAGCAAGAATTATATACAATCCAACATCTGGAAGAGAATTAATTAGAAAACAACTGCCTTATATTTTAGAAAGACTTGAAAAAGCAGGTTATGAAGCAAGTGCACATGCAACAACTGGAGAAGGGTGTGCAAAAAAAGCAGCTAAAGTAGCGATTGAGCGAAAATATGACCTTGTAATAGCTGCTGGGGGTGATGGGACAGTATTTGAGGTAATCAATGGTTTAGCCGATCAAGATTATCGTCCCACTTTTGGAATTATTCCTTGTGGTACCACAAATGACTTTGCCACAGCGCTAGGTATACCACGAGATATTATATCTGTATGTAATATTTTGTGCAGTAATGAAACTAGACCTATCGATATAGGAAAAGCTGGAGATAAATACTTTATTAATGTAGCTGCAGGTGGTACTTTAACTGAAATAACATATGAGGTACCAAGCAAATTAAAGACTTTTTTCGGTCGCTTAGCCTATTATATTAAAGGAATAGAAAAACTTCCCTTTATGACCACTAAAAAAGTACGTATAGAATATGATGATAATGTATTTGAAGGAGATATCTTATTCTTCTTAGTATGTAACACAAATTCAGTTGGTGGATTTGAAAACTTGGCAGTTAAATCTAGAATAGATGATGGATTATTTGATTTAATCATAGTTGAAAAAATGAATTTTCCAAAACTCGTTGGTGCTGGTATTCAAACATTAAGTGGTAAACAATTAAAACATGCTAAAATTAAGTATTTCCGTGCTAAAAGAATTAAAATTGATATTGAAAAAGATACACCTTTAAATTTAGATGGAGAATATGGTGGAATGCTTCCTTGTGAATTTATTAACTTGACTCATCACTTTAATTTATTAGCACCTAAACCAATAGAAAAAAGATAAATCCTAAACTATAGTAATAAACGTAAGAGACCTTACGTTTTTTTATTTTATAACATGTAAATATAGTCTAAATACAAAATAAGGAGAGAATGAAGTGAAAAAAGATACAATTAATTTATATGTAGATGATTTGAGGGATTGTCCAGAAGGATTTATTTGTGTAAGGAATTTTGAACAAGCAGTTGAATATTTAAAGAACTATAAAATTCACATTCTATCCTTAGACCATGATTTAGGCGAAGATGAGAATGGTATAATACGTAAATCAGGTTATGATTTTGTTAAATACTTTTGTGAACATGGTTTTAGGGCAGACAAAATATATATACACACTGATAATCCCGTAGGACGAGACAATATGTATTTTACTTTGTTGGCTTCACAAAAAAGAGGATTCATAGACAAAGATATTGAAATATATTATTATCCAATAGTTAAGAATAAATATCAATCTGAATAAAAAAATAGGATATCCATCAATGATATCCTATTTTATTTATGATATTATGTTAAATTTATTAGAATCGAGAATTATTCTGCGATTTATGCCACGATTTAGGGTTAAATTATTAATAGAACACTTAAACTGAACATAATGTACAAAATATTTATTTCATTATTCTTTAAAACGAATCTCTAATAATTTTTTTTGCGTGTTCATCAATCATAAATGTTTGAGCACGTACTTTTCTAGCTTCACAACCACGAACAAATGATAAGTGGTCATAATACTCTAAGTATTTAAATGATTTACTATTTGTCACAAACCAATGGGTCCGTAATGCTTTTAACCACAATTCATATCCTAATTCAATATCGACATAAACATAAGGTTTATAATCTTCTACATCTTCCCAATTTTCTGCATAGTATACTGGGCTAAAATGTGGTTTATCTTTCCGAACAAACCCAGGGACTCCAGCATAAAACTGAGCATCTTTAACAATATAATGGGTATTGATATGATCTTTATGCATTGAGTTTTTCCAATGGGTTAATATCACATCAGGTTTATATTGACGAATTAAATCACACACTTTAAACTTAACTTCATCATTATTTGGTAGAGAACCATCTTGATAAGGAAAAATAATGGCTTCACCATTTAACATATTCGCAAAAGTATGTGCTTCTTGTTCTTTTTGTTTTCTGTATGCATCTATCGTTAGATGAGGAGGATTACCTTTTTCTCCTCCTGTTAAGGCAACTGTGATGATTTTATCTCCTTTTAATGCATGAGTAGCTAGTACCCCACCTACCGTTAATTCCATATCTCCTATATGAGCACCGATTGCCATAATTACTTTATTAGCCATTTTATTTTTCCTTTCTCATTACGTAAAAAGATTTTACAATTTTAAAATCAGCCTTTTCATACATTTTTCTTGCTGGATTTTCTTCTCCTGTGAAAAGACTCATATAGCTTGCCCCTAGTTCTTTTAAGTTAAGACACAATAAGAAAAACAAAGCTTTTCCAATTCCATATGATCTAAAGTCAGGATGAACACCAATCCCTGCAAAATAACCACGACCATTATCTTCTACATAAAGTGGTCCTGTAAAACCAATCGCTTGATTTTGATAAATAGGTGTAAGGACTGGTAGGTTTTTTTCATTACTTGCTTTTGTGATTTCTTCCCTCCAACCTTCATTGCCTAATTTATCAAATAAATCGCTAAAATGATGTTTGTTCTTATCAAAATATTCAAAAGTAATCCCTTTACTTTTCAAACTTTCAATTCTATCTTCTATTGAACTAGGAAGATTAAATTCTGATAAATTTAAATAGTAGGCATTTTCTTTTGCGACTGCTTTATATCCATGTGTTAAGAAGAAATCATAGCTATCACTTGGATAAATAACGCCTGGAGCATTAGGGTGTTCATGTTTATTTTTATTTGGAATATACCAATTTAGATGAATTGGATTAAAGAAGCTACAATCTATTCTTTTTCTACCTTTTTCAAATAAGATTGCTTCAATATTATTTAATAACCTAGTACCTATTCCTTTTCTACGATAATCTTCTTTTACCACAATCATCGTAATAAAACCTGGTGATTTAGCTTTGTCCTCATTTTTTAAAAACTTTTTCTTGTACAAACCAAATCCAAATCCAATAATATTTCCATCCTCAGTCGCAACAAACATACAATCTTCACAATAATTTGGATTATTTAAAAACTTTTGTGTGAAATAATCCTTATCCCATGGATGATATGGAAGTTTTTGTTCATTAAAAAGTCGACATACCTCAGTTAGGTCTTCTAGTGTAAATAGTCTTGTATTAATCATACGTATACCTCTCCTCCTTATTCACCTTAATTTTACCACAAAATTTGGATCATTAAGGTAATTATTAATTTTTTTATTATTTTAGCTATGTTTATGATAAATAGCCTAGATTTATTTAATCGGCATATTATATAAAAATTAGTCATCTAACTTTATAAATTTTATGATAATAAATTCTGAAGTTTTTTCACTATTGCTTTTTCTACATTTTTATTCTAAAGTTTAAAGTATAATTATATAATTAAGATAAAGGAGGTTATGTATGAAATATTTGAAAGTAATTTTGAACTTCTTACTAATAGTCTTATTTTCTATCTCATTAATATTAGGTTTCTTAACTATTAATGGTTGTGGTTTCTTATTAGTAGGGATAATAGGATTAGGCACACAATTAACAGTGTATGTACTAAATAACAAAAAAATAACAATGTAGCATTATAATTAATCAAGTGATCTTTGGGAATATATACTTTAAATTAAATGCTCTGTGAAACTAATTAGTTCATGAAGCATTTTATGTTTATTAATGTCTACAATTTTATATCAATATTAACATAGCCATTATTTTTAATAGAGACAAAAAAAAAACCATAAAAAGATCTCTTCTTATGGTTTTATTAGATATTGTAAATAAACAATGATAATTACACTTAATACAAATAAAATAATCCAGAGTCTCATTAAAAACAAGACTAAATTAAAGGATTGTTTTTTTTGTGTTTTCATTTTATAGGGGATAATAATTTTTTTCATATAATCACTATTTCTCTTTGTTTTTACAAGCGATTCTAAGTTTTGCTGAGCGAGAACGATTATTTTCTTCTAATTCCGATGGCGTTGCTATGATAACTTTCCGATTAATCAGTTTTAGAACCGTTTCTTCTTCATCTTGAGGGAGGATAGGTAGCCCTCTTGGAATTTCTGGTTGCGTTGAATATTTTTTAAAAATATCTTTTGTTAGTTTATCTTCTAAGGAATGAAAAGTAATGACACAGATACGTCCACCAATTTTAAGTATATCAATGGCATCTTCTAAAGTTTGGGGTAGTATTTCTAATTCTTTGTTCGTTTCAATTCGTAAAGCTTGAAAGGTTCTTTTTGCCGGATGTTTTTCACGTTGACTTTTATATGGTACTGACCTTTTTATCACATCAACTAATTCTAACGTTGTTTCAATAGGTTTTTTCATTCGTGTCTTTTCAATTTCTCGGGCTATATTTTTGGCATATTTTTCTTCACCATAACGATTAATAATACGAAATAAATCTTGAAATGAATAGTCATTAACAATTTCATAAGCAGATAATGTTTGACTGACATCCATTCTCATATCAAGTCTAGCATCGTGTTTATAACTAAAACCACGTTCACCATGGTCAAATTGTGGAGACGAAACACCTAAATCAAAAATAATTCCATCTACTTGCTTTACATCCCGCTTTTCTAATTCAGTTTTTATATGTTTAAAATTACTTTTAATAATCTCATATCGGTTACTAATTGTTTCTAAACGAGTATTTGCCGCCTCTATGGCATCAATATCTTGATCAAAGGCATATAAAAAACCTTTATCTAATTGCTTGAGGATTTCACTACTATGCCCTCCTCCGCCTAATGTACAATCAACATATATACCATTAGGGTGGATATTTAATCCTTCTATTGATTCTTTTAGTAATACACTATAATGATGAAATGTCTGCATAATATCCTCCAACCAAATTAAGTAGTTATCCTAATTAAAATTATATCACATTTATAAGATATTCGTTACATATTTGTTGCGTAATCCTATAAGTATCTTTTTTAGTTTAAATTCACGCCCAGTGATTACATCAAGTAATCCTGTTATATAACTTATTAATAAATATATTATTGTATAAACAACTGAATTAATTAGTAGAAAAGTAAAACAATTGAGACGACTATCAAAATTTAAATCAAACTGAAAAACTATAAAATTCATAAGATAAAATAAACTACCTAATATTATATTCAGTCCAAAGATACTCACTAGCCTTCTAGTAATATATAAGTGATGAAACTTTATAGAATATTTCATTACAAATATATTGATTAAAATTGTAGTTAATAAACCAATGGTTGTTGATAGGATAGCACCATTATAACCTAATGCTTGAATTAATGATTCATTATAAAGATATTTTATACACACACCGATTATCATTGATATAATTAAATAACGTTGTTTATTAATCCCTTGCATCGTAGCGTTTGTGATATGATTAAAGCATAATAGGATCGCAACTGGCGCAAATGACAACAATATTCTAGATCCATATGGATTACTTGCTTGATAAAACAAACTATATACTGCTTTAGGAAAAATCATCATGATAATAATAATTGGAACAATAATGTAGGTACAAGTTTGAAGAACTTTGTTAATCTGTTTATTAACCATTTGATAATGCTTTTTGGTGTAAGATTCAGAAATATAAATTAACATAGAAACCCCGAGCCCCATTCCTAGACTCACAGGAATCATGATTAACTTGTTTATTTCAAATGCATACGTTCCATAAATAATCTCTGAATTGTTAACTCCTTTTAATAAATACGCCTTATTAAAAGTTAAGGTATCGATGAAAAGATAAAGACTTGAGACAATTCCAAAGATTGCGATTGGTAGAGCATATTTAAATAATTCCTTGAACAATTGATAGGTACTTTTTTGATGACTAACAACACTTGTTTTAAGTAGAGGATTCAATGTACTAAAAAATTTATGGAGTTGCACCCTTAATACAACATAAGCAGATAAAGCGGCAATTGTCGCACTACTAACCGCAAAATAAATCGCTAATGTATACTTTTGATTTAATAATTTCACAATAATAAAAGCGGATAGGATAATAAACACAACACGAGTAAGTTGTTCGATAATTTGACTCATCGCAGTTGGTCTGGCTAATTTAAATCCTTGGAAAAAACCTCTTAACAAAGCAATAGATGGCACAACAATTAATGCAGTGGATATAACTCGAATGACTAATGTGACATCATGAATATTATTGATTAATTCCGTTTTTCCACCTAACACTTGATAAGCAATTGGTTTAGAAAGGAGAAACATCATTAAAAACATAAAAACACCGATGATAAGCATTAGGATGGTTGATTTTTTGAATATTTTATAACTTGTTAAGTAATCATTTTGTGCATTATAAATCGAAATAAACTTAGAAACCCCTAGTGGTACACCTAAGGTAGCCAAATCGATAAAAATAACATAAGGAACATAAGCATAGGAAAATAAGGCTTGTCCCTCTTGCCCGACTAACCAAGCAAAAGGAAATACATAAATAAGACCCAAAAAGCGGGAAATAATATTACCAGCAGTTAGAATAAATGCTTGTTTTAACATTGATTTTTGACCCATGATATCACCTTCCTAAGATTATTTTTGGTATTTTTGCAATTTCTATGAAAATATTTTGTTAATTTTTAACAATTTCGTTATAATATAATTAAATATAAATAGAAAGTGTGATTTGAATGCTTAAACCTGAAATTGATAAGACTTGTTATATAGCTGAAGGTGCCATTGTAATAGGTAATGTGCTATTAGAAAAGAAAGTATCTGTTTGGTTTAATAGTGTTATTCGGGCTGATTTAGATATTGTTAAAATTGGTGAAAACACAAATATTCAAGATTTAGTTATGATTCATACAGATAAAAACTTTCCAACGATAATAGGTAATAATTGTTCTATTGGTCATCATGTTGTTTTACATGGATGTCAAATTGGAAATAATGTTCTTGTTGGAATGAATGCGACTATTTTAAATGGAGCCCAAATTGGAAATAACTGTATTATTGGTGCCAATAGTTTAGTAACGAGTCATACAGTAATTCCTGATAATCATCTTGCTTTTGGTAATCCAGCGAAAGTTATACGAGCCTTAAAGAAAGAAGAAATCGCAAAAATCAGTGAAAATGCCAATCACTATTGTAAGTTAAGTAGAAATTATAAATTATAAATAAAAAAAAGACTACATAGGGCAAATAACCCAATGTAGTCTTTATGTTATATGTTGCTTATATTAATCTCTAAAATAACTTGAGATAATAATTAATAAACGTAATACTTCAATATATAACCATACTAATGATACTAATAATCCAAGTGATAAATACCATTCAGATCTTTTTGGAACACCATCTTTAACAGCTAGTTTACAATTATCAAAATCAATTAATAAACTAAACGATGCTAAAATAACCATTCCCAGTGTTAAAGCGATTAAAATACCAGGGTTTTGAACTTGTAGTAATGGTATATTAAAAAAACTTAAAATAAAGTAGAAGAAATAAAAGATACAAACACCAAATAATGCGGTATAGAATATTTTTCTAAATCTAAAGCCTACTTTAAATAGACCTGTTGAATAAGCAATTAATAAGAAAGCGAAAATCGCAAATGTGATTAAGACAGCATCAGCAACAATTCCTGGTAAAGCAGTATTAACAATTGCTGATACAGTTCCTAAAACTAATCCTTCGCTAATCGCATATAAAATTGTAAAGAATGGTGAAGCATTTCTTGAAACACCAGCAGCTATGACAGAAATAAATCCAACAATCATACCACCAATCATCATTCCTGGTAAATAATCTGCGAATGTTGAAAGGTTAGTCCAAATGATGAGTGAGATTCCAAAAATAATTGAAAGTAAGATTCCAGTTTTTGTCGCGATTCCAGAAAAAGTCGCTGTCTCACCTGTTACATATGAATAATTATTAGTTTCAACTGTAGATTCTATTTTATTTAATACTGGATTTTTTGATTTAAATTCCATTTTAACAACCTCCTGTTTTTATATTATTATTATAGCACTAACTATATTATACCTCAAGAACTTAATTTCTACATCTTTTATAATTCAAACAAACTAATTTGATTAGAATCATTTAACCCATCTAAACAACCTAAATCAGTCAATCGTTCAATTAAAGTTTTAGATAAACTAGTTCGATTTGATAAGTCCTCTTTAGACATAAATGGCTTCTCTTTTCTAGCTTCAACAATCGATTTAGCAACATTTCCTCCTAAACTATCTACTGCTTGAAATGGGATAATGAGTCCTAATTTGTCTTCAGTAATCACAAATTCAGAAGCTTCTGATTTTTCTAAGTCAACTTGTTTAAAGTAAAATCCACGTTCTGTCATCTCTAAACCTATTTCTAATATGGTGATCAATGATTTTTCTTTATCAGTTGCATCATATCCTTTATCATTAATTTCTTTAATTTTATGTCTAATCGCATCATTGCCCCTTACTAAAACATTCACATCAAATGTATCTGCACGTTTTGAAAAATACGCTGCATAATAATAGATAGGCATATTAACCTTAAACCAAGCGATACGAATTGCCATTAAAACATACGCAGTTGCATGTGCTTTAGGGAACATGTATTTGATTTGCCCACATGACCAAACAAACCATTCTGGGACCTTTTTCTCACGCATAATTTGACTGTATTTTTCCCATTTTTCTTTATTTTTACTTGCTTTTCCTTTTCGGACAAATTCCATAATATCAAATGCTTGTTTTGGTTCTAACCCATAGTACATTAAATAAACCATGATGTCATCACGACAACCAATTAAAGATTTGAAGTCAATATGTCCAAATTCAGAGTATTTATGATTGACTAAGTCTTGCGCATTATTCGCCCAAACATCAGTCCCATGAGATAATCCTGATATTTTAACCAGTTCCGCAAATGTCTTTGGTCTTGTTTCTTCTAACATTTTTCTGACAAAGAAGGTTCCAAACTCAGGAACACCATAACTACCTGTGTTAGATAATATTCTTTCTGGTTTTACACCAAGTGATTCTGTTGAACAGAATAACTGATACACTTTCTTATCATCTATTGGAATATTTTGTGGTGCAATCCCTGTTAAATCTTCTAAATAACGTAACATCGTTGGGTCATCATGACCTAAAATATCTAATTTCAACAAATTGTCATGAATTGAATGGAAATCAAAATGCGTGGTTCTAAATGCATTTTCGGTATTATCAGCAGGATATTGAATTGGTGTGATATCATAAATATCCATATAATTAGGAACAACAATAATCCCACCAGGATGTTGACCGGTTGTTCTTTTAACTCCTTGACAAAATTGTGCAATTCGTCTTATTTCAGGTTCACGTTTTAATTGGTTTCGTTTTTCAAAATAACCACGAACAAAACCAAAAGCTGTTTTTTCTGCGACTGTACCGATGGTTCCTGCTCTAAAGGCATAATCCATACCAAACACCTCTTGACAGTATTGATGAGCAATTGGCTGATATTCACCAGAAAAGTTCAAATCAATATCTGGTACTTTATCCCCTTCAAACCCTAAGAACGTTTCAAACGGAATATCATGTCCATCTTTTTTTAGTGGTGTCTGACAATTTGGACATATGGCATCAGGTAAATCAAATCCTGAATCAACTTTATCAAGTATCTGTTGTAATTCTGTTTCATTTTCACGAATTGGATATATCTTTTTTTCTTCTTCATTCATTTTAAAACTACTAAATTGGCATTTAGGACATCGATAATGTGGTGATAAAGGATTAACTTCAGTGATATCAAGTAAGGTAGCAACAAAACTTGATCCAACAGAACCCCGAGAACCAACTACATATCCATCATCTAATGATTTTTTAACCAACATATGAGAAATATAATAAATAACCCCAAACCCATGTTTAATGATACTATTTAATTCTTTCTCCAAACGTATCTTGACATATTGTGGTAAGTTTTCTCCATATAAATCCTTGGCTTTATCAAAGCACTGTTTTTTTAATTCTTCATCAATACTTAAAATACCTTTATCTTTTAAGAAATCATCATTTGGGGTAAACAATTTATCTTTAATAACCTGAATCTCTTCTATTTGACTGGCAATTTTTCGAGGATTATCAATAATTATTTCTTTCGCTAAGTCGGTAGGTAAAAAATTGAAATCGTTCATCATTTCTTCTGTTGTTCGAAAATGCATCGATGGTGTATCTTTTATAGCTGGATCTTTTAAGGGGTGTAATCCTCCCCCAGTTTGTGGAGTATCGATATATATTTCTCGATATAATTTATCCTCTCTTGTTAAATGATGCACATCACCTGATGCGACAACTGGAATTTTTAGTTCATTACCACAACGAATGATAGTTTTAAGTGTTTCTATAATGTAATTCATCGTTTTTTCATTTCCACTTTTATCTTCTAGATACGAATAAACTTCAGGTGGTTGTATTTCTAGATAATCATAATATTGCGCTACTTTCTTTAATTCTTCATAACTTTTTTCAAATGCTATCTTAAAAACCTCACCATTACTACAAGAACTACCAATAAAAAGATTATCTCTATGTTCATTCAAAAAAGAACGAGTGACACGTGGTTCCCTATAGAAATGAACCGTATGTGCATCTGAAATAATTTTAAACATGTTTTTTAATCCCTCATCGTTTTTCGCAAGGAGTGTTACATGTATAGGAATTTGATACTTATAAGCCTCATAATGTCCTACTATAGAATTAATTTCATTATGCATTTTAATTCCTTGCTTATCCATATCACGTAATAAATGGATAAATATTTCTGCGGTTGCTTTAGCATCATAAATAGCTCTATGATGTTGTGTTAAATCAACCCTAAAGAATTTACTAAGTGCCTTTAAATTAAAGCGTTTGAGTTGATCACCAAAACGATTCCGTGCATATTCTAATGTATCAATGACAGGATTAGGACAACTTCCTAAACCATATTTATCATAAGCATTCTCAATATGGGACATATCGAAATTGGCATTATGTGCTACTAAAATCGCATCTTCACAAAATGTTTTAAAATCTTGTAAAACATCAGGAATTTCTCTAGCGATAACAAGATCTGCATCGGTAATATTGGTTAACTCAATGGTGATTGAACTTAATTTTCGGTGTGGATTACAAAATTCACTAAATTTATCAATTTCTTGTCCGTTTTTAATTTTAACCGCGGATACTTCTATAATATCATCAAAATTAACTGAAAAACCAGTTGTCTCAATATCAAAGACAACATAGGTTGCATCTTGTAATGAAACTTGTTTTTCATTCCAAGCAATTCTAGCCATATCTTCGACTAAATTTACTTCAACCCCATAAATCGGTTTAATATTTTTATTTTTAGTTGCTGAATATAACTCAGGTAAAGCATAAACACCATTATGGTCAGTTATGGCGATTGCTTCATGTTGATAGTGTAATGCTCTTTCAACATATTGACTAATGGAGGTCACACTATCCATATTGGACATATTCGTATGAACGTGTAATTCAACACGTCGTTCATTATTATAACCTGGGTCTACAAGTTGTGTTTCTTGGAATTTATTATCAAGTACTTCTCCTGAATTACTAAATAAAATGACTTCTTTACGATATTCATCATATTTTGGATTTCCTTTTAATTTTACATAATTCCCTTTTTTAAATACTGAATCATAAAATTCAATATGTTCCTCATTTTTCACAAAAGCTTTAACTGTGATCGAATCATTATAATCTGTAATCGCAAAATCAATCATATGAGTCCCTTTAGCGGTTTTTCTAGAATCACATTCAAATATATATCCTTCAATAATATATTCTACTTTAGCCACTTGTAAATCTTCTTGTGTTAAAGGAATATTAAGAATTGATTCACTTTCCCCCTTAATTGGGTAACCCACCACTTTATCATTATAAACCGTACTTCTTTTTTTACGATAAGGATACGGTTTATCAACAACTTTTTGGGTTTGAGTTTCTTCTTGATGTTCTTTTTTAATATCATTTAATTGTTGTTGAAACAAATAATCCTGTTCCTGTTTTCTTTTATTTATTTCTTCAATTGTACAATGTCCATTTTCATTTAATCGAACATCAAAGTTTACCTTTAATCCAATGGAAGCATACATTTTCTCAATCGGACCTTTAAATTGAGATTCAAGTAATTGTTGTTCTGATTTGGTTTTAATATCTATATATAAATTTTTATCAACACATTTCACTTCATAATTATCAATTGCTTTAAAAGAGGTATCATAAATGCATAATAACCCTTGAACAACCGTAAAATAATCATAAATATCAACCTCTTCGGTATTTTCTAATTGAGCTGTGAAATAAACTTTATTTACCCCTTTTATTTGTGTGAATCTTGTTATTAGTTGACGATAAAAGTGAAAACAAAGTTCTTTTTCTAATAAATGGGGCATAGAAAAATAAAAGTGATAAGTACCCTCTTTTTTAGAAATTTCTAATTGTTTTAATTGACACCCATGAAATGCTTCTTCTTCAGTAAGATTTAGTTGTTCTAACAAAATACTTAATTTGTCTTTCACATGTTTCACATCCTTAAAATATCCTACTTGTTCTTTTGTACTCAAATCAAAATTAATTATATCATAAATTCATCTTTTTTTTTCAACATTTTACAATAATGTAACTTGTGATATAATATAAATGTGAGGTGAAACTATGTTTCTTAGTCTATTTTTTAAAATTATCGCAATACTATTTTTTATCCTTTTTCTAATAAAACTGTTTAGTCCAAGATTTTTTCCATTTATTATTAAAGGATATGAAACAGTTATTAAATTTTGTAATTATACTTTTAAACTACTAATTAGAAGTTCTATATATACCGTTAATTTATTATTCACTCGTACCGTATATATCATTGGTTTAGATCTTCTATTTGCCTTATTATTTAATATCTTATTAACCATTTATGTTTATCCACATTATAATCTTAAAATTTGGTTCTCTTTATTTAAAACTAATTTAATTAATAGTTATGTCTTATCCTTTTTTGTATGTACCTATTTAATTGGATTATATGAATATTTAAAGGTAAAGAAAAACATAAACATAAATATTTATAACTTTATTCAAAAGAAATTAAATAAAGCCTCTACTAAACAAGGCTCTTATACCTACGATGATCAAACAAATAAGTATACTTACCATGATTAAGAAATTAACCAAAAATCAATACTCGAAAAAGAAAGGAATAAATTTATGAGTCAATTTTTATACGTATTATTTGCGATTATCCCACTAGCAGTAATACTCCTTATAATTTATGTAATTATTCAAACATTACGTAAAAAAAATAAAGGAGATATTGACTATGGAAATTCTTCTTTAAATATTTTAGACAATGATACAACAGTAGATGATGAGCAAGAAGAAAAATAAGACTGTAGGTTCATTTGGACCTACAGTCTTTTACGTGTGCCAGGCATGTCTATTAACTAGGTGGTGAAAGTCCACTACACGGGAAGATGACTAAAGTGTTAGCCAAGTACAAGGGCGCCTATTGCGAAGTAGGGTCTGAAGGAAGTAGGAGGCAAAATTTTGGCTCGAGGAACACGAATCACATCAGGCGGGTATTATGGATGAGTTTGCTTAACAAAACAAAGTCCGTAGTCATCAAAGCAATAATACACGTAAATGTGGCGAGTATATGAAATGAAAGTGAATAGACTTACCCTGGGAGATCTCATGGACACGTCACGAGCGTGGTTGAAAAAGATTTATCGTGAGAAGTCAGCAGAGCCATAGTAGGGTCCAAACCGAAGGGCGAAACAGTATGTTTAATTGTAAATGTAAATTATAAGACTATATGAACAGTAGAAAATCAGGATTACCTACCTAACTTCGATGGTATCGTAAGGAACCTAGGAGCCTTTAGGACAAACAGTATGGTCTTAACAATGAAAGGAGCAATTACTAATGGAAAATCTTCTAGAATTAATCTTAAGTAACTGCAATTTAAATGAAGCCATCGCTAGAGTAGTGAAGAATAAAGGTGCTGCTGGAATTGATGGGATGAATGTTGAACAAGGAAGATTACATTTTATGAAACATGGTGATGAAATTAAAAGAGCCATAAGAAATAGAAAGTATAAACCTAACCCCGTTAGGAGAGTAGAAATACCAAAACCTGATGGTGGGGTAAGACTACTAGGAATACCAACGGTTATAGATAGAATCATTCAACAAGCCATTAATCAAGTGCTATCACCAATTTTTGAGAAACAATTTAGTGACTCTAGTTTTGGATTTAGACCAAATCGAGGTTGTCATATGGCAATTGAGAGAAGTTTAATGTATTTAAATGATGGTTACAAAGTAATAGTTGATACGGATTTAGAGAAATTCTTTGATAAGGTTAACCATGATAAACTCATGCAAATATTATCTTTAACAATTAAAGATAGTGATTTAATGAGTTTGATAAGGAAATATCTAGTTAGTGGTATCATGATAAATGGAGTCGTAATAGATAGTGAGGAAGGAACACCACAAGGAGGACCATTAAGTCCATTATTATCAAATATCATGCTTAATGAACTAGATAAAGAGTTAACTAAAAGAGGATTAAGATTTGTACGATATGCCGATGACTGTAATATATATGTAAAAAGTATACGTGCAGGACAAAGAGTAATGGAGAGTATAACTAACTTTATTGAAAAGAAGTTAAAACTCAAAGTTAATCAGAGTAAAAGCAAAGTAGATTACTGTAATAAAGGAATCAAATTTTTAGGCTTTGGCTTTTACTACAATCCCAGGCACAGACAAGTTAGAATCAAAGTACATCCAAAATCAATTAAAAGAATAAAAGAAAAGATTAAGAAATTAACATCTAGAAGATGGAGTATCAGTTTAGATTATCGGTTACTCAAAATAAAACAACTTATAACAGGTTGGGTTAATTATTATAAAGTAGCCGATATGAAATGGTTATTGATGAAATTAGATGAACAAATAAGATTTCGTGTAAGAATGTGTATCTGGAAAGCATGGAAAAAGATTGGGAAACGATTTAAATCCCTAAGGAAACTAGGCGCAAGTCGTCAAAAGGCTTGGGAATACGCAAACAGTAGAAAAAGCTATGCGCGAATCGCACATAGCTTTATCTTAACAACTACGATTACAAATAAAAGATTAGAACGTCGTGGTCTAATATCAATGACCGAATATTATTTATCTGTTAGATAACATATTGAACCGCCGTATACCGAACGGTACGTACGGTGGTGTGAGAGGTCTGAAATGAATAGAAAACTATTTATTTCTTCCTACTCGATTCAGCAGTTTGAAAACTTAAAAGTCATGTTATACACATGACTTTTACATTTAAGATAACAAATATTTTTCAAATTTATCTATTGATTGATTACTACCAACAATAATAATCGTATCATTTGAATTTATCACTTCATCAGCATCAGGTATAATAATGTTATCTTCTCTCTTTAATGCAACGATATTAATTCCAATTTTATTTCTTAAATCTAACTCTAATAAAGTTTTATTTACTATTTTCCCGGTTGCTTTTAATTCTACTAAACTATATTTTTTTGATAGTTCTAATGTTTCAGAAATAATGCGAGATGAAATTCTACGTGCAATTCTTTTTCCCATATCCTGTTCTGGATGAATAATATCGGTTATACCGATTTTCTTCAAAACACGTTCATGATAATCATTTTGTGCCTTTACTGTAATTTCTGAGACATTTAATTCTTTTAATATTAAGGAAGTTAAGATACTTGCTTGTACATTATCTCCAATTGCGATGACGACATGATCAATATTCTTAACACCAATATTAATTAATGCTTCTTCATCCGTTGTATCACAAATAATCGCATGACTAGCAATATTAGATACTTCATTAACTCTTTCTTCATTTATATCGATGGCTAGAACTTCATTATCTAATCCAATTAATTCTTGTAATACACTTTTTCCAAATCGTCCTAGACCGATTACCGCAAATGTTTTTTTTCTTGCCATAATATCCATCCTTTCTGCTTATTATTAATATCATATTACTTATTACTTGTTTTAGTCAAGCATTAATTTGTTTTTGAAACAAAATAGATGAATTAATCGCCTTAAAATCCACAATATAATTATGAATTAAGTCACAGGAGGTTTTTAAATGAATTTTGGTAAAGGTTTTTTTAAGACATTTTCACAAGGGTTAGAAAGAGAATGGATGATATCTAATGGTTTAGGAGGGTATGCTGGTAATTCAATTATCAATGCAAATTTTAGAAGTCATCATGGATATTTAATCGCATCATTAAAACCACCTGTATCTAGGGTGAATGTTTTAGCTAAAACAGATGAGGAATTAATTTTAAACAAAAACCATTACTCACTAGCGACAAATCAAATGGTTGGTTGGACAGATGAGGGGCAAAAGAGGTTACAACGTTTTTCATTTGAAGACTATCCAATCTTTCATTATCAAGTGAATGATTGTTTAATAGAAAAATCCATCGCACTAAAATATGGAGAGAACACCGTCGCAATTACATATAAAATCAAAAATGGAAAAGATGCAGGCCAATTGGTTATAACACCTTTTTTCAACAATCGCGATTGTGGAGATACTACTCATCCATCACAAATCAATTTTAAAACTAAAATGCTAGAGAAGGAAGTTCAATTAACCTCACTGAAACATAAAGACCTTACAATTAAGTTTAATACTTCCGATGGACAGTTTAGACAATCAAATCAAAAATATAAAGAAAATCTGGTATACGGTTTTGACATAAAAACAGGATCAACCTCAGTCGATAATCATTTCACACCATATCAAATCGTAGTTTCTATAGATCCTTATGAAGAGAAAAATTTCTATTGTATATGTACAATAGAAAATAAAACAATTAATGAAAATGGTTTTCAAATTGTAAATGACTACAAAAAACGGATGAATCGATTAGTTAATATAGCTAATATAAATAACAACTATGCTAATCGATTAGTTAAAGCAAGTGATCATTTTATATGTTCTAGGGAGTCGACTGAATTAAAAACAATTCTAGCTGGGTTCCCATGGTTTACTGATTGGGGACGAGATACCATGATTGCGATGCAAGGATTAACCTTAGTAACCAAAAGATTTCAAGATGCTAAAGAAATACTTCTCTCATTTTCAAAATATATTAAAAATGGTTTAGTTCCCAATATGTTTCCCGAGGAAAATCAAGAACCGCTTTATAATACAGTTGATGCTTCTCTCTGGTATTTCCATTCAATTGACCAATATTTAAAATATACAAAGGATATTGATTTTGTAAAATCACTTTATCCAAAATTAAAAGAAATTATTCATGCTTACGAACATGGCACTTCCTTTTCTATATACATGGATGATGATTATTTAATCCATGCAGGAAGTGGTTTAGATCAAGTGACTTGGATGGATGTTCGTGTTAATGGATATGTTGTCACTCCAAGACATGGAAAACCCGTTGAAATTAATGCTTTATGGTACAATGCACTAAGCTTTATGAGTGAATTAGCTAATCAATTTGGTGAAGATAATCCCTATGGTGATTTAGCTGAAAAAGTTAAACAATCCTTTAATAGTAAATTTTGGAATGAGAAAGACCATTGTCTATATGATGTCATTGATGAAAAAGATGATAGTATTAGACCAAATCAGATTTATGCAGTTAGTTTACCACGAACCATGCTAAATAAAGAAAAAGAAAAACAAATTGTAGATTGCGTCTATCAAAATTTATATAATACCTATGGACTACGTTCTTTATCTCCACAAGATCCAAAATTCATTCCAAATTATGAAGGAAAACTAATTAATAGAGATATGGCCTATCATATGGGGACAACCTGGGGCTTTTTAATCGGCGGTTTTATAACGGCTTATTGTAAGGTAAATGACTACAATAAAGAAGCCCTACTAAAAGCAAAATATATGCTAGAGTTATTTGAAGATCATATGAATGATGGTTGTATAAATGGCATCGCAGAAATTTTTGATGGTTTGAATCCTTCAGAACAACGCGGTTGTTATTCACAAGCATGGAGTGTTGGTGAAGTATTACGTGCCTATGTGGAAGATGTTTTAACTCATTTAAAAGAAAAATAGCCATATATTAAGAATATTATCGATTATTGACTTTACATTTAATTAATTCATTGATAAAGTAATCTTGGAGGGGATGGTATGATAACAATTACGCAGACAAATTCTTTGCAAGAGGAAGATAAAAAGACAATTATTGATGGATTAGTAAAATATAATGAAACATTTACTGGTCATTATGAGGTTAGTTATATAAAACTCATTTTAAAAGAGAAAGAGGTCATCGTTGGTGGGTTATATGGTGTTTTTATTTGGGACTGTTTATTTGTGGATGATTATTGGGTTGATGATGCTTATCGTAATCAAGGTTTAGGAAAGTACTTAATCAATCAGGCTGAAAAAATCACTTTAGAACATCAAATTGATTATATAACATTTGATGCATTTGATGAAAAATTAAAAGATTATTTCATTGATAGAGGATATCAGGTGTATGGTTATTTAAATAACCGTCCAATGGGACATCAATATTATCTTCTAGATAAACGTTTAAGTGATGATTCAATAGAAACGATTGACTGTCCTAAAAACATCATTTTAAATAAAAATCCTAATAAGGGTGAAACTGCTCAATTTCAAGAAAAACTAAAACAAACTAAAGAGGCATTAATAGGACAACATTCAGTTGAAAAGGTTTATGTTACTGCTAGAAATGAAAACGAAGAAATAATTGGTGGCTTAATTGGTAATATAGAGTATGATTGTTTATACATTGGAACTTTATGGGTACACGATGATTATAGAAAGAATAATTTAGGGAAAAAATTAATGACTAAGGCTGAAAAACATGCTTTAGAAAAAGGGATTAAGCAAATCTATCTAGGTACTACTGATTTTCAAGCAAGACCATTTTATGAAAAATTGGGTTATAAAGTCTTTGCTGTTAGCGAAGATTTACCAAAAGGATTTAACGACTACTGTATGAATAAAGTTCTATAACTTTTTAAAAAATCTGTATTTTAATTTAATCTAAATACAGATTTTTTTATTTATGATAAACTTGACTTAATATATGAATGATGATTGTATGCATGGAGTGTTGATGAAGTATTAGTACCAATGTTTTCATCCAAAAGATTAAGACCTAATTGGATAATTTTATTGAATATTAACTTTACATTTTATTAATTAATTGATAAAGTAATCTTTGGAGGGGATAGTATGATTACAATTACACATACAAATGATTTGAATGAAGAAGATAAAAAAACGATCATTGATGGATTGGTAAAACACAATGAAAAGTTTACAGGTCATTATGATGTTAGTTATGTAAAACTCATTTTGAAAGATAAAGAAGTCGTAGTTGGTGGATTATTTGGTGCATTAACTTGGGATTGTTTATTTGTAAATGATTATTGGGTTGATGAGGCTTACCGTAATCAAGGTTTAGGAAAATATTTACTTAATCAAGCTGAAAAAATCACCTTAGAACACGATATTAATTATATGACAATTCATGCAATTGATGAAAAACTGAAAGATTTCCTTATTAATAGAGGGTATCAGGTTTATGGATATTTAGATGACCGTCCAATTGGGCACCGATATAACTTTTTAGAAAAACATTTAAGGAATAATATCCTAAAAGAAATAAACATTCCGAATGAAATTAGTTTAGTTAAAACTCCAAGTAAAATTGAAACAGATCAATTTCAAGAACAACTAGCCCATGAAAAAGAGGCATTAGTAGGAAAACATTTTTTTGAATTTGTTTACATTATTGCGAAAAATGAAAACAGAAAATTAATCGGTGGTTTAGTTGGTTATATTGGTTATGATTATTTATATATAAGTACTTTATGGGTACATGAGGATTATAGAAAGAAAAAATTAGGGAAACAATTAGTAACTAAGGCTGAAAATTATGCCTTAGATATGAAAATAAACCAAGCCTTTTTAGGGACAACTGATTTTCAGGCAAAACCATTTTATGAAAAATTAGGTTATGAAGTCTTTGGTGTTAATAAAAATTTACCAAAAGGATTTAACAACTACAGTATGAAAAAAATATTATAATTTTACAAAAAAATCTGTGTTCAATTTGATCTAAATACAGATTATTTTTGTTTTATAATAAACTTGACTTAATAAATAATAGTGCTAAAATAATATAAATCAGTAAATAATAAATGCAGTTGTATTGAGGAGTTGTGTTATGAAGAATTATTTTAAAATACTGAGATACTTAAAACCATACTGGTACATTGCGATCCTTGCTCCAATATTTTTAATTGGAGAAGTCACTTTTTTACTATTAATCCCTAAAACATCTGGACAAATAATTGATGTAGGGATTACAGAAAAAAACCTTACAAAAGTTGGTTATATGAGCCTAATGATGCTTTTATATACCGTCTTAAGTGTTCTTTTTGCTTTTTTAAGTAATTTCTTTGCCAATTGGGCTAGTAATGAAATGGCAAATGATTTACGAATTGAAACATTTAAAAAATCTTTAAATATGTCATTTACTAATTTAGATGAATTTAAAATTGGTAAAGTAATCACACGTGTAACTTCAGATACCAATATGTTGCGCTGGATGACAAGAAATTTTCTAAGAACGATTTTCAGGGCCCCTTACTTAATCTTTGGTTCCATATTTATGATAATTACTTTGAGTCCTAAATTAGCTATTACGTTAATTTTCGCAATACCAATTATTTTTCTTTCAAACTATTTTATTGTTAAAAAGTCTTATCCTAAATATCGTGAAGTACAAGAAAAATTAGAAAATATCAATACTTATACACAAGAAAATTTAGAAAATATCCGTGTTGTAAAAGCATTTAATCGTTCAAAGTTTGTCAATGATAATTTCGATCAATATATTGATGAATTACAAAACTCAACCATCAAGGCAAATGTGATTACTTCATTTAATTCACCAATTTTCATGTTTGTCATGAATATGTGTATCGTCGCTGTCTTATATATTGGTGGTTTAGATGTAATCAACCAAAAATATGATGCTGGAAATATCATTGCTTTTCTCGGTTATCTAGGTCAAATCAATATGGCATTAAGCATGATTAATGGTCTTATTCGAATGATTCCTCGAGCTGGTGCCTCATCCTCGCGACTCGTCGAACTATTCGAAGTCAATTCTGAACTAAATGAAATAGAAACACCAATTAAAGATGTTGATATTAAAGGAGAAATAGAATTTAGAAATGTCACTTTTGCTTATAAAGGACAAAAACCTATCTTAAATAATGTTTCGTTTAAGCTTGAAGCAGGTGAAAAACTGGGAATTCTTGGTACAACAGGATCTGGTAAGACTTCTCTGATTAGTTTAATCCCACGCTTTTATGATGTTATAGAGGGTGAAGTACTAGTTGATGGTATTAATGTGAAAGAATATGACCTTCATACATTACGGAGTCAAATTAGTACTGTAATGCAAAAAGCGCTCCTTTTTGCTGGTTCAATAGAAGATAATATCAAATTCGGTGCGATGGAAAAAGATGAAGAAGAAGTATATTTTGCTTCTAAAAACGCAGAGGCTTATGAGTTTATTACCTCATTTTCAGATGGCTACAATACCATTTTAGGGGAGCGTGGTATTAATTTATCTGGTGGACAAAAACAACGACTAAGTATGTCTAGGTCTATCATCACTGATCCTAAAATTTTGATTTTTGATGATAGTACAAGTGCTGTTGATATGACAACAGAACGAAAAATATTAAAGTCATTAAATAATAACTTAAATAAATCTACAACAATCATAATTGCCCAAAGAATCCGTTCAGTGATGAATGCGGATAAAATATTAGTTTTAGAAAATGGTAGTGTAACTGGTATGGGAACACATAATGAACTACTTCATAATAATAAACTTTATCAGTCCATCTATAAAACTCAAATGGGGGGTATGAAGGTTGAGTAAACAAAATAAAAAAGAAGAACTTATCAATCATAAATCAAGAATCGATCTATATAAGCGGTCTACCTACAGAAAACGCAATAGCAAACCAGAAAATGGATTGGCAACTACATTACGGGTTGTTAAATATTTATATAATGAAAAAAAATGGCTTTCTATTGTCATCTCTCTAATTTTTATTTCAATTATTGTCTCTTTAAGTGGAGAACAAGTTAAACGAGTCCTTATTGATGACTTTATAAAAAAAGGTTTATCAGATGGTTTTTCATTTTATATCCTCATACTTGCTTTATTATTTGTATTTGAGATAATCACTACTTTCTTAAGTTCATATCTAATGATTGGGATTACACAAAGAACATTAAAACGGATGCGTAAAAATATTTTTACGAAATTACAATCTCTAGCCATCAGTTTCTTTGATAGGAATCGAGATGGTGACTTAATGATTCGTATCACAAATGATGTAGATAATATTAGTAATACAATGACACAAACTTTTATCTCATTTATATCAAGTATGATGACTTTAATACTAACCATCTCATTAATGTTATGGATGAGTTGGAAATTAACAATTGTTGCTTTAATAACCATTCCCCTTATCTATTTCGCAGCAAAAAATGTTTCAAAGGCATCTAGAAAAAGATTTAGACGTATGCGCTATGAAAATGGTGCTTTAAATGGATTTGTGGCAGAACAAATTAATGGGGCAAAAGTTATTCAATCATTTTGTCAAGAAGATGAAATCATCAAAGAATTTTCGACTGAAAGTAGACGTGTAAAAAAAATAACCATTAGTGCTCTGACTTTTGCGAGTTTAATGAATCCTGTCATTGGCTTTTTAAATCGTCTACGTTATATCATTATTATTACAGCAGGAGCAATCCTAGCAATTAACGGAGATGAAACGGTAACTATTGGGACAATCGCAGTTTTCCTTACCCTAGCAAATCGTTTTGGTGCTCAAATTAATAATTTAGCCAATATGTACACTGATATTCAAAATGCTTTATCAGGAGCAGAACGTATTTTTGATATTTTAGATGACCAAACCCTTATTCAAGATGCAGAAAATGGAATTGTACTAGATGAAACGAAAGGTCATGTTGTATTAGATCATGTTTCCTTTGGTTATTTAGAAGATACACCTGTTTTAAAAGATGTCTCAATTGACGCTAAACCTGGCATGAAAATTGCATTAGTAGGTCATACTGGTGCTGGAAAGACAACGATTATAAATCTTGTTACCCGTTTTTATGACATTAATGAGGGAGAAATCTTAATTGATGGAATCAATATAAAAAAGATTACTCAAGAAAGCTTATTAAATCATGTTGGTATTGTTTTACAAGATACCAACCTCTTCTCAGATACCATCTATAACAATATTCGTTTTGGAAAACTAGATGCAACTGATGAAGAGATTATAGAAGCTTGTAAATTAGCTAATTGTCATGAATTTATTATGGAGTTACCAAATCAATATAATACCGTTCTTTCAAGAAATGGTTCTAATATCAGTTATGGTCAACGTCAACTTCTATCTATTGCACGTACAATTCTTAAAAATTCTGATATTTTAATCCTTGATGAAGCGACAAGTAGCGTTGATACGATTACTGAAATGAACATCCAAAAAGCGATTGATAATTTAACCACAGATAAAACAAGTTTTGTGATTGCACATCGTTTATCAACGATAAGACATAGTGATTTAATTATTGTCATGAATCACGGTAAGATAATTGAACAAGGAACACATGATCAATTATTAGAACAACATGGGATTTATTATCAACTTCATAACGCGAAAGATGATGAAGAATTAAAAGAATTTAATTTAGTTAATGGATAATATATAGATTGTCAAAAGGAGGGAAATTCCCTCCTTTTTAAAATGAAAATTATTTATCTTTTGGTTGATCATCATCGATGATATTAGATAATATTTCAACCTTTTCCTGTAATGTTTTACTTTCTTTTAACTTCTTTTGCATTTCTATTGCTTCTTTAAAATGATCAATTGATTCTATACCTCTTCCCTTAATCGCAAATCCTACGATAATAAAAATTAATGATGCGATTCCATAATACGCTTCTTGTGAAATATCCATACTTCCAGAAAAATCAAATATCTCATCTAGGACATAAAAAATAAGTGCCAAAAAACCAGTTAAGGTTATTTTATTGGCATAAAGCCATTTAAATAACTTAATCACAACACATCACCTCCAAATTTACTTAGTATATCATACTATTTTATCTAATATTTATTCCTAAATTATCAAAAAAAGGAATTCAATTAATAAATTCCTTCATTTATATTATTAATGACCACTCTTTTTCCATTCTTCTACTTCTTCTACTGTACCAAGAACAAAATGATTAGGTTCAACTTCAATCCACTGCCCTTTATTATAATCGACTTTATTTTTATCATAATGAATCCGAGTTCTACTTTGTTCATAATCAGGGTCTGGAAGTGGAATCGCTGATAATAATGATTTAGTATAAGGATGAAATGGGTTATCATTAATATGATCTGAAGTACCTAATTCAACTAATTTTCCTAGGTGCATTACGCCAATTCTATCTGATATATATTTTACCATCGATAAATCATGGGCAATAAATAAATAAGTTAAGCCAAATTCTTCTTTTAAATCATTTAATAAGTTAACGACTTGAGCTTGAATTGAAACATCTAATGCTGAAATCGGTTCATCAGCGATAATAAAGTCAGGATTAGTAATTAAAGCTCTCGCTATCCCAATTCGTTGACGTTGTCCACCAGAAAACTCATGCGGATAACGACCAGCATGGTCTCTACTTAACCCTACTTTTTCAAGTAATTTAAATACTTTTTCTTCCCGCTTATCTAATCTTGCTTTATTAGATAAACCCTTTGTATCGATTAAATGATGAACATCTATTCCTTCTGCAACAATGTCTACCACTCTTAATCTTGGGTTCAAGCTAGCCATTGGGTCCTGAAAAATCATCTGCATAGATTTTCTCAGATCAGATTTTACAATATTATCATGTTTAGCGGTTTTTATTAATTCTTTTAAATCAGTCATTTGATCACTTTCTTCTGATTGCCCTTTTTTCATTTTTAATATATCTTTTTTCCATCCATCAATAGACATATGACCAACGGCAATCCGTTCCCCTTTATAAAAGATTTCTCCACCTGTTGGCTCATATAACCTAATAATACTTCTACCTGTTGTTGATTTACCACTTCCTGATTCACCAACTAATCCAAAGGTTTCTCCTTTATAGATTTCAAATGATACATCATCTACTGCTTTTACAACTGATCCACCACCGATATGAAAATACTGTTTTAAATTCTTAACTTCTAATAAAACTTCTCTATTTTCATTCACGAATCGCCACTCCTTTTTTCGCATAGCGTTTTTTAATTACATTTGGCATTTCAACTTTTGGAGCATATTCATGGAGTAACCAAGTTGCTGCATAATGTGTATCGCTTATTTTAAACAAAGGTGGTTGTTCTTCAAAATCTATTTCCATCGCATAATCACTACGAAGGGCAAATGCATCACCTTTAGGTGGATATAATAAATTAGGTGGTGTTCCAGGGATTGAATATAATCGTTCTTTTAAATCATCTTTATCAGGTTTTGAGGCAAGTAATCCCCAAGTATAAGGATGGGCTGGTTCATAAAAAACATCCCTTGATGTACCAATCTCGCATATTTTCCCAGCGTACATAACAGCGATACGATTCGCTATATTAGCGACGACTCCTAAATCATGGGTGATAAATATGACTGCACAACCTGTTTTTTGTTGTAGATCTTTTATTAATTCAATTATTTGTGCCTGAATGGTTACATCTAAGGCAGTGGTTGGTTCATCACATATTAAAATATTTGGATTACAAGCAAGTGCTATCGCAATAACAATTCGTTGTCGCATTCCACCAGAGAATTGATGTGGATATTGTTTCATCCTTTTTTCAGGTCGATCAATTCCAACCAAACGAATTAACTCAATTGCCTTTTTGTACACTTCATCATAAGTTAATTCTTTTAATTTATGTTTAATAATACTAAGACGTTTCCGTAACTCTTTTCTCTTCTCTTGATTTTTACTATATCCTTTTATCTCTTGAATAAGGGATGCTTTCTCTTTTTGAAGTGCTTCTTTTTGTATGATTTTTTCTTTCTCTATTTTTTGATATTTTTCTAAATCTGCTTTTTCTTTTTCTAATGCGTTTTTAATTAATTTATTGTTTTTATCAATCAAGCCTTTTAATTTTTTTATCATATCTTCGTCTTTTGTATTTTCTAGATCATTTTCTAATCGTTTAATATTTGAATTTAATTCTTTAATCGTTCTTTCTTTTTCTGTTTTAATACTCTTTGGTGTATAAAACATTTGATGCTTAATGAGTGGTTCCATAATTTGTTTTCCTATTGTCATCGTTGGGTTAAGTGAAGTCATAGGGTCTTGAAAAACCATCGCTATTTCTCGTCCACGAATATGATGCATTTGTGAATCTTTTAATTGTGCGATATCAATGACTTCTCCACTTAATTTTTTATATAGGATTTCACCACTAATAATCTCTCCATTTTCAGCTAATAACTGCATAATTGCTTTTGATGTGACTGATTTGCCAGACCCGGACTCACCAACAATCGCAAGTGTTTCTCCTCGATACAAATCAAAACTAATATCTCTTATGGCATGAACTCTACCTGCATGCGTTTCAAAAATAACATTTAAATCATTTACCTCTAATATTTTTTCCATGTTATCACCTTCCTATCGTCCTCTTAATCTTGGATCAAACGAATCTCTTAAGCCATTAGCTAATAAATTAATTGCTAACAAGATTAATGATAAAATGATGGTTGGAATCCATAGCATGTATGGTAACATAACACGTTGTGAAATTCCTCTTGTGATTAAATTCCCTAATGAAGGTTGATTTACAGGAAGTCCTAAACCAATAAATGATAAGGTTGCTTCATAGAAAATTGCAGCTGGTATATCAAATGCAGCTAATATTACTAATTGACTAATTACATTAGGTAAAATATGCTTAAAGATTAAACGTCGATTACTCGCTCCCACTGTTTTAGAGGCTAATACAAAATCGTGATCACGATATCTCAAAAACTGCGCTCGAATCATCATGGCGACATTTATCCAACCTGTTAATACCATCGCAATAACCATCGTCCAAAATCCTCGTCCTAAAATAGATGCAAGTAAAATTAATAATACAATACTTGGAATACTTCCATAGATTTCTGCAAAACGCATCATCACATTATCAATTTTAGTTCCACCATAAAAACCAGCAATAGCCCCATACAATGTACCAACAACAATGTCAAAGATTGCGACTAATATCCCAATTGATATTGAATTTCTAACCCCATACCAAACCCGAATCCACTGGTCACGGGCACCATCATCTGTTCCAAATGGAAAATATAAGAACTTTACATTATTTTGTGCATACATGTCATGAGAAATTTTACACATTTCAATTCCCTGCTTATCTATTTCACATGACTTAATTGTATAAGTTCCTTCTTTATATTTCCATGAAGTTGCAGGATTGGTTAAATTTCTTCTCGCAATCGTTACATCTATCTTTCCATTAAACCAACCAATCCATTCAAGTCCCTTAATTCGAGGAGGTAAACTTGTCAAGTAACGTTTTTCTACCATCACACTTGGATTATTGGGATATGGTATTTGTGGTTCAATAATAGTTGAAGTTTTTGAAACTAGGGTGATTCCCCAAGAGAGAATATATAACAATACTAGAGTTGCTAAACAAAATGAGGCAATTTTATTATGAATTAATCGTCGTAAAGAGTCTTTCCAATAACCTAAACTTTTTCCAATGATCTTTTCTGACTCAATCGATTTATTTTTTACAATTTTAAATTTTTTACGATCTAATTTTGGTTGACTTCCAGAAATTGAATTTTCCATTATTATTCACCCCAATTTAATCTTGTTCTAAATTTTAATATAAATTTCTTAATCGATTTTATAATAAATCCTTCTCTATTATTTTTAGCTAAACGGATACGTGGGTCAATAAATCCATATAAGATATCGACAAATAAAATGACAACCACATACATTAAACTATAGAAAAAGTTGATTCCTAAGGTAGCATAGGTTTCTTTACTTTGAGTGAAATTAACTAAATTCATCGCTAAACCAGGAATTGAAAAGAATTGTTCAATGACTAACGTTCCGGTTATTAATCCTATTGACATTGGTCCTAAAATAGTGATTACAGGAATTAAGGCATTTCTAATAGCATGTTTAACAATTACACTTGTTTTTGACAATCCTTTAGCTCTAGCTAATAAAATATAATCCGTACTAAATACTTCTACTAATTCCGTTCTCATATAACGCATTATTGAGGCGATTGGACCAACTGATAAAGCAAGTACTGGCATGATTAATGCTTTGTATTGGTCTGCTAGGGTATAACCTAACTTAGGATCAGCTCGAGTAAAAGTTAACGGCAAAATATGATAATTAATCGCAAATATTTGTTGCAGAAATGCTGCAAAAACAAAAGATGGAATGGATATCCCCAAAACCCCTATTGCCGTCAGGAGATTATCTGTGATTGAATTTCTTTTGATTGCTGATAAAGCACCTAGTATTATACCTATCGATGTACCAATAACTAGTGCTGTTGCTCCAATTTGAGCAGTTAATGGTAATCGAACTTTTATGTAATCTTGATAAATATCTTTATACGTATTCGTCGCAATTGTTCCACCAAAATCCAATTTAGTGACTTTATACATATATCGACCATATTGAACTAATACAGGATCATTTAATCCATACTTTTCTTCTAATCGTTCACGTTGAGCAGGTGATAATTTAGGGTTAGTAAAGGGTGAACCTGGCATTAAATACAAAAAGAAGAAATTGATTGTTAATATAAGGATTAATGAAATAAATATTAATACAACACGATGCCAAATATATTTAATCATATGATTCCTCCTTCATAGTAGAATTTGATATTTATAAAAAAGGGTATCTACAAGACAAACATCTCATAGTTACCCTTATAGTTTAATAAGTTCTATTTAATTATCAATATTAATGATTCGCTACATTAAATTCTAAATACCAAGCGGTTGTTGATCCTCCAATTTTAGCATCTGGACGACTTGCATAACTTGCTTGAGTTGCAGAATCTCTTAGTACAGCTCGATCAATTTGACCTTGTAGATAGAGTTGCACTTCAGTTTCAGGATTAATATTTGGTTTAACTAACCACACAACTTGATTCAAATCTACTTGTTCTACATCCCAATAATGTGTATTTTTTGTAATGATATGTTTGTCATCATTTTTCCATGTTGAAAAGTAAAATGGGCCATTATATAATACAGTTTCTGGATGTTGTGAAGTAGCATATTTAGTCATACCTTGTTCATCAGTTCCTTGAGCATTATAAAATTGCTCATTAACTGGATAGAACGATGGGAATGACATTAACCCTAAGAAATACGTTGAATCATGAGATAAAGTCACATTTAATGTATTATCATCTACCGCTTCAATCCCCATATTATCTAAAGCAGTTTGAATGGTTTCAGTACTATCATTAGGACTTAACTTCATAATTTCACTAGAACCTACCAGACCAATGGTATCAAGCATATATTGATATGGACTAGCCTCACGTGGATCTGCTAACATCCGCCATCCAAATACAAAATCTTGTGCTTTAACATATTGTGGTTGTCCATCTACAGTATAAACATCACCAGTTGAAGTTACCCAAGGCATTCTTCTTAAGTGAAATGTATAAGTTACTGTTCCATCTTCATTTGTAGTTTTATCCCAATTTTCAGCTGCTCCTTCAACAATAGGTGTTGCTCCTTTCGGATTATGAGAAACAGTTAATCCTTCATTAATAGATCCTAATGTAAAAAATGAGACTTGGTCTTGTGCTGTCCAAGATTTTAAATCGGGAATATTTGAAGTTCCTAATAAATTTAATGTTTTATTAAATGTACCATCATCATTTATTTTGTTTGAAACAACCCATTTATAGAAATAGTCAGGACCAACTTTTTGTCCCCATAGATTATCAATTTTTGTATTAGTTAAACTAACTGCCTTTGATTGAAATATTGGCATTACAACAACATCATCATTCACAAGTATTTTTTCTGCTTCTAATAAAGCATTAAATCTTTCTTCTCCGGTAATAACTGCAGTTTTAGCGTCGTTCACTAATTTGTCATAAGTAGGATTATTATATTTAATATTATTTAGTCCTGAATCAGATAGATATAAATCTAAAAATGTTATCGGATCTGAATAATCTGGACCCCAACCTGAGAATATGATATCAAAATCACCAGTTTGTTGTATTTGTAATTTTTCACCAAAAGTAACCACATTTAAATCAATAATAGCACCTGGTAGATTTTTTTCTACTTCAGCTTTTATATGTTCATATAATGGTGTCCATGCTTCAGAACTATGAACAAGCAATCTAAAGGTTACTGTTTTATCCCCTATATCATGTCTTTCTTTCGCAGTTTCCCATAATTCTTTTGCTTTTACCACATCATAATGATTAAAACCAGCTGGTGCCTTCGATCCATCAGGCATGGTATAAACATTACTTTCTAATTCTGGATATTTTTGTGCTGATGCATCTCTAAAATCTACTCCATTATATGAGTAAAAATCAAATGGAACAAAATAGTCAGCTGGAAATGAACCATTTGCTAATAATACATCCGTATAATATCCTTTGTTAATCGCTATCGATAAAGCTTTACGTACATCTACTTCTTGGATCATGACATCATTTAAGCCACTATCTACCGGTCTTTTTCGACATCCAGCGAAAAAACCTACAATAGATAATACAGTAAATAGACCAATTATTTTTTTCATTAATTTAGGTTCCTCCCTTATATTTTTTAGCTTCATCAAGATATTTTAATACTAGTAAAGAGAAATCATTACCTACAATTTATCCTGAGAAATTATAAAATTAATTCAAAATATTAGATAAATTGATATAATGGATTAAAATATATTTATACTATTAATAACTCGAAAATATAAAAAGGAAATTAAGGTGATAAAATGAGTAAAAGAAATTTATTCATATTTCTTTCATTATTTATATTGTTCATTTCATTAGTTTTTACTCTAAAAATTGAAATAACTTTGCAGAAATTTGTCGATAGTTATTTTATTATTTCAGGCTTAACAAGTAGTCTATTACTGTTTAAGTTATTATTAGATTTAGGTGTGTTTGATACATTTAGATATAGTTGGCATAAAACAAAAAAGCAAGTATTTTTTTTCGTACCTAAAGTTTGGTTTAAAGATGATGTAAATGTTGGTCCAATTCATACTTTTGATGATTTTTTAAATTATAAAGAAAAGAAAAAATGGAGAAATTTACCTATCCTATTATTTACTTCACATGTTCATTTATTTATTGCGATGATTTTTTCACTCATAATATACTATTCTCAATAAAAAAAGATAAATTTCATCTATATACTAAATTTTTCCAACTAACATTTTTTTTATATTAAATTTTGTTTTATTATAGAATTAATAAGATTAACAAGAGCAAGTTATTTCTTGCTCTTCAGTATTATTTCAATACTTTTAATATTACTTCATAAGCAATCTCTGTTATTAATGAAAACGTAAATACAGTGAGATTACTTCTTCTCACTCTTTTTGGTTTATGTTAAAATGCTTCTTTAAATACATCTCTAGGGTGGGCAAAGGTGAAAATTGATATAAAGATAAAATCCGCTACTAGTAATTTCTAATAACGGATTTTGAACTATCTTATTTAATTATTATCTGATATTTTATATAACGTTTGACCCTCTTTATTTTTTAATATTGGTAAGCACCCATTTTCTAGTACGCTAAAATCCCAGATATTTTCATCATAATTAAGTGTATTGATATACCAATTCTTATCTAGTAACTCTTTTTCAGTTATAATACTACTAGTTGGAATATCATAATTTTCAATAGTTTTGCCACTATATATAAACCCTTTACTTAAGTCATAATTTCCATAGCTATAAATATTTCCTAAAGTAAAATCAAAGGGACTATATCTATCAGATGGCAAAAATTCATTTTGATTAACATATACATCACCTAATACAAAACTGTTTCTTATTATACCTCTACCAACTATTCCTCCAACCAAATTATTGCCAATAATAGTAGAATTACTATATGCATTTGAAATAAAACATCTTAAACAAACGTTATATCCTACTATTCCTCCAACATAATTATTACCGTTAACTGTCCCCACAGCATACAACTTCGTAATGTTTCCACGATTCTCTCCTGAAATCCCTCCTATATAATCCTGCCCTTCTACTAGTCCAGCAAAAGATGATAGTTCGATTATACCGCTATTTTCTCCAACTAATCCACCAACAGTATCATTACCTTTAACATTTCCTTCTACTTCAATATTAAATAGTCTACCATAATTAACTTTAGTTACTGTACCAACTCTATCTGTATTAGAATTTATATCTACATTAATAAATCTTAAATTACTTATTTGACCAGTTTTACCAACACAATAAAATAACTCTTGGTGTAAATTATTGATTGAATAACCTTTTCCATCTAGAGAACCAATAAATTTATTGTTTATATCACATTTATTATTTGTTTTATAACTATAGTTAGTTAAATCTATATCATTTGTTAAATAATACTTACCATCTAAATTATTATGTATTTTATAAAAATCTCTAGGTGAACTAATTGATTTAGTTGTATGCTGCTCAAAATATACTGTGGCTAAGGGAAAAACTGTAGTAAAACAATATAAGGCTAATATTAATCGCCATTTTTTAGAATTTTTTTTAACTAATATTGACTTATTATATAGTCTTTTTACTGGATCATAAACTGTATCATAAATATTATTTAATTTAGATACATACTTATTATTCATGCTATTTAATACAATAAAAATGACAATAATAATTATAAATTCAATTATTAAACTTAACATAATAGAAATTACAAAAAAATTATTATCATAATATAAAGTAAACAAATATGCTAATGTGATTTGCATAATAAAAATTAAAACAAATATTTTACCCTTACCTTTCATATCTCAATCCCCTTTTTTATAATTTATATGTTTTCTTACATATTTTACCATATTTTGACATTTTATTGCTATAAATTTTCAAAAATTTACTATATAAGAAGAAAAAATGATAACTAGTCAATATAAACTTTACATACACAAAATTGTAATTAAGAATTCCACGCTTCTTTCAGTTCACACCTCACGATGGATACTTTTCGCTTCCTTAGTGGTTGGTTGATGAGAACCCCCACAGTGGACTTTCTCACCTAGTTTTAAAAGAGCAAGTTATATCTTGCTCTTCAGTATTTTTACTAACGTGTTTTATTCTTTTTTTTATTACCTGTGTTTAGATCATATTTTTGTTTAGAATTTCATATATAAAATGAATTGCTTGCGAATCAAACTCAGATGCTCTTAACAATTTTGCCCTATATTCATTACGAACCTCTTCATGTGATAAATCTTTTTCTTCAAATATTTTTAGTGCATTATATAATTCTTCATGTACTTTTCCATACATATTTTTAACTTGAATTAAGACCTTATATTTTTCACTTAATTCACAAAAATATTCATATGCTAATTTCCTCATACTTTCATATGTCTTTATGTAGTATTCATTTCCCCAAGAATCAAATGAAGTATTCTCTAAAGCGTTAGCCCATTGTAAATAAGCTTGTTTTCCATTTTGATAATTGGGTTGTTCACAAAACTCAAGTTGGTTATAATGATTCAAAATTGTTTGAAGAACATTTCGCAAGGATTCTTTTTTGGTTAAATTATTCTCTTTAATAATTGTTGTAACTGATAGAATTGGTATTTCTCTTTTACCTAATTTACCATATTCTAGAGTTACTTCACTACCATCAATTGATAAACCAAATAATAATTCTAATTCATCATCATATCCAGTTATTAATTCCCATTCTGGAATTGCTACATCCCAGACAATAGCAGATTGATTATTATCTATGGCATTTTTTATTTGTTCTAACGCTTCATCTCTTCTTTGTTTTTCTAATTGTTCTTCATGCCATAAGCGTTGTGTGTACTTAATTTCATACCCACAATTTATAGCACCTTTAGGTAATAATTCCCAATCAAACACACTCATTGCACTAGGGCATAGGTTTTTTTCGGTAATAATTCTAAATGCAAATCCACTTCTTCCCGCAACTTCTGCTAAACTAGTTTTATATCCTGAGTGATTTAAACATGTATACAATGCTCTAACAAAAGAATGAGCGTTTGTCTTGTCTTTCCATGAAAGATCAATCTTTTTTTTCATTATTATTCCTCCATTTTTATTGGTATATAAATCTTTTCACTATATGATCTACTGGATTCATTATAACTTTCAAAAGCATAAATACTAGATTGTATAAAATCAGAATCAGGTAGCCACTTCACATAAATATAATTCCATGTTTGATGAATCATCTCTACAAAATTATACTTATCAGTTTTTGGTGATTTGAAAACAGCATACATAGATTTCGGAAACGTCAAGGTGAATAAATCCAATTTTCTTATATCCTTGTATTCAGATTCAACACCAATATAATAATATACTTCTTCATCACTGATTACTTTACAATAACCAATATCTACTCTGTTTTTATTTATTAATCTTGTTAGATTATCATACATTTTTTTACTATGATATTTATTCCAAAATTTAGGTATATCATAATGTCTATCCCTCATATTAGTTTTAAATCTGTACGCTATAATCGTAATTTCATCCATTTTTTTAATAATAGGTTGTTTAAATTCAATTTTCGTTGTAATAAATATTGGATTAAGAAGATGTAAACTACTTTTAGTTTGGCGATATAATCCAGGAGTTACATTGTGTTCAGAATGAAAAACTCTTATGAAATTCTCTATTGAATTGAATCCTGAATTAAATGCTATTTCTTCTAAAGACATATCTGTTTCAAGTAGTAATTTACTAGCTTCAGTTAATCTTCTTTTTCTAATATAATCCATTGGAGTATATCCTGTAACTGCTTTGAAAATCCTTAAAAAGTGATACTCACTGTACCCACATGATTTAGCACATAATTCATTTGTTAGTTTTTCAAATAAGTGTTTTTCTATATAAAACAAGGCCTTTTCTATATGTTCTTTGTAATCCATTTCCATCACCAACTTTACTATAACATACTATCACTCATTTGTAATTGATTATTATTGCTACAAATAACAGCAAAAAATAGCTTTGATTATTTAATAGTTACTTGCTTTTTTAACATTATATATAGTCAATTTTTAAGGGAAGTCATCTTAGACTTCCCTTTTCATTTGATTATGCTCATAATATCACTACTGACAATTTGATATATTTAATGGTATTGGCTGTTTTCCATCTATATCTGTATAACCATAGTCTAGTGCTATTTGTGCTGCAATCTGCTTAGTCCCACTCTTTTCCATTACATTCAAATCAGTTGCTAAGGCAGCTACTGCAAGTCCAATAAATTCTGTTGACTCAGAATTAGATAAATCAAAAAATTCTGCTGACTTCATTACTGACTCTGTTCTTACAAGTCCTGGATAAATAGTAATTACACTAATACCATTTTCTTTAAGTTCATGTGCCATTGTCTCAGTCATTTTATTGGTTGCAGCCTTTGCCATACCATAGGCAACTCCCATATCATTTCTTTCTGCTGACCAGTACGATAGGTTAATGATAAGTCCACTACCTTGACTTATCATTTCAGGTATTGTATAGCATGTAGTCACATAATGTGCCCTCACGCCTGATTTAAACATTTTATCAAAACGACTAAGTGGTGCACTCCAGAATCCTTTTTCATTCCAAAATTCAGTTCCATTATTATAATATTCATAACCGCCCCAAACATTATTAACTAATACATCTATTTTTCCTTGTTCAGAAATAATTCTATCTATAACCATTTTAGTCTGTGTATCATACTCATGATCACATTTAATACCATATCCTGTACCACCTACCTGTTTAATTTCATTCTCTGTAGCTTGTATAGAACCACTAAGTTTTACTGCGCCTTGGAATTCTTTTTCTGTTCTTCCAGTAAAGTATACAATTGCTCCAGCCTTTGCAAGTGAAATAGCAATTCCTTTTCCGATTCCTCGGGTAGCTCCTGTTATCAATACAACTTTTCCACTTAAATCAAACATAGTTATTCTCCCTATCATATTGTAATATTTCAATCCCTCTATTTTAACTTCAGCTAATCTTTTAAATTGACCGTATATAACGGCGTATATGTTAAAATATGATTTTTATCTCGCGTACTTAACATAAGCGATACTTCATTAACTAGAATATCATTATTGTAAGGAATGATTTTCAATAATGATGATACATCATTAAAAACAACCTCTCTTGCAATCGTAATATGTGGTTTAAACTGATTATTTTTCTTGAATAAAAATTTTGCATCAATTAAGCAATTTAGCTTATTCACTAAATCAATTAGTTTGTTTTTATTTTTAAGCACATCAACATATACAATATGTTTATCTTTACGATTAAAAGAGTGAATATCACCAATTTTTATCTTAAATGGAAGAGTTGTTTGACTCAAATCATCTAATAACTCACAAAGTAATTCAACATCGCTTTGATTGAGTTCACCTAAAAATCGTAAAGTAAGATGAAAATTATCATATAAAGTATATCTACCTATTAAAGAAGATGTTTTTATAATTGATTGAACTTCACATAAATAATCCTTAACTTCCTTTTCAAAGTTAATTGCGATAAATAATCTCATTTTATCACCATTTTCATAAATTTATATCCAATTTTATACTTTTTTTCCTTATTTTAGGTATAAAATCAGTGTCTTTTTTTAATAATTATAACATGACTGAATTATTTGTTTTCATAATTTTAACATTTTTTTCAAAAATATCTATTTTTTAACAACGATATAATATATAATATTGACATAGGTATTAAATAATATCTAATGAAAGCGCTTTATATTTTTTAGGAGGGTTGATCAAAATGAACACATTTGAAGCGAAAAACATTCGTAATATTGCGATATTAGGTCATCAAAGTTCTGGAAAAACATCAATATCAGAAGCGATCCTAAACGTAGCAGGAGTGATAGAAAAAAAAGGTATAGTTGAGAAAGGAACAACAGTATCAGATTATACTAAAGAAGAAAAAGGTAGAAATATCTCAATCTCCATGTCAATTTTACCAGTTGAGTATAATAATCATAAATATAATTTTTTAGATACTCCAGGTTATAGCGATTTTATCGGAGAAGTTAATAGTGCATTAAGAGTTGCTAGCGGAGTTGTGATTGTGATTGATGCGACTAAAGGTGTTGAAGTGGGGACTGAAGCAGCATGGAGATATATTCGAAGCAAAAATATTCCTGCTATCATCTTTGTCAATAAAATGGATAAAGAAAATATTAAGTTTGAAAATGTATTAAATGAAATCCGTGAGAAACTAGGAAAACGAGCTGTACCGTTTGCAACACCAATCGGTCGTAGTGAAGATTTTGAAGGATTTGTAAATGTAGTTGATATGAAAGCACGTATTCACGATGGAGAAAAATGTGTTGACGCTGAAATTTGGGAAGAAAAACGTGAAAAAGTTGATGAACTACATGATTTAATCATTGAATCTGTAGCAGAAACTAATGATGACTTAATGGAAAAATACTTCAATGAAGAGCCATTTTCAGATGAAGAAATACATAAAGGACTACGTGAAGGAATATTAGATGGTAAATTAACACCTATTATTGTAGGATCAGCTGCTAAAAACATAGGTTTTAATACTTTACTTGATATGCTTTATGATTACATGCCTACTGCAGATGAAAATAAAGTACCAACTGGTATTAATCCAGAATCAAATGAAAAGATAACAAGAGAAGTAGTTTATGATGCTCCATTCTCAGCAATCGTTTTCAAAACGTTGATGGACCCATTCTTAGGTCAAATCAGTTTATTCCAAGTACGCTCTGGACATATTTCTCGTGATCAAGAAATTGTCATTGCTAACAATGGGAAAAAATTAAAAATGGGACAAATTTACTTCTTACGTGGTAAAGAACAGATTCAAGCAGAAGAAGTTGTAGCTGGTGATATAGGTATCGTAGTAAAAATGCACAATTTATTTACAAGTTGTACAATATGTGATCCTAATTCAATAATTCAATATCGTGAAATACCAAATCCAAGTCCAACCTTCTATCTTGCAATTCATCCAAAAAACAAAAATGATGAAGATAAATTATCAGAATCTTTAAATAAACTAAATAAAGAAGACGTGACATTTGAACTCGTTAGAAATCGTGAAACTCAACAATTTTTAATTGGTGGTCAAGGTCTTATGCATATTGAAGTTGTTATTGAAAAATTAAAAAACAACTTCAATGTTGAAGTAACAACTGATGATCCTAAAGTTGTTTATCGTGAGACAATTAAAGGAAAATCAAGTGCTGAAGGAAAACATAAAAAACAATCTGGTGGTTCTGGACAATTTGGTCATGTTCACATCCGTTTTGAACGCTGTGAAGAAGATTTCATTTTTGAAGAAGACATATTCGGTGGAGCAGTACCGAAAAACTACTTCCCAGCAGTAGAAAAAGGATTAAGAGAAGCTTGTGAGCATGGTATCCTTGCTGGATTTAATGTTATCGGTTTAAAAGCAACTTTATACGATGGGTCTTATCATCCAGTAGACTCTAATGAAATTTCTTTTAAATTAGCAGCACAAATCGCATTTAAAGAGGGTTGTAAAAATGCACAACCAACCATTTTGGAACCAATTATGAAAATTAAAGTAACCGTTAAAGATGAGTTTATTGGTGATATTATGGGAGACTTAAATAAACGTCGTGGTCGTTTACTTGGTATGGAACCAGCTGAATATGAAAGTTGGCAAACAATCCAAGCACACGTCCCTCAGGCAGAAGCTTTAAAATATTCAATTGACTTAAAAGCAATGACACAAGCAAGTGGTATCTTTGCGATGGAATTTGATCATTATGAAGAAGTTCCAAGTCAAATGCAAGAGAAAATTATTAAAGCAGCTAAAGAAGAAAAATAAAATACAAAACACTTAAAATAGGAAACTATTTTAAGTGTTTTTTTATTGAATATGATACCTTGGAATATGTCTAAGTAAATTTCCTAATGAACCATAGAAAAAAGTCAATAATAATATCCCAAAAATAATGAAAAAGATTAGTGCTTTAGCAAAGTTTTTTATATTTCTATTGAAATTACCCAACGCTAAGATAATAATTATTATAAAATTAACAAAAGGAATTGTCAAAATTACAAAAACAATCATCCACTCTAATATTGTAACTTCTTCTTTTCGCATAAAATCACCTCTTATCTATATTATTTAACTAATATATTAAGATATTTACCAAAATGACATATGGTAAAAGTATCCAATTTACCTAAATATAGTGTTTATTTCCTTTTTTAAAAAACTGACACCGGAAATTCTGATCTAAATATATAGAAAATTTTTTATTTACTTTTGTATTTTTGTGATATAATTAAGGTAATAATTACAAGGGGTTGTGATGTATGTTATTTGATAAAATTAATAATTTACCGATCTCTTTTTATATCCTAGAAAACGAACGGATTATTGACTGTAATTTAAATTGTGTCAATTTATTTGGTTATGATCATAAAGAAGAGCTAATTGGATTAAAACCAACCAATTTATCTCCCTACGTTCAAGATGATGGTAAAGAGTCACTTATAAAAGGGTCGGATTATATCAAAAAAGCTTATTCAGAAAAACATGTTAATTTTTCTTGGCGTCACTCCAAGAAAAATGGTGATACATTTTTAGCTTATATTAACTTAATCAGTATGAAAAATATTATTTTTGTACTTATCACAAATTTAGATGAGATAAAAGTATTAGACACAGCAATAAAAGATAGAGATAAAATGTATAAATTACTATTTGAAGAAAATATAAACGCTGTCTATTTAGTTGATGTGAAAACGACACAAATAATTGATGCTAATGAAGCTGCATTACAATTTTATGGTTATGATTTAGAAACCTTTAAAAATAAAAAATTCACTGATATTTCTTTATTTGAAGACGAAGAAATATATAAAAATATTGAATTGGTTTTAACCCATAAAAGACATTTCTTCTATTGTAAACACAAGTTAGCTAATGGCGAAATAAATGATATTGAATGTAATTGTTTTTCAACCACTATAAATGGACAAGATTATATGTTTATTATGGCTCATGACACAACTGAAAAGATGAAACAAAATCAAATAATAAATACCTTTATCACACAATCACCCTATCCAATCGCTGTATTAGATAATACACAAAGAGTGATAAATATCAATGATAAATTTTCTGATTTATTTTTGTATACAAAAGAAGAAGTTTTAGGAGAAAATTTAAACAATTTATTGACCACTATAGAGTATAGAGATGAATATAAAAGCCATATGGATATGGTTTTTAACACAAACTTTGTTCATGTTAAAACATTACGTAAAAGAAAAGATAATTCCTTAATTAATGTGGAAATTGTAGCCTTCCCAATAACCTATAATGATAAAATTATCGGTGCTTATGTTCATTACATCGATATAACCCATAAAATAAAAGCTAATAATCAATTAAATTTATTTAAAAAAATATTAGAAAACAATAACGAAGGAATCATTATTACTGATGCAGATGGTCACATTGAATGGGTTAATCATGCCTTTACAAATATAACTGGATTTACATTAAATGAAATAATGGGGAATACCCCACGTATATTAAAATCTAATTTGCAAAGTAAAGAATTTTATAAAAATATGTGGAAACATATTTTAAATAATAATCATTGGCATGGAGAAATTTGGAATAAAAATAAAAAAGGTGAAATCTATCCCGAATGGTTAAACATAAACGCAATTAAAAATAACCAAATAACAACAAACTATGTTGGTATATTTAAAGATTTAAGTGAAAGAAAAATTATTGATCAAAAAATGCGTATATTGGCTCAAAAAGATGCCTTAACAGGATTATATAATCGTGTATATTTTACCGAAAATTTAAATCGAATTATCCAGAAAGAAAAGAAAGAAACCTCTGCAGTATTATTTATTGATTTAAATCGTTTTAAAGATATAAACGACTCTTTAGGGCATTATGCAGGGGATCAATTTTTAATTGAATTATCTAACAGATTTCAAAAATACTTTAATGGGAATAATTTAATTGCTCGTTATGGCGGAGATGAGTTTGTTATCTTATTAAAAGACTGTAAAGGGAAACAACACATCACAAGACACGCTAAAAAAATATTATCAATCATTAATAAACCATTTATTTTTGAAGGAAATTATATAAATACATCAGCTAGTTTAGGTATCGCAATATATCCGAAAGATGGTACAAATAGTGATGAATTAATCCAAAATGCTGATATTGCGATGTATGAAGCAAAAAATCATCTTGAGAAGAAAATTTTCTATTATTCTCCTAAAATGCGTGAATCAATTGATGAACGATTTAAAATTGCGAATTTATTACGTTCTGCTATTGAAAACAAAGCATATAACTTAATGTATGAACCAGTTTATGATGTTTATACCAATAAAGTCATAGCGGCTGATATGATGATTAAGTGGACAAATAGCCAACTAAATGCTTATTCAAAACAAAAATATATTCAAGTAGCTATTCAAACAGGTCTAATTAATTCAATCTTTTATTCTTTATTTGATGATATAGCTGCCAAATTATCAACATTAACATCCTTTAACCTTCCAATTTCCTTAAATATATCCATTGAACAGCTAGAACAAACACAATTTATTTCTCATATAAAAGAAACATTGAATAAATATAAACTTAATCCATCAAATATTGAATTTGAATTTACCGGTTATCATATGAAAGATTTCTCAAATCGGATTAATAAAAACTTTAATGATTTATTAAAAATGGGGTTCAATTTTACACTCGATAATTTTGGTCAGGATAGTGCTTGTCTTGCACAAATAAAAAAATATCATATTAGAAAAATAAAATTAGACAAAAGTTTAATAAAAAACATTGATAATGATACATTTAATTATGAGCTAATTCAATTATATCGAATCGTATCGAAGGAAATGAATATTTTATTAATCGCTAAAGGAGTTAATTTGGAAAAACAAGTTAATTCAATTAAAAATTTACAAATAGACGGTGGACAAGGGAAATACTATTCAAAACCACTTACATTTAATCAATTAAAAAAGTTATTAAATGAAAAAAGTTAAATCAATATGATTTAACTTTTTATTATATTAAAATAGTTTAAAACTCTTAGTTTTGATTTTTTGATAGTCATTTATCTTAATATCTTCATTAGAAATGACTCGTAGTGGATTATTATAAAATAAATCGTCTGCATACTTTTGGTCAAATTGTTTTTTAATAAAATCATATCCAGCTTCTAAAATTAAAGGACGGTGTTTTAAATCATGCGCATCAGATGCGATAAAATGAACTAAACGATGTTTTAATAATTTTTTCACGATTTTATGATTCGGATGACGATTATTTAGACTATTAACATTGACCTGCATATAATGTCCTTCTTTAACTAACTCATAAATATAATTAGGATTTTTATAGGTAATATCATACCGTTCAGGATGCGCTAAAATGACTTTATATCCATCTACTGAAAGGTTATATAAAGCTTCTTTTAAACTTAACACCCAAAAGTCATTTAAACGGTGTGTTTCAACGAGTATATAAGAAGAATTATTCAATGTTTGAAGTTTTTGATTATTTAATAAATTAGAAGTGTTTTTTGTTAAGAATATTTCACACCCTGGGTAAACCTTAACCTTAATATCATTTGCATGAATTATTTGATTAAGATCCTCTACTTTTTTTTGAATAATCTCTCTAGTATTCTCAAACATATTTACTTTGAAATGTGGGGTTACAATTAATTTTTCAATATGATTTTCATCAGCCATCTTCAAGAATCGAAGCGTTTCTTGTTCTGTTTTAGCACCATCATCAATTTGAGGTAAAATATGATTATGGATATCAATAAATTTCATAAATTATCACCTAGTACAATTGTACTGCTTTGCTTAATTTATGTAAACTAAATTGATGAATAAAATGAATTTATTGTTTTATTTAAAGTTTTTTGAGTTGATATTTTCTGATTTAATAGAAGATCATTTTTTGATATTTCATTGTAAGTTCTACCTCTTAAGATTGTATACGTATCTTCAATAATTTTGATATGAATGAGTTTGTCATTAGCAATAACATTGATTGAGGGTTCATTTCTTCCTAAATTAATTTGCGTCACTATTAATTCAGTTTTACCCTTCCCATGATAAATTAATGTATGAGTGGGTTCAATCTGATTTAATTTCTGACTCATAAAACCTTTATATTGATTTTGATCTCCATAATAATAATGTGGAGTTAATAACATGGTACTATAAATTGGATTTATTTTAAAAGTGAGTTCATTGTTTAAGAAACCATAATAGTCCTTATAACCTTTTGTTTTTAATTTCAAGATTGGATTTAAATGAAAGATGATTTCATAATCATGCTTTTCTTTTGCGAAGATTTCATCAATTAATACTAATTGATTAGAAACAAATAAAATATTTCGTTTTAGAATCACTCCTTCATATAAAGTATGAATACCACAGGCATATGTTAGACAGTCTTCTAATACCACATTAACGATACCACAGTGATTAAGTTGACATTTATCAATAGGGTAATCTTGAAAATCCACACAGATTGTATTATGTGCATAACTTCTATTAATTGCTTGACGGAAAAAATTGTCAGTTTGATAATTATACCGACCACCATCAATAAATAATGGATGTCCTTTATAAACTAAGTAAAAAGCTAAATTATCATGATGTTTATGATGAGTTGAATAAAAAGCATTATAAAAAAATAATTGATGATCTAAATCACTTGTGATTAAAAGATTTGCTTTTGGATAATAGATGTTTCTATAAACTAGATGTTTATCAATTTTCTCTTCTTTAAATAGTGATTTAAAATAGTTACTGTAAGGATGCGAATAAGATAAAAAAAGCGTTTGATTAATAGTAACATACGAACTATCCCCTATTGGAGGAAGAATTCCACCAGGTTGTGTAAAAGAATAAATAAAAAGATATAAATGATCCTGCTTCACTTTTATTTGATTTGAAAAAGTTTCTAATTCGGTAAATTGGTTGATAAAGGTGAGTAAATCATTTAACCGTAAAAACAAACGATAAGCATTTTGGATAGATTCTCCAAGAAAGGAAGATTCATCATCATCGATAAAATAATCAAGTTGAATGGATAAACGCTTGATAGATTGGTCTATAAAAGAATTACATGCATTCTTTATATAATATTGGTTATAAAGAATTGCAGATGTTAATAAAGCAATGTCTTGATCTATACCATCAAGATGTTGCTTTTTATAGATATTATCATCACTAAGCATTTTCATATGAGATGACATCACTTCAATAAATATATCATCTAATATACATAAATCAAGTTTTTTACATATACTCAACAAATTAGATTCAACAAGTAATCTTTCAGCGATTACATGTGGATGATAACTCAGATTACAGTGACTTCTGGGGTAATTTTCTTCATACCATGAATAAAATAAATGAAGTGCCTTTTCAATACTTTGGTCGTCTTTAAATAATTTATAATCAGTTAACAAGTAACTTATCATCGTTAAACTATGTAGTTTATAAAGAAAATATCGATTATGATGATTATACCAAATTGTTTTTTTATACCTACATGATTTCAACTGTGGACTTAAAGCTATTTTATCACTTTTGATATCTATAACTAGCTTCTTCAATTGATTTAAACTAACATTATTCGTTAAACTAACTACATTGATATCTTGCATTATATCACTGCCTTTATTTAAAACATATAAATGTTGTAATAACTAAATTCTTTTTTTGACTTACAAAGTAAATCAAGATAAGAATTAACCATCTTATTTTTATCTACTATAATCGCATCAATATTATATTGAGTAATATTGTCAGCAAAAAGAACAACATCAATTGGTACTTTATCATTTATCGTGTAATACATTAGGAGTAACTCCTCATCTATGAAAACCTGATTATTTTCTTGAAGGTCTTGATTAGTTAATAATAAATTAATATTTTCTGTATTCACAGTAATTTCATTCAGTAAATCACTTGTGACTAAAATGTTTTTAATCTCTTTATTTTGATTTAAATAATCACTAAGGATTAATGCATCATTATCTATACGATAAAAAACATTTTGATTGGTGCTTCTAAGTGATTCTAAAGAATCATAAATCGTATGTGATACTCCAATAAATAAAAGAAGGATGATTGCTTTTTCAATAATACGTGTTTTTTTGATAAACATGTATGTAATTGAAAATGCAAGAGGTATTAAACACATAAGATAAGTAAATTGAATGTGATGTTTGATAACAAAATAAACAGTTACTGGATTAATTAGTATCAGCAAAACGACCATTGGTAGATAAAACAATACTTTTTTAATTTGAATATCTTCTTTAGTCAGTTTAAATAAAGCATATAGACCTAATCCATAAAATAGTAGTAATTGTGGTCTTTGATTACGATATTCTTTTTTAATTTGAAGGATAACTTCTTCATTTATGTTTAAATCAAGTTTTTTAAATAAATAATTGTATAAAAACATTAAGAAAACAACAAAGATAATTGATGAAAACAAAAGTATCTTTTGATGATGATTCTTTTTTTGATAGGTAATCAAAGAGACTGATGCAATCAGTAATAAAAATACTATATAATAGAGGAGTTTAATGTTTGGGTGGTAACTATATATAATAAGGTGAAAAAATAATGGGAATAAGCTAACAAAGATAAGAGTAGCTAATAATTGTGGGGTTTTATAGGCTTTAATAAGTAGAAGAGTAATGATGAATGCAATATTAATTAAAAACTGCATGAAAAGGCTTATTGGAGTCAATGCCATTGCAGTCATATTGATTAAAAAGAATAATAAGAAATTATTTTTATCCAAACGATAAAATAATACCCATTGAAAAGGTACTATCGCATATAAATAAACAGCCTCACCTGAAAATGGATAATAGATGAATTGATAGGCATTTTGTGGTAGAAGAATATCTCTAATGCCAGAATTGACAACTGTAAAAAGCAGTAAGAAGAAAATAAATGCATAACGACAATTTTTGGTAGAATGAAATAGCACACAAAAACATTCATAAATGGTGTACATGATCATAAATAAATGAATAAAGGTAACGACATTTACACAATAAACGGTTGAGTTAATATTTAAAAATGAAGAATACATTAACGTATACGTTTGAAACGCAGATAAATTAATCGCTTGATTGATGTTTTGGTGAATAGTTGATAAATATTCCGATGCTTCTCCTGGAATTATAAACGCTAAGGTTAAAAAGTGATAAATATAAGCTAATATTAAAATGATTATTATATAATCAAATTTGATACTTTTTCGCCTTGTTGATAACATAAGGAAAATAAACATTATCACTATATAGATGGGAAAAAGGATATTTTCAAATAGTGTATAAGGATAATGTCTTAAAACAAAATAAACATTAATAGAATAGAAGATTAATAATGAAAATAAATACCCTATGATTAAATTCATATGCTTAAACTTAATCTTGAATAAGTGTTTAACAACACTTCCTATTCGTTCATAAACAATTAGTTGTAATACAGCTATAATTAATAATTTAAAAAACATAATATCACCTAAATTTATTATGCCTTTAAACTTTATCTTTATGAATATAATATCGCATGACTTGTAGAATAAATTGATACGCTAAAAAATCAAAGTTTTCATGATAAATAACTTTTGTTTCGTATAACTTATATACATAAAATAATGAGATTATCCCTCTTTCATATAATACATCTACATCTTCTTTATTATGAGTAATGTCTTTTAGACATAAGATGATCAAATAAGATTTCTCAGGCAATACATTATCCATAAAGTTAATATAATAATTATTCATAATTTCCCTCCAATTTGTAGAATGTATGTCTATATTTACGCTATATATCGACTATTTTTTTAATTACTTAATATTTTTCTTAGATTCATGCTCTTCTTTGATTAAACCTAATAGTTTACTATCAATTAAAGGTGGATCTATTTGAAGTTTTTCAACTTCAAAATTATAGTATTTTTTAATAATCTCATCATGGATTTTAATGAATTGTTTTTCTTTATCCGTCATTTTATGTTGCTTAGTTAATAATTCAATTATTTTAATCACATTAATTATCGTAATAATTACATCTAATTTATCTGTTATTAACTCTATTAGTCCAGGACTTTGAATTGTCATTTTTATTTTTAAATCCTGATGATACACTTCTTTAAGTAATAAATGATAAAGTCCATAAAGACTTTTACATAAAATATGATCTTGTTGATTGACTTTTAAGACAAAGTGAAAAGCCGTTTCTTTTCGAAAAATAGAATATAAGTTTCTTTCAATCTCGTATTTCATTTTATTAAGACAAATGATTGGATGAGCTAAATGAATAAATTGATGAATATGATGTAATTTCTCTATTCCGAGTTCCTTTATCCAGATGACATTTTTATAAATTTTGTCCATTTCAATATAATATTGTGAAGTTATTTTGCCTATAAATAATTTTTTATTTCTTGAACTAGGAATCAAAACAATATCATCAATTTTTAATTGATTAATAAATAAATTAAGTTCTTTTTCTTTCTTCTTATTTTCCGCTATATAATTACCTTTTTCATCTACATGAATTAATAAAGGATATAAACCCACTCTATTTTCTTCTAAATAAGAAGAATAATACTTACCATTGTTTGTTTTAATTAAGAAATAATTTGTTTCAACATTAATTGTTGGAAATGATTTTAATATCTGATTGACCATAAAAAAACCTCCTATCGTTTATTCATAATAAAAATAAACAAAAAGAAGTCTCTTGGGGAACTATTTTCCAGTTTATTTTAAATTCATATTACCTAATTGCATTTATACGTAATAATAGATAACTTAAAAAATCAAACAATTGAGGAATAAATGTAAATACTTTTACAATTGATTGACATACCTTCATGGTTTTTAATTTAATCGTATTCTTCAAATCGATTTCCTCACTCTCTTTTAAAATTAAATTTTCAAAAAATTTATGATTCAAAAGAAATAATTGATTTGGATAATACATAAGCAACCTCCAATTATATTCGCCTAATTTATCATATTAGATTAAAAAAATAATGTTCATAATTGAAAGCATTTTCAACTATTTCATCATTGATACATATACCATTTTATGATAGAATCAAGTTGTAAGAAATTGTGAATTTTTTCTCAAATAAAAGGATAATTCGATTTATATATTAAAACAGCTAATTAAATTTCTTTAATAGTAAAAATATTTGAATTAGGAAGGGAAATAATATGAAAGTTATTAAAGTATGTATAGGAAGTGCGTGTCATTTAAAAGGTTCATATGATGTAATTGAAGAGCTAAAAAGACTTATTAAAGAGAAAAATCTAGAAGATCAAATTGAATTAAATGCAGCTTTTTGTTTAGGACATTGTGTAGAAGCTGTATCTGTTTTACGATGGGATAATAAAGTTATATCATTTTCTAGGGATAATGTTGCAGAGATTTTCGAACAAGAAATTGAAGCATATCTTAAGGATTAATAAATGAGTGTAATTAATTTTAATCAAACGAATTGTCAAAATTGTTATGCTTGTGTTCGTGTATGTCCTGTAAATGCAATCAAAGTGATAAAAAACCATGCTGAAATCATGGAAACTAAATGTATTGCTTGTGGAAAATGTTTAGACGTTTGTCCCAAAAATGCTAAAAAAGTTCAAAGTGAATTAGAAAAAGTTAAATGTTTTCTGAAAAATAAAGAAGAAGTTGTCGTTTCAATTGCCCCTTCATTTGTAAGTGTTTTTGCTGAAAATAGTACAAAAATAAGTACAGCATTAAAAAAAATAGGTTTTTCTTATGTAGAAGAAACAGTCGTAGGTGCTAAACTTGTAACAGAAGAATATAATCGATATATACAAAATATGAAGGATACTTCTTATATTACAAGTTGTTGTCCAACGATAAATTTATTAATACAAAAATATTATCCAGATCAAATTCCACACTTACTACCTGTCGTATCACCTATGGTAGCACATACTAGGTTATTAAAAGCAAAGTATGGAAATAAGGTAAAAGCTGTTTTTATCGGACCTTGTTTATCAAAAAAATTAGAAGGCATCGATGAAAATACAATTGATGCTGTTTTAATCTTTGAAGAATTAATCGAACTAATTAATGAAAATTATATTGATTTTAATGAATTAGAAGAAAGCCCATTTGATGATTCCATGCCATCCTACAGAAGTTACCCATTAACGGGTGGTGTTTTACAAAATATTAAGCAGAACAAACAACAAACCTTATCTGTAAGTGGATTAACTGACTGTATTCAAACCTTAGAAGCCATTAAACAAGGAAAACATAAAAATATTACCTTTGAAATGAGTGCTTGTGAACATAGCTGTATTAGTGGTTCGGGTATGCCTAAAGATAATGTTGATATCGTTGAAAGAAAATTGAGGGTCCTAAGATATTCATCATTAAATGATAATAAGCCCTCAGGTGAAGATAAAACAATTTATTCAGTTAATTTACAACAATCATTTCCATCATTATATACACCATTAAAAATACCTTCAGAAGAAAAAATAAAAGAGATATTAAAAACACTTGGAAAAACTGAGGTTGATGATGAATTAAATTGTGGAACTTGTGGCTACAAAACTTGTAAAGATAAAGCAATCGCTATTTATAATGGGATGGCTGAATTAAATATGTGTTTACCATTTATGAGATATCGTGCTGAAACACTAACGAATGTTATATTTGATGTAACACCAAATACTGTATTAATGATTAAAAAAGATTTAACTATTCTTGAATTTAATCCAGCGGCAGAAACATTTTTTAACATGCAAAGAAATGATGTTATAGGATTACCTGTTTCTGTTGTTTTAGATGATGATTTATTTAGTTATGTTGCTAAGCATAACTGTAATATCATTGGTAAAAGAATGTCTGTTAACAATAATAAATCAGTTGTTATTCAAAATATTGTTTGGATTGACTCTCATGAAGTGATGTTATGTATTCTTCATGATATTACTGACCAAGTTAAAAAACAAGAATGGATGAAAAGCCTTAAAATAAATGCCATAGATATGGCACAACAAGTAATTAATAAACAAATGATGGTTGCGCAAGAAATTGCAAGTCTTTTAGGTGAAACAACTGCTGAAACAAAAGTCACTTTAACTCATTTAAAGAAACTCATTCAACAAGAAGAGGACGATAAAGATGAATTACTTCGTTGATTTTGCATCCGGTCATTTAAACAAAAATGGTGAAGAATTATGTGGTGATAACGTAGAATTTATACGATCTAATAATCAAATCATTGGTATTTTATCTGATGGATTAGGTAGTGGTGTCAAAGCTAATATATTATCAACCTTAACTAGTAAAATCGCAATAACCATGTTAAAAGAAGGTTTATCTATAGAAGAGGTAGTTGATACACTCATTCATACCTTACCAGTATGTAAAATAAGAGAGTTAGCTTATTCAACTTTTACCATTATAAAAGTTGATAATACCGGGCAAGTATATGTTGCTGAATTTGATAACCCTAAAGTATATTTTTTAAGAAAAGGAAAACTACTCCCTTTACCCAGAAATGAACGTGTTATCAATGGACAGAAAATCTCTGAAAGCACATTTCAACTGCATAAAGGAGACACAATCGTCTTTGTAAGTGATGGTGTCATCCATGCTGGAGTAGGTAAAACTCTAAATTTAGGTTGGGGTTGGGATGAAGTAGCCAATTATTTAGAATTATTTATCGATGAGAATATATCTGCCAAAAATATCACCAACCACATGTTACAGGTTGTAAATGATTTTTATTTAGGAAAACCAGGAGATGATGTCACGGTTGTTACAATAAAAGCGATACAGAAAAAACATGCTGTTTTATTTTCTGGACCCCCAAAAGATTCAAAAGATGATCAACTAGTTGTAGAAGAATTAACGAAGAATGATTGTATAAAAATTGTTTGTGGTGGGACTGCAGCGAATATTGTATCACGAGAATTAGATGAAGAATTAAAAACAAATTTTGAATTTTATGACCCAACAATTCCACCTACTGCATCAATAGAAGGTATTGATCTAGTAACAGAAGGAGTTCTAACTCTTAAAGGTGTCGTAAATAAATTAAAACAAATTAATCATTTAAATGATTTAACCTTTTTAAGAAAAAACGATGGTGCATCTAGATTAACTAAAATACTATATGAGGACTGTACAAACATTACACTTTTAATAGGTAAAGCAATAAATCCTGCTCACCAAAATCCAGATTTCCCTCAAGAATTAAGTATTAAGTTAAGTGTATTAAAAGAACTTGAAGAAGTTTTAATTCGTTTAGGAAAAATCGTAGAAGTCCAATACTACTAAGGAGAGCATACATAATGAGAAAATATGATAGTCAAGTCCAAATGATTCGCTACGAAGTCATTAAAGAAATCGCAAAGCGTGTTATTAATGGTAATTTTGATAAAACAAGATATAAAATTCCTAAAGAAATTATTAGTGGAGATAAACCCATCTCAAGATGCTGTGTATATAAAGAACGTGAAATCATTTCAGAACGAATCAATTTTGCAGCAGATGATATACTTCAAGAAAATAATATAATTGAAATTATTGATATTGCTTGTGATGAATGCCCCGCTGAACGGTATAAAGTAACCGAAGCTTGTAGAGGATGTGTAGCTCATAAATGCATACAGGCTTGTCCTGTGAATGCCATTACCTTACTCAATGGTAAAGCAATAATTAATAATGATAAATGTATTAGTTGTGGTAGATGTCGTAAGGCTTGCCCGTATAATGCGATATCAGACGTTTTAAGACCCTGTATGAAAGCTTGTGCAAGTAAAGCAATTGACATTACCCAAGAAAATAAAGTCAGTGTCAACCGCGATAAATGCACTAGCTGTGGTGCTTGTGTTTACCAATGCCCCTTCGGTGCGGTAACTGATAGAAGTGAAATCATCCCTATACTAAATGCACTTGAAGCATCTAAAAAGGATTTAGGTAAAAATGTTTATGCTGTCATTGCACCATCTATTGCAAGTCAGTATAATATTAAGATTAACAAAATAGTGAATGCAATTAAGAAAATGGGATTCAAAGATGTCATTGAAGCTTCACTAGGTGCTGATATTGTGGCTTATTATGAAGCACAGGAATTTGTTGAATCAGTTGTTAATAATAATCAACCTTGTCTCATGACATCTTGTTGCCCATCCTTTGTATATCATGTTAAAAATAACTATCCTGAATTAGCGCCTTACTTATCTACGATGGTTTCGCCGATGATTGCTATGTCAAGATTGATTAGAAAAACAGATTCAAACGCTGTTATTGTTTTCATAGGTCCTTGTACCTCTAAGAAGGTAGAAAAAAGAGAAGATGACATCAAAGATGCAACTGATTACGTGATGACCTTTGAAGAGTTAGATGCACTAATCGATGCCTATGGAATAACTATTCAAGATTGTGAAGACGATAAACTAGATAATGCTTCCTATTTCGGTCGTTTATTTGCACGTACTGGTGGGGTAAAAGATGCTGTTGAGGAAGTAATTAAAGAATTAGACCTAACTGATATTCCTTTCAATCCTATCGTTTGTAATGGAATTAATGAAATTGATAAAGCACTCAAACTTTTGAAACTAAAAAAGAACAAATTCAATTTTATAGAAGGAATGGCTTGTATTGGAGGATGCATTGGTGGTGCTGTTTGTTTAACACATAAAGAAAATAAATTAGTTGATCAATATGCTAAGCTAGCAATTGAAAAGAAAGTAAGTGATTCTTTAAGGGTTTTAGACTTAGAAAAACTTCAATTACATCGTAATAATCATTAAGTAAAAAACGAGTTAAATTAACTCGTTTTTTTAAGTATTTTTATACAAGATAGATAGAATCAATTACTTAACTAAATAAAATATTTTAATTCTAATGACATAAAAAACGAACGTATTCGTTCATTTTTTATGTTACCCGTCATATAAAAAGTATTTCTAGTTTATTCTATTCAAATACAAATATATTTGATATCAAAAAATAGAATCTATGGTATAAAGTGATATGCTTTTATTGAATTAATGTATGATTTAGGTGTATAAATCAAAACCTAATATGAGGTGATGATCTTGGAATATTTTGATGAATTAAAAAAAGTAGATCAAAATTTTGATAATGTCCTAGGTCTATATTTTAATAATCCAAATCAAAAGTCTTATTTAATTTGCTTAGCGAATCAAAAATATAATGGATTAAATGAAAAAGAAGAAATATCATATTATTTAGACATTATAGTTTCATTAATATCAGATTATAAAAATGGTATTTATAAAAAAATACCAGTTAGGACTATTTTATACCTTATTTCCACTTTGTCCTATTTTGTTTATCCTAGAAGATCTTTTATAGATCAAGTACCTGGTGTTCAAATCGTCAAGAAAATAGGACTTATAAAATTCTTAATTCATTCTGTTAGAAAAGATTTAATTAAGTATGCAATTTGGAAAAGTAATCACGAAAACATCGTGGAAGTATAAAACAATGAACATATGGTTTCTATATAGGAACCATATTTTAATTTATATCAATTCTCTTAAATTGTAAAGAAAAAACTATAAAGTAAAAACCAATAATCCTGGTCCACTTTATAGATCTAATGTTAAAATATTTATTTTTTTAATTGTTTATATTTTTTTAATAACTTCACGATTTTGTAATTTCCACATTTTGTAGCTAATATAATTGCATCATCTTTATCATTGTCAACATAATCAATATTACTATGATATTCTAAGAGTAACTCCACAATTTCAAAATACCCTTTTGCTGATGAGATTAATAAAGGAGTATCATTGTTCTTATCAGCTATATCAACAGATGCCCCATGTTCTAGTAGCAATCGCACTACCTCTACATGACGATTTAAGGTTGCAAACATTAAAGCTGAATTCCCCATATAATTAGTTACATCTAAATCCGCCCCATAATCAATTAGTAATTTAACAACATGGTAATACCCATAACGAGCCGCTTCTATTAAAGCAGTGTTCCCGTAAGCATATTTACTTTTTCTAAACCCATTAATATCTGCACCTAAATCTAATAAGGTTAAAATCATATTATAATCTCCTAATTCTGCAGAAATAGTCAAAATTGGGTCTCCATCAATTTCTATGTTAACCTCACCTGTAGATTTGATGAATTCAATTTTCTTAGTAAATTCCACAATACTATCTAATGTTTGAAAGTTATTTGTATGTTTATATAGAAGCAATTATAATCCCCCATTCTAAGAAAGATGCATTAAAAACAACGATATATTTATATAATACAACAAAAAAGAAGATAAAACAATCTTTTTTTATCTTACTTAAATAAGTATTTTTTAATAAAATAATATTAATAAACCCTTTACAATATTAAAGAATATTATAAAAGATGTAAAATTTTATAAATATCTTCGTTCAACTTCTTATATTGTCTATACTTTTTCGTGTTCCAATAATGATCAAGTAATAAAAAAGTATAATATTGGTATTCAGTTTTGAAAATCTGCTGTTTTATATCAGGAATTATGTATGTTTCAATGAGATGAAAAAAATGATCCTTTTCAAGTTCTTTAAAAAATAATATGGTGAATATATTCTCTTTCTTTTCATCCAAATCATTAACAAAATCTAAATTAATATTTTTACCAATTTTTAATAAACATTTAAGATACATATAATTGGTAAAAGAATATTCCTTTGAAGTATTATCATTTATGATACGTTCAAAATAACTTTTTGCTTGTTCATATTTTTTTAAATAGTAAGTACTATAGCCTAAATGAAAAAACAAACGTGAATAATCTTCACTTAATTCTATTATTTTATATTGATTAATAATACGTTTTGTTCTATTGAATACATCTAGATAATGTTTATCAATCAGTAAAATTTCATTTATCATTAACTCACATCGAATCATCCGGGCGATATTTCCTTTTTGCAAAAATTTATCTACTGCTTGATACAAATAACTGAGTGCTTTAGAATAATTAAATTCATAATAATAACACCAACCATTGAAATAATCAACGAACCCATCCGTTTGATTTAATTGATATTTTTTATTGAACTTAATGATATTGATCTTTTTCCCTTCTAGATAAATTTTAAAATAATTACTTAAATAGATAAAACATAATTGACATTTTTGATGACATACTGGATAAAAGTATGTTAAATTATTAATCATATCTCGGCATTTATTATATTCACGATTAATGAATCTTAATACAAGTTCAAGTATTAATAATTCATACATACGAATGACATTTTGATTTTCTTTTTGAAGTTCATAAGTCTTTTTTATTAATACATTAAGATTATCATATTTCAAATATAAAAAAGCATCATATACATCATCTATTAATTGATTAACACGATGATCAATTTCTGAGTCATAAACATAGCTAAGGTTGAAATACTTTAGTAATAGATCATAAATTGAAATATGAATTGAGTCATTGCCTCTTTCAATTTTACTAATAACACTTTGGTTATAATTAACACTATTGGACAACTTCTGTTGAGAGAGGTTCTTTAATTTTCGATTGACTTTTATAATAAATCCTAATTTATACTTTAAATTAGATTCCATGACAAATTCCTCCCACACGAACTCGTAAGCAGACCTCGCTAAATTGCTTATACATCAAATATTTACGTTTTTTCCACAAAGTATCTTTCACAAGAGAGAATGCCAGTTTCATGTGCTGATAACAATCACTATGTTGAAAAATTTGTTGAAAAAGAAAATTGAAATATTCAACAAATAAATCAATATCAATAAAATCATCATAATTGGAAAATATATCTATAATAATTCTATTTTCCTTTATTTGATAGATTTCTTCTTTAAATAGTTGATTCTTATAATGAATGAATTCATCTCTTTGATTTGTTTTTTTAAAACAATAAAACAAATAGGCATAATAATAGATTAAATAATCATTATTTATTCGGTTATCGATATTGTCCTTATAATACGGAATTGCATCCTTATATTGTTTTAATCCTAAATAAGATGCTCCAATATAAGAATTACATTGAATTCTTAAATTAGGAAGCATTTGAAGTACATATTCATTAAGTGAACAAGCCTCTAAAATGTCTATCGCATCTTGATAATTAGAGTCAAAGAAATAGATAAATCCTAGTAACCTCCTTGTTATGACCTCTTTATAGATGTTTCCACTTAATTGATAACGATTAATCAATTCCATAATATCATGATGGGATAATCGATATCTTCTTAAAATAATATTATTATAAGCGAAAATATAATGTAAGGCATTATCACTAAGTTCTAAGGACTGTTCTATAACACAAGCTTCTCTAAACATATGATCTGCTTCTAAATACTCTCTTTTAAGATGGTAATAATAGCCTTTTAATACTAAAAATATCATAAGAGATTTAGATTCATAGACTGCTTCAATTTCCATTAAATACTCTATGTTTTTATTGAATTTTTTTATATTATAGATAAATAAATGATAACATGCTTCAATGAGCTTTTTTAAATAGTAATCAGTGACATTCAATTTTAGATAAGAATTAACGCGGTCATAGATTACTTGAATTTCTTTAGCTTTTATTTCATCCATTGAATGATACATTACCACTAATGCTTCTTCAAATCGATGGTCTTCAGCATTTAAATAAATGTTAAAACACCTTAAAGCATTATCATAATGTTCTAAGGTTATATTTGAATCACCATTTTCTATTCTACTTACTGTACTTTGATTCACATGTAAAAGTTGTGCTAATTCATTTTGAGCAAGTTTACGATATTTTCTCTCAGCTTTAATAAACGACCCAATTAAAGTCAAATTGTTCATCATTATTGATTTGAACCCCCATTACTTAATTATAGTTTTCAAACCTTTTTTATAAATATTCGATATACCCCCTGTTATTATCCCTTATCTATTTTACAATATTTTCCAGAAAAATTCAACTTTCACTTTGTTTATACTAATCAAATAAAGTTAAAAAACTTTCCTTATAAGTAAGGAAAGTTTAATTTTAGTATAATTTATTCAACAGCTAAAATATCAGTTTCTAACTCATTCATTAAATCTTGAACTTTAACAATTTTATTAATTCGATGAGCAGTATCTCCACAGAAAAATAATCCATTATCAACATCGCCCTTTACTGCTTCAATTAATTTCTGTGAAATACAGTAAGGAATGTTGACTCTATCACAATGATCTAAACTTAAACAACCATAACATTGCTCACTCAAAACATTTTCATGTTTGATTTTTTCAACTAACTGATTTGAAATTGCTCGTCCAGGTAAGCCAACAGGACTTTTAACAAGCTCTATTTGATTTTTTGAGCAGTTTACATACATTTTCTTAAAATTCTCATGTGCATCACATTCCTCTGTCGCAATAAAACGTGTTGCCATTTGGACACCACTTGCGCCTAATTTTAAGAAATGCGCAATATCAGCTCCTGTGTAAATTCCCCCTGCAACAACAACAGGAATCTGTTTATCATATTTTTCTTCATAAAATTTAACTTCATTTAAAACCTCTAATAATACCTGATCTAAATCAACTGAGTTATTTTGTAGTTGATCTAAGGAGAACCCTAAATGGCCACCTGCTTTAGGTCCTTCAATTACAACCATATCTGCAGTTGTTTTTGACTTTCGATCCCAAACTTTTAATATTGTCTTAGCTGATCTTAAGGACGATACAATCGGAGCTATTTTGACTTTACTATTTTTTACAAGTTCTGGTAATTTTGTTGGTAAACCAGCACCAGATATGATTAAATCAATGCCTGATTGAATCGCAGTTTCAACGTACTTTTCATAATTAGTTAATGCTACCATTATATTTAAACCAATAATACCATCTTTAACATCTTTTTTAGCCTTTTTAATATGTTTTCTTAATGCAATTAAATTTGCATTTATAGGATTTTGTTTAAATCCTTCTTCATCATATCCAATTTGTGCAGATGATATCACCCCAATTCCTCCAGCATTCGTAACTGCTGTTGCTAATTTTGAGCGTGAGACGCCAACTCCCATTCCACCTTGAATTATGGGTAATCTAGCGATTAGTTCTCCTATTTTAAGTGGTTTTATATTCATTTTAATTATCTCCTATCTATGTTGTGTAATCTTTGATGTACTACAATATAATTATAACGCAATTATAATAGTTTGTACATCAAAATATTTGATATTCAAAATATTAAGCGGTATCATCTACAATTTATATTCTTTCAAATAATAAAACTATTATTAACAAAATTACTTGTCGAAATATAAACAATTATAATGGTTGGTAATTTGTAACATGCATTAAAAAAACAAAAAGGTAAGATTAAATAAAATCTTACCTTAATATGCACCCCTAATCACCTTCAATTACAAGAGGTAAATTAAATCTAGAAACAAACCTCTGAAGTATTCATTCATAATTTAACTTGATAACCCTAATTATCCATTATTTAATAATGGTTTGATGCTCTTAATGAACTTAGGAGAAACTTCATTATGGTTTAAAACAAATTAATCATACAACTTGATAATTTAAGAATGAGCAGAGCCCTATGGTGAGGAAAATCAAATATTTTGTTACAGGAAACTAATAATCATTAGGGTTGTAACGAAATACTAATACACCATCCTTCTTGAAAATCATAAATAATTAATTGAAGTTAATTATTAGAGTTGCACATCACTATAAAATATGCGAATAAACAATTAAATATTAGTGTTTTTGATAAATTTTTAAGTTTAATAGGTCATCTTTAATAGAGTGTCTGTATATCTCAACAATTCCTAAGATTGAATAAAAGATTAATCCGAAATAAAAATAATCAAAACTTACATCTACTTGTTGATGAGATAAGGCACCAATAATACTAATAGTACTACACAAGACAAAAGTATCTCTTGGTTTAAATAATACTCTAAGCCATCTTAAGACCACAATTAAAAATAAAATAAGTCCTACAATCCCTAAGGTTGCACCAATTTGAATGATAAAATTATGATAATGACCAGACGTTGTTCCTAAATAATGATTAATCATGTACTTACTTGATTTAATACCATCACCAAACCATTTGTTTTCTAAAAATCTGTTCCATCCTAATTCATAAAGTGAAAATCTCCCATTATCATTCACAAATTCTTTGGTTAAATATTTATCTTTAACTAGATTAAAGTAAAGATTAAACCGCTCATTCTTATAGATGATTATACATATTCCAGCAATAATCGTTCCAAAACGTAATAGGAATCTTTTTCTAACTAGTAATAAGATAAATAAGAGAAGTGAGAAAGCAAATCCTAAAATTGCACCCCGAGAAAGAGTCAATAATAATCCGAAAATATTAAGTAAATCTAATAAAAAATAGCCGATATAATAATGTTTTTTATCTAAATACTTATATAAGGCAATAGGAATAAGTAATACAAATATGACAGCGATAAAATTAGAATAACTAAATCCAAGGTCAACTAAATTCTTACTGTGTATGACCTTTTCAAATCCGTAGATATGGTAATTATAAAAGATTTCAGCTGATAATGTAAGCATTATAAAAGTTGCTATTTTTGAGATATCTAATAAGTGATGTTTTTTCACTTTAAAGCGTCCATTCGTGATAATATAATAAATGGCATACCCTTCAATGACAGCCATTAAACCATAGATACCAAAACTTTTAACAGGGGTCCATAGTAGGGATAATAATTGATAAAGAAAATATACAACCAATGGAATGAATAATTTTCCCATGGCAAAATATTTATTTTTGATATTAACTAATAATACATAAAAAAACAAAATGATAACTAAACTATAATCAATTTTAAAAGCACTGTCATTTTGTAAACTCATAATTGAGAATATACAGACAACCACAAAATAGGAAATCGATTTTTGTTTAATCATTAAATACAGAAAAATTAAACAATATACGATAAATGCATATTTATAATCATCTGTCTTATAAAACCAACAGTTTAATGTCACAATCATTAAAAATAACAACTGTAATTCTAGTTTATATTTCTTTAGTAATTTCATCATCTTAACCTCTATATAATTGCTTATTCTATTATATCATTAATTTACAGATAAATTGTTTTTCTAAAGTGATTTTTTATATAAATAAACATACAGAATAGAAAACAGAGTTATTTATACAATAACTCTTTACTTATCAGATTTTCTAATCCATTTGTTGATTATTTTTATTCTAGTAATTGATGAAACAAGTGAATGGATAATCGGATTACTAAATATTATTTTTTGACTTAAGATAAATATATATACACGATAATCTAATCGTTTTTTATAGTAAGGATTTTTCTTAAAAGACTGAAACTCACATTTTAAATTATGCATTAATTCACAGTATACGGATAACCTTAAATCTTTATCTTTAATAAATAAGGCTTTACTCATTTGATAAAAGTAATGTCCTATGGCCATAAATTCTAGTTCAAAATAATATTCCTTTTTTAAAGATTTAAGATGTAAAAAACTTTTATGAATGTCTAATAATCGTCTATCATATGTATTAGAAATTGACTTATCTATGACACGATAATAATAGAGAACTTCATCTACATAGGAGATTTTTGCTTTTGATAATAATAAAGGGACGATAGAAAGGTCTTGGGCTACGGTTACATTTGGAAATGATAAATATTTTAGTAAAAAAGTATGAGTAAACATTTTATTCCAAAAAGCTGGTTTTGACATAATGACTTCCTTATGTGTTTTAGCGTAAAGAGGGAATTGATTTTTTGGAATTGGTGTTACTTCATTGTTCTTTCTTAATAATTTATTATTTTGATTAATTACTTCATAATTACACATTACTATTTCAGACTGATCTTGCTCTAGTTTTAAAAGTAGATTTTTTAGGTAATTCACATCTAAATAATCATCACTATCAATAAAAACAACATACTCACCATGACAACTTTCAAAACCTCTTTTTCGACACACTTGTGCCCCTTGATTACTCTCATTTTGCTCTAATATAAAACGCTTATCCACAATTGAATTTATTATTTCACAACTTTTATCAGTAGATGCATCATCAACAAAAATACATTCAAAATTTGGATAACTTTGGTCGATAATTGATTTAATTAATTGTGATAAATAATCTTCACTATTATAAACAGGACATATTATACTAACTGTTTTCATCATTTACCTCACTTTGAAAAAAGAGGGTCACCCCTCTATCTACCGATTGAATAGTATTTGATATTTGCATCCTTCATATCTGAAACATTAAAACAATTTCTACCATCAAAAACAACAGGATATTTCATATGTTTTACAAAATCATCAGGCTGTAAATTCTTAATTTCTTTCCACTCAGTAAAGATAAAACATAAATCTGCATCTTTTAATGCTTCAAGTGCTGAATTTGTGTAATTTATCTCTTCTGGAAACAATTTTCTGAAGTTTTTAATCCCAACAGGATCATAGGCATTTATTTTCGCACGTTGCTCTAATAATGCTCTTACATTAGGAATAGAAGGTGCTTCACGTAAATCATCTGTTCCTGGTTTAAAAGTTAATCCTAATACAGCAATCGTTAATCCTTCTAAAGATTCATATTCTTCCAAAGCTTTTTTATATAATTTATATTTTTGATTTTCATTAACTTCAATCGCAGCTTTAACTGTCTTTAACTCATATCCATACTGACTTGATAACCAATGAAGGGCTTTGGTATCTTTAGGAAAACAAGAACCACCATAACCGATTCCTGCTCGTAAAAACTCTTTGCCAATTCGATTATCATAACTCATCCCAGTTGCCACATCTTCTACATTAGCACCAACGATTTCGCAAAGGTTAGCGATATCATTCATAAAAGATATTTTTAAAGCAAGGAAATCATTAGATGAGTATTTCACCATTTCTGCACTTTTTCTATTCATTACTAAAATAGGTTGATTAAATGGTGAATAAACAGCTTTTAATACCTTTTCTGCGTTTTCTGATTCAACACCAACCACAATTCGACTGGCTTGCAAAGTATCACGGACTGCAGTGCCTTGAGCTAGAAATTCTGGATTTGAAGCAACCTCAATAGAGACTGAGTGTGTTAAGCGATTTTTTATATATGATTCTACTTTATCATTAGTACCGATTGGTACGGTTGATTTTACGACAATGATTGTATCTTTTTGAACCGATTCAGCAATTTCTTTTGCAACTTGAAATACATAATCTAAATTAGCAGAACCGTCACTTCTCTCTGGTGTACCAACCCCAATAAAAATGACCTCACTATCAGAATAAGCTTCTTTGAAGTTTGTTGTAAATTTTAAACGATTTTCTCTAAGATTTTTTTGAAGGAGTGCTTCTAATCCTTCTTCATAAATTGGTGAAATACCCGCTTGCATTCTTTCAATCTTTGATTCATCTATATCAACACAAGTGACTAAATGTCCTACTTCTGCCAAACATACCCCAGTGACAAGTCCTACATACCCTGTTCCAGCAACCGCTATTTTCATATATTAACACCTCTAAATTTAATTTTTAACAAGCACTTTGTTTTGTACGTCTTCTAAATAAAAATTCTTAAATTTTTTAAAGGATTTAATATGGTTTTGGTATAAAAACCATCTTTTACCTCTTGTATTACTACATATCATATCCATCGATTGGTCTTCTAAGTGAATAACCTTGATATGGTAATCAAATAAAATCTTCTTCTGTTCTCTCTTACATCTTAATGCTAGGAAATCTTCTTCTAAGAATAGAAATGTATCTGGATGCATTGCTTGTCTATTAAAATGTTCTAAGTAACTTCTTGTAAAAAACATACAACTTCCATGTAGTTTTTTAATATAACGTCTTTCAGTAGGCGCTACATTACCTTTTCCATAAAGTTTACCCATTGTAGCTACAGCTAATACATAAAAAATCATATCTAGATGAATTCTATTTAAAAAAGATAAAATATAATACACAAAGAGGTAGATATTTATCCAAATCATCGAATATTTAATCTCTGGTTGTGGATTTTGACTTCCCCCATCTTTTTGTACAATATTTGGGGCTAATAAGTCATATGGTTCTTCAATTTGATTAAGGTGTTCATTTAAATTGTTAACATCAAAAATAATATCATTATTTAGAACACATACCAAGTCAACATCGTATTGTTCTAATAAACACCCTACACCATAATTAGCACCTTTAGCATATCCTAAATTATCTTGTGATTGAATTGTTGTCACTCGATCATCCTCTTGATAAGCTGATAATACATTTTCATAAGCTTTATTATTAGAATGATTATCAACGATAAAAATATGATAATCATTATCATTCATAGTTTTTTTTATCGAATCAACACAAACATAAGTATCTTTATCATTATTATATTGTACGATGACAAATCCTATTCTATCCATCTGACTTCACCCCTCCCTATTTTATTCCTCATTCATTATATAACATTTTTCTACTCTTTTCTACATGAAAGCGATTTTTTTTAATTGGATAAATTTACATTAAAAAAAGACCTAAATAATTAGGTTCTATAATATTTGGTGTGGGTAATAAACTCACACCATTTAATTTGCATAAAAAAATGAGACAGATTTCCAATATCCTGATACAATTAATAACGACGAAATCACTAATGAAAGGATTGGAAATATGTCTCAATACAATTGTATCGTAAAAGTACTAAATTTAAAAGATGAAAATATTTCTTTTAATGAAAACTTTTACTCAGAAGAAATTATTAAGGGTGTTAGATCACAAATCTATTATGGAACTCTCACATATCAGCCTCAATATTGTTATTCATGTGGTTGTGTATTTGATAACCAGTTTGAAAAGCATGGCTTTAAGACATCTACAATAACTTTACCTAAAGTATCTAATATGAATGCTTATTTAAAACTTAGAAAACAACGTTATAAATGTCATCATTGTAATAGTACCTTTACTCTCAAGACATCTATTGTTAATCAGCATTGTTATATATCTAATAATACTAAAGTAGCTGTTGCTCTTGCAGCTTCTAATAAGATTTCTGAGTGTGATTTAGCCAAAGAACATAATGTATCACATTCCACTGTAAATCGTGTTATAAACAGTTTCTATGAAGTGCATAAGCCTAATTATAATTATTTACCTGAACAACTTTGTTTTGATGAATTTAAATCAGTTAAATCATCAGTAGGGGCTATGTCTTTTCTTTTTTGTGATGCTCATAATGGAAGCATAATTGATATCGTTGAAGATAGACGCTTAAATTCATTAATCAAATATTTCCAACGATACACTAAAAAAGCAAGGAGAAGTGTAAAATTAATCGTTATCGACATGTACAAGCCCTACATTCAACTTATAAAGATGCTCTTTCCTAACGCTAAAATAGTTATGGATAAATTCCATATTATTCAATTAATCTCTCGCTCATTAAATAAAACTAGAGTTAGAATTATGAATCAAGATAAAAAGAACTACAATAAGTTTAAACGTTATTGGAAGCTTATATTGAAAGATCGGGCTAAATTAGACATCAAAAATTATAGAAAAGTTTATTGTTTTAAACAAATGATGTGTGAAGAAGATATTGTAAATTATTTACTAGATCAAAGTAATGAACTTAGAGATACATATGAACTATATCAGGACCTTTTACATAGTATTAAAAACAAAAATCCAGAACTCTTTACAACTACTCTTGATCAAATTGAACAAGAATACCCAAACATATCAGCTTATATGAAAACATCAGTTAAATCTATTCGTAAGAATAAATCCTATATTCTAAATCTAATGTCTACTAATTATACAAATGGTGTAATTGAAGGTATAAATAATAAAATAAAAGTTATCAAGCGTATAGCTTTTGGTTATAGAAGCTATCATCATTTTAAACTACGAATTCTCATTTCTCATGGAATGGGAACAATGAAAAGAGGACTAAGTCATTCAGCTTAATCCTCGTAATTGATTTAATGTCAGTTTATTGGATATTCTCTACCCACACTACTTGACAAAGAGCCAATAATTATAGGTCAATTCCAATTAAACGAGCATATTCAATTGTAACATCTTAGTTTATAAATCTATGACATGTTTTTGTCAAGGTGTAGACTATCAATAGTGTTTATTTTTGGTCAAATAAATTACCAAAGCATAAAAAACCATGTTCTATACCTATCAAAACTCCTTATTTTATAAAGTAGATATATTAATTGTATATGAATCTTTAAAATTATCTATTTTTTAATTTCCATTCAATAAATTGTTTAATTCCATGTTCAAATTTAGTTGTTGGGTTATACTGAAGAATTTTTTTAGCTTTAGAAATATCAGAAAAAGTTCTTTGTACATCCCCTGGTTGCATTGGCATTATATTTAACTTTGCTTTTTTGCCTAACGTATTTTCAATTGTTTTAACCATCATTGCCAGTGAAATTGTTTTTGATTCACCTAAATTAAAGATGTCATATTTTTTATCTTCTTTGCTAATCCATTGTATTGTCTTTGTGATACCATCAATAATATCATCAATATAGGTATAATCTCTTTCTGTTGTTCCATCTCCATAGAAAGGAATCATTTTATCTTGAAGAATCAAATTTGTAAATTTATGAATAGCTAAATCAGGGCGTTGTCGTGGTCCATATACTGTAAAAAATCTTAAACAAGCACAACTAATGTCGTATAAATGATAATAAGTATGACATAAGACTTCACCTGATTTTTTAGTTGCTGCGTAAGGTGAGATAGGGTTATCGACAGAATCTAATTCTGAAAAAGGTACTTTTTTATTATTTCCATATAATGAGGAACTAGAAGCAAAAATAAACTTGTTAACATGATGTAATCTACATGCTTCTAATAAATTCAAAGTTCCATTAACATTTACATCAACATAATATTTAGGTTGTTCTATTGAATATCTTACTCCAGCCATAGCCGCTAAATGGATGACCATATCTATTTTATTCTCTGAAAAAACATTATCTACAAGCTTTTGGTCTCTAATATCACCTTCATAGATGATAAATTTCCCCTCTTCTATTTGTAAATTATTCATTGTTTTTTTTATCTCAAGAATATTATTTCTTTTTATAGTAGGATCATAATAATCATTAAAATTATCAATTATAATCACATTATGACCATTTTTTAACAATGATTCAGCTAAATGTGAACCAATAAATCCTGCGCCTCCTGTAACCAAAATAGCTTTCATTTAATCAACTCCTTTGTATTTGTCTTCTTTTACCAATTAAGTAAAATGGGATACCCGTTAAACTAAATAATAGAAGATTAACTCTTGATATAATAGACGCTGCTAAAATATATTCCGTATTGTATCCAAATATAGTTCCATATATAAATAAAGCAACACCTTCTGAAACACCAATTGAATTAATTGATATTGGTAATACACCACATACTCTCATTAAAGCTACTGTAAAAATGATAATTACTATATTAATATCATAATCTATGGCTCTATAAACAATAACTTGCATAAATACTGCCACTAGGTGAAAACCAAAAGAAATCATCAGCCATTTTAATATCAACTTTTTATTATCAATGTTTATTATATTGTTGATAATTTCTAAAATTTTGTTTTGAATATGATTTAAAACACGTGGTTTTTTAAAAATATTAATTTTTATTTTTTTTCGATAAAAAAACAAAAATATAACTAATAATATTGTTATTATAAAGCTACCTAATACAATTAAATTGAAAATTACATTATTCATTCCAGTAAAGATATAATATAGACCAATTATAAAAATAACAGGAAACAATATAGAAAAACCCATACCTCTTTCTAAAATGATTGAAGTAATCGATTTAGCTTTCGAGTGATTTTCATTGTTTAAATAGAATACTTTATAACCATCCCCACCTATACTACTAGGTAGAAAATTATTAAAAAATGAACTTGTATAATATAACTTTAACGTTTCAAAAAACGGTAGGTTAATTCCATAGTACTTTAATGTAGATTGCCATTTTAAAGAACTTAAAAAAACACCAATATTCCATAATAAATAGATTATTAGAAAATATATTAAATTGATTCGTTTTAAAACATCCAACACATTTCTTATATCAACAGATTTAAAAATTATAAACAACAATATTGACATAATTATTAGTTTTATTATCGTTGTCTTATGTTTCATCATTTACACCTATTCTTTTTTATTGTTAGATTTTTGATTATTAATATATTCAATTAATGACTTTGCATAAACACTTGTAAAATCAGATTGTTCTTCAACTTTTTCCCAATGTCCATCTACATATGTAAAGTAGAATTCAGAACGTAATATAGTAATTGGACCAAAATGTAGTGCTTGATACTCTATTAAATAGGTATCCTCATCATTTATAGCGATATCTAATGAAATAAATGGTGTATCTAATTGAGAATAGATTTTCTTGGCAAAGTCTAGTAACCGTTTAGGAGGTTCAGCTAAAAAGTTAAACTTTCCACTTCCACTTGCTCGAAAATCATTTTTACGTACTTTCCTATTTAGAATATAATATTTGTTGTTAAATACAAGGATTTTCCAATCCTCTTCTAAATTAGGAATGAATTGTTGAACTACTAAACGAGAATAATATTTTTCCTCTAGTAAAAACTCTTTTGAATAAGAAATTTTATCAAAGAATTTATAATATATATATTTTTTATAGAACTCAATAAAATATTTCTTTATAGCGATTTTTTTAAATTTTTTCTTCAATTCACGTTCATTATTTACTTTATAAACAGAGAAAGAACCTGAACCTGTTACTTTTTTTAGTACTACAGGATATTTTACTTTGTGTGAATGATTTAATAAATCTTTATAAGTAGATATATATAAAGAATCTAAACTTTTAATTCCTAACATTTTTTTGTGAAGATCTTGAAAAGCCTTATTTTCATGACACATAAATAATTCATACTTTGGTATTAATGTATTGTTAAGATTTAAATTGTATAAAATATCATTTATATATTCTTTATATTCATAATTTTGTGAACTTGTATAGATGATGAAATTATTTTTAACGTTTTCAATTCCTACTTCATTAACTAATTGATCAAAACTCATAATTTCTAAATCCATTTGATTTTCAATAAATATGTCTTTAATCTTATTAATATCAATACTTCTATACTTTTTAATTCCTTGTCTAAGAGCTTTTCTATAATCAGTGAGTAACAGTACTTTCATTTTCTTCCACCTCCATTACCCTATTATAAATACTTTCATAACTTTGAACTACTTTTTCCAAAGAATAAGCATTTTCAATTAATTTTCTACTGTTTAATCCTAGTTTTATTCGTAATTCTTTATCGTTAATTAACTCTGTAAAGTTTTTAACTGTTTGTTCTTTTAAAGAAGGATTTATAATAAAACCATTATCCTGAATTAATTCCTTACTTCCTTCACATTTAGTCATTAATATAGGTAATCCACAAGACATCGCTTCTAAAACAACATTAGGCATACCTTCTTTTGATGATGGTAAAACGAATAAATCAGCATTTTGATAATATTGTAGCAGTTGATCATGGTTTTTATGACCCTCAAAATTTACAAGGTCTACAACATTATATTCTTTACAAAGTTGGATGAGATAATCACAATATGGACCCCCACCTACTACGGTGAGTACAACTTTTTTATTACTTTTCTCTTTAATTTCAGGAAGAAGTGGAATAATATGTTGTAATCCTTTTCTTTCAATTAATCGAGAAACAAATAAAATATTAATTTCTTCATCATTTTCTTTATGTTTAGGTGTGAATTCATGTATATTTACACCATTATGGACTACTGCTATTTGTGATTTTCTATCAAAATCTAAAGCTAATCTTTTTAGTCCTTCACTATTAGCTATTAAAGAATTAGCATTCTTCCAGATTTTCCTTAAAAAAGGATTAGTTAATTTATAGATGTACTTGAATCTTTTTTGAAATCCAGGTACATCTCCTCCACCCATTCTTACTACATATGGAAGATTAAATTTCCGTTTTAAATGTAATCCGATAGGTCCTGCTGGAATTCCAAAAAATACTTGACATATATCGTAATGATTCTTTTTGTGTAGAACTTCAGCTACTTTCATAGCTTTTTTTAAATAAGAAAACATTTCAACAAATGATGAAGAAGTTTTACTCTTCCGTCTAGTATTTAAACGGATAACATTTACACCATTTTCATTCATTTCACCAACTAATTCTTCAAATCCGGTTGTTAATACTGTCACGGTATGACCATTGTTAACTAGACTTTTCGATAGATAAAAACAAGCATTTGCACCTCCGCCACCTATAGGAGGATACTCATGTGAAACGATTAAGATTTTCATTGTCTTTCTTCCTTATCTAATATTTCCTCTACATTATAAATATTTTTATTTTGTCCCTCGAAATAAACTCTTGAAATCATTTCAGCAAGTACTCCAGTCAATATTGATTGAAAACCAGCAATAACAAACAAGATAGAAATCATAAAGAATGGGTTTCCTGTAATATCAAAATGATTATAAAACTTCATATATAATGTTACAACAGCTGATATCAGAGATATCATAAAGGATATAAATCCAATTTTCCCAAAAAAATGAATAGGTTTATGCATATATTTTAATAAATAGTTTACTAGAATTAAATCTAATATCACTTTAAAAGTTCTCGAAATACCATATTTCGATTTACCAAACTCTCTAGCATGATGATTTACAGTAACTTCTTTTATTTTAACTCCTACGAGATTTGCAACAGCTGGGATAAAACGATGTAATTCACCATACAAATTGACTTGTTTTAATACATCTGCTTTATAAGCCTTTAATGTACATCCATAGTCATGTAATTGTACTCCTGTTATTTTAGAGATTAACCTATTTGCGATTTTTGAGGGAATCTTTCTCATAATCATTTTATCTTTTCTATTTTTTCTCCACCCACTTACAATATCATAACCTTCTTTCATATTCTCAACAAGTTTGGGAATATCTTTTGGGTCATTTTGCATATCTGCATCCATAGTTATAATAATTCTTCCATTTGACATGTCTATTCCCGCTGTCATGGCTGGGGTTTGTCCAAAATTCTTTCTGAATTTTACAATTTTTAAATCATCTACTTTTTGGAATAAGTCATTTAATTTTATATAAGTTTGATCTTTACTTCCATCATCAACAAAAATAATTTCATATGTATTATCCATTTTTGATAATACGTCATGTAAAGCATTATATAATCTATTAATATTTTCTTCTTCGTTATAAATTGGAACGATAATTGATATATCATACATGTATTTATTTTGCATCATCATAAACACTCCTTATTCTTTTCTCGTATATTAAAATAAAAGTTAAAAGAATCCCACTAATAATAGTAGTTGCCAACCCCAAAGAAAAGTAAGGTGGTCTATACTGTAACTCTATATTATGATTACCTTCTGGTAAAAATAATCCTATAAAGCCAACATTAACTTTTTCATACGGATATTCTTTTCCGTCTACTTTAACTGACCATCCTTTACTATAAGGAATTGATAAAACTAATAACTTTTCTTTTTCTAGTGATATTCTACCAGAAATATTACTATCATTAAATTTTGTAATTTCAAAAGAATTCTCTTTCAATTTTTTAATATCATCTTCATATTCTTTTTTGTAATTAGAATTATCCTCTATAATAAATTTTGATATTTGATATTTTCCTGGGCTATCTCCTATATCTAAACGTAATGCTGTTATTAATGAAGGATTTTTAAAATTTAAATGAACTGTATAATCATGTGAACCGCTACCAATAATAAAATTCTTTGAATCCTCTTCATTAAAGGAGCTATCATTAGTTTTCCAAAATATCTGACCCACTCTATCGGATTGTGAACTAATAGTTAAGTCAATTGATATTATGGAGTTTTCAGGAAATGTTACAGGTAAAATAATTTGTGGGTCATTTCCTGTTGCTGTGTAACTAAAATCCTTAGGGAAATTATTTGTATGTATATCTATATTTCTATAGAACGCATTTTTTATTTGATCCTCAGTTATAGAAATCGTATCAGATTTATTTTCTAAATTACTTAAATCGAATTTTGTTAAATTGTTTACAGAACCTGAATCCGAATTAATAACTGCTGCTTTTAAAAGCAATTCATCTTTTTCATTATTATTTAATGTGTTGAAATTATCTAATGATATATAATGGTCATAAGTATATCCTAAAGGAAGATAATATTCATTTTCATATATATAAATATCATTAACCTTGTTAATTTGTTTATAACCAAATTTATTAATATCTTTTTTTGAAAGTAAATATTTAACGCCGACTAAAGTATTTAAATTTTCTCTACCATCAAATCCTTTTATATAATGTTGAACGCCTGGAATAAGTAAAGGCACATCCAAATTATCAAGAAATTCAATATAACTAGGTGTATTGAACCCACTATATATTTTCGTTCCAGAATAATCTTGAATTTGAGAATCATTTAAAAATTTAGACCAATATGTTTTATTTACTCTATAAAACGAGGTATCTATACTTTTTATATAAGATAATGCTTGATTAGTGGAATCATAATACATTTCACCATTAGAGATGATTTTAGGACTAACAGTAAATCTTTTATTGGTAGAATAATAAGAAAATAGAGTCAATTCAGTGATAATCAAACCTAATAATAAGAGTTTAATTTCATATTTAAACCTACTACATAAGAAGATAAATAAAGCTGTGTAAATGATTATCAAGATTAAAATTTTATAGTATTCATCTGTTTGTATATTAGATAAAAAAATTAGTAATCCAAAAGAAGTTAAAATGACTAAAGTTTTATTTAGTTTGAATTTCAATTGAAATAAACTATCTAATGTATACATTGATAAGAAAATTAAAGCAGCACTTACCCAAAATGATGATATTTTATAATATCCACCTGAGAAACCATTTAAAAAGTACCTAAAGTAAGGATTTACTAAATACACAAAGATTAATATTAATAATAATAAATGGGGAATATGTTTTTTGAAATCTCTTTTTATATAAATAAATAATTGAGGGATTAATATAATTGAAAATAATCCTATATAATAATTAGGTGCCTCTAAATAATTTAAAATACCTTTAAATCTACTCCCTATTCCTAATATATTTCCTGACAAGAATGAACTAAATCCTACAAATAAACTATTGATATCATTAAGAGAAAATATTTTTGAATGAAGAAATGCATTAGTTTTAGAATAATCACCACTTACTCTAGGACTATTTAATAAATTATAAATAGAGGGGAAAAGAATAAATGCATTTATAGCTAAACTAATCGCATAAAGAAATGCAAAAGATAATGAAAATTTTAAAAATGATTTCAGTTCTATTTTGTTAGTTACATAGAAATATCTTGTAAATCCATAAACACAAAGTATAAGTGAATATAGATAAACGTAATACATTCCTCTTGAACCTATAATTAAAAAGAAAACAAGTGGCATCATAAATTTATTTTTATTATGTAAAAATAATTCAAAAGCATATAGTAATAAAATTAAAACTAAACCATCTATTGAATAATGGTACCATGTACCTCTTATGACTATATGTGCACAAAAAGTGTATAAAATAGATGCAATGATTGAGGGAAATGGTTTAATACCTAATTTTGTTGTATATTTATAAACGAATAATGAAATAAGTAATCTTTTTATTACTTCCATATAGGGTAATATATATATAACTAATTTAGGACCAAATAACATTGGAATTAATGTGAATGGATTGAAGATATAGTTCCCATAGACATCTTTTCCTAAACCACTTGTAAAAGACCAAAATGGAAAATCAAAATTTGAGATTTGTCGGGATATCATAACCATACTTGGCCAAAATTGATTGACTGTATCTGAGCCAATATCATCGTACAAAAATAAATCTTGAAAAGTTAAGAAATTCCAAAACGTTATAACTAATATCAATAGAGATATCCCTAAATTTGTTAATAGACCTAACTTTTTATGCATTATTTTTTCAATTATATCGTTAATTTTCATGTTTCATCCTCTTGAGTAGTAAAGATTTCATTACTACTAATTTTAAAATCTGTATCTTCTTTTGATAAATTTATATTGTAATAGGGATCTTTTTTAATAATACTACTCCACTTTCTTTCCATAAACTTAATTTCACCATGAAATCTTTTAATTTTCTTTGGAGAGTCATCTTTACCTCTTGATTTAGATTCATAATGATACAGTTCAACTTGAGGTAAAAATATATTATAATAACCTTTTTCTAAAAGTTTTAAATTTAAGTCTACATCATTAAAAGCTACTTGAAGTTCTTCTTCTAGACCATGAACTTCAAAGAATTTTTCTTTTGAAATTAGTAAACAAGCCGCTGTTACAGCACTATAATTATACGGCACCTTTAGTCTTGCGTAATATCCTGGGCTTGTCCTATGATGATTTAGAAAAGCATGATTTGCTATTCCTCCAATACCTAAAATAACCCCACCATGTTGAATAGTCTGATCAGGATAAAGTAGTTTAGCACCCACGGCTCCAATATGATTTTGCTTAGCATATCCAGCCATGATTTCAAGCCAATTTGGAGTAATAACTTCTATATCATTATTTAGTAATAATAATAAATTCCCTTTAGCTATTTTTGCTGCTTCATTGTTTAATTTAGAATAATTAAATGGTATATCTAATCTTATTACTCTAAAGTTTTTATACGTTTGTTTATAATGCTCAAATAAATTAAGAGTATCTGTTTCTATACTACCATTATCAACGATAATTATTTCATAATTTTTAAATGTTGATTTTTCATAAATTGATATCAGACATTTTTCTAATAAATCAGCATGATCCTTTGTGGGAATAATAATTGAAATAAAATCATCTTCAATTAATTTATAATCCATCATATAATAAGGTACTTCATTATGTTCTATTACATTTGCTTTTAAATTTCGTCTTAATATGGTATCTTCTAAAGCTTTCTTCCCAGCTACATATGCATAATTTTTACTAGTATTATTCATTGCTGTAGATCCTTCAATCATACGCCAATGATATAAGATTTTAGGGATATGAATAATTTTATCTGTACTAGTCTTTTCTAAAAATCTTAATAATAAATCATAATCCTGAGATCCTTCATATCCAGTTCTAAAACCACCAATTTCATCAACAATTGATTTACGATATACCCCTAAATGACTAATGTAATTAGATGATAAAATCGTATCCGGTGAATAATCTGGTTTAAAATGTGGGTCACTTCTTTTACCGTTAATATCTATTTTATCTTCATCACTATAGATTAAATCAAGACCAGGGTTTACATTTAATGCCTTAACAATTTCATAAAGTGAAAATGGTGGTAATTCATCATCATTATCTAATAATGCTATAAAGTCTCCTGAGGCGAGTGTTAAAGCTGAATTACTTGCTCTTGATATATGACCATTTTTTTCTCTATAAATAACTTTGATTCTAGGATCAAGTTTTGTAAAGAAATTTAAAAATGTTTTAATATATTTATAGGTTGAATGATCATCTGCAATACATAGTTCCCAGTTAAAATAATATTGATTTCTAATAGATTCTATACATTTTTCCAGCCATTTCTTTTCTACATTATAAACTGGCATAATAATAGAAATCTTTGGTTGATATTTAAAAGATTTGATCTCTTTTATACATTTTTCTTTATTATATTTCTCATTATTATTTATCCACTCTTGATAAACTTTGAAAGAATCATAATTCATAATTTCTTGTTTAAATAAAAATCCTTTTGCATGACGAATGGTTTTTATTAAACCGTGTTTTCTTTGATACTTTAATGTATTTGTAAAATTCTTCCATGAGAAGACATATCTAAATTTAGATATGGTACTTTTCCTTTTTTTAAATATCATTCTGGTATTAATTTCAATAATTTTCTCATGCAAGTCGTTATCAGCAAAAAACCTAATAATTACCTTATCTTTTTTTTGTATTTTGTTAATTTGAATAATAAATCCACTATTTAAAGCTGAATCATATTTACCCTCAAAAGAATTAAAGACATCATCTCGTTTGCACTTTTCTAATTGACAACATTTATAACTTGGGCTTAATATTGAAATATTTAATTCATTTTTTTTATGAAAAGACCAACCATATACATATAAATTCTTTCCTTTAATAAAGCAGTTATCTATATGCATATAGATAGTTTTATCATCAATATGAGTCATTATCTCACTTGAATTATGTTTTTTTTGCCCTCTTAAAAAGTTAAAACTATTTTTAAAAAAATAAGTGATTTGCCATGAAAATGAACGATAAACATAACTTAATTCTTGAATTAGTTCAGTAATGTATGCGTTTAAATTCATCGTATTTTTTTTAAAAGTTTCATATTTTTTTTGTATAACCTCATAATTTTTAGATATTGCTGTAACTTGATTATTCTTTTCTAAAATATTGTTGTTTAACTGAATAGTATTTTCTTGTAAATCATTTATAACTTTCTGCTTATGATTCATCTCATATTTTATTTCTTGTAGATTTTCGTTTAATGTATTAACTAGTTTCTCTAACTCTATAACTTGCTTATTTTTTTGATCTAATTCATTTAATTGATTTATTAACATATTTTCTTTATTTTTTATATATTGGGCATTTAATTTAAAAGAATCTACAGTTGATAAATCTATTTCAAAATCGATAAGCTTGTAGGAAATTTTAATTTTCTTTATTTCATATGACTTGCTTTCAAAATTAATTTGCGGGTCTATATCGATAAAAAAATAGGTTTGTTCAATGTTATAAATTGAATTTGTATGATAAGTCAATTTTATTTCTTTATGATTAGCATCATAAAACTCTATCTTGTCTAATTGAACAATACCATTAGTATTAATTGGATCAAATCTTAATCCTTCTATACCTTTATATGAAGTTAAATCAAATTCAATGATATTATTATTTTCTAGATTATAATATTTAATAGAATCCTGTTCAGTAAAACCATTCCCTAAATCAATATAGAGTTGTGCAAAATAATAATTATTCTCTTTTATAATATCATTATGAACTTGAATATTGTGCTCTTTTACATATGATAATTTTTGTAGTCTAAAGACAAATTGATAGATTTCTCCATATTTTTTTGTTTTTAAATACTTTGCTACTTCTAGAGGTAAATCTGAATATGTATTTTTTATTTCAATTTCATTTACACTTGCTTTTGTACCGAACTGTTTTACTTGGACTAAATCAAGTTTCTTAAAAAAATCTAGGATACTACGATAAGTAAAAAAACGTATATGTGTATTATCAAGAAGTCCTATTTCATTGTAATTAAATTTATCATTGAATAAATCTATTAAAATAGAATTATGCGCAACATTTGGCACAGACATTAAAAATGAACCATCATCTTTAAGTAAATCCTTAGAAACTTCTATTACTTTATGCGGATTGTATAGATGCTCTAAAACATCTGCAAATAGGATATAGTCAAATTTAACTCCTTTGAACTTCTCCACCCAATGATATTCTTCTATATCACCAATTACATAATCTACAGCATATCTCGTTGCATCCAATATAGCAGTTTCATCTATCTCTACAATATAAACTTGACAATTCAATTCTTCATTTAAATATTTTGTTAATCTACCATGAGCAGGTCCAAACTCCAAAACTATAGAACTTGGTTTTATTTCCTTAGCAATTAAAGATAAAGAATTTTCTGCATTTAAATTTAACTCAAAATCATATTTATTAGACATCTATATCTAACTCCATTCATGTGGTAAGATAAATACTCCTTCACCAATGTATTCACCTTTAACCCAGAATTCTTTGACTTTACTTATATAATTAATTGGAACTGTACCTGTTTGATCAAAAATTGCTACATCAAAATAATATTGCCCTCCTAGAATCATCATCTGGTCATAGACAAGGGTCATTTCATTTATTCCTTTATTCCATGAAATTTTTACTTTATCCAATAGTGTATTTAAGCCACATATATATTTATTATCAATACCATATATCGCAATCCCGAGCACGGGATTTTTTATGGAAGTATCAAGCACTTCATAAGTTATTTTTACTGATGTTTTTTCATTAATTACAATTGTATCAACAGATTGATTAATTGAATTTAATAATTCAATTTTTTTAATTTCTGCGATATTATTATTGCTATTAACAACAATACTTTGAGGTTCTGACTCCTCTTTTTTATCATCTATCTTTTTTAAGAAACTTTCATAATGTTCACAAACAAGCTGTGCGTTTGCATATTCCATTACTTTACCTTCATGAAGCCAAATTGCCTTCTTACAAAATCTTTTAACAGCATTTAAATCATGTGATACAAATAAAATGGTAACTCCTTTTTCCATTAGTTCTGTAAATTTATCCATACATTTAAGTGAAAATTGTAGATCACCTACAGCTAATGCCTCATCAACAATCAGAATTTCAGGCTCAACGTTAATAGCAGTAGCAAATGCCAACCGAACAAACATACCTGTTGAATATGTTTTTACTGGTTGATGAATAAAATTACCTATATCCGCAAAATTAATTATATCATCAATTTTTTTATTCATTTCTTCACGAGAAAAGCCCATTAAAATCCCATTTAAATAAATATTTTCAATTCCCGTATATTCCATATTAAAGCCCGCGCCTAATTCTAGAAGTGCAGAGACTGTTCCCTGAACTTCAATATCACCGGTTGTAGGCGTAATTATTCCTGTAACAAGCTTTAAAAGTGTAGATTTCCCAGCGCCATTTTTACCGATTATTCCTAAAGTCTCACCTTTTTTTACATTAAATGAAACATCATTTAAAGAATAAAATTCATTATGATATTTTTTATGCCTAAAAATGGATAAAGACTCTTTTAAACGATCTTTTGGACTATTATAAATTTTATACACTTTTGATAATTCTTTAACTTTTATAACATAATTATTCATCATATCACCTACAAAACATCTGCAAAATGTCGTCTTAATTTAGCAAAAAAATAGGCTCCTAGCAATAATGTGATTAAGGTAAAAGCCCAAAAGTATATTAAATCATTTATTCGATTAAAAAACCAAATCTGATTTATAAAGGAGTCCCTAAAACCATCTACAATATAAAATAATGGATTTAATTTTAACAACCATACTTTGGATTCAGGTATAGTTTGTTTATAATTCCATAAAATGGGTGTTAACCATATTAATATTTGTAATAATATTTCAACAAATTGACCTACGTCTTTTAAAAATACAGCTAAAGAAGAGGTAACCCAAGATAAGCCAATTAGTAGAATAATCATAGCAAATGTATAATAGATAACTTGTATACTATAAATTGTAATAGGATATTTATAGAAGATGTACATCAAAAAAATTAATATAAAAAAGAAGATATGGACAAAAAAAGATGATAGAATTTTAACCATAGGTAAAACACTAACTCTAAATTTGACTTTCTTAACTAAATAACTATATTCATATAAACTATTAGTTGCACCTAAAAGTGCATCACTAAAAAAGAACCAAGGGATAAGTGCTGTAATCAGCCATAAAACAAATGGAAAGTTTTCTATTGGTGTTGACTTCAAACCAACTTGAAATACAAACCAGAAAACAATAATAATGACTACGGGTTTAATAAAAGCCCATATTCCACCCAAAATTGAACCAGCGTATTTTGTTTTAAAATCATTATAGGCTAAGCTAAAAATAATTTTCCGATTTCTTAGTAAATGTTTAATAAATAAACTGAATTCGCTAGTAATTTTTGACATCTTTATCACCATATTGTTTTTCATAATATTTTTGATATTCACCACTAATAATATTTTCCCACCAATTTCTATTATTCAAATACCAATTTATGGTTTGACGAATTCCAGTATCAAATGAATATCGTGGTTTCCAACCGAGTTCAGTTACAATTTTTGTAGGATCGATCGCATAACGTTGATCATGTCCAGGTCGGTCTTTTACAAAGGTGATTAAACTTTCTGGTTTATCTAATTCATGTAATATTCTTTTAACAACTTCTAAATTGGTAAGTTCATTATGTCCACCTATATTGTAAACTTCTCCAACTTTTCCATCATGAATGATTAAATCAATCGCTGTACAATGATCATATACATGGAGCCAATCACGTACGTTTTGGCCGTTCCCATAAACAGGTAAATTCTGTTTATTTAAAGCACGACTAATCATAAGTGGAATTAATTTTTCTGGAAAATGATAAGGTCCATAATTATTAGAACAACGACTTATCGTAATCGGCATTCTATAAGTACGATGATATGCCATACATAATAAATCAGCACTTGCTTTACTTGCTGAATAAGGGCTAGAAGTATGGAGAGGAGTTTCCTCTGTAAAAAATAAATCAGGGCGATCAAGTGGTAAATCACCATATACTTCATCTGTTGATATTTGGTGATATCTTTTTACATTATACTTTTTCGATGCATCTAGTAATATTTGTGTTCCCATTACATTAGTTTTAATAAAAGTTCCAGGATCAGTTATCGAACGATCCACATGAGACTCAGCAGCAAAGTTAACAACAACATCAAATAATTCATCAGTAAATAAGTCATAGATAAAATCTCTATCACTAATATCGCCTTTAACAAACTTAAATTGAGGATTATCCATCACATTTTTTAATGTTTCTATATTACCAGCATATGTGAGTAAATCTAAACAAACGATTTTATATTTTGGATATTTTTCTAACATATAATGTACAAAATTTCCACCAATAAAACCTGCGCCACCTGTAACTAATACTTTCATTTCACTTCACCTAATTCTTTCAAATAACGATTGAGGGCATCTTGCCAGGTTGGCAATAAATTAAAGCCTTCATCTATTAACGATCTTTTTGATAATCTTGAATTTTTTGGTCTAGTCGCTTTTGTTGGATAATGTTCTGTTGAAAGTGGATTAACATTTATATCAATATTTGCTTGGTTAAATATTTCACAGGCAAAATCATACCAACTACAAAATCCTTCATTAGTTGCGTGATAAATACCATAATGATTAGTCATCATCATGTCACACAATAATTTAGCCAAATCATAAGTATAGGTAGGAGAACCAATTTGGTCACTAACAACAGATAATTCATTTTTAGTTTTTCCAAGCTTTAACATGGTCTTCACAAAATTGTGACCATTTATTCCAAAAACCCATGATATACGGATGATAAAATGTTTTTCGGTATGTTTCAATACTTCTTTTTCACCTAGATATTTGGTTTCTCCATAATAATTAACTGGATTAGGTTTATCGTTTATCGAAAATGGATTATCCCCTTTACCATCAAAAACATAATCTGTACTGACATAAAATAGCGTAGCGTCTACTTTTTTACATGCCTTGGAAATATATTTTGTACCATTCACATTTACATCATAACATAGTTCTTTATGATCTTCAGCGGCATCAACAGCGGTATAAGCAGCACAGTGAAATACTATATCAAAAGGTTGTTGTGTTATAAAAGAATTTACATCATCTTCTTTGGTAATGTCTAATTCTTCTTTATCAATGCCAACCACGTCATTAAATCCCCGTTTATTTAATTCTTTTAAGACATCATACCCTAATTGACCCTTAACACCTGTCACAAGTATTTTCATTTTGCACTCCTTTGGTATTAATAATTTTATTATTGTAATTTCCTCTAAGAAAATCAATTATTCCTGCTAAAATCAATCTTAATTTCTTTAATTTTTGTTTTTCAAATATAATAACTAAAAAAGTAAAATATAAAATTCCTACTAAGTGGATAAAAATAAATTTAAATCCACGTTTACGATACTTAAAAGCAATGTAAAGACGATTACGTACGAAAAAATACTTCCGAAAAGGAGCATGATGACGTACAATATGTTTTTTAAACAAAAATTTGCGTACAACTGGTGCCCCAATTCGATGTTCTAAAGTTAAATCAGAAGTTTGAATAACTTGATAACCAGCATCTATCACACGATATGAAATATCTAAGTCAACCATGTCTATAAACAATTTGTTATCAAAACCACCAGCATCCTTTAAAGCTTGTACAAGATTTAAAGAGCCTGAGGTAATAACATGAGACACCGGTCTTGTTTCTGTTACATTACTTAATTTATTTTCTCCTAATTCTTTTTCAATAATATTAGGACCGACGATTCCAACTTTTTCATTTTTATTAAAATGGTTTAATAAAACCTCAACATAACCATCTTTTAGGTATGAATCTTGATCCATGGTCAAGATATATTCATAATTATTTATAAATGCGTAATCTAATGCAATATTTAATGCCTTCGCAATTCCAACATTTTCTTCATTTTCGATTATATTTAATTGAACATTTTGATTAATTACATCTAAATTAATTTTTACCCCATTATTAACGATAAGTATATGATCTACTTGTTCATCTAGTTTTTTTAAATTAAAATTTAAGATATCATAGTCTGGATTATATGTTACAATAGCACCAAGTATCATAAGAAATTAATATCTGAATCACTTAGTAAAGGTGCATTTTTATCTTTATCTGATAAAATCATTTCAAAATCTGGCCATTCAATATTTAATTCAGGATCTTTATAATTAATTGAACGATCATGTTCTTTAGAATAAACTTCATCAACCTTATATTGAACTTCCACATCATCAGTTAATGTTAAAAATGCATGTCCAAATCCTTTAGGGATAAGTAATTGCTTAAAATTTTCACTACTTAATTCTACTTGCACATATTGTTTATATGTAGGAGAATTTTTCCTTAAATCAACCACAACATCCAAAATTTTTCCTCTTGTACAACGAACTAGTTTGGTTTGGGCTTTGGGGTTAATTTGAAAATGAATTCCACGTAGTACACCTTTATCTTGACTATAGGAATGATTATCTTGTACAAAGTGATAGTTAAAGCCAGCTTCCATCATCTTCTTTTGATTATAAGATTCGGTAAAATAACCTCTATTATCTTTAAACACTCTTGGTGTTAAAATAAAAACACCGTCTAGTTTTGTTTTTTCTATATTCATTACAGCACATCCTAATAATGTATTTTACCTTCAAGAACTTTTTGAAGGTATTTTCCATATTGATTTTTCTTTAAGCGTTCTAATTGACTTTTTAACTGTTCCTTGGTAATCCATTGATTGATATAGGCAATTTCTTCTGGACAGGATATCTTTAACCCTTGATGTTGTTCGATGAGTTGAACAAACGTTGATGCTTCAAGTAAAGATTCATGCGTTCCTGTGTCTAACCAAGTAAAACCACGTCCTAGAGTTTCAACATGTAATCGATTATGATTTAAATAAAGTTGATTGACATCTGTAATCTCTAATTCACCACGAGCTGATGGTTTAATTGATTTAGCAAAATCAATTACTTTATTATCGTAAAAATATAAACCTGTCACTGCATAATGACTTTTTGGGTTTTGTGGTTTTTCTTCAATTGATATTGCTTTTCCAAATTCATCAAACTCAACAACGCCAAATCTTTCAGGGTCTTCAACATAATACCCAAAGACAGTCGCCGTTCCATTTTCAGCTTGTTTTACCGCTTGATGAAGTTTATTTCGTAAACCATTTCCATAAAAGATATTATCACCTAATACCAACGCAACTGAACTATCACCAATGAACTTCTCACCAATGATAAAGGCTTGTGCAAGTCCATCTGGAGAGGGTTGTTCTTCATAACTTAATTGAATGCCAAAATTATGACCATCGCCTAATAAACCCTTGAAGCGTGGTAAATCCTCAGGTGTTGAAATAATTAATATTTCTTTTATTCCTGCAAGCATTAACACTGACAGTGGATAATAAATCATTGGTTTATCATAAACTGGTAATAATTGTTTACTTGTTACGGTTGTCAGTGGATACAATCTAGTTCCACTACCACCCGCTAAAATAATTCCTTTCATATATAACTCCTTTTATATTTGATATTATAATAATTAATTGTTTCATCTTATGAAAATATCCATGCTGTCATGACATGGATTTTAATGTTCATTTTTTACTTTGATTGCCTCTAAAAGATCTTTATTCAATCTCTTTTGTTCGAGTTGTTGAATCGCGATAATTTGTGATAATTCTTTTATTTTATCCTCATGTTGAGATAATATAGCAGAGTGATTAAACATGAGAAAGTAACTAAATGAAACAATCAAAATAAATAAAAAGATAGAGGGATCTTTAATCCCGATTAGACTTTGGGTCCAACTTGAAACAGCTGGTACAAATGCGAAAATTGAAAGAGCAATTGTCCAGAGAATCCAAAACACCGCATCTTTAATCCGAAATTTTGAGGCTCTTATCATTATCATAATTAAGACGAATGTGATTATTCCAACAACTAAAGTATCAATAGAAATATACATCTAAATCACCTACAATGTTCTTTTCGGTCTAAGCATTTGGACAATAAGAATTGATATTGCCATATATATAATAAATAAAGTGCCTGAAATAAAATTAAAATAACTTAACCCAGCTAATCGCTTCCCCATCACTACTTGTACTTCAGCTACCTTTGCACCACGTCGAATATGATAAACTAAATCATCAGGCTCTGGAGCTGCATTAATTTCTCTGGCGTAATATTCCAGCATTTTACGATTATAGACTTTCATCCCAGATGTTGGATCTGAGATAAAACGTTTTGTAGTGAAATAAATTAACCCTGTTAAGATTTTTGAACCCCACATCCGTAAGCTATGTCCACGTTTTACAGTTAAAAAACGTGAACCGATGACAATGTGATATCCTTCACTTGCTTTTTCAACTAAGGGTTCTATATATTTAGGATAGTGTTGTCCATCACAGTCAAACTGAACCGCATAATCATAGTCATTATATAAGGCATATTTAAAACCAGTTTGAACGACCATCCCAATGCCAGTATTTATTGGTAAGTCTATGAAATTATAATTATTCCGTCGACAAATCTCAGGTGTTCTATCGGTTGAACCATCATTGATTACAACATAGTCATAATTAGGACAAGTCTTTATAACACCATTCACTACTTTTTCAATGTTCTCTTCTTCATTAAAAGCAGGAAGGATTAATAATACTTTTTTCATAATTCCCATCACATCTTTCTAAATTCCCCAACCATTTTACCACAAAGTAAAATAAAATTCTATATAATCATTGAATTAAATAGACAATTATAGACTCAGTACTTAGGCTTTCTGATTGGTGATAATACTTTTGTAGATTACTATTAATTGGATTATTTTTATATACAATAATACACTCTATATGATATTTTTTGACTAAACTAGTAAAAGTATGTGCCATAAATTGATTCTTATTGTTAATCATTAGAATGAGTTCTAATAATTCCTCATTATCATACGCCTTATATTCTACTTGACGCATATCATTGACTGTAAAAACAAATTCATAATTGTTTGTGACCATTGACAATTCATTAATGAAGTCCTCTTCAGCAATGATTCTGTAAGGTTTATCTAATTTATGACCTATATCAACTACATCATTTTTAACTTTATAATAAAAATTACTATTATTAATTGGATGTAACCCATGAAAAATAGAGATAAAAGGAATGATGATCACAAATAGCCAGATTAATAATTTCTTTTTATTTTTAATATTCACAAAATATAATACAATCATAAAATGAATGGGTAAAATAAATAAGATTCGATGAAATGTTCTAAAAGAGGTGATTAATCCTCCCACTAAAGGAAAATTGAAAGGATTCAAGAAAACTAGTAACATGATTAATACATAGGAGTAAAAAAGGAATTGGAAGTTTGGATACTTCTTATGGACATAGATAAGGCCTAAAATGGCTAATATATAGAAGATAACTAAATTATATCCATATAAATAAATGATTTCTAAAGGATTCGGTAGTAAAGCAACTGAATTATAAATATCATTACTTCTAGTTGCTAGTAGGTAAATCCCACCACTAATTGAAGCTACTCCAATTAAAATTAAACATCCATAAAATATATTTTTTATCACTTTTTGATTTTTGTTTATGACTTCATTCCCATAATAATATAAAAACAAACCAATAAGTATAATAACTATAAATAAACTTTCAATACCAATGATAAAAAGCGTACTTTTTAGATAAAAATCTGAAGCGAATATAATAAATTGATAATTAATAATAATAGGGATTAATAAAGTTAGGATTATAAATCCATAAAAACGGTCCGTTTGACGCTTCTGATAAATTATAAAATAGATAATGACTACTAAACTCATGATAAGTTGTAAAAATAACGCAGAAGCGGTTAACCCTGGGGTAATTAAGTTAAATAAACCTAAAAAAAGGATATCTCGCTTATTTTGATAAGATACAATTCTATTCAGTAAATAAAATAGTAAAATAACAAGTCCATTTAAATAAATGGTTTTACCTGTATAACTATTAGTTATAAAATTAAACGCATTATGTGTAAAAAAGACACGATGTAAATTACTATTTAAAAAGATAAAAACAAATAAATAAATTAAGAATGCATAATTAGTTTTCACTTTATCTTTAATAATTTTCTTTAAAAAGGTATATGATGTTATTAATATAATAACTAAATGACAAAAGGTAACCACATTTACTGTAAAGATGGTACTATCCATTCTAAATAGATGAGATAAAGTACCAATAAAGAGTTCATAGGTTACAAAATAATACATATACCCCATTTGACTTGTAATCCCACTCCATGGTTCTATCATATAGATATTTTTTTGTGTTGTAACAGAACGAATGAGTGGTAAATAAAACGAGGAATCTCCTGGAATAATGAAGTCAAATAAGAAGTATATACCAATAAAAATAATAATTGAGGTTAGAAGGAAATAATTAATTTCCTTATGAAAAATAAAATTTTTATATGAAAAGGTATAACTTAATATGATAAATAATCCGAGTAATGGGTAGGTGATATAATAAATCATTTGTACCGGTGCATTTAATATCGTTGGAATGACAGATATTACATGAAATAGACCAAAAGTAATAAACATACCGATGACAAGTTCAAAACCTTTGAGATAAGAAAAATGGTTTGTGATAAGTTTACCTATGGAATAATACACAGATAAGAATAACAAAATTAAACAGATTATTTTTATAATTAGCATACAATCACCTTATCCAAATATCTATTATTATAACACAAAATACGACCTTTAGCGCTATTTTTTGACAATTATCTTCATTTTGAGACAATCATCTTCATCTCCCTGTCGATAGATTTCTACCACTCCAATGAGTGTATAGAAGTATACTCCAAAGAAAAATAAATCAAAACTAACATCAAATAATTGATGCGTTAACACCCCAATAATAGAACATACGATACATAAAATTAAAGAGTTATTTCTTTTATTTAATATCTTAACCCAATGGTAGACAATAACAGTAAATAATATTAGTCCAACAATTCCAAGGGTTGCAGCGATTTGAAGTAAGAAATTATGATAATGTGCATATGGCCTATGTAAATAATGATTAATCATATATTCACTAGATTTTATGCCTTGACCAAATATTGGACCTTGTTTAAATTTTTCCCACCCTAACGCATAAATTTGATGTCTACTACGATCATTAAAGAAATTTCTCCCCTTTAAATATTTCAAAATAATACTGTAAAATTTATTTTTATACAATAAAATAGGTGTTGAAATTAATAATAAAAGACCTCCATATCGTAATACTCTCTTCTTACGTAGAAAAACAATACTAAAAAGAAGGATTGATATGAAAACACCTAAATAAGCACCCCGTGATAAAGTCATCAATAATCCTAGAAAGTTCAGTATATCAATAAGTAAATAGATAAAAAATGCTCTCTTCTTGTTTATATATTTATATAAAGCAATAGGTATTAATAATACATAAATTGATGCGAGTATATTTGACATGGACCATCCTAAACGAAGGAGGTTTTTATTATCTAAAATAGGAGTGATTCCATATCTAATATAGAGTGAGAATATTTCTAAAGATAGGGTAAGCATTAAAAAAGAGGCGATATAAGTTATACAATCAATTTTTTTAATTTTAGTACTTCGGTTGGTAATTATAAAGTAAGCCAGATATCCTTCTATTATCGCAAATAAGCCATTTATTCCATATTTAAGCATAGGCGTCCATAATAAAGATAGACTATTATAAATTAAGTAGATTAAAAGCGGGAAAAATAAATTTCCTATAACGATTCTTTTTTCCCTTATACAATAAAAAAGAGTTAAACAAAAAAGAAATTGAATGAGACAATATTCAACCAGAATAAAACTTGTACTAGATTGTTTTGACATAACTGAAAATAGAACAATTATTAAATAGTAGTTGATTGATTTCTTTTTATAAATGAAATAACAAAAAATAACCCCATAAATTAATAGGAGGATATAAGGATGTATATTTAAAAACCAGATGATAAATGTTAAAAGTGTCAATAAAAACAACTTTATCTCTAATGAATATGTCTTCATATAATGACCTGTTTCTCTATTTAATTCGCTATTATTGTTTGAATAATTACCAAATTTATACAATTAACATCTATACATCCCAACTTTCAAGATTTCGTTATGAAAGTTAAAAAGGAACCTTCACATAGAAAGTTCCTTCATATTATTATTCATTTTTATGCTTCATGATTAGGATATAAGCTGTACTTGATTATTAAAAAATCTATGTTTTATTGATTAATAATAATAACATTATTTACTAATCATTACGTTTTTTATATAATTATAATTGAGGTGGTATATATGAGAATTGCGATATGTGATGATGAAACCATTTGTTTAGAATATTTAAAAGAAGTAATCGAAAGATTTAGTGTTACACAAAATGTTCCTATAAATATTGAAGTATTTCACAATGCCGAGGAAATGCTTTTTGAGACGGGGGATACCACTCCCTATGATTTACTAATATTGGATATTCAAATGGGTAAAATGAATGGGATGGAACTTGCAAAGAGGATTAGAAAAACTGATCCAAATGTATATATTGTTTTTTTAACCGGTGTAGCTGATTATGTATATGATGGTTATGAGGTAGGTGCATTACGCTACTTATTAAAACCATTAAAGGAAAAACAACTATATAATATATTAAGTGATGTTATAAGCAGATTAGAATCCAATGAAAATCAATATTTAATAATAAAAATAAACAGAGAGAACGTAAAGATTAGTTTAGATGATATCATTTTTATCGAAGCCATGGGACATTATGTTATTATTCACACTGAAGATAAGGTCTATGATGTAAAAATGAGTATCAACAATATAGAAAATGAAATACATTTTACTTTTTTTATTAGAGTTCATCGCTCATATATAGTTAATATAAAACATGTCGATAAGATAAATAAAGAAAATTGTGTTTTATCAAATAATGATACAGTTAATGTAAGTAGAGGAAATTATAATAAGTTAAATGAAGCATTTATTAATTATTATCGGGGTATATAAAAATGATTGAAGGTATCTATTTCACACTAATATTTTTAATTTATTGGTATTATTTATCTTATTTCTATAAAGTTAAAAAAGTCCATACAATAATTCCATTATGTATTGGCATTTGTTTAAATATTTTATTCTATTACTTTAATTTAGAGATATTAGCATTATTATTTAATCTTCTGATTTTTGTTAGTTATCTTCTCTTTTATGCGAAAGAAAAAATTTATAAAATAGAAATATTACTCTTTTTTGCTTTCTTCCTTTTAAACGGTTCAATCTACTTAGTTTTAGATGTCTTATTTAATTCTAATACTTCATTAATACTTGCCTATAACTTTTCTTTATTAATTGTGTTTACATTGATCCATGTATATAAAAATAAAGTTTCTCTTTTATTTTATCTTTTATTTTTAATCACAATTATCTTTATAAGTTATATAAGTCAAATTTATTTGATTAAACATATTTATATTAATTTTATTGTTTCTACCTTAGTTTTTTTAATCTCTCAAAATAATCAAAAATATATTAGATTAAACTATGAACAAAGAGAGAATGAATATCAAAATAAAATAATCAGTCAACATGTTGAGGAAGTTGAAAATATCTATGAAATAATGCGGGGTTGGCGCCATGATTATCACAATCATATGCAAACCTTAAAAGCTCATCTATCTTTAAAACGATATGATTTAATGGAAGGGTACTTAAATGAATTAGAAAATGATTTAGATAGTGTCAATATAATTATTCAATCCAATAACACTTATTTAGATGCTATTTTAAATAGTAAATTATCGCTAGCGTTAGTTAAAAATATTGAGATAAATGTTAAAGCTGTCGTTCCAAAAAAACTTTATGTAAGCAATATAGATTTATGTGTACTTATAGGTAATTTACTTGATAATGCGATTGAATCCTGTGAGGAAATGACTAATGAAACAAAATTTATTCGAGTTTTTATTGGTGTTTTTAAAAAACAATTATATATATCAGTTACTAACTCTACTAAAGAATTAATTCGTAAATTAGATTCAGAATATATCACAAATAAAAGAGGAAATCATGGTCATGGATTAAATAGAATTGACAATATTGTAAAAAAATATGATGGTTTCATTAATAGAAAAAACGAACCAGGTGTGTTTGTGACTGAAGTCATGTTGCCACTATGATACAATTCGTGCACGAATTAAGGCGATTCGTGCATTTTTTTATTCGTTTAAAATAATTACTTATATAATATAGGTAATGAGTAAAGGAGTGATACAAATGAAGTATTCATTGTTTAATAATGTGAAGTATGTATTTCATCATGTTTTTTGTAGTAATAAAAAGCTTAAGATAATGATTCCCTTATTGGTTTTAAGTTCTATTTTAGTTCCAATATTTGAAACAATTATCCCTTCTATTGTAGTTGGGTTTATCACCCAAAAATCTGGGTTGACGAATTATTTAATTGTTATCAGTTCAATATTTATTGCTTATAGTGTATTTTTATATTTTAAACAGTTTTTATTTACGATAACTACTTCAGAATATGCAATGATCAGAATTAGAGAATTTTACTTTGGTATTAGTTCCAAATTAATGAAAACTGATTATATAAATGTTGAGCCACAAGAAAAACAAATTATAATTCACAAAGCTATGAGTTCACTTCATTCAAATTGGGTAGGAATAGAATTTATGATGAAAAATGCGCCTACGTTTTTTATAAATATTGTAGGTTTAATTATTTATAGTACTTTTATTTTAACATTAAATTATTTTATTTTAATTGTTTTAATAGTAATGTCAATATTAAATTATTTGTTAAATACCTATGCTCAAAAATATGAGATTAAACATAAAAACGATTATGCTAAACTTGATAAACAAATTAATTACTTATATGAAAACTCTACTTCTATAACAAATGGAAAAGATATTAGAATTTATAAAATGAAAAATTGGTTTTATCATGTGTTTCATGAATTAATAAAAAAACGAGTTAATTGGAGTAGAAAAATAGAATATCGTTATTTTTTACCTTCAATTTCTGACAATATATTACTATTTATTAGAGATATTATCGCCTATAGTATTTTAATTAATTTAGTTTTAAATAATAAAATTAATGTTGCAACATTTACTTTATATATTGGAATCATTGGTGGATTTTCTATTTGGCTGAATAATTCAGTTACAGCATTGTCTAATTTAAAAAGAGCTAATATAGGTGTTAATGATTACCGAAGATTCATGGATATAGAAGAGGTATTTAACCACAATGATGGTCACCCAATTCCAACTAAAAGTTATTTTCCCCTTGATATTGAGTTTAAAAACGTATCATTTCGATATCCTGGATTTAGTGAAGATACACTTAAAAATTTAAATTTTAAAATTACAAAGGGTAGTAAAATAGCCTTTGTTGGGAATAATGGGGCTGGAAAAACAACACTTGTGAAACTAGTAACAGGTTTATATTATCCTACAGAAGGAGAAATTCTTGTTGGTGGAAAATCAATTAAAAACTATAATATCGAGGAATATCATCATATAGTTGGCGTAGTTTTTCAAGAAGTAGAAACTTTAGCTTTTGCTATCGCTAAAAATGTAGCTGCCTCAAAAGAACGCAATATTGATCATGATAAATTATGGAAAAGCTTAGAGTTAGCTGGTTTAAAGAATAAAATTGAATCTTTAAAAAATAAGGAACAAACCTATTTAACTCAATATTTAGATAAAGATGGCATATTACTATCAGGTGGAGAAATGCAAAAATTAATGCTTGCTAGAGCATTATATAAAAATGCACCGATAATGATTTTAGATGAGCCAACTGCAGCATTAGACCCACTTGCTGAAGCTGAGTTATACGAAAAATACAATGATTTGACAAAGGAAAAAACATCATTATTTATTTCTCATCGATTATCAAGCACAAAATTCTGTGATCAAATTTTATATTTAGAAAATGGTGAAATAAAAGAAGATGGAACTCATGAAGAGTTAATGAAAATTAATGGTATGTATGCAAATATGTTCAAAATTCAAAGTCATTACTATAAAGATAATTTGGAGGTGACTGAAAATGAATAAATTTTATACTTCGTTAAAAGATATAAAAAATCTTTTAAAAATTATTACTAGCATATCGAAGTTATTTTTACCATTTACAATTTTAGCGAATTTGGTTAAAGCAAGTTTACCTTTCATTAATATTATTTATGGCTATTTAATATTAGATGGTCTAGTATTAGGTTATAGTAAAGAAAAAATATTTAGATATATTATCCTAATGGTTACATTAAATCTTATTTTAGGATTATTAAGTGCATTATTAGGTCAAATTGTTAAAATAAAAAGTGATTTTATTAATATCACCATTAAATCTAGAATAGCACTCAAATCTTTATCATTAGATTATGAAGAACTAGAAAAGAAGAAAAACATTGAATTATTATTCAAAGCCAAAGAAGGGTCAAACTCTAATGGGGGAATTTCATCATTTTGTTTAACTATTTCCCAGTTCATTAACTGCTTATTTACTTTAATTTATTCAATTGTTTTACTTTCAGGATTATTTGTGATATACCCTGTTTCAAATCCTACGATGCTTGAAAGGATTTATAATTCACCTATTACAACCATTTTATTATTTTTATTACTGTCTGGTTCATTGATAATTAATTTTAAGTTTATGAGAAGAATTAACAACGAATCCTACAAAAACTTTGAGGAAAATGTTGAAAATAATCGTAAATTTTCCTATTTTATGTATTTATCTTATAACTATAAGTTTGGAAAAGATATAAGAGTTTATAAAATGAGTGATATGATTGAAGAAGAAATGATTAACTCTAATGAAAAAGCAGAAATAGGTTTAAGAAAGATTGCGATTTTCGAGGGAAAATATAGTGGGTATACGGTAATAATAAATCAACTAGTTGTATTCTTGACTTATGCTTTTGTTGGTATAAAAGCGATATTAGGGCTTATAACTATAGGAAGTGTTTTAAAATTTGTTAGTTCACTTAATAAATTATATACCTCAGTAAATGAGATAATTAATATATGGGTTCAATTAGATATTCAAAGACAATATTTAAATAATTATACAACTTTTTTAAATTTAGAAAATAAAAAGTATGAGGGAACATTACCTATCGAAAAAAGAGATGATAATAACTACGAATTAGAGTTTAGAAATGTATCTTTTCATTATCCAAATAGTGAGGATATGATTTTAAAAAATATCAATTTAAAATTACATGTAGGAAGAAAAATGGCTATTGTTGGAAGAAATGGTGCTGGTAAAACAACATTTATTAAATTATTATGTCGGTTATATGACCCAACAGAAGGTGAAATTTTATTAAATGGAATCAACATCAAAAAATATGATTATCAGGAATATTTAAGTATATTTAGTGTTGTATTTCAAGACTTCAAATTATTTTCTTTTAGCGTTGGTCAAAATGTAGCAACAAATGTGAATTATGAAGAAAATCTAGTATGGAATGTTTTAGAAAAAGCTGGTGTATCAGAAAGAGTTCATGACATGAAGAAAGGTTTAGAAACAACAATTTATCAAAATGAAGAAGATGGTGTTGAAATTTCTGGTGGAGAAGCACAAAAAATTGCCATCGCTAGAGCACTATATAAAAATGCACCTTTAGTTGTATTAGATGAGCCTACAAGTGCATTAGATCCGATTTCAGAATATGAGATTTACTCTCGCTTTGATCACCTAGTATCAAATAAATCCTCAATCTATATTTCACATCGTATGTCTAGTTGTCGTTTTTGTGATAACATCATTGTATTTGACAAAGGAGAAATTATTCAAATAGGAAATCATGAATCATTAATGAAAAATACAGGTGGACTATATAGTGATTTATGGAATGCTCAATCAAAATATTATCAATAATAGTTATCTAATATTTATATATACATAATAAAAAAAGGAAATATTTCCTTTTTTTATTATTCTCAATAATTTAATGGATAACAACATCTGTGTCTAATGATGCATTCATTACTCAAACTCCTCAAAGATATCATCAAGATCTAAGATTTCCTCATCATTTTCCTCTTTTTTAAATATTGATGAATCCATTCCAATAAGAGCAAAGGCTTTTTCTAAACTTGAATAAGGGATGTATTTTTTGTCATAGTTACTAGTAACATATTCTAGATAACTCGGTGGAACTTCAATCACATTAGTAGGTTTTAATAGTCTCTCATCAGCGTCTAATTTTTTAAATAACGTTCTTGATGTCATCTCATTTCTTTTGTCAAAAAGTCTACTTTTATGGCTTGAGTTAATGAAATCTAAATCATATAATCTAACTACCAAAGCTGCGTAACTTACTTGAAATTCTAATTGCATTCTCACAATATCAAGGACATTTAATTCTTGATGCGTTTTCTTCAATTCATATTTTATAAATTTATTTAATTCTTCTTCAGGCATTAAAAAATAGTTCGCAAAGTAAAAAGCTCTTGCTTCTGATATATCTTCAGAACTGTCTTTTATTTCAACATCAATTTTCACATTGGTGTATTCATTTTCAAAGTCATAAATAGTATGACCTAGTTCATGAGCTATTGTAAATATTTCTCTAGATAATATTTCTGATGAATTAGAAACAATAATTTTCTTCCCTTCAAAGCAAGTAGAAAAACCTAATAGGTTATCTTTACCAAAAGGATATCGAATCAAATGTATGTCTCTTTGCGCAACTAGACTAAAAATATCCTTCACTCCGTAGGTATGTATATTTTTTCTAACTTGTAAAGCTTGCTTCTCAATTTCAGTTTTATCAATCCTCATAGACATCACGATTCCTCATTTGATGATACAATTTTTCATGAGCATGAAAAACTCTTAAAATCTCTTCGATTTTAGCTACCAACCCAATAACATCTTCACCGGTATTCTTCTCTTTGAAAAATGTAACCAGTTCTTTTTTTTCTTCTGCTGCGCTTGTTATATCAGTTACAGATACACCAAAATAATCAGCAATCTTTTTTATAATCACATAAGAAATATCTATCTGACCATTTTCTAAGCGAGCGTATCTTTGTCTAGTAGTATCTAATACATCAGCCATTTTTTCCTGACTTATTTTATGGTTTATACGTAATTCTTTAATTCTACTACCTATTGCATAGATCATATTAAGCCCTCCTATAATGTTATTGTTATATAACATTATATTCATTAAATCAATATTTGTGTTATATTTTTATCACTTAAATTTATCTTTACCTATTTTTAAAATTTAATACTAAACTGAATTTATATAAGTCTGTACATATACGCATAACTTTTCCCACTAATGTTCACCCATAAAAAAATCTATTGATTTATTCAATAGACTTATTAATCAAAATATATTAATTCAATTATCGCAGTATATTACCACTTACTAAAGCGATTTTTCCCGCAATTTGGGCACTCATCAAATTTGGCTAAAAAAAGGTGATTACATGATTGACAATTAACCTTTGATTCAAGTGAATGAACTACCATATCTCTCCCACTCTTAAAATCAAAATATGTCTTCTTTTTAATTTCTACAGAGAGTGGGGGATTTTCATCTAATCTCACTATTCCTTTACCTTTACTTTTTGTTTTTACTAAGTTAGAAACTAATTTATTTGATTCATTCATTATTTTTGTGCAATCTTCTAACTCTTTAAAAGTCACAGTAAATGTTTCAATTACTTTTGATCAAAAATTGAAAGCCCAGAACATTGTTTGTTTTTATATTTTTCATAAATTTCTTGGTATTCCTTTTTTAATAATTCAATTGAATGGTCAGTGATTAACTCCATTCTCAAATCTTGAATTTTATTAAAAAATCCTATCATGATTGTAATATTAGCTACTACATCTTCTATTGTTTTATTATCGCAACACCCTGACTCTATAAAATAATAGTCACCACATATTTCACAAATTTTAACTTTTTTTATTAGTCATAAAGCATTGATAACACAATGGATGCTGATCGCAAGTAGTTGGTTGACCACATATTTCACATTTTCTCATAAATACCATACCCTCCTATTATTCTCTCGAGTCTCCACCTTCTAACATTTTTATAAACTCAATAATATAAATAAATTTTTAAAAAAACATTAAAAATTAATTCCTCTTAAGATATAGCTATCATAAACATATTAAATAGCACAATATTATCCCCTAGTATTACCAAATCATATCATCAGGAAAATCTAAATCTAATTGAACGTCCATTAATGGAATATGATTTTCCAATGCGTATGTAGTAATATCTTTTTTTATACTTTCATATTCTTCATCTTGTTGAATCATTTGATTGATAAAACTCCCCAGTTTTCTTATCCGTTTATTATCATCTATCATCATAAACTCATAATTTAGATTATCGATAAATTGTGTAATGTAAGATTTAAAGTAATATGGTTGTAACTGCATACCTTTTTTAAATTTTTGAAATGCTGTTTTTGATAAGATATCTTGTAAACAAATTGTAATTGCACTTTGTAAATTTATTACTTGAGCAATAGTAGGATTCCATTCTAATACTTTATATCGCTTTTTCATTAACCTAATGAAATCATTTAGTACAAAACAGATATATATGATTTCTGGCCATAGAACATTAAATTTCCAGTACACATTTTCTTTAGGTAAATCTTCTCTACCAGGATATATACCTGGACCATTATCCATAAATTCATGTTCTCTATCTCCCATAATCGCATGTCGAATGTCATAACAAAAACCAAGAATCCTCACTTTCGATAGTTCGTAATCTTCATATTCTCCTTCACTACCGACAATATCATATAAAGTAGTTAGCAGTTTTTCAAAATCATTAAAATCTCCATAAACAGATACACCCAAATGGTGTGGCGTGTCTTTCAAATAAATCATATCATAATTCCTTCCTTAAAATGGTAAATTATTATCTTCATTATAAATGTTAAGATTGTCTATTATATCAAGTTCTTCTGCTTGTTCCCATGTGATTCCAAATGGATCACCATTTTCAGTATAACCAGCTATGAAAGCAAAATATTCATTGCTCTCAATTAAATCATCCATTTCATGTTTAAATTTTTGTTTTCTTTTTCCATTCATCTATTTTCCTCGTCTATTTTAAATTTATTGATAAGTATTTGAATATTACATATTCTCAAAAGTAAAGTCATCTAAATCAAACTTTATCTTTTTCATTATTGTTCACTTTCATTATGATAGATGGATTTTTTATTAATACTCGACCCTACTTAGTTACTCATATTAGTGTAACTTTAAGGTAATTATATCAGAAATGGCATGAATTTTCATCTCATGATTACGAATAAATTCATATGTTTGAAATCTGTTAAATAGTATGGATTGAAGACCTGCTTCGTATAAATGAATAATAATGTATATAGAATATTAAAAAACAAATAAAAAACATAATAATCCATAACAATTATTATGTTTCTATTCAGTACTAAGACTCTAACCTTACCAAGTTTTATAAGCTTCTCGTATTTTATGGTTTAATATACTACTTGTATAGCTTTTATCACTTCTATTCATAATTCTTCTTTTACGTATTTTACTGTTTTTCATAGCTTCTATCATTGCTTTTAACTCTTGAATTTTTTTTTCATCTTCAAGTTGACTTTGTTCATCATTTTTATTTATTTTATCTGACATAAAAGCCTCCAATATATTAGTTATAAGAAATTATAAATCTAATAATTCATTATCTTCAAAATTAATTGTACATTCATCAAATTGAGTTTCTCTTAAATTTAAAAAACACTTGGTTAATTTATCATTATAGGAGTCTATATTTTTATATAGTTTATTTATAAAATCTACGTCATCATCGATAAGATCTTTATCATCTATATTTAGTATGACTCCCTCTTTATATTGATATTGATTCATCATTTTATTAATATGTTTAATTATTTGATCTAACAGTTCTTTTCTAACTTTTATTTTTTCTAATAGCCTTTTTCTAGCTTTGATTTTCCTAAACAATTTCTTTCTATTTTTAATTTTACTTAATAGTTTTTTATTAACTTGATTTTGTTCTAATGAATTCTTTCTGTTTTCAATTCCAACGATAAATATTTTTAAGAACTCTTTTTTGACTTGATGACTATAGTATTTTAAAATTTCATGAATATATTCTTCTTTAATGCTTTTATGTGTGTTTCTAAAATAACTTATTAAGTCATCTATTTGATTTACTACTATCTGTTTATAATAACCAATTACATGATTATTATTGGATATCTCAACCACTGCATGACTTCCCATCACACATTTTGATAGTTCTAATAGGTTTGTAATAAAGTTTCCACTAATTTGTAAATACCCAATATCAAAAGTACAATTTATTATTTTTGAAGAAAGCATCTCATTAAGATAAAAAAGATATTTATTTCCATTAATTTCACAATTATTCATATAAAATAACTCATTCACATCATTTTCATTGATTTTGACATCTCCATTAAAATGACTATCAGTAATAGAAAGCACTTCAAAACCACAATAATTAATTTTAAATGAATTATTTATGATTGTTTTTTCTATGACGAGATCATATAATTTTTCTTTTTTATTATTAATTATATCTTCATAATATGAACACATAAGAAGTTCTATTGAATCAAATTCACATTTTATAATTTTAATAACACTGTCTCTATCTAAAACTGGTGAGAAATTGATTAATTCTATTTTGCAGGTAGATTCACATAATTCAAATTCAAGATCGTTACATAAATAAATGTTACTATCTTCATTATTATTCAAATCTATATTACTACAAATATTAAATTGATAGAAATGACATCCTTTAAAAAATATTTTATTTACTATATAACTTTTACTGGTTTCATTATTTTCTTCTATTATATCAACAAAACAATCTTTAAAATGCATTTCATATTTCCCATATTTTTCTAATAAATTATTAAATTGTTAATGTCAATATAAATTTCACCAATTTTGATTATGATAGATTCACCAATTATGGTAATTTACTCATAATCATTTTTTATTAGGTTCAATACTTTCTATTTTATCTTTAGTTCTGTATGATCTACCGACAATATTTATCACATGAGAATGGTGAAGTAATCGATCTAGAATGGCGTTAGCTAATACACTATCTCCAAATATTTCTCCCCATTTAGAGAGTGGTTTGTTTGTTGTTATAATTGTAGACTTTTTTTCATACCGTCTAGCGATTAATTGAAATAATAAATTAGATGATTCTGTATCAAGAGGTAAAAATCCAACTTCATCAATTACTAATACCCTGTATTTGGTGAAAAATTTTAATCTTGTTTCTAATCTGTTTTCTAAATGTGCTCGTTTAAGTTGTAAAATTATATCGTTACAACTTATAAAATAAGTACTTTTTCTTGATTTAGCTGCTTCAATTCCTATTGACGTAGCTAAATGAGTTTTACCAACCCCTGGAGATCCGATTAGAAGAATATTTTCATTATTCTCAATGAATTTTAAATATTTGAAATTTAATATTTCGTCTTTATTTATAGATGGTTGAAACCCAAAATCAAAATCATCTAATGTTTTAAGAAAGGGGAAATTAGCGACTTTAACACATGACGTTATTGCACGTTCTCGTTTAAAATTCATTTCATACTCTGTAAGTTCATATAACGAATCTACTATATTCTTTTCGCCTTTTGCGATAAGATTCAAATAAGAGTCGATATTGGCTCTAAAAAGGTTTAAATTTAGGGTTTCTAAGTTATTTAATAATTTATTATAATTATTTAACATCGCGTACTCCTCATCTTTCTACTATTATCGTGTTATTTGATCTAATAATGCTAGATTTTCTTTTGCGATTTGATCAATATCTAAATTATCATTTTTAATGGTGATACCAAGTGCAGCTTTATAATGGCTCTCATTATAATTAAATTTCTTGTTGGATATATTATGTATTATGATTAAATCAGTGTTATAATAGATATAGAGTTTATCATCAATGGGTATCAATTTAACTCTTTTGTTTATAAACTTACTGGGTACAGAATATCCATTTCCTTTATAATTTACAAGCAGTGTTTGCGGCACTGATTGTATATCTACGTTTTCTACGTAGGATTCTAACAGAATTTTGTTAGGTAAAGGATTTAGATATTCTTTTTCTTTTTCAAATAAGACACTCGGTGGTATATTGGTGGTTTGATTATTCTCTAGATTGACCTTGTTGTTTATCTTGTTCAATATATTGATCAGTTCCTCTTCATCTTCAAATTCACCATCATAAGGACGTAACCAAGCCAAGAATCGGTTAGCGGACTCATCTTTACCTTTTGTTTCTGGAGTCCTTGCCTTACATAATCTTATCGAAATTCCAAAATCCCGTTCAAATTGTTTTATTTTAGAATGTTTCTTTTTAGTTCCATTTGTGATGCTAACGACAGCTGACATATTATCCGTTAAAATATGTTTAGGGATACCCCTAGATGATTTAATGTATCGATTACACAACGGATGAAGTCTTCTGTCGTTTTTGTTTTTGAATAAACGAATTTATGATACCTTGAGAATCCTAGAGTAGAAGTTAATACATTAAACTCAAATACTTCTCCGTACTTACTTATTAGTTTCATACTTTCTTTCCAATCTACTTGTAGTTGGTCTCCTGGCCTGGTTTCATATCTAACATGTGGAGTGGTGCTTTTAGGTATGGTAATATGATTATTTTGAGTATAGTGTCTAAAGGTTGAATATGCCGGTATATTTTCATATTTATCTCTTAAATATTCATGAACTGCTTTCTTTGTTACGCCAGATTTATTCATCAAATGTGATATTTCTTCTTTATATTGATCAAATCCACTTTCGCGTTTTCTTGTAATCAATTTCTTTCCTCCATCTTCATAATATTTTTTAATAGTATGTCGGTCTAATCCATAGATTCTTGCTAATTCACTATAATTTGGTTTCATATCATACGTTCTCAATATATCTAACATTCCTAGTACATTTATTTCAGTCACTTTTTTTACCTCGCTTCAGTTCAACTGAAACTATTATACTAAAAAAGATAACCTAATTGATTATGTTATTACCAAAATTGGTAACTTTCTCATAATCAAGATTGGTTATCTTTATATTATCATTAATATTAAATAACTCACCATTAATATATGTTTCATTAATAGATATAGAATTTTTATCAGCTTTAAAATCACTAATTTGCTTACAATGATAAATCTTTTTGAAGTTTCTTTCATATAATACCATAACTTCTGTTGAAGTTTTTTCTATATCAACGATTTTTAACATAACTCCTCCTAATATTCTTTATCACACTAATAATTATAATGGATTATTTACTTCATACCTGTCGAAAAAAGTTGAATTTTATAAATAACACAAGAATTAACAATTAAACAAAGACGTTGCTAATTTTTAATAATGTTAGTTTAATTTCATAAATATTTAAAAATCTTAAGAGTAAGTTATTAATTACATTCTTCTTTGTATTCACAAAATACAAAAAGTGTTACGCATTATCATATGTAATGCGTAACACTTTCTTTTTTAGTTTAACTATTCCAAGCAACAACAATTTATACCTTGATAAATTCATAATATCACACTTCTACTTACTCCAAACAACTCTATTAACATAATCTGTATAAGATAACATAATTCTCAACACTTTATCTGAAACATTAGGCATACTATAATCTCCAACCTGTCTTAAAGTGTCTATTTCTTGTGTATCTAAAATATCTAATCCTTGCATTATTCTTTCTTTTTTAAGTCCAACCATCATAACCGACGCTTCTTCCATAGCTTCTGGTCTTTCATGAGCTTGTCGTATATTTAATGCTTTAAATCCTAGAATAGATGATTCTTCACTAATTGTTCCACTATCACTAAGTACTGCTTTAGCTTTGGTTTGTAGTTTTACATAATCATTAAATCCTAATGGTTTCATTGTTTTCACTAATGAATTAAATTTAATTCTTTTTGCATTAATCATATTTCTAGTTCTAGGGTGTGTACTCACTATTATTGGCATATTGTATTTTTCAGCTACAGCGTTTAAGCTATCAACTAAATCCATGAAGTTTTCTTCTGAACTGATATTTTCTTCTCTGTGAGCAGAAACAACAAAATATTTTCCTTCATGTAAATCCAGTCTTTCTAATACATCTGTTTTTTCAATATCATCTTTTCTAGAGTTAATTACTTCAAACATAGGACTTCCAGTCTTTATAATTCTATCAGCAGGTAATCCCTCTCTTAATAAATATTCCCTAGCAATATCACTATAGGTTAAATTAATATCTGATATATGATCTACAATCTTTCTATTAGTCTCTTCAGGTACTCTTTGATCAAAGCATCTATTCCCTGCTTCCATATGAAATATAGGAATATGTCTTTTCTTAGCAGCTATTGCACATAAACAACTATTTGTATCTCCAAGCACTAAAAATGCATCAGGTTTAACTTCTTCCATAATAGGATCTATTTTAATCAAAATATTTCCTATTGTTTCTACTGCTGCTCCTGTAGCAGCATTTAAAAAGAAATCTGGCTTTTTTAAATTGAAATCTTTAAAAAATACTTCATTTAGTTCATAATCATAGTTTTGTCCAGTATGTACGAGAATGTGATCAATTGCTTCGGATTCTTCTAATTTATTTATAACAGCTGATAACCTTATTATTTCAGGTCTTGTACCAACTACTGTCATTACTTTTAGTTTTTTCATTATTTAAACCTCCAAATAATAAGTGTCTGGTTTTTCTGGATCAAATGGCTCATTTGCCCACATAACTGTCACAAGGTCAGTTTCTCCAACATTAACAATAGAATGAGTATATCCTGTAGGAATATCAACGACTTGTAGTTTTTCTCCACTTACTTTATACTCAATGATTCTCGTTTCATCAATTTTTCTGAATCTTATAAGCCCTTCTCCACTTACAACTAAAAATTTTTCATTCTTAGTATGATGCCAATGGTTACCTTTTGTAATTCCTGGTTTTGATACATTTACAGATACTTGCCCTCTTTCTGGGGTTCTAATGAATTCTGTAAATGAACCTCTATGATCAACATTCATCTTAAGATTATAAGCAAAATCATCTTCTGGTAAAAAGCTTAAATAGGTACTATATAACTTCTTAGTAATTTCATCTTTCATCGTTGGAATACTTAAATCTTTTCTGCTTTCTTTAAAACTTCTAATCTTTCTTGCTAACTCACCAAGTTTTATTTGATGATCTACAGGTACTATACAATAATTATCTTCTTTAGTTGGATTTCCATCTAAAGCATTTATAAATTCTTCTAAAACATCATCAATATAACAAAGATGTAAATCTACTTCAGGGTTATTAATTTTAATTTGCATATCTCTAGCTATATTATGACAAAATGTAGCTACAACAGTATTATAATTAGGTCTACTCCATTTACCAAATAAATTAGGTAGTCTATATACATAAACTTTAGCGCCCGTTTCTTTACTATAGTTAAATAGTAAATCTTCACCTGCTTTTTTACTTTTTCCATAAGGATTATCTAATTTTGCTTGGATAGAAGATGTTATGAGTACAGGTGCTTTATTGTTATGTTTCTTAAGTAAATCTAATAGTTCTGAAGTAAAACCGAAGTTTCCTTCCATAAACTCTTTTTCATCTTTTGGTCGATTTACACCTGCAAGATGATACACAAACTCGCATTCATTTGTATATTTATCGAGTAGTGACTTATCAGTATCAATATCAAATTTATAAACATCTAAATAACCTTTATTTTTAAGTTCGGCAATTAAATTTTTACCAACAAAACCATTCGAGCCAGTAACTAATATTTTCATTATTTACCCCAGCTTTCTAACTCTTTTTTAACATAATCAAGTGCTAGTAGTTTTTCTTTTATTTGTTCTACATTAAGTCTCTCTGTATTATCAGAGTTATATTCTTCTTGTGAAGACAACTTTTGACTTCCATCTACGAAATATTTATCGTAGTTAAGATCTCTTTTATCTGCAGGTACTCTGTAGAAACCACCCATATCTTGCGCTACAATATATTCTTCTTTTGTTAGTAATGTTTCATATCTCTTTTCACCATGACGAGTACCGATTATTTTTATTTCATTATCAGCATTAAACAATTCTTTAACAGCTTGTGCTAAATCACCAATAGTAGATGCAGGAGCTTTTTGTACCATAATATCTCCAGCTTCTGCATTTTGAAATGCAAATACTACAAGCTCCACAGCTTCTTCTAAACTCATAAGAAATCTAGTCATATTTGGATCAGTTACTGTCAAAGGTTGTCCATTTTTTATTTGTTCAATAAATAAAGGAATAACCGAGCCTCTAGATGCCATAACATTTCCATAACGAGTTCCACAAATAAGTGTTTCTTCTGGATTTACAGTTTTTGATTTAGCTACAAACACTTTTTCCATCATAGCTTTAGATATCCCCATAGCATTAATAGGATAAGCAGCTTTATCTGTAGATAAACATATAACTTTCTTTACTCCTGTTTGTATAGCAGAATTTAAAACATTATCTGTTCCAAATACATTTGTTTTAACAGCTTCCATAGGAAAAAACTCACATGAAGGCACTTGTTTAAGGGCTGCAGCATGAAATACATAATCAACTCCACGCATTGCATCTTTTATACTGTCACAGTTTCTTACATCTCCAATATAAAATTTTATCTTCTGATTATTATATCTCTTACGCATATCATGCTGTTTTTTTTCATCTCTTGAAAAAATTCGAACTTCTTTAATATCTGTCATAAGAAATCGTTCAAGTACAGCATTACCAAAAGAACCCGTACCACCTGTGATTAATAAAGTTTTGTTTTTAAACATAATAGCTCTCCTTTTAAGGTAATTTAAATTTTAGATCTTAATTTACTTGTTTGTTTCAAAGACTTTTTATATAAAATAAATATTATTATTGTCCCCACTCCATTTCCAAAAGTGTGAAATAATTGATTGTTTGCTGGTATCATAAAACAAAATATTAGAAACTGACCCATCAAAGCATATGCGAATGGATTACTATTAAAGATTGCTTCTTTCCATACTTTTTTCATATAATAACCGATGAAAAACATAAGTAAAGGTATCAACCAAAAAGAAATATCCGAAGCTAACCAAGGAAATACTGTAGACCATATTCGTAATGCATCCCATCCATTAACTGCTTGATTTCGCACTAAGTAACTATTTGAAAACAAACTGTTAACACCAAAATAAGGTAAAATTGTATTCATTATTCCCCTAAATGTTGTATGTCCCCATGTACATTTAAATGGCAGATTTAAGCTATAAGATAAACCAACATACCCATGGGATAAATAGAATAATAATCCTAATAATCCTGAAAGCATTATGCCTGTATTTGTATCATTATTTAATGTAAACACATGACGACTACCAAGAAAATAACTTAATAGTAACACAGCTACAATTGATGCAACGGGAAATAACATTTTATTTTTTAACAAACTCCTTTTTCGAAGATTTTGTGATTCATGAACTTTATATAGTAAAAATGGAATTGTTGATATAAAAAACGCACCAACATTTATCATTGCACCAATTAAAAGTGAATGAATAAAGTAAATAAAAATAGTAATAAAAACCATAAACTTTTCTTTATTCTTCAATTTTTCCCAGTACATGATTGATAAGCCACCAACAAAATATTTGGTGAAGGTAAAAACATTCAATATTATTCCGATAAAAGACTCCAATAAAGAAGTATTCACAACTACTGAATTTCTTCTTAAAAATTTAACATATTCATATGCCTCTCCTGGTTTGGTAATATACGACAATATCTCAGAAAAACTATTATAAAAAGCAAAAATATTATTTAAAGATATTATAATTGTTAATAAACAACATATCATAATAAATGTTCTAATTTGTTTATTTAACGTAAATGGTCTATCTGAAATATTCATTTTCCAATTTGGATAAAATCCTGTCAACAACGCCAAATAGTTTGCAGTAACGTAAATTACAGTTATAAACATATTACTACTTTGTTTATAGTACATCATAATATATATAAATAAAGTTGTAAATAAGTAAATAATTATATATTTTATTGGTTGATTAATTAGTTTTCGCATACTAGTCTTCACCTACCTTGCTAGTTTTTCTTGAAACTCTATGATATCTCTGTAACATAATTATAAAATAAACAAAACTTGCAGTAATTCGAGAAATAGCTAATCCCCATAATTCTAGATATGGAACAAGAAGAGCTGCTAATACAATTTGAGTAATTCCACTAAAATAAGCACCTTTTTTAATACTTGATCCTTCTCCATGTGCATTAAGAAAATTATTAAAATAATCTCCAAATCCATGAAATAAATAACCTAATGATAACGCCAGAACAAAAGAAGGCGTCCCTAAATATCTATCTTTGTATACTATCGGAAAAAACATTAACATAATAATATTTAAACCTAAATAAGCTAACAAACCAATGATTACTGTAATTCCTATTTCTTTTTTATCAAGTTTATTAGTGTTTGCATATTTTTTGAATTGAATAACTCCCATTATAGCAGGTATCTGTAGTATAGGTGAGGAAAAACTTAAAGCTAAAGTATATACAGCATAATGTGCTTTCATAGTAATTGAACCAATAATAACGTTTAAAGCATCAGCTGAAAATACAGCCAATAATGACCCTTTATATATCTCAAACCCATTTCGTTTTTGTTCAGAATATATGTTCTTAGTTTCTTTCTTTATACCGGTTAAAAACCGAATTCTAAGTCTCGCAATAGTTATAAAATCAGTAATTATAAAAACACAAGCGTATATACACAACGAAGTTAAAAAATTCATATGTTTAAAATTAATTATAAACACAAATGAGTAAATAGTTAGCATCAATATTTGCGGTAAAATAGTTTGTAATGAAACATCAAATATTTTATTTGATCCCTTTAGCATATAAATAAATGTCCTTTGTATCATTACCGTATAAATTAGGGGTAAAGCATACAAAAAAGTTGGATCAATATTATGAAAAAAACATGTTATTATTTTATATACCACAAAAATTACCACAGCTACAAAAACTGAAATAAAAAACATCATTGCTATTGTGGCACCGTATAAATCTCTTTCCCTTTCTTTATTCGCATTAGTAAGAAGTCTTGCGGTGGAATAATATATACCTAAATTTGAAAATGAAACAATCATAATTATTGTATTTATTATATATCTATAAGTACCATAATCGTTTTCAGTTAACAAGCTTGTCATTAAAATATTTGTTATAAATGCAAAAAACATAGTACCAAAATTTGCAACTGTAAGTAGTCCATATTGTTGTACTTTTTTATTTTTTAAGATCATTCCATTACCTCTATTCGATATATAATGACTCGTATACTTCCGACAAAGTTTTATATAATCTTTCTTGAGAGAATTTTTCTCTAATTATTCTTTCAGAATGAGATGAGAAGTTATTTTTCAATTTTTTATCATTTTTTATTAATTTAATACATCTAACAATTTCAGCCACATTTTTTGGGGGAATAAGAAAGCCATTTTTACCATCTTCTACTACTTCAACATTTCCCCCAATTCTTGTTGCAACTACTGGTAATCCAACAGCCATTGCTTCAAGTAGAGCATTTGATAGGTTTTCATGTAATGTTGCAAATAAAAATAGATCGCATCCAGATAAAATATTAAGTACATCACTACGTTTCCCAAGTAATACTACTCTTTCCTTTTGAACTAAATTCTCATGTTTTTTTCTTAAAATTTCATGATATTCTCCATCACCAATAAAAACAAATTTTATTTTAGGATCATGTATTTTATCAATAGCTTCTGAGATAAATGAAATACCTTTGTCATATACCATCCTACCTGATATTACAACAAGAAAATCATCCTCAGAAGCATCTATTTCATGTCTAAATATACTACCAGTTTTTTTTACACCAAAGTCTATATCGGGAGCCGCATTATGAATTACGCCAATATATTTTTTTTTGTATTTTTGAACCATCTTTCGTGATGCTGCTTCTTCACAAACAGTATAAAATTTTGTACACATTCTTAGTGTCAATGGTTCAATAATTTTATTGAAAATAAATCTCTTTAAAGGATTTATACCTATTGAATCACCTGAAAATCCTCTAATTGTTATCAAAATATTTTTACACCCAGCTAATCTTGCAGCTACTATGGCATGAAATCCTGAAGATTGTAACCCTGACAAGTGAACTAAATCTGGATTTAGTTCACTAAATTGTCGCTTTAAATCTTTAATTAATCTCAAATTAATTTTTGATTTGGCTAAAAAAGTTTGATTGACAAATTCAAAATCATAAATATTTTTCATCCAAGATTGTGCCATTCTTCTGTTGGCAGTATTCGGGCCACTAACTTGATTAGGCATTATAATATGTAAGGCAATTTTTTTCTTTTTCATAGTTACTCCCTCATTTATCTCAGATTTAGTTTTATTTATTAATTAATAATTTATCTAAAAAAGAATTTGCTTCAGTTATATAATTTCTATAATCAAATCTATTAGTCTCTACTTTCATTTGATTATTACTATTCAATATATTTTGTAGCTCACTGTTTAAATCATTTAATGTAACAAGATATCCATTAATATCGTTACTAATATATTTTTCTATATCACTATTACTATTAGCAATGACTGGTGTACCACAAGTAATACTTTCAACAAACTTCGTTGGAAATCCCGCTTTAGTCACCCTATTATTATCTCTAATTAAAAAAGAGTAATCTGCTTCCTTAACGTATTTAATGACTAAATTATGGTCTACCCTTCCTAAAAAGTTTACAGTATCAAAAAATTCTTTTTCAAAATTTTTTATATCCAATTTATATATGGATAAAAACTGTTCTAAAGTGATGCCAAATACATTTAGTTTCACTGGATAATTTTTTTTCATCGATAAAACTGATTTAACAATAATATCTAGTCGTTCTTTTTCACCACTAGGGGTACCTGCATATATAAATGTAGTTACCCCTTCTTTTTTATTGTATTTAATTTTCCATTTTATATCTAATACATCCGTCAATGGTGGTATACATACAGTGTTAGTAAATCCTTTATAATAATTTTCAAGGAAACTACTAATAACTATCAAACCATCCATCTTTTTATGGACAAATCTCATTCGTAAAGTAGAATCAGTTCCTTTAATAACTTTGTATAGAATGGAACGTTTTTTTGTTCCATACCATTCAGAAACATCAGCAATACATTTTATACCATTCTTTTTACAATAATCTTTAATTCGATATAAGGCAATTGCAGGATAATTATAAGCAATTATCATATTAACATCATCGAAATGATTTAAGCTTGATATCACATCAGATATATCATATAACCCTTTTAACAAAGTTTTTTTATTTTGAATATTATGTAGTTCAATACATTCAAATCCAAAATAATTCTTAAAACATTTCTCTTTGTTTTGGTCAGAGGGTAACTTATTAATAAAAACTACATTATAGCCTAAGTCACGCATAATTTTCGCATTATTTATTACTCTATGTGCTGCAGCATTACCATCCGGTAATCTGAAACCACCTACATATAAGATTGTTCCTTTTGACATACTTCATACCATTCCCTTCGCTTCAAAATGCATAGCTATAATAATGTAGTTAGCTTAAAGCAAGATAAATATATAGTCTATAAATACTATATATTAAACATCTCTAAGGATCTAAAATAAAGACAAAAATACGATTGTAAATGTCCCCTTAATTTATAAAACTTGTAATATTTTATCTTATAACAATTTTTCTACAAATCTATACCAGTTTCATCTTCAAAATAGAATATTCGTCTATAACCACAATTCTCTTAGTTGGTTTCTGCTTCGTTTTTAAGATACCAAAAGAGAATGGAGTGGCTATTTTGAACTATATCATTTATAAATTATCAATATACCATTCTATCGCTGCCACAATCCCTTTTTCAAAACTCCACTCAGGATTATATCCCAGCAGTTCTTTGGCTTTACTAATATCAGCATTACTATGTTTAATATCACCTTTACGATTTGTACTGTAAATTGGCTTAATATCTTTACCTAAGGCTTCACACAGTCTATCATAAATATCAATAAGATATTCTCTGCCACCATAAGCAATATTGTAAGCCTGGCCTGCAGCCTCTTGTGAAGCTACACAAGCTTTTAAATTGGCTTCAATTACATTTTCGATATAAGTGAAATCTCTACTTTGTTTCCCATCTCCATATATGGTTGGTTGTTCATCATTAAGTAATTGTTTAATAAACTTAGGAATCACTGCTGCATAAGCACCGTCTGGATTTTGTCTTTTACCAAATACATTAAAATATCTTAATCCATAAGTCTCTAATCCATATAATCTAGTATATTGTTTACCATATTCTTCATCTACTCTCTTAGTAAGAGCATAAGGAGAGAGCAGATTACCTTCTATTCCTTCTTTTTTAGGTAAGTTTGGTTCATCCCCATAGACAGATGAACTTGAGGCATAAACAAATTTTTTAACATTATTTTGTCTTGCTGCTTCCATCATGTTAAGTGTTCCTTTTATATTAATCTCTTCATATAGTAAGGGCATTTCAATACTTCTTGGAACGCTCCCCCAAGCTGCTTGATTTAGTACATAATCAACACCTTTACAGGCTTCCATACACGTATCAAAATTACGTATATCTCCTTCAATAAGTTTAAAGTTAGTATTTTTCATAAACAAGTCTAAATTTTCCTTTTTACCAGTTGAAAAATTATCCAATCCTCTAACTTTATATCCTAAATCTAAAATTGCTTCTACAAGATTTGATCCAATGAAGCCAGCAGCACCAGTTACTAAAAACTTTGAATTCTTTGGAAATTTTATGTCTTGATAACCCATTGTTATAGCCTCCAATATAAGAAATTATTGCTTTCTGCTTCATTTTTATCAAACATACCTTTTACATCAATAAGTGGATGTCTATTATTAGCATAAAGTTTTTTAATATTCTCTATTTTTAAATCCTTGAACTCTTCGTGGGGTACAGCAAAAATTAAAGCATCCATACCTTGAATTTCATCTAGAGAACATGGATTAATTCTATATTCCCTCCACAAATCTTCTTTATCTGCTACAGGATCTACTACCTTTGTCTCTATTCCATATTCATGTAATTCATTAATTACATCTACAACTTTTGTATTTCTAACATCTGGACAATTTTCTTTAAATGTCACACCAAAAATTCCAACTTTTGAACCTTTGATTTGTTTATCAGCTTTAATAAGCATTTTAACAGTCTGTTCAGCCACGTATTTCCCCATATCATCATTGATTTTTCTACCTGACAGAATAATTTGAGAATGATAACCAATTTCTTCAGCTTTATATGTCAAGTAGTATGGATCAACACCTATGCAGTGACCCCCTACTAATCCAGGGTAAAAATTAAGAAAATTCCACTTTGTTTTTGAAGCTTCAAGAACAGACTTTGTATCAATTCCCATTTTATTAAAGATAATTGAGAGTTCATTCATGAAAGCAATATTAATATCTCTTTGTGAGTTTTCAATCACCTTAGCTGCCTCAGCAACTTTTATACTTTCTGCTTTATGTACTCCTGCTTTAATTATCATCTCATATACTTTAGCTATAATATCTAAAGAATCTTTATCCATTCCAGATACAACTTTAACAATAGTGTCTAATCTATGTACTTTATCACCAGGATTTATTCTCTCTGGAGAGTAACCAACTTTAAAATCAACTCCACATTTTAATCCTGATTCTTCTTCAAGAATTGGAACACAGATATCTTCAGTAACACCTGGGAAAACAGTTGATTCAAAAACTACAATTGATCCTTCAGTCAAGTTTCTACCAACAGTTCTACTTGCTCCTATAACCGGTCTTAAGTCAGGAGTCTTATCCCTATTAATAGGTGTTGGTACAGCAACTACATGAAATTTACAATCTCTTAAATACTTTTCTTCCCATGTGAATAAAGCAGTTGTTTCTTGAATAGCTTCATCACCAACTTCTTTTGTCACATCAATACCTTCCAAATATTGTTTAACCTTTGATTCAGATATATCAAAACCAACAACATCAGCCTTTTTAGCAAATGCAATTGCCAAAGGCATACCCACATATCCTAAACCAACAACTGATATTTTTTCTTTTCTTGATAAAATAGACTCTGACAAAATCATATATAATACTTCCTTTCAATTTTATAAATTCATCGTTTCCATTATTAATTTATTAACTATTTTTACATCATATTTATTTTGTGCTATCTCAAGACTTTTCTTACCCATTACCTTATTTATTTCTGGATTAGAAATAAAATACTCCATTTTATTGGCTAAGCTCTTGAAGTCTCTTATGTCTATCAAATAACCATTCTCACCATCTATCACAGTCTCTCGACAACCTGGAGCATTAGTTGTAATAATAGCTCGTCCCATTGCCATAGCTTCTAGAACTGTTTTAGGGGTTCCTTCATGATAAGAAGGTAATATATACGTACTACACTGAGAAATAAAAGGTCTCACATCTTTCTGTTCTCCATAATACTCAATAATATTATTATCAATATATGGTTTTAACTCCTCTGGCTTAATAGCTGAAGGATTACTATCATAAGGACCTATTAATAAGCATCGAACTTTTTTATGCTTCTTCTTAATTTCTTTACAGGCTTCTAAATACTCCATTATACCTTTATCTTTAATTAATCTTCCTATAAAAAGGAATATAGGTTCTTGCGGGAGTGGTGTAGGTTTAAATTTTTCTAAATTAACTCCTGACCCATTAATAATAACTGTTTTGTTCTTTTTTATTATTCCATAACTAATAAATTTGTTTTTATCGTCATTATTTTGAAAAAATACTTTTTTGCTACATTTAAAAGCAACCCAGTATTGCACCTTTAATATTGATTTAATAATTTTATTCTTAAAACCAGTTCCTCTAAATATAGAACCTAAACCTGCTATCAAAGAATATATTTCTGTAATTCCATTCAACTTAGCTGCTATGCTACCGTATACGACTGTTTTAGCTTGATATAAAAAGACTTTATCCGGTTTCTCTTTTTTAATAAACCTATAAAGTTCTCTAATTGTTTTAATATCTTTTAATGGATTTAATCCATTCCGTTCAACATGTAATTGTCTATATATGACATTGTTATCTTGAAACTTATATTTCCAGTTATTTTCAGGCTCTGAGCCTAAAGCAATAACTGTGTTCCCTTTTTTTATAAAGTCTTTCATCATATCCATACGAAACCAAAACAATGATGACGTATGGCTTGAAATTATAGCTATCTTCATACCATTGCTCCTACTCTCATTAGCAGTCTTTTATAAAATCTCTAAATATTTTGGACTTCATATTATGATTTTCTAAACTACTTACATTTATCAGCCTCTCTACCTCTGGTCCCACCTTCAACAACTCCATCCTTTTTTAATACACTAACTATAGTCCCTAAGAAACATTTAATGTCTATCTTCAACCCAATCATACTAGCGTACTCCCCATCAAGTTTAGCCTTAACTTCAATAGGAAGTTCATCTCTACCATTAATTTGAGCCCATCCAGTAAGTCCAACTGGTACATCATTGGCACCATATTTATCTCTTTCCATTATCAAATCATATTGATTCCATAATGCAGGTCTAGGACCAATTATACTCATATTACCTTTTAAGATATTTATGATCTGAGGTAACTCATCAAGAGATGTTTTCCTTAAGAATTTACCGACTTTTGTGATCCATTGTTCAGGGTTCTCTAATAAATGTGTAGGGGTATCTTTTGGTGTATCAATTCTCATTGTCCTAAACTTCAATATACTGAAATGAGTCTTATGAATACCCACTCTTTTTTGTTTAAATAACACAGGACCTTTAGAATTTAACTTAATCGCTATTATTAATATAAAAAACACTGGAGATAATAAAATTAAACCTAAAAATGAAAGAATTATATCAATCAGTCTTTTAATTATCAAGTAAAACATACTCTATTACCTCCATAATTGTTCATCTGAACTACAATTTAATTAATAATATATTAACCTTCTCTTTTAAATGTAGGTACAAATTGTACCATTTCATCTTGAATATTGACATTTTGTTTTTCAGTTAATGAATTTAATTCAATTAAATTCTTATTAATTTCTTCCATATGAATACCATTTACTTGGCTTACAAATATCTTATCATTACGTGTTCCAAGTAATCCTTCTTCATCCATGAGAAGTTCTTCATATAATTTTTCACCTGGTCTTAAACCAGTGAATTCTATATTAATTTCACTATAAGGCTCATAACCACTAAATCTAATAAGTTTTTCTGCTAGTTCAAGTATTTTAACTGGTTCACCCATATCTAAGACAAATATTTCTCCACCATTGGCATAAGTTCCTGCTTGAAGGACAAGTTGTACAGCTTCAGGTATTGTCATGAAATATCTAATTATTTCTTTATGGGTAACTGTAACTGGTCCACCTTCAGCTATTTGTTTCTTAAATAGTGGAATTACTGAACCATTACTACCTAATACATTCCCAAATCTTACGGCTGCATACTGTGTCTTACTTTCTTTATTAAATGCTTGAATAATCATTTCGGCAAAACGCTTTGTGGCACCCATTATGTTAGTAGGATTAACTGCTTTATCTGATGAAATTAACACAAACTTCTTAACATTATATTGATCTGATATTTTAGCTACATTACAAGTCCCAAAAATATTATTCTTAATTGCTTCTTTTGGACTTATTTCCATTAATGGAACATGCTTATGTGCTGCTGCATGGAAAACAACTGTCGGTTTATATTCACTAAATACTTCCACTAATCTTTTTTCATCACGAACTGATGCGATTAAAACAATTAACTCAGGAAAACCTGTATCATGTGTTTTATGCATTAACAACTCATTTTGTATATCATAAGCATTGTTTTCGTATATATCTAAAATAATTAATTGTTTAGGATGGTATTTCACAATTTGTCTACATAATTCAGACCCAATTGAACCTCCACCACCAGTAACTAATACCACTTCATCTTGTATAAAATCACTGATGCCTTTATCATCAATCTTAATTTCATCTCGTCCTAATAAGTCCTCTATTTGTACATCCCTGATTTTATTAGTATTAAATTTCTTATCAATTACTTCATAAAATGGTGGTAATATCTTCGTTTTTATTTTTAATTCATCACATTTAGTCAAAACATTTTTAATTTCTGATCTATTAGCACTTGGTAGTGCGACAATAATTTCATCTATCTTATAAATAGAAACGATCTCTTTTAAATCATCTGTTGATCCAACAACTTTAATCCCTTGAATAATTTTGCCTTTTTTAGATTTATCATCATCTATTAAACAAACCACTTTATGATTTAATTTCGGATTATTTTTAATTTCCTTAATCATTAAGTGGCCTGCATTTCCAGCACCTATTATTAACGTTCTTGAATAACTCTGATTTAACCTATTATAAGCTGTATAAACTCTTAACGTTCTGTAACTATAACGAATTCCCATTAACCCTAAAAAGACTAATAAATTTGCGACAATAATAATATTCATTCCAAGATCTATTTTCGTAATTAGTCTTACTAAAGAAATAACTGTATATGAAACTAATACAGATAACAAAACATTCACTGCTTCTTCAACACTAGCATATCGCCATAAACTCTTATATAAACGAAAAATCATAAAAGAAAGAATATATACAGGAATAATCCAGTATAAGTTCTCTATTAAATGATTAATACTTTTATTATTTATGTTAAAGTTTGTGATTAACAAAGAAGATGCGATATATGACAAAAATATAATGGTTGTATCTAATATAAAAAGAAAGATTAATCTAGTTTTAATCGTATTCATTTAATACATCTCCTTATGTAATAATATAAACCCCTAAATTCCCTTTAGGGGTTTATAAACAATAAACAAAGAAAGAATAAAACAATTCTATCTTAGTTATTACAAGTCATCTTTACTTCTACCAATATCTATTACACCTATTTAATCATCTATTATTTACCCTAAAAAGATAATCAATCTATTTTCTATTTAAAAACATTTTATCACAAAATACGACTTTTTTATACCTTTTTTTGTGTTTTAACTGTTATTTTATTTCTGAAACGCTTTCATAATAATAAATAACTAAAAATATCTTTTTATGCATGACTAAATTTAATTATATCTTTTAGAAATGATAAAAATATTAAAATAAAGATTAATAATAAATATAACATAAAACCCTGTAGGATATTGTGGAAATTCGCTGAAAAAAAGTAAATGCTATAGGATATGATTATCATTACATATTTCTTAAAGTTTCTTATTTTAAAATAAATCATTAAATAAATATCAGATATTATATACCAAAATACAAACGTTAATAAAGTTGCATAACTAAAGGCATATAATGAATGAAATATATTAAAGAATAAAATATTTAATACAATCGCTATTAGTAATACAATAATTGCGATTGTAAAAAAAACCTTTTGTTTCTTTAAAGACTTAAATAAATTATTAAAAACAATATCAATCTCTCCTCTTAATATAACCCCTGGTAATAATATTAAAAAAATGGTAATACTTCCTTTAAACTGAGGGAGATAGTTTGTAATAATATAATGAACTGGAAAATATAAAGATAGCGCAAGTATTGAAAATAAACTGGTAAGTTTACTTAAATTTTGATAATACATTTTGTAATTGCCTACATCTTTTCTTTTTAAATAGGGATATAGAAGCATTGAAACACTCGTTACAAATACTAATATAATACTTAAAAATTGAACTGCTAAACTATAAACTGAAAAATCTTTAATTGGTAATAATAAATCAATCATAAACCGATCAATATTAAAAATCATAATAATGATAAAATTACCTAACGTTAACGTAATACCAAGTGATAATATTCTTTTAATTTCCTTTCTATTTTGATTTTCCTTATCCCCAAATACAATATCTTTATAAGTAATTATAAATAGCAAAATTAAGAATATATTTATTATGGTCTGTGATAAAATCACATACTGAAATAATTTAATCTTAATAAAATATAAAAATAAAATTGGAATAATTAAAGCAGTCTTTTCTACTAAATAAGCCATACTGTATAAAACAAATCTTTTGGTGATTTGACTGATATAACTAAAATATTTAGCTAAATTAAGTAAAACCATATTGATAGATACAAAACTAAAAATAAAAAATCTATTTTGATTATTAAAAAGAAAATAAATTAAAATAAAAAGAAAAATAGCGACTAATAATTGTTGATAAAACAAATAACGAAAATACATTCTAAATTGTGACTTCTTTAAGTCCTTATAATCAAATCCTCCATATTCTAAATAAATCCCATCATTAAAACCAAAATGAAGGAGACCCACATAAGATAAATAAAGCGTAAACTGTTTATAGTAACCATAATTTTCTATATTTAATAAACAAGGAATTAGTAAACTTAAAACAGCGCCAATTAATAAACTGATGAAATTAGCACTAAAAACATATAGAATCCCTTTATGTTTTTTCAATAAACTAAATAGTTGACATGACCCTTTTAATGTACATAATTCCTTCGTCTTACTTAATACAATCATTTTTCTCACCCAATTTATTTGTATAATGATAATAAAACAAGGTTATAGTAAGCAAGATAAATGCTGCTATTAAAGTATTATAATTTAATAAACTTGTAAATAATGATAATACACTAATACAATAAAATAATATCAAATAGATAAATGATAAAATTGAGTTTTTATATTGACTATAAGCAATACCTGCTAAGATTGAGAATATAAAGATTAGAACCCCTGAGCCTATCATTGAAAAATCAATAATTAGTCCTCTAAATGCTGTATAAACATTTGAAGCGAGTGGTTCTTCTGATATAACCGAAAAATCAGTAAAAATACCAGGTCTTCTTTCATAAATATGAAAGAAAGAAAATATTCCTGCGAATGTAAATCTTCCAAACCCAAGTGGCGTGATATGACTAATATGATATTTAAACCAAATACTAAAAGCAGATATATGACCAAATGCATATACTTTAAAGACTTTCATCACATGTTTGACACCAGAATAATCACTTAATCCATAACGACTCATCTGAACATAAATAAATATCATAATCATAAAAAAGAATAAACTTATAAATAATATAGAATTTTTAAGTGAAATCTTAAATTCATCTTTAGCTAGGGCATTATAAGTTACCATAAAACTTGATAAAAATAATAAAGTAGTATAAATAATCACTGCTTTTTCAGTCGTTATAATTGATATTAATATAGAGGTCATGATGGATATAAAGTAAATGTAAAAATGTTTCCTTTTTTTATTTAGAACGAAATAGCCAAAATAACTCCCATTTAATAACGCTGCAAAATAATTCAAACCTAAAAACATTTGAACAGATATAGGAAACTGAAATCCTTCTTTATAGCGTATGTAAGAAACATACATTGATAGATGCCTTAGATATTTAAAATTAAATAAGGAGAGTAAATCCCCCTTAATACTAACAATCATCATTGGAACGACCAAAAATCCCACGAGTGATAAAAATATGGCGATTGGTTTTAACTGATTAATAATAAAGGGCAATTGGTATATATTATTATTCTCTTTTTTATTTAACTTTAAATCCATTCCTATATAACTCCCCATATAAACAATTACACACATCAATAAAATAAAAGCACTCGCAGCGTAGTAAAGATAAAAATCATGAACAAAAAACATTAAAACAAAAAAGTTTGAAAACCAGACTAAAATAAAAAAATTACTAGGAGTAAAAATACTCCTACTATTTTTAAAACTAATATATAGTAAATAGATAAAACATAAGAAAATAACGTAATTCATGATTTTATCCACAGTAATCATTCACTTTCAAAATTATTCTACTATTATTTTCCATATTTTGTTAATTTCTATTCATAAATTAGTTAAGTATTAAAAGAAAAATCAACCACCTCGGTGGTTGATAATTTAATAACGTTTTGACGCAACAGACATTGCGGTTAATTTACGATTTTCTAAATATTCTTTATTTTGCGCAATATATTCCATAAATAAGATATCTATTACGAATAATTGTGATATTTTTTCTACTAAAGACCCCCCACTAGATAAACTCATTTTCCCCGATGTTAAAAGCACGATATCAGAATATTTAGTAATCGGTGATTTCTGAAAATTCGTGATTGCGATAACTTTTGCTCCTCGTTTCTTAGCTGAAGCAACCGCATCAACAATATCTTTTGTACTACCAGAAATGGTTATGACAATGATTAAATCCTCTTCACTCATAATTTGCGATGCCATTGTTTGAAAATGATTATCCGTTACTACATGAAATTTATGAGCAATTCTAAAAAATTTACTTTGTGCTTCTTGTGCTGTTATTCCAGATGCTCCTAACCCATAAAAATATACACTTCTAGCTTCTTCAATCATTTCAATTGTTTTATCAATTGAGTCGTGATCTAAAAGATTTTTGGAATCTTCTAATACTGTCATCATATTTTGAAATACTCTGTCACATACTGGTTGTTCTTCATTATTAAGATTATTAATTTTTTTCGTTATTGTAAAATCTTGTGCGATCGCTAGTTTAAAATCATGATATCCCTTATATCCTAATTTCTTACAAAAGCGGACAATCGTTGTTTCTCCTACACCAGTTTCATCAGAAAACTCAGTAACCGATAAATGAATTGTTTCCTTAAGATTTTTACTTAAATAATTAATTATTTTTTTTTCACTTTTTGTGTAGGAACCACTTTTTGTGTAGGAACCACTTATAATTTTCCCTTGATACATCGTTACCTCCCCATTGGTTAAAAAAAACATTCATACTTATTCCTTAAATGCTTAATCACATATAATAATTTACATTATATTGGAAATATTTTCAAGTGATTATATTATTTTTTTATCATATAAAACAACTTTTTCTTAAATAACCCTTTAATAGTACTCCTTATATAAATATTCCATAGAATCAAAATAAAACTGATTGATTCTTTTTCTTTTCTCTTTACTGATGGTTGCATGTTCATGATGATTTACTTTTAACCGGTTATCAAAAAAAACCTTCCCCTCTAATTGTCTTACTTGTTCAGAAATAAATAATTCTTCTCCAAACAAGAAACTTCCATATTCTAAATTTCCCCCTTTTTCAAAATAACATTTATTGATAATTAAACAAGAACCATGAGCTGAATAGATTTCTTGATTGGGAAGTAATGAAATTTTCCTTAACTGAAATTTATTTTTAATGTTGTTTAATGCATCAAAACATCTCTCAATAAAGGTAAATTTGAATACATAAGTTAAGAAAAACATCTTTAATTTCGTATACCTATTAATCACTAATGGATTTTGATAACTATTATTTTCCAAAGAATAAATACAAGGGGCAACAACACAATCATATCCATCTGGATAAAAGGTAAATAACTTCTCAAAAAATTCATTATCTTGATATGTAATATCGGTATTACTAATTACAATCCACTCTGGTCTAGAATGTGTTTCTAAATACTTTTTTAAACCATAATTAATCCCATGTATATACCCTAAATTCTTACTTGATTGATAGACATATATATCATCTAAATGCATTTTTAAAAATTGAAATTCATCTTTACTTTCACTATTATCTGTTACAACAACATCTATTTGTTCATAAACTGTTTGTTTTCTTAAATGAGTAATATAATCGATCACTTCTTGAGGATTATGATAATTTACACAACAGATTAAAATTTGTTTCATGATATGCCCCCTATAAATGTTTTTAAAATATATTTAATATCTTGTTTAAACTTATAATGTTTAATATAATCCAAATTTATATTCACTTTATCTTTAAAAATAACTTTATTATATGCTTCTGGATTACTAACACTAGCTAAAATCTCCTCTTCATTTTTATATTTAATCGTTGCTGGTCCTGTAATTCCAGGTCTAATTGATAAAACCAACCAATCATCCCCGCTTAAATCATCATACATTTCTACTACATCAGGTCTAGGACCAACAAAACTCATTTTACCAAATAAAACATTAAATAATTGTGGTAATTCATCAATCTTATATTTTCTAAATAATCGTCCTGAGTAGGTGATTCTTGGGTCAAGTGATGTCGTTACATTAGTTTTAAATCCTCTAATCTTTTTCATCGTTTTAATTTTAATAATTTTAAACTCAACAAAATCTTTTCCAACACGATTTTGGGTAAACAAACCAAAACTTTTAGTTTCAATACTTGCGATTAAAAACGCAAGTAACATAATAGGAAATGTTAAAACAATTCCTATTAACGAAAAGGTCAAATCAAAACTTCTTTTTAGTAATTCTTGTTTTAAAGAAATGGCTCTTACATGCCTAATTGAATAATACATTTATCTAAGTAACAAACGTTTCTTTAGAGCATGTAGTACATAGAAAGTAAAGACATAAAAAGTTTTAATAATTGATAATCTCTCTATCTCTCGATATACTTTCCAATTACTTCTTAACGCCTTGAATTTATTACTTGAAATCGAACCATTCACTTTTCTGTATTTAGCTAAGTTTTGATTTATCCCATAGGCAACATGACCTTCTTTTAAGATTTGTAGCCAAGTTGCATAATCTTGACTATCTCTAACGAGTGGCATTCTAAAATCACCAATCTTCTGTTTATCTAATACAACGGTTAGACAACCAATTATCGTATTTTTTAATAAACCAGCATAATTAATCACTTCTGGTACTTTAATAATCCGTTCATAAGCCTTCCCTTCTACATCCATCATTTGATAAGATGTAAAACTAAATCCAATATTGTTTTCTTTCATAAATTTAATTTGTATTTCTAACTTATGTTTATCCCAAATATCATCACTATCTAAGAACGCTATAAAACGCCCCCTCGCTTTGACTAAAGCAATATTTCGACTAAATGCTGCACCACTATTACTATCCAAGCGAATGTATTTTATTCGCTTATCTTTTTCTTGATATTCTTTGATGATTGTTCCACTAGAATCTGTTGAACAATCATCCACACAGATCATCTCAAAATTTACATACGTTTGATTTAACACACTTTCTATTGTCTCCTTAATAAATAGTTCACTATTATATACTGGCGTTATAATAGAAACTAATGGGGTTACATCATTATCTAATAAGCTGACGACCTCATTTATATCTTCAACGTTTAAATTCGTACTACATGGGATATTTAAAATATGATCGCGATAAAATGATGCTTTTTCAATCTTATAGGTTTCAAATTGTTTGAGATGTTTTTGTTCATGCATTAACCCCCATAAAGGTCTTGTTTGAACATTTCTTTCATGAAGTCTATGTAGCAAGGCATCACGACTTTCTTTATAATCCTTCGTTACTAATACCGAATAAAACCATTCATTACATCTTGAATCTCTATTATAAGAAAGCATTTTTAATCCTTTGATAGAATCAATCTTTGTTTTATAAACTTTATAATTATCTTGTTTAATTTTAATAAATTCTTCTAAATGATCAATTTGTGATACACCTAAAGCAGCATTTAAGTTTAACATCCGGTAATTATAACCTATTTCATTATGAATAAAAGATAGGGGATTTGTTTTAGATTGCACACTCCAAAAACGCATCTTATCTAATAAATCCTTATCCGGTGATACAATCGCTCCTCCCCCACCTGTTGTGATAATTTTATTAGCGTTAAAGCTGTAGACCCCAGCATGACCAATGGTTCCACAAAACTTTCCACGATACCTTCCTTTTGTATAATAAGATCCTAATGCTTCAGCTGCATCTTCAACAACAATTAAATTATATACATCCGCAATATCCATCACTCGTTCCATATCCATTGGATTTCCAAAGACATGTACAACAACAAGTCCTTTTACATGTTTTTTGGTTTTTTTATTGATTAGCTTACCATTAATAAAATCACATTGATAAAAACAAAAATCTTCTAATTTGTCTAAATCCATATTTAATGTCTCATCACAATCCATAAATATTGGATTTGCCTTTACATAAAGCAAGGGGTTAATTGAAGCAATAAATGTCACCGTCGGACAAATGACTTCACAATCTGTGAAATTGTAATACTGATACACTAAATGGAGAGCAGCAGTCCCGCTTTGTACCCCTACTATATCCTTTACTTTTAAATACCTAGCTAATTTCTCTTCAAACTTACTAATAAATGTTCCCCCAGTTGAAATCCAACCTGATTTTATACATTCAGTTAAATTACTCACAATTTCTAAGTCTAAATTAGGTACACTTAAGGGAATCTGTTTCATACAATACCTTCTTTCATTGAAAGATTACGATAAGTTGGAATTAATTTGGAGATAACTTGCGGAATATTTACATTCTGTAACGTTAAAGCATAATTTAACTCTTCTAAGTAGTCCTCGATTTGATCTAAATAAATAAGTTTCTGACGTAAAAAATAGATTTTCTCATGCTTTGTTTCCTGTAAATTTTCATCAGCCATTAATAACTCTTCATATAATTTATCTCCAGGACGTAAACCAGTTATTAATATATTGATATCACGATACGGTTCATAACCACTTAATCGAATTAAATTCTCTGCTAATTCTAATATTTTCATCGGTTTTCCCATATCTAATACAAAAATTTCACCACCACGAGCATAAGCACCTGCTTGTAATACAAGTGATACTGCTTCACTAATTGTCATGAAATAACGAATGACTTCTTTATGTGTGACAGTAACAGGTCCCCCATTTTTAATTTGTTTTTTAAATAGTGGAACAACAGACCCATTACTCCCTAAGACATTACCAAATCGTACAGCAGCATAATGGGTTAAACTAATCCCATTGAAGGCATTAATAATCATCTCAGAGAGTCGTTTAGTAGCCCCCATTATATTGGTAGGATTTACTGCTTTATCCGATGATATCAAAACAAACTTCTTTACCTTATATTCATGAGCTAATTTAGCGATTGTATAAGTTCCATAGACATTATTTTTAATTGCTTCTTTTGGACTTACTTCCATGAGGGGCACATGTTTATGTGCTGCTGCATGGAAGATTACTGAAATTGAATACATACTAAATATTTCTATTAAACGAAATTCATCTTGAACAGATCCGATTAAAACTTCAATATCAGGTTTTACATCCAATTTTTCTATATCTCTTAATAATTCATTTTGTATCTCATAAGCATTATTTTCATATTGATCAAAAATAATTATTTTTTTGGGATGAAATTTAACAATCTGACGGCACAATTCAGACCCAATAGAGCCACCCCCACCACTAACGAAAATAACTTCATCGCTTAAAAAATCAAGTAACCCCAGATTATCAATCATTACTTCATCTCGTCCTAACAAATCTACAATCTCAACTTCTCGTATTTTGTTTACTGAAAAATTAAGACAATCTTCATTAATTAATTGATAAAATGGTGGAAAGACTTTAACTTTAATCGTTAAATCTTCGCAAGATTTTAATATACTTTGAAACTCAAATTGACTTGCACTAGGAATTGAAACGATGATTTCTTCTATTTTATACTTAAATACTAAATACTTTAGTTGTCTTGTCGTCCCAACCACTTTCACCCCATGAATCATTTTTCCTAACTTCTTAATATCATCATCAACTAAACAAATCACGTGATTTAATATAGCTTTATTTCCATTTAATTCTTTAATCAATAAATTAGAAGCACTACCTGCACCAATAACTAAGGTCCTTATTCTATTTTCATCTCTATTTAATAAATGAATAAAACAATTCTTTAGACGATAAATATACCGTACACCAATTAACAATAAAAACAGGATAATATGACTTAAAATAAGTAAATTAGGTTGAAGTGAAAGATTAAAACTGATTCTGATTAAGTTTACTAAAATAAACCCTATGACAACCGCTAAAAACACATTTAATGCTTCTTCAATACTCGCATATTCCCAGACCGATACATATAATTTAAATAAGATAAATATAAGTACATAAAGCGGTAATAACCAGATAAATGATTGTATAACCGTTTCAATTTCATCATGCATTCTAAAATCATGAAGTAATAACGAGGCAAATAAGAAAGCATAATAAACAAAACCGATATCTATCATCATAATTAAACAATTTTTAAAATCAATCTTTTTCATATTAATTACCTCTTTTTTCCAATTTCATCTATATTTTCCATATATTTACTATTTTTATACAGTAGAGCATAAAAAAAATAAGCAATCATATACGTTTGCTTATTTTTTAATTTATATTTTTGCCATAGTAAATAAAAAGATAGTAATATTTATAAGGAATATTAACTATTTAAATACATAAGTTATCGTACTTTTCCACCTATGTTGTGGATTATTACCATTATTTTCCACAAGTTACCCACAAAGTTATCCACATAAATAGTAAATGTACAAAAAAAAGATAAGTTTTTACTCATCTTTTTAATCATTCTTATAAGCCTTAATATAATCAATAAAATCAATTACCTCATCTTTATATCCATTAATGGTTTCTTTTAACGATTGGATAATCCCTCTCACACTAAACGGTAAATGAAAAAGCTCAAATCTCTCTATTAAGTATAGAATTCCTATCAATAAGATTATGAAAAAGATCATATATAATAACCATTTAAATACACGATATTTTTTTCTTCTCTTATTAGATCGATAATTTAAATCTTTTTTCAATTTTTCTCTTTTACTTTTATCATATAATTCCCGTTTTTTACGATATGCCTCTATTTTTTCTAAATTTATTTGATCTTGTTCAAAATAAATTTCATCTAGATCAACTTCCGTTGTTTCATCATAAATCGGAGGCTTCTTTTCAATCACTATTTCTTTAACAGAATAGTCTGTTGCTTCCTCTTTTAAATCCTCAACTTCTATTTCATCTTTTTTATCACTTTCAAGTACTTCTTCTTGATTAATCTTCTCAACACTTTCTATGTTAATATTATTATTTAATTCCTCTTCTTTTACGGATTCATTTTCAATCACTATTTCTTTAACAGAATGATCTGTTACTTTCTCTTTTAAATCCTCAACTTTTATTTCATTTATGTTATCATTCTCAGGTTCTTCTTCTTGATTATAATTTACACTTACTTTATTAATATAATTGATGATTTCATCATCTTTTACTGATTCAGAATCAATACCTTCTTCATCTTTTTTTAAACTATCCCAGTCAAAATGTTTTAATTGATCTGAACTACTATTTACCATTAGTAAGCGTCCAATTCCATTAAAATCATAATCACTTTTCTTTATACTTAACAAATGAAATTCTTCAAGTGGTAATTTGTGCACATAACGAAAAAAACTATGAGCAAAATCAATGATTTTTTTACTTCGTTCAATAACTTTTTTACCTTTCTCAGTTAACGAATAATGACTACCTGAAAAATATTTTTTAATATCTTCAGTTGATAATTTTTTTTCAATCATTTCGATCAAATCTTTATTATCACCATGACCCTCTAATTCATACAATTTAACAACCTCTAGTAAATCTTCTCGTTTTGCTTTTGTAAGATTATATTCATAGTTGCTTGTAGTAACTAACTTATTCTTTACCAATTCTTCTCTTAGAAAGGTTGTATTCAATTTATTATCTTCTTCCCAAGAATTAAACCGTTTATCTTTAATCGCTTTTCCATCTAAATACTTTAAGAAAACAATATCCTTTGGTGTTAATATATGATTATATTGATCCAAATCATCATCATATTGATTGAGAGCAACTGAATTGATTTGTGGTAAAGGAACATTAAACGAAATTAATGTCTTATGAAATAAGTTCAAATCTTCTTCATTAATCACAATGTGTTTATTAACTAAGTATTCCTCAATCTCATGATAAATAGGTAAAAATGACCTTTCTTCTTTAAGTGTCAAAGCTTCAAATGTTTTAATATAAACAGGAGTAAAATAATCTTCAAGTGATAAAAAGATTCTTATATTCAATTTTTCGTTCTCTACAATAAACCTAACATGATAAATAAAATCATACATACTATCACCACCAATATAGGATAAGTTAATTATATTAAATTTTATAAACTGTGTAAACCATTCTGTAATAATTTGTCGAAATAATAATAAAAATACCTATATAATAAAACTTAGTTTTATTATATAGGTATAATGAACTAATTTAATCTAATTAATCAGTTGGATTAATTAAATAACTTCCACGGTTTTTAAGAAGAATCTTAGTACCTTCTACAACAGCAGTTAATGGATTATTAGCTACTTTAACAGGTAGATGAACCATTTCTGCTATATATTCAACGATACCTGGAATTAAGGCACCACCACCGTTAACAATGATTCCATTGTCAACTATGTCAGCTGATAATTCAGGAGGTGTTTGTTCTAATACTGAATAAACAACATTTACAATTTCATCAAAGATAGGAAGTAATAATTTTCTGATTTCTTTAGAAGATAATTTTGTAGCTGAAGGTAATCCAGTTACTAAATCACGACCGGAAATACGTGTGAATTTTTCTTCTTCCTCATCTAATAATGTAGAAATTTCGAATTTTGCCTTTTCAGCTGTTTTTTGACCAATTACTAAATTATGTGTTTTGTGAACATACTTAATAATTTCTTGATCAATATAGTTTCCTGCAACTCGAATTGATTGAGATAATACAACGTCTCCTAGTGATAAGACACCAACATCAGTTGTTCCACCACCAATGTCAATTACCATAGCAGCATTAGCTGTGTAAATATCAATACCTGATCCAATAGCACCTGATTTAATCTCTTCTTCGATAAATACATCAGTGATACCCATTTGGATTGCAAGTTCGCGCATTGCTTCACGTTCAATTTGTGTAACTTCTGATGGGCAACAAATTAAACATTTTGAATTTTTGAAATCTCTTACGTTTTGCACACGTTGGAAAACGTATTTTAATAATGCTTTCGCAGCATCCATGTCTGAGATAACTCCCTCACGTAATGGACGACTTACACGGATTTTCTTGTGGGTCTTACCAATCATTGAGAATGCTTCTTCCCCACCTGCAATGACCTCACCAGTTTCAATATCAAAAGCAACTACTGATGGCTCATTAAAAATAATTCCATGACCTTCGATATAGACTAGAAGATTTGTAGTACCTAAATCTATACCGATTCCTAGTTTCTTGTTAGCCATACTTTTCCTCCTTATTAAATTTCTTTATAGCTATATACCCATAATATATAATAAGTTCATGTCTCTTTTTAGTTATCAGTTGGTTTAACTAAATAATTACCTCTGTTGTTAAGTAATGATTTTGTTCCTTCAACAATAGATATTAATGGATTTTCAGCGATTCGTACTTTTAATGAAAGTGCTTCTTCTAAATACTCCTTCATTCCATCTATTAAGGCACCACCACCATTAATCATGATTGAACTTTCATAAATATCAGATGCTAATTCAGGTGGAGTTTGTTGAAGTACTTTTTTAATTGTGTTAACAACTACTTCAAATCCTCTTAAGAAGATATCACGTATCTCAGATTGTTTAATTTTCATTTTACATGGTAAACCATTATTTAAGTTACGTCCTGCAAAGACATATTCTAATTCCTCTTTTAAGTCTCTTCTTAAAGTACCAAGCTTAATTTTAATCGCTTCAGCAGTTGAGGCCCCAATAATAATACCATACTTAAATTTAACGTATTTTGTTATTTCTTTATCTATATAATTTCCAGCTATTTTACATGATTCTGAGACTACTAAATCACCTAAAGATAAAACACCAACATCAGTTGTTCCACCACCAATATCTACAACCATACATCCTTTAGCTTCATAGATATCTAATCCTGCGCCAATAGCTCCAGCTTTAAGTTCCTCTTCAATAAATGCATCACGCACGCCAATTTTCTTTGCTAGATCAATCAAAGCTAATCGTTCAATATGAGAAACTTCTGATGGACAACATAGTAATAAGGTAGAATTCTTTAAATCCACATTTATGTTTTCTAATTTTTCAAATACTTTCTCTAAGTAAACCTTAGTCGCGACTACATCAGCTATAACACCTCCATCTAAAGGTTTTACAAGTCTGATATGTTTGTGCTCTTTACCTACCATGTCAAAAGCTCTCTTCCCAACTGCAATACATTTATTAGTCTCATTATCAAACGCGACTACAGAAGGTTCATTGTAAACGACACCGCTTCCGTTAATATACACAAGTATATTAGCAGTACCTAAATCGACTCCTATTCGATAACTTTTCTTTGCCATTCTCTTCCACCTCATAATTAAATTTTAGTATACTTGTTTGGTTTAAAGTAATGAAATTTAATACGTTAATTACCTTATCCTATTATTGAAACCATTAAGATTAGTCTTGACCTTTACCTATGCTTATCTATATAATAAACTAAATTTAGGTAAAAATAAATTATTTTTTGCATTTTTTTTACATTTTTTTCCTTTATTCGACAATATCCTACTTATCATTAACTATATTAATACTCATATATTTAATTAAATAATACAGGAATGTGTTTTAATTGAATAAAATGATTTTTATTATTTTTATACAAATCATAACTCTTATCATTTGAAACTAAAACGATTTGTTTTCCAGCTTGTGAATATTGATGCATTAAATCTTGAAACACTTTCACTTTATGTGGCTTGGTAAATTCTTCAAACATGCTATCTTCAGTGATATACTGAAATTTACTATTCGATTCATTTTTTAATAAATTAATATTCCGAATAGCTCTTACCGCATTGATATTGTTTACTCGATAATTTTCAAGTTCATCACTAATAATCGATGGTACGATAATTGATTTATCATTAAAATATTTGTGAAATAAGTCTGGTTCATCTATTATAACACTGGTGTCTAATAGAAAATTAATGTCTTGCTCTTTTAAGAAGATAACACGTTTAATATCGATTAAGGTATATATTTGAACAATATCCTCTTCAAATGCTTTTTCATCTATATTAAATACCTGTATTACTTCTTCTATCACACTAATAAATTCATCTATAGATTCCAAACTATTTAATTTACCAATCATATTTACCATATCATTAAACAATAATTTAACATTACTTGTTGTTAACTCAATTTTTTTAGAAATCTTTGATCCTAAACGGTAAATTTGAACTAATTTCTTTAAATCTTTAAATGGTAATGCATCTCTACTATCATAATTAAAACGACGAATAGAAAAAGCGCTTGATCTAAAACTGTTTACAAGATAATAATTTAAATTTGAGTTTAGCTCTTCCTCTTCTAATACAAATATCCATATAAATAAATTATCTATATATGAATTTAATCTTTTACTATCGAAATATTTATTTAAAATATTATGAAATAAATTCATGTTTTTATTATGACATTTCGCTATATAAGGAAACTGAAAATAACTTGGTCCTAATTGATTCAGTGTGGTATGATATAACTCATTCATTAATAAAATATACGATGAGTTACCACATGATTCTCTAAACAAATGCTCACTAATATGAACAATAGTATTACCATCTTTATATTCAATTCGATCAATTTGATTATTTAAAGACCTTTCAGAATAACAATTTGCGTTTTCTTCTAAAACAAAAATTAATTTCGGTTGATTCAGTTCTGTAATCAAATCATCTAAATCAATGTTAAATGACTTCATAAATACTTGATTAATAAAAACGCAATGACTCGTTTCATAACATTCAACTAAATGGTCTAATATCGTTTTTTTATTAAAAGGATACACACTTTCAACACTATCATTTGAAATACTTTCAGGTGTTAACACATGCCCCTTATGATTTATGGGTTGGGTTAACCCTAACATATCCACTATTTGATTCATATTATATTGTTCTAGCAAATAATCTACATAAAGTGGTTCTTGTGATTTTATTATTAATGCTTCTTCATTTAAATAAAGATCAAATTCAACCTCATAATACTTCTTTTCTAATCCATAATAACGAATATCTAATAAAAATAAGGAATTATGATACATATCTGTAAAGTGATTCATAAATTCATCTTTATTATATCGTTTAACCATATCAGATTTCGTTTTTATTACAAAAGGTGCTTCATAAGAATCACTTAATTCATTTTCATCTATGATGAATTTTTCTGTTATGGCATTATAACAAAGGTTAAATTTATCATCTTTAAACATACTTGGTGTTAGATGATGCATATGAAAACTTAATAATTTTTCAATATCTTTTTTTGAAATTACATTAATTTTGTTCTTAAGTAAATCATATAAATCATCAACTAGGTCTTTGGATATTCCACTATTTTTTTTATCCACATATTTAACGTAGCAAACATAATTAGTAACCTCAATCGCTACCTTAAAATGTTTTAAACAAGTTTCTGCCATAAAATCCCACCTCTTTTGATCAATTTTTATTCAAAAAATCGTCTTTTAAGACGATTTTTTTCAAGTTAGATTAATCACTAGGGGCAACTAAATAATCTCCTCTATTTTTCAATAAATCCTTTGTACCTTTAACAATTGCTGTAAGAGGTTCAGGAGAAATTTTAATATCTAATTGACATAAATCTTCTAAATATTCACTTAATCCATCAATTAAAGCACCGCCACCGTTTAAGATAACGCCACTATCTATAATATCAGCAGCAATTTCAGGTGGAGTTACTTCTAGTACTTTCAAGATTTGATTAGCAATCGAACCTAAACAACGTTTTAATACGTCTCTAACTTCTGATTGTTTGATGACAATACGAGATGGTAATCCACGTTTTAAATCTCTACCTGCTACAGAAATTTCTTTTTCTTCTTTCAGTTCATCTCTTAATGTTGCTAAAGCAATTTTTACTTGTTCTGCGGTTAATAATCCAATTTCAAAATTATGTTTTTTCTTAATATATTTTTTAATCTCTTTATCAAAATAATTTCCTGCAACTTTAATTGACTTTGAAACAACAATATCACCTAGCGCTAATACACCAACATCAGTAGATCCACCACCGATATCAATAATCATAGAGCCTTCAGGTGTATAAATGTCAATTCCCGCTCCAATAGCACCTGCTTTAACTTCTTCTTGCACAAATACATTATCCAAACCAAAATCTGTAATAATATCCTTTAAAGCTTTTCTTTCAATACTTGATAGATCTGAATGACAACAAACTAATACAACTGTTTTTTTAGGGTTAATGTTTTCAAACTGTTTCACATTATGTTCTAATATATAATCAAGCATTTTAATCGTTGAATCTTTATCAGCAATTACACCTTGCTCAATTGGTCGAACCACATTGATTTTGTCATGTGTTTTTCCCAACATCACTTTTGCTTCAGTTCCAACCGCAATGATTTTACCAGTATTTTTATCAAATGCGACAACAGTAGGTTCGTTATAAACAACACCACGACCACTCGAGTAGATTAAAGTATTTGATGTTCCTAAATCAATTCCTATTTTCAAAATACTTTTTTCCATACAACCACCTCTTTCTATAATTAAATTAACTCTTTTTTATTTTGAAAATTAATCTGTTGGATTAATTAAATAACTTCCACGGTTTTTAAGTAGAACTTTAGTTCCTTCTACTACATCTATTAATGGTGTATCGGATATTTTTACTGGTAAATTAACCATTTCTTCAACATATTCTTTAACACCAGGTATTAATGCACCACCACCATTAATAATAATTCCATTGTCAACTATGTCAGCTGATAATTCAGGAGGTGTTTGTTCTAGTACAGAGTATACAACATTCACAATTTCATCAAAAATAGGCAGCAATAATTTACGCATTTCTTTAGATGAAATTTTTGTTGCTGAAGGTAAACCTGTTACTAAATCTCTACCTGATACTCTTGTAAATTTTTCGTCATTATCTAATAGAGTAGCGATTTCAATTTTAGCTCTTTCAGCTGTTTTTTGACCAATAACTAAATTATGCGTCTTATGAACATATTTAATTATTTGTTGATCAATATAATTTCCTGCAATACGAATAGATTGAGATAACACAACATCTCCTAGTGATAAGACACCAACATCAGTTGTTCCACCACCAATGTCAATTACCATAGAAGCGTTAGCTGTGTAAATATCAATACCAGATCCAATGGCACCTGATTTAACCTCTTCTTCAATGAATACATCAGTAATTCCCATTTGGATTGCAAGTTCACGCATTGCTTCACGTTCAATTTGAGTAACTTCTGATGGACAGCATATTAAACATTTTGCACTTTGAAGATTTTTAACATTTTGAATACGCTTGAAAACATATCTTAATAATGCTTTAGCTGCATCCATATCTGAAATAACGCCTTCACGTAATGGACGGCTAACTCTGATTTTTTGATGGGTTTTCCCAATCATAGAACAGGCATCTTCACCACCAGCGATGACTTCACCTGTTTCAATATCGAATGCGACGACAGATGGTTCATTAAAGATAATACCATGTCCTTGTACGTAGACTAATAGGTTAGTTGTACCTAAGTCAATTCCTATGCCAATTTTATTATCTATCATAAACTCTCTCCTCCTATAAAATTATTTATTCAAACATGTTTTTTAATCTAGTGGTTTAACTAAGTAATTACCACGATTTTGAAGTAAGTATTTAGTACCATCAACAATAGCAGTTAATGCGTTTTCTGAGACTCTCACTTTTAGATGTAGTCTGTCTTCAAAAAACTCTTTAATACCCGGAATTAATGCGCCACCACCGTTTACCACAATTTCACCTTCGAAGATGTCTGATGCTAGTTCTGGTGGTGTTTGTTCTAGCACTTTTTTTGCTACGATAGCAACACTATCAAATGCTTTTATCATAAGGTTTCTTACTTCTGATTGTTTAATAATCATACGTTTAGGCAGTCCTGAAACGATGTCTCTTCCTGCATAAATGTATTCTTTTTCATCAACTAAATCTTCTTTTAATGTTCCTAGTGTTTTTTTAATACTTTCTGCTGTTCTTGTACCAATTGCCATACCATATTTTAGTTTAACAAATTTGATAATTGCTTGGTCTATATAATTACCAGCTACACGTATTGATTCAGATACTACTAAATCACCTAGTGCTAATACACCAATATCAGTAGATCCTCCACCAATATCAATAACCATTGTCCCTTTTGGCGCAAAGATATCAAGACCAGCACCAATAGCACCAGCTTTAACTTCTTCTTCAATAAAGACATCCTTAACTCCTAATTTTTCAGACAACTCCAATAATGCAACCCTTTCAATCTGAGATACTTCTGAAGGACAACAAATAAGAAGTGTAGTTTTACCAAATTCGATATTAATATGAGCCATTTGTTCAAAAACAAATTCTAATAATGCTTTTGTTGCATCTAAGTCAGCAACAACGCCACCTTCTAACGGTTTTACTACTCTAATTAATTGATGCTCTCTACCTAACATGTTTTTTGCTTTTTGTCCAACTGCAATACATTCATTGCTTCTTCTATCAAAAGCTACACATGAAGGCTCATTAAAGATTAACCCTTGACCATTCAAATAAACTAATGTATTTGCTGTACCAAGATCAATCCCGATTTTATAACCTCTTTCCTTTTTCGCCATCTTTCCACCTCAAAATTTGTCTTTTATAGTCAAATATTACCATATCGTGTCGAATAAATCAATAAAAGGTTATAAATATGATATATAATCATATTTTTTTAATTAAATAGTCAAATAGTTTATTAATTTATCAATTTATCTATTAGATAAATTAAATGTGTATCTTCCTTAAATCATTCGCAATTATAAACATATGGAGTTAATTTATTATACATCTTTGTGTAACTTACTTAATTAATTACCTTATTTTTTAATTCACTTTCATGAATAATCTAAATATGTTTTATTATTAATTCAATGAATAACCTTTTTAATATTTGGAAAAATATTATTTAAGAAAGAAGGCTATTAGATGCAAGAAACAGAAGCTAAATTTTATGTTCAACCTCTATTAACTTGGTTTTTACTCGTGGTATATCCACCATTTGGAATTTTATTTTTATGGATAATTGGTCATTATGATGTATTAATTAGGATTTCTTTATCCTTATTATTTGGGCTAATCTACTTAGAATTTTTAGGTTTCTATTCTAGCTTTATTAGAGCGTCCATTTATTCACTTATTTTTGCTTATATCCTTTATCGTTACTATAAAATAAAAGAATATGAAGAAAAAATTCATACATTATTTAACGATGCTTTAAATGATTTAGAAGTTAATAATATCATTCAAAACTATTTCAAGAAATTTGCTCCACCGACTAATTGTTTTAATGATTGCTTATACTTCGAACTATATCTTAGAAAGAAGTATACTATTATCTATAAACATTTAACCCTTAGTCATAAAGAAGATACTTTTATTAATATCGTTTATCAAGCGTCTGATTTCATAAATAATGTAGAAACCATAATAAAAAAAGATGTGAATGAAGAAAAAATAGTTACGATAAATAAAATGTTAGAAAAACATAAAGCCATAAATGAACATTACGATCAAGAACTAAATCATTTATCAACCATTTTATCAGAAAAACTAAAACTAACAGGTGATAAATTTATTCTCTACTTTACCTGGGAACTAATTAAACAATCCTCAATTCATTATTATGCAGATTTATTTAAAGAGAAATATGGCGATGAATTTAAAAGTGTTGATTTAAGCATTATGAATGATGTCCTCTTAAAATACGTTTCACTAGATTATTTACATATTGATAAAAACTCAAAAGATTTAACAATGTTTACCTATTTTTTGATGAAATACGGTGCATATAAAGAAAATAATGATTATTATACTTGTTTAAATACCATCTATAATTCTTTAGATGAGGCCTATAAAGACAGAAAATATCATCTGTTTAAAAAACATTTATTTCATACTTCGGATGAGTTAATAAAAGAAATAGAAACCATTGAGGTAATAAACGAAATGAAATCAAAAGATCGATTTATGATTTTTGTTTCTGATTTATTAAAATCACTAGGTTATGATAAGATTAATAAACCAATAAACAACTATATTGATTATATTGTTTCATCAAATGATAGTTCCTTTGGTATACAGGTCGTCTATAGAAGTGAGTTAGATGAAAAATTGAAAAGTGAAGTAATTCAAGATTTGAAATTAGGATTAACTATCAATGAACTAAAAAAAGGAATAATCATCACAAATGGTTCTTTCACACCTGATGCGACTAAACTTGCAGAAATTAATAACATCATGTTATGGGATAAAGATAAACTAAAAGAAAAAGGATTACTCGCGAAACGTTTCTTTAAACATCAATATAGAATTGAACCGACCAATGAAATCAAATTTGATGATTTAACAAGTATCCCATTTAATAAGATTACAATGGACACAATAGATAAAATGTCTGGTTATGAGTTTCAATATTATCTTGCAGAACTTTTAAATAGAAAAGGATATAAAATATTATCTATTATGAAATCACATGATAAAGGTGTTGATATCATTTTAGAAAAAAATAGTTTAAGATTCGGCATTCAAGCAAAAAGAAATAAAAATAATATTAACCAACATGCGATTAAAGAGATTGTCGCAGGAATTCCAACCTACTCTCTACATGGAGGTTATGTTATCACCAATCAATATTTTACTGAAGAAGCAAAGCGATTAGCTAATGCCTGTAATATCACCTTATGGGATAGAAAATATTTAGAAACTGAAATCCAGAAAATATAAAGAAAAAAAAGACTGTCAAATTGACAGTCATTTCTTATCTTCTTCTTCTCTTTTTCCTATTTTTCTTACTAATTGAATAGCCTATGAAAGTGACAACAGCTGATACACCTATTGCCACAAGAGATCCTAAAACAATTGGATTTTCGTATAATTCTTTTGATTCTGGGTCATAAACATAAACTGTTATTTTTTTAATTGCTTCATTACCATGTGCATCAGTAGCACTAACTTCAATCAAATAAGTTCCTACCTTTGTCGCATCTAAATTATTATCGAGAAGCACATAATTAACAAATGAATCTACATTATCTGTAACACTTATCTTATCATCTATATCTAAATTATCATTCAGTTTAAGATAGAGTGATGAACTTGTAACTGTAATAACTGGTGCTAAATTATCATAAACGTGAACAATTACTGTTTTTGAAGTTTCATTACCATTTAAATCACTAACTGAATAAACAACATTATAATAGCCTTCTTTATTAGAATCAAAATCAGTCCCTATTGTAACTTTAATTTGATTAGACATATCACCACAGACATCATCATTAGCTATAATTCCGTTTTTCAAATCATAGGTATTAATGGTTAAGTCATAAGTATCATCTAAATTTATAAAATAAGGGGGATCATTATCTTCAACAATATTAACAGGTACCACTTCTTTTGTAAAATTACCATCATCATCAAACACCATAAAGACCACTTCATATTGACCTATAGTTTGATAATCAACACCACTATCATCATATTGAACAAAATCAGTTAAATCAACTTCTCCATCAGATGCCGCAACAGAATTCATATAAATTATTTCAGCATTTTGTTCATTTGACTTAATGTTGAATTCACTTTTATTGACTGTAATCTCTGGTTTATTTACATCTATTCTTTCATTTTGAACAACTAATGATGTACTTGCTAAAGATTCATTACCAGATTTATCTACTGCATAATAACTGATATTATATATTCCTACTTTAGTTAAATCAACAGCATGATTAAACACCTTAATATCTAATGGACTTGATTTATCATTATCAGATGCCCATACGCCATCTAAATAATCAATCGTTTGGTTTGTATTCTGTTTTACATAAATAGGTTTAACCCCTCTTAACACTGGTTTGGTATGGTCAACGATTTTAATCGGTAGAGTAGCAATATCAAATCGAACCTCTTGGTCATCAATCACAAAAATAACATAATAATAAACTTCATAATCTCCTACCCGATCGAAATCTACATTTAAATAATCAACTAGCAATTTATCAGGAGCAAGCGTGCCTGAATTGGAATACAAACTTAAACCATTCACAAAGTTAATCGAATTTGGGTTAATCCCCGCTTCATACTCTGTTTGAATCTGATCTAAACCTTCAATCAATAAATTATCCAAAGAATCATCTGCAGATACATTTATGCTTATGATAAAAGTAAATAATAATAATCCTATAAATAATCCTAACTTTTTCAATATAGACACCTCCCTATTTAAAAACAAATTGGTATAAATAATAAATAATAATTAAACTAACCACACTAGAGTAAAGAAATAATCTCAAAAACAGACTATTCTTAACGGTATAAAAATCATTTTGTTTATCATATTTATTTTTTTCTTCATTGACTTTTACTCGATTTAGTACTTTAAAGAACGCTTCATCAGGGTTTGAATTAGTTTCAACCTTCGGTACTTTTTTACTATTCTTATTAATTACCTTAAAAAACTCATCTTCTATGCTTTCTGAATCAATTTTATATTCTTTCGTTTCTTTTTTAGGTGTTTCGTTTCTTTCCTTATTAACTATTTTAAAAAAGGCCTCTTCTGCTTCATCTAAATCTTTTTTTACATATTGTTTCACATACGTTTTCTTTTCTTCTGCTTGTTTAATTATATTCATATCTTTGTTATTTCCTTTAAATATGACATCAAAAAAATCTTTTTCAGATATTTCTTGTGATTTTGCTTTAGTATTTATTGTGTATTTGTTAATGACTTCAGTAAAATTATTGATTTTATTATCATTTTTAACTTCTTCTTTTAAAAACTTGTCCCAATCAAAATCAGAAATGATCTCATCATTTTTCTTCTCAACCATCATTTTACACACATCCTTAGCATCTAAATCTTTAAATCGCTTGTTCAATATATAAAACTCTTCTATTTTTAACTGATTTGCATAACGATAATAACTCTTATGAAAATCAGTCAAATACTGATTAGAATTTGAGATTTCTTCCCCTTTAATTGTCTGCTTATAATATAACCCAGTAAAGAATTTTTTTATTTCAGTTTCAGTAAACGAATTTTTTACTTTTTTTAATATATCTGGTTTATTCCCACTATAAGAAATATTTTTTTGATCTAATGGTGCACATAATTCCTTTTTTGTCGCTTTACTTAAGTTAAATAAATAATCACTTGTTGTTATATAACCTAATTGTATTAAACTCTCAATTGTATTATCAATATCAAGATGATATTCATTTTCCCAATATTTTGCTTTCTTAGAATGAATCCCTTTATGATTGATATACATTAAAAACAATATTTCTTTTGGGGATAGCCCATTAGAAGGGTGAAAGTCTATATCTAATAGGTTAATCTTATTTGGGTTAGGGAGTTTTATATTGAAATCCTTAAATGCATTATAAAATAATTTAAGATCATTTTTTGTCATTTTTATGTTTGTATGATTGAAATATTCAATTATTTGGTCATATATATTCTTTAATGCTACTTTATTATTATTAAAAGTTCTGTTGAAAACAGGAACTAAGTAATTTTCATATGTTAAATTAATATTTATTTTGAACAAATCGTATTTTTTTAAAAAAGAAATGTTGTAGAAAAATTCATTCATAACATATCAGCCCTATTATTACATATTACTCTAATTATATTGTAAAATCGTTTAACATGCAAATAAAAAAGGTTGAAAACCAACCTTTTATTCACATTTTATTTTTGTTATATTTGGAATTGAACCAAAATATGGAATATCCAAATACTCTTCAATATCTTTTTCTGTTTTAATTTTACGATTCATTAACTCTTTTATTAAAACAAAGCCAACTGAAACCAATAGTCCTAAGACAAATCCAATAACAATATTTAATTTAAGATTAGGTGACACAGGGTTTTCATTTAAATCTGCCGTATCAATACTTGTCACAATTGCATCAGTATAAGTAGCCTCATAAACATCTATACTTGCATTAGTTACCGCATTAGCGATATCTTGAGCAGTAAGGTAATTTGGATAAGTCACGGTAATCCGTAAGATATCTGTATCATTAACAGATACGACTTCAAAACAATTTTTAATCGTATCCTCACTTAATTCTAAATTATGATTATTCTTCAATTCGAGTTGAACCGTTTGAATAACTGTATTAGATTTTGAGATAATTGAGTATCGTTTAGCTAATTCACTACCATAACGGAAAATATCAGATGAATTACCACTTTGTTCTTCATTGACCTTTTTTGAGACATTAATAAGTGTTTTACTCTCATATTTAGGTGTTATTCCATAATGAGTGTAAAAACCTACTACTAAAGTAAAGACCAATGTAACAAGGATAATAATTACACTGTTTTTTATTAATAGACTTACTAGTTCCTGTAAATCAAGTGTATTTGTTTGTTCATGGTCCAATTTATTCATCCTCCTCTTCAGCACGGTAATAGTAATTATTATAATAATAACGATTAAGCAATCGTTTATGAACTGGTGTTTTAGCTATAATTGAACCAATCACATTTGCACCAGCTTTTTTTAAACTATCAATCACTTGTTTTGCTTGATCTAATTTTGTACTATTATATACGGTTATGTATAAAGTAGCATCACAACAACTAGACACAATTAACCCATCAATAATAATTCCACTAGGTGCTGAATCAACAATAATCACATCATAATAATCTTTTAAAACACTAAGTAAAGACTTAAATGTATTTGAACCTAAAAACTCTGCAGCGTTGTTAATTTTAGTTCCAGAGGTCATAACATGAAGTGGATGGGTCATTGATGGATGTTCAATTTTTTTAATAAAGTCATTTAAATTTATATTACTAATATCACTATTTTGATTAGAATAAGCTAACATACAATCGGTTAACCCTACACTATTATTAACATTTAAAAATCGATGAACCGTCGGTTTCCGTAAATCAGAATCAACTAATAAAACTTTTTCAAACTTACTCGCATACATGACAGCTAAATTACAAGCAGTTGTCGTCTTAGTTTCATCAGCACTTGTCGAGGTCACATTTACTGTTTTTATCTTAGTATCAATACTAGCAAATTCAATATTCGTTCGCACCCTACGATATATTTCACTCAAATATGATTGAGGATTCTTTAATGTGATTATTTTCTCTTCTATCATACTTTTCCTCCAGATATACTTTATCCATAATAATAGTATATAATAAAACAAGAATTTTTACAATGTTTAATCGTTTACCATTCCCAGTGTTAAATCACAAATAAAAAAGGTTGAAACAAGTAAGCAACGTGTAATTATAGGATAAAATGTTGTAAGTTTTTAATAAGAAATTTCTTCGATTTTTTAGTTAGGTGTTTTTTTATATGGCAATATGTGATAAAATTGTAATATTGAAATAAAGGAGAGTGTTGTATATGCCGGGGGCAAATTCCACAATGTTAAAATTAATCACTTTAGATGAACCCAACTCAATACATGCTGAAATGTATCGTTCAATTAGAACTAATCTAGAATATACATCAATTGATAAAATAATTAAAGTATATAATATAACATCTACTGTAGCAAACGAAGCCAAAACAACAACTGCATGTAATATGGCAATTATGTCAGCAAATAAAAATAAACGTGTGTTATTAATAGATCTTGACTTACGTAACCCATCAATCCACAGAGCATTTACTATTAAAAATCAATCAGGTATAACTGATATGTTAATCGATTTTATGAAAAATGGAGAAAATATTGATATCAATCAATATACACAATTAATTAAACATAATAATATCATCAATCAATTATATGTTATACCAGTAGGAACTGAGGTTATAAATCCAACAGAAATACTTAGTTCAAAAAAAATAAAAGAATTGATTAATTTTCTGAAAAAAGATTTTGATGAAGTTATAATCGATTCTTCTCCAAGTGGAATCATTACAGATGGTGTAATTACCTCTACAATCGCAGATGGAACTGTTTTTGTGGTTGAAAATGGAAAAACAAAAATTGATATCGCTAAAAAAACGATTGATCAACTAAAAAATGTTGGAGTTAATATCCTTGGAGTGGTTCTTACTAAAGTTAAATACAGTCAAAAAAGATATGGGTATTATGAATATGGTTATGGAAAAAACAAAGATACAAATGATAATCGAATTAAAATAGATATTGAATAATTATTAGGAGGTTGCAAAATGGATGAGCATCAAAGTGAGACAACCATTAATTTACAAGACTTATTTTCATTGTTATGGAAAAATGTTTTATTGATAGCAGCTATAACGATTGCATTAACCGTTGTAGTAGGATTATATACAAATTATGGTGTTACAAAAAAATATTCAAGTGATACAACTTTACGTGTCACCGCAGTACAAAATGGAGAATCAGTTAATTTAGGTGATTTGCAAACTTCACAGAAATTAGTAAAAACCTATTCTGTCATTGCAACAAGTAGAAAAGTACTAACACAAGTCATCGGAGATTTAGATTTAGATTTAACCTATGGTCAATTAAAAGATAATATAGAAGTGACCTCTGTTCAAGATACAGATATCATTTCAATTAAAGTGACCTTATCAGATCCAGATTTAGCATCAACAGTAGCAAACAAAGTAGCCAGTGTTTTTATGAATGAAGTTAGAAATCAAGTTAAAATAAATACCTTAAGTTTACTTGATGAAGCAATTCCCAATGAAAGCCCTGTTAGTCCTAATCTTAAATTAAACATCGTCATTGGATTTGTACTTGGTTTAATGATATCTGTTGGTTTAGTTATATTAAAAGAGTTCTTAGATAGAACGATTAAAAATGAAAATGATGTAGAAAAATACTTGAATGCACCAGTTTTAGGAATAGTTCCTGAATTAGATAAACAATATATTAAATAAAAAAGAAGCATTTATTAACAAACATTAATAAATGCTTCTTTTTAATCTATATCCTCATTCATTTTATTTTGAAAAAGTCTTATCCCAGTCTTGCATGAATTTTTCAATTCCTTTGTCTGTTAAAGGATGTTTAGTCATTTGTTCAATAATTTTATATGGAACAGTTGCAATATGGGCACCTAATTTCGCAGCTTCTACAACATGCATGGTATGACGTATACTTGCAGCAATAATTTCAGTATCAATATTATGGATATCAAATATCGTAACGATATCATGAATTAATTGATATCCATCCATAGAAATATCATCTAATCGTCCAATAAATGGTGATACATAAGTAGCACCAGCAAGACTAGCAAGCAATGCTTGAGAAGCTGAAAAAATTAAAGTAACATTCGTTTTAATCTTATCTTTAGATAAAACACTAACTGCTTTTAACCCTTCTTTTGTCATAGGTATTTTAATCACAATATTTTTATGAAGTTTGGCAAATTCTCTACCTTCTTTAACCATCCCCTCACTATCTAAACTCAATACTTCACAACTAATTGGACCATCTACAATCTCACAAATTTCATTAATAACTTCTTTTAAATCTCTACCCTCTTTAGCGATTAATGACGGATTAGTTGTAACACCTTTTACAACACCTAATTCACTTGCTTTCTTAATTTCTTCTACATTAGCTGTGTCAATGAAAATTTTCAAAGTATTTCACTCCTTTATCTCTTTTTTTTTATTATATCACAAAATAAATTCTAATAACACGATTTACACACTTTCACAAATAAAATAAAAAAAGTGTTATCTGAACACTTTTAGTATTCATTTATTAACACTTTTTAATTAAAAAAATAGTAAAATATTTACTACAAGAAAAATATTTTACTTAAGATTACTAAAAATATATTCTTGAAAACATTGATATCTTTTCTTAAATTGTTTTAAAATATTTTTAGGTAACTCTCCAATTTTATTTCCTAAAGATGTTTTATTTTCAGTATAGATATTCGTAGTTTTTATAATTGACTTAGATTGCAAACCAATTTTAGAAGCAATGTCATCACGTATAACTACATCAAATTTTTCTTGAACTGAAGTTGAACTAATAACAACATAATTAATACTCTCATAATGAACAAAATCTTCATTGACACTTACAATTAAAACAGGTCTTGCTTTATATTTAGTATTGTCATTTGTCAATGGTACTAAAAAGGTCCATATTTCCCCAACTTTAACATCCTGCATTAAATTCACCCCAAATTTTCGTTTAATTTTGTTGTCTAGTCTATTGTACTATATAATTATGTATTATTTTGGCGAAAAACTATACATATTCATATATTTTTTTTGTTTAAATACCTATTATATCATATTAGAAATAACAAGGAAGGTTAATATATTTTAAGTAATTCAATAAATAATGGTAATAATTCTTTTTTTCATTATACCCTAATTTATCTAAAAATTCAAAATATAATTGAGAAAAAACGACTAAAACCATAATGTTTTAGCCGTTTATATTGTGATAAAGTTTCCTACATTTTTGATGCTACATATTCATTAAATAATTCTTTAATAACATCGTCGTCTAAGTATGGTAAAACTTCTTCTTCTTTAATATCTTCCACTTCACCAGCAATAATCTTTTGATATAAGTCTTTAATGATTTCATCCTCTAAAAATGGGAGTAAACTTGACATATCAAATGTTATTTCTTTATTAATATATCGATTGTATAATTCATTTATACTCTCTTCTTCTAAAAAAGGAATAACTTCATTTAAAGAAACATCATTTTCTTTTCCCTCAAGAATTAAATTAACTAACTTCTCTAAACTTTCATCATCTAAATATGGTAACATTTTTTTTACTTTCATTTTTTCCCTCCAAAAATTTTTTTTCATTAAATGATAATACAAAATACAAATTTCTCTTAAATTGATCCTTGAAAGCACTAATAATACGCATTCTTTCATCCAAAGTTAAATAGGGTAATATAGATACTAAATCTACTTTAATTGTATTTTTTATTATATGAGTAATTACAACCATTCTTTCTTCAGGACTGAGTAAATACAGTACCTTTTCTATTTTTACCTCTAAATTACCTTGTATTAACTGGTTAATGACATATTCCCTTGGATAACAGTTAAGGAGATAAGAGAAATCATCCTTAACTGACTTTTGTCCATAAAGCAAATCATCAATAGTTATATTAAATATTTTAGTTAATTCAACCATCATTTCAATACTTGGAATTGATTTACCAGTTTCCCACTTAGATACCGCCTGACGTGTCACATATAAACGGTCTGCTAAGTCAAGTTGTGTCATAAGGTTTCTTTCTCTGTGAATAGTAATAACTTGCCCGATAACCTTTAAATCAATCATAACTATCATCTCCCTTAACTCTAATTTCATTTTATCATAAAAAACTACCATATCAAGCAACCTTTCGTTGCATAAAAAAAAACGCATAACGCGTTTTTTTACTTACTAGATAATAATTCAACGATTGCTGCTTTACGTGAACCACTTGGAATCGCAATTCCACGTTCTTTTGCGATTTCTTTTAATTTAGCAACTGTTAACTTCGCTAATTCTTCAGCTGTTTCTGAAGTTTTAGTTTCTTCTTTTTTAGTTTCTTTAACTTCTACTACTTTTTCCTCTTTTTTAGGTGCTTCTTCTTTTACTTCTTTAACTTCTTTAACTTCTTTTACTTTTTTTACTTCTTTAACTTCTTTAACTTCTTTTTTAGGTTCTTTAACAGCTACAACTGTTTCTGTTTGATATTTATTTGGATTAACTAAAGCATCTTTTGCAACTTCAATTAATTTATTAAATCCATTTAAATCATTAACAGCTAAATCAGCTAAAACCTTACGGTTTACATCAATATTCGCAATTTTTAATCCATGCATGAATTTTGAGTATGAAACTTGTTGCATACGACATGCTGCATTAATACGCGTAATCCATAATTTACGGAAATTACGTTTTGTTTGCTTACGATCACGATAAGCATATGATAATGATTTCATGACTTGTTCATGAGCTGTTTTATATAAAATATGTTTAGATCCAAAATATCCTTTTGCTAATTTTAACGTACGTTTACGACGTCTTCTCGTTACATATCCACCTTTTACACGTGGCATAGTAACACCTCCTTATTAATTTTACTAACGATTAATCCTTATAAACTAATAGATTTTTAACGCGTTTGTAGTCAGAACTAGATACTAATGTTCCTTTTTTCAAATGACGTTTTTGTTTTGTTGTTTTTCTTGGAGCTAGATGTGAAGTGTAAGCATGATGACGTGATAACTTCCCAGAACCTGTACGTTTACAACGTTTAGCTGCTCCACGATGAGTTTTCATTTTTGGCATAATTTTTCAACTCCTTTAATATCTTACTTATTCTTTTTATCAATTGGGGCTAAAGTAATTGATAATTGTCTATTTTCTAATCTAGACTCTGTTTCTACTTTAGCGATATCTTCACATGCTGATGCAAATTTACGTAAGACTTTTCTACCTTGTTCAGTATAAGTAATCATACGACCTCTAAAGCGAACGGAAACAATCACTTTTGCACTTTTTTCCAAAAATTTACGAGCATTTCTTACTTTAGTTTCAAAGTCATGTGTATCAATCACTGGTGTCATACGTATTTCTTTGACTTCAATAATTTTTTGATTTTTCTTAGCTTCACGTTCATGACGTTGTTGCTCATATCGATATTTTCCGTAATTCATGATACGGCAAACAGGTGGTTTTGCCTTAGGTGCTACACAAACTAAGTCCAATTCTTTATCACGCGCTCTACGTTGTGCATCACGACTAGTCACTATCCCTAATTGTTCTCCGTCTACATCAATTAAACGAACTTCTTTGAATCTTATAGCCTCATTGACTAAAGTTTCATTTTTATCCCTACGGATACCATGGTTAATTGTGCCGATAAAAACACCTCCAAATTTTTTAACTAACAAAAAGTGGGTACAACAGTACCCACTAAATATATACATATATATATTATGTGACATCAACCTATCAATTTAAATCAATCAGGTGAGAAGTGGGTACTTCTTCTTTCCACAAATTCAACATTATTATTATACGTGTTCAATCTTCATTTGTCAATATTTTTTATAAATAAATGTGTCATTTGTTTCTCATAACACTATTATATTAACAATTTTTTTAAATATTATTAATATTTAAATATTTTATTATCTATTAGCTGATTTATTAACAACCTCATCATTTAATAATTTAATGAAATCATCTAAGGAAATAGTATTTGATTTTTGTTCACCGTAACGGCGGAAAGTAACTTCATTATTTTCTTTTTCCTTGTCACCTAAAACAATTGAAAATGGTACTTTTTTTACTTGTGATTCACGTATTTTATACCCCATTTTCTCTTCACGCACATCAAGTTCACAACGTATTTTATGTTTGCGAAGTGATTTCTCCACTAATTTTGCATAATCACTATGTAAATCTAAATTAACAGGAATAATATCCACTTGTTTTGGCGCTAACCATAATGGGAAGGCACCTTTATATTGTTCAATTAATAATGCCACAAAACGTTCATAAGTTCCTATTAATCCACGATGAATGACAACTGGTCTAGATTTACCACCTTGCTCATTCACATACTCTAATTCAAATCTTTCAGGAAGTAAGAAATCTAATTGAATTGTTGCAAGCGTAATATCGTGCCCTAATGCTGTTTTAATTTGAATATCTAATTTTGGACCATAGAATGCAGCTTCACCAACAGCTTCAATAAAATCAATTTTATTTAATTTCAAGGCATTACGGAGCATATCTTCAGCGTTTTGCCACATCTTATCATCATCAAAATACTTTTCTTTATTTTCAGGATCTCTTAAGGATAGACGATAATAGCTAATTTCTACTTGGAAATCATTTAAGACACGTTTAATTAATTCTAATGCATCACTAAAAGTACCTTCTATTTGATCTGGTCTAACAAACATATGTGAATCAGTTAATGTCATCATTCGCACCCGTTCTAATCCAGTTAAAGCACCACTGGCTTCATAACGATGTTGGACAACCTGTTCAGCTAATTTGATCGGTAAATCACGATAAGAACGTAATTTACTCTTATAAATCACCATATGATGTGGACAACTCATCGGACGTAATACTAATGATTCATTATCCATTTCCATCGGAACAAACATATCTTCACGATAATGTGACCAATGACCTGATGTTTTATATAAATCTACAGAACCTAATACAGGTGAATAAACATGTTGATAGCCATATTCTTCTTCTATATCAATGATATAACGTTCAATTTGTTGTCGTAATTTAGCTCCATTAGGTAACCATATCGGTAATCCTTGACCAACAATTTTTGAAAAAGTAAATAATTCTAACTCTTTCCCTAATTTTCTATGATCACGTTCTTTTCTTTCTTTTAGAATTTGCAGATAATCTTTTAAGGATTGATCAGTAAAATGAGCGGTTCCATAGATACGTGTTAACATTGGATTTTCTGATTTACCACGCCAATAAGCACCTGCTAAAGATAATAACTTAAAGAACTTAATATTTTTTGTATTACCTACATGAACCCCTTCACATAAATCAACAAAATCATCTTGACTATATAAAGAAATGGCTTCTCCTTCTGGAATTGCATCAATTAATTCTAATTTATAAGGTTCATCTTTAAATAAAGCTTTTGCTTCATCACGAGTTACTACTTTTCTATTAATTTCAATTGCTTCTGAAATAATCTTTTTCATCTCTTTTTCAATTTTTGGAAGATCATCTTCTGTTATCACAGCATCAATATCATAATAGAATCCTTCTTCAATCGCAGGACCCACGCCAAATTTAGCGTCTTTAAACAATCGTTTCACTGCATGAGCAAGTAAATGTGCCCCTGAATGATTTAAAATCTGAAAAGCTTCTTTATCATTCTTTGTGATTAAACGAACCGTTGCATCTTCCTCAATTGGACGATTAACGTCATATAACACCTCATTGACATAACCTGCAACACTCTTTTTACGTAAACCTGGTGATATAGACCCCGCAATATCACTTAATGTCACTAACTTGTCATATTCTCTACTATTTCCATCAGGAAATGATATTTTTATTTTTTCCATTTATTTAACCTCCATTATAATAAAAATTATTTTTACCACACATAACTAATTCCTAAATAGATTAAAAATATGATGACCACTGAATATAAATAAGTTACAACTCTTTGCGTTCGAAGTTTCCCATTTTCTTCTTTATATTCTAAATTGTAAGTAATTAAATATGCTAACCCGAATGATATTCCCAATGAATTCCATACGTCATTAGATACACCCTTCATATAAGGTTTAATACAGTTGATAAGGGTATTGGTAATAAATAAAATTAATAACCCAATAAGAATAGCTATCCAAAATTTTTTCTTCATCCTAGGCCTCCTAAAATAAAAAAAAGTAACACATCCCAAAGGACGAGTTACTCGTGGTACCACCTTAATTTATAAACAATCCTATGATTCTTAAATCATAAATTGTTTATCTCTAGTCTTAACGCGACTTACGGGAATTTCTTTCGAATCCAGTTCAAAGGGAGTAATTAATCTAATAACATTGAAATCTTACAGCCAAGGATTTCTTCTCTATTATGTTTCTTACATTAATCGTGTCCTTATCAATACTTTTTTTATTAAACATGATTATATCTCTTATTATATGAAAAATCAAGACTTATATGAATTAATATCGATAATTTTTTCCAGTTAGTACAATTTCATCTGCTAATGCCTTAATCCTATCACCTATTCGCTCTGCTTTTGACACACTAACAACATGATCATTCGTAGTCGCATAATCAGTAATTAGCTCTTTAATGGTTTTATTTGAAGAAAAGAAGGTAGGCAACTCTTCTAACATACGATATTGTAAAATTGGACCTAATATTTCATCACGAACCCATTGTGTATTCATTTCAGAACCAATATCGTCTAAAATTAAAACTTGAACATTTTTAATTTCACTCATTAAATATTCTAAATTATTTTTACCAATTGCACTTTTTAACTCACGAATCATATCAGGTAAATAAACAAGTGCTACTTGAATATGACGTTTAGCGAGTGCATTGGCCATAGCAGCTAATAGATAAGTCTTTCCAATCCCAAAAGCACCGGTTAAAAAAACTCCTTTTTGAAACTTCTCTGGCGTATAACTTTTCGCAAATGTAGCTAATCGACTAACCGATTTAGCTCGACTACTATTTAAATCAATGTGATCTAAACTAGCACTTAAAATCTTTTTAGGCATATGAAAACATTTTAAATGGTTTGTAATTTCAACCTGTGCATCATATGCTTTTTGATAATGACATGCGATATACTGAATATTTACAAACGTTTGATAATCTTTTAAAATCGGCTGAAACCCAAGATTTAATTGTTGACAATTATCTAGTCCTGTACAATTTAAACATTTTTCATGATTTTCAGAAAAATTAAGTAAATTCATTAAACTATTATTTATTTTAATATCAGTTAATTCAATCTTATGCTTCTTACAATATGATAATAATTTTTGATTACTTAAAACTTGTTTTTTAATGACTTCTACTTTTTGATTAATATCAGTATCAAGATTAATTAATTTCCCTATTTCTTTCACCATATCACCTATCTATCATTTAAAAGATTCGAGCAATTTTTTCAACTCATCAATATCAACAGATTCATCACTTTGCTTATCTTTTTGTGAATTAGAGTATTCTTGATGTTCTTTCATCCAAACAGGTTCTGTCTCCACTCGTTTTGGTTTTTTATATCGATATGTAGGAGCAACTTCTCCCCGTTTTGTATATTCTTTTTCCTTGTTTTGAATCTTCTCAACCATTTCCATTGCAGCCTCAGCTGTGGAAACTTGATTAAAAGCCCAAGTCGAAGCAATTGTTTTTGTATATTCTAATGGAAGCCTACCATCATTTCGAATTCTAACAAACTCAATCAACACATTAATTACTTCACTAGGTAATTTATAATTATCCCATAAAGCTTTAACCACTTCTAGCATACTACTAGGAACTTCTGTATTTCCTTGAAGTTGGCTTAACCACTCTTGTGGTGTTTTTGTTTTATAATTTTTTATTGCTTTTTCTTTACCTGTTAAACGTTTTTTATTCATATATAAAGAAAATTCTTTTTCAGTCATTGCCGGTTTCATATGTTCTGTCAAAGATGACTTTGTCTTTAAACGTTTATAAAACTCACGTGTTGTTTTATGTAAACAATCTAAATCAATTTCATGGTCATTAACACAAGCTAACACTATTTTACTCATCATTAAAGCATCAAATTGATAAAGAGCAGCTTCTTTAACAATGGCCTCTTTTACACTATTTGTCATTAAGTCAGTATTAACAAAACTTCGATTTACGAATAGAGAAAATAATTCAAAATCAAAATCATAATTCAACGGTACAGAAAAATGATTCACTGTTGATGTGACATATTGTTTATCTTCATCAATGGTTTTAACACCATCAATAATTTGATAAATATCATGAAAATTTCTTGTTATATTGACAAGTGATTTTTCTAAAGGCCTAATCATAAACTTCTTTTCAAGATATTCATACAGATTATCACCTACTTGATACAACAAATGAACATTTAAATTACTATCTAAAAAAAATTGTTTTGCATTTAAAGGCTGTTTTAATTCATATATATAATAACCTTCATTTTGATGATAATAGATAGTTAATAATCCAATTGCTTCTAATTTTTCTCGTACCTGTATTAATTTCTCTAAACTCCAATTGAAGAAAGTGAGTAATTGTCGATGTGAGATAATTAGTTCTCCTTTTTCTATATTCACAAAATCCCATAAGGTAAAATAAAGACTACTTGCTTCAATCCCCATCACTGGTTGATACAACAAATTTACCACTTCATGATGATAACTTGACAAATAAGTCTTACGGTAGAGTTTTAATTTATCATTCACATGAACAGATAATTCCATAACGTCACTTCCCTAAAAATCTATCATTTAATTAATCTGTAATCCAATACCCATAAAAGGAATTTCTTTATCTAAATACTTATAAGCCTCTTTAATTAACTTATGTGGTTTATAACCACCAATTAATCGATAAACATTAACCTTAATATCAATTGATACATTTAAAATACCAGCTTTTCTAATCGAAAAAATCATATGAAAAGATGGTGTTTCAACAAATATTTCACCATATTTATCATCAATATTTGATACCTCATAATTATTTTTTTTCAAATAACGTAATAAAGCTTCTTTCGCTTCACGGTACTCACATTTATAATAATGTGTTTGTAGATCTTTGTTAGGTTTAGTATCATTTGTTTCAATATCTTTAATTAAAAAATCAAAAAATCCCATTTTTATCACCTCTATTAGTTTATATCTATTCTTTTATTTTACAAGAAAAATCAAAAATACTCAAACTTAATTCTCTTTTTTTTGTAATTTCTTTATTTTCACTAAAAGAAAAAAATCGCATACTATGCGATATAATATATAATTCACTTATTTAATCCTGTTTTCTTTTTTCATTAATTTTTTCATTAACATATCAAATTGTTTTCTAGTTTCTAATATAGATAAGGAATTATCTATTTTAAAATCAGCTAATCGCAATTTTTCTTTAATATCCCACTGAGCATCAATTCTTTTTCCAGCTTCTTCTTCAGTTAAATTATCCCTCATCATTAAACGACTATACTGTGTTTTTTTATCAGTAAAGACGACTACTGTAAAATCACATAAATCATCAAATCCACTTTCAAAAAGAAGAGGTACATCTAATACAATGAATGGATTACCTAAAGCATCATATTTTTTCATCTCACTAAGGATAACTTTTTTTACTTCAGGATGTATAATACTATTTATTTTTTTTCTTTTTTTATCATCATTAAAAACTACCGTAGCTATTTTTTTACGATTTAAATGACCCGTGCATAATAAAATATCTTCACCAAATGATTCAACAATTTTTTTATAGGCAGGTTCATTTACCTCTACTACTTGCTTAGCAATTAAATCTGAATCAATTACTGGTATACCTTGCTTTATAAACATACCTGATATTGTACTCTTTCCAGTCGCAATACCACCAGTTAATCCAATTATAATAGCCATGTTGACCTCCAATTAAAAAGATACATATTAGTTTTACTACATCATCAAATCTTTGTCAACCAAAACTTATTTTTTTTGACAAACTGGGCAGTAATAAGTACCTCTTCCTGCTACCTTGATTTTACGAACTTTATTCCCACACACTAAACATGGTTCCTCTTTTCTTAGATGAACAAACAGTTCATTTTGAAAACGTCCTGTAATATTATCATCGCTATAGTATGATCTAATTGTACTTCCACCCAAGGCAATCGCTTTTTTTAATACAGAAATAGTTGATTGAATTATCCGTTTTATTTCATCATTATTTAAAGTATATGATAACTTTTCTGGATGGATTTTAGCTAAAAATAATACTTCATTGACATAAATATTACCTAATCCAACCAAAATTGTTTGGTCAAGCAAACTACTTTTTATCGTTCTTTTATTATTTAACTTTTTCTGTAAATAATTCAAATTAAATTGAGAATCAAAGGGTTCTAACCCTAGTTTAGCTAAAGGTTCCCCTAAATATACTTCGTTAATGTTTTTTAAATGCATTGTTCCAAATTTTCTAACGTCATTATATCTTAACTCGGTTTGATCAGAAAAATGAAAAATTATATGAGAATGTTTTTCTACTTCATCTTCATTTCTACGAAGTAAGTACTTTCCTTCCATTCTGAAATGGGAAACTAAATAATAATCATCAAAACGAATTAATAAATATTTTCCAAAACGGTCTATTTCACGAATGGTTTGATTCACAAGTTCTGTTTGAAATGTATTTATATCTGTTTTAATAATTTTATTATATAATACATCTATACTAGTTATTTTTTTATTTATTATTTTTTTTCTTAATGTTTGTCTAACCGTTTCTACTTCTGGTAATTCAGGCATTCTTTCACCCACTTTTATTATATTAACAAGGCAAAAAATCGTTCAATATAATTTCCCGCTTCTCTTATTATATAGAATCAGCTTCTCTATTTCAAATGGGATGTTTTGTATATAAAAAAATCAACCACATCAAAATGTTATGGTTGATTTTTAATTATCATTTAATATTCTCTTTTTTTACGTATATAATATAAAGCTCCACTAGCTCCTACAATTACAACCCCTAGAATGATAGTCGTCCATAATACGGTATGATTTTCCTCTTCCACAACAATTAACTCAAAAGTAAATTCACTTTGATTACCACTTTTATCCATCGCAACCGCTGTTATGATATACTCACCAGGAACTCTTGTTGAATAATTCCCACTAACTTTAACGGTAATGTCATCAGCAGCATTATAATTATCGTGAACACTTAAATATTTATATGGATTAAAATATAACCCTTCTTTAATTTTTACTTTAGGAATCCCTGTTATTTCAGGTGGTGTACTATCTACAACATTTACAATTACCGTTTTCGTTTCTTTCAAATTGTGTAAAGACGCTGTATAAGTAATTTCATAACTTCCGACTTGATTTGGATTAACACTTCCATAATCAACATTAATCTCTGCTTCAACATCATCTAATAGATAGCCATTAACACCAAGTAAAAAGTCTGGTAGCTCATCATATACTTCATGAGTCAATGAACTAGCATTGATAATTAGTTCAGGTAATGCACCAAGTACAACTACATCAACTTCTTTAGTCGTTTTATTGGAAGCTTGATCAAAAACTTCAAAAATAACCTTATATTGATCAGTAGTTCCCATATCAATATTAGAATAATCCACCACGATATTTTCTGTAATGTCTAAATCTTTATCATCATATGCGTATGCGTTCACTAAGAAATCACTATCTTCTAACACATCCCCTTGTAAAAAAATGAATTTTTCATAAGCTACACTTAATTCTGGCGGGGTAATGTCTTCTTGTACATGAATATTGATGAAGTTTTCACCTGAATAGTGACCATCATATGCATAAATAGCGACCTGATAATCACCTATTAAATTCACATCTACAAAATCATCTAAAACGGTTAAGATGTAATCTGTAACAACATTTCCACAACTATCTAAAACCGTCACACCTGCTTTATAATCTGGAATTTCCCCATTGACTTCAACGCGTATATCATCTTGTGGAACTATGACCTGTAGTGGTCCATCACAACTTTCAGCATAAACATTGAAATCTTGATTCATTTGAATCATAAACACACATAACATAACTAATGCAAGAATCAATCGTTTCATGTTGACCTCCTAAGTATTTTTTTGACATTAGTTCATTTATGTTATGTTCTCTAATGATTACCATTAGATATCGTCATAATACACCACAAAAAATAAAAAGAATGACGATACCTGTCATTAAGATTAATTTTTATTAATTAATATCAATTTTATTGATTTATATCAATTCTATTGATTAATATCAATTCTATTGATTTATATTATTTTATTAAATAGTTAAAAATAGCACTAGGAAAATTCCTAGTGCTTTTAACAATTTATTTTGCATCATACCAACTATGACCATAATTAATATCTACTTTAAGTGGTACTTTTAATGATACCGCATTTTCCATTTCTTCTCTAATGATATTTTTCATTATTTCAAGTTCTTCTTTTTTTACATCAAATATAAGTTCATCATGGACTTGAATAAGTAATTTTGATTGTAAATTTTCTTTTTCAAGACGATTAAAAACATTTATCATCGCTATTTTAATAATATCAGCAGCACTTCCCTGTATTGGTGCATTCATCGCTGTTCGCTCACCAAACATTCTTATATTATAATTTTTGCTGGTTAATTCAGGAATATATCGACGTCTATTAAATAATGTTTCTACATAACCATTCAATTTCGCTTCATGAACAATTTTTTCCATAAACTCTTTGATTCCAGGATAGGTTTCTAAATATCGGTTAATAAAATTTTGTGCCTCTTTTGGTTGAATGCCTAAATTTTCTGATAAACCAAATGCAGAAATTCCATAGATTATCCCAAAATTAACTGCCTTGGCTTGTCGTCTCATAAGTGAAGTTACCTCTTCTTTATTGACACCGAATACATCCATCGCTGTTTTCGTATGAATATCTAAATCATGGATAAAAGCATCTATTAAATTTTCCGCATTAGAAATATGTGCTAAAATACGAAGTTCTATTTGCGAATAATCAGCAGATAAAATATAATCACTATCTTTAGTAGGAACAAAAGATTTTCTGATTTTTCTACCTTCTTCCGTACGAATCGGAATATTTTGAATATTTGGTTCAGTTGAAGATAATCTTCCTGTTGCGGTTAAAGCCTGATTAAAGATGGTATGAACCTTTTCATCATCATAAATTACTTGTTTTAAGCCTTCAACATAAGTATTAAATAACTTCGTTACCGAACGATATTCTATAATTTCTTCAATAATCGGATGTTCATTTTTTAACTTTTCTAATACATCAATGCTCGTTGAATACCCTGTTTTTGTCTTCTTAACTACTTTTAATTTTAAATCTTCAAATAAGACCTCACCCAATTGTTTAGGAGAAGCTATATTAAACTTTTTATTAGCTAATTGATAAATGATTTCTTCTAATTCAGAAATTCTTTCTTTAAGACCTTTCCCTAATTCATCTAATGAGTCTCTATCGATATGAATCCCTTCATATTCCATATCCGCTAATATTACAGATAGTGGTAACTCTAATTCTTTATATAATGTTAATTGATTATTCTCTTTTAATTGATCAATTACCACTTGTTTTAATTCTCTTAATGCCACAGCTTTTTTAATCGCATGTGTTGTCACCACTTGTTGATCTGGTTTATGGTATTTTGTGTTTTTTCCATATATATCATCATCATAGCTGACATCATTATAATTAAAATAAGAAGTAATGACACGAAAATCACCTTTTGAAATCGAAGGATTAACAATGTATGCAGCTGTTAACAGATCATAATTAACCCCGTTCAAATCATACCCATGCCATTTTAAAGCAACTTTTGTCTTTTTATAATCAAATGTATTTTTAGAGATGGACGCATCTCTTAAAAACATATCAACGGTTAAAGATTGCTCAATAATATCATACGGAATATAAAATCTTCCTTTATCATTGATAAGTGCTAATCCTAAAATTTCACTTTTGTGATAATTTTGCCCAAAAGTTTCAATAATAATAAAGGAGTTATCCAATAATATAGAATCTAGAGGAAATTTATTGTCTACAATAGTAAAATCAAGATCTTCAGCTTTTTCTTCAACTGATTGATTCATATTTATTTTTTTAATCAATGAATGAAATTCTACTGATTGATAAAAATCAATAAGGTTTTTAACATCATAATTTTTATAAATCGTATCCTCTAACGATACTTCTATTGGAGCATCTAAATTAATAGTCGCGATTCTTTTACTTAATAAAGCTAACTCCTTATTATTTTCAATTTTTTCTTTTAATTTTCCTTTTAAATCATCGATATGATTTAATAAATTTTCAACGGTATCATATTCAGATAATAACTTAATCGCAGTTTTTTGACCAACACCTGGCACACCAGGAATATTATCAGAAGCATCTCCCATTAATCCCTTTAAATCAGTAATTTGACTAGGAGACAATCCATAAACTTCTTGCAAATGATCGATTGTATAAACCTCTGTTTCAGTTAATCCTTTATGTGTAAAACTAATATGCGTTTTATTTGTGATAAGTTGAAGTAAATCTTTATCACTTGAAATAATTTCAATTTCATCAAAATCACTTGTTTGTGCCTTATTTGATAAAGTACCAATAATATCATCTGCTTCGTATAATTCAAGTTCGTAACGATTGACATTTAAAACATCTAATAATTGTTTCGCAATAGGGATTTGTTGGAGAAGTTCTGATGGTGTAGGTTTTCTTCCCCCTTTATATTCTTTATATTCCTTATGTCTAAAAGTTGTTTTTCCTGCATCAAAAGCTACTAATATATGACTAAATTGATAATTATCAAGAATATTCATCATCATAACAGAAAATGCATAAATCGCATTTGTCGGAAGTCCTTTAGAATTTTTCATCAAGGATCCACTATATGCAGTTGCATAATAAGCTCTATATAATAAACTATTTCCATCTATTAAGATTAATTTCTTCATATTCTCACTCCTTTTTGTATTTCATTATCTTATTTTATCATACTTTAATACTCAATTAAATAGAAGGAACTGATGAAACATGAACCGTGTATTAAAAATAATCCTCATTTTAATATTTACTACGATGGTTTTAATTATGAGAGAAAGCATAATAAATCCACCATCTACACTTCATATTAAGTACGTCCATTATGATGAATTTGAAAAACTAGGTTATCAATCGTCTGATTTAAAAATTTTACAGACATTTATGTCAAAAATTCAACTTGAAGAAATCATCAATAAACAAATTTCTCGTGAAGTCTTATTTTCATATCTTAAATATAGGACCTTTATTTTTGATGATATAGAAGATTATGAAAAAATTAGAACAACAAAATACGTCACCCATCAAGCAGCACTAAATATAAAACACCATCCATACATGATGAGTCAATTTTATAAAAAAACAAGAGATGCGATTAATTTAAATAATACATTAACCTTAGTCAATAAAAACTACGCTTTAAAAAAAGACTATGTTCCATCTGACTTAGTCTATACAAAAGATATTAATATGATTATTAAAAACGATTTTAGTCGTAACAGACTGAAAAAGTCAGCTTATCTTGCTTTAAAAACATTATTTGAAGCGGCTGAAAAAGAAAATTTATATTTATATTTATCAAATGGTTACCGCTCCTATGAAAAACAAGAAAAAATATATCATCATTATAAACTCACAATTGGAAATGCTGATTTCTTTAGTGCTAGAGCTGGTCATAGTGAACATCAAACTGGGTTAGCAGTTGATATAACCTGCAAAGAAGTTGATTTTCAACTTGTTCAAAGATTCGCTAATACAAAAGAAGGACAATATGTTAAAAATAATGCCCATCGTTATGGATTTATTATCCGTTATCCAAAAGATAAAGAAAACACTCATGGTTATCATTATGAGCCTTGGCATTTACGATATGTTGGAACAAAAGCAGCCACCATTATTCATCAAAAGAACTTGACACTAGAAGAATATCTCATAAATTATACAGTTATGCCTATTTAACACTTACACTTCACGCCAAAAAAGAAAGCTTTTCTACAACATACATTTAAACTATGTTATTTTAATTAATAAATGGATAATATCCCATTAATTTGTAAAATATCTTATAACATTACCATTGATAACTTTTTATAAAATAAAAAGGACATATCCTATTAAGATTGTCCTCTATCCTTTATTTCTCATATGATGTAATTGATGTTTAATAATATTAATCACTTCATCAGCATCATCAATATTGTTAAATCCAATTTCAATCACTCGATCATCTACAATATCAATATCAAAAATAATTGTCCCTGAATCAAAAATTGTGTTTTTTAGTCGCAATAATTTAACTGTAGGATACAGTTTAGAAAAAATAATTTTTTCTTTTTCACTATCAAATATAACTAAACGGGTATTGGTGATCACATAAAAGATATTCATCATTTTTTTATAATATCTATTTGCATAGAATAATAAAAATAAAAAAGTTCCAAATGCGGTTAAAACTAAAAATAATAGAAACCAATCTCTAAAAAAAGCAAAAATACTAAAATATTCATTCAGTTTCAAATAGCGTAAAACAATCAACATTATATTAGCTAAAAATAATAGAAAAACAGTTGTCATAAACGCTACATTGGGCATTAGTTTAGGTTTTCCACGCCATAATACTTCTTCGTTTGGTTGAAGTTGTTCATATATTAAATCAATTTCTGTTTTTAAAAATTTTCTCACCAAAAAAACCTCCTTAGTCCTACTCTTATTATACAACAAAAAAATTCCAAAATACAACCATAAATCAAAAAAACCAAGCAGTTCTGCTCGGTTTTTATTATCATTATTTTTTGAGAAAATCCGTACCTGGTTGCCATCCACATGGAACTAATTTACCCTCAATCTCATTTTTAAACACCTCTAATGTACGCAATACTTCCTCAACATTTCGTCCGCCTTCACCATGATTAATTGACATATGTTTTAAAATACCATTTGGTGCAATAATAAATGTCCCACGCCATGATATTCCTTTTTCATCATCTAATACACCATAAGCTTCTGAAACATAATGTGCTTTATCAGATGCATGAGGATGTTGTAAAACACCCAATTCTTGGTCTTGCCATGCTAAATGAGAGAACAGACTATCTGTTGAAACCGCAATTACCTCAGCACCTAATTCTTTAAATTTTGGATATATTTCATTAAATCTTCTAATTTCTGTTGGACAGACAAAAGTAAAATCTAAAGGATAAAAATAAAGTACTATCCATTTACCTTCAGCAATAATATTTTCCATATCAACGGTTCCAAAACGATCTAATCCTTCACCATTTGGCATCAGTGCATCCATTTCAAAAAGTGGTGCTGGCTCTCCAACTTTAGCTTCTATCACAAATAATTTATTATTATCTTCCATTGTAAACCTCCTATATTTTTATACAAATATATTTTGTTCAATTAATGTTTAAAAATGCATCTAATTAATATTTGATTATTTCATAATAAATCTAAGAAACTACTTCTATCTTAAATCATCAGATATAATCGTTTTTTTATTTGTTAGCTCATCTCGATATTTTAAAAACTTCGCTTTATTTCCTACATAAACTGCGTTTTCTAAAACATCATCGCACACAACACACCCTGCCCCTATCACTGCATTTTTATGAATATGAACCCCTTCTAAGACCACTGAATTAGCTCCTACAATCACATTGTCTTCAATAATAACCCCTTTAGCTGAAACAGGCTCTATTACACCAGCGATTACAGCGCCTGCACTAATATGACAATTCCGTCCAATATGTGCTCTAGAACCAATCACCGCATTCATATCAATCATCGTCTTTTCTCCAATATAAGCACCAATATTAATCACAGCCCCCATTAAAATTACCGCTTGGTCACAAATCGTTACATTCTCACGTATGATAGCACCTGGTTCAATTCTTGCATTCGTTTCATAATATTTTAATAATGGGATAGCTGTATGATGATGATTATATTCAATATAATAGTCATCAATAAATTGTTGATGACTATTAATAAACTTTTGAACCTCTTCATATTCTCCAATCAATATCACAAATTGGCTACATGCAAAACCTTTTATATCCTTTGGTATAACTAAAGCATCAAAGCGCCCGCTACAATACACTTTAACAGTTGTTCTTTTCTTTTGTTTTTTTATATAATCAATTAAATTAGTTGCATCCAATTTATCCCTCTTTTCTATTCAATTAGTTAATAAATCATATTCATTATTACTTATCAATATGATTAATTAACTATTTATCCCTTATGTTATTATGCTTTTTATTCCCTCTTGTTTTTTCAACATATACTAATAATGAATCTCTTTATGAAAGGAGTTCTATGATTGAAAGATAATAAAAATAGTTTGTGAGATTCATTCAAAGATATAGAAAGCGGTACTATTGTTTCAATACATTTACATGATCAAACGGAAATAATTTTAATTTTTAATTCCATCATAAATAATTGTATCTATAGGAGAACTACTGATGGAAATATCATCATCGATTGTAGTCACATTATTTCAGTATCCTGTTGTTTCCCATGTACCCCTACTATTTCAATCAATAATCCAGGAACAATTAGCTGCACTGTGGAACTATCAGGAAAAGTGACTTGTGCTGGACTGGGGTTAACAGGAATTACTGTTAATTTATCAAGCAACTCTAACATTATCCTTTTCTCTAATCCAACGCCAGTTACAGATATAAATGGTGTATTTTCTATAACCCTAATCATTCCACCACAAACACCCCCTACATCCGTTATTATTACTGGAACAGTAATTATTGATGGTAAAATCATTACAAACAACATCACAACAACAGTTGAATGCATCACCTGTAGAAATCCTACTTTAACTTTAAATTTACCAACCACACTTACCTGTGATGGTAATCCAGTTACTGGAGCTCTTGTATTTTTTGATATCACACCTGCTAACGATGTTGTGGATATTCCTAATCCATCCACAACAGATAATTCAGGTAACTGTACTGCAAGGCTTACACTTTTACCAGGAGCTAGCGGTACTTATACAATACAAGGGAGAACAACCCTTGGTGGAAATGAAGTAACAAGTCCAACAATCGAGTGTACTTGTAAAGTAAAATTAAACTTCAGAAAAAAATCAGTCTCCTGCTACGATAAATTTTAATAATTCGATTTTGATGGGTAATCTAAATATTTTTGTTGAAGAATGTGGTACATCGATTAATCAAGCTTGTAATCCAAATATCGATAACCTCAATTTTCAGTTTAAGGCAAGTAATGGAACAATTTTTCAATTTACTCAGGGACGTAGAATTTCACTTACCTATAGTAACAACACGGCAACTTTAATTGGTGTTATCCAAGGATCAATTAACAATGGTCCGAATCTAACCTATAATGTCACCATTATCGCAATAATTAATACTAGATCCTAATATGGCCGATTAACGCTAGTGATGGTACCAATACATTTAGTACTGTTTCGCCTTATACAGCTAATAGTTCCCCTAACACATTTATTACTAGTTGTACATAAAAGATTAAAAACTACCCTACTCGGTAGTTTTTAATCTTATTCTCTTAATATATGAAATTTTATTTTACTTGCAGCTATTTTCGCATTAATTTTTGCTTGATGTTCATCTTGACCATTTGCGATAACATATGCGTATCGATACCCCATTGATGTTGGTGTATATATCGTAGAACCCCTCTGTGGTTTGATAAACACCTTAATTACACCGAATTTATTTAATGCTTCATTTCTCCCAGTTACCTTCAGTAATTTACCCGATAATAAACTGATAAGATATTGTGCATTTGTATACATTTCATATTTTGGAGTCAGCTGAAGTGGCTTTTTCAATGCTAAATTAAGCGTTTGTTCTGCTAAATTGATTCCTAATCCATAAAATATAAATTCATTCATCGCAACACCAGAAATTCTCGGATTAATTTCAATTAGTTTCCACTGATTGTTCACATAACGCATTTCTAAATGACATGCCCCATTTTTCATTCCGTGACACATAACAATTTCAGTCACCGCTTCTCTTAAAGATTGTTCAAATTCACTATCTAAATCAAGCTTTAACTGATACCCTGTTACAATCGAATGCCCACTATATATATAAATCTCTTGTTGAATAATCGCAACAATTTTGATTTCTTTATTTTCTACTAGTGATTCAACTAAAAACTGTGGTCCTTTAATATATTGTTCAACAATCACCTGATCATGATATCCATTTGATAATCTTTCTAGTCTATCTAAATACTCGCTTACGCTATTGACTAAATAAACATCCTTAGACCCCGTTGAATTTGGCTTTTTTAAAATTAGTGGTAACCTATGATAAATCTCATCAACTGATTCATAATAATTATCTTTTAATATTTTATACCAAGGTACATAAGGTGTTTGTTTTATACATTCGCGAGATAATAGTTTATCATGCATTTTAAATATCGCATCACTTGTAAAACATCCTACACCAAATTCATCAGCTAATAAACTAGCGATATATACATAGGAATCGACAAAAGAAATTATTGTTTCAATTTCTAAACCATTTTCTTGAAGTTCACTAATATTTCTTTTTAAATCAACGTAATCTGTGACGTTACAGAACACCATTTGTGACACATCTGGATAGGCTTCTTGGTTACGAATTTGGTTAATTCTACTTGTCAATAATACTGTTTTATAACCTAATCGTCTAGCTGCTTTTATGGCTTCTCTACTAGAACCAGATTTTTGTGTACCTATAAATATGATTGATTTCATTTTATCACCTGTTTACACGTTGATTCTTAGCTAAATAAATCGCATAATTGATCGTGTTTTTAACAACATCTAATTCTAAATAAAAAGTTGGAGGACATCCAGGACGCCAATTCACTTCAAAAATCCAAATTTTATTCATATCATCTAACCCAGCATCTATACCCAATTCATCAATTGTTTCATTGAAAAATTTTAGTTGTAGCTCATCCATTTTTTTCGATAGTTTAATACTAAAATGTTCAAGATATTGCTTAATATCATAATATTTTTCACCATATTCTTGTTTAAGAAAAGGTACTAAATAATTAGTCGAACCACCATTACTAATATTAGATACTATACTGCCTGGTGGACTAATTCGAGGATAAATAGCGGTTATCACCCATTTACCTTCCCCATTCTTTTGCGTATGAAGTCTAAAATCATAGGCATTACCAGTTTTGGTTTTACAATTTATATATGGTTGTATTAAATACTTTTCTTCTTTCAATTTCTTAGAAACATAGTCAAGAAGTTCATCTTTGTTTAAGAGAGTTTCTTCATCTTCAGAGTGAAGATAATACTTTTCTTCTTTTGGTTCAATGAAAGTTATATCCTGTCCTTTATGTCCATTCACTGGTTTTATAACCAAATTATGATACATTTCTAAGTGTTTTATAAAATGATTTAACGAGTAAATAATATGCGTAGGAATAAGATAATGTGAAAATGTCCCATCTTCTTTCAGTCGATTATAGACTGATATTTTATTTCCAATAGAATGGGTTGTAAATGGAATTATTTCTTTTAATTGCCTAATGATTGAATCAGATTGTTTAAATTTCTCTGGACTTCCTGTATTGTAAATAACATCTGGAAATCTACTTTCTACCCTTTCCCACTTTCCTTCACGATAAAAATATCCATAAATTCTTCTTTTCTTAAAGTCAACTGCTTTAGGAGAAAAATACAGTAATTCTGCACCTTCCGCTTTCGCAACAACTGCATATGAATAGGATTTTCTCACTTTCCCTGGATCCTTACGATGATGCAACATACCAATAATAATCACGATATCCCTCCTCAGATAATAATATTTGCAAGGTATTTCTTACAAGTATTTTCTTTATTTTCAATGGCTAGTTGCCATTAAAATTTTTCAAATGTGTAGACCTGATGTTACAATATTTGTATAAATATTTGGTAAAGTTCAATGCTAAATCCCCGAGCGAAACAAAGAATTTTGTTAAGGATTTTTAAACTTTCATCATGACACTTGAATCATAAACTTATTAAACAGATTTTACATCACCATAAATGTCTTAGCAGCATTAGATAATACATTTAGGGATTGAAGGTTTAGTGTGCGAGACAGAAGTTAGTTCAAGTGATTAGGTCTACACTTTGATTAACGTTAAATCTTGATTTCAAGATGAAAGATGGGATTTTCTACGAAGCAATTAACTTCTACCTTGCTTATTGGGATTGATGTTTGTTTATGAACTAATGTGATATTGTGATCTTGATTATTCATGAAATAAACTACTAAAAACAAAACTAATAATAACCAATTTAGTACTGAACAACTAGTCGATAATCCTATTTTAACATTTAGTTTAACTTGGAACTCTAAACAGTCAGTTAATTTCACAAGCAAAATAAATATCACACAGTGGTAATCCTTATCTAAGAGGTTACGTTATGGAAGCTACTAATAACACTAGAAAGAACTATATATAATGAAAGTAAAAACCCATAAACTTAAAATAGCTCTCGCACTAATACCACGTAAATTCATTTGAATGATCTTTGCTATGCAGCGTAAAAATCAACTCTATTCCAACAAAGGGATAGACAATTTGACTGAATACTCAATTTTTAAAAATTATATATCTAGTAATTTATTTCAATATACTATTGTATAAATAAGAGAGTTCTTTTTATTTCAGTAATATCCTTGACATATTACCAGAATGCTTTTCTATAATGAAGTAAAGTAAGCTATATTATTTTATGGTATTTCAATAAAATTGAAAATGACTTTTATCTTGTTATCAGAATTAATAATGAAAATTAGTCTCTTAAAGTTAATGATTTCATACAAAAACAAAAGAGACCTTATGGTCTCTCAATCATTTTAAATAACATTTTTTTAATATCAAGATTATGATAATAAGTCTTTAAAATAACAACACTATCGTTTAGAATGAAGTTTTTTATATATGGAATACACTCATCAATGGTTCTAAAAGAATATAATAATGGCTTTTTCGCACCAGTTTTTAATGCACCTTTAATTACTTCATCAGCATATTGACCAATTGCGACTAAATAAGAATAATGTATTGTTTTAGTATACCTACCCATTTCTTGGTGAATTATTTTTTGATATTTCTCATTCTTGTTAACTGTTTTGTCTAAATCACCTAAAATTAAAATGATTGGTTTACTAGTATATATTTTTGAGACTTCATCAAGTAAACCTTTAACGCTTAAAATATTAGAACCATACTGATCATTAATAATAAGCGAATTATTAATTCCTTTTATACATTCGCTATGTCCTTTTAATTGTTGATAATTACCTAATCCTTTAATGATAGATTCATTTGACAACCCACATAATAATCCTACTAATATTGCGCACAATGCATTTTTAACTTGATATTGACCAAATGTATTAATACAACAGTTTAACTCAACTTGATCTAAATGCGCCTTAAACATCGTTTTTCCATCTTGATATCTGATATCAGTAGCGTAAATATCCGCATCACTTTGTAGACCATAACGGTAAACTTTACCTTTTACTTTATCTAGTGGGCAAGTTGTATTGTCACTATCGATTATTAATACTTGATTTTCTTTTATATTATCTTTTAAGTCTCTATACATATGCATTTGACTATGTTCAATCTGAGTCACAACATAAATTGTTGGCTCTATAATATCTGATATAAAAGGGAGTAATCCTTTCTGTTTTATTTTTGTTTCTAAAATACAAGCTTGATGTTTTGATTCCAATTTAAATAAATAATAACTCATCTTTGAAATATCGTTATACTGCGAACGATTAGTTAAACAAATTAACTCTTCTTGTAATATACTCTTCATCATTTCTTTTATGGTCGTTTTACCGATAGTACCTATAATTTCAATCATAGGTATCTCTACTGCTTCTCGTACAAATTTCACCATTTGATAAAAAGCTTGGTACAAATCGTAAACTTTAATAATACCAATAGATGCTTTCTGCCATTTAGATGAATCTATCTTTGTATTTTCTTCAACAACAACCCCAGCTATTTTATATTTTGATAAATGACTAATTAAATAGTCCTCATCATGAATCTTTTGAGTTAAAAAATACAAACTTCCTTCTTTAAATGAGTAACCTGATTTCATAAAACCATTAATTTTAACCCCTTCTGGCCAATAAGTGATTTCTCCATCTATAATATCTTTCACTTCAGAAACAGAATAATCGCTAATATGACTCACCTCCTGCATTACAAATTTACAATTTGCATTACAAATCATCTTATTAATAGAATACGTTTAAAACCGTATATTGCTTGTGTATGTATGTCATTTTTTATAAACATAAAAAAAAACAACTAAAATTAGTTGTTTTAAAATTAATACCTGATCATTTTCACACTTTTAGGAATAATTTTCACTTCAATTGGCGAGTCAAATTCATATAGTTCTCCATCAATTCCACAAACAACAGAGTCCTCATTTGTTTCAATTAAGAAATGTCGTTTGCTTTCAAATTTAACTAGTTTCTTAAATTTAAAATGCTTCCCTGAAAATACAGATGGAAATAATAATAATAATTTAAATCGATTCATTTTTTTTACAGTACATAAATCTAAAATACCATCATTGATTTCTGAGAAAGGATTTATTTTCATCCCTCCCCCATAAAACTTTCCATTATGGATAGTTGATAGATACAACCGCTTTTCTTCATCATTAATTTTATAATATTCACATTTATAAGTAATCAATGTTGATATAACAGCACATAAATAGGCTAATCCACCATGTAAAAATCGTTTAAATTTTACTGATTGTTTTAAAATAGCAACGTCAAAACCAAAACTAATGTAATTTAAAAAATAACGACCTTTAACCTGTCCAACATCAATCACTACATGTTGATTCTTTTCTATCATATTAAAAACTTTATCAATTTTCTTAGGTAACCTTAATACACGTGCGAAATCATTTCCTGAACCAAATGGAATCACACCAAAAAAGACATCAAGTCCAACAATCGCATTTAAAACTTCATGTGCTGTTCCATCCCCACCAACTGCAAATACATGTGTGATGTTATTTTCTAAGATTATACTTTTTAAATCATTTGCATATTGATAAGGTTGTGTTTCATAAGTCATAAAATCAATATTATTATCTCTTAATAAAATCGCTAATTGATTCATTTTCGCTTTTGCTTTATTTTTTCCCGAAACAGGATTCACTGCAAATAAATACTTCATATTAAACCCTCTATTTTCAAATTTTTAATTAATAATACTATTATACAAAAAAAACTTGTCAAAGTAAATTTTTTTTCGTCGAAATAGGTACTATTCCTATGCAAAATGTCATAGAAAACATAGACTAATGATATAAATATGATATTAGGAGGTTAAAAATGTATAGAAATCAATTTTCTCCAGTACCTTATCGAGCAATCCCATATAATGAAGTTCAAGGAGTTGATAATGAAGGGCGCTTTTTACCATTTTTAGCAGGAATCGCTATTACAGCTCCATTCTGGGCAGGAGGTTTTGGATATAAACGAAGATGCTGTTATCCTTACCCTACCCCTTATCCTTATCCATACCCAGTTCCTTACCCTTACCCTTATCCCTACCCATATACTTATAATACTTATCAAGGAGTAGTTGGTTCACCTTACAGTTATTATTATGGTAGACCTTATGTTTATTAATTTTTTAAAATCATGATAAGCGAAGAACTGAGTTGAGTTTACCTTAAATTAAATAAATATCATGAAAAAAATAGCAGCTATCCGCTATTTTTTTTTAAATAAAATACTAGGATCGAATTTTAAAATGTATTTCTTTAATCGCACTTTTCGCATTTTGGATTGCCTTTTCTTTATTTTCTCCTGTAGCCAAAACATAAGCATAACGATTTCCCATAGATTTTGGTAGACATACAATATTCCCTTTTCGTGGTTTAATATATACTTTTATAACCCCTTTTTTCTGCATTGCCCTTTTTTTGCCTGTCACCGTTTCGATGGTACCTGCCTTTGGAACCGTGATATATTGAATATAAGCATGCTTTTTATATTTGGGTTTAATATCTACATATTGATTCAATGCCAATTTTAATGTTTCTTTCGTCAAATCAATCCCATAGCCTGCTTTAATTAATTGATTCATCCCTCCACCTGAGATGCGTGGATTAATTTCAATTAGCTTCCATATTCCATTTACATATCTTAATTCAAGGTGACAAGCGCCATTTTTCATACCATGTAAATAAATGATATCAGAAATAGCCCTTTTTAATGGTTGGTATAATGATACTGATGGGTTTATAACTAAATTATAACCTGTCACAATAAAATGATGATTGATTAAACTAATATCTTGTTCAACAATACCTATAATGTGAATCAAACCTCTAATAACTAAGACTTCTACTAAATATTGCGGTCCTTCTAAATATTCTTCAATTAATATTTTTTGTTTGGGATATTTTTTTCTTAAATTTTTTACTTGTTGTTTATATTGATCATAATTTTTTATTTTATAAACGTCTTTTGATCCTGTAGATTGGGGTGATTTTACAATACACGGAAGTATTTTAGTAATTTCATCTTTTGTATAGGGCATGTCGTGTTCTAAAACCTTAAATTGAGGACTGTAAGTCGAATGCTTCATCAGTTCTCTTGATAATACTTTATTTTCCATCTGATAAATCGCATTCGTTGTAAAATGATTCACAGCATATTCTTCAGCTAAGCGACATGCAGTGTAGATATATGAATCAACAAAACTAACGATTGCTTTGATATCAAAAGCTTTTAATTCTAATTGTTTAATCATCGTTTTCATTGCTTCTACATCATTTAAGTCACAATACCTCATTATATGAACATCCATAAACTCTTCCCGTTGGACCATATTCTTTTTTTTGTTTGTAAAAAGAACAGTGAAAAACCCAAGATCCTGTGCTGCTTTAATTGCTTCACGACTTGAACCTGATTTTTGCGTACCTATAAAAATGATTGTTTTCATATGTTTATCCCTCCCTTACCTATCGTCTTTAATTAAATGCTTAATGATATTTTTCATTTTATTATCTAACATTGAAGTTTTAAATAGGACCCTAACATTTGGTTTCAACAAACGTGATAAAACCATCTTAATTTCATCTTCATTGTGGCAGTGAAAAATATTTTTTTCATCCATTCCATTCAATATCGCTTCATCTCCTATTTGTTTAGAAAACTGATCGATTGTGACTAGATAATCAATCTCATAATCAACTATCATTTTTCCAATTTCCTTACATTGTTCTGATGCAAAATGGCCCAGGTAAGAAATATTCCCTAACACAACAACTTTAGTGTTACCTCTATAGTTAAATGTTTTGAATGCTGCCTTTATAGAAGTAGGATTAGAACTCCAGGTATCATCAATAATAACACTATCATTTAACCCTTTATGTATTTCGAAATGTGATTTAATGGGCTTGAATGAAGCGATATGAGTTATTGCTTTTTTAAGTGGCATTCCTAATATATCTAAGACAGCTAAAGCACTCAAAGCATTATACACATTGTGTTCTCCTAAACAAGGGATACTCACTTTATATTTTTCTTTTTTATGGTATAGTGTAAAACACATCTTGTCATGCTCAAACCGGATTTTCGAAGCAGTATAATCTGATTTATGTTTAATTCCAAAAGTTTTTAGTTTCCCTTTATATGTGCTAAAATCTATTTTTTTTATATTTTCATCATCACCATTAATAATTAAAGTTCCTTTATTTTTAAGTGCTGAAATCATTTCACCCTTAGCTCGAATGTAGTTATCTAATGTTTTACAACCACTTAAATGATCAATCCCAATATTTGTGATTACACCAATCGATGGTTTAAAAAATTTAGCACTATAAATAATCTCACCTGGTTCCGTTAAAGCTGTTTCATAAACACCATATGTTTTGGTATCATCGATATCCATTAAGTAATCATGATTAAACCTAAGTGAATTTTTACTTAGTACAGTCCCTGTGATATGATATTCTTTCGCTAAAACTTGTTTAATCATTTCCTTTGTGGTTGTTTTCCCACAAGTACCTGTCACCGCAATTGTTTTAATTGAAAAAAGACTACGATAATACTTGATAAACTGTTCGTAAGTTCTATCAATATCTAAAACAAAAAGAAATTTTTCTTTTAGATAGAGATTATTTTTTAAAAGGGGTTGATCAGTCACAATATAACAATGTTGTAATTGTTCAAATTTTTTCACATTTATAGTTAATTTTTTATTTAAATGAAAAACAAGGGTGTTGTTATCAATATCATTAACTGATGTCACAACGCGTTTAATCTTTATAGGTGTTACAGGAACAGGAGTTATTCTTAACACCTCACATAATTTATTTAATTCCAATATTTTCATTTACTGCTCACCTTCTTAATAATGTCAACTATTCTTGGTATAAAATAAACTTTATTATAGTATATGAAAAGAAAACATTATTGTATGGGTATTAAAATGAAGTATGATTAAGACATGATAAAATTAAACGATATAATCAATATGAATGTTTAAAAATAAATGCACATGATAGCTATCTTATTCAAAATCAACTGGTGTAACATATTATAAAAATAAATTAAGTATTGTTTAAAAGAAGGTGAATTATATGAATGTATGGTTAAAAAAGTTAAAAAACCATCCGAAGTATCAGTTATGGAATATGAAAGAAATAGAATTAAAAGATAAAGAAATATACGAAAAATACATTCAAGAAACAACTTATGAAGCAAGTGTGTGGTCTTCTAATTTTACTTATTTATGGGCACATACCAATTCAACCAAAGTTAACATCTTTAAAGCGATGATAGATGGTCTGTTAGTGACCTTTATTCTCTCTCATAAAGGAAGGTTATATTTACCCTGTTTACCTTTTGGAAAAGCTGATGTAGAACATCTTGTGGATGTTTTATTAAAATGCGCGAAATTATGTTTTGAATGGAATCAACAAAGTCGTTATTTTAACAAATCAACAATCAACCCGATTAATTCAATTCAATTAGACTTTCTTAAAACCTCACAACGATTCGAACATTATTTTCGAGAAGAGAGGTTAACAGGCTTAGAGCGACATTATTCAATCGATAAATTACTTGACTTAAGTGGAAAAGACTTTAGTAAAGTACGAAACAAAATCAATAAATTTAACCGAATGTATCCTAATTTGGTTATTAGAAACTATCAACCTGATGATTTTCAATCCATTATGGAATTAGGAGAAGGTTGGGAAAATACATCAGGAGGAAAATATCGACGTATCATAGATGGTTTTTATTTTGAACCAATCATTAGTCATTATAAAGAATTAAATCATATCATCATTGTTTTTGAACTAGATGGAAAAATTATCGGTATGACAACAGTAGAGATTTTACCAACGGGACAAGCGTGGGGATGCGTCACAAAGTTTATCAAAGATTATCATGGAATATCAGAAAAATTAACGATAGAAGTGATTAAAAAAATCCATGAAATAAACCCTCAAGTAAAGTACATTAATGTAGGTAGTGATTTAGGTAGTAAGGGATTAGCCTTTTTTAAAGAAAGATTCAGACCTGTTTTAAATTACGAAAGATACGCTGTGTTTTATAAATATTAATTAATAACAAATAAAAGAAGGCTTTGCCTTCTTTTATTTGTTTACTCATTTATAATATCATGGATTAATGTCGTAACTTCTTTATTTTTTATGGAAACTTTAAAAAGAACCATTGTATTCGAATCAAGCAAAGATTCTAAAGTACTTTTTAAATCTTCAATAGTTTTACAATATAGGATACGACTATTTTTCATATGATGATTGGCTGCACTTTTTGCAATCTGTTTAGAAAATATATCTAAGGTAATTAAAATATCAAACTTATAATCTACAATCATTTTCCCAATATTTTCATATTGTTCTAAAGCATAATCACCTAAATAAGAAATTTTACCTAATACAGCAATTTTAACTTTATCTTTACCCAACTCCTGTATTACTTCAAAAGCTGCTTTCATAGATGTTGGATTTGAACTCCAAGTATCATCAATAATAATACTTTTGTTGATTCCTTCATGAAAAGCTAAATGTGACCGAATAAAAGTTATAGAAGCTAAATCTTCTATGGCTTCCTCTATATTGATTCCTAGCTCATCTAAAACTGCTAATGCTGCTAAAGCGTTATAAACATTATGTTTACCATATCCAGGTATATAAGCTTTATATTTCTTATCTCGTGTTTTTAATGTAAAAGTCATTCCTTTATCTTTGTAGACAATCGCTTCTGCTTGATAATCAGAAACATTATCTATCCCAAAAGTTATGATTTTTCCTTTAAAAGGAGACATATCGATTTTTTTTATATTGTCATCATCATGATTAATAATCAATGTTCCTTGATAGTTAAGTCCAGCTAACATTTCTCCTTTAGTACGAATATAATTATCTACTGTTTTACAACCACTTAAATGGTCAATCCCGATATTAGTAATCACTCCAATCGTTGGTTTAAAGAAATTACAACCAAAAATTAGATTTCCTGGATAAGAAATAGCTGTTTCAAAAACACCATAATCTGTTTTATCGTCTATCCTTAATAGATAACCTAAATCAAATGAAAGGGCATTTTTATTACCAATTGTAGCTGCAACTGTAGATTTTTTCTCTAAAATTTGTTTAATGATTTCCTTTGTTGTTGTTTTTCCACACGTTCCTGTTATTGCTATAACAGGTAAATTAAATAATTTACGATAATAATCAATAAACTTTTGATAAGCCTTTTTAACATCTAATACATGTAAAAAGAATGACACTTTTTCTTTATTATTGTTTAATATGGGTTGATCTGTTACGATAAAACAGTTTTTTGATTTATTAAATAACTTAAAATCTAACTCCTCTTTTTTATTTAAATGAAAAACTAGCGTATCATCCTTTATTTTCTTAATATCATTTTCTACATGATATATAACAGTATCTTCATTGTGAGTTGTTACATTTAGCAGTTCTTTTATTTTATTTAATCTTAATTCTTTCATCCTTATAACCTCCTCTTTTTTGATTCGCAATATGATATGCATACATAACCGCATTATATGCAGTTATGGATTGGATATAAAGATGTCCTGGTCGCCAATTCACTTCATAAATCCATATCTTCTTATTTTCATCTATTCCTATGTCAATTCCTAGTTCATCAAATTCATGATTGTATAAAGACTCAAAATGTTTAGCAAACTGTAATGAAAATAATTCTAAATACCTTTTTATATTAAAATAATCATCTTCAAATTCTTCAAATAAAAAACTATCTATACTAGTGATTTGACCACCCTGATCCAAATTTGTAGCTATTTTACCTTTCAATCCAATCTTAGGATAAATAATGGTATTCAACCATTTTCCATCTTTATCTTTTTGTAGATGTAATCGTATATCATAAGGATCACCAGTTTTTCTTCTACAAAGAACATATTTTTGTAGTAAGATCCTATTATCTTTTAATAAATCACTTATATAATCAAGTAAATCTAAACGATTCATTTTTTTTATCTTTTCTTTTTCTTTTACTATAAACATTTCATTGTCTTTTTCAATATATAAAACATTATTCCCATGTTTACCGTCTATGGGTTTAAGAATGACTTGTGAATGATGATTAAGGAATATTAATGCATCAATTGGTTTTTTTATTCTCGCAAAAGGCAACAAATATTTTACGAATAATTTCCCTTTTTCTATTCTTTTATATATTGATAATTTTGTTCCGACAGGAAAACTTGTAAATGGAATTAATTTCTTTAACTCTTGATATATTTCTATTTGTTTTTTTGTTTTGGGTCCAACAACATTCATTACAACATCTGGATAGGGATATTCTTTTTCTATCCAATTACCATCTTCATAAGCTAAACCCAATATGGTTTTTGTTTTCAAATTAACACCCTTTGATGAAAAGAAGAAAAACTCTATTCCTTCCATCTTCGCAACAGATGCATAGTTATAGGCTCTAGAAACCTTATCCGGTTTTGCTCGATAATGAAACATCCCAATTAGGGGCATATATATCACCTCATATCTAGAATACTAGTATATAATAAAGTATGAAAAAAAAGTGGTATTGATTGGGTAATGGGGTTGTGTGTCATAAAAAAAAACCTATAAAATCATTTTTATAGGTTTATAATCATTAAATTGTATCATCTTCATAATATTTTATAATTGCTTGTGTCCCCAGATTACCATATCCATTTTCCATTAAACTCGAATATAAACTTTCAACTAAATCCAGACCTGGTAAATCAAGTGCAACATTACGAGCTTCATCTTGCGCTAGATGCATATCCTTAATAAAATGTTTAATGAAGAAGCCTGGTTTATAATCTTTGCTCACAATTTTAGGTGCATTATTATCAAGTTGCCAACTGCCTGCAGCACCTTTAGAAATACTTTTTAACACTGCTTCAACGTTCAAGTTTGCTTGTTTAGCGTAAACCAATGCCTCAACCATACCAATCATATTGCCTGCAATGACAATTTGATTAACCATTTTAGTATGTTGTCCACTTCCAGCATGACCTTGATAAACAACATTTTTACCTAATGTATCAAATATTTCTTTACATTCAATGAAAATATCTTCATCTCCACCAACCATAATTGATAAGGTTGCATTTTGAGCACCAACGTCTCCACCTGAAACAGGAGCGTCCAATACATGAATATTTTTAGTTCGTGCTTTTTGATCTATTTCTTTTGCTAAAGAAGGGGATGAGGTTGTCATATCAATCAATATTGTATTCGGATTACATGAATTTATTAATCCATTCTTTCCTAAATAAACATCTTGGACATCCGTATGTAATCCTACAATGGTTATAATCAAATCACAATTTTGAGCTAAGTCACCAATCGTCGGACACCAAGTCGCTCCCTTTTCAATTAATGGTTCAGCTTTTTTTTCAGTTCGTGTATAAATATATAATGCTTTATATTTATCTAATAAATGTAAAGCCATTGGTATCCCCATTACACCTAATCCAATAAAACCTATTTTTTTCATGTTTTAATCCTCTCCTTGAGGTTATATTTTAACTTTATATATTATAACTTCTTTTTTATTAAAATGCAACATTAGATAAATTTAGCGCAATTAAAAAGCTGACATAAGTCAGCTGTTTAAAATTACTTAGAAATTCCTTGAGCCTTTAATTCTTGTTCAATAGCTTCAAGTGCTTCACTTTCATCATCACCTGTAGCAATTATGTTTATTTCAGCTCCTTGACGTATACCTAAAGACATAACACCCATAATAGATTTCAGGTTCACTTTACGTCCTTGATATTCAAGTGTTAGTTCACTTGCATATTTGCTAGCTGCATTTACTAATTTAGTAGCAGGACGAGCATGTACACCTGCTTCATCTGTTACGATAAATTTTTTTTCCATTGATGTTTCTCCCCTTTTATGTTATTTTACTATATTTTACAACAAATTGGAAACATTTACAACCATTAAACTTGTGTTAAATATGCTTTAATCGCATTTTCTAAATCTTCAGCATTACTACCAATTACAGCTTGAAGTTTATTTCCAGCTATAAATGCACCTTTTGCACCAGAATTTTTCATGCTTTCTAAATCGACTGCTTTAATATCTTTTAATTCAACCTTTAGACGACTATACTCATACGAAACAGAAAGTATATTCTCTTTACCACCTAATAGATTGAGAAAGTTTTCAACCACTTGATTGTTAACCACAATTTTTGCTTCTTGTGATTTTTTAATATAATAGTTATCATATAAAAATAAACTCATAAAATAAATCATATAAAGTATAAGAATACTACCAAAATAATAATAGTAATCTACCGCAAAATACAAGAAAACATAACTAACAATCAATGAAGTCAAAATTAAAGCATATCGCGAATAAATCAATTTAGTTTTACGAATATGTCTAATATATAAATTAAACACTTGTCTTGAAGCATACAACACACTACCTACCATAAACAATAGATAAAAAATAATTAAGATACTTATTTTAAAACCATACGAATAGTTAAAATGATAATAAATATCAATATTATTTTGTGTAATAAATAAATTAACTATGTAAAATAAAATAAATATTATGGCGATAATCAATAAATTGACTAAATTTGCTTTTTTCATGAACTTTCCTCCTGTAATTATTTTAACGTGTTTTAAAAATATATCAAGACTTAATTTATTAATTTAACATTATTTTTATTATATCATAAAAATGATAAACTATTAAAATTTACAATTCTAATTAGATATAGGATATTTATTTAAGTATATAAATACATTTTTATAATATCACTACAAATAACCCATCCATATAATTTGTATAAGCATTTAATATAGTAACATCAAATGATGGAGGTGATATATTGAATATTTTCCCTAACAATAACTTAATATGTCCACGACCAATAGCTAACCCAGTTGCTCCAGTTGAAAAAAGAAGAAGACGATTAGATGGTTTACAAGAAGGTGATGCAATATTAGTTCAATCGCCATCAGGAATATGTGAACAAGGAATATTTTTAAGACTTGAAGATAATTTTTTAGTTTGGGCGAGGAATATTTCAGGAACAACATATATCGCAGTAACCAGTTTAGATGCAATTAGCATCACAAAAGTATAAGAGGACATTTCAAGAGAAATGCCCTTAGTCACAAAATAGACTCTGTAAAAATACAGAGTCTATTTTATTTTATGAGATAGTTATTAAATAAATGATAAATATGCCCGAAAATTGTTTAAATACATATAATAATAGTGAGTTAGGGAGATGATATTATGGGTGTATTCGATTCACTGGTTGAAGGCGATCAAATCCATGTGATTGCTGCAAGTGGTCATTCAGATACAGGCGTATTTCTACGAGTTGAAAATGATTTTCTAATTTGGGTTAAAAACAATGCTGGAAGTGCAGTTTACGCCCTTACTAGTTTAGATGGAATTAGTATCTTTAAAGTCTAAATACTAAAAGCACTAAAACAAACTATTTAGTGCTTTTTTTGTTCTAAACAAGACGTAATAAAAAATTAATTGACATCTTCTTAATACTCATCTTGAATACTGTCTAATAATTTTTCTGCTGTGTTCATATTGGTTGCTAATGCTACATTATAGACATCACATAATCGTAATAATGCACTAACATCAGGTTCATGTGGCTGAGCTGTTAATGGATCACGTAAAAATATAACAATATCAATTTTATGATTAGCGACCATAGCTCCTATTTGTTGATCGCCACCTAATGGACCTGATTTCATCCGATTAACCTGTAATTTAGTATCTCCCATAATATGCAATCCTGTCGTACCTGTTGAATATAAATCATGTCGCATAAAAACCTCTTCAAACCTTTTTGTTAAACCAACCATCTCTGCTTTCTTTTTATCATGAGCGATTAAAGCTATATTCATCGTTACCTCCACATCATATGATAGTTATATTATAACATATGGTAATAAAAATAGAATCCCAAAAACGAATGTTTCAAGAAGATATCATCTTTTTTTATTTTTACCTTTTCTTTAATACAAAATTTGGCTATAATTAAAATATCAAAAAGAAAGGGTGTTTTTCATTGGATAAACTAATTCTTTTATTAAAATATATTTTTTTTGGAGCGGTTCAAGGGATTACAGAAACGTTACCAATATCATCTAGTGGTCATTTAGTTATTTTTAGTGAATTATTTAATCTAGAACAAGGAAATGATCTAACATTTGAAATCTTACTTCATTTTGGATCATTAATTGCGATTATTTATTTCTATCGTAAAACAATTTGTGAATTAATCAAAAATTTCTTTTCATATTTATTTCATAGAGAGAAAAATACCTACACCGATTTTAAATATGTTTGGTTACTTGTTTTAGCAACTTTTCCTATTGGATTAATTGGTTTTCTGTTTCAAGATTTTATTGCAAGTCGTTTAAAGAATTTATTAACTGTTGGAATATCTTTACTTGTTACAGCACTTATTTTATATCTTATTAGTCGCATGTCTAAAGGAAATAAAGAAAAAGAGAATATGACTTGGAAAGATGCATTATTTATTGGGATTGTACAAGCAGCTGCCATCATTCCAGGGATAAGCCGTTCAGGATCTACTGTTTCAGCTAGTTTATCAAGAAAATTAGACATCGATAATGCCTTAAAATTCTCATTTTTACTTTTTATTCCTGCTGCATTAGGGGCAATGCTCTTAGATATTGTCCATTTCATTAAAGAACCTACGGCTCCTGATTTAATTATCCCGTATATTACAGCCTTTTTAACATCAATTGTATTCACATTAATATCTTTGAATATTTTTATTGGTATTATTAAAAAAGGAAAACTTAGTTATTTTTCTATCTATTGTTCTATTGTTGGTTCACTTTCAATTATATTACATTTTTTCTTATAATATCTTTATTAATATTTTGTATAAATAAATCTTCTTTCAGATGAAAGAAGATTTTTTCTTTATAACATTAATATCCATAGGTATCACACTATTTATTTAAATATATCCCCCTAAAAATTATGAAAGTCTATACTTAAATTATATTGTATCATATTTTAATTATGAAAGGAGGAAATGATATGTCTATTGAAATTAAAAACAATAATGATGTAGAAGAATCTTGTTGTAATCCTAATCACCATCATCCAGATAACAACGAGGCTTGTTGTTTATGTCAAAGATTAAAATACATTTGTTATATGCAAAAAAAATGTTGCCAGGAAGCATGTTGCTTAAATTGTGAAGCATGTGAGTTAGGTAGTAATATTCCAGGACAAAATACTTTTAATACAAGACCATTTTATCTTTACTTAACTGATGGCACTCAATTTAGTTTTATTAATCCAATTGATGGTACTGAATATACTGTATTTAGGGTTGAATCAATACGTAATTGTTGTGGAGTATTAAGAGCTCTAACTTTAACTTTTACAGGTTCTACACTTGATACCGCTGTTTATACAGCAACTGATTTTTGTTGTACAGTGGATATTTGTAAGTTTATTGGAATACAATGTTTACCTGATACCTACATTAGTTGCTAAACTTGTTTTATCTTATTACTTCAAAAGTAATAAGATTTTTTTATACCTTCAAAATGATAATATCTTCAATATCTTGCATTAATATTTCTTGTTCTTTATCTTCTATAGAAACTATTATTGATTTTTCTAATAATTTTATAAAATAACATTCAATAGACTGATTATTTTTTTCAATAGATACTAAAACATAACGTCCTAAATTTGCTCTTTTGTTCAGTAAGACCATTTTATTCATTAACTTTTTCTTCTTTATTTCATCTTCTTTACTAAAAGATTGATCTAATTTAATATTAGAATTTCTTTCTTCATAGGTTCTTTTTCTAGTATTTTCAGTTTTCACTTCTTCTCTATCCTGTTTTTTCTTTTCTTCTCTTGCTGGTCTGACATCTTTCTTATAATCTCTTATAAATTTTTGGTTACTATTATCAAACCGACTATCATATACATATTGATTTTGACCTTTTAATTGACTTGATTGAGCACTATTGATAAACAGTAACGGTTTATTGTCTTTCATTATAACACCACCCTACTACAATATATGATAAATAACCTAATAATTATACAAAAACACCTGAAAAAATCCTCATTTTAAATGAGGATTTTTTATTGTAATCGATACACAATTGCTTCAAAAGGTCGTAAATGTATCTCATTATTTAAAGGTTGTTTTTCATAATTACTTAATATAATAGAAGCATCTTTTTTCACCAAGTTGTTTGGAACTTCTACCTTAATATAATCTTCAAAGAAATTAGCAAGTACTAAATAACATTCTTTTTCAAAACTTCTTGTATACATAAATATATTTAAATCATCTTCTAAATATAGTTTGAATTTTCCATATATAAAACACTTTGTATTTTGTCTAATTTCAAATATTTTTTGATAATAGTAATAAATCGAATCTTTATCACGCAAATTATCTCTTGCGTTAATATCAACATAATTTGGATTAACCTTCATCCATGGTTCTACACGACTAAATCCAGCATTTTGAGAATTATCCCATTGCATAGGTGTTCTTGCATTGTCTCGTGACCGTTTATGAATTCTATTTAATATATCTTCTTTTGTCGCTACATTTTTTAATACTGTTTCATTATATAGAGTAAATATTTCTACATCTTTATAATCATTAATATTAGGATAACTAACATTTGTCATACCAATCTCTTCACCTTGATAAATAAATGGTGTTCCTCCCATAAAATATAACACTGTCCCTAACATTTTAGCTGATATCTTTCTATAAGCAACAGAATCATTTCCATAGTGTGAGAGCACTCGTGGTTGATCATGATTACTCCAAAATAAGGTGTTCCAAGCTTTACCATATAATTCTATTTGATACTTCGCTAATGATTTTTTTAAATCAGGTAAATGTAACGATTTAAATGTCCACTTACCAGGAACATACTCAGCCGATGCATCATCTACATCAACCCAACAGTGATCAAAAGATATTAACATGTTAAATTCATTTCGGTTATAAGCACAATACTTTAAAGTATCTTCTATACTAGCTCCACCGGCTTCGCCAACGGTCATTACATCATATTTAGATAATACTTCATCAACCATTTCTTGAATCCGCTCATGAACTTTTGGCCTGTTTGAAAATTCATAATAACAAGGGGAATAATCACGACCTGAAGGAACCGGATGATTTGGAAAATTAAAGTTTCGGTCCAAATGTGCAACCGCATCCACCCGAAATCCATCCACTCCTTTTTTTAACCACCAATGCATCATTTTATAAATATCTTTACGCATATGTGAATTATTCCAATTTAAATCCGGCATTTTCTTACTGAAAATATGCATGTAGTATTCATCAGTGGAATTATCATATTCCCATACAGACCCACCAAAAAAAGACTCCCAGTTCGTTGGTGGCTCATCTTCTTTACCATTTTGCCAAATATAATAATCTCGGTAATCGTTATCCTTAGATTTTCTTGATTCAATAAACCAAGGGTGTTCATCTGATGTATGGTTTAATACTAAATCAATAATAAGTCTCATATTACGATTATGTAATTCATCAATTAAATTTTTTAAATCAAGAAATGTTCCATAATCTTCTGATACTTCAAAAAAATCACTGACATCATACCCTTGATCATCCATGGGTGATTTATAAAATGGACATACCCAAATGGTCGTTACCCCTAAATTCTTTAGATAATCTAGTTTTTCAATAATTCCTTGTATATCACCAATACCATCGTTATTACTATCATAGAAACTTCTTGGATAAATTTGATAAACAACGGCTTCTTGCCACCATTTCCCCATCATCCTTTATTAGCACCCGCTGTAATACCTTCAATAAGATATCTTTGAAGTAAGGAATATAGTATCGTAATTGGCAAAGCAACCATTAAAGCACCAGCAGCAAATAAGGTGAATTGTTGTGCTTTATTATTTATCAAATTATATAATCCTATCGCTAAGGTTTGTTTATTATTTGATGAAATAACCATTCGTGGTAACATAAAATCCATCCATGGACTCATAAACATTGAAATCGCTAAAAAGGTTATGATTGGTGAAGATAATGGGAAAATTATTTTTGTAAAAATTTTGATTTTACTAGCGCCATCAATCATTGCCGATTCATCAAGCGATTTTGGAATGTTTTGTAAATAACCTTTAACTAACCAAACATTATAAGGAATTGCACCTGATACATAAACAAATGTTAAAGCCATTGGCTTATCATTAAAACCAAATGTGACAAACAAATTATATAAAGCGATTAATCCCATAAAAGATGGAAACATTTGAAGTATCAAAATACCTAATAAACCAAATTTCTTTCCCTTAAATTTAAATCTTGCAAATACATAAGCAACCATTGTCACAAAGATAACAGAGAAAATACAAGTTACAATTGCGACCAACAAAGTATTTTTATACCAATTAACAAATTCGTATTTTGGTCTTTCGGTCCCTTTTACTTTGTTCACCAGTAACTCCTGATATTGATGTAATGAAAGTTTATCTGGCCATATGTGCCAACCAATTCCTCCTTTCGGAGAAAAAGAAGCACCAATAACCCATATAACAGGAATTAAAATTATCAATGAGATTGTAGTCAATTCTAAGTAAATGAGAAATCTTAATAATATTTCTTTAAAAGATAATAATTTTTTAACAGACCCCATTTTTGATTCGTTTATTGGTTTGATAACATAGATAGGAATAAACGCAAGTAGTAAACTTATTCCCATAAGTATAGCAGTAAATAATGGAAATGGATAGTTGGTTTGTCTAACCGTATTAATGACCATTTCACCAACAATGAAGATGATTATCCCTAAAAAGAATGGTACACCGGTATATAAAAATCCAAGTAATTTACCTCGTCCTTTTTTATCAGTTACTTCTATCGCTAAACTCATCACTGTCACAACAAGGACAATCGATAAGAATATAATTAATATACTATAAAATGCACTCATTATACCATGTCCTCCTCTTTAAAGGCTTTTGTCTTTGTGAAGTTATAAGCAGAGAATGACCCAATAACAATAAAGATAATAATACTAAACACACTTGCCATATTATACATTGGATTAGCAGAATCTGTGGTTAATTTATAAATCCATGAAATCAAAATATCTGTACTTCCTGCATTACCAGCAAAATGGATATTACCAGGTCCTCCACCTGTTAAGAAATAAATGAGACCAAAATTATTTAGATTAAACGCAAATGACATAATTAAGAGTGGTGCTGTCATGTATAAAACAATTGGAAGCGTAATTTTCCAAAACTTCTGATTAGGAGTTGCACCATCTATATCAGCTGCCTCATACATTGTTTTATCAATACTAGTCATAATTCCAGTCATTAATGCCATGTAATAAGGCGTTCCTAGAAACATATTAACTAAGATAACGGTTGATTTTGCTAACCATGGTTTCCCTTGATCATCAAACCAGCCTATTACCCCCGATTGATTCGTTAATCCTAAATCTTGAAATACACTCATTAATCCCCATTCACGTAAATAATTATTGATTAATCCGAATTGACTATTAAAGGCATTACTAATAACAAGTAGTAACACTAATTGTGGAATTGCCCATGGCAAAATAATAATTGTCCGCCATATCTTTCTTCCAATAACCCGTTTATTATTTAATATAATAGCTTGTATTAATCCACCGAAAAAGCAAGTTATCGTAGCAAAAATAGCAAAGACTATGGTCCATAAACTAACGTTAATAAATGTATAACCCCAGCCTGTACCCGATTTACCAAAGTTTGTTAATAAAGCAAAATTATCGAATCCAACCCAATCAAATAATAATAACCGTTTCCCACCATAATTAGTAAATGCAACCATTAAGCCAAAGATAATTGGCATGATTGAAAAGAAAATCATTAAAATTAATGCAGGTAGAATTACGATATATTCAAAAGAACCTTCCCATAATTCATGTAAGTATTGTGAAGTTAATAATATTTTTTTAGTTTTAATTTGTTTTTCACAGCTCTTTTTGGCATCCATAATATTATAAATATAGATACCAAGAAAAATTACTAAAATAAGGATAGCAATTAAGCCATTAATCAATAAACGATTTGAACGATCACCTGGAATAAAATAAATATCTGAATAAACATCTTCTCGTGTACCTAAAGTAACAACTCCCCATATGCCTTTAACAAATATACCAGTATCTCGAATATCTAGTTTATTAAGTGCACCTGTTAAGTAAGGAATATATTTCCCAGAGAATATTTCTATTGCGATTAAAACAATTTGAAAAAATAAGAATACTAAACCTTTTATTACTTGTTTATTTTGAATTTGTCCTAAACCCCAAATAAAAAATGATGCTAAACCTCTTAATTTTGGTGTGTTTTTACTAATTTGGGAATAATAGATTTCATTTCCTTGTAACCGAATTTCATCTTTTGCTTCCATTATCTTTATTTTTACTTGGTTTATTTTCTCAAGATATTGTTGTTTAATATGAAAAGAACTTAATTTAACCTCTATCAGTTCTTCTTTCTTTTCTTTTTTGAACTGTTTTTCTTCTTCCTTTGAAAGTTCAGTTTTCCCCAATATAGATTGATATTTCTTATTTATTTTTTCAATCTTTGAATCTACTTCTTTTTGATTAACTTTGATTTCTTTCTCCATATTAGATTTTAATGAACTAATTTCTGCTTCTAATTGTTTAATTTTAGCATTTTTTACTTTTTTAATCTCTTGTTTAGTTATCTTTAATTTTCTTATTTTCTCATCTAACTGTTTGTTTAGTAAATCTATGTTTTCATCTTGTTTATTTTTGATTTCTTCATAATAACTTTGTTGATTCTTTTTCAATTGGTTTATTTCTTCTATGTGTCTACTTTTATTAACTTCTTGTTCTTTTTGATCTACATTATTTTCTTTAAAAGCAATTATTTCCTTATTATGTTTATCTAATAGTTTGTTAAGATCAGAATTTGCTTTTATTTTAATTTGTCTTAAATTTTCTTTATGATCACTTTTTAATTTCTCTATTTCAATTCTTGTTAAGGTATTCAAAGTAAAGTACACCTACTTTCTTATAAAAAGAACTTGATCATGGCATTACATGACCAAGTCTTTTTAAAACTAAATTTAAACTACCATATCACAATTATTGATTTAAAGCTCGTGCATCATCGTAATCTTTCTCTGCTTTTTGTGCTGCTTGTGTTGGTGTTATTCCTTCTGGTGCATTCCATGCATTTCCATACATACCGCCAGCAAATTGCCAGTAATAACCCATTTCAGAAATAGTTGGCATTGGTTGTGAAAATTGCATTTGATCGATAATTCCTTTTAAATATGGGTCATCAGCTAATCCTTCAATAGCAGTCGTATCTTTTAATGTTGGAAGTTTACCAGTAACATCATACATCACTTGAGAGCCAGATATATTGGCCATAAAATTAGCTAAAGTTCGTGCTGCTGCAGGATATTTTGTAAAGGTAGAAATTGCAGCTAATTGGTTTCCAGCAAAAGTATAAGGTTGAGAATCTTCACCGTTTACATTTATAGTTGGTATTTTTATTACACCAAAATTTAATCCAGCATCTTTATATCGTTGAATATCCCAAGGACCATCTAGAATATAAGCCATTTGTCCATTTTCAAATACTGCTTTGATATTATCACCCGATAAAGAGCCAGATTCTACATCTAAAGCTTCTAATCTAAAATTGCGATGCCACTCTAAAGCACTAATCATTTCAGGTGAAGCAAAATTTATTTGATCTGGGTCTTTATGTGTTGGTCCAAATAATTCATAATGATGTGCAGTTGCAATGAAGTGCATATCATAAGCATTCGCAACATCCATTCCTATCCAATAAAAGTTGTTATCAATATCATTGTATTTAGCTGCTTGGGATTTAATTTCTTCCCAAGTACTAGCTACTTCTTCGCCTTTTTCTGCAATTATATCTTTATTATAGAATAATGCGAGTGATTCACCAGCAATAGGGAATGCATAAATTTTTTCTTCATTATTTTTTGTAGCAGTAACTGTTTGAACTGAAGTTTCAATGATTCTGTCTTTCACTAATTCTTCATATTGACCAATAGGACCTATAACATTTGTTCTTAATGCTTGTCCAATATGATCATGTGGCATAACAAATACATCTGCACCAAGACCAGCCGGACCATCTAGTTCCATTTTGGCACGTGTATCAACTGAACCAACCACCTCATAAGTAACAGGTACCTCTGGAAAAAATTTATTATATTCAGCAATTAATGCCTCTGCCCAAGTTGCATTATCAACCCATAACTTTAATTTAGCACCAGTTTCCGGACGATACTCATTTATTTGTTCATCCCATTGTCCTGGGTCAACATTCCACTTGTAATAAGGTTCAACGGTCGTTGTTACACCAACTCGTCTACATGCTTGTATTCCTAATACAATGGTTAGTATAAATAGAATCGATATTATTTTTTTCATGTTTTCTATTCCCCCTTCGGAATAATATTTAAGTAATTTTGATTTTCTACTATGTAGTTATATAGTTTGAATAGCTTATACATTTGCTTTCAAAAATATTATATGTAAATATTATTAGATGAAACGATTTAGATAAAATTACCTTTTATTACATTTTTATAAACATATAAAAAGAATAATGCTAAGGAAAAATTATATATAACAACACCGAAAATAGGAGATATTATTATACTCACAAAAAAGGAAATAAGGGTTGGTGTTAATGAAGAAAGAATGACGATATTTAATAATTGTTTATAACTTAGAGGGTGTTTATTCCCAATATTAAGAAGTGTTCCTAAACCTGCTAATCCTAAAATAAAGATTATATTCAATGATACAACAATCAAATAAATGGTTAATAGTAAAGGAAGTAAAATTAAAGGTTTTATACTTAAAAACAAACGATTTGATAAATCATCAATTACATATTTTGACTCTGTCTTTTTATAAGAATTGAAATCAACATTTTTGAATTGTTGATAATTTAAGTCATAGGTTGATGTATCATTAACAATTGATATTTTATCTTTTAAAAAGAGGATATTGGTTTTATGTTGAACTAAACTATCATCATTTTGAGGATTAATGACTAAATTGAAATTATTGAACTCCTGTGTAAAAACATCACTTGAATTACATATTAACTTTGAATTGATTACCTGACAATTAGGTAATTGATTAACATGATCACGTGATAATCCTTGATAGATTTCTTTTGATATTATTGTAGGATCAAATGTATCCATTTGGATGATAGAAAAGGCTAACCCAAAATTTAAAAATAAAGAATATATTATTAATAGAAATAAACTTTTACTTATTTTAATATTTTTTAACTCTGATATCGCATTTATCGAATATATCGTTTGAAATAACTTTTTCATTTTTTTCATCCTTTTCTTTTATTTATTTTTAGTATAAATCGAATATAAAAATAAATGAGGTGGATTAAAGAAAAAGAAAATATTCAATCATAAAAATCATCATTTAAGTAGTAAAATAGAAAAAGACTATTTATTTACTTATTAAAAGATTTTTAAAGATAAATATGGAAATTTAATGCTAATAAATATCAGCATGTACACTCATAACAATATATTATTAGATATATATTGTTTTTTTGAAAAAGAAACTTTTATAATATAAAGGTTGATTATTAGTTTCATTAATAATATAATAATACTGACAAACAACGATTAAGAAATAACATTATTTGCTTAATCATTGTTTGTTTAGAATTCAAAATCTTGCTGATATTAAGAATAAGTCAGACAAGTAAAAAAAAATATTATTTTATCGGCATCTTTTTTAAGAGCTGGAAAGGAAGATTTGATGAGAAATCAAAAGACTCAAGATTTAGTTTATTTAGCTTTATTTTTAACGATTATTATCGTTATGTCTCAAGTTCCTTGGTTAGGTTTTATACCTTTAGGATTTACCAATGCAACCATAATACATATTCCTGTTATTATTGCTGCCATTTATTTTGGTAAAAAATTGGGGGTATTAACAGGCCTTATGTTTGGTTTGGCTTCATTATTTACAGCTTACGTTAGACCATCAGCTGTTATGGATTTATTTTTTCAAAACCCAATTGTATCTATTCTACCACGCATAGCGTTTGCGTATCTGACGGTCATTATCTATCAAGGATTAAAGGGAATAGTCAATCCAAACGTACGAGTTGCAATAACTGCTCTATTTGGCTCAATATTACATTCCATTTTAGTTGTTGGAACAATACTATTAGTACATTTTAATAAGACAAAAACATTTGTGCCTGCTGAAGGGGATGCTCAAACTTATACCATTAATTTCGCAATATTATCAGGGCTACTTGTAATAGTTATTTCTGAAGCGGTAATTAGTTCTATAATTACAACTCCAATTATTAGAGCACTTAATGCTAAAAATAAACAAGACAATATAAATGAATTAATAAAAGACTAGGTTAGGACGTGTAAGATATGTTATTATTATTTGATGTTGGTAACAGTAATATTAGTTTTGCTGTCTATGAAGAACATACCTTAAAAGATAGATGGCGAATTAAAACTGATACCAATAAAACAGCTGATGAATATTCTATTATATTAAATAATTTAATATCAAAATATCCAATTCATGGTGTTGTTATCGCATCAGTAGTTCCAATTATCACAAATTTATTAAATACTTTTTCTACCAAATATTTAACGATTAATCCACTCATCATCGGTCCTGGAGTAAAAACAGGATTAGATATTCGTTTAAACAATCCTAAAGAAATAGGTTCTGATTTAGTAGCTTCTGCTGTGGGAGCCATGATAAAATATCCACAACCATGTATCATTTTTGACATGGGAACAGCAACTACTATTACCTTACTAGACCATAATACCTTTCATGGCGGAGCTGTATTACCAGGTATTGAAACAAGTTTATTTGGTTTAGTTAAAAAAACAGCGCTTCTACCTCATATTGATATAAAAGCTCCAAAACGGGTAATAGAAAAAGAGACAGTTACCTCAATGCAATCTGGTATTGTCTATGGAAATGCATCAGCTATAGATGGAATGATAGATCGAATTGAAAAAGAATATAATAAAAAATGTTTCGCTGTTGCAACAGGAGGATTAGCTAAACATATCATTCCGCATTGTTTACATCAAATAAAAATTGATAGATATCTTATTTATGATGGATTAATCGAAATTTATAATAAAAATAATGAAGTAAAATAAAAGCATAAAAAAAATCCTACTGACAATTTGATTAGTAGGATTTTTTATATAAATTTTGTTAATAGGTTATCAAGCATTATTTCATCTCCATTTATTATTTTATTTAAACAAATTATATTCTACGTTTATTTTTCTCCTCTATCTTCTTAATTTGTTCTTTATAACGCTCTAATTTAACCTGAAATAAATAATTTTCCATCATCTTTCTTTCCTCCCTTTAATTTTTTTTTTATTTTTTAAGATTTTCTTTTTGCTCAACTTTCTTAATTATTTCTTTATACTTATCTAATTTAACCTGAAATAAGTAAACATCCATCATCTTCATCCCTCCTTTAATATAATAATTATTTTCGAAGGTTTTCTTTTTGTTCTACTTTTTTTATTTGTTCTTTGTATTGGTCTATCCGAACTTGAATTAAGTGATCATTCATCATTTCTATTCCCTCCTTTTATCTTTAAACTATTTTCTTAAGTTTTCTTTTTGTTCTACTTTTTTTATTTGTTCTTTGTATTGGTCTATCCGAACTTGAATTAAGTGATCATTCATCATTTCTATTTCCTCCTTTTATCTTTAAACTATTTTCTTAAGTTTTCTTTTTGTTCTACTTTTTTTATTTGTTCTTTGTATTGGTCTATCCGAACTTGAATTAAGTGATCATTCATCATTTCTATTTCCTCCTTTTATCTTTAAACTATTTTCTTAAGTTTTCTTTTTGTTCTACTTTTTTTATTTGTTCTTTGTATTGGTCTATCCGAACCTGAATTAAGTTATCAAGCGTCATCTTTATTCCCTCCTTTTATCTTTAAACTATTTTCTTAAGTTTTCTTTTTGTTCTACTTTTTTTATTTGTTCTTTGTATTGGTCTATTCGAACCTGAATTGAGTTTTCAAACGTCATCTTTATTCCCTCCTTTTATCTTTAAACTATTTTCTTAAGTTTTCTTTTTGTTCTAACTTTTTAATTTGATCTTTGTATTGGTCTATTCGAACCTGAATTGAGTTATCAAGCGTCATCTTTATTCCCTCCTTTTATCTTTAAACTATTTTCTTAAGTTTTCTTTTTGTTCTAACTTCTTAATTTGATCTTTGTATTGGTCTAATCTAGTTTGAATTAAGCTATTATACATTTTCTTTCACCCCTTTATATTTATCTTTATATAAGTAATTTTTTTTGTTTTAAACACACAATTTAAAAGTATATCAGTTTTTTTTAAAAATGCAACAGTTTTTTGTAACTTTTTTAAATATTCTTTGATGAAAATGCTTTCATAAAAATTTCCCTTTTATTACGGTGATATTTTACTTTCTAAGGTTCTCTTTTTGTTCTAACTTCTTAATATTTTCTTTGTATTGTTCTAATTTAACTTGAGCTAAGTAACTATCCATTATCATTAGTTTTCCCTCCTATTATTTCTAAGGTTTTCTTCTTTTTCTAACTTCTTAATATTTTCTTTGTATTGGTCTAATTTAACTTGAAAGTAATCATCCATCATCATCATTTTTTCCTCCAATTAATTATAATTTATTTTCTAAGTTTTTCTTTTTTTACTTCATATTAATGTAACAATGTTTTGTTACACTTATAGTATATCAGTTTTTTTTAAAAATACAACTCTTTTTTTAATTTTTTTTAAATTATTTTTAATATTATTTCCAAAATTGCACACCCGATATTCATTATATTCATTTTTTATCAAAAGTTTCCAACTTTTTTTATTTTTTTCTAACGTAACAATGTTTTGTTACAATTATAGTATATCAGTTTTTATACAAAATGCAACTAAAACATTAAAAAAAATTAATTTTTTTTAAATTTTGATTAAATAACATAAAAAAAAGACCCTATAAAGGTCTTTTTAATCATTATTCTCAGAATTCTTATCTCCATCTAATTCTGATCTTTTTATTTCTAAATGGATTTTCTTCATGCGTCTGTTATGTAATTCTTTAACAGTAAACGTTAAAATTAATTCATAATACTCGTCAGCATCAATTGTAGTTACATCATGTTCAATTTTAATTAAAGATGTATACACATATTGATCTCCAACAATAGGTATTTCCTCTAACTTTTCATATAGCCAACCACCAACACTATTATAATGGGTTTCTGGTGCTTTTCCGAACTCTAATTCCTCAAATAGATCTTCTAATGAAATTGATGCATTGACGATATAATTATTTTCATCTAACTTCTTAATTTCAAATTCTTCTTCATCATGTTCATCATATATTTCACCTACAAGTTCCTCTAAGCAATCTTCCATTGTTACAAGTCCTGAGGTTCCTCCATACTCATCAGATACTATTGCTAAATGTTGCTTATTTCTTTGGAGTAATTCCATTAAGTCATCAACATGCATTGACTTAGGAACATATATAGGCTTTCGCATTAATTCTTTTACTTTAATTTGACTTTGATCCTTAATTGTGATTAAAGCTTCAAAGAAATTGCGTTGATATAAAATTCCAATAATATTATCTTTTGAGTCCATATAAACAGGCATACGTGAAAATTTTTCTTTTAAGAAACAATCTTTAATGAAATCTATTTCGTCATCACAATAGACACCTACCATATCAACACGTGGGGTCATAATATCATAAACTTTAGTTTCACTTAAATCTAAAACACTTCGAATCATTTCTTTTTCTTCTTCTTCTATTACGCCTTCTTCTTCCATGGTATCAATTATGACTTCAAGTTCATCTTCTGTAACAGAAGGTAAACTATTATCCTTATTTTTTTCAAAGATATTTGATAATCCATTTTTTATCTTCATGATAATAAATACAAATGGATAAAATATACGAATAAAGATTAATAAAAGCCAACCAAAACGCACACAAAATTTTAATGAATTTTCTTTCGCATATGATTTTGGTAATATTTCTCCAAATATTAAGATAAATACGGTTGTAACCAATGTAGCTACAATAGGACCTTTAGTTTTATCAAATACATCAATTGATAAAATGGTCACTAAAGATGCTGTTGCGATATTGACAATATTATTACCAATAAGAATCGCTGATAATGTTTTATCAAAATGGTCTGCAACATATAGAGCTTTTTTAGCCCCTCTTTTTCCCTCATCAGTAGCATTTTTTAATCTAATAAGATTAACGCTTGAAAAAGCAGTTTCACTAGATGAAAAAAATGCTGATAATATCAATAGTAAAAATAGTAGTAAATAACTAATGATACTCTTAAAAGTAGATACATCTACTTGCCCTTGCATAAATAATAGTAAATAGCTAAAGACCGACGGGTCCTCCACAATAACAACACTCTCCTTGAATTGTAAATTATAATTATTATATATTATATCAAATTAATTAAAATATGTAAATATAGTAAATATTTTACGCTAATTATTTTATTAAATTTTAATATTTTTAAACATCCATCTTAATAAATTGGTTTATTTCAAATAAATATAAATATGCCATAACATGTTTTTGGGGATAAATATGCTCCATCGCTTCTTTATAAACGCTAATTTGTGTTTCATACTGTTTTTTCAATCTATTAATATCTACCTTTGTATCATTTATACGGTCTGATTTAAAATCGATTAATATACAATCATCCTCAAACTCTACCAATAAATCCACAACCCCTTGAATCAATATGTCTACATCTTCCTTTAATTCAGGATAAACTTTATGACTGCTTACTAAAGTGGTAAAAGGCATTTCTTTATGGATTTTATCAGTTTCACCTATTTTTTCTACAATCTCATTATGTAAGAAACGTTCAATCTTACTTAAATCAATTAACCCCAGTTGGTCTTCACTCATAATTTCTTTAGAAATCAATTGTGTTTTTAAATTATTCAAATCTTCAGCAGTGTAAGTTTTATGATAATCAAGGTGTTGCATAAACATATGATAACTTGTACCTCTTAAAGTAGCGTTTGCTCGATTTATATCAATAAATTTTGGTGTTTTCAACATGATATTATCTTGATGATTACTTAAGCTATTAACTCTTTTAATATCAGCTATGGTTTGTTTCGCAAAATGAATCGTTTTTTCAAAGTGAGGATAACAGTAATTTAGACGTTCACTAAAAGTATGCATATATTCCTTATAATCAATATCAAACGTACTAGAATGTTCTTTCATAACTTTATCAACATCTAATGACGCTATTAATTTTACCTCACATTGTGGTATTTTTAACTTATTGAAATAAAATGTTTCCTCACTATTTAATAAAGTTTTAAATGAAGGATGTCTTGTCAAAGCTAACATAATTAAACTTAGATAATCCGTTTTTTGTCTTTCTTCACTTGGTAATACAATCTCATTAAGTGAAGAAATATGAATTAACTTTTTCGCTTCTTTCTCGAAATCATCAACCGTTCCCACTAAAAACAATCGTTCTTTCGCTCTAGTTAAAGCAACATATAAAAGACGCAATTCCTCAGCTAACATTTGATGACGTAATTTATCTTTAATCAGACATTCATAGAGCGTTTCATATTTAACACGGTTCTCAATATCTAAATAACTAAAAGCAATTCCTAAATCCTTTTCAAATAATACTTGCGATACTTCATCTTCTGTATTATATTTTTTACTTAAATTCGTGATAAAAACGATAGGAAATTCTAACCCCTTTGATTTATGAATAGTCATAAAGCGAACTAAATCTTCATTTTCACTCACAGTTCTTGCTTGTGGTAAATCTTTATCATTTTCATTTAAAAAATTAATCAATTGAATAAATTTAAACAAACTATTTGATGTTAGATGTTCATATTGCTTTGCTCGTTCAAATAATAAATCTAAATTTGATTGTCTTTGTTTACCACCTATTTGTCCTAAAACAAAATCATAATAATTCGTTTCATGATATATCTTAAAAATCAGTTCAGATAATGGTTCATTCTTTACACTTTCTCGCCAATTTTGTAGTTGTTCAATAAAATTGGTTAATTTATCAATTAAACCCTCATCCTTACCTTTTTTAATATAATCTAATACTTTATCATAATAATAATCTGAATAACTATTTGTTTTAATCTTAATTAATTCTCTTTCATTAACTTGAAAGATAGGACTTCGTAATGTAGCGACTAATGGAATATCTTGTAATGGATTATCAATTGTTTTTAAAATTGAAGTCACTGTTAAAACTTCTATTGAATTAAAGTAACCTGATAATTCTGCGGTTAAAAAAGGAATATTATAAGTCTTAAAGATATCATGATAAGTATCTTGGTCACTCTTAGTTCGTGATAAGATTACAATATCTTTATATTTTACAGGTCGCAAATCTTTCATTTTGTTATCATATACTAATGTATTATTATCCATTAACTGTCTAATTTGCTGGGCAACATAACGGGCTTCAATTTCTCTTTTCTCAAGGATTTGATCTTTAGTTTCATTTATCTTCCTTTTTTCTAAAAGATGAAAAGAGATAAACGATGCATCTAATGTTTTCTTCAAATAATCCTTTTGACCAAATACTAAGCTAGCATCATCATAAGAAATTTCACCAACTTCTTCATCCATTAATTGATGAAATAAGTAATTAATAAAATCAAGTATTTCCATTCGACTTCGATAATTTGCATTTAATTTAATTAATTCCCCATTTTGATGGATTTGATATTGTTTATATCTTGTTTGAAATATCTCAGGTTCAGCTGAACGAAAACGATAAATAGATTGTTTTACATCCCCCACCATAAATAGATTATTACCTTTAGCGATTGCTTTCATAATAGTTTCTTGCATTGAATTGGTATCTTGAAACTCATCAATTAATATTTCCTTAAATAAACTTTGATAATATTTAGTTGCTTCATTATCAAAATTATTACTAGTTAATATTTTTAAAGTCATCTCCTCTAAATCACTAAAATCAACAAGATTTTTCTCTCTCTTTAACTGACTAAAACGTTCGTCAAATAAATCCATTACATAAAATAATGCTTCAAGTACCAATTTATTTTCTTTTATAAATTTAACTTGACTCTTTTCCCTATAGAGAAAATATTTTTTTCCCAGTTTTTTCGTAATAATCTCTTTCCCATTATTACGAAAGTTTTTAATAGCTTCTTTACTCATTTCATCAATCTCATCGCATTTTGAACGTAAAGTTGAAAATTTAACAGATTTTAAATAGAGAAATACTTGATCAAATGGGCCACTTAGACGTTGTCGTATAGTCTCTAAAATCTTAATGTCTTCTTGATATTGATCACCATAAGGATGATTAAATTGTTTTGCCAAGACACTTGCTTTTTTAAAATAGTTTTCTGCTTCATTTAATCTTTTATTAATCGATTTTATTACCAATGGGTAATAACCCCATGAACTTAATGTTTCAGAGACCTGATATCTATTTAAAATTTCTTCCTTAAATTGTTCCTTAAATGGTAATGTTCGCATTTTAAAATATAAATCAGTAATTAAACGCTTTAAAAAGTCATCATGTGTTTTAGGTGAAAAACGATTTACAAGTAGCATGAAATGTGCATCATTTTTTTCATAACTTTCTTCAAATAATTGTTCTAATGCTTCTCTAGCAATCATAAATATTTCAACATCATCACTAATTTTATATATAGCGTCATAATCAATTAAATAAAAGAATTTTCTTAATACCTGATTACAAAACGAATGAAATGTTGATATATGCGCATTTGCAAGTTTAGGTAATTGTTTTCTTAAATGTATATTACTGTTATCTGCTAGTAATTCCTTCGTTATTGTAACTCTTAGTTTCTGTTTTAATTCAAACGCTGCTGCTTCTGTAAAAGTGACAATTAATAATTCATCAATATTCCAATGTTCATTTTTAATTTTATTTAAAATTCGTTCAATTAAAACAGTTGTTTTCCCACTTCCAGCACTAGCAGACACTAATAAATTAGTTTCACTTGTTTCGATTGCTTTCAATTGTTCTTTCGTAAATTTCACACTACTCATTTATATCACTTCCAAACTCTTTCACAATTTTATCAATTACTTCAAAATTATCACCGACTTTAGTAATCTCTTTATATCTATTTTCTTTTAATTTAGCATCAAATTTACAAATCGAATGATATTCACAATATTTACAAGGTGTCATTTTCTGATACATCACAGGTTTAATATCCAATTTACCACTTGTCATTTCTTCCATCGATTGAATTATCGCTTGGTTAGAATAATGACTTAATGCATTGATTTCCTTTAAACCTAACACTTTCGATTGCGTTTTATGATAACCATTTTTCGTGAAAGTTACCTTAACAATATCAGATTTACCATCACTAGATAATTTATCATCAAACAATGTTGATACTGATTTTTCACCTAAGGTATAACCATTCATTTTATATTGTTCATGATGTTTTGATAAAATCTCAGAATCATTCATTTCTCTATCGGCTGTAATTTCAGAGTTTTGTATATGATAATATAACACACCTGCTGGTTTTGCTTCTTTATTAAATAAAGCATAAGAGTTTTTTAGCACAACATCTAAGTAGGTAAACAATTGTAAACTTAAACGATGATAAATTTTCGTAAAATCGATATCGCGGTTCCCAGATTTATAATCAATAATTCTAATAAAATGGTCATCATCTAGATTTGAAACATCAATTCTATCAATATATCCTTTTAGTCGCATCTCAAAACCTGTAGAAAGTTTTTGTGGTTTTACGATTAATTTCTTAGCATCATGACTAAATTTTTCTTCAACAGCGAATAGTTTAAACTGGGAATGTTTAGATTGATAACGCATGGTCTGTAGTGATTTTAATAATGATTGTTTAATTTTGTAAAGTAAATATTGATTTCCTTTATTATTCAAGAAATACTTCCGTTGCATCTTTAAAGAAAAGTCATCCATAGTTTGGTTGACAAAATTATTAATCTCATCAACAGATAACTCATGAAGCATTTTATTATGATTAATCAAGCGAATGGCTACTTCTTTCATCGTTTCATGGTATAAATCACCAACATCCATTGGCTTAATTGTCTGGATATCTCTTTCTTTTAATTTTAGTCCCTTATCTAAAAAATAAGCATAAGGACAACTATTGAATTTTTCAACACTCGAAATACTTGCGGTAATGGTTTCACCATAGATTTCTTTAATATTTTCATGATTTAGTTTGGTGGGTTCATTTAGATAAGTAACCCCAAACAACTTACTTCTTAATGACTTATTATGTTTGTAATAGCCATATAATGCTTTCCAAATATCATGAACCTCATAACCTTTTCTTAGTAAATTAATCGACTGTAAAATAAGCTTAGATGACATCGTTTTAGTTGTTATATAATTGATATTATCTTCATCACCACTTGGGAAATCATATATTGTTTCTACCTTTAATTTAGGAAAAAATTTCCTAACCTTTTCAATTATTTCTGAAGAATAAGCTTCTTTTTTATCATGACTGGATAAAGTATAAGATAATATTAACTCATCACTTGCTGAACATAATACCGTATAAATAATAAAATATTCTTCTAAAAACACCGTTTCAACTGTTGGCATGAGTTCAATTTCTTCATTCAATAAAAATTCTCGTTCTTCACTTGTAATTAATCCACTTTCAGTTTGGATTTTAGGAATTTCATTTTCATTTACTCCTAATACAATAGCCTTTTTAACTCCAATAGATTTAGGATCATCAAAATGACCCATCATCTCAAATCGAGATCTTTTTAAAGTACCAACCATCACTTGATCTATAGCTGGGGGTACTATCGCAAACTTCATCCCTTTAAATCCTGTTCGCAAGATTTTTATAAATTCGTCGGTACTAACTTCATAATCACCACATACCTCAACTAATTCATCAAACAAATCCATTAAGTTATTATAAACTTGTTTATGTTTCTTACTTTCATTTAAATCAACATCTTTATTATTTACCAGTCCATAAACTTTTTCATATAATTCTAGTTTCGTTTCAACATTTAATTCAACTAATAATTGATAAATAGCATCGACTTTTTCTTTAACACAATTAGCCTGCTTAAACTTTTCTTTAAAAGGCAACATGATATCACTAATTTCATTTTTAGTTTCATTAATGATAACTTGTAATATTTCTTCTTTTTTGGTTTTTTCCCTATTTTTTTCACCTAATTTTTTATAAATATCAATATCCCATGAAATCTTTTCCCAATCACTCCCCTTGATACCATGTGACAAGCAATAATTTTCTAATAAATCTATTCTGTTACGATAATCTGAAATCATACGATAATAATTTTCTTTTGTTAATTTCACATCGTTATAAACTGTTGGAATAAAAATTTCTGTTTTAATAGCCCTAAAAATAGATTCATAACTAAAATTAGTTTTAATTACTTCAAGTGCAGCATCTATAAAATTAAGTAAAGAATGGTCTAACATTAATTTTTGATCATCTATAAAAACAGGAATATTATAAAGTGAGAAGATATTATGAATCAATGGATAATAGACTTCTTGATTATTAATATATATCACATAATCATTATAAGTAGTCTTATTTTTTAGGATATCATTATAAATCAAACGGGCAACTGCATGTACCTCAGATGTTGGATTTTCTGTTTCAATCACACGAATTGAATGAACATCTTCCTGATAAGTGGCCTCTTGATTATAATTTTTTTCTAGGAAAGCTAATGGTTGATAGTTAAATCGCTTTAATGAATCATTAGATAAGTGATTAATATTTATTATTATGTTGTTATCAAGTGCGAAATTTTTAATTTTCATAAACGTTCTGTATGGTAAATTAAATAAATGATCTGCGCTTGACATATCTTCAACTTCTGAGTTATCTAAAGTAAATAAAATAGTCAATAAAGAACTTGTTTTCATCATTTGAAAAATCGCATTTAATTCCACAGATGTAAAATTATGAAAGCCATCAATATAAATATCAGCATTTTTAATATAAGCAGATTCTTTTATCTTTTCAGCTAATTCATTATAAAAATCTTCATTATCAATTAAATTCCTACCATAAATTTGATTTAACTCTGAAAAAATAATTGAAATATCATGTAATTTTTTTCGTAACGTTTCATCCATATCTTTATTTAAAATCAAACGTTCAATTATTTCAGGTGTTAATTGATAACTTTTAAATTCTTTTAATACATCATGCACTAATTGAACAAAACTATAATTAGCACTTAATTTATTGTACAATAAAAAACGCTGTTTATTTTCTTCGATAATTTTTGTTATCATCATATGAACAGTAATATCATTGATAAAGGTTTTATTAAGTCCTCCAACCTCCAAAAAAATTCTATAAGCTAGCCTTTTGAAACTAAATACTTGTAAACGACTATAAGTTTTACCTTTTACTTTTTTCGCAATTTCATATTCAGCTTGAAAAGACATTTGTTCAGGTACAAATAACACGATATTCTTATTGTCACTATCATCATTTAAACGATTGATTATTTCATTCATCATCATCGTTGTTTTTCCACTACCAGCTCTTCCAGTTAGAATCTTTAACATAAAATCACCCACTAAATCTTTTTACTCCATTATATCATTTTTTAATACAAATTACTTGTAAGAATAAGAATAGATTACACAAAATTTATTAAGTATTCCTCATACAATATGATATAATATGAAATATAACTAAATAAATAAGGGGATGTGAGAATTTGAAAAGAATATTAGTAATCATTGGATTTTTGTTTTTAATGTCAGATGTTCTCGTCTGAATTATAAAAAAACCGATATGAAAATCGGTCAATTCGTTGTTTATCGTAGTTATTATAATAGCCAAAATCACATATGCAAGCTAGCTTCTACAGAATTGATTACCGAAGATGATACACACACCTATTATTTAACCTATACTGGATGTGATTTAGAATTAGGGTACTATATAAAAGAGGATAATAAATTTATCAAACTATCTGAAGCATTTGAAAAAAATCTAATCACATTTGATGAGATAAATTCACTAGAGATTTTATACAAACAAGAAAAACAATCTGATTAGTGAATATATTTTTAATATAATCAGAATAAATTGAAAAGGAGAAGCAATGGAATTAAAATCATATAACGTTCAAGAAATCGATGCGTATGTAGCTCTATTTTTAAAAGTATTTGAAAAAGAACCTTGGAATGATAAGTGGCCTTCTTTTGAAAGAGCTAAATCATACTTAACTGACTTATCTCAAACACCAGGATTTAGAGGTTTTGTAGCAACTAAAAATTCTACTATTGTCAGTATTTGTTTTGGTTATATTATGAAATGGTGGCAAGGTGATGAATATTTCGTCAAGGAATTTTTTGTAGATGATACGATGCAAAATCAAGGGATTGGAAGTATATTATATGATTATATGGTACAAAACTTACAAAAAGAAAAAGTGAGAACAATTACTTTACTTACAGAAAAAAGTATACCAGCATTTCAATTTTATCAAAAAAAAGGATTAACTCTTAGTGAAGATACCGTATTTCTATATCAAAATATTTCATAAAAAAAGACTTGCCAGATGGCAAGTCCTATTTTATTATTTACGAATACGTAATTCTGTTTCTGGATCAAAGAAATGACAATGTTGCATTTTTAATGCTAAATCTACCTTAGAACCAATTTTCAAGTCTGCACGAGCATCTACTTTTGAAACGATTCTCTGTTTATTTAAATCTGTATAAATAATTGTTTCTGAACCTAATAATTCAGCTACATCAACATTAAATGTTAAACGTGATTTAGCGTTAGCTTCTAATTCTAATGGTTTATCAGTAATATGTTCTGGTCTAATACCTAATACAACTGCTTTGTCTTCATATCCTTTAGCTTTTAATAAGTCAGCTTTTGGTTTTGGAATTTCAACTTCAAAATCACCAGATACAAATGTACCTTTTTCAGTAAATTTACCTTTAATAAAGTTCATTGGAGGTGTACCAATAAATCCACCTACGAACATATTATTTGGAAGGTCATAGATTTCCTTAGGTTCACCAATCTGTTGAATATACCCATCTTTCATTACAACAATACGTGAAGCCATTGTCATCGCTTCAATTTGGTCATGGGTAACGTATACAGTTGTTGTATCTAAACTCTCATGTAATTTAATTAATTCAGAACGCATTGTAACACGTAACTTAGCATCTAAGTTTGATAAAGGTTCATCCATCAAGAACACTTTAGCATCACGAACAATTGCACGTCCTAAAGCAACACGTTGTCTTTGTCCTCCTGAAAGAGCTTTTGGCTTACGATCTAAATATGGTTTTAATCCTAAAATTTCTGCTGCTTTTTGAACACGACGTTCAATTTCATCTTTAGGGAATTTACGTAATTTTAATCCAAATGCCATATTATCATATACATTCATATGAGGATATAATGCATAATTTTGGAAAACCATCGCAATATTACGATCTTTAGGAGCAACATCATTCATTAATTCATTATCAATATATAATTCTCCTGAAGTAATTTCTTCTAATCCAGCAATCATACGTAAAGTTGTAGATTTCCCACAACCTGATGGTCCTACAAAAACAATAAATTCTTTGTGTTCTACATTGATATTAAAATCAAATACAGCTTGTACATTGTTATCATAAATCTTATTAATATTTTTAAGTTTTAAAGTTGCCATTCTATTTCCTCCTATAATTTCTATTACATTTATTATATGACATATGCATTCTTAAGTAAATGTCAATTATGCACAACAATTTTCCCTAAAAATTGTGCAATTTGTACAAATTACATGACAAGGGCTAAATATACAATAAATGCATCTTCATAATTTCTAACATTAAAATGAGTTTGTTGAATAAATTTATCAATTTTGTGAATAAATGTATTTCGATGCATATAACATTTTTTCGCTGCAAGTGTAGAATTAAAGTTTGTTTCAAAATACATTTTAATCACATTAAGCATTTCAGTATCATATTGAAAATCTTTTAAAATATAAGATTTTATATCTTTTTTTATATTTTCATCAATATTAAATAAAATATTATTATTTATTAGATTTGTTTTATGAATAACCAAATGATTTGTTTTTTTATAAGAAACAAACGCCTTATAATCAAATTGAAAATATTTTGGTAGAGAATCATTAACGTCAAAGAAATCACTCTCATATCCAACTATTTGTATTAAGAAATCACTTTCAATCGATTTTAAAATATCGATAAATTGAATATCTTTATCTTTATCAACAACCATAATATATATGTTTTGTTTTTTAATTAAATAGGTACTTTCATCAAATGAACCAATTAATAATTGATTTAATTCTTGATAAGTCTCTTCATCCTTAACATTCATAAATTTAATCATATAATACTTCAGATGTTTCAATTTTATATCATCATCGCTTACACCAAATAAATAATTAATAATTGACTGATATTTATCTAACCCAATTTCCTCGCTTAATAATTCATACTGACTACATATCATTTTAAATTCATTATCAGTTATAGTATTTTTGGAAATACCAAAAATATGATGATTGCTATCAATAAAATAATAATACTTTTTAAAATCATACTCTGAAACAGATTCAATTAATTGATCTTTATATATTTTTTTGAGCGTTTCTTTCATCGATTAACACCTACATTACTAAAATAATTAATATAGATATAGTATATCACAATTCAAATGTTAATAAAAATCTATTAACAAAAATATATTGATATTATACATAATTAGATAATTAAAAAAATGAATCATAATGATTCACATTTTTAATCTTTATCTATTAAATTATAAATGAATAATGACTATCTATTTCTATAAAAATGATTTCTGAACTCTTTTCCAAAAATCATTTTTATCATACTGCCTAAAACGAACAACTTTTTCTGATAAAACAAATTTAATAAACTCAAAACTTTCTAAATTACGATGCATATGATCAACAGTTAATGTAACATCGTTAAAATTAGGAGATTTTAAAGTAATAAAATGTTCTTTAGGAAAGATCATCGGTGCAGAAATTGTTCGATAAACATTATTATTAATTGAACCAATTTCAGTTAATTGAAAAGCTTGGATTTTTGGATGCAACAAAGCACCGCCAAGCGATTTATTAAATGCAGAACTACCAGTAGGTGTACTAATACATAAACCAGTCCCTTGAAAAGATTCAAAATACTCATTATTAATAAATACTTCAATTTGTTGTGTATGAAAGGAATTGATTAATGTAATATCATTTAATGCATAAAATTTAATGCATGAAGTTTTATTATAAACATAGGCAGTTAATAGTGGAAAGGATACATCATTATATTGATTTTGAACGATTTTTTCAATAAAAGAATCTAAGTCCTCTGGGAGAAAGTCTGTATAAAAACCTAATTTCCCAGTATGAACACCTACAAAAACCACTTCATCTATTTTATTTATATAATGATGAACCGCTTTAAGCATCGTTCCATCTCCACCAACGGTGATGATAATATTCGGATTTTGTTGGTCATTTATAAAATTTATCTGAGTCAGCCGTTTGTGTAATTTGGTGACAACTTCTTCAGAAAATGGATCACCTCTTGTTATAATCGCATATTTCATAATGCCCTCCATTATTAATTATCATCATCATAACCTTTAAATTGACTTAATTTCTTTAAAACAAATTGTTGCTGAGCTTCTCTTATTTCATTTCTTATCTGAGATATTTGTTCATCTAAACTCACAGCAGCCTCAGCTGCTTTTATTAGTTTCTCTTTAATCTCCTCAGGAATTTCATCTTCATATTTATAATTTAACGAATGTTCAACAGTAGCCCATACATTCATAGTCATTGTACGGATTTGTACTTCAAATAGCACTTTTCTTGTACCATCAATTGTCTCTAAGTTATAATAACCATGTAAATGATAAGATCGATATCCACTTTCTTTTGGATAAGTAACATAATCTCGCTCATAGACAATTTCAATATCACTTCGCTTTTTTAATAAAGCGACAACTGAATAAATATCTTCAACAAACTGACAAGTAATTCTTACACCAGCAATATCATGCATTTTTTCACCAATTTCATCAAGTCGTAATGACATTCGCTTAGATTTATCAATTATACTATTGATTGTCTTCACTCGAACTCGAACAGATTCTATCGGTGAATGAATATTCTTTTTCCAATATTGAGCTCTTATTCCTTCTAATTTTAATTTTAATTCATGAACAGTTAACTCATAGGGTTGAAGAAATTCATCCCAATTATGTATATAAACCATATATTCTCCGTAAAACCGGATTCACCATCCTTCTCTTTTAAAGGTTTATTCATTCCCCTATCACCTTTATTTTACCATAAATTATTGATTTCACAAAAATAATTTATTAAAATAATAATATATAATAAACAAGGAGAATGGAAAATGTCACAAAATCTTGAAATAGAATTTAAAAATAGTTTAACAAAAACAGAATATGAGAAAATTATTGACCACTTCAATCCTTTGCCTGAATCAATGATAAAACAAGTCAACATTTACTTTGATACAAAAGATTTAATATTGAAAAAACAAAAAACTGCTTTAAGAGCTAGGATTAAGAAACAAACAATTGAGCTTACTTTAAAACAAAAACAAAAAGTTGGAATCTTAGAAACAACAGATATAATTACGGAAAATGATTTATCTGATATTATACAACATCATAAATTGAATAAAGGTGAAGTTTTCAATAAGCTACAAGAACTAGAAATAAATGATGCACTTTATGAATTAGCCTCATTAACCACTTACCGTTATGAAATCCCATATTTAGGTAATTTAATCGCTATAGACAAATCTTTCTATTATAATCATTGGGATTACGAGATAGAACTAGAAACCAACGAATATAATAATGGTAAGAAGATATTTCAGGAATTATTAGCGTCATTCAAAATTCCGAGAATAAAAACGAAAAACAAAATAGTACGAGCCTATAATTATAAAAAAAATCTCTGAAATGTCAGAGATTTTTTATACAGTTATTTTTAACGCTTCTTTTAATGCTTCTATATAATCACAAGTTCTATTTTGTTTTCGACAAATCTCACCATCACACATTAATTGTTCACGAATGTGTCTAGGTAAAAAAGTTCTAATTTCTTCATCATTATAACCGATTTGAAGCCTCTTATCATCAATAATAATAGGTCTACGTAAAATACTTGGATTTTGAATTATAAAGTCTAAAAGCTCATTCATTTTCATATTATTAATATCAATATTATTTTGACTGATTATTTTAGAGCGTGTTGAAATAATATCATCAAACCCATTTTCTGTTTTATCTAATATATGAATAATATCAGCCTTGGTTAATTTAGTATTAAATATATTAACCTCTTCATATTTTATTTTATATTCTTCAAACCATTTTTTAGCCTTACGACAAGAAGCACAACTAGGCGTTGTAAATATGGTTACCATTTATTTAAACCTTCCTTCAATATACTTATATCTACTACTAAAATACTTACAAATATCCTATTTCCTCAATTACATTATATCATAAAGGTAGGCGATTTTCTACACTATCTTTATACTTTAGTAATTTTTTCACAAAATAGCAAAGACTAACTCAAATAAAACTGAAAGTATATTGAGATTCACTTTTTATCAAAAAGGTGTTATAATTAATTAATAAAATTTATATAAAGGCAGGAATGTTATGAAAACAATATTTTCAGGAATTAAACCTAGTGGTGATTTAACATTAGGAAATTATATTGGTGCGGTCTCAAATTTTGTTAAGCTACAAAAAGACTACGACTGTTATTTTTGTATCGTTGACCTACATGCAATCACTGTACCACAAAAAAAACTTGAACTTAAAAAACGAACAAAAGATATCGCTTCTTTATATATTGCCTGTGGAATAAATCCAGATATCTCTACTGTATTTGTACAATCTGAAGTTCCAGCTCATGTGCAACTTAGTTGGATATTAGAGTGTAATACTTATATCGGTGAATTAAACCGCATGACCCAATTCAAAGATAAATCGCAAAAACAGGGAACTGATGGTTTATCATGTGGGTTATATACTTATCCTGTTTTAATGGCTTCTGACATATTACTATATGATGCAGATTTGGTACCTGTTGGAGAAGACCAAAAACAACATGTTGAAATAGCAAGAGATATTGCAACCCGCTTTAATAATAAATATGGTGAAACATTTGTTATTCCTGAACATTATGTACCTAAAGTAGGCGCTAGAATAATGGATTTACAAAATCCATTGAAAAAAATGAGTAAAAGTGATAATAACAAAGGATGTATATTAATGTTAGATGACCCTAAAGTTATCCATAAAAAAGTTATGTCAGCTGTCACTGATAGTGGTTCATCTGTTCACTATGATAAAGTAAATAAACCAGGTATTAGTAATTTATTAACTATCTTATCAATAATATCAAATAAATCAATTGATGACCTTGAAACGCAATTTAAAGAATCGAATTATGGTCAATTTAAAAAAGAAGTAGCTGATACATTAGTTGAATTCATCATACCAATTCAAAATCGATTTAATAAAATTAGAAACTCTGACGAATTAGATGATATATTAGATAAAGGCGCTGAAAAAGCTAGAAAAATAACTTATAAAAAAATAATGAAGGTCTATAAACGTATTGGTTTACAAAGAAAATAAGAATTTCTATTTTTATTTCTAATTTAATCTAGTAGGAGAAAATATATCATTTTTCTCCTTTTTTTTCGACCTTTCACACTACCATTACATACCGTTTTGTACTGAACGATTCCATATATTCATATTCTTATAGAAAATTAAGGATAAACTAACTTTTTTACTATATCGTGCTCTTCTAACTGCCTTCTAAGTAAGGTTTTCTTTTTTCATTTTTTACTTTCATACATCAGTTCAGTTCTTTCATTTATATATCTACTAATATGACTTTTTATTGACTTCTTGCTCACTAGTCCTAGTCATAAAAGTATTTGATGTAAAAAAGCAAGACCTACCGTCTTATAACTTTGCCTTGAGGTAAACGCCGTTTAACCAAAAAACAACATGCTTAACATGTTGTTTTTTATATGCATATAAAAATATTTTCAAATATATTGGTTTAAGAAAAATTGCTTAAACCCTAATATTTCAGTTTGTTAGATAATTAATACTAATGATAAAATATATAAAGTAATAAAAAGGATATTCCCATATAAATCAATCCTGTAAATAGGATTATTCCTACTGGAATTTTTTCTCTTTCACTTCTTTCTACGTGATATTCATAATATGAACCCATGTTATTATTGCGTGAGAAAATACTTTTGAAAAACTTTTTTGTTCCAAAAATTGCTATATCAAATATACCTTCACCACTAACATAAATTAAGATACCAACGCCAAATAAAATAATACCACTAGAAAAAGTTGCATTAATCCAGCCTATTAAATCGTATCTAGCACCAAATAGTAATATTAATATTGTAAATACTATGCTAAATATCATAAATATGATTTTACCTATTGACATTTAATCACCCACCATTTATAGGATTAAAATTTTTGAGATATCTCATCTCTTTAATGTCGACTATTTAATTATTTTTTTGTACTCTTCCAATTCACTAGGTGAAGCAGATACAAAATGTCCTGGTTTTATCTCCACTAAAGATGGTTGATTATTCTCATCATAATTATGTGAGGATTGATCATAATGTATACGTTGTCTATTTCTTTCACTCAAAGGATCAGGAATAGGAATTGCAGATAATAAAGATTTAGTATAAGGATGTAAAGGATTTAAAAACAATTCTTTACTATCAGCTACTTCAACTATTTTTCCAAAATACATAACTGCGATTCGATCAGAAAAATATTTAACAACTGACAAATCATGAGCAATAAATAAAACAGTTAAACCTAATTTTTCTTTTAAATCATTCAATAAATTTATAACCTGTGCTTGAATTGAAACATCTAATGCACTTATTGGTTCATCAGCAATCAGAATTTCTGGTTCGATAACTAGAGCTCTAGCAACACCAATACGCTGTCTTTGCCCACCAGAGAACTCATGTGGATAACGGAAGGCATGCTCAGGTAATAAACCTACGATTTGAAGTATATCTGAAACTTTTTGTTTAATTACCTTGTCATCTTTCTCACCGTGAATTCTTAAACCTTCAGCAATAATTTCTTTAACGGTCATACGTGGGTTTAAGGAAGCTATAGGATCTTGAAAGATCATTTGAATTTTATCATAGTAATGTTTATTTTCATTATTTAAATGCTTTGCTTCTCTTATTTTTGATTTTAATTCTGAAATTCTAATTTTAGATTTTTTAGCTAATTCACATATATTAGCTGCTTTTTCAGATTTCTTTGCTTTTAATTCCGCTTTAAGTCTTTTAATCTCTTTAACATAACTTGCTGTTCCCTGTGCAATTTTAACACCATTTAAAATTACTTCACCATCAGTAATATTGTATAAATTAATAATTGATCTTCCTGTAGTTGTCTTTCCACAACCAGATTCACCAACTAATCCTAAGGTTTCTCCTTTTTTAAGTGAAAAACTAACTCCATCAACTGCTTTCACAAATATATGTTTTCTACCTGTTCCTACATCAAAATGTTGTTTTAAGTTTTTGACTTCTAAAATCGGAGATTCAACTTTCTTCATTAGTTACCCCTCCCATTTTTTAATCGCTCAATACGATTTTTTAAACTTTTTGGCATTTCAACTTTTGGTGCTAATTCATGTAATAACCAAGTTGCTGCGTAATGGGATTCAGAAATTTTGAACATTGGAGGTTGTTCTTCAAAGTCTATCTGTAATGCATACTTATTTCTAGCTGCAAATGCATCTCCTTTAGGAGGAAAATGCATGTCTGGTGGTGTGCCAGGGATTGTAAATAACTTTTCTTTGGAATCTAAATCTGGCATTGCTGATAATAATGCCCATGTATATGGATGTTTTGGTTGATAGAAAATTTCTTCAACATTACCATATTCAACAATTTTTCCAGCATACATAACTGCAACTCTATCTGCCATATTAGCAACTACACCTAAATCATGTGTAATAAAGATAACAGATAAATTTCTTTCTTTCTTGATTTTGTTAATTAATTCAAGAATTTGTGCCTGAATTGTAACATCTAAAGCGGTAGTTGGTTCGTCACAGATTAAAATTTCTGCATTATTTGCTAGAGCAATTGCGATAACAATACGTTGTCTCATCCCACCAGAAAATTGAAAAGGATATTGATAATATCTTTTTTCTGGTTGATCGATTCCAACTTCTGTCATTAATTCTATAGTTCTTTTTTTAGCTTCCGCTTTTGTTAAACCTAATTTAAGATACAGTGCCTCAGAAATTTGTTTTCCAACTTTCATTATTGGATTTAAACTAGACATTGGATCTTGGAAAATCATAGAGATTTTAGTACCTCTAATTTTATGAAAGTCAGGTTCTTTAATTTTCATCAAATCTTGACCGTCATAAAAAATTGACCCACCTTCATAAATAGAATTTCCAGCTAAAATTCCCAGAATTGCACGACTGGTTACACTTTTTCCACTACCACTTTCTCCTACTATAGCTAATGTTTCACCTTTTTTTAGTTTAAAACTAACATTTCGAACAGCTTTAACTGTACCATTTACAGTCTTAAAAGAGATAGCTAAGTCTTTAACTTCTAATATTGTCTCAGCCATTATTCTTCAACTCCCCTTAACGATGGATTAAATGCATCTCTTAGTCCATTACCAAACATATTAAAAGATAGCATCAATAGTGAAATAATTATTCCAGGGAATAATAATATATGCACACTAGTATTCATTACTTCTTGACCATAACTAATTATTCTACCGAGACTAGTAGTTGTACCATAGTTAATAATTGATAAGAATGAGAAATTTGATTCAGTGAAAATAATAAATGGTATTTGCAATACGGTAGATGTAATAATCATACCAAGTGCATTTGGAAATATATGTCTAGCCATAATTCGAACATCTGATGCTCCTAAACTTCTTGCTGCTAACACATACTCTCTATTTTTATATCGATAGAATTGAGCACGCACCATCCTTGATGTACCTACCCAACCTGTCAAAGTAAATGCTAATACTACAACCCACATTGTACTACCAAAACGTAATATCAGAATGGTAAGCACTGCTAACAAAGGAATTTCTGATACAATCTCAAATATACGTTGTAAATATAAGTCTACTTTTCCACCATAGTATCCACAAATTGCTCCCAAAACAATACCAATCATAATGTTTATTGTAGCAACTGTGAACGAAACAATGAAAGATGTTCTTGTACCAATCCAAATAGAAGTAAATAAGTCACGTCCTTCTTGGTCTGTACCAAACCAAAAATATGGCATTTCTCCTTCTTCATATCCCATATACTGCCAATAATCAACATATAATTTATACATAGTTCTAGTATAATGTTCTTCACTAATTACAGTATCAGGGTCTATTGAGGAAAATGTTTCTAATGATACAATATATTCCTTCTCCACACCATTTTCATCAAGTGCTACATATCTAACCATTTTAGCACTAATTTCTTCAGGTGTTCCAATTATAATACTAGGATCAACCTCTTCAAATTGACTTTGACTCAAGGTTAAATATTTTTTCTCATCATGAGAATTAATCCAATTTCTATACTTATAATCATCAACTTTAATATCCATAAAAGTAGTGTATGTCCATGGAATTTCAACACCATTCTTATAACATACATCACCATATGGATTTCCATCACATCTTGGCTTTGTATGTACATTAGAGGTACTTATAACAATATCTTCAGGAATTTGAGTATATCGTGTCATAGTATAATCTTTATACACTTTAGTTCCATCAAATATCCCTAATTTTTCAATTCCAGGAATTCTTGGTGGTAGAGTAGCGATTCTCACGTCTTTGTCATTAAAGCTATAACTATTAAGATACGGACCGAAAAGAGTAAAGAAAAAGATAATCATTAATATAATGAAAGCTAAAACAGATACTTTATTTTTTCTAAAACGAATCCAAGCATCTTTAAAATAACCTATCGGTTCAGTTTCAATCTTTTCATCATAAATGACTTTATCTTGCTGAACTAAGGTAAATTTAGACTTATCTAATATTTTTTCATTATTCATCGTTTTCCACCTCCAACTCTAATTCGTGGATCAATAACACTATATGATATATCAACAAATAAAGTTGCTAATAAACCTATCACTAAATACATAACACTCAAAAACATTATTAATGGATAGTCTCTAGCTCCAAAAGCTTCTAAGTAACTATTTGCAACACCCGGAATAACATATATTTTTTCAACTATTAGTGAACCAAATAATGATCCAATTAGCCCCCCAATAATCATTGGTGCTAAAGGTACCATTGAATTTCTCATAGCATGACGTAATGTTGCTTGTCTTTTGGTAAGACCTTTAGTTCTACATAATAACATAAATTCCGATGTTAGTACCTCAGTTAGTTCTGCACGTGTGAAACGTGTGAAACCTGCTACAGCTCCAAATACCATAGATAACCAAGGCAATAATATTGTGGTAAATCTTAAAGATGGATTAACTGCTACATCTGCCTTCGCAGCATAAAATGGCAATACCCATTCTAATTCATACGCGAAATAGTATTGCAATAAAGATGCAACAACAAAACCAGGACAACTAATAAAGAAAATGACCCCTAATGAAATGACATGGTCGATACCTTTATTTTTCCTTAATGCAGCTAAAATACCAAGACCAAATCCAAGAGGAACTGAAAACAAAAACGGAACTATAGAAATTGAAGCAGAAACAGGGATTCTATGTACAACTTCATCTACTACGTCATTTTGTTTACTAGTGGACCATCCCCACTTAAATTCAGTTACAATATTTTTAATCCAAATTCCATATTGTTCTGGGATAGATTTGTCTAATCCTTCTTCTTTTCTAATTCTCTCAATAATTTTCGGATCTTGTCCAAGTACAGGTTTGTCAAAATCTGGCATCATTCTAATCGTTACAAAGATAATTGTTATAATGATTAGAGCAGTTATGAACATCAAACCTAGTCTTTTCAAAATATACTCAAACACAATTTTACCTCCTATTTCAAATAATAAATACAACCCCAAAGAATTAAATCCTCAGGGTTGTAAGTTTATAACTGATTGTTTTTAATTTAAATATATTTCTATGATACTACGTCAGGTTCATTTTTGTACATATATTTAAGTCCGCCCCAACCCATCCAGTTATGGAATTCAGGACTTTCAAATACGATACTGTCAGAATATACTACAGTTGTAACTGCTGAATATAATGGCACATTCATATATAAATCTAATACACTTTTTTCCATAGCAGCTAATATATTTAGGCAATCTAAATCTTTACCTTCATACACATCATACAAATCTCCACCTGGTTGAACAGCTTGGAACCATTCATCATAAGTTCTTGTTTCAGAGATATCTTCTTTACCTGCATTTTTATATGGTAATTCTACAGTAAGTTCAGTATCACCAGGAGTAAATCCTTTTTCTTGCATATAGGCTTGATGGTTGTTATAAACATAACCAATTAATTCAATAGGCCAGAAGTCCATGCCATACCATGCACCAAATGACATATCAAAATTACCAGCATCAGTAACTGCGTCTAATGCATCACCTGAATACGGTTGGATAACGAATTCAAATTTACCTTCATTTGATCCACCTTCAACTGCATCAAATGAAGTTTCAACACAATTTTTAACCCATCGATTTAATGTCCAGTTTCTCTCTGAATCATACATAGCTAATTCAATAGTAACTTTTTCACCATCTGTAATATCACCAGCAGCAACTGCTTCAGCATATGCATCATTGAATAATTCTAAAGCATACTCTGGATCATATCCAAATGTTTCTGGACTTCTATCAGCTATTACTGATTCACCTTGTTCTGTTCCTCTAAATGATATTGTAGAGAAATCAGCAATTATATATTTAGATGTTAATAATGCTTGTTGAGGGAATGAAGGTGCTACTACAGTATTAGACATTTCTTCTCGGTTAATAGCGTAATATATACCTTCACGGAATTTGTCATATTTCATCATTGGATTAGTATTTTCATCTGGTCTATCAGCAATATTGAAATAATAACGGTATGTTTGTGTAGTTGGTGATAATTTAACATTAGGATTTTCTTTAAATTCATCATAGTAATCTCCACCAACACCAGCTATATCAAGACGACCTTCTTTGAACTCTGAAACATAAGCTGATTGATCACCAATAACATCATCTCTTATTTTGTCAAATCTATAATTATCTTTATCAAAGAAATGTTCATTTTTTTCATACAAATAAAGTTTTTCTGTTTCCCAAGTCACTAATTTATATGGACCATATGACATAATTGTATCAGCACTTGTTCCATAAGTAGTTCTAGTACGTTCAGGATTCATTCCAGCTTCATATAATCCTTCATGTACAGGACCAGTAATTCCACTAGTTAATTGTCCACGTAAATCCCAACTTGTAAGAGGATCTTGTAAAACAAATTGAAGTGTATGATCATTAACTTTATGAACTCCAACCTCAGAGAAATCTAAAGTTTCTGGATAATTTTGAACAGTTCTAGATGTTTCATGTTCACCTAAGTATTCAATTGTACATGCGTCTTCGCTAATTGAAGTTACTAAAGAACCTTCAACTTGATTATCATACATTACATAGCATCCCTTATATCCAGTACCTTGGAAGAAATAATCTTCTGCATTAACTACAGGTATATCTTGATATAAATTAGAAGCTCTGTCATTAACTAATTTAGGATCAATTAACATCTTATATGCATATAAATAATCATCTACTGTAATTGGTGTACCGTCTTCCCATTTTAAATCTTCTCTTAATTCAATATTCCATGTCTTTTGATCACCATTAACATCAATAGGTAAACTTTTTGCTAGATAAGGAAGTCTATCATAATTTAATAAATCCATGTTTCTGAAATCTCCAACTTGTAATCCAGCACTTGCCCAATCAAAGTCACCTTTATATAATCCAGCTGTGATATAATCATATAAATCACTAGCTACACCTGCTGTAGTAGCATGTGGGTTAATAATAGATTCTCCAGCAGTATATTCTCTATATGTATAAGTATTTCCTGTTCCTATTACAAATACTCTAAATGTTTTTGTTTCAGTAACATCATTTAATGTAATAGTAGCCGTTAATGTTACTTCAGTATCTAGTTCTTGTCTAGTAACATTAGCAACTCCACCAGCAATTGATACAGCAACTGTATTGTTACTTTCCCATACAATTGGAATATTATAAGCACCAGTAGTTGGAAGTGTTAAATCCCCAATAACAAAGTCAATTCTAAATAAACGTAAGTTTTCTTTAACTTCTGCTACTTTTCCTTCATCAGTATCTGCTAACTTAGTAATAACTAAATCAAATGTTTTTGTTTCAGTTAAAGTATTTCCATTGTCATCAATAGTTAAAGTAGCTGTTAAAGTAACATTTTCATCATTTTCAGTTCTAGTTACAGTAGCGATTTGAATACCACTAGTACCAGGTTCTGCTAATGAAACTACAGCATCATTACTAGAGGTCCAAACAATATTTACTGAATCATGAACTGTTGATATAGCATTTAAACTGAATGAATTTTCAACGATATTAGTAATATCATTTACTGATGTGATATCTAATCCAGTTACAGCTTCATCCAATTTTGCTTGAGCACCTTGGGGTGTAGCTATTACAGTAAGTGAATATTCTTTAGTTTTGAAAGCATCACCTTTTGTTGCAATTAAAATTAACTTAACAGTAGCATCACTTTGACCAACTGCTGGTCTAGTAATCTCAGCCACATTATTTTGAATCTTTAAAACTTGTTCATTACCAGATGTCCATGTAAATGAAACACCAGATTCTGAATCAGAGGCTGGTAAATCGAAGTTTTGAGTAACAGCAGTTAAATCTGGAAGTTCCAAATTACTAATCACTGTATTGATAACTTCTTCATTATCTTTGTCTTTAGTTGTTTTATTGTCATTACAAGCTACTAAAACTGATGCAAAAACAACTAATAATACCAAGGTAAAAAATCTTTTCATACTTTCTATTCCTCCTTCTTTATTACCTTATATAGGTTATTATAATTTTACATTACTCAGTATAGTTTGTCAATGATATTATTATTTTAGTTTACTGATTATCAAAATTTATTAATAATAACTATGATATCCGACAAAATCGAAAAAAAAATCTCTAGATTTTTGAGAAAAAATATGGTTTTTTTGGGTTTTTTATTATTAATTATTCCTTCAACAACTTTATAATTTCTTATACTTCTAAAGTAGATTTCAAATAGAAAGTTCATATCTTCTATTTCGATTAACTTGTTTATTAAGCCATTCTACTTCTTAGATAAGTTATATTAATTGCATTAATTTTATGTCTAGCAATTCATTTCTACATATAATTGTAACAACCTAATTTCGGTATTTCTTTCGTTAATTATATGCTACTTATTTTTAAAAAAGTGAGCATACTAATGTATATTCACTTTTGTATTATTTTATTATACAATTTTTCTTTTCCACTCACCAAACTTATACAAAAACAACCCTAATATACAAACTATAACATTACTCAGTACCATTGCATACCAAATACCACTACTACCAAGATTAGTAAAATGCTTAAAAATAAGTATTAAAGGAATCCTTATCCCCCATAATCTTGTCATTGACATAATAAATGAATAAATACTCTTACCAGACCCTACAAATACGCCATTGAAATTTTGGAATATACCCATAAGTGGAATATTAAGTCCCACAAACATCATATAAGTTACAGCTAATGTAATGGATTCTTCTTCTCGTAAAAAAATCTTAACGATATTTATCCTAACAGGATAAGGTAATATAATCACCATCCCTATAAACATCATAAGTAGTGTTAATTTTAGTGATGTATAAAATGATTCCTTTGCGCGTTTATAATTCTCATTACCTATATTTTGACCTATATAAAATGCTAACGCACTTCCAATTCCCATCGCTGGCATCATAATTAAGCTTGTAATCCGGTTTCCTATACCAAAAGCAGCCATTGTAGAATCTCCATATGAAATAATAAATGCATTTAATACGGTAAAGCCTAATGCAGTTAATGATCCACTAAATGATGCTGGTATCATTACCTTCACAATCTTTTTAACCATTTTCCATTTCAATTTCATATGTTTTATAATAAGATGAATACTTTTTTTATCAAGAAAGGCTTTATGTAACCAAAAAGGCATTACAATTAATTTAGCTAAAATAGTTGCATAAGCAACTCCTGGAACACCTAATTTAAATATTATTATAAATAACGGATCTAATAAAACGTTTAAGATAACTGAGCTCCCTGTAAACAATACCGGCGTTAAGGTATCACCATAGGCTTGACGCATTGACGTAAACACTAACAAACAAAAATCTAAAGATATCCCTATAAACATAATCCTTAAATAACTTAAACCTAATATATATGTTTCTGGATCCTTATTATCTCTCATTAAATGCAAAATAGATGGCGCAAATAAATAGGCCAGTACCATCATTAATAGTCCAATTAAAAAAGAAAACATAAAAATTTGACTTGCCAACTTACTGGCTTTTTCTTTTTCATTTGCACCTATGTATTGACTCATTAATGAGGTTCCGGCAATTTGTATTCCCATTCCAAAGGCTATAAATAGCATTAAAACAGGCCAAACAAGACTAATAGCCGATACTTCTGTATCAGCCTTACTTATCTTAGAGACCCATAAAGTATCTGCAAGATTATATAAGGTATGCATCAAATTGTTAACCACAATTGGAATAGATAAAACTAATAATCCCTTATATAGATTACCTTTTAAAACAATTTGTCTTTTTTCTTCATTACTCATTTTTAATATCATAAAATCACATCCAACAGAGATATTATAACATCATTTAAGTTAATTGATAAGTTAAAATGAAAATTTAATAGATATAGTTTATATTATTCTATTATAATATTCCTGTCTTTCATATTGATTGTAATAACTTGATGTGGTTTTATTTCATTACTTATGATTTTATGAGCAATCGGTGTTTCAACATGACGTTGGATAAAGCGTTTCAATGGTCTCGCTCCATAAACTGAATCATACCCTGTTTTAGCGATATATTCTAAAACTTCCGGCTTAACTAAAATATCTATGGTTTGTTCCTTTAATCTAACTTTTAATTCATCAATAAATTTTTCTACTACCTTAACAATAACTTCTTCATTTAGTAGACTAAATTTTACAATCTCATCAATCCGATTTAAAAATTCAGGTTTAAAATGATTTTTTAATTCTCTATCAATTAAGTCATATGCATTTTCTATATTATTTTCTAATAAATGTAATGACCCAATATTTGATGTCATTATTATGATTGTATTTTTAAAGTCAACTGTTCTTCCTTGAGAATCTGTAATACGCCCATCATCTAATATTTGAAGTAATATATTAAATACCTCACGATGTGCTTTTTCTATTTCATCTAGTAAAACAATTGAATATGGTTTGCGTCTTACCGCTTCGGTCAACTGTCCACCTTCTTCATATCCAACATAACCAGGAGGAGCACCAATTAAACGAGAAACACTAAACTTCTCCATATATTCACTCATATCAATTCTTACGATATGTTCTTCACTATCAAATAAAGCTTCAGCTAATGATTTTGCAACCTCTGTTTTACCAACCCCTGTTGGTCCTAAAAATAAGAACGAACCAATTGGTTTATTTGGATCTTTAATTCCCGCTCTTGCTCTAATTATCGCATTCGCCACGAGTTCAACTGCTTTTTCTTGACCTTTAACGCGTTTTCGTAAAATATCTTGTAAATTGAGTAATTTCTCTTTTTCGCCTTGAACAAGTTTTGCTAATGGAATTTTAGTCCAACGTGATATAATCTCAGCGATTTCTTCCTCTGTTACATTTTCTCTTAACATATTATTTTGCTCTTCTTTATTTCCTAATTCTCTAATTTGATTTTCAATAATAGGAATAACACCATATTTTATTTCAGCTGCTTTATTTAAATCATATTTACTTTCAGCAATTTCTAAATCATGTTTGGCTTTATCTAATTTTGCTTTTGCATCTTGCAACTGATTAATCCCAGCTTTTTCTTTTTCATATTTGGCCTTCATTTCTCTATGTTTATCTTTCAAATTAGCAATCTCTCTTTGAAGGTTACTTAATCTTTCCAGTGATAATTGATCTTTTTCTTTCTTCAATGCTCTCTCTTCAATTTCATATTGCATAATTTTACGTGTTACTTGATCTAATTCTTCTGGCATTGAATCAATCTCTATTCGTATGGTTGCACAGGCCTCATCAATTAAATCAATTGCTTTATCTGGTAAAAACCGATCAGTTATATATCGTTCTGATAAACTAGCAGCAGCAATAATCGCACTATCAGCGATTTTAACCCCATGATGCACCTCAAATCGTTCCTTTAACCCCCGTAAAATACTGATTGTGTCTTCAATTGATGGTTCATCAACTAATACTTTTTGAAAACGTCGTTCTAATGCAGAATCTTTTTCAATGTATTTTCGATATTCATTTAATGTTGTAGCACCAATACAATGAAGTTCTCCACGAGCTAACATTGGTTTTAATAAATTTCCTGCATCCATTGCACCTTCTGTTTTACCTGCACCTACAATTGTATGAATTTCGTCAATGAATAGGATAATTTTCCCTTCACTTTGTTTAATTTCATTTAGCACAGCTTTTAAACGTTCTTCAAATTCACCACGATATTTAGCTCCAGCTACTAGACTAGCCATATCTAATTCAAAGATGGTTCTATCTTTTAAAGTTTCAGGAATATCATTTTTAACAATTCTTTGAGCTAACCCTTCTACAATAGCTGTCTTTCCTACACCGGGTTCCCCAATTAAGACCGGATTATTTTTTGTTTTCCGTGATAATATTCTAATTGCTCTTCTAATTTCTTCATCACGACCAATCACAGGGTCAACTTTATGATTTTTTGCCTCTTTAACTAAATCGCGACCATATTTCTCTAATACTTCATAACTTGCTTCTGGATTTTGTGTTTTCACTTTTTGATTCCCTCTTATCTTATCAATCGTTTTTTCAATCTCTTTATATTGAATATCTAATTTTTTAATTATTTCTTTATGTTTATAATGATTTATTTTAAAATATGCCAAAATGACATGTTCTACTGATAAGTAATCATCTTTTAATTTGTTCTTATGATGATTTGCATCAATTAATAATTGATTTAAAGCATTTGAAATATATAACTGCTGATTTTCACTTTCTACTTTCGGTAAACTATCAATTAATTGATTTAATTCTAAAATGAATTGTTTGCTGTTATTTTGACTCAATTCAAAGACACGTCTTAACAATCCTTCAGTAGCATTTGCTAAAGAAATCATTAAGTGTTCAATTTCAACTTGTTGATGATGATTACTTAATGCTAAATTTTGAGCACTACTTATCGCTTGTTGCATTTTCTCAGTAAATTGATTAATATCCACTGCTAACACCTCCTGATTTAGCACTCACCTATACAGAGTGCTAATAACCAGTTATATAATAACGCAAATTCTGTACACTGTCAATATAATTACTAGTTTTTATTAACCATATTTAACCAAAAACAAATAGTGATTGACTAATATAAAGTTTTTTTATATAGTATAAATAATAGTATATGAGAGGTGGTTAATAATATGTATTGCAGAAATTGTGGTAGTGAAGTTGAATCTATAAATGAACCTTGTACAAAATGTGGATTTCTTCCATTAAATGGGACAGATTATTGTCAAGAATGTGGGTTTACTACAAACGCTAATCAATTTATATGTACAAGTTGTCAACAAAGATTGAAGTTTGCTCCTAGTCCTTCTTCCCAAACTTATCATACTGAACATAAAACAGTGAAACAAACTAAGCATTATCAAGATGTGGAAGATTATCTAGAGCTTGATCAACCAAATGTTGTTGCAAATATCGCTGCTTGTTGCACTGTTCCTTTTTCTGGTCCAATCGTTGGATTAGTATTATATCTAGTATGGAAAGATGAAAAACCAAATGCTGCTAATTCTGTTTGTATGTGGACACTGATTCCATTTATAGGGATAATCATTTTTTATTTATTTTTCTTTATGATTGGTGGCTTTACCCAGATATTTAGATGATTTAATCACGTAATATACGTGATTTTTCTTTTATCCCAGTTTCTATACCTTGACTATTTTATTTTTTTAGTATATTCTAGTAACTACACTCTTAATCTTTATACAATTACTAGAGGTGAAATAATGAAAAATAAACATTTAATTTTATTAGATTTAGATGGAACGACACTTTATGATTGGCAAAGCATGACTGATGAAACGATACAAGCCATTCATCAAGTGAAGGCTCTTGGTCATGAAATATGTATCGCAACAGGAAGACCTTATCGTTCATCTAAAGTTTTTTATGACCAATTAGAACTTAAAACACCAATCATTAACTATAATGGTGCTTTAATTCATCATCCATATAATTCTCACTTTGATGAAATTACAAGAGAAATTGATTTAAACTACATCCTTAAAGTATTTAATGAGATTGATCATTTAATAGAAAATGCTTTTTGTGAATATTATGAAGATATCTATCTTTACAAAGAAAGTAAAGATATTATGCCCCTTATTCATCCTGAAGGAGGGAAAATTATAATAGGAGATTTCAAGGAAACACTACATTTAAATCCTAATGGTTTTATTTTATTGACTTATCCAGATTGTTATCAAGAAGTTGAAGCCTTTTTATCAGAAAACTTTAAAGGCATATTAGATTTTAGAAATTGGGGTGGAGATTACCAACAAATCATTGAAATATATACGCCTGAAACTAGCAAAGGAAATGCGATGCGATATATTCAAAGCTACTTTGATATTCCAAAAGAACGCACAATTTCTTTCGGAGATGGTGAAAATGATGTTGAAATGATTAAAGATGCAGGTATTGGTGTGGCGATGGAAAATGCGGTTGATTCTGTTAAAAAAGCCGCAAAACACATTACCTTAAGTAATAAAGATAATGGTGTTGCCCACTTTTTGAGAAAGTTTTTTAAATTATCTTGAAAAAAAATTTTTTTGATGTCTTCTTTCATTGTCATAAATTACCAGAGCGCTCCTTTTTTTACAAAGATAAACAATTCCCTATCTGTAGCCGTTGTACGGGGATTTTTATTGGATATATTATTGGGATTATATCTTTAATACTAGGTATATTTTTCCCTTTCCTTATTCTTAAGTTTTGGATTTCAATATTACTCATTATCCCAATGCTAATAGATGGCTCAATTCAATTTTTTACTCATTATAGAAGTAATAATTATAAAAGATTAATTACAGGTGTCTTAGCTGGATTCGGTATTATCTTTTTTCTATATTACATAGCTCTTCTTGGAATGGCACATGGTAGATGGGTAGTTGACCATCTATTATCTTATTTCTAATTTCTTTAAAATAAAAAAGCGAAACAGATGAGGGTGCTGAAAATCTAGTCTATTTTCAGATAACTAATATTAAATAAAAAAAGTTAGAAATGATTTAACTTCATTTTCTAACTTTTTTATTGTTTCTATTAAAGAATGAGATATATTCTATCCCATTAGTGTTACAATTCTTTTCAAGTTTACTGCGAATATTGTCATTGCTGATTGTATCTGCATACCTAAAAGGCCATGGGATTGACATCTTTTATATCCATGACTATTTTTCAATTCAGAATTTTTAGCTTCTATCTTATACCTTTCTTTTGCTAATTCTTTGAATTCTTTACTTTCTTGAAATTTTTCATGTTCTGCATGAACATTATCCTTCTTTAATGTAACTGTATAAGATCTACTATCTTGTCCTTCTTTATATCCACATTCTTCTTTAAATGGACACGTTTTACATTTTTCTACATCAAAATAATGCGTTTCTCGCAATGGAGTTCCTTCTATCTCATGTTTCTTTTTACCATGTAGTGCAACTCTAACTCCCATATGACCTGCTTTACATACATATCTTTTCGCATCTTTATTATATTCAAAATTCTCACATTTTCTTTTATTTCCTTTAGATACTGTTTTACTCAATTTTGAAACTAATTTAAATTCATTTTTTTCGCATATTCTATTAGTTCTTTTTCTGAATACGCTCCATCCCCTATAAAAGCATCAACTTCAATTCCAGTTTCTTTTGATTTCACATATAATTCTCTTGCTTGCTTTCCATCGTGTTTATCTCCACTTGTCACAACTGCCGCTGTGATAATTCGTTCTGGCACCATCGCGATATGTGTTTTATATCCAAAGAATGATGTATCAGCTGATTTATGTCCTACTTTTGCATCCTTTTCTACCATTGAATTTATTTCTTCAATATTATCATTTACTATTTCTTCTAATAAGTTTGTTTTTAATCTAATATTTTCTCTGATTAGTAAATTTTCATCATTTCTAATTAATTCAACTAATTCATTACAGTATTTTATATGATCGTCTATATTCTTTGATATTGGCTTTTCAGGCATCTTATCTTTATAACTTTCATCAGTCTTATATACTACTTTTCGTAAATTTTTTGATTTCTCTTCTAAGATTTCAAGTGGTGATTTATAATTAAACATACTATTTGTATGTGTTGAGTCTACTATTATTTGTTTTGATTTTATTAATCCTAAGTTTAGTGCTAGTTCTACTGTTTTTGAAATTAGTTTATCTAATAATTCTCCATCTTTTAATCGTAACTTTCTAAACTTTGTTAAACTTGTTGGATGGATAATATCTGTTTCTTCTGGAGCTATTTCTAAAAAATACTTATATGCCATATTTAATTGTGCTTGTTCAACTAAATCTCGGTCAGACATTGGATACATTACTTTTAATAATAATAATTTAAACATAAAAATAGGACATTTCGCTGTCGCTCCATTATCCTTTGTATATTTATCTTTTAATTCTTCATAAACAAATTCAAAATCCACTAATTCTTTAAATTTTCTTAATATATGATTCTTTGGAACCACAATATCATACAACTTACTGTATGGACTTAAGACAAGTTCTTTATTAGGTAGCATACTATCACCAATTTCAAATTATTTTCTACCTTCATTATATCATTTTTCACTTTCTTTTCGTTGTATTTATATGAAAAAAGGAAGAATAATTAATATACTCTTCCCAATTCATAATTTGATGAGACTTTTTCAGCAGCCTCAAACAGATTCGCTTTTTTTTTAATTCTCACTTATTATTTATATATAATTTTATAATCAATGACTTTATCTTCTTCGTAGTGTAAGTAAGCACTAAATGGTTTATTCATAATAATATTCATTAAAAAATATTGATCACCTTCCCATAAAGGTAAAGCCATAACTTTATCTTTTGGAATCCAGGATAATTCTCCTTCATTACAGTCACCAATTTCATTTTCATAGTCATACCCTACGAAACAATACATTACTTCTTTACCAACTTCATAACCAAAATTCTTAAAAACTACTTGACCAACATAATTGTATTTCGTCAATTTAATACCTGCTTCTTCATATACTTCACGCAAAACACAGTTATATTTAGATTCACCTTTTTCTACTTTTCCACCCAAACCATTATACTTATTTATATGTACATCATCTTTCTTTTTATTTCTAAGCATCATTAAAACATGTTGATTTTTAACTATTAAACATAAGGTTGTTTCACGAATTTTATCTATTTTAAAATAATAATAACTTAGTAGTAATATAAGGATGATTGACACTAATAATAAATACCAAAATCTAAGCAGACTAAAAAATACAAGTGAGGCAAACAAAATAATAAGTAATATTTTTACGAACTCCTTTTTTTGTTGATATGTCATAATAATCACCTATTAAAAAAGAGGTTATTCACCTCTTATATTTATCTTTATTTTACTTCATATATTTTCATTAAGTTTGTAGAATTACGTTTAGCAACACCAGCTGTGATAATGGCAATCTCACCTTTACCTAAACCAGCTACTTCAACTGCTACTTTCTCAGCAATCTTAACTAAATCTTCACTAGACTCTACTTCACTCACAACCACTGGAGTAACACCCCAATTTAAAGCAAGTGATCTAGCAGTATCATGTGATGGGGTTACAGCAATGATTGGGCATGTTGGTCGATATTTAGAAATTAATCGAGCAGTATATCCTGACATAGTTGCAGCAACAATCACACTAGCCCCTAAATCAGCAGCAGAATCACAAACTGATAATCCAATTGCAGATTCAATCGTATGAGGACTAGATAAAATAGCACGATTAATCATTATCTCATGATTAATTTCTTCTTCTAAACGCATAGCAATTAAGGCTTGTGTTTGAGCTGAACGTACAGGGTAACTTCCTGCAGCTGATTCCCCTGATAACATTACAGCATCTGTTCCATCTAATACAGCATTGGCTACATCAGATACCTCAGCTCTTGTAGGACGTGGATTTTTTTGCATTGATTCAAGCATTTGTGTTGCAGTTACAACTATTTTCCCTACTTCATTACATTGACGAATAATTCGTTTTTGAATAACTGGTACTTCTTCAGCTGGAACTTCAACTCCTAAATCACCACGAGCTACCATGATTCCTTCACAAACTTCTAATATTTCTTCAGCGTTTTCAACGCCCTCTTTGTTTTCTATTTTAGAAATTAATTGTATATTTTCTCCATTATGTGCTTTTAAAATGTCTTTTATCTCTAATACATCAGATGCACGACGTACAAAGGATGCTGCGATAAAATCTAGTTTTTGTTCACAAGCAAATATTATATCGTTTCGATCTTTTTCTGAAATAAAAGGCATGTTTAATTTAGCCCCAGGAACATTAATTCCACGACGATTTTTAACTGGGTGTGTATTTAACGCTTCAGTTAAAATATATTTACCTTCACTATCTTCACCTTTATCGATAATTTTTAATTCTAAATATCCATCATCAACTAATATTGTACCATTAACTTCAACATCATCAATTAAACCTGAATAAGTGATTGAAAATTTTTCTTCAGTTCCTAACACTTCATTCATATACACTTTTACTTTTGTCCCTACAGTAATAATTGTAGGTTCATCTCCTGATGAAAATTTATGTGTACGAATTTCTGGACCTTTTGTGTCTAATAATAATGCAACATTTGTTCCTTTTTCTTCATTGATTTCACGAATGTTTTTGATTCTTTGCCCATGTTCTTCATAGTCACCATGAGAAAAATTCATTCTGATAACATTCATTCCTGCATCAACTAATTGACCCATGATCTCTTTACTCTCTGATTTAGGACCAATTGTACAAATAATTTTAGTCTTTTTAAATTCTTTAGTCACTATATTTCCTCCTAAGATAATGTTTTGCATAAGTTGTATAAATTAAGATTATCTCTTTTCTGCATTTCTAATGCTTCATAGATATCGAAATTAACTAATTGATTATTGTGTATCCCTACACAACGTCCACCTAATCCTTGAACAAGTAACTCAACCGAATAAGCTCCTAGACGACTTGCTAATACACGGTCAGATGCGGTAGGTGTACCACCACGTTGTAAATGCCCGATAATTGTAGCACGTGTTTCAACACCTGTACGTTCTTCAATCTTTCGTGCAAGTTCAATCGGATCAGTTAATAATTCAGCTAAAGCTATGATAAAATGCTTTTTCCCTTTATTTTTTGCGTGTTCAATTCGAGAAATAACTTCATCAATATCAAACCCTTTTTCAGGAATAATTAAATCTTCGACACCAGTAGCAATACCACCATAGATTGTTAAATCGCCACAATGTCTTCCCATAATTTCAACAACACTACAACGATAATGACTTGATGTCGTATCTCTTAATTTGTCAATTGCTTCAACAATTGTATTTAGAGCTGTATCAAATCCAATAGTATAGTCTGTTGATGAAATATCATTGTCAATAGTTCCAGGGACACCAATACATTTAACACCCATTTCAGTTAATTTTTTAGCACCCATGAAAGAACCATCACCACCGATTACAACAATTGCATCTATTTGGTATTTTTTTAATTGTTCAATCGCAATTTGTCGAACTTCAGGGTTTTTAAATTCAGGTAATCGTGCTGTACCTAGAAAAGTTCCACCTCGATTCAACTTTTCACTTACATCAAATGATTCTAGTTGAAAAATCTCACCTTTTACTAAGCCAGCATACCCATTTTTAATTCCAAAGACTTCAATACCATATTTCAATGCTTGTCTAGCTATTGCTCTAATACATGCATTCATTCCTGGTGCATCTCCACCTGATGTTAAAATACCAAGACGTTTTATCATATTATCACCTCTAGTTTTTCATATATGACTTGTCTATACTAATTTACCATAATTAAAGAAAATAAACAACGAAAATGATAATGAAAGCGATTTACTATTTTATAAATTAAGTTTCATTATTAATTATTTCAATATCGAATATAACCAGTTGAATTTTTTGATTTCTTTCTTGAACTTTACAACGAATCTTCACCAACTGATCTTTGATTAATTTATCTTTAATCAATTGATATATTTTAGGAAATACAACGCCATTAACACTTGTAATATCATCTGAAATTATTAAAGTCGCCATTTCTTCATTGTTTTTTGTAATGGTTTTCCTAATATTTTCAACAAATCCAACTAACTCTATGCTCTTGTTTAAATATTTTAATGTTTTACTAGGGATAATACTACTTTGATTATCTTTTTCAATATATTTTCTAATAGGATGAGTACTTAAATAGAATCCTAGATATTCTTTCTCTTTCTTCATTAATTGATTAATAGGATATTCATCTAAATCAGTATTGATTTCTATTTTGTCGGTAAAATAACCACTCTGATTAAAACGACATAAATCAATGATTTTTCGGTAATTATTTATCATTGCTTTTTTTGATAATTTGAATTCATCTAAAGCTCCGGAATAAACTAAAGCTTCAAAAATATTCTGTTTCAAAAACACATGGCATCGAAAAACAAAATCAATATAATTTTTAAAAATACCTTTTTCACGTTCATTTATAATCGCTTCACCACTATTTTGTCCAATTCCTTTAATGATCAAAAAAGCCATTCGTATACTATTATTGTTTTCGATACTATAATTATTATAACTATTATTAATTGAAATAGGTAATATTTTAATCCCATAGCGTTTACAATCCCTAATGTAGCGACCAGTTTGCGTTTCACTACCTAAAATACTTGATAACATGACCACCATAAAAGGGATCAAATAATTAGCTTTTAAGTAAGCCATTTGGTAAGAAATTAAAGCATAAGCGACAGAATGACTTCGATTAAATCCATAGTCACCAAATTTAACAATGTAGTCGTACAAAGTTTCACTGGTTAATTGATTATATCCATTTTTCATCGCACTATCTACAAACTTTACACGTTCCTTTTGTAGAACATCCTTTTGCTTTTTACTAATCGCTCTACGCAATAAATCAGCACTAGCTAAACTATACCCTGCTATTTTCTGGGCAATTTTCATGATTTGCTCTTGATAAACAATAATACCATAGGTACTTTCTAAAATAGGGATTAAGTCTTCATGTAAATATTCCACTTTTTGTTTTTTATTTTTTCTTGCGATATAAAGTGGAATATTATCCATTGGACCTGGTCTAAACAAAGCATTTACAGCAACAATATCCTCAAATTGACTCGCTTTTATATCTCGTAAAACACTACGCATTCCACTTGATTCTAGTTGAAATAACCCGGTTGTTTCACCCCTTGCAATTAAGCGATAGGTTTTAGGGTCATCAAAGGGAATATGATTAATATCAATTTTTATATGATGTGTCTTTTCAATCAATTCCAAAATTTCATTTATCGCAGTCAAATTTCTTATTCCTAAAAAATCCATTTTAAGGAGTCCTAAACTCTCTAAATCTTTTGCTTCAAATTGTGTTTGTAAAACCTCATCTAAACTAGGTTGTAAACCAGTTAATTGTCTAAGGTCTTCTTCACATATAATAATACCTGCTGCATGTGTTGTGGTATTTCTTGGAATCGACTCGATTTTCTTAGCGATATCAATTAATTTCGCAATTTCTTTATATTCATTAATTAATTTTTTAAATTCTTCATTATTATTAATATTTTGATCAATTGTTAATTTTGAATCAATATAGGAAATGATTTCATTTATTCTACTATCCTTTATTCCCATTACTTTAGCAACTTCACGAATCGCACTTCTTGCTGCGAAAGTTCCGAAACTAATAATGTGAGCAACATGATGCTTACCATATTTATTTTGAACATATTTAATAACTTCATCTCGCCTATCATCTTGAAAATCTAAATCGATATCAGGCATTGTGACTCTTTCAGGATTTAAAAATCGTTCAAATAGTAATTGATGAGTAATTGGGTCAACGTTAGTAATTCCTAATACAAAAGACACTAAACTCCCAGCTGAAGACCCTCGACCAGGACCAACATAAATCTGGTTCTTTTTAGCGTACTTAACAAAGTCATAAACAATCAAAAAATAATCACTAAAATTCATTTTTTTAATAATCGTTAATTCATATTTTAATCTTTCATAATAAACAGATGGAAATTCTTTTGTGTTTAGTCGTTTTTCAAGTCCTATTTTACATAAAGCTTTTAAATATTCATTACTACTTACCTCATTAGGCGTCTTATACTTAGGCATATGAAATGAATCAAAATCAAGTTTTACATGACACCTATCTGCGATTAAATTCGTATTATCAATCGCTTTTTGATAATTTTTAAAATAGGCTTGATATTTTTTTACTTCTAAGAAATATTGATTCGATGAAAAAAGGTCTATTGTATTTTTACTTAAATTATACCCTTTATCAATTGCCTCAAGATATCTTAAAGTAAGTGCATCCTCTGGATGACAATATTTTACTTCATTTAAACTAACATTTTCTACATTTAATTGATTTCCTATTTCAATTACTTTTTGATTTATCTCTTTGATTGTTTCATTAATTTCAGGAAAAAGAGATAAAAATACATCATTTTCAAATATTTCTTTTAATGGTTTTATAAATCGACTAAAGGTATTATTTTGTGTTGGTATAATGCAAATAATATCTAAATGGTATAAATCTAATTTTTCTAAAGATATCAGTGAATTATTTAATTGAACTTCTGTTATGATACTTAAAAGATTTTTATAACCATTATTATTTTTAGCTAATAAAATAAGAGGTGTATTAGATTGTAAAAAGACAGTCGTTCCTAATATTGGTTTAATCCCTTGTTTTTGACAAGCTTTATAAAACTTAATTAATCCGTAAACATTATTTTCATCAGTTATTGCTAATGCTTGCATGTTTTGTTGTTTCGCTTTTTCTACATATGCTTCAATCTTTAAACAACTTTTTAGTAAAGAATAGACTGTTTTACTATATAATTGTGTATACATGGTTTCACCTCTTTATATAAATAAACATTATTAATCATATTATACTAAATAAATATAAGATTACAAACGTTAAATCAATCTATTAATGAAAAAATAACTAAGTTTATTTTGTATTAGAAACAAAATCACATAGATTGCTCTATGTGATTATTATTTATTATTACTTAATTAATCTTAATGTATCTCGTGCAATCACTACTTCTTCATTAGTTGGAATAGCGTAAACTTTAATTTTAGAATCTTTAGTCGATATTAATCGTTCTTCGCCCATTACTTGATTTGCTTCTTCATCTAAAGTAATTCCTAAAGAAGTTAAACGATTCATAATAGCTTTACGCGCTGGTTCACTATTTTCACCAATACCAGCAGTAAATACGATTGCATCACAACCACCTAAAAGTACATAATATGAACCGATAAAATCACAAACGCGTTTAGCGAATAAATTCATGGTACGAACACATTTTTCATCACCATTTTTAATTCCTTCTATAATATCACGCATATCAGATGAAATTGAAGAGATACCCTTCAATCCAGATTCACGATTTAATGCAGTCATCACTTCATCAATTGTCAAATTTTCTTTTTCCATCACAAATGGAAGAATGGATGGATCAATATCACCAGAACGTGTTCCCATCATAATTCCAGCAAGTGGTGTGAATCCCATTGATGTATCAATTGATTTACCATCTTTGACAGCAGTAATAGAACCACCATTTCCAATATGTACGGTAATAATCTTCGTATCTTTTGCACCTTTTCCTAATAATTCAATTGCTCTTTCAGAAACGTATTTATGACTTGTCCCATGAAAACCATAACGTCTAATTCTGTGTTTTTCATACCATGAATAAGGTGTTGGGTATAAATAAGATTCTTCTGGCATTGATTGATGAAATGCTGTATCAAAAACAACAACTTGTTTTACATTTGGTAATATTTCACGGAAGGCTTTAATACCAGTTGCATTTGCAGGATTATGTAAAGGAGCTAAATCTTTTAACTGTTCAATTTCATCTAACACTTCATCAGTAATTAATACAGAATCAGCGAATTTTTCACCACCATGAACAACACGATGTCCAACTCCCATAATTTCTTCATAATTTTTAACAATTTTCATATCAATTAATGCATCTAAAACAATTTGTACTGCTACTGCATGATTCTTAATTGGTTTTATAAATTTCTTTTTCTCTCCATTAAACTTTATCGTAAAAATCGAATCTTCAAAACCTATTCTTTCAATTAAACCTGATGTAATGACAAGTTCGTTAGGCATCTCTAATAATTGAAATTTTAGAGATGAACTTCCTGCATTGACTGCTAATATTTTCATATTCTTCCTCCAATTATTTATTATGTATTTTTCTAAACCATTGATTTATTTGATCAATAGCGTTTTTTACTTTATCTTTATCTTTAAAGCTTGGAAATCTAAGCATTAATATTTCTTGATTAACCGTAACTTGATTTCCTCTTTTTCTTAAAATTAAAATACTTTTCTGATATTTAGCTTCTTTAAACATATCTACAGGTAATTCAATAATCCCTTGAATACAACTTTCTTTTAAAATAATCGCTTTAATCACATCGTTTTTAGGATGAACAAAAAAATCATTTGGGATTAAGTAAAAATAGTAACTACCTTCTTTACCATATTTCATTAAATTTTCAAGTATTAAATAAGGTTTATAAGTAATATTATTTTTAGCGGTAACTAAATTAAATGAACCTATCTCTTTTTCTTCATCGGTAGGTAGGTCACTAATGATAAGATCCACAGGTGAAACTAACATCTTATCTAAATTATTTTGGTTAAAAAATTCCACTTCATATTCCATTAAATTCGCTAAACGTAATGCTAGTTTCAAATAAGTAGGATTGACATCAATCCCATATAAATTATTAAACGTTTTATTACTATTGTTTGTCATTGAAAATAATAAATTCCCACTTCCAACAGTTGCATCTAAAACATCAATATCATCTTTCTTCTCAAAGAATAAATCAGTAAGATATGCAAATAACATTCCGACAGAATCAGGTGTTATCTCACTCATATTTAGTTTTAGATGTTTAAAGGCTTTTAATAAAGATAACTGAAAAGCTTTGCGAATTTCTTCTTTATTAAAAGATTCATTTTCAATTTTAAGTAGGATTTGATCTAACCCTTTAATAACCGATTCTTCTAACTGATTAACAGATTCATCAGATAAAACATAATCAATCGCATATAAAAGGCTATCTAAATAATTATTTTTACTACTTTCAAATATAAAAGTTCCCGCTTCGTCTAAGAAATCATAAAACTTCTCAACCTTATTATGAATTGTATTTAACATATTATCACCATTCCAAAGTATAATTTTACACTATTAAGATGGATTTGTCATTATTTTAACAAATAAAAAAGCTGAATTAATATATTCAGCTTATTCTTTTTGATTATTTTTCCCAAATCCATTCATCATTTTTGGACTCACTAATTTAACTTTCGCTAATAATTCTGGAACAAAATCAATTAATTTTTCATAAATGTGCGTTTGATTTTCAAGTGATAAAACTTTAATTTCCTCATCTTGATTAACAACTAAAAATGCAATTGGTGTGATTGATACCGTTCCACCACTTCCACCACCAAATGGTGGTTGTTGATTTTCTTGTGCTTTTTCTACTTTTTGTTCCGTTCCTCCTGATGCAAATCCAAATTTAACTTTTGATATGGGAATGATTGTTGTTCCTTCTTTCGTATTCACTGGTTGACCAACAATCGTATCAACATCAACCATATCTTTTATATTTTCCATTGATATTTTCATAAAACTATGAATTGGATGTTCCAAATTAATCACCTCTTATATTATTGTGTACGTTTTAATACTAGTGGTATTTTTGTAATGTATTTAACACTAACACTTATAATTTTTGCTAGATTGGTTTTTATTATGCAATCAAAATAAATAAAAACGTCATTATCAATATAATTAAATTTTGTTTCAACATCGATATCACTAACTTTTTTGAAATGTTCATTTATATAATCAATAAATACTTGCTGCATTGTGGTATAAATTGGCAAAAGAGAAAGGCCTAGTAAAGGATTTTCCATTGGAACTGCTGAATACCAATATAGATGTTTTATTGTTGATCTTTCCAGTAAATCATGATAAATTGGTCTAATACTCAACATTTTTTTATAATTTTCAAATATTTCCATTATATTGACATCTTTTTCTTCTTGTGTTTTACGTGTTGTTGCAGTATGAATAAAACGCTGTAAACTAATTGGTACACGTATAAACCCAAACATAATTAAGTAACATTTTACTTTACCCTCTGTATAAAATGTGATATACCAAGGAAAATATAATATTAATATATATAATGAAATAAATAAAAATATGTAATTTAGAATCATAGGTATCACCAAAAAATATGTGATAGAAAAAATAAATCAATTATTTATTTTTCCTTCACATATTATATTTAGATTATATTTAAATTATATTCATTAAACCAATAATCAAATTGATATAAATAAGCAATTAATTGTGGTTTTGTCATTAATTGTCCAAACCATGGTGATTCAAAAGACTTGTCATTTTCTAATAAATTATATAAAGCTTTTTTATTAAATAGTTCAAATAAAACAGAATTTTTATTATTTAAACAATTTCTAAATAATGATTTTACTAATTTTTCATATTTTGGATGATGTGTTTTTGGATAAGGATTTTTTTTACGATAGACAATTTCGTAAGGAACAATATCTTTTACCGCTTCTTTTAATAAACCTTTTTCTTTATTCTGGTAAAATTTCATCTCCCAAGGTACATTATATAGATATTCAATTAAACGATGATCGGCAAACGGCACTCGAACTTCTAAACTAGCACCCATAGTCATTCTGTCTTTTCTATCCAAAAGAGTTGTCATAAAATAAAGCATATTTAAGTAACTCAGTCTTTTATGCTTTATTTCTTCAAGTGTTTCATCCCCATTTAAAGGGACTTCACGCAATGCTTTTTTATAATGGTTATCCACATATTCTCTTAATTCAAGTTTCTTTTGATAGTTATCATTTAATAAATTATTTCGTTCATCTAAATTAGAAAGCCACGGAAAACAGCCATCTTTAAAGGTACGATAAAACCAAGGATATCCACCGAATATCTCATCAGCGCATTCACCAGATAATGCGACTGTAAATTGAGGTTTAATTTTCGTACTAAACCAATATAAAGAGGAATCAATATCTGCCATACCAGGCATATCACGTAAAATTACTGCGTTTTTAAGTGTCTCAATTAATTCTTCATTACTAATTACACAACGATGATGGTTAATATTAAAATGGTCGACAACAAAATTAATAAAATCATTATCCTCAGCCACTTGGAAATTATTGGCATTAAAATATTTTTGATTATTAATATAATCAATACTGTAAGACTCTAAATCTGGTTTATATTTTTGACCAATTAATGTTATCGCAGTTGAATCAAGTCCTCCAGACAAATAAGTACATAATGGAACATCAGAAACAAGTTGTCTTTTAATACTATCTTCAAGTAAAAAACGTACTTTCTCTACCGTAGTTTTAAAATCCTCATGGTGTACTAAAGATTTAACCTGCCAATATTGATGGATTTTTAATTGATTCTTTTTTAAGATGAGATAATGACCTGGTCTTAATTCTTTAATATTTTGATAAATCCCATTTCCTGGTGAATGAGAGGGTCCAAGTCCAAGAATTTCTTGTAATCCATTTACACTAATCTTATTAATATCAAAATAGTTTAAAATTGTTTTTATTTCTGATGATGCCATAAATTCACTATTTTCATAATAATAGTAGAATGGTTTTACACCAACACGATCACGGAAGCAGTAAATTTCTTTTGTTTGTGTATCATATATCATGAATGAAAAAATACCATTAAGTTTTTTTACACACTCTTCCCTATATTCATAAAATAGTTTTATTAGGATTTCTGTATCAGAATGTCCATTAAATAAATATCCTTTTTGTTTTAAATCTTCTCTTAATTCAGAAGTATTATACAATTCTCCATTATAAATCATTACGAGTTGATTAAAAGTATACGGTTGTTTTCCAAACTCCTTATCTACGACAACTAATCGTTTATGTCCTATATATATCGTTTCATCAAAAAAGACCCCTTCTTCATCAGGTCCTCTATGACTTATTTTTTGTAGAACTTGATAGGCTTTCTCTCGATTAATATCATTTGATTTTATCCCTATAAACCCACACATAAAATCACACCTTGCTTTTTAGATACCTTATTATATGATAAATAATGGAAATTGTTATAATGGTCTAGTTATGATATAATTAAGTGTTGGTGATATTATGATTAAAAAAATGTTTATAAATCTAATTCGATTTTATCAAAAATATATCTCAAAAGCACTTGGAAGTAATTGTCGTCATATTCCAACATGCTCTAATTATGCGATAGAAGCCTATGAAAAACATAATGTTTTTTATGCATCTTTACTAACCATCTACCGCATATTAAGATGTAATCCATTTGGAAAAGGTGGTTTCGACCCTGTACCCGAACCAAAAAAAAGAAAAATTAAATAAAGTTATTAAATATAATATATTAAAAAAGATGGTTTTGTGATTATTTAACCATCTTTTTTGTTGATTAAACATATAACTAATTACTGGTATTAACCATATATAATTAAAGACACAATTAATACTTTTTTTTAGTATCAAAACTTAAGTTCAACTCACCTCTACTCCGCTGTCTTGTCCGTACCGACTTTGTACGGTTTTTCGCTTGTGACGTACCGACTTTGCTATTTTTTCATGCTAGGAGTGTGTATTTTTCTTATTTTCAAACTTCTAGTGTGTACTCAGTTTCTTAATCTTTTTATGTTTAGATAGGTTTTTTCTAACTTGAGATACGCCCCGGTGTAACTAATGAAAACAAAAAAAAATAGATTCATTTGAACCTATTTATTTAACATCACAGAATCACAATAAGGTTTATACCCTATTTTCATATAGATACTATTTGAAGTTGGGTTTGATAAGTCTGTATAAAGCGTAGCTAATTTACCATCTGCTAAAACCTTTTTAGTAACTTCAGCTGTAACTATACTACCATAGCCATTCCTTCTAAATTTAACTGGTGTATATACAAAACCAACTGATTCAGTTGAAATCAGTAATCTTGATCTTGCTGCCATAGAAACTATTGGAATCAACTCCTTTGTGTTATTATACTACATAATTATTAGAAAGGGAGGGGGAATGTGTCCAGCATTTTCGTAGCAGTGCAGCATAATCTTCTAGCGTATTTTTTTATATTCCAAGAGAAAAAAGACCTCTAAAAAGTCATATTTTTATCAATATATACAAAGAGTTCAATTCTCATAACGGCTATTCTTAGCTGTTTAAGCGTTTTTTAGCGAATGAACTCGGTATGATTGAGATGTATTAACAATACCAAGTTGATACAATTTAGAGGTTGTCTTACCTAAGTTGCTACCAAATATGGTTATAATGTTTTCACAAACAAGATGTGTTTAAACTGTCGTGTTGCTAATATTACGCAAAAATAAAGTATTTTGCGTAATAGTGTACCCCTTTGGTGGGTTTTCTATATCAAAAAATGGTGTGAGTTTTACAACCCATACCATATATTATAGAACCGAAATCTTACAATATACCAAAATTTGTTTTTTTAACCAAGTATAAACTTTTTATAGGAAGAATTCATTATATTGGCATCATTATAGTCAATCGTAACATGATTGACTACTTTTTTCAGTGTGCTCTCTGCATTTATTGCTTCTTTATTTTAATTTATGTTAATAATATTGACCATTCTTCAAATATCAATACCATAAGTAAAGATAGAAACCAATAGATTAATTCAATCAATAAATTAATACTCAATATTTTTTTTATATCCCTTATATTAAATAGGATAGCACTCAGCAACAAGAGGGTACTAAAAAACAAGTACATCATTAACTGGCTATTTATAAAGCAAAATACAAAGTAAAAATTAATAATTATTATATTTATTTTATTGATTTCTTTAGATTTAATTTTAACGTCTCCTCTTGATATAAATAAGAAAAAAAGGATCATTTCTAATACATTCATTATTTACTCCTTAACTTTGAGTAGTATTACTGACTGCATCTTGTACTACATGATGAGGGGTTATATGTACCAATCCTACCTGGTAATTCTTTTATGAAATTTATTTGATGTCTTTTTATCTAGACTTTTTTGGCTGTCTTTGATCTTCTTGTTAAGTTATTTAATCATTTTTAAATAATGTAGTGGATTTTTTATAAAACTAAATGTTTTTGATAACCTGATATTTTCAGTAATATCTTTATATTCTGGATTTATGATTTTATTATCACATACAATTAAAGCATTATTATCTCGTATAAACTCCAAGATTAAATTAATTATATCTTTCGTTATATCCCTCAAATCTAATCTAAACTCAATATTTTCTAAAACATCATTTTCATATATGAATTCAATACATGTTTTATCTATTTCACCTAATTGCTTAATATCCTCACTCCAGCTTTTACTTGGTTTTAATATATTTGATAGGGTTTTAATAGAATTTTCATTTATCTCATATCCTTCCCAAGTAATATTATCTATTATATTAGTTATATTTAAATTATCATATTTATCAAATTTGTCTTTAGGAATTATATAAAAGACATATTGCCATATTGCCATTTTATCCTCCCCCAGTTAAATAAATCTTTTACACTCTTTTCAGGAACTTGATTTATGCCTAATAGTATTGCTGCTCTTGCTCTATGATGTCCATCTAAATCAACATATTTTATAGTATCCTCTATTCCTTCACTTTATGTTTTTTCATAATTTTTTCTGAAACTAGATTACCCTTTGTTAATTTATTAGTCGGTATTAAATCAAACACATTTTCAAAAAATACTGTATAATCATCATCTTTAAATCTTTATTAAATAAACTACCTAAATCTTATTCTTAACAAGTGATTATTTGAATCCAATCTATGTTAATACATACTACAATAAGCTTAATTTATTGATTAAAATATAGAAAAACTGAATATATAATCAACGCAACAAACCATGTTATTAATATAGATAAAGTTAATATTATCCCCTTTAAAAAAGGTTTGATTTTCACTTTTCTTATAACTAATTCTGTGACCAAAGCAATACTAATCGAATTAAAAATTAAATATCCTAGTGAAATAAGAACATCACTAGGGTCCTTAATAATACTTACTATACAATCAATAACCCAGAATACAAGAAATAGGTATACCATAACCCTAAAGTATACATCTTTATCTTTTCTTAGATTACTTTTCACTATCTCATCATAGTTACTAAATTCGTTATGTAATGTAGTATCACTTAAATATACTTCTCTTCTTCTTTTAATTTCTTCAACTAGATCTTTAGGTTTTACATTAAGCATTCCAGGAAGTGTTCCTCTTTTATTTTTTCCATCTTTTATATAACTAATATAAACCATTTTATTATGAAACATTTTATTTATATATACACTCTCAATATCTTTTAATAAGTATCGAACTTTTTTATTAAATATACCATTAATTATTATTTCTACATTAGTAATAACTAATATTGGTTCACTTTTTAAAATATACTTATAAAAGAAAACTGTAAGGATAGGTTGTATTAACACCAAGATTCCTAAAGAAAATATTAATATAACACTCTCATCTTCATTAAGTAAATTATCAATATTTAATATCATAAATACTGTTAGAAGAGTTACTAAAAAGAATATCGGTGTATATTTAACCTTACTTACACCAACATTATAATTTTCATTCACTATACATCACCCTTTATTATAAATTCTAGTACCTATACCACAAATTCTTTTATTAAAACCATAGTAATTTATAGGTATATTTTACCATAATGTTTCTATCCATATCAACAAGGTATGATAGTAATCTAGTTTTTCAAACTATTTTATGACACCTATAGACAAAAAGAGCCCTATTTAAAGGCTCTATAATATATTTAATTAATATTGTATCAAAACATGCCTTTATTTGTGTCGTCATTAGCAAATTGGTACACCTTTTATAGTTGCATTACCTAAATAATCGTTAACACAGCAGTTATCCCACTAATAATGACAGTAAACATAAATCCTTTGAATGCAGCTCTAAGATGAAATCCGTAATCCTTATACTCTTTTAACCCTTCTGTTCCTTCCAATATAAGGTATTTGGGATTGATGTAGCAAAATATAAACCAATCCAACACCACTAAATCAAAAACATTAAATGCACTACAAATAATAAAAGTATTCAAGAAACCTGCCATGAAAGTATAATCGGTACTCATCGTTTCTTTTAATACAATTGTAGAATATATTGGATATCCAAACATAATCAATAGAAATGGTATCCCAATTGACAACTTTTCTATTATCTCCTTTTTGGTTCTTTTGGGTACAATATTCTGTATTGCCTTAGGATAGTCATTAATCCATAACCTGGCATTGAACAACTGAGATATGGTTACAATCGCTCCTAAAACTACTGAATAAACTAATCCTTCCAAGATTGCATTTCCAATCATGACTCTATCACCTCTTCTCTGTTTTGTTTTAAAACCTTCTGTATTTCATTAGCAACTATATACTTATTTCCAAGTAGTTGTGTTGATCCAATAAATTGCTATAATAGTAATTAAAAATAGTGTTACAAATGAATAAATTATTTTATTGACTTTACCTTCAGTTTTTAAATAAATTGATCTTGCTTCAAATAATAACAAAATAATAGCAACAATAATAAACAAATACCTATTAAATATATTTATTAACTTAGTTGAAATTTCAAGATTTTTTGTAATAAATGAAATAGTTAAGCTTTCAATAAAATGAATTAAGACACCAAAAAAAAATATACTATCGGAAGAAAAGTTTTTCTTAACATGATTAGTTATCCTTTCTTACAAAATAATTATTCAAACGATATTATTTTATCACTAGGAACTTCAACTATTTGGTGACTGTCTACTTTAATTATAAAGCCTTTTATTTCTAGTAAACTTAAATCTACCATTGTTCGAGTTCCTGTTACGTCGTCATAGCTTTTTCTTAGTTGATCTTTTAAGTCTAAATCAACCTACTTTGGAAGTTGAAGATTCTCTATATAGCCTATATATTCTAAGTTAGCTTCTTCCACTTCTTTTTCACTTTCAATATCCAAATATATTTTATAGTTTATATATTTATTAAAAATAAAAGTAGGTAAAAGCCGAAAGATTGAAGTTTATCCATATCGTATAATGGTTTATCACCATACCAATTAAAACACAGACTTTCAGTTTTATTTGCTAATAATTCAGTATTATAACACCGCAGTTATCAAACTAATATATTAATATCAGTGTCAGTATCTAAAATATCAAATGTTCTTCCAAGTCAACATCTCATGTATCTTTTATAAGCAGTAACTGGATAATTATAATTTTATTTCAAGGAACCCCTCCTGCAGGCTAATATTAATAGCTTGTAATTACAATACTTATTCTTTAAGTTTATCAATTAATTCTTTTATATATTTATTTATTTTTGGAATTATTTGCTGAATACTACTACTATTAAACCACGCATACTGAGAAAATACAGATTTACTCACTTTAATTTGCATATATGTTTTTATTAACGTATTTCTACCTATATCTTCATAGTTAATTCTATTATGCAACAAATCAGATAAAACTTTAAAACAAATTACTTCATTACCATCTACTTTCATATTGAATTCTTCTATATACTCAGAATAAGCATCTATTTCTTCAATTTCTTCATTATTAAAAACTACTTTTTCTTTACTCATTTACTCACCTTAAATAAATTATTAAATCAATTTCATGCCTTGAATGGTTCTGTTCAAAAATACATAAATTTACTTATTATTTAAATTATATATTATTTTCTTTTTTGTGATGTAGATTATATGATAAACGGAACATTCTACACCCGAGACTTGTAATTAATATCAAGTTTAATTATTTTTGATAACATTACAACATTGAGTAATTATTAAGCTTAATATAACGAAAAAAGCTGTGATAGATATAATACCTATTGATCCAAATAATAAAGCTGACAAACTTTCAATAACATCTTCTTTAAATTTCATTATCTTAACCCTCCATTTAATAACTTAATAATGTATCACCAATAATTTTATTCGGAACAAAAGTAGATGGAAATTTACTTATTCCTCTAATAATTGGATTTATAGTGTTTTCAACTTCAAAAAGCCGGAACCTACCATCATTCCACCAAAATTAAATGATGTTACACCTGTTGCTGATTGATCTAAACGAGCCTTTATCATATTTAATCCATTAAACTCTTAATTGTTGTCACCAGCTACTAGAAGAGAATATACACCCATCACCTCTTCTCTGTTTAGTTTGAAAACCTTCTGTGTCGCATTAGCAAGCAAAACTAAACCTACAATTCCAACAATTACTAATTTAAATATAGGTACATTAGGAACAATTTCACTTTTGTATTAATTATAAATTATGTTACCATAATTTTCAACATTTTGTAAATTTTTTATACTTATATCAGGTTTATTTCTTACATAACCATTTATAGACGAATAATTAAATATAGGAGAATATACAAACATCTAGGAAAAATTAAAAAAGGCTAGATCCAAGACCTAGCACAGAAAATCAAATTTATAAATAACAATGTCTAAAGTTTATCGAGATATCCAGAGAACAACCAATTAGATGCTTTGATTCAAGCGTTTTAAATCCGTCTGTTCCTAATCTAAGGGATTGAAATAATGCATATGATTCATTAAGGAATACATATTGTATAACTGATGAGATCATATTAATCAGTTTGTTCAAAATTATATACTTTCAAATTTATTTTTATAATAAAACCTATATAGTCCAAAAAACAAAAAAAACTCCTCTTGGAGTTATCTAATGGTGCCTAGGACCGGGGTCGAACCGGTACGGGATTTAACTCCCGCAGGATTTTAAGTCCTGTGCGTCTACCTATTCCGCCACCCAGGCATATAAAATTGGAGCGAGCGAAGGGAATCGAACCCTCACAGTCAGCTTGGAAGGCTGAGGTTCTACCATTAAACTACGCTCGCAAAATACTGGTCGGGAAGACAGGATTCGAACCTGCGACCTCTTGGTCCCAAACCAAGCGCTCTACCAAGCTAAGCTACTTCCCGATTTTTATTTATTTAATTTTTATGGCGCGCCCAGCAGGAGTCGAACCCACAACCTTTTGATCCGTAGTCAAACGCTCTATCCAGTTGAGCTATGGGCGCATAAAATGGCGGTCTCGACGGGAATTGAACCCGCGATCTCCTGCGTGACAGGCAGGCATGTTAACCGCTACACCACGAGACCATTTTATGGTGACCTGTACGGGATTTGAACCCGTGAATGCATGCGTGAAAGGCATGTGTGTTAAACCGCTTCACCAACAGGCCGTTATTTAGTGGCGCCCCAACTAGGACTTGAACCTAGGACCCCATGATTAACAGTCATGTGCTCTAACCAACTGAGCTATTGAGGCACTTTTTAGCCTAGCAGCGACCTACTTTCGCGTGAACTATCATCGGCGCTATAGAGCTTAACTTCTGTGTTCGGGATGAGAACAGGTGTTTCCTCTATGCTATTACCACTAGACTATGTTTTTTTCTTTGAGATTGATCTCTCAAAACTAGATAATGTAAGTAATTATATCATACTTGTATGATAATATTCGTATTTATTTAGGTTAAGTCCTCGAACTATTAGTATCAGTCAGCTACATGTGTTACCACACTTACACTTCTGACCTATCAACCTTGTAGTCTTCAAGGGTTCTTACTTCTTAAAAGAATGGGAAATCTCATCTTGAGGGGGCTTCACGCTTAGATGCTTTCAGCGTTTATCCCTTCCATACTTAGCTACCCAGCTATGCTCCTGGCGGAACAACTGGTACACCATCGGTATGTCCATCCCGGTCCTCTCGTACTAAGGACAGCTCCTCTCAAATTTCCTACGCCCACGACGGATAGGGACCGAACTGTCTCACGACGTTCTGAACCCAGCTCGCGTACCGCTTTAATGGGCGAACAGCCCAACCCTTGGGACCGACTTCAGCCCCAGGATGCGATGAGCCGACATCGAGGTGCCAAACCACATCGTCGATGTGAACTCTTGGATGTGATCAGCCTGTTATCCCCGGGGTAGCTTTTATCCGTTGAGCGACGGCCCTTCCATTCGGCACCGCCGGATCACTAAGCCCGACTTTCGTCCCTGTTCGACCTGTATGTCTCACAGTCAAGCTCCCTTATGCCTTTGCACTCTTCAAATGATTTCCAACCATTCTGAGGGAACCTTTGGGCGCCTCCGTTACTCTTTAGGAGGCGACCGCCCCAGTCAAACTGCCAGCCTGACACTGTCCCCCATCCCGATTATGGATGTAGGTTAGAATTTCAGTGCAACAAGGGTAGTATCCCAACGTCGACTCCTCCAAAACTAGCGTCCTGGATTCACAGTCTCCTACCTATCCTGTACATGTTACACCGAAACTCAATATCAAGTTACAGTAAAGCTCCACGGGGTCTTTCCGTCCTGTCGCGGGTAACCTGCATCTTCACAGGTACTATGATTTCACCGAGTCCACCGTTGAGACAGTGCCCAAATCGTTACGCCTTTCGTGCGGGTCAGAACTTACCTGACAAGGAATTTCGCTACCTTAGGACCGTTATAGTTACGGCCGCCGTTTACTGGGGCTTCAGTTCGATGCTTCGTTTCCTAACATTTCCCCTTAACCTTCCAGCACCGGGCAGGCGTCAGCCCCTATACTTCACCTTTCGGTTTAGCAGAGACCTATGTTTTTGTTAAACAGTCGCTTGGGCCTTTTCACTGCGGCTTGCTTTTACACAAGCACCCCTTCTCCCTAAGTTACGGGGTCATTTTGCCGAGTTCCTTAACGATGGTTCTCTCGCGCGTCTTAGGATTCTCTCCTCGCCTACCTGTGTCGGTTTACGGTACGGGCACCATAATAATTAACCCTAGAAGTTTTTCTCGGAAGCTTGACATCAGGTGCTTCACATCATTCTGCTATCTTTCACAGCTTGACATTAGCGTATAGCGGATTTGCCTTCTATACTGTCTTACTGTTTAGACCCACTCTTCCATCCGTGGGCTCACCTTAGCCTTCTCCGTCACTCCATCAGTTATTATGGTGGTACTGGAATCTCTACCAGTTGTCCATCGGCTACGCCTTTCGGCCTCACCTTAGGTCCCGACTTACCCAGAGCGGACGAGCCTTCCTCTGGAAACCTTAGGCTTTCGACGGATAGGATTCTCACCTATCTTCTCGCTACTTACACCGGCATTCTCACTTCTAACATCTCCACTAGTCCTCACGATCTAGCTTCTCCGTTGTTAGAACGCTCCCCTACCATCCCATTGGATCCGCAGTTTCGGTAAAACGTTTAGCCCCGGTACATTTTCGGCGCAGAGTCACTCGACTAGTGAGCTATTACGCACTCTTTGAATGGTGGCTGCTTCTAAGCCAACATCCTAGTTGTCTATGTGTCTCCACATCCTTTTCCACTTAACGTTTATTTTGGGACCTTAACTGGCGGTCTGGGCTGTTTCCCTTTTGACCATGGACCTTATCACCCACAGTCTGACTCCCGTTTATACTTATCTGGCATTCGGAGTTTGATTACATTCAGTACCTCGAGGTGAGGCCATCGTATATTCAGTGCTCTACCTCCAGTAAGCTCTTTAACGAGGCTAGCCCTAAAGCTATTTCGGGGAGAACCAGCTATATCCGAGTTCGATTGGAATTTCACCCCTAGCCACATGTCATCCGGGCCTTTTTCAACAGACTACGGTTCGGGCTCCAGTTGGTTTTACCCAACCTTCACCCTGCACATGGCTAGCTCACTCGGTTTCGGGTCTACGACATAATACTATTCGCCCTATTAAGACTCGCTTTCGCTTCGGCTCCGGGTTCTTCCCTTAACCTTGCACTATATCGTAACTCGCCGGTTCATTCTACAAAAGGCACGCCATCACCCTTTAACGGGCTCTGACTATTTGTAGGCACACGGTTTCAGGTTCTATTTCACTCCCCTCCCGGGGTTCTTTTCACCTTTCCCTCACGGTACTGGTTCACTATCGGTCACTAGGTAGTATTTAGCCTTACGAGATGGTCCTCGCGATTTCCGACCGGATTCCTCGTGTCCGGCCGTACTCAGGATCCCACTTAGTCTAATCTAGTATTTCAACTACAGGACTCTCACCTTCTTTGGTTGACTTTCCCACGTCATTCGTCTATACTACATTAATCCTGTTTTTGTGGTCCTATTACCCCATGTTGCCATGGTTTGGGCTCTTTCCCTTTCGCTCGCCGCTACTTAGGAAATCGATTTTTCTTTCTTTTCCTCCAGGTACTTAGATGTTTCAGTTCCCTGGGTATGCCTCCTGCTACCCTATCTTTTCAGGTAGCGGTTATAGGATATTACTCCTATAGGGTTTCCCCATTCGGATATCACCAGATCTGCTTACTTACAGCTCCCTGATGCGTTTCGCCGTTAGTTGCGTCCTTCTTCGGCTCCTAGTGCCTAGGCATCCTCCGTGCGCCCTTATTAACTTAACCTAATAATTCTAAATAAATTTCTTTATTTAGTTACGCGCTTGTTCTTTGCTTAAGCTTTGTTTTTTGGTTGGTTTTACCCAACCTTTGTAAACACTGCTGTTGTGTTTACTTTCTTACATTATCCAGTTTTCAAAGATCAATTTCTTTTTAGCTTATCGATTATATCATTTCCTAATTCATTGTCAACCAATAAATTTTTCCATATTGGAATTTAGGAAATGTCTTTGACATTTTATTAAAAAAGTCTTTGGTGGAGCCTAGGGGATTCGAACCCCTGACCTCCTGCGTGCAAGGCAGGCGCTCTCCCAGCTAAGCTAAGGCCCCACTTTTTTTATCTACACGCTTTTTTATGGTGGGCCTGAATAGAATCGAACTATCGACCTCACGCTTATCAGGCGTGCGCTCTAACCATCTGAGCTACAGCCCATCCTATTAGGGCTTCTTTTGAGAGTTTCATCTCTCAAAACTAAACAGAACTTTTGATTCAAGTTAAACCTTTGTGTGCTTTTTCTTTTTATTCTTTCTCCTTAGAAAGGAGGTGATCCATCCCCACGTTCCCGTAGGGATACCTTGTTACGACTTCACCCCAATCATCTGTCCCACCTTAGACGGCTCCCTCCTATAAATAGGTTAGGCCACCGGCTTCGGGTGTTACAAACTCTCATGGTGTGACGGGCGGTGTGTACAAGACCCGGGAACGTATTCACCGCGACATGCTGATTCGCGATTACTAGCGATTCCGACTTCATGTAGTCGAGTTGCAGACTACAATCTGAACTGAGATTAGTTTTTTGAGGTTTGCTTCACGTCTCCGCTTCGCTTCTCTTTGTTCTAACCATTGTAGCACGTGTGTAGCCCAGGCCATAAGGGGCATGATGATTTGACGTCATCCCCACCTTCCTCCAGTTTGTCACTGGCAGTCTCGTTAGAGTCCTCAACTTAATGTTAGCAACTAACAACAAGGGTTGCGCTCGTTGCGGGACTTAACCCAACATCTCACGACACGAGCTGACGACAACCATGCACCACCTGTCTCCAATGTCCAAAAGGAAAGGTATATCTCTATACCGGTCATTGGGATGTCAAGGCCTGGTAAGGTTCTTCGCGTTGCGTCGAATTAAACCACATGCTCCACCGCTTGTGCGGGTCCCCGTCAATTCCTTTGAGTTTCAGTCTTGCGACCGTACTTCCCAGGCGGAGTACTTAATGCGTTAACTTCAGCACCGAGGTCTCCCCCGACACTTAGTACTCATCGTTTACGGCGTGGACTACCAGGGTATCTAATCCTGTTTGCTACCCACGCTTTCGTGCCTCAGCGTCAGACACAGGCCAGAAGGCCGCCTTCGCCACCGGTGTTCCTCCACATATCTACGCATTTCACCGCTACACGTGGAATTCCACCTTCCTCTCCTGTACTCAAGTCTACCAGTTTCCAATCACCCTCCATGGTTAAGCCATGGGCTTTCAAATCAGACTTAATAGACCGCCTACGCACGCTTTACGCCCAATAATTCCGGACAACGCTCGCCACCTACGTATTACCGCGGCTGCTGGCACGTAGTTAGCCGTGGCTTTCTCATTAGGTACCGTCACTTCTTAGCCATTTCCTGCTAAGTTCTTTCTTCCCTAATAACAGAGCTTTACAATCCGAAGACCTTCTTCACTCACGCGGCATTGCTCGGTCAGACTTTCGTCCATTGCCGAAGATTCCCTACTGCTGCCTCCCGTAGGAGTCTGGGCGTGTCTCAGTCCCAGTGTGGCCGTTCACCCTCTCAGGTCGGCTACGCATCGTCGCCTTGGTAGGCCTTTACCCTACCAACTAGCTAATGCGCCGCAAGCCCATCTATCAGTGATGCTTTAAGGCATCTTTAAATATAAGATCATTGATCCTATATCCTATCCAGTATTAGCTACCGTTTCCAGTAGTTATCCTCGTCTCATAGGTTGGTTACTTACGTGTTACTCACCCGTTCGCCACTAACACTAAAAGTGTTCGTTCGACTTGCATGTATTAGGCATGCCGCCAGCGTTCGTCCTGAGCCAGGATCAAACTCTCCAAATAATTTATTAATTAATATAATTAATTTCATTGGTTTTTTTGATTCTGTACTCAAAGGTTTTAACTTGTTCGTTTATTCAACGTTCTGTTTAGTTTTCAAAGATCTACTCACAATTACGCCATATTATCATATCACTTATGCGCAATTTTGTCAACTTTTTTGTTTAATTTTATTTTATCGTTTTACCGACGACAATATAAGATTTTATCACTTGTTTCCCTCATTGTCAACAACTTTATTCATTTATTTTTTATGTTGTTTTAACATCGGGATTTAAGATTCTATCACTGTTTTATTATTTAGTCAACCACTTGTTTTTTCCAATTTCATTGATTTAAATTTTTGAAATAGCGAGATAGATTGTATCACTTATATCCTATCCTGTCAACAACTTTACTCATTTATTTTCTTTGTTGTTTCAGTATCAGGATTTAAGATTCTATCACTGTTTAATTACTTAGTCTACCACTTGTTTTTTCCAATTTAGTCGTCTAGTTTTTAGAATCTTAACAGGTAATTATCTAGCTGTTAAGATGAAATTGTTTATAATAGACCCTCTTATCAATTTAGAAAAGTGTCTATTTATGATAAAATCCACAAAATAAAAAACTCCACTTGGAGTTATATAGTGGTGCCTAGGACCGGGGTCGAACCGGTACGGGATTTAACTCCCGCAGGATTTTAAGTCCTGTGCGTCTACCTATTCCGCCACCCAGGCAAATTAAATATATTAGTGGAGGCGCCAATCGGATTTGAACCGATGATAAGGGAGTTGCAGTCCCGTGCCTTACCACTTGGCTATGGCGCCATAATTATCACTAATTATTATATGCTTTTCTGATTAAATTGTCAAAAAAGATTAAAAATGGAGCCGGCGAAGGGAATCGAACCCTCATCCCCTGCATGGCAAGCAGGTATAATAGCCATTATACGACGCCGACAATACTGGTCGGGAAGACAGGATTCGAACCTGCGACCTCTTGGTCCCAAACCAAGCGCTCTACCAAGCTAAGCTACTTCCCGATTTTTATTTATTTAATTTTTATGGCGCGCCCAGCAGGAGTCGAACCCACAACCTTTTGATCCGTAGTCAAACGCTCTATCCAGTTGAGCTATGGGCGCATAAAATGGCGGTCTCGACGGGAATTGAACCCGCGATCTCCTGCGTGACAGGCAGGCATGTTAACCGCTACACCACGAGACCATTTTATGGTGACCTGTACGGGATTTGAACCCGTGAATGCATGCGTGAAAGGCATGTGTGTTAAACCGCTTCACCAACAGGCCGTTATTTAGTGGCGCCCCAACTAGGACTTGAACCTAGGACCCCATGATTAACAGTCATGTGCTCTAACCAACTGAGCTATTGAGGCACTTTTTAGCCTAGCAGCGACCTACTTTCGCGTGAACTATCATCGGCGCTATAGAGCTTAACTTCTGTGTTCGGGATGAGAACAGGTGTTTCCTCTATGCTATTACCACTAGACTATGTTTTTTTCTTTGAGATTGATCTCTCAAAACTAGATAATGTAAGTAATTATATCATACTTGTATGATAATATTCGTATTTATTTAGGTTAAGTCCTCGAACTATTAGTATCAGTCAGCTACATGTGTTACCACACTTACACTTCTGACCTATCAACCTTGTAGTCTTCAAGGGTTCTTACTTCTTAAAAGAATGGGAAATCTCATCTTGAGGGGGGCTTCACGCTTAGATGCTTTCAGCGTTTATCCCTTCCATACTTAGCTACCCAGCTATGCTCCTGGCGGAACAACTGGTACACCATCGGTATGTCCATCCCGGTCCTCTCGTACTAAGGACAGCTCCTCTCAAATTTCCTACGCCCACGACGGATAGGGACCGAACTGTCTCACGACGTTCTGAACCCAGCTCGCGTACCGCTTTAATGGGCGAACAGCCCAACCCTTGGGACCGACTTCAGCCCCAGGATGCGATGAGCCGACATCGAGGTGCCAAACCACATCGTCGATGTGAACTCTTGGATGTGATCAGCCTGTTATCCCCGGGGTAGCTTTTATCCGTTGAGCGACGGCCCTTCCATTCGGCACCGCCGGATCACTAAGCCCGACTTTCGTCCCTGTTCGACCTGTATGTCTCACAGTCAAGCTCCCTTATGCCTTTGCACTCTTCAAATGATTTCCAACCATTCTGAGGGAACCTTTGGGCGCCTCCGTTACTCTTTAGGAGGCGACCGCCCCAGTCAAACTGCCAGCCTGACACTGTCCCCCATCCCGATTATGGATGTAGGTTAGAATTTCAGTGCAACAAGGGTAGTATCCCAACGTCGACTCCTCCAAAACTAGCGTCCTGGATTCACAGTCTCCTACCTATCCTGTACATGTTACACCGAAACTCAATATCAAGTTACAGTAAAGCTCCACGGGGTCTTTCCGTCCTGTCGCGGGTAACCTGCATCTTCACAGGTACTATGATTTCACCGAGTCCACCGTTGAGACAGTGCCCAAATCGTTACGCCTTTCGTGCGGGTCAGAACTTACCTGACAAGGAATTTCGCTACCTTAGGACCGTTATAGTTACGGCCGCCGTTTACTGGGGCTTCAGTTCGATGCTTCGTTTCCTAACATTTCCCCTTAACCTTCCAGCACCGGGCAGGCGTCAGCCCCTATACTTCACCTTTCGGTTTAGCAGAGACCTATGTTTTTGTTAAACAGTCGCTTGGGCCTTTTCACTGCGGCTTGCTTTTACACAAGCACCCCTTCTCCCTAAGTTACGGGGTCATTTTGCCGAGTTCCTTAACGATGGTTCTCTCGCGCGTCTTAGGATTCTCTCCTCGCCTACCTGTGTCGGTTTACGGTACGGGCACCATAATAATTAACCCTAGAAGTTTTTCTCGGAAGCTTGACATCAGGTGCTTCACATCATTCTGCTATCTTTCACAGCTTGACATTAGCGTATAGCGGATTTGCCTTCTATACTGTCTTACTGTTTAGACCCACTCTTCCATCCGTGGGCTCACCTTAGCCTTCTCCGTCACTCCATCAGTTATTATGGTGGTACTGGAATCTCTACCAGTTGTCCATCGGCTACGCCTTTCGGCCTCACCTTAGGTCCCGACTTACCCAGAGCGGACGAGCCTTCCTCTGGAAACCTTAGGCTTTCGACGGATAGGATTCTCACCTATCTTCTCGCTACTTACACCGGCATTCTCACTTCTAACATCTCCACTAGTCCTCACGATCTAGCTTCTCCGTTGTTAGAACGCTCCCCTACCATCCCATTGGATCCGCAGTTTCGGTAAAACGTTTAGCCCCGGTACATTTTCGGCGCAGAGTCACTCGACTAGTGAGCTATTACGCACTCTTTGAATGGTGGCTGCTTCTAAGCCAACATCCTAGTTGTCTATGTGTCTCCACATCCTTTTCCACTTAACGTTTATTTTGGGACCTTAACTGGCGGTCTGGGCTGTTTCCCTTTTGACCATGGACCTTATCACCCACAGTCTGACTCCCGTTTATACTTATCTGGCATTCGGAGTTTGATTACATTCAGTACCTCGAGGTGAGGCCATCGTATATTCAGTGCTCTACCTCCAGTAAGCTCTTTAACGAGGCTAGCCCTAAAGCTATTTCGGGGAGAACCAGCTATATCCGAGTTCGATTGGAATTTCACCCCTAGCCACATGTCATCCGGGCCTTTTTCAACAGACTACGGTTCGGGCCTCCAGTTGGTTTTACCCAACCTTCACCCTGCACATGGCTAGCTCACTCGGTTTCGGGTCTACGACATAATACTATTCGCCCTATTAAGACTCGCTTTCGCTTCGGCTCCGGGTTCTTCCCTTAACCTTGCACTATATCGTAACTCGCCGGTTCATTCTACAAAAGGCACGCCATCACCCTTTAACGGGCTCTGACTATTTGTAGGCACACGGTTTCAGGTTCTATTTCACTCCCCTCCCGGGGTTCTTTTCACCTTTCCCTCACGGTACTGGTTCACTATCGGTCACTAGGTAGTATTTAGCCTTACGAGATGGTCCTCGCGATTTCCGACCGGATTCCTCGTGTCCGGCCGTACTCAGGATCCCACTTAGTCTAATCTAGTATTTCAACTACAGGACTCTCACCTTCTTTGGTTGACTTTCCCACGTCATTCGTCTATACTACATTAATCCTGTTTTTGTGGTCCTATTACCCCATGTTGCCATGGTTTGGGCTCTTTCCCTTTCGCTCGCCGCTACTTAGGAAATCGATTTTTCTTTCTTTTCCTCCAGGTACTTAGATGTTTCAGTTCCCTGGGTATGCCTCCTGCTACCCTATCTTTTCAGGTAGCGGTTATAGGATATTACTCCTATAGGGTTTCCCCATTCGGATATCACCAGATCTGCTTACTTACAGCTCCCTGATGCGTTTCGCCGTTAGTTGCGTCCTTCTTCGGCTCCTAGTGCCTAGGCATCCTCCGTGCGCCCTTATTAACTTAACCTAATAATTCTAAATAAATTTCTTTATTTAGTTACGCGCTTGTTCTTTGCTTAAGCTTTGTTTTTTGGTTGGTTTTACCCAACCTTTGTAAACACTGCTGTTGTGTTTACTTTCTTACATTATCCAGTTTTCAAAGATCAATTTCTTTTTAGCTTATCGATTATATCATTTCCTAATTCATTGTCAACCAATAAATTTTTCCATATTGGAATTTAGGAAATGTCTTTGACATTTTATTAAAAAGTCTTTGGTGGAGCCTAGGGATTCGAACCCCTGACCTCCTGCGTGCAAGGCAGGCGCTCTCCCAGCTAAGCTAAGGCCCCACTTTTTTTATCTACACGCTTTTTTATGGTGGGCCTGAATAGAATCGAACTATCGACCTCACGCTTATCAGGCGTGCGCTCTAACCATCTGAGCTACAGGCCCATCCTATTAGGGCTTCTTTTGAGAGTTTCATCTCTCAAAACTAAACAGAACTTTTGATTCAAGTTAAACCTTTGTGTGCTTTTTCTTTTTATTCTTTCTCCTTAGAAAGGAGGTGATCCATCCCCACGTTCCCGTAGGGATACCTTGTTACGACTTCACCCCAATCATCTGTCCCACCTTAGACGGCTCCCTCCTATAAATAGGTTAGGCCACCGGCTTCGGGTGTTACAAACTCTCATGGTGTGACGGGCGGTGTGTACAAGACCCGGGAACGTATTCACCGCGACATGCTGATTCGCGATTACTAGCGATTCCGACTTCATGTAGTCGAGTTGCAGACTACAATCTGAACTGAGATTAGTTTTTTGAGGTTTGCTTCACGTCTCCGCTTCGCTTCTCTTTGTTCTAACCATTGTAGCACGTGTGTAGCCCAGCCATAAGGGGCATGATGATTTGACGTCATCCCCACCTTCCTCCAGTTTGTCACTGGCAGTCTCGTTAGAGTCCTCAACTTAATGTTAGCAACTAACAACAAGGGTTGCGCTCGTTGCGGGACTTAACCCAACATCTCACGACACGAGCTGACGACAACCATGCACCACCTGTCTCCAATGTCCAAAAGGAAAGGTATATCTCTATACCGGTCATTGGGATGTCAAGGCCTGGTAAGGTTCTTCGCGTTGCGTCGAATTAAACCACATGCTCCACCGCTTGTGCGGGTCCCCGTCAATTCCTTTGAGTTTCAGTCTTGCGACCGTACTTCCCAGGCGGAGTACTTAATGCGTTAACTTCAGCACCGAGGTCTCCCCGACACTTAGTACTCATCGTTTACGGCGTGGACTACCAGGGTATCTAATCCTGTTTGCTACCCACGCTTTCGTGCCTCAGCGTCAGACACAGGCCAGAAGGCCGCCTTCGCCACCGGTGTTCCTCCACATATCTACGCATTTCACCGCTACACGTGGAATTCCACCTTCCTCTCCTGTACTCAAGTCTACCAGTTTCCAATCACCCTCCATGGTTAAGCCATGGGCTTTCAAATCAGACTTAATAGACCGCCTACGCACGCTTTACGCCCAATAATTCCGGACAACGCTCGCCACCTACGTATTACCGCGGCTGCTGGCACGTAGTTAGCCGTGGCTTTCTCATTAGGTACCGTCACTTCTTAGCCATTTCCTGCTAAGTTCTTTCTTCCCTAATAACAGAGCTTTACAATCCGAAGACCTTCTTCACTCACGCGGCATTGCTCGGTCAGACTTTCGTCCATTGCCGAAGATTCCCTACTGCTGCCTCCCGTAGGAGTCTGGGCCGTGTCTCAGTCCCAGTGTGGCCGTTCACCCTCTCAGGTCGGCTACGCATCGTCGCCTTGGTAGCCTTTACCCTACCAACTAGCTAATGCGCCGCAAGCCCATCTATCAGTGATGCTTTAAGGCATCTTTAAATATAAGATCATTGATCCTATATCCTATCCAGTATTAGCTACCGTTTCCAGTAGTTATCCTCGTCTCATAGGTTGGTTACTTACGTGTTACTCACCCGTTCGCCACTAACACTAAAAGTGTTCGTTCGACTTGCATGTATTAGGCATGCCGCCAGCGTTCGTCCTGAGCCAGGATCAAACTCTCCAAATAATTTATTAATTAATATAATTAATTTCATTGGTTTTTTTGATTCTGTACTCAAAGGTTTTAACTTGTTCGTTTATTCAACGTTCTGTCTAGTTTTCAAAGATCAAAATCACATAGAACATGAAAAATTATACCACGTAAAAAAATTATGTCAATAAGTTTCTCCAAAATTTTCCATGGTATTATTTTTGGAGCGAGCGAAGGGAATCGAACCCTCACAGTCAGCTTGGAAGGCTGAGGTTCTACCATTAAACTACGCTCGCAAAATGGCTGGGCTAGCTGGATTCGAACCAGCGAGTGACGGAGTCAAAGTCCGTTGCCTTACCGCTTGGCTATAGCCCAATAATGGTGGAGAGGGACGGTTTCGAACCGCCGAACCCGTTGGGAGCAGATTTACAGTCTGCCGCGTTTAGCCACTTCGCTACCTCTCCAAAAAAATGGTGCCGACTATAGGAATTGAACCCATAACCTACTGATTACAAGTCAGTTGCTCTACCTATTGAGCTAAGTCGGCATGTAAAAAATAAAATGGCGGAGTAAGAGGGATTTGAACCCTCGCGCCGGTTGCCCGACCTATACCCTTAGCAGGGGCACCTCTTCAGCCACTTGAGTATTACTCCACTACTTCAAAACGCCATTTTATAATACACCATCCATTAATTCTTGTCAAGAAGTAATCATCAATTTTTATAATTTTACAAATACTTCTATTCTGGTTTAATCATTGTTAATGCTAAACGTCTACGAAGTAAATCAATATTTTCTACATACACAGTAACAATATCCCCAACATTCACTACATCCATAGGATGTTTAACAAATGCATTACTCATTTTTGATATATGGACTAATCCACCTTCTTTAACTCCGCAATCAACAAACGCACCAAAATCAACTACGTTTCGAACAGTTCCTTGTAACTCCATACCGATTTGTAAATCCTCTAATTTTTTAATTCCTTTTCTTAATAAAGGTTTAGCCAATTCATCACGAGGATCACGATTAGGTGCAATAAAGGCATCTAATATATCATTTAAAGTATGCTCACCTAAATTAGTAATATGCATGATTTGAGCCTTATCCGCTTGATTAATCGCATCAACTAACTTGTCAGTTCCTAAATCAGTTAACTCACACCCTAAATGTTTTAAAATTAATAACGCATTATCATAATTTTCTGGATGAATTCCAGTTTTATCTAGAGGTTGATTTCCATCAACAATTCTTAAAAACCCAATCGCTTGTTCATAAGATTTAGCACCAAAACGAGGCACTTTAATTAATTCTTTACGGTTTGTAAACTTACCACTATCATCGCGATACTTTACAATATTTTTCGCTACAGTTGCATTACAACCTGAAACATGTTTTAACAATGCTTCTGATGCAGTATTTACATTAACACCAACATGGTTAACCGTTGTTTCAACCACAAAGTTTAATGAATCTTTTAATTTACTTTGTGTAACATCATGTTGATATTGTCCTACACCAATCGATTTAGTATCAATTTTAACAAGTTCTGATAACGGATCTTGCAATCTTCTAGCAATTGATATAGCTGAGCGTTCTTCTACATTTAAATCTGGAAACTCTTTTCTAGCTAACTCTGAAGCAGAATAAACTGATGCTCCCGCTTCACTAACTATAATATATGAAACATCACGCTTAAGGTTACTTAAAACATTCACAATAAACTCCTCAGTTTCTCGTGAAGCTGTCCCATTCCCAATAGCAACGATTTCAATCTGATAATCATTTATACATTTACTAATTAAATCCTGCGCTTCTTTAACACGATTATCATGAATTTTTTCACCTTTATATTTTTCATGTGGATAAATGACCCCTTTAGTTAACATCTTTCCTGTTTCATCCACAACTGCAAATTTACAACCCGTACGATACGCTGGGTCAACACCTAATACCATCTTCCCTTTCATCGGTGGTTGTAACAATAGATTCCTTAAATTTTCTGAAAATATATTAATCGCTTGTCCTTCTGCTTTTTCTTTTAATTCAGATCTGATTTCACGTTCAATCGAAGGTTTAATTAGTCGTTTATAACCATCATCACAAGCTGCCAATACATATGATGTAGTTACAGATTGATCATTAACAATCATCCGGTTGTAGATAAAATTCATTATTTTATCTTTTGGTTCATCAATTGAGACACGAATGATTTTTTCATTATCACCACGATTAACTGCTAATATCCTATGTGAAACAATTTTATTAATTGGTTCATGATAATCATAATACATTTCATAAACTTTTCTTTCATCTAATGATTCATCTTTAACTTTGGTTGTTAATTGTCCTTCTTTAACAAAGACACCTTTAGTAAACTTTCTAATATCAGCATTGTCAGAAACCATTTCAGCGATAATATCTTGTGCACCTTGTAATGCTTGTGAAGTTTCATTTACTCCTTTTTCTTCATCTAAATATTTACTCGCTTCTTCTAATACATCAGCATCTTTTGGAAAGCTCAATAAAAACTGTGCTAATGGTTCTAACCCTTTCGCAATAGCATCTGTTGCTCTAGTCTTTTTCTTTTCTTTATATGGTCTATATAAATCTTCAATATCTGATAATTTATCACATACTAAAATTTTATTTTTAAGTTCATCTGTTAATTTCCCTTTTTCAGAAATTAAACGAATGACATCATCTTTTCTTTTTAATAAATTTTGTTGATATTCATATTCTTTACTAATTTCACGAATTTGTTCTTCATTTAAAGCCCCTGTTACTTCTTTACGATATCGAGCAATAAAAGGCACCGTATTATTATCAGACAATAATTCTAATACCTTTGTTACTTGATCTATTTTAATCTTTAAATCATTTGCGATTCTTATGATTAATTCATGAATAAAATTTAACTCTGTCATGATGACCTCCTAAATTAATATATGTAAATATTTTAACATATTTTTACAAATTTTAAAATAAAAAAAAGTTGGCATCCAACTGATTGATATCCAACTAAGAGTTACATTATAAAATTTTACTTATCTTAAAACCCAATTTAATGGGGGGTCGTAGTCTCCCACGACCCATATTAGGGGTTATTATGAAAAGGGTATATGGGGGTGCAAAATAATATTTTTGCTGTAATACTACTTCTCGTAATATTACAAAGTAATTATAGCATATAATTTATCTTTTGTTAAGTGATTTGATAAAAAAAATAATGATTTTAATTATTCAGTTATATTTAAACTTTCTTGTTCGATTCAACAAACTCAGTTAGGCAGTTAATAAATCTTATAATATCTTTTATATCCTTACAACAAGAAACTCGAATATAATTTCCATAAGAATCTCCAAATAATATCCCTGGGACTAAAGCCACATGATAATTTTTAATAAAATATTGACAAAATTCCACTCCCGTCACCTGATAAGGACTAACATCAATAAAAACATAATAACCACATGTGGCTTCAACATACTTTATCTTCAAAAATTTTAAAGAATCAAGTAATGTATTTAAATTATTTAAATAATATTTTCTAACAAACTGTACAAAACATTCTTCTTCTAATGCCCCAAGCGCTGCTTTTTGCATGATAGTTGAAATACAACTTACAGATAAATAATTGATTTTTCTTAGTTCACGATTCATTAATTCATCACATACTACATATCCAATACGATATCCTGTCATCATATGCGATTTAGATAATCCATTAATAAAGAAAAATCTTTTTTTCAAATCATCGTTATTTATAAGTTCTGAAAAGGAAACAAAATCTTTAGTTGTATATTGTTTATAAATTTCATCAACAATAATATAGTAACTCTTAGATTTAAATAATGTTAAAAGCGAATCTTTTTCTGCTTTTGTATACGTCACACCCGTTGGATTATTAGGTTCATTAATAATGATTGCTTTTGTTTTTTCAGTAATCACTTCTTCTAATACTTCAGGATTAACTTTAAATTGGTACTTACCACTATCAATAATAATTGCTTTCCCACCAAGTAAATCAATTAATTTAAGATAAGCTGGATAATAAGGGGCAATTATAATAATTTCATCCTCACTTGATGTAATGATTGATAATAATACACTAAACAATGCCTGTGTACAACCATTAGTAATAATAATTTCTTTATCTGCCTGATACGTTGGATAATACTTTTCAATTAGGGTTTTTCGTAGTTTTTCATCACCTTCAATAGGACCATATTTAGTATCATTTGTTAATAAAGCTTCATATGCTTTTAACTTAGCATTAAAAGGACTATCAAAATGTCCTTCACCCATCGTTAAATCAATCCCTTTGGGGTCATCTTTAATTAATCGACTATAATAACGAACAGGATTCAATTTTATTTTCTTTAATCTTTTATTCATAGTATCACCACTTCATTTTATGCACATGGATATTTAAAAAGTAGTAAATTAAATAAATATATGAATATAAATAAAAAGCTCCACTATTTGTGGAACTTAATATTCACTACTACTATTTTTTGGCATCTGCCATAAAAGAATTTGCTACACTATACATTTGATCAGGGTCTAAATGTTCAGATATAATCAGAAACTCAATACCATTATCATGCCATAGTAATGTAGTATCTGTTTGGAATGCGATACCGCTACAAATTAATACAGGATCACCATAAATGATTTCTGAAGCACCTAACTCTTCATCAGTTGTTAAATATTCTTCAACAACTGTAAATGGAGCAGTTCCTTCAAATGTCATGATTGCTCTTTTACCTGTAATAATTTCTTTAACTGTTTCTTGTTTTAATGTTGTGCCATCAATTAAACCAGTTGGATACATGATTGTTCTTTCATCAAAAGTTGGTAAATCATCTTTGTAAGTACTAATCGCTTGATTCATACTATAATCTACTTTAAATTCATCTTCATTAAATTTAGGTTTATAATTGACATCTTCAAATAAAACATTTATTTTTTCATTATTGCTTGAATCAAATACAATAACTTCTTTAGGGAATAAAGTTTTTCCATCAATAACTATTTTTTGACTTGTTAATTCACTTGATCGACGATACTTAACTTTCGTTTCAAATACATAATCTCCATTTTGTTCAGCGACAACAACGTTCTCATCATTTATTATATCTTTTACTAATGATTGGAATAAATATGGTTGAGAACTATTAAGTGGCCAATCACTTTGAAATTTAAAACTTTTATTTAAAGCTGGTGTTAATACAAATACGCCCTTTTCATTTTTTAAGACAATTTGCACATTATTACTATCACGGTTTTTTAATGTCACTTTAAAGAAACTAGGTTCTTTATATTTTATATTGACATCAAATAAATGAGATTTGTTCATCTCTTTTATTTCCATGACAGCATCCACTTCAAATTTATCAATTTTTTCCATTTTTTCTCCGAGAGATTTGACAATATCTCCTTGAGATTTCTCACCACATGACCCAAGTATAAAAACTATTACTATAATTAAAATAACTGATATAATTTTTTTCATATAATCCACCTCGCAAAACTTTTCAATTAATATTATGTCAAAAAATACACAATTATTCTATAATGTATAAAATTATTACGAAAACAGATAATATTACTGAAAAATATATTTAGGAGGCGCTATATGAGTGTAACAATCCTACAAAAAATAGCACTTATTGTTACGATCATCGGAGCAATCAATTGGGGTTTAATTGGTTTATTCGAATTTGATTTAGTAGCATGGCTATTCAATGGACAAGGTTCTATATTATCACGTACAATATATACTCTTGTAGGAATTACAGGCTTAATTAATCTTGGTTTACTATTTGCTCCTACAGAGGACTAAATTAAAGAGGCTTTGATTAACATCAAAAGCCTCCTTTTTTTATATTAAGTTAAATAATATCATTTATTTTCTAACACAACAAAAGCCTGTGCATAATTATCTGTATGGGTAATCGATAAATGAATCCTTGTATCATTCTCTATTTGAATATAAGGTTTTCCACAAGCGTCATTTAAAACCTCAATATCTTTAAAAGTTATTAGACCAATACCAGTACCTAATGCTTTTGAATAGGCTTCTTTAGCAGCGAAACGTCCTGCTAGAAACTGTATTTTACGTTTTTCATTTTTATAACCATCATAAATTTCTATTTCTTTATCGGTTAATATGCGTTTAACAAGGTTCTTATGAGAACCTTTTTTTAGTCTTTCTATCTCTAATAAGTCAGTACCAATCCCAATAATCATTTTTTATCACCTATATTATTATAAGTCCTTAATCCATTTACTACAAGTAAAAATTATATACTTTAAAGGAAATGCTACTTATAGTCTGTAGAAAATCCAATTGATAAATAGTATTTTTATGTCAAATGGTGGTGATATGATGAAAAAAGATACGGAAATTAATGAACTATTTGGTAAAAAATTAAGACTACTTCGAATGGGAAAGGGATTATCACAAGAAGAATTAGGTTTACAAAGTGGACTACATAGAACCTATATCGGACAAATTGAAAGAGCAGAAAAAAATATATCTATCCGGAAAGCCTATCGAATTGCTAAAACACTTGAATTAGATATACGTGAACTATTTGATTTTAGTGATATCTATAAAGAAAACATAAATAAAAATAAATAAATTGCTTGTTAAAACGCAGATTTGCGTTTTTTTATTTATATTTTTTTACTTTATCCATTTCTCTTACCTGATATAAATACTCTACTGTATTTTTATCATCATTTATTGGATAATCATAATTTAAAGCTTCAGCTACAGGATTCCCTACTTTTCTCATCAGTTCACAGGCTTTAAATATTGATTCCCAAATTTCATTATAATCATTCCCTGAATAAGTGTCTTTTAATAAAAGATACATATCTTCAGGTAAATATTTTTTTACCCATTTTCCAAATTTACCAGGATTAACTTTAAAACCATACTCAAGACCAATATACCAAGAAATCATTTTTATAAGTGGTTTTTTAACAACCCACTCATACATAAATTTAACATATACTAATTCCTCACGATATATACCTTTAGCCACATTGTTTAAACACCAAAAAAACTCATTAATTGTTTCATCAAATTCAGCTTTAGTTGGTTTTTTTACGAAATAAGATGAATCATTTGGTGGTAAAAATTTAAGCAAAGTATTGTCCTTATCTAATAATACTAGACTTAAACTATCCTCTTCTAATTCATCTAAAAAATCAACTTGATAAAATGTCATATCTATACGTACTAAATCTTTAAACAACATTAAATAAATATGTGAATAATCTGTATTAATATTATGTTGAATGATTGCGGTTTCACCAAACGGCTTCATCCAATCTTGATTATCCAGATAATAGGAACTATCATTTGTGACCATAATGACATCATAATCCTGAAAAACATCAACAGGTGCATTCTTATTAACACGGGATCCATTCATAATAACCCCTCTTATCCTATCCTCTGTTTTGGCAAAATTTATAATTTGATTTAAAACAACCGCTTCATTTCTCATCCCATTCCTCCAAACATTATTGTATTTAATTTAATTATATTAATTGTTTATATCTATGTCAATTAATGTGTTTTATTAACTATATACTTATTTCTGAAGGTTTTATCATAGAATTTTCATTTTTTTAAAAAAAATGTCTAAATCTTATTTATATATTCAAATTTTATAGTATAATAGTGTTGAAAGCGTTTTCTAAGGGGAGGTGTTAAGTATGAAAACATTAAAAGAAATCATTATGGTCGCTCAAAATAGACCTAATAAAACGATTGCATTAGCTTGTCCAGAAGATCATGAAGTTTTACATGCTGTAGAGGAAGCAGTTAATTTAAACTTATGTGATTTTATTTTGTTTGGTGATGAGTTAAAAATTCATTCAATCGCAGAAGAAATAAACTTTTCACTGAATCAATGTCAAATAATTAATATCACTGATAAAGAACAAGCTTGTTTAGAAGCTGTAAAAGCTGTTTCTTCAGGACAAGCTGATGTCGTTATGAAAGGTTTAGTAGACACTGCAATCATTATGAAAAAAGTGCTTGATAAAGAAGTAGGTCTACGAACTGATAATATTATCAGCCATGTAATGGTCATGCAACTACCTAAATTTGATCGGTTACTCTTCTTAAGTGATGGAGCGATGAATATTGATCCAAGTGTTGATCAATTAAAGAAAATTACGATTAATGCCGTAAATTTAGCAAGAGCACTTAGTATTAGCCGACCTAAAGTAGCTTGTATTAGCGCCATTGAAAAAGTGAATCCAAAAATGCCTTCTTCTGTAAAATGTCATGAAATTGAACAAATGCAGGAAAAATTAGAAATTGTTCATTGTGACATATGTGGACCTTTAGCAATTGATTTAGCTTTAGATAAGGAATCTGCAAAAACGAAGAACATTAAAAATCCTGTTGCAGGTAATGCAGATATTTTAATCGTTCCATATATTGAAGTTGCAAATGCTTTATATAAGGGTTGGATGTTCGGTTGTGAAAATGTAAAAAGCGCAGGAATTATTATGGGTGCCAAAGCACCAATAGTCTTAACATCACGTGCTGACAGTCATGAAACTAAATTAAATTCAATCGCATTAAGTGTACTTATGCAAAATTAAGGGGGAATTATTTTGGGTAAATATGTACTAGTCATTAATCCTGGTTCAACCTCAACCAAAATAGCATTGTTTAATGATGAAACAACTGTTTTTGAAAGTAAAATCAGTCACTCAACAGAAGAAATTCAACAATTTGAGAATGTGGCTAGTCAATTTGAGTTTCGTAAAAATTTAATTGTAAAAGAGTTAAATAACCATAATTACCAAATTTCTGATTTAGATGCAGTTTGTGGACGAGGGGGATTATTAAAACCAATAAAAGGTGGAACTTATTTAGTAAATGATGAAATGATAAAAGATTTAACAGAGGCTAAACGTGGTGAACATGCTTCTAACCTTGGAGCACTAATCGCAAAAGATATCGCAGATGATGCTTTAATCCCTGCTTTTATTGTTGACCCAGTATCTGTTGATGAGATGGAAGACATTGCGCGTATATCTGGAATGCCATGCATTGAAAGACCAAGTCTATTTCATGCCTTAAATCAAAAAGCAATCGCTAGAGAAGTAGCGAAAGATAAGAATAAAAAATACGAGTCATTAAACTTAATTGTCGCTCATTTAGGCGGCGGAATTAGTGTTGGTGCACATAAAAAAGGACATATTGTTGATGTTAACAATGCTTTGGATGGCGATGGACCTATGAGTCCAGAAAGAAGTGGAACGGTTCCTTTAGGACCTCTATATAAAATGTGTTTTTCAAATAAATACACATTAAAGGAAATTAAATCAATGAATTATGGTAAGGGTGGTTTAGTTGCTTATTTAGGTACTAATAATGCAGTTGAAGTGGTTAAGCAAATCAAACAAGGTGATGAGAAAGCCAAATTAATTTATGAAGCAATGGCTTATCAAATTTCCAAAGAAATTGGAGCATGTTGTACTGTATTAAAAGGTGATATCGATTATATTGTCTTAACTGGTGGATTAGCTAATGAAAAATATTTAGTTAATAAAATATTAGAACGTATTTCATTCTTGTCTGAAGTTTTAGTATATCCTGGAGAGAATGAATTACTATCATTAGCTCAAGGTGCACTAAGAGTATTATATAAAGAAGAAGAACCAAAAACCTATTAATATAATAATAATTTAATCGGAGGGATAAAAATGGGAGTTTTTGATTACATGGAAAAATACGGTCATGAACAAATTATCTTTTTTCATGACAAAAAAACTGGTTTAAAAGGAATTACTGGAATTCATGACACAACAATTGGTCCAGCAATTGGGGGAACAAGATTATGGAATTATGAAAATGAAGAAGCAGCATTATTTGATGTTACTAGACTTTCTCGCGGTATGACTTACAAATGTGCAGCTGCAGAATGTAATTGTGGTGGTGGAAAGACTGTTCTATTAGGTGACCCTAATAAAGTAAAATCAGAGGGATATTTACGCGCTTATGGTCGTTATGTTCAATCTCTTAACGGAAGATTTTATACTGGTGAAGACATGAACATTAATGAACATGACTGTGACTACATGGTTATGGAATCAGATTACATTAATGGACGTGCTGATATGTCTGGTAACCCTTCTCCTGTAACTGCTTATGGTGTTTACTGGGGCGTTAAAGCAGCTGCTTATGAAAAATGGGGATCTAACAGTTTAAAAGATAAAGTTATAGCTGTTCAAGGTTTAGGTGCTGTAGGTTATAATTTATGTAAACATCTACATGATGAAGGGGCAAAATTAATTGTCACTGATATTTCACAAGAAAAAATCAATAAAGTTGTCACTGAATTTGGTGCACAAGCTGTTGGAATAAATGAAATTTATTCAGTTGATTGCGATATTTTCTCACCTAACTCAATTGGTGCTATATTAAATGATGATACTATTCCACAATTAAAATGTGAAGTGGTTGCAGGTGGCGCTAATAATGTTTTACTTGATGAAAATATACATGGTGATATGTTAATGAATCGTGATATTGTTTACGCTCCTGATTTTGTAATTAATGGCGCTGGATTAATTAATGTTTATCAAGAATTTTTCCCACCATATAATCGAGAAGAAGCATTATTAAAAGTTGAAAAAATCTATGATCGTTTATTAAGAATCTTTACTTATGCTAAAAAAAATAAAATCAATACACAAGAGGCAGCAACTAAGTTAGCTGAAGAAAGAATTGAAATGCTAAAAGATATTCATGCAAATTATGTCCCAGGAAGTAAGAGCCTATAAATATACTAAAATACCCATTTTGGGTATTTTTTTACTCTTATGTGAATTAATTTATTTCATTCAATTATTGTAAATAAAAATCCTCATATACCCTGTATATGAGGATTCTTATTTAATTTACAGCATTTTTTAAATCAGGTTTTATTTCTATTAACTTCACAGTTGCAATATTCCAAACAAGGTCTATATGTTCTGGATTATTTAAAATATTCCTTAAATCAAGTAAAGTTGCCCATGGAATTTCGTTATATTCTACTTTAATTTCCTCTGGAATATGCTTGCTCGCCTCACCAATAATATTTAAATACCGAATGACATCATCTACTAAATGATAATTACTTTTAAAATCAGCAAATGTTTTTCCATCTAATAATTTTTTTATTTTCTTTATCGTGGTGAGAATTTCTTCAATAAATATGTTGTGAATTTTCGTCATAAAATCCCTCCTTTAACTTAAGAAAGATGGTTCTCTATTTATATACATCATTAAACACAATTTTTTTATTCACTAATAATATATTATAATTATTTTAACACAAAAATGATAATTTTCAAGTTATATGTTTTTATTTTAGTGTCTTTGATGATTAAAAAAGCATCAAATCTGTATTTTTATTATTCAATTTTTTGATAATTATTCATTTGAGATAACTAAAAATAAAATAAATATAACTACTAAAACTTTACTTTTATCATCTTATTTTCCACTACCTATACATTAATTATACCAATCTTATCACATCTAAATAAAAAAACTGTTAAGAAACACTTAACAGTCTATAATATTATTGTTTTTGATAAAGAAAATCAATTACACTACCATCTCGATATTCTACAACTCCCACAACTTTATCAGTAAAATGAATCTGATTTGGGATACCTACTAGTGAGTCAGATATAGCTTTTAACTCTTCAATCGTTTTAAGTGGTAGATTAGTTTTTTTGAATCTTTCAATTAAGTCTTTTCGTCTCGGGTTAACCGCAATTCCTCTCTCAGTAACTAATACATCAATCGTTTCTCCTGGAGTGGTTTTACAGATAACCTTATCCTTTATAACTGGAATTCTAGAATTAAATAATTGGGATACGATAATGGCTACTTTAGCACCATTTGCTGTATCACTATGACCTCCAGACCCACCCATAATCTCTCCAGTAGATGAAGTTGTTACATTTACGTTAAAGTTCAAATCGATTTCAGTTGCCCCTAGTATTACAAAATCTAAATCATTTACGATACAATCATCATTGATATTTGCATATTTTGAAGCACTAATAGGTATATGATTTTCATTTTCACGGATTGAACGGATTGCTTCTAAATCAAAACATTGTACATCATATAATTTATCAAATAATCTCGCTTCAAGCATATCAACAATATAACCAGTGATTCCACCAGAAGCAAAACTACCTTTTATATTTTCTTTTATCATTAGTTGCTTTAAATAATAGGAAACAGCTAAACTTGTCCCTCCAGCGCCTGTCTGAAAAGAAAAGCCATTTTTAAAATATCCTGAATGATGAATCACATCAGTCGTTAATCGAGCTATTTTTAATCCAATTGGATTTTTTGTAATTTGAGTTGTTCCAGATACAATCCCTTTACAATCTCCAATTGAATCAACTTTTACTATATAATCAATATATTTTCCCTCTACCTCTATATCATCTAATTTATCAATTAAATTATCAGTAATTACAACAGTTGTTTTAGCAAAATGCGCATCAGTTACAGCATATCCCATCGATCCACAAGCACTTATCCCATCATTTCCTGTCAAATTCCCGATTTCATCACAGGTTGGGGCAGCTATAAATGCGATATCAATAGATACATCACCACTTTCAACTAGACGAACGCGTCCACCATGGGTATGCATAATCGCTACTTTCTTCATTTTACCTTGACTTATCGCTTCTGCTACAGGTCCAGAAATAAACGCAGCGATAATCTGTGTAACAATTCCTTTTTCAATATAATCAACTAATGGAGAATGACAAGGAAAAATAGAACTCGCAAAAATCGTTATATCTTTAACACCACGTTTTACAATTTCTTCCATCACCATGTTTAAAACATAATCGCCATTACGTAAGTGATGATGAAATGATAAGGTCATCCCATCTTTAATCTCTAATTCATCTAATAATCCTTGTAAGTTTCTGCGGTATTTTTCTTTCGATTGATTATTTTTTGATGGTTTCAATACTTCTTCATTTTTTTCTTTTCTAACTTCTTTATACATTTGATAATCATCTTTATAACCTAAAATATTCATAATAACACTCCTTTTATTAATCCTATTTTCGAAGCCATTTCAATGATTTTTTCAGCTCGCTTGATGATTGGTAAATCAACCATTTTTCCATCAAGTGAAAAAACACCTTTTCCTTCTTTTAAAGCACGATCTTTTGCTTCTATAATCCTTTTTGCATGATTAATTTCATCAATCGTTGGATTAAAAACTTGGTTAATTGATACGATTTGGCGTGGATTGATAGATGCCTTCCCATCAAAACCAAGACTTTTAGCGAACAAAGTATCTTTTTCTAGACCACTTTCATCATATATATCTGTAAATGGTGTATCAATCACAAATTTATTTAAAGCATGGGCAGCGTTAACAACCCGACCTCTTGCATAAAATAATTCTTGACCCAATTTAGTACGTTTACAATTTAAATCAACACATAAATCTTCTCCACCAAGCATTAAACCATAGCAACGATTGCTAGCGTCTAAAATATTATAAACTTGCTCAACACCCATAGCGGTTTCAATTAGAACCATAATTCCAATCTCTGTACCTTCTAATCGTTTACTTAAATCAATAACACTTTCAACAGTTGCCTTCGGTAATAAAATCAAATCGATATTTGATTGCTTTATTTCCTCAACATCTAATGCATAGTATGGTGTATCAAATGGATTAACTCTAACAATAATTTCACTTTTAAAATGAATCGTTTTTAAAACCTCTTTAACAAGTATTCTTGCTGAATCTTTTTCATCGAGCGCTACACTATCTTCTAAATCAAAGATGATACTATCAGCATCAAATACATCTGAGCTGATTAACATCCCTGAATTATTTCCTGGTATAAACAACATACTTCTTCTGATATTAGCCATTATTCACACCTCTTTTAATAGCGGTAATTAGCCTAGCACGAATGGTAACATCTAATGCCCCTTTATCAATTGCCTTCACTAATGTATGTTCAACACCAAACTCTTTAAGGGTGTCTAATATCACTTTTTTAATTTGTGAACCAAATGTTTCATAAACAATACTTTCTAATTCTATTGTATTTTCTTCGTATCCAGGAAATAACATAATATATATATCATTCGATTCATATGTTCCTGCTTTAGATGGTTTTAGAAGTTCCATATTAATCATCCTTTTTTAATTCGATTATGATATTCAACAATTTTTATGACACGATTCATTTCATTAGTAACAATCATGAATCCTTCATCAAATCCCATTCCTGGTTTTGCTAAGACTTGATCAGCACAACAAGCAAGTGCAACATTAGTAGTTACCTCAGCTGAGCGATTTGTTTCATTACAAGTTCCACCAACATAAGCCCCTATATTTTTTTCATTACAGTATAAAATGGCTTCAACAATATTATTAACACCGCCTAAATCAGGGGTTTTAATCTGTAACATATGTCCAGCTTTTTTATCTGCAAATAATTTTATATCTTCTAAGGTATTGCACCATTCATCTGCAACTAATTCAACGGGAATATTTCTTGAATCAATTTCTTCTCTTAAATCATGTAATGCTTCGATTTGTAATTCTCTATTTTCAACATCCATTGGCCCTTCTATTCTTAACTTGAATGGACGTGCTGCATTCGCTAAGGTTTCGATATAATCAGCCATTTTTTTTGTATCATTATCAAAAATAGTACCAATTGTACCGTATACATCAATATGTAATACTGGGTTATAATCTTCATCTGCTCGTTTTGTCATAATTCGGTCTCTTAACCATGTCACATAGTTTAATAATAATTCACCTTTATAACCTAATTTCTTTTCAATATTATTGATTAAAGCATGTGGCATCACATCAACCTTTTTAGTTATCATTTTATCAACATTTGTATAACGTTCATCCCCACATTGTCCAAAAACAGGGATTTTTCTAATTGATGAATCTATATGGTATTCTTTTTGAACAACTTCAGCCATAGTGATATGTTGTGCCTTAGCAACAGCATCTAGTAGTGCTTGAGATAATCCATAGCGAATGGCAGTATGTACTCGTTTACCTTCTACTACTAATTGGTCAACCGTTTCTACTAATTGTTTAAAAGAAGTTAACTCTTGATTGATTAAAAGTGGATAAATGTGTTCTTTTATAAATGGGATAAAATCTTCAGCTAAAAATAAAGGATCTCTTCCTCCAGCGCCAGAATATTGCACAGCAGCACAATCACCAAAAGCTATTTCACCATTTTCTAAAACAAGCATCACAGAGATAGATTCTCCTGCTTGTCGAATTGTAGAAAATCCAGGTGTAACAACATCCCCTTCATAAATAAACAAGTCTTGTTTTGCTCCTTTTTTTATGGCACGTTGATCGTCAAAATAAAATCCAGTTCTTCCTTCACTTAGTAATACATCAACTATTTTCATTTACATACTCTCCTACTTTTTAGTATCCTCGGGGGTTCCCACGAGTCTTCCTTCACTGATAGCAAAAATATCATCAACTGTCATTTGGAAATCAACCGGTCGTTTTTGGGTAATTCCACGTTTTTCTAACATATAGCGGTTATAACTTTTTAATTCATCAGTTAGAGGTACATTTCCAAAATCTAAATAACGAACAGCTCCATATGAATCACGAGCTGGAAGTATTTTATTGTTAGTATGTCTGCTTGGGGCAAATGGAATATCTAAAATACCTCTTTTAAATGCCTCTACAACACCTTTGGCTAGATCGCCTTTCCCTGCTTCAAATACAGCTTCTAATATACAATTAGTTTCTGCTTTTATCACATTAATTTGTTCTTTTAATTTTTTAGACATATAAATTTTTTGATCTGCTAATAAATTTAGCACCATTTTCGTACATTTTAATCCATTAGCATTTGCTTCTTTAGTAGGGATACCAAATGCCTCATGTGGTGTCTTTACAATTACTTTAGTGACTCTAGCAAACGCAGCGGTTACAGATGCATTAGAAATCGCAGCATAGGCTTTTGCTTCATCTTTTGGAAATCCACCCATCCATTGATGGAAAACGGTTGTAACTACTCGATTATAATAACCAAATTTTTTCAAATAACTATCAGTTAACTGTTCTAAAGCTTTAATGGCAGCGATATCTTGAATTTGATTACCACATTGTCCATAACCTACTGTAATATGTACAACGCCCTGTTCAGCAGCAAGTAATGCTTCTATTATCGCAACAGCATTTGACATTGATGGTGGTACTAAAGTCCCAGTAAGTGGTCCAAATGGTTCACGATTTATTGGAACTCCATTTTCTTGATAGATAGCAGCTAAACGATCACAATACTGCCAATCTTTAATTGTTTTTTCTAATGGGACATCTTTTGAATACGGGATATTATAAGATATCCCTCCACCTTCATTTGATGTCCAACCAGAGGCATGAATAATTTCAGACAATAAACGAGCATCAGGCGTTCCATGTCTTGCTTGCAGCGGTTTATCTAAACTCTCTAATACTCTTCGTGCACCTGCTACCCCATGATTAACAACAGGAAATCCATTTAACATCGAACGTCCTAATCGTCTTGATTCCTCAATCCCTAATTCACAATTTTCATAACGATTTAAACGTGTATATGAATCAATGGTTGATGGTAAAAAATCAGCTTCCCCTTCTTCTGATAGATACTTTAATAAATCAATATGTGCCCCTACTAAGGCAACACCAGCACGTGGTTGAGTTAAAGTTTTTTGATTATGTTTAGCCTTTTTTAATTTTAAAGCGAAATTTTTATGTTTTGGAATACTTCGAGCATATTCGATGTTACTATCTAAATCTCGTGCTTGTTCCCCGGTACTCCATGTTTTCAACACTTCTTCTCTAGTTTTAAGAAACTCATCCATTGAGAGTTTTTTATTCTCTAGTTCCAATTTTCGAATCCTCCTATTTATCAATTATATATTTTTTCATTATTCGAAAAGCACAATCTGGTAAATCGTATGCTAATAATCCCATTGCTGATAAAATATAACTTTCATCAACTTTTATAACAGGATTTTTGGGTTTTAATAAGGTAGGCTCTTGTTTTGAAAACATCCCCAATTCTAATATCTCTAATGGATGGTGACTATGAACAATAACCCCACCGGTTCCTATGATATAGTTAACTTCTAATAAATCTTTACCATATTGATTAAATACTTCACCTAAAGGTGTATAAGCAATTTCAATATATCCTACATGCCTGTTAAGTGCTAGTTTAGTGGCAACCTTCGCCAATGCCTCATCAAAATCAATGTCTTCTTTATTTTGAGGTACGAATTCAATATTATCATGTCGGTAACGACATTTCTTCAAGATATCTTCTGTTGATGTAAATTCTTTTATCATTTTCTCACCACCTGCTTCTAATAAAGCAAGTGCAGAATATCTCATCCCTAAATCTCCTTCAACTGTTCTTTTCGCAAACGGTTCTTGTAACCCCTTTAAATTAATTCCTGATTTAGATGGATAACCTTCTGCTAAAGAATGAACATCGGTTGTAGCACCTCCGATATCAACGACTATTAAATCACCAATTCCTGATAATCGATTGGTTCCTTTAGAAAGTATCTCGCTAGCTTTTAATACTGCAGCAGGTGTTGGTGTTAATATACCATCGATAAAAGCTTCTGCGCCATCCATTCCTTTTGATTTAATAATATTTTTCATGAAGACTTCTCTAATTTTCTCACGTACAGGGATTACATTAATTTCATTTAATTTAGGCATGACATTTTCAGTAGTTATATAATGAATATTATGTTCATCAAAGATTGTTCTTACTTCATCTAAAGCACATTTATTACCTGCAACAATAATAGGAATGTGTTTTAAATTAACGGCAATTTTCTTCGCATTTTCAATAATTATTTTTTTATTTCCACCATCAGTTCCACCTGATAGTAAAATAATATCCACTTTCATGTTTTTAATTTCATTAACTTCATCATTAGTTATTTCATAACTATAAGTCTTTAAGACACGTGCACCTGCACCTAATGCGGCTCTTTTACCTGCTTCTACAGTCAATTCTGGAACAAGACCAATCGTCACCATTTTAAGACCACCAGCTGCAGAAGAACAAGCTAGTTTTTTGATAATTTTTATTTTATTCTCATCATACTTCTGTTTTAATAAATGAAAAGCTTTGTCAAAACCTTCCATGATATTTGTTTCAACAGTTGTTATTGATTTACTCGTTGCAATAATTTCTTCTTTTTCAATGTCCACTAATGTTAATTTTGTATAAGTACTGCCAAAATCAATTAATAGATAGGCATTATTCATAAAAATCACCTTCTATTTAATATTTAAGTCTATTTTTAAATCTTCTATTCCAGTCTCAATTTTTACTCCAGGTGGATAAACGCGATCAAAACCTAATTTTTTAAATCGTTCTTCTACTTCTTTAAAATCTTGTTTACCAACAACAATATTCCCACCAATATATAATAGGATATTATCAAGACCTGCTTCATCACATTTTTCTCTCATTCCTTGACAATCAAGTTCTCCATGTCCATATAATGATGATACTAAAATTCCATCTGCATTTGTTTCTATCGCTGCATTAATAAAATCTTCTTGTGTAGATAAAACACCAACATTGATGACATTAAAATTAGCGTTTGTTAAGGCATATTCAATAATCTTATTTCCAACAGCATGCACATCAGACCCAATCACACCGATTACTATTGTTTTTTTATCAGCCATTTTTCTCTCCTCTTTATCATTTTATTTTTAATTAACGAAAGAAATATTGTCCCACATAGTAAGTCAGCTGAACCACCAGGGCTTATTCCTTCTTTTATAAACTGATCATTAATTTTTAACAATAACTTATTATCAAATCCTTCCTTCATTAAATGATTCATGGTCTTTTTAACATATTCTAAACCATCTAATCCTTTTCTATGTATGATCGTTGTATCCTCACATAAACTCATGATATAAATTAAGGTTTTTATTAGTGAATCTTTATTTTCTAAGTCCAAATATTTTAGCGCCTCTTGAATTATTGGGAATCCTAGACTAGCTTCTTTTCTAACTCCTTCCTTCTGATATTTTAAATATACTTTTTCACCATTACTTAATTTATTATCATCAATTTGATTTAATTCATGTAATTTATTTTTTGTTATAATTCTGCAATTTTCAAATATCTTATCAAATGAATCATTATGATAAAACATTTTTATAGAACTCATAACTAAGGTGCCTAAGACAAATATTAGTCCTTTATGAGTATTAACTCCCTTAGTTTTACAAAACATCTCCTTCTCACAAACTTTTCCTATATTAATCGCCTCATCAAGCATTTTTTCAATCTGTTTCTCTTGATATGCTAAATAAGCAAATTGAAGCATATACTTATTTAATACTGAGATACTATCAATAAAAGTAAAATAGTCCATGTCTTGATGAGCACCACTTGAATAAGGTGATACCAGTCCAAATGATGGATATGTAAACAATTCATATAACATCGCTTGATTGGTATACTCAATTATATCTATAGGTAGTTTTTCATATAAATCTACTGTTTGATGAAAGAAATGAATTAACGTTTCTAATGAATGCCTTTTGTGGACGATGCAATTAACTGCTTCTTCATCACAAAGGTAACACTTTCGTGAAGGGACTTGAAAATCATGACGTGATAAACTTTTTATCGTTTTATCATAAACATCAATATCAACTAGACGACCTAATAGATGCTGATTTTCAATACCGATTGCACTTAATTTCACGCCTTTACTACGTGTATCAGTTAAAACATAAAGATAAACTGGTCCTTCACCTTCATCAATATATTGAGATTCACTGACATTAAATCTTTCTTTTATCACTTCATTCATATAATTGATGACTTTATCTGTATATCTATTCTTTTTATTTTTACCGGGATAATTACATCTTAATGAAATCACAATTCCTTTTTTTAGTAATGATTCAATTAAACTGACGCGATTATCTCTTGCTTCTAATATCTTATTCATTTTAATGTCTACCTTTACTCTGTTTTATCTGTGAAATAATAGGTAATGCTTCTTTTGAAGTCAAATAGTCATAAGTCGTTTTAGGGACTAATGATTTTGTCTGTGAAATATCACCGCTTTTAATTAATCTTCTTACCTTTGAAGCACTGATTGCATAACCTAAAGCTTTTTTTCTATTAATTTCAATTACATCAATCCCATTCTCAGGTAATATTTTTTTCATCATTTCATTATAAGTTCTCGTTACCTCACAATAAGGCTCTGTCCCTATATATCGTTTTGTAATATTAAATATTGATTTATAATATGTAACAAATAGTTCACAATCGATCTTGGTTTGTAAAGTTACAATGTCCGTATTCTTTTTTAAGAAATACGTTGGAAAAGTAGCGTTAGAAATTAAGTAAGGACCTGTTTCTAATACTACTACATTATTTATATGCTTAGTTCCTTCTTTGATTAATCTCATTCGAGTAGAAAAGGGAAAACTAGATTTATTTTCTGTTACTACAAATACTAATAAGCAATCATTTTCACGAGCTGTTTCTTCTATTAAGTAAAGATGCCCATTTGTAAATGGATTACCATTCATAATGATACATGCTTTCTCGCAATCTGTAAGATTATTATTTTCTTTCAATTTACTTAAAAAGTTTTTAATATTCTGATTCCCATTTTCTAATATGGTAATACCATTTGATGTAATAATTTCTTGATAACCGAAATTAGTAAAAATGGTTTGATTATAACTCGGAGTGAAAATAAAAAAATGATATAAACCTTCCTTAAACATACGGTCTTCAATATTTTTAACAAGCGAGTTTGTTATCCCTAGCCCTTGATAGTTATCTAAAATCGCAAAACACTTTAAAACGTTTTTTGCTTTAGAAGCCGTGGCTATAATATTCCCGTTGTCATAAACCGCAATGGAATAATCTATATCATTTTCATATTCTAAGTTAAATTTATCTAGAAAATTTACGACATCTGTTTTTTTCTCGATATTATCTAAATAAATCTCTTCAATTACAAACATATTATACACCTAATTTATATATTAGTTTCATCTCTTGCATTATACTCCTATTAATAGGTAATGTAAACAACAATTTGCGAATTTATTTATTTTTTACAAACGCTTACATTTTAGGGTGTGTTAAACCACTTTTCTATTTCTCACTCATTTATTTTGATAAAGTAATCCATCAACTATTACTTAAGCATTAATCCTAAATTAATATTATTTCAAATTTATCTTTCTTTTATGTAAGCGCTTTGTTATAATTGTGTTAGTTACAAAGGTGGTGATTATTTGAATCGAATTATTAAAGAAAACTATAAAAGCATTTTACAAGAAGAATTGGTCTTAGCTATCGGTTGTACAGAACCAATTTCTATTGCCTATTGTGCAGCGATGGCAAGGCATATATTAGGTAAAAAACCTGATAAAATAAAGATTAACGTTAGTGGTAATATGTTAAAAAACGCGATGGGGGTAATTATACCACATACCACTTCTTTACGAGGTGTTTTAGCAGCAGGTGTATTAGGGACTGTGGGAGGTAATGCCTTAAAGAAATTAGCTGTTTTAGAAGATGTTACCGATGAACATATTGAGGAAACGTTAGCTTTATTAGAAACAAACTACGCTATTTTAGAAACTAAAGATACTACAATTAAATTATATGTTGAAATAACTGCATATAAAGATAATGAATACGCAACGGTTGAAATAAAACATACACATACTAATATCGTAAAAATTGAGAAAAATGGACAAATCGATTCTTTTACGAAATGTGATGATGATGATTTCAACACGCCTTTAATAACGAGAGAATTATTAAATATTAAAGAAATCTATGAATTTGCTACTCAAATTGATTTAGAACCACTAATTCCTATGTTAAAAATGCAAATGGACATGAATTATGCAATTGCCAATAAAGGATTAATGCATGATTATGGATTAAACGTTGGTTCTACCCTTTTAAAATACATGAAAGAAAATGATATTGTTAGAAAAGCAACTGCTTACACAGCGGCTGGAAGTGATGCAAGGATGAGTGGTTCTACTATGCCTGTTGTCACTAATTCAGGCTCTGGTAATCAAGGGATTACTACTTCTGTTCCTTTAGTTATTTATGCTGAATATAAAAAATCTAAAAATGAAGACTTGTATCGGGCTTTGATTTTGTCAGATTTAATCGCAATCCATATTAAAACAAAATTAGGAAGATTATCCGCTTTTTGTGGTGTGGTTGTTGCAGCTACAGGTGCAGCTTGTGGCATCAGTTACTTAGATGGCGCAAACGAGCGTCAAATTGAAGATACTATTAAAAATATTTTAGCTAATATTTCTGGTGTATTTTGTGATGGTGCTAAACCTTCCTGCGCAAGCAAAATTGCTTCAAGTGTTGATGCTGCTTTTCAAGCCTCAATGCTTGCAATGAATAACCATTCAATTGAATCTTGCTCTGGAATAATCAGTGATGATATTGAGCAAACCATTAAAAATGTTGGAGAAATTGGATATAAAGCCATGAATGAAACTGATAAAAAAATAATTGAAATCATGTCAAAATCATGTAATAAAAATTGTTAATTTGCATTTATAATGATATGATAATATCTTCAATCAATAGGGATGATATTTTTTTCCTTATATTTATACATTTTGTATATAACATATTTAAAAGGGACATCTTCTAGATGTCCCTAATAATTTATAATGATGTATTCTTATGTTTTCCTTTATTTTTATTTTTTCCTTTACCTTTTTCTATATGCTTACTTTTACCACCTTCATTTATTTGATAGCGATAGACTATTTCTCCATTTTCATCAGTTGTCACAAATATCTTAATAACACCTTTAATATCACCTAAATTATAATTTAACATATAAAGTGTCTTATCATCTTCAACAATCTTCTTAAATTGATAGAAACTAGTTTCTTCACCATCAAATAATCTAATATGTACTTTAACATCATTATCTTCTTGAATTAATTTAACATTAGATCTTTTCTTAACATTATCTATAACTGAAACAAGATCAAACTTTTGCATACCTTCTTCATTTTTAATTTTTACTCTAACATAATTACTAGAATTCTCACGATCTACTGTTTCAAAAAATATTTTTTCTTCTCCATCCTCTAAAACACTGTATCCTTCTAACTCATATTCAACCCCATCAATTACCATTAAACCAATAATATGAAAATGTTCAAAGGTTTCTTCCTCTGTTGTTGTAGTTTCTTCTTCTGTTGTTGTTTCTTCTTCTGTTGTTGTTTCCTCTGTTGTTGTAGTTTCTTCTTCTGTTGTCGTTGTTTCCTCTGTTGTTGTAGTTTCTTCTTCTGTTGTCGTTGTTTCTTCTACATCTTGATCTTCATCATTGATATATGAATAATAAAGCGTATAGATAACACCTTCGATAGTATAAGTTATTTGTTTATCATATGCTTCATTTGTTGATTCTTCTTCTTGAATACTTAAAGTTGAATCCACACCATTATCCATAAATACTTTTAATTTATCAAAATAGATATTAACTTCATCTAATTCAGATTCAACACCTAACACATCATCTCCATTTGTTTCTGTATCCTCAGTTGTTGTTTCAGATAAAAATAAACTGTTGACTTTAGTATGATTAAACATTATATTACTAATAGAAGGTTCATCTGATATAGATGATAAAATACCGCTTGATAAATAAGCTGAGAAAGCTAACGATTGGTTGTCATTTAAAGTAATCGTATTCAACTCATCAACACTCTCTGTAGTAGTGCTTTTAGACGCACTATCATTACTACATCCTACTAAAACTAATAAAAACATGATCATAAACAATGAAATTATTTTTCTCATTTATTTTATGTCCCCTTTCTTTTTCTTCTATTACATTTTATTGTTTCAATGTGATAATTAAGTGAGGTATAATAATTATTAATAAAAAATATTTATTTTAAAAATATAGTATTTTATTTATGTGTATTGTATAAAAATAATTATATTGAGGTGAACTATATGAATTTAAAAGTTGCTATTATATTTACTGGTGGAACTATTTCTATGAAAATAGATGAAGAAATAAAAGCTGCGGTTCCTTCTCTAGATGGAAATGAAATCATTTCTTTTGTAAAAGACATTGATTCTGTTGCTGATGTTGAGATTGATAATTATATTTCAATACCATCACCTTTTATTACCCCAAATACGATGTTAGAATTATCTCAACATGTTCAATCCTATATTGCTCGTGAAGATATTCATGGGATTGTCATTACCCACGGAACTGATACATTAGAAGAAACAGCTTATTTTTTAGATTTGAACATCAAAACACCAAAACCTATTGTTTTAGTTGGGGCTATGCGCAGTGTTTCTGAACTTGGATATGATGGACCATCAAATCTCGTCGCTGCCATTAGAACAGCTATTTCAAACGAAGCTAGAAATAAAGGTGTTATGGTTGTAATGAATGGTGATATAAACGCAAGTAATGAAGTAATGAAAACACATACCATGGCTTTAGACACTTTTAAATCCCTAGAATTTGGACCTTTAGGTATCGTTGATAATGATAAAGTTGTTTTTTATCGAAACTCTACACAAATTACACTCCATATTCCTACTGATAAAATTGAAAATAATGTTCACTTAATCAAAGTAGTAGCAGGCATGGATGGTGATTTAGTTGAATATTGTATCTCTAAAGGCGCAAAAGGAATTGTCATTGAGGCATTAGGACGTGGAAATATTCCACCAATGATGGTTCCAAGTATTAAAAAGGCAATTGATTCAGATATTAAAGTTGTATTAGTTTCAAGATGCCCTAAAGGAAGAGTTGCTGATAGTTATGGATATATTGGTGGCAGTAAAAAGTTACGCCAACTAGGTGTGATATTTGGTTCTAATTTAAGTGGACCTAAAGCAAGAATAAAATTAATGTTAGCTCTAGGTTATAATAACGATTATAACAATATTAAACAACTTTTTGAAAATAAATATTATGATTAAACGATAAAAAAAGTTCAGCAATGAACTTTTTTTTACTAGCTAAACATATCCCTAAGAATGTTTTTCATCCACATTTAATAGACAAACGTATTAAATTATGGTATTTTATGATTAAATACCTATAAAAATATACAGAGGTGATTAAATGATTATGATTAACTTTATTCGTGGATTTTTCATGGCATTAGCTGATAGTGTACCAGGTGTTTCAGGTGGAACTATTGCCTTCATTCTAGGATTCTATGATGATTTTATTAATTCAATAAACTCACTGATTTCAAAAACAACTAAGAAAATTGAAAGAAAAAAGGCAGCTTTATTTTTAGGAAAACTTGGTTTTGGATGGATATTTGGTATGGGAATATCTGTATTAATCCTATCCTCAATATTTGACAAAGAAATTTATAAGATTAGTTCATTATTTGTTGGATTTATTTTGTTTTCCATCCCGCTTATAATAAATGAAGAAAAAGCAACACTAAAAAATAAATATCAATATATTATATTTACCCTACTAGGAATCGTAATCGTTTCAGCCATTACTTATTTAAATCCTGTTTCAAATTCAATTGATGAGGTTCAATCTATTAATTACTTATATATATTTATTGCTGGAATGATCGCTATTTCTGCCATGGTACTACCTGGTATTTCAGGTTCAACCATCTTATTAATCCTTGGTCTATATGCACCTATTATTACTGCAATCAGAAGCCTAATGTCATTTGAATTCAATAGAGTTCCTATGTTACTTACCTTTGGTATTGGCATTTTAGTAGGAATATTTTCTATCATCCGATTATTACGATATTTACTAACAAATTACCGTCCACAAATGATATATTTCATTCTTGGTCTCATGCTTGCTTCATTATATGCTGTATTTATGGGTCCAACGACATTAGATAATCCAAAAGAACCTATGACTATACATTCATTTAGCATCATCTTCTTTTTAATTGGTGGATTATTAATTTTCGGTTTAGATGAATTGAAAAAATATCTTAATAAATAGAATATATAAGAATCTCATTAGTTAACTCTAGATTTTGAGATAAAAATAGCCTACAACAAATATTTATAAACAAAAACCCTAAGATATCAACTTATAATTTGGTATTTTAGGGTTTTATGCTCTTTCAAGTCCAAAACTTAGTCTAAGAATTAAAAACTGTCAAATGATAAACACTTAACAGTTCGCTAATATTTTAATGTTCTTACAATTTACTATGAACAAATTCAAGAATTTTTTCTTTCAGTTCTTTTCCTTCATGTAGTAAAGTTTCATATGAACTTTGATAAACCTTTACCATTTCAGCATCACTTAAACCACCTATATTAATTTTGACATTTAATAAAGCACCTTCTAATCCAGCATACAATAATAAACATCCTACTCCTATATCACTTATCGCATTTTTATTTCCATAAGTCATCATTTTTTCCACAAGTTCTAATGCTTTATAGGATAATCTTGCAACCTCATAGGGTACTTTAATCGCTTCAAGAGTTGCTTTTTCAATCGCTTCAATACGTTTTTGCTTATCTTCATCTGTTTCTTTTGACATTTTAAATGCATTCATGATTTGATTAAATGCATAGGTGTCTTTATCTATTAAAGGTATTAGTTCTTCTTTAATGTTGTTTAAGGTAATAAAATTATCTTCATATTGTGTACGAATTTTTTCATCTAGTTCTAAAAATTTCTTCTTATTAAATGTTAAATGTGAAACCATTCTTGATAATCCAACACCAAGCGATGCAGCTAGTGCTGATACACTTCCTCCTCCAGGAGCAGGACTATTTGAATCGACTTCATTAATAAATTCATTAACTTTTAAATCAATTAAATTCATATTTTCCTCCTAGTAACATACTTTTTGATTATTTACAACCAATTTTCCATCTTTATAAACATCTTTAACATGATTAATCCCAAAATGATAAATAAGGTATTCTAGATTTGGTACATCAAATAAAACAAAATCAGCTGCTTTACCAACTTCAATAGAACCTTTATATTTTTCTTCATTAATTGAACAAGCACCATTAATTGTAACTGCAGTCAAAACTTCTTGAGGTAACATTTTCATTTTTATACACCCAAGTTGCATGACAAACTGAAGATTTTCAGATGGACAACTCCCAGGATTATAATCAGATGATAATGCCACACCACATCCTGTATCAATCATTTCTCTGGCCTTGGCATAATCTTTGTTTAAATTAAATGAGGTTGCTGGTAGTAAATTTGCGATTACTCTACTTTTAGCAAGATTTTCATAATCTTTTTTCGTAGATGCCATTAAATGATCAGCTGATACGCATCCTAATTCGCAAGCTAGCGTAGCACCACCTAAAGGAATAATTTCATCTGCATGAATCTTTAATTTATATCCTGTTTCTTTAGCTTTTTGTAATATAGTTCGACTTTCTTCAAGTGAAAATACACCCTCTTCACAAAATACATCACAATAATCCGCTAAATTCTTTTCCTTAATTACAGGAAGCATTTCAATTACTTTTTCGATATAACTAACTTTGTTATTTTTAAACGCTAATGGAACTGCATGAGCCCCTAAAAAGGTATTTTTTATATCAATCGGATGATCCTCATTTAATCTTTTCGCAACTTCTAACTGCTTCATTTCTATTTCTAAGTTCAAACCATAACCACTTTTAGCTTCAATACTTGTAACCCCATAACATAGCATTGAATCTAAACTTTTTTTAGCTTTATTATATAAATCTTCAAAACTGGCTTCCTTTGTATGTTTAACGGTACTTAATATACCTCCACCTGCTTCTAAAATATCAAGATAAGTTTTTCCTTGCAGTTTCATATTTAATTCATTTTCTCTAGAACCACCATGAACAAGATGCGTATGAGAATCAATAAGCCCTGGAGTCATTAAGTAACCTTTTGCATTAACTAATTTAGTATTCTCACTAATATAATCTTGATAACTATCTCCACTAGAAACTTTGACGATGACACCATCTTTAACCACAACATAAGCATTTTTTATGGTCTCAACTTCTTTCATCTTGTTTCCACATCTTATCCCATTTGATCCTTCCATCGTGATAAGGTTAGAAATATGATGAATGATTAAATCACTTTTCATTTAAATCACAACCTAATCAAATAGATTTGTTTCAAGGACCTTTTCCATATTGAATCCTTCTAAACCTAAATAATATTCAAGTGATTCAACTAATGCTTCCATTGGAACAAGTCCAATTATTTCACTACCAATCACATTTACACCATATCTTTTTGCTTCCATTTTTACGGTTTCAAAGACACGATAAATTGATGTTTTTTTATAATTGGTGATATTCATTGTAACTTGAACAATCCCACGCTCTGTTATTTCAGCTGGTCCTGCTTTAATGAAACGGAATCCACCACTAGAATGACGAATCGATTTCGCAATTTTAGATGCAATTTCCATATTTGTTGTATCTAAATTAATATTAAAAGCAACTAATGGTACACGAGCACCAACTGCAGTAGCACCAGCTGTTGGATGAATCTCAGGTTTTCCAAAATCTGGATGCCATTCCTCTAATTTAATTTTATCTTTCATACCTTCGAATTGACCTTTTCTAATTTTCGCTAAGTTAACACGTGTTTCATTTGCTGCTGCTTCTTCATATAAAAAGATAGGAATTTGATAAGCTTCATTAATTTCTTTTGCTGTCATTTTCGCAATTTCCACACATTCTTCCATTGATATATCCTTAATTGGAATATAAGGAATTACATCAGTTGCTCCCATTCTTGAATGTTCACCTGTCTGATGATTTAAATCGATTAATTTTGTTGTCATACCAACCATTTCAACGACAGCATCTTTTATCGCATATGGATCACCTAAGAGTGTCACAACGGTTCTATTATAACTTGGATCTGCCTCATAGCTTACTAATTTAAATTTATCTTTATTTTTTAAAACACTGACGATTTGTTCGATTTTTTCTTTATCTCTTCCTTCAGAAAAATTAGGAACACATTGTACAATTTTCATGTTATTTTCCACCTTTCACGTAATGTTTATTAACTAATTCTTTGATGTAATCTTCTTTTGTTAGATAAGGTAATGTAATATGATTTTCATCATTCATTTTATTATAATCAACTGAAGTGGAAACTGCATTTTCATTACGCGCCCAAGCTCGTCTTGCAACTCCACCCATTACATCCCAAGGCATTGCTCTTTTCAATATTTCATCAACACGTTCACTACCGTCTAATACCATTCCAAATCCACCATTTATTGATTTACCAATACCAACACCACCGCCATTATGTAATGCCACTAGACTCATCCCTCTAGCTACATTTCCAGCGAATATGTGTGTTGCCATTTCTGCCATCACATTAGACCCATCTTTAATATTAGATGTTTCTCTAAATGGTGAATCAGTTCCACCAGTATCATGGTGGTCTCTACCTAGCATAATTGGACCAACCTCGCCATTTTTTACAAGTTCATTAAACTTAAGGGCGATTTCTAGTCTTCCTAAAGCATCTTGATATAAAATTCTTGCTTTCGTTCCAACGACTAATTTATTTTTCTTCGCATCTTTTATCCAATTATAATTATCTCTGTCTTGGAAACGACGATTTGGATCAATACAACTCATTGCTGCCGCATCAGTTTTATCTAAGTCACTTTCTTTACCACTTAAACAAACCCATCTAAACGGACCATACCCATAATCAAATAAAATTGGTCCCATGATATCCTCAACATAACTTGGCCAAATAAAACCATCTAATGGATTAATCCCATTCTTACAAATTTCTTTAACACCCGCATCATAAACAGCTTTCATAAAGCTATTACCGTAGTCAAAGAAATATGTCCCTTGCTCTGTTAAAGATTTAATTGCTTTATAATGTCTTTGTAATCCTTCATCAACTAATTTTTTAAACTTGTCCTTGTTCTCTTTTAATAAATTAGTTCTTTCTTCAAAAGATAATCCAACAGGGCAATAACCACCATCATAAGCATTATGACATGACGTTTGATCACTTAATAAATCAATTTTAATATTATGTTTATGTGCATACTCTAAAATTTCTACGATATTTCCATCATAAGCAATTGCGATAGGTTCTTTCTTTTCCTGATATTCTTGAGCTTTTTCAAAAGCTGTTTTTGGTGAGTCTGTCACAAAACTTACCCAACCTTGTTCATATCTTGTATCAATTCTTGATTTATCAACCTCAGCGATAATCGAAACACCACCAGCAATTTCACAAGCTTTTCCTTGTGCGCCGCTCATTCCACCAAGACCACTTGTGACATATAAATGACCAGCTAAATCTTTATCTTCCGGAATTTCTAATTTATCTCGACCAGCATTTAAGATGGTTGAATAAGTCCCATGAACAATTCCTTGTGGTCCGATATACATCCAACCACCAGCAGTCATTTGTCCATAAGAAGCAACACCTAAACTCGCTGCACGATTCCAATTTTCTAAATCATCATATAACCCAATCATTAGACCATTCGTTAATATAACTCTAGACGCTGATTGATATGATTTAAACAATCCTAATGGATGTCCTGATTGGACGACTAGTGTTTGTTCATCAGTCATCATTTCTAAATATTTTTTAACTAAATGATACTGCATCCAATTTTGCATAACACGGCCTGTTTCTCCATAGGTTACTAATTCATATGGATATAATGCTATTTCAAAATCAAGATTATTGTCAATCATCACTTGAATGGCTTTACCTTCAGTAGTTTTACCCTTATATTCATCAATAGATTTTCCATAAATTCTTCCTTGTGGACGGAATCTATATCCATAAATACGACCTTTAGTAAGCAATTCATCTAAAAACTCTGGCGCTAATTCTTCATGCCATTTTTCAGGAACATATCGAAGTGCATTTTTTAATGCTAATTCCGTTTCTTCCTGGGTGAGTTTAAATTCACGTTTTGGAGCTCTTCTGATTCCCTCAACAAATTCTGGATATTCAGGTAACTCTTTAAATATTGAATCTAACTTAATGGTCATTCCTTCTGTAATTTGTTCATTACTTAACAAAGTAATCCCTCCTGTTTATATATTAACAAACCTACTCCCATTTTTTATATTATTAGCGATCTACGCATAAAGAAGTAAGCGTTTTCAAATATCATTATAATATAAATGTTTTTCTTTTACAACATTTATAATCATTAAAACTATATAAGTTAATAATGACCCTTTCATACGTTTTAAATTAATTCAATTCAAAGGTAAAAGCCTTGTGATACAAGGCTTAATTTTTATATTTTTTATTTTATAATAAAGAACCAACAACTTTTTCTACTTGATTTAAAATTAATTCATCCTTAACAAGTTGATGCATCTTAATGATATACGGATGCATAATAACATCTTCATCAATAAAATCTACATGTTTCCTAATAACAGCATAAGCTACCTGAGTGCCTAATCCTAACTTTTTCTTTTCACGAAAATCAATTGCTTGAGCACTCGCTAGTAATTCAATCGCTAAAACACTTTGAGCATTATATAAAATCTCTTTTGCACCTCTAGCAGCAATCGTTCCCATCGAAACATGATCTTCTTGATTAGCACTAGATGGAATTGAATCAACACTAGCTGGATGTGCTAGGACTTTATTTTCACTCACTAATGAAGCTGCTGAATATTGAGTAATCATAAATCCTGAATTAACACCACTTTTTTTCACTAAAAAAGCAGGTAATCCTTCACTCAAACTTGGATTAACTAATCGTTCGAGTCTTCTTTCAGAAATATTAGCTAATTCACTTATCGCAATCTTCAAAAAGTCAAAACTTAGCGCCATAGGTTGTCCATGAAAATTACCTCCTGAAATCACTGTATTTTCATCAAACACTAATGGGTTATCAGTGGCTGCATTCATTTCAATTTCAACTTTTTCTTTAATATATTTTAAAGCATCTTTACTAGCTCCGTGAACTTGTGGCATACAACGAATCGAGTAAGCATCTTGAACCCTAATATCTCCTTGGGATGTGATATATTGACTATTAGCAGTTAAAGATAATATATTTTTAGCTGAATTAATCTGACCAATTTGACCTCTTACTAAATGCACTTTTTCATTCATCGCATCTCTAATCCCAAATAATGCTTCCATTGATAGACTTCCCGCAATATCAGCTAATTTGGATAATTGAATTGCATCATAAGTTGTTATTGCGCCAACTGATGTCATTGCTTGTGTCCCATTAATTAATGACAGTCCTTCTTTAGCTAATAGTTTATCTAATGGCTTCATACCATATGTTTTTAGTACTTCTGATACTTCAACTTGTTTATCTTTACATAATACTTTTCCTAATCCAATTAAACTTAAAGCCATATGTGATAGTGGTGCTAAATCCCCACTTGCTCCTAGCGAACCTTTTTCAGGAATTAAAGGAAGAATATCTTCATTTAAATAAAACATTAAACGTTCTAATGTTTCTAAACGAATACCAGAATATCCTTTAGCAAGCGCATTGACTCTTAGTAACATTATTCCTCGTGTTACTTCTTTATCAAAATAATTCCCAACACCACACGCATGACTTTTTAGTAAATTCTCTTGTAACTGACTAACCTCATCTTTACTAATAACCACATTCGCAAGTTTTCCAAACCCTGTATTCACACCATATACCACTTTTTCTTGATCAACTATTTTATCAATAATTGTACGACTTTTCTTAATCTTTCCTATCGCATCTTCGCTTAATTCAACACTTTTTTTAAATCTAACCACTTGTATAAACTCATCTAAGTTCAAGTGATTTCCATCTAACACTACTGTCATAAAACTTCTTTCCCTCCTAAAGTAAGCGTTTACCCTTTTAAAATATAAGTTTATTCCATAATACACATTACTTATATTATTATATAATAATACAGATTATATATCAATAAATGTAAGAAATAAAAACTATCCTCATCAATGATTTTTACCATATAATTTGTATTATCTTGAAAATAATTATCCCTATTAAAAATAAAGATTAAACTGAAGTTTTTTAGACCTTTAATCATTTATAAATTCTTTTAATATTTTTATTTGATTAATCACAAAGTCATCTTCTAATGGCTTATGCTTATCACAATTTGGGATAAATAATTCTTTTGTTTCCTCAAAATTAAAAAGTAATTTAATAATTTTAAAAGTCTCTTTTACCCCAACAAACATACTTTCCCAATATCCTCCGGCTGTTACGATAAATAATCCTTTTTTTATTTGTGGGTTCTCATCTTTTCTTATATATTTACCAGCAAAAAAGGTTTGAAAGCGACTTATTAAATTAACTAATTCACCTGTAAGTGTCGCAAAATAAAGAGGGGATGCGATAATTAAAGTATCTGCCCTCTCTAATAATCGATAAATATTTGACATCTCATCACTTACTTTACATCCTGATTTATATGAACAAATTTTACAATCTGTACATGAAGAAATCTTAATATCATAAGCATTGTAATAAATTATCTCATCGGAAATATCATTTAATAATGTATTAACAACACTATTTGTATTACCATATCTATTTGGAGAACCTGTAAGTACTAATATCATTCAATCACCATCTCTTATATATTCCTAATTTATTTTATCATTCTTCCTATTAAATTAAAATAAAGGTTTTAAATATTATTTATTTTATATATAATATAATTAAAAAAGATATGTGAGAGGTGTTATATGGGATTCAAAAAAATATTTATTGGTACAATATTAATTTTACTTGATTTTAGAATTCAAGGTTTAAATATTATACCAGATATTATCGGGTACATTCTTATCTTTATAGGACTATCAGAAATTATCCATTTAAATTCTAAATTCGCAGTTGCAAGAATAATGTCAATTATATTAATTCTTTTTTCAATACCTGATATTTATTCTATAAATACAGAATCTCCGTCAGGTTTATTTTATTTTATTAACATTATTACTTCAATTATCTATTTAATTTATTCATATTCTTTATACATAGGTATTAAAGAAAACGCAGAAGGTATTAATAATGAAGATTTAGCCAATAAAGCGCAATTATCTTGTATCCTAGCAGTTGTATCATGTTTAAGTGGGATAATTGTTTTAATTAATCCATTCTTTATGATACCGCTACTCATATTAGTGATTGTGACTCTTGTCATACAACTACTCACCTTATCTATGGCAAAAGATTTAGAGTAATAACATAAGTTAAAGCAAACGAAAGACTAGTTTGCTTTTTTTATTAATAATTAAAAACTAAAACAGTTATTAATTCAATTTCAACTTTTACACCTTTAGGAAGTCTTTATGTTTTTTGTAAAAGATTTTATCATTTTTTATTAAAAATTAAAATAAAGGTTTAACATTTTTTCCATTTATTGTATAATGAAAAAAATGATATACGAGAGGTGTTATATGGGGTTTAAAAAAATATTTATTGGTACAATATTAATTTTACAAGATTTTAAAATTCTAGGTTTAAATATTCTACCAGATTTTATCGGTTACATTATTATATTTATAGGACTGTCTGAAATTATCCATTTAAGTTCAAAATTCAAAATTGCTAAAATAATGTCGTTTATTTTAATTTTTCTCTCAATACCAGACATATATTTTATACCAATACCCTTTATTCCATATTATTTTTTTAAACATACTATTATTTACACGGTTATTTACATAATTTTTTCCTATTTTTTATTTATAGGAATTAAAGAAACGGCTACATCTATCCATAATAGTAATTTAGCAAAAATGTCTCTGTTTTCTTGGTTACTAGCGGTTGTATCGGGTATAGGCAGTGTAATTATTATAATCAATCCATTCTTTATGATTCTCATACACACATTCATGATAGTTACATTAGTCATACAACTCTTCACCTTATCAATGGCAAAATATATAAAATAAAAGCAAACGAATCATCGTTTGCTTTTTTCATCATTGCCCTAAACTTATAAAACAGCAATTAATTCAATTTCAACTTTTACATCTTTAGGAAGTCTTGATACCTCAACAGTTGCTCGTGCTGGTTTATGAGTATCAAAATACTGACCATACACCTCATTAATACGTCCAAAATCATTCATATCCTTAATAAATATTGATGTTTTAACGACATCATTTAATTCAAAACCTGCTTCTTTTAGTATGGCTTTTATATTTTTTAATACTTGATGCGTTTGTGCTACCACATCATTTGAAACAAGTTCCATTGTTTCAGGGTCTAAGGCAATTTGACCTGAAACAAATAACATATTATTTACTTTAATAGCTTGTGAATAAGGTCCGATTGCTTTCGGTGCATTATTTGTAAAAATAACTTCTTTCTCCATAATTTTCCTCCCTCAATTGATACTTATATTATAACAATTGATTTAAAAAAAATAAATAACTTTCCTAATTATTATCTAATAACAAAAAGATGTATGAAAAAGTCATACACCTTTATTTTAAGAGGGTTTTTTTCCATAAAATGATATTCTACCACTAAATATCAAATTATAGGGGGGGAAATAGTTGAAAGAATTAGGGGTAACCAACAGATTGAAAGCTTTAAAGGAAATTTCACATCATTTAATTATCATTTATGATGTCCACCATAACTACAACAAGTACAACCGATAATTACTAATAATATAAACAAGACTAATACAATTGCATAAGAATTACATCTATAACCATATCCATATCCATATCCGTATCCATATCCGTACATAATAGCACCTCCTTTATTGGTTTCATTATTATCCTATGAAAGGCGGTAAAATATTAATATTACTAACGTATAGTATTGTTGATAAAGTGAAAAAATAGTTAAAATACATAGATATATTTTAACTAACGACAAAAGTCTGTAGTTATTCTACAGACTTTAATTTTTTATTCCTAAATCATCAAGTGATTCACTATTTCTAATTCTATTGGCAATCTCATTAATTTTACGCAAACGGTGATTCAATCCAGATTTACTAATCGATTTTTGATATTCATCTTTATATAACACACTCAGTTCTGAAAAAGTTGAGTCTGGATGTTTCATTCTAAGAATAGCTGTCTCTAATAATTTATCTGGTAAAATATCTAAGCCTAGTGTATCAGCAATTAAATTTATATTGTCAATTTGTTGATTACTAGCATCCCAAGATTTATTTAAGTTTGCTACCTCGCAATTTCTAATACGATTAACTGAGTTATTCATATCACGAAATATACGAATATCCTCAAAGTCTAAAACTGCGTTAGTCGCATTAATTACCCGTAAAAAATCTGAAATTTTTTCTGATTCTTTAATATATATTATATAACCTTTTTTCCGTTTGATCGTTCGAGCATTAAGATCAAAAGTATTACAAAGGTCTTTAATGTCTTTTGATAACTCCTCATCTAAGACAAAAATCTCTAAATGATAAGAAGACCTTTCGGGATTGTTTACAGAACCACTGGCTAAAAATGCACCTCTTAAATAAGCTCTTTTACAACAAGTTTGATGAATCAATTCTTCAGAGATTCCTAAAATAAACCCATAACTATTCATTAACATTAAATCATTTATAATCATTTCAGCATAACTTGTTATTCTAATAATATAAACATTTGCTTTATTTAAACGCATTTGTTTTCTTGTTAAAAGATCAATATTAACATCATATAATTGTCTTAATAATTTAACATATCTTCTTGCAATCGTCGCATTTTGTGTCTGGAATTCGATTCTTAACCCTTCACGTGAGATGTTAATCACACCATTCATTCTTGTCAAGGCTGATAATTCTGCTTTTGCACAACAATCCGATACGATTAATGATACAAGTTCTTTTTTTGTTTCTGATGCAAAAGACACTTATATCTTCACCTCACTTTCCTACTCGATTGTTTCAATCAACATCATTAAAAGATAAGCGGCAATTTTATTACTTTTATGCCTAATGTGTTTTTTTTCATTGATATACACAAATTTGTCTGTTATTAATTCTTTATTTAGTTTTACAATTTCATCATAATCAATTACAACCAATTCAGCATCTTTTTCTTTATAAATATTTAACACTTCTTGATCAATATCATGATCATCATTGGCTAATATGATATCTATTATATCTTTTCCTAAATAGTTTTCCAGTATTTTCACATGCTTACTGACAGTGAAATAATCCGTTTCCCCAGGTTCTGTCATAACATTAGAAATATAAACTTTCTTAGCGTTTGATTCAATAATTGCTTCTTTTACTTTAGGAACTAATAAATTAGGTATAATACTTGTATATAAACTTCCAGGACCAAAAACAATCATATCTGCTTGTTTAATTGCTTTTTCAACATCGGGTGTTACTTGAACATCCTCTTCCTCTAAAAATAACTTTTTAATTGATTTCTTACTTGAAGTGATTTTTGATTCACCAGAAACAACGGTGTTATCATCCATTAACGCACATAGCGTAACCGGCTTTTGTGCCACAGGTAAAATAGTTCCTTTGACATTTAAAACTTTACTTAATTGTCGAATCGCTAAAACATAATCACCTGTAATCTGAAATAAAGCAGTTAATAATATATTTCCAACCGTATGATTAGCAAACAAAGAATCACTTGTAAACCTATGTGTCAAAAGTGTATTCATAAGTGGTTCAGCTTCGCTCATAGAAATCATAACTTTTCTAATATCACCAGGAGGAACAACATGAATAGAATTTCTTATATCACCACTACTACCACCATCATCACCAACCGTAACAATCGCTGTAATATTTAAAGGGTACTTCTTAACCCCTTTCAGAACATAAGATAGTCCAGTTCCCCCACCTATAATAACAATATTTGGGTCCCTATCCATGCTTAGACTCCTTTCTTATTTTATCAATATCACGATGCCACACATAACAATTATATTGTTCAGCTAATGAAGCATATAAAGCTTCTGAAATTGCGACTGATCGATGTTGTCCACCCGAACAACCAATTCCAATTAGTACTTGATTTTTAGCGATATCTCCAAACTTGGGGATAACAAAATTTAATAGTGATACCAATTTTTCTAAAAATATTGTTGTATCCTCACGTTTAATCACGTAATCATAAACTTCTTCATCAAGTCCCGTTTGATTTCTCATTTCATCGATATAAAATGGATTAGGTAAAAATCTAACATCAAAAACATAATCACAATCTATAGGGGCTCCATGTTTAAATCCAAAAGACATGATATTAATATCAAATTGATTTTTTTTAAATGAAAAACGAGATGTTATTTCTTTTTTTAGTTTATTTGAACTTAAATAGGAGGTATCAATAATATAGTCTACTTGTTCACGTAAACTTTCTAATATTTGTCTTTCTAAAATAATACCTTCAATAATAGATCCTTGTTTTGATAAAGGATGCATTCTTCGTGTTTCTTTAAATCTTTTTACTAACACATCATCATTAGCATCTAAAAATAAAATTTGCAGTTTTAAATGAACCGTTTCTCTTATTTCATCTATCACATGAAATAATGAGGAAAAATCTTGACTTCTACTATCAACAACAACTGCAAAATTTTCTATATTATTATAATTCAAGTTGTTTTCGCTTGTTAATGAGGTAATATGATTTAATAAGACAACAGGCATATTATCAATACAATAATAACCTATATCTTCTAAACAATTAAGGGCAACAGACTTTCCTGCTCCACTCATCCCCGTAACCAAAAGCAAATTTTTAACTAATTTAGTCATTTCATCACCACTTTTAGTATTTTCTATAACATTATATCACATTAAATAATAATTTATTATAGTATTGATTAAATCTAAAGAAAAAGACTTTTATTCCCATAAAAAAAGCCACAAAAGTGGCATTTTTTAATGAAGCGTTTCAATATATTTTAATGCATTTTGACTAGCGATGGCTCCATCGTTAGTAGCTGTAATAATTTGTCTTAATTCTTTATCACACACATCACCAGCAGCATAAATACCTTGAACGTTTGTTTCCATTTTATCATTGGTTATAATATAATCTTTTTCATTAAGTTTTATGATATCTCTAAACATTGAAGTAACTGGATCTTGACCAACATAGATAAAAGCACCGTCACAGGTGATGTCTTTTTTATCATTTGATTTAACATTTTTAACGGTAACACTACCTAATTTTCCATTTATTTCATTAAATGATTCAACAACTGATTCTAATTCAAATTCAATTTTATCATTATTTGAAGCTCTATTTTGAGCAAGTTTTTCCGCTCTAAATTCATTTCTTCGATGAATAATCGTTACTTTACGACAGATTCCTGATAAATATAATGCTTCTTCAACGGCAGAATTTCCTCCACCTACAACAACGACATCTTTATTACGGAAAAATGCACCATCACAAATAGCACACCACGAAATACCACGACCCGCTAATTTCTCTTCACCTTTTGCTCCTAATCGTCTATTAACTGTACCAGTTGCGATAATAACCGCTTTTCCTGTATAGTTTCCCTCTTCAGTTTCAACAATTTTAGTAGAACCATTGTCTTTTATACCTGTAACAATACCATAAGTATAGGTTACTCCTAATTTTTGGGTATGTTCAAACATCTTCATCGATAAATCAGTTCCACTAATTTTTTCAAAACCTGTATAATTTTCTACTTCATAGGTATTAACCATTTGTCCACCTGGAGCACCTTTTTCTAACATTAATACTTTTAAACCAGCACGAGCACCATATACAGCTGCGGTCATTCCCGCTGGTCCTGCGCCAACAATAATTATATCAAACATTTTATTTTCCATGAGTATTCACCTCTTCAATAATATTAATTAAATCTCTCATATCATTTAGAATATAATCAGGATTGAATTGTTTTAAATATTCTACACCTCTATGTGCCCAACTTACACAACAAGTGATTACCTGACTATTTTTTCCTCCTTCTATATCATGTGAATTATCACCTACAAAAATTACTTCATCAATACAACAATTTAACATATCCATCGCTTTTAATATAGGTTCAGGATTAGGTTTAGGATTAATCACATCATCTTCGCCAACAATAATTGAAAAGAAGTGATCCATATCAAAATGTTTTAAACCATGAATTACCATATCCCGTTTTTTTGATGAGACAATTCCTAACATAATATTTTTTGCTTTTAATACCTTTAATCCTTCTTTTACTGTTGGATAAATTTTTACCATATCATCATGTAGTTCCTTATTGATCTTTCGATAATAGGTAATCATTTCATCTGTTTTTTCTTTATCCAATGAATCAAAAGTTTGTTTTAATGTTGGTCCAATAAATTCTAATAATTGTTCTTCTGTAAAAGATTGATTCGGTAAAAAATGCTTCAATGTTATTTCAAATGTTTTAATAATTAAAGGATTCGTATTCACAAGTGTTCCATCAAAATCAAATAGTACTGCCTTTATCATTCACTTACTCCTCTATATTTTCTTCTATGATTTGATAATAATACTTTGGATACCATTTTTTAAAATGTCTTAAAGACAACACAATAGCTCCTAAAGCAAATAATAGAATACTTATCAGTTGTGCAATTCTTATTCCTGTATCGCCTATATATAAACTATCCGTACGCATGCCTTCAATCAGACATCTACCAACAGAATACCACATTAAGTAGACAAGTCCTAAATCACCAATATAAACATGTTTTGTTCTTCTTAACAACATTAAAAATGCCATTCCTAATATATTCCATGTTGACTCATATAAAAAAGTAGGATGGTAATATGAGCCTTCAATATACATTTTATCGATAATAAAATTAGGTAATCCAATACCTTCTAGATAAGTTCTACTATTACCAGGAACAACCCCACCATGAGCTTCTTGATTCATAAAATTTCCCCAACGTCCGATTGCTTGTGCTACTAAAAATCCAACTGCACCTAAATCAACTGCTTTTAAGAAATTAACTTCTTTAACTTCACAATAGATTAATCCCCAAATTACTGCAGCAATCACTGCACCATGGATAGCTAGTCCACCTTGATCGATTCTAAAAACATCAATTAGGTTATTAGCATATTGATCCCAAGAAAAGCTAACATAGTAAATTCTAGCACCAATAACAGAAATTGGGACACCATACAAGGCTAGGTCATAAATAAAGTCTTTAGGTACACCAATTTTTTCTCCCTCTTTTACACCTAAAAAAACTGCAACCATCACACCAGATAAGATTAAAACCGCATACCACATAATCGTAAAAGGTCCAATTTCAATAAATATATTTCCTTCATTAAATTTAAATAACATCATTTTTATTACCTCCATTCTTTATATTAGTCTTCTAAATCGTTTGTTTGAATCAATTGACTTAGATTATCAGAAAATTCTTGAGCAGCATTGAATCCCATATAACGAAGCCTTCTATTAATAGCTGCAACTTCAATTAATGAGGCCATATTACGCCCTGGTCTTATTGGGATTTTAATATAGGATACTTCAGTATTTAAAATTTTTATTTTCGCTTCTTCAACTCCAAGGCGATCATATTCTTGATTTTGTTCAGCAGTTTCTAAATCAATCACTAATGTAATTCCCTTTTTATGTCGATAGGAACTTGCACCAAACATTTGTACCACATTGATGATACCAATTCCTCTTATTTCCATAAATTTCTCTAATATTTTGGGTGGTTTTCCAACTAATTTTCCGACTTCTTTTTCATAGATTAAAACATTATCATCGGCTATTAATTTGTGTCCACGCTTAACAAGTTCTAAAGCTGCTTCACTTTTTCCAATACCACTTTTACCACGAATTAAAACGCCAACACCATGTACATCAACTAATACACCATGCATATTGGTCGTTTCCGCTAATTCTTCAGCTAAATAACTAGTAACATCTGTCATAAGTGTTGTGGTATGTTTTGAGCTTCTTAAAATTGGAATTTTATATTTTTCTGCATTATTTATAAAGACTTGAGGAATATCAAAGCGATTAGAGAATATCAAACATGGTGTCTTTTCTTTAAATAAAAGTTCTACTCTTGTATTTTGGTCAATTTCATTTAACCAATAAAAAAATGTAACTTCTTTACTTCCAATGATTTGAATCCGTTCCTCTTCATAAAAATCAAATAATCCAGCGAGTTCTAAACCAGGTCGTGATAACATCTTTGATTGTATTGGTCTTGTAACGCCCTCTTTACCTGCAATAACTTCTAATTGTAACTCTTTCACTAAATCTTTTACTTTAATTTTATTCATCATCATCACTTCCAATATCATTAATATACTTTGTTTTAAACAGTGAATCACTTTTAAGATAATCAATCAAAGCAATACATAGTAAAACTATTAAAACGATTATAATCGATCTTCCTATAGAAATTTTTTCATCTAAAAAATAACTCACAAAATAGAAAATTATCGCATAAATTGCGATGGTTATTAATCCAATTCTATGCATTGTAAATGAAACCAAATCCGCAACAAAGATAAATGGTTTAACAAATTTATCTATTATTGTAAAACCAAATGCGATAATAAAAACAGTCGGTTTATTTATAAATAGATTCGGATAAATAATTTCATTTATAATTAATAAAAACCCAATATAAAATAAATACGAAATTAAAAAGTTAACTATTGTTCGTGAATTAAATATTTTTAAACCCACTTCTTTTGATGTTACTAATAAACTTTTTTTTCTTGTATTACGCTTTTTTTGTTGGTAGTTTCCTAATACCTCTTTAAAGATATGTGCTTCTAAAATTTTTTCTACTTCACTTTTAGAAAACGTTGTTTCATTATCACTCTTTAGGAATGCTTCAAATAAATCTTCGTATTCTTTTTCTTTTTCATTAGATTTTTTTAATTCATTATTATCATTCATTTTATCACCTTCTTAATACACTGCTTTCATTTTATCATAATTTATCAAAAATAAAAATAAATTCACTGCGTAAATATTTTTTTATATAAATGCATTAACCCAATACCAAATAATCCACCAATTCCATTTAATAATAAATCATCAATATCAAAATAACCCAAATTCGTTACACCTTGTAAAGTCTCAAAAAATAAAACCATTAGGATGAAATACAGTAAACTATAAATGAGATTTTTATAGTAACGTAAGAATACCCCAAAAGGAATATAGACGAGTATGTTCCCAATAATATAATAGCGTACTAAAGGATTATTTAAATTATGTATCCATAGTGGTAAAAACGAGTGAAAATTAAAATGATTATCTAAATTATATTGAGACAGATTTGTGAACCGACCAAAAAGCAATCCGATTAACCAAATCATATAAACCAGGAATAACTTCATGGTGATATCTTTTAACTGATATTTTCGTAAAATAAAAATCATTTCAAACGTAAAGTAGATGAATAATGCTAAAGAAACACGGTTTAATAAGAGAGCAATAAATGACATAATATGAAAAATATTCAATAAGGAATCAATAAAATAAACATTAATGAAATTAGATGTTAAAATCGCAATGACAAAAAGCAATATTCTAGCATAAATGTATTTCATAATTCCTCCCATAAAAAAAGAATAGTAAAAACTATCCTTATTTTATTACTTTTATTTAATTTATATTACGATTTTTATCTTTTTCCAAGACTTTTTTTATATAATGCCCCGTGTAAGATACTGGTGATTCTGCGATTTCTTCAGGGGTACCAGAAGCGATAATTTCTCCTCCTTTATCGCCACCTTCAGGGCCTAAATCTATGATGTAATCAGCACTTTTAATCACATCTAAATTATGTTCTATAACAATAACTGTTCCGTTTTGATCAACAATATTTTGTATAACCATTAGTAATCGTTTCACATCATCAATATGAAGTCCTGTTGTCGGTTCATCAAGAATAAATAAGGTTTTATTGGTGATCCGTTTATGAAGTTCAGAGGCTAATTTAACCCGTTGTGCTTCTCCACCTGATAAAGTAGTCGCAGGTTGTCCTAATTTAATATATTCTAGTCCAACATCATAAATTGTTTGTAGTTTCCTTCTAATGACAGGTATATTTTCAAAAAATTCTAATGCATCTTCTACTGTCATATCTAAAATATCGGATATGGTTTTCGCCTTATACTTTACTTCAAGTGTTTCACGATTATACCTTTTCCCTTGACAAACTTCACAAGGTACATAAACATCCGGTAAAAAGTGCATTTCAATCTTAATTACACCATCCCCTCTACAGGCCTCACACCGTCCTCCTTTTACATTAAAAGAAAAACGTCCTTTTTGATATCCTCGTACTTTTGCTTCATTCGTTTCAGCAAACAAATCACGAATATGATCAAATACTCCAGTGTAAGTTGCAGGATTAGAACGTGGTGTTCTACCAATTGGGGATTGGTCAACATCAATAATCTTTTCGATATGCTCAAGTCCTTTTATTTTTTGATGACGACCTGGTTTCTTTCTTGATCTATAAATTGATTGAGCAATCCCTTTATATAAAATATCATTCACTAATGTTGATTTTCCACTACCAGATACACCTGTCACAACAATCAATTTCCCCAATGGAAATTTGACATTTATATTTTTTAAATTATTTTCACTGGCCTTCACAACTTCAAGGAATAATCCATTCCCAACTCTTCTTTTTTCTGGTAATGAAATGTGTTTTTTACCTGAAAGATATTGACCGGTTAAGGAATGGTCATTTTGCATTAATTCCTTTGGAGAGCCTTGGGCAATCACATCTCCTCCATGAATACCCGCTCCTGGTCCAATGTCAATTATACAATCAGCTTCTAGCATTGTGTCTTCATCATGTTCAACAACGATTAAGGTGTTCCCTAAATCTCTCATCGATTTTAAAGTCCCAATCAATCGATAATTATCTCTTTGATGAAGCCCAATTGATGGCTCATCTAATACATATAAGACACCTGTTAAACGAGAACCAATTTGAGTTGCTAAACGGATTCGTTGTGCTTCTCCACCTGATAAGGTTCCAGCTTTTCTACTAAGGGTTAAATAATTTAATCCAACATTTACTAAAAAAGATAGGCGTTCTTTTATTTCTTTGATAATCATATCAGAAATCTTCATTTCTTTTGGTGACAATTTTAATGATTGAACATGCTTTAATGCTTGTTCAATAGACATTTCTGTGAATTCGTAAATATTTTTGTCACCTACAAACACAGAAAGTGCTTCTTCTGAAAGACGTTGTCCATTACACTTTGGACATGTCTCATCAGCCATCATACTTTCAAACCAGTCACGAATATAGTTTGATGAAGTACTTTTATATCTTCTTTCATAACTATTTATGATACCTTCAAAATAATCTCTTTTTTCGTGATGAATATTTCCTTCACTTACAAAAGAAAACTTTATTTCAGATTTAGAACCATACATGATGATATCTATTTCTTTTTTAGTCAATTCTTTAAAGGGTTTATTTAGATTTATTCCATAATGATTACAAGTAATCGCTAATTGTTTATAAAAATATGTATCCGTATTTTCTAAACCTCTGATTGCTCCCTCAGCAATTGATTTTTCATTATCAGGAACTAATAAATCAATACTAATTTTTCTTTTAAACCCTAATCCACTACATTCATCACAAGCACCAAATGGAGAATTGAAAGAAAACAGTCTTGGTTCTAACTCACCAACGGTAAAATCACACATTGGACAAGAAAACTTCTCACTGAAAATCATTTCTTCATGCCCTATAATATCAACCAAAACTTTTCCTTGACCTAATTTCAGTGCTGTTTCTAAAGAGTCATATAATCGTGATGAAATACCTTCTTTAATAACAACTCTATCAATAATTACTTCAATATTATGTTTTTTATTTTTATCTAATTCTATATTTTCTTCTAAATCATGCAAAGAACCATCCACTCGTACACGAACATAACCATCTTTTTTGAGTTTCTCAAAATCATTTTTAAAGGTTCCTTTTTTCAATGCAGCAATTGGTGCTAATATTTGCATTTTAGTTCGTTCTTCAAATTCTAATAATCTATCTACCATTTGTTCAATTGTTTGTGATTGTATTTCTACATGATGTGTAGGACAAATTGGATGTCCGATACGAGCATATAAAAGTCGCATATAATCATAAATCTCAGTAACAGTCCCAACGGTAGAACGAGGGTTACGACTCGTTGTTTTTTGGTCAATCGATATAGCTGGTGATAATCCTTCTATACTATCCACATCAGGCTTATCCATATTACCTAGAAATTGTCTAGCATAAGCAGATAAACTTTCAACATATCTTCTTTGACCTTCCGCATAGATTGTATCAAAAGCTAAGCTTGATTTTCCACTACCAGATAAACCTGTCATTACCACAAGTTGTCCACGAGGTATACGAACATCAATATTTTTTAAATTATTTTCTCTAGCACCTTTTACGACAATATCGTTTTGTTCTTTTATCATTTTATCACCATTCCGATCAAAAATTTACCTTATTATTATAGCATATAAACAAACAAATTTTCGCTTTTTATGTAATTTTTTTTATTTTTTTACATTATAACTATTATTTCAAAGGTGAAAACATTTTCATTTTTTATAAAACGCTTTCAATTTATTTTTTATTGACTTCATAATACCAAGGTGATAGAATATATTTCGGTGTGAGAGCACACTATTTTTAAAATGTCGTTTCTCATAATCAAATCCCTCAAACAAACTCATACTTATCCCTTAAACTCTTTTTTTAAATATTTATCTCCCCCCGAAAAAAAACAGTGTACAACTGTTTTTTTTCTTTTTATATAATAAAAAAAAACAGCAATTACTTGCTGCTTTTTTTTTATAACATCATACTTTTATCATTAAATACAATCGCTTCTAAGCCAGGTGTTCCATTTACTAAACCAATTGCATATATTGAAAGCATATCATTTGGATTAATCACAACATTAGGAACAGTCAGAACTACTTGATCCATACCAGCTGGTCTTACTTGTAAAGTATAAGTTCCAGGAGCAACATTAATGTAGTCAGTTACTGCTTTATAAGGAACATTTCTAAATAATACGGTACCATCAGGTAATGTTATATCAACTGCTGGAGCATTTGGTGAGAAATGAATAAATCGAACACTTGCTTCTTCTGCTAAATGTGAATCACGTTTTTCTGGTATTTGATATGGTTTGGGTTGTTGATAACCATATTGACATGGATAACCCATTCCACATCCAGAAGCTGGTTGATTAAAAATACTTTGTTGTTCTGGCATTTGTTGTCCCATACCATATGGTTGCATCATTTGTGGTTGGGTATTTTGTGGCATTATCTGTGGCTGCATTTCATAAGGCATCTGTTGAGGTTGCGTATATGGCATCATTTGATCATCATAGAACATTTTTTCATCTGTTACTTGTAAGATTAATATGTCTGATCCATCTTTTGTTGTTACTGCAACTAGTTTTTGACCCTCTATATCTAAATTCTGATCTAATAATAATTTATTACCAGCTGTAGTAAAAACTTTAACATTATAATTACCCTTAGGAACTGGTATCATTGGTGTTGATTGTCTATATGCTAATCCTCTTATAATTGGACGATCATTTAAAGTAATATTAATTGGTTCTGCCATTCTAACATCATGAACAAATCTTAAGCTTGTTGGCTGCTCAATTGGATTATAAATATTCATTACATCTATCCCTCCTATAAACATCTAGTATATTATATGTATCCTAGTCAAAATGCACATGGGCTAACAAGCATTTTTTAAAAATTGAGTAAAATGTAATGGTATGATATAATTGATGTGATTTAAACATAGGAGATTATTAATGAAAAAAGTAACATTATTGAATGATGAAAAAATCATCTATAAAATTAAATTTTCAATTCGTATATTTTTTATCGATATTCTATTTATTATGGCTATTATGTCAATCACAGCTAAAATAGGTCAAAGTAATAAAGGATCCATCTTTATATTTATCTTACTATTTGTTTTTATATTATTATTAATCAAAACACTTTTAGACTTTTACCGTATTTTTTTTCATCGAGTCTATATCTCAAACTTCCGTGTAATTTATGTAAAAGGATACTTTCTTAAACGAATAAAATTTTATCCATTAAATAAAATCACAGGTGTTTATTTCAGATCTAATTTTTTTGACCGGGCAAAGAACATGACTTCATTTAAGATTACATTAAATGACAATCAAGAATTTGTTTTGAAAAATATACACGATGGAACTAAAATCGCTGATTTATTAAGTTTAGACTTAATTAAACAACATCAGGAAAATCAAAGAAAGTAATGATTATGGCATATAATAGAAAATCTATTACATGCCATTTTAATTTATTTTATTTCTTAATTAATTATTAGTTGCTTATGGAAATAAGTTCCATAAATTCATTATATTGCTAAAAAATATTTTCGTTTTATATATAAAAACATTTCATTTTATGTTAAAATACGAGTATAAAAAATTAGGTAGTGTCAAATAAATTATGAAAACACATAAAAACTCTATAATCAAAAATAAAAAGAACTGAATTTGTAGTGTGTTGGACTACAATACTCAGTTTAATCGTACTATGCATTTTATGTAAATAAAAAAAAGCATATTCAAATACGCTTAAATAGAGATACTCCTTAGTTAAGAATTAGTTTATATAAGAGTAACTCATATCTATTAGAGAAAGCCATTTGCTTGGCGTATGAGGTAAATCATCAAATTCTTCTAACTTAACAGGCGGATTATAACCTAACGATTTATGTGGTCTTAGAAAGTTAAAAAACGTTGTAAACAAGACCATATAAGCATTAGCGCTCTTGATATTACCAAATCCGTTCATTTGGATATAATCGTCTTTGAAAGTTCTATTTAAACGCTCAGTTACTTGTTTAAATGGACGGTAATCCTTGTCTGTTTTCGTGTTATTAGTGAGTCCTATAACTTGAAATAAATCGAAATTTATGTTCATGCTTTTAAAGTATGACCATGCAACGTTGTAAATAGGATTACCATCCACAACTACTTTCAAATTCTTAGGTAGTTCAGTGTATTTTTTGAATGTTTGATATAGTGAAACGACTGCTGAAAAAGTATCACGTTTACTAAAAACTTGATAAGAAGTAATAATCTTTTTAATTTTATCTGAGAAGAAGAAGATATAATGCTTCTTCCCCTTAACCCTAACATATGTTTCATCCCCACAAAGGTCAGATGATAAATCATATGGGTAATTTTCAAGTAAGGGACGAATCATTGTAGAAACACTATTTGCATAATTCATCACGGTTTGATGGGAAATCTTAACTTGGTGAATATCATACATGATAGCTGCAGTTTTCCTACTCGACAAACCGTAGTTAACGTAATACGTTAAGATTAAGCCTAGAGTATGCTTAGAATGTCTGATATTGGCTAAATCAACCTTCATATTTAAATTAGACATAGAGTCACGTTCTAGGGAATCAAAGTTAATATCGAAAGCACGATAGATATAATGAAGTTTAAATTTACCTGGTTTCTTTTTGAATTGTTTTAATTGATCTGGTGTTAATTTCTTTAATTTATCTAAATAAAAGGAACATTTCTTATGTCTACATTTATAAATAATATAACTATTACGGTCTTTAATTCTTTCAAGGTTCTTTGAACAATGAGGACATTTTAAAATAATCTTTTCAAGAAAATCATTATTCAAGGTAAATGTATGACTACATACCTTACAAAGTAACTGTTTTGATTTAATATTATTTTCATAGATGTAATCATGAGGAGCACCACAAATAGGGCAATTTCCTTTGAAATCAAGTTTTGATGGCCTTCGTCTAGTAACTGGTTTGAGATGCTTATTGTACTTTAAAAAATACACATTAAGCAATTCTTGATAATCTAGCTTTTCAACCTTCTGAATAATAGGTTCACCATCAACAGTGAACTTCCTAAAAGGTTCATAATAAGTGCCAGATGACTTAGAACTAGGTGTAGAAATAATGTGTGAATCTAGAAAAAGAATAAATTTATAAAGTAGTTTGTTTAAATACTTTAAAAATACTGAAAGAACTGATATAATTTTAACCATGATAGATACTCCTTATAGTTTTTTTGTGGTGATTAAATTATATCAGGTGTATCTATCTTTTTGTATTTATATGATAAAAAAATATAACGAGCAACCTCCAAAATACAGGGGGGGATACTTATTATAGAATAAAAACAAAATATATATAAGGTTTTGTATTGGTTTTAAGAAAAACTTTTACACTACCAAAAATTATAAGGGTGGGGAAATATGAAAAAGCAAATCTGTTTTTTTACATTAATGTTTTTAACATTTTTAACTGTCAATCACATAACAATCGCAAGTACAAATGAAGATATCTTGTATAAATATGGTACACAAGAACCTGTAACCTATTACAATACGACTAACCCTGTTTATCTTCCTAAAGGTACTTCTTATTCAAAACAAGAGTTTCGTGGCGTATGGGTTACAACCATCTGGAATCTAGATGTTCCTAAACACACAAGTGAAGAGCAATATAAAACGATGTTTACAAAGATTCTAAATACATTAGACGCTTATAACATGAATGTATTAGTCTATCAAGTAAGACCTAAGAATGATGCAATGTATGAATCAGAACTTAACCCATGGTCACGATATATGACTGGAATAGAGGGTGTAAGTCCTGGGTGGGATCCATTACCTTGGATGATTCAAGAAGCCCATAAACGGGGGATTGAATTTCATGCCTGGTTTAACCCCTATCGAGTATTCGTGGAGGGATTAAGCCCTGATAATTTCGCAGCAAAACATCCTGAATATGTTCTTAGACACAGTACTGGAAATGAGATTTTCAATCCAGGAATCCCTGATGTACAACAATTTATTATTGACACGGTAATGGAAGTCGCTAATAAATATGATATTGATGGCGTTCATTTTGATGATTATTTTTATCCATATGGAGGACTAAATCCCAGATATGATGCTAATGAATATCAACAGCACAATAATCTTAATTTATCTCTAGAAGATTGGCGACGTGAAAATGTCAATACAGTCATCAGAGGCGTTAAAAATGGGTTAACCCAAATCAATAACGAACAGAATAAAGCAATTAAATTTGGTATAAGTCCATTTGGGATATGGGCAAATAAATCTAGTCATCCACTTGGTTCAAATACTAAGGGTGGTGTTGAAAGTTACTCAGAACTATTTGCTGATTCATATAAATGGGTAAAGGAAGAATGGATTGATTATATCGTTCCCCAATCTTACTTTGAATTTACAACTTCAAGTGCACCTTATGCAGATGTCATAGATTGGTGGGCAGATCTTGTAGATGGAACTGACGTTAATTTATATACTGGTCAGTCTATTTACCGATATAAAGAGAACGGTTGGAACACAGGTCCTTGGGCTGACCCTAAAGAATTAAGTAACCACCTTTTATATGATTCTAAACATGAGGAAATCACTGGAAGTGTTTACTTTAGATACCAATATTTGAAATATACATCTCCATTTAATTTAACCTATGGTCAAAGTATGTTAAGAAATTATTTCTTTAAATATGAAGTATTACCACCTGCTTATAAAAACGTGGATACTACATTACCAGATGCTCCAGAACAATTAATGATTCAAAAGGTAAATAATGGAAATAAACTAACATGGAAACATGATGATCAAGTTAAAGCTTACTATATCTATCGTTATACAGAAGATGAGCAACCAACCTTAGAATCAATCAAAAATGTCGTTGATATTGTCTGGCCAACAGAAGATGATACTATTTCATTTACTGATGAAACTGCCTTAGATGGTGTGTTTTATCAATATTTTGTGACTGCATTTGATAAAGCAAACAATGAAAGTCAAGCAACAGGAATAACGACTAATGATTTTGTAACCTATGAAGATTTAATTCTTGAGATTGAACAAAACATAGAAAATGCAAATGATTCACAAGAAGCATTTGATAACTTATTAAATGATATATCAGATAAGATATTACAGATTGAACAATTAAACACACTTGGAAGTAGTATAGATTCAAATCTAACAGATTTAAGAAAGGATATGGCATCTACTACTGAAGAAATTGAGAATCTACTTACAAATGAGCTACAAGCAATAAATCAGTTAATGACTGAATTAGAAACAGATATTCAAAATAATCAGTTAAATAAAGAAGAATTAGAACAAAAATTACAGACGATTGAAGAAAAAGAAGATGAATTTCTAACTAAAATCAATGATATTAAAATAAAATATGATACATTGGCAAATTTATTTTCCCTTATTTCAAATGATTTTATCACCTATAATAAGGACTATCAACAAGCTCCAACCCTTAATGAATTGGAAACCGATTCATTAAATGATAAATTAGATGATATTAAACACTGGTTGGATATAATTAATGAAAAGAAAGATGTTATTGATGAATCTGATCAAACATTAATTAATGAAATCACCTCATTAAATAATCGTTTTATAACTAATAAAGAACAATTAAATACCCTTAATGAATTAACTAACGAAGCAGAAGTTATTATAAATTCCTTACCAGATGTTACAAATCAATTAGAAAGCAAAATTAATAATACTAATCCGTTATATAGTAATTTTGAACAATTATATAACTCTGTAAACACTAAGAAAACTGAGGTTGACTCTAAAATCAAGCAACTAACAATAAAAATTAATGAATTAAAGGAAAATGATGAACAAGAACCCAATGATATTGAAGAACAAGAACCTAATGAAATTGATGAAAAGGAAGATTACAATATTATAATCATCGGTGTCGCTGCATCATTTATCTTTATATATGGTATCTTCAAATTAATAACAAAAGTGCAACATAAATAATGTTGCACTTTTTGATTACGATATATGATAATTGACTAGTTTTAAAAATTATTTTTAATTAACACAGCACCATATTGTTTATATTTAGGGTGTAAAGCAATATTTTCTTCATATTTTTCAATGCAAAGGTCTTATTTCATCATCAATAGTAGTTTTTAATAGTTACCCAATATCTGTGTTTTTCAATATTCGGTAACATAACCACATAAATAAACTTGATAACAATATCCAGAAAATAAAAACAAAGATTGGATTTATATAATTTAATGCTTGAAAATGATCTGGTAAGAACCCTAAATCTCTATCCATATCATATCCATTAAAACCAGTACTAAAGATACCAACAAATTGTGCGATCTTTATTTGGGTAAACGGTGAAAAGCTAACTGTTGAAAATAAATTTATAATTGAATAATATATAATTCCAAAATGATAATTTAAGTCATATAAATAAACAAAATATTTTTCATAAACCCTAGATTGAATTAACAACGGTTTAAAAATCGGTAATATTAATTGGAAAATCATAATAAATATAACCAAAGTAATCACTGATCTTGTCCGATGTTTAAAAAGAGCTGTAACAAACATCGAAAGAGAGGTCAACACAAAATTAATAAATAGAATATAAATAATTAAACTTGGAATGAGCGATATAAACATTAATAAAATCATTGAGTCTATCTTAAATACAATAATATAAAGTGTTAGACTTAAAAAGATACTGAGTAATCCAATGATAGTTGATATCGCAAATGAAGCCAACCATTTTTCTAAATAAATTCTCTTTCTATTGATTGGTTTAGAAACTAATAAAACTAGTGTATCATCATCTATCTCTTTTTGAATCAATGCACTCCCTCTACTAGCTGTTGTAATAAGGAAAGGAAGTCCTAATGACCACATAAAAGTTACAATAAAGAAATTAGATAAATAATGATCTCTCATAATAATATAACTAGAAACATTTTTCATATCTATATTAAACAGAGCTGTAAAACCTAAAAATATTGGAATAAAGATAATAAAATATATTATTAAAAATTTTAACGTTAACATTCTTTTGAAAGTATGCTTAAAAATAATCATAACTTATCATCTTCTTTCCCTTTTATAAATACATTTTGATAGATATTATCTAATGTTATTTTTTCTTCATTCAATGCATGAATCATTAATCCTAGGTCATAAATAATTTTTCCTATTTCTTTTTTAAACAAATCTACTTCTTTCGTATATACCTTTAATTTTTTTTCATCAATTTTTGTTTCATCTATATAATTTAATTTATCTAAGGTCCTTTTTAATGAATGATTATTATCTGTTTCAATTTCAATAACCCCTTGATTAAATCGTCTTTTAATTTCATCAATTTTCCCAGTTAACACGATGTTTCCTTTATCAATCAGTGACACTTCATCGACTACGAGTTCTAGTTCTGTTAATATATGAGAACTAATAAATACAGTCATGTTTTCTTCTTTTACTAATCTTTTTAAAATATTGATAATAAACATTCTTGTTTCAGGGTCTAAATTAGCGGTTGGTTCATCTAAAATTAGTATTTCAGGTTTATGCATTAACGATTGTGCAATCGTTAATTTCTTTTTCATTCCTGATGAAAAAGCAGTTGGTTTTTTATACATAAACGGAATTAATTCAAATAATTTCAGTACATCATGTGCTCTTTTAATCGCATTCTCTAAGGTTAATCCTGATAATTGTCCCATATAAATTAGATACTCAATCGCATTTAAATCTTTATAAAAGGTTGCTTTTTCAGGTACATAACCTATCATTTGTCTTGATTGCATGGTTCCTATTTCATGATTTCCAATCAGACCAGTTCCACTTGTAGGAATCATTGCTCCTATTAACATTTTTATTGTCGTCGTTTTTCCCGCTCCATTTGGCCCAACAATCCCATGAATAGACCCCTTAGAAATCTTTAAATTTATTTGATCAACAGCGGTAAACTTACCAAAATGTTTCGCTAAACCTTTCGTTGTAATCTCATATTTTACCATTATTTATCACTTCCTTCAAAATCCTTAGGTAAAGGATATCTTTTTTTTCTACGTGGAAGGATAAACGCTGATGCAAATAGAGTAATCGTAATTACTATCACAACAATCATATAAACATAATTTTTTGTCACAACCACCTGAACTGTATCCATCGTTTCAATACCGTTCGGCAAAATTTGACTAATACTAATCGTATGTTTTCCTTCTAATAATTCTAAATTATAATGATCCTTATCTGTAAATCCTACTAGTTCATGATCAACATAAATATAAACATTACCTTCTTTTTTATTATTAAAAGAAAGTTTGATATTTTTATTAATTGTTTGATTTTCCTTTAGGTTCTTGAATTTAATAGAATCCATTAATTTTGTGTTTATCACTTGACCAAAAACATCACGTAATAATATCTTTTTACCCAGAATATCTAGTCGATTAATTTCTGTATTTATATAATAAAAACTCATTTGTTTATCCGAATAATTATAGATAAAACTTTTTGTACGAGTATAATATCTATCTACACTATAATAATTATTAACCTGATAAAAATATATATCATCACCATCTTTAGAAACAGCGATACTGCCTAAAGCATATTGGTCCTCATAGTTTTTTTCTTTTGCTGTTTGTATTTGTATTTCATCTAGTAGTGCACCATTAGAAAGGTCATAGATTGAAATATTTGATTGAGAAGAATACCTATCTGTATGAAGTGCAATAAAGAATTTATCTTGATCCTTAAAAGTCACAGCTGGTCTATCAGTGTTGTAATTTGATGGACGATAAGAAGGAGAAGTAAAAAGGACGTGTGGTGTTTCTTGTGCTATATCATATAATAGAACACTTTGTTCATACTTTTCCCAATTATATGTAACATGATACAATTCTTTAAGTTGATCGCCATTGATATCTTCATCACTTAAATAAAAATAATCTTCTCTTGTACAAGGAATACTTGTAACCACATCTCCCGTTTTTGATGAAATAATATAATAGGTACCATACGTTTCTGTTCTGTCATAGATTCTAAACGCTAAATCATTTATACCATCTTCATCGATATCACCTAAATTATTATCTAAATTAAACCTTGTTTGTTGAAAACTCTCTATTATTTCAGTATTAAACTCAAAATCATTTGTTTGAATCAATTGAACAACTGATCTCTCATCTTCTGATATAACTTGAATAAAATCTTCATTAAAATCACCATCGATATCACTCACTTTAATTGCACCATTAAAGTAATTGATTACATAATGACTATTTGATTGATAAACGATATCGCTATTAGGTGAAAAATAATCATATAGTTCATTATCACTAAAATTAATGATATAAAGTTCTCCTAAAGAATTTGTAATATAATACTCATTGAATCCATCTTGATTGACATCATTATAAATCCCATAAGTAGTTAAAATACTTAAATAATAACCAAGTTCATGTAAATAAGCATCAAATGTGGGATAATCAGAAAAATCAGCAATATCGTTTTCTTCAATAGCGATACTAATTTTACTAACCTTCTGACCTGTTTTACCATCAATTAACATCACCCATGGTAATTGATTATTATCTCCCCTAGTATTTACAACGACCACATCTTTAATATTATCTTGATTAAAATCTGAAGAAAAATCAATTTGTGAATATTCTGAATAATCCTCATCTTCTAACTGATAATGCCATAAAGATTCATCTGTTTCTAATGAAATCATATCAAAATTAAAATAACCTCTACCAGAATATCCCCCTTGTAAAAGTAATATACGATCACCATCTAATATAAAATCTTCTGCTTTAATCATAGATATCTTATTTAAAATTTCACCATTATGTTGAAACAATAAATTTTGTGTAGAAAATACCGCAACCTCGTTATTATTAAGGACTAAAAAAGAAAAAAAGTATACATCAAGATCACCTTGATTTTTAACTTTTAATTCATCATTTAAATAAGCATTTTGATTGATTGAAAAGATTTTATATACCAAACTATTTTCACTATCTACTCTATTGATACTGTCAAAAACATAAATAACTGGTTCTCCATGATAAGTTCCTCGCAAGTAATGAAAACCATATTTACCTGAAGCATATTTGCCTCCTCCATCTAAATCAAGTTTTTCATTTAATACTTCTAAAGACTGACCATCTATAAATTGAATTGAAATTTCTTCATTATTATAAGAATATTCCCTTTTATACTTATAGGGATGTGTCATCTCATAATAGATTAAATCTTTTTTGCCGTCTCCTGTTATATCATTAATTAATTCAACCGAATAACCTTTAAATCTAGAATCACCATAAGAAGGTCTATTATATCCCCTTTCAAGATTGATAATACTAATCTCTCGTTCACCTAACACCTGTCCATTTTTGGAATCAATTTTATATACTTTTCCATTTTCACTTGCAGCATATAGAATACTCGTTTCTTCATCATACTGCATATTCCAAATACTTGTAGGATAAGTGTTATTACGATTATCCTTAAGTGATTCTGATACACTTTTTTGATAAATAACATTTCCATTTATTCCAGATAAAGCGATAATATCTTTTGTTTGAAGAGAAACAACAACATCTTCTACATTATCATGATTGATATCACCAATTTTCTCTATATCCCATAAATTATCTTCAGCCTCAATTTGCCAAATTTCTTTTTGATTTTTTAAATCAAGTCTAAAGGCATTATACCCAGCGATTCCATAAAATTGATCACCATCAATAACATAGTCTTCTACTACCACATACTCATCATAGTATCCAGTTGGTTTCATGGCATTACTATTTGAACTGTAAGCACGCATTTTAGAAGCATAACTATAAATGCGTTCACCTTCTAATGTATCATATAATAAAATATTATCTTTATTTTTCGCATTTGTGATGATTAATAATTCATCATAACCATTTCCATTTAAATCATCAATTGCCTCAATAAAAATGGAATCCTGATTCAATTGATATTCAAACTTAATCTCTTGATTTTCTAATAAATACAGATTCGTATCAGTTGATACTGCTAAATAGGTTTTATCATTTAAGGTTATTTCTTCACGAATATTAGAAAAATAAATTCCTTTCAAATACATGCTACCATCAGCTAATGCTTCTATCCCAGTTGAAAGATAGATTGTACCCATAATAAAGACAAATGTACTAAAAATTAATAGTCTTTTCATAAATCCTCCTTCATATATTGTTTAATTGTTTTCACAAAAGTTGTTTCATCCCAAAGTGTAATATTTAATGCTTCTGCTTTTGTTAACTTAGAGCCAGCATCACTTCCAAAAACAACAACATCTGTTTTTTTACTTACACTCCCTGAGACTTTTGCGCCTAATTTTTCAAGTATTTCTTTTGCTTCACCTCGTTTCATCGTACCTAATATACCAGTTAAAACAAAGGTCTTATTCTTAAATTCAATCGCTTCAATCACCTTATCATCACCTAAATATTCCATATTTAGTCCTAAAAGTTTTAAGGTATTAATTAAAGCATTTTTTTCTTCATCTTGAAAATAATTTTCTAAACTACTCGCAATCACTTCTCCAATCTCAGGAATTTGCATATAATCTTCTTTTGATTGTTTCATCATATTATCAAGTGTTTTATAATTTTTCGCTAAGATTTTCGCAACTTTATTTCCTACATAACGAATTCCTAAACCAAATAATAATTTCTCCAAACTATTATCTTTTGATTTATTTATCGCTGTTAATAAATTATCAGTGGACTTTTCTCTAAATCCTTCTAAAGCAATAATATCTTCCTTTTTTAATCGATAAATATCTGGAATCGTCTTAATTAAACCTAAATTTACAAACAACTCAACAATTTTCTCTCCTAATCCTTCAATATTCATCGCATCACGACTAGAAAAATGAATGAGTGATTCTATATTTCTCGCAACACAATCTCTATTTAAACAATAATAATCTGCCTCTTGTTCTTTTCTTACTAAGGTTGAATGACACACAGGACATTCTTTTATCATTTCAAAAATTTCCTCATCCCCTTTTCTAGTTGATGCAACTGGTCCAACTATTTCAGGAATAATATAACCTGCTTTTCTTACAATTACTTGATCACCAATTCTTATATCTCGAGATTTAACAAAATCTTCATTATGTAAAGTAGCTCGTCTTACGACCGAACCTGATACTCTAACAGGCTCTAATATCGCATTTGGGGTAATGCTCCCTGTTCTTCCTACCGTAAAAATAATGTCTTTTAAAACAGTGGTCACTTCTTCTGCTGGAAATTTATATGCAATTGCCCACTTGGGTGATTTAGCAGTATATCCAATTTGTTCTTGTTTTTCTAAATCATTTACTTTTATGACAAGTCCATCAATTTCATAAGGTAAATCATTAAGGTGATTAGACCAATAAATAATAAAATCTAATACCTCATGAATATTGTGACATAATTTTCTTTCTTTGTTTGTTTTAAAACCTAAAGTATCTAAATAATCTAATGATTCACTATGTGTCTTGAAACCCATAGCAGATGCATTCGGTACACTATAAAGAAAAACACTTAAATTCCTTTTTGATGCAATTTTTGAATCGAGGTTTCTAACACTCCCTGCTGCTGCATTTCGAGGATTCGCAAATAGTGGTAGATTCTCTTTTGTCCGTTCCTCATTTAACTTTTCAAGTGATTTTTTAGGCATATAAATTTCACCGCGAACTTCAATATCAACATTCTCATTTAATTTTAATGGAACGGATTTAATCGTTTTAACATTATGGGAAATATTTTCTCCTGTTACCCCATCACCTCTCGTTGCTGCATAGGAAAATAAACCATTCTGATAATGAATAGATACTGCCAGACCATCAATTTTTAATTCGCACATATACTCTGGATTAGGTATTATTTCTTCTACTCTTCGACTAAAATCTAAAATTTCAGTTTCATTAAAAGCATTACCTAAAGATAACATAGGTACTTCATGGGTTACTTTTTCAAATTGAGATAATACTTCTCCTCCAACTCTTTGTGATGGAGAATCTTCTGATTGATACATAGGATAATCTTGTTCTAAACTAATTAATTCCTGCATCAATCGATCATATTCGCGGTCACTAACAGTAGGTTTATCTAAAACATAGTATTCATAATTATATTTATTAAGTAAAGTTCTAATCTCTAATATTCTTCTCTTAATTTGTTCCATAAATTCAACTCCTAAATTATTCATTATCATTATATCTTATTTTTTTCATTGTTTCTATCTCTTATTATTAAAAATTTAAAAACCTTGAATATATTCAAGGCTCTTTTAGGAGAGAGAATTTATAAAATAGCTCTTTGTTGATTCTTCACTTAAATAGCGATCTAAGAATAAAACAAACTCTTCGTAATTATAACTTGCTAAAGCGTATTGAACGGCTTTTTTTGCTTTTAGTTGATACTTAAGCTTTTTAAAATCATTTTTACACCAGACATATAAAATACCATAGATAATTGAGATAATTGAAACTAAACCATATTTATTAAGAATAGATTGGAAGTTAATTCTCTTCATGAATAGAATTATGATAGTAAAAGAAAAAATTGTCAATCGTGTTTGTTTTAAATATTTATAGATGGTAAAAATATTAGGTTCATGTAGTTCTTTGTAAGTATTTGAATCTTTAAAATTATGATTCTTTTCTCTTAAATAAACTACATCATGAATATAAATCAAAAGATTTATATCGATTATTAATGATTTCATTTTTTCATTTTTCATCCTATTTCCCCCCAAATAAATATTCTCTTTTTGTAGAATAAATTAACGTCGTGACAGTTATTAATTATATTTGTTCTCTATTGTCACTGTCTGTCGAAGTTTATGAATATAAAGATATTTTATAACTTTTAAAACAAATAGCATATGATAATTGATGAATACTATTATTAGAATCTTTATCTTAATTAGAGGATATGCTATAATTGAATTATTAAATAATGGAGGTAAATTATGGAATCAATTAAATATGATTTAAATGCCTTATACCCTAGTTTTTCAAGTAGTGAATTCCAAAATGACTTAAAGAAATTAGAAGAAGATTTAAAATCTTATAGCCAATACGTAGAAGAAAACTGTATGAGTTATGATGATTTTGATAAAAAATTAGAAAAATTAATCAAAATGGATGAAGCATTCACTAAGCTTGTAGGAAGAATCTATCCTTTTATTTCATTAACAAGAAGTGCAGATACAACAAATGAAGAAGCTAATAAATATTTAGCAAAAGTACAAATGATACTTGCTGAAGCTACTTTACCATTCACAAAATCTTCTAAGTTCATTGGAAAATATGAGTATTTAGAGGAATTAATGGATAAGGAACCATTTATTAACTATCAATTTTACTTATCACAAATTAAAAAAGAAACAAAGCATTTATTAAGTGATGAACAAGAAGCAATCATCAGTAAAATGCGTCAAACAGGTTCTACTGCTTGGAGTCATCTTCAATCGTTACTTACTTCTAAACTTGAAGTAAGTGTAAAGTTAAAAGATGAAACAAAAATAATGACGATATCAGAAGTCGGTAATTTAATGCATAGTCCTGACGCTGATACAAGAAAAGCTGCTTATTTAGGTATACAAGATGCCTATCAAAAAATAGACGATAGTATCGCAATGAGTTTAAGTAGTATTAAAGGTGAAGTAAATTTCGTTTCTAAATTAAGAGGATACGAAACTGCATTAGACCAATCACTTGACGTATCACGTACAAAAAAAGAAACTTTAGATGCGATGATAAGTGCTATGTATGAGTATTTACCATATTTCCATCAATATTTGAAAAGAAAAGCAAAACTTTTAGGACATGATGGTGGAATCCCTATCTATGATTTATACGCACCGCTTGGCGAAGTTCATAAATCTTATACAATAGAAGAAGCAAAAGATTTTATTATTAAAAACTTCAAAACTTTTGATGATAAATTAGCGAATCTAGCAAAAAAAGCTTTTGAAAATAACTGGATTGATGTTTACCCAAGAAAAGGTAAAGTGGGCGGAGCTTTCTGTTCAAATGTTAGATCAATTAAAGAGAGTCGTGTTTTATCTAACTTTAACGGCAATTTAACTGATGTTATTACTTTAGCACATGAATTAGGACATGCTTATCATGGAGAATGTATTTTTGAAAATAATATCTTAAATACTTCATATCCAATGCCAGTAGCAGAAACAGCATCAACTTTCTGTGAAACAATTGTGATGAACGCAATCATTAATGCAAGTAATGATGAAGAAAAATTACCACTCATTGAAAGTGAACTTCAAGACCATACCGCAATTATTTGTGATATTTTATCTCGCTTTATTTTTGAAAAAGAAGTATTTGAAACTAGATTAGATCATCCACTAAATTCAAAAGAACTTCAAAATATCATGAGAAACGCTGTAAAAGAATCTTATGGAGATGGATTAAATCATGACTATGTTAATCCATTTGCTTGGTTAAATAAACCACATTACTATAGTGCTGGCTTATCATTCTATAATTGGCCATATGCTTTTGGACTTCTATTTGCGAAAGGTTTATATGCACAATACTTAAAAGACAATAAGACCTTTATTGATAACTATGATAATTTATTAAAAGCAACTGGAAAGATGAATGTTGAAGATGTTGCTAAACAAGTAAATATTGATGTAACAGACATTAATTTCTGGCGAAGTTCATTAGAAATTATTAAGAAGAATATTGAATTATTCTTAGAATTAACTGAAGAAAAAATAAAGTAATCTTTATTTAAAGTTTAGAAAAAAAGTATCACCAAATTAAACTGTACCCTATGTCAAGGACATATTGAAAAAAAGAATATATTATATTATGCTGCTTTAAGCTGATTCCTGAATTCAATAGGAGTCAGCTTATTTAGTTTCCACTGATATCTTTGGTGATTGTAATAGTACATATAATCATCTATTTTTAGTTCTACATCTTTTAATGTTTTACATTCTGAAAAGTCTATATAGTCTTTCATATGGCCAAAGAACGATTCTATAGGTGCATTATCCCAACAGTTACCTCTACGAGACATTGATTGAAGTAAGTTTCTTGACCTCACTTCTTTTGAGAATTTAGGACTTGTATAATGACTTCCTTGGTCCGAATGTATAATGGCATTTTCGGGTAAGTTTATATTGTCTAATTCTTTAACTGTATCCAATACAAAGTCAATTTTAAGATTATTTGATACCTTATAAGCAACTAATTCTTTCGTACTACCATCTAATATGGTAGATAAATATGCGAATCTATTATTATACCTTATATACGTAATATCAGTCAGTAACACCTTATATGGAGACTGCTGATCAAAGTTTCTATTTAAATGATTCTTGTGTACTCTATGGTTTTGATCTGCTTTTAACATCTGCTTATAAGGATCCTGTCTACGTATTTTACATACTAGACCATATTTACTCATAATTCTTCTAATGGACTTCAAATTCATGTTTTCCTTTAAATGCATCTTAATTTGTTTAGCACCATACTTTTTCTTTCCAACCTCAAATACTTCCTTGATGAGTTTAAATCTTTTCTTATCATTTTGTTCCTTTTTCATTCTATTCTTCTTTGATTTTTCTGAATGGTAGTTATAGTAACCACTTCTTGATACTTCTGCCACACTACATAAATAATCTTGTATTCCTGGTCTTCTAGATTTATGGATGACTTTTTTGATCATCTCAAATTTATCACTTTTTCTTATTTCTTTCCCATTCCTCCTTTCGCTTTCGTCGAGCTTTTTTAACATATCATTTTCCATTTCTATTAAAGCAATTTTAGCCTTTAATTTCTCAATCTCTTGTTCTTCGGTTTGAATTTCATGCTTATATCTTCCTCGATTATCTTTACGGGAATCATCAAGTGAAACAACGCCTCCGTCATTATAAAGTCTCTTCCATCTAGTTGCACATTGTTCTATTCGTTTCATCCCTATAATATCAACATCAAAACCATGTTCAATAAATATTTGACGTGGTAATTTTCCGCCTCTATATTCATGCATAAAGTCAATCTTGAATTCAAGGGTATAAGTAATAGATTTACTTGACACACGCTTAACATTTGGATTATTTTTTATTAGTTCAATTTCTGTTTCATTAAATACATTAATGCTCATATCCTCTTCTCCTTAATACACACTAAAATTATTATAACATACAAAAATACCCTATAGAGGGAACACTTTCTTTTTCAAAGTGTCCACACTATAGGGTATATTTTAAAATTGTGATACTTTTTTTTACATATTATCATATACAAAATCTTTTAAATAACTATTTTTTAAATCATATAAGGCAACTTTATTAATATCTATCCTATCAGCTGTTACAAGTCCTGTTTTTAAAAAATTAACACTATTTGCATATTCAACGGTATGGTCATCATAATATTTTCGATCTAACTCATAAATATCTGTTAATACTTCTAAACCATAGATTCCTTGATAAGTAGATCCGTAAGCAGAAAATTCAATTTGAGTTTCTTTTAATTCTTCTTTTAGAATATCATTAAATAATAGTGGAAACAAACCCAGTGGCCAATCATGAACATTAATCACATCAACGGTTTGATCAAGCTTTTTAATCGTTTGAATGGATGCTTTCGCTAAAAAAGCAAAACGTTCTGCATCATCTGGATAACCATATACTTCACTACGATTAAAATAATCACTATCAACCAAATAATAATCACTATGTTCATAAGTTGTTTTATAAACTTTACCTATTTTATTTTGATGATTAACACTTATATTAAGTTCAAGAACACCATCTAATAATTGACTATCAAAATGATATTTAGGCATAATAACAATTGTTTTATTTCCCTTTAATTGATTAAATTTTATTTTATTCTGTACCATATCCCCTAATCCTTTTGAGATAAAAGGGGAACATTCCATCGCTATTAAAACAATCGTTTTTGATTCTTTTTTTATTTCTTTTACTTTTTTTTCAAAATCTATTGTATCTAATTCATCTATCAATTTTTCAGGAACCAGTGATAAATGATTTTTAACATGTTTAAATCCTAACTCATGTAATTTTTTAACCACATCTTTACTTTTAATATTTCTATTTCTAGCGTATTCATATATTTTCAAATTAAACACCTCTATTAAATAATAAATGACAGTAACACACTGTCATTTATATCTATGTATCTCACTTATTTAAAAAACTCAATGCTCATAAATTGATTCTGTTTTTTTCCACAAGCAACAATTCCAATTCCAGAATACAACCTTGCAACATTCTTTTTATTGATAAAGAACTCTTTATTAAAGTATTTCCCAAAACTCAAATAAATATCACGGTTTAAAGCGTCTAAATTAAATCCAATTCCATTATCTTTAAATTTGAGTTTTAGTAAAGTTTCATTATCTTTGTTTAAGAAATGTCTAAAGTAGGAAATGTCTTCCTTAAAATCAATGGTTTTTGAACCAATTTCTAATTGATGTTTTAAGATAGATTCCTTCAAATTACCTGATAGGTTAAAAAATATTACATGACTTAAATTAATAGGAAAATTGGTATCATACTCAATTAATATCATATTATTCAGCAATGAATACTTTACAATAATATAGTCATCATTATTGCGATATGTAAATATTAACGTATTATCTTCAAATGTACATTCAAAGTAATAATTTAAACCACAAGGCTCTAAATGAGTAAATTTCTCAGTGTCAATCAAACATCCAAGATGATATGGATTTAGTTTATAATCTTTATAATCATAATACCTTAGGATGATGTTTTCTAATTTATCATTTTTATTTGGTACAATCATCTTAGTAATCGTTGCACCGATATTAATAACACTTAAACTATACTTGCCATTTTTAATTGTATATTCATTGACTGGTTTGTTATTGAAATTATAAATATATCTAACTTCAAGCATTTATATCACATCATTATATAACATTAACTATTCATAAGCCTTTCAATATCTTCTACACTTTTAATAATGTCCTTTGATAAGTTTTCATATCCATCTTCAGTTACTAGAACATCATCTTCAATTCTAATGCCAATACCTTCTTCAGCGATATATAAACCTGGTTCAACGGTTAATACCATACCTGGTTCAAATTTTCGTTCCAAAAAGTCTCTTCTTCCAACATCATGTACATCAAGTCCTAAGAAATGACCCACACCATGATAATAGTATTTTCCTACATCTTTTTTATCTTTAATTAATCCTAACTTAATACATTCTTCTGCCAACATGTTTTTTGCTGTATCTAAGAAATCTTTATAAATTAAACCTGGTTTAATGATCTTAATGATTGCTTCATTGACTCTTAAGACACTTTCATAGACTTCTTTTTGACGAGGAGTAAATTTTCCATTAACAGGAATAGTACGTGTAATATCAGAACAGTAATGCTCGAATTCAGCCCCTAAATCAAATAAGACTAAATTCCCATCTTCTAAAATATGATCATTTTCTTCATAATGCAAAATGGTCGCATTTTTACCATTTGCCATAATGGTTTTAAATGAGCAGCTATCAGCCATATGATATTTTATTTCGAAATCAAAATAAGCCTCTAATTGTTTTTCATAAATACCACTTCTAGAATTTTTCATAATGGCTTCTATTCCGTGTTTTGTTATCTCAATTGCTTTCTTTATATATTGAATTTCTTCTTTTTCTTTAATTGTTCGAAGATCATGAATGATATAATTAGCATTTGATATTTTAAAATGTGGATAATGTTTATTTATATGTTCAGAAAATGATAGACCATTTAAGAAGGTGTTTTCATGGTATTCAGTATCCAAATAAATATTTTCAAAATATCCAGAACCTGTAATTTGTTCGAACAAGGTTGGAAATGACTCAATAAAACTAATATTTTGAATCCCTGATACCTCTTTTGCTTCTTCAACACGCATTCTAATCCCTGTCCATTTTTCAATATCTGGATTTGGTTTTGTGATGAATAATTGCGTATTGGTTTTACCTTTATATTTTCTGATAAGTAAAATAAATTCTTCACGTTTTATACCTGTAACATAATAAAAATTACGATTAGGTGTAAATTGATAAGCTTGGTCAGCACTTCTATGAGGTGCTTTACCTGCAAATAAAACAAGTAATGAATTATCTTTCATTTGAGAAAGTAATTTATCTCGGTTTTTAATAACTAAATTTCTATCCATAACATACTCCTTAACTTAATTTTTCAATTCGATCTAAAACATACTGTTTAATCTGATTATTTTTGTTTTCACTTTCTTGTTTGTCCTCACTTGTGACACCAACATAGATTTTAAGTTTTGGTTCAGTCCCAGATGGTCTTAAAACAAACCAAGAACCATCTTCTAAAGTAAATTTAATCACATTTGATTTAGGTAAAGTAAGTAATGAAATACCATTTGTATCATATCGTTTTCCTTCTAAATAGTCTTCTACTACAATAACTTTTTGACCAGATACATTTTCAGGTCTATTTTGTCTAAAATCAGTTAATATTTGTTTAATTTTCTCTTGACCTTCGATTCCTTTTAAAGAAATATTAACTAGAGATTCTATATAATAACCATATTCTTCATACAATTCTAATAATACATCATATAAAGTTTTATTTTGTTGTTTATAATAATTTGCAGCTTCACAACACATTAATACTGACTGTATAGAATCCTTATCACGGACAAAATCAGCGATTAAATAGCCATAAGATTCTTCGTATCCAAAGACAAATGTTTTATCTGTATTCTCAATTTCTTTTGCTTTTTCACCAATGAATTTAAATCCAGTTAATGTAGACTCAACTTCTAGACCATATTTTTTAGCTATTTCAGCACCAAAACTAGAAGTTACAATCGTATTAAAAACAACACCTTTATTTGGTAATGTACCCTGTTGTTTTCGTTGAGATAATATATAACTTAGTAAAATAGCACCTGTTTGATTACCAGTCAATAATATATACTCATTTTGATGATTCTTAACAGCTAATCCAACGCGGTCAGCATCTGGGTCTGTTGCGATTAAAATATCAGCATCCACCAATTCACCTTGTTCAATTGCTAGTTGAAAGGCATCTCCGTCTTCAGGATTAGGAAATTTTACTGTAGAAAAGTTAGGATCTGGTACACATTGACTTTTGACAGGATAAACTTGTGAATATCCACATTCTGATAAAACTCGTTGAGCTGGAATATTTGCCGTCCCATGGAGTGGAGTAAAGACAATTTTAATATTCGATTTATCCATATCCTTATTAAGTTGAATTCCTTTTACTTTCTCAATATAAGCATCATCAACCGCTTTCCCTATAGTAACAATTAGCCCTTTGTTTCTTAGGTCTTTTTCTTCCTCGATGTGAATTGAAAAAATATTTTGAATGTTATTGACATTTTTTATGACTTCATCAGCTAAATGAGGAACCAATTGACATCCATTCTCATCATATATTTTATAACCATTATATTGTGGTGGATTATGACTTGCAGTCACAACAATTCCACCAATGGCGTTTAAATGGCGTACCGCAAAAGATAATTCTGGGGTTGGTCGTATGCCATCAAATAAATAAGTTTTAATACCATAAGTGGCCATCACTTTTGCACTTTCAATCGCAAATTCACTTGAAAAATGTCGATTATCATAGGCAATTACAATTCCACGGTCTTGACTGTTTGGAAAATGATTTGATAAATATTGGGCAAATCCAACATTTGCTTTTCTAATAGTATATATGTTCATTCGATTTGTACCAGGGCCAACTTCACCGCGCATGCCACCTGTTCCAAATTGTAAATCTGTATAAAATGCCTCTTCTAATGCTTGACTAGTCATTTGAGATAATTGTTTTCGCAAATTATTTTCTAGATTTGGATAATCTATCCAATGATTGTATTGTTTCTTCCAGTTCATTTATTTCCTCCAAAAAATAATATATAAATATAGTATACCATATCTTAGTTATTTTTACATAATAGCCTTATAAATATTTAAAAAAGTGACTTAAGCTAATCATAGTAAATTACCTTAAATCACTTCATGTAATTCATTTTTACTTCACTTTTTCGATAAAATCGACAATATCTTTTACTGTTTTAATATTCATTAAAATATCATCCCCTACTTCAATATCAAATGCATCTTCAACTGACATGATAATTTCAACAGCATCTAATGAATCAGCCCCAAAATCTTCTTGTAGATTTGAATCTAATTTAACCTTATCTACATCTAAACTAAGTTTCTCAGCTACAATAGCCTGTACTTGTTCAAAAATCATAATTATTTCCTCCATATTGTTTATTTCATTCTTTATTATAAACGATATTTGAAAATATGCAAATATTTTTATTAATTATTCTTTAATTTCATTAATATAATGAAGTAAGAGGTGATTATATGCTTGGCTTAATTTCTTCACCAATTGCCAAATTAGGGAATAAAGCTCATAAATCTAGTGAGAGATTAGATGAAGTTTTATATGGTTCTTCTGTTGAAATACTAAATGAAGAAAACTCCTATTTCTATATTAAATCTTTCTATCATTATAAAGGTTATGTTAAAAAAGAGGATGTTACTCTTATTAAACGACCAATTAACCATATCCATGAATATAATGGAATCTTAGTTAAGCACTTTGTTGATATTTTAGATCAACCAAACGTTAAAAGTTTACCCATTATAAGTTTACCTAGAGGTTCATATATTAAGATTATTCCTGAAGATATAGAAAATGGATTTCAAGCAGTAGAACTAATCAATAAGCAAAAAGGATACATAAAAAAGGATTGTTTTAGATACCGTAATATATTAAATCGAATTCAAAATGAGGATATCTTAAGAAAAAATCTCGTTAGCAATGCGATGATGTATTTAGGAAGTCAATATCGTTGGGGTGGGAAAACAATCTTAGGGATTGATTGTAGTGGTTTATGTCATATGAGTTATTTATTAACAGAGATGCATATATGTCGAGATGCCATTTTAAATAATGAATTAATAAACCAATACCATATGAGAAGAATAAACAAAGAAGATTTAAAAATGGGAGATTTAATTTATACCCCAGGACATATCATGATGTATATTGGTAATGAACAATACATTCATTCATCATCTATCACATCAGGTGTTACCATCAACTCTCTTCAAGAAGATAATTCTAATTATATCTCTAAATATGCACAGAATATCACTGATTGTGTAACCCTATTTTAAAAAGAGAGGAAATAATTTCCTCTCTTATACATTTGGTCTTTGTTTTAATGTAAGGGTAATTGGTATAGAATCTCCATTACGATAAACAGTTAATGTAACTTGGTCGCCAACTTTAGCGTTAGCTAGTTGTAATCTTAAATCATCAAATGTGATGATCTCAACATCATTATACTTAAGAATAATATCTCCTTCTTGTAAGCCACTATTAGAAGCACTTGAGTTATCAACAATCGAACTAACCAGTACGCCAGTAGTAATTCCCTCTGGAAGCTCAACTATTTCCCCTACATATACTCCTGCTTCTATATTATTATTATTTTGAATTATATTCGCTACACCACTACCAATGATTCCTAACGATGGTCTTTCAACTTCACCATTTAATTCAAGTTGATTAATAATATATTTCACAGTATTAGATGGAATCGCAAATCCTATATTACTTACTGTATTCTCCACAATTTTCATATTATTAATACCTATTAATTTACCAGATATATCAAATAATCCACCACCACTATTTCCTGGGCTAATAGCTGCATCGTGTTGAATAAGCGTTGCATACCAATCAATAACATGATCTTCATCATAATCAATCGCCATATCTCTTGATAACCCTGAGACAATTCCAGAAGTTACAGAACCATAATATTCATAACCTAATGGATTTCCAATCGCTATTGCAAATTGTCCGATTTGAAGTTCATCAGAATCAGCAATTTCTACCACAGGAAAACTAACTGATGAAGTAAATTTTATAACTGCTAAATCTGTTATCGCATCAGCACCTATTAATTCTGCATCGATATACGTATTATCAGCTAAAACAACACTTAATTTGTCAGCATCTTTAACAACATGCTCATTTGTGATCATATAATATTCATTCTTATCTAAAGTGTGTTTATAAATAACTCCAGAGCCACTTGAAGCTTCATTATATACATCTTCAGTTAATTTAAAATTTGATACGCCTAAAACAGCTCTAGCATTTGCTTTAACGGAATTAATAATCATAATTTCAGTTTCAGTTAAGTGTTGTGAATATTCATTTTGTATTTCTTGTCTTAACTCATCCATAATTTGTTGTTTAATGTTATTAAGGTCTTCTTCACTTAATTGAGCCAAATTATCTGTTGTTGTCGTGTTAGAAGATACCTCAGTTTCAATAGGTATTGAACATCCTGTTAAAATTAAAGCTATTGTGATAACTAAAAATAATTTCTTCATATTATATCCTCCTTCGAAGACTCACATCTTATTTTATTGTATCTTTCTCACATAAACATTTACACTATACTATCATGTTATAAACATAATATATTCATATTATACTACAATTATGTTTTAAGTAAAATAATCTTGTTATTATTTTTCTTAATTGAAACATCAATCCTATCTGTTATTTAAGTCTATTACTTTCGCTTAATGTTAAGGTAGTTGTCGCATATTTTTAATTGTTTTATAAGATTTTGTTTCTTCTCTTTCCAATATTGATGATTTTATTGAGTTTAACCAATGGGTAAACTGGACAATATATGAATGTTTTTAATATCGACTGCACATAAAAATAATCGGAATAATAATACCATAAATTATTTTTTACTGGGTATTGTGGGTATAAATTTTAATATTTGATTCTTTACAGATATAACATCAACTAATAAATCTACAATTGAATTTAGTTTATAATCATGAGGTGATAAAATCATAACATGTTTATTAATATCTTGGCATTCGAAAGGAAGTGATAAAACATTTTTAAATGTAGAAACAACTTCTCCATTTCCTATACCAATAATAAATAACTTACTGGCAAAATGGTTATAATATTTTTCATCCTTCATCCAATAGCACTGACTTCTTTCATTAACTTTAAAGTATAATGATGAAGGGTTACCACAATACATAGGTACTAACCAAATCAAATAATCAAATTCTTTGGTGATCTCAAATAAGGAAAATAAATCGTCCTTAATAAATGGACATACATTTTCCATGCACTCATATTCACAACCACTACATTCATGAATGATTAAATCTCTAACATTAATAGTTGAAACATTTTCATTAGAATAATGGTCTCTTATAAGATTCATTAACGAAGAACAATTTCCTTTATTTCTTCCACTAAATGATACTACTTGAACCTTCATTATAAGCACCAACTTTCTTCACTATATTTATACTCCCTAAAAAATATAAAATGTATCATACAATATTTCTTAGACATATTAATTATATCATATGATATTACATTTATTATATTTTTTTATTCAATAAATCCATTCAATGTTCTATAACCACTCAAAAAATTCTAGCTAAATGTGACGACACGCTAACATTAGATAAATTTTGATCGAAGGATTTCTTTCTTTATTTAATTCATCTATGCAGTTTTACATTTGTATAACCTCCCCGGTTTTACAGATGTAAAATACACTTTGTTTTAGGTCTATTGTGATACAGATCACCTTATAGCACTATACTTATAATAAAAGACTAACTTATGGTATTATCCTTATTTTGATTAAATCTTAAATCATGACGACACACTACAACAGGTAAACCTGTAATATTTAGATGTGATCTTAATGTAGAAGCATTAATAATATATTCTTCTGCATTATTAATGCTTCACTATACCTACTATACTATTCTTAGAGCTCCATGACATCTATTCTAACAGAAGGCTTTGCTATATAAGAAGAAATAAAAGAAAACATAAAAAAAGGATTCAAATAATCATTTGTTTGAATCCTTATACTTGGCATTCAATAGATGCTTTGTCATCTCTTAATCCTTTAAATACAGGTTGTCTTAATGAATTTGTATGTGTTCGCATCATATATTTAACAATACATACTAATTCTGGTTTTATCCAAATTTCATTTTGTTTACTTTTATCCATTTCAAAAGGACAATTACTAGGATTTTTAATCGCAAATTTTAATATTATTTTAGCATCTTCTTTAGATATTCCTAGCGCTACATGACCTTGATAAATTAAGTTATCCCCTCGATAAGCACCTAAAACAACACTTTTAATTCCACCTGTGTTTTCATCTTTAACATATCCACAAATCACAAAATCTTCATCAAACATTTTTTTCACTTTAACCCAGTCAGTTGATCTTTTACCATAATAATATAAACTTGTTTTTTTCTTAGCTACGATCCCTTCAAGGTTCTGTTTTTCCACTAGGTGATAAAAATCAATTCCTTTTTCTTCAATAAATCTAGAAATAACTATTTTTTCATTTTCTTGTACGACTTCTTTCAAAAGTTTTTTTCTTTCTATTAAAGGTTTTTCAATAATTTCATGGTCTTCAAAATAAATAATATCATATACGACAAAGTGAACTGGTTTACTTTTACTTGCTAATTCAATTTTGAATGCATTAGTCATTAAACTTCTTCTTTGTATATCAAAAAAATCAGGAACACCATTAACTACTACGATTAATTCACCATCTAGTATACATCTCTTTGAAACTTGTTTATGAATATCTATTAATTCAGGATACAGAGAAGTAACATTTTTATTGCGTTTATTACGTATATCTGTTTTGTCATTTAAATAAGCTAAACAACGGATTCCATCAAGCTTTAATTCATATATATAATCAATTGAATCAAATGGTTCACCATCTGTTAGAAGCATTGGTCTTGCTAATCTACAGTCAAAAACGTTGTCTGTCATACCCTTGTTTGCGTTGTCTGTTTTATACTTTCTTGTAAAGCATCCATTAGGTTAATGATGTTTTTCTCTTCTTTTTCTTTCGGTACAGATATTTCCTTACCTTCTATTTTTTGCTCAATGGCTACTTTTAATTTTTCTAAATATTCATCATGATACTTTTCTGGACTAAATGGTTCTACCATTTGCATAATTAACTGCTTTGCTAAGTCAACTTCCGCTTGATTTAAATCAATATTTATATAGGGAACTTGAATACTATTAATCTCCTGAACAAAATATAATGTATTTAGAATCATTTTATCATGAGCAACACGCAAAGCAACTAATGTTTCCTTTGTCCCAAAGACGACCTTAGCAATTCCAACTTTATTGGTTTCAGATAGTGCCTTTTTCAATAATTCATAGGCTTTCTCTCCACCATTTGGTACAATAAAATAAGCTTTCTCATAAAAAACTGGGTCAATTTCACTTATATCCACAAATTGTAAAATATGAATATTCTTATCTTTTGGTGTCTTTATTTTTTCTAAATCATCATTTGTGAAGATAACATATTTGTCATCTTCATAATTATATCCTTTAACAATATCATTACTTTTAACTTCTTTGTCACAATAATCACAAACTTTCTTATAATGGATTCGCATGTGGCAATCTTTATGAAGCATATTAAAACCAATACTTTCTTTTCGTGTAGCGACATATAAACTCACAGGAATATAAATTAATCCAAATGATATTGAACCTTTCCAACTAACACCCATTTTAATCACCTCGTATAATGTAATTACAGTCATAATTTGCTGTAACTACATTTTTTATATTATAATTATATTTAATAACTAGTAGACTATTTTCTGTCACCTTACAGCTTATAAGACTGTTTTAGTGAGTTTATAGCTACAGCTTTATTTAATATGTTAATTAGTTAGTTACAGCGAATAGACTGTTTATCAATAGCGAGGTTACATTTATAAAGTTTGTAGTGACACGCTACTAGTAATAGCTATTTATATGGGAGGATTTATATATCATGATTTATGTAGGTATTGATGTTGCTTCGAAAAAACATGATTGCTTTATTACTGATCACAACGGAGTAGTTCCCTGTGATGTATTTACGATTACTAATGATATTGAGGGTTTTAAAAAACTCTCTAAAGTTATTAATGACTTTAAAGAGTTAGTTAATGATAATTATGTGCGTATAGGATTAGAGTCTACAGGGCATTATTCTAAGAACATACTGAATTATCTTTTTGACCAACAATTTGATGTTTACTTATTTAATCCACTTTTAACCAGTATGGCTAAGAAAGCTTCATCTGTTCGTAAAACTAAAACAGATAAAACCGATGCAAAAGCCATCTGTAAATTTCTACAAGGAAATTGGAAAGACTTCCAACCCTATACAAGAAAATTATACCATGCCGAAGAACTAAAGTCATTAACACGTCACAGAATTAGATTAACTAAAGAGATTTCTCAAACTAAAATTCAATTATCTAATCTAATTGACTATGCTTTTCCAGAATATAAAACTGTATTTAGTAACTTATATATAAATTGTTCATTAGAATTATTAAAAACCTACTCTATTCCTTCTGTAATCAAAAACACACGTATAGATGCGTTATCTAATCTTCTTAAGCATTCTAAGGGCCATCACTATTTAACCACTGCGAAATTAATTAAACAATTAGCGAAAGAATCTATTGGCGATGATGCTTCATATTATGCTTTTGAAATCCGATTAATTGTTGAGAAAATTCAGTTTTTAAATTCACAACTAGATCAATACGATAACTACATAAAAGAAATAATGGATAAACACTTTTCTATAATTCTTTCTATTCCTGGCGTTGGATATACAACAGGAGCAATATTAATTGCCGGTATTGGCGATATTTCATTATTTTCTAGTGAAGATAAACTAGTTGCTTTTATTGGTGCTGAACCATCTATTTATCAATCTGGTGAATTTGAATCTAGTAATTCGAAAATGTCAAAACGAGGCTCAAAATACATGCGTTATGCAATACATCATGTATCTAATAGAATCATTCATTCAGATGAAAAATTCTCTAAATATTATCAAAAAAAGATTAATGAAGGTAAACACCATTTTGTTGCATTAAGCCATGTAGGAAAGAAAGTTATAAGAACCATATATTCTATATTGAAATATAATACAGCTTATGTAACTAATCATTAACATATTAAATTATCAAAGATCTAAAACTCAAAGTTCCTTGAGTTCTTTTTAGCATACTTATTTATTTAGAAAATATTTTTTAAAATTTTTATTAAAAAACACTTGCATTCTAAATAGTTAGCTCACTTTTATTGTTTGATAAATAAAGGTGAATATGATTTTTTTTGACGTCAAATTTTACCATCAAGAGTTTTAACAGTTTTCTCTTTATTACCCATTATTTCTTTATGAATTAAAAAGAGTGGGGATTTAAAATTAAATCCTCTTATATTATCATATCTATTTTCTTTAAACAGATCTTCTAAAGATTTTCCTAATACCTTCTTATCACTCATGTTATCACTCTTTCATTAGTTACTTCTTATATACTATACAATCTATCTTGTTGTTTTTCACATTAATTTGTAGTAAAGCAAAAAAATTATATAAAAAAAAGAAAAAACCATATAAAATGGATTTTTCTAAATTAAGATATTGTATTTGTTCATCATTATATTAACCAATTAAGTCTATTCTATTCACTAACTAATAACATAAATGTTTTAAATGCCATAGTCCCTTTATATATTTTTAATCACACCAAATTGTTCTAAAATATTATTCCTGATGTTTTTATACTAGTTTTTAAACCCTTTTGGATTGTTTTGATGCCATTTCCAAGCACTCTCTATAATTGCTTCTACACTTTTATAAACTATTTCCCAGCCTAAACATTCTTTGGCCTTTTTATTTGAAGCAACTAACTTAGCAGGATCACCTGAACGTCTACTTTCAATTCTAGCAGGAATTTTATGACCAGTTACATTTCGTGCTGCTTCTATTATTTCCTTAACTGAAAAACCTTCACCATTTCCTAGATTAAATATATCACTAGCAGAACCTGCCAATAATTTTTCTAAAGCTAGAATATGTGCTCTACTTAAATCACTAACGTGAATATAATCTCTTATACATGTTCCATCAGGTGTATCATAATCTTCACCAAAAATACTGATATAGTCTCGTTTACCTAAAGGTACCTGTAACACAAGTGGAATCAAGTGCGTTTCAGGATGATGATCCTCTCCTATTTCTCCTGTATAATAAGCGCCAGCGACATTAAAATAACGTAGTGATATATATTTAATATGATGTGCTACATCAAACCACTTAAACATTTTTTCCATTGTCAGTTTGGTTTCACCATAAGTATTTGTAGGAGTTGTTTTATCAGTTTCTAAAATGGGAATATTTTCTGGTTCTCCGTAAACTGCTGCAGTTGATGAAAAGACAATTTTATCAATCTTCATCTCTTTCATCACATCAAGTAGTGTTAAAGTACCTACTACATTATTATCATAATATTTATAAGGATCTGTCATACTTTCACCTACTATAGAATTTGCGGCGAAATGAATGACAGCATCAATATTTTCTTTTTTAAAAACTTGGTTTAAGAATTGTTTATCTCGAATGTCTCCCTTATAAAACTTAGCATCTTCATGAACTGCATCCATATGACCTGTTTGTAAATTATCTACAATAACTACATCATAACCACTATTAATCAATTCATAAACACAATGTGACCCAATATAACCTGCACCACCACACACTAAAATTGACATATTAATACCTCCTCTAATTGAATAACTTTTTTACGCTATGAAAAATAAGAACAATATAACGAACCTCATCAAAATTATAGCATATTATTTTAGTAAAATATATTAATTATCCCAAAGAAACCTAATAAAAAACCATCGTTTATAAAACAATGGTTTTCTTATATCTATTTAATTTCTATCGTATACTTTGAAACAAACTTGTCATCTGGGATAACAGATTGAATATAGGCCTTATCACTAATTTCTCTTGGACCTCCTACATAATCTGCTATACCATACCAAGGCTCAATACAAATATATGGACATTTATCCTCTTTTTTTCTAGTCCATAAACCTAGTAGTGGGAAATTATGACAGGTCAATTTAACTTCTTCATCATTAATATTATTTTTCAAAGTGACTTTGTCAATATTTTCAAATATTAATGTATTATCTTCAAACATCGCATTTCTTAAATTCAGTTTATCTTGATTTTCCATTACTAAGGTTTCTTCATTTGTGATAAGATTGACTTCTTTATCTACTACTTTAGATTTTAATGTTTTTTCTTTTTCAAAATCTAAATAGTAATCTTCAATCCCTTTCTCTGATAAATTAGTATTAAATGCAGGATGAGCTCCTATAGAAAAATACATTAATTCACTTGAATTATTATACACTTTGAACTTTGTTGTTAATTTATTTTCTTCTAATCGATAAGATACAGTTAATTTAAAGTTATATGGATAGAATAACATTGTTTGTTCATTTGCTTTTAATTTAAACTTAACATAATCTCCTCTTTTTTCAACAACTTCAAAATTCATATCTCGAGCGAAACCATGTTGCGTTAAATGATAATCTTTTCCTTTAACATAATAGGTATTATTGGCTAGTTTTCCTACAATCGGAAATAAAATAGGACTTCGACGATTCCAATAAGTCTCATCTCCTTGCCATAAATATTCCCTATTATTTCTTTTATTATAGATACTTTGTACTTCTGCTCCGTGTTCTGAAATTGATATTTTCAAAACATCGTTTTCTAATGTGTGCATGGCTAATACCTCCCTATAATAATATTTATATAAAACATTGTATTACCAATGTTTTAATCAAAAATAAAATTTTCACCTTTGATCTTTTCTACTCTAGATAGACCAAAATAGTCTTGTTGACGCAACACCTCGTAAACCATTATTGCGACAGTATTTGATAAATTAAGTGATCGAATATTACTGGCCATTGGTAATCGATAACATGTATCCAAATAATCTTTCAAAATCATTTTAGGAATCCCTGTTGATTCACGACCAAATATTAAATATATATTTTCATTAACATCACTAAAATCATGATTACTTGGTGGTTTTTTGCCATATCTAGTTAGAAAGACATATACACCTTTATTTTTGGTTTTAAATTCTTCCCAATCTATATAGATAGTATAATCAACGTTATCAATATTACTTGCTGATGAACGTTTAATATACTTTTCATCCATTCTAAATCCCAAAGGTTCAATTAAATGTAGTTTAGCGTTTGTTGCTGCACAAGTTCTCATGATATTGCCTGTATTTTGTGGAATTTCGGGACTATATAATACAACATGAATGGGCATGTTATTCCTCTCCTTTATTTAATATATCTTTAGCATAGTCTATCGCTTGCTTCAAATAATTATTTTGATTAACATTTATATGATCTATATTTTTTAAATCTTCTTTATTTTTAGAATTAGCTGAAACTAAAATTGCATTTCTTAATAGAACATTTTTACCCCTAAAACTAGCAGATAAAGTTTTATATTCCTCATTGAACCTTCGATTAGATAAATTCTCTAAATCCTTCACCTGAATAATTTCTCTACCAGATGGTTTGAATTCTGATAAAACCGGAAGGTCAACATTACTATTATATACGCAAGAGATTTGGCAAAAATCACATCCAAAGCTAAACTTCGTGAATTTCTTCAAAAATTTTATCGGAATTTCTGTTTTACTTTGAGTTAAATAAGACATACAACGTTTAGCATTTATGAATCGATCCTCACTAATGGCTTGTGTTGGACATGCTTTCAAACAGCGATTGCAGTTTTTACAAATGTCCTCATATACTGGCTTATTATATTCATAATCATTTAATTCTAAATCGGTTAATATTAAACTGATAAAGAAGTAAGACCCATACTTTGGATTAATTAACAAAGTATTTTTTCCGTAGTTTCCTAATCCAGCCAAATAAGCAATATGGCGTTCATGTAATGGATGATTATCAGTTAAAACAACCCATTTTTTAGTATCTATCATTTGTTTAATTTCATTTAATTTATCTTTAATTACAAGATGATAATCAATTCCCCAAGAACTACGTGATACCACATGACTTTGATTCTCTATCTCTTTTGCATGCGATTGATAAGGAAAAATCACAACTATAATTGTTTTTACATCTTTATCTATTAAATAAGGATTGATTCTTTTATCTATATTATTTTCTAATAATTGTAAATCATGATTGATTTCTTGATATTTCTCTAAATTCTCTTTTAATTCATCAAAAATACGTGCCTTAACAAAACCAACTTGACAAGGAAATCTATTTTCAATCATTTCTTTTAGGTCAATTGCTTTCATGATGCTCACCTTATCTTTATTTTAACACTAGAGAAAACAAATGAAAAGTAAAAAACGACCGAAAAAGGCCGCTAATTATCAATGCTCATAGAAAAGTTATACTTATTAAACATTTTATTATAACCTTTCCCATTTTTAAGACATTTACTCACACGTGTGATTGTTGTAGAACTCATTCCTGTCTTTTCTTCGATTTGGTTAAAAGAAAGACCATTTTTTAACATTTGAGCAACCTTAAAACGCTGAAAAATTGCTTCTAATTCTTTAAGCGTACATACATCTAGTAATAATTGTTCAATATCTTCTTCACCTTGAATAAGATTGAAGATATTAACGATTGTTTTTAAATGTTCTGCTGAAATATCATTCATAACAAACACCTCATTCCATGTCTATGCTTCATATGTGATATTTATTTTTTATGTTCTATGGACTATAATTATACACAAGTTATTTACTTTTGTAAAGCGTTTTTATTTAATCCGAGATAAACTTAACATTATCAGCAAATAATTTATTTCTTATCATTACATTTGTAAAGGTATGTGTACCATTCTGATAGATATGAAGTTTGCAATTTTGATAAATCTCTTTATATTTTTCGCTTATAATCAATGGAACAGCTGTATCATTTGATCCATGATGAATCGATACAGGTTTTTTAAACTGATCAATACCTGTCCATAAATCTTTTTCTTTAATATCATCAATAAAGAGAGAACTGAGTTCAATTCCACCTAAATCACAATTTCCATTTTCTGAAGTAGAGAAATGTGAATTTTCTATAATTTCACGGATGTTTCCAGCAGGAGCCCACAGAATTAATTTATCAATCTCAGATGCTCTTTCTTTAGCAACTTGAGTAGCTACTGCTCCACCCATACTTAAACCCATCACAATGATTTTCCTAACAAAAGGGAAAGTTTTCGCTAGGGTTAAAATCGCTTTAGCTTCTTCTACTTCTTTAGAAAACGTCATATATTTAAAGTCATGATCACTTTCACCACTACCTAAAAAATCAAATCTTAAGCTAGCAATATTATTATCACACAAGTAACGAGAAAATTGTGTAAATAAAAAAGCATTCTCTCCTTTGTGTCCAGTAAATCCATGATACATAACAACAAGAGGCATTTTACCATTAATATCTGGTTGATGTAAATAACCTCGTAATATTCCTTCATTTGTTTTTAATTCTTTATAAATTTGCATAACTGCTTCCTTTACTATTTAACTACTTGTTTATAATTTTTTATATAATTACGATACCAATGGTCAACAAATCCAGGGGCAAAGGGACCTTCATGATTTTTAATAAATTCCAATAAAATTCTCATTTCACTTTCAATTATTTTTTCAATATCTTCGGGATATTGCATCTTCTTACGATGTTTATCATATTCATCTTTATCTAGAATACGATAATTATAATTAGGAAAAACTTTAACATCTAGGTCATAATCAATATATTTAATCGCACCTTCTTCAAATAAATAGGGAGAGCAAATATTACAGTAATAATAAATACCATCTTTCCTTAACATCCCTATCACATTAAACCAATGGTCTTTGAAGAAGTAACAAATAGCAGGTTCTCTAGTATACCAGTACCGCCCATCGGACTCAGTGACCTTAGTACGATTATTAGCAGCAATTAAATAATTTTCTGTATGGTCTACAATAACCGCCTCTTTCCAAGCTCGATGAATTTTTCCATTATGTTTGTAGCTATGTATTTGAACAACATCGCCTATCTTTGAGGTATTCATCATATCACTTCTTTCTTGATAGTTTTTTATACAATTCATGTATTCATTATATAATTTTTTGTCAAAAATGAAAATAGATAATCAAAATATATCATTAAATATCTTCATAAATTTTTGATATAAAAATGTGACCGAATGAAAAGCGTAAAATTGTTCAACTAATTTTCCTTCTTTAAAAAGTAAAAAACAAGGAATGCTTGTGATATGATAATCTTCAATTATGTTTGGATAATGGTTAACATTAAGTTGATAAATCAATAAATGCTTCATTGTTTTAGAAACAATATCTAACATGATTTTAGCACTTTCACATGTCCCACACATGTTTGTATAAACTAACACGACACAATTATCATGACGTTTTAATGCTTGATTTAAATCATCTTGTGTAATATCATTCATTCATTAGCGCTCCATATTCATCTTCTTTAAAGCCAATATAAACTTTATAATCAGTCACTAGAATAGGACGTTTAATAAGCATCCCATTTGTTGAAAGAAGGTCATAACATTCATCTATTGTCATGTCTTTAATTTTGTCCTTTAATTTTAATTCTTTATATACATTTCCACTAGTATTAAACAATTTTCTAATATCTTTCCCACTTCTTTGATGAAAGTTTTTTATATCACTATTTGTAAACTTTGCACTTTTAATATCAATTATTTCATAGGGAATGTTTCTTTCATCTAGATACTTTTGTGCTTTTTTACAAGTACTACATTTTGTATAACAGTAAAATTGATTCATAAATCCTCCTTGAATTTTATCGATTTATTATTATTATAACAACTTATTGTTATAAATAGTTAAAATATGCAAAAATATCCATATAGAAAAAAAGGACTGATGCCAATTCAGTTCTTATTTTACTCTTTATCTTCTTTCCATAATATGACTCGCTCAGGGTGTAAAAGCATATTTTGAAAGTTTAATTTCGCTGAAGGAAATTTTTTATATAAATCGTGATTCAACCAATTTTTAATCTCTTCTCTTGCAGTTAGTTTATCTTTTGGACAAGTACTCGTTATTATAGGTAAATGATGCTTCAATGCAGCCTTTTTTATTGCTTTTTCTGTACATAATATAAGCGGTCTAATAAACGTTACACCAGATTCATCTAAATACATCTTCGGTTTAAAAGAGGCTATATACCCATTATAAATAGCGTTCATCCATAAAGTCTCTATCCCATCATCATAATGATGTGCCATAGATACTTTATTACAATTTAATTTTTTAGCTTCGTTATTTAAAATCCCTTTTTTCAATTTAGAACATAAAGAACATTTTATTCGATCGTTTTTATCAAGATTTCGTTTTAATATTTCATAAACTTGTGTTTTAACTAAATGATACTCAATCCCTTTATCACTGCAAAAATCAACAACTCGATCAAAATTCATATCAGGAAATCCTAATTGTAGTGTTATTCCTACTACTTCAAAATCTATATCAGCAAATTTTTGATATAAACTCAAAGCATACAACAAGATCATACTATCCTTGCCACCACTAACACCAACTGCAATTCGATCACCTGGTTCTATTAAATTAAATTTTTTATTCGCCTCAACAATTGAACCTAATATACTACGCATAATATCACTCATTTCTTTTCTGATTATATACTAAAAAGAATATTCTTACAATAAAATAATTGTTTATTTATTTTTCAATTTAGTATATAATAATAGCATGCGCCTGTAGCTCAAAGGATAGAGCATCAGATTCCGGTTCTGAGGGTTGTAGGTTCGAGTCCTATCAGGCGCGCCAATAGTAAAATAACTAGTGCTTCTAGAGTCCTTGAAACGGTTTATTTTAACCGTTTTTTTATATTAATTGTTAATTTTATTAACTTATAATTTAACTTTTAGTAACTTAATTTCATTTTTTAATTATGGTATACTTGTTTTTAGATGAAAAATCTATGAAAAGAACAACTATAACAACCATAAATGGTGGAGGGTAAAATGGAAATCAAAAAAGTATTTAAAAATCGTAGATCAGTTAGAAAATTTAAAAATATAGAAGTCAGTAATGAAATCATAAATGATATACTAGAATCAGCAACTACTGCACCGTGTACAGATTCATGCAATTACTATTTTGGTGTAATTACTGATAAAAGTGTTAAAGAAAAATAGCGAAGGAAACAGTTTATGCAGAATGGGATGCGGAAGCACCAGTAATATTTGAATGTTGTGCAAATATATCGTTTGATTTTAAAAATAAGAGTGCTGAAAGTTATACACATAAAGGGATTAAGTCAAGATATGGACAAGATATAACTGATTTTCTTATTAAACTAGATGATAGAAAGAAAGTGAAAACATTGATGCAGTCATCTCCTACCTATATTGCTGCTCAACATATTATATTAAGCGCAGTATCACATGGGCTTAAAGGTTGTCTAGTAGACTTTTTTAATTTAGAAAATATTAATAGGGTATTATATTTGCCTGATTATTTAACTGTTGAATTTATTGTACCAGTTGGATACCCAAATGAAAAAGGAAACCCAGTTAATGTTAATGATAGAAATAATGTCTTTTATAATCATTGGAAATAATATTTAAGGCTTACATAGTAACCATTATTATTATATCCAACAAATAATCATAATAAAAAATAAAGCTTACCAATTAAAAATGGTAAGCTTTTTGTTAATAGTTATTTATTTTTAATATCATTAAATAATTCTACATAATCAATATCAATAAAAGGAATATCATTGAGTATACGATATTCAGTAGACTCAATATATGCTTTCTGCCACGGATGAAATGTTTTTTTAGGATTACTTCTATAGACTGAACTTAATAAAATAAATTCACGTAGTCTAAAGAATAGTGGTAATTTATCAATCCATTCCACTAAAATTATATTTTCTTCAAGATATCCTTTCATAAATTGTTTAAACAATTCTATATTTGGTTCTTTATCCATATTCGCTGGGTCTCCACCAAGAAGGTAATAAAATAAATAAACAGCAATATCGTAGATGAACCAGTGATACTCAGCTTCATCAAAATCAATAATTGTTAATTGATCTTCATTATAAATAATATTCGCAAAATTATAATCTCCATGAACAAGACCAAAGACATCATTTGATTGCTGAAGTTCATTTAAAGAAGCTATTAAATCTTCCATTTTCTCTAAAATATCTTGATTTGGGATTACTTTATAAGCATCTTTTAAGTATTGATTTTCACTCCAATTTTCTCTTTGTTTATCATTCTTCATTGTCTTTGATATACGATGAATTTTACCTAATTGTTTACCTGCCATATAGTAGGTACTATCATTAGTTTTAAACTCAGTCCAAGTAAGTCCATTAGCTTTATCAAAGACGACTACAAGATATTCATTATGATCTGTTTTAAATCTTTCAATTAAATCACAATGAGGAAGTTTTATCCCTCGTACAACTGGTACATGATTCTCAACAAGCATCTCTAAAAATAATAATTCTGCTTCAATTTCTTTAACACTTCTGTGATTTACATCTGTAATTCTCATAACATACGAAACATTATCTTTCTTAAACTCATAGACAAAATTTTGGTAACCTCCCAATGCATTTAACGAATTGTTATCCACTTGATATCTAATAATTAACTTGCTTTTTAGTTGTTCAATTATATTCTTATTCATGTTCCCCCCCTAAAACTAATAATATAATTTATTATACCATAATAAATCACCTATTTTTTTCAAAAAAAACAAAAAATGCATTCCAGATGATTTAGGAAAGCATTTTATATATATAAAACTATTCAGTTTCATATCACAATTTAGAAGCAGCCTCTTCATCTACATAAACAGTAACATTATCATGCATTTGAAGCGCTGAGGCAGGACAACTAGAATCAAGTGGTCCTTTTACCATTTGATAAACAGCATCCGCTTTATTCTTACCTGATGCCACTAAGATAATCTTATTAGAATTTAATATATTTTGAATTCCCATCGTAACAGCATGTTTAGGGACTTCTTCAATTGATGCAAAAAATCTTGCATTATCACTTCTTGTTTTCTCATCTAATTTTACATAATGGGTTGTAGATTGAAATGAAGTTCCTGGTTCATTAAACCCTATGTGCCCATTACTACCAATTCCTAATATTTGAATATCAATTTGATTCTCTTCTAACATACGATTATATGAATCACATTCAGAATCAATATCAGAAATAGAACCATTAGGAATATGAATATTTTCTTGCTTAATATCGATATGTTTAAATAAATGTTTCATCATAAAATGATAATAGCTTTGTGAATGATCTTGATTAATACCATAATATTCATCTAAATTGAAAGTTTTAATATTTTGGTATGATGTATGATGGTTTTGATAATCTTTAATCATCTCATCATAAATCCCAATAGGAGAACTCCCTGTTGCTAGGCCGATAATAGAATTTGAATCTTCTTTTACTTGATTAATCACAGCTTCAGCTGCTGCTTTACTTAATGTTTCATAATTTTTAAATACTTTTACTTCCACAATTATACTCCTTTTTGATAAACTATTTTTCCTTTAACAATTGTCATCAAAATATCTAAATCTTTATCTAATATAACTAAATCAGCATCTTTACCAACTTCAATGCTTCCTTTTTTATCGTAAATATTTAATTTCTTAGCAGGATTTGTTGATGCCATTAATACTGCATCTTCTAAACTAATTCCTAAAAATTTTATTGAATTCTTTACCGCATCAATCATTTTTAACACACTACCAGCTAGCGTCTTATCAATTAGTCTTGCTTCATTATTTTCAACAAATACTTTTTGACCACCTAATTCATATTCACCATCTTCTAATCCTTTAGCACGCATTGAATCAGTAATTAAAGTTATATTTTCTTTACCCTTATTATTATAAAGTAATTCTACTGCTTTAGGATGTACATGTATTCCATCTACAATCACTTCAGCGTTTAATTTTTGATGTAAAAAACTTCCTCCAACAACACCAATTTCACGGTGGTGAATACCTGTCATCGCATTAAAACAGTGGGTTACAGAACAAGCTCCTTCTTCAATCGCTTGAACTGTTTCTAAGTAATTAGCTTTTGTATGTCCAATTGAAGCAATAATATTATTTTCTTTACAAAAACGTATTAAGTCATAGCCCCCTTCTGCTTCAGGTGCTATTGTTACGATTTTGATATGATTACCACTCGCTTCTTGATATTTTTTAAATTGAGCGATACTAGGATTGACAATATATTCTTTAGGTTGAGCTCCACATGCTTTTTCATTAATAAATGGACCTTCAAGATGAACCCCTAAAACTTCAGCTCCACTAGAATCTTTAAGTTTCATATACTCATTAACATTTTGAAGCGCATCAGTAACTACAGTTTCTTTTTGTGTCATTGTCGTTGCTAAGAAACTAGTTGTCCCCTCTTTTACCAAGGTAGTAGACATGTTACGTAAACTATCAATACTACTATCCATTACATCAGATCCATTAGCTCCATGTATATGTTCATCAATAAATCCAGGAACAACAATAACATCCTCATTAAAACAAATTCCCTCAATCGCTTGACTAGAACTAATACGTTTAATCTTCCCATCTTCAATTTCTATATTGCCATTCAAATATCCTTGAGGTGTTAATAATTTCACATTTTTTATTCCTTTTAGCATCCTATTCCCTCCTATCTAATTTATCTAATCCTATTATATACTATTCAACTTATCTATACAAGTGATTAGACAAGTAAAAATAAAAAAACTACCCAAAAGGTAGTCTATCTTACTGCATGTTGTATAAATCGATATTGGTCTGCTCGATAATAAGACTTTACATATTCAAAAGGTCGTCCATTATCTAAAAAAGAATTTAATGAGATATGTAAAACTGGTGCAGTTTTAGATATTCCTAAATAATCAGCGATTTCATTTGTTGCTAGCCTTGCTTCAATTGTTTGAATACTGTAATTAATTTTTAAATGTAGTTCTTCTTCTATATACTGATAAAAGGATCCATCCATGATATCTTCATTAATTACCTTAAACAAACGATAGGGTACATACAATTGTTCAAATAATACAGGAATATCATCACCATAACGTATTCTTTCAACTAAATACACTAATTCATCTTTATTCAAAAATAATTTAGCACTCACTTCTTCATCTGCTGGTATTAAATCTATAGATATAATTTTATTGGTTACCTTACGGTTCATTTGATTCATTTCCTCTGTAAAACTGATTAACCCTTGAATCTTTTTATCAATCTTTACTGAATTAACAAATGTACCTTTCCCTTTATGCTTATACACATAACCTTCATTAACTAAATCATTCAATGCTTGTCTAACCGTCATCCTTGAAACATTATATTTTTCTTTTAATTCATTTTCACTCGGAATCATATCCCCTTGTTGTAATAAACCATTTTTTATTTGATGTTTAATATCATTTTCAATCACTTGATATATCGGTATATTCTTCATATTATAACCTCTCTAATCTTAGAACTATTAATCTTCTCATACTTGTAATATTACCATATCAACATCCAATAAGTAAAGACTTCCTAATATTGGAAGTGATTAATACAAGACTTAATCAATTTTTAATATCTACAAATAAACTTCCATCAGGTTGTAATTCTGCATAAAACACATCTTCTACTTTATCTATTCCATGATTGTGAAGTTGTTCATATAACCAATCATAAGATAAATTCAGTTCTTTCATATTTTTTCTAACAATAAAACCAGAAATAATTATTTGAGTAGGCATATATAATTGTGGTTCAGGTATAATATCTATATCTTTTTTAATTAAGGCTTGTTTATCTGGTTTTTTTAGAATAGTCAATTCACCATTCGGTTCAACAATCGCATAGTCAATATCCATGATTGAAAACACATCTTTTTCTCTCATTAAAGTCAGTAAATTATCCATATCTAGTCTTAATTTTTTTAAAGTCTTATGTTGTAGTTCACCCTTTTTTATCACAATAGATGGTTCTCCATCCAAAAAAACACGTGCTTTAGGAAACTTTATGACAAGTACATCAACCACATAAGTTAATAAACACCACCAAATTAATGATGATATCGTTTGAACAAAATCTTCACCTTCTAATGTAACAATATTCGCCGCAATAGACCCAATCGTTATCCCAGTAATATAATTAAAAAAAGTTAATTGAGACATTTGTTTTTTTCCCAAGGATCTTGTAAGTAATAAGAGGACTAAAAAAGATAATGTTGTACTTAAGAGTGCCTGTATCAAATAATTTCCATTCATGTTATCACCTTCAATTTATTTTTTACACACTTTTCCAATATATTCATCAAAAAAAAATGTAAAACCTGTTTACATTTTTTAAATCAAAGTGTATAATGTAAAAGCATGCCAGCGTGGCGGAATTGGTAGACGCAGTGGACTCAAAATCCACCGGAGTCAAATCCTTACGGGTTCGAGTCCCGTCGCTGGTACCATGATTTTAAGACTACCTCAACACACGTCCGTTTAACGGACATCATAAGTAAATTATATACTATGATTTCTTATAAATCAACTATAATTTACAAAAAATTTAATTGAGGGAGGTATTTTTAAATGAGACTAAAACAAATACGAAAAAAATTAAATTTAAAACAAGAAGATATTGCAAAAATTATTAATTTAAAACGCAATAACATATCAAGAATAGAAAATGGAATACAAACATTAAATAATGAACAAATAGTTGAAATATGTAAAACATTAAAAATATCAGCAGATTATCTTTTAGGATTAGTTGATGAAAACACAGAAAATGAATAACACAACTTAGAAAGTCATCACGAATGACTTTTTTTTATTTACAAAAGAAAGGAGGATAATTAAATATGAAATTCAAAAAATTAACAACTAAAATTGATTTAAACGAATTAAGAAAATGTCAATTAAACTTAACTAAAATTTATAAACCTGATCTTTATTATTATTCATATAAATACGAAACTACTATAGACAACATACTTAATATACGTAGTCATATTTTAAATGCTAATCAATTTAATTTAATATTACTAATAATCAATAATAATGATCAAGATATATTTAATAAAGACATTAGCCTATTAACCTATGAACGCCCTTATCAATTAGAACATATAGAAAAAATAGATGAAGATATTTATTATTGCAATATTTTTTTAGACGAGATAAACTATATAGAAAATAAACTTAATCCAGATCAAATAGAAATAATAAAAAGAACTGACATGAAAATAGATAAAGAAAACACATCAAAAGTTATTCCATGGTAAACTAAAGGTAGAGACTAAACTCTACCTTTTTTTTTATATTACTGTTAATAATTAAAATTACTAAAATAATCATTCTTAATTTAATAAATTTTTTATTTCTTTATCATCAGGTAACTGACACTATATCCCCAAAAAACTTTTTTTATAATATGATTTATTTCATTATCATTAAATTTACATCTAGATAAAAACATAGCATAAGTCAAATACTCTAATATTTTAATATCAAATATTTGAAATTGATCAAATTGTGTATCATAATTTTCATGAACAATATCATTTCTTATATCACATACTTTTTTAGCATAAGAAAATAAATCATCATAATCTAAATACTTATACTCTAAAGTACCCTCTATACATTTTTTATATTTTTGTAAACTATTTATAATTTTTTCAATAGTTTTAACTCTTTTACCAATATTTCCAATTACACTTTTAGCATCTAATAAACATTTCTTCTCATTTTCATTAAAATAGTCACAATTGATTTCATTAATCTTATTTAATAAAATTTTTTTTATACCTTTCAAACTAGAATCTTTATGGTTTTTTGTATTATCATATATTTTATTGTATTCACTTTCAAATGCAGAAAAAATTAAAAAATATCTTATGACGTCAATATCAAATAAGTCATCATATTTATTAGGCAAATGTTTTACATAAAAACATTTATCATCTACAAGAGTTTGAAAGATATCAGAAATATGATTATTTGTTAGTAAAAAACTAGCATTATATGAAGAACTAGAAATTACATCATTACTTTCTATATTTGCATACAAATATCCTATTTTATTTTTTTCATTATCATCAATTCCTTTTAAAATTATTTTATTAAAACTAACATTTTTTCTATATGACATCATTTGTAAAAATTTTAATACAATGTCAAAAATTTGAAATGATATATCTAAATTACTAATTTTATTTAATTGAAAATTTAAAATAGTATTTAGTTTTAAATCACTTCTTATACCATCTTTCAAAATATTTCCAACACTTATACTTGATTTGATTCTAATATCTTCAAGATAAAAATTAAAATCCAAAATATCTATTGACTTATATAATAAATCTTGATTTTGTATACCTTTCCTTTTATTAAACCAAAAATAATCAATTGGACTAATGTAATCAGTTAAATAATTTGACTCAAAACTAATTTCTTTGAAATTTTTAATACCATATGATCTAATATAGTATTTTAAAATAAATTCAATATCATTATTACAGTAGTGAGAATATTTTACATTAGCATAAATAATTTCTGAAGTTACTTCTTCGATAATTGTTATATTAAAATTATACTTAAAAATATACTGTCGCATATATTTTCTATCCGTTTCATTGTCTATACTTACGGTGATTCTAAATTTATCAAATACAATATGTGATGTTATATTAAATTTATCTTCAAAATTAATTTTAGCTTTCATATTTCACCTCAATATAATATATTATTTATCAAAATTAACATTTTAAAAAATGAATAACTTTTCAGATTAACATAATTACAATTATAAGAAGATAACAAAATAGTTTCTTAATCTTGTTCAATTAAAGAATTATATATCAATTCAATAAAATGTTCTGGTTTTAAAGGAACTATTGAATTATCAATTTTAGATTTTTCAACAACATCAAACCATTTTTCAATTGCATCTTGTATTAAGTCACATTTTTCACACATAAAATTATCTCCTTAAGTTTTATTTATTATCTTCTTTTAATTTTAATAATAAATCAGTTTTCTTTAATATCATTGGAAATGAAGGTATCAAAAGAGAAACAATATAATCATCAAATAAATTTACATTTTTCATAATTGCAAATATTACCATATAACAAAAACATACAATATATAACATTGTAAATATTATATAATAAAAATAAGCACAATAATTTTTGTCATATTTTTCCTGATACTTTTCCTTAGTTTTTAAACAATAGAAATGAAAAGTAAATAAAATTAACATTACATATAAATTAATTATATATAACTCTTGTATATATAATCTAAATATTCCATAAAAAATAACAAAGCATAGTACTGTAAGAAACAGCCTTAAGATAATATGTTTTTGTATATTAGTAGTAATTTTTTTTGCACACATATAAATTAAGTTATACATTTTATTGTAATAATTAAGTATTAGAAGTGCTATATATAAAAATATTATAAGTAATAAAAGCGCAGTTAAATATTTTAAATCATCACCAACTAAATTATTGATATCTTTTACGAAAAACAACCAAAAAAAGAATAAGTATATTATAGAATGCTTTGATAATATTTTGTTATACCATTTATTTTTATTCTTAAACATAAACTCTTCCCCCAACCTACTTGAAATAATAATCGAAATACTATAATTAATAATAATATATATTATAATTTTTAGATTAATTAAATTATAACACGAAAACTAGGCTTTTCACCTAGTTTTTTTTAACTAATATCAAATTATTTCAACAAAAATTTTATTATGAATATAAATTATGACTATGTTTCTCGTAATCATTTTTCAAATGCTTAAAAGACATATGAAGATATATTTCTGTAGTTTTTAATGATGTATGTCCTAATAACTGTTGCAAAGATACCAATGAACCACCACTTTCAAGAAATAATGTCGCAAATGTATGACGTAACATATGAGGATGAAATTTTTCAATTTTACAATATTCTTTAATTCGATTAAATAAACTCCTAATATTATCATAATTATAATACTTATAAGTTCTATAATTCCATAATAAATATTTACGTTCAGGTAATAATGATATATATTTTATCATTAATTCTTTAGTTAAATGAGTAAAAAATACAATTCTTTCTTGTTTAGTTTTTGTCTTAGTTAATAAAATCATATTATTATCAAAATCAATATTATTAATTTCAATATTTAATAATTCATTATTTCTTACTCCAGTATCCAATAATAAAAATATAATTAATTTTTCAGATAATTCTACTGGATTATCATCATTAAATCTTAACATAAAAGTAATAATTTTTCTTAAATCACTTTCTTTTACTAAATCAAATCGTTTTTTATCTTCTTTTAATTTTTCTAAATTAAATAAATAATCATTATTAATATTATTAAAATAAAATACTCTTTTTAATAGATTAATTTTTTTATTTAATGTAATATTTTTACAATTATTATGATTCTTAAAATATAAAATCATTTGATTTATAGCCAAATCATCAATATCTTCAATTAATACAACTCCTTTCATCTTAAAATAATTCAACATCGGTTTTAAATGTTTACATTCATATTTATAAGTATTAATACTTTTTACTAATTCTGAATGTAATAAATAATTTGTTACTGCATTTTCTAATAACATATACTTTCATCCTTTCATAAAAATAAAAGGTAGTGCAAACTACCCTTCATAATTATAAAATACATTGTAGTCCATAATACTGCAGCTGCACAATGAACATCTTAGTTATTTTCATGTAAACTAAAAACTATTTTATCCGTTTGAGATTGATTAAAAACATTTTGATAAGTTGTATAATAAATTTCATTGTATTCTTCTGTAAAATCTTCATTTATTTTAACTTCAGGCTTAATTAAATTTTGAGAATTATAATATCTTTGTTTATTTAATCTATCTAAATACTCTGTTTCAGATAAATTTTTTATTGATTTCATTAAATAACCTGCAAGATATGTAATAACTCTATCCTTATCCTTAATTTCTTCAATATCTGATTTTCCATATTTCCATATTTTAATACCTTTTCCATATCTTCTTTCATTTATTTCATAATCATAATCTAACCAAGACGGAATTTCATATAAAAACTCACTAGGTAATTCATTCATTAATAAATGAAAATGAATATTACCAATAGTTTGATATTCTGGAACACCTAAATAATATAAATCTAACCCCTTTTTTTTCATTTTCTTTTTCAAATTATCTTTAAAAGAAGTGAATTTTTTAATACATTCTTCATAATCTTTAGGATCCTTTACATATATAAATTTTAAATTACAATCACTTGTATCACGAGTATCATTATAATGTAAATGTAAATCCTTTTGTTCATACTCAGCGAATGTTAGAGTAACAAACATTTTAAATTTATCTAAATTACAGCGAGCATAATCAATAATATATTCATAAGATCTACTACAAGAACGTCTAATTTTATCAACTGTTGGAGTCGGAATTGATTCATCTAATAATAAATATTTCAAAATTGTTTCGTCACTTAAATCTGTTTTATCTTCATTAAGTAATGATTCATCATGATTAAATGCATATTCTAACAATCGTTTATATTTTCCATAATAACCTATTTTTATATTTTCACCTAAAACTACATTATTTTCAAAAACATCTTCTTTCAATGAAGTTAAGTCTTCTGATAATAAATCATATTTTTCATTATTAACTGCATAGTCATATAATCGATTATAACGTTCCTCAATATATTCTAAATAATCATGATTATATAAACGATTATATAAACGATTGAAAAGAATATCATCTATATTTCTTATAAAATAACGTGCTTGTGAAGTTAATTGATTATACCAATTGATTGTGCCAACTTCTAAAGTTTTAAATTCACGATATAATGTGTTATTGTCATATTGATATATTGGTTTATCATATTGAATTAATTCTACAAAATTATCACCAAGCATACGTTTTTTAGATTTAATCTTTATTCTAAACATTTGAACAACAGCACTTTTATAATTTGACGTCCAAATCTCATTTTTAAAAAATTTAAAATGTTTAGGTAGATTTACAATATCTTTAGATGTAGTAGTTAAACTTTCATGAAGCAACATACTTACACCTCTTTTTTATTCAAATTAATGCATTGATTTTTATTTTAACGATAATATGTCCTTATTGACAAGTAATATAAAATACACTATAAAGTTTAATTTGTCAAGAATTATTTTTAAAAACTATATAAATTCATACATAGATAATTGATATGTAGATCGATCTATAAATAATTTATAAAATAATTTCTCTAAAACTGAAACCGGAATACTATTACCAGCTAATTTATATAATTGATCTCTTTTAAAACCATTTTTAACTAACACTTCATAATCTTTATCATCAAAACCTTGAAGTCTTAAACATTCTAAAGGTGTTAAGTACCTCAATCTATAATCATCATCAACAACAGTTAAATTATTATTACATGTTATTGTTTGACAATATTGTTTACCAACTCGTCCACGTCTAGTTTTTGAATTACTATAAGCTAAATTAATACAATCACCAGGATAAGCATAATCATATCCTTTTTTAGTTGCTTGATACACCTTTATAAGTCCTGGGTTATTCCAACGTTGCATTTTAGTTGTAATAGAATAACAAAAATTATCTATAATTTTCACCTTACCAATTTCAACAGCTTTTAACATAGAAGGACAAATATTATAATAGTATTCATCAACATCAGTTTCTAAATAATCAGATAACCTTTTTTCTAATTTCATTATTAATGGAAATTCATAAGGAAAATTAACATCATTTCTAATAGATACACAATAAACCCTTTTACGATTTTGAGGTAAATTATAATCTAAAGAATTTAAAACTTGATAATAAGATGTATATCCAAATTGAATTAATTTATTTAAATATTTACGAAAATTGTATAAGTTATTAGATCTAATTGCTTGAGGTACATTTTCCCATATAATATATTTTGGTTTAACTTTTTCAATTATTTTAACAGAATACCACATTAAACTTGAACGAGTTCCTGTATTTTCTTCTCCACCTTTATGTTTGCCAGCAATACTAAAATCCTGGCAAGGTGAACCATGAACAATTAAATCATAATAACCTAAATCTAAAATATTAACCTTTGTTATATCACCTAAATTTTTATCCCTTGATTCATTATGTATTAAAGAATATGCTTTGCTTGGAATAGGATCACATTCACAATAATTAACTAATTCAAAATCTATATCTATATTACTTAAAGCTTTTTCAAAAGCACCAATACCACTAAATAAAGACAATACTTTCATGTTATACCACCTCTAATACTACCAATTAAAATTATTTTCTTCCCCTGTAATATTTTCATCTGCTTCATCTTCAATAATTACTTCTTTAGATTTATCAAAATCATTAACAGCATTCATTCGATATAAATCGTTTTGATCTCGTTCATGATTAATAAACTTGAATAACTTTCTTATAATTAATAAATATGTAATTAACATTGATATTGTAATACCAACTAAAAAATATATTATTTCTCTTATAATTTAAAACACCTCCTAGATTGTAAAACAATAACGTTATAATTATATTGTTTATTGATATATCGCTTAAAAGGGCTTAAAATCGCTTTAAATCGATATTACTTAAAATAGCTTTTGTTTACTCTATTAAACATTAATGCTTGTTGCAAATCTTCAAAATGTACATCAGAATGTTTTATTAATTCACTTTCAATATAAGAATACTCATGAGTATTGAAGCAGCCAAAACAATATGCTAACGGAATAACAAAAGTATAATCATCATAATAATGTCTAGAATTTGTGTTCTCTTTGCCTACATCTTCCTCTTTTTGATAAATATTACAATTAAATTCACAGTAGGATTTTGAGAAAAGGAACTTTTGTAAAAATGTTAATTTATATTCAAGTTTTCGACCGAATACTTTACCTTTTAATTTAACATTAATAAATTGTTCACGTTCATCAACATCAATAATACCTTTTAATAAAGCTAAAATCATAAATCGATATCTATTAAAACTATCAACAAATGATAATATTTTATTAATAAAATAATTAATCTTTTTAAAATTTCCAATAACATTTACTTTATTTACAATCTCTATATTTGTTTGGTACAATCTTCTATGCCTAGCTATTTCATCACTTGAATCTTGTTTAGATGTAATCATATAATTTTTTTCTCTATGCATATTACCATATTTACGCTTATATTCTTTAGCACCTGATTCATCTTTCATATCTTCATATTGATTAGCTGCACCTAATTCATCTGTTGCTTCATCTTGTAACTCAACAAAATTATCATAAATAGCATAATTTTTATTCCTATACGCTTCTTTTATTTTAGTCCAATCTAAATCATATTCTAAATTCATTTTATTCGTAATATGACTATAAACACGAGTTTTAGAATAAACATATTGATCTCGAATATAAATAACATAATAAGCTTCAACATAATTTTTTATTAGTTGTTTAACAGATTCAAAATTTAAAAAATTATATTTTAAATAATCGCCAAACAAATTATATTTTAAAAGTAATTTATCAGTTATTAAATCTAAATCATTTATATTTTCACGATAATAACAATCTGAAATCACTTTTTCAAATTCATTAAAATCAATAAAATAAAATTCATTTCTTACCTCTTTCATAATTTCATTATTATTACCCATTATAATTATTTGAAATACATGACTTAACCCAGACAACAAGCTTGATTTACCCATTCTAATTTTACCGCAAATACTAATTAAATAACCCAACCTATATTTACAATATCCAACGCTAAAATTAAATAAATTTTCATAATATTTTCTATATCTAAATAAAACTAAAATAGGCAAAACCATTAAAATATCAAATAAAATCAAAAGCCAAAAAATTAATAACATTAATAAATCACCTCTTTCATAGATCATATATATTACATTTTTCTAAACTTCTTATAATGATTATGTTTCTTTGATGATGAACTTACTATATTAAGTGGTAACAACAAAATAGAGAAAACAACCTTAATTAATAAAGATACAGATTTTAAAATAACAGGTAATAAAGTTAATACAGGTGATAATACAGATAATAAAATAAGTAAAACAATAATAATAACAATAACATCTAAATTATCAATTATAAAATTAACTACTGGATGATTAACAATATTATTAATCTTATTTTCTGTATTAAGCATGGCTTTTTGTACATCTGATAACTCTTTAGTTGTATCATCAGCCAACGGAACATCAATTACTTCATCCGATACATATGCTACACCTTTATATGAATACCAAAATTTTAAAACTACATAATCTTTAATAAAATAATCACTAGGTCTAATCATAGAACTAACTGCTTCTTGTATCCAACTATCACGTTTATACCATAATTCTGTTTGATTCATGTCACCAAGAAATATCTTCCAATCATAATTTTCTTTATCACTATGTTCAATAGCATTAACTTGTCCTTTCTTTCCGAAAAGCCCACTAGTATACCAATCTAATAAACCATGTGAAATATCATAAGTTTCATCAGATTTAATTATTCTTTCATGAGTTTTTTCTGAGCCTTGTATCCAATTAGCATTTTCAAACATATCAAAAGCCCCAAACGTATAGTAATCTGTATAAGATACTTTCATCATATATATATCATCCATTGGAACATCAGTGTTAAAATGTATATATATTTCATATTTATTTCTTTTTTCACATTCATCTGATGTTATAGTAACTACATTAACTTTCTCGTATTCTTCATCATTAAGATTCCAAATTAAAGTACTACCATCTTTCAATGAAAACTCTAAAATATAATAATTTTGATTATTATATTCAGACCTAACCCACTTAGCGTAATTTATATCTTCTTGTTCAATATCAGATGGTAAATTTAAATTATTCCAAATATATACATTACTTATAGCGTAAAATTGCAAATCATAAGATGTATCTGTTTTAATGACATTTAATCTACCATAATTTTCATAATTATCTTTTAAAACATTATCCAATTCAGTCACATTATGAATAACAGTATCATCCGATTTCATATAGATTTCTACTACTGGAATAAACATAGCATTTATAATTTTTCTGTTTATTATATCAGTTGCTTGATAATATTCAGGTATAATTTTAATATTATGAATTTCCTTATTAGGATTGATATTAATAAATAAAAAATCATTGTTAAATTCATCTATAATTAATCGTTCAGTCTTTCCATCATAATGATATAATAAATCTTTAATTGGATAATATTCATCATAAATAGATTCAAACATAAATTGAATATTTACACTAGATACCTCATTTATATCTAAATTATTATCAACCAATAACTGATTTAAGTTAAATTCAATGTCCCACGATATAGTCTTAGGTAAAAAAACTTTTCTAATAGTTTCACCAAAATCATAATGTAAATTCATTATTTTAGCACCTGATGGTAAAGTTAAATATTTAGAATATTCTTCGCAATCAGAATAACATTCCAATATACCACCATACATATCTTTGTTTTCGTCATAAGTTAATGGTTGAGTAAAAGCATATGTTTTAAGGTCTTGAATAATCAAGACCTCAAATATTATGACTACTAGTGAAATAAAATAAAATATCCTCTTTTTCACTATATCACCTCATTATTAAAGTAAATTAACTATCCAATTCCAAATAGTTTTAAATAACCAACATATCCATTCCCAAACCGAAATATACCATGCTTTTTTTACTGGCTCTTCAGGTGTAATAGTAACTGTATCATCTGATTCATCCTCTATTACATTTACTACAGTGCTAATAGTATCTTCACTACCATCAACAGATGTAACTTTATACGTAACTGCATACATTCCAATAGTAGTTTCATTACCTAAATATTCGTTACTCAAAGTCATTACAGATGTTGTTGCAACTACTTCTATCTGATTAGTTGCAGTTAACAAATCAATAATATCTTGATTAGTTAACGTTACAGATTGAGCAACAGTAATAAAATAATTATCAGTAAAAAATACTGGTGGAATATCATCCATTACTTCAATAGTAACAGTATGAGTTTGAACATTATTTGATAAATCTTTAACTTCAAAAATAACAGTATAAGTTCCTTTAATATGACCTCTACCAGTATAATTATCTGTTTTTATTGTAATTGAATCTGTTATATTACCATCTTTATTGTCATTAGCAGTTAACTGACTTTGAATATCAGAAATAGTCAATGTTTCACTACTATTTTTAACAATATTAAGAGGTCCAGTAAAAGTCGGTTTTACATCATCAATAACTTCAATAGTTACATCATATGTATCATAATTTCCCGAAGTATCAAAACATTCATATGTAACTGTATAAGTACCAACTATATTATAATTAGCAGTATAATTATCTGTCTTTAATGTAATAGGCAAATCAGAATCATAATTATCGTCAACTGATAAAGCATTTAATACAGTTGTATTAACATCCAATAAAGTAGTCATAGATTGAGTATAATTATATGTACCATATATTTCAGGAGAAACAGCGTCACGAACTAATACAGAACAGTCTAAAGTACTTGTATTACCTGATGAATCAGTAACAGAAAAAATTATATGCCAATCACCAACAGTATTTTTATTAGCAGTATAATTATCTGTAACAACAGTAATATTAGAAGATATATCACCATCTTCATTATCAAATGCTGATAAACGTGATTGAATTTCATCTACTGACTTAGGTGAATCTACATTAGTAATAAAAGCAGTTTCACCATTAATAACTGGCTTAGAATCTGTTTTAGTAAAATATAAAGTCCATACTTGATTAGTATCTATTTCTTGTACATTACTAAAACTTTGAGCATATATTAATAATTCTGTTTGTGACTCTTCCTCTACCATAATAGGATAAGTACCTACATCATCATATGTACCTAATTTTACTTCTCTTAAAAATGTCTTTCCTTGAGCATCATAAACAAGAAAATATAAATCTTTCAAACCTACAATATCAGGTTTTATTACATTAATATCACTATATAAACCAAATAAATCTTGCTTATCTCCTGAATATAATTCAATGCCATCAAGATAAGTCGCTCCACCCATATCTTGGTCATCACCTAATTGTAAATATACTCTATCATCTTGTTCTATCCAGTGAGTATAATCAAAATCTTCAGCATTAACATTGATATTTGTAATAAAAGCAAAACTCATAAATATTGTTAATACAACTAAATAAGAAATAAATTTTTTCAATATGTTCACCTAACCTTCTAAAATTTTACGTATATCTTCCAATTCCATATCGTGAACATCAATAACATTTAATTCAGTTTTTAATGATTTCATAGCTTGTTTTTTAGCTTCAACATCATCAAGTCTATTCTTTTTATTATCAAAAAATAATTCATAATAAACTACTTTTTGAAAATCTTTATTTGTTTTAATAAAATGTTTTAAGTATTTATAAACATCTTCATTTTGTGCTAAGTACTTAACTTTATTTTTTTTATCATTAATAACTAATTCATGTTCACCAATATAATTACTTCTAAAAAAATCATTCAACATTTTTGATTTTAAGTTTAGATAATACTTTCTCTTTTTATCAAAATTATAAATATCATCATAACTAATTTTATGATCTACTTTTATTTGAGTATTTTTTAAATGATTTTTATCTTTTTGTTTATTGTTTTCTTTACTGTTTTGTAATTGATCTAAACGAAATTGAGCATATCCTCTTTGACGATTAGTTAATTTATCATCATTTTTTCGTTTAGAATAATAATTAATTTTATCTGAATCTGAATAATAATTATTTCTAACATTCAAATAAATCACCTACAATAAATTAATACTTTTTACTTTTATAATCAGGATTTTTAAATTTAAAAGCTCTAGAAATATTTTTTAATGCTTGAAGATAACCACGAGAACGAGAACGTTCTGCTTTAGTGTACTTCTTATTAGTTTTTGGATTGATTGAGTCTTTCTTAGCTCTCTTTGTGTGAAATTGTCTCTTTTCTTCTAAAGAATATGGAGCATAATCATTTCCCTCTAATATTTGATTGTAACGATTTTTAGCATACTTTCTTTGTCCATCTGTTAAACTATCATCATTCATTCTTTCACCAAAATGCAAAAGTTTCTCTTCTTTTGTATATTCAACTTCTTTAGACATATTTTTCATCTCTTCTTTCTTTTTATTATTTATTTTTTTTATCAAATTTTTTTTAAAAAAATACTAACCAAAAAGAATTAAGGTTAGTATTCGTAATACTAATTATTTAATTTGATTGAAAGTACCACATTTTTCACATTTAACAGATATTTCACCATGTGAAATAATTAAATCATTAGACTTTGCAATCATGTTATTACATTCACTACAATGATATAATTTACATTCCTTAGCTTTAATATTTTTACCAGCTGCCAATATCATCACCTTTTTCATCAACTTCTGAATCTTTAGTAACTGTAATAAATTTAATATCCTTGTTTTCTTTAGATACTAATATCGCTTCTGATTTACTAAAGTAATTAGTAAATATTTCATTTTCAGTTAAGAAAACATTATACTTTTTATAATTGATATTTTCTAGATCATTAATTACATGATAAGTTCTTACTGGTACATCATTAATGTATATTGTTTCAATATCTTTAAATTCTTCTTTTTTCATTTTATACTTCGTTGATTTTAATTCATCTATTACATTGTAATATCTAGCAACATCATTTATTTTAATCCGACCATGAACATGACCACTAAATCTAACAAATAAATTATATGATGTTTGATTATATTTTTTATTAAATTTTTTAACTATTTTAACTTGAAATTTCTGTAATTTAGATATTTCTTCTTTAGTCATATCTCTAGAAAACTTTAATACAGATTCAGAAACATTATTTTTTACACCTTGTTTATTTTTGTTTTCACTTGCATTTACTTCATTATTAGTAGCTGTTGCCACTTAAATCACTCCTTCTATCGTATAGATTTTACGTAAATTTACGTTTATTTTTCATTTGATCACTTAAATAAATTAAATCTTTTAGTTCTACTAACTCAATACTTGTTAATCCTGTCTTAATTGCACCAAATATAATATCTTTATTACTTGAATCAATAGAAATATACTTTGATAACTCGTTAATAATTAATTGACTTTTTTCAATCTTATTCATGCTTATCCTCTTCCTTTAACGAGATAAAACATATTTTTGATACATACAATATATTTGTTTATCTGAATAACAGACCCATTTATACAATCTACCTTTCTTTTCTAACTTAGCAATCATATTACTTCTAGTCATATTTATAACTCCTTTCATTAAATTTAAAGGTATGATTATAAAAACAATTATTATGGTGGTTTACACCAAATCATCCTACCAACTCCCTTAAATAAATATTAATTACCAAATATTTAAATCACTTTCTACATCACAATGTACACAAAGTAATACTTGTAATTCTAAAAATCTTTTTTCAACTTCTTCTTTTGACTCAGACACTTCTGTTACAACATAAATATCATCTTCTTTTTTAGTTGGATGATGTAATCTAGAAAATCTCAAAACAATACATTCATCTTCAATATCAATAGAAGAAATCACTTGAACATTAATTAATTGATTATTAAATTTAATAAACATATTTTCACCCCCCTTTTGTTTTTTTTCAAAATCTAATTAACATAACTCCTCACAACTAAGGTAAATAAAAAACAATCCAATATTAGATTCATCTTTACGATCTAAAAATAACTTGAATTGTTTTGATGTAATTTCTTTAATAGTCATTTCGTAAACAACTCCTTTAAATTTTAAATAAAAAAAACTACCCACTTCTTTTTAGTTGGTAGTTTAAAAAAAATATACAAAAATACCAACTATTTATAGTTGGTAGTCTCAAAATCCACCGGAGTCAAATCCTTACGGGTTCGAGTCCCGTCGCTGGTACCACTAAAGACCTCTCGAATAGTATGGAAATATGATAAATTAATACTATTATATTATTAAATAGTAATTATTTCAAGGAAAATATTACTTTTTTTCCATATTTTTTTATTAAAAGGAGGTTGTGTTATGATATTAAGACTAAAAGAAGCAAGAAAATCTAGAAACATTACACAAAAAGAATTATCTAGACTAACAAACATAGCACAAGACCAAATATCAAGATATGAGAACGGTCAAGATATGACCAGTAATAATCTAAAGATATTTTGTAAAGCATTAGATGTTAGTGCAGATTACTTACTAGGATTAATAGATGAAGATATAAAATTGACAAAAAAAGAAACATTAAATTTAGCAAAAAATTTAGATAATGAACAAATCAAGGAAATTAGTGAAACATTACAAAAATCAGCTAATTATTTTCAAGAATTAATTAAACAGAATACAGAATAGCAGAAAGGCGAATAAAACATACAAGTTTATAAGTTTTATTCACCTTTTTTTTAATTATCTTATATGTAGTGAAATAAAAGAAAAAATGAACTTTTTACAATCTATTTAAAATGAAAATGAATATTAGTAAATACAGTAAAAATAAAGAGTAGTATAATGAACTTATACCTGTCAAGTAGACAGAAACAAAAAAATTAATATATTAATATTTTATGCTGCTAGTAGATGGCTTCTGTATTGCGCAGGGGCCATCTTTTTTAATGTCCATTGATAACGCTTATGATTATAATAATTCATATAATCATTTAATATAAACCTCAATGATTTAATATCAGTAGCATCATAATACTCACACTCGTCTTTAAAATGTCCAAAAAATGTCTCCATTTTTGCGTTATCTAGACAATTACCTTTACGTGACATAGATTGAATAATATTTAATTCCTTTAGTTTATTTACATACATTGAATTAGTATAATATAAACCCTGGTCTGAATGGATTAAGGTATTTTTTAGATTTTCATCTCCATATCTTTCAACAAGTTGATTAATTACATCTAACGATAAATCTAGACTTAGATTTTGAGATACTTTCCAAGCTACAATTTCACGTGTACAAAGATCCTTAATTACAGATAAATAATATCGATAACCATTAAAAATTAAGTATGTGATATCAGTCGCGAATACTGTACCAGGTTCATCAACATCAAAATTTCTATCTAATACATTTTCAAATGTATGATGATTTTTATATGAGTCTTTTAAATGTTTATAGGGATCTTTAATCCTTACTGTAGAACGTATACCATTCTTTTTCATTAAACGATAAACTTTTTTAGGGTTCATTACTACACCTAAATCATTTCTTAGATGCATTGTAATTCTTTGATATCCAAATACTTTATTTTTTACCCACAAATCATTTATTAATTTAAAATCTGATTTGTCTTGTAACTCTCTTTGTCTTCTCTTGTTAGCAGATTTAATCCATTTATAATAACCAGATCTTGATACATTAAAATATTTACATAATGTTTGTATTGGTACATTAATTTTAGTTTTTAAATCATCGATAAATTGAAATACTAATTGAGTTGGAACATATTTATTTTCTTTTATTTTCACTTTCCTTCCTTGCCATAATTGCTTTTTTAATGCTTCAATCTCCTGCCTTTGCGCTTCTATTATTTTCTCCTGTATTAATACTTTTTCATCAGCTGTTATTGCTTCTTTCTTTGGTCTTCCTGATTTACCATTTATATTACGACCTCTTGATTCATTAAAAAATGATTCTTTTCCCTTTTCTTCATATTGTTTAGTCCAGTTTGTTATGTAAGTATTACTTTTAGGTTCTTTATAGGGTAATCCATGACTTTCAAATATTTCTCTTATAGATACTCCCTTTTTCTTTAACTCAACTGCTTTAATTTTAAATTCAGGTGCATATTGGATTGTCTTACCAACTTTCCTAACATAGGGATTCTTTTCTAATTCATCTCTATGTTTTTTTATATAATCTTTAATTCTTAATTTCTTCTTCATTAGTACATCTCCCTTAGTTATCTAAATTTATTATAAAATAAAATACCTACATAGCCAACACCTTTTTATTTAGTGTCTACTATATAGGTATAATATCATAAAAATGACTCTTTATTTATGAAAGAGGGGAAATAATATGAATTTGAAGAATTCTATAAGCAATATGATGTCTTTAAAAGATGGGAAATCAAAAAAAATAAGTTAAGAGAATAAGCTGATAAAATTAAAGATAAACAATATTTTTTGATTTTATAAATGCTTTTAACAAAAAAGAATTATATAAGAATGATGTAAATAATTGTGAAGTTGTAACATGGATTAATATAATTACTATTATGAAAAAAATAAAAAAGAAATTGACTTTGCAAATCATTATTATGAATCAAATAAATAAAATTTTCATCTTTAAAAAACAATGATGTAACATTTAAAAAGTAAGCGTACAATATAGCACACATTTAATTTATGAAAATAATATGAGATAATCCTCTTAGCTAATATGTTAGGAGGATTTTAAAATGAATTATAATAAGTTAAGATCTGAATGGAAAGAAAGAATTGAAGAATATCAAAAAAGTGGATTATCAAAATCAAAATGGTGTAAGGAAAATGGGTATAAATTACATCAACTTCTATATTGGATTAAAAAGAATAATCAAAATGAAAAACAAGCACAAGAAATTAATTGGGTACCCATTCCTATTAATCATGAAATGGTTGAAATGAATGAAGAAAAATGTATTACGATTAAAATAGGAAAATGCAATATAAAGGTTGAACCAGGGTTCAATGGGAATCATTTAAAAGATGTGGTAAAGGTGTTATCAGAATTATGATTAAACTCAAGGATGTAAAAACAGTTTATTTCGCGACAGGATATACTGATTTAAGAAAATCAATTGATGGACTATCTCTTATTGTAAAAAAACAGTTTGATTTAGATCCATTTTCAAATAACTTATTTGTTTTCTGTAATAAAAGCAGACAAATTTTAAAAATTTTACATTGGGATTATAATGGTTTTTGGATATATAAAAAACGATTAGAAAGTGGTAAATTTAATTGGCCTAAAAGTGAACAGGAGATTACAAGTTCGTCTTTAAAAGAATTTTATTGGTTTTTAGATGGTTATGAAATACGTAATGGAAAGGCCTTTAAAGAGGTTAAGCAAAGGGGGATTGTATAGTCCCTTTTCTTTATATAATTAGACTTTTTTCTCATTTTATGGTAAAATAAAGTATCAAAAAAAGGTGAGAAAAGCAATGAAAAAAGTAGACTTAAATAAACTAACTAAAGAAGAATTAATTGAATATATCTCATCACAAGATTCTAAAATAGTAGAACTTCAAAATAAAGTGAAAAATTATGAAGAGTTCTTTAAATTATATCAACAAAAGCGTTTTGGATCTTCTAGCGAGAAAATTGATCCTAATCAACAAAGTCTAGAATTATTTAATGAAGCTGAAAAGGAATCAAATTTAAATCGCGAAGAACCTAAACTTGAAAAAATTACCTATACTAGAAATAAAAAAGGACGAAAAAAAGTACTGATTATTTAAAAACTCTTCCTGTTGAAGAAATACATTATTATCCTGAAGAAAAAGATTGTCCACAATGTGGTTTTCTACTTCATGAAATGAGTACTGAAGAAAGAACTGAAATTGTAGTTATTCCGCCTAAAGTAAAAATCAAGAAACATATCCGTCATATAGTATCCTGTCGATTATGTGAGAAAAGTGAAATTAGAACGCCTATAATAAAAGCTAATATGCCTTATCCTGCAATACCAGGAAGCTTAGCTTCATCATCTTTAATTGCGTATATAATGGATCAAAAATATACAAATGGGTTACCTCTTTACAGACAAGAGAAACAATTTGAAAGATTGGGAATATTTTTACCGCGACAAAATCTTTCTAACTGGGTAATTAAAGGTGCTGCTTGGTTGGAAATCTTATATAATCGTATGCATAAATTATTACTTCAAAAAGATATCCTACATGCAGATGAGACAACTACCCAAGTATTGAAGGAAAACGGGAGAGAAGCAAAATCAAAGTCCTACATGTGGCTTTATCGAACAGGTTCAGAGGGGAAAGCAATTGTTTTATATGATTATCAGACGACAAGAGCAGGTAAACATCCCGAAGAGTTTCTTGAAGGATTTAAAGGATATCTTCAGGTGGATGCATATACTGGATATCATAATATTCCTAATGTAATACTTGTTGGGTGCTGGGCACATGCGAGGAGAGGATTTGCCGAAATAGTAAAAGCTCTATCGAGTGATGATGTGTCCATTGCGAAAGAGGGATTAACTTTCTGTAATCAGTTATACTCAATTGAGCATAAAATAATGGACTTAACACCTGAAGAAAAGTATGAAATAAGAAATAATGACAGTCGAGAGATTTTGGATGATTTTTTAGTATGGCTTAAAAATCAAGCAGAAGAAATTTTACCTAATTGTAAACTAGGTAAAGCTATTAAATATTGTCTCAATCAATGGGATAATCTTGGAAGATACCTACTTGATGGGAGATTAGAAATTGATAATAATAGAGCTGAAAGATCAATTAAACCTTTCGTGATTGGAAGAAAAAACTGGTTATTCTCTAATACTCCTAAAGGAGCAAAATCAAGTGCCATCATATATAGTGTTATTGAAACCGCGAAGGAGAATAATATAAAACCAATTGAATATCTAACCTATTTATTTGATAGATTACCAAATGTAGATTTGAATGATGAACAAATTCTAGACACATTATTACCTTGGTCAGATGAACTCCCTAAAAATTGTAAATTGAACACATAAAAAAATCCCTCATTTTAGTAAATGAGGGATTTTTTATGTGTGTTATATTTGACGGTTCTTTCCAAAGTTATTGGATTTATAGTAAAAATTAATAGTAGACTTTATTTGCCTACTTTACTTAAATCTATCATTTTAATGATTCCAATAATAATACTTTAGACCTCAGTAGATCAAATTTATTTCTGCCATACATAATCCTTTTTATAGATTTTAGTTTATTAACACTTCCTTCTGCTAAACCGTTATTATAACTATACTTTATGGCATTTTCTACGGCATCTTGGTCATTTTGTATACCATTAATGAAACTATCAATTTCCTGAATTTCAGATTCTCTTGCCCGTTTAATCCATTTACTTAAACTGTCTTCTGTATCTTCAAGTAACAAAAGTCTGAATTCTTTTAGTCTTTCAAAGAGTACTTTTATGTCTGGATATTTTTTGAAAAATTCATTCAATTGATTCTCCGTGATCCCTTTTACCTTTTCAAGTGGTTTATATAATAATTTATTGATCAAACGTTTGTCTAAAAATTCTGTAGGTTCTTTTGTAGATGAGGTGTCTTTAGCTAAACGCTTTTCTTTTGAGATAAAAAATCTCAATCCATCTACAGTTCCTGTGTATCCTTTTTCCCTTATATGTTCTGTAATCTTCTTATATGTTATCCCATTAGCACGCATATCAATAACTTCATCTCTAAATGGCATTAGTTTACCATTTCGGCCTGTTCCATATTGTCCGTGCACAGGATTGAATTCACCTTTGAGATAAGTATCAATGCTTGTAGTGCTATATCCTGTTTTCTTTGATATGTCTCTTTTTGTATACCCTTTATTCCATAATTCTAGCACCTTATTTCTTTTCTGTTCCACTTTCGAAATGGCGTTGATGTGCTCTTTTCCACGTACAGTTATTTTCTCTTTAGGTATATCTTCTTCCTTCATTTTTATATATTTAGCAACTGTTGTTGGTGAAACACCTAACTTATTTCCAATCGTATCATAGCTATTTCCTTCCTTTGCATATAAACGCCTGGCTTCAATAATTTTTTCTCTACGGCTTAAACCACAAAGATAATCATAACGTTTCTTTCCATCTTGTGATATGAGTGGTATTTCAATGCGACCTGTAATTATTCGTTTCATATACTTTGATATGGATTTCACTAAATTTTTAACTAAATGAAAACGATCACTTACCTGAGTGGCTTTAGGATGAGCGTCTGCAATAGCCGAGCGATAAGTTGTTGAGCCATCACGTGAGACGAGTTTAATATTTGGAAACGTAGTAAGCCATTCCGTAACTTTCATACTATCTCTTGATTCTAATAAGTCTATAATACATTTAGTTTCAATATCTACCATAATTGTTCCATATGATTTTCTCTTTTTTATCGCAAAGTCATCTATACAGACATATTTAACTTCACTCTTGTTTATGACTAGAGTTTTTTTTTAGGTAATTACAAATTGAGCTTTTCTTGATTTCAACGGTCGTATCTGAAAGGTATTTTGCCGCCGATATAGAACTTTGTGTCAAAGAAACTCGTATAATTTCATCAATTAATCTTTTCGTTTTCTTGCCTTTTTGATCAATAAAACCAAAGCTTTCTGAGAATGTATACTTCTTACAATTTGGATTTGTACAGAACATATTTTTATTATTTAGTGCAATAACAACTTTTTTCCCCTGTAATGGCAAGTCCTGAAAGCTTTTATTGTATCTAGAATGTACTTTTGTACTTTCCTCTCCGCATAGAGGACATGGGAGTGACTCCTTATTTGATTTTACATTAATGTATAAAGTATCATCAATTAACTCATGTGATATGTAATCAAGACTTTCGTCAAGCATTTTAATTATTTCGTCCATAAGGTACCTCCACTTTTGATACCTTTATTATAACATATTTTTACATAAAATTCCAATAACTTTGGAAAGAACCTATTTGACACTTACTTTAAAAAGGAGAAAAGGGTGAAAAGAAATTGAACAAAAAAATACTCTTTTAAAATTTAAAAGAAGTAACAAGAAATTATTAGTAGTGGGTATGTGCCCTAAAGATTATAAATTTATCGATATCAGAAGTAAAAAACCATTTTTCGTAAAGGATAATCCAATAAATAAAGATTATAAAATAGACAAATCAGTTATTTTTCATGAAAAAGATGAAATTAAAATAATGACATTTTATGATAATAATGACACTATACCAAAAATAATCAAAAATAAAAAAACTAATCTTAATATTAGTACCATTGATATATTAAATGAAAAAGTTACAAATATACAAAAGTGAAAATAATTAAAAGAGCCAATTTGATATGATTCCCTTTCTGTAGTTAGTACAAATAATTTATTTGTACTAACTACAGAAAGGGAATCTTTTCTTATGGGAAGAAAAGCTAAATTTAGTAAAGAAATAAAGATAAAAGCAATTAAAGATTATCAAGAAGGAAATAGGACAAAGAAACAAATAGCAACTATTTTAGGGTGTAATGTATCATCAGTTAATAGATGGATTAATAGTTATAAATCGATGGGAGAAAAAGCATTTGATATTAAACCTACTAATAAAGTATATACGAAGAAATTAAAGCTAGCGGCAATAAATAATTATCTAAATGGAGTAGGTTCACTTAATAACATAATAAAAAAGTATAAAACTCATAGTATATCTACACTGATAAACTGGTTAATGATGTATAATGATCATAAAGAAATTAAAGATTACAAATCTAAAGGGGATGTCTATATGGCCAAATCAAAAAAAAACAACTTATGAAGAAAGATTAGAGATTGTTAAACATTGTATAAAAAATGGGAAATCATATACGTTAACTGCTACTCACTATGGTATAGCTTAAATCCAAGTTTATAATTGGGTAAAAAAATACATTAAAGAAGGTAATGAAGGACTAAAAGACCGTCGAGGAAGAAAAAAAGATGAATCTGAATTAACAGATATAGAAAAGTTAAAACGCGAAATACCTTGTAATGAAAGAATTAAATGAAACAAAAGAATATCCAATACAAACAATGTGTGAAATCTTAGACTTAAACCGTAGTTCTGATTATAAATGGCTTAAGTGAAGAAACAGAAAAAGAAAGATTAGATCAAGAGCTTTGTCAAATCATCTTAGAATATCATGATAAATTTAAAGGAATACTAGGTTACCGTAGAATGACTTTATGGATTAACCGATTAAATCAAAGACATTATAATGTAAAACGAATAAGACGCCTTATGAGACTTATGGGAATATCAGCAAAGATTAGAAGAAAGAGAAAAGGATACATTAAATCAACACCACAAATAACAGTTGAAAATGTCTTAAATACAGAATTTAAGGCTGAAGCACCAAATGATAAATGATTAACAGACGTTACAGAGTTTAAAGTGATTGGTATGACTAAAAAACTTAATTTAAGTGGAATACTCGATTTATATGATGGTACGATTGTTTCTTATGCCATGGGAACATCGAATAACAATCCGTTAGTATTCGAGACATTCGATAAAGCAATGGAAGCTAACCCAGGAGCCAAACCATTATTTCATAGTGATCGTGGATTTCAATACACGAGTAAAGTATTTAAAAGCAAGTTAGATAAAGCTGAAGCAACTCATAGTATGTCTAGAGTAGGAAGATGTATTGACAATGGACCAACGGAAGGTTTTTGGGGTACATTAAAAGCTGAAATGTATTATCTTAATGAATTTCATAGCATCGAAGAGTTAAAAAAAGCAATTGAAGAATACATAGATTTTTACAACAATAAAAGATTTCAAACAAGTTTAAAAGGCTTAACTCCGGTGGAATATCGAAATCAAGCCTTAGCTTATAATAATATTTAATTTTTTTCACTGTCTACTTGACAGGGACCAGTACAATTGAGGCTCTCCTTTTTATATTATTTATAATTAAATATTTCATGTAAACGTCAACTTCACATTTTTAATTTTATTTCACCATATTAACTTTTTGTTTTTAGGTACTATTTTTATCCTAAAATAATAATACATTTATCTATTAACAAAATATGATTTATGAAATTTCTACCAAATGTCCTAAATCCATTTTAAAAACACGATCACATAAAGTTTCAATATCCTCTTTTATATGACTTGCTAATAATATTGTGACTCCCTTATTTTTTAAATCTAACAAAATTTGGTGAAACCTTTTTACACTACTTTCATCTAAGCCATTAAATGGTTCATCTAATATAATTAATTGAGGGTTATCCATTAATACTTGAGCTAATCCTAATTTTTGTTTCATCCCCATTGAATAATGTTTTACCTTCTTATTCCAAGCAGACTTCTCTAAACCAACTAATGCTAAAGTATCTTCGATATTTTTTTTATTAATTTGACCAGATAATAATGCTAAATACTCTAAATTTTTATAACCTGAATAAAATCCTAAAAAATTAGGAGATTCAATAATCGCTCTTGTTTTCTTTGGATAAGTTTGCTTATTTGTGATTTCTTCATCAAATACAGTAACAGTACCAGATGAAGGTAAATACAAACCACAAATTATTTTAAACAATACACTTTTTCCTGAACCGTTTCGCCCAACTATACCAATAATATCACCCTTATTAACTTTAAAAGTTATATTACTTAAAACTAGTTCATCCTTAAAATATTTTATTATATCGTTTATTTTTAATGCATAACTCATTCTATCACCTCTTTATTAATATCATTTTTATTAAATAAAATTATTGCTGTTAGTGAACAAATAATAATAGAAATAATATAAAATAAAAAATATATTTTATAATGATAATAAATTACATTCATATGAGTAGGGATTAAAGCATTTAATACAATATTGTTTGATTCTTTAATAATACTTATTCCATTATCATTTTTTGATAAATTTAGTATGTATGGATAACAAAATAAATAATTACCATATGATAAAATAAGAAAATTAATTAATGTGATAACACTTGCTATCCAATCATTTTTCAAAATTTGAACATTTATCATAATTACAACAATTAATAAATAAAATAAAATTGAAAATAATAAGTTAACAAAAAAGATACTCCAATTTATAACTATATTTTGATACATTATAATAATTAATAATTGATAAAAAGAAAAAAATAATAATATAGATAATAATAATATAAATACCTCCTTAAAATAATTTAATAACTTGTCTTTTCTTGATATTCTTAGAAAAAGAAATGTACTATCCATTTCAAATGAATGATGAAAATAAGTTATGGTTAAGAATATAAAGTAAAGATATGTTGGAATCGAAAGTATAAATATATAATATATTGTATACACCTTAGTTATTACACTAGGAATTAAAAAAATTGCTAAATTTTCAGAAAAAATATATTGTTCAATACTTATACCTTGTTTTAAATACAATAAAGATATATTAATTTTTATAGTTAAAATTATAATTAAATATAAAAAAGTAACTATAATAAACTTAGGAGTTTTTAGAAACGATATTAAATTATATCTCATACTTTTGTTTTCTCCAAAAAATCATAAATAAAATGAATAAAATTATAAATAAAGTAATTATAGATATTAAATATGGGATAAAATATATTTTTTCACTATTTGTAAACAAACCTAGATATGGCATTAAAAAAATCTCACTTAATTGATCATATTTATCTTGTAACTTATTAAATAATTTTTCGATAATTAAATAAAATGATATAAGCAAGAACACAAAACCATTAGTATAAAGCATTAATAATGATTTTCTTTTAGCAATAAGTGAAAAGGTAATAACAGTTATAGCAAATAAAATACCAGCAATAAAAGGTTTTACAAGTTGATTAATTAATATATTTAAAATAGGATAATTATAGTCGTACATTAAATCAATTAAAGCTACTCTACAATTACCAAAATTATTACAACCTGAATAATCTATTATACTAGGAAGTGTATATGTATAAGAAAAAGAATAAAAAGTTAAGAAAATTAATTGTGGTATAATAAATATAACTCCTATTAAAAATGAGTTAACTATTAATTTAGACATAATATATTCTTTTTTCGATATTCTCAAATATTGATATTTTATATAACCTTTTCTTTCATCTACGTATATACCCAAGGATGAATTACTTAAAATTATAAAAATAAGTATAATTAATATAATAAATGTTTGTGATGTATCAGAATAAAAACCACTCAAAACATTAAATATATTTATAAAATTACCATGATTCGAAGAATTTAGAAATTGTTTAGATGACATTTCATAAACCTTCATTATTTCAATATTATTACTAATGGAATAAAAACCAAATAATGTAATTAGAAAAATTATTACTATCCAACAATAATTAGAAAAAAAACATTTTATCTCCTTTATTAAAGTATATATCATGTTATCAACCTCTTTTCTCAATCTATAGTCTAATTTCCCACCCTAATATTAATATTGAATTTCTGATTTTATTGTATCAGTTGCCCCAAAAAGAGTAAAATAATAATTACCTACATAATAAGTATAACCATCAATTAAACCATCAACTGGTATTTCAGACCATCCATTATTAACCTTACCAGTATGATAAGTAGCTACTTTAGTACCATAATGACACTCATAAATATTTATGTCCATATTATGATCAGGATCATTAGTTCTTATTTTTATTGAACCACCACTAATTTTAAAAGATGGTGAAAAATACTCTACCTTGTCTTTTAAAGACTGAGATTCTCCTCTCCATGGTAATGAATTTGTTAGACATTCTGGTCTAGATACTTTTAATTTGGTTTGAGAAGTAGCAGCAGATGCATTAACAAATCCAAATATAAAAACAAATATAAATACACTAAATAATGTAACGCATTTTTTCATTTCTAATATATACCTCCACTTTCAATTTTCATAAACCCACCCTAGAAATAAACTTTAAACCATCCCTCTGTGTTAGAATAGTTGTCATGGAGCTCTAAAAATAGTATAGTAGACATAGTAAGTTATTTCAAGACAACTAGTTGTCTTGAAATAAAATTTAAAAACTTAGTAAGGAGAACAACTTTATGGCAAGATACTCAAAGGATTATAAGTTATCATTAATACAAAGAATGATGCCACCACATAATGAATCAGTCAAAGAATTATCAAGAGAATCAGGAATACCAGAAATAACACTTTTTACTTGGAAAAAGAAAGCGAAAGAAAATGGAATCCCTGTTAACGAACAACCTTTAAAATCAGAAGAATGGAGTACACAAGATAAGTTTCATATTGTCTTAGAAACTGCAACATTAAGTGAAGTAGAATTATATAAGTATTGTAGAAATAAAGGACTATATGTTAATCAAGTTAAAGAATGGCGAGATGCATGTATGCAGGCTAATGGTGGTGTAGCTAAACAAGCAACAGAACTACAAAAGCAGTTAAGAGAAAAAAATCAAGAACTTAAGAAATTAAATAAAGAACTACAAAGAAAAGAATCAGCACTTGCAGAAGCAGCAGCCCTTCTTGTACTTAGAAAAAAGGCAAGTGCGATTTGGGGGGAAGACGAGGAAGATTAATCAGTGCCACAGATCGCAAAAAAGCAATATCACTGATAAGAGAAGCTGTAGATAATGGAGCAAGACAAGAAAAAGCATGTGAAGAAATAGGAATTAGTTTACGAACACTTCAACGATGGAGAAGTGATTCATCACCAAATGAAGATCAAAGACCAATTAGTAAAAAAAAGTACCCAAAAATAGATTAACTAAAAAAGAACGAGAAGAAATTTTAAAAGTCGTAAATCAGCCTGAATATAAAAACTTATCTCCTAATGAAATTGTGCCACTCCTAGCTGATAAAGGAATATATTTAGCATCTGAATCAACAATATATAGAATCTTAAGAGAAGAAAAACAACTAAAACATAGAGGAAATACTAAAAAGCCCCAAAATAGACCTATATCAACACATTATGCCACAGGTCCTAATCAAGTATGGATGTGGGATATTACTTATCTAAAGGGACCAATAAAAGGGATATATTATTATTTATATTTGATCCTAGATTTATTTAGTAGAAAAGTAGTAGGATGGGAAATATGGTCTGAACAATCTGCTCAACACGCTAGTGAACTAGTTAAAAGAGCAGTATTAGCAGAAAATATACTTTTACATAAAAAACCTTTAGTGCTTCATTCTGACAATGGAAGTCCGATGAAAGGAGCCACTCTTTTAGAGACCCTTTATCAACTAGGTATTACTCCATCAAATAGTAGACCTAGAGTAAGTAATGATAATCCTTATGCGGAGTCTATATTTAAAACATTCAAATATTGTCCAGGTTACCCAGATAAGGGCTTTGAGACTATTAAACAAGCAAGAACTTGGTCATTACAGTTTATAAACTGGTATAACTATGAACATCTTCATAGTGGGATAAAATATTTAACTCCACATCAAAGGCATTCCGGTTTATCTAATAAAATATTAAAAAAGCGAATTAAAGTCTATGAACAAGCACAACTTAAACACCCAGAAAGATGGTCGAGAAACATAAGAAATTGGAGTGTGGAAAACATAGTTTGGTTAAACCCAGAAAAATCATCAATTTTGGAAAAAGAAGAAACAAAATCTTCTTAAAAAAATTAAAAATATGCGACAACTACCTTGACATTAAGCGCCATAATAATATTATACTTCTTATATCTGGAAAAATCTACTTGTATTGTTAAAAATTGTAAATATTTCAATTTTGGAATATTAAAAGGAAGTTATTTGATTAAAACAAATACATTTTTCTACTACTACTTTTTCATTCAGAACCAAAATTATAACCAAAAATATCTCACCTTTTAAATTTTTTTTATTTTTTACCAGCTATATATCAGCAATTACCTTTTAGAATTAGTAGATGAAAGTAACAAAAATGAATAATACAACATAAAAAGTCATTACAAATTACTTTTTATTATTTTTGTTAAAAAGAAGGTTAGTTTAAAATTAAAATTCTTTTTAGATGAAATATAATATATACATTACAAACTAAATTAATATAAAAAAAACTGATATGAAAATCGTTATAGAAAAAAAATCAGGTAGAGTTATTCAATATATATAATAACTGTTATAAAAATTTACTAAATTTATTAATAAACTTTAGAATTAGAGGATTGAATTTAAAAAAATGCACCCTAATTTTCTCATAGGTTACTATGAAGAAAAAGGTGCATTTTATATATAATTAATTAAATATCAATTACTTAATGGAATCAATATGTTATTCCCAAATGTATTATTTGAAATATATCCATCATATAATTCTTTTAATAAAACTGTATCAAAAGGCATAGGTGTCAACTCATCAGCTGTATTATTATAAACATCTGAATTATTAGAAATTCCAAAAGTACCGTTGATTACATCATCTAATGTGAAATCAGCATGAGCTAGTATAGGTGATGGAATTGAAATAGTGATATTATAATATTTATCATCTATGTCATAAGAATAATGAATGTTAATGTTTGATTGGTTCATTAAATATTGATCGTATTGAGACAATTCTTGTAGTAGCATATAAATTCTTGCTAATATTATTTCATTTGACAAATCTGATGATGTCGAATAAAACGAAATATCTCCAAATGTAGAATCTGCCATTATATTATCTTCTATTATGTAACCTGTAAAATACTTATTCGCAAATGAACGAACAAGTTCTTCAAAGGATAAATATTTACCCGATTGATCTAACATAATAGTGAAATTAGCTGCATCTGTATTTGCTCCTTTAAGCACAGTTACTTCAGCTTCTAATTGTGCAATCTTATCTAGTAATTCAGTGTTGTCAATAGTTTCTACTGCCTCTAATGCAGTTTCAAGTTCTGCAATTTTTGCTAATAATTCAGTGTTATCAGTAGTTTCTACTGCCTCTAATGCAGTTTCAAGTTCTGTGATTTTAGCAAGTAATTCAGTATTGTCATTATCTTCAATTGCGGATACTTTGCTATTTAACTTTACAAGGGTTTCACCAACAACAAAACCGAATGCTAGTAAAACTATAACTACAATAATTCCTGATAATTTTAGTAATTTTCCCATCTCTTTTCCTCCTATAATTTTAAAACATCACTTTATTATACTACATTAGAAAGAATTGTAAAATATTACCACAATAAATATGAAATATTTATCGAATATTACTTTTATCTTATCTTCAATTAGTGAATTTTTTATCAATACAATAAAATGTTCTGGTTTTATAGGAACTATTGAATCATCAGTTTTTAATTTTTCAATAACATCATACCATTTTTCAATTGCATCTCGTATTAAATAATTATTACAAAAAATCACCTACAAAGATACTAAGTTTTTAAAGTGTATACTCTATAGGTGAAATTTTATTAAATATTTTTTTCTAATGTAAAAATAATATAATTATTAAAATAATAGTAATAATTATCCTATATTTTTTTCTAACTTTTTTTAAGAATCACTATTTCATTTAATATATAAACAAAAGAGGGATAGCAATCAAATAAAAGATAGATAAAAAATAAAATTTGTTATTAGAAAAAATATTTATAACAAAACTAAAAAATAAATGTAATAATTGATTTTTATTCTTATCATTCACATGCATTATATATACCAATACTAATAACTAACATCAAATATTGTATTATAATCAAACTATTACTTTTTAAGTATAAATTTATCATAATCTTCCTATAAAGAAATATATTTTATAGATTTTCCGTCCCAATCAACTTCATATAAAGTTGTAGATTGAGGATAATCTACTTTATACAAAGTAATCCTAAAAGGTACGTTATATTAATTCGAGAAGATAGTATCGTTATATAATAAATTAAAATCCTCTTTCTCTTCTACAGAAAACATTCCATTAACAGGATAACTACATCCAACCTTATGAGCATCTAGTATTGGATTAAGTAATCCAGTTCCGTAATATTTTGTATTGCATCTACCTGTTGCAAAAACTGGTGCTTCATTGATAACATGTCCATTATGACCTAGTGCATGACCTAATTCATGCGCTATTACTTCTACTACATTACTATTACTATAATATTGCAGATTATCATTCTCATCTAATCCCTGCATATTTAATAAGTCTATTATGTAAATATTTGATACATCAGTTGTTTGATTAACTTTATTTATTCTATAGCAAGCACCTGAAGTATTATCACAAAAACTATAGTGATTTGGTAAAATGCTTGTATAAGCATCATCGGTAACACCGTGTGTTCCTGATTTATATCCTAACGCAAGATATTCACCCTGTGTTATAAAATGAATAACTATTTCTGCTTCACTTTTGTAATAGGATCTTACAAAATCAAAACCAAACTGCATCTCCCAAATATTAATCGCATCTAATGTATATTGTTCATAAAAAGCTGCATTTGCAAGACTTGATTCAATGTAATAAGTTACAATCTTATCATTCATTCTATATACTGTAGAAACATCTCCAGAAAAATCATTTATATTATTTGTTACGTCAATCTCAAACTTATTAATAAAGACTCTTCCTTCACTATCCATAGCACAAGCTGTTAACTGATATGTTCCTGTAGTACCCATATTTACATTCTCTGTAACAACATATTGTCCAGTAATCTGAGAGTTATTAGAGTTCGCAATAATTCTATTTACCCAATTAGGTTCCGTTGAATTAGTGGCAAATACGTTATTAAACAAAGCTAGTTGAACAGTTGGTGCATCATTAACAACTTCAACATTATAAGTTCTAAAAATTTTGTGACCATTTACATCTCTCACAGTATAGGTAACTGTATAATTACCTAGTAATGTTACATCAACATTTTCAGTAATGGTAATTTTACTAATTGGAGAACCACCTGGTATAATATATACCATATTTCTCCAATCCTCAATCGAATTAATTCCCAATTTATAAGGAAAATACTCCTTAGGTGTAATTGTAGGTGGTAAGTTCGTGGTATCACATATTTCTGTCGCAGGATCACACGGCTGAACTACATACGCTTTAGCGTTAAGCGCTGTACCCAAAAGCATTACAGTAAAAATTGTTAATAAAAATAATTTACTTCTTTTCATAAAAAATTCCTCCCATAAAATATTTACTACATAAGAAGTATAACACTTTATAGAAGGTATATCATATAATTTATAAAAAGTATTGTTTCATGTCTCGTATGAGAGTAAACTCTTAATGATTTATATGTCTTTGGATATTTCTCAACTGACTATACTGCTACCAGTTGCTTAAGTTCATAATTATTTGTCGGTTTTGCATTGTCAAATCAGGTTTCAATTCCTTTTTTATATAGTCTTTTGCGTATGTAGTAAGATTTTCAGTAAATGAAATCATTCTCTGACTTGAATAGTTTTTAGATGTACATCAGTAATCGTTTTTGATAGGTAATTGATCCATCACTTGACACTACTTTTAAATTTGGATATGATTTCAACCAATCTACCACGTCTTCATATTCTCTTAATTTTATCATATCTATAATTTGGTGCGTTCTAACATCTATCATTATCGTCCCATAGGATTCTCTCTTTTTTTAGGCAAAGATAATATACTTCTTTGCAATTAGATACAACGCTTATGTAACATACAGAGTCAATAATTTCATGACTTACATAATCAAGATTTCAATCTAATAATTTAATAAATTCGTCCATTATAAATCCTCGATTCTTTACTTTACGACTCTTTAATTATACCATTATTTTCTAAGTGAACCAACTAACTTTGGAAGGAACCAAGTTACAATTGACATGTACATGTTCTTTTATTCGATTAATCCCTCCTATAATATTATCATAATTATAATACTTATAAGTTTTGTAATACCATTATAAATATTTTAATTTGTTTATAATTTCGTAGGCTTGTCTCTATATTATTTTCTCCATGAAGTCTATACTTGATATATTACTTCAAAATCTTCAAAAATCACTGGCATATCATCGCTAAACTCATACCCAAGTTCATTTCCTTCTTCCTTGAAAAAACGAATATGTCCCTTACGCCAGGATTCTAATGTATCATCCTCACCCTCACGCTTACAAAGATCATAAGTAATATCTGAAAATGGAAGAATTGTTACCGCAATTGTTTCAATAACACAGCGTGGTACACCTTCCCAATCAGTGACAATACTTAAATCACCAACCTCAGGTACACGCGCACCTTCAATTTCATATCCCCATAAACTACTAGCTGTAGCCTTCTTTTGTCCAATTAACACTAAATGCAATAATTCATTGACCCATTTTTCAGTTAATTCAAAATGAAATACATCTAAATACTTGGTTGTTTTATCTCTACTTGTTTCTCTTAAAAAAGATTTCCAAAACATTTCTATTTTTTCTTGCGAATACTTTTCATTTTCCATTAATACTACCTCCCTTGAGCTTTATACATCATAAACTAATGTTTAATAGAAATATTACCTATTATAATAAATCTACATCACTGATTATTCATGCTATATCATAAAAAATTATACCATGATTTATCATTTCTTTACAGAATTTAATTAAATAGTTATTTTGTAATTATATTTTTCTTTATCTTTTCAATTCTTTAAAAATATATGAAGTTAAATTTACCTGGATTTTATTTCTTGGATTTTGGTTACACTATATTTCACTACCATTACTAGTATCATTTTTGTATATATTACTATATTACTTGCGTTTTTTAGAAGATTTTGTCTTTAGAACATGATATAATAATATTATATAAAATAATAATAGGATGGTAAATCATGAATATTAAGCTACTGAATTTTAATTCAAATCAAAATATTTTAAATTATATTACCACAGGCTTGAAGACTAATTATAACTCTCATTCATTTTCTATAAATGAAAAAAGCATTGAACTATTTCATAAAAAAGATGGATTTTTTTTAAAACAACACTCACTTTTTTGTATTATAAAAACAAGTGATTTATCGCATGAGAACCTAGAAGTGATAAAAAAGCATATCTATTTTAAAATGACTGAGTTAAATCTTTTTAAATCTTTATATAGACCTGGATCAAATGTCATGTTAAGACTAATTATAGAGACTGAAAGTAATTCAGAGGCTATTATTAAGGCTTATAAAGAAAATAGAGATTTAAATATTGATTATGTTTTTATTTGTAAAGATGAGCTGTATTACAAGAATAACAAATCACTAAGTAATATCTATAATTTAAATACCCTAGATTTTCTTTCATTACTTGATTCAATTAGTAACAATATATGTAATAAGAAATTATATCAGATACTCAATATAATAGGATATAAGTATTATGTTTTACTTCAGATTCTTTTTGTCATCACAACACCTTTTATAGCTTCCTCTTTAAACTTAAATAGACCTTGGCTGACCGCTTTTTTATTACTACCAAGTATATTTATGTTTATGTTTATTATACTTTCGAATATTTTTAGAATGGAATTAAAAAAAGATTAACAGAGAAAAGTTTACAACCAACACCAATGGTGCTGGTTGTTTTTTTTCATCAAGTAATATCCAACTTCTCCCTTATAATTAAAATAATTCCCAACAAAGTGGATGAATGGTATTTTTTACCCTGCTCCATTTTATTTTTTTGTAGTTTTTAGTTTTATATTATGTTACTATATATTGATAGGAGTTGTTAGAATGATTACAGTATCAAATTTAGATTTAATATTTTCAGATAAAAAAATATTTAAAAACGTCAATTTAAAATTTACACCAGGTAATTGTTACGGTGTAATTGGAGCAAATGGAGCAGGTAAATCTACATTTTTGAAGATTTTGTCCGGTGAAATGGATTCAACAAAAGGCGAAGTTATTATTGAAAAAGGGAAAAGAATGGCTGTTTTAAAACAAGACCATTACGAATACGAAGACTTTGCGGTTATTGATACAATTATCATGGGTCATAAAAGGTTATATGATATTATGAAAGAAAAGGAATTATTGTATGCAAAAGTTCCTTTTACTGAAGAAGATGGAATAAAAACAGCAAATCTAGAAATGGAATTTGCTGAGCTAGATGGATGGAATGCTGAGTTTGAAGCTGAAAAGTTATTACATGGATTAAATGTAGATAAAGTTAATTTCCAAAAAAAAATGAGCGAAGTAACTGGTCAAGATAAAGTCAAAATTTTACTAGCGCAAGCATTATTTGGAAACCCTGACATTTTATTACTTGATGAACCGACAAACCACTTAGATTTTGAAACCATTCGGTGGTTAGAAAATTTCTTGCTTCATTATGAAAACACTGTCATTACTGTCTCCCATGATAGACATTTTCTAAATAAAGTTTGTACACATATAGTAGATATTGATTTTGGAGTAGCCAAACTTTACCCAGGAAATTATGACTTTTGGAGAGAATCATCACAATTAGCACAAAAATTAATGCTTGATGCAAATAAGAAAAAAGAAGAAAAGGTGAAAGAATTAAAATCTTTTATTGCTAGGTTTAGTGCGAATGCTTCAAAATCATCGCAAGCAACATCACGAAAAAAATCTCTTGAAAAAATTAATCTTGACGAAATTGTTCCTTCTTCGAGAAAATATCCATTTGTTGGGTTTGAATTAAGTAGAGATTTAGGGAAAGATGTTTTAACAGTTGAAAATTTATCCGCTTCTTTTGAAGGAAAAAAAGTATTTGAAAATGTCTCATTCACCATATACCGTGATGATAAAATTGCTTTACTAGGAAAAAATGATTTGGCAAGAACCGTACTATTACGCATTTTAGCTGGTGAGTTATTACCAGATAGTGGTACATTTAAATGGGGACAAACTGTTGTACACGCTCATTTACCAATTGATAACACAAGTTATTTTAATAATTGTGATCTAAACTTGATCGATTGGTTGAGACAATATTCAAAAGACCCAGCTGAAGTTTATATTCGAGGGTTTTTAGGTAGAATGTTATTTTCCGGAAATCAACCACTTAAAAAGGTACAAGTACTATCAGGTGGAGAGAAAATGCGTTGTATGTTGTCTAAACTGATGTTAGCACATGCAAATACTTTACTGATTGACCAACCAACAAATCATCTGGATTTAGAATCAATTCAGTCTGTAAATACCGGATTAAAAGAATTTAAGGGATCTCTTATTTTAACATCCCACGATCATTCATTATTATCAAGTGTTTCCAATAAAGTGATAGAAATTGGGGATAAAGGATCCTATACATTTGAAGGATCATTTGAAGAATATTTAGACAATACAATGGCAAAGAATTTAGTAAATAAACTATATATCTAATTAGTATTATTGATATAAATTTTCTGTTTATAAAGTTTAAATATGTTGTACATTATCTTTTTATAAAAACAAAGAAAATATGAACTATATTAATAAATAATTAGAAAAATTCGAATCAAAAATCCCACCTTATTTCAGGTGGGATTTCAAATTTTTTTGTCTTTATATTTATTATTAATTTTTATATAGATTTTGTCATCAGACTAACTAGAAAACAATTTATTGTTCAGCTGTTAAACTATTATATAACACTTCAACATCATGTTTGAAATCTTCAAAACTATATCCTCGTCCTGCTAAACCATTTTGAATCATTGTTGATGGACATGGTTTATCCCAACTACTAGCCATTTGATGAGTTACAACACGATCTAATGGAACATTTAACTCAATCATTAATTGTACAGTTAATTTAACCGCATTTTGAACTGCTACATCATAATCCCCATCAATGTTAACACAAATCTCAATTCCAACTGAATTACTATTAGAGATTCCTAGTTCTTCTTTGTAAGTACCAACATGCCATCCTTTATCATCTAAATCTAAATATTGGAAAACACTTGTTTCATCAACCCCAAAGTGTGCTGATGTTCCCCGATAATCATTGTTCCAATATCTATAATGTAAATAAGCATCAGCACCAACATTACGATTGGCTGTCTCATGAATTACTATAGCTGTTGGTGTTATCGCATCTTTAACAAAATTTTGGCTAATATGATCATAAATCATTGCTAAACCAGTATTTAAATTAATATTGATTGTATTAGTGTAACCATCTGACATTGTATAATTAGCTAAATAAGTGTTATTCTCAGCATCAAATGTTACATCATTCATAACACCTGAACCACGATAATTATATGAATAAACATCAGTATAATCCCATTTTCCATCTGTTATTTTAGGGAAAACAAAATATGGACTACCATTATTTTGTCCTAATAACATCATTTTTCCATCTAATTCTTTAACATCTAATATGTTTGTTGCTTGCGCTTCATTATTTGTTCCTCTTGAGACATCTTGTAATTTTCCATCCTTATCAAACAACATTAATAATAAATGATCATTTTCATCTTTAACAATCTTTACTGTTAATTGTGAGGCTTCATCAATATATTCCTTAAATACACTTGTATATTCAAAATCCATTTCATCATTCTCCATATTAATTATCATTGTATTTGTACAGATAGATGATTCTTCTTGATATTGAGCTTTTATTGTATTATTTTCTTGGTCATAAGTAATACCAACAATTGCTCCATCATTATGAAAATCATTCCAATAGTAATCTTTCACATCAACTAATTCTCTATTTTGATTTAATGACTTAATTTCAATCATTGGTTTATGATTATTTTCGCCATAAATAAAGAGTAACCCATTTTGAAATGAAACATAATTATTATACTGTGAATGAGAAACTAGTTCATTATTTTCATCAAAGAGTAAAACTTCAGGTACTTCTGGTTCTAATGTCCAAATTACAACATCAGTATTTGAATTTTCATCATGTCCTCTAGAAAAAATAGGTCCAAAACTTAGTTCAGGAGAAATGCTAATAACCTCATCTTCTACAGCTAAACTAATCATCTTTTCTGTAAATCCATCAATAATTTTATTATATACAGAATTAACTTCTAAAGTTGGACAATCATTTAACTCAAAATCTAATTGATACATCTGTTCAATATAATTTTGACTTTCAATAAAATAACCAGCTAAATAATAAGGGGTATCCCCATAAATATTTGAATTTTTAACATTGAAACCATTCGTAGAAAAATGATAATTCGTCTTATCTGTAACTAAACTGTTCGTTAAGTTTTCTTGTACAAATGTTAAATCATGATTTAAACCTAATTCAAATCTTGATTCATTTATAATCGCATTTCGCCAATTTTTAATGTTGTTAAGCGTTATCCCATTATAACTATAAGATTCCTCTTCTCCCTCAAACGACATTGCTTTATAAATTGTTCCATTTCGCTTATTAAATACTTCATAATCTATAATAGTTGTTTGTGGCTTTTCTAATTTACTAAATATTGCACCATTCCGTTTATCACCATAGAAATATAAATTTTGTTCAGATGATTCTGTTGAATTAGCTTTTTCTATTCTGATTAATTGATTTCCATCTTCATCATTTTGAATAGTAAAAGAAACACCTTCATTATCAAGGTTATAACCTGCTTCTATCTTATTTTCAATCAAATCAATTTTAAGATTTAAAACCTCATCCTTACTTACATTATTTTGCATACTTATCTTAAAAAGTTGTTCATTAAAAACAATATTAATCTTTACCTCATCAGTTAAATGATTAGATTTAACTAATTCATGATTGGTTGTTAAAGTGATATCTGCCTCAATTTTTTCTATCAAAGAGGTATCACTTAATTCATAAGAATTAATATCAAGTGTTAGATTATCTAAAGATAAATCAATTGAATTATCCTCATAAAAAACGGTCTTAGATAGTGCTTCATTAAATAATACTTGTATATCTAAAGACAATTGATTAACCTTCTCTAAAGGTGTCATTATCTCATTTTGTAGTGGTGTATTATTAAATGTTATTAAGTTTTTAGTAACTTCAACATCAGTTAATCCAGTCACAGATGACCCATTAGATAGATTAATTGACTCACTAATACCTGACATTATGTCATAATCAATAGCTTCTGTACTTACTTGAATCACTTCTTTTTTTTGGGTTGTTTCAGTGGCTTCAGTTGTTGTTTCAGTTGTTGTTTGGGTTTCTGTTTTATCACAAGCAACTAAAATAAACACCAAAAAAAAGGCGATTACTATAGATTTAAATTTCATATTATCCTCCCTCTAATCATCTATTAATCAAAATGAAAACTTCTACCCTATTATAACACAAATTATGAAAATTTTTTGCATTTATTTAAGATATTTTGAGTAAAAAAACAGTTTAGCAACTAAACTGTTTTTCCATTAAACAAATAACCTAAATATCGTCAAAATACCAACTAAAAACATTATTACTAAAATGATGAACATTAGAACACTGAAGACATGTTTGATCACAAGTCGAATCACCGAAAAGAAAAGGATACCGAAAACTATCATATAAACAAAAATAGGAATTTCTGCTAAAAATTGATTTAACAAATTATTCATTTTTATCACCCTTATTATTTTGGTTAATTATGGAATATTTATAAGTAATTTCCTATTTTTACCAAATTATATATTCATATGACAATATATTACAATCAAATATCTTAACTGACGTAGAAATATATTTCTCAAGTTATTGAAATAAAAAAAAGCAAATAATGTGAATAATTTTATATTATGTAATTGATAATGATACTGAAGAAAGGAAGGGAAATAAATTATGAAACGAATACTGAAATTTAATATCAGTATTTAGGGATTTACTATATTATAAAATCTTATTCATTATGTCTTGTTCCCACCTCAAAAAATAATGAATACTGTTGATTAGTAAATCCAATTTAAGGATATAATAACATTTAATCTTTATCATGAAGGGAAAATCAATTTTTTATAAGTCGGAGATTTAATTTAGATTTTCTATCATGCCTAATGATTATATGAGTATAAAAAAGAATCTTACAAAATTTAAGTAAGATTCTTTCCTTATTTATGAGTCCATTATAGTTAATATTCACTCATATTTTTTCCTGCTAGATAACCACTACTCCATGCCCACTGAAGATTATAACCTCCACAGTCTCCATCAACATCTAATACCTCTCCAGAAAAATATAATCCTTCAACAAGCTTTGATTGTAATGTTTTATCATATACTTCAGTGGTATCTACTCCACCAATTGTTGATTGTGCATTTTTAAAACCATTTGTTCCATTACAAATAAAAGTCCAATTTTTCAAAGTTTGGTAAAGTTTAATTTTTTCTTGATATGTTAAACTATCACAAGTTTTATGAATATCAGTAATACCACTATTTTTTAAAATAACTGGTATTAATTTTTTATGTAAAACGCCAATTAAAGATTGAAAAACCGTTCTGTGACCAAATAAAGCAAAACGGGCATCAAAATAGTCTTTCATTTCCTGTTTTGATTGTTTAGAAAATAAATCAAGCGAAATTTTCACTTCTTGATTATGAGAAAGCCCAACAGAAGCATATCTACTCAGTTGTAAAATAGCAGGACCTGAAATACCATAATCTGTAAATAATACTTCATCATATTCTTGCCGTTTCATTTCTTGATTAACCATAATCGAAGCTAAAGCATCAAATCGAACGCCTGATATAGCCTTCAAGTGCTTATACTCAAGTTTTAACTGAACAATTGTCGGAAGTGGTTTTATGATGTTATGACCGAATTGCTTGATTATTCGATTAATACTACCATCAGAACCTGTATTAGGTGCAGCACTCCCTCCACAAGCAATCAATACTTTATTCGCTAGAAAATACTGATTATCTGAATTTGTGGATTCAACTAAAAACTTGTTATTTTGTTTCTTTATATTAATTACCTTACTATTTAAATAAACAGGAATATCTCTTTCCTCAATATTCATTAAAAAAAGATTAACAACACTAGATGCTTGTAGTGATTTTGGATACATTTTCCCATCATTTAGTGTCGTAAGGGGTAACCCATATATATTAAATAAATTAATTGTATCTTCAACAGTAAATTGATTTAATACAGATTGAAAAAAAGTTGGGTTTTGTCCATGAAATGTCTGATAAGGCATTTTGATTTTATGATTAGTAATATTACAACGACCATTACCTGTTGTTAGTATCTTTTTTGCGATCCGATTTGCACCTTCTACAATTACAACTTGTTTTCCTAAATCACAAGCAGCAAGTCCTGCTAGTAACCCAGAAGCGCCCCCACCTATAATTAGGACATCTGTAGAAATCATTCAATCACTCCTATATTTAACTATTTTCAGAATAACTTCTTAATAATTTCGCTATCTCAAAGTCTTCAATTTCTAAAGCGAAGAAAATGGCAGCATCTCCTTTATTATCTTTTAGATTACTATCTGCACCACATTTTAATAAAGCTTCCACAACTCTAATATTACCACTTTTAATCGCGTGCATTAACGCTGTCATCCCAGAATCATCTTGAAGATCAACATCAAAATTAGGATGCTCAAAAATTTTAGCAATAAATCTTTTCTTTTGCATTTGAAGAGCAATCATTAATAGTGTCTTACCCTCTTTGTATTTAAGATTTAAATTTGCTCCATAATTTAATAATTCATCAAATAATTCTAAATTATCATCAAATAAACTTAACAATATTAAAGAATTTTGGTTTTTATCTATCGTATTAATCTCTGCCTTACGTGAACGGATTATCTTTTGTAAGGTGTTTGAGTCATGATTTTGGTAAGCAATCAATAAAGCGTTTAATCCCTCATTATTCATTATGTTGATATCTATTAGGGGGTATTCAATTAATCGATCAATAATTAGGTTTTGCTTATTTTTAATTGCAACCAGTAGGATGGTGTTTCCCTCATTATCTTGACAATTGACATCAACTCTTCGCTCTAATAATTCATTAAATAATAATTTATATTCTTCCTGATGTGTTTTATCACCACTTATATCATTTAACTGTTCATTAAGCGTAAATAGGATAGTTTTATTATTTGAATCTTTTAAATTCAAATTACTATCTAAATATATTATCTTTCTTGCACAAATAAACATACCGAACTCAACACAATACATAAGAAGCGATTTTCCACGATAATCAATATTATTTAACAAATCATTTTTCCGCAAAATCTTATCAAAGATAAATTTATTATTATATTTAATTGAAAAAACAGCAATTAAAAATGGAATATTAAATCGACAATAATCTTCTACATCCTCATATTCAAGTAATAATTCAAGTAATTTATCATGATCTTTATCTTTAAAATGTTTATCAATAATTTCAATTATTTTATTAATTAAAGGCGTATCAATTCCTAATCCATTGGCAATGTCTAAAGCTGTTTCATGATTATAATTTTTAATAAATGGATCAGCACCATAATCAATTAATAATAATGAAAAATCAATGTCTTCATTTTTAACTGCGTAGTGTAAAATAGTATTACCATCTTTATTAATATGATTGATGAACACATTCTTTTCTAATAAATATAAGCAAATTTCTTTCCGATCATGCTTATATGCATATATTAAAGTATTTTCACCTTGTAAATTAAATCCCTTAATGTCAATTTCTTTTTCAATTATTAGTTCAAAATATTCTGAATTAGGATTATTAATCACATAAAATAACACCGATTCACGTTTATTATCAATAAAATCTAATTTAATATCTGTTTCTAATAATTTTTTAAACATCGGTAAGTTATCATACTTAATCGCAGTCATTAGATAACTCATATTATTTTTATTCAAATGATTGATATTTGAACAATAGGTAATAGCAGCTTCAGCGATTGTATTTTTATGATTTTTAATACTCTTTTCAATCAAATCTTCGTCATCTTTAAATATTTCATTGAGATCCATTTTTTTAGATTCCAGATAAAAAACAATTTTAGGTTCATCATCTTCAAACATTTTTTTTACTTTTGAATTTTTAAACACACTATACCTCCCCTGAAACTCCGTTTATAAACTTACTATTATTTTACTTGTCGAAAACAAGTAAATCAATAGGAACCGTATGATTTATTGATAAAATATGTAATATTGTTTGTTTAATAAGTTTTATACATGTTATAATAAATAAAAACAAATGGGGGATAAGATGGATATTAAAAGTTTTATTCTTGGATTTTTACTTGGTATTCTATTTTTATTTTTTATTTTCTTATTAACTATATATATCACTAATAAACGTTTTTTAAAAAAGACTCTTAATGCTTCAAACATTGAAAATCAAACAATACGTCAATTAATCGCAAATAAATCAAAGCAAATTATTAAATCACCTCGAATTGGTTTTACTAATAATCTAGCATTAATGCAAGAATTAACGAAAGATTTAGTTCAAGAAATCGCAACCTACTATTACCCTGATAGTAAGTATCCACATTTAGAAATTAATATTATTGAAGCCATCGAAATGAATGAACGCGTTTTAGAACGTTTAAAACAAATTTTAGATTATAAAGTTATTGGTTTACTGAAAACAATTCGTATTTCACAAATTATTACTATTTTAGAAACGAAAAAAAATATCGAAAGCCATAAACTCTATCAGTTATCAAAAAAATATCACTTTGATAAAGTCGTTCGTTTTGGATACACAGCCCTAAATTGTGCCAATATAGGTTACTGGATTAGACGTTTAATTTTTACTTCTACATTAGAAACCACCTTAAGAAGTGTTGCAGTAATGACATTAAATATTGTAGGTGAAGAATCTTCACAATTATATAGTAAAAAAATCTTAGATAATAGTGATAAAATTCTTGACAAAGAATTAGATAAATTTGTGAAAACAATTGAAGCTAGTTAATAAATTTCAACTTAAAAGTAAAAAGTCTTTATTCAATCACAATAAAGACTTTTTTATCTATTTATCAATAGCGATATTATTATGATACACTTTTTGACTAAAAATTAACTCTGCATCTCTTAAAGAAAGTCCTTTTATATTTATTTTATTGACATCAGTCTCTTTCATATTAGCTTTTTCCAATTGATATAAATAATTAATCGCTTAAGGCTTAAATCCTAACAAACGAGCAGCAATTGTATCACTACCAATCGGATTATTCCCACAGATTACAAGACCAGTATGATAAGGGATACCTTTTGAAGGTCCTGTTCCTACCATTGCTGGATTACAACTTATAATAGATAAATCTATGGGGATTTTTAATGCCATCTTACTAATAAAGCCATGTAAATCTTCATGAATACCTAAATTCTTTTTAGGTGATCCATGTTCCTCTGTCGATGGAATTGATAACATAACATTTTTAATCGAAGCAGACATTGTAGCTTCTTCATGTTGTTTTAATTGTGTAAAAGATATTAACTTCGTTTTCTCATTCATAATTTTATTCATTTTAAGCGAATGAATAATAGGATGTTCAATAACTAGTTCCTCATATGGACCTTGATTAAAATCAATAAATTCAATTTTTTCTTCTTGGATTATTTTTTCATATCCAACCGTACGCATTACATCTAATGTATCTCCACCACCAGAACCTGTTGCGATTATAATACGTTTCGGGTTTTTAATTTTCACCCATTGAATAATGGTTCGTAAAGTATTAGGTCCAACAGTAATCCCACTTGAAGGACTTGGCTTATCTTTATTAACCCAATTTGGAATAATAACCACTATATCATTCGTTGTAATTAGAGATTTTGCATTAATTAGATCCAAGCCTTCTAATACTGCCATACTTTCATTTTCGTGTTGAATAATAGCCACATCACTTGAATTATAATCCATAATTTTCCTCCTTTTAATTATTATTATTTCTAATTGAAAGAAAGAATATACTAAAAAAAATTCCCTAAGGGAATTTACTCACCTCAAGAAATTTTTAATCTTTATTAACGTATTAAATTAGCATTAGTAAATACCTTTTTAAATTTATCTAACGCATAATCTAATTGTTCAGTTGTATGCGTTGCAGTATAACTTGTTCGAAGCAATGCTTCTCCTGGGTTAACAGCTGGAGAAATAACAGGATTTACATAGACACCTTCTTCAAGTAATTGTTTTGCGATTATAAAAGTAGCGATATCCTCATATGTCATAACTGGAATAATTGGCGTTTCAGAATTACCTATTTCTAATCCTAATTCAGTATAACCTTTTCTCATATAGTTACCATTATCCCATAATTGTTTAACTCTTTGTGGTTCAGCTTCTAATATTTTTAAGGCTTCTAAAGCTGCAGCTGCATTAGATGGTGAAATTGAAGCACTAAAGATAAACGGACGGGACACATGTCTAATATAATGAATAACATCACTACTAGCCGCTACGAATCCGCCTAAACTAGCAAGAGATTTACTAAATGTCCCAACGATGATATCAACTTTATCTTCTAGTCCATAATATTCAGCAGTACCACGACCAGTTTTACCCATGACTCCCACACCATGCGCATCATCAATCATGATTCGTGCACCATATTTCTCAGCTAATTTCACCATTTCTGGAAGATTACATATATCTCCTTCCATACTAAACACACCATCAGATAATATTAATTTACCACGGTTCTCTGGAACTGCTTTTAATGCTCTTTCTAAATCTTCCATATCATTATGATTGTATTTAATCATTCTTGCAAAACTTAAACGGCATCCATCGACAATACTAGCATGATTTCCACGATCACTAATAATATAATCATTTCTACCCGCTATTGCTGATATTAGTCCTAAATTAGCTTGAAAACCAGTACTAAAAGCCATAGCATCATCCTTATGTAAAAATCTTGCGAGATTTTTTTCTAATTCAACATGTAAATCAAGTGTACCATTTAAAAAACGTGATCCAGAACAACCAGTTCCATATTTTTTAACTGCATCAATTGCCGCTTGTTTAACACGCTCGTCACTGGTTAATCCTAAGTAGTTATTTGATCCAATCATAATGGTCCTTTTTCCATTCATTAAAACTTCTGTATCTTGACCAGATGTTAACATATGGAAATATGGATAAACGCCTTGTTTTATCGCTTCTTTTGCATCTGTATAATTATAACATTTTTGAAAGATATCCATGGTATTACTCCTCTTCTTTAATAAATTTTCGATATCACATATTCTACTACTTTTGCTGGCAATAGTCGTTTAAGTAATCCGACTAATTTATATTGCCAACCCACTACTCTTCTAATTGAAGGATTCTTCTTGTTTATTATCTTTTTTAATTCTTTTACCACAACATCAGCACTTGGTCCTTTAGACTCTGATTTAATCATCTCATTAACTGCTTTATCACATTTTTCTTTATAAACTGAATTTATTGAATTTCTAGCATGCACCCTTTCAAAATTAGTCTTCATATCCCCAGGTGCTATCATAGAAACCCTCACATTAAATGGTTTTACCTCTATTCTTAACGCTTCTGTCATTGCTTCTAAAGCATATTTACTTGAGCTATACATAGATTGATAGGGGATTGAGATAAATCCAGCAACAGAACTGATATTAATAATCAATCCATTTCTTTGCTTTCTCATCATTGGCAAAACCTCTCGGCAACAAGACATTATTCCAAAGAAATTCGTATTAAATAATTCTTTAGCTTCTTCAGTAGTAATATCTTCTACACTCCCAGCTAGTCCATATCCTGGACAGTTAATTAAAACATGTATCGCTCCCTCTTTTTCTTCAATATATTGAACAGCCTTTTTAATTGAATCTTCATTGGTTACATCTAATGGTATCATTTTAATTTTTCCTTCAATTTGTTCGAAGGATGCCTTACGGGAAGTGCCATAAACGGTATATCCTTTATTAACTAGATAATTAGCACAAACTTTTCCCACACCAGAAGATGCACCTACTACTAGGGCTATTTTACCATAAATTCCGATCATTTTATCCTCCTTTTAATGAAAAAAATAAAAAATTACCATTTCTAAACCAATTAGAAAAAAATAATATTAATTTTTATATACATTTAACTTTTTTATTATAACAAATTTCCATTATTTTTCATACTTAAATTTAAAAATCATGACAATTTTCATAAAATATCAAAAAATCGTTGCAAAATCAAAAAGAAGTGATATAATATGTGTAACATAACATTGTTACACATATTATAAAATAAAGGAGGAACGATATGAATAATATTAATGTTTTTGCATCTTCAACGATTTCAGGCGGAAATTATGATAATATCCGTATATTTGGATCGGCTGAAATTAATGGTGATGTTGTTGTTACAAACATGGATGTTTACGGTTCAACTGTATTTAATGGGACATCAGAGATTATTAATTTGAAAGTATTTGGCTCTTGTCATTTTAAATCTTATACTTGTGTAAAGGAAATGGATATTAAAGGTTCCTGTACATTTAAAAGTGATGTGAAAGTAGATATACTTAAAGTTTACGGTTCTGTAGATTTTAAAGAAAACATCTCTCGTGCTAAGGAAGTTAGTATTTATGGTGATGTAGATACAAAAATATTAGAAGCAGATAAAATCAGCATAAAAGGCTATATCAATTGTACAGAACAATTAAATGGTGAAACCATTGAAGTATCAACAAACTCCGGATCAAAAATAAAAGAAATAGTCGGTAGTGATATTCATATTAGACCTGATAAAAAATCTTTTTCTAGAAAAATAAAATCAATCCATGTTGATATAATTGAGGGTGATAATATTTATTTAGAATATGTAACCGCAAATATAGTTCGTGGAAATAATATTAAAATTGGTCCTCATTGTAAAATAACATCCATTGAATATAAAGATTCACTAGAGGCCTCTGATAAAAGTCAAGTTGAAAAATCAAATCAATTATAAATACTAGACCTGAAAATATCAGGTCTTTTTTATTTATCATTAATTAAATTGACTTTTTAGAATTATAATCTTATAATGTAATTAGCATATGCCAATAATTATTAGGAGGTTTTTTTATGAAAGTTGCTCTTGTATTTCAAAATAATCAAATATCTCAGCAGTTTGGACATAGTGAAGGTTTTAAAATATATAACTTAGATGAAAACAAACAAATTCTTTCAACGAAAACAATTATGAATAGTGGGATAAAAGGTGGAGAAATAGCTCATCTATTATCATCATATGAGGTGGATATTATTATTGTAGGGGGGATAGGAGAGAACGCAAAAAGCAATTTAGAAGCACAAAACATTGATGTGATTCTTGGAGCTTTCGGTGAAGTATCGAAAGTGATAGATGATTATTGTCATAATTCACTTCAATTAAAAAAGGATATGTTGCATAAAAAACGTTGTTGTCAATAAGCTATAGATACATGTTTTAATTTTAAAATAGTAAGGATGATTAGGATGCCAAGACCCATAAAACCAAGAAAAATTGGATACATACCCCAAAATAAGATGTTTGTCCCTTATGGTAAAAAAATAGAGTTCAATGATTACATCATTTTATTACATGATGAATTAGAAGCCATCCGATTAAAAGATATTGAAAATCTACATCAAAATGAATGTGCAGAAATTATGGATGTATCAAGGCAGACGTTCCAATTAATCATAGATTCAGCTCGAAAAAAGGTTGCACGTGCCCTCATTGAAGGAAATCCAATTAAAATTGAGGGAGGACATTATACACTCTCAAAATATACACAAAAATGTCCTGAATGTGGTAAAATTCATAAAACAGAATCCTTTAGCAATCATAAAAGAAGATGTTGTGGTAATTGTCAAAATAATAAAAAAACTCATTAATATGAGTTTTTATTTATATAAGCAATAATCGATTGACTAATCACTTCAATATCATCTATAGTTGTATCTTTTCCTAATGTAATACGAATCGTTCCTTTAATATATTCATCTGGCACTTGAATTGCCTGTAAAACATGACTTGGTTCAATAGATCCTGAATTACAAGCACTGCCAGTTGATACAGCAATACCTTCTTTATTTAGTTCATAACTCATTAAGGCACCATCAATTCCCTTAAAAGACAAGTTTAGATTTCCAGGTAATCGATTGTTTCCAATTTCAGGTCCATTTAACTTTATATCTTTAATTTTTTCTTTTAATAACGCATAAAGTTTTTGTGACAAAAATCTTTCTTTCATATTATGTTCATGGATATCCTGATATATTAATTCCAAAGCTTTCCTCATGCCGACAATATAAGCAACATTTTCTGTACCTGCTCTTTTACCTTTTTCTTGTCCACCACCATGAATCAAGTTTTCAATCTCAATTCCATTTTGAATATATAAACATCCAATGCCTTTTGGTCCATAAAACTTATGAGCTGAAATCGATAATAAATCAATATGTAATGCTTCAACATCAAGCTGTATATGAGGAATTGCTTGAACCGCATCTGTGTGAAAAATAACATTTTTCTCTTTACATAATTTCCCAATTTTTTTAATATTTTGAATCGTTCCGATTTCATTATTTGCCATCATAATAGATACCATTAATGTATTATCGTTGATGGTTTTTTCTAATTCATCAATATCAATAAAACCTTCTTCATTTACATTTAAATAATGAACAATATATCCAATCTTTTCTAAGAAAGAACAAGTATGTAGTACTGCGTGATGTTCAATTTTTGTAGTTATAATTTCTTTTTTTGTTGACGATGAAAAAGCAATTCCTTTTAACGCCCAATTATTAGCTTCACTACCACCAGAACAAAAATAAATTTCATTTCCTTTTGCGTTTAATAAAGATGCTATTTTTTTACGACACTGATTAATCACTTTTTTATTATTAATACCTATTTCATATAATGATGATGGATTCCCATACTCATTATGTAAATAGGGAATCATCTCTTCATAAACTTCTTTTCGAATTTGTGTTGTTGATGCATAATCAAAATAAAAATCTCTCATTTTTTACCAACTAAATAAATAATTGTATCTTTTACTTCAAAATCTAAGTAATCTAATTGGTCTTTATAATTAGTTAGATTCACTTCTTTTTTTTCTTTTAAGTTGGTTTTATCTAATAAATCATCAACAAACTGTTTCACAACATAAGACTTATGAATTACACAAGGATCATCATCATCAAAAACTTCAATACTTTTTTGAATAATAAATTCATTTTTAATTGGTATATCTAAAATATTACCTTGAAAGATTATCTCTTCATTCTTTTTAATAATAACTTTACTCATCTTATATCACTCCAAATACTTTAAGAATATAATAAACCGCAATCACTAAGAAAAATATACTTGTAACTAATTTGATCAAATAAAGTTTTTCTCTAATTTTATTAGAAGTCTCCATCGTTGATTGCGTCTTAATCGCAAGAATCGCAAGAACAATCAGTGGAAGAACAAACATTATATTATAAAAAAATAATTTAATCAATCCACTTAATCCACCTGTTTGGGCAATAATTAATATTGTTGGTAAATAGACTTGTCCTGTACATAGAAATTCAGTCAAGGAGATAACAACACCTAAAATAAAACTAATCATATAAACAATGACAATATTTTTATCATTTAAACTTTTAGTAAAAATTTTAATTAATTTCTTATTGAATTTTTGTATTCCTTTAGGTAATTGATTTTTAATTTTACCAAACTCTTCATTTTTTGATACGAAGTAATCGTGTAAATTAAAGAAAAATAAGAATATAGATAAAGCGATTATAAATATATTGATATAGAAAGTAAGATTTTGAATATATGGTTCAAACTTTTCAAAAGTATGAATCAAAAAGGCACCTAAAAGAAAATACGTTACAAATAAACCTAGTATATACGCTACTGAAACACTAATCAAAGTCGATTTTTTTGATGATAGACCAACTAATAATGAAATAAACAATATTAACATAGCCATCGCACATGGATTAACACCATCGAGTAATCCTGCGAACAAAATCAAAATAAATCCGAAAAATCCTTCATATTTCTCTAAATCTCTCTCAGCTAAATGGATGTCATTTAATGCCAGTGAAGATGCATTATTGACAATTTCCTTTAAAGAAGATGAAATGGTTTTGGCAGAATGATAATATTTACTTCCTGAAAACACCATAGGGGTCGTTATATCGTCAGTAACATTATAAGATTTACTATAACTATAAAACAGATCAGAGTTTTCAAGATGAGATACATCAACCTTAACCACCTTAATTTTCTTATCGTCAATTAACTTCTGTATTTTGGGATTTACTTCTTTACAACCTGTACAAAATGGCGAATAAAAATAAACAATCATTTTTATATCAATTTGGCTGATATCTTTCAATTCGTTTTCTGAATTTTCATCAATATCTTGTAAAGATGAATTTATCTCTTCATTACCAGAAAAATATGAATCTCCTGATAGAACAATTGGTAATTTCTGATTTTCTTCTTCAATATCAAAAGCAGCATTTGTTAAGTATAAGTACTTCATATAATCAAATTTTGTTACATCAATAGAAGTGATATTTATCCCCCGACTTCTAAGTTCAGTAATGATCGAATCAGATAATGGATTGTCTGGAGAATATAAATTAACAATCATTTTAATATCAATATTTTTTATATCTTTAAGTGGAGTAGAGGCATTTTGTATAATGTCCTCTAAAGAATTAGTAATTTCTTCATCATCTCCTGAAAAATATGAATCTCCTGAAAAGATTACTGGTAATTCCTGATGTTCAATATCAATATTATAAGCTGTATTATAACGGTAATAGTCTTTCATATTACCTAATTTCGTAACATCAATTGAATTAATATTTATCCCATTATCTTCTAATTCATCCAGAATCGATTCAGACAAATGGTTTGTTAAAGAATATATATATATAATTGTTTTTTCTCTATCTTCAGCTCGTGATAATAACGATACATTAAATAATAAAACAAATATTAATCCAATAAAAATTAATAATTTCTTTTTCATGTTGTGCCTCCGAATGTAGATTATACTTCTATTATAAACTTATTAGAGTCAAAAATCTATACCTTTAAAAAAAAGGTATCACATGATACCTTTTTCATTAATCAAATGCTTTAAGTAATAATTTAATTAATCTTTGTTCATCATTATATCCTTTTAAAAGACTTTCAAGGACAATATGATTACTATGTGTAAGATTTATTAAATCTTCAATTTCTTCAATAATGATATGTATTTCATTATTTTTAATGTAAATAGCAAAAATAGAATTATAAACAATCATATCATCATTCAATGTTTTTAATATTTTTTCAGTCGTATAATTTCGATATTCATTTAAATCTTTTAGATATAAATTCAACTCTAAATCACTATTTAAACTTACACGACAGTTCATAAAGTCAAATCGATGAAAATTTTTAATTAATCTTCCATCATAACTATCAAATTTTGATATTAAATATAATGCCTCAACTGGATATTCCTTATTTAATTTAAATGTATACCAATGATAATTAATTTTATTTTCTATATTATTGTTTAATATTTTATTTCCTGATGTATCATATTCAACTAAATTACTAAACATTACTTCACTAAAAGTGAAATCATGATTTTCTAATTGTCCATTATAATTAAAATATGATTTATAATCGGTAAAATTATTAAATAATTGTAAATCATCAATTAATTCAGAATCAATCATTTTATTTTTATCATATTTAATACTAGGATTATCTTTTACTAATAATTTAGGAACAATTTCATTTTGGAAATATTCATTTAATTGCGAATAGGATTGATGAATCTTGATTGTAATTTTATTATCAAATATGTAACCACCAATAATTAAAAAGATTAATAAAACTAAAATAATAATCGTAAACTCAGTTAAATTAGTCTTTGATGTAAGAAATAAAATAATAATTAATGAAAATATCGAAATTAAAGGAATAATCCAAGAGAACATTTCTAATCGTTGTTTATCTTTCAAAAGTTTTTTTAACTTTTCATCTTTTAACACATCTCTCATTTCTCTCCCCCATTCTTGTTTAAAAATATATTTTAATAGATTTATTTAGTTAGATAATGTGCCAGTAATTTCATAGAGGCCAAACAGGCATTATAATGAGTTCTTTCCATGCCGTGTGAAGCATGTACGCCAGGACCTATGAGCGCTGCTTTAATATTATTACCACCACGTAAAGCTGCAGATGCATCACTTCCATAAAATGGATAAATATCAACAGCATGACTTAAATTTTCTGATTTCGCGATATCTATTAAACGACTAGTCATAAAATAATCGTATGGTCCACTTGAATCTTTAGCACATATAGATACATCATATTCTGTACATGCTAAATCTTTACCAATACATCCCATATCAACTGCGATTAATTCTTCGATTTGACAAGGAATATGGCTTGAACCATGTCCTACTTCTTCGTAAGTAGATATGATAAATTTTATTGTATTTTTTGGTTTTATTTTTTCATCGATAAAGGCTTTAAAAAGTGTAAAAATAATCGCAACTGATATCTTATCATCAATATGACGAGATTTGATAAAATCATTTTCCGTAATGGTAGTTTTAGGATCAATTGCGATAAAATCACCATTACAAATCCCTAAATCTAATACATCTTGTTTATTTTTAACCATTTCATCTATTCGAATCATTAAGTCATCGAATTTAGAACCTAATTTGTTAGCATTATCATAAACATGTGATGAATATGATGTAGTTAAAATGGTGCCTGAAAATGTTTTATTATCACGGTTAAATATTGTACAATATTCTCCAATTAATGAATTGGGTTGATTTCCACCGATTGTAGTTATTTTCAAAGTCCCGTTTTGATTAACCGAACGTACCATCAACCCTAACGTATCTACATGAGCTGATAATCCCACTGTATAATCTTTATTCTCTCCTTCAAACGTGATAATCGCATTACCCTTATTCGTTTTTTCTAAATGAAGATTTAATTCATTTGCATAATGTTCAATTTTTGTCATGATATTGTGACAATAACCACTAGGACTTGGAGTAGTTAATAATTCTTTCGCTAAATTTAAAAAATATGTTTTATTAAATTCCATTTATATCACCTCTTTAATATTGTTAGAATAACTAATTACATCATGTATATATTCTAATCTTTCTTTTGAATATACAATGCTAGTAAATGTATAAGTATCAATAAACAACTATTATAAAAAATCAGCTGAATTATCTTCTTATTACATATATTATTTCAATTATATATCATCTATGATAATATTTCAAATTATCTATGATAATACATAAATTATCTCTGATAATAGCTGAATTATCTTTGATAATACCTGAATTCAAATACATAAAAGTTACAGGTATTAAATAAAAAAACTAGTGAACAATCACTAGTTTTATAACTTTTTAATATATACACCATCTTCAAGATCATTTTCTTGAAGAGAAACAATAACTAACTCGCTATTAGCTGTAGGAATATTTTTCCCTACATAATCGCTTCTTATCGGTAATTCTCTATGTCCACGATCAATTAATGTCGCTAGTTGAATTTCTTTTGGTCGACCATAACTTAAGATGGCATCAAGTGCTGCTCGCACTGATCGTCCTGTGTATAAAACATCATCAACTAAAATAACTTTTTTATTTTCAACACTAAAATCAATGGTTGATGTATTAATGTCTTTTTTCGCAAAATCATCACGATAAGCTGTTATATCTAACTCACCAATTGGTAATTGAACACCTTCAATTTGATTTATGTTATCGCAAATCCTTTTTGCGATAACAGTGCCTTTATTTTTAATCCCGATGATTACTAAATCATCTGTTCCTTTATTTTTCTCCAATATTTCATGAGCCATTCTTTTTAATGATCTAGATAAAGTACTTGCATCAATGATTAGCTTTAAATCATTCATAGAGTCCTCCTTAATATCAATTTCCGGTTAAATCTTCTTTTGATTTTGCTTCATAATAAGCAATTAAATCATATTTATTTATCATGTTTGACATATCAATTATACGATTTACTTTTTCACTTTGAAGATTAATATAATCATTATTATCAATCATTTGATCAATCATTTCCTGTGTATAATGAGGATTCATAATATAATAATCATGATCACGGAATGAATAATAAATAATTCCATCTGTCCAGTCACCATTTACAAATGGTACGATATTATTTTCAATTGAAAACATATCATGTCCTAAAGCAAACTCATTTTTGATTCCAAGCATGTTTTGTAAAGTTGGACCTACATCATATTCACCCATAATTGTCTTTATTTCTCTAGGTTTAATTTCTTCATTCCAAATAATAAATGGAACATGTGCTGTTGATTTATATTGAACACGTGTTAAATCTTCTTGATAATAAAGTTCCATTTCATTAGATGGCAATTTAGCTGGATGGTCTCCATATAAAACAATTGACGTATCTTCTAATAATCCTCTTTCTTCTAAGAGTTTAATAAATTGTCCCAAGGACCAATCAGTATAACGAACTGCTTTAAGATAACGACATACTGTGGTATCTTCTAAACCTATTGCCCCACAATCAATTGCTGGTTCTTCTACGCCTAATTCATCTTTTGTAATATATTTATCAACATCATTCCATGGTGTGTGATTTGTTAAGGTAATTAATGTAGCAAGATATGGAGTCGTTGCATTTGCGATAATATCAGCAGACTGGTTGAAGAAATCATAATCACTGATACCTAATCCTATGGTTTGGTTTTCATTAAAATGATACTCATTTTTAGAAAAGAATACATCATAACCCATTACTTTATGCATAATATCTCGATTCCAAAATGAACCATTATTCCCGTGCATATACATCGTTAAATATCCCTCTTTTTGAAGAAGATTTTGTGTTGTGGTATATGTTCTATCAAAATGGGTTAAAAATACTGTTCCGTTATTTACAGGTAGAAGTGATGAATTAAATACAAACTCACTATCAGCACTTGTACCGATACTTTGTTGAGTATAAAAATTACTAAAATATAATCCTTCATTAGCAAGTTTATTTAAGTTCGGTGTGATTTCTATCTCATTTCCATCAACATCTTGAACTTTTTGATTTACAACAAAATTTTCAATGCTTTCTGCATGAATAATTATAATATTTTTCCCTTTTAAAATATCTGTGTATTGATTCGTTTTATCAGTACTATTTTTTTCTTCAAAATAATCTAAAAATTCCTTATATTCAGATTCATTTGGTTTATGTTCAATAAATACACCAATTGATTTATAAATATCAATTACATGATAATTATATAGCCCAAAATCTTGAACAACAATTGGACGATTCCATAATTTCTGTGCTTGTGAATAATTCGCTGGTGCAAGTGTAATTATCCCTGTAATAAATGCGATTAAAGCTAAACGTATAAAGTTTAAGCGATTAAAAACTCTAATCTTACTGTTTTCATAATCAAAATTATTATATTTAAACACTGTTAAAGTAATAATTAAAGCAATTGATAATGTTAATAATACCCAATATAATATATCAAAAAATGACATTCCTACTTGTGTGGCATCAGCAACATCTGAAAATAAGGTTAATTGTTTAATTAATGATAATGATAAAAATGTATCATAATAACGGTAATACATAATGTTTGAATAATTTAATACGTATACAATGAAAGTTACAATAGAAAAATACACTATTCGTGTTTTCTTTTTCTTATAATTATAACTTAAAGCAACCACAAGGCAATACCAAGCAAAATTAAATAATAATGAACGTAAATTAAATATACTCATATCACTGGTTGCCTTTATAATCACATTAGGTATAAAGGCCGCAATTAAAAACCCTAGTAATAGTAAGTCTTCCCCTATTGCTGAGACACAACTTTCTACTACGAACATAATAAAGGTAATAAATTTATTTATTGTTTTAGATATTTGCTTCATCTTACTCACCTTCTTTAATTTATATATCCAAAATAATTGTTTACATTCACTGAAAACCAATATAAAATTATAACAAATAATATTTCTTTTTTAAATACCAAAAAACAAATTAATTAAATTGATAAGGATGATTTTCATGAATTCACTACTCGTTGGAATAAACGCTAAATATATTCACACAAATTTAGCCATCAGATACCTCTATACCTATACTAAAGATACACACGATGTTGACTTTATTGAATTTACAATTAAAGACGACATCGAAAATATCATTGATAAAATTTTATCACTAAATCCATCATTAATTGGTTTTAGTTGTTATATATGGAACATCGAATTAATTAAACAACTTGTAAAAATATTAAAATCTAAATCTAGTAAGATTAAAATATTATTAGGGGGACCTGAAGTTAGTTATGATATAAACTATTGGTTTAATGCATTGCCGATTGATTTCATTATATCAGGTGAAGGAGAATATCCATTTAAAAAATTATTAGAAACTTTAAAATCTAATGCTCCTTTTAATAAAGTACCTCAACTACATTATCGTCATAATCAAAAAATATATACCAGTCATGAAGAATATGTGATTGATTTAGATACTTTAAAATCACCTTATCGTATAAAAGAAGACACATTAAGTCTTCCTAATCGAATTCAATATATTGAATCAAGCAGAGGTTGTCCTTACCGATGTAGCTATTGTTTAGCTTCATTAGAAAAACATGTTCGTTTTTTCAATATTGATACCATTAAACAAGAAATCTTGTACTTAATGAATCATGGAGGAAAAGTTTTTAAATTCTTAGACCGAACCTTTAATGCACGAATTGATTATGCGTTAGATTTATTTGAATTTATTATTAACAATCCTAAGGACGGTTGTGTTTTCCAATTTGAAATAACTGGTGAATTATTAGATGAGGAAATAATCTGTTACTTAAATGAACAAGCCCCACCTCATTTAATCCGTTTCGAAATAGGAATTCAATCAACAAATGATTTTACCAATCGACTAGTTATGCGAAAACAAAATTATCAAAAACTAAAACATAATATAGAACTCATACAACAAGGTCGAAAGATTGATTTACATCTTGATTTGATTGCTGGACTTCCAAAGGAAGATTATACGTCTTTTATGAAAACTTTTAATGATGTATTTTTACTTCAGCCGCATGAATTACAATTAGGTTTCTTAAAAATGTTACGTGGAACAAAATTAAGAAAAGATGCTAGTCTTTATCAATATACGTTTCATAATACAGCACCTTATGAAATCATTGAACATATGGATTTATCACAAAGTGATATTTATAAGATTCACTTAGCAGAAGACATGTTAGAAAAATATTATAATAGTCATCGCTTTAAAAAAAGCATCACTTATATTATAAATTCTTATTATAAAAATAACAACTATAAATTCTTTGAAAATTTTGGGTTATTTTATTATAACCATCATCAACAAATGGCTTATCAAGTACATGATTTATGTTTAAGACTTCTAGCATTCTTAGAAAATGAAAGCTTCGATACCACCCATGTTCAATCACTTCTTATTTATGACTATCTAGAAAGAGCCAAAACACGGCCTAAAATTTGGTATCAAACACATCTTAATAAAAAAGACAAACACATACTTTTTAAATATATCGTTGACAATTATCAAGGTTATAATTTTGATTTACTATTTCGTTATGGTTTAATAGAAAAATTAACAATCCATCCACAAACCTATGAAATAGGAAATTATTATTTATTAAAAATGTTTACCCAATACAATCAAGAAATCATCATTTTTTCAATAGAGTAATTTTAGAAAGGAATGCTTAATTGGTTTTTTCATCCAGCATTTCTTTTTTATTATTAACAATTTCATCAACAATATAAATTGGACGATGCTTTACTTCTCCATAGATTCTTCCAATATATTCTCCTAGTAGTCCTAGAGAAATCAATGTGATTCCCCCAAGGAACAAAATAATAGACACAATAGTAGCCCATCCTGATACCTCAGTACCATTTACAATTCGATCAACAATAATATATACCATATAAACAAATGATAAGAAGGCACTAAACACCCCAAGTATCCCTGAAAATTTTAAGGGAATACTTGAAAATGAAGTTATCCCTTCAATTGCGTAATTGAATAGCTTAAAGAAACTCCAAGAACTGCTTCCCACAACACGATTGACATTTTCATATCCTACATAGGTGGTTTTAAATCCAACCCATTCAAATAATCCTTTAGAAAAGCGATTATATTCTTGTAATTCTAATAATGCATCCACCACTTTTCTTCTCATCATACGATAATCAGTTGCATTCTCTTTTATTTTAACATCACTCATTTTATTAATAAATCGATAAAAAAGTTTTGAATATAGGACTCGAAAAAATGATTCACTTTTATGATTTTTGCTTCTTCCTAATCGGTAGGCCCCTACTGAATCAAAACCTTCTTCTTTAATTAAACGTAACATTTCAGCCAATAAGTGAGGGGGGTGTTGCAAATCAGCATCCATCACAACCACATAATCACCAGAAGATTCTGTTAATCCTGCTAACATGGCAGCTTCTTTACCAAAGTTTCTTGAGAAATTAATCGCCTTAATATGTTTATCTGAAGTTGTTAGTTTTTTTAATTCTAACCAGGTATTATCTTTTGAACCATCATTAACTAATAATATTTCATAATCATAATTAGTAAATTCATGCATATATCGAGTAATTTCTTGATAAAATATAGGTATCATTTTTTCTTCGTTATAACAAGGAACAACTAATGTTATTTTTTCTTTCATTTTAATCTCACCACACCTTTTTAATGTCATTATTATATCACACATTATGGGATTATTTCATGAATATAATTCTTTTTTATACCTTTACTACTATTTTTGCCAATGTTATAATTAACCTAAGTATTACAAATGGAGGACAACATGAAAAAATCTAATATAAATAAATCCCAAAACTATATCACAGGATATAAAATCAATGATAAAGTAAATAACGCTTTTAAATTTTTTACTGATATATCTTCTTTTAAAAAAACTATGTTTCTTAGTTTACTTTTCGTTTTTTTATTTTATCTTCCCTTTACATTTATCACTTTATTTTTAAATAAAGTTGTTTTTTTTCAACTAGATTATGTATATCAATTTTCAACAATTGTTTTTGACTTTCGTAACCGGTTAATGGATTTAAACTTTTCTACATGGGATTTCAAAAATAGTATAGGATATGATTACTTTGCGAATTTTTACTATATTCCTCTAGATATTACCTTACTTCCATACTTTTTATTTCCTTTCTTAGCTTATAGTAAATTAATGTGGCTATCCTTTATCTTTAAAGTAATGCTTGGAACAGCTGCTTTTTGTTATTTATTAAAATTATATAAGATGAATCATAAAACCATATTGCTTGTATCCGTACTATATGGAACAGCTGATTTGTTTTTTGCACAAAATGTCTTCCCCTCGTATACAGGATTAACTTTTTATATTCCACTTGTTTTAATCTCCATTGAATTGATGTTTCAAAAAAATAATTTTCTTGTATTCTCTCTTGTCATCTTCCAAATTTTCTTATTTAACTCCTATTGGGCTTGGGGATTATCACTCTTTATGGCATTCGCTTTATTAGTCCGTACAATCTATCATTTCTTCACATTTAAAAATTTGAATAATCTTGACCCTTATATTAAATCCTGTTTGTTTATAGGAAAGAGTATTCTCTATTATTTACTAGGATTAGGTATTGCAGCATTCTTCTTTTTACCAACTTTAGGTATCATGCAAAATGAACCTCGCATGGAAATGAGTCAAACAGGAATTTTTAATATCATCCTATCCATATTTAAGACCTATAAGTTAGAATTTGGCGATATGGTCTACTACAAAGAGTTCTTTAAAATGCTTGTACCAAATCTTTATATGTATAGTGGTTTCTTCCATGATATAAAAGCAGATTATTGGTTAACCACAAATCATGTTATTATTTATTCAAGTATACTAGCCTCATTTAGTTTATTCTTTTTGATTTTATATCCTACATTTCTAGCGAGTGAAAAATTAACAAAAGAACAACTAAAAACATTTATCACCTTAAAAGTCGTCACATTTATCGCAACAATGATGGTATTATTCCCATTTACCGCTTATCTCTTTTCAATGAATTCAGGACCTTACCTTCGATGGCTTATCTTTTATGGGGTTTTACTTGTCATCGATTTTGCATTTATCTATCAATATAAATTATTTAACAATATATTGTTTGCTTCCTTTTTAGTAATATCAATAGGCTATCTAATCTTTAGTATTCAATACAACAGAAACTTTGTCGCTAAATACAAAGAAACTCACAACAACAAAGGACCTAATATTTTTACAGGGATTGATGAAAATGTAGCTTACACCATGATAATTGCTTTCATAGTAATTTTATTTTTGGTAATCTTTTTAGATAAATATATGCAGGCATCTATAACTTTACTTATTGAAAGAGCGGTTGCCATTGGCTTAATCTTTTCTGTTTGTGTATCCCCTCATTTTACACGTGGTGTGAGACATGCAGACTTGTATCCAAGTGAAATCAATAAAATGATGAAAAAGGTTGAATTAGAAGACTACTACACAATGACTGAATATCTCTTTTATGATGATAATTCTTCTGTTGAAACCATGCAGGACATGACTTATTTATTTGATTTCCCTGTTTATAATAATTTTAATATCTTTCACTCTTTGATTAATCCATACTTTACTTTTCATTCATCAAACGATAATCATAAACGCTACTATCGTTCATTAGATATTCCTTACCTCTACTATTATTACATGGACCCTTCCTTGTTCATTTTATCTGATTCTAAAGAAAATCCAATTAATAATGGTATGTATGATCCAGATAGTGAATTAGTCGGTTATAAAGATATTGATGAATTAAATTCATTTTTATCTATTTATCAAAAGAAACCACAGTTTTCAATTGGTAATGGATTTACTACTTATTATAATTTAGAAAACAGAAATGAGTTTGATTACTTATGGTTAGAATCCTTATATGTCAATAATAGAGATGACAGAAATCAGGCGCTCATCAAATATTTAGAAGATAATGATTTCAAAGAAGAAGATGCTGTGAAAAATTCTTTTATTCACTATCTCAGATTTAATTTAAGTGACGCTACAGAATACGACATGAAATATTATCCTGGAGATTTTAATGAATTTCCAATTAATATTTCAAAAGCTGATACAGACGCTGTAATCATTGGTACTGTTTCTAAAAAGGTCTTTTCAATTGATAATGATGGAAATGTCAAACGTTGTTTCAATCGTTTTTGTTTAGTTCCAGATAGTGGTCTTAAAAGTATTGTTATTGATAAAGAATACCCAACCTTCTATACAGTTGACAAAGAATACCTTAATGAAAAAACAGAACAAATCCTTAAATATTCTACTTATGATGTTAAAATAAATGGCAATCATATATCCTCAAAAGTCGATAATGATCAACCAATCATTATGACTTATAAAGTAGGTTACGCGAAAGGATGGAATGTTTATGTTGACAATCAAAAGGTTAAAACTTTCCCATCCTATAATGGACAGATTAGTTTTATTATAAATGATGTTGGCACACATAAAATTGAATTAAATTATGAAACACCAAATTTGAAAAAAGGTATTTATATATCTACAGCATCAATTGTTATATTTGGTTCATTAACTTACTTAAAAATTCGTAAAAGAGGTAAAAGATGTATAAATTCGTAGTCAATTTAATAAAAAAATATAAACTTGAAGAATTTATAAAATTTGTCATCATAGGATTAATGGCAACTGGAATCAGTTACCTAATATACATTTCTCTAATCAAATTAATGGATAAAAGTATTGCCTACTCCATTGGTTATGCCATCAGTTTTTGTTTTAACTTAATCGCCTCAAATTTATTTACCTTTAAAACTAAAGTAAATGTAGAAAATGGTATACGTTTTGGATTAGCCCATTTAACAAATATTATTATTCAACTCATTTTATTAAATCTATTTACCTTTATAGGGATTCCTGAATTATATGCCCCTATCCCAGTCTATGTTATCGCAGTTCCTGTAAATTTCTTTGTTGTAAGGTTTGCATTAAAGGGTAATAAGTTCAGAAAATAAAGAATTCTATAAAAGCGCAAATATCACTTTTGATAATCTGCGCTTTATTAAATTTTACCAATAGACAATAACTAATTTAAGTTGTACTCATATTTTATTTATGATAAAATTATCATTAGCAAGCAATTTAGTGGGAGGTCAATATGAAAAAAGTACAAATGAAAAGCGATGTAAACAACTCTCTATTAGGGTTTGGATGCATGCGTTTTCCAACGAAAAACGGAAAAATAGATCGCGAATTATCAACCAAAATGTTAGAATATGCCTATCAAAATGGTGTTACTCACTTTGATACCGCTTATCCCTATCATGAGGGTGAAAGTGAATTATTTCTCGGAGAATTCCTGAAAAAACTTGATCGTAATAGTTTTACATTATCAACAAAATTACCTGTTTGGAAAGTTGAAAAATATGAAGACTTTGAAGCATATCTAGATGAACAATTAAATAAACTACAAGTAGATTATTTTGATTTTTATTTACTACATGCTTTAAATAAAAATACTTGGAAAAAAATTAAGGAACTTGACGTCTTTAAGTTTATTGAAGAAGCAAGAGCTAAAGGGAAATTTCGCTATATTGGTTTTTCTTATCATGATGATAAAGAAACATATCAAGAGATTGGAACAAGTTATGATTGGGACTTCTGTCTCCAACAAATAAACTACGTTGACTATAAAAGTCAACAAGGCGTTGAAGGATATCAATTAATGGCTGATCGGAATATCCCAATTTGGGTTATGGAACCATTAAAAGGCGGGCAACTAACGACACTTCCTGAGGACATAATGAATGAATTTAAAACAGTTAAACCTGATGATAGTAGTGTAGAGTGGGCGTTTAGATGGATACACTCTTTA